>NZ_CP012737.1:0-3952635 GCF_002407505.1 Pseudoalteromonas sp. 1_2015MBL_MicDiv | reverse complement strand
TATCGCTGTATAAAAACATTAACAGACTGATTTAAATAAGCTTTTATTTCAAAGCCTGATGACAGATCATAACAAAATAACACTAAGATCGCGAACCAATTTTACGATCCATTTTACTTTTCCCCTGCTTTTATTCACTTTTTATACAGGGGCTGTGGAAAACTTCTTATTTATGATGATCCTAGTGGATCATAATTCTCGATCACCATGAATAGAGTAACTAACACTTAGTATAGGCTGTAATTATGATTGACTTTGAGTCACTTCATCTATAATATCTCGCGCTCGCAATGGCACCTATGCCAGGATCGCGACCTGTATAGGATGTTTTAACTTTAACCGATCGGATGAGATTGTTATGAAAAGAACTTTTCAACCTAGCGTTTTAAAACGCAAACGTGCACACGGCTTCCGTGCTCGCATGGCAACTGTAAATGGCCGTAAAGTATTAGCACGTCGCCGCGCTAAAGGCCGCAAAGTTCTTTCTGCTTAATTTATAAGTGGAAGACTTTAGCTTTGGCAGGGAGTTACGTCTGTTAACTCCCTCGCATTACTCTCGCATATTTAATGAACCCGCTCGGGCTGCAACTCCTTTCTTTACTCTATTAGCTAAACCAAATAACCAAGATAAACCTAGGTTAGGGCTTACTGTTGCTAAAAAACGTGTAAAAAAGGCATGCCAACGAAACCGTATTAAACGTCTCGCTCGCGAAAGTTTTCGTTTAAAT
This sequence comes from Pseudoalteromonas sp. 1_2015MBL_MicDiv, assembly GCF_002407505.1. Lineage (NCBI taxonomy): Bacteria > Pseudomonadati > Pseudomonadota > Gammaproteobacteria > Alteromonadales > Pseudoalteromonadaceae > Pseudoalteromonas > Pseudoalteromonas sp. 1_2015MBL_MicDiv. The sequence continues at coordinate 3,951,907 of NZ_CP012737.1, read as the reverse complement.
CAACACAGCATCGATAATATTGATATTGTGCTTATGGTTAAAAATGGTATTGATGAGCAGTCTAATGAAGAAATAACCAAACAACTTACTAAATTATGGCGAAAAATTAACGAACGCTGTAAACCAGGTGCACCTAAACCGCCACCTTTTAAGAAACGCCCAAACAAATCAGCTAAATCTAATAAACAAACCTAATTGCAATAGAATTGCAGGGTTAATTAATGTATCTTTAGCTCACCTTTTAATCATGCATTTAAAATTTCTAATTGAGTCTTTAAATACATGATATCTATCTCACTAAACTTAAGTAGGGGCATAAACATCATGAGGTTACTTAAACCACTTGTTGCTTTACCAACTTTTTGTTTAGTGTTATTTATCCGCGGTTATCAAAAGTGGATTAGCCCGCTGTTAGGTCCGCATTGTCGTTTTAATCCAACCTGTTCTAGTTATGCTATTCAAGCAATTAAATTGCATGGATCGGTAAAAGGTAGTTGGTTAGCTTTGAAACGCATATTAAAATGCCATCCTTTACATTCAGGCGGAGACGACCCCGTCCCTGAAAAATTAACCCATATTAACCACCAACACGAGAAATAAGAGCTGTTATGGAATCGCAACGCACGTTTTTATTAATTGGCCTAATGCTAGTGTCGTTTTTATTGTTCCAAGAATGGGACAATGATTACAACAAGCCTAAAGTCGATCCAAGTGCCACAACACAAACACTAAAAGCAAATTCACCAGAGTCGGATGATTATATTCCTTCATCGTCAGATTCAGAATTACCTACTTCAGCAACTTTAGCTAAACGTTCAGTTATTGAAATCACAACTGACGTTTTTAAAGTTAAAATTGACACCAAAGGCGGTGACATTGTTGAAGCAGACCTTCTTCAATACGAAGACACCAAAGGAAGTAACACTCCTTTTATGTTGCTTGGTGAGTTTGATGGCAAACAATACTTTTCACAAAGTGGCTTAATTGGCTTAAATGGCCCTGACGCATCAGCTAACGGTCGCCCTACTTACAATACCGAACAAAAGTCATATACCTTAACGGGTGATGAGCTTCGCGTTCCACTTCAGTTTACAGATCGTAATGGTGTTAGTTTTACTAAAACGTATGTATTCAAAAAAGGTCAGTATGACGTAGGCTTAGAATACAAAATTAACAACACCACCAGCGCACCTCTTCAAGTACAGCTATACACGCAGATTAAGCGTACCGTACAAGAAAAAGGCAGCATGGTTGATCAAAACTATTTAGGTGCTGCATACGGTACTGACGAAGAACCATACGAAAAGTATAGTTTTTCAGATATGGCTGATAAAAACCTAAACAAAAACACCCAAGGTGGTTATGTTGCCTTTATTCAACATTACTTTGTAAGTGCTTGGGTTCCAATGCAGGATCAATCAAATACAATTTATAGCTTAATTACAAAAAGTAATGCCGCTATTATTGGTGCTAAAGATGAAGCTGTTAATATTCAAGCTGGTAGTGAGCAAACACTAACTGCTATTTATTACATGGGCCCGAAAGAATCGGATATTCTTGAAGCGATTCACCCAGACCTAGACTTAACTGTAGATTACGGTTGGTTATGGTTTATTTCGCAACCTTTATTTGTATTGCTAAAATGGCTACATAGCATTTTAGGTAACTGGGGTGTAGCAATTATTGCCATCACTATTATCGTTAAATCGTTAATGTACCCACTTACTAAAGCGCAATACACTTCAATGGCAAAAATGCGTGCCCTACAGCCTAAAATGGCAGCTCTTAAAGAAAAATTTGGTGACGACCGTCAAAAGTTCGGCCAAGCAACTATGGAAATGTACAAAAAAGAAAAAGTTAACCCAATGGGTGGCTGTTTCCCTATTTTGCTACAAATGCCAATTTTCTTAGCCTTGTTCTACGTATTCTTAGAGTCAACTGAACTTCGCCACGCTGAATTCATTTTTTGGTTAACTGACCTTTCTGCGAAAGACCCATACTACGTATTACCTATATTATTTGGTGCGAGTATGTTTGTGACGCAAAAGCTACAACCTATGACGGTTACTGATCCAATGCAGCAAAAAATGATGACCTTTATGCCGGTTATCTTCTCTGTATTTTTCTTATGGTTCCCATCGGGTTTAGTTCTTTACTGGTTAGTGTCTAACCTTATTTCTATTGTCCAGATGTTAATCATCTACCGTGGCATGGAAAAGAAAGGAATTAAAGTAAGAGGCTAGCGCCTATACCCAAGCCACATCAAGATGCAAAATTCAGCGTTTCACAGGGGCTTAAGATCAAGGCGTTACTTTGCAAGAATGGCAGTCCCTTTTAAAAAGTAACAACGATGAAATTAAGTACCTGTGAAACGCCCAAAGGGTTGGTTTAAAAGCGATTTATACTGCGTTATTGATTTTAACAATAGAACCACTATTATTCTCAATCAATGCCTTGCCTAAATAGCTTTTAACTCCAACTGAAACTCGCATCTTGAGATGGCTTGGGTATATTACTTATATAAAGGCGACTTAGGTCGCCTTTTTTATTGCCTGTTTTTCACCAGAGTATTCGCGAGTGTTTATTTCATAGGTTACAATACCGCCATAAAGTTACTCATCGTTGGCAAATTAATAGCATGATCAATCAAGATACAATTGCAGCACAAGCAACCGCTCCCGGACGTGGTGGCGTTGGTATAATTCGCGTTTCAGGCAGCCTTGCTAAAAGCGTTGCCGAAAAAGTGGTAGGTAAAATTCCTAAAGTTCGCTACGCCGATTACGTGCCATTTAAAAGCCTAGCTGGCGAACAACTTGATCAAGGTATTGCCATTTACTTTGCAGGCCCTAACTCATTTACAGGCGAAGATGTGCTTGAGCTACAAGGCCACGGCGGCCCTGTAGTACTGGATATGTTACTTAAAGAAATTAGTAAAATCGAGGGCGTTCGTTTAGCAAAACCAGGTGAGTTTTCTGAGCGTGCATTTATGAACGACAAGCTTGATTTAACACAAGCAGAAGCCATCGCCGACTTAATTAATGCCACCAGCGAACAAGCCGCTAAAAGCGCCCTACAGTCGCTGCAAGGTGAATTTTCTAAGCACATAGAAACACTCGTAGAAAAAGTAATTCACTTACGTATGTATGTAGAAGCGGCAATAGACTTTCCTGATGAAGAAATTGATTTTTTATCAGACGGTAAAGTGTCAGGCGACTTAGACGCCATTATTACCCAGCTTAATACTGTAACTAATCAAGCCAAGCAAGGCAGCATAATGCGCGAAGGTATGCGTGTTGTTATTGCTGGTCGCCCAAATGCGGGTAAATCAAGCCTACTCAACGCTCTAGCTGGTCGTGAAGCCGCAATAGTAACAGAAATAGCCGGTACCACTCGCGACGTACTAAGAGAGCATATACATATAGATGGTATGCCACTGCATATTATAGATACCGCAGGCCTGCGCGAAAGCCCAGACCGCGTAGAACAAATAGGCATTGAGCGTGCATGGGATGAAATAAACCAAGCCGATCGCGTTTTATTTATGCTTGATGGCACCGATACTACAGATACCGACCCACACAAAATTTGGCCTGAGTTTATGGCAAAATTACCAGAAGGTATGGGCGTGACAGTCATCAGAAACAAGGCCGATTTATCGGGTGATATAGTAGGAATGGAGCAAGAGCAACAATACCCGGTCATCAGCTTAAGTGCCAAAAATGCTGACGGTATTGAACTTGTTCGCGAGCATTTAAAAGCCTGTATAGGCTTTCAAGGAGCTACAGAGGGCGGGTTTATGGCACGTCGTCGTCATTTGGATGCACTGGAAAGTGCGGCCCATCATTTAGATACCGGTAAAACACAATTAGAAATGCACATTGCCGGTGAAATACTGGCTGAAGAATTACGTTTAACACAGCAATATTTGAATGAAATAACCGGTGAATTTACCTCTGACGATTTACTAGGAAAGATATTTAGCTCGTTTTGTATTGGTAAATAAACACCTTATTACAAGCATATTCTTATAATAAAGAGCACTCAGGTGCTCTTTTTCATATAAAAAATTAGGCTTTAAAATATGCTATTTATACGTCTAATACCTGAGAGTTACAGTCGATAAATCATATTCAAAGCTACCTTTGTTACGTGCTAAGAGAGGTCTGATTACGTAGATTAAACAATGTGGAATATACTCTTTAGCGGCATTAATAGCGTAAATTACCCCTATTATTAATACAAAACCGATACATTTTTCAAACAATAACACACTTTTAAAGCGTTATACTTCATACAAAAATTAGTTATAAATGGCTTTCTTATACTTACTTTAGCCCACAAAAATGCACTAAAACACACCTCATACACGCAAAGAATGATGCTTTTTGCTCAATTAAAGAGCTAAAAACACTGATTATTACTCTAAAAAACTTACTTTTGATAACATATAATTTGATAATCATTGTGATTTTTAAATAAAATAACTCAACTGTTAAGTATTAAAAAGTTTTGATCTGCTAACTCAACCAGCAAAATTAAAAAAAATAGCAGCTCTAAATTCGCATAAAATTAAAAATACCGAGATCACTTATCCACAATACCTAATTTTCAGCTCAAACAAATACCAAAAACAGGTAAATAAGCTGAAAAAACCTCACTATTTATTAATATTTATCCGTTTATGAGCTTATTTTTAATTAATTTCATTAGATCTGCTTTATTAGATCATTTTAAAAATTTATTTTAGATCTAAACTTGAGGTTATCAACAGGCTTTATATCCACATTATGATCAACATCTACTTTTAATATATAAATTACTATTTCAACTTTTTACTGATTAAAAATATCAATAACTTAGCGGATATAAAACAACCTAACAAGCCTATTTAAACAGAGCTTTTCCCACTGTTATCAACAACTTGATCAGAAGATTACATTTAAAGATAATTTGTTAAACCCTATATTATCAACAAGTTAAAGAAACACTTTTGAATGAGTGTAAAATTACTGCAAAAATAGTTATACAAAATGGCACTCTTAACTTTACTGTTACCCTCACTCAGTTATCATAGTCAGCAATTAAAACAAATGTGATCACTAATATTCATGAGTTCAGTAAATCTTATTGTTGGCAGCCAAATGGGATCAGCCGAGTATGTTGCAGAGCAACTAAGCGACGCGCTAAATAACCTTGGTATTACTACACAACTACATGATCAACCTGAATTTAGCGATATAGATCAGCAAAATACCATTTGGTTAATTTGCACATCTACTTATGGCGCAGGTGATTACCCTGAAAACTTTATTAGCTTTGTTGAAGATGTGACTCAAGCTAATGATTTATCTCAATTAAAATACTCAGTAATCGCTTTAGGTGATACCAGTTATGACACTTACAACCAGGCTGGACGTAATATAGATGCCTTATTAGCTCAAAAAGGCGCTATAAAAGTAGCAGAACGCTTAGAGCTTAATATTCTCGATGAAGCACTACCAGAGGACACCGCATTAGCATGGTTAGACTCTTGGATAACCAAAACAGGCTTAAAATAGAGAGATCAAGTAAAAAGTTACATATAAAGTTACCCACAATTTACTAATAATTTAATAGATTTTGTGGATAAAGATTGAATAAACTGCTTTTTAAAGCATGCTTATCCATGGGATAAGATCTAACTGATTCAGCCCTGTGCATAAAGTGCCTTTTTGATCAGAGCTTATTTGCGGGATGATCCGATCATATTAACACCTTTAGATCTGATCTAATTTGATGTTTTTAATGAAGATCTAAACATTATCAACAGAAAAGTCGATCCGTAGTAGTAATAGTAATAAAAGATCTCTTTAAAAGATCCTTTATATTATTAGAGATCACATACTTAGATCTTGCCCACTGTTTAATCATTTATCTTCTGCCAATTTCTAGGTAGAATACGCTCCCTTTTGAAGTTTACCGGTTTGATTTAAGTAGGATCCCATTAATGATTTTTCACGAAAATTTTGACGTTATCGTAGTAGGTGGTGGACATGCTGGCACTGAAGCCGCATTAGCAGCTGCCCGTATGGGGATGAATACCCTGCTACTGACTCACAATATGGATACCCTTGGTCAAATGTCTTGTAACCCAGCAATTGGTGGGATAGGCAAAGGTCATTTGGTAAAAGAAATTGACGCGCTTGGTGGTGCAATGGCACAGGCCATTGATAAAGGCGGGATCCAATTTCGTACACTAAATTCTTCAAAAGGACCTGCTGTTCGTGCAACTCGAGCACAAGCAGATCGCGCCTTGTACAAAGCGGCTATTCAAACAACATTACAAAATCAAGATAATCTTAAAATTTTTCAACAATCGTGTGATGATCTTATTGTTGAAAACGATCGTGTTACTGGCGTAGTAACTCAAATGGGTTTGCGTTTTAGTGCACCAAGTGTTGTTTTAACCGTGGGTACTTTTTTAGGTGGCTTAATCCATATAGGGTTAGAAAATTACAAAGGCGGCCGTGCAGGCGATCCTCCTTCAATTGCTTTAGCTGATCGCTTACGTGAACATCCATTTAGAGTTGATCGTTTAAAAACAGGTACACCGCCACGTATTGATGCACGTACTGTTGATTTTACAAAAATGGAAGCACAGCCTGGTGATACACCAACACCTGTGTTTTCGTTTATGGGTAAACAATCAGATCACCCACAACAGATACCGTGTTACATCACTTACACAAACGAAAAAACACATGATGTTATTCGTAAAAACCTACATCGCTCACCTATGTACTCAGGTGTTATTGAAGGTATTGGTCCACGCTACTGCCCTTCAATTGAAGATAAAATTGTTCGTTTTGCAGATAAAGATAAACATCAAATATTTGTTGAACCTGAAGGTTTAACATCATACGAATTATATCCAAATGGTATTTCGACTAGTTTACCGTTTGATGTACAAATTGAGATTGTGCAATCTATTTCTGGTTTTGAAAATGCACATATTTGTCGACCTGGCTATGCAATAGAATATGACTACTTTGATCCACGTGATTTAAAACAGTCTTTAGAAACTAAATTTATTGAAGGCTTATTTTTCGCGGGTCAAATTAACGGCACCACCGGCTATGAAGAAGCAGGTGCACAAGGCTTAATTGCAGGTATGAATGCTGCGCTAAAAGTGCAAGGCAAAGATTCTTGGACACCACGTCGTGATGAAGCTTATGTTGGTGTATTAATCGACGACTTAGCAACACTGGGTACAAAAGAACCCTACCGTATGTTTACCAGCCGTGCTGAATATCGTTTATTACTTCGTGAAGATAATGCTGATATTCGTTTAACAGAAAAAGGCCGTGAGCTTGGTTTAGTTAATGACGAACGCTGGCAGGCATTTAACGAAAAAATGGAAGTAATCGAAAAAGAGAAACAACGCATTAAAGATACATGGATCCACAAAGATCATGCCGTTGTAGATCAAGTAAACGCATTACTTAAAACCCCGCTTACGCGTGAAGCAAGCTTGGAAGAATTACTTCGCCGTCCGGAAATTCGTTACAACGATCTGATGGCTATTGACGGATTGGGATCTGAATTCACAAATAAAGCAGCACTCGAGCAAGTTGAGATCCATACTAAGTACGCAGGTTATATTGCGCGCCAACAAGATGAAATCAATAAGCAGCTTCGTCATGAGCAAACAATTTTACCAAAAGAGTTTGATTACAAAACCGTATCTGGTTTATCAAATGAGGTAGTTGCTAAGCTTATTGAGTCACGTCCTGACACGATTGGTCAAGCATCGCGTATTTCTGGTATCACCCCTGCGGCGATTTCGCTATTATTGGTGTATCTGAAGAAGCAAGGCTTATTACGCAAATCTGCGTAACGATAAGGGTACATAGTGTTACAGCAACAATTAACTACATTGTTAGCGCAAACTGATATTGCGCTAACAGAAAAACAACAGCAACAGCTAGTCCGTTACGTTGAGTTATTAAATAAGTGGAATAAAGCTTATAACTTAACTTCAGTACGTTTACCTGAAGAAATGATGATTAAGCATATTATGGACAGTTTAGTTGTTGCGCCTCATTTACCCGGACATCATTATATTGATGTAGGTACAGGGCCTGGCTTACCGGGTATCGTGTTGGCAATTGCATTACCAAATACACATTTTGTGCTATTAGATAGTTTAGGTAAACGTGTGCGATTTTTAATGCATGTTAAACATGAACTAGGTCTTGATAATGTAACCCCTGTGCAGTCTAGAGTTGAAGAATATCAACCAAGTGTTAAATTAGACGGCGTACTTAGTCGCGCATTTGCTTCATTACAAGATATGGTTGACTGGTGTTCGCACTTAATTGATCATTCGGGCAAATTTATAGCACTTAAAGGCGTGTTCCCTAGCGAAGAGCTAGAGTCATTACCTGCAGGCGTCAAGTTTGAGCAAAAAATTGCATTAGAAGTGCCTAAGTTAGATGCACAACGACATTTAATTATTCTTTCTAAAGACTAGGGATCAGAGACACTGTGGCAAAAGTCATCGCATTAGCAAATCAAAAAGGTGGAGTGGGTAAAACTACAACCGCTGTTAATCTCGCTGCATCTATGGCTGCAACGAAACGTAAAGTGCTGTTAATTGATCTCGATCCGCAAGGTAATGCGACTATGGGGAGTGGCGTAGATAAGTACGGCGATGTGCCAACTATTTACGACTTACTTATTGAAGATAAACCTATAGAAGACGTTATCATCAAAGAAACGTCTGGCGAATACCATATGATTGCTGCAAACGGTGATGTAACCGCTGCAGAAGTTAAACTCATGGAATTATTTGCCCGTGAGGTGCGTTTACGTAACGCGCTTGAAAAAATTCAGGACCAGTACGAATTTATTTTTATAGACTGTCCGCCTTCTTTAAATATGTTAACTGTTAATGCTATGGCTGCGGCTGATTCTATTTTGGTACCAATGCAGTGTGAGTATTATGCACTTGAAGGGTTAACCGCATTAATGGATACGATTACGCAGCTTGCTAGATTAGTGAATCCGAGTTTACAAATTGAAGGCATACTTCGTACTATGTATGACCCGCGTAACCGTTTGGCAAATGATGTATCAGAACAATTAAAACAACATTTTGGCGATAAAGTATACCGTACGGTGATCCCACGTAATGTTCGCTTAGCCGAAGCACCTAGTTTTGGTGCTCCAGCTATGTATTATGACCGGGCATCAAGTGGCGCTAAAGCGTATTTAGCACTCGCTGGTGAAATGTTACGCAGAAAAGAAAAAACAGCGTCCGTTGTCGCCTAACTTTGAGGTAAAAAAATAACATGTCTGCTAAAAAACGAGGTTTAGGCCGAGGACTCGATGCACTTTTAAGTTCGTCAAAGCCTGCACCGAGCGCAAGCAAGGAACAAGACACATCAAACGTGACTGAAGCTGTAAAAAATGCAGCTGGGCCAAATAACAGTGAATTACAAAAACTTCCAATAGAGTTTTTACACTCTGGTAAATACCAACCTCGTAAAGACATGTCTGAAGAGGCGCTAGAAGAGCTTGCTAGTTCTATTCGCTCACAAGGTATTATTCAACCTATTGTTGTGCGCCCTATTGCACATAATAGCTTTGAAATTATCGCCGGTGAGCGTCGTTGGCGCGCAGCGCAAATAGCTAAGCTTGAAACAGTACCTTGTATTATTAAAGATGTACCCGATGAAGCTGCCGTTGCGATTGCGCTGATAGAAAATATTCAGCGTGAAGATTTAAATGCCATGGAAGAAGCGGTTGCACTTAATCGTTTACTAATAGAATTTGAATTAACACATCAACAAGTAGCTGATGCGGTAGGTAAATCACGTACGACTGTAACTAATTTACTGCGTTTAAATAACTTAAATAACGATGTGAAGATTTTGTTAGAGCATGGCGATATTGAAATGGGCCATGCTCGTTGCCTGTTAGCCCTTGAAGGCGAAGCGCAGTCAGATGCTGCTCGTTTAGCTGTCGCTAAAGCACTAACAGTTCGAGAAACCGAAAAATTAGTTCGCTCAATTTTAGAACCAGTGCCAGCTAAAGAAATAACCGAAAAAGATCCAGATGTTAAGCAATTAGAACAACAACTTGCTGAAAACCTAGGTGCCAAAGTTGAAATAAATTACAATAAAAAAGGCAAAGGTAAGCTTGTTATTTCTTATACTAATTTGGACGAACTTGACGGCATTTTAAATCGCATTAATCAAGACAATACCCACCATTAGTTTTCTACATGTCTAAAAAGAGACATTTGTAGCTATTTCGTGTTACAAACCGTCTACTCAAGTTGCAAAACTGGCAGGATTAAGTATAATTTCGCCAGTTTTCACACCCTAACAATTAGAACGCAATAAAGGTTAACTAAACGTGACTGATAAGTTAGCGAGTCCATATAGACTTGCCGTATTAAAGTTAATTTGCCTTCAGGGTGTTGTAGCATTAGTTGCTGCTGTAATTATTTTTTTTAGTTCGGGAGCCAATGCTTCGCTTTCATCACTCGCTGGTGGATTTGTCGCAGTACTTCCGCACTTTGTATTTGCACTTTATGCATTTAGGTATATGGGTGCAAGTCGAGCAAATCAAGCGTATGCCTCGTTGAAACGCGGCAACGGATTAAAATTTATGCTAACAATTGTATTGTTTGCGCTAGTACTGAAGCATTTTCCGGTAATTTTATTACCCTTTTTTAGTACTTATATACTGGCGCTCTTTACTGGATTGTTCGCACCCGTTTTTTTTAAACATTAACTTTTGGGATATAACATGGCAGCAGAAGAAGTTACTCTATCTGGCCATATCCAGCACCATTTGACCAATGCTAAGATGTGCTCGACCGATACAGGTCTCGCCTTCAATAAAGCATGTACGGACAGTGGATTCTGGACATGGCATATAGATACCCTCGCATGGTCTATCGGTTTAGGTCTTATATTTTTATGGATCTTTCGTAGTGCCGCTAAAAAATCAACACTAGGTGTACCTGGAAAATTTCAATGTTTCATTGAAATGGTAGTAGAGTTTGTTGGTGACAACGTACGTGATACTTTCCATGGTAAAAGCAAGCTTATTGCACCATTAGCATTAACAATATTCGTTTGGATATTTTTAATGAACTTAATGGATTTAATACCGGTTGACTTTTTACCTGCATTAGCTGGTTTTGTTGGTGAAACTGCGTTTGGTATGGATTCACACGATGTGTACATGAAAATTGTACCAACGACTGACATTAATATGACTGCGGCGCTAGCGCTTGGCGTATTTATTTTAATGATAGGCTACTCAATTAAAATAAAAGGCATCGGTGGTTTTATTAAAGAACTAACACTTCACCCGTTTAGTTCAAATAATACTGCACTACAAATCCTTTTAATCCCGTTTAACTTATTACTTGAACTGATTGCGCTGGTTTCTAAACCGTTTTCATTAGCGCTACGTTTGTTTGGTAACTTATATGCAGGTGAATTGATTTTCATCTTGATCGGCGCTATCGGATTTATGCAATTACCATTGCATTTTGTTTGGGCTGTATTCCACATCTTAGTAATTGTATTGCAAGCATTCGTATTTATGATGCTAACAATCGTATACCTAAGTATGGCAAGCTCAGATAATCACTAATTTTTATAACCTTTAATATTTAACTTTAATTTACAATTGAAACTTTGGAGAAAAAAATGGAACTAGTATTAGGTCTTAAGTATATCGCAGTAGCTTTACTAATCGGCTTTGGTGCAATCGGCACAGCAATCGGTTTTGGTAACATGGGCGGTAAATTCCTTGAAGCATGTGCGCGTCAACCTGAGCTTGCACCATCGCTACAAGTTAAGATGTTTATTCTTGCTGGTCTAATCGATGCTGTAGCAATGATTGGTGTTGGTATCGCTATGGTATTGTTGTTCGTACTTTAATTTTATTTTTTGAACAGCTTACTATTTAAGGAGGAGCGGTTGTGAATTTAAACGCCACTCTTATCGGTGAATTGATTGCGTTTACGGTGTTCGTATTATTTTGTATGAAATACGTATGGCCACCACTAAACGGTGCAATTGAAGCTCGCCAGAAAAAAATCGAAGATGGTTTAGCTGCCTCTGATAGAGCCGAAAAAGACTTAGAACTTGCGCAAAAGAAAGCTGCTGAACAGCTTAAAGATGCAAAAGCTCAAGCGGCTGATATCATTGATCAAGCTAAAAAGCGTGCAGTGCTAATTGTTGACGAAGAAACACTTCGTGGTCAGCAAGAGCGTGAAAGTATCATTGCTCAAGGGCACTCTGAAGTTGAGTCTGAACGTAATCGCATAACAGAAGAGCTACGTAAGCAAGTAGCAACACTGGCAGTGATTGGTGCAGAACGTATTTTAGAGCGTGAAATTAATCAAGCCGCACATAGTGACATCGTTGAAAAACTTGTCGCTGAGCTGTAATTAGGAGGGTATGAGCATGTCTAATTTGACTACTATCGCTCGCCCATACGCTAAAGCGGCTTTTGAACTTGCCGTTGAGAAAGGCACTCTAGAAAGCTGGAATGATATGTTGTTCTTTGCAGGCCACGTAGCCAGCAATGAACAAGCATCATCCGCTTTAGCAGGTATGCCTACAGCTACTGCACAAGCTGAATTATTTATTCAACTTTGTGCTGAGCAGCTCAACGAACAAGGTCAGAACCTAGTTAAGGTGATGGCTGAAAATGGACGTTTGACAGCTCTACCTGAAGTTGCACAGTTATTTGCTGAATTTAAAGCACAATACGATAAAGAAATCGAAGTAGATGTGATTTCTGCAACTCCTCTTGTTGCTGCGCAACAAGAGTCATTGGTAGCGGCACTTGAAAAACGTTTCGCACGCAAAGTTAAGCTGAATTGTAGTGAAGACGCGTCAGTGGTTGGTGGGCTTATTATTAGGTCTGGCGACACTGTAATCGACGGTACTATTCGCGGTAAATTAAGCCGCTTAGCTACAACACTACAATCGTAATTGGGAAAAAGAGCATGCAACTTAATTCCACTGAAATTTCAGATCTGATCAAACAACGTATTGAGAAGTTCGAAGTTGTAAGTGAAGCTCGTAACGAAGGTACTATTGTATCTGTTACTGACGGTATCATCCGCATCCACGGTCTTGCTGACTGTATGCAAGGTGAAATGATTGAGCTTCCTGGCAGCCGTTATGCTATCGCACTAAACCTTGAGCGCGACTCAATTGGTGCAGTAGTAATGGGTCCGTACGCTGACCTTACTGAAGGCGTAAAAGTATATACAACTGGTCGTATTTTAGAAGTTCCTGTTGGTCCTGGTCTACTTGGTCGTGTTGTAAACACACTAGGTGCTCCAATCGATGGTAAAGGCGCTTTAGATAACGACGGGTTTGAACCTGTAGAAAAAATTGCACCAGGTGTAATCGAGCGTAAGTCAGTAGATGAGCCAGTTCAAACTGGTTATAAATCTATCGATGCGATGATTCCAGTTGGTCGTGGTCAACGTGAACTTATCATCGGTGACCGTCAAACAGGTAAAACTGCACTAGCAATCGATGCAATCATCAATCAAAAAGACACAGGCGTTAAGTGTGTGTACGTTGCGATTGGTCAAAAAGCATCTACTATTGCAAACGTAGTTCGTAAATTAGAAGAGCATGGTGCACTAGCAAATACTATCGTAGTTGTTGCATCTGCTTCTGAATCTGCGGCACTTCAGTACTTAGCACCGTTCGCGGGCTGTACTATGGGTGAATACTTCCGTGACCGTGGTGAAAACGCATTAATCGTATATGATGATTTGTCTAAGCAAGCAGTTGCTTACCGTCAAATTTCATTACTACTTAAGCGTCCACCAGGCCGTGAAGCATACCCAGGTGACGTATTCTACCTTCACTCTCGTCTTTTAGAGCGTGCATCGCGTGTAAACGCAGATTACGTTGAAAAGTTCACTAATGGTGAAGTGAAAGGTAAAACTGGTTCATTGACGGCATTGCCAATCATTGAAACTCAAGGCGGCGACGTTTCTGCGTTCGTACCGACTAACGTTATCTCTATCACCGATGGTCAGATCTTCTTAGAAACTGACTTATTCAACTCAGGTATCCGTCCGGCAGTAAATGCTGGTATCTCGGTATCGCGTGTTGGTGGTGCTGCACAAACTAAAATCGTTAAGAAACTAGGTGGCGGTATCCGTCTAGCCCTAGCTCAGTACCGTGAATTAGCTGCGTTCTCGCAGTTCGCGTCTGACCTTGATGATGCTACTCGTGCTCAACTTGAGCATGGTGAGCGTGTAACAGAGCTAATGAAGCAGAAACAGTACGCGCCAATGTCTGTTGCTGAAATGTCTTTGTCGTTATTTGCCGCTGAAAAAGGCTTCCTTCAAGACATCGAAATCGCGAAAATCGGTGACTTTGAAGCAGCTTTACTTTCTTATGCAACTAGCACATACGCAGAGCTTGTGGCTCAAATCAATGAAACTGGTAACTTGAATGCCGAGATCGAAGCGCAGCTTAAAGAACTTCTTACGAAGTTCAAGTCTACGCAAACTTGGTAATTTAGTTATTAATGGTGCGCTTTAGGAAACTAAAGCACACCTTGATTCGGAGAGAGAGTCATGGCCAGCGGAAAAGAGATTAAAAGCAAGATCGGGAGTATTAAAAACACTCAAAAGATCACTAGCGCAATGGAAATGGTTGCTGCGTCTAAAATGAAAAGGGCGCAAGAACGCGTTGCTTCAAGCCGTCCATACGCTAATAAATTACGTGAAGTAATTGGTCGTGTTGCTCAAGCAAATCTTGATTTTACTCACCCGTTCTTAAAAGATCGTGAAGTAAAACGAGTTGGTTATATTGTTATCTCTACAGACCGTGGTCTGTGTGGCGGTCTAAACTCAAACGAGTTTAAGAAAGTTGCACTTGATGTTAAAGCGTGGAAAGAGAAAGGTGTTGATGCTGAATTTGCTACTTTAGGTAGTAAGGCAGCTGGCTTCTTTCAACGTTTTGGTGGTCAACTACTCGCTAAAAAAGCGGGCCTAGGAGATAAACCTTCAGTACAAGACGTTATTGGTCCTGTAAAAGTTATGCTTGATGCATTTTCTGAAGGCAAAATAGACCGTTTATTCTTGGTATATAACAAATTCGTTAATACCATGAAGCAAGAGCCAATTATAGATCAGTTACTCCCTTTGCCAAAAGCTGAAGAAGAAGTATCTGCTCACACATGGGATTACTTATACGAGCCAAACCCAGAGGCTATTTTAGAGTCTTTGTTAGTACGCTTTATTGAGTCTCAAGCATACCAAGGTGTGGTAGAAAATGCTGCCTCAGAACAGGCTGCTCGTATGGTTGCAATGAAAGCTGCAACTGATAACGCAGGTGACCTTATGGACGAGCTACAGCTTGTTTATAACAAGGCTCGCCAAGCAGCAATCACACAAGAAATTAGTGAGATTTGTTCTGGCTCAGCAGCAGTTTAATGCTTCAGGTAAAGATTAACGAGAGGAATAGACATGAGTTTAGGTAAGGTCGTCCAAATTATCGGCGCCGTTGTGGATATTGAATTTCCACAAGATAGCGTGCCAGCGGTATACCACGCACTAAGAGTAACAGATGGCGATTTAGCTGGTTTGACTCTAGAAGTTCAACAGCAGCTAGGTGGCGGTGTAGTGCGTACTATCGCTATGGGTACTACTGATGGTTTACGTCGTAGTGCTTTAGTTATGAATACAGGTGAATCGATTCAAGTTCCAGTTGGTAAAGCAACGCTTGGTCGTATCATGAACGTACTTGGTGAGCCAATTGATGAAGCGGGTCCAATCGGCGAAGAAGACCGTATGTCTATTCACCGTGCAGCGCCTTCATACGAAGAGCAATCAAGTTCAGTTGAACTTTTAGAAACTGGTATTAAGGTTATCGACCTTGTATGTCCGTTTGCTAAAGGTGGTAAAGTTGGTTTATTCGGTGGTGCCGGTGTTGGTAAAACTGTAAACATGATGGAACTTATCCGTAACATCGCAATCGAGCACAGCGGCTACTCAGTATTCGCAGGTGTTGGTGAGCGTACACGTGAGGGTAACGATTTCTACCATGAGATGAACGATTCAAACGTACTTGATAAAGTATCGCTTGTATACGGCCAGATGAACGAGCCTCCAGGTAACCGTTTACGCGTAGCGTTAACAGGTCTTACTATGGCCGAAAAGTTCCGTGACGAAGGTCGCGATGTACTTTTCTTCGTAGATAACATCTACCGTTACACTCTTGCTGGTACAGAAGTATCTGCACTACTTGGTCGTATGCCATCAGCGGTAGGTTACCAGCCTACACTTGCTGAAGAAATGGGTGTGCTTCAAGAGCGTATTGCTTCAACTAAGACGGGTTCAATTACATCAATCCAAGCGGTATACGTACCTGCGGATGATTTAACAGATCCATCTCCAGCTACGACTTTTGCTCACTTAGATGCAACTGTAGTACTTTCACGTGATATCGCATCACTTGGTATTTACCCAGCGGTAGATCCACTTGATTCATCTTCACGTCAACTTGACCCACAAGTAATTGGTCAAGAGCACTACGATACAGCACGTGGCGTTCAAACAGTTCTTCAGCGTTACAAAGAACTTAAAGACATCATTGCAATCCTAGGTATGGACGAGCTTTCTGACGAAGATAAGCAACTTGTATCTCGTGCACGTAAAATCCAACGTTTCCTATCTCAGCCATTCTTCGTGGCAGAGGTGTTTACAGGCGCGTCTGGTAAATACGTATCACTAAAAGATACAATTGCTGGCTTTAAAGGCATCTTAAACGGTGAATTTGATGATATGCCAGAGCAAGCGTTCTACATGGTTGGCTCTATCGAAGAAGCTCAAGAAAAAGCCAAAGGCATGTAACTAGGAGGGTAGTATGACAGCTATGACTGTACATCTTGACGTAGTAAGCGCTGAGCAGAGTTTGTTCTCTGGTCTTGTTGAATCGATTCAAGTATCTGGTAGTGAAGGCGAGCTGGGTGTAAACCTAGGCCATGCTCCATTACTAACTGCCCTTAAACCTGGTATGGTACGTTTAGTTAAGCAATTTGGTCACGAAGATGTGATATATGTTGCTGGCGGTACATTAGAAGTTCAACCAAATCACATCACGATTCTTGCAGATACTGCGGTTCGTGGTGAAGATTTAGATGAAGATTCTGTACAAAAAGCTAAACGTGAAGCTGAAGAACATATGGCGAATTCGTCAGCTGTTGAGTTTGATTATCAACAAGCGGCTACGCGACTGGCAGAAGCAGTTGCTCAGTTACGCGTAATTCAGCAATTACGTCACAAGTAAGCCTATCCGGTTTTAAAAAGCCCACTTTATGTGGGCTTTTTTGTGACTGTTCAGATGACATTACTTTATATAGCTGTTAATCTCTCGTTAATGTTTTCCCATTTGAAACAGTTTAAACATTTTTTATTCTCAAGCTGTGATATGGATGTTGGGTTATAACAATTATGAAAGAAGTAAATTTCCCCCGTAGTGTCAAAGAAATCAAGTTTGGTGCGTGGAGCCTTAATCCAAAACTTCAAATAATTTCTGATGGTGAAGTAGAAAGAGAATTGGAGCCTCTTCTTTTTAAAATCTTATGTTATTTGATCATAAATAAAGACGAGATTATTACCCGTCAAGATCTTGTTGATGATGTTTGGTGCCAACACTATGTTGATGACAACGCAATTAACCGAGCAATGTCAGAACTTAGAAAAGTCCTAAAATCTGAAATTCAACGCGGTTTAGTAGTAAAAACACACTACAGAAAGGGCTATAGTTTTTTTTTAGAGCCGGAAGTTATTTACTATGAAGACGAATCTTTGGCTTTGGGCCAAGTTAGCGCATTAAAAGAAACACCTAATAAAAAACAAAAAAAGTTAATAGTGCTAATAGCCATGTTAATTTTAGGATTTTTTAGTAGTATCTTCATGCTTCAAAGCATACTAAATCAAAATGGCAATAAACAAAAAGATACGTTATCAAAGGTTGAAACAAAAAGCTCAAAGATTGTAGAGAAAAAATTTAACGAAGAAACGCTTTCTTGGCTACAGGGAGTGTATAGTCGAATGATACTTTCCCCAGACAGCTCAACTGTCGCACTTTCATTCCTTGAAGAAGATCAATCATATTCAGCACTTTTATTAAAAAACTTAAATACCGGGCAAGAGAGAAAAATCTCAGAAGTAAACGCTAATATATTCCCAGCAGGTTGGTCAATTGATAGCGAACGTGCAATTTATAGTTTAGAAACTGAAGGTAAATGTGAGCTGTGGGAGGTTGGTTTAACAGGTAATGCTGATAGTAAATTTTTATTCGAGTGTGAGCCTTCGCATCAAGTAAACGCTTTAAGTTTAGCTAACAACTCTTATATTTACTCAAAATATGGTTACAGGAAGCGTTCAGAATTGTCAGCCCTTGTTAATCGAAACTTAAGCACAGGTGATGAGTTTCAAATAAGTTCGCCAAACTTAAATTCGTATGGAGATAAGCTTCTCTACTTTATAAAAAGTAAAAACAAAATTATATTTGAAAGACACCAATTTAATTCTAGTGAATTATATATGACGGATTTGGAAGGTGGCGCACAAATAAAACTATACGAGACTAAGAGTAGAATATGGTCAATTAATTACCAAAATGAAACAGATTCATTGTTGTGGTATGACAATAAAGAAGAGATTTTTTACGAATACTCATTAAGAAATAATCGTTTAGAAAGTAAGACAAAAGTGGATAGTGAAAGTGTTTACTCAGTAACCTATCCAATTGATAATAAAAATATTTTAGGGCTTACTTACCCTTTTTCTCATAATATTTACAGGTTCGATTTAACTTCTAAAAACTTTGAACGTGTATCAAAGCTAGAAAGTGGCTTTGCAAATATAGTTGGAGAAAATGTTGTTTTTTTAAGTAGGGATGGGGGATTAATTAAGTTAAATACAGTATTCAAAGACGGTAAGGTCACGTCTAAAAAGGTAAATTTAAGATATAAGGACTTTAAAATATCTTCTGATTCCCAAGAAGCCCTTGGTATTAATAAAAATGAAATAGAAATACTCAGATATGAAGATTTATCGGTTAAAGATGTCATTACCCCAAAAGGTAATTTAATCTCGGTTAATTATTTGCAAGAAAATAATATTGGCTATATTGTACAAGGTGAAATTACTACGAATAGTACTGCTTATATTTTTAACAGGAGCAACTCTAATAGTATATTGTTGCCAGTAAAAAATGCTGTGTGGTTTGGCCAGTTACTTGATAATAAACTCGTTTTTTTGAATAATCTAGATATGTTGATATTTTTCGATTTATCTACAGGGGAGCAAACAAAAGGTTTTAAAGTTAAACAATCAGCTTATAAACACTCTTTATCAATAAGTCAAAATAAACTTTATCACTCAACGGGGAAAGCTGTTTACGAATATGATTTTTCTGAAGGCATTAAAGTTATTCCTAAAAAAGTATATGAAGTTAATAAGACCGAAGAACTCATTTTAAATGTTAATTCTTCGAGTACAGTAAATACCCTATCATTAGAAGTATCAGAGTTAGTGAATAATGAACTTGTGAGGTTATCACTATAGAAAAAATAAATTACTGTTTTGTAAGGTGAGCGCTATATATCAAAATTAGTACGACTTAAATTTGATTGGTTTTTCCAAAGAAAACTCCTTTGTATCTTTATATGTAATAACTTAATTGGCTGTGACTTTGTGCGTTTTCTATAGAACACATACTTGTTACTTAAAACACAAAAGTTGACTGAACAGATTGGTGCTTAATTTAATCTTGCTGTTTATTTCTGGATAAAATCAATTTTATTTAATATCTTTAACTTTTGAGTTACTCGCTAATCTAATTTCTTTTAATTGCAAAAAGTTAAGGTTTAATATTAGACTAAAGCCCGAAAAATTCTATTCAAACTTAACGCAGTATTTTTTGCATTTAATTTGAGGTTTTAATGCTAGAAAATGTGGCATTACTTAGGATGTAAGTTTACTGCGTTTTGGTAACTGCGAATTCAAGTCTATAATGTACAACTAGCTAAATTAAGTCACACACTCTAAGTGTATTTCAGATAACTTCAGTTGTTTGTAATAAAGTTATTTCCCTAGACTCTAGTTCTGTCACGTTGCTCTTGCATAATCTATTTGTCCATTACTGTGCTTAATTTTATACCTCTGCTAATGTACTGCCGGAGCAATCCATTAAGCTTTAGACTCAAACTTTGTTCTCATGATGATAAAGGTTGCCGAAGTAAATATTTGCTTTGAGAATGCGCAACCGCGTACAGATAATATTATTACGGCGGGCCTCAATATTTATAGTGCTTTGAATGACTTTCAAGCACTTTCTAACTTCTCTATGACTGAAACCCTAGCGTAAGTAGGGAGCTATTCGGTATCCCTCGAAAAACTGCTTGTAACGCATGATAATTCTTATTTTTTCTTGGCAAGTATCATCAACGATTAGTTTTTTTTTCAGCGTTTAAGCATGAGTAGTACGGTTATTAGAGTAATTCGGAAGCTATATAAATTTAAAGGGATATGCCCAAAGTATGGCGGTACTTTGGGCTACATGTGCGAGAAATGCAAATGCAATAAGGAAACTAAATACTATCGCTCATTTAAAAATAAAACAAGTTTTATCTTATGCCAACCTTTTCACTTGCTAATGTTTATAATTTAATTAATTTCAACAGCTTAAGTCTAATTGTTATGCTGTTAAATAATAATTAATAATTACATTTTTTTATATTTTTAGGATAAATTAATTCGTGTTCACGAAAAACGATAACAAATACTAATAATAGGATTAATATTTATGAAAATTGTATTAAAGAAAAAAAACTTAAAAGTACTAAAATCAAAAGAGTTGAATGCAGGAAATCTTATAGCATTAGATCAAACTAAGATGATAAACGGTGCAACAGGGATAACGATTGTAAGACCGACTATGACTGATTCTCCTGTTGATATGTTATCTTCTGTTTCTCGTTTATCTGATTTAATAAAGTAAGGGGGGGTTTGTTAATAGTCAATCTATATACTGCAATTTCATTTTCCGCTATTTTTAATATAAATACTCCCGAGCTTCAGGAGTATTTATATTCCAGAGAGTCAGGGAATATTAGTGAAGTTTATGTCAAAAACGGGGATCTCGTTAATAAAAAGGACCTATTAATGGCGTATGATAATTATGAGTCAAAAAAGTATGTTTACTCTACCTTAAAGGGCAATGTCATATATGGGTCAAGGTTAGAAAAAGGTGATTTTTTTTATAAGGGGGAGCTACTTTTTAAAATTAAAAACGAAGAATTTTACGGTGTACTTTCCCTTAGTGATAAAGATTTAGATAGCATTACCTCTATAAAGCGAGGGAGCTATTTATGTTCAGACGCATATGACTTTCGTTTTAAGGTGGTAAAGGTAGAAAATTTATCTGTTTTAGTCTCAATTAAGTTTTTAGATGAGAATTCAGGCATGAAAAATAAGGGGGTTAATGAAGCTTTTTACAGCTGCAATTAGTTTTGCAGATACTATTTGGTTTTCAAGAGAGTAAGCGTTCACCGTAACCATTTAAGCTTATTTAGGTCGACTAGTCTGGACTTTTTAGTTAAGAAGTTCCCTCTCCACTGATAAACTTTTATTTGCTAAATGTACTTGTTCTAATTAGTTTTACTTTGTATAAGTGGCTGAATATTTTAATAAAAAATCTGGTTGGCTTATTTACTAAATTCTCAAAGTTATACTTCAAACTATCTAAAAAGCATTTTATAGTAGTATATATTTACATACCCACGTCACCCTTTCTTAAGGTGTATTTAACAACAACTTGTGGAATTGCTGGCTTATGCTGTGAACTACTCACCCAACCTATGACCACAGAAAGTTATAGCCTTTGTTAATATCCGGTAATCCCCCCATTTTTAATGGAGGCTATCTGTAGAATTTCCGTTGTTTAACTTTTCCAGTTTTTGTATGGGTGTTATGCCACCTATACCCATGTTAGGGCGTTGATTATTATAAGTCCATAACCAATCGGTTGCTTTATCTTGTAACTCGCTAATATCACTGTAAATATAATGACTTAGCCAGTCATACCTAACCGTGCGATTAAACCGCTCTACATAAGCATTTTGTTGCGGGTTACCTGGTTGAATAAATCGTAATTCAATATTATTATTTAACGCCCACTCTGCTAATTTATGGCTAATATATTCAGGCCCATTGTCACACCTGATAGCTTTTGGCTTACCACGCCATTCTATAATTTGATTGAGTGAGCGGATAACACGCTCAGCGGGGAGTGATAAGTCAGCATCTATTGTGAGTCCTTCGCGATTGAAATCATCAATCACATTGAACAAGCGACACCCTCTGCCATCAGATAATTGGTCGTGCATAAAATCCATTGACCAACATTCGTTAATGGCCTCAGGGACAGCCAATGGTTCAGGCTTCTCCCTTGTTAGGCGTTTTCTAGGCTTTATTCGCAGATTCAGCTCAAGCTCACGGTAAATACGATAAACACGCTTATGATTCCATGTGTAGCCTTTAACATTGCGTAAATATAAAAAACATAAACCGAATCCCCAATTACGCTGACATGTTTCACTTATCATGAAAGTACGACAGGCTAAGACAATACTCATTTTATTTGTGCTAACGACTTCATGAGCCAAGACTTTGCGCTCAGAAGCCTTTACCACTTTTTTGCCATTGCCTCTTGAATGACCTCAGATTTTAGCCGCTCTTCAGCATACATTTTCTTTAAACGGCGATTTTCATCTTCAAGCTCTTTCATTCGTGTCATTAAAGGCGCATCCATGCCGCCGTATTTAGCGCGCCATTTATAAAAGGTTGAGTTGCCCATACCATGTTCACGGCATAGCTCAGGGATCGGCACGCCGTTTTCGGCTTGTTTTAAAATGGCAAGGATTTGACTGTCTGTAAAATGTGCTTTTTTCATAATTTTCTCCTGTCTTTACAATAAGAGAAAATTCCATATTTGGCTTCTATTATTTCTTGGGAGAATTACCGCTTGTGTTTAAATAGTTACCTTAAACTACTTCGCATACTTTCAAATAGTCATCGCATACGTCTGTAAAACCTTAAAGTATATGTTGATAAAGTTGCGTCGTACTTCCCCAAAAGGACAAGCCTACATGGCTTTGACCTAAAATCGCTAAAAACTAAATGATCGAACTAGAAGGATATTAAACTATTTAACTCCTAATGATATTATTTAAAACATGTTGCACTGACCACCTGATATCACCCTGACCTTAGTTAGTATTACTTTTTGAATTCGTGATTTAGCGTTTTTTCATCTATTTTTACTTACCCCGTTCAAATTCATCCAAAGTAATCCCTTGCTACTTAGTAATTGCTTTATATTTCCATCTGTAAAGTGAATTGTTGGTGACGCGAAGAGGCTTAGCAGCTTTTACAGTACTGTAGCCTCGCTCTTTTATTATTAAAATAGCTTTATCTTTAAAAGCTTCTGGGTAGCTTTTGTATTACTTTTTTAACTTATATTTTTTCTTTAATTTATTGGCATTAATGCCAATAAATGAAGCGTCCAATTAAATTAGACCCAAACAACTATTGAGATGAGACTTCTTTATGTATTCCTTTCGAAATTTATATCCGTAAATATGTTTATCATATTAGCAAAGCAAACCTAGTCACTATTACTAGCTTATTTTAAAATAACTTTTTATCTTAAGTGACTGAAAAAAAATAATTTTTTAAATTATCCTTACATTTGCTAAATGAATAATTATCTGTGAATATAAATTCCATCGAATCAGAGGGCGGCAATAAAAACCCTCTTTAAAAGTTAAATAATTTGGAGTTTACTATGACGCTTAATGAATATTTTAGTAGTTACTATGCATTAATCTGCGATGGTAGCTTAGATGATCTAGAGGATTATTTTTGTTCTGGCTCCCCTTTATTTAATGCAACTAAGCAACAGTTTGAAACACTAAGAAAGCAATTTGATTTTAAGTTTACTTTGCAAAATGTTGCATTAATTGCAAAGCAAGACGACTTATTAGTTGTAAGGGATGTAGTTAATTTTAAAGCAGAGATAGATGGTAAAGCTATAGATAAAGTGTCGAGCAATTTACATTCGCTAGTAAAAGAGTCAGGTGAATGGAAATTACATTGTAGTACACCACTACCTGAGGCAATGGCGTAAATATGTCTGATTTATTTCGTAAAGAAGCGATTGACCATCAAGGACAAAAACTTGATGGGGAAGTAACTATAGCAACTCATATGTCTTTTAAATGGATCCTGGGTTTAATTTTAGGAATTGTTGTTGTTGGCTTTACATATCTTGTATTAGGTGAATACCACCGAAAAGAAGTTGTTTCCGGTTATTTGCGGCCAACAACAGGGCTATCTAAAGTCTACCCTTTAACAACCGGTGTTATTGATGAAATTTTTGTTGAAGAAGGGGATCATGTCGCAAAAGGGCAGTTATTAGCACGGATACGCATAGAAAGGTTACTGGCCTCAGGCAACGACATTAATGATGTGATTGTGAGTGAGTTAACCAAGCAAAAGCAATTTTTAAATGAAAACTTACAAAATCAAAAGTTATTAGCTGAAGTGAGTCTTGAAAAATTAGAATCTCAAATAGCGAGTACGACTTTTCAGGTGGAGCAGGCCCAAAAACAGCTGACATTATTAGAAAAACGAGTTGTTTTGAGTAAGAAGAGAGTTGCTGATACGGAGTCGCTCATAGAAAAACAATTTGCTTCTAATGCTGATTTAGAGACGGTAAAAGATAATTATTTTGCGATTCAGCAACAAGCAGAAGATTTAGAAGCGCGTTTACTCACGCAAAAAGAGTTACTCAGTCAGTACCAGTTTGAATTAATACAAATGCCGATGAATCAACAAGAGATTGAATCACAGCTACGTTCTCAATTAGCTAATATAAATCAGCAGATTAGCCAAGCTGAATCACAAGGTAGTTATGATGTTCGTAGCCAGCGTAGTGGACGCATTAGTAACTTGTTGGTTAAACCTGGAATGATGGCGCAATCAAATTACCCATTGATGGCTGTTTTACCAGAGGACACAAAATTAGAAGCCGTTCTTTTTGTACCCACAAGAGCATATGGATTTGTGCAGAAAGGACAAGGTACACGCATTCGTTATCAAGCATTTCCGTACCAACGCTTTGGTATATATGACGGAGTAATAAAAAGTGTATCTAAATCAATACTTTTACCAAATGAGACTGCTTTACCCGTGTCGCTTCAAGAGCCTATGTACCAGGTGGTAGTTGAGCTAACAAATCAAAATGCGCAAGCTTATGGGGCTTCAGTTCCTTTACAAGCAGGCATGTTACTAGAGGCCGACATTATGGTAGATAGTCGTTCGCTGTTTGAGTGGTTATTTGAGCCAATATATAG
Source organism: Pseudoalteromonas sp. 1_2015MBL_MicDiv (assembly GCF_002407505.1). NCBI lineage: Bacteria > Pseudomonadati > Pseudomonadota > Gammaproteobacteria > Alteromonadales > Pseudoalteromonadaceae > Pseudoalteromonas > Pseudoalteromonas sp. 1_2015MBL_MicDiv. The sequence continues at coordinate 3,926,428 of NZ_CP012737.1, read as the reverse complement.
CATTAAGGGAGCAGTATAATGGAAAACCCAATGCATTTATTAAGATTTAGTGGAGTAAAAAGACTTCCAGTAATCTTACAAACAGAAGCAGCTGAATGTGGATTAGCAAGTATTGCAATGGTTGCTGCGTATTATGGATATAAAACTGACTTAACAAGTTTACGTCAAGAGCATGAAATATCTTTGAAAGGTGCCAACCTTGAAGAGCTGATGCAAATAGCAGATAAGTTGAAGCTGAGTTCTCGTGCTTTAAGATTAGATTTAGATCATTTATCGCAGCTTAAAACTCCCTGCATTTTACACTGGGATATGAATCATTTTGTAGTACTTAAAAAGGTAACTAAAAAGTCAATTGAGATACACGATCCGGGTTTAGGTGAACGCAAATATACAATGGAAGAGTTTTCTAAACACTTCACGGGTGTTGCATTGGAATTGAGCCCAACAGAAGAGTTTAAGTCAGAAGATTCACGTGTAAATTTAAAGTTATCTGATTTTTGGAGCAAGGTCACAGGTTTAAAGTCAACGTTAGGTAAAGTGTTTGTTTTATCACTATTACTGCAAGCATTTGCAATAGCGAGCCCTTACTACATGCAGCTTGTAGTTGATGAAGTGATTTTAAGCTACGACCAAAATCTACTCGCTATTTTAGCAATTGGATTTGGCTTGTTGATGGGAATAGAAATGGTCACGGGAGCTGTACGGAGTGTTTTATTATTGCACTTTGGTAATTTAATGAGCATACAGCTTGGTGCCAATCTATTTCATCATTTAATCAGATTACCATTACAGTATTTTGAAAAACGGCATATAGGTGATGTCGTCTCTCGGTTCGGCTCACTGCAACAAGTAAAGGAGTTACTTACTAAAGGAGTAATAGAGGCGGTTATCGATGGTGTGATGGCTATCGCAACACTTATTATGATTTTTTTATACAGCCCAAAGCTCAGCGTCATCGTTTTAATAGCGATAGCCATTTATGCCGTGTTTAGAATTGCAATGTATCGTCCACTTCGTCAAATGTCAGAAGAGGTAATAGTAAACCAAGCCAAAGAGCAATCGAACTTTATGGAAACCGTTAGAGGTATCCAAACGATTAAACTGTTTGGGCGAGAAGTTCAAAGACAAAGTGTATGGCATAACAAGTATGCAGACAGTTTGAACTCAGGAATACGTGTAGGACACTTAAACATAGGCTACGAAGCATTTAATAAAATTATCTTTGGTCTTGAAAATGTTCTAGTTATTTACTTTGCAGCCATGCTGGTCATGGAAGGTGATTTAACGGTCGGTATGTTGTTTGCCTTTATGGCTTATAAACGCCAATTTGTAGAAAAAATGGCGAGCTTAATCGAAAAAATAATCGAATTTAAAATGCTTAGCCTTCATTTTAACCGCCTAGCTGATATTTCTTTAACTGAGAAAGAGCAAAATATTCAAGGCAAAATGAGTGGTAAGAAAATCAGTGGCAACATAGAGCTTAAAGGCATTAATTACCGATACAACAAAAAAGAAGCACCGGTATTTAAACACTTAGACCTATCAATTAAAGCCGGAGAGTCAGTCGCCATTATTGGCCCGTCGGGTTGCGGTAAAACCACACTTGCAAAGTTAATGCTTGGATTGTTTGAACCCGACGAAGGAAAGATTGAAGTAGACGGTGTTGATATTAGACAGCTAGGACTTGGTCAATATAGAACGCAGATTGCAGCTGTAATGCAGGACGACCAGCTTCTATCAGGCTCAATAGCTGACAATATATCGTTTTTTGACCCAGAGCTCGATATGCAACAAGTTGAATGGGCGGCTAAAATTGCAGCTATAGATAACGATATTTTACAAATGACAATGGGCTACAACACACTTGTTGGTGATATGGGAGCTGCGTTATCGGGCGGGCAAATACAGCGTTTATTACTTGCAAGAGCTTTGTACAGAAAACCTAAAATTCTGTTTATGGATGAAGCAACAAGTAATTTAGATACAAAGCTAGAGTTTTCGGTAAACGAAGCAGTAAAAAACCTAGATGTGACACGTATTATTATTGCACACAGGCCTGAAACAATAGCCAGTGCAGATAGAGTTATAGAGCTTAGGTATGGTGAAGCAATAGAAGTAGATAAGCCTGATTTAGGTTCAAGAACTAAAGCTATAAAGAAAATAAATAGCTTAAATATTGAAAATGAAGAGTTTATAGATACAAGTTCAGATGGCAGTTTTTTAATAAGTTAATTAATAAAAAAGGAGAAATAAATGAAAGAGTTAAATGTTGTTCAATTAGAGAAAATAAATGGTGGTTGTGATGTAGCAGTAGATAGATCTCCACCTACTTTTATAGAGATTATTTTAGACCTCATTGCTAGATAAAAATGAAAATAATGAAGAATATAAATGGAGCTCAAATAAACAACGTCAATGGTGGTATGTCTATAAATCCAGCCTTTATTGGCCTTGCAATATTTATATTATAAAAAATTATGCTTCGATTGTAGCGTAGATAAATTAAAGCGTTGGAGATTAAAAGTGAAATTATTAAATTGTACAGAAAGCTTAGAAGCAACAGGTGGTGCAGTTTCTACTGGAAGCAGACCAGTAATATGTGGCCCTATTGAAATACCAAAATCTAATCAGACTTACTAAAACACAATAAACTTAAAATAGGAAAATATCATGAATGAATTGAACATAATGCAAGTGAAAGAAGCTAATGGTGGCATTGTAGATGGTGGTTGTGTAATTGGACCTAAAGTCCCAACTATTCCAAAGATTTTTCAATAGGAGAGGTATATGAAAACATTAAATATAGTTCAGTTGGAAGTAGTGAGTGGTGGTGTTTCAACGGTTTATCATGAGGGTGCATGGCTGCAAGCCATTAGATATCTAATGAATCAACTTAAATAATATAAATAGGTAGCCAATAAAAATGAAAGAATTAAATACGCATCAAGTAGAGCAAGTTAATGGCGGTAACCCACTAGCAATAATGTTTCTAGCTGGTTTGGCAGGTGGTTATATTTACGAAAAACTTCAATAATAAGGAATAAAGATGCAAGAACTTAACGCAGTACAGTTAGAAGAAGTGAATGGTGGTAATGCACTTTGGGCAGCATTTAAAGCTGGTTGGGAACTAGGGCGTTTAATCGCGAAGTAATAATACTAATTGAAAAGGATATAAAAATGAAAGAATTAAATACGCATCAAGTAGAGCAAGTTAATGGCGGTAACCCACTAGCAATAATGTTTCTAGCTGGTTTGGCAGGTGGTTATATTTACGAAAAACTTCAATAATAAGGAATAAAGATGCAAGAACTTAACGCAGTACAGTTAGAAGAAGTGAATGGTGGTAATGCACTTTGGGCAGCATTTAAAGCTGGTTGGGAACTAGGGCGTTTAATCGCGAAGTAATAACACTAATTGAAAAGGATATAAGAATGAAAGAATTAAATACGCATCAAGTAGAGCAAGTTAATGGCGGTAACCCACTAGCAATAATGTTTCTAGCTGGTTTGGCAGGTGGTTATATTTACGAAAAACTTCAATAATAAGGAATAAAGATGCAAGAACTTAACGCAGTACAGTTAGAAGAAGTGAATGGTGGTAATGCACTTTGGGCAGCATTTAAAGCTGGTTGGGAACTAGGGCGTTTAATCGCGAAGTAATAATACTAATTGAAAAGGATATAAGAATGAAAGAATTAAATACGCATCAAGTAGAGCAAGTTAATGGCGGTAACCCACTAGCAATAATGTTTCTAGCTGGTTTGGCAGGTGGTTATATTTACGAAAAACTTCAATAATAAGGAATAAAGATGCAAGAACTTAACGCAGTACAGTTAGAAGAAGTGAATGGTGGTAATGCACTTTGGGCAGCATTTAAAGCTGGTTGGGAACTAGGGCGTTTAATCGCGAAGTAATAATACTAATTGAAAAGGATATAAAAATGAAAGAATTAAATACGCATCAAGTAGAGCAAGTTAATGGCGGTAACCCACTAGCAATAATGTTTCTAGCTGGTTTGGCAGGTGGTTATATTTACGAAAAACTTCAATAATAAGGAATAAAGATGCAAGAACTTAACGCAGTACAGTTAGAAGAAGTGAATGGTGGTAATGCACTTTGGGCAGCATTTAAAGCTGGTTGGGAACTAGGGCGTTTAATCGCGAAGTAATAACACTAATTGAAAAGGATATAAGAATGAAAGAATTAAATACGCATCAAGTAGAGCAAGTTAATGGCGGTAACCCACTAGCAATAATGTTTCTAGCTGGTTTGGCAGGTGGTTATATTTACGAAAAACTTCAATAATAAGGAATAAAGATGCAAGAACTTAACGCAGTACAGTTAGAAGAAGTGAATGGTGGTAATGCACTTTGGGCAGCATTTAAAGCTGGTTGGGAACTAGGGCGTTTAATCGCGAAGTAATAACACTAATTGAAAAGGATATAAGAATGAAAGAATTAAATACGCATCAAGTAGAGCAAGTTAATGGCGGTAACCCACTAGCAATAATGTTTCTAGCTGGTTTGGCAGGTGGTTATATTTACGAAAAACTTCAATAATAAGGAATAAAGATGCAAGAATTAAACAAAAGTGAAGATCAAGTGGTAGGTGGTACAGTTGCGTTATTAGTAATTGGAGGCCCTGTAATGGGTAGTATAGTTCATTACGTAGTACAAAAATAATTTTAAGAGGTATAAAAATGAAAGATTTAAATAAAGACGAAATTTTAGTTGTAAATGGCGGAAAGTCAGTGATAGAGAAAGTTTGGGATAAAATTCAGGAACTCTTAAAATGAAAGAACTAAATACAGTGCAATTAGAAGAAGTAAATGGCGGAAAGTCAGTTATAGGGAAAATTTGGGATAAAATTCAGGATCTCTTAAAATGAAAACTTTAGATAAAAAAGAAGTATTAAAAATTAACGGTGGCGCTAAAAGTTTAGCGGATAAAATCGACGAAATTTTTAATAAAATGGTTGGTATTTTTGAAACCGAAAAATAGTATTACCCCTCTTGGCGGAGAAGTAATATTAACTTATTGCGAGAAATAAGATGAATAAGGAGCAGATATGCTCCTTTTTTTTGCCATCAAAAACTGCGAGCTTTAATATACAACAAAGGGCAGGTAATCCCCCCCATTTTTAACGACGACCAGCAGTTGAGTTTTTCAAGTTTTTTATTGGTGTTATATCATCTAAGCCCTGGTATGGTAATAGTCCCATAAGTTAATTATTATTTAACCTTGTTTAGGTAATGTGATATCCAAGCTTTGGCTGCAATCAAAGCCTTTTATACAGTGGTTCGATTGAGCTTAGACTCTTCTATTGAGAGACCGTTAACAAGTAATAACGCTGTATAAATTCCAAGTATTAAACTCTGATTACTAATGGACTCTCAAGCTAAATAGCTGAGCTTATTGCCGGCGCTTACTATTGCTTATCTATTGTGCTTTAAATTGTTAGGGGCTTTCATCACCAGGTTACTATAGCTTCCTATCAGGGTAATAATTTACTAGGCCATGCTCTTCTATAGTTATCATATTGGTTACTTCGGTTTTTCGTTGGTAAGCGGACATACATTTACATTTTGAGCCAGTGATTGTCGATTTATTTATAAAATAGATCCTTTTTATGGTGATATATTAAGTCACCCCTTACTAAATAACTTAAGATGACAGAGTAATTCAAAACCTTTCCCTTTAGCAGGTATTTTTAGCACTTTATTGATATTGCGGTTTTTATTCTAAGCTTGATTCAATATGTGATTTTACTGCTAATTACTAATCAAGACTTTAAATAATAGTTTTAATGAGAATCCCAGTTGAATTTGCCGATTAAGTTTTCGATAAAACCCTTTTACGAATCATGCTTATACCTATAAAAAAGCGTTTACTTTATTCATGAATAGTCATTTCCTGAACTTTAAACATTGCTACTCATAGTTGAAACGGCCCCGCTCAATTCACCAACTAATTAAACAATATGCAGCGCTTACAAACCACGCTATTTCATATTTAGAGCATAAAATGAAATTATAATAAAATAACATTTAAATATAAAGTGTTGATTTACATTGCTTTATGTTTTTTTTTGGTTTTTTGCAATCTTTAAAAAATAAACTCATTATTAATCCCGTCGAAAACATTGAGCGACATGAATTTGAATTCTAAACCAGTAATTGGCTGATTTAATATGCATATTTGAAAGCGTAGTTGTTGCAGCCAAAAATAATAAAATAGGAATAACAAAATGGCTAAGTACTTCCAATCAGAATATGAATTAGAGCGTTTTTTAGATAAGCAAATTGCAGCCGACTGTATTGACAGTTATTTGGATTCAGACGGTGTTATAAGTAATAGCTGCCAAATATTTAATATCGCGGAAAGCGACATAAGTAATTTAGATTATTACACACTTAACTAATAGGGTTTATAAATGGCTTATATTGTTATTGGGCAGTCACATGATGAGCATGCCCAGCAAATACTTGAAAAGTTAAAAATGCGTGGTGTTGAAGCATACTTACTGCAAACACATGACTTTCCAAAAAAAATAAAGTTTAGTTTTTCACCTAATGATGGCAATGGCAGTTTAACTTTAAGATGCGGCACGCTGATTAATTTAAGTGATATTAAAGCCGTGTTTTGGCGTAGCTTTTCGGGTGTGTCCGATGAGGAGACTCGAGCCACTTATATGACTGAGCAGGGTATTGCAGCAAAGGATAGCATGGCCTGTTTAAGAACATGGTTTTACTTAGACAATGGCACTAAGTGGGTTAATGGCTGGGAGGCTTTTCAGCATCATCAAGAAAAACCCTATCAATTACAAAAAATAAAAAATTTGGGCGTTAAAATTCCACAAACCTATGTTGGTAACAACATAGAAGATATAAAGTTTGCATATAAAAATTTAGAGCAAAGTATTTTTAAGCCTGTTTTCGGTGGCGCGCATACTGAAATGTTAACAGAGTCTCACTTAGAAACAGAAAGAGTAGAAGCAGCATTGGCTAAATCACCCATTACAGTACAAGAGTTTATTGCTGGGACAAATATACGAACTTATGTAGTTGGTAAGCGTGTTATCTCCATTGAGCTTAAAAGCGACATGGCTGATTTTAGAGAAGATGATGATGCAAAGCTGATAGTGATTGATACACCTGAGTTAATAAAGAGCCAAGCAAAGCATATTGCTGAAGAGTTATACCTTAATTGGACTGCTATAGACTGGCGTAGGAACGAAAGCGGTGAGTATTATTTTTTAGAAGCAAACCCTTCTCCCATGTTTATTGGTTTTGAAAAGCAATCAGGTATTCCAATGTCTGATTATATAGTTGATTACATGTTAGAACATTAATAATTGATAAAAAGGAAATATATATGAAAGAGTTAAGTATTGTTCAACTAAAAAATGTAAATGGTGGCCTAGGTTGGGACGAAAATGGTAATTGGGTCGACTGTTTGGGTCAAGTTATTAGAACTTTAACCCGGTAATCATGTAAGTAGCTAAACACAAATATTAGTTTTTTACTGTTATGTGAATTCTTGGCGGGGTATCACATAATAAAAACTGGCAATAATGCCATCAATGAGAAAGTAAATAAGGAAAAGAAAATGCACCCATTTTCATTAGAAAAAACACAAGAAGAGCAAGTTGTAGGTGGCGTTGTTGCCTCTAAAGTTACTTATTTTGGCGGTTGTACAGAGGATGGCGGTGGGATCAATCCTACAGACCCAATTACAATGGCTATCCCTGAAGATGGCAACGACCCTCGCCCATTTCCACCTGAAGAGTGGATGTAAGTAAAAACTGTATAGTTAAAGACAAGCTTTAACGTTACGTGAGTTCTTGGCGGAGTATCACGTAATAAAAACGGCAATAATGCCATCAATGAGAAAGTAAATAAGGAAAAGAAAATGCACCCATTTTCATTAGAAAAATCACAAGAAGAGCAAGTTGTTGGCGGTAAAGGTGATGTTAATTTTACTCTAAGCCTTAAGGAGGATGGAGGCCCTGGAGTCCCTGGTGGGCCGATCACTATGGCGATCCCTGAAGACGGTAACGATCCACGTCCATTTCCACCTGAAGAATGGATGTAATTTTCTTACTTATGGGTGTAGTAATACCCGTATAAAGCAAAGTTAAAATTCACTTTTATTAATACTTAAAGGTAAAAACATGATTGAGTTACAAAATAAAGAAATGATAGCAAATATTTTTGGTGGAGTGTATATGGATGAAAATGGTAATGGTTGTATTCCACCATTTATTGTTATTCAGCTGTAACCGGTGACAACGTATGAAATTGAATAAAAGAAAACTTAAACAGTTACAAGAGTTCAATGTAATTGATATTAAAATGACAGACAAAGTTGTAGGTGGTTTTTGCCCCCCAACAGTTATTACTTGTAGCCCTGAAACCATCAATAAATTAGAAATGTAAGGAAAATATTATGAATATTAAAATGAATAAAAAAGCTATTAAAAACCTTTCTCAACAAGGCCGTAGTGCTAATGTTGCTACTAAAGAAGTTGCGGGAGGTGCACGTTATCCGGTTGAGCAACCAACAGGTAATATGTTTACTCTAAATTCTTGTGGTATTGTTTGTATCTCAGAAATGTAAGACATTCCACTGCACTTCAAACCTAGACAGTAGTAAGTTGTATTAGTTCAGACAAGATCTGACAATTCAACTTGAAAAAGTGAGAGTTACCCGTTTTGATAAAGGTGTCGAATCTTTAAATCAAAACAAACAAAAAGGTAACTCTCATGTTGCATACTAACAATCCAATCATAAAACACAAAGCTGGTTTACTTAACCTTGCCGAAGAACTAGGCAATGTATCAAGAGCCTGTAAAGTCATGGGCGTATCACGAGATACATTTTATCGTTATCAAGAACTCGTTAATGAAGGTGGTATTGATGCATTAATCGAAAAGAACCGCCGTACACCAAATATAAAGAATCGCGTTGACGAAGAAACAGAGCAAGCCGTCATTAACTATGCAGTTGACTATCCTGCTCACGGTCAACATAGAACCAGCAATGAGCTTCGTAAGTTAGGCGTGTTTGTCTCAGGTAGTGGTGTTCGTTCAATCTGGTTGCGTCACGATTTAGAAAACTTCAAAAAACGATTGAAAGCATTGGAAAACAAAGTCGTTAATGAAGGCATTATTTTATCTGACGCTCAAGTTGCTGCGCTAGAAAAGAAAAAACATGACGATGAAGCCTGTGGTGAAATTGAAACAGCGCATCCCGGTTATCTTGGCTCACAAGACACATTTTATGTTGGTAACCTTAAAGGTGTTGGTCGTATCTATCAACAAACCTTTGTGGATACCTACAGTAAAGTCGCCTTTGCGAAGCTCTACACAACGAAAACGCCAATTATAGCGGCTGACATGCTCAATGATAAAGTATTGCCTTATTTCGAAGGTCATAAGTTACCTATGCTTAGAATATTAACTGACCGAGGAACTGAGTATTGTGGGCGAGTTGAGCATCATGATTATCAGCTATATTTGGCAATTAACGACATCGACCATACAAAAACGAAAGCAATGTCCCCGCAAACAAATGGTATCTGTGAGCGTTTCCATAAGACGATTTTAAACGAGTTCTATCAAATCACATTCCGCAAAAAGTTGTACGATTCAATGGAAGAACTACAAAAAGATCTGGACGAATGGATGGATTACTACAACAATGATCGGACTCATCAAGGAAAAGTATGTTGCGGTCGAACACCACTTGAAACATTACTGGATGGAAAAACGGTTTGGGCAGAAAAGAATTTAGCTCAAATCTAAACTAACAGTCACCATTAGAAAAATGGGTAACTGTCAGATCAAGTCTGAGCTAGTACAGGCAGTAAAAGCTATACCTACACTGACAACAATAAGGAGAGGTATTGCAGCAGTAGTAACAATAATGGCCCCAGCAAAAGCGGTTGCAAAATAAGTAACTGCAAATGTTGTAGCTATAGCAGCTCCAACAACTGCCATATCGACAGCTATACCTGCGACTAAGTCATGCCATGTTTTTTGATCATTTAAAAACAAATCTACACTGTGGAATGTAACTGAAATTAATAAACTAACTACAAAGCCTCCTTTCATTGCTTTAGAGGCTTCTAGCTTGCCTACGCCGATAGTAAAAAGCCTAGGATTACTTGCTAAATAATGAGTTCCAGTTAAATGAGCTCTGATACCAGGGTAAGAAGTGATTATAATAGCGGGGGAGCCATTATATATTTTGATTTTAAACTTACCAAACGTATTACCTTGGCGCTTCATTACTTCTGCAATAATGACTAAAGCTTTAATATCATCAAATAGAGGATATAGACCAGCCCCTGCTTTCAAAGGATCTTTAATTCGTTTCCATTTACTTGATAGTGAATTATGCTCTTCCAGTAACTCATCAAGCCAATCAACCACTTCTGAACGAGATTTACCTTGCTTCATCTTTACAGAGATAATGTAGTCTACAAACTCTCTGAGTTCATTTGAATAAGAGTGTGGTTATTACCTGATAGAATGCTTTTTATTTGGCTTTGACGTTGCCTTTCGGCAATAGCACGGCGAGCATGAGCTGACATATAACACTTCCTTGAGTATATTTTTTAATCCGTTAACCATAAGTTTAAATAATAGTCAAAATATAAGCAATAAAAAAGCGAGTATATAACTCGCCTTAAAAAGGTGTTGGCTTATTATTTTTTAACTGGGCGTTTCCAACCTGTTAAATTACGCTGTTTAGAGCGTGCTATTGCTAATTGGTCATCTTCAACGGTACTGGTGATCACAGAGCCTGCACCAATTGTTGCAGTTGCACCTATATTTACTGGGGCAACAAGTGATGAATTAGAACCAATAAAAGCATTATCGCCAATAATAGTTTTTGATTTATTAACACCATCGTAGTTACAGGTAATAGTACCCGCGCCAATATTCACTTTTTCGCCAATTTCAGCATCACCTAAGTAACTTAAGTGGTTGGCTTTTGAGCCTTTGCCTAAACGGGTTTTTTTCATCTCAACAAAGTTACCAATGTGTGAGTCTTCTTCCATTACAGCGCCTGGGCGAAGCCGAGCATAAGGACCCAACGTACACTTATCTGCAACTGTGGCATCTTCAATCAGCGTATTAGCTTTAATAATAACGTTATCGCCTATGGTACAGTTTTTAAGGACACAGTTAGGGCCAATTTGTACATTGCTACCAAGGGTTACATTACCTTCAAAAATAACGTTTATATCAATAAGTACATCTTCACCGGTGGTAACTGTTCCACGCACATCAATACGAGCAGGATCAGCAAGTGTTGCACCATTTAACATTAACTCTTGCGCTTGCCATGCTTGGTAAGCGCGCTCAAGACCAGCAAGTTGTACGCGGTTATTTGCGCCCTCAACTTCCATTGCATGATCTGGCTGAGCTGAAGTAATTTCTACACCTTCACTGTGCGCCATTGCAACGATATCTGTTAAGTAGTACTCGCCTTGTGCATTATTGTTAGATAAGTTACCCAACCATGTTTTTAATAGCTTACCGTTAACAGCCATAATGCCTGTATTTACTTCGTTAATAAGTAACTGCTCTGAGCTTGCATCTTTTTGCTCAACAATACCGACTAACTTACCACCGGCACGAAGCATTCGACCATAGCCATTTGGGTTTACCAAATTTACCGTTAATACCGCTAAACCATTTTTAGGTGTTGCGGCTAATAAACGCTCTAGTGTTGATTGTTTTGTTAGCGGTACATCACCGTATAAAATCAATACTGTGTCTTCATCGTTAATATGAGAGTTGGCTTGCGCTACTGCGTGGCCAGTACCGAGTTGTTCTGCTTGGAGTACCCAATTTACATCGTTATCGGCAAGTTGTTGTTGTAATAGTTCGCCGCCATGTCCATAAACTAAGTTTGTAGTCGTTGCACCTAATGCCATCACATTATCAATAACGTGCTGTACCATTGGTTTACCTGCAACTTTGTGCAAAACTTTAGGTAGAGCAGAGCGCATGCGAGTACCTTTACCCGCAGCAAGAATAACAGTTGTTAGAGCCATTAAAACAATTTCCTTTTTTCGTTGTTTTAGCTAAATAAGTCTTATGTTTGTGCAGAAGATTACGTAAATCACTTCTTGTGCAAATACTCAGTAGGTTAGTTTATTAGTACTGAATCTTGACTGAAAAACACACTTAATTGAATAGCGTTATTGTAGCGAGGATTGGTAAAATATATAAGCGCGTTTAAAGGTATTACAACTTTAAACGCGCTTTTTTTATTTAGCTTTACCTGTAGAAAAGTATTTTCTCCTTAGCAAATCATGTATTAAAAACTCTTGCTCTCTTCCATATGCTTTAAATATACGGTTATTATGCATGTGTAAAAGTGAGCCTAAAAGTGAATCTCGTGTACAGTTAAGCTTATTTTCTTTAATGAGCTTAACTAAGGCTTTAACAATTGGCTCAGCGTTATTTTGCCATTCTTTAAGTAATTTAAAAATAAACTTTTGCGTTTCATCAAGGCCATCTGTATCAACAGTATTTAGCTTAATGAAGTCGTCATTTAACTGATCTTGATACTCTCGAAAACGGCTACCTAACTGCTTACGTAAAATACTATTTTCGTTAAACTCATTACCAAAACCATCTCGTAAACGGCTAATCAAACTTAAACGCTCATCATCCGTGTAATTAAATAGATTGAGTAACTTATGTGTATAATTTAATGCTATTCGCCAACGTATATCTTCACCGTGGTCGTCGACTAGTAAACATGCGTTTGTAATTAACTCACTATCATACATAAATAAAGATTCAGCCAAGGCTATGGACTCAGGCCCACCATAGCGCTCAACTTCTCGCTCATATGTCATTAGCTCTACTTTATGTAATTCACCGCTTTCGATCATTGGATCAAGTAGGTTATTTAATAAAGGTAGTAACTCACCACATAATATATTAGGCTTTCCATGAAAACGAACTCTAATATGCCAGTCTGGATCTGAGTATCTAATAAAAAACCACTTGTTATAAAGGTTTTTGTTTGACTCAATGAGTGGAAGTAACTTCTCACACAGAAGTTGTTCAACTAAAGAATTACCGCTATAAATTTTTAAACTGAGCCACTCAGAACCAGCACTAAACCTTCTTTTAATTGGCTTGGCCGATATATTTGCAAGTGGCTCACCTACAAAGTGCTTATGTACTTTTGCCGCTGTATTTCTAAAAGGTACTATTACTTCATTATTATAATGATGCCCTTGTTCATCTTTTACACGTGAGGAAAAACTAGAAGATAAAACCTCCTTTAATTCAACCTTGGTTTGTCCTTTAGTCTCTGCTAGTAAAATTTCAAACATGTCTGAGTTTCGCAAGTCCAATTGCAAAATATTATCAAACATTGCATAACAAACTTGCGGGTCTAATTGGAAGGTAGCTAAGAGAGTATTGAGCTTATCCATATTAAGCTGGCCATCAATTAACACTTCTTGTAGATATTTTCTATCGATGCGCCATGTTTTTTCACTAAGCACTAAATTATCTAACATTATCCGTGGTACAAAACTATCTCTGGTTGTACTTTGCGGCATAGAAAACTGAGGTACTCGCCCATCTTGATGTTGCAGCATGCATAAAAATTTATATGCACTAAGGCTGCGCGAAGAATAATTGTGTGCACATGACAAGCGCGGAACAATTTGTTTATTTAATCGCTTACTCCAGAGCTTAACCTGATGGCCTTCAACCCAAACATATAAATCACTTAAATGAATTTGATATTCGTCATTTAGGCTGCTGTCAGCCATAAATACAATCTCGTATTCACGTAAATGCGGACGAGCAATAACGTTACCGGGTCGCCCTTCTGGCATATGTACAACTTCAGCAAAAATAACATCTGGAGAATGCGCCTGTTCTAGCCTTAACTCTTCCCTCACTGCATTTTTTAAACTTTCATCTAAATGACAAAAACGGCCTAATAAATTTGCTGATGATGGCCCATAGCAGCCATTAAACTTAATTATAGGATTGTGTTTATCATCTTCGTACAAACTTAGCATTGCAGCAAAAGAGCTGGGATAATATTTTAGTGCGTCAGTATTTGTCGCTTTAACTTTGAGTTCTTTACTTTTTAGAGCAATACAGTTTTTATTGCGATTTTTTGGTAAACTAATTGCTTCTTCAATAATTGCATCAATTAGACTCACACCTGCCGGAGTATTGACAATACCGCCAGCCCGAGCGAAGTGTAAGCCGGCAACCAAAGGTGCTTCATAGCCTGTTTCATTTGAAATACCAATCCCTGTTTCATCATCTAAAATGACATCAAGTGCTACAAACTGCCCTTCAAAACGAGCATTAAATTGGTTAATAAACGGGGATAAAGGATTGCTTCTTTCGTTCAAGCTCAAACCAGACAGTAGCTCAAGTTGCTTTTGCAAGCGGTTAATTTCTATTTCGCTTAAATAACAAGTACTGTAGTTGCGATATATATCAGCTTGAAACAGCTTATTTTCTTGTGCTTTTATTGGCAATTTATCTAAATGTGTAAGTAATTGCTTGTATGGTGCAATGCTTCCTAAGTTATCTTCATCTAGATGATCTATTTTTACCAAAACTGTAGCAAGATGATCAGCGTAAATATTTTCTTTAAGATTTTGAATAGACTTTAATAAAGCATAATCTGGAGAATCTCCAGTTAATGGCAATGGTATATCAGCTATTAAAATGCCTTCATCTATTAAATCTTGAATGTATGACTCTACATCTTCTTTATCGGCATCTATATATTGCTCACAAAAAGCCTTACATAAGTTATTAAAGCTAATCCCGGTACTTGCTAAATTTAAAGCAAATTTAAAATATTCGTCACTTTCCACCGCGCTTAAACGATATTGCATACTATCATCGAAGAGGTAAGCTTCTATGTAACGACACTGCTCCGCGATGAAATAATGAGAGGGATTTGGTTTATATTTTAGTGTGTCAGATTTCGAGGTATGCTTGATAAAATAGTCTTTAAGCTCATTTAGGTAAAACATGTCTAAACGAGTCTTTCGGCTATCTTTTTTATAATCCCCACAGATTAAATCTGTAACCGAAGTGATCTCACCTTTACTTACACCCGAAAATAAACCGAACGGTGTTGCTCTTGAACACATCCGGATCATATATTTTATTAAAGCGTGTGATACCTTTTTACCTTGCTTAGTGTCTGGTTTTTCACGCCATAGATTTATGCGTTCTAATAACGAGGGGCTAGCTAAATAAAGTGCTTCTTGAACACCATACATAGCTAACCAGCTTTCAAGTATTTTATTAGTATCAGCATTCGCATTATTAAACTGTAGAAGTTGTTCGTTACTTAACCGTGGTGCACGTACAACAAAGAATGGAGCATTTTTTATTTTATTAGTCATTCCAATTTCCTTTTGTATTTTAATCAATTAGCAAACTATCGGCCCAACCAAACTCACCATTTAAAAGACTTATAATTACTAGCCCAATTCCTGAATACCCCATTAAGAGACTGAAATCCTCTTCATAACCGCCTTCATCACCTTTATAACTGTAAAAGCTGCTAACTCCATTATCTTCATATTGCTCTAAAGCAAAACTTAGCCAATAGTTAATTGCTGCTTGTAAATCTGGGTGTGGAGATAGTTTATTTAACAAGCTAAATATCATTATTAACCCAAAGTAACCGTGGCAAATCCCCGCATCCTTGACGTAACCAGAAATTTCATCACGCTTGGCTGCGTGACGAGCGATACCTAGTGCTCTTTCAACATAATGAGGCATATTTAAAGCGACCCCTGCGCGCATAAGAGTCAAAGCAATTGTTAAGTCACCATAACACCAACCTAAACGGGAATCTCCCCCATCACCAGCACAACTGCCAAAACAAGCGTTACTACTTAAATTACAGTTTTGATTAGTCAATAGCCAATCACAACTGCCTAACAATAACTTACGCGCTCTTGCCTTTAGTTTGGGTATATATAGGACAGGAACTAAAGCAGCAATAATACCTGGCACACCATGGGCTAAGCCTAAATTATACTCAGGTAAGTTTTCATCATTTTGATTAAACCTATAAGCCGACTTATAGGGTTGAGACCAAGTAATGTTTCCATTATCAAAGTAAGTGGCTGTTTGCTCAAAAGCTCTAACGATAATACTGTAAAGTCTTGTTTGATCAGTAAAACGGGCACGTCTTGCTGTATAAGGTGTGTAACCTGCTAGACCTAGTATTGTTTCAATCTCACCAAGCCAAACATCATTCTGAGACAAACTATTAGCAAATAGAATATCTATACTTTCAAGAAGCTCGCTATCGTAATCAGCTTTATTTGATTGATTTAAAAACTCCAACAACCATGCCTGCCCAGCTAATCCCGAACTAAACTCCAAGGACTGCTTAGCTAACTGAGCCTGTAAAAGCTCCATTTTTTCATTTAGGAGTGAATCACCGACACAAATATCCTCAAACTTACCTGCATTGTATAAAAACAAGATGTAACCAGCCAGCCCATTTAATAGCCCATTACCACTCTCTTTTTTTATTATCTCTTCTGATATTTTTTGAGTTATTTCTTTGAGGATACCCCTCATCACATCGCTTTGCGCATTTCCAACCAACCCATTGATTATCATGGAATTCCTTTCTATCAACATCTTTAAATTTTAAATAATCATAATTTCATATTAACATTAAAAGTACAAATGTTAATGTTTTACATTGCATGTTTAACTTAGTGTGGTGTAATAACGTACTACTATGTTACTAAGCTATAAATTAGAAATGAAATTACATAAAAAGAATATTAAAAGCTTATCCTCAGGCATGCAGCTCGTACCAAATGAGATTACACCATTGATAGTTGGTGGGGCTATCAATGAAGGCCACCATAGGTCGCTGTATGAAAGATATAATTTACAAGTAGACTTAAGTTATCAAAAAATATTTATAGGTAGGGAAATAAAAGAACTTGAGTTGGTTTAACTACGATCCAAGAAGAACTCACTATCCTGATCATTTAGAATAAATCATCATTAATAGAAGAATCTAAGTTAGCTCACTCTTTATAACAAAAAGTATGAGCTAACTACTATTTTTCAATACACTTCTACCTTGTAGAAAAACACATTATTGAAGCGGATTTAATACTGTAAAAGAGGTAAATCATGATTTACCTCTTTTTTGATTGTATTGAGTGCGCTCTAATCACTATCATAATTCCACTTGCTAATTTGATCGTTGCCCTAAAAAAGGACTACAAAGTATATTCATCATTACTATTTCCCGTTTATCTCCCTATTCAACCTATTATCGCCTGCCAAACATTCTGTGGTCATTGTGTCTTAAGATATGTTCATCAACAGAAACAATACAGGATAACGATAATGAACCAATTTTCTACGATTAAAAAAATGCTTTTAGGCGTTGTACTAGCAAGCTCTTCAGTTACTGCAAGTGAAATCCCAGCGCATGTCATTACAGCATATCAACAGGGACTTACTGGCTCCCAAGAGCAAAATCAACTTGCTGTGAACGCGCTTTCTGAACTCAACAATAAAGCATCAAATCCCGTTGTTTTAGCTATGTTAGGAAGTGCTGAAACAACGCAGGCACGATACACCAGTCAACCTTGGCAAAAAGTGAAATTCGCAGAAGCCGGCATTGCGAAATTAAATAAAGCAATTAAGCAAGTTAAAGGAATGCCATATCCACTTAAAGCAAGCGTTTATGTGACTGCTGGCTGTACCTTTGCGCAGGTACCAAAAATGATGAATCGTGCTGAACATGGCGCTCATTTATTAAATCAAGTATTGGCCGATAGTGATGGATTTTCAAAGTTAGATAAACAGCTAAAACAATCAACTTATAGATGTGCCGCATTGGCTGCAAATAAATTAGAAGATCAAACTAGAGCGAAATTATTCATCGACAAGTCTGACGCTCTAGCGCGCCTTTCAAAGGCTGAAAAAGGATAATTGTAATGCTTAAATTTTCGAACATTGTTAAGTCTTACAAGACTGGAGAAGTCGTCGTCGACGCATTAAAAGGCGTATCTGCTGAGATAAAAAAAGGGGAAACTGTTGCATTATGTGGCCCTTCAGGTAGCGGGAAATCAACACTTTTAAACATTTGTGGCTTGCTTGACGATGACTATAAAGGTGAAATTTGGCTTGCAGGTAAAGCAGTCTCAAAAGATAAAAAAGTAATGACACAAATTCGTCGTGAAAAACTAGGATTTATCTTCCAGAGATATAATTTGATCCCAGTGATGTCTGTTTATGAAAACGTGGAGTATCCACTTTTAATGCTTAATATGAATAAGCGAGAAAGAATGGATAAAGTTGTTGATATTATTAATAAAGTTGGTTTAAAAGGTCATATATCTAAACGGCCAGATCAATTGTCAGGTGGTCAACAGCAGCGTGTTGCTATTGCTCGAGCATTGGTTAAGCGACCTGAGATTGTGATTGCGGATGAACCCACCGCAAATTTAGATACATCGACCGCGAATATGATCATTGATCTGATGCGTGATTTAGGCAATGACCTAGGTTGTACCTTTATTGTAGCAACACATGACCACCGTATGACAGATCGCTGTCATCGTGTTTTAAATCTAGCTGATGGTAATTTATCGGTATTTAATCCATATGAAGCTCATAGGAGGGCAGGATAATGCGTTGGATCTCATTTGCATTTTTTAACGTTTGCCGAAATGGTAGGCGTTCATTATTCACAATATTAGTTGCTGCAGTTGCCGTTGCCGCTATTTTAACGACGAGTGGTTTTGCCTTATTTACTTATCAATCACTGGCAGAAAAAGCGGCTAGAGATGAAGGTAATTTTATTATTACACATCAAAAACTTCTAAAAGAAGAAGATACACCGCTGCAATATGGTTTATCTGATATTGAAAAGTTAATAGCTCAACTTGAAACCGACGAAGACATTAAAAGTGTATTGCCACGCATAAACTTCAATGGTCTTGTATCTAACGGTGAAAAAAGCTCAATTTTTATTGGTCTGGGTGTAGACCCCGAAGAGTTTATGGTTAAAGGGCCTTTTTTAACAATGTTAGAAGGTAAAGCATTATCAAACTTTGGTAATGAAGATGAAGCAGAAGTTGTATTAGGTGTATTAGGTAAGGAGCTAGCACGCAACTTAAAGGTGACTGTGGGGGATTATATTACGCTCATGTCGACAACGACAGATGGTGCGTTGAATGCGATGGATTTTACAATAAGGGGTATTTATACGACAGGTGTGCCAGATTTAGATAAGCGACAGCTCTATGTGAAACTATCAGATGCGCAATCATTGTTGTATACCGAGAAAGTCAGCTCATTGTCGGTTTACTTATTTGACATAAGTAAAACACAACAAACAGTTTTAGATTATCAGAAGCGTGACCAGTCATTGGAGTTTACACCTTGGTGGAAGCGCGCATTCTATTATCAGTCAGTAAAAGATCTTTATAACCGTATTTTTGGCCTGTTAGGTGGAATTATGGTGTTACTTGTATTCTTCTCAATTTCAAACACGATGGCGATGACTGTTAGTGAAAGAACCCGTGAAATAGAGACTGTATCGGCAATGGGCTCTTATCAATGGGAAATTATTCGTAACTTTGTATTAGAGTCAAGCATGATAGGGTTCATTGGCGCGGCGTTAGGTATTGTTGCATCTGCCTTCATTGCTTGGGGATTGGTTTATTTAGGTTTAGAAATGCCACCACCGCCAGGTAGCAATCAGGGTTACCCTTTAACCATTACTTTCTCATGGGAAGTAGCAGGTATTGTATTACTTACTATGGTATTGGTATGTGTATTAGCGGCACTAAAGGCTGCATATAAAGGCAGTTCAAAATCAATTACAGAGGCGCTAAGTCATGTTTAAATTTAAAAATATTATATCTATCTGTGCGCTGTTGCTTATTTCTGTATCAGCTGTTGCGCAAACTGTAAATGAACAATACGAAGGTGGATTTGATCTGCAAGCAGCTCTTGTCAACGTTGATGCTTATCGAAGTGAAGCAGAGTCAGTAAAAATTTCGGCAACAGTCAGTGCATATAATAAAGAGAAGCTAAAAAGTGAAAAGCAATATGATGTTTATTCATCTATCAATAAACAATCACTTGTTGTTTTTAAAACGGCTTCAGAGCAAGGACAAAAGGTCTTGATGAAGGAAAATGATTATTGGATGTTCATGCCGAAAAGCCGTCGACCAATACGCATAACCCCTTTACAAAAATTATTGGGGGAGGCATCACTGGGCGATATTGCGACACTTAGTTGGAGTCAAGATTACGATATAGAGTCTTATGAAACGAATGAAGCTGTCATAGTGTTTAATTTAACGGCTTATTCAGAAAAGGCGAGCTATCAAAAAATTCAACTTACCGTTGATAAAGCCGATTTATTTCCATTGCAAGCAGAGTTGTATCTTCGTTCTGGCAAACATGCCAAAACGGCTACCTTTGAAAGAGGTGAGAGAAACAACAAAGTTAAAGTGATTTCTATGTCGTTAATCGATCAAATGCAGCCAGGTAAAAAAACAGTGATTGCTTATGATGAAATTAAGCCAATTGATGTACCGCAAAAGTTATTTAATCCGCAAATATTAATTCGCAGTGATTTAAATAGCCTTTTAACTGAGTGAAAGGCTAAAAACTTGGAACTACAATTAAATGAGCATCAAATCGATATTTGGCAAGCCTCTTTAAGTTTGTTTGAACAAAATAATGCGCTTTCAGATCTTGATTTACAGTTAAGTGTGTCAGATAAGCTGGTGGCCAACTAAACTTGGCCACTGATTTTAGTGTAAGCCATTATCGCTTGTTTGATTTGTATTATTGCAACGTTAGTTTAAATTGCTCTTTATAGCGTCTAGATAGGTTTAGTACTTTACCTGTTGTTAGTTTTATTTCACTGTCGCCACTGGGTAGTGGTGTAATGGACTCCACTTTATCGAGTTTTACGCCATGGCTGCGGTGAATTCTACAAAACCCCTGCTTTTCAAGTTGTTTGCTCAATGTTGTAAGTGTTGCCCTTAACGGATATATACGTGAGCCTATATGTAGGTTTACATAATTACCCGACGATTCAAGCCAATCAACATCCTCTATTTTTATAATGAATTCCTTACCGAGCTTTTTAACTAATAAGCGATTTATGGTCGATGTTGTTTGCTGCTCACTTTCTTCAATTGAAGAAGCTTCACCTAGTAACTGCTGTACCACATATTGATATACTTTGATAAGTACAATGAAAAACACAAAGCTTATAGCGTCTTTCTGGTATTCATAAATAAGCTCAAACCAGCTAAGTCCAAAGTTGTAAGACCCATCATTCAACAAATATATGAATTTACGAATCCCTACCATAATACCAACGTGTAACACGCTAAATATAATAGAGGCACCAAAGTACATACCTAATGAGGCCGTAATATTTTGCCAATTAAAAGATAAGTGTCTTAAAAACCAAATTAAAATAGGGAATATAAGCAAAGTACTCAAGGCACTTGAATACTCCCAAACAAATGGCTCCCACATTAAAAAAGTTAAAGCGCCTTCTCTTTGGGCTTCCATTATTTGGGTTGTAGCGTTTACTGTATTATTAATTAATACGTAAGCACACAGTAATACTGATGCGTAAATGCTTTGAAAACGTTGAAAGTGCTGTAGGTTCATAAATGTATGCTTATTGCTGACGTGGCACGCTTATCCCTGTATACCACCTTTTATCACTATTGCTTGTAATATAAGCACTTATAGATAGTTTTAGCGAGAGCTTTAGGTATGAATAACGCATAACATTCATAAAGTAGTAAAAGCATGAGCACTCAAGTACAACAATCTTCATTAGTTAATTCGCGTAAATATTATCTTGATTGGCTTAGGGTAATCGCATTTGCGTCGCTAATTTTTTATCACATTGGCATGTTGTATAGCGAAAACTGGGGATTTCATTTTAAAAGTAGCTATACATCACAGTATGTTGAATATTTAATGTTGGTGTTTTCACCTTGGCGCATGTTGCTCATTTGGTTTATTTCGGGCGTAGCACTGCGTTTTATGATTGATAAAGTAAGCAGCTTTAAATCTTGGTTACATTTCACCTTATACCGTTCTATTTTTTTACTATTACCCTTGCTGGTGGGACTATGGCTAATAGTGCCTTTACAGCTGTTTGCAGAAATGTCACAGCACGGTGTTATTGATATTAGCTATTGGCAATTTTATTTAGCTTTTATAGAGACTAACAATACGCTTTTTATTAATTATCAGTCTGGGGTGTGGCCGAATGTGGATGTAAATCACTTATGGTATTTGCGCTCGTTGTGGCAATTTATGCTGATCATTATCGTTTTAACTCTTTTTGCACGCTTGCCTTTTATTACGCCTTTAAAAACATTTGTTAAAGGGGATATGTCATTTGGGCTTTTAATTACCTTGCTCACTATTGCCGTACTATTTACAAGCCATTACTTAACTGGCGATTCAATCAGAGAGACTAACGGCTTAATACTGCTACTCGCAGGATACATACTTGCCAAAAACACTTACTTTTGGAACTGCTTAAATAAAAATTTGGTATTACTGGCTTTGAGTTTTGCGGTTTTGTTTGTACTTATAATATTAAGTTATCAGAAGGTGTTTACTCTTCCTCATTTTATTTTAATCGGTAGCTACAATATTCAACGTGTTGTAGGTGTATTTTTTGTACTTGCGCTCGCTCGTCGATTTTTAAATTTTAATACTTACTATTTAAAACAGCTCAATGTATGGGTGTTTCCCTTTTATTTATTGCATCAAAGCATTTTGATTGTTTTGTGTTTTTTACTACAGCCTTTAAGTTTAGGGCCTGTTGCTGAACCATTCATCATTATTACAGGGACTTGGTCTTTTTGCGGTGTTATTACATGGTGTATTACACGTATTGATGTACTTAGACCTTTGCTAGGGGTTGCAATTAAACGAGAGTATTCCCCGACTGTAAAAATTCTTGGTTATACGGCCGCTTTAATTTTAATAACTCCGCTAGCGTATAAGCTAATTACTTAGGCTAAGGGGCTGTATTAAAACTGCCATAATCTTGTCATGCCTGTGTGTTGATATTTAGCAAATACAATACTAAGGAAAATTACATGTTTAAAAAATCAATTATTGCGCTGTCACTTATATCTGTTCTTACTGGTTGCTCACTTGATGGTGACGATGGTCAAAACGGCTCTCAAGGATTACAGGGAGAACAAGGCACAGGTGGGACTAATGGGTTAAATGGTATAAATGCCAATTCAGCATTAAATATTTACCTTGTGGGTAGAGGTGTATTAAATGCACAAAACCCAGAAGGTGCAGCTGAAATAGTTGCATATCAAGCATCTAAAAAATGGATTTACGCTATTAACAGTTCAGGTGATGACGCTGTTGTTAATATTTTACCCGCCGACACCTTTGACACTGCCGCACTTGTTAAAGATAACGAAGGGGTTATAAACGGCACAAATTTAACATCCGTTATTACGTTGCCTTTAAACGAGTTTACCCAAGGCGATGCAAACAGCATTGCTATTGATGAAAATAACAATCTACTTGCAGTGGCAATGGCTGCTGAAAGCACGGGTGATGCAGGTCAAATTGCTTTTTACGATATAAGCGGCGACTCACCTGTATTTATTAAAAATGTTACAGTCGGATTTTTACCAGACATGGTGGCGTTCACCCATGATGGCGCAAAGGCAGTGGTTGCTAACGAAGGTGAACCAAGTGGCGACTACAGCGTAGATCCTGAAGGTTCTATTAGTATTATCGATATAAAAAATAGTGTAATAGCCGATACAGCAATAAATATTGATTTTAAAGCCTATAACAACAAACAAACCGAACTAGAAGCGCAAGGGGGAGTTTTTGCAAACCCAAATGGTCGTACTATTAACGGTAATCTAATAAATACTACAGTAGCTATGGATTTAGAGCCCGAGTACGTTAGCATTTCTAAAGATAACAAATATGCTTATGTATCTATTCAAGAAAACAATGCACTTGCAATAGTTAACCTACAAGACAACAGTCTTAAGCTAAAGGGCTTAGGCTTTAAAGATTGGTCAAGCTTACAACTTGATGCCTCAGATAAAGACGGCGGCGTGAATTTTAAATCATACCCAGGGCTCTATGGTATGTACCAGCCCGATACTATCTCAAGCTTTAGTTGGAAAGGCGCTAACTTTATAGTTACTGCCAACGAAGGTGACGCAAGAGAATACTTTTTTGATACAACGGATGAAGCAGACTGTATAGCAAAGGGCGGACTTGATTACGATAAAGACGATGGCTGCTTAGCTTATATAGATGAAAGCCGCGTTGAAGACTTAACGCTTGCTGCTAATTTTGATTACTTAAATAATGACGATGATGATATTGGTCGCTTAAAAGTAACAACAATAAAAGGCGATACCAATAACGACGGACAATACGAATCGCTTTACGGCTATGGCGCACGTTCTTTTACTATTTGGGATAGCAATGGGCTGGTGGTTTTTGATTCAGGCGACGATATAGCACGTATAACAGCATCTGTGCATGGTGAATCATTTAACAATAATGAAGATGAAAACAAAGGTGACTCACGTTCAGATGATAAAGGCGCAGAGCCTGAAGCGCTGACTATTGGTAAAATTGACGATCGTACATTTGCTTTTATAGGGCTTGAGCGTATGGGCGGCATTATGGTGTACGACATTACTAATCCATACAATGTGCAGTTTGAAGACTACTTCTATAATAGAGGCTTAATTAAAGACGCTAATATTACAGGCGATTTAGCGCCTGAAGGAATGGAATTCGTTCCAGCAGAGCAGAGTGCTACAGGAAACCCACTCTTAATCGTTGGAAATGAAATATCAGGCTCCATTGCCGTATGGGAAATAGCATCTAAATAAACCTTTAATTTAAAATAAAGCTGTGTGTTGTTTGTTTAACATACAGCTTAGTTTAAACCTTACTAATACCTCATCAATAGATACATATGTTGTGCGTGTTTTTTAAACTAAAAGTATCCTGTAGCCCTTTATTTGTATAGCTTTCATACTAAATTCATTTAATTGTCAAAAAGCTGAAATAAAACATTGACCCCCGCTCGAATCTCCCTATAATGCGACCCCACTGAGACGGGAAACGCTGAAGCATAGCAAAGCACGAACTACTCAGAGAGTTAAATAAAACTTCGGTTTTAAATCTTCTAAAAAGAAAGTTTAAAACAAAGTATTGACTCGAAAAATAAAGGGTGTATTATTCGCATCCCTTGAGACGCTAAAGCGACTCAAAACGTTCTTTAACAATATAAAGCAATCATCTGTGTGGGCACTCGTACAGATTGAGTTCTAACAGCCAAGCTACTTAGGTAGCGAGGCAAAAAAATTAGAGTCTCAATTGAAAACTGAGTGACCAACAGAATAGTTATTTCGGTAATTATTCGGCACAGTCAATTCAATATCGAAAGATATTAAAAAATTCAGAATTCATTGAGCTGTCGAAAGACATAAAACTTTTTAATTGAAGAGTTTGATCATGGCTCAGATTGAACGCTGGCGGCAGGCCTAACACATGCAAGTCGAGCGGTAACAGAAAGTAGCTTGCTACTTTGCTGACGAGCGGCGGACGGGTGAGTAATGCTTGGGAACATGCCTTGAGGTGGGGGACAACAGTTGGAAACGACTGCTAATACCGCATAATGTCTACGGACCAAAGGGGGCTTCGGCTCTCGCCTTTAGATTGGCCCAAGTGGGATTAGCTAGTTGGTGAGGTAATGGCTCACCAAGGCGACGATCCCTAGCTGGTTTGAGAGGATGATCAGCCACACTGGGACTGAGACACGGCCCAGACTCCTACGGGAGGCAGCAGTGGGGAATATTGCACAATGGGCGCAAGCCTGATGCAGCCATGCCGCGTGTGTGAAGAAGGCCTTCGGGTTGTAAAGCACTTTCAGTCAGGAGGAAAGCGTGGTGGTTAATACCCATCATGTGTGACGTTACTGACAGAAGAAGCACCGGCTAACTCCGTGCCAGCAGCCGCGGTAATACGGAGGGTGCGAGCGTTAATCGGAATTACTGGGCGTAAAGCGTACGCAGGCGGTTTGTTAAGCGAGATGTGAAAGCCCCGGGCTCAACCTGGGAACTGCATTTCGAACTGGCAAACTAGAGTGTGATAGAGGGTGGTAGAATTTCAGGTGTAGCGGTGAAATGCGTAGAGATCTGAAGGAATACCGATGGCGAAGGCAGCCACCTGGGTCAACACTGACGCTCATGTACGAAAGCGTGGGGAGCAAACGGGATTAGATACCCCGGTAGTCCACGCCGTAAACGATGTCTACTAGAAGCTCGGAGCCTCGGTTCTGTTTTTCAAAGCTAACGCATTAAGTAGACCGCCTGGGGAGTACGGCCGCAAGGTTAAAACTCAAATGAATTGACGGGGGCCCGCACAAGCGGTGGAGCATGTGGTTTAATTCGATGCAACGCGAAGAACCTTACCTACACTTGACATACAGAGAACTTACCAGAGATGGTTTGGTGCCTTCGGGAACTCTGATACAGGTGCTGCATGGCTGTCGTCAGCTCGTGTTGTGAGATGTTGGGTTAAGTCCCGCAACGAGCGCAACCCCTATCCTTAGTTGCTAGCAGGTAATGCTGAGAACTCTAAGGAGACTGCCGGTGATAAACCGGAGGAAGGTGGGGACGACGTCAAGTCATCATGGCCCTTACGTGTAGGGCTACACACGTGCTACAATGGCGCATACAGAGTGCTGCGAACCTGCGAAGGTAAGCGAATCACTTAAAGTGCGTCGTAGTCCGGATTGGAGTCTGCAACTCGACTCCATGAAGTCGGAATCGCTAGTAATCGCGTATCAGAATGACGCGGTGAATACGTTCCCGGGCCTTGTACACACCGCCCGTCACACCATGGGAGTGGGTTGCTCCAGAAGTAGATAGTCTAACCCTCGGGAGGACGTTTACCACGGAGTGATTCATGACTGGGGTGAAGTCGTAACAAGGTAGCCCTAGGGGAACCTGGGGCTGGATCACCTCCTTATACGATTTAGAACTTATTTGTTCGTAGTGTCCACACAGATGATTGTTAATTAGTGCGTGTCCCTTTGGGATAACTAATTAATATGCTCTTTAAAAATTTGGAAAAGCTGATAATAAAATTCTGATAGATACATTGTAT
Organism: Pseudoalteromonas sp. 1_2015MBL_MicDiv; assembly: GCF_002407505.1. Taxonomy (NCBI): domain Bacteria; kingdom Pseudomonadati; phylum Pseudomonadota; class Gammaproteobacteria; order Alteromonadales; family Pseudoalteromonadaceae; genus Pseudoalteromonas; species Pseudoalteromonas sp. 1_2015MBL_MicDiv. Next base: position 3,899,170 of record NZ_CP012737.1, on the reverse strand, counting down.
TTATCAAGAGTTTTCAAAAGTAAAAAAGAATGGTAGCAGTACCATTCAGTGCCATTTAATTAACGTTTTACGTTGATTGATTGGTATCTACTTTAGTATTCAATATTGACTTCTGGCGAAGTTAAACTGTCACAAAACAAAGACCCGTTTGGGTTGTATGGTTAAGTGACTAAGCGTACACGGTGGATGCCTTGGCAGTTGGAGGCGATGAAGGACGTATTAACTTGCGATAAGCTTAGTCAAGCTAGTAAAAAGCGCTTGAGACTAAGATTTCCGAATGGGGAAACCCACCTGCTTGCAGGTATCGTTAACTGAATACATAGGTTAACGAGGCGAACGCGGAGAACTGAAACATCTAAGTACCCGTAGGAAAAGAAATCAACCGAGATTCCGAAAGTAGCGGCGAGCGAAATCGGAACAGCCCTTAAGCTTATTATGTGTTAATGGAAGGCTGCTGGAAAGCGCCACGATACAGGGTGATAGTCCCGTACATGAAAAGACATTTTAAGTGAAATCGAGTAGGTCGGAGCACGTGAAACTTTGACTGAATATAGGTGGACCATCATCTAAGGCTAAATACTCCCAACTGACCGATAGTGAACCAGTACCGTGAGGGAAAGGCGAAAAGAACCCCTGTGAGGGGAGTGAAATAGAACCTGAAACCGTGTACGTACAAGCAGTAGGAGCCCACTTGTTGGGTGACTGCGTACCTTTTGTATAATGGGTCAGCGACTTATATTTTGTAGCGAGGTTAACCGAATAGGGTAGCCGTAGGGAAACCGAGTCTTAACTGGGCGACTAGTTGCAAGGTATAGACCCGAAACCCGGTGATCTAGCCATGGGCAGGTTGAAGGTTGAGTAACATCAACTGGAGGACCGAACCCACTAACGTTGAAAAGTTAGGGGATGACCTGTGGCTAGGAGTGAAAGGCTAATCAAACCGGGAGATAGCTGGTTCTCCCCGAAATCTATTTAGGTAGAGCCTCGGACGAATACTTACGGGGGTAGAGCACTGTTAAGGCTAGGGGGTCATCCCGACTTACCAACCCTTTGCAAACTCCGAATACCGTAAAGTAATATCCGGGAGACACACGGCGGGTGCTAACGTCCGTCGTGAAGAGGGAAACAACCCAGACCGCCAGCTAAGGTCCCAAAGTCATAGTTAAGTGGGAAACGATGTGGAAAGGCCCAGACAGCCAGGAGGTTGGCTTAGAAGCAGCCATCCTTTAAAGAAAGCGTAATAGCTCACTGGTCGAGTCGGTCTGCGCGGAAGATGTAACGGGGCTAAACTATGCACCGAAGCTGCGGATTCAGAATTTATTCTGAGTGGTAGGGGAGCGTTCTGTAAGCGGTTGAAGGTGTACCGGGAGGTATGCTGGACGTATCAGAAGTGCGAATGCTGACATGAGTAACGATAATGGGAGTGAAAAACTCCCACGCCGGAAGACCAAGGGTTCCTATCCCATGTTAATCAGGGTAGGGTAAGTCGACCCCTAAGGCGAGGCCGAAAGGCGTAGTCGATGGGAAACAGATTAATATTTCTGTACTCGATATAATTGCGATGGGGGGACGGAGCAGGCTAAGCAAGCATAGCGTTGGTAGTCTATGTGAAAGTGAGTAGGGCGTTTGTTTAGGTAAATCCGGACGAACATTAAACCTGAGACACGAGACGAGTCACTACGGTGATGAAGTTGCTGATGCCATACTTCCAGGAAAAGCCTCTAAGCTTCAGATTATATGGAATCGTACCCCAAACCGACACAGGTGGTCAGGTAGAGAATACTAAGGCGCTTGAGAGAACTCGGGTGAAGGAACTAGGCAAAATCGTACCGTAACTTCGGGAGAAGGTACGCTCCTATCTGTGATGAGACTTGCTCTCTAAGCGGACGGGAGCCGCAGTGACCAGGTGGCTGGGACTGTTTATTAAAAACACAGCACTGTGCAAAATCGCAAGATGACGTATACGGTGTGACACCTGCCCGGTGCCGGAAGGTTAATTGATGGGGTTATCCTTAGGGAGAAGCTCTTGATCGAAGCCCCGGTAAACGGCGGCCGTAACTATAACGGTCCTAAGGTAGCGAAATTCCTTGTCGGGTAAGTTCCGACCTGCACGAATGGTGTAACCATGGCCACGCTGTCTCCACCCGAGACTCAGTGAAATTGAAATCGCAGTGAAGATGCTGTGTACCCGCGGCTAGACGGAAAGACCCCGTGAACCTTTACTACAGCTTGGCACTGAACATTGAACCTACATGTGTAGGATAGGTGGGAGACTTTGAAGCAGCGACGCTAGTTGTTGTGGAGTCAACCTTGAAATACCACCCTTGTAGTTTTGATGTTCTAACGTTGGCCCCTGAATCGGGGTTACGGACAGTGCCTGGTGGGTAGTTTGACTGGGGCGGTCTCCTCCTAAAGAGTAACGGAGGAGCACGAAGGTTGGCTAAGTACGGTCGGACATCGTACGGTTAGTGTAATGGTAGAAGCCAGCTTAACTGCGAGACAGACACGTCGAGCAGGTACGAAAGTAGGTCATAGTGATCCGGTGGTTCTGAATGGAAGGGCCATCGCTCAACGGATAAAAGGTACTCCGGGGATAACAGGCTGATACCGCCCAAGAGTTCATATCGACGGCGGTGTTTGGCACCTCGATGTCGGCTCATCACATCCTGGGGCTGAAGTCGGTCCCAAGGGTATGGCTGTTCGCCATTTAAAGTGGTACGCGAGCTGGGTTTAGAACGTCGTGAGACAGTTCGGTCCCTATCTGCCGTGGGCGTTTGAGAATTGAGAGGGGTTGCTCCTAGTACGAGAGGACCGGAGTGAACGAACCGCTGGTGTTCGGGTTGTCATGCCAATGGCATTGCCCGGTAGCTACGTTCGGAACTGATAAGCGCTGAAAGCATCTAAGCGCGAAGCAGGCCTCGAGATGAGTTCTCACTAGACTTTTAAAGTCTCTGAAGGGCCGTTGAAGACTACAACGTTGATAGGCAAGATGTGGAAGTGGTGTGAGCCATTAAGCTAACTTGTACTAATTACCCGTGAGGCTTAACCATACAACGCCAAACGCGTTTTATGCGACAGTTTAGACAGAAGTTAATATAACTAAAGTAGATATTACTTAGAAAGACTTAAAAAATATTATCAGATATTTTCCAAATTCAATAGGTGACTCTTAGCGCGTAGCGTTAAATTTGAGGCACCTTGCGCAAAGAAAATGGTAGCACTACGTGCTTGTCATTAATTCTTTGCACCATATTTGCTTGGTGACAATAGCGTTTTGGACCCACCTGATCCCATGCCGAACTCAGTAGTGAAACGAAACAGCGCCGATGATAGTGTAGCATTTGCTATGTGAAAGTAGGACATTACCAGGCTTCAAATTAAAGAAACCCGTTGCAGCAATGTGACGGGTTTTTTGCTATCTGGGATTTAGTAAATAGCCAAGAGTCCATGCCGAACTCAGTAGTGAAGTCAAAGCTTCGACCGATGATAGTGTAGCATTTGTTATGTGACTTTCTACCGCTGTGGGCACTAAGACATTACCAGGCTTCAAATTGTAGAGAGCCCGACTAGAAATAGTCGGGCTTTTTTACGTCTGCAGAAAATTGAAATATAAGGGAATAGCGAACATTACTCACTCGAGGTCCTGCAGTCACAACTTATGTATTGTGTGGGGCAAGTATGTAGAGCATTAAATGTGTTTTGCTCAAATGTTGCAGTTTTGAATGTATGTATTTTAAAAATGGATAAACCGAATCACTTAATAAATGATATTGGTATGATTGATAAATAATCAAACCATTTTTTGAAGGGTATATGGGCTGATAAAATCATCAGCCCATATATTTAATAATCAGCCAAGTAGTTAGCTATTAGATAAGAATACAGTAAGTTTTTTACCTATTTTTAAATGGTCACTTGAAAGGTTATTCCATTGTTTTAGTTTATTAATACTGACTTTGTAATACTTAGCGATTTTCCATAAGCTTTCGCCTGATTTAACTTTATGCTCGATTTCTTGATCTGCAAGTATAGGGAGTATCAGCTTTTTTCCTGCGCGAATACGATTGCTTTTTAGATTGTTAAAGGCCTTTAACTGATTAACTGTTATTGCATGGCGTTTAGCTATGACACTGAGACTGTCGCCAGATTGAATGGTGTAGTGTTGCCATTGACTGTAATCATTACTTTTTTGATTTGCGAGCATTGCTTTAAACTCTATTTGCTCATCGGCAAGAACAACGATATGAGGCGCATCAATAACTGCTGGAAAGCGGATCACACCGTAATTTAATGATTCGAGTTGTTGCCACTTCTCTTTGTTATCTATGATAACGGCTCCCGAAACCGGTATCACCGCAATGGTATTTTTGTTTGCTATCGCAGGAAATGCCATTTTTTGGCTTTTGAGTAGTTGGGCAGCAGCAAGCAACTTAGGGACATATTGACTTGTTTGTTTAGGTAGTTTTAAGCTGAAGAAATCGGTTGGCTTACCCTGCCTTTTATTGTTTTTAATTGCTCTTAAAACGCGGCCTTCACCTAAATTATAAGCCGCAATAGCATGATACCAATCGCCATCGAAACGTTTGTATAAATACTCCATGAAATCCAATGCTGCACGGGTACTGTCGATCACGTCTTGTCTACCGTCATACCAAGGTGAAATTTTTACTTTAAAATATTTAGCAATAGAGGGCGTTAGCTGCCAAAGACCAGACGCATGTTTATGAGAATAGGCGCTTGCATCAAAATCGCTTTCAATAAGTGGCATTAATGCCAGCTCTATTGGTAAATCTCGTTTTTCTATTTCAGTCACTATATGATAAAGATAAGGTGTAGCGCGGCGGCTTATTTCATCCATATAATTAGGATGAGATAAGTACCAAGCAATGCGCTTGTTCACATCGGGGTGGTTTGAATTAGCAAAACTTAGCTGTGCGCGAATACGTTGCCAAACATCGTCCAGCTCTTTAGGATTTAAAGGCGCGATTTGTTCAATTGCTTTACTTTGTTGATTAATAACAGGCTTAGCTTTAATAATTGTTTTAGGGGCTGGTTGCTCTGGTGTTGTCTCACAGCCAGATAAAATAAAAATCAGTGGCAAAATGCCGATATATCGATTTAAAAACACGTAAAAACTACTCCGTAATATAAATGCAGCTAGCTAAAAGCCGGTTAGCTTAACATAGGGAATGTTATAAACAGCGCTATAATCACCTGTTTAAACTATTTTACAGGTGAGTATTTTAGGTGGTATGTATTGTTAAACTCAGTTAAATTAATAGGGTTACAATAAGTTATCGATTTAGTATTGGCCAAACGGGCTTGTTTTTTAGGGATGATGGATGCGTTTAATCTTACTTTTTTTATTTTTATCGACTTTGCTGAACGTAAATATTGTCGCAGCCACACAAGTCACACCTCCTGTAAATATAGCTCCTTCGTTGCCTAATACGCAAAATAACCATGATTTTGTATACCAGCAATTATTTAGTATGCACAGCCAACTTGCTAGTTTGGATGAAAAACTACAGCAACAAAAAATACTCGGTAATGATGTTAAAACCCTAGAAGCGGCGCAGCAAGCGCTAACAATTCAACTATCTAGATTCCAATCTCAACTCGAAGCGCAAGATAAACTACAAGCTAGTCAATTTACTGGTTTTGATGGGCGGATAAGTGATATTGCAAGTAACACTAATATTTGGGGTGGGATATTCACTTTTTTTGGTTTGATTATCACGGTTGCTGCAATCGCGCTCGGCTTTAGTGCAAAAAATAGAGCTGTTTACGAAGCCAAACTTGCTGCTAATACAGCTTCAGATAGTCATATGCTGCAATGGTTAGAAGATAACAAGGGTAAATTAATTTCTGAGACCAAAGTTGAACTCGAAAAAGTCAGCTTAGAGTTAAAAGATCGAGCCGAAAAGTTAGCAGCAGAAGCGAGAGCTGCACTGAGTAAGATTGAGCATGATCTCATAGAAGAAAGTAAAAGAATTGTCACTTCAAATACAGGGGAGGCAGATAAAGGCTTAAATAAACACAACAAACCTCCTACAGGGGCTTCAGCTAAAAGTTGGTTTAAAGTTGGTTTAAGTGCATTTGAAAATAATGAATACGATGAGGCGTTAAAAGCTTGGGCAAAAGTACTGAAGTTATTGGACCAAAAAGAAGAGCCCGAACTTTATGCTATCACACTGATGAACCAAGGTTTTACTTATGGTAAGCAAGAAAAGTTTGAAGACGCACTCAACAGTTATGCGGCTTTGATTGAGCAGTTCAAAGGCTCAGCGAATGAGGAGATTCAAATTCAGTTGGCTATGGCTATGCTTAACCAAGGAGTTACTTATGGTAAGCAAGAAAGGTTTGAAGACGCACTCAACAGTTACGCAAGCTTGATTGAGCAGTTTAAAGGCTCGTTGAATGAAGAGATTCAAATACCCGTAGCTAGTGCAATGTTTAACCAGAGTGCTGTATATGGCCTGAAAAAAGACTTTCCCACAGCTCTAAAGCCGCATTCAATGTTGCTTGAAACATTTCACAGCTCAGAAAACAGTGAGATTAGAAACATTATAGCTGATTCAAAAGCAAGTATAGCTGAACTGGCTTTACTTTATGAAGCGCCAGAACAAGTTCTTAATCGTGTTGCAGAGGCTGAAAAAAACTCAGAGGATCCACAGAATTTAGCTGTGATGCAGTTTATTCGTTTTTTACTTAACGATAAAACGATTGAAGAGGTTTTTGCTGCGTTAACAGCAATCCCAGCGGAAATGGAATTAGAGTGGGGCTTTAGAGAGATTAAAGATTACCTAGCTAATTTTGAAGGTGAAAAGCTGCATCAGATTCAGGCTGTTGTGAGCTTTTTTGAGCAACATAAAGATATTGAAAAGTTAAGAATTGAGTTAGGGTTAAAAAGTTAGTTTTTGATTTTCATACCTTAATTTTTCGCCATAAATGACGACCTACACGTAGGACGTGCTTTAGCGCGTAAAGAAGTTTGCTGTAGGGTTAAGCTACTCTGTGTTGTCATCATAAATGACGACCTACATGTAGGACGTGCTTTAGCGCGGAAAGAAGTTTGCTGTAGGATTGCTGCTTTGTACTGTCACCATAAATGACGACCTACACGTAGGACGTGCTTTAGCGCGTAAAGAAGCTTGTAGTAGGGTTGCTACTTTGTGTTGACGCTATAAATGACGACCTACATGTAGGACGTGCTTTAGCGCGTAAAGTGGTTTGCTGTAGGGTTGCTGCTTTGTATTGTCGCCATAAATAACGACCTACATGTAGGACGTGCTTTAGCGCGTAAAGATGTTTGCTGTAGTGTTAAGCTACTTTGTATTGTCGCCATAAATGACGACCTACACGTAGGGCGTGTTTTAGCGCGTAAAGTGGTTTGTTGTAGGGTTAAGCTACTTTGTGTTTTCGCCATAAATGACGACCTACATGTAGGACGTGCTTTAGCGCGTAAAGAAGTTTGCTGTAGGGTTGCTACTTTGTATTGTCATCATAAATGACGACCTACAGCAGGCATCCTTGGGATAACTGAGCTACCTTTTTAAATGAAACTTTGTTTAGAAGAGGGAGTTTTGGATGAGTTGGAGTGATTTAAAAAAAGGGCGAGTATCAATTCAGTCCGGCGAATATTTTATTACTATCACGTGCCAGAATAGGCAGAACATATTTAGTGACTATGAGCTTGCCAATACTTTTTGCAAATGTATTGCTGATAATGAATTTAGTCACCGGTGCCGCTGGTTAACATGGGTTCTTATGCCTGATCACTTTCATGGTTTATTACAGCTTAAAGGGGCTAAGTTAGGCAATGTGGTTGGTCATTTAAAAGGGTTATCATCTTGGCGAGTAAATAAGGTTCGTGGATTTCGTCAAAACGTGTGGCAGCCTGCGTATTATGATCATGCTTTACGAGAAGAAGAAAATAGAATTGAAATAGCAAGATACATTGCAGCGAACCCTTTAAGGCGTAGCATAGTCAACAAGCTTGGTGATTACCCTTTTTGGAATTCAGTATATTTGTAGGTATTTGTCGCCATAAATGACGACCTACACGTAGGACGTGCTTTAGCGCGTAAAGAAGTTTGCTGTAGGGTTGCTACTTTGTATTGTCGCCATAAATGACGACCTACATGTAGGGCGTGCTTTAGCGCGTAAAGAAGTTTGCTGTAGGATTGCTACTTTGTATTGTCGCCATAAATGACGACCTACATGTAGGGCGTGTTTTAGCGCGTAAAGTGGTTTGTTGTAGGGTTAAGCTACTTTGTGTTTTCGCCATAAATGACGACCTACATGTAGGACGTGCTTTAGCGCGTAAAGAAGTTTGCTGTAGGGTTGCTACTTTATGTTGTTGCTGTGAACGACGATCTACTGATTACTCACCCAAACACACATCTAAAGCATGCACCTTGTGGTTTTTGTACATAAACCAAATCACCGCCGTGGTTGAGCATAATTTGCCGCGACAAGCTCAAACCAATACCCGAACCTTGTTGTTTGGTAGTAAAAAAGGGCACGAACACCATATCAATAACATGTTCAGCAATACCCGGTCCGTTATCGCTGACTTCAATGTAAAGCTGTTGTGCGTGATTTTGTGCGAGGGTGAGTTGAATCGTTGGTGTTTTATTAGGATTTTGCGCGTTATGTTGTTGGCTTGTAGCGAGTACTTCAAGTGCGTTTTTTACTAAGTTAACCAGTACTTGTTCTATTTGGCTGTTGTCGAGCATCACTAATTGTTGGGTATTAATATTAAGCTCAAAAGTAGTGCCTTGGCTAAGTGCTTGCTGCTGATGTAATGCAACTATTTGTGTGAGCACACTAGCTAAATTATAAGGCGCTAATTTAGGTGTAGGTAAGCTACTTACTTGACGAAAGCGTGCTATAAAATCACCTAAATGCTCAGTGCGAGACGCAAGTGTAGTGAGTGCGAGTTGTAAGTCTTGCTTATCTTCAAGCTCATCAAAGCACAGCGTTTGCGGTAATAAAGTGGTGCACGTGTTAGCGAGTGATGAAAGTGGCGTTATAGAATTCGCTATTTCGTGAGTTAGCACTTTAGTTAAGCGCTTATAGGCCTGCTGCTCTTTTAACTGCAATTGGTCGTGAATAGACTGTATGCTGACAACGCGGCGAACTTTACCTTGAATTTCGGCGATACTGAGTGCAATTGATAATGTATCTTGTTGTTCACCTGTTTGCCAATGCAGGGTATTACGTACGTTTCGATCGGCTTTTAAAAGAAGATCACCCACAGCGCCTAATTCACTCAAGTGCTTAACGTTTTTACCTAAAAGCTTACTTACAGCGGGGTTTGATTCAATCACTTGGCCACTGTTATCAGACACCAACACAGCCAAATCGACATGAATGAGTAATGCTTGTAAAAATTGAGCTTGTTGCTCGGCATTAAAGCGTGCGGTTTGCATTTGTGCTTTTACTTGATCGAACTGCTGGCGCATTGGGTGATACTGGCTAAGACCCAGCGTACTATCGCCATTAGCGAGTGCGCGAATAACTATTTCAGCTTGTTTTTGTTGGCGAGTAAATAGTGTGAAAATATGGGCGCTCAAGGCAATACTAACCAAGACGACTAACAATAATGTTGCCGAGAAACCCTTATTAATAAGTAAGTAGCACAGTAATGCACTACAGCTGCTTAATGCGACTAGGTTAAATCCGAGGGAAAAATAAGGTCGCATCTTTATAATCCATACTTTTCAAGGCGGCGATACATAGCACCGCGCGTTAAACCAAGCGCTTTGGCAGCGTGGCTCACATTGCCTTGGTGGTGAGTAAGGGCTGCACGAACAGTGCGTTGTTCAAGTGCCTCTAAATCAAAAGTATCGTATGCATTATTATTTTCGATTGGGTTATTAGTGCTATTGACGTTACTTGTAGTATTACCAACCACTGAACTCACATCAAGATTTTCGCCTTCACTTAATATTACCGCGCGCTCTATGGCGTGGGCTAGCTCACGCACATTGCCCGGCCATGAGTATTGGCAAAGTGATGTCATATCATCTGCTGCAATGGTTAAGTCGCGTTTGTATTTTTGTGAAAAATGATTTAGGTAATAATCTACTAGTAATGGAATGTCATCACTACGCTCACGTAAGGGAGGTAATCTGATTTCAACAGTATTAATACGATACAGTAAGTCTTGACGAAAGCGACCTTCAGCGACGGCTTGCTCAAGATTATCGTTAGTGGCACAAATGAGGCGAATATCAATATCAATTGTTTTACTGCCGCCGATCGGAGTTACTTGGCGGTTTTGCAATGCGGCGAGTAATTTAGCTTGGTGTTCTAGCGGAAGGTTACCTAGCTCATCTAAAAATAAACTGCCGCCTTGGGCCAGTTCAAATTTACCAATTCGATCAGCTTTAGCGTCAGTAAACGCGCCTTTTTTATGGCCGAATAGCTCACTTTCAAACAGGTTTTGCGCCACTGCGCCCATATCTACACTCATAAAGGTGTGTTCGCTACGCATACTTGCTTGATGAATTGCGTGAGCGGTGAGCTCTTTTCCTGTGCCACTTTCGCCAGTGATTAATATATTTGCGTCGGTTTTTGCGGCTTTTTCAATGGTATTAAATACTTGCTGCATTGCTGCGCTTTGCCCTAAAAATTTAAACGAAGGCGTATTTAGTGCTTGGTTTAGGCCGTGCTTTTGGCGAGTAAGTTTACCAACTTGTTGCTTGTCTTTTGCGTGCGAGAACGCAGCAGCAACCGCGCCAAGTAATTGCTCATTTTGCCAAGGTTTAGCAATAAAATCAGAGGCACCCGCTTTAATGGCATCCACCGCAAGCTGAATATCACTGTAAGCGGTCATCAGTAGCACCACTATATTGGCGTCTTGCTCAATGATTTTTTTGAGCCAATAAAACCCTTCTTTGCCGCTAATCGAATCTTGGCTAAAGTTCATATCCAATAAAATCACGTCAATGGGCTGATCGCTTTCTCGTTGCTTGCTAATAATGCCAGCAATATCAAAGGGGTTATCAGTAGTTTTGACGCTTTGATAGTGTTGCTTTAATAGCAAGCGTGCTGCAATGAGAATATCGGGATTGTCGTCAACAATTAAAACTGAGCCTGTGTGTTTCATGGTTTTTATTTTTATAGAGTTTTGTTTAGCCTAAAACAAAAAAGGAACAGTGTCCATAAATGGACGCTTATTAAAATAAAAAGTGTTCTATAAACGGACACCTAAAATATATATCTGTATAAGGAATTATTCAAGTTGTTGTAATTAAAGAATAATTAAAGTTGGCATACGCTTTGTAATAGCAATAGGTAATTAGTTAAATTAAACCTGTATCAAGGCGGCAACATGGATAAGAAAATAGAACGCTCATTTACTCAAAAGTATTTTAAAAAATTCATCTTTGCAACGATGGCCTTAGGTGTTGCGGCGGCTGCGTATGGCTTTACGCAAACTAGCGATACAGGTCGTAGCCAAAATGTTGAGCTTGGCAGCCTTACGGTTAGCACAGTTAAACAAGGTGCATTTAAAGATGCGTTGAGCTTACGCGGTCAAGTGGTGCCAAAAACCAGTATTTATCTTGATACTATCGCCGGTGGCCAAGTTGAGGAGCGTTTGGTAGAGCAAGGCGAATTTGTAGAAGCAGGCCAACCCTTGGTGCGCTTGAGTAATACTAACTTGCAACTTGATGTTATGGGCCGTGAGGCTCAAGTAACAGAGCAGCTTAATTTTTTACGTAATACGCAAATGAATATGGAAACCAGTCGCTTAAACTTACGCCGAGACTTATTAGAAATAGAGTTAAAGATTACGCATTTAACACGCCGTTTAAAACAAACTAAACCATTAGTTAAAAGTGGGGTGTTGGCGCAAGATAAATTAGCCGAACTTGAGGAAGATTTAAGTTATTACCATGCTCGCAAGAAGCTAACGCTTGAGCGTCAAAAGCAAGAAAAATCAATACGTGAAGTGCAAGTTGCACAGCTGTCAGACAGCGCTAAAATGCTCGAGAAAAACCTTCAATTTGCTCGTCGAAACCTCGATAACTTATTAGTAAAAGCACCGGTATCAGGTTATTTAAGTGAGCTTGATGTAGAAATTGGCGAATCAAAAAGCAGCGGCGCACGACTCGGACAAATCGATATTCCCAACGAGTATAAATTAGTGGTACGTCTTGATGAGTTTTACTTAAATCAGGTGCAGCGCGATATGGCTGTGATGATTGAACTTGATGATGACGCTATTGCTGCCAAAGTGAGCAAAATCGATAGCCGCGTACAGCAGTCTCAATTTCAAATCGAAGTTGACTTACCCAGTAACACTAAAAGTATTAAGCGTGGCCAAAGCATCGACCTTGAGTTAATGCTTGGCAACAATAAAAACGATGCCTTATTACTTAATCGAGGCGCATTTTTCACAAACTCGGGTGGTAATTGGGTTTACGTAATTGAGCAAGGTAACAATAAAGCACTGCGCCGTGATATTCGTTTAGGTAAAAAAAATCAACATTATTTTGAAGTGCTTGAAGGGCTAAAAGCAGGGGATCAAGTGATCACCTCAAGCTACAGCAACTTCGAAAAAGCACAACAACTACAATTTTAAGGATAACAATAATGATTAAACTAACTAATTTAAGCCGTGTATTTCGTACTCAAGATGTTGAAACAGCTGCACTAAGCAATATTACTCTAACCGTAAAAGAAGGTGATTTTTTAGCAATTATGGGCCCATCTGGCTGTGGTAAATCAACCTTATTATCTATTTTAGGCATGTTAGATTCGCCAACAAGTGGAAGCTTTGAGTTTGCAGGTACTGACATTGCAGGTTATAGCGAAAAACAATTAGCAGAGTTACGTAAAGCTTCAATTGGTTTTGTATTTCAGAGCTTTAACTTAATTGATGAATTGACAGTTTATCAAAATGTAGAGCTGCCTTTGCAATATCAAAAAATTTCAAAAAGTGAGCGTAAAGAGCGTGTTGAAACCATTTTAAAGCGAGTGGGTATTGATCATCGAGGCGATCATTTACCGCAACAGTTATCGGGTGGTCAGCAGCAGCGAGTGGCAGTAGCGCGAGCTTTGGTGATTAACCCTAAGCTAATTTTAGCCGATGAGCCAACCGGTAATTTAGACTCAAAAAATGGTGATGAAGTAATGGCAATGCTCCGTGAATTAAATAAAGAAGGCACCACGGTAATTATGGTTACGCACTCAGATAAAGAGGGTAATTACGCAGATCGTTTAGTACGCCTACTTGATGGCCAAGTGATGCTTGATAAAGCAAATAACGTACAACAAACGATGGAGGTTGCATAGCATGTTTATAAGTTACTTTATTACAGCGCTGCGTTCGTTCAAACAGCAAAAACAACATTTTATTTTAAATGTATTAGGTCTAAGTATTGGCTTAGCTTCAGCTATTTTAGTGGCGTTGTTCGCACAAAATGAGCTGTCTTACGATAGTCAGCAGCCACATGCTGAACGTGTTTACCGCGTAGGCCAAGACTTCTCGAAGTTGGGCTTATTTGTGATCCCAATCTTCAATTATTCACAAGGAGCGAAGGCAGTCGAGTATAGCCAAGTGGAAGAAGTCTTTGGTTTGACTATGGTGTCGATGACTAGAGAGGCGATGGTTGACGTACAGTATCGCGATCAGGGTTTTAAGCTCAGCGATTTATATGGAGCAACGCCAAATATTGAGAATTTTATCAATATGAACACATTGGCTGGCGATTTAAAAAATGCTATGAGTACACCTGGTAGCCTAGCATTGAGTGAGTCTGAAGCACTGCGTATTTTTGGTTCTGTGAATGTTATTGGTAATACGCTACAGCACGAACAAGGGCAATATACTGTACGGGCGGTGTTTGCGGATTTACCAAGCAATACTCACTTTGCATTTAAAAACCTAGTGTATGTAAAACATGACCCGAGCAACCTTATGATGAATAGTAGCTACGTTTATATGCGTTTAGCGCCACAGGCCGATCCAATCGCACTTGCGGATACACTTTCTAAACAATACTTTAATGGGCAAATGGCGGGGCAAATTGCCATTGAATTTCACCCACTATTAGACTTACATTTAATAGCCAAATCACCATTTGAAATGAAAGCGGGTGGCGCAAAGCAAGTCGTAATGATTTGTGCGGGTTTGAGTGTGTTGCTTATTTTAATTGCGGGCTTTAACTTTATCAATATGACGGTGGCGCAGTCCACAAGGCGTGCTAAAGAAGTTGGGGTGCGTAAAGCGCTTGGCGCAAGTAAAGGGCAGTTAGTAACGCAATTTTTAGCTGAGTCTATGTTGGTTGCGTTATTGTCGATGATTACTGCATGTGTATTAGTAGAGCTGTTATTACCGAGCTTTAATCAGTTAGTCGATCGTGAGCTAGTCGTAATTTATTTTTCAGCCTTTGGTTTGGGTATTATGAGCGTGGTGATTGCTGTAGGCATACTTGCCGGTTTGTACCCTGCATTGTTTATCTCATCATTTAGCGCTAAACGAGTATTAAGTGGCGATTTACAACGAGGCAGTACAGCTACTTGGGTGCGTAAAAGTTTATTAACCCTACAAGCTTCATTGGCAATAGGCCTGATCATTGCCTCGATTACGTTATTAAACCAATTATCTCACTTACAAAGTCTTCCTTTGGGCTATCAAACACAGCAACGCTTAGTGGTTTCAGAGTTGCCTGTGCAATCGGTATTTACGCAGCAGCCTAGCGCACTCATTAATCGCTTGACGGCTATTGATGGCGTAGAGCAAGCAACGATTATTGATACCCGTTTAACCGTTTCAATTAATAATACATTACAGCCAACTTGGCCCAATGGAGAATCATCAGGTGGAATAACCCCTGTGATAGGTTCTGGTTTTGATGTCGTAAAAGGGCTAGGCCTTACGCTCATTGCTGGTAGAGACTTTAGCCGTGAGTTTTCCTCAGACTGGGCGACGCGAGCAAACGGAGTTACAACGGTGGGTACAATTATTACAGAAACCGTTGCCAAGCAGGCTGGTTATAGCAATGTGGCTGATATTGTTGGACAAACAATTAAAGACACAGGGCGTAATGTGGATATGCGGGTTGTCGGTGTTGTAAAAGATGTAAAAATTGGTAATGCACAAGATGCAAATTCTAACATTATGTTTTTATGTGGCTTTAACTATTTAGCACCGGTATCTGAAGTGATTTTAACAGTTAATTTGCATAAGCTCCCAGCTATAAAGCAAGAAGTGATCGCAGCCTTGGCTGAGGTGTCTAATATTTATGAGCCAAAAATAAACCTACTAGCTGAAAACTATAAAGCGGTTTTAAAAGCTGATGAGCGTGTTTCTTTTGTAGTACTTATTTTTACGGGCCTTGCGGTATTCTTAACCTGCTTAGGTACATTTGGTTTAGCTTCGTTTGCCACAATTCGTCGCCAAAAAGAAGTGGCGGTACGCAAAGTACTTGGCGCATCACGTATTAGTATTATGAACCTACTGGCAAAAGAGTTTTTAATTTTAGTGTTGGTGAGTGTAGCCATTGCATACCCATTAACCTATTGGCTGGTGGGCGATTGGCTCGCTAATTTTAATGAGCGTGTTGATCAAGCGCTGTGGGTTTATTTAATTGCAGCCCTTAGTGTTGCAGTAATTACTTGGCTCACGGTTGCAAGCCTTGCATTTAAAGCTGCAAGCACACGGCCATCGCTTACTTTACGTTATGAGTAAATAAAGCTCAGTGAATTAAAAAAGGGTTGGTGAATACACTAACCCTTTTGTATCGTAAAGTTTATTGATACGAAATGTAATACCCTGGTACATGTGCTTGGGTATACAAGTGCCCGTCAATGTATGAATCTTGTATTAAAGTTCCAATATTTGCAGCTTTAATACGCATACGAGCCACCATTTCATGGACCGCTTCAGCTGTAAAAGCTTCTTCGACAGGAGGATCACCCACAAAATTAGTAAACCACGGAAACCAGCTATTATCATTGCCGCTTACGCTTTGATCGGGATGGTAACTTCCTCCTTGCCAGCGATCAAATTTCAGACTTTCTAAACTAAATAGGCCAAAGTTTGCTTGCGTCATACATGCATCAGCGGCTTGGTATTCAGGGTAGCCAGAACTAGCAGCAAACTGATTGCACACATTGTGTGGGAGGTTGCTGGTATTTACTGCAGAATATTCTATAGCTCTAAACATAACAGGGCGAGAGGGGGTACCTGCGGGGAAAATAATATTTGCCGCAACAGGAGAATTCCAACGTTCATTATACATCGCAATTGATAGGCCTAAGTCCTCTTTGTTTATTGCAACGTTATTTTCATGTGTCCATGAGCCGCCAGGATCAACAGGAGTGCCGCTGTTATCGAATATTGTTCCATGTTGGTTTGCCTCCAGTTGGTTAAGTAGGTTTGGCGTTGTATTGTCGACAACCGTTACTGGGATCATGCTACTAGCTGCACTAGGTGTATAATTTGTAGTTGGGTTGTTCAATGCTTTCCAACATAATAAGCCATAACCATAGCCGTCATTTATCATCGGGCAGTTTGCCATATTTGCAGATGATTGGTTGCTTTGATAAGTGTGATTAACCGATGCAGCTGCGGCTTCACCTGTACCTACTAATACTCCCCACGATTGAAGTGTTATTTGTGCATACGGTAGTTCACTTTCTGGTAAATAGAGTGTGGTGCTAGATATTAAGTTAAGCGCTAAATCGAACTCATAGAGCACTACGGGGCGCATTCTATTTTGCTTTTTCTTAGGGTACTGGGCTATCACGGTTTGCTTTGAAGGTGGGGTTTGATATTGCTCATTTACTTGGGCTAACAAATAAACACGATGCTTTGATATATAGCTATTTAGCAATTTTTTTATATGCCAAGTTGATAGTTTGCGAGATTTTAAAATGCTAGCGTGGTTATCGGTTAATTGCAGTGTATTGCCTTGCTGCAAAACCCATGTGTGCCCACTTAAACCAATTACTTTTGTTTGCTCAAAAATATATTGGTTTTGTTGATCATGACTCTGTGTATTTATAAGTGCTTTGTCATTTATTTGATAGCTTGAAAACGACACTTCCTCGTTGTGATACTGATGTAAAGGCGCCGAATATTGACCAAATAAAGCGGTTAATTCAATTCTAATAGTGTTATCTAATTCTTTAACAACCCACTGATCTTGCGCCTGCTGGTGGAAAGTTATTGGAGTGTATTGACCCTCCTTATCTACGCTGAATGCCTGCCATGTTGTTTCACACTTTGATATACATAACTTAGATGAGCGAATAAGCGCTTGTTGATTTTCTGAGGTGAAAGAATCTTGTTCGTCTTCAAATTTAAACTGAAGTGGAGTGCCTCTTTCAGTGATCTCAAAAGAAAAAAGAATGCGCCGTTGGTTACCGCTAACATGCAATGCATTGTGATTACTCTGGCCTAATCTGAGTTTGGAATAGGTATTTGATGTGTGTACTTTATCTGCTTTACCTAAAAAAGCTGAGCCATTATTTTGTTTATGGCTTTGCTCTCCTTCTTGGAGTTCTAAAAATTGTAAACGTTGAATACACGCTTCTTCCTTACAAGTTTGTAGCTGTATTTTACGTTGCAGGTATGTAAAATTAAACCAAGGTGTTTGAGCTAAATAGCTTTCTTGGTTTGCATAAAATAGTACGGGTAGAGTACTTGTATCGAATTGTTTTGCTATTGCTGCACAATGCATACTTGCTGTTATTGTAAGTGCAGTGATAAAAAATGTAAGTAGTTTTTTCATGATGGTTCCTTTGCTTTAAACATACAAAAGAGGGTAGGAAACACCTACCCTTTATAAGTTCGATCGCAGTGCTTAATATACAACCCCTTGCTGCTGAATAGCATTAACACCTTGATTTAGCTGAATAGATAGCCAGCCTTCTACATCACTACGAAGAGATGCGGTGTTATCAGGACCTGACTGGCTGGCATAAAACCATAAACCGGTAGGCATAGGTGCGGTAACATTTGGGCCACAAGTAAAGTGATTAGCGGCATACATTACAGCGCCAGAGCTACCAAACTCAAAATGACTATCAGAATAACCGCCATAACCTCGTGCTTTAACATGGGCTTCTGAGTCCAGCGTGAAGTGGTAAACTTCGTTAGGTTGCAACAAAAATGGACTTACGTCAGATGAATCAAATCGAGCTCGCATTGTCGAATTTACGCTCGCTTCGTTACCTGAACGGGTAATTATGCCTGCAATATTAGTAATTAAATCACTGGCAAGTTGTGCATCGAGTAAGCTACCCGCATTGTCATTCACTATTGCAGCAGTAATACCTAAAGCTGCTTTTATAGTGCCCAGCACCGAGTTAATATCCCATCCAGTGTTAAAGCTCATTGCTGCACCACCGGCTTTATTAAACAATACAATCTCAGGGGCAGAACCAGGTAAATCAACGGCAAACTTTGCGCCATCGGCAGAGTGTGCATTAGTGGCTTTTGACCAAATTTGTCTTGCAGTCCCTTTTACATGGAAACGCGAGGCATAAGTGCCTCTAACTTCTAAGTTTCCTGAACATGAATTACTTTGATTACAATCAAAACCCGCTTTATCGGCACACAGCATTTTTACCGAAAACTCAGTAGAGTTATGACTTATTGTGTTGTCGTAGCCATAGGCTTTGTGTTTTGACCAACGCTCACCATCGCCTGAATGAAATGCGCCGTAAGCAGTACTGGTAAAGTTAAGTCCGTGTTTAGACATTCCTTTATTGTCACTAGATGTTTCAGGTGCAGGTGATGATGGGGTTGAAGGGTAATTTGTTACCACAGTACCAGAGCCTGTATTTGGCACTACCATTTGGCAGGCACAGGCTGACTTTGGACCACCCTTTGCATCTTTATTTAATAACTCTTTAATTTCATTATAAGTAGTTGGATCCATTTCCTTGTTATAGCTTAAAACAGAGAGCCCTTTTTTCTTAGGAGCCGCGTAAGTTTCAAACCACGCTTCAAATAACCGTGGATTGTTTATTTCGACAAACTCAGCTAACGAAACCATTTTTTGCATTGTTAACCATTGCTTAAAAAGAGCCGGCTTATATTGTATAAGGTAGCGTGCAAGGTAATAGCTGTCCTCTGGTGAGTGATCAGCAAGCACCGTAGACCATAAATCAAGCGCATTTACGTCTATCTCTTTTATTTGGCTTAAGATTTCTTCGGCCTGATAAGTTGCTGTTAGTTTTTCAATATAATGATTGAGTACCGCTTCTCCATCGTTTTCAGCCATAAAATCAAGCAAAGAAAGCGAGTCAGTAGACCACGCTGAAATAGTCTGCCAAGTTTGTTTACTAACTTGAGCAGGTGCCATTGCACCATAATCATTTTCTAAAGCGGTAGTACGGTGGTTGGTATTTTCAACAGTACCTGCAAATGCAGTGGTACTTATGATTGCCATATATACAAGAGAACCTAAAGCAAGTGGTGTCATTAATGTACGTTTCATTTTTATTCCTCCATAAATAATAAATAAGCACAAATAATGTGCCCTTTTATATTGCTTGTTTATTTTCATCACGAAAGGAATTAGCAGGGTCAGCAGGGGGCGAGTTGGGTAAAAGTGAGAAAAGCAAGGGGATGTAAACATGTTGGATATTGTTTTTTGAATTGAATAAATATATATATCTTTAAATACAAAAGCTTAAAAATAAATTTACCCGTTTTTACCCAATTGCCCCATGATTTTAAGTGTGATTTACCTCTCTTTGATGCACACTTTTTGAGTTGATTTTGTATTTAATAGATATGTAAATACAGTCTCAACAACAGGATCAAGTAAATAAATGGAGGTAAATATAATGAAATATACAATTTTAATATCAAGTCTGTTACTAACAACCTTTGCACATGCTCATAGTGCAAAAATGCTGCAAGAAGAACTGCAAGCTAATGCGCAAAACTGCCCTAAAAAGCAAACAACGTTCCTCGCTTCAATGAAAATATCGACAGGAACGTTTTCATTTTTAAAAAGTGATACAAGTAGTGGGTGTACGGAAAAAAGGCTTTCAGCATCAGGTCGAGAAAGCCCGATGTTAGATTGTGGTCAGTTTGATGATTGGCGTTTAGCTTACGATATGGGAAACAATATGTGTGAGTCGTTACACTCAAATATGATGCGTTTTGACAATACATTAAACCCAGATATGCAAATATTTACTCGCTTTGAAGGCCCTTATGAATTTAAAGGGGACGAACATCATCAAAAATTTAAAGCCAACATGGGCGTTACATTAGCGTGTTATGTCTGTGATACAGCAAAATAGCTAAACCGTAGCACGAGGTGATATAAGTGATACCTTGTGCTTTTTAATTCTGATTCAGGTTAAGTAACCTGAACTCTGGATAATAAATCTATCTCGAGCAGCAATTTACTTGCAATAGGCCAGCTATTGACGCGTAAATTCGCCTTGTTTTCATTGAAAATCTCTGGCTAGAGAAAATAAATTTAAATATCACCATGATTCAATATGTTAGTAAATCTCTTAACCAGAGTTCAGGTTAAATAGTGAGGTGAGGTTTTAGCAAGTACTTCAAGCTTTTGTACTTGTTGTTTTAGTTTATGTAAATCATCATGCTCTTCATTGCAGTGGTTAATAACATAATGTGCGGTTTTTATTATATTACGCCAGCGAGGTTTTTTAGGCAGTGTTTTAATCGCTAAATAACGCTCTAATGTACGCACCCGCAGCCGACCATCATCAATGTTTACTTTCCACATTTTACTTTCTTCTGCAAGCTCAATTCTTGTTTTTGAGCTTGTTTGTTCCCAAATACTCAGCGATAGCGTCATAACTTCTACAATTAATTGGCGAGTGTCTTGCTCTGTGTCGGTAGCTTCGTTGGGGGCGGCGTTATTCACTGTATTTGGAGGTTTGCTTATTTGTGCTAAATATTTATAGCTGAGCAACACTCCTGCCATAAAGGCACTAAATACCGCGAATACATTATAAAGAGTGAAATAATTATGCTGTGGCTTATTTGGGAGAATATCGGCTTGCTTCAAGCGTAGCTGGTATAGATTGGCCGTATCTGTTCGATTTTGGCGTAACATTGTATTGTAATCTTCAAGCGTACTTAGCGCATCACGGTATTGTTTTGATTGCTGTTGTGACTGAGCGAGTGCGATGTAAAATAACTCTGTTAGTTGGCTGTTTTGATTGTGGTTTTTGGCTAACCCTTGTTTTAATAACACTTGTGCTTCAGTGTCATTACCTTCTAGTTGTTTTAATTTTGCCTCTATTAATAGCGCCCGTTGGTCGACTTTGTCATTTTGAATAAGGCTACGGGTACGTTTTTGTGTTGCTAGCCATTTATGTGCCTCATTAAGTTTATTTTGAGCTAAAGCGATTTCAGCGAGTAGTAAGTAGGCGCGTGAAGCTTGAGTATGTGCACCGCTATTGTTTAACTGCGTAAGCGTTGAATTTATAAGATTTATAGCTTTATCAAACTGTAACTTTTTAAAAAACACTTCAGCTAAGCTTATCAGCGTATGGTTTGCCTTTGTTTGATTGCCAAGTTGTGTATGTAGTAAATGTGCTTGTCGAAATGACACGATAGCATCATCTAATTGATTAATATCTCGCGATATATTACCTAAATTATTTAAAGTAACGGCTTGGCGTTTTAAGTCGTTTAATTGCTTAGCAATGTCGTAACTGTTTAAAAATAAAGTTAAAGCGGTGTCTAAATCCCCAAGCGCTTGATATACATTAGCAAGATCATTCGATGTTTGACCTTCATAACTTAAGTTTTTTAACTGCGTAGCAAGCTTTTGTGTTTTATGAAAATAAGTAAGAGATTGAATATAACCTCTTTGTCTGTATGCATTAATACCAAGTTGTCGTGTTACATGATATTGCTGTGAAATACTTAAACTTTGGCTAAGTAGTTGCTCAAGCTCGGAGTTTGCTAAGGCTAAATCACCAGCTTGCCTATACAGTACAGCTAATTCTAATTTAGCCTCAAATGATGCTGTTGAGTGTGGCTTGAGTTTACTGATTTTTTGCTTGCAGGTTAAAATGTCACTCGTTATATCAACCGATTTATCCTGCTCACAAACACTTGCCGATACCGGATAAGAAAAAAGTAAGAATATAATAAAAACAATATTTAGAAACATCACTAAGTACGAGTTGCATTTTTGTTAAATTAAAAGTAACACAGTATTAACTTTTCGTCATAAAGATTGCGTGACTATTAAATATCACGTATTTTTTGTGCTGGATTTCCTGCAACCAGGGTATTAGCAGTTACGTCTTTGGTGACTACCGAGCCGGCACCAATCACGCTATTATCGCCAATGGTAATACCTGCTAAAACAATAGCTCCTGCGCCAATCCATACGTTATTACCTATAGTTATTGGTGCTGCAAAGTTTTCTTTCTGTAGTCTTTGTTTGGGCTCAACTGCATGAGATACTGCTAATAGCTGAACATTAGGGCCAATTAAGCAGTCACTGCCAATCGTTATTGCACCTTCATCAATTGGTGCATCTAATACAGTGCAATTAATGTTTATAAAAGTACGATCACCAATAGTGATCTGATTGCCGTAATCGCAGTGAAAACCAGCTTCAATTATAACGCCCTCACCACATTCCAAAAATAACTCTCTAATACGTTTTAAGTTGCCTTTGCTCGGACTTTTATTGAATAGGCGGCAGATTTCTTGAGCGGCTTTGCGCTCTTCAAGTAACTCTTTAGTAATTGAATTAAATTGTTTTAACATATTATTTTGAAGTGTTGAGCCACTTCTTCATCCATTCAGATTGGTGTGTGAGTAAATAGGATAAGTTTTCTTTAGCTTGATAGGTATGCCCTTCATACGGGAGCATAATTAGCTGAGCTGTTTTTTTATTAGCAATTAATGCTTGATACATTCTCATTGACTGCATTGGGTAGGTGCCAGAGTTTTGATCGCTTTCACCATGGACTAATAATAATGGTTCATTTATTTTATCTGCGTAAATTAGAGGCGATATATTAATGTATGTTTCCTTTGCTTGCCATAGATTACGTTTTTCTCCCTGAAACCCAAAGGGTGTTAGGGTTCTATTATAAGCGCCACTTCGTGCAATGCCAGCTTTGAATAGATCGGTATGCGCAAGTAAGTTTGCTACAGTAAAAGCTCCGTAAGAGTGGCCCATAACCGCTAATTTTTGCACATCAATACGACCAGTTTTCTCTAAAGCATTTACAGCAGCTTTGGCATTTAAATGAATTTGATTAATAAAGTCATCGTTAGGTTCGCTTCCATCAAATGAGGTGATTGGCATTGAGGGAGATTCGAAAACGGCAAAACCGTCATGCAGAAATACCAGTGGGCTTAGCGGATCAAATTCTCTAAATAAATTCGTTCGTACGGTATTTTGTTGACTAAGCTTTTTATTTTTAAACTCATCAGGATAAATCCATAAAATAGCAGGAATTTTATCTGATATATTATAGCTGTTAGGTAAATGTAGTGTTCCAGTGAGATCTAATCCGTCATTTCTTTTGTAGCTAATATTAACTGGCTGATTAGTAAGTTTATTTTTATTTTCACTAGAGTAAAGTAAGACCTTTTTTTTAAAACTTTTGTTCGTTAATGCGTAATATTGAGGTGCGCTTGAATTATTTTGTTTCTGTATTATTAAGGTATTATTAGCGACCCATAAAGGCATTTCTATATGTTCAGCATTGCTTAAAAATATTGTTTTATTAAGGTTGCTCAATGTATTGTAATGTTTAGCTATTGGTCTTATACCTTTTTTACTTTGACCAGAGGAAAAGAAAAATAAGTTATTATTTTGTTCAACTAAAACTTCATATCCGGCAGGTGTGCGTAAAGTTTGTGGGTCGCCAAAGTCATTATATTTATCCCGATAATCTCTTTGATGGATTAAAGTACTCGTAGGAGTTTGGGCATTAATTAAAGTTGTTCTTGCCTGCTTACTATCATAACGCCAATCTTGAAGTATTCCTGTACCAGATAAACCCCATAATACATCGTGAACTCTCCATGTTACTTGGTGTATCAATTTTTTATTGCCTGAAAATGGGCTCTCCAACTTATAAATATGATCGTGATAGATTTGTGGTAAAGACATATCTCCTTTATCACTCGCTTCGACCCAGCTGATAGTGGAACCGTGTGACGGCAGCCATTTGACCAACCTAGCACCAATAGGAACACTGTCTTTAGATTTAGGTAGGTTAATCTTATCGTTTAAATTTGGTAGGTTGTATATGGCAGTGGGACTTTCTATGTTAATGACATTATAAGACCTACCCCATTTTTTATAAGGTAAATAAGATGATAGTTTATTGGGCAGCATTGAATATAGTAAATAATTTCCATCAGGGGATACTGAAAAATAATTTAATAAACTACTTTCCGTTAAAATAGAAACTTCACCATTTAAATTAACCTTTACTAACTTAGTTTGGTTTATAGATATAAACTGATTCTTCATCTCGTCATTTATTAATAAGCTTTGGTGGGTCCGTCCTTGATCTGTTTGTAGATCAGATGACAATAAATTGGGTTTTTTACGTATATATTCAGATGACTTTATCGGCGAGTTACGTTTTTTTACTATAATAGCTTGACCATTAGGTAGCCACCTTAAATGCCTGTCGCCAAGGCTTGTAGATAAATTAATGTTAGTTAATTTTTTAAAGTCATTTTTAATTACATCATGTAACCATAGATGTGTGTTGGTGTTATTTTGAATTAAAAAAGCTATTTTTTTAGCATCAGGAGACCAATTAAAATCGACAATCACTCCTTCTACCGTCTTAATTTCTTCTCTAGAATTTTTTGAAATGTTAAATAAAGTAGCGCGGCTATATTGTTTAGTATCAACTCTGCTCGATAAATTAGTATAAAAATCCAGACCAGCTAGTTGTATGCGTTGTTGAGATAAGTACTTTATAGATGGATATTTAATTTGGTGTAAAAATAAAACCTGTTCCCCATCAGGTGATAATGAAATAGTTTCTTGCCCCGTAGACTCTATGAGATTTGCCCATTTACTATTATCTTTTTCAATAGCTTCAACGGGTGAGGGGGCAATTAACCATAGCGCTACAATAAGGTAAAATTTATTCATTTCTTAACGCCTTAATCGGATCTTGTCTTAATGTTTGGCTGATCGGGAAAAAGCTGGCGATAATCGCCAATATGAATAGTCCAAGCCAAATTGTCAGTGTTAACCACCAGTTTATAGGCAGGTCAATACTAGGTAATGACATGCAATAGCCTATAATTAAAAATGCGGTAGAGAAAGCAAGTACTAAGCTCATTGTAATAGGTTGCATTAGCTCAAATAAGCTTTCTTTTAGTAGCCTACGATTATCAGCGCCCATAGCAAGTTTAACGCCTAAACTATATCTGCGCACTTTAACTAAGTAGCTGACTATACCGTTTACTCCAATACACACCATAAGTAGTGATGTTGATGCTAATACAATAGCCAACCATGCCGCATTTAAGTGGCGCTGTCTTTTCTCATTAAACTGAGCGGTTAAAGAAGTTAAATCATTTATATCTAAACGCTTATCGGTATCGATAACAGTTTGTTGAATTTGAGAAAATGCTACACTCTCATTTGAAACAGTGAGTAGATACGAAAATTGGCGCCACCCTGGATAATCTTTAGGGGTAAATACTTCATAATTTTCACTTTCAGGGCTACCTGGAACATAAGTATTGCTGACAATACCTATAATTGAAAAATAACTCTTATTGTCAAAGCTAACTTTACTGTTTAGCACTTCACTATTGTTTTTATTCAGCAAGCTAGCGAGGCGTTGATTAATAATAATCGGTGGGTTTTCGAGTTCCTCATCTCCTTTGGCAAAGCCTTTACCCGTTATCGTTAGGTTTAGCTCAGTAAAGTAATTGCTTGTTACTAAGCTATTGCGTGCTTGGGCAATATACTGTCCTGCTTCGTTATATATTTGGTTAACGTTAACCGTTTTTGGTAATCTCATTTCTGATGAAACAGCTAAGCTGCTCACATTATTCAGCGCAAGTAGCTTTTGACGAATAGCTTTGTGTAAATTAATACGTTCGGCAGATTTATCAATATTGCTGTAATTAATGGTCAAGGAGTACTTACCTTGTGTATTTATACCGTTATCTCTTAGTGCTTCAGATAGCGTAACTAAAACTACGTGGCTAGCGGTGGTTAATACTAAAAATGAAAATAAAATTTGCAAACCGACAAGTAAGTGACTTGTCGCTGAACTCATTTGTTTACCGGTTCCCTTACCGCTACTTTGTAGGCTGTCCATTAGATTTCTTTCTTTCACAACGCTAAGCTCTATAAACGAATAAAGAGAGGCAATACTTACAATTAAAAATACTGAAAATAACATGGTATTTATACTCAAAGAAAGCGTGTCCAAGCGTTGAATAGCGTCAGCTGCTAGATTTTGAATAACCATGAACCCTATCTGAGTAAGAGTTAAAGCCAATAGTACTGCAATACTGATAAGTAAAATATTATGCTTTAATGTTTCAATAATTAGTTGTTTTTTACTGGCGCCAAATGCAAAGCTAATAGCAAGAGGTTTTATTCGTGTAATCGCTTTTGCCAGCTGCATGCTAGAAAGGTTGATAAGTGCAATTAACATCAGTAAGCACACGCCTAACAAAAGCATTAAAACCACTTTTCCACTGTCACCTTTCAATGCTTCACTGAATGCGATGACACGCGCATTTACTGTAAAGTCTTTTAAAATATTAGGAGCGTGCAGCTGTGCGCCTTTGAGCGATAATTCACTTAATTGTTTACTGATTTCTTGATCTGATATTGCAGGTTTGAACCTAACAACACTTTTGTATGCGCCCATAAAGCCATTGGATGTTTTAGGATTAAAGGTTTCATCAGCATCAATAGGTAACCAAATAGCATCATTTATATTGCTATATGTAGGTAATACCAAGTCATCAGGTGCGACGCCTATAACAGTAAAACGACGTTGGTTCAGCTGTATTTTTTTACCAATAATATTAGGGTCGCTATTATAGTGGTTTTGCCACGCACGGTATCCTAGTATCACAGACATTTGCTTTGTGCCGAGTGATTCCGCTTTGTTAAATAACCGACCAAGTAGAGGTTTTACGCCAAGTAAATCAAATAAATTATGTGAGGTGAGTATAACGTCTATTTCGGGTCTATTAGGTTGATCTAAAAGTTTATAATCAGTCCACTTATGGTAAGTAGCAACATCAGTAAAAATGGTGTTTTCGTCTTGTATATAGCTCATTACTTTTGAGTTACTTGCAGGTCCAGAGTAACCTTTAGAGTTTATTGTACCTTCAAGTAAATATAAGTTATTGCTTTGTTGATAGGGTAAAGGAGAGAAAAATACCAAATCAACTAAACTGAAAGAACTAATGACCATAGATAGCGTAAGAGCCAATGTAAATACAGTGGTAAAGTAATACTGTTTAGCACGTTTAAATGTTTTATAAGCTGTTTTTAGCATGGCTGTGAAGCCTCTATATTAAGCTCATTGTGTTCAGTAACGACTGCGCCATCTTTTAGCTGGATATTTCGCAAAGCCATATTGGCATAACGCGGGTCATGGGTAACCAATACAATAGTGGTACCTTGCTGGTTAAGATCCTTAATTAACGCCATGATTGCGTCGCCATTTTTTGAGTCTAAGTTACCAGTGGGCTCGTCGACCAGCATGATGCCAGAATCACCAGCTAATGCGCGTGCGATCGATACGCGTTGTTGCTGACCGCCGGAAATTTGATTCGGATGTAAATCTGCTTTATCTCCCAGGCCTACCTTTTCAAGGCAATCTAAGGCTCGTGCATGGCGAGATGATAAAGAATCTCCACGGTACTTCAGTGGTAGTGCTACATTTTCAAGTACGGTCATTTCATCAATTAAATTAAATGATTGAAATACAAAACCAATTCGATTACCGCGTATTTTTGCTCGTTGGTTTGAATCCATATCAGAGACTAACAAGCCATCAATATAATATTCACCACTTTGGGGTGTGTCGAGCAGCCCCATAATATTGAGTAACGTTGACTTACCACAACCAGATGGCCCAGATATAGAAATAAACTCACCGTCGTATACTGTAAAGCTAATCCCTTTTAAAATTTGGCTTACTTGTTCACCATTAGAAAAAGATTTACTTAGGTTATTAACTCTTAAAATTTCAGTATTCATGTTTTTCCTTAACCAGCAATTTTTATTGTTGTTGTTTCAGCGGGGATATCTAATGTAGAAATAATAACTTGCTCACCAGGTTCTAAGCCTGACAATACTTGGATTAATTGTCCTGATATTTTACCGTATTGAACTTTAACTCTGACTGCTTTGTTATCAAGTGTGAGCTTGAATAATGAATCATAACTACCTTCATTTGTGCCAGCGGGTTGTTTAATGTAGTTCACGTCTTTTTGTACATCTGCAAAAATGGTTGCATCGACCTGCTGCATGGGTTTCATTGTGTCTGACTCTGCAGTTTCGAGTTCGATATCAATTTGTACAGCGCCGTCGCTGATCACAGGGTCAACACGTACGACTTGGCCGCGCACTTGGTCATTCAAAGTACTGATTTCTGCTTTCATACCCATTTTAATTAAATGGGCTTGAATTTGTGGCACCTTAATTTCAGCAACTAAAGGGGAAAGACTACCAATTAACGCCAGTTCAGAGCCCGCAGTGACACTTTGTCCTAAACTTAGAGGTAGTCGTTGAATTACGCCACTCATTCCAGCTTTAACTGAGAGTTGTTCAACCATTAATTTTGCGACATCAAATTCGTCTTGTGCTTGAGATATTAAGTCATCTTGAATCGATAGGGCTTCTTTTTGCATCAGTGTTAACTTATCAAGCTTTGATTCTTCAAGGTAAATACGTTTTAATAACTGCTTGGCTTCTAGCTCATTTTTTTTGGCACTGATCCCTGAAACAATACCTGATTTAGCTAATGTACGTTCAGCTTCAACTTGCAACATGGCTATTTCAGATTGTGCTTTTAGTTCAGATACGGTTGACTCGTTATTTAACATCTCGCGTTGTTGTAGTAATACGGTTTGTCGCTTTTGGGTCTTGGCATTTTTAAGTTTTGCCAATGCTAAGCGCAGCTTACTTTCTATTCCAGGGTTATTTAAAGTAAGGATTACTGTGTCATGTTTAACCACTGCACCCGCTTTTAGTTTTATTTCGTCTACTACAGCATTACTTGTTGCGGTAAGTAACCGTTTATTAATTGATTGCAGTGATCCATACCCCTCAACTTTAATCGAAAAGTCTCCGCGCTCAACCTTCGCAATCGTAACTGAACCTTTAGAGATAACCTCTGTATTATCTGCAAACCCAAGTTGCCACCCTGAAAGTAGCATAATGGCAGATAAACCTATCAACCCTTGATAGATTAGTTTGGATGTGATTTTCATTATTATTCCTTTTGTTATACTTTGTGTGTAATTTAATTACACAGCTTGAGCTAACGTTTGGTTTTTAATTAATTCTTCGAGATCAATTATTCTATCTGCGGCTTGTATTGTTTCTTGCCTATGAGCAACGCTAATCCGTGTGATTTTCTTTGATTTTAAATACTGATTGACTTGTAGCTCGGTAATGGCATCTAAGTGGCTAGTTGCTTCATCTAAAAACAAAATGACGGGTTGGCTGTAAAGTGCTCTCGCTAAAAGCAATCTTTGTTTTTGACCTCCTGATAATGAGCTGCCTAAATCACCAACTTGAGTATGTAGACCCATAGGCATGCTCTGAATTTCATGCCATATTGCAGCGCCTTTAACAGCTTCTGTGATTTTATCTAGATCGGGTTTTGGTTCAAAGAAGCAAATATTTTCAATTAAAGAACCATTTAGTAGTTGATCATTTTGCATGACAGTTGCACACATTGAACGAAAGTTTCTCATTCCAAGCATGTTTATCGAATGCCCATCTAATAAGTAATCACCTTGTTCTGCTTTGATTAATCCAGTCATCAATTTAAGTAGTGATGATTTCCCTAAACCGGAACGGCCAATAATTGCGACTGATTCTCCTGCATTTATTTTAAAATTGATTCCTTTAAACAACCAAGGAGAAGATGTTGAGTATCTAAAATGTAAGTCGCGTACTTCGATATGCCCTTTAACGTGTTCTTTTGTTATCGATAATTGGGGGGGTTCTTGCTCTTGGCTTTGCATCACTATATCAGACATTCTACGCAAGTAAGTTGAAGCAAGCTTGAACTTAAATATATGATCTACAAGAGTTTGTGTGCTGCTTGAAAATTGTTGCCTATAAGCTAGGAACGCAATAAACATCCCTATTGTGAACTCTTTATTTATTATTAATGTGGCACCAATAAAAATAACAATTAAATACTCTATTTTACTCACTAAATCTTGGCTAATTTCTGCTGCTATAGTGATCTTTTCACGTTTTATATTTTCATTAGTTGTATCAGCAAATAAATTAAGCCACGAAGAAAGTCTTGTGCTTTCTTTTACGTAGCATTTTATAGGCATAATTGCTCTGATGGTCTCTAAGAAGTGACTATTCTCTTTTGCTTGTTTAGACAAAACTTGTTCTAAATGTTTATTCTCTTTATTGGTTAAATAAAGCCTAAGAAGTAATGTGAAAGAGAGAAATGATACAGATACTAAAGCAAGAGTTGGGGAGTAAGTGTACATAATGATTAAAGTTGTAATGCCGAGAAGCCCTTCAACAATAGCAGAAATAAATCCACGACTGATCATGCGCTGGACCTCATTAAACGCTTCAAACCTTGATTTTATATCTCCAACATGGCGAGATTCAAAAAAGGAAAGTGGTAAATGAAGTAAATGGCGCTGAATATTAGCTTTTACTTGAAAGCCTAAGTTTTTGTCTAAATATAAAATTGCAGCAGAGCGAACAATATTGCTGAAAGTTGTTAATAAGGTGATAGCTATAAAAGCAATCAGCAGCCATATTAGTACTCCATTATCAGAAAGCGGTATGCCATGATCTATTACAATTCTTATATAGTATGGGGATATAAGAAGAAAGCATTGTAGAATCAAAGCAATAATAAATATTTTAAATAAAGACGATGCCAATCCTTCAATATTACCAATAAATGCTCTCAGCGGCATTTTTACTCGCTCATCAGCGACGATAAACTCTGATGATGGGGTAAGTTCAATGGCTATTCCAGTAAATGCTTCAGATACTTGTTTCCAGTCAAGTTTGATCTTTCCTTTAGCTGGGTCATGGATGACTATTCCAGATCTATTAACAGAAGCTAGGGTGACGAAGTGATTAAAGTTCCAATGTAATATTGCAGGTCCCTTTAGTTTTGAGAGCTGCCCTAACTCTAATTTTAACACTCGGCCAGACAGGCCAATATCATCGGCTATTTTTAAAATGTGCTTAACAGTTATCCCTTGAGTTCCAACAGGATAGCGTTGTCGCATAGCAAGCATATTGACTTTGTAGCCATGATAAAAAGCAATCATAGCTATGCAAGTAGTTCCACATTCAGCTACTTCACTTTGTAAAAAAAGTGGTAATTTTGATGGTTTAAAGTCAATATAATCGGTTAGCCGCATTTAAATTTTCACTATTTAATTAAGTTTATAACTTTTTCAGATTGTTGAGTGAGAAGTATTTTTATATCAGCAGAAGGGGATAATTGAGTATAATTTCTAGTTTCTAATTTTAAATATACTTTTTTCTCTTTATCATTAGACTTGTTTCCAATAATCATTGTAACAATGCCATTTAATATATCCTCATTAGCAATTATTTTTACTTTATCGTTTATATTTATATTTGTTTTTTCATTTTTTAATATCCAAAAAGATAATTCATTATCAAGTGGTGTGTTTAATATGTAGCCTAAAGGCTCAAAAGGTTTTGTTATGTTATTTTCGGTTTCAGAGTGAAAGAAAAAACCATCAATTGGAGAGCGTATAAAATCAGTGTTAAGTTCACTTTCATTATTTAATTTAGATATAGATAATATTTTCTGATCTTTTTTTACACTTTCTCCACTTGTTGCAAGGTGCTTATTAATAATTATAACTTCATTATAAATAATGGGTGTATAGTTTTCTGGAGATACCTTTACACTTAAATTTTTACTCGTTGAAAAAGTTAAAATGTTAATAATAAAAAAACTAAATAAAAATATAGCGATTAAAATAAAAATTGAATTATTAATGATTTTAGGTTGTTTTATAAGTGACTTACCTATATCGCTAGATTTGTATTGATTTCTAAGTGCTTCTTTTCTGAACATATTAACAATTGACATGTTGTTAACTTACTTTCTTAACAGCAATATCGCCAACAACACTGTTACTATTCATATAGCTTAAAGGGCAACCCATTTGCCAGCTATCAAGCGTAGTAAAACCTTTAACCCACGTACTAAATTTTTCATTATTTAAGGTCAATGTTCCATCGGGGTTAATTTTTCCAACGGCATTTCTGTCATCATTTAAAGCAACTGTACATTTGTTAAGATTGCCATTTGCTCTAATCCCAATTGAATTTGGTTTACCGGCATAGCATATATAATTAGTATCAGGATTGATGCTTCCAGTTTTTACTGTGTATCGTTGTGTTAGTTCTTTCACTAAATGAACGGCGGATTTTTTTGATGTTAAATCCGTTATCACTTTTTGATTATCTCCACCAAGGTTAGTAATTGCTTGAAAAAGCAGATTAAATCGATTGTCTTTTTGGAGAGTTTGATCGTAGCGTTCGCAAAATTTTAACACGCTCTCATGGTTTAAATCAGTTACATGAACTCTGAGTGTTATGGAAAAACCTAAATCGGTATTTGCCGCATCTAGCAATCTTGTCCAAATTTTATCAAAGCTACCACGACCACTTCGTGTTAATCGAGTTTTGTCATGCGACTCTTTGTCACCATCAATAGATATTTGAAAGCTGTTTTGTTTTAGTTCTACTAATCTTGTAAGTGTTTTAATATCAAGCAGAAAGCCATTAGTAGTTAAATCACCTGTAAGCTTACATCCATACTTTTCAGCGAGTGATAAGCTATATTCAGCTATATCAAAAAGAATATCTTTAGCTAATAAAGGTTCACCACCAAACCAACTTAAAGATAAGAATTCCAGTTTTGGAATCTTATTACGAATTAAAGTTTTTGTTGCTTCCACCAACCAATTAGGCATTTTTCCTATTTCGAAATCTTCATAGCAATATACACATCGAAAATTACATTGTTCAGTTGGGAAAAGTATAAGTTGGAATTTTTTATTTGTAAGGCTATTTGCAAGATGTTGTCTAGAAAAACCTTTTACTTTTTGCACATTAGACATGATATTCCTTGTGTATGGGGCTGCTTTTAATAAGCAGTCCCCATTTTATTTTAGTTGCTATCTTTAGATTTACAGCCAAAGTTGATTGTTATACCTTCTTCTTCTTCTTCTTCTGGAGAAAAGCCACCTGCAACTGCATTAGCTAGCTCTTCACTTAGTTCAACCTCACCTGATTCGTTTAATTTAATTTCTTGGCTTTCGATATTTTCAAATTTCTTAGTCATTTTATTTTCCTTTATTAAATGTTAGTACCTCTTCAAGGAGGTGAAACTACTATGACTAATTTTATATGATCTGATAACTGTAATATTTACTAGCTTCTTAATAAAAAATCATTTAAATATGAATTTATTCTTTCTAAGTAATTATTAGTTTCTTTTATTTCTTTTATTTTTATCGTTTTTTCTATTCTTTTTACTAGGGCTATATAATCTGTTTTTTTGTACAATTCGTTTATTTTTATTTTATTTAATTCACTTGGGTAGTTATCTTGTAAATTACAAAGAGTCATGCCGTAGTTAAATTCATCATTTATTTCTATATATTTTTTTAGAGTCTTTTTTACAAGATAAGAAGATGGGGGTAGTTTTTCAATTTCAATTAGATTTGATGAAAAAGTTAATAATAATAAGGAGTCAAGAGGCGTTTTTTCCATCGTTGAGATTAAATGTTTCATAACGGTGTTTGCTTTATTAATTTTCTCCATCCCCATGAAAGCCTCATAGAGACGAAAGCTATACACCCCATTCTTAATGCATGTTGTTTTATTTATTTGTTGCCAACAAAGCTGAATTACAGCTTCATATTCTCCTAAGCCTATTAAAGCTGTTACTTTTGCTTCTAAATACACATCGCTATTCTTCAATTTTTCAGGAATTATTGCTTTAAGCTTAAGTACTTCACTAAAATTTGATTCTAAAATATAGAATTTCAAAAGCTCATCAAGTGTAGCTGCATATAGTGTGTGCCATTGCTCACCTAAAATTTCTTCATTTACAGTTATACCTCCGAGGTTTGCTCTGTCTTGATTTGCGATAATAGCTATTTCATTCATTAATGATTGAAACGCAGATTTCTGATTCGTGAGTTTGTAAAGCCGCAGTAAGTTAATGGTTGGATCTATTAAATGAACTAAATTTTGACTCTGTTTATTTTGTATATATTTATCTGACCAATAGGAAATGGCACGATGTAAAAATTGTTCGGCTTCTTGTGTTTTTCCTTGATAAGC
This sequence comes from Pseudoalteromonas sp. 1_2015MBL_MicDiv, assembly GCF_002407505.1. Lineage (NCBI taxonomy): Bacteria > Pseudomonadati > Pseudomonadota > Gammaproteobacteria > Alteromonadales > Pseudoalteromonadaceae > Pseudoalteromonas > Pseudoalteromonas sp. 1_2015MBL_MicDiv. The sequence goes on along the minus strand of NZ_CP012737.1, from coordinate 3,864,602 downwards.
TAAAATGAGAGGAAAAGTATTGATAAGCCAGTGTAGAGTTTCATTGGAATCAGAATTCTGATTGAGAATATCACTATCAAAAGCAATGCACATTTTTTTGCACCATTTTTCGAGATTTGATAAAGATGTTAAGTCTCGCTTTTCAGTAAACCGTTTTAATTTTGGATGATATTGTTTATAAAGTGTAGCCTCCATTAATTAATACCTTCGTGGTTTGTCGCGATTTTAGATTTTTCGTCATTATCCTTTACTTGGCAATACACCTCATCTGGACTGATATACCCTCCTACAAGCGCATCAAGTAACTCCAAGCTTGTAATTTCTATCAATCCGTCATTTGTTCTGTGAGCAGTAATTGCATGTTTTTCATTTTTTATGTTGTTATGCATTGGCTGTACCCTATAACTTTGAATTAAAAAATACAGCCTATTATGGTGTTTTGGTTTTGCAATAATTAATGCGTGATATATGGGTAACTAAAACATAACTTATAAAAAAATCAATTACTTAAAACTTTGTGGCAATTGCTATTGCAGTGAGTTACTATATTGTTTGTTAAGGGACTGTTAAGGTTTAAGTGCGGCTTCATTTATGTTAATTAGGTTTGGTGAATATTGTTTAGACACAGAAGAGATGTCTCTTCAAGTAAATGAGCAGTCTGTTGTACTAGAACCAAAAGTTTTCGCTGTATTGATGTACTTTATTGAACATCATGAGCGTTACATATCAATGGATGAATTACATGAAAATTTATGGAAAGACCGCTGTGTTTCTGATGCTGCTGTAAGGCGAATTATAAGCAAAATCCGCATAGTATTGAACGATGACCATAAGAACCCTAGATACCTTCAATCCCTCTCCAAACGAGGGTATAAATTAATTTGTCCCGTATTTAAAGTTGCTCCGCTTGTAGACAAGAAAAGCGAAGAAAGTTTAGCTCGCAATAAAGTTAGTAAAAGTAAGGCTTTTCTATTTCTTATTATAGTAACCATCTTCGTATTTTCATTAGCCTATTTATTGGCGAAAAAAGAAGATCATGAAATTTCAGTCGTCACTGAGGTAGTCAGCACAGTTGACTCAAATAAAACATCAGTCGCGATTTCGAATGATGGTCGATACATCGCATTTACAAGTAAATTAAGCCGTGGAAATAATTTCCAAATTTACATAAAGGATCAACAAAGCCAAGCTATAAAGGTGCTTGTAGATAATACGATTCTGCCTACAGGTTTAGCTTTTTCACATGATGGAAGCCATTTGTTCTTCTCTGATAATTTAGATGGGGTGGCATCGCTAAAGCGGATAGATCTTACTAGTAAAGAGCATGGCATAGATGTTTTAGTTACACACTTTTCTTTTATAGCCGATGTTTTTATAGGTATAAAAGATAGTGCTATTTATTTCTCGGGGCAAAAGAGTCTCGAAAGTGCAATGCTTATTTATAGATTAAATGCAGGTTCAGGTTTAATCGAAGAGGTTACTTCTGTTGCTCAAAAAGGGGCTCATGATAGCCGGGCTGATATTTCACCGAATTTTGGTCAGTTAGTTGTACTCAGGGTTTACATGGATAGTAAGCGTAATGGTATAAGGGTATTGGATCTAAATACGGGAAGTATTCTTTTCAATTATGAGCAGAGTAATATTATTTATAGTGTTCAGTGGCTTGACGATGAACATATCGTTTTATTAGATGATAAGAAGCTGGCTAAAATCAATGTTAGAACAGGGCGCTTAGATAACATAATTAATAAAAACAAAGGTGTTGTTTCATTTGATGTGGTAAGCCCAAACATGCTACTTGTTATTAGAGATAACGACATAATCAATACAATCATTGAAAAAAAACTGCCTTTAAGTAACTTTAAAAATATTGAATTGATTCAGGAAAGACAATCAGGACAAAGTAGTATTATCGATTATCAACCCATAGGAGATAAGGTTTGGATGATCGAGAAGCTTAAAGGTGTAAGCGATTTAGCTTTTTATCAAAAGGAAAAACCTAAAGAAAAGGTTGTGTTTTTAAGCACGGAAAAATCACTTGAGTTGATAGCGCCATCTTTGTCTGGGCAATATGTGCTACTTAAACTCCAAGGTCGTATTACTATACTAAATACGTTTAATAATAACTTAACCTATATATCTAAAGTAGATGAAATAATAGGTGACGTTGCTTTTTCAGATGATGAAACATCTATTTTATATAGTAAAAAAAGTAATGGCGACTGGTTGGTTTTTGAATATTTTATTAAAGAAAAAACTAAATCTATCATTTTTGAGGGTTATCGTTTTGTCCGACAATTTAAAGGCGACTATATATTAGGTGATAATACAGGACAGTTGTATCATTATGATGTGAATCTAAAAGCGATGGCCCTATTGCCAATAAGTGTGTCGAAAGAGAAGTATACGAATTGGACTGTTGTGAATGGTAAAATTTTCTGGAGTGGCCATAACTTGATAAATACGACATTCTATGAAATTGATGTGGATGATGTTGATGGCTCTAGCCTAAGCTCTAAAACTTTTGACTTTAGTGTGATTAGACCAAAATTTCATGTGGACAAAATAAATAATTTAGTTGTAGTTGATAGTTTAGGAAATAAATATAGTGAAATAATTTCCATTAAAATTCAGTGATTTATGAGTGTGATTCATTAGGTTACGAAAAAGTTTTTAGTTTGTTATTGATATATTGCCTCTTCTAGCTCAAATTTGATGTGAAGCATATAACAACTAAGCAACTACCTAATAAGGGTCTACTATGAAAAATATTTATGTGAAATCTTTAATCTTTACAGCCATTTCTGCTCTTTTAATGCTAGCAAGTATAGATGGTGTTAGTGCGGGTTATGACACCTTACAACTTAGTGATAATGATTCACCTAGCTCTAATTGTGTAATATATCCTATATTGTGCAGAAAAGAATCTTAGATGAGTTATGGCCATGGTTAACATAAATGAGCTTCACACTCGAATTCGTCTAATAAATTCGGTAAGTAGTTTTAATAATTTTTTTTTAGATATAAAGAATACTTATAACTATGTTCAAATGGGGATTGTTATTTTTGAACTCTCTGACTTATTTCAATTTGATGTGAGCCATTTTGGTAATTTTAATGATGCTTTTTTGGATAACATTAAGTCTAATAATGAATTGGTCCGTTATTGCGTCAATGAAGTAAAAACGATTCAACTTAGTGAACTCAGCAAGGGCTGCGAGTTTACACTAATTATTCCGATAAGCTTACACAATAACAAGTTTGCCTGCTTGGTGATTGAATTGCCAAGTTTGAGTGTTGAATCACATAACATTCAAGTTATGGGTGACTATTGGCGAATATTCTTGGTAGAAATCTTTGAAGCGTATAGGCGAGTATTTAGCAGCAATGCCGTTAAGATAACGCGAAGAGAAAAAGAGTGTATTCAGTGGGCTTCCATGGGGAAAACATCGTGGGAAATAAGCCAAATTCTAAGTATTAGTCAAAGAACCGTTGATTTTCATCTAACAAATTGTATTAGAAAAACAAACAGCACAAACCGACAACATGCAATTGTTAAATGTATTTTAAGTGGGCAATTACTTACATAATATATGAATTTTCCAGAGTAACCAAAAGCGCATTTTGCGCTTTTTTTGATCTACATCTTGCCATTTGAATCGTTTCGTTTAAAATCTATTAACTTTCGAAACGAAACTTAATTTATGACTAAACGAAACACACAGCAACGTCGTCACAATATCTTGGTTCAAGTTAATGAGCTAGGTGAAGTCGTGGTTGAAAAGTTAGCACAGCAGTTTCAAACCTCCGAAGTAACCATTCGAAAAGATTTAACCGCGCTTGAAAAAAGTGGCTTATTGCTGCGCCGCTACGGTGGTGCTATTGCGCTACCAAAAGAGATTGTTAGCGATGAAATAGATTCTAAGCGCAAAGTCGCAATAGCAAAAGCTGCAGCAAAGCTTATAAAAGATCATAACCGCATTATTATAGATAGCGGGCGCACTACTGCTGCGATGATCCCTGAGCTTGCAAATAAGCGCGGGCTCGTTGTTATGACTAATGCCATTAAAGTGGCTAGTCGTTTGTTAGCACTCGAAAACGAACCAACACTTTTGATGACCGGTGGAACATGGGACCCGCATTCTGAGTCATTTCAGGGGCAAGTTGCCGAAAATGTATTATGCTCTTACGACTTCGATCAGCTATTTATTGGTGCTGATGGCATAGATGTAAAACGTGGCACAACCACTTTTAATGAGTTGGTGGGCTTGAGTCAAGTAATGGCAAAAGCTGCTCGTGAAGTAATCGTAATGGTTGAATCTGACAAAATTGGCCGAAAAATACCAAATTTAGAATTACCGTGGAAAATAGTAACCACATTAATAACCGACAACGGCTTAGCTGACGATAAACGCAAAGCAATTGAGGCGTGTGGTGTAAAACTAATTTGCGCAGAGATCATACAATAGCTACTCAGTAGCAAGTATTTAAAAATTAATGGAGACACTATGTGTGGAATAGTTGGGGCAGTTGCAGAACGCCCAGTAAATAAAATTTTAGTTGAAGGCCTTAAACGCCTTGAATACCGTGGTTACGACTCAGCAGGCGTAGCCTTGCTTGATGGCAATACACTTAATACCGTAAAAGCAGTCGGTAAAGTAGTTAACGTAGAAGCGGCTCTTGAACAAGCCGGTGTTAGCGGTCATACAGGTATTGCACATACTCGCTGGGCAACACACGGTAGCGTAACAGAAGCCAATGCACACCCACATGTTTCAAATAGCCAGCTTGCACTTGTCCACAATGGTATTATTGAAAACCATGCAAGCTTACGTGCTGCGCTTAAAGGTGACGGCTATGAATTTTTATCAGACACCGATACCGAAGTTATGGTGCATTTAATTCATCAATTACGCCAACAACACACTACATTGTTAGCCTCTGTTCAAGCTGCTGTAAAACAGTTTGAAGGCGCTTTTGGTACCGTTGTATTTGATAAAGACAACGACAACGAAATTATTGTAGCGCGCTCAGGTAGCCCACTTGTTATTGGTTTGGGCCTTGGTGAAAACTTTATTGCGTCTGATCAACTTGCATTATTACCTGTTACTCGCAGCTTCATCTTTTTAGAAGAAGGCGACGTAGCGCGTATTACCCGCGACACAGTCGAAATTTTTGATGCAAACGGTAACGCCGTTGAGCGTGAAGTGATTGAATCAAACATTACGCAAGATGCATCAGGCAAAGGCGATTACCGCCATTACATGCTAAAAGAAATTTACGAACAGCCACTTGCTGTACGTAATACCCTTGAAGGGCGTTTAAACGACGATCGTGTAGCAATTGATGCCTTTGGCGAAAGCGCTCAGCAAATATTTAAAGATGTAAAACACGTACAAATTATTGCCTGTGGTACGTCTTACCATTCAGGTATGGTTGCACGTTACTGGCTTGAGCAATTTGCCGGTGTTAGCTGTAATGTAGAAATAGCTTCTGAATTTAGATACCGTCAGTCGTTTGTACACGAAAACAGCCTACTTGTTACTATTTCTCAATCGGGTGAAACGGCCGATACGCTAGCGGCATTACGCCTAGCTAAAGAGCAAGGTTACATGGCATCAATGACCATTTGTAACGTACCTGGCTCATCGCTTGTACGCGAATCAGACCTTGCCTTTATGACCAAAGCTGGCGCTGAAATAGGCGTGGCATCGACTAAAGCGTTTACTACGCAATTAGTTGGTTTATTAATGCTTACTGCGTCTATAGCTCAAGAAAAACAGCTTGATCAAAGTGCAATTGTAAATGCTATAAAAGTACTCCCCGCTAAGCTTGAAGAAACATTATTACTCGCTGATGGCATTGCAGACCTTGCAGAAGAGTTTGCCGACAAGCACCATTCATTATTTTTAGGCCGTGGTTCGCAATATCCAATTGCAATGGAAGGCGCGCTTAAACTTAAAGAAATTTCGTACATTCATGCAGAAGCCTACGCCGCTGGCGAGCTAAAACATGGGCCACTCGCGCTTATAGATGCCGACATGCCAATTATTGTTGTCGCACCTAATAACGAATTGCTAGAAAAGCTTAAATCAAACGTAGAAGAAGTACGCGCACGTGGCGGTATTATTTACGTATTCGCAGATAAAGATTCAGCCTTTGCATCAGACGACACAATGCGTGTAATCAACGTAAACCACACTGACGACATTATTGCGCCAATTGTTTACACCTTGCCATTGCAGCTACTGTCGTACTACGTAGCGGTAATTAAAGGCACTGACGTTGACCAACCACGTAACTTAGCTAAATCGGTTACGGTTGAGTAAAATCAATGAGTTGGTGATTACCCGTTAAAGATAAAAAGGCGCTCAATGCGCCTTTTTCATTGGCTTCTATTCAAGGTTTTATCGCATTGATGGTAGCGAGTACTTTCTGAAATTCGTAGGGGCTATATTTAGCCACGAATGCCTCATATTATGCTATTTAAAACTTAATTGATTTAATATAACTCCCGAAAGGAAACCATCGAAGACCTTTCCCACTTTTTAATTTATTTGTAAATTTAATTACTTAATTTTAGAGCGTGATGACAAGAGAGGATGTTCAGTGTGAGGTTATGCTTTCTTGTTGTTCAGGTTAAGTCAAGTTCACAGAGCTTATTAGATTTGGGTGATCTACCCCGAATAACTTAAATTCCTAGAAAAATTGTAAAATTTACTTAATTTAGTGCTAAATTAGAGATCTACTACCCAAACTAATACACTGTGAGAAATTACCGTGTAAGTCTAACTATCAAAGGATTGAGCAATGGATAGAATACAAGCAGAACAACTTTTAAAAACCGCATTGGCTGATACCACAGTCACGTTTCGTGATGGGCAATGGGAAGCTATTAATGCATTAGTGAATCAAAACCAGAAATTGCTGGTTGTGCAACGTACTGGCTGGGGTAAAAGCTCCGTTTACTTTATCAGTGCCAAAATTTTCCGTGATAGGAATGTGGGGCCAACCATAATAATATCCCCACTTCTGGCGTTAATGCGCAACCAAATTGATTCAGCCAGGCGCTTAGGCATAAATGCAGTAACCATAAATTCATCTAATACTGATGAGTGGAAAGCTGTCACTCAGAGTATTTTGAATGACGAAGTTGATTGCTTGTTAATCTCACCAGAAAAATTAGCTAATGACCGCTTTATCGAAACGGTATTACAGCCGATATCAGATAGAGTGGCGTTAATGGTAATTGATGAGGCTCACTGTATTTCTGATTGGGGGCATGATTTCCGACCCGATTATCGACGTATAGTAAACATCATTGGCAACCTCCCAGCCAATACTCCTGTATTAGGTACTACTGCAACAGCTAATAATAGAGTTGTTGAGGATATTCAAACTCAGTTAGGTGATATACAGATTCAGCGCGGTCCTCTTATTAGAGATAGTTTGGGATTACAAACCAATATATTGCCAGATCAAGCATCACGCTTAGCATGGCTTGCTCAATCAATTCCTCAAATTCAAAAAACAGGTATTGTTTATGCTCTAACTACTCGTGACGCTGATCAAGTAGCTGCTTGGTTAAGACAAAATAACATTAATGCCTTATCTTATCATGGCAAAGTAACACATCCTGATTTCACGTTTGATAATGGTAGTAGAGACAGTAATGGTTACAGACAGTATTTAGAAGAAATGTTGCTTAGAAATGACTTGGATGTGTTAGTTGCAACTACTGCGTTAGGTATGGGATACGATAAACCTGATTTAGGTTTTGTGTTCCATTACCAAGCACCAGGTTCTATCGTTTCTTACTACCAACAAGTTGGCCGTGCAGGTCGTGGTATCGATAACGCTGTTGGTGTGTTGTTGTCAGGTAAAGAAGATCAGGATATTCATGATTTTTTCAGAGGAAATGCGTTCCCTGCTGAGTACCAGGTGAATGAAATATTACGAGTATTAGCAGGCTGTGATGGTTTGTCAGTACCTCGATTAGAAGAGCAAACCAACTTAAGCAATGGACAAATTAATAAAGTATTAAAATTACTTCGAGTAGAAAATCCCGCCCCGGTTATCAAAGTTGGATCTCAATGGCGAAGAACACCTGTTCCATACACTATGGATAGGGAACGTATTGCTCACTTAACACAACAAAGGGAAGATGAATGGCAAGAGATTCAAAGCTATATGGAAGAGCCAAATTGCTTGATGAATTTTCTTAGAGACGCTTTAGATGATGATGGTCTAACTCCTTGTGGTAAATGTGAAAACTGTTTAAACGAAGAGCTTATTTCGTCAGTAGTTGATAGTAGGCTTGTTCATCAAGCCGCTATTTTCTTAAAACATGCCGAAAGGATAATAAAACCTCGTATTCGAGTAGCTAGTAATGCTTTTGCTGAATATGGCTTTAGAGGTGACTTACCAGAAGCTTTGAGAGCCCAGCCAGGCCGAGAGCTTTCTCGTTGGGGTGATGCGGGCTGGGGACAAATGGTTGCCGATAACAAGCATAACAACCACTTTTCAGATGAACTTGTTGAAGCAACGGTTGAGTTAATACAAGAACGCTGGCAACCTGAAGATTTTCCTACATGGGTTTGTTGTGTACCTTCTTTAAATCATACTGAACTTGTACCAAACTTTGCACAGCGATTAGCTGGTAGACTAGGGTTGCCTTTTGTCGATGCCGTTGGAAAAGTTAGAGCGAATGCTCCTCAAAAAGAACAACAAAATCACTTCCATCAATGTAGAAATCTTGATGGTGTTTTTAATATTGAAGAACCCGTACCAGATGGAAGTGTTTTCTTAGTTGATGATATTGTTGACTCAGGATGGACATTAACGGTACTTGCTGCACTTTTACAACAAGCTGGTAGCGGTAAGGTATACCCTGTCGCCTTAGCTTCTACATCGGTAAGTGATTGATGAATTTAACAAACAATGCCCAAGCAATTTTATTGCTTACGTCTTATTTTAGTAAACCAATCAAAGGGGCAGCTAAACCGCTGACCATTACTGAATGGGGGCGCTTTGCTCATTGGCTTTATGATAAAAAGCATAAACCTGCGGATCTTTTAGGAGATGAACAGCACGACATTTTGAGCCGTTGGCAAGATGTAAAAGCCAGCTCAGAAAGAGTTTCTGAGCTTTTAGCAAGGGGGCATAGTTTAGCCTTAGCAGTAGATAAATGGCAAAGATCAGGGTTATGGATATTAACCAGAGCTGATGAAGAATACCCTAAAAGGTTAAAGAAAAAGTTACGCAATGATGCTCCCCCAGTTTTATTCGGCTGTGGTAACAAGGATTTACTGAATAGTGGCGGAATAGCTGTTGTGGGTTCTAGAAATGTTGGTGACGAGGATTTAAGGTTTACAGAAGGCTTAGGCCAAAAAGCGGCAGCAAGCGGTATTGGAATAGTTTCTGGTGGTGCTAGGGGGGTTGATGAAACATCCATGTTGAGTGCAATTGGTGCTGGCGGAAATGTTATTGGAATTATGGCCGACAGTTTATTAAGAGCTGCAACCTCAGCAAAATGGCGCAATGGTTTAATGCAAGGTAATACAGTTTTGATATCCCCTTTTTACCCTGAAGCAGGGTTTAATGCTGGAAATGCAATGTCTAGAAACAAGTATATTTATACGCTTTCTGATGTTGCTGTGGTCGTTCATTCAGGTACGAAAGGTGGCACTTGGAATGGTGCTCGAGAGAACATCAAGAAACAATGGGTGCCTCTGTGGATTAAACCAACCAATGATATTGAAGCGGGGAATAAAATTTTAGTTTCTGAAGGTGCTCAGTGGTGTAGTGGCAATTTAGATGAATTACAGCTAGAAAGTTTATTTAATCAAATTGCTGATGTTAGCCCTCAAGATGATATGTTTTCATTGAATGAATCTATTGCATCAAGTTCGAGTAGTTCAGAAGCTTTGACTCAAGAAGAGCCAATACCTGCTACTCAAACTAACCAGTTTTCAATTGATTTTTACTCTCTTTTTATCCAAAATATGCAGGTTTTCGCAGTTGAACCAGTACATATTACAGATATCACATCGGGCTTAGATCTCCATAAAAGCCAAGTTACTGACTGGTTAAAGAGAGCAATGGCAGAAGGTCATATTATTAAATTATCAAATCCTGTTCGTTTTCAATGGAGTAAAGGGAGTTAATTTCATGATAGCTGGGAGCAGTATGTTTTTTGAAGTCGATAAGATGAAACCATAAAAATAAGTGCTACTTTTTTCATTGGTTTATTATTTAAATCACTAATCTCTACTTAATAAGCGCTAAATACGCTAAAATTACAGGCTAATTTTTTAGCAATAAGCCCGTAATAAATATGACCTCAGCCACAAGCCCTAGCACTTTTTCCGAACTTGGCCTTATTCCAGAGCTATTAGCTCGATTAACCGATTTGGAATATACCCAGCCTACGCCAATTCAAGCTAAGGCTATACCTAGTGTGCTTGCGGGCAGTGACCTAATTGCAGGGGCAAATACCGGTTCAGGTAAAACAGCAACGTTTGCATTACCTATGTTGCAAAAAGCTTTCCTAGAGCAGGGCGCTAAAAATACTGCAAGCAAGGGTAACTTTGTAACTGGGCTTATTTTAGTACCGACGCGTGAGCTTGCTACGCAAGTGGCCGATAGCGTTAAATCGTATTCTGCTAACTTTAATGGTGCAATTAAAACGGTGGCCGTGTTTGGTGGTGTGTCGGTTAATACACAAATGCAGGCACTGCGCGGCGGCGCCGATATTATTGTGGCAACACCTGGTCGCTTACTTGATTTAATCTCAAGCAATGCGATTAAGCTCGATAATGTAACTACGCTTGTGCTTGATGAAGCCGACCGTATGCTAAGCCTTGGCTTTACCGAAGAGCTGGCTGATCTTTTAGCGTTAATGCCTGCTAAAAAACAAACCATGTTGTTTTCAGCAACTTTCCCTGAGCAAGTTAAGCTATTAACGCAAGAGCTTTTAAACGACCCAGTTGAAATACAAGTACAAAACAAAGATGAAAGCACCTTAGTACAGCGTGTTTTTACCGTAAACAAAGGTGAAAAAACCACAGTTTTAGCACATTTAATTAAAACGCATAAATGGCGCCAAGCGCTGATTTTTGTGAACGCTAAAAAAGACTGTGAGCATTTAGCGGCTAAGCTTGAAAAACGCGGTGTTAACGCACAAGTATTTCATGGTGATAAAGGCCAAAGTGAGCGTACTCGTGTAATAGAAAAATTTAAAGCGGGCGAAATCGAAGTACTTATCGCAACCGATATTGCTGCACGTGGTTTAGATATTGAGAAGCTGCCAGTGGTAATAAACTTTAACCTACCACGCAGCCCTTCTGATTATATGCACCGTATTGGCCGAAGCGGCCGTGCTGGTGAAGTTGGTTTAGCGCTTTCATTAGTTGATTATGAAGATTTACATCACTTTAAAATTATCGAGAAGAAAAACAAACTACGCTTAGAGCGTGAAGAGGTTACAGGCTTTGCTGTAAACCAAGCTAACCTTGATGCTGCACAGGCGCTTAAAAGTGAAAAGCCAATGGCAAAACCAGAAGGCACAGGCAAGAAAAAGAAAAAAAATAAAGCCGATGATATAGATGATGTATGGAGTGGCTGGCGCCGTAAGTAACAATAGAGCTAAATAAATAGCTGTAAAAAACCCGTAATTAGTAAATCTAATTACGGGTGTTTTGCTTTGTGGGTTTAACTTAAAGTGCTAGTTTTAAATTAATGGTCGTGATCGTCTTCCTCTTGCGCAATACCCAGCCAAGTAATTGCACTTGGGGCAAAAGTAAGCTCAACCTCACTTTCAATTTCTAGGTCTTCTAAGTGCACTTGTACAACGTGTTGAGCAATAGGGTCGGCTACGTAAGCAAACTGACCATTTTGCGCCACTGTCATAGTAAACTTCATGCCTTCAGGCATTGTGGTTACGTCTGCTTGAGTAATATCTACTTGGCCTGCGAGTTCCCAGTGCATTTCGCCGTCATGGTCATGTCCTGTAAGTACATTTAAAAAGCCTAGACTGTCGAGTACTAAAAAGTGTTCACCACTGGCTGAAAAAGAATAAGATACAGCACTTGCGCCATCAGCAAGTTGCCATTCTACTTCTTCCATTTCGGCATTTTCAGGATGAATGCTAAGTAATACTGAATCACTGCCATCGTGTCCTGCGGCTATGCCAAAAATTGTGTCGTTGTTTTTGTGGCCGTACAAAGTACCAATACGTTGAGCGCCTACGGCGTTTATATTTACAACTTTTTTAGCGTTGTATACATCACCTTGCTGGTGAGCAATCAATACACCATCGCCACAACCAAATACAACATAATCGTGATTTTGTGCTGCGCCGTGTAAATCGGGGCAGGTTACTTCTAACGTTTGCTCTAGTTCGTAATTACCATCGTGAAGATGATATACACCCACTTGATCGGGAAGTACTTTGGCATTAGATGTGCTACTTGCATCGTCTCGACGAATGGTTGAGAGTAAATGTTCACCGCGAGGCTCAGCTACACCATGCATGTTAATATCGTAGTTAATGCCAGTAAGTGTGGCTGTTGCATTGGTAATATCGTTATCGGTTAATACTTCAACCGAAGCAGAAGCGCCTGAATCTGCATCGCCATCGTAAAATATTGCTAATTGTCCGTCGTGAGTTATTAAGTGTGTAGGGCGGCTGCCGCTTGTAAGCTCGTAATTACTAAACACCGGGCTTTGCTCGTAATCATGTAAATGAGCGCCGTGATCTTCGCGCCACATACCGCCGTCTATAAACCCTAGGTAATCTTGAGTACGATTAGCAATAACAGCATAACGAAAGTCAGGTGATGCAGATAACGTGTTTGAGTCATCGTTTAATACAAACGTATCAAGTAGTGCGTTATCGTCTAAATCAAAAAAGCTCGCTTCGTTGCTGTCACCTGCCAGAACAGCAAGCCTGCCAAATGAGCTTATGGTATAGCCGTCGTCATGCTCGTCATCACTTTCATGCTCGTCATCTACCACAGCAATAGGATCTTTTTCTACAATGTTGGTTTCTGCATCGCCACAGGCGGTAATTAATGTGCTGCTTACTGCAAGTGCTATCAATTTTAGTTTGAATAATTTGGTCATATTAGTTTCCCTTTATTTAAAATTCTTTTTAGAAGTAACCGCGAATACCAAGTGCGAAACTTCGTCCTGGGCGTGGCGCTATCTCTTTTAAAAATGAGCTATGCACGCGTGCTTCTGTATCTGTTAGGTTTGTACCTTTTAAATACAGAGATAGGTCTTGATTAAGTATCGATAGGTCGTAACTCACACTGGCGTCAATTAGGGTGTAACCGTCTGTTGCGGTTTCTTCAGGAGCCGTGCGATCTTGATCTTGGTAGCGAGTTACATGAATATGCGCACTTAATTTTTCGCTGTTGTAGCTTAGCTCGCTGCCAAAACGTAGTGGAGGTGTACGCGGCAGGTCGCCGCCGTCTTTTAAACGTGCACGTACATAATCTGAAAATAAATCTAACTTAAATTCATCTGTTAATTGCCACGCAATTTGCGCTTCAAACCCGTGTAAAATTACATCATCTGTTTTAAATAAATAAACGGGTAGCTCTTCTGAGTGCTCGTCCTCGTCGCCATGATTGTGCTCATCTTCATCATGGTTGTGGCCACTGTCGGCGTATAAGCCGGTATTTATTTGGTAGTAATAGTTGTCTACTTGGTTATAAAAAGCGTTAAATATAAAGCCAATATCACCTTGGATTTTACGAAAGGTTAAATCAATATTATTGGCAGTTTCTAGGTCTGTTGTTTGCTCAGACAAACCTAAATGGCCATCTTCATCTAAATCAAATAAGGCGCCAACTTCATAAGTTGCGGTGCCAATATGTGGCCCAAACGACAATAATTCAGACGCAGAAGGTGCGCGCTCTGAGCGCGATACCGAAAGCCCTAAGTTATAGTTAGGTGTAAAGTCCCATACTACACCGGCCGACAAACTGACTGGCGTAAATTCATGCTCTGCATCAAATACGCGAGTAAAATTGGTTTCTTCTTCGTGATTATGATCGTCATGTTCATCACTTTCATTATGTGCATGAGCATCAATACTTGGCAGTAATACATTGCTTGCGTTAAGTTCTACGCGCTCTATTCGGCCACCTAATTGCACTAAAAAGTCGCCAAAGTGCCTTTCTTCCATTAACGCTACAGCAAAGCTTTCGGTCTCTGATGGCGGTGTAAAAGCTTCTTCACCTTGCGCCTCTACATCACTATTTTTATAGTGAAAACTAAAGCCGCCATTCCACTCGCTAAATTGGTTATGTAGTAGGTCTATGCGTAATTCGTTTGTTTCGTTTTTAAAGGTAGTGCCAACAGCGCCACCCTCAATTTCAGCGTGTTCGTAGTCGGTATGGCCAGCGCGCAGATTTACCTTGTTTAGCCACTTATTATTTAGATTGAATTCACCTAGTAATTGCACTTTGGTTTGCTCTAAATCGGCAAATACGCTTTCCTCGTCACTATGCTCACTTTCATCACCATGAGAATGACCAGGAATACCGTATTGGCGATTAAATTGCTCTACTGCTAAGCCAATAAATCCGTTATCCATTAAATAGCTAGCGCCAACAGTAAAACCGTCAGACTCTTCATTACTGTTTTCAACAGTGTAATCACCACTATGGCTTTCACCATCGCTATCTATATCGGCAGCTACAGGCACCTCGTAGTCGTTGGCCTCACACCAAAATGCATCGGCATAAAATGCAAAAGAGTCTGTACCTGTGGTGGCATTAAACGAGGCTACTTTTTGATTATCTACTGAGTTGTGCTCTACGTTCCATTCGCCGCGTGTTGTGCTGTCGGTTGGTACGCGATTATCAACTATATTTACAACGCCCCCAATAGCGCCACTTCCGTAAAATAAGGTCGCAGGACCGCGTAATACTTCAATTTGTTGTGCGGTAGAAGCCTCTGATGCTACCGAGTGATCGGGGCCAACGCGCGACACATCACTTACATCAAGGCCATTTTGAGTTATAAGTACACGGGGGCCACTTAGTCCACGAATGATTGGTGTACTCGCCACCTTGCCATGAAAATTGGTATTTACACCGGGGAGTTTTTCAAGGGTGTCACCTAGTGTAGCGGCTTGATCGCGCCTTAATTGTTCGCCTGATAAAACGCTGACTGGTGAGGCTGACTCCATAGCCGACATATGAATTGGTGTTGCCTCAATGTCTATTACTTCAATAGGTGAGCGCTGAAGCGTAAACGATACAGAGCGTGTTTCATCTGTGTCTATAGTAATATCACGATGTAAATGCGCATAACCTGGCGCAACGATGTGAAGCTCTTTGAGTCCATTGTTTAGTTTGGCTATTACAAAGTGACCGTTTTTATCGGTGGTGACTTTTATGTCTGAGCCTTCAAGTTCTATTACAGCATTACTTATAGCGCTGCCTTGTGTATTTACCACTGTGCCTTGAATGGTTTTTGCAAGCACACTCGCGGGAAATAAAGCGGCTATTAAAAGAGCTAACTGTGATTTTTTTTTCATTCTACCTTACTCTTGGTATGTTATATTGTATCAATTGTGCTTCAAATGTTATAATGTATCAAGTGTAATTAACGATTGTTATTTAAATGCTCATGCAAAAGTAAATATTTATTTGTAGACATTGATTAGTAGAGGAAAAAATGAAATCGAGTCAAAGTGTAATGGATCGTCTAGCAATAGGGCTTTCGTTAATGTGTACAGTGCATTGTTTTGCAACGCCAATTATTTTAGTACTTCTACCTAGTTTGGCAGCACTACAACTAGATAACGAACAGTTTCATATATGGATATTAATGGCTGTGCTACCCACAAGTTTACTTGCGTTAAGCTTAGGCTGTAAAAAACATAAACAGTTTAGTTATATGGCTTTTGGGATTGTGGGGTTGTGCTTAATGTTACTTGCTATTTTTATAGGGCATGAAGGTGCAGAAAAGGCGCTAACTTTAACTGGCTCAGCTTTTATAGCTGTAGCACATTGGTTTAACTACCGCCAGTGTCTTAAAAAAGAAGATGAGGATTGTCCGTGCTCAGGTAATTAATCTTATCAAATAGTTTAATGCCTATATTATGGTGGTATAGCTCTCATCGACTAAATGAATATTGATTTATATTAAAGACTCAGCTTTAAAAGGCGAGTTTTATACCAATTAGCAATAATACTTGATTAATTTGAGGGCTTAAACCTGATGCTAACTGTGTTAAAAGTTTCTGATATACGACTGCATGGATGCAGGAGATAGAGCAATGCAGGAGCAATTAGTGATAACAACTAAATAACGAAATTTTTGCTTTGTAATCGACACGATTTTCTTAACTAAAAATAGCTCACTTAATTAAGCAGATTGGTATTAAATTTAAAAACACTATAAAAACACACAAAAAAAGCGACTACCTAATAAGGTGTCGCTTTTTTAGTAAGCATTATTAGCTTACTTGTAAAAGGCTTCAACAGTGCCTTTTCTTGTAAGTAAAAGTGGTTGCCCGCGACGATCAAGCCCTTTTGGAGATGCAAATTTTATCCAACCTTCGCTGATGCAGTATTCTTCAACATCAAAACGCTCTTTGCCGTTGAACGTGATACCAATATCGTGTTCAAAAACGTCTTCCACATGATGTGGGCTGCGTGGATTAATAGAAAGGCGATCTGGTAAAGCAGGTTTTGCGGTAGTGTCGTTCATGGTCATATTCTATATTGAATGAAGTATGCGCTATTGTAGGCAATACAAAGCTTTCGCTCAAGAGAGATAGTCGTAAATGTGTTTAAAAATGTACTAATTAATGAGTTGTGTATACAAATGAGATTGAGCTTGGAAAATATTTACAGAGGAGGATTTTGAAGATATTTGACTAAAAAATGATAAAGGTAAAAATATTAATGGGTTATCTCTAACCCACTAAATTGTTTAGCAATTAGATGCAAACAATGTTTTCGGCTTGTGGGCCTTTTTGACCTTGTGTAACAGTAAACTGTACACGTTGGCCTTCAGCTAAAGTTTTAAAACCGTCGCCAGAGATTGCGCTAAAATGTGCAAAAACGTCTGCGCCAGATTCTTGCTCGATAAAACCAAAACCTTTTGCTTCGTTAAACCATTTTACTGAACCAGTAGTTGTATTAGACATAATATGTATCCTAAAAAATTAATATAAGTGTGCCTGAAAAGAGGCGATTGAGCCGGAAAAAATAGTTAACTTGAGGATATCGTGTAGGATTATTACTAAAACAACTCGGTACTAACAAATAAAACAGAACTTCTTTCAAACTAGTATTCAAAATGGGTTATTGCTAACCCATTTAACGAAAGCAATTAGATGCTAACGATGTTTTCAGCTTGTGGGCCTTTTTGACCTTGAGTAACAGTAAACTGTACACGTTGGCCTTCAGCTAAAGTTTTGAAACCGTCGCCAGAGATTGCGCTGAAATGAGCGAAAACGTCAGGACCAGATTCTTGCTCGATGAAACCAAAACCTTTTGCTTCATTGAAAAATTTAACTGTACCAGTTGTAGTATTAGACATAATAGTATCCTAAGAATTAATAAAAGTGCGCCTTAAATTAAGGCAATTTAACAGGAAGAAAACATACATTTAACTGAGGATAACGCGAAGGATTATTACTAATATCAACGTGGTACTTACAAATAAATAGGGTTTTCTATCAACCCGATGCGAAGCAGGATAACAGTAAGTTAAGCCGTATACCAAGCTTTATTGTGATTTTATTTTAGAAGTACTAATTTTTTATCTGTTAATTATTAGCCAGTTTACTAACGCCTATGCAGATTTGTTTTTTAAAATTAAATTAAAGCTTTTTAAATCAGTTTGTTATGTTCTATGTGGTGTTCTTTGAAGTGAATTAAATAGAAACCTCAAGTGCTTAAAACGTCTATCACTTATCTGTTTAATTTTTATATGGATCTTAGATTATTTAATTGACTGGCTCTAAATTGCAAATTTAGGTGCTAATAATGTAATCCAAAGTGTTTCAGTAATTATTTTAATAATCGATTCTATGCCCACTTTGATGAGTTTTACCTCTTTTTATATTTATGGAGGCAAGCGTAATTAAAAAATAACAAAAGGTTATTGGCGTTTTTAATCACTATATAAAAGGTGAAAAGTAACTACTTGTTATACGGGCGATACTCAGTTCTATCAACATAGGCGAGTGTAACTCAGTCGCTTTAAGCCAGAGTTATAGCATTTAACATGCTGCGTTTTTTATGTCTTTTTTTTGTAAAATATTAGTCACTTTTTGTTCACCAAAATTACCTTTTTTAGTCATATCTTTTTTCTATAGTGCAGCGGTTACTCATTTGAGATTTTTAACTTCAAGCAAAAAATAACCACTAAACAATGGGAATTATGAATGAAAATTAAAAAAGTCGCTGCGGCAATCGCTCTAACGTTTGCGTTTAGCGCAGTGAGCCATGCAGATGTACTACCGCAAAGCCAAAAAGACAGCAGCTGGTATAGTGCTGCGCAAACTAAACTAACAACAAAAACAGCACAAGCGCAGGCTACACAAGCCACTAAAGCTAAAAATGTCATTTTATTTGTGGGCGATGGCATGGGTATTTCTACTCTTACCGCAGCGCGCATTTTGCAAGGGCAGCGTAATAACCAATCTGGCGAAGAAGGTTATTTAAGCTTTGAAGAGTTCCCATACTCTGCACAAGTTAAAACGTATAACGTAGATGCCCAAACTCCCGACTCAGCAGGCACGATGACGGCAATGATTTCGGGTGTTAAAACCGATGTTGGCGTAATTGGTGTAGATGAAGATATTGAACGCGGCGTGTGTTCAACAGTGGCAGGTAATGAATTACTTACAGCTACAGAGCTTGCTGAAATTAAAGGCCTTGCAACAGGCGTTATTTCTACAGCACGTATTACTCATGCAACCCCTGCTGCAACGTATGCTAAATCGGCTGACCGTAACTGGGAAGACGTATCCGATATGCCAGAAGATGCCGTAACGGGTGGCTGTGAAGACATTGCATCGCAACTGGTTAACTTCGAAAAAAACCTAGAAGCACGATTTGTAGGGACCGACGTAGACGGCCTTGATTTTGTAATGGGTGGCGGTCGTCGTCACTTTTTACCAAAAGACGAAACAGCTAACTCAACAGATGCAGTAAGTGCTATAGAAGGCGACCGTACTGACGAGCGCAACCTAGTGACTGAGTGGCAAACACAATACCCAGATGCTACGTACGTGATGGATCAAACAGGCTTTGATGCAATAGCGGATGACGCCACTAAAGTATTTGGTTTATTTAACGAATCCCACATGCAATACGAAGCTGACCGCGCAAACGATGTAGCGGGCGAGCCTTCACTTACCGATATGACCACTAAAGCAATTGAAGTGCTTGGTAAAAACGATAATGGATTTTTCTTAACGGTTGAGTCGGGTCGAATTGACCACGCGCACCATGCGGGTAATGCGTACAACGCGCTTAACGACACCATTGAGTTTGCTAAAGCCGTGCAAGCTGCGGTAGATAACACCAACCCAGAAGAAACCCTTATTTTAGTAACCGCCGATCACAGCCATGTATTTACTATTGCAGGCTACCCTAAGCGTGGTAATCCAATTTTAGGTCAAGTAGTTGCAGTAGGTGCAACAACACCAAGCCTAGCCGCCGACGATATGCCGTACACCACAGTCGGTTACGCAAATGGCTTAGGTTTTAGAAATTTAGGCGACGAGACAAATGCTGATGCAAGTTACACAAGTGCTGCTGTTGCAGGGCGTGTTGAGCTAAATGGCGTTGATACAACAACCCCAGGTTTTCACCAAGAAGCAACCGTACCAATGGGCTCAGAAACACACGCAGGTGAAGACATATCTTTACATGCTAAAGGTCCTGGTGCTCAGCTAGCGCAAGGTGTAATTGAACAAAACGTTGTATTTCATCTAATTAATCAAGCTCTTGAATTAACTCAGCAATAATGGCGGCTAACATGAACAAATTAACGGTACTTTCTTTGGCAGTAATGGTCGCGCTAGCTGGTTGCTCGAGTGACGATAACAAAAATGAAAATAATATTATCGCAGTAGATAATACTATTGCAGTGGGCTCTGAGCAGTGCATTAATGGCGGTGTAGAGACGCAAGTAGGCGCAGATACCAATAATAACGACGTGCTAGATAGCAACGAAGTTAACTCAACTAATTTAGTGTGTAATGTACCCGCAACGTCGCTAACAAGCGAGCAGTTAGCCTCGCTCACTAGTAATACTTGGTTTAGTGAAGCACAAACAAAATTAGGTGCTGCACAAACAGCCAGTAGCAACATTGTTACTGAATCAGGCAAAGCTAAAAACGTAATTTTATTTGTGGGCGATGGTATGGGTATTTCTACCATAACCGCAGCACGTATTTTAGCGGGTCAGTTAGAGGGCGAAATGGGTGAAGATCACCAGTTAAGCTTTGAAACTATGCCTTTTTCAGGCTTTGTAAAAACATACAACGTAGATGCGCAAACGCCAGATTCGGCAGGCACTATGACCGCAATGGCATCGGGTGTTAAAACCGACGCAGGCGTTATTGGTATAGATGAAGCGGTTGAACGTGGTAATTGTGCATCAGGCAAAGGGCACGAACTTGTTACCTCGTTAGAGCTTGCTGAAATTGCAGGCAAAGCAACAGGGATTATTTCTACAGCGCGTATTACTCACGCAACACCAGCTGCAACGTATGCTAAATCGGCAGAGCGTAACTGGGAAGATATCTCCGATATGCCAGAAAGTGCCGCGACGTGTGAAGACATTGCATCGCAACTAGTTAACTTTGAAGCCAACTTAGAAGCACGCTTTAGTGGTGTTGATGTAGACGGTATTGACGTAGTAATGGGCGGCGGTCGTCGTCACTTTTTACCAAAAGATGCCGCGTTTAATTCAACCGATGCAGTAAGTGCTGTTGAAGGGGATCGAACCGATAACCGCGACTTAACCGCAGAGTGGAAAACGCAATATCCAAATGGTACTTACGTAATGGATCAAACCGGTTTTGATGCAATAAGTGACGACGCCACTAAAGTGTTTGGCTTATTTAATGAGTCCCACATGCAGTACGAGGCTGACCGTGCAAACGATGTAGCAGGTGAGCCTTCGCTTTCACAAATGACCGAAAAAGCAATAAACGTACTTGATAACAACGAGCAAGGTTTTTTCTTAACGGTTGAGTCGGGTCGAATTGACCACGCGCATCATGCGGGTAACGCTTATAACGCGTTAAACGACACTATTGAGCTTGCTAAAGCCGTTAAAGTGGCGATGGAAAACACCAACCCAGAAGAAACATTAATAGTTGTAACTGCCGATCACAGCCATGTATTTACCATTGCCGGTTACCCTAAACGCGGTAACCCAATTTTAGGTAAAGTGGTTGCAGTCGGCGCTACTGAGCCAAGCTTAGCTGCCGACGATATGCCTTATACAACGGTTGGTTACACAAATGGTGGTGGCTTTAGAAACCTAGGTAGCGAGACCAATGCCGATGCAGGTTACGCGTTTGCACCGGTTACAGGGCGTGTTGATTTAACTGATGTTGATACAACCACACCGGGCTTTCATCAAGAAGCACTGGTACCAATGGGCTCAGAAACACATGCCGGTGAAGACGTAGGCGTTTATGCAATGGGACCTGGTGCACACTTGGTAACAGGCACAAACGAGCAAAGCTTTTTATTCCATGTAATGGACTTTGCCGCTGACTTTGTAAAAACCGCAGACGAAAAACTAGCGCAATAAATACCGGCTAGTTATAAATTTAGTTAAATATATCTAAATAAAAAACCCCGCCTACTTTGCGGGGTTTTTGTCATTAAGCTGACATTTTTAATCGTTATGTTATTGCCATAAACTTGAAATATAAATAAGAGATAGCTAAATGAAAAAAGCGTTATTAATAATTGCCACGCTTGTAAGTACAAGTAGCTTTGCCTCGCAATGTGATATTGATGCTAAGCATTTAAAAGCCGATTATAAAATTACCAACAGCCATAAAGCGCAGCAAAGTAGCGAGTCACTTACCCTTTGGCGAAACAACCAGCAAGTAGCGCATCAAAGTGAAGTAATAACCGAGCTTTGGCAGCACTTAGCCAATAATCAAATACGACCAATACGTTACTTTAATGCCCAGCAACGCGGCATTGAATACCAACCATCTGAAGTACGCGGCGTGCAAAATTGGAGTGCTAAAAGTCAGCTGGTGGATAACCACCTAATAAAAAAAATGACCTTAGTAAGCACACAAGGCAAAGGCTGCGATGAAGTAAAGAACTATACATTGAGCGAAAATGGCAACGACTTTAACCTCGCCTTTTTTACGCATTCAAAATTAGTTAAAACATTTAGTATTAGTAATAAAAAAAGCCAAACAACTACCTTGCTTAGCCTTAATAATGTAAGCACTGATGAGCCATTAATTACCGCTCAATTTGCACAATGGGATCGCTTTCAAACCACAGATTACGCCGACATTGGCGATAACGAAAATGACCCGTTTTTAGTAAAAATGATAAACCTTGGTTTTATAGAACACAGCGCAACAGGTTTTTATAACCAGCAGGGCGAGGCTATTCAAGGCGGACATCACCACTAGGTTTTAGTTGAGTTTTAATGTGGCGTAAAACGAGCTTGCTGTTTTGGGGGTAAATGTATACTTCAATCAGCAAGCCGTGGTGAGCTACCAATCGCCCTCTAAAATAAAGTGAATTTAAAATACTTCCGCCTAAACAATACCTCGAATAACCGTCCCTTCTTATAAATGAGCATAACTTTTTACTAATTATTTATAGTTGGCAATAACTTACGCTATTTGATACTAATAGAAGTCCACGCAATAGGGATGTTTGCAACAGTGCCTATTAACAAAGCTGTTATATGGGGAATTAAATGCGAGTACTTTTAGTTATATGCTTTGTATGGACTCACTTGTTATTTTCCTGCGGCAATGTTTAAACAAAGTTAGAAGTTGCTTCATATGACAAAGTATATATTTAGTCTTTTATTTGTTTTATTACTATCTGGGTGTGATTTTGAAGTAACTGGGGCCGATGAGAAATTTGGTACACAAAACTTTGTATCTGCTATTTCTCTAATTGAACTACATAAAACCCGCAATGGGGTATACCCAAACACTTTAGCTGAACTGGATTTTTTAGGTGATTGGGATGGTATTTGGTTGTCCGCTGTTACATATGAAAAAAATGATGACGGCTACAATTTATATCTTGAAAGAGGCTGGGCTGGTAAGCCCACATTAGAGTTTCCTGTAAGCTTCAAGCAAGGTCTAGGTATTAAACAAACCAATATAAAATGGGTAAAAAATTAATTACCAAAGGTGAAACAGTTGTTTATAAGGAGTTTGCGTTGAGAACACGTATTATGAATTTTATTGAGAAATCTAATCAGGTATTACTATTTATTGCTGCGATAGTTGTAATTTTTGCTATTGGTAAGAGCCTTATTAGTGATCTTTTTAAAAGTGGCTATTCTGCGCCTAAGGTTCAGTTGATTGAACATAGCGTAGCCCTTGATGAAGAACCAAAGTTACAAAAAAATTATATTGGTCAAATCAAAGATGTTCACATTTTAGAAATCACGTCTGACAAAATAATAAATCAAAAACCTTACAGCGCTAATGCTGAGATTATTATTTCATCAGCACTGAGTTTGAGTCGTAATGCAGTAAATTTAATGTTTACTAAAGCTGGCGAGAAAAACAAAGTGTTATTCAAAAATAACGTATTAATTGTAGGCTTTTCTCCGGTTCAATTAAAAGAAACCAGTTACCAAAGCGTTCTAAGTAAAAACATCTTCTCAGTTGTACAAAAAGATACAAATAAAAATGGCTTTTTAAATAGTGATGACCAAAAAGAGTTATTAGTTTCTGAATACGACGGCTCTGGCTTGAAATCTATTATGGATAATATTGAAGGCTATCAGCTAATTAGTAATAATATGGTATTAATTTATACCAAGCCGGAGAGTGAAGCACTTTATTATATTTTTGATGTACTATCAGGTGAGTTGGTTAAGCTTGATACACGCTTGTAGTTAGCTATTTACTTAAACACAAAACTTAATTGTGCGCTAAAAAGCGTTCTATATGGACATTACTATGCTCAAATCTATTACTGTTACTAAAAAGAATTATACCGACTATGCTGATTTTATAATAAAAAAGTTGTGTGCGCCTAAAGATAATAAAGGTTTAGGGTTTATAAAAAACATGATTGTATGGTTTGTGCTAGCCGTTGTTCTTATGACTTTTTTTCAGGTTGAGTCTATTCGCCTTTCTGACTTTCATTGGCCAAGTGGGTTAATTGTAGCAGTGCCATTTTTAATATTAATTATTGTATTTTTATACAATAATTATAAGTTAAAAGAGCAATCAATCCCCAATGAAAATGGCGTAATGATTGGCAATAAAACAATTGAATTTCAAGCTGATGGCATTTGCGAGACTAATCATCTTGGAAGTTACTTTTATAAATGGCAAGCCGTTGAAGCAATGGAAGAAAATAAAGGTGATTTATATATATTTGTAGACAAGTTATTGGCTTTAATAATCCCAGCTAGCACATTTACAAACGAAGCCGAAAAAGAAGAACTAAAAGCATTTATTAAAGCTCATATTTAGTCATGCGTCATTTTATAAATATTTACACCGTCTTAGTGTTTATTTTAATGCTTATACCTATTTCATCAATGGGAAGTGAAAAACCAGCTAACACTACCGATGAAAAATGGGGTAAGTATCTAGAGCATAGAGCTGCTTGGAATAAAATGCTTAAAGAGCGTTATGAAAATAAGTTAAAGCATACTCCGCCAAAACCGCCTTGGATTAAATTTCCAAATTATCATCCGAGCGATATATTTTGGAGAATGGGTGACGGCGAAAGCTACATAAGTGACTATTTTTCTATCTATTTTCAGTACGCTTCTAAGGCTGAAATAAATGCTTATAAGGTTAAATATCCTGAAAACTTAGATTGGCGTGGAACATATAAGCGCTTTGAACACTAACTAAAAAGTACAGCTATGCTTTCAGACAACTTATTTGATTGTGGCACTTATTCACAGTGCTATTAACTCACGCTAATAGCACATATCAGTTTTTAGACGCTACTCCAAATGAGCATCATCAGGCTTTTTAGGTTTACTCGCTACTTCTGTTAAGCCGTCTTCGCAGTCGCCGCTATCGCAGGTATTTAAATCGCTTTGTGCTTGTTTATCTTGTTGCAGCACTTGCTTTAAATCTTCCATGCGTTGGCGCACGGCTACGCCGTAGCTGGCGTCGTCGCCCCACAGCTCGGCAAGTTGCACAACTGCAGCGCGATCGTGGTCTCTAAATAGTTTTCCGGCGCGCTCGGCATCTTGCTTAGTGTTACCTAGTAACTCCAGAGCTTCTACGGCAAGGTTAATAGCTGAGTCGACTGTTTCGCGGTTAAACGCATCTACTTTTAAATTAAGTAACTGATACGCATGGCGGCGGTCGATTGCGCGAGCAACTATTTTAAGTTGCGGGTAGTTTTTATGCGCGAGCTTAATTATCTCAATGGTTTTATCGGGGTTATCAATTGCAATTACCAGCATTTGCGCGGTGTGCGCGCCTGCGGCTTCAAGGAGTTCTTGGCGTGCGGCATCACCATAAAATACGGTATTGCCAAAACGACGTAGTAATTCTATTTGGCTAGGGCTGTGATCAAGTACAGTAATTTCGTAGCCTTGCGCGTGCAGTAAACGCCCCATAATTTGCCCAAAACGTCCGTAGCCCGCAATAATTACGTGCTTAGCGGTGCTAATTTGCTCTGGCTTATCAAACTCAGGCAAAGCACAGCTGCTGCGTTTTTGTATTTGCTCATAAACCATAAGTAATAACGGCGCTATTAGCATTGATACCGCCACAACTAAGGTAACAAGGCTGGTTTGCTCGGGCGTTAAAATACTTAAGGTAGTTGTTACGCTTAACAGTACAAAGGCAAATTCACCGCCTTGGGCAAGCGCTAGGGCAAATAATAACTGCTGTTTGCTGTTAATTTTAAAGGTAACGGCAAGGGCAAATAAAATGCAGGCTTTAACTACTATGAGTAAAACTACTAAGGCAATAACGGTACTAAACTCGTTAAATAGCAGTTCAAAGTTAATTGATGCGCCAACAGTTATAAAAAACAATCCTAAAAGTAAGCCTTTAAAGGGTTCTATATCGGCTTCTAATTCGTGTCTAAATTCACTCTCGGCAAGTACAACGCCCGCTAAAAAAGTCCCCAGCGCAGGCGATAAACCAATACTTTGCATAACCAGTGCAATAGCGACCACTAAAAACAGTGCAAAAATAGTAAATATTTCACGCATGTGTGTTTGGGCAATGTATCTAAATAACGGCGCCGATACATATTTACCGCCGGCAATAATAGCGGCAATAACCGCAACCGATACACATACTTGTTGCCATACCGGCCAACTTGCAATAATCGAATCGCTAATATCTTTTGTGCTAGTTTGCGGGGCAAATGCAAGCAGTGGCAATAGGGCTAAAATAGGAATAATTGCGATGTCTTGAAACAGCAATACCGAAAAAGCGTTTTGTCCGGCTTCTTGCTTTAGCCAGCCTTTTTCTTCAAGGCTTTGCAGCACAATAGCGGTAGAGGAGAGCGCGAGCATTAAACCAATGGCGAGTGCGGTTTGCCAATGCATGGCAAAAAACCAATAACAAAATGCAAAAATAGCCGCTGCCGATAGCACAACCTGTAAGCCGCCAAGCCCTAAAATAGAGTGGCGTAATGTCCATAAACGCGAAGGTTGTAGTTCAAGGCCCACTAAAAACAGCATCATTACTACGCCAAATTCTGCGAAGTGCATTACATCGGTTTGATCGCCCACAACACCCAGCGCATAAGGGCCAATGAGTATTCCGGCAATTAAATAACCTAATACTGAGCCCAGTCCGACTCGTTTAGCAATAGGCACAGCTACAATTGCTGCTGCTAAGTAAATTAAAGCAATTTCTAACACGCGTTTATCCTAATAACATCAAGGCTTTTAGAATGGCTTAGCTGCTTATAAAATACAATGGATTATATGGCTCAAAGTTGTTTATTTATCAGTAGTTATAACACTAATGGTTATAACTACTGGGCTAAAAATAGCACTTTATGTTGAAGGGCTTATTTGGGGGCTAAATATTACAAATACTTATAATTGCTGAGCTCGGTTGGCCTGAATCAGAATGGTAAATAGTAATGTTTGAGCTGATTGTATTTTCAACGTTTGTTTCAATTACTGTTACTTCAAATTCGGCAGATGCAGGTAGGTCGATATCTAATTCGCTATCGAGGTAACTACTTCCGCTTTTTTGTAAAGTAAGTGGTTTTGTTTGATCAAAGCTAAATTGAAAGCTATCTGACGCTAAAAGTGTATCTACCATGTTAAAGCGTAGGTTAACGGTGTCGGGGCCTGAAAACTCAGCACACACAAATACTGAAACCTCAACAGCTTGTAAAACGGGCATGCTATTTTGGCCTATATCCACAGTAAAGTTGCTTTGCGTAATTGCTACAGAGTTATATTCCCCAGCTGCAAGCCTTTGATCTGCTGTTGTTATCGTTATTTTTTCACCTTGCGCTAAATTAACCTCTTCATCAAAAAAGCCGTTTGTGTTGGTGCTGTACTGCTGTCCATTAATTGTTAGCTGTGCATTGCTTATAGCCGCTTTTTGCACATTAGTGAGTTGCCCTTTAATACGACCGGTAAGTTGTGCAGAGTTAGTTACTGTAATTGAAAATTGCACACTTTTTGAAAAGCCATCTGCATCAGTTGCTACAACGGTTAGCGTGTAACTACCTGTCATATCGGCGATAAATTCGGTAATACTTTGGTTTGTATTGCTTAAGCTGGTGCTCGAACCTGAAGGGGCTGATAGCGTCCAAGCGTAATCGAGAGTGGTTCCTTCTGGGTCGTAACTTTGGCTTACATCAAATTTAACTGCATTGCCCACTACATCGTAGCGCGATTGCTCCCCCGTGAAGCTAATTACTGGCAATGCGTTTTGTATTACATCAATTGTTAGGGTTTTTGTGTCAGAGAACTGCACGCCATCGTTAGTGCGTAACGAAATAACAACTTGCCCCTCTACTGATGCGCTAAACGTTGGTTTTGATATTGTATTACTGCTAAGCGTTGCTTGGCCTTGCGACGAAATGATTTCCCATTGGTAACTTAGTGGCTGGCCTTCTGGATCGTAACTAGTCGAGGCATCAAGTAAAACTTGTTCATCAACCGTTATGGAGGTTTCATAAGTTACCAAAGTAACAGGCTTTTTATTGCTACTGGCATGCAGTGCTGAGGTTGCTTGGTTTGAACTTAATTGCCCATCAGACACTGTAAGCGCTACAACGTAGTCGCCTTCTTTATCGGCAACAATAGAGGGCGTTGCTGATGTGTTGTTAGTGAGTTGCGATGCACTATTTACAGGCTTGGCTTGTAACTGCCAGTTATAACTCAGCGTATCTCCGTCTGGGTCGCTGCATTGTTGGCACTGCAAAGTGGTTGATTCGTTTAACGTAATATCACGTTCGGATTCAAGTGTTGCTATTGGGGCTTTATTGCTTGTGGTAACAGTTAAAGTAACTGATGCGGTATCACTTTCGTTTTGTTGATCGGTAACAGTGAGTGAAAGCGCGTAATCTCCAGCTGTAGACGCTGAAAACCCAGCGGTATGATTTTGCATGTTTGAAAGAGCCGGCGTGCTGCCCTGGGGTTTTGCTGTAATTGCCCACGCATAACTAAGCGTATCGTTTTTATCGGGATCAGTACTTTGGTTACCGTAAAGTGTAACAACTTCATTTGGAGCAATTGTTTGATTTTCTACGTTTATCACCGCTTGTGGCGATGAATTAGAATTAAGCGATTCACTTTTTATGAGTACGACAGTGCTTGCTGTATCACCTTGTGAATCAGTAACGGTAAGCTCAACTTTAAACTCGCCTATTTCGTCGGCAACAAACTGGCTTTTTACTTGAGTCGCATTTTCAAGCGTTGCATTACTTGCTACGGGCTTGGTAATAAATTGCCATTTGTATTGATTAATGGCGCCGCTGGTTGTGCTACTTTGCGCGCCATTTAAAAGCACAACATCACCTTGTTTAACGGTTTGTGTGCTACCTGCGTTAGCAGTTAGCTGGGTATTTGCAGTAACGGTGAATTGTTTTTGTGCAGGTGCGCTTGAAAGCTTGCCGTCACTCACGGTTAATACTAATTGGTACTCTTGTGCTTCAGATACTGAAAACTCAACGGTACTTTCATTATTAACCGTAATCGGTATTTCTACTTGTTCGTTTTTGCTGGTTAATTGCCATTGATAGGTGAGTGCATCGCCATCGGGGTCGCTACTTTGTGCTGCGCTAAAAACGAGGGTGGTATTTACTTTAAACCCCGATTGCTCGGTGGTGATAACCGCAACAGGCTTTGTGTTAGTGCTGAGCGGTTTAGTTACTGTTTTGGAGTCTGAACCACCAGAGCCACATGCAACAAGCGTGAATAGAGTCGTGATTAGAATTAAGAGTTTCCATTTCATAGTATTAATATCCTTTTAATAAAGTCGAATACTAATATGTACCGAAATTAGCTATAAAGCAAAAAAATAAATCAAAATAGGTACTTTTTATATTATTTTAGGAAATAGTTAACGTGAAGCAGTGCTGCTTTTAAATAACTTATACTTTGAGAGGAGTGCTTTATGCCCAGATTGATAGGGCATAAAGTATATTAAATGGCAGTTGAATAACGCTTAAATAAAGTTAGTCAGCTACTTTTACTGAACCGCTAATATTATCGATACTTACATCGCCCGAGCCCGACTCAGTGATAGTCAGCCCCTTTGCATGATTAACGCGAATATCACCCGAACCATCTTCAATTGTTACGCTTGAACCAATATGCTCAATAAGCAGGTCGCCAGAGTTATCATCAACATTAACTGCACCGCTAATATGGCTTATTACTATATCACCCGATCCATCTTCAACGTTTAGCGAACCGGTTATGTTGCTCACGTGCATTTCGCCAGAACCATCGTCAATAGTTGCATTGCCGCTTACGTTGTTAATGTGAATACTGCCAGATCCATCGGTTAATTCTAAATTACCTGCGATGTTTTCAAGGTTTACTTCACCTGATCCATCGTCAACAGTTAGGTTTTTAGCACCGCTTATCGTTAAATCTCCTGAGCCGTCTTTTACATCAATATTGCTTTGCATAGCACTTATTAAAATGTCGCCAGAGCCATCATCAATATCTAAATTTAGATTACTTGGCACAGTAACCACTAAATTAATACTTGGAGATTGGCCACTGTAAAAGCTAATACCATTACGACTTTTATTTTGGGCAACAAGCTTTGCCTGTTTACCGTCTTGCTCGAGCGTTAGCTCGTATTCGTCTTCAATGTCGGCTGTGTAAATAGTGGCATCAACACTGATGCTGGTGGCCGTTTTTGAGCCTTTTATTTCAAGGCTACCTGCGCCGCTTAACACATTTAAATATTCTAAATTATTGCTTGGCAGTGATAGCTGTTTTGTTTGTTTTACTGAGGCAACGCTTGGCGATATATGAAATACACAGCCACTTAATAATAAAATGCCGCCAATAAGTGAAAGTGGTTTTGTAATGTTAGATACAGTTGATGAGCTCATGTTTAGTCCTTTGGTATTTATTGTTTGTATTTATATAAACAATATAGAGCAAAAATGAGGCCGAAATGTAAGCTGTTGTTTTGTATAGGGTGGTGGTTTTTTATGAAAGTTGAAATACTAATAAGTGGTTAAAATA
The DNA here is from genome assembly GCF_002407505.1 of Pseudoalteromonas sp. 1_2015MBL_MicDiv. Taxonomy (NCBI): domain Bacteria; kingdom Pseudomonadati; phylum Pseudomonadota; class Gammaproteobacteria; order Alteromonadales; family Pseudoalteromonadaceae; genus Pseudoalteromonas; species Pseudoalteromonas sp. 1_2015MBL_MicDiv. The sequence goes on along the minus strand of NZ_CP012737.1, from coordinate 3,833,708 downwards.
ACTAATTATTAATATAAAAGGATGCGTGATGCATCCTTTTATAATTGCTCTGCTTTTATTAGTAAACTAATTAAAAGCTGTAAGTAATATTACCGTATAAAAAGCGTCCGTCTAATCCGTAAGGTGCATACGGTGTGTACGGGAATATTTGGCCAAAGTCAGAGTAACCAATGTTATCCACGGTTGCTTGTGGGTATTGATCGAACAAGTTGTTTGCACCAACGGCAAATTTCCAATATTCGTCTGGACGGTATGCCACTTCTAAGTCGGTGATCCATTTAGGGTCTAGGTATTCATCGCGATCAGCTGTAGTTGATATATCAGCGACTTCACCATAACGTGTGGCACGAAGCGTTGTTTGCCATTCGTTAAAGTTCCACACTGCTGATAAGTTCCATTTGCTATCTGGCGTGCCCTCTTCAAAGCGGCCTACTTCACGACGTGCAAACACTACGTAGTCGTCACCTAGTGAGTTTAGTTCGCTTGGGTTGTCGTTTACGTGTGTTACTTCGGTATCGTTAAAGTTAGCTGCTACGTTTAAACGTAAATCACCTAAGTTGTCTAAATCTAGATTATAAGTGGCAACTATATCTACACCTTGCGTGCGTGAGTCGATAGCGTTGGTAAAGTAGCGTACGCTTTCGGTATTTAGCTCACCGGCATTTTGTAGTATTTCTACTACGGCATCGCCCTCTAAGTTTTCAGACAATACAATACGGTCATCAATATCAATGCGGTACGCATCTACGGTTAAGCTAAAGCTGCCTTGCGTGTACATAAAGCCCGCAGTAACGTTTACTGACTCTTCAGCATCTAACGGCTGAGCACCGAGTGCTTGCGCTGCGGCTGAATCGGTTGGGAATAGACCAACTTCAAATGGTTGGTTGTTTTCAAGTACGGTTGATATTTGGCGGTACGAGCTTTGCGCTAAAGATGGCGCACGGAAACCGGTGCTAATTGCACCGCGCAGCGATAGGTTTTCAGTAATGCTGTAACGCGAGGCAAGTTTAGAGGTAAATGTGTCGCCAAAGTCGCTGTAATCTTCATAACGACCCGCTAAAACGATATTCCACTTTTCTGTTAAGTAGGTATCAAACTCAACAAATAAAGCGATGTTATGACGGCTTTCGTCAGTCGCACTTTCTGGTCCAAAACCAGCAAGTACTTGCGCGCCACCGGCTGCAATTGGGTTACCATCGCTATCAAGTGCGGTGATGTAAGACGCTTCTTCGCCTTCTTCAATTTTGTAGCTTTCGTGGCGGTATTCAGTACCTACGGTAAAAAATACGTCATCAGGTAAGCCTAAATCAAGTGTGGTATTGGCCGTTGCGTTTACTAAAAACTGATCGTAAACCAATGCACCGTTGTCAAATTCGTTTGGGCTGTCGGCACCTAGTGATGTGTTAATACTATTTATAACACCGAAACCAAAGTCGTTACGGCCGTAGTTGGTACTTACATCCCATGTCCAGTCGTTAGTTTCGCCTTTTAAGCCCAGCGCAAATGAGTAGTCTTGTACGTCTGTTTCAATTTGCGGCAAAAAGCCATCTGGGTACACTTCTAAAACGTTACGGCTGTCTTTTGCACGGCGGTAAAAACCACCTGAATTACCTTCACGCTTTGAGTAGCTACCAAATGAATAAAGGTTTAAGCCGTTATCTAAATCGTAACCCATGTTGTAAAACAACGCGTAATCTTCAAGGTCGGCTTTACCAAAGCGGTGGTTGTAACGATCGATAGTAAATTCGCGTGGGTCTAGGCTGCCATCATCAAGGCGGCTGTATTGTTCGCGAGGGTCAAAGCCTGAGCGTTGAGTTGAGTCGTTATCACGGTATTCAATTGATACGTTTACAAAGCCGTTATCAGATAACGCAAAACCAGAGTTTGCGCTAACAGTGCGTGTTGCACCGTCGTTTACTTCTCTGTCGCCACCGGTATTAAACGCTAAGTCGCCGTTAGCATCTGCATAGGTGCTTTCTAGCTGAGGTACGCCAGCCATTTGAGTGTCGTATTTACCGTACGTTACGCTAACGCTGCCGCCTTCTGAGGCATCTTTAAGTACAATGTTAATTACCCCTGCAATTGCATCAGAACCGTACTGTGCGGCTGCGCCATCACGTAGTACTTCAACACGCTTAATGGCTGATGTTGGAATCATGTTCAAATCAACAGCGGTAGAGCCTCGACCAACAACACCTGCTAAGTTTAATAGCGCACCGGCATGGCGGCGCTTACCGTTTATAAGTACTAATGTGTGATCGGGTGCTAATCCACGTAAAACAGCTGGTTTTGCATGGTCAGTACCATCACCCATAGTGGCACTTGGGTAGTTAAAGCTAGGTACTTGGTTTGCTAGTATTTGGCTTATTTCTAGCTGACCCGTACTTTGCATATCACCGCTGGTAATAATATCTACAGGTACTGAGCTTTCGGCAATACTGCGTAAGCTTCTGCGAGTACCGGTAACCGAAATCACTTCGATATTCTTTTCTGCTTGATTATCTTGCTCTGCGGCAACGGCCATAGAGTAAGGTGTGCTAAGTGCAGTGGTAACGGCCAAGCTAAGTGCTAGTTTATTTGCAGATAAACGCTTAAAAGTCATTAATTGTTCCCCAAGAGCTGCTAGTCGAAAAGGAGCGCATCATATAGAAGCGACTATCCTAGTGCAAAGATAAAAACTATCTAAGATATTCTAAGTTGTTAACAAGTAAGGTCACTGTCTACGCGCGATATAGGCGTTTGGATCGTTGTAGTTGCAATCTTGTGTCGAATGGTTGCGAATTCAAGGGGATTTTAGATAAAAGTTAGTAAGACGTAAAAAGGCCAAGCAAATGCTTGGCCTTTCAATTTTTTAAATTTAGTAATTTAAATTATTCAGGGGCAACTTCAAGCGTTGTAAATAATGCATAACGTCCTGCATCTACGCCTTCTTCATTTACGGTAACCTTGTTAGAGGTTTCGATTAGGTATAGGCCTGGCTCTTTCCACGTAATTGTAAACATACCGTCTTTATCGGTCGTTACTTTTACTTCGCCACGCTCGTTACGGTAGCGTGTGTCGCCTTTTAAAATACTTACTTCAACGCCTTCACCAGCAGATTTACCATCTTGTAGTAACTGAAAACGTGCTTGTTCACCTACAAATAAATCGTTTGGATGCGTTGGACCGCTAAGCTCTAAGCCTAAACCTAACTGTGCAGGTTTTGAGGTGCCATTTCGGCTTACAAATGTATCTACTGTTGAAACAACCTTCGTTGTCGTTACATCTTTTGCATTGCTAGGTAACTCAGCTTCTGTTTTTTTACCAAATACGCGCTTGCGCTTACCTTCTTCATTTTTGTAGAAGGTCATGTACATTGGCTTTTGGGTCATTGCAATGTGGTAAGTGCCTTGCTCTGTTAAGCTTACCGCAGCTGAGCTTTTACGCTTTAAGTAATAAGCACGAATGGTGTCGCTTACTGGCTCACCATTAGGTGCAAGTGCCATTAATAATGTGTCGTCGTACTCGGCGCCTTTTTCTTTAGGTTTAAAGGCTTTGTCTGGTGCAAACATTTCGTTAGAGATACTAGCGTCAATCATTACGTAATGCGCTTTATCGCCTGATAAAGATGTATGCGAAGGTAGTAACCAACGTCCGTGTGCACTTGCTGAAGTTGACACTAAAGCAGATAAGCTCAATGCGCCGATTAATGCGGTTTTTAATAAATTAATTTTCATTGTATTTCCTTAAATTCAAATGATTAAGTAGCAGCTACTTAGTGCTTACAGTGACGAAGCTTTTAGAAAACTCGTTTTTACCATCAATTGTTAGTTTGCCTGATTTAGTTAAATCGAGCTCAACGCGGGTGTAGTCTCTGCCGCCTTCTTCGCGTACAACTTCAATATTTAGTAAGTATTTACCTGGTTTTACTGGGTTACCGTCTAAATCATTACCTTGCCAATTTATGGTGTAAGTACCTGCGCGTTTTGTTGCGCCGCTAATGCCGTCAAAGTTGGCATCGCTTTTACCAGCTTTACGCCACCATTGGCGTAAGTCTTTAAACCATTCTGCTTTTTGCACCCAAAGTGCAAGCGTTGTAACGTGTTTGCGCTCTGGTGTTTCAAGCCAAACTGCAACGTATGGGCGGTGATACGGTTGTACTTCTAAGTCGGGAAGCGTTAATTCAACCTCTAGCTGTGGTGTTTGCGCATGCGCCGTTGTTTGAAAAAACGCAGCTACGAGCAGTAATGCGGTGCTTATAAATAATTTAAATTTAACCATTAAGACACTCCTTTTATTTGTGGAACCCAACATAAATATATAACCAGTGGAGTTGCCACTCCCAGTAAAGTTATCCATATTCCTGCTAAGCGTTTTTTTCTATTTTGAAACAAAATAATCATGCCGGTGATGGCAAATAAAATCATTAGTACGGCAGATATATCAATTACCCAACTCCATACTTCACCGCTGTGGCGGCCTTTATGTAAGTCGCCAATAAGGCTTAAAAAGCCACCTGTTTGGTAATCAAGATTTAGCTCGCCAGTTGTAAAATCAAGCTCTGCGTAGGCAAACCCAGCAGGCAGTGGGTAGTCGAGCATGACAAGCGCGTCTTCTTTTTCCCACTCAATGCTTTTTACTTTTGTAAGTGAATATTGCTCGGCTAGGTAAGCTTCTATTTCAGGGTAAAGCGTTGGTAGCGTATTTAGCTGTTCATTGGCTTTGGTAACTAGCTCTGCTGGAATTGTTGCAGTTACTTGACCGTTATCTTTATCGTTTTTAAGCCAATCAATATGGTTGAGCACAATGCCGCTAACGCAAAACAAAATAAGCAGAAAAAATAAAGCTGTAGAAATATAAATATGTAGAGCGCGACTTGTACTATACAAAGTTCGCTTATTAATAAACGCCATAAATAGTTTAATATTGTAAAATTTACAACATGATAATGATTTGCATTAGTCATTACAAATTTACTTACTTAACTTTACATTAAGATTTTACAAGTGGAGGGTATTTGTAGGTATACGTTTAGTACTTAGGTGGAGTAGAGGGCCTTAAGATAAGGTAAATCATTACCGATATTTCTATCGCTGCAACGAGGTAAATAACCCAAATCGGGGCAGTAGAGTACAGTAAAAATATAAACCCAATTAACATGCCAATGGCGGCATAACATTTTGCTTTAACGGGAACCACTTTGTGAGCTTGCCACTGTTGTAATGTAGCCCCATAACGAGGATGGTTAAGTAACCAGTGTTCTAGCGCGGGCGATGAGCGAGTAAAACAAGTGAGCGCTAAAATGAAAAATATAGTGGTGGGCATAACAGGCAGTACAATGCCAATAATACCAAGTGCAACCAGTATCAGCCCTAGCATTTTTAGCCATAAATTTTTATAACAAACAAAGGCTGCTCTTATATTCACTTATGCTCATTTTGTTTAATTACGGATACATTAAATTGTAGGCTAATTGAGGCGTAATTCGAAGTACTTATGCCAATTTTATTAAAAACATGATGATTATATAGTATTAAATAGTGGACTCATTTCGTTAAAAATTTTTGCTTGGTTTTAGTGCGGTTTTTTATCATTTAATAGACCAAATATATAAGCAGATTGGTATGAAATAACAACAGCACGCAATAAAAAAGGACAAATGTACTTTGCCCTTTTTTATTGTTGAATAGATTATGTGCGACTTTTTTAGAAATAGTAACCTAAATTTATATTGAAGCGACGCTCTGTATCGCCATCTCCTATCATTGTTCCGCCAATAAATGGCTGGTTACGCGCTTGAACATAATCAAAGTAGGTAAAAAAGGCACCGGCCGATACACTCACACCTGTTATATTCATCCACGTATTGGCGCTATCGTCTGATTTGTCGTATATGGTGCTGTAGTCGTTATAAAATTGTAGGGCATTTACAGGCCCCCATTCTACCGAATAATTGTAGGCAACGTTAAGGCTAGACATAGTTGCCTCGCTTGAAATCGTATCGTAATAGGCATAGGCTGCAACCGAAATACGGTCACTTTGATCGTCTAAGTCGTAGTCATACTCGCCATGTTGAAGCTGAATATTCCAGTTATTAATCTGACTATCAAGGTGTACAGCCCATGCACCATAACTACCTGCTCGATCTACACCGTCATGTAAGCCGCCACTGAGTAGTGAAATACCAATATCTGTTGTTATGTTTTTATTGTGCTTAATTTGATATGTTGCACGCCCAGCAAAGGTATTGTACTCACCAAGCTCATTAGCTGGTTCTGCATATGTTCCTTCGCTTGCACTGCGGCTACCAACAATATCATAAGAATAACGATGGCTTTTATCTGATGCTGATCCGTCAACACCGCCAAGCTCGTCATTTTTGAAAAAGCCTAAGTCTAATTTCCAGTTATCTTTCAATTTGCGTTTAACGACAACACCTAAATCAAAATCATCTTCTAGGCCAATATAATAGTTGCTGCTAAAAAAGTAGTTATGAGAATTATAAGGACCGTTACCAAATGGCACTTGTGTAATGCCTGCTTGCGCTTCCCAATCATTTGTAAACTCATAACCTAGATAGGCATATTTAATTACGGTCATATAATCAAAAAAGCGAATTTCACCATTTACTGAGATATCGTTAATTTTTCCTGATACATTTAAACGAAAAATATCAAAATCGAAATCACCGTCACGATCTTTATTATCTTCATCGTATGAGGCCACGCTATAGTTAGCGCGAATTGCACCACCGAATTTAATACCGTCGTCTTTTTTTACTGGCTCTACAATAGTTGCTGTTTGCTGGGCCTTTTTACTGATTTTAGCAACTTGCTCTTCATGCTTTTTGTTGATTTTCTGTTGTTTGGATTTCTCTTCGATTAATTGATTTTCGAGCAGTTGCATTTGCTGTTTTAGTTGTTTTAATTGGTTTTGAAGGGTGTCGAGGTCCGTGGCGTAAGAAGTGCCAGTAACACCACTTAAAATTAATGCTAACGTTAATTTAGAGAGTTTAGTCATAGTAGCTGCTCAGATGTTGATTAAAAAATAAAAAATTCAAGGCGTCAAAAAACGCCTTACGTTTAGAGTAAGTACAAAACTTATGTGTTTTTATTATTTATTCTTTAGGAGCTTGAGTCAGCGCACCAACTTCTAGTAGGGGAGATGCATCTAATTTGTCAGCATCCATCATTGCGGCTACGCGCTGCATTGACGAGAGTAAAAGACTCTGTTCCCATTCAGCAAGTGCAGAGAACTTTTCAATAAAGTGTTCTTGCAATGGCTGAGGTGCTTTTTCAAGTAACTCTTTTCCTTTTTCTGTGAGGTATAAGCTCACTCGTCGTTTATCCATTTGACTGCGTACGCGTGTTACTAAATCTCTACTTTCGATTCTATCGAGAATATTTGTGACGGTTGCTGGGCTTAAATTGACATTTTGAGCAATACGACTGGCAGTTATGCCGTTTGTTTGGGAAACTTCCTGCATAATAAGCAGTTGTGGCCCTGTTAAACCCGCTGTTTTATTTAGTTGCTTAGAGTGCAAATCAATCGCACGGATCACTTTACGTAAAGAAACTAATAACTCGTCATATTTCTGCATTTTTTATCTCGTCGAAAAAGCAATAGCTTGCCGTAATCGCGAAATGTTACACATCAAATAAATTGAATTCAAATTATATATTGTATTTCAACCCGCTTTTATTGGTTTTTAATGCTTAGAGCAGAAACTAATGTAAAATTATATTGTTCAAAATTTATTAAATATTCTTAGCATCTTGTATACATTAAGTTGCGCACAGTACGTAGGTTGTGAATAATTGGCAAGTCTTATTACATAGACTTTAGTATTATTCATTTACAGCTGTTAGTACAAAGTAATTGTTTGTGAGTTTACTGTAGATGTATTAATCGGCAATGAACAAATTCAGCAATCAATATTTAATATCAATAGCGTATACTTTAAGTATGCATTATTGTTTTTGCACAAATATTAAAAATCTTTAGTATCAGTATTATAGGGGAAGGTATGAAATTATCGCCATCAGTTAGCATTGAGCAAAGCGAAACCGGTCTTGAGTTTATTAAAATAGCTAGTGCAAAGTGCGATGCAAAAATATTTTTGCAAGGTGGGCAAATTACCGAGTTTATTCCTAAAAATAACAAGCCGCTTATTTGGGTGTCACAGAGCGAAACCTATCAAGAAGGTGTAAGTATTCGAGGTGGTATTCCAATTTGTTGGCCATGGTTTGGTACACATGCTAATGATGGATGGCCAGCCCATGGTTTTGCGCGCACAAGCGTATGGCAAGCCGATGAAGTACACGAATCTGATGAGCAAATTACAGTTAGTTTAAAGCTACCCATGAAGCTTGTTAATACGACGTATTGGCCGCATCAGTCAGCATTAAAAGTTGAGTTTGTATTAAGCGATAAATTACAGGTTCGCTTGACGACCACTAACTTAGGGAGTGTACCATTTAGCTTTACTCAAGCGCTGCATACCTATTTTCCTACCTCAGACATTACAAATACTCATGTCGATGGGTTGCAAGGCGCGCAATATGTTGAGTTTAGTGAGGGGCCATTTGTACAACATGGCATTGTAAGCTTTGAGCGCGAAACCGACATGGTTTATACACAAGCAAATACAGAGCAAACCATTAATACGCCAGAAGGTGTTATTAATGTGAGCCGCGAAAATTCAAGTTCGTGTGTACTGTGGAACCCATGGATAGAAAAATCAAAACGCTTATCTAATTTTGCTGATGATGAATATAAAACAATGCTCTGCCTAGAGGCCGCTAATGTTTTAGGCGATAAAGTAACGCTTGAGCCAAAACAAAGCCACACCTTAATAACCACCATTAGTTGGTAAGCCAGTCATAATTAAAAGCAGAAATAGGGACAAATAGTGTTTAACAATCAACAAATAATGGATTTACCAAAGCATAGTGATATTAGCTTTAAGCCATTGGCTGATAAAGCCTTATTACATACACAGCTTAGCTCGCTTCTGTTTTATATTCCGCTAATTGGAGCGCTTATTGCTGTTTGTTATTTTAATGAAGCCTTTGCTAATAATGCACAAACGTATTTGCTAATTGGTATGCCAATTTTGGTAGCCGTATCTATGGCGTACAACATAATAAGTGTGAGGCTGCGAGGTTTTGCAGTGCGAGATCATGACATTGCTTTTAAAAAAGGCGTTATTTGGCAACAAGTGACGGTATTACCTTTAGCACGTGTACAGCATATGGAAATACACCAAGGGCCAATAGAGCGAAAACTTAGTCTTGCGAGCATTAAATTATTTAGCGCTGGCGGTGTAAGTGCCGATTTACAAATTAGTGGGCTAACCCATGATGATTGTAAAAATATGCGCCAATTTGTACAAAATTACCGTCAAGACGACGCAACTACTCAGGCAACTTTAGTCGATGAGTAATACAACTATCGAAGATAAAGCGAGCCCTATTTACTGGCAAAAAGTATCGCCCTGGGCACTTTTATACTTTGTTGTGCACTTTAGTGTGCGGTTTGTAAAAGATGGCCTTTTAAACTTACTGCCCATGCTTGTGGTGTTTGTTACTCAAGTAGAAAATAAATTATTTTGGGCACAGGTTGCAGGCGGTATTGCACTAATTTTGCTACTTGTTTACTCATTTTTATATTATTTAAATTTTAAGTTTAGTATTAGTAGCGACAACGAAATATTGCTTAACAAAGGTGTATTTAAAAAAGAGCGACTTACGCTTAAATTTGGCCGCGTGCAAAACGTTAATATTGCCGAGCCGTTTTATTTTACCCCCGTAAACTTAGTTAATTGTATTTTTGATGCCGCAGGCAGTGTGTCACAAGAAGTTGTTTTACCTGGCGTCACTCAAGATTACGCACAGCAAATGCGTAAACAAATATTTGATTTTAAAGCGCAGCAACAGCAAGAAATACAAAATACTGAACAAAGCGAAACAGACACTATCGAAAACAGCCTAAGCATTAGCAATAAAGAAATAGCCAAATTTGGTTTAATGTCGAATATGGCTATTTTAGCAATCGCTGCTGTTGCCCCTTTTATAAACCTGATTGTTGATTTTTTAGAGAAGCAAATTATTGCGAAAGTAGAAGGCTTTTATCAACAAGAGCTTGGTATGCTGGCAAGTGCTGCTACTTTTGCGATGATCACCTTAATTGTTTTGCTAGTTTTGGTCGCTGTGATGCTATCGGTGACTATGTCGCTTATTCGTTTTTATAACTTTGAGCTTTATTTTAAAGGTCAAAAGTTTAAACGTATTGCTGGCTTGTTAGAGCGCCATCAGCTTTCTATGAGCATGGACAAGGTGCAATCTATTGTTATTAAACAAAACCTAATGGGGCGATTACTAAAGCGATTTACCGTTGAGTGCTTGCAAGCAAGTAGCGGCGGAATAGCAGCCGGTGTTGCAGCTAAAAAAAATAAACAAACCTTAGTATTACCAGTATTAAATAGCGAACAAGTTGATAGTGTATGCCAGTGGATTTACCCGTGGTTTAATAGTAAAAAACTCGCTTTTAAGCGCGCAGAACGAGCGCTTTTGTATAAAAATTTAGGCTTTTACTCACTTTTACCCAGTGCACTCGTGTTTGGCTTTTGTTTTATTGCTGATATTAATACTTTGATAAGCCTTGGTGTTTTGGTGGTGCTTTCTGGCTTGGTAACTTTGTCGTATCAGCGTTATGGTTATTACATGCATGAGGATAATGGCCGATATTACATGGTTGTACGCAAAGGTATGATTGGCGTTCATTACCGTGTTTTTGAGCTTTATAAAGCGCAAAGTGCACGCAGTATAAGTACGTACTTAATGAGAAAATCAGGCTTAAAAAGCCTGTATATACAACTTGCTTCGGGCTTTGCATTTATGCCCTATATAAAGCAGCAAGATGCTGACTTTATTATTGATTTTACAATCAAACAGATTGAGTCAGATACTCGCAGCTGGATGTAAATCACCCTAATAAAACATGTGTAAATACTCATTTTCACATGTTTTATTACACTTTCTTACTGCCCATGAAAGACATTTAATAATACTCTAGATGGTATTAAGGAATTCTTTTAGGGACGCTCATGAAAAAAACACTTATCGCATCGGCTTTATTACTAGCAGCACCGAGCTTTGCAGCCGATTGGCAAACTATTCATACCGAACATTTTAATGTTCACTACAGTGTTGAGCATGCTGATTTTGCTAAATCAACTGCAGCAGAGCTTGAAATAGTACGCATCAAAGTGCTTGAGCAGCAAAACCGAGCACTTGATAAAACAGTTGATGTAGTTGTGTTTGATCCCCTAAATGCGGCAAATGGCTTTGCGCTACCTACCTCAAATAATCCTGTAATGGCGCTTTTTATAACCCCACCACAATCCGACACCGTTATATCAAACAGCGCTGGCTGGCAGCAGTTACTTGTACTGCATGAATATATTCACTTAGTACACTTAGCACAGCCAACACGCAATGACTGGCAGCAAAAAGTACGTGGCATATGGGATTTATACGACTTAACCTACAGTGATACACCGCGCTGGGTAGCCGAAGGTTATGCCACATTGATTGAGTCTAAAATGACGGGCCGTGGGCGTTTATTTGATAACTACTCAGAGTCAATACTGCGAGAATTTGCTCAGCAAGGTGCTTTGCCAACCTATGGGCAATTAAATGGCGAGCAGGGCTTTATGGGCGGCTCAATGGCGTATTTAATGGGGAGCCGCTTTTTAAATTGGCTAGAGCAAAACTATTCAGAGCAAACACTCGATAGTGTTTGGACGCGAATGCAAGGCGTAAAAACGCGGGATTTTGATGAGGCATTTAGCGGTGTGTTTGGGCAAAGTGCAGCCAAGCTATACCGCCGATTTATAGCTGAATATACCTATAAAGCAATGCAAATAGAGCAAGGGGAGGTGTTACTTAATAGTGAACTTTGGCTTGAACTTAACTTATATGCAAGTAACCCCGCACTTTCAAAAGATGGTAGTAAAATTGCAATTGTTGAGCGAGACAAAGAGAGTAATACCAAGCTTATAATTTATAGCACGGATGACAACATTAAAGCGCAAGAAGAGTTTACTAAAGCGCAAAAAGAGCTACTCGAAAACGATGCACAAGACATCCCCGATGCAGCGCCAAGTGTGTTTAAGCGCGAACAAAAACAAGTGCTTAATCAAATTAATCGAGCCGGTATTGCAAACACGCAATGGGTAAATAATACAACGTTATATTTTAATGCGTACAGCAATGAAGAGTCGGGTATTTATAACAAAGTGTCTGACATATTTAGCTATAACACTGACACTGGAAATATTACACAACTTACCGAACTTGCTGGTATACGACGATTTAGCGTAACCAGCAATGGTGAAACCTTATATGGCGAGCAAATAAGAGATGGCTACTCTGAATTAGTAAAGGTTGATCTAAACACGCAAACCATCACACCATTATTTACAAAAAGCCTTGAGACAACTTACGATTACCCAATACTCAGTCCTGATGAAAGTAAATTGGCTTATTTATCAACGTCATTAAATGAAAACTGGCAATTGTATATACAAGATGTAGGTGGTAATAAGCAGCAATTAGTACCTATGCCAAACGGCTATCAATATTTAAGTCAGCCGAGCTTTAGTCTTAATGGTGAGTCACTTTACTTTGTTGCAGGCTTAAATAGCGCTACTGATATTTATAACTACAACATAGAGAGTAAAACACTCAGCAAGTTAACTCAGGGGCAGGAAGCCGTTGCCCACCCGATTGAAATGGCTGATGGCTCGTTACTCTATTTTTCGATAACCGCAGATGGGCCAAATGTAAAAACATTGCCAAAAGCTATAAACAGCACTGTAGTTACTGAATTTTCGGCTAATAAAAAAGCATCGCTGCTCATTGTAAACGAACATACGCTTCCAAAAGCTAAAATATATACGCACCAAACAACGCAGCAAACAAATTACAACGTGCTCGACCAGCACGCTACTTTTGCACTAGGGACGCAGTATTATTCGGCTTCTACCAGTTTGTTAGATTTAAGCATTAAAAGTAGCGATTTATTAAAACAGCTCGACTTGCAAGCAGGATATAGCACTGATTTACACGATGGGGCACTGCACGGTGGTTATGTGCAGGCAAAATATAATGCGCTTGATGTAAAACTGAAACTTGCACTGTTTGACTATAATTTAAATACATCGCGGCAGTACCAAGCAAGTTTAAATACCGACATAGATGCCCGTGGTGGTTTTGCTGCAGTAAGTTACCCAGTTAAATTTGGGCAGCTAAGTTTAACGCCAGAGATTGCCTACAATTACACTGATTATAAGCTAAGCCATAAAAGTTGGACGCGTTTAGGCGTTGCTCAAAATTGGCAATATGATCGTCAAGATTTTGCGATAGGCCAAAGTGTTTATGCGAGTTGGTACGATGGCAGTAGTAAAAGTAGTAATTGGCAAGGTTACGATTTAGCCGCCAAAATTTTTGGTAGGGCGTTTGGTATTCCTCTTTATGCAAACTTTGATCAAAAACAGCGTGATGACAATAGCCTTGCATTAGGTGGTTTTAGCTCAAATCTTATTAATCAGCAACAAAGTAGTGAACATGTACTTTCATCTGTTCTGCCCTTTTACAGCGCAACTGCAAAGCGCTATCAAGGCTACGGTGGCGGCTTTAGCTTTAAAGAAGGCATGCCGTGGCTTTATTATAAGCAACATCAACTCGACGACACCGTATACGCACAAAGCTACGGCTTAAAATACCAAGGTGATTTTAGTTTTGGGATGGGGCCTGCGGGCGTAAATGATTTAACATTTAATATGGGACTGTCGCGAGTAGAAGGCGACAGTTTTGAAGATGAAATGCGTGCTTGGCTGAGCTTCTATTATTCGCTTTGAATGGTTATTAAGTAAGTGTTATATTCTGATTTAGTTTAATAAAATAAGTATTTTAACAATGTCATTTAAACACTTGAAAGTCCCACTGGATGTGGTACTTCCAAGCGTCCCGTCCGACGCACCAGGCTTAAGGTATGAAAAGCCATCAATTGGTAACAACTATTGGGTTGTTGATGACTTTTTTGATAGCGAAGAGGCGATGAGTATTCGCTCTTCATGTTTAAACAGTGAAGTTTGGAAATTCGGCAAACCTTATACAAAAGAGCTTTGGCCAGGAATGCGTACGCCCGATGCGTTAAGTGATTTACAGCTTAATAAAGTAGAAGAATATGTTAAGTCTGTTATAAAAAAAGATAAATTATGGGTTGCTAAGTCAGATAAAGTTGTAGTGGATACGAATACTGCAATATTAGTGGGTGCAGATGAAGGGGCATCTCGACCTCATGTAGATAATCGTTTTTTATGCAGATATGCAGCCGTTTTATATTTAAGCCCGAACCCTAAACCCTCTGCAGGTACCTCTTTTTATCGTTTAAAATATGCAAATGAAGCGGCTGGTGGGAATATTGTAGATCCTCCGTTCGCTAATCTGGTTGATGCTTTGAATGTAACTAGTTTACCTTATAGTGCATGGTATAAAGACATCGACATTGATAACCGCTTTAATCGTTTAATTGTATTTAAAGGTAATATTGTTCATAGCGCTTCAAAGTATTTTGGAGACGATTTAAATACTAAAAGGTTGGCGGTAACTTTTTTTTGGATGTGTGAAGATTAATTAAAAATAATTAACTATTACCTGCTCGTCCCAATTGTTATTTCGTCTTTTCTTAGATAAAACACCTTATTGTTAAACCAACAACAAGGTGTTTCTTTATTAAGCGTTTGTGGCATGTCGTTTTTTATAGCGATTGACCTGTGACTGTTTTTTACGTTTTCGGCGGGTAAACCATAAGTAAAAGCCGGTTCCGGCTAGCCATACCGGACTTAAGCCAATTACACACCACAGTATTTTACTAGTAAGACCTGCGAAATAACCAAAGTGAAGTTTTCTGAAGCTATCAATTACTTGCCAGCCAATACCAACTTCGCGAATATCCCAGTTGACCATGTGGTCACCAGTCAATTTATTGTAGGTAACAGTATTGGCGTATTCACTGGCAAACGGGTTGGCAGTTTTAACTTCTCCAAATACGGTAATATTTTCATCCGGTTCTAATGGCATAACCAAAAAAGTGCTATTAAAAGTAGTTATTTGTTGTTTGCTATTATCTAAAATATCTTGAAACGAGATATCTGCACTATGTAGCTTTTTGGTTAGCACAAAATGTTCTTCTTCTGCGTGCTCTATTACTTCGTGATACCAAACAGCCCAGTTAAAGTAGCCACCTGTAATCGCTAAAATAATAATGATAGGGGAACCAATAACACCGGTCATTTTATGAATATCGCTAAGGACTATTTGTAGTGTCGCACGCCAGCGTACACTAAACAGACGTTGCCAAAACTTGCGATAAATAATGAGGCCTGTAATACCTAAGATTAATAAAAACAAAGCAAAAAAGAAGCCTAAAACAGTACCTGTTTGCCCAGGTAAACTTTTTAAGTCATTTAGTAAAAATGTGTAATGTAGTTCTAAAAACCAATCAGTAAAGTAATGGCTAGTGTCTACTGGCTCCGATAAAATATCACCTGTGTACTGGTTTAAATGAAACTTATACCATTGCTCTGTACCGCGTTTAACTAAGTAAACCCGATCAGCAGTATCATTGTTAAAAATCTCCCAGCTACCCACTAGATACTCAGGGTAAGCATGTTCTGCTTTAGCGATTAATTTATCGATTGCTATACGCTCTGGCAACGCTTTTACAACAAAGTGACTATCAGGCATAAGTAAGCCATCTATTTCACTTTTAAAAACTAATACACTGCCTGTAATACTAATGACAATGAGTGGAATGATTGCAATAAGGGCAATCCAGCTGTGGATCTTAAAAAGTATTTTTCTCATGGATGGTTTTATATGCAGTAGCTAATGACCTGCGCATGATAACAACTATCATTTTTATTTGTAAGTTTCAGTAATGAATTTCAATAAAACAAACAAACTGTGAACTTAATTCTACGGTTTTTGTATACTCAGCTTGCCAGTACCTAAAATAAGTTTTTGCTATTTAGTTGAGTTAAATTTACGCGGCTCTACAATGCCGCGCTCATAGTAAAAGCCTTTTAAAACATATGTTTAATAAATGTTTTTATTTCCATTTCTAGTTAACATTTATGTAACGAGTGAGGTTGCTTTGGCGCATTATTTGCCTATATTGTCTTCTTTTATTTTGGTTTTTAGTTTTTTACCACTACTAAACAAAATTCGAAAAAATCGTAGTGTCTCAGGTTTATCACTATTGATGATGACGTTTGGGTTAGCGCAAAGCCTTTATTTTATAACCTACAATATTTACTTTGAGCGCTATTATATTGCATTACCATTTATTGTAACCGGTGCGTTAAGCGGGCTTATTTTGTATTTTTTTGCACGTTTCAACGCAGCTAAACGAGAGCGCGTACAGCTGGTTACTATGTTAGGTTTTTCGTTACTGCCCTTTTCACTGCTTTTGAATTCAAACCTCGATACTGCAACGGTATTAAGCGCTTTAACGTATGTTGGCCTTGTGATGAGTTCGGTACGTGTTATGCCGCAAACTTATAAAACATTGCGTACGGGTAATGTAAGTAATTTAAGCGCGCGCTACTTTAGCTTGCAGTTTATTGCTGGTATTTGCGGCTTAGTTGTTGAGCTTTCAAATGCAGCCACAAGTACTGCGCACTTACTTATGTTTATTATGTTGTTGCTTACAAATGCTGTGCAATTTGGCTGTATGCAATATTATAGAGTGCGACCTGTAATGGCTTAAAGCTAAAATAAAAGTGCTAATTGAGTTTAGGTGTGGCAGTTTTAAGCTATTAATCATTACAAAGTTTAAACAATGCAATTAACTATTCATCAAATTGATGCGTTTACGAATGAGTTATTTAAAGGTAACTATGCGGCAGTGATCCCATTGAAATCGTGGCTAAGTGACGATTTAATGCTAAAAATTGGCGCAGAAAATAACGTATCTGAAACGGCTTTTACCTGCCAGCAAGACGATGGCAGTTTTGTTATTCGCTGGTTTTCGCCGTTAATGGAAATCGACTTTTGCGGTCATGCCACACTTGCGGCTGCCTATGTTTTATGTGAAGAGCATAATATATCGCAAATTCGCTTTATTGCTGATGCGGTGGGCGAGCTGATCGTTAATAAAAACGCTGATGGCAGCTTTGCAATGACCTTTCCGAAACAAGCACCGGTTGAAGTGCAAAATGTACCGCAGCAATTGCTTGATGGCTTGTCTATACAACCGAGTAAAGTGCTTAAAAACCGCCAAGCTTACTTTGCTATTTATGAAAATGCCGATCAAATACTTGAATTAAAAACTAGCTCAGAGCTTTTAAAAACGCTTTATCCACTTGATGTAGTGGCCACTGCTCCGAGTGCTGAATATGATTTTATATCTCGTTATTTTTGGCCTGCAAGCGGTGGCGACGAAGATTATGTGACAGGTTCTATTCATACTGGCTTGGCACCTTACTGGGCGCTGCAATTAGGTAAAACTACGTTAAGCGCTTATCAGGCTTCAAGCAGAGGCGGGCAGCTAACTTGCGAAGTGGGTGATACAACCGTCACCTTAACCGGGCATGCTGTAAGGTATTTAAAAGGCACTATTTATATTTAATCTTTATTGTTCTTGTTATAAAAAAGGCCACGTTTAACGTGGCCTTGGTTTTACTCAATTGTTAGAGCTGCTTTACGCTTCTAGCGCTTTTGCAATTAAGCGATCAATATATTTTTTATGCGCTTTAGTCGCAGTATCTGATCCCCATGCAACACTGGTATCGGCTATTTGAGTTAGCTGATATAACGCAGCGGTTTTAGCTAGGTTATCAAATTTACTTGCTTTACCAAGGCCTGCAATCGCGATTAGCTGGTTAACATACTCAATTTGTAAGTTGTGGCTAATAGAGTTGGCGTCTTTGCTTTTCACAAAAATGCTGGCAGTTAAATCTTGCATAAACTGAGTTAGGCTATATTCATTACCGTATAGAGCGGTGTCAGAAATACGCAGTAACACAGCAGGGTGTAATAGCTGCGCAAGTACAGACTTTTGCATGCCTAAAATCATTTTGTGTGCTTTAGGGTCTTCATTTTTACCAAAGTGATTAAAGCCACGACGTTGCAGCTGTAAGTAGCTATAAAGAGGTTGCATGTTTTGTAGTACATCTGGTGCAAATACAAACTTTGCGAGTATATCCATCGCTTGTGTTTGACGCTCAAGCGATACCGGTGTAAATGGTTTATCTGCGTTTGCATCACCCACTACAGCGCGCTCAACGTACACACCACCAATCTGGCGAGAAACAACACCTGCTTGAGCTCGGTATTGACCAAATAAGCTATTAGCAGAGGTAACAAGCTGTTGGTAAGACTCACCTTTAACCGTTGCTTTATCTTTTAGTTCAGTAAATAGTTTATTGATAAGTGCCATACGATCTGCGCCATAGGCTGCAGGGTTTGACGACAAATCACCAATCATTACACGTGGATCGATATGGCGACCTGGTGCGCGCATGTCGTCGGCATCGTTACCAAAGGCAAGGGCATGTTCACTTGAACGAGCAAGTATTTTTTCAAGTCGAGCTTGCTCAGCAGCTTCATCTGCAAGCGCTACGCTGTAGCCGTAGTTAATTGCCCAATCATCATAAGGACCTGGTTTTGTTTGAAAAATATCACCTTGCTGCACACCAATTGGGGCAATGTTAGCCGGTGCATAATCCATAACAGAACCGGTTACTATGCCTTGGGTTTTGTTTTTGTCGTGTACTTCTTTTTCATCCCACAAAATAGATGATTTCATATTGTGGTTAAGACCTAAAGTATGGCCTACTTCGTGAAGTACCAGTTGCGTTAAACCTTGGCGAAGCATTTCTTTATCTTCAATTTTGTCGCCGCTAGCAAGGCCTTTGGCAAGCATTAGATTTTGTTGAATCTCATGCCCAAGAGAGCAATTTAGCTCGCCGGTATCTGTTGCTTCACCGTGGCTCATTGTTCCTTGGGTGAAAAGTGTGTCGTAAATCCAGCGGTTTTTCATAAATACAAACTCAAGCATAATGTCTGAGCCCAGTATTTCGCCTGTTAATGGGTTAGCAAGTGCTGGTCCGTATCCGCCAAATGGAGGCTTAGGTGACGAAGTCCAACGTAGTACGTTGTAATTAATATCGCCCGCATCCCAATCCGCATCGTCTGGTTGTACTTTTACTTCCAGCGCATTTTTAAAACCGGCTTTTTCAAAAGAAGTATTCCATGTTAAAACTGCATCACGAATAGTATCGCGCCATTCAACTGGTGTCGTATTCTCTATCCACCAAGTAATTGGTTTTACTGGCTCTGAAAGTGTTGCACTAGGGTCTTTCTTTTGTAAGTCCCAGCGTTTTATAACATCTTGATAAGGTGCCCAATCGGTAGATGTCATTTGATCAAATTGGTTGGTAAAATAACCAATGCGAGCATCATCCATACGGGGTGCATAATTGTTGCTAGGAAGAGCAACAAACGAGTGCTGCACTTTTACCGATACACTGCGAGGATCGCTTACTGCATTAGAGCCACGTACAGTAGGGCTTGGGTTAGTAAATACGTAATCAACTACTACGTCTAAGTTATTAGGGTATGGACGCTGTTTAATAATGCGTGATTTTTTATCGTCTAGTTTACCTACTTTAAAGCGTTTTTTAGCGTTTTTATCTGCTGGATTTGGCGTAGGTGATACTTTATGAAGTGCTTCGCTTAAAAATAACTTATTTACATTAAATGCTATTTTACCGTCTTCTTCTTTTTCTATTTTAATGCTCGCAAGTACCGCTTCACTAATATTGGCATCACTCGCTTTTGAAATCGCACTGCTTTCGTCAAATTTGTAGCGAGGTGTTTTGCTAATAATATCGATACGGTCAAAGTATTTTCTAAATTCAATTAACTTAGTTTCACGGTATGCACCACGATAATGGCCTGCATCTGTAACGCCATCGACAGTGTGCGCAAAATACACAAACGGCGTATTGAGTTGGGATTCGTTAATCACCATAAGGTGCTTACCGGTTTTTTCGTCTTGATAAAGGCTAAATATACCGGCAAATTCGGTTTGTCCTTTGATCATTTCGCTAAGTGTTTTTGACTCTTTTTCGTCTTTTTTATCGGCTGCAAATGCATGGCTGCCAAACGCTAAGCTAAGCGCAAGGGTGATGGACGTTAATTTCATTTTGAGACTTTTAATATTTGTTAATTTAATTGGACTGTACGTAAATTGATTTAATTTCGCACATCTTCGCGATGAAATTTAAGCGTTTAAAGCTAATTGATTGATATCAATAAATAAAAGTTTGTAACAAAATATAACGAATGAGATTAATCACCATTTCATTCATCTTTTATACTTATATAAAGTTGTAATTTGGATGTATTTGCAACAGTTGCTTACAAATGTCATCTTAATGTTTCGTATAGCTCTGGTATTATGGTGTTAATAGAATTTTAGGGATAAATAAGATATGCAAACAAATTCACTTAGATGGGTTTTTCCATTCGTCGCGCTTGCTTTAGGTATCGTTGGTTTTATGGCAATTAACGCTATTGCAAAAGAATCAGAAAAAAAAGAAGTTATTGATGCTCGTCCAACGGTGCAAGTTGAGCCTGTGGCAGCAAATGATCACCAAGTTATCATTAATAGCTACGGCGAAGTAAGACCACTTGAAAATACACAGCTTTCGGCGCAGGTGTCGGGCGAGGTGTTAAGTTGGCATCCTAATTTTGTAGCCGGTGGCATAGTTGCTCGCGGTGAAACCTTATTCACTATCGAAAAAGACAACTATGAAGCAGCAGTACTTGTTGCAGAGGCCGAGCTTGCTCGCGCACAAGCGGGTTTAATAGAGGAACAAGCTCAAGCTCAAGTAGCCGAAGACGAAGCCAAGCGCTTTCCAAGTAAAGCGCGCACAGATTTATTTTTACGTAAACCTCAAGTGCTCAGTGCACAAGCATCTGTTAAGTCGGCGCAAGCTGCATTAAAGCGCGCGCAACGTGATTTGGATAATTGTGATGTTACAGCCCCTTACGACGCATTGGTTATTAGTCGAAATATAGGTGTTGGACAATTTGTCACTATGGGCTCGCAAGTTGCTGAACTCAATAATATTGAGACCGCTGAAGTGATTATTCCTATAGCAGGGTTCGATAGCGTTTTTTTGCCAGAGCGTATTAAAGGTATTACCGCAACGATTATTCAAAAAGGCCTAAACAGCTTCACCCGTGAAGGTGTAATTGACCGCGACCTAGGGATTGTTGATAACGCTACGCGTATGAGCAGTTTAGTAGTGCGTATAGAAGACCCATACGGTCTTAAGAATATACAACCAGCCATTAAGTTTGGTAGCTACGTACAGGTAAATTTTGCAGGTGCAATGCTTAATAATATTTACCGCTTACCGCAAGAATTAGTTAATAACAAAACCGTATGGATCGTTAATGAAGAGCAGCAACTTGAGCCGCGCAAAGTCACAGTTATTCGTGAAGAGGGTGAGTACTTTTACATCAGTGATGGTTTGCAAGCAGATGATAAGTTGGTGATTACTTTGCCAGAATATCCGCAAAAAGGCATGGCTGTAAAAATTGCGGGCCTTCAAGATACTAAAAAAACAGAGGCACTTGAAAATGCTTCCACTGAAAAATTATAAGGTAAGCTGAGTTATGAGTAACACTGAACTACCAAATACAGCGCCTAACGCTGAAAAACAAACCGGTATTATTGCTTACTTCGCTAATAACTCCGTTGCTGCCAACCTAATGATGATTTTTATTGTGGTGATGGGAATTATTAGCTTTCTAAATATCCAACGCCAAATGTTCCCTAATGTAGAAATTAACTACATTAATATTGAAGCTAACTATCCAGGCGCTTCACCACAAGAAATTGAAGAAAGCATACTTATAAAAATTGAAGAGTCGCTAAAAGATGTGACCGAAATTAAAAAAGGTGTGTACAGGGCATTTAGAAATGGCGGTAGAGCAAGTCTTGAAATTAATACCGATGTAGAGCTTACCGATATACTCGATAAAGTTAAATTACGGGTTGATGGTATAGCAACGTTCCCAGCCGGTATGGAACCGGTCACCATAAGTCAAGTTGAGTTTAAACAAGATGTTATAGGTATGACGCTCGTTGCTGACTTACCGCTAACTGAGCTTAAGCCTATAGCAAACCAAATAGAAGATGAGTTACTACAGCTATCTAACGTGTCGTTAGTGGTAAACGATGTTCCTCTTGATGAAATAGCAATTGAAATCGAACCCGATACGCTGCGTCAATATAACCTAACCCTTAGTGATGTAATGAATGCAGTGCGTCGTTACTCAGCTAACTTTTCGGCGGGGCAGCTAAAAACAGACGCAGGTGTTATTTCTGTTCGCGTCGAAAATCAGTTTTACTCTGGTGAAGAATTTAGGCAAATACCGGTAAAAATAGGGGCTAACGGCGCTAAAGTGTTACTGCAAGATATTGCCGTGATTAAAGATCAGTTCACTGAAGGTGAGCGTTACTTTAAATTCAATGGTGAAAATGCAGTTTATATATCGGTGAAAGCGACTGAAGAGCAAAGTATTATCCCAGTTGCTGATTCAGTAAAAGCATTTATAGAATTAAAAAACAAAGAGCTACCACTGGGGGTTCGTTTAGAGCCACTAATGGATTTTACGTATTACCTAAATGCCCGCTTAGATATGATGGTTACAAACCTCATTCAGGGCGCTATTTTGGTTGCAATTATGCTATCAATCTTTTTACGCTTTAAGTTGGCATTATGGGTAATGATTGGTTTACCAGTGTGCTTTTTGGGCGCAATGATGATGATGCCACTGTTTGGTGTAACCATTAATATTTTATCACTTTTTGCTTTTATTATGGTGCTAGGGATTGTGGTGGACGATGCCATTGTCATAGGCGAAAGTGCCTACACCGAAATAGAGAAAAAAGGCGGCGGTGTTGTTAATGTGGTTAATGGCGCAAAACGCGTAGCAACCCCCGCAACTTTTGGTGTACTAACTACCATTGCAGTATTTGCTCCATTTACGTTATCTACAGGTCCAGAAAGTGCCTTCTTTTATGGTATAGCTGTGGTGGTAATGCTGTGTTTGGTATTTAGTTTGATTGAATCAAAGTTGATATTGCCTGCCCATATTGCCCACACTCATTTTTCACCAATAAAAGAGGGGGGCTGGCGAGATCGGTTTAATACGCGATTTTTTGGTTTTGTAAATGGCCCATATAAGCGCTTTGTTGTACGTTGTGTTGAATGGCGTTGGTCAGTATTATTTTCATTTATCGCCCTATTGATCGTAACCTTTGCTTTAATCTCATCAAATCAAGTTCGTACTGGGTTTATGCCAAAAATTCCGCATGACTACCCACAAATAAATCTAGAAATGAATGACAATGTATCAGACATACAAACAATAAATGCTATTCGTGAAATAGAGACGATGGTGATTGCGGTTGATGAAGATACCGAGCGCAAATATGGTCAAAAACTCATAAGAGATATTTTAGTATTTAACCAAGGGCGCACCGAAGCCCAAGTGCTTGTACCTCTTGTTGATGAAAGTGTGCGTCCTTATAACGCGTTTGAATTATCACGCCGTTGGCGCGAAGCCATGCCTGATATTGCCGGTGTTAAATCATTAACCATTTATGATGATGTAAATGGAGGAGGCAGTGACGGCGAATTTGGTTATTTATTATATGGCTCAGATATTGATACATTAAATAATGCTGGTCGTCGCTTTATAGAATTGCTGCAACAGCAAGAAGGTTTGTTTGATATTAGCTCAACAATAGACCCTGCCAGTAAAGAAGTGCAAATGAACCTAAAACCGGTCGCTTACGACTTAGGTTTAGATTTGGCTTCTATTGCTAATCAAGTTGGGGCAAGCTTTTACGGTGGTGAGGCTCAGCGTGTTATTCGAAACGGCGAAGAGGTGCGTGTAATGGTACGTTACCCTAAACTGACTCGAGAGGCATTTTCGTCACTTAAGCATGCGGTTGTTACTACCCCGCAGGGCCGTGAAGTACTGCTTGGTGATGTAGTTGAACTCACTGAAACACCGGGTATTAGTTATATTCGCCGCGAAGGGGGTTATCGTACAGTGTATGTTTATGGAAACATAGATGAAGAAGTGATTGAGCCAAACGAAGTTGTAGATCAAATTAAAGAAAAATTACTACCACAACTTAAAGAAGAGTACCCAAGTGTTAAGTCAGAACTTGGTGGCGCCATTGAAGAGCAACAAGATCAAGCTAATCAGCAGAAGATGTTTTTCTTCGGCGGCATGATTTTGGTGTATATCTTATTAGCCGTACCCCTTAAGAGTTATGCGCAACCACTTATTGTTATGTCGGTGATTCCATTTAGCTTAACGGGAGCAATATGGGGGCATTACTGGTTTGGTTTGGATATAACTTTAATGTCTGGCTTTGGTATTATTGCAGCAGCAGGGGTGGTTATAAACGACTCACTCGTTATGACCGATTATGTGAATCAGGCCCGTAAAACAGGTGTTAGTATTAAAAATGCTGTAATAGATGCCGGTTGTGCTCGATTCAGACCTATATTACTTACTTCAATTACTACATTTGCAGGTGTATTGCCCATTATGTTTGAAACAAGCTTGCAGGCTAAGTTTGTAATACCTATGGCGGTAGCGCTTGGTTTTGCAGTGATGTTTGCAACATTAATAACGCTTATATTGGTACCATGTTTGTATATTATATTAAGTGATATTGGTAAGGTGTTTACACGCATTTTGGGTGGGATTAGGGCTGTATTTAAACGTCGCCCGCAGAAGGTTTAGCTCAATAAATAACATACGGGCTTAAATGCTGGGTACAAAAAAGCACTGAATAATTAACCATTCAGTGCTTTTTATCATTTGTTGTTACTACATTAAGTATTAAAACAACAATAATTAATCTTTAAATTGCTTATGGCAATCTTTACAGCCTTTAGCCCATGCGCCAAAAGCTTTACCAATTACGGCCTTATCGCCTGATTGAGCCGCTACTGCTAGCTCATCTGCGTATTGTTGGAATGCAGTTGCTTTTTTCATAAAGGTATCGTTTTCAGACCAAACAGCAGCAAGTGCAGCTGTGTCGCCTTTATCGGTTCCTTCGTAAAACGCTTCCCATGGCATTTTTGAAAGTGCAGCTGCGTTGTTAGCACGCTTTTTAAATTGCTCTGCGTCAAAAGGTACTTTGCCTTTTAGCATTGCACCCATATCGCTTATTTGTACTGAGATCATTGAAAATGCAGCTTGGCGATACTCAATTGCGTCACTTGGCTCTTTAAATGCAGAATTTGCCGATACGCTAAATGCACACGTTGCTAGCGCTATTGTTGCTAATACGTTTTTTAATTTCATGTTTGCCCCTGTTGGAAATTTTAATTATTAATTAAGTATATTGTATCTAACATCGTATTTATTCAAGCAAATGCGATGGGTTTAATTAAAATTTAATCGTTTATGTCTATGTCAGCAAATATCATCCCGCGACGCATGCTTCGAGTTGCTAAAAATACCTCGCCAAGTAAAGACATAAAGGCACATATAAGCAATGCCATTGCTGCAACAAAGCAGCAGGCAATTGTAACGCCTAAATTTATAGATTGAATATGTGATAAAAACAACAGCATAACCACAGCACATACAAGCAATGCGCTTAATACACTTAAACTAAAAGCAATATGTATACATCGAGAACGCTTTAAAAGGGCGCGAAGTTCTGTAGCTAGTGATTTATTGAAATCTTCATCTGTACTTACCTTTAACCTGCGTTCTAATTGGCGTGCCCTATCGGTAATTCGTGCTAAGCGATTAGATAACACACCCAGCGTGGCAGCAATCCCGGTTATGAGGAACACAGGAGCCACTGCGGTTTGGATTACTTTAGCCATAGTTAAGATGTTAATCACTTCATTATTCATATTTGTCTCAAAAAGGTCGATTTGTTTACACTTGTTTACAAATTTAAATTGAATTATTGTTGCTTCAAATCAATTGCTTAGGCTTGTTTTCTGTCTTTGTGTAGACGCATTGTAATTTGTTTGTAATCAAGGTGTTGCTCAGGGTGGGTGTAAAGTTTTATATTCTAGTTACAAACCAATTACGATTGGTATAAGCACAATAATATAAAACTCGTCCCAGGGGAAATAATGTCTAAAAACATAATAAAAAGAACTGCAATAGCAACTGCAGTATCAAGTGCGTTTATTGCAACATTCGCAAGTGCAACAACTTTACCTACAGTTACTATTGCTCATCACCAAGCAGAGCAAGTTAAAGATACTGTTTCTGCACAGAAAGAACCATCAGCATATATGATCGTACTTCGTGCGACGACCTCTGTTGATGGATTTGTAAATGGTACTTATCAGGCATCAAACAACCGTGAAATTACGGCAAATATTGAGCAGCTTCAAGATACAATGACTTTAGAGCTCAATAGCTTAGATTTTGATGCGAAAGTAATTGGTAAAACTAAAATACTAGCACCAACACTAATTGTTCAAGCATCACCAGAAGCATTAGCTAAAATAGCAAAAGACTCACGTGTAGCTAAAGTATTACCTATGTTTGATAACGAGTTACATGTAGCTGCAACGTCGGACTATATTCATGCTAAACCTTTAATCGATGAGGGTATTGTAAGTGGTAAAGGCCAGCGAGTAGCTGTTTTAGATACAGGTATTGATTATACTCACAAAGCATTTGATGGCGCGGGTACTGTTGAGGCATATGATGCTGCTCAGGAAGATCCTGCCGCAGTTACTTGGCCACAAGGTATTGTAAAAGGTGGTTTCGATTTTATTCGCAATGATGCAGACCCAATTGAAAACGATCCTGTTGTTGTTATTGCTGATGTTGATGAGCCAACAAATCACGGTACATCTTCTTCACACTCAGTAAGTGGTATTGCACCTGATGTAGAGCTGTATGTTTACTCTGTTTGTGGTGGTGGTTGTCCAAGTGCGGCACAAGTTGCAGCATTAGAAGCTGCTATGGATCCTAATGGGGATGGTGACATTTCTGATCGTGTCGATGTAATGAATATGTCACTCGGTGGCGAGTTTGGTGATACATACACAGGTGGTGGTGCGCAGTACCTAATTCAACGCGCCGTTGATTTGGGTGTAAATATGGTTATTTCTGCTGGTAATGACGGCGATAACCCATTTCGTGTTGGTGGCCCAAGTACAACACCGAATGCACTATCTGTAGGCGCGATGACGCACCCAACAGCTCAAGTTAGTATAGCTACTGGTACTGTTGCGGGCGTTGAAGGTAATATCCAAGGTTCAGGGTTTGGTTTGCAGGCTGACTATGCTATTTCAGGCGCTGATATTGAATTAGTTTACCCTGATGCTAACCAAAATGGTTGTGATGAGTTTGCCGCTGATGTTGATTTTACAGGTAAAGCAGTATTAATTGACCGTGGCACGTGTGCATTTACAGTTAAAGTACTTAATGCACAGAAAAAAGGTGCTGAATTTGTACTGATTGCTAATAATACAGATGATGGTACCCCTGCACCTATGGGTGGCAGTAACGCTGCTGTTACGATTAAAAATGTAGGTATTAATTTTGCCGCAGGTGTTGCTTTAAAAGCGCAATTAGCGGCAGGTGATACGGCAACATTTGATATTGATGTTAAAGTTAAAACAACATCGGGAGCCGTAGCAACTTTCTCTTCTCGTGGTCCTTCTATGGATGGTTTATTAAAGCCTGAAATTACTGCACCAGGAACGGCTATATTAGTCGCCGCCGCAGGCACACAAGATGGACTATCACCAGTAGATGGTACGTCTTTCTCTGGCCCTATAACTGCCGGTGCCGTTGCGATGATTCGCGAAGCTCACCCTGAGCGTAATGCATTTGAAATTAAAGCTACGATCATGAATGCAGCTGACCTAAATGTAACCAACGAGCCGCTAGCAACTAACCCTGACTCAAAGCTTGCTCCAATTAGTATGATTGGTTCAGGCTTAGTTGACGTAACTAAAGCAGTTAATTTACCAGTAGCTGCATGGGTTAATAATACACAATTTAATACTAAGCAAGCTGCGCTTTCTTTTGGTCTGGTGTCTATGACTGAAACAGAGTCGTTAACGCAGACTGTAACGGTTAAAAACTTTTCATCAGACGCTAAAACGTATGCACTACGCACTGAAGCGCGTTACCAGAATGATGAAGATACAGCTGCAATTAGTTGGGATTTCCCTGCATCAGTAACAATTCCTGCAGGTCAGTCAATGAATTTTGACGTGGTACTAACTGTTGATCCTACAAAACTGCCAGTATGGGAATTAGAAAACCCGTTTAGTGCTGACGATATTGCAGCAAGAAGCGCAGCACTTACTTCAGTAGAGTTTGATGGTGCATTAGTATTTGATGATGCAAGTACAGATACAGATCATGATTTACACGTTGTGTATCACGTAATGCCAAAAGCAGCGACAGCGCTAAGTGTTTCATCTCAAATTATAGACAACGAGATGGCACTTATCGTTGAAAATAGTGGTCAAACAGAAATTACGCCGTTCGCAGAAACCATTATTGCAATGGGTACTGAAAAAACACGAGAAGAAGCTGAATTTAATATTATTTCGACTACTTTCTCTGCTTTTGCTGATGACTCTTGTGATTCGGGTATCTTTGTAACATCTTCTATCCAATTACGTGACCCATTAACTCATGTATTCCAAGCTGGCTTTAGACTTGAAATAGATACAGATAATGACGGCGTATTTGATCAAATTATGCAAAACTATAACGACCGTGGTCGCCAAACTGCATTCCCAGGTCGTAGCCGTACAGTAATTGGAACAACAGATGGTGCGGGTAACGACTCTTTAGCATGGGTTACTCCGATGTTTCATTCAGCGGGTGAGAACACGGTTACATTCTCTGCGTGTACAAACTTATTTAACGTAGATGCTTCGCTAATTGGCGAGCAAATGAACTTTAAAGCTTCAGTAGGTAGCCCTGCTTATCAAACGGGTGTGTTTTCTGAAACAGACAGCGTTGAAGGTTCAACGTTATTTGGTACTTCTCCTACTGTAGCATTAACGTCATTAGAGACAGGCGAAGTGGTTTCATCACTTAAACCTGGTGAAAAAGCGATTGTTGAAGCCAGCGGTCCATTTGCATTATCGCAAACATCTGGCCTGGGTGTTGTTAAAGCAATGGCAAGTGCTGATTTAGAGCTTCCTGCAATTGAAGCTCCAATGTTAGTTGGTGGTGAATTTACAGTTTCTGAAGATGCAGAAAATGGCACAGTTGTTGGTAAATTAACAATTACGGAGTCTGATTTTGACTTAGACGTTTCGGAGTACTTCGTTCAGTCTAATACCAATATTGGTCTAGGTGTTGATGAGCAAGGTCAAGTAGTTGTTGTAAATACAGAGTTGTTAGTTGGAAATTCATCAGCTGAAATTCAAGTTGTGGCAATTGATGTACGCGGTAATGTTTCTGAACCTGTAATGGTTAACGTTAGCGTTGCTGAAGTGGTAGTACCTCCAGTTGTTGAGACTAAGAAGAAAAGCTCTTCTGGTTCTCTTGCATGGTTAACATTACTAGTAGCGCCGTTTGCATTTATGCGTCGTCGTAAACAAAAGTAATTTTATAACTTAACTGTTATATAAAGGGAGCTTCGGCTCCCTTTTTACATGGCTTCTCAAATTAAATAACGACAAATTCTAATTTTAGATATATTTATACCAATCTGCTTAATTAAATGAGCTACTTTGAGTTAAGAAAATCCTGTCGATAACAAGGCAAAAATTTCGTTATTTAGTCGTTCTATATCAGAAATTTCTAACACCGTTAGCGTCAGGTTTAATCTCTCAAATTGATTAAGTTGGTATTACTTAATAAAAATTAAATACAACAAGGACTTTGACTGATGAAACGTACCCCCTTTGCATTTGCTGCACTGTCGATAGCTATCTTAAGTGGTTGTAATCAAGCCCCAGAAGAGACTCAAAAAAATAATACACAAATTAAAACTGTTCAAGTAGCCCAAGCTATTGCACCTATTGCTAAAAAAGTGCCATATGAGATGACTATTCATGGTGACACACGTGTAGATAATTACTATTGGTTACGTGATGACGAACGTAAAGCGTCAGAGGTTATTAACTATTTAGAAGCCGAAAATACATATACAGATGCAATGCTTGCACATACTAAAACGTTGCAAAGTAAATTGTTTGAGGAGCTAAAAGGGCGTATTAAAAAAGACGATGATTCAGTCCCAGTTAAAAACGGTGATTATTTTTACTCAACGCAAAATCGTGGCGACAATGAATACACGACTTACCTACGCAGTAGTGATTTTTCAGGCACTGATCAGCAAGTTATTTTAGATGTAAATGAGCTTGCTAAAGGCCATGATTATTATGCGGTAAGTGGCTTAGATGTAAGCCCGAATGGCAATTTAATGGCTTATGGCGAAGATACTGTTAGCCGTCGTATTTATAGTATAAAAATAAAAGATTTAACAACCGGTAAATTACTCGAAGACACACTTGAAGGCACTAACGGTGGCATTGTGTGGGCAAACGATAATAAAACGGTTTACTACATTAAAAAAGATTTACAAACTCTACTAGGTTATCAAGTTTATCGTCATACATTAGGTACATCACAAGCTGATGATGAGCTAATTTACGAAGAAACTGATACCAGTTATTACATGGGGATGAGTAAAAGCAAAGATAAGTCAGAGATTTATATTTGGCACAGCAGCACGGCTGCATCAGGTGTGTCGGTATTGAGCGCTGATGATGCTAAGGCAATGCCTAAGCGTTTAATTGAGCGTGAAGCTGGGCTGGAATATGAAATATCTAAACTAGGAAATACTTACTACATTGTAACTAATTTAAACGCAGTAAATTTTCAGCTAATGAAAGTGGATATTGATAAAGCAGGTAACAAAGCTAATTGGCAAAGTGTGATCCCAGCGCGTGATAATGTCAAACTAGAGGGCATTGATTTATTTGGTAACTACTTAGTATATCAAGAACGTGAAAAGGGTCAGTCAAAACTTATTGCTCGCAATTTAAAAACAGGTAAAGAGTTACCACTGAGCTTTAACGATAGCGCTTATACAATTAGCACTTATGGCAATAATGAGATTGATAGCGATACGTTACGTGTTTACTACACAAGCATGACAACGCCTGATTCATCATACGATGTAAATTTAGCAACAGGCAACAAAACATTACTTAAACAACAAACTGTATTGGGCGACTTTAGTGCTGACAACTATGCCTCAGAGCGCATTTTTGTAACTGCGCGTGACGGTATAAAAGTACCGGTAAGTTTGGTTTATCGTAAAGATGCGTTTAAAAAAGACGGTACAAATCCATTGCTGCAGTACGGTTATGGTTCGTACGGGGCAACGATGGATCCAACGTTCTCCAGCTCACGCTTGAGCTTGTTAGACCGTGGCTTTGTATTTGCAATTGCCCATGTACGTGGCTCGCAAATGCTAGGTCGTCCTTGGTACGAAGACGGCAAGCTACTTACTAAAAAGAATACGTTTAATGACTTTGTTGATGTAACCAAAGCATTGGTTTCTCAAAAGTATGGCGCAAAAGATGAAATATTTGCGTTAGGTGGCAGTGCTGGTGGCTTATTAATGGGCGCAGTAGCAAACCAAGCGCCTGAGCTTTATAAAGGCATGGTTGCTGCGGTACCGTTTGTTGATGTAGTAACCACGATGCTTGATGCGAGTATTCCGCTTACAACAAATGAATATGGCGAATGGGGTAATCCGAACGAAAAAGCGTATTACGATTACATGCTATCTTACTCGCCATACGACCAAGTATCTAAGCAAGCATATCCTAATATGCTAGTAACGACTGGCTTGCACGATTCACAAGTTCAATACTTTGAGCCAGCTAAATGGGTTGCTAAGCTGCGTGACTATAAAACTGATGACAATAAATTATTGTTTAAAATAGATATGGAAGCAGGGCACGGTGGTGCATCGGGTCGCTTTAAGCGCTTAGAAGATACCGCGCTAAACTATGCATTTATGCTTGATTTAGCGGGTATTAAAAAGTAGTTAATTTATATATTTAAAATAAATAAAAATGTAAGGTGCTTTTTAAGAAAGCACCTTTTTTTGTGGCAAATTAAAGCTAAACATAGTGCCTTTGCCAATTTCACTTTGCACGTATATTTCGCTATCCATCAGTTTCAATAACCCCCGACATATAGCTAGCCCTAAACCACCTTGCTGACGCCCCTCTTTATTAGAATTACTTGCTTGATAGTGAGGATTAAAAATAGCACTCAGTTCATCTTGTTTTATTCCAACGCCAGTATCTGAAACATGCACGAATAGCTGATTGTCGCCACTGCGCTTTACATGTACTGCAATGCTACCACCGCTAGGGGTATGCCTAATAGCGTTGTCAATTAAGTTACTTAATACGCGTTCTAATTTTGCGATATCGGCTACAACAGGGAAATCACAAATTGCAGGTTCTACCGATAAATGAATACCCTTTTTATTTACAGCTAAGCTAAATTTAGCAATGCAGTCATAAATTAACTCGCCTAAATTAAAGGTTTCTTTATTTATGTTTATTTCGCCATTTTCTAAATGGGCAAGTTCAAATATTTGCTCTATGAGTAATTTTAATTGTCCGCAATTATTAAGCGACACTTGTAAGTATTCTTGTTGTTCTTTTTGACTTAATTGCTCACCAGATTGATTTAAAACCTCTAAAAATCCTTGCAGTGATGCAAGTGGTGTACGTAGGTCGTGCGATAAGTGAGTGAGTAACTCTTTGCGTTGTTTATCGCCCTCTTCAAGTGCTTTAAATTGCTCATTAATACGGGTAAGCATTGCTTGAATGCTGCGACCCAAACTATGTACTTCATTGCTTTTTTGTGTTGAATAGTTACTTAATTTTGTATCTGTAAGGCTGTAATTGGCCGCTTCAATATTGCTTACATCACGGGCTAAACGCTGTATTGGATTGGTGAAAAAACGCAGTAAAATTAGCATTGCAATGAGTAAAAAGGCTAAAGCGGAGCCAAGCCATAAAGCGGCTAGCCATAGCCTGTCATTATTTTTTATAGTATTGAGGGAGGTATCGTAGGCTTCACCGCCAATAATTACATATAGGTAACCTTGTAACTTGTCGTGATTAAATACAGGCGCAACCGAAAATATTTTTTTTTGGTCTTTATTGCGCGGATTATCACCATAGATAGGTGCTGCTTTAGGGTCATTAATGAGCTTTTTTAAAGGCGCTAAATCGATATAGTTACGCTTAACTTTTCCTGGTTTTGCTGAGTAAGTAAGAATTTTTCCGGTTTCGTCTACAAAATAAAATTCAAACGCAGGGCCTAATAGCATTAAAGTATGAAAAAGGTTTTCGAGCGCTTTATAGTCGTAAACACCTTCTTTTATCAATGGGTTATCTTGTACTAAATGCTCAGCTAACGCTAAATGCAGATTTTGCTCACCATGGTGTTTTGAAGTAAGTTCTAATTGTTTGCTCCAGCCATAAACAAGTGCACAAATAAAACAAAATATAACAACTAACGATATGGCTAATTTTTGGTACAAAGATAATTTCATAATAGGAGTCTTAATTTAGTTGGCTAGGGTTTAGTTTATAACCCACACCCCAAACTGTTTCTATAATGGGCATTTTCTGGTGCTCTTCTAGCTTGGCGCGTAAGCGGTTTATGTGCGAATTAACTGTGTGCTCGTAACCACTATGTTGATATCCCCATACTTTATCGAGTAATTGTTGGCGACTAAAAACATGACTAGGGTGGCGTGCAAAATAAACAAGTAAATCAAATTCGGTGGCGGTAAGGTTGAGTGCTTGCTTGCCTAAATAAACTTGGTGCGAACTGAACTCAATGTGGAGTGAGCCTACGTTTAGCGTTTGTTCGCTATCAACGGGTGAGTTATCGTTATTCTGACTGGCAAGTAATTGTGCTCTGTGGCGCAGTTGGGTCTTTACTCTGGCTTGTAACTCACGCGCAAAAAATGGTTTACAAATATAATCATCTGCGCCCATTTCAAGACCAATCACTCTGTCCATATCGCTACTGAGCGCGGTCAGTAAAATCACAGAGGTAGTAGGATAATGTTCTTTTATTTTTCGGCATAAACTCAAACCATCCATTTGCGGTAAGTTTATATCGAGTAAAATGAGTCCGTAGGGGTGCTTAGCTATTTTTTTTAAAGCAAGCTCGGCACTCACAACATGATCAACATGTAAGTTAAGTGAAGTAAGCTGCGTGGTAATTAATTTACCTATTTCTCTGTCGTCTTCTACTACTAATAATTTTTCGTGACGCATGTATAACCTCGTAAAAAGGGGGGCATCCGTGCTCCCTTACTTCCCCATTACAAGCTGGTATGTCAACGCGTAAATATCGTTAATATTAATTACTGAGTTCGAGTAATGACAACTTTCGCCAATGGATTATCAAATTTATGTTCAGGGCTTAGCACTGAACTTGATAGCCCGTCTTCATTAGTAACTACACCAGGGTGTCTTGCTACAAAATCAACATCATCGCGGGCTTCATTAAAGCCTTCGCCGCCATCCACAGGACCCGGTAATGTACCAGCTGCTTCTGTATTTGCTTCCGTACCTGCATCATAAGCAACGGTGGTGCGCATAATAGACTCACCAACGGCTAATGTAGATACATCTACAGCACTAAGACCGGTAAACCCATCATTTGTATTCACCATCATAGTGGCAAGCGATAGTTTTAGTACTTCAAGCGTGTCGGTAGTAATCGTGATTGTGGTATTTGCACCAGGTCCAACTGGGCCTTCACTCGATGCATTAGCAATACCATTTTCAAATGTAAGGAGTTGGCTGTTATCCCCGCCTTCAGCCATTGTTTCTAATGCCACTGATGAAGGACTGCCTATTTGCCATAGCGTACCTTCATGGTGTGCAATAACGGCAACTGGTGAAAATGGTTGACCAGCAGTTAAATTACTTACAGTAACGTTAAATTCATAGCTGGTAGCTGTCGGTGCTGGTGTTGGTGCAACTACTTGATCAGGCTCGTTGCTATCATTGTCGCCACATGCTGCAAGAGTAGTTGCAAGCGCTAGTATTAAAGCGCTTTTTTTAAAGTTTTTAAAAGATGACATTATAGCGCTCCTACTTAACCGTAACGGTTAGTTTTGCTACTGGGTTTAACCATCTGTGCACTGTATTGCTTAAGTCACTATTACCAGCGGTTAGATCGTCATCACCTAAGTTACCAGGATGAATATGAATATTAATATTGCTATCGGTGCTTGTTAAACCAGCACCACCGGTACCAGCATTACCACCAGGAGCAGCTGGAATACCAGGCGTACCTGGTGCACCTGAACCTTCTACTACAAGTTCATTATTTTGTTCAGTACCTGCATCGTAAGCATTTAAAAACACAGTATACGTTCCAGCTTCAGTTGGAATTTTCCAGCTATCAAGACCGACAAAACCGTCATTTGTAGGAAGTAGCATTGCGGCAACAGAAAGGTATTCGTTACCATCAGATGTCGTTAGGGTTGCCATTGCAGATACTGTTGGCGCAAGTAGACCTTCAGCCGGGTTTGCAGCCATATCACTACCTGCGGCAGTTGCTTGCGCAACTAGTTCTGCAATATTTCCGCCCTCAGCCATTGTTTGTAATGCGGTAGAGGCTTCCGTTGCTACTTCGAACAGTTTATCTTCACTGTCGTGAGCAGTTATTAATACGGGTGTAAAATGGATGCCTTGAGTTAAGTTGGTTATTTTTAAATCTAACTCTGCGGCCATAGTTGATTGGCTAGCTGCCGCTAAAAGAGTTGCAATTGTTAATGTAGAAGCTTTCATTATTATTTCCTGTAAGTGATGATTCGAGTTAAGTATTGAATAATCGTCTCCAGAAACTCTCACAAACTTATCACTTTTTTATCACAAGATTTTACGCTGTGATTTTTTGCTAATACAGCAGTTGATTTATGGACATTTGTTTAATTAAAAGGCAACATACATGAAACAAAAAGGAGAGTGTTATGGAAGAAAATCAACAGGTTGAACCAGTTAATAAAGATGACCGTACGTGGGCTATGCTATGTCATTTAAGTGCATTAGCTGGATTTATTGTGCCGTTTGGCTCAATAATTGGGCCATTAATTGTGTGGTTAATTAAAAAAGATGAAATGCCTATTGTTGACGTACATGGCAAAAAAGCACTTAACTTTCAGATAACTATGGCAATTGCCTACCTCGTTTGTTTTGTACTAATATTTGCAGTGATAGGTTTAATATTACTGCCTTTAGTGGCAATTTTTGGGTTTGTAATGGTTGTACTGGCGAGTATTAAAGCTAACGAAGGAAAAGAGTTTAATTATCCGTTTAGTTTAAATTTGATAAAATAAACACACAGTTTATTTTTATACCCATTGCATTAAATTAGTGATCTATTATAGCGATGAGAAAATAGCTCAATAACAAGGCTAAAATTATGATACATAGTTGTTCTATATAAATAATTTTAACGTAGTTAGTGAGTTATTTAATACGCTAGAATGATCATGTTTTTAATAAAATTGGTATTATAAACCCAGCTATAGGCTGGGTTTTTACGTTTAGTTATAAGGGCATTATGCTTTATCTCACGTTATTTATTAGCGCATTTATATCTGCCACATTATTGCCCAGCTCTTCTGAGGTAATCATGGTGGGAATGATTGCCCAAGGTAAAGTTAATTTATGGCTTATGTGGTGCGTAGCAACGCTTGGAAATGTACTGGGAAGCTGCGTTAATTACTGGTTAGGCACGCAGGTACTGCGTTTTAAAGATAAAAAGTGGTTTCCTGTATCGCAAAAAGGGCTTGATAGCGCACAAAAACAATTTAATAAATATGGTGTATATAGTTTGTTATTTGCTTGGTTACCGGTTGTGGGAGATCCATTAACAGTAATTGGAGGCATATTTAAAGTACGGTTTAGTACTTTTTTGTTGCTAGTAATGCTAGGCAAAGGCGCGCGCTATTTAGCGGTTATCGCCCTTGCCGTTGGATTCGAAAAACTCATTTAGATACAAAAGTTATTTCGCCCAATCAAGTGTTAACGACACTGAGTCGGCAAAACGCAGTGCATGCGGTTTATCAACACGTGCTTTAGCGTAATGAACACTTGGGTGCGAGTGACAAACCGCAAGAATTTCAGCAACTAATTTTTCGAGCAGTAAAAAGTGCCCTTGTTCTACTAAACTAATCACTTCTTTGGTGATCACTTTATAATTTAGTGCTTGGTCTACTTCATCCGTTTTACAGGCATCATCAGCAGGGTAGTGAATCTCCAGATTGATCACTACGTCTTGCTTTTTTTCACGCTCATCGGGGTTAAAGCCAATAAATGTACGCAGTCGCAAATTAGTAACGTTAATAATTGCATTAGCCATAGGTTAACCTTTTATAAGCTGCAAAAATTCGTTACGCGTTTTAGGATCGCTTCTAAAGTTACCTAACATTACTGATGTACGCATGCTTGAATTTTGCTTTTCTACACCACGCATCATCATACACATGTGTTTTGCCTCAACAATAACGCCTACGCCCTTAGCGCCTGTCACTTCTTCAACTGCTTTAGCGATTTGATGCGTTAGCTGTTCTTGAATTTGAAAACGGCGTGAAAACATATCAACAATACGGGCAAATTTAGACAAGCCTAATACTTTACCGTTTGGTATATAAGCAATATGGCAGCGGCCAATAAAAGGCAGTAAATGATGTTCACACATAGAGTAAAGCTCTATGTCTTGCACTAACACCATGTCGTCAGCATCAGACGTAAATACCGCTTTATTAGTTATTTCATCAAGTGTTTGACGATACCCCTGCGTTAAATATTCCATTGCTTTTGCAGCACGTTTTGGCGTATCAAGTAAGCCTTCGCGGTTAGCATCTTCGCCTACTGCGGTGATGATTTTTTGGTAACTTTCTTTTAATTCATTATGCATAAATATCTCAGTTTATTTAGCTTATTTACTTTAAATGACGACCGCCATCTACAGGCAAAGAGCGCCCTGTGATGTATTGGCTTTGTAATAGTAAATCAATGCTATTGATAATTTCTTGGCATCCGGGTTCAATGCCCATTAATGATTTTTTAAGGGTCTTAGCTCGATATTGTTCATCGTCATGTTCATTAAAAATAATGAGCGATGGAGCAACCGAGTTCACTTTTATGTTTGGCGCATATTTAGCGCTAAACGATTTAGTTAGGTTGTCGAGTGCTGCTTTACTTGCTGCGTAAGCTAAATGTTTAGGGCTGCCTGTTTCAACTACATAATCAGTGAGGTGAATTATATCGGCAGGTACTTTTTCATTTTGCTGATGTTTTAAAAGCAGCTCTGCGCACATTAAATTAATTAAATACGGTGTTTTGGCATGTATACGCATCATATTATCAAACAGTGCTGCGAAGTCAGGGTTGTTAGCTTCGCAGTCCCAGCTTGATGCGTTATGTACAATAGCGCGCAGCGATGTTGTATGCATATTAAGCGTATTTATAAATGCACTAATACCGTCATCGGTACTAAAGTCAGCATAAATACATACAGCGCCTTGTTGCTCTAATTTATCAACAGCGCCGTGACGAGTACGATACGTAATAAT
This sequence comes from Pseudoalteromonas sp. 1_2015MBL_MicDiv, assembly GCF_002407505.1. NCBI lineage: Bacteria > Pseudomonadati > Pseudomonadota > Gammaproteobacteria > Alteromonadales > Pseudoalteromonadaceae > Pseudoalteromonas > Pseudoalteromonas sp. 1_2015MBL_MicDiv. Next base: position 3,794,945 of record NZ_CP012737.1, on the reverse strand, counting down.
AACAGCCTGCCCTTGGGCTATATAATGCTGAGCTAGCGCTAAACCAATACGTTGGCCTGCGCCGGTAATTAAAATGGGCGATGTCATATAATGCAGTGTTCTCTTTGGCGGGTAATTAATAAATATTAGCGTGTTAATTTAGTAAAATATACGCAGTCTCTTGATCTGTCGATCAAAAAAGCAATTAATCATTAATGGTATTAATTGCTTTATTTTATTTACTAAAACATTAATCGTAAATTGTCGGAATTGGTTGGCGCTTATGTTGTGTACGCGTGTAAATACTCACAAGCTTTTGTTCAACATCATTAGACACAGGTTTACCTTCTAAAAAGTCATCAATTTGCTCATAGCTTAAACCAAGTGCTTCTTCATCTGTTAAGCCTGGGCGGTCACTTTCTAAATCAGCTGTAGGTGCTTTATCTACTAATAAAGCTGGCGCACCTAGTGCAGTTGCAAGCGCACGAACTTGGCGTTTTGATAAACCAAAAAGCGGCGCTAAATCGCATGCACCATCACCAAATTTGGTATAAAAACCAGTAATGTTTTCAGCACTATGGTCAGTACCTACGACTAAACCTTGGCAAAAACCTGCAATTTCATACTGAGCAACCATACGTTGGCGTGCTTTAACGTTGCCTTTAATAAAATCTATCTGAGCTTGCTCAGGAAGGGCTTCGCCGCTACCAACTATAGCTGCAAGCGCTTGCTCATGCAGTGCATCGGCTGCCGGTTGTACGTTAACGGTCATACGTTTACTTGGCTGAATAAAATCAACCGCCATTTGGGCTTCGTCTTCATCGGCTTGTACGCCATAAGGCAAGCGAACAGCAATAAATTGATACTTATCAGTGTCTAGCTCTTCATTTAGCTGGTTGACTGCTAATTGGCACAAACGTCCACAAGTTGATGAGTCAACGCCACCACTTATACCGAGCACTAACGACCTTGAGTAAGCTGCCACTAAGCGTGCTTTTATAAAATTAACTCGACGGATTATTTCTGCGTTTATATCAATTGTTGGCTGAACTTTCATTTCAGCCATAATTTCGGCGCGCATGGCCAGCTCCTATAGTCTTATATAAACTTATTATGTGATTAAGCGTTTAATAATTAAAGCCCTAAATGGGCTTTAATCTGACGTAGTTCTGTTTTTAGTTGCTCAACTTCTGCGAGTAGTTCGTCTAACTCACTATTTTTAAGTGCATTAACTTTTGGCTCATGAGTATTATTTGTTAAGTTAGTTTGCTGGTCTGCGAGCTGATGTATATAGCGACTTTCTCGCTTACCAGGTTCTCGTTCTAACTTTATTACGTAATCATTTTCAATAAGCTCATTTAGTGCACTCTCTACTTCGTTTACATTATTAAACTCAGCAAGTCGAGTACTTCGAGTTCTCAGCTCTCCTGGTGTCTGTGCGCCGCGTAATAGCAGTAAACAAACAATAGCGCGCTGTTGCTGTGAAAATTGTAAATTACTAAATTCAGTATTACAAAAACGATGGTCGTATTTATTTACGCGACCAGAAAGGCCTTCGTCTATTGTAACCAAACGCAGTTCGATTAGTTCATCAAGTATATTTTGTACGTCGTTTTCAGTGAAATTTACAACAGGATCGCGATTAGACTTTTGATTACATGCATTTGTAAGGCCATTTAACGATAGCGGATAATGCTCTGGCGTCGTACTTTGCTTTTCTAGTAAGCAACCAATAACACGTTGTTGATTTGCTGATAACTGCATAAATAATCTCAAATTAGTAAGCGTATTTTATTAGCTTACACTTTTATTGGGTATCAAGCCATTGGCTAAGTTTAGGTTGTAAAGCGGCTAGATCGAGAGGTTTACTCAAATAGTCGTCCATTCCAGCGGCAAGGCATTTATCTTTATCGCCCTGCATAGCATTTGCGGTTAAGGCTATTATAGTAATATTTTTATTATACTTACCTGCATCGCCTTTTCTTATCGCTTGTGTTGCCTGATAACCGTCCATTTCTGGCATCTGGCAGTCCATTAAAATAAGCTCATAAGGCTCGCCTTGCTTTGTATTGAGCTTAACAATTGCCTCAAACCCATTTTGTGCAATATCAAAGCTCACTCCAGCCTGTTTTAATAACGCTGAGGCGACTACTTGGTTTACTTTATTATCTTCCACTAATAAAATTTGTGGTTGAGAAAAGTTAGTGGCGACCATTTTTGTGAGTTTGTTTTGCAACTGAGCTTGCTTTTGTTGTAGTTCTATAAACTGATCATTAGTGAGTGAATCAAATAAATCAGAAGGCGTTAGCGGTTTGAAAATCATACAATCAATCTTTATCGCTAGCTTTGATTCCTCTTTTGAGTAGCTCATAGGTGCCATTATTACTAATTTACAGCCTTGTATATTTATAAATCTTTTTAGAGCAGTAATGCATTCTGGCGACGCTTTTTCAAAAAAGTAGTAATCAATTAAAATGGCATCAGTATTTTGAACCTCATTATGTGAGTAATTCAATATTTGTTGATAGTCATTGATGCAATCTACACTAGCGCCCCAAACAGAGAGCTGCTTACTTGCTGTATTAGCATTTAAGCTGCATTCATCAATTATTAAAATATGCTTATCTTTAATTAAATGACTCGGTAGATCTTGCTCTTTACTGAGTCGAGGTTGTATCTTTATTGTGAAAGAAAAAGTGCTGCCTTGGCCTTTCACGCTGGTTACACTAACCTCTCCGTTCATGAGTTCACAAAGCTGTTTTACTATTGCAAGGCCTAATCCTGTACCACCAAACTGACGCGTTGTTGAGGCATCTGCCTGTGTAAAGGAGTTAAACAATGTCGCTTGTTTTTTAAAGTCGATACCAATACCAGTATCAATAATAGAGCATTGTAAAAATGAACCGTTGGTTGTGTCATTTATTTTTGCCACAATTATTACTTCACCATTTAAGGTGAATTTAACAGCGTTACCGATCAAGTTATTTAAAATTTGACGTAGCCTGTTTGGGTCGCTAATTATTTCGCTGACTGTAATTTGAGTGGCATCTAAAATAAGCTTGGTATTGTTTTGCTCTACTTTTAAGGCGAACGATTCAACCACCTCACCTAATAATTTAGGTAAGTTAAATTGTACATTGTCGATATCGAGTTTACCGGCTTCTATTTTTGAAAAGTCTAAAATGTCATTAATTATATTAAGTAATGATTGAGCAGAAGATTGGGCTAACTCTATATGGTGTTCTTGTTGTTGATCTAATTTTGTTTGCTTTATTATATTTAACATTCCGAGCACGCCGTTCATTGGGGTGCGAATTTCGTGACTCATACTCGCTAAAAACTCACTTTTTGCGGCAACTGCTTGTTCTGCTGTTTCTTTAGCCGTTACTAGCTCTTGTTCAGTTTCAATACGTTGCTGGCTAGAATGTAGGCTACCTATCAATGCGGCGACAGCGATTAAAAAACTTTCCTCATTTTTAGTCCAATTACGTTTAATTCTACATTGCTCAGCACAAATAATACCCAATACACCACTGCCTGCAGGTATAATTACACACAGCATAGATTTGATCTCTAACGGCAATGAATAATGTGTGGAGAGGGGCGCCAAGGTTGAATTTTGTAAAACATCAGAAGCATTAAATACAGCTTGATGGTCAATAGTATTAAAAAAGTCCGGGAGGTTTTTCCTAAGCCAAAGTAACTCTATTTTATCTGCTGAGTTCAATTCACTGTGCACGGCAAATGGAATTAGTTGGCTTTTGCCTTTATCAAAAAACCGTATGCTGGCGCGCTCAATTTGAAATGCTTGGCAAATAGATTGTGTAATTATGTCCTTGGATTGGCTTAGCTGGCCGTTTAAAATTAATTTATTTATAGTAAGCGAGGCTAAAATTTCGTTATGCAACGCTATAGAGCTACTTTCTAATTCAACTTTTTTTCGGGTATCTATATTCTGCAATGATCCAAAAATTCTTACACATCGTCCTTTTTTTTGCTCTGCCTCACCATGCACAAGCACCCAAATTGACTCTCCTTCTGCATTCATTACCTCCAGCTCAACTTCGTATTTTTCGCCGTGTTTTATAGCACGTTCAATCAAAGGTTTAATGGTTTCTCTGCTCGTGCCTTTTTTAAAGTAGCTCAAATCTATTGGCCACTTAGGTTGGGTATTTAATGGGTATTTGAATATTTTTTTGGTCATATCTGACCAATACACTTGCTGAGTTTCTAAATTAAATGACCATGCGCCGATTTGTGCTAAATCACTCATTGTTTCGAGCATTTTCTCGTTTTGTTGTTGGCGATTAAGCATTTTTAAAAAGAATAAAAACGCCCAAGTCAGTAATCCACAAATAATAATAATAGCGAAACGCAATGGCCAAATAGCTGAATGAGGCGGATTCCAACCGAGCTTTGGGGTAACGTATAGTTGCCAACTTCCACCTTGGAAGTTCAAAGTGAATTCAAGAGGGTTTTGTTCAATAATATTTGAGTTCCCATAAAAAAACTCCCCCTTTTTACCTAAACCATTGCGACCTTGTATGGCAACGAGATACTCCTTTTCAAGTTCATAGATTCCAGAGTTGGTATAAATTTTTTGAATATCGAGCACAACTGATAACAAACCCCAAAATTCATTTTTAGGAGGGGTGTATACAGGGACTCTGGCTATTAATGCCTCACCTCCTTGCACTAAAGTGAGTGGCCCAGCCATGATGATCGTGTTTGTGTCGCGGGCTCTAATTGCATCTGCACGTTGATTTTTGTTATTTAAAAAATTAAGACCTATCGCTTTTTCATTTCCTTTTAAAGGATAAGTCATTTGAATAACCATATTTGGGGCGCCGCCAATATTACGCAGTTCTTTTGAGGTATTGAAAAGAGGGGCGGCAATCTGTGCAAAGCGTTCTTGCTCTAAGTTTGGCTCTACGGCTACAGCAACACCTAAGCCACGCACTAGTTGGATATTAGAAACTAAAGTCGATTCAAGCTGGGCGCGATAGGTGCTTACTTCGGAGAGGATTTGCAATCGATGGGCGTCTTTTGCTCGATTATAGTTAATACGCTCAAGTACCACACAAACCAATACAGTTAATGTAAGCGATAGCCAAAAGGTCAGCTTAAAGTTATGAACATTCGTTTTTTTATTATTAATCGATGGTGGCATTAGCTGCATGTTGGCGTTAATTAAGGCAAATTAACTATAGCTAATTTATTACGAAAATGAAAACAGCGCTAGAGCCTGTTGGTCTTTCGAGGTTAAAAAATTAATCCTGAAAGGTCAACATGCCCTTAAATACGCCGTTTATTTTTTATAATTAGTAGTTTAGCGAGTTACGAATCGCTAACTTCACGTGCCCAATGATTTTGCTTTGCTACATGTAGCTTGCGGTAACCATCAAGTAGCGCCGCATGCTTTTTAAAGCCTTCAAGCGATAAACCAGGAAAAGTTAAACCGTTAAACTGCTTTTCACCTTCGGCAATTTCTATAGCCAGGGCTACATTATTAGCACCAAACATTAAGCCTAGTGCATCTTGGTAATCTGCGTATTCGCGCTCGTCATCGTATTTAATTTCAAGAATCGCTTTTAAACAGCGGAAGTGGCGCATTGCCTCTTCGTTTACTTGGCCTGTATGAAGTATCCAGTCAACCCAATCAATGGCTTCTTCGCTGCCTGCAGCTAAACATAGGTGTGCTTTAAGCTCACCAATGCGCAGCGTGTGCCATGGTGTGTTGGCATCGGTTGCAAGGCCAATAAATTCTGCGGCGCGGATAATATCGCTGTGGCCTGCTTCTTCAAGGCTGTCGTAAATGTCCATCCATTGCTCTGCATCGTACTGATCAAGCGATAGGAATGTTTCGCGGAATTTCGCGCCTTCGTTGTTGTTGCGCCAAATAAGCTCATCAACAGGGTAAATGTCTGACATGCCCGGTACTAAAATACGACATGCGTATACGTTTAGATGCGTGTAATCCATGATGTAGATATCATGATCCATGCTGTGAATTAGGTCAGTACAGAAGTTATATTCTTGCTCTGTTGTGCCGCTAAAGTCCCAATGGACAAATTCAAAGTCAGGTTTTGCACGGAAGAAATCATGCGAAATCAAACCGCTTGAATCAATAAAGTGCAGTTCAATGTTCTCTGGTGTTGCTACTTCATCGTTATCAAATGTTGCAGGTTGGAATACATCTAGCTGATCAAGACGACGACCTTGTAGTAACTCGGTAACGGTACGCTCAAGCGCAACTTCAAATGATGGGTGAGCACCAAACGAAGCAAATACAGAGCCATCTGTTGGGTTAATAAGCGTTACGCTCATTACAGGGTATTTACCCCCAAGCGATGCATCGGCAATGCGTAAATGAAAGCCATGGCTGCGAAGCTCTTCACACGCTTCGTGAATTTTAGGGTATTGCTTAACAACGTCTTCAGGCACGATTGGTAAACAAATACCTTCGGCGATGATGCGGTTTTTAATCGCGCGTTCAAATACTTCTGATAAACCTTGTACGCGCGCTTCAAATTTCGTGTTACCAGCGCTCATACCGTTAGATACAAAAATATTACCAATAACGTTTACCGGTATGTATACGTCTTGGTTATCGCGTTGGCGAGTGTAGGGCAGGGTACAAATGCCACGATCGATATTGCCTGAGTTAAAATCAAAAAGGTGTGATGCGTTAAGTTCGCGCTCTGGGTCAAAGTAATCCCATAAGCTTTCATCCATAATACCTTGTGGTACTTCATCGCCTTCAACTTTAAACCATTTTTCACTTGGGTAATGAGTAAATTCGCCATTAGCAAATTCTTCACCTAGGTAAAAGTCTGCAAAAAAGTAGTTACAGCTTAAACGCTCAAAGTATTCACCAAGTGCTGAGGCAATAGAGGCTTTGTCGGTTGCGCCTTTACCATTGGTAAACATAACACCGCAGTCACTGTCTTTTATATGAACCGAATAACAGTTAGCTACAGGGTTAAGCCAAAGCGCTTCTTCAACATTAATGTTTAGGGCTTTAAGCTTGTTTTGCATGGTAGAGATTGACGATTCTAGGTCGCGGTCTTTACCTTTGATAAATGTTTTTTCAGTCATATTGATCTCAACTAGTTCTGCACGATGTGTGGAGCTGACATTATCGTGGATTTTGATGTTTATTTCACCCTTTGCGAGCAAGAACATTATTATTTAATAAAACTGTGGTTATTATATGCTCTCAACGCTTGGTGAAAATTATCAAAGGAAAGGCCGATGTTTAAATTAATCAAATGGTTACTGTTATTGACTGTTATTTTAGGGTTGGCGAGTACCGCCGTTGTTTATGGCGTACTTAGTTTAAGTTTACCGGCTCTTGACGGAAGCGGGCGTAGTAACGCGGTAGTAGAGCCTGTAAAAATTTCGCGCGATGTATTAGGGCAAGCAGTAATAAACGCCAATAGCCGAAACGACGCCGCCTATGGTTTAGGTTATGCGCATGGGCAAGACCGCTTTTTTCAAATGGATTTATTAAGGCGTAATGCCGCAGGCGAGCTAAGTGAATTATTTGGTGAAGCGGCGCTGGGGCTCGACAAAAAAATGCGTTTTCATCAATTACGCAAACGCAGCCAAATTATTTTACAAACGCTGCCTGAGACCGATAAGCAATTACTTAAAAGTTACGCTCAAGGTGTAAACGAAGGTTTAGCGCAAGTAGGGTATTCAAGCTTTGAATATTTACTAACAGGTGCAGCACAAAAGCCATGGCAAAGTGAAGACAGCCTACTTGTGATATTTAGCATGTACCTTGATTTACAAAGCGCCACATTTGAACGCGACCAAGCACTTATTCAAATTGAGCAAGCGTACACAAAGCAAATGGTTGATTTTTTAACGCAACCGAGTAAGTACCAAGCCGCACTTGATGGCAGTAAATTAGCGCCTTATAACGCCGGCATACCTACTTTGCCCACTCAAACACAACATACAGTTAAAAGTATTGAAGCCAACCAAGAGCGCGGCAGTAATAACTGGGCAGTTACGGGAACGCTGACTAAAACAGGTGCTGGTATGGTGTCGGATGATATGCATTTATCGATGGCAGTGCCTGTAATTTGGTACAGAGCGCAATTAAATTATATACAAAATGGTGAGCAAACTCAGGTAACCGGTGTATCGCTGCCCGGAGCGCCTGCTATTGTAGTGGGCACTAACAATAATATTGCATGGGGGTTTACTAACGGTTATTTAGATACAGCCGATTGGATTGCATTAAACGATGACAGTAAAACATGGCAAGTAGATGAACCTATTGTATTACCCGATGGGGAGGTTGAAAACTACCCATTAATACTCAGCGAATATGGCCCTGTAAAATACATTAACGAAAAACCTTATGCATTGAGCTGGGCTGCACATCAGCCTTACGCCGTTAATATGCAACTCTTAAAGTTAGAGCAAGCCAAAACAGTAGATGATGCACTTGGCGTAGCAAGCGATGTGGGAATACCTGTGCAAAATCTAATGGTGGTAGATAGTCAAGGTAACGCAGCGTGGAAAAACATGGGCGGTATACCGGCGCGTAAAACGCCAAGTGAGCTTGGCGTAAATGCCGATGACTATTCAGTGCTTTGGCAGCAAATCGAATTAGAACGTCCCTTTATTAAAAACCCACAAAGCGGCAGATTATGGACTGGTAACTCTCGCGTGGTATCGGCTGAAGATAACGCCCGCTTTGGCAATGGTGGCTATGCACTCGGTGCACGTTCGAGTCAAATTCGCGATAGATTATTTGAAAAACAAACATTTGCAGAGAACGACTTTTACGCACTACAGCTCGATAATCAAGCTCGCTTTTTAATGCCGTGGCATGCTTTGCTATTAAAGCAATTAAAAACAGATCAAACCAAAAATCAGCAATATATAACAGCGCTCGAAAATTGGCAGCAATGTGCGTGTTCAACCTCCATAGGGTATACCTTAGTTAAGCGCTACCGCGATGAAGTGATTAATATTTTATTTAGTAATATTGAAAGCCAATTAAATAAACAACAAGGCACACTTAAATACTTAAAACGAGATTTAGAGCCCGCAGTTTGGCAGCTTATTAATAACAAACCCGATACGTGGATAAACCCGCAATTTAAAAGCTGGGATGCACAATTACACGGTGCATTTAACCAAACTATCACTAAGCTTACTGAGCAATTTGGTAATAATGTACAAAGCTGGCAGTGGGGCAAGGTCAATGAGTTAGTGATAGAGCATCCGTTTGCAAAGCAAATGCCGTTACTTGCTAAGTTATTAAATATGCCCACAGCTACGGGTTTTGGTGATAGTTACATGCCTGCTGTACAAGGGCGTAGTTTTGGCGCATCGCAACGCTTTATTGCTCAACCTGGGCATTTAGAGCATGCAATTATGGCTATTCCTGGTGGGCAATCGGGGCATCCATTATCTGAATTTTATAGAGCGGGTTTTAGTGATTACGTTGAGGGCAAACATACACCTTTATTGCCGCAAGAATTAATACATCAAATAGTAATAGAGCCTGCGCAATGAACTAAAGTATAGCTAAACACGTTCTATATAATTACTAATAAAACAACAGAGAACTAAAATGAAAAAAATATTACCCGCATTAATAACAGGTTTATTACTAAGTACAGCAGTGCAAGCAGATGAAGGTCCAGTAACAGCACAAAAATTAAGTGACCATGTATACGTACTATTTGGGCAAGGCGGTAATATTGCAGCAAGTGTAGGCGATGATGGCATATATATTATTGATGATCAGTTTGCCAAGTTATCAGACGACATCAAAAGAACCATTAGCGATTTAAAACCAGGTAGCGCAGAGTTTGTTATTAATACGCACCATCATGGCGATCATACCGGTGGCAACGAGAACTTTGCTAAAGCGGGCGCGCACGTTATAGCGCACGACAACGTACATAAACGCTTAAAAGAAAAGCATGGAGAAGGGTCCGATTTTTTACCCCGCATTAGCTTTGGTCACGATTTAAAACTACATTTTAATAACGAACACGCCCATGTAGTGCATTACGAACATGCACACACCGATGGCGATTCGGTTATCTTTTTTAGTAACGACAACATAGTGCACATGGGCGACATTTACTTTAATTTTGGCAGCTTACCGTTTGTTGATGTAGATAGCGGCGGCAGCGTTGATGGTATTTTAGCGGCAGTAAACGATGTAGTTAATCAAATTGACGACAACACTAAAGTAATACCAGGACACGGCAAGGTAAGTGACCGTTCAGGACTCATAGCGTATGGTAAGCTAGTTCAAAACGCGAAAGACGTAATGCTAAAAGCAATGCAAAATAATGCAAGCTTAGAGCAAGTACTTAAAGCCGATCCATTGGCTGAGCTGAATCTTGAATACGCAGGCTGGTTACCAAAAGAGAAAGTAACCACACTTTTTTATCGTAGCTTAAAGTAGTACGCGTAACGTAAAAAACATGATACAAAGCTGAGTGTACTTTAACGTACATTCGGCTTTTATTTTCTTATGCCCAAAGGAGTTGTGTATGTCGGCAGAAAAAACCCATCTTGAAATTTGTAACTTAACCAGAGAGCAATATCCGCAAATTAAAACCTTGATGGATCAAGCGTATCCCGACTTAGGCGGTGCGTGGCCAAGTCATACCATTTTTAGATTAATAGACCAATTTCCTGAAGGGCAAATAGGTATTGTGGATGACGGCGTGCTGGTGGGCTTAGCATTAAGCGTGCAGGTTGATTACACGCGTTTTTCAAACCCGCATACATACGAAGACATTGCAGACGGTCACGACCGTGTATTTAGCGATACCGACGGCGATGCGCTATACGGCTTAGATGTTGCTATTAGCGAAAGTCACAGAGGCATGCGTTTAGGTCGTCGCCTTTATGATGCCCGTAAAGAATTGTGCCGCCAATATAACTTACGCGCTATTTTAGCCGGTGGGCGCATTCCGCGTTATTACAATCACAGCAGTGAAATGACGCCAATGGAATACATTGCAAAAGTAGATCAAAAAGAATTATACGATCCTATTTTGAGCTTTCAGTTATCTAACGATTTTCAGGTAAAACGCTTACTTAAAAAGTATTTACCGGAGGATCAAGAATCAGTTGGTTACGCCACTTTACTTGAGTGGAATAACATCATGTATGAGCCAACCGACACGGTACTTGAGTCAACTAAATCAATCGTGCGAGTAGGTGCTGTGCAATGGCAAATGCGTTGTGTTGAATCGGTTGAAGAAATGCTAAAGCAGGTTGAATACTTTGTAGATACCGTATCTGACTACAAAAGTGACTTTATACTATTCCCTGAGTTTTTTAATGCGCCACTAATGGGGCTAGGAAATCAAAGTAATCAAACAGAAGCGATTCGCTATTTAGCGGAATACACCGAAACGTTTAAAAACGCGATGTCGCGTATGGCAATAGAATACAACGCCAATATTATTACCGGCTCTATGCCACTTGCCGAAGATGATAAAATTTATAACGTAAGTTACCTATGCCATCGTAGCGGTAAAATAGACGAGCAACGTAAAATACACATAACCCCGCATGAGCAAAACGATTGGGTTATTCAAGGCGGCGATAAAATTGCCGTGTTTGATACCGATGCCGGTCGTGTAGGTATTCAAATTTGTTACGATGTAGAGTTTCCTGAGCTTTCACGCATATTGGCCAAACAAGGGTTAGATATTCTGTTTGTGCCATTTTGGACTGATACTAAAAACAGTTATTTACGTGTGCGCCACTGTGCACAAGCGCGTGCAATAGAAAACGAATGTTATGTGGTTATTGCAGGTTCGGTGGGTAATTTACCAGAGGTAGAAAGTCTTGATGTGCAGTACTCACAATCGGCGGTATTAACGCCATCGGACTTTTCGTTCCCGCACGATGCAACACTTAACGAAGCCACGCCAAACACCGAAATGCTATTATTTAGCGATCTTGATATGGATAAACTTAAAATTCTTCACAGCGAAGGCACGGTGCGTAACTTAAAAGATCGCCGCGAAGATTTATACGAAGTTATTTTGAAAAAGAGAGACGTTTAATGGCGTGGGTGTACTTAATTATTGCTGGGTTACTTGAAATTGGCTGGCCGATAGGTTTAAAAATTTCGCAAAACGATGATACTCGCTGGCAAGGTATAGCAATAGCTGTGGCATTTATGGTCGCTAGTGGCTTTATGTTGTGGCTTGCGCAAAAGCAAATATCAATGGGCACATCATACGCCGTATGGACAGGTATTGGCGCTGCAGGTACGTTTTTGGTGGGGATATTGTTTTATAACGATGCCGCTACATTTGGTCGTATTGCGGGAGTATTAATGATTATTAGTGGTGTGATAACCCTAAAAATCAGCTCTTAGAATCAGTTCTTAAAGCTATAAAAAATTATAACAGCGCAGGTATAAAAGCCTGCGCTTTTTTATGCCCTTAATTCGGCAACATAACCAAAACAGCGGCAATGGCTATGAGGATTAAGCCTGCGGTGTCTTGCTTTTTAAGCGGTTGTTTTAGCCAAAGCACAGCAATTAGCATGGTAAAAAACACTTCAACCTGTCCAAGTGTTTTAACGTAAGCAACGTGCTGTAAGCTCATTGCACTAAACCAGCCAATAGAACCGACACAACTAAAAACACTAATTGCGGCTGTAGTGCCTTTGTATTGCCACAGTTTACTAAGTGTTTGCGGCTCTTTTAATAATAAATAGCCCAGTAGTATTAGTGTTTGTAGGCTAATTACAAACAGCAAAACCCAAGCAGCTGAGTGAGGAAATAGTAATCCTGAGTTTAAGCTCGCTTCACGTACCCACAGCGAGGTAAGTGCAAAGCAAGTACCACAAGCCAGTCCTAGTAATGCTGTTTTAGCATTAAAGTGTTTAACGCTTGTTATGCCGCTGAGTAGCAATACGGCAATAGCGCCAAAAAACACACCAAGCCAACCGAGTAAAGAAAGTGCCGAGCCAAAAAATAATACGCCTAAAATGGCAGCTACTAACGCCTCGCTTTTGGCAAGCCCAGCACCTACGGCGTAATTATTCATTTTAAATAGCTTAACCATTAAACCAGTGGCAAGTATTTGCATCACACTTGCGCCTACAATAAATGCCCAAAAGGCATTATTAAACGTAGGCATGGCGGTATCTTGATATTGATACAAACCATATAAATACACGCCAGCAATAGGGCCTGCGATAATAAAGCGGGAGAGGGTTACGCCAGCAACACTCACATCGTTACTTAATTTACTTTGCAGGGCATTACGCCATGCTTGCATAAAGGCGGCTAAAAAAGTGAAAAATATCCAGGTCATGGTCGTCATCGTTAAAATGTAAGGCAGTAAAGTTAACAAGCTTTTAGAAGTAAAGCGATGCATTAACCGTGATGTTGAATATTCATCATCTGCGACATTATGTCGCACAAGATTGAAGATAAATTTAGTTATAGTAAGCCTGATGTTATTGCTAGCCGCTAGAGTTTGCCATAAAACGCATCTGGCGGCTTTTTTACATTGGTTGTGTTATTTTATCTAATTAACAATAACTCAGAATACCACTATGACTATTTTAATTGTTTGTGCTTTATTGGCTGTATTAATGCCATACATTGCTAGAATCCCTGCCGTAATTGAGTTAAATAAACTCGGCGGATACGATAATAAACATCCTCGACAACAACAAACTCAATTAACCGGTTTGGGAGCACGTGCTTTGGCAGCTCATCAAAATTGCTTTGAGTCGCTAGCTGTTTTTGCGGTCGCGCTTGCGGTAGTTTTAGGTACTAACAATGCAAATGCAGTGACTGAAACCCTTGCCATGACACATATTATTGCACGTGTTTTATTTTGTGTTTTTTATTACTTAAATCTTGATATTATTCGCTCAATTATGTGGTTTATTGGTTTGGGGTCAGCCATTGCCATGATTGTGGTGAGCTTATAACTTTATAGCGTAAAACCACAAAGCAAGCAGCCTAAAAGGGCGCTTGCTTTGTAGTCTTGAAAAATCTAATAAAGTTAGTGCGATACTTTAATTCGCTCTATTAAATCGGTATTAGCAACTTCATTGTTTATTGCAAAATCGAGCTGTACAAGTACGTTTTGATAACCCATTGATGAGGGTTTATATTGCCACTGTCTTAGCGCCTTTTTAGCTTCACGGTCAAATATGGCTTCAGGCTTTGCACTAACAACAGAAACATTAGCGGTTTCACCATTGGGAGTTATATCGTACTTTAATACCACTGAGCCACTGATGCCTTGTTGAGCTGCTTGTTTCGGATAAAGGGGTTCAATACGCATTGTCGGTGAAATGTGATCCTCTTTAGTCATTGCCTCTGGTTGCTTTGCAATCGCCAATCCACTTAGCATACTTGCTGCTACAAGTAATAAGCCACCTTTAGCAAACTTTGAATGTTCTGTGCTGTGTTTTATATTAGTAAGTCGTTGTAACATCGTTTTTTTATCTCCGTAGTGTGAATAAGCCATAAGTCCTGTGGGCGCATTTTCCGCACAGCTTATTAAGGCTTTGCTGTATAAAATGTGTTGTTGTGTGGTTTTATTGGCAAGTACCCGTTCATCACAAGTCAGCTCTTGTAGTCGGCGCATGCTTGCGTAACAAGCCCAAGCTAGTGGGTTAAACCAAAGTAAAATAGTAGGCAGTAATATAAGTGCGTTTGTTAGGTTGTCTTTGCGTTTAATGTGTACGTTTTCGTGCTCTAAAATAAGGGCTAATGTGGCTTTATCGAATTGCGCATTATAGTTACTAGGTAACACCAGTTTACTGTTTAAAATCCCGATCACCATTGGCGTGGCTACATGTTGACTGATGTAAGTTTTAACATCAGCGGTAAGAGTGCCTTCAAATTGGGTTAACTCAGTTAACTGCAGGCTTTTAACAAAACGGGTATGTGTAATAAAACTAGCTATTAATAACCCTGCGGTAATAAGTGCATACATGAGCGCCCAGCTAATACCTACCTCGTTTGTAAAAGGTTGGTTGGGGGTGATTAAGTAGTGACTAATATTACTGTTTTGCAGTGGTTTAATCGCATTTGGTAAATTAGCAATAACCAATGCTGCAGGTAATAGCCATGCTAATTTATATACAAATCGCGAGCCAAGGGCTTTTAAACCAAATCGCTCGAGTAAAATAAATCCACAAAACAAAATACTTAATAGTAGTTGCTGCTCAATCAACCAATTAAAACCAGTTTGAATAACCATGTTAATCCCTTACTTTTGGTTTTTTTCCCAGTCATCTATAACTTTTTTAAGCTCGTTTATATCTTGCTGAGAAAGCTGCTCCGATTTAGCAAAGCCACTTACAAGTGGCGCAATACGCCCACTAAAAAATCGCTCAATAAAGTTTTGGCTTTCTTTTAGGGTGTAGTCGGCGCGCTCCATACAGGGAGTATAAATATATTGGCGACCTTCTTTTTCAAATGTAAGTGCGCCTTTTTTTACTAGTCGACCTAGCAGGGTTTTAATGGTTTTTTCGTGCCATTGCTTATCGTCGCTTAAGCGCTCAATTATTTGGCTCGCGGTGGCGGGGTAGTTAATCCAAAGTGCGTCGAGCACGTCAAACTCTGCTTTTGATAACTCAATCATGCTATTACCTACAAATGTAATCTTTAATTAAAGACTACACCTGTAATCTATAATTGCAAGTTTATTTTTAACTTTTTGAGATGTAGTTAAGTGACTTGGTATTAGATTTTTGAAATGTCGGTTTTATTAATTTGTATATATTGGTTTTCAGGTAGGTTTAGTTTTGAAAGGGTGAGGTCACTAAATTGCGATCTATATAAATCAATAACTTTGTATCCGCAGTAATGCGCCATTTTACGTATTTGCCTGTTTAGCCCTTGTTTTAAAACAATACTAAACTGATTACTGGCTATTTTATTTACTTCACAAGGCAGGGATATGTGTTTATCAACGGGTACGCCTGCTGCCATTTTGCTACAAAAAGCATCGTCTAAAGGCTTATTTACGGTGACTAAATAATGTTTAGGCTGGTGGAAATCAGGATGTATTAGTTGGTTACAAAAATCCCCATCGTTGGTCAAAATAAGCAAACCACGAGAGTCTTTATCTAATCGACCAATAGGGTAAACACGGGTAAGTGTAGGCAAGTGGTGAATAAGGCTGGCAGGGTCATCAATATTTAATTTGCAGTCAATGCCTACCGGCTTGTGATACGCAAAATAAACTAAATCGGCCGCGCCTTTAATTTCTTTTTCGTTCACTATTATCGTGTCTTGCTCGTCAACGTGATCTATATGATTCGCTGGGCGATTATTTACAGTCACAACACCTTCATCAATTAAACGCGATGCTTGTTTACGAGAGCAAATACCTGCATGGGCAATATATTTAGCGAGTCGGATTTTTGTGATCATAACGTGTGACGCCAGCGGCTAATAAAAATTTGATCGCGATTATAGCAAAGCTGCGTATCTATAAGGTTACTTTTAAAAAAGGTGGTTGTTATGGGTATGAAATTCTCAGAATTAAAAAAACATGAGCCATTACAAAAGGTGGTTGCGCATTCTCTTGAAATGGCATTATACCAAGTCTCTGTAATTATAAATAATGTCGAATACTATGTGACAGAGGAAAATGGTGAGTTTATAAAAGCACTAAGTCCACTGCATATTCAAAAGCGTTTTGAAAAAATAGCCTATGCACAAATGATGCTACGCCATACAAGTGCTTACGATGAAATGTGCGGTCAACCCGAAAAAACAGCCAGTAATATGCTTGAAGTCCCATTTGGAAAAAATAATCTGTTTTGATTGAGCTAGTTTGCTAGGGCCTGTTGACCTTTCAGGATTAAAATTTGTTCAATCTAGGGGCTATTTAATCGCGGCGCGAGGTTTGTGACCTAGTGGGCTAAGTAAAAACCGAGCAACAAAGAGTAAATTGCCCCTAGGCAGAACCCTTCGGGCAGCGTATGTTTGGCATTTTTGCTACGTTATCGCCTATTTATGGGAAATAACCACACTACATAGGCTCTGCCTTGCCTAAATACCAAACATACTGCTGCAAATTTAACCTCGAAAGATAAACAGGTCCTAGTATCCGCTTTTTAAGGGCGATAAATGTATCAATTAACAGCAGATAATACTGATGCGTTAAACGTAGCGCTTCGCGCGCAAATGGTTGAATTTAACGCCCAGCATTTTGATGCGCAAAGGCTGCCACTAGGCTATAAATTTACTGATGAGCAAGGCGAGCTTGTTGCCGGTATTAGTGGGTGTGTGTTTGGTAATTGGCTAATGATTAACTGGCTTTGGTGTAGCGATATTGCGCGAGGTAAAGGGCTTGCAGATAAACTGCTAACGGCACTTGAACAAGCTGCTATTGAGCTAGGTGCTACAACTGCTCAGCTTGATACACTTGATTTTCAAGCAAAACCTTTTTACGAAAAGCGCGGTTATAGTGTTAAGTATCAACTTAATAATTACCCACGCTCAGGTACGCGTTACTTTATGGAAAAGCCACTTTAATTTTTGCGGGCTATTTTTCTTTTAGTGGCTCGCCTTCAAAGGTAATACCTAAAAAAGGTGTTGCCTCTGGTGCTAACATGAAAGTGCGAATATTTAGGTGATCATCGCCTTTTGGGTTTTGCAGCACGTCTTCTAGGTAAAACTTACCAAAGCAATCTAACGTATTTTGTTTACTTAAATCGTTTAATTTAGCAAACGCAAAAATTTTACATGAGCCGTTGTTCTCACTCGCAGCGCTAAGTAATCCATGGTTATTAAAGCCACATGCAGTAAAGTCGTAATTTGCTTCAATCACCGCCATTGTATCGGTAAATTGAATGCTTTTTGGGTTTTCAGCAAGTGCTTTTAAATAGTTATTTAGTGTCATGTGTTACCTTTGGATTTTTAATTATTTAGCGCTCAACTCTAGCTCATCTGTTTGCTGATTTATATTGAATTTAAATCGCGATAAAAAGTTCATCCCTAGCAAACCTTGTCCGCGTGTGTTTTCAATGCTCAACACTTCAAAACCATAAATAATTTGCGAGCCCACTTTAAACGATTCAATTTGATAACGTTTTACAACAATTTGACCGTTAGCTGTGTTTACCGTTACATCGCCTAAATATAAAGGTTGTGGCGAAATTTGCTCAATTATACTTGTAGGTAGTGAGGTTACGCTTGCGCCTGTATCAATCATTAGTTCGGTTGATAGATTATTATTTATTTCGGTGTTTATTAAGTAGTGCGCGCCGTAAGGCGTTAAAGCAACGAAGTCGTCTTGCGATTGTACTTTATTGATCATAGCTTGCAGTGTTTGCACTTGGCTTTTCAGATTGTGCTGGTTTGGCATTCGATCGAGGGTTGCTTGTGCGCTAATTAAATCGCCTTGCTGATAGTAGGCATACGCAAGCGGATATAAAAACTGTGCGTTATCGCTTTTATAGTCGAGCCAAATTTGTGTTTGCTCAATAATAGCTTGCCAATTTTGTTGCTCAGTTAATGTGTGTAATTCGTTTTGAGTGAGCGTATTTAAACGTGTATTTACGTTACTTTGCTGATCAGCCGGCAGTAATGAATTAAGCTCAAATAAAGCAATAATGGCATTTTGTGTTTGCTCGCTATTTATTAAATACTCAACCTGTAAATTAAGTAACTCTACGTTATAAGGGTTATTATTTAATAGCGCATTGAGAAATGATTCGCTAAGTAATAAATTGCTATTTAGCCATATTTTAAGCTGTATCAGCCATGATGAATAAAGGTTTATTGCGATTTCTGGATTGCTGCTTTTGAGTTGTTGATAGCTACTAAGTGCGGCTTCAAATTGGTGTTTTTTAAACTGCTGCTTTGCCGTATTTAATAGCGTATTTTGCTGTTTAGGCGATATGCTTTTTTCAGTACCTTGCGTTTTTTGTACTTTGGTTGGCGCGGGCTGCGGCCACAATAAATAAGCGTTAAGGCTAAGTGAGCCAATTAATAACAAGGTAATTGGCTTGGTATAGTGGCTCATTGTGACCTCTTATTTAATGCAATTGGTATTATTTAATAAAGCGCGTTAGGGCATGAATATTGGCTATTTCAATATCAGCTAGCCCTTTATAAGCATAATTGGCGTCTTGATCGTTTAACCATACCGATTGGCAACCGGCATTATTTGCGCCTTGTACGTCGGTATCTAGGCTATCGCCAATGTGTAAAATTTCACTTTTAGCAACGTTTAAGTGCTCGGCGGCTTTATCAAATAAGGTGCTGTGAGGTTTTGCTTTACCGTGCATACCTGCTTGTAATACTAGCTCAAATTTATCGTGTAAGTTAAAGCGTTCAATTTCAACATTACCATTAGTTATAGCAACCAGCGTAAAGTGCTGGGCTAAGTTATCTAGCAGCTTTAGTACGTCATCGGTTACTACTATTTTACTGCGCGCATCGGCAAAGGCGTTGTAGGCAGCATCGGCATGATGCTCTACCTCTTGCTCGTTCAAATCTAGTTTAGAAAGGGCTAAGCGCAATGTATGTTGGCGCCATTTAGTGACGTTATCAGCAAGTTCAGGTAACTGTAATACGGCCTCATTGCGGCATTGTTGCCAGTATTTTGGGCCTTGGGCTAAGTAGCTAGGGAGCGCATTTAAATAATCTTGCTGCGCTTTAACCGCTGCTTTTATAATGGGGTGATTGTTGTAAAGAGTGTCGTCTAAATCAAAGCTCATGACAGAAAATGGCTTAATAGCACGATTAAATCGGATCATTTTTATTTACCTAATCAGTTCGTTTTTTTGCACGAGGGTGAGTGTTGTCGTACACCTTGGCTAAATGTTGAAAATCTAAATGCGTATACACTTGTGTAGCCGACAAACTGCTGTGCCCTAGTAATTCTTGCACGGCGCGTAAATCACCAGATGATTCTAAAATATGTGACGCGAACGAGTGGCGCAGCTTATGCGGGTGAACCTGCGAGCTAATACCTTGTTTTATTCCCCACTCTTGCATACGCAGGCGTACTTGGCGAATCGAAATACGATTTTTTTGGCTACTTAAAAAAACGGCTATTTCATCGGGCTTTGTAAACTGAGGGCGTATTGTGAGCCATTTTTTTAATGCGTCTAACGCTTTTTTACCCACCGGAATTAACCGCTCTTTATTGCCTTTACCACGCACTAAAATTTCGCCATTGGCAGCGCTAATGTCTTGCATGTTAGCGCCAACTAACTCGCTTATACGCAGCCCTGATGAATACATCAACTCCATCATTGCTTTATCTCTAATAGCGAGAGGTTCGTCGTCGGGTATTTCGAGCAAGCGTGCCATTTGATCTACATCGAGGTTTTTAGGTAAAGGCTTTGCAAACTTAGGGCCTTTTATACCCACTGCCGGATTATGGTAATGCGATTGCTCGGCAATGTTTTTTGCTTTTAAAAACTTATACAAACTGCGAATGCAGCTGAGCTTTAAGCTAATAGTACGGCCACTTAATTGTTTTGAACGCAGTGCCATGCTGTAGCGGCGAATATGCTCGCCTTGCACGCCAAACCAGTCATCACATAATTTGTTAAAATAAAGAGCTGCAAAGCTAAGCTGGCTTACGTATTGATTAACTGTGTGCGCTGAATATTGTTTTTCAAACTTTAAATAGTCGCTAAATAGCATTATGGGTGTGCGCCAATTGTCGCTTAATTGGGTAATGTTAGGCGCGTCTTCACTCATGCTAGTTCAAGTAAACGTAGTTGTAATGAACGTACAAAATCGAGAGCAAATAAATTATCTTGTGTGGGCTCAAAATGGTTAGCATTATTGCTACCAAAAGCCAATATGGCAATTGGGTTTACAGCCTCTCCAATTAAGTAAATAGCCGTTGATTGTGTTGTTTCATTAAATAACAACAGGCTTTCTTGTTGATCTATGCGGCCTAAATAATGGCTTGAATTAGTTAGGCGGTGAGCAATCAGTTCATCATAATTTTTGTTGTACTTTAATAATTTACAATTGCTTATTGTTGGGTTTGTGCAAATAATATTTTGTAAGTTACTTGCTAATGTATTGAAGTCGTAGTTACTCCAAAGCTGGCGATGACATTGACTAAATAAGCGATAAACAAACTCGTTTTGAGTAGCGTGTTGGCTCATGGTCTCTATTTGGTTTTTTAAAAGCGTATTATGCTCGCGTAGCTGGCGTTGTTGAATATGTACCAGCGATGTTGCACCTTGAGTTTGCTGCTGCAGTTCAAGTTGGACTAGTAGTTCTGGATGCTGAATTAAAAAATCAGGGTGTTGCTGCAAGTAATCAATAACTTGCTCTTTATTTAGCTCGGTCATAGCGCGACTTGTCCATCGAATACATGCTCTGCTGGGCCTGTCATACGTACTGGGTGACCTTCGCCACTCCAGCGCACTTGCAAACTTCCACCTGGCAAATCGACTTGAACGGTTGTTGATAATTTATTTTGAATATGACCAATAACCATTGCTGCACACGCGCCAGTTCCACACGCTAGGGTTTCGTTAACGCCGCGCTCCCAAACTCTTAATTTAATGTGCTCTTGCGATACAACCTGCATAAAGCCAATGTTCGCTTTTTGCGGAAAGCGTTCATGGTTTTCAAGCAATGGACCCAATATATCAACTTGGGCGGTAGTGATATCGTCAACTTCCAGCACACAATGCGGATTACCCATAGATACCGCGCCACTAAATACCGTGTGCTCTTGCGTTCTAATAATATAAGTAAGCTCACGCTTGCTGGCTTTTAAAGGGATTTTACTTGGCTCAAAGTTAGGGTGACCCATGTTAACCGTTACTTGACCGTCTTTTTCTATGTAGAGCGTTAAGTTGCCCGACTTGGTCGATACACTAATTTTGTGCTTGTTAGTAAGGCCTTTCATACGTACAAAACGGGCAAAACAGCGTGCGCCGTTGCCGCATTGCTCTACTTCGGTACCGTCGGCATTAAAAATTCGATAATGAAAGTCGAGATCGGGAGAGTACGGCGCTTCAACCATCAGTAATTGGTCAAAGCCAATGCCAAAATGGCGATCTGCCAGTTTTTTGATTTGATCTCGCGACAAAAAAACATTTTGTGTAATGTTATCAATCACAACAAAGTCGTTGCCTAAGCCGTGCATTTTGGAAAAATTAACTAACATAGCGCTCTAATTCGGTTTTGCTCTGTGCTAATCATGCCACAGAGCAGCTAGTAGACAAAAACGTTTATGGTAAAACTTTCTCACCTTGATAAAGGCTTTCAATAGTTTCGCGTTCGCGAATAAGATGATGCTGCTGACCATCTACCATTATTTCTGCAACACGCGGGCGCGAGTTGTAGTTTGAGCTCATGGTAAAGCCATATGCCCCCGCACTTCTTTGTGCGAGTAAATCGCCTTGTTTTAGGGCAAGTTCGCGGTCTTTTCCTAAAAAGTCGCCGGTTTCGCACACCGGCCCCACAATATCAAAGTTGTGAGTAGGTGTTTCGTCATCGCGCACGGATACCGGAATAATTTTTTGCCACGCTTGATAAAGCGCAGGGCGAAGCATATCGTTCATACCAGCATCGACAATGGCAAAAAATTTGTCTTGGTTTTGTTTAATAAATTCAACTTGAGTAACTAAAATACCTGCGTTAGCTGCAATAGCGCGCCCTGGTTCAAAAATTAGTTCAAGGTGTTTATAGTTAGCTAAGCGCTCGGTAACTTGCGCTGCATATTCACTTGGGTGCGGTGGTTGCTCGTTGTTGTACGGTACGCCTAAACCGCCACCAATATCTAAATGAGTTAGCTCAATACCGTTAGTTTTTAGCTCATCAATAAGCGCCATTAGTTTATCAAGGGCTTCTAAAAAAGGTCTGACTTGCGTTAATTGAGAGCCAATATGGCAATCGACACCAATTACTTTTAAACCAGGTAAAGCCGCTGCTTGTTGATAAACACTCACTGCTGTTTGAATATCAATACCAAATTTATTCTCTTTTAAACCGGTAGAAATATACGGATGTGTTTTTGCATCTATATCGGGGTTTACGCGAATAGAAATAGGCGCTTCTAGGTTAAGCTCGCAAGCCACTTCAGAAATACGTTCAAGCTCAGAGGCTGATTCAACGTTAAAACATTTAATACTCAGCTTTAATGCGTACGCTATTTCGTCAGACGTTTTAGCCACGCCTGAAAAAACCACTTTAGAGGCGTCGCCACCTGCTTTAATTACACGCGCAAGTTCGCCTTTGGATACAATATCGAAACCCGAACCTAAGCGCGCTAATATATTAAGTACGGCAATATTTGAGTTTGCTTTTACAGCGTAACATACCAGGCTTTTGTGATTTTTAGTGGCGTTAGCAAACGCTAAGTAATGGCGCTCAAATGTAGCACGCGAGTAAACATAACATGGCGTACCGTATTGCTGCGCTATGCTTGCCACATTGACGTCTTCGGCAAATAATTGGTTGTTTTTGTAATTAAAATAATCCATTTATTGCTCCTGACTTTGCTGTGCTTTGGCTTGCTCAGCGGTAGTGGCTGGCTGAGCTGTATTTTGAGGTTGGTTTTGCTCTGTTTGTGGCTCTGGTAAATATAACGGACCGCTTTGTCCGCAGCCAGCTAAGGCGCTTAACAGTACAGTGCTTATTAATAGTTTTTTTAATTGTAAGGTATGTGTCGCTTTCATTAGATTAATACGGTTGCTGGCTTTATAATCGCAGAGTAACAGAATATCTAAAAAATGCAGCTATTCGCGGATGATTTTATTCCTGTTACACTAGCTGCACATTTTTAAAGCTAAAACGTACCCAATATTAGGCGGCTCGCCTGCAAAGGAAATAACAATGACTGAACACGAATATCACCAATTAGCCGAAGCCCTTATGTTCACTATTGAAGAGCAGGTTGATGATTGCGAAGCTGATTTAGACTACGAATCGGCACAAGGTATTTTAGAAATTATTTTTCCTGATAAAAGTAAAATAGTGATCAACAAGCAAGCACCTCTTCATCAAGTGTGGGTTGCAACTAAGTTTAACGGACATCATTTTGAAATGCGTGATGGGTTATGGATTGATAACCGCTCTGGCGCTGAATTTTGGGCATTTATTAATGAAGCGTCAACGCGCCAAGCTGGCCAAGAAGTTAAATGGCAATCAACACTATGAGTTTAGAATTTGTAGAATACCCAGCCCAAGGTGAGCACAAAGCGACCGTTATTTGGTTACATGGCTTAGGCGACTCTGGTGATGGTTTTGCACCAGTAGCACCGCAATTAAACCTACCAAGCGAGCTTGGTATACGGTTTATTTTTCCGCATGCGCCAGTGCAACCGGTCACCATAAATGGTGGTATGGAAATGCGCTCTTGGTACGATATTAAATCTATAGAGTTAGATAAACGCGCTGATGAGCAAGGTGTGAGAGATTCGGCTGCTAAAGTAGAAGAATTAATCAACACAGAAATAGCAAATGGCATTCCTGCTAATAAAATTATTTTAGCTGGTTTTTCTCAAGGTGGTGTTGTGTCGCTGCATTTAGCGCCGCGCTTTGAGCAAAAGCTTGGCGGTGTTATGGCGCTTTCTACTTATATGTGTGTGCCACAAAAATTTGCTGATGAAGCAAAACATACCGATTTAAATGTATTTATGGCGCATGGTAGTCAAGATAATGTTGTACCTTATAGCGCAGGTAAAAGTGCGTTTGAAGTATTAACAGCACATAACATGGATGTAAGCTGGCAAGAATATCCAATGGCTCATCAAGTTTGCGCAGAAGAACTGCAAGCTATTCGCCAATGGTTGGTTGCTCGTTTAAGTTAATTTTGGAATCGCTGAGGTCAATATGAGTCAAAAAATAGTTATTAAAGCAAATGTTAAACGCGAACTACAAGAGAGCTTACCAACGGTAAGTTACGAGTGGAATTGGCGTCGTATTGTGAGTATTGCTATGTTGGTATTAATGACCTCTGCAGCTGTTGTGTATGGTTTAACAACGTCAGTCAGTGCAGAACAAGGCGAGCATCCAAATGAGCAAGAGCACTTTTTAAGTTTTAGTAATAACGCAGAGAACCAGACAAGCGATGAAGTAACGGATGTTGAGCCAGACTTATCGGTAAACAATATCCCAGATGAGTCTGTGGAGATAACGCAGACGAGTATCGAACCGTTGTCAGCTGCGCAAAACGAAAATCAAAAAAACATCTCAAGTAAAACACTAGGCGAAGTCGAACTTGTAAATAATAATACGGTTTTATTAGCTAACAACGATATTGTTACTGATCAAAGCGAAAGCATTAATATAGAGTTAAACTCAAATATTGATAATGAAGTACAAGAAAAAATCGCAGAAGCTCAAAATGAAGCTGAGCTAGCCAATCAGAGCGACTTACTCTTAGAGCTAGAAAACGATGATGGCGCATTGAGTGGCACTGAAGGCTTTTCGCCTACCGCGCAAGTTGCAAGTGTGGCATTGGGCGCGCAAATAGACACGGGTAAAATTAGCCGTGCAGTACTTACTCGAAAAGTAAGCCGACGTGAGCCTACAAATGTGTTTGCTGCTGACATTCGTTTAAGTCAGTTTGAGGAGTCATTATCATTTTTTAGTGAACTTAAAGGCTTACAAGGTCAGCAGGTAAAGCATGTGTGGTCTTTTGAGGGCACTACGATGGCTGAAATTTCGCTCAATGTAACCTCTACTCGCTACAGAACATACTCAACGAAAAATATTATGGCCACGCAAACAGGTCACTGGCGTGTAGATGTCGTTGATGGGCAAGGTAACTTGATAGCTCAAAAAGAATTTAGAATTTTAGCAGACTAAAACTAGCTAAACGCAGTAATTAATTGGATACCCTTATGACAGAAAAAACAAAATTAGTACGTATCGCAACGCGTAAAAGCGCCCTAGCACTTTGGCAGGCCGAATTTGTGAAAGCAGAGCTTGAGCGTTTTCATGCAGATGTGTGCGTAGAATTAGTCCCTATGTCGACGCAGGGGGATATAATTTTAGATACGCCATTGGCTAAAATTGGCGGTAAAGGCTTATTTGTTAAAGAGCTAGAGCAAGCTATGTTAGATGGTCGCGCTGATATTGCCGTGCATTCTATGAAAGACGTGCCAGTAGAGTTCCCAGAAGGATTGGAACTACATACTATTTGTGAGCGTGAGGATCCACGCGATGCTTTTGTATCAAACAATTTTGCTAATTTAAGTGAGCTACCACAAGGCGCTATTGTTGGTACTTCGAGCCTACGCCGCCAGTGCCAAATTAAGGCGCTTCGCCCTGATTTAGATATTCGTGATTTACGCGGTAATGTAAATACGCGTTTAGGTAAATTAGATGACGGCCAATACGATGCTATTATTTTAGCGGCAGCGGGGCTTATTCGTTTAAAAATGAAGTCGCGTATTGCTGACTACATTGAGCCAGAAGTGTCATTACCAGCAAATGGTCAAGGCGCTGTAGGTATTGAATGTCGTATTGATGATGAAGTAACCAAAGCATTACTTGCACCACTTGAGCATACACAAACACGTATTCGCGTAAACGCAGAGCGTTCGATGAATCGCTATTTAGAAGGTGGTTGCCAAGTTCCTATTGGTGCTTATGCATTAGTTGATGGCGAGCAAGTACATTTACGTGGTTTAGTTGGTGCTGTTGATGGCAGCGAAATTTTACGTGACGAAGTAACAGGCCATGTAAATGACGCAGAAAAATTAGGTATTGAGCTTGCTAAAAAATTACTAGCTCAAGGTGCAGATAAAATATTAGCTGAAGTTTATAGAGACGCATAAATGACACATATTCTGATAACTCGGCCCGAAGGAAAAGGCGCAGCCCTTGCTCAGCAACTTGAGCAAGCGGGTTATCAGGCGTCTTTGTTTCCGGTATTAAAAATAACGCATTTAACACCCTCTAGCACTGAACTTAGTCCGCTGTTAAATGCGGATAAAATAATATTTATATCGCAAGATGCAGTCAGTGCACTTTCGCAATTAAAACCAGATATAAATACCAAAGCGCAGTTTTATGCGGTTGGACAACAAACAGCCGATGTTATATATGAGCAATTTGGTGTGCGCGCAGCAGTACCAAAGCAGTATGATTCAGAAGGGTTACTTGCGCTTAAATCACTCGCCGAGGTGGATGGCTGTAATATAGTATTAGTTAAGGGCCAAGGTGGCCGCCCTGAGTTAGCTAAAACGCTCAAAGAGCGCGGTGCTTTTTTAAATAATTGTGTTGTGTACAAACGTGAACCCACAGAGAGTATCACCTCTGACTGGACAGACCACTGGAAAAGCCAGAATGTACACGGTATAGTCATAACAAGTAATGCAGCAGTTGATGCTATATTTAAAAGCCTTGCTGCACAACAACTACTATGGTTACAACAGTGCCAATTTTATGTTGCCAGCGAGCGGATAGCCGCTTATTTAAAGCTGCAACAAGTAAGCTTGGCTAATATACATATTGCAGCAGGGGCTAGCGATGATGCTATGTTTACCTGCATAAATCAGCAAGGTAGCAACATGAGCGAACAGTCAAAGCCAGTTACGGCAGAAAAAGCCACACCAACAACAGCTAACACAGCCTCAGCTAAATCAACAAAGCAAGAGCCTGTAGCTACAAAAAATACGGCAGACAAAAATAAACAAAAGGTAAGTAAGGTTGCAGCACTTGCGCTTTTGATTTCGTTAATTGTGGCCTCTGGTGTTGGATACGAGTTTTATCAAAAATTAAATGCTGGTAAGGCGCAAAACCTAGCCGTTAATGAGTTAAGCGAGCAAAATAAGTTACTCGTTCAAGAGCTGCAAGCACTTAAATCGGCGCAATCTAATTTACAGCAAGCGCTGTTTAATAGTGAGAAAAAAATTGCCACAGCCCTCAGTGAAAGTGCAGCTCAAAATCAGCAAGAATTGAAAGCAGCTTTGCAAAAGGCGCAGCAACAAGGCTCGTCTCTAAACCCACAAGAAGTAACCAGTTTACAACGTATGGCTGAGTTTAAACTATGGGCTGAAAAAGATTACCAAGGCACTAGTGCTGTTTTAAAACGCTTAGATGGATTACTTAGTGAGCATCCAGGAACAGTTGAAGTTCGCCAAGCTATTATGCAAGACATACAAACACTTGATAGCCTTAAACCTGTTGCAACAGAGGCTATTTATTTACAGCTAAACAGTGTACTAAGCAGTATTGACGACTTAGTTTTTAATGCAGTTAATTTGCCAGAAGAAGTTACCGAAGTAGATGAAAATGTATTAAGTGAAGACATAAATGATTGGCAGCAGAATTTAAATAACAGCTGGGGTCGCTTCTTAGACAGCTTTTTAACACTTCACCATCGAGAAGGAGGAGTAGTTGCTCCATTTCTTGATGAGCAAGAGCGTCACCTCGTTAATCAACGTATTAAGCTTTATATTACTCAGGCACAAGATGCGTTACTTAGTAAACAAGCTAGCATTTACTTTAGTACTTTAAGTGAAGCAAAACGCTTAGTTGATGAGTATTTTAAGAAAGACGATAACGCTACACAAAGGGTTTTAAAATCAATAGCTAGTCTTGAAAAAGAATCACTTAACTTTAACCCTAAAGTAACACTTCAAAGTACACAGCAGGTTAAGGAGTGGGTGCAATGATAGGGCTAATAATACTGGTTATTGCGTTAGTACTTGTTATTGGTGTAGCTCCTTACGTTATAAATGAGAAAGGTTATGTCCTTTTCTCATTTAATAACTATACAGTTGAGGGCACTATGATTGCTTTTTGCGGTACAGTGATAGTTATTACTGCGATCGTATTTATTACATATAAGCTAATCCGCTACTTATTATCGATTTATCATAATACTAAACATGGCTTTTTTGCACGTAGCCAAGAGCGCAAACAAGCAGCTATTGAGCAGGCTCTGTGGAGTGCTATTAATGATGATTATGAGCATGTAGAGCAGGCTTTATCGGGTAATAGCGTACCAGATAAGTTTGAAGATATTCGCTTAGCATTACTTGCAAAAGCAGCGCTTGCTAATAATCAAACAGATAAAGCACTTGAGCGTTTATTTGAAATAAGCCCTGAGCATCAACTAAAAGTGGCGAAACTTTGGCTAGCAAGTGGCGATAGTAGCGCAATTGAATCGCAGATGCGTGTAAGCGCCGAATCTAAAAAAGCTACTGCGCTTGAGTTAAAGCTGTATACCGAAGTGTTGGTGCAACAGCAGCACTTTAATGCTTTAGAAGACGTTTTACCAAGATTGTTACGCAAAAAGGTGTTTTCAAGCGAGCAGTGGACACGTGTTTTTAATGCTTACTTTTCAGCTCTGCCAATTGAAAAAATTACACATAAATATAAACAGCTTCCTAAAAAGCTACAAGCTTATGCGCATACTGCTTATTTAGCGAAAATGGCAGCGTTAGGTCAGCTAGCTGTAATTGAGGGCGACTTGATAAAAATGGTTAAACACAACGAACAGCACAATCAACTTGCCTATATCTTAAATGGCGCAGCCAATGCTGATGCAATCAAGTTGCAGACCTGCATTCAAGAGCGCCTTAAAAAAGATGAAAGTAATAATGCCTTATTACTAGCACTTGCTTGCCTTGCCAATGCACAAGGTGACTATGATTTAGCCGCAAGGGTATTTGATAAAGCGTTGAACTCTGAAAATAAAAAACAGTACGCGGAACAAGCTGCGCTAAGCTATAGTAAAAGTGCACAAACTGAGAAAGCACTGGTTTTGTATCAATGAGCTTAAATATGAAAAACTAAACTAAACTAAACTAAACTAAACTAAACTAAATGTAAGTACAGGTATAGGAGCTGAGTATTGAAAAATTTATTCGTATTAACTTTCAGCCTAGCCAGTGCTTACTTTTTAACTGGATTTGCTAGTAATCTTCTTCTTTCTATTGATGGTTATGCCGTTGCTTCATGGCCTCCTTCGGGCATTGCACTGGCTGGACTTTTACTGTGGAATCGTAGAGCTTTACCTGGCATCATTATTGGTGCGTTATTAACAAATATAGTTAACCTCGATAGCGCATCTGATATCTTCAATTGGCAAATTGCCATTCAAGCCTTGTTAGTTACTATAGCGTCTGTGTTGCAAGCATGGATAGGCGCTCAATTTATTACAAAAGTTATAAAAGCCCCCCTTGATCTCTCTTCTTTAAAGCATTGTATACAAAGCTTATTTATAGCTGGTCCAGTGTGTTGTGTTCTGGCTGCAGGAGTCGGTACGTTTTTATTAGTTAGTAATCACGTAATACCAGCACATGGCGCTATTGATAATTTTATCGCATGGTGGATAGGTGATAGCGTTGGAGTATTAATTTTTACTCCGCTGGTGCTTGCGGGGTTTAACTATCAACAAGTTCAAAATAGGCTGCAGGTTATTATTCCTTCTCTAATGATATATATCATTATTAGTGCAGGATTTTATACTGCGTCTAATTTTAAAAAAGAAAAAGAAATACAAAAACAAGAGCTTAAAATATTGTCTGTTCAAGATGCTATAAGCCAACGAATTGATGAAGTGTCAGCCCATCTAAGCTTGCTAGCAACATTTTTTGCAAGTAGTGATGAGGTGACTTTTGATGAATTTAAGCTATTCACTTCTAAACAGCTTAGTTATAGTCAAGAAATTGTTGCATTTGAATGGGTACCTTACATTTCAGCAGAGCAATTAGCCGATTTTGAACGCTCAGAAAATGCTCAATACATTGATGATTACTATGTAAAAGAAAGATGGTCAGAAGGGGTATGGGAGCCAGTAAGTTCACGTGACTTTTATTACCCTGTACTTTATGCATACCCATTGATTGGTAATGTAAGTGTTATTGGTTTTGACTTAGCCTCAAATAAAGGGAGGGCGGCAGCATTACACAAAGCAAAAATTTTAAATGAGCTAGTGCTGAGTGAGCCAATCGATTTAGTACAAAATACGCAAGAAAAAGGTGTGTTATTTTTGCACCCTGTTTTTGGAAACTCCACTACTGAAGATGACTTTAAAGGGTTTGTTGTTGCAGTAGTAAGCCTTAAAAAATTATCGCAATCGTTATTATTTGATCAAAATAACCTCGTTGCAGCTAGCTTTTTAGATGTGACTTTACCCAATCAAAAACAGAGTATTTACACAGCCGATACTCATTCTTTTGAACTATTAAAAGAATACCAATTACTTATTGGCAAGCGGATCTGGCAAGTGCAATTACATGAGCCTGTAGTTAGAACATCATGGTTAATGTATTGGCTTGCACAAATAGTAGGTATGCTATTTGTGTGGTTATTAATAACTTTTTTGATTTCGGTTACTGGTACAAATATACAAATTCGTGAGCAAGTGGCAAAACAAACTCGTGTTTTACGTCAAGAAAAGCAAAAAGCTGATGAAGCAAGCCATATTAAAAGCCAGTTTTTAGCTAATATGAGTCATGAGGTGCGCACACCTATTAATGGTATAAAAGGACTGCACTATTTAGCGCTGCAGCAAAATGATTGGCCACAGGCTCGAACTTATATAGAGCAAGCGGATGGTGCGCTTGGTGTGTTACTGAGGGTATTAAACGATGTACTCGATTTCTCTAAGATGGAAGCTGGCAAACTTGATTTAGTACAAGAGCCAATTAATGTGGGTCGCTTAGTGGATGAAGTGACGAATTTAATGCAATTTGAAGTAGATGTTAAGTCACTGGAATTGCATCTCGATTACGATAAAACAACAAACTTAACTATTCATACCGATCCTATTCGTTTAAAACAAATACTTTTAAATTTACTTAATAATGCAGTTAAATTTACAGCGCAAGGCTGCATAACACTTAAAGTATGGCAATCAAAAAAGATGACTTATTTTAGTGTTAACGATACGGGTATTGGTATTAGTGAAGCAGCTCAAAAACAGTTGTTTAAACCTTTTTCTCAAGCCGATAGTTCTACTTCTCGACAATATGGTGGCACAGGACTAGGTTTGAGTATTTGCAAAAAACTGGTTGAGTTGATGGGAGGGGCTATTGATTTAGCTAGCCACGAGGGTAAAGGCTCTACTTTTACATTTAGTGTGCCGTTGAATTCCCCCCTACCAAAAGCAGAGCAGGTACAGCAACAATATAATGAGATAGATGTTGAGAGCTTATCGTTTACTGATTATAAGCTGCTTTTAGTTGAGGACAATTCTTTAAATCAACATGTTGCTAGTGCAATATTAAAGACCAAGGGGTGTGTAGCTGATATTGCGAGTGATGGGTTTGAAGCAATAAAAATGTTGACTACCAATAGTTATGACATTGTGCTGATGGATATTCAAATGCCAAATATGGATGGTTTACAGGCAACCAAAGTTATCCGTAATGATTTAGGGCTGATTGATTTACCTATTATTGGTTTGTCTGCCAACGCGCATGATGATGATGTTAAAAAAGCAGTTGCTTGTGGAATGGATAACTATATAACCAAGCCAATTGATGCTAATACGCTATTTAAAACACTGTGGCATCATTTATCACATAAATAAGTTACGTTATTTTTGCACAAAAAGCAGACATATGACCGCTTAAACTTACCGCAAACCATATAGACTTGAAAAATAACTATATCTGCGTATCATGCGCGCAAATTTAACTAAACTGGGTTGCTATTATGATCAATAGAAAATTACCTTTGCTAGATATTCACCGCCATTTAGACGGTAATGTACGTGCGCAAACCATATTAGAACTTGGTCGTCAGTTTAATATAGAGTTACCTGCAGATAATGTTGAGGCACTCATTCCTCATGTTCAAGTTATTGATCCTGAGCCAAATCTTATGGCTTTTTTACAAAAGTTAGATTGGGGTGTTGCAGTACTTGGCGACTACGATGCGTGTAGGCGCATAGCGATTGAAAACATTGAAGATGCTCAAGCCCAAGGCCTTGATTACGTAGAGCTTCGTTTTAGCCCTTACTATATGGCACAAAGCCAAGGTTTACACCCAGAAGGGGTTGTAGAAGCGGTTGTTGATGGTATTAAATCAGCAACAAAAGGCGCAAACATAAAAGCAAATTTAATTGGTATTTTATCGCGTACTTATGGCGTAAAAACATGCCAGAAAGAGCTTGATGCATTACTCGCATTTAAAAATGATTTAGTAGCGGTTGATTTAGCCGGTGACGAAATTGGCTTCCCGGGTGAGTTGTTTGTAGCGCACTTTAAACAGGTACGAAATGCCTATTTAGCATCGACTATTCATGCTGGAGAAGCTCTTGGTGCTCCGAGTATTTGGCAAGCAATTAATGAATTAGGGGCGAGCCGAATAGGGCATGGCGTTAAAGCCATTGAAGATCCAAAGCTCATGGATTACTTACGCGATAATCGCATTGGTATTGAGTCATGCTTAACAAGTAATATTCAAACCAGTACAGTGAGCGACCTAGCTAAGCATCCACTTAAGCAGTTTTTAGATCACGGTATTTTAGCGTGTATTAATACTGATGATCCTGCTGTGGAAGGGATTGAAATTGAGTATGAATATGCAGTTGCAGCACCTCAAGCTGGTTTATCTCAAGCTGATATGGAAAAAGCCCAAGCAAATGCATTAGAAATAGCATTTTTAAGCGATGGCGATAAAAAAGAACTTTCGGCAATCGTTAGCGCACGTTAATTTAAGAGTATTAAAAATGCCGCTTTATATAAGCGGCATTTTGTTATCTGCAATTTAGTGTGTTTGGCAGCTTATGTAATTATCGTAAAGTGCTTTAAGTACATCTGCCCGGCTGATCATACCGATTACTTTAATGCCATCTACAACTGGGTAGTTTTTTGGTTTACCAGGCTGCATTTTTTCAGCAAGCTCAATAATATTTGTATCACCATCTATAGTAACGACTCCTGTTTGCATAAGCTGCGATACTTTTACTATGCCATCACAAAAATAACTGCTTTGCATAAGTGGCTTTAAAAGCTCTTGTTCGGAAATAAATCCGACTAGGCATTTATCTTTATCGAATACTGGTGCACCAAGCAGTTTAAATTTTTGTAGTTCTGCTATAGCGGTGGTCATTTCTGTATCTGGTGTTATGTTTGGTAACTTGCGTTGCATAAAATCTTTTACTTTTGTATTTAGCATTTGGGTCTCTCCCGCTGATGTTCTATACAAAGTATGGTTTATAGATAGGGATTTAGGAAATTGTTTATACTGATGAGATTGATAGATTTTAACTATTGAATTTTTGTTATTATAAAAATAAAGGCACTAGGTGCCTTTATTTATAAGTAAAAGTTAATTTTAATTACTTTATAAATGCGAATGCGTCGGCGTACATGTTTTCACGAATTGCACCATGAGTAATAAAGTCATCACGGACTATACCTATCATGTCAAAACGACCCGCCATATAAATATCATATGGGGCAAGTGATACGATATCTTGCATTACGGCTTTGTGTACATAGCCAGTATGACCTTGCCAATTCGCTGATGGATTTTCTACCACAGGGATAAACTCAAAGTTTTTATGGCTATCGGCCCATGTTTGCATTTCTGTGTGCGCGTATAAAGCTGACTCTTCTTTTACACCCCAGTAAAATAATACAGGACGGTCGCACTTAATTTCAGCTAAGTGATCAGCCATTGATTTTGCGTATGAAAAACCAGTACCGCCGGCGAGTAAAATAATAGGACGCTCACATTGCAGGCGCAACTGTGAAATACCTAGGCCAGCTTCAATGTCTACTAACTGCCCTGTGGTATGGGCGTTTCGTAAATGTTCTAACGATTGCATTGCATAAGAATCGGCACCAGATGCGCCAATATGCAGTTCTATTGCATCGCACTGTGAAGGGCGGCTAGCAATAGAAAAAGCACGTTTGTCTTTTTCGCCTAATACGAGTTGCATGTATTGGCCAGCTTCAAAGGTCACAGGTTGTTGTGGCTTTAAAATTACTTTATGAACAAATTCTGTAAGTGGGCTGATAGCTACAACTTCAGCTTTTAATGTTTGCATTTTTTACCTTTTAGCAGCGCTTTTAACAGCAGATACGCAATCGAATGACTCGATTCTAACATATCTGCAGGGTTATTTTATAGCCTGTTATGTACTTACATATAAACACTTAAACAATATTAAGGCTTTCCCAAATATCATCTACGCGGTCTTTGGTGTCTTTATCCATAACAATAGGCTCGCCCCATTCGCGGGTGGTTTCGCCAGGCCATTTATTGGTAGCATCCATTCCCATTTTTGAACCAAGGCCAGAGACTGGCGATGCAAAATCGAGATAATCAATAGGTGTGTTCTCTATTAATGTTGTATCACGCGCTGGATCCATTCGGGTTGTTATAGCCCAAATAACATCTTCCCAATCACGGGCATTAATATCGTCATCGCACACAATTACAAACTTGGTATACATAAACTGACGTAAGAACGACCAAACCCCCATCATCACGCGCTTGGCATGGCCAGGATATTGTTTTTTCATTGTTACAATCGCCATACGGTACGAGCATCCTTCTGGCGGAAGGTAAAAGTCGACAATTTCAGGAAATTGCTTTTGTAATATCGGCACAAACACTTCATTAAGTGCTACACCTAAAATCGCAGGCTCATCAGGCGGTCGGCCAGTAAATGTGCTGTGATAAATAGGGTCTTTACGATGCGTTAAGTGAGTGACCGTCATTACTGGAAAGTCATCTACTTCATTATAGTAACCGGTATGGTCACCATAAGGACCTTCTGGCGCCATTTCACCAGGCATTATGTAACCTTCAAGTACTATTTCTGCACTGGCAGGGACTTGTAGGTCATTTGAAATAGATTTTACAACTTCGGTTCTGCTACCACGTAATAAGCCAGCGAATGCATATTCGCTTAGAGTGTCAGGTACAGGCGTTACGGCACCTAATATAGTGGCAGGATCGGCACCTAGTGCTACCGATACAGGGTAAGGTTGCCCTGGGTTTTCTTTACACCATTCTTGAAAATCAAGCGCGCCACCACGATGTGACAACCAACGCATAATTATTTTATTTTTTCCTAATAATTGCTGGCGATAAATACCCAGATTTTGGCGTTTTTTATATGGGCCTTTAGTGACCGTAAGGCCCCAAGTAATTAATGGCGCTGCATCACCTGGCCAGCAATGCTGAATGGGCAACTTAGTTAAATCGACATCATCACCTTCTAAAACTATTTGTTGGCAAGGCGCTTTTTTAACTTCTTTTGCTGGCATATTAAGCACTTGCTTAAAAATAGGTATAGCGCCTAGAGCTTCTTTAATGCCTTTTGGTGGCTCAGGCTCTTTTAAAAAAGCGAGCAGTTTACCGACTTCACGTAGCTCGCTAACTTCTGTTTGGCCCATTCCCATAGCAACGCGCTTTGGTGTACCAAATAAGTTGGTAAGCACCGGCATATCGTAGCCTTTTGGATTTTCGAATAATAACGCAGGACCTTTTGCACGCAATGTGCGATCAGATATTTCGGTCATTTCAAGATACGGGTCGATTTCTTGGGTGATACGTTTAAGTTCGCCTTTTTTCTCAAGTAAATCGATAAAATCACGTAGATCTTTATATTTCATTGTGGGCCGCTATTAAGCAAAAGAGTTGAAGTATTATACCCATTTCATGCAAGGCAAGTCATTACTTGTGCTTAAAACTTAAAGCGCTCTACGGCACTCGTTAGAGAGTGTGCAAGTTGATTTACGTCTTCACTTTCGCTTGCTAGGGTTGTCGCGTTTTTGGCATTTAAGGTGGCTTGCTCTGTTACCTTTGCCATTATTTTTTGGATGTCGTTACTATTAGTTAACTGTTCATGAGAGGCCTTTGCTATTTGTTCGCTCATTTGATTAACCGATAGTAATGTGCTTTTTATACGCTCTACAGCTTTATTTAGTTCAGCACTATTTTCAACACATTTTTTGGCTTGTTGTTGGCCATCGTTAATTTCACTTTGTGTTGTTTTAGTATGCTGTTGTAATGTTTGGATCATGGTATTTATTTCGCTTGTTGAGCTTTGTGTACGCGCAGCTAGTGAGCGAACTTCATCAGCGACAACTGCAAATCCTCGTCCATTTTCACCAGCTCTTGCCGCTTCTATTGCAGCATTGAGCGCAAGCAAGTTTGTTTGCTCAGCAATACTGCTAATAGTCTCTACAATGGCACCAATGAGTTCGGTAAATTCAGCAAGCTCTTTTGTGCTACTAACTGCCTTATCTAAACGGCTTAATAGTGCCTCAATACTTTGGCTATTTTGATTGGCTATTTGGTTAACGTCATTAGCAAACTGTGAGGCGTTAGTTATTTCATTTGATGTGCTATCAGCTTGTTCGTACACGACTTGTGAATTATCTAGCATACTTTGTGCAAGCGCAGTTGCTTGTGCGCTCCGCTCTAGCTGTAGTTGGGCAACAATGGTCATTTGCTGACCTTTTTCACTGGTTTGAATCGCTGATTTGTCCAGTTCATGTGCATCGTTACTAATTGCTTTTATTAAATGGCTTAAGTCGTCACTAAGTTTATTAATATTGTTAAGTAAAGTGCCAAACTCATCTTTACTGCGTGGATGGCTGCGCTTAGAAAAGTCACCTGAGGCTATGCAAGCTAAATCACGATTTACTTTATTAAGGGGCTTTAGCATTGCATTGGTGGTAAAAATTGAAATTATGATCACCAGTATAATCAGTACAAGGGCGATTATAATTACCGAGCTTGAGCCCATATTAATGGCTGATTTGGCATTATTTTGAAGGGTGTTAAATCGTTCATCAGCAAGTTTATTAAGTTTAAGTAATTGGTTTTCTGTGTTTATAAATTCTTGTTGAAAGCGTTCAAATTTTTGTTGCGCCGTTGTTTTGTTTTCAATCGTTTTCTTTTGTTTTACGTAAATACCATTTGGCGCATTTAAGAGATCCCTTAAATCGTTGAACTCAATAGTAAGTTGGCCGATGTTTAGATCATTACTGAAAGGTGCCGCCTGCTGCTCTAGGTAAGTAAAGTTAGGCTGAATATTATCGAGTAAAAACAAAGTATCTTGTTGGTGATTACTTAAGTCGCTAGTACTTGTAGTTTGAGTGATGCTTTTAACATTGTTACTTAAATTAAATAGTAGATCATCAATACGTGTTGCCGTACCAAACATAGAATCGAGTAGAGGCTGTTGTGTTGAAGGTACTTCTAATAGCTCTATGTCAAGCAAACGATTACTCAAGCCACTCAATTGCTCAATGAATTCTTTAATAAGTGATAGGGCCGAGTTTTGTGCTTTAAATCGTTGTTCCTTTGCACTAAACATTGCAGCACTTATTTTGCTTAGTTGATTAAAGTTATCAGTTGTTGCTGCAAGTAAAGCTTGCATATTTTGCTGCTGAAACAGTTGGGATTCAAGCGCATTAAGCATTGTTAGAAATTGCTCTTGCTCTGCGTATGCTTGGTCTTTATTTCGCAATAGTGAATCTGGTTTGGTCTGGCTGTAAGCAACAGCATTAAATTTAGTTATGGAAAGAAGTGAAAGCCTTAAATTTTTACTAACTTGTTGTACTGGAACGGCTAAGGTTTCTATACGTGAAGTAGTAATACTAATTTGGTTTAACGACCAATAAAAAAACACACAGCTAGTCAGCATTAACAGCCCTATGGCAGAAAAAGCTAAGATTATTTTATGTTTTATAGCAATAGAGCGCATAACTTCATCAACAAAATTAACACTTTATTTAGTGTAGCAGTGTTTTTTAGATGTTGTTAATTGGTGGCTAATTAATAATGCATTGCTGCTTTTTCCCTGAAATTATAAGCATGGCGTGATTATCTTTACCCCAAAACAGTACATTTTCGCTTATGTACTTATTCCCTGATGCACTTTTTTCATGATTAATTAAATGCGTTTCGTTGTTAAAAGTAAGCTCAGCATATTTATCGTTGATAATACTTAGTGTTAGTTTGTTTTTACCACATAGATAGGTAGTATTTACTTGCTGTTCGCTACATGCGATTAAGCTAAGTAAGCTGACTATGATTGCTATATTTATTTTCACTCTTACCTCCATCTACGTTCAAAATGATCATCTTTGGGAAGCCCTACCCTTAATTCTAATTAGAGATTAACAAAGCTAAATTAACCGTTGGTGAAAGTAGTGCTTTACGTTATGTTTATAGCAATATTTTTTGAGCTCGGAAGCTTTATGGCTGGTACTAACCTTTTAACATTATTAGACGATATAACCACTTTGCTCGATGACATTGCGACAATGAGTAAAGTAGCAACAAAAAAAACAGCGGGTGTATTAGGCGATGACTTAGCACTCAATGCGCAGCAGGTTACAGGTGTAGCAGCAGAGCGTGAATTACCGGTTGTTTGGGCTGTGGCAAAGGGCTCATTTTTAAATAAAGCGATACTCGTACCCGCCGCTTTATTAATAAGCGTATGGCTGCCTTGGTTAATAACACCGCTTTTAATGATGGGTGGTTTATTCTTATGTTTTGAGGGGGCTGAAAAAGTATTTGCTAAGTTTTTACCCCACCAGAATGAAGCGATAGACGAAGATGAAAAATTAGATTTAGTTGAGTACGAAAAACAAAAAGTAAAAGGGGCAATAAGAACCGACTTTATTCTTTCTGCTGAAATCATTGTTATTACGCTAGGTACTGTTGCTGGTGCTACATTATTTAACCAAGCGTTAGTGCTCTGTGTTATCGCAATTATAATGACTATTGGCGTTTATGGTTTGGTTGCCGGTATTGTAAAGCTGGATGATGCCGGGCTTTATTTACTCAACCAATCTAAAGTGTCAGCTAATAAATTTAAAGAATTACTTGGTAAAGGCTTACTCGCAGCAGCGCCTAGGTTGATGCAGTTTTTAGCATTTGCGGGCACTATTGCGATGTTTTTGGTGGGTGGCGGTATTTTGGTCCATGGTGTTGCGTTGCTGCATCATATACAGTTGGATGTAACAAGCTATGCTCAATCGGTTGCTGGCGGTACAGGAGAAGTATTAGCACCTCTCTTGTTTGATGGTTTGCTAGGCGTTATTGCCGGCTTAGTTGTTGTGCTTATACATGTAGGTTATACAAAGTTATTTAAAAAATAATTTATAGCTGGCGTACTTGTTGCGCCAGCTATATTGAAATTCACTCATTTACAGATAGTTATTTTACAAAGCGATTCTAATTCAAATTGTGCTTTAGTATTTTTTTGCTCAATGGCCTTTTTATACCAATAAATAGCCTGTTGATAATTTTGAGCTATTCCCTGACCATCACGATACATTTGCGCTAAATTTAATTGCCCCCATTGAGAACCCGCTTCAGCAGCTAGCTTAAAGCTATTAAATGCTTCAAAAAACAACTTATCTTTAAAATAAATAATGCCTTGTTGATTGTTTTTATCGAGTTTTAAACCTTTATATAGTGGCTTAGGTTTGGGAGGAAACATCACAAACCCGCCATAAAGGCTGTTGGCATAAGGTCGCAGCACGTCGTAAATAGCTTCGTCGTTGTAAAGGCGTGCTACTTCATCACGAGGGAGGGTGATTGTTTTAGTGGAAAAGTAATTGTCTTGAATTAGCTGGCTAGTACGCATTGCCAAAGTAATACTATTATTACGTTTATAGCTGTAGTTGCTTATCTGAAAGGTAATAAACTGTTTATCAAAACTTAAAACTTGAGCAATTCTTAAATTGGTTAGGGTCCAGGGTTCGTGTGTAAATTTGTCGGCGTGTACTAAATAGGTGTCATATATTTTAGGTGTATTCAAATAGCTTTGCTTTTTAGTCTCGGTATCAAGATGCTGTTGATAAAAAAACGAAACAATCCAAAGCAATAAAAATACACCAATAAAGTATTTAGGTAGGCTTAGTTTTTCTATTAACGGTAGTTGCGATATTTTAACCTGTTCGCTTTTTCCGCATTGATAGCACTCGCGTTTATAGCTTAATTTTAAGGCAAGCATAGGTAAAATACTAAACCGTAAATAGCGGCTTTTATTTACTAAATGGTAGGCGTCGCTTTGACAATGAGGGCAGCGTGTTGTTTGTGCAAAATGTGGAAATGATTCACTCGTGTTGAAAAGTAACATAAAGCACGCTCCTTTTTTAATTACCTAAAGGTAAAACAAGAAGCGTGTTAGTTAAAGCCACAAACTGTAAGTAAGTATGTCTGTTATTACTTATTTTGAGCTTTAGGCTTAATTGTTGTTTTTGCATCAGCAGCCATTAGAGCAAATACAGCGTATGCAGCGGTATTTTGACGCAGCTTAGCAGGTGTTACTTTATCAAGCGTATCGTCAGCTGTATGGTGGTAATCAAAGTAATCTGTTCCATCTTGAGCAAGTTCAAAAATAGGTGCTGAGGTTGCTGCTTTAAGTGGAATTAAATCAGGGCCACCATTCGCTTGGTTTTTACCAATATGCTCAATATTTAACGGCGAAAGTTCTTTTGCAATAGCACGCACTACAGGAAGTGACTCTGCGCTTACGTTCGATTCAAAAGCATATACAACATCGGCGCCAAAATCAGACTCAGCTGCTGCAACAATATTGCTTAGCTCGTTTTTATGCTCTGCAAAATAAGCTTTTGCACCCCAAAGACCTAGCTCTTCAGCTGCAAAAAGTACCACACGAATACTTCGCTTAGGACGTTTTACATCGCTAATATGTTTAGCGGCTGCCATTGTTAGTGCAACGCCTGCGCCGTCATCTAATGCGCCAGTTCCTAAGTCCCAAGAATCTAAATGCCCGCCAATTAATACATATTGCTCAGGGTTTTCGGTACCATTAAATTGGCCAATAACGTTATAACCAGTGCCTTCACCAAGGCTTTCGGTTTGCACATTAATATTTACAGAAACGTCTTTATCCAAAGCAATGAGTCGTGCAATCTGATCTGCATCTG
Source organism: Pseudoalteromonas sp. 1_2015MBL_MicDiv (assembly GCF_002407505.1). NCBI lineage: Bacteria > Pseudomonadati > Pseudomonadota > Gammaproteobacteria > Alteromonadales > Pseudoalteromonadaceae > Pseudoalteromonas > Pseudoalteromonas sp. 1_2015MBL_MicDiv. The sequence goes on along the minus strand of NZ_CP012737.1, from coordinate 3,753,137 downwards.
GGTTAGCAATGGTTACATTAGGTATTTTTGTAACACCTTCTTTGTAGTAACTACCACCAGTGTGTGCAAAACGATGATGACCAGTACTTACCGAGCGCATCATGTAGGCAACAGCGCCTTTTTTAGACGCCTCTATAGCGCCTGTGCCACGTGCTTTTACAGCAGGTCCGTAACCATTCCCGTCTATATAGCGGTTCATGCGGTAATTAATATACGCAATTTTACCTTTTAGGCTGTTTGCAGGTGCTGCAATTAACTCATCAAGTGTTTCGAATAAGACTACTGGCGCTGTGATCCCATCTTTAGGCGTGCTTATACTGTTACCTAATGCAGTTAAATGTAGAGGTTGCTCGCTTGGTGTTAGTATTTTTCCGCTTTCGCTATAACGGCGCCATTCAGGAAAAGTCGCTTCTTCAAGCCATACTTTATCAAAACCAAGCTCATTAAATTTAGCTTTAGCCCATGCCACTGCTTTTTTATCATTTTCAGTACCAGGTAAGCGAGGGCCAACCTCAGTTGTTAATGACTCTAGTAATTTATAGCTTAGATCACTATTTAGTGCAGAGGTGCGCACTTCATTGACTTGTTGTAATTGCTTTTGGGTAAATTCGGCGTTGTTAGCGTTTGCAGCCATACTGCTAGTAAGCAGCAGTGCGGTAATTAATTTTTTCATTTGGGTAAGCCTTTTTAATAATTAGCGCTATTAGAACATGTAACAAACATGATAAAAAATAGATGAGATGAATAGGCTTTGTAATAGGTTTAATGCTGTTAGGTATAAACGTTTAGATATAAAAAAAACCCGCATAAATGTACGCGGGCTATCTTTTCACACTGTTATTTAAGGCATTTAATTAAAAGCTAAATTGCGCTGCTAAACGAAGATTTGTACCCTCGCCAACAGTTACATTACTCGTGCCGCCACCACCTAAATAGCTTTTATCAAATAAGTTTTCGATGTTAAGGCGTAAGTTAATATCGGTATTGCTTAAGTTAAACTTATAAGTGGCGCCAACATCAACACGTGTATATGCATCTTTAGTAATTGTATTATCGCTATCTGCAAAGCGCTCGCCTTCGTAAAAAGCGCCAGCGTTAATGGCAATGGCGTCGTTTAATTCATAACGAGTCCAAAGTGATGCTGACCATTTTGGAGCATCGGTAGGGCGCTTACCTTCCAATACTTCATCGCGTTCAAAGTTAGCATCTAGATACATAGTTGATGCCATAACAAATAAGCGGTCAGTAGCTGCACCTTGTGCGCTTACTTCAACACCTTTATGGCGTTGTTCACCCACTTGGTTTGTTTCACTTGTGAATGAGCCAATAGGCGTCTCAAGCTGTTCGCTAACAAGTGTGCCTTCTTTACTAATATCAAAAATTGCACCTGTAAGCAGTAAACGGTCATCAAATAATTGCCATTTAATACCAATCTCTCTTTGCTCTGAGGTAATGGCATCTAGCTTCATGCCATTATTTACATCGGTTTCATCAATCAGAGTTTCACTACCTTGAGGCTCAAAACCTTCTGAGTAACTAGCATATATAGTTGCCGAAGTATTTGGATGATAAAGCACACCTACCTTTGGTACAAATGACTCGTTATCTGCACCTTCTCGTGTTTGTTTGTCGTAACGGCCACCTAGCGATAATTGCCATTGTGGTGAGAACGAAATTAAGTCCTGAACGTAAATACCGTAATAGTCGTATTCAGTTTCGCTTACTGTATCATCTGTTTTATAACTTACAGATGGGCGTGATGGTTCTGCTTGTCCTACAGAAAAATCAAAGTAGTCAGCAGAAGTACGGCGTTGTCCGTAGTAGTAATCTAGCGAGTTTGCGCCAATTAAAAACTGATGCTGTAAGCTACCTGTTTTAAATTCACCAATAAAATCAATAAATGCAGTTTTAAATTGCCAATCGTCAAAACGGTCGTAAGGACGAGATTCATAGCTGTCACCTTCAGCAAAGCTACTAGGCATGCGAGGTGCTGACTCAAAGCGTTGGCGCTCAAACGTTTGTTCGTTATAGCCAAGTTTTACTTGCCAGTTATCGGTTAAAAATACTTCTAGGTCTACACCTAGGTTTTCTACGGTAATATCGGTAAATGCCCAAGACATATCACGGATTGTTTTATCGCTACCAATTACATTGGCGTTATCATCTATCCATGCGCCAGTATCTAAACCGGCTTCGTCATCTGTGCGGTCGTAATGCACACGGACTAATGCGTTATCGCTAATATCGTAATCTACAACTAAAGCACCTAAAAAGCGGTCGCGTTCACGGTTTTCACCATTTTGGTATTCACGCCAGTAGTCAACGTCTTGCTTTACTAAAATCCCGCGAGCACGTAAATCTTCAGATTCAGTTAATGCGCCTGCAGCATCTACCATAAAGCGAGTTGAACCATGCTGATCTACATCAGCACTGGCATTAAATAATGTTTGTGCGGTAGGCTTTTTAGTTACCATGTTAACCAAGCCACCCGGGCCTGACTGACCATATAAAATACTTGATGGGCCTTTAATTACTTCAACTTGTTGCAAGATTTCGATTGGTTGCTGATAGTGCGACCAATGCTGATGACCGTCGCGTAAATAACCTGTCGATGAGCTCAGCTCAAAGCCGCGTAAGTTAAATACTTCACGGTTTCGTTGTTGTGAGCCAGCTGTTAGGCTTGCGTCATTTGTGAGTACTTCGCCAAGGGTAGTGGCAAGTTGTTCGCTAATAATAGTGTCGGTTATTACAGTGACAGATTGTGCAGTTTCAAGTAATGAAGCTGATGTTCTCATTGCGCCATTGGCGTTATCTACTTTGTAATCGTTAAAGTAGCTACCTTTTACTTCTATGCGTTCAAGGTCGGTAGAGTTTGCATGTGCGTTTGCGGTAATACTTGCTAATAGTGCTATGTAAAGAGAGTTCAGTTTCATTAATTGCTTCCAGGGCAGATATGTAAAAAACAATCGAGATCTTAATACAAATTACTATCATTTTCAACACCTTTCATTAACCTGTTTATAATGTGTTTGCTAATGGTTGCCAATTACGAATTCTGCTATTATTAGCAGCATATTTAGTGGGACTTTCTCCCATGTTATTTTATTGCTATGGAACTTACTGTGACTTCAACTGCTTTTTCATCTTTGGCTTTACCGGCTGGACTCGTTGATAATTTATCAACACTTGGCTATGCCCACATGACACCTGTGCAAGCGCAAAGTTTGCCGCCTGTACTTGCTGGTAAAGACATCATTGCTCAGGCAAAAACCGGTTCAGGTAAAACTGCTGCGTTTAGCTTGGGTGTGTTAGCTAAACTAAACGTAAAACGTTTTCGTATTCAATCTTTAGTGTTGTGTCCTACTCGTGAGCTTGCTGAGCAAGTTGCAGTTGAAATGCGTAAATTAGCGCGCGGCATTCATAACATTAAAATATTGACGTTATGTGGTGGTGTTTCAATTGGCCCGCAAATAGGTTCACTTGAACATGGCGCGCATATTATTGTTGGCACACCTGGGCGTGTTGATGATCATATCCGTAAAGGTACTCTACGTTTAGATGATGTTGAAACATTGGTACTTGATGAAGCCGATCAAATGCTTGATATGGGTTTTCAAGATACACTTGATGCAATTATTGAACGTATTCCACAAAATCGTCAAACATTGTTATTTAGTGCAACATTCCCAAGAGCTATTGAAGCAATTGCTAAGCGTGTACTTAAAAATCCAGAAATGGTTAAAGTAGAAGAAGAGCAGGCCAAAAGTACAATTAAGCAGTACTTCTACAAAATGGATAATAACAAGCAGCGCTACCCAACGCTTAAATTATTGCTACTTAAATTTACGCCACAAAGCTGTGTTGTATTTTGTAATACTAAAGTAGAAACACAACAAGTGTGTGATGATTTAGCTGACGAAGGCTTCAGCGCTGTTGCATTGCACGGTGATTTAGAACAACGCGATCGTGAACGTACGCTCATTCACTTTGCAAATAAAAGTGCTTCAATACTTGTTGCCACCGATGTTGCAGCGCGTGGTTTAGATATTGATGATATGGACATGGTTATTAACTACCATTTAGCACACGACACGCAAACACATGTTCACCGTGTTGGCCGAACTGGGCGTGCTGGTAAAAAGGGCATTGCTTGTTCTATTTACGGTGAAGCAGAAGCGTTTAAAATTGCACAAATTGGCGATCATTACGAGCGTGATATTACTCCAGAGCAAATGCCGCCGTTTAATTTATTAGATAAACCGCCGTACCGCCCTGAAATGGTTACTTTGATGATTGATTCAGGTAAAAAGCAAAAAGTACGTGCAGGCGATATTCTTGGTGCTCTAACAGGTAAGGATGGGGTTGCAGGTCGTCAAGTAGGTAAAATTAACGTACTTGATAACGTAGCATTTGTTGCAGTTGAACGTAATTCATCAAAACCAGCACTTCGTAAATTAACTGAAGGCAACATTAAGGGGCGTAAAATACGCGCTCGTCGCCTTACTCGTTAATTTATATTTGAATGAATGTACTAACGAGCAGCTGCTTTTAGTTGCTCGTATTCTCCTTTTACTTTTTTAAATTTTATTTCGCAGCCGCTAGGCTTGTCGGGATGATTTTTGAGAGCTTGTTGCCGCCAGCGTTTTTGTAGCTCTTTAAGGGTAAAGTTAGTTGGCAGTTCCCATTTAGCAGTGAGCTCATCATAATTTTCTTTTGTTAACGTTACTGTTGTATCTGCATGTTTTACCCTCTCCCAAAAACTAGTCAAGAGTGCATCTACTTCTTGTGCTGAGGCGTCGTAATTTTCCCAGTTTAGATAATAGTCCTTCAAATTTGTTTTAATTGTTAGTGGGTACTCACACTCTTTTTCTAAAAGTTCTATATGCAAAGCTGAAACTAACAATGTTTGTGGATGAAGCTGAGTTTGAAGTTGATACAGTGCATTCATGATGAGAAAGTTGCGCTTAAATAAATCACGATCAGGATTTTTATCAAGTGATTTAATTGCACCACTATTTATAAGTTCTGATGCTAGAATATGAACTTGCCAAACTTGCTTTGTTAATATTAAATCAAATATCTGGTCAATCAGTGGGTTAAGCATTGTTTACGCCCTAGTAATTGGTGTATCTTCGATAAAGATTACATTGTTATAAGTAACAATCTGAAGGATTAAAATTATGCGAGGCAAGTTTAAGTGCCTTTTATTCATTGTATGTAGTGCGCTAGCTCCACCGAGCTGTGCACAAAATGCTACTTTGTTACTTGATGAGTTTAAACAACAACAGCAATGGAGTGCAAAGCTTCAATCTGGTAATACATTGCTGGAAATGCAGGCAACCACCGCTAAAGATCGTGCTTTAGTGTATTCAGAGTTGGGTAACTTAGCATTTTCTAACGGCCAATATCCTGATGCATTACACTATTTTAAACTACTCGAAAAAGAAACATCCCTCTCATTTTTACCTACAGAAAATTTTCGCGCAATAAAAATGCAAGGGGTGATACTGTTTTATCAAGGCTTATTTCAGCAGGCTATTGTTGAATATAGTCGTGCATTGGTTATTGCTGAAAATAACAATGAAAAGCTTGAACAAGCTAATATATTAAATAATATAGGTTTAGCCTATTTTGATATGCATAATTTAAAGCTCACTCTTGATTATTATTTAAAAGTACAAAGCCTCTATGAAACTGAAGGTAGCGATCAGGATAAGGCTGATATTTTGCTTAATATCGCTGGAGTTTATGTGCGGTTATCGCGATATGACAGTGCATTCGCTATCTATAAAGATGTTCTTCAAGTTTACCAAAAGCTAGGAGATCAAAGTGGTATTGCCCAAGTATATAACAATATGGGTGTGGCTTCTTTTGAAAGTAATCAATTCGACTTAGCACTACATTACTACGAGTTAGCACTGCATTATTATTTATCTGTTAATGACTATAACCACTTATCAACTCAGTACACCAATTTAGCAAATATTAACTTAATTTTAAATAAAGTGGATGTTGCCTATGAACAAGCAAGATTAGGTGAGAAATTTGCACTTAAAATTTCAAATCAAAGTTTGGAGCTTAATGCGCTATATGCTTTGGGAAAGGTGCAATTTGTAAAAGGGGAACTCGATAAAGCTAAAGTGAGCTTGGAGCGTTCAACAGCGCTTGCCCACGAGTATAAAAGTGAGCGGATGATCCGAAATGGTTTAGGCACCAAGTCATTACTTGAAGCAAGCCAAGGTAATTACTCTAGTGCAATGATCCTTCACGAAAAGTTTATAGGTGAACTAAGACTATTGAGAAGCGATAGTATTATTAATGCATTGGCTGCATTGCAGGATCAATTCAAAGCAACTCAATTAAACCAAGAAATAAAGCAACTTAAGCAAGATCGCAAAGTACAAGAATTAAAAATGGCTCAGCGCTCTCAGCTCACTTTGTTTGTTTTTGTATTGTTATTCTTGGTTGTTGTGACTGGTGTGGCACTGTATCGGCGTGGTGCAGAAAAGCGGGCGAAACATCACCTAGCTGAGCAGGTTGAGCAGCGTACAGCTGAATTGCAAGCAGTGGCGCAAGAATTAAGAGAAGCTAATGATGTAAAAAGTCAGTTTTTAGCAAATATTAGTCATGAAATTCGCACTCCTCTGACCGCAATTTTAGGCCAAACTGATGATTTAATTAACGGACTGTATGAACCTGAGCAACTTCAAGATGAATTAGAGATAATTCAACGCCATAGTGATCATTTAAAGAGTTTAATTAATGATGTGCTCGATTTAAGTAAAATAGAAGCAAACAGATTAGAGCTCAGTATTTCTTGTTTTGATATTGTGCAATTAATAAATGATGTACACGCTATGTTTATCACTCAAGCGACAGCAAAAAACCTACGTTTAGTGTTAGATAATCAAATTGGTGATGAGTTTTACACAAAATTAGATTTAATTCGTGTTAAACAAATACTCATTAATTTATGTGCTAATGCGATCAAGTTTACCCATTCAGGCCAAGTAGTGATTGTTCTAAATAAGACAGAACAAGGAGTCGTATTGGTCATTAAAGACACCGGAATCGGTATGAACTCAACACAATTAAAACTGATTTTCGAGTGCTTTAGCCAAGCTGATAACAGTATTAGTCGCCGATTTGGTGGTACGGGTTTAGGTTTGAGTTTGTCGCAGCAATTAGCCTCTATGATGGGAGGTTATATTAGTGTGCAAAGCGAATATAAGAAAGGCAGTCAGTTTTCATTCTTTTTACCGTGTGTAAAAGTTTCGAAAGAGCAGGGTCTTGCCGAATTACAAGCTCCAGTTTTAAAAGACAAGCAGTTAAGTGGGAGGGTTTTACTTGCTGAAGATCACCCTGATAATCGAAGGCTAATAAGTCGTTATTTACGCTCAATAGGACTCGAAGTTATTGCAGTTGAAAATGGTGAGCAAGCCGTTGAACAATGCTTGCAAGAAGATCCAGATATAGTCTTACTCGATATACAAATGCCAGTGATGGATGGACGAGCTGCCTTTCAATTATTACAACAATGCGGTTTTCAACGTCCTATTTTTGCTTTAACTGCGAATGCAATGAGCCATGAGGTGGATGATTATTTAACACTAGGGTTCAGCGGATATCTAGCCAAACCTATCGATAAAGAATTATTTTATAAAACGTTAACTCAGTATCTTGGTTACACTAAAACGCCACAACAAGTTGAACAAAGTGATATTGATATGAGTGACTTGGTTATTAGTTTTAAGCAGAGTTTTACTTTAGAAAATGAGACTATAACACAGCACTTTATATGTGAAGATTTTGAAGCATTACAAAAAGATAGTCATCGTATTTTAGGTGCAGCGCAAATGTTTGGGCTGGATGAAATAGCGCAAGCAGCTAAAGATCTAGACAGAGCTTTATTACAAAAAAAAGATAATAGGAATAAGCAACATATCAAAGAGTTAGTGTTTAACCTGCAAGCTATTCTTCGAAAATACATGAAGGTTAACACATAAGTCAAATTGTTATTTATGGTATTAAAAAAGCGCCAAAAGGCGCTTTTTATTTTGAGTTTGGACGCTTCTTATTGACGTCTCATCGAATCAAAGAACTCATCGTTGGTTTTGCTCATTGACAGTTTATCGATTAAAAATTCCATCGCATCAATTTCTGACATGTCATGAACAATTTTACGTAAAATCCAAAGCTTCTGTAGCTCATCTGGCTTAGTTAGTAATTCTTCGCGACGAGTACCTGAGCGGTTAAAGTCGATAGCAGGGAATACACGTCTTTCCGCAATTTTACGGTTAAGGTGCAGTTCCATGTTACCAGTACCTTTAAACTCTTCGTAGATAACTTCATCCATTTTAGAGCCAGTGTCGATAAGCGCTGTAGCTATGATTGTTAAGCTACCGCCTTCCTCAACGTTACGTGCAGCACCAAAGAAACGCTTAGGTTTATGAAGTGCGTTAGCATCAACACCACCAGTAAGTACTTTTCCTGATGAAGGAATAACGGTGTTATAAGCACGTGCTAAACGAGTGATTGAATCTAATAAGATAACAACATCTTTTTTATGCTCAACTAAACGTTTTGCTTTTTCGATAACCATTTCGGCAACTTGTACGTGACGAGAAGCGGGTTCATCGAATGTAGAGGCAATAACTTCGCCTTTAACTAAGCGCTGCATTTCTGTTACTTCTTCCGGACGCTCATCAATTAACAATACCATAAGCGTTGCATCTGGATGATTGTGTGTAATCGATTGCGCGATATTTTGTAGTAGCATTGTTTTACCCGCTTTTGGCGGAGCCACTAACAAACCACGTTGACCGCGGCCAATTGGCGATGCTAAATCAAGTACACGGGCTGTAATATCTTCTTTACTGCCGTTACCGCGTTCCATACGAAAACGTTCGTTAGCATGTAACGGAGTCAGATTTTCGAAAAGAATTTTAGTACGAGAGTTTTCAGGTTTATCAAAGTTAACTTCATTTACTTTAAGTAAAGCAAAGTAGCGTTCACCGTCTTTCGGTGGACGGATAAGACCTGAGATTGAATCGCCAGTACGCATGCTGAAGCGGCGAATTTGGCTAGGTGAAACATAAATGTCATCTGGCCCAGCTAAGTAAGAGGCTTCTGATGATCTTAAAAAGCCGAAACCATCTTGTAAAATCTCTAATACACCGCCGCCGAAGATGTTTTCTCCGCCTTTGGCATGTGATTTAAGAATAGCAAAAATAATGTCCTGCTTTCTTAAACGGGCTACGTTTTCGAGCCCCATGGACTCAGCTTGGTTTACAAGTTCTTTTATAGACTTGTCTTTTAATTCGCGTAAATGCATATTGGTGGGTTCTTTATTACAGTTGTCATACTCAAAATCGCTTTGATCGTTGAGTGAGGTTTGTTGAATATAACTAAGGATTAGTTGGCTTTATAAACTAGCAGTTCACTGGCGAAGCGTCCAGTCTTTATACAAAATAAATTCAAAAAAGGGCAAAAAGCCCTTTTTTATAGTTCTAGCTTACAGTTAGATGTTGTTTTCTAAAAACTCGATAAGCTGAGTTTTTGAAAGGGCACCTACTTTCGTTGCTGCAACTTGGCCGTCTTTAAAAAGAAGCAAAGTAGGGATACCACGAATACCAAATTTTGGCGGTGTGCCCGCATTTTGGTCGATATTTAATTTAGCAACAGTTACACGGCTGTCGTATTCATCAGCAACTTCGTGAAGAATAGGGGCGATCATCTTACAAGGTCCACACCATTCAGCCCAGAAATCTACTAGTACTGGTTTGTCAGATTGTAATACGTCAGCTTCAAAGCTATCGTCAGTAATTTGGATTATTTTCTCGCTCATTGCGCTCTCCGATTTAGTTAGGCGAAATATTTAGTGCGTATTTAAACACTCTTGTTTCTTATTGCAAGTTTAAACGTTATGCTTAAACGCTATGACTAAGACACATTTAACCGATAAAAAGTTTTCAGACTTTGCTATCGCACCGGAAGTGGTTGCCGGTTTAACCGAGAATGGGTTTGAATATTGCACACCTATTCAAGCAAAATGCCTACCTTTTATTTGTGATGGACGCGATATCGCGGGCCAAGCTCAAACTGGTACAGGCAAAACGTTGGCATTTTTAACTGCCACGTGCCATCGGTTATTACAATCTAGCAAAGCACCTAGTAAACATCCAAGAGCCCTGATCATGGCCCCTACTCGGGAGCTTGCGATTCAGATACACAAAGATGCTAAAATTTTAGCGCCGCACTGTAATCTTAACTTAGGTTTAGTATATGGTGGCGAAGATTACGAAAAACAACGTGCACAACTAGAAAAAGGCGTTGATATTTTAATTGGTACTACAGGTCGCCTAATTGATCTGTATAAGCAAGGCTGTTACACCCTTAATGAAATTGAGGTTGTCGTGCTTGACGAAGCTGATCGTATGTTCGATTTAGGTTTCATAAAAGATATTCGTTATATGTTTCATCGTATGCCGGATACATCAAAGCGTTTAAACTTATTATTCTCTGCCACACTATCGTATCGCGTACAAGAATTAGCGTTTGAGCACATGACAAACCCAGAACATGTTCAAATTGAACCTGATGTTAAAACGGGTAAACGCATCCAAGAAGAGCTATTTCATCCTTCGCAAGAAGATAAAATTAAGCTGTTATTAACCTTAATTGAAGAAGAATGGCCGGAAAAGGCAATTGTATTTGCAAATACAAAACACAGTTGTGAAACCGTTTATGCTTGGCTTAAGTCAGACGGTCATCGTGTGGGCATGCTTACTGGTGATGTTAATCAGAAAAAACGCCAAACTATATTAGCGCAATTTAGTAAAGGTGAATTGGACTTTTTAGTAGCAACTGATGTTGCAGCACGCGGTCTTCATATTCCAGAAGTAAGTCATGTATTTAACTTTGATTTACCGGACGATTGTGAAGATTATGTTCATCGTATTGGTCGTACTGGCCGCGCTGGTGCATCAGGCCATGCAATTAGCTTTGCGTGTGAGCAATATGCATATAACCTGCATGAAATTGAAGAATATATAGAGCACAGCATTCCTTTATCGCATTACGATAAAACTGCATTGCTAGATGATTTAACTCAGCCTATTATTCAAAGAAAGCGCAACTATTCAACAGGTCCACGTAGCCGTAGTAATAACAGCGGACGTCGCCCAAATAATAGTTACCAAAAAGGACGGTCGTAAGCGATCGTTTGTATAAGCAGTAGTAACTAGAGGTTTTTGAACGGTGGGGCAACTTAAACCGCAAAAAAATGTTTATGCAGTTATTGATTTAGGCTCAAATAGCTTTCATATGCTTATTGTTAAATCAATCGCTGGTGGCCTACAAACAATAGGCCGCGTTAAACGAAAAGTTAGATTAGCCGCAGGACTTGATACAAAAAATGTATTGAGTTCTGAAGCAATGCAGCGAGGCTGGGAATGCCTTGCTCTTTTTGCTGAGCGCTTACAGGATATCCCCAAAAAAAATATCACCATAGTTGCAACTGCAACACTGCGTTTAGCAACGAATGCTGATGTTTTCAAAATTAAAGCCGAAAAAATTCTTGGTCATAATATCAATGTAATTAGCGGAGAAGTAGAAGCGCGCACAATTTATAAAGGTGTTGCTCATACTTCATCATGCACGGGCAAACAGCTTGTTATTGATATCGGTGGTGCTAGTACCGAGGTTGTTATCGGCAAAGGTTTTGAAGCCCTGCACTATAAAAGCCTCAATATGGGGTGTGTAACCTATCTTGAACGCTACTTTAAAGATTGCCAATTAAGTGATAGTAACTTTAATACGGCAATAAAAGCAGCTCGCACTGTCATTGACGAAATATCTCCCGAATATAAAGCCGCTAGTTGGAAAGTTGCTTCAGGTGCTTCTGGTACAGTCCAAGCAATTCAAGAAATAATGGTCGCGCAAAATCTTGACGACTTACTTACGCTTGAAAAGCTTAACACGATAAAAAATCAAGCCATTGCATTTAGCACTATAGCCGCATTAGACCTTCCAGGGCTAAGTGAAGACCGCCGCTTGGTATTTGTATCCGGACTCGCTATCTTAATTGCGTTATTTGAATCTCTTGAAATAGAGAGCATGGGATTAGCGGGTGGAGCTCTGCGTGAAGGTGTTTTATATAGTATGGTGCCAGAGCTTCATAATAACAATATTCGTAAACGCACAGTTGATGGGTTTATGAGTCGTTATCATGTTGATCAAAAACAAGCGTGTCGAGTTTCAGGTTTAGCTGTGCAGTTAGCTGCAAATATTAATAAAGATTGGCCAATTGAAAGTTTAAATGGGCTACCATTATTAAAAGCAGTAGCACAGCTTCATGAGGTTGGATTGCTAATTGAGTATAAGCAGTACCATAAACACACTGCTTATATTTTGGAAAATACCGATATGCCAGGTTTTTCACAGTCTGAGCATAAATTAATAGTAGCGGTAGCAGATGCACATCGTTCTGACTTTCCAAAAGACTGCTTTAACTCTCTCGGTATAAATAGTTTATTGGCACAATACATTGTTAGGCTATTACGTATTGCGGTTATTTTATCAATGCGTAGACAAGATGATGTAGTGCCTCATTTTGAGTTAACTGCTAAAAATGAAGTGTTAGACCTTAAGTTCGAAAGAAACTGGTTAAAGGATCATCCATTAATGGCCAGCGAGCTACAACAAGAGTCTAAACAACAAGGTAAACTTGGGTGGAAGTTCATAGTAAACTAATTAAAAAGGCCCATCAGGGCCTTTTTAGTGTTTAAAGTAACCATTTCGATGCAAATATGTGCGAACAGCATATTATTTCAAGTTTTCTTCAAAAAAGGGTTGATCTGTTTTCGGATCTCCCTATAATGCGACCCCACTGAGACGGGAAACGCTGAAGCATAGCAAAGCACGAACTGCTCAGAGAGTTAAATAAAACTTCGGTTTTGAATCTTCTAAAAAGAAAGTTTAAAACTAAGTGTTGACTCGAAAAATAAAGGGTGTATTATTCGCATCCCTTGAGACGCTAAAGCGACTCAAAACGTTCTTTAACAATATAAAGCAATCATCTGTGTGGGCACTCGTACAGATTGAGTTCTAACAGCCAAGCTACTTCGTTCTTTATTGAGCAAGTAACGAGGCAAAAAAATTAGAGTCTCAATTGAAAGCTGAGTGACCAACAGAATAGTTATTTCGGTAATTATTCGGCACAGTCAATTCAATATCGAAAGATATTAAAATAAATTCAGAATTCATTGAGCTGTCGAAAGACATAAAACTTTTTAATTGAAGAGTTTGATCATGGCTCAGATTGAACGCTGGCGGCAGGCCTAACACATGCAAGTCGAGCGGTAACAGAGAGTAGCTTGCTACTTTGCTGACGAGCGGCGGACGGGTGAGTAATGCTTGGGAACATGCCTTGAGGTGGGGGACAACAGTTGGAAACGACTGCTAATACCGCATAATGTCTACGGACCAAAGGGGGCTTCGGCTCTCGCCTTTAGATTGGCCCAAGTGGGATTAGCTAGTTGGTGAGGTAATGGCTCACCAAGGCGACGATCCCTAGCTGGTTTGAGAGGATGATCAGCCACACTGGGACTGAGACACGGCCCAGACTCCTACGGGAGGCAGCAGTGGGGAATATTGCACAATGGGCGCAAGCCTGATGCAGCCATGCCGCGTGTGTGAAGAAGGCCTTCGGGTTGTAAAGCACTTTCAGTCAGGAGGAAAGGTTAACGGTTAATACCCGTTAGCTGTGACGTTACTGACAGAAGAAGCACCGGCTAACTCCGTGCCAGCAGCCGCGGTAATACGGAGGGTGCGAGCGTTAATCGGAATTACTGGGCGTAAAGCGTACGCAGGCGGTTTGTTAAGCGAGATGTGAAAGCCCCGGGCTCAACCTGGGAACTGCATTTCGAACTGGCAAACTAGAGTGTGATAGAGGGTGGTAGAATTTCAGGTGTAGCGGTGAAATGCGTAGAGATCTGAAGGAATACCGATGGCGAAGGCAGCCACCTGGGTCAACACTGACGCTCATGTACGAAAGCGTGGGGAGCAAACGGGATTAGATACCCCGGTAGTCCACGCCGTAAACGATGTCTACTAGAAGCTCGGAGCCTCGGTTCTGTTTTTCAAAGCTAACGCATTAAGTAGACCGCCTGGGGAGTACGGCCGCAAGGTTAAAACTCAAATGAATTGACGGGGGCCCGCACAAGCGGTGGAGCATGTGGTTTAATTCGATGCAACGCGAAGAACCTTACCTACACTTGACATACAGAGAACTTACCAGAGATGGTTTGGTGCCTTCGGGAACTCTGATACAGGTGCTGCATGGCTGTCGTCAGCTCGTGTTGTGAGATGTTGGGTTAAGTCCCGCAACGAGCGCAACCCCTATCCTTAGTTGCTAGCAGGTAATGCTGAGAACTCTAAGGAGACTGCCGGTGATAAACCGGAGGAAGGTGGGGACGACGTCAAGTCATCATGGCCCTTACGTGTAGGGCTACACACGTGCTACAATGGCGCATACAGAGTGCTGCGAACCTGCGAAGGTAAGCGAATCACTTAAAGTGCGTCGTAGTCCGGATTGGAGTCTGCAACTCGACTCCATGAAGTCGGAATCGCTAGTAATCGCGTATCAGAATGACGCGGTGAATACGTTCCCGGGCCTTGTACACACCGCCCGTCACACCATGGGAGTGGGTTGCTCCAGAAGTAGATAGTCTAACCCTCGGGAGGACGTTTACCACGGAGTGATTCATGACTGGGGTGAAGTCGTAACAAGGTAGCCCTAGGGGAACCTGGGGCTGGATCACCTCCTTATACGATTTAGAACTTATTTGTTCGTAGTGTCCACACAGATGATTGTTAATTAGTGCTTGTCCCTTTGGGATAACTAATTAATATGCTCTTTAAAAATTTGGAAAAGCTGATAATAAAATTCTGATAGATACATTGTATTTATCAAGAGTTTTCAAAAGTAAAAAAACAATGGTAGCAGTACCATTGAGTGCCATTTAGTTAACTCTTATGAGTTGATTGATTGGTATCTACTTTAGTATTCAATATTGACTTCTGGCGAAGTTAAACTGTCACAAAACAAAGACCCGTTTGGGTTGTATGGTTAAGTGACTAAGCGTACACGGTGGATGCCTTGGCAGTTGGAGGCGATGAAGGACGTATTAACTTGCGATAAGCCTAGTCAAGCTAGTAAAAAGCGCTTGAGACTAGGATTTCCGAATGGGGAAACCCACCTGCTTGCAGGTATCGTTAACTGAATACATAGGTTAACGAGGCGAACGCGGAGAACTGAAACATCTAAGTACCCGTAGGAAAAGAAATCAACCGAGATTCCGAAAGTAGCGGCGAGCGAAATCGGAACAGCCCTTAAGCTTATTATGTGTTAATGGAAGGCTGCTGGAAAGCGCCACGATACAGGGTGATAGTCCCGTACATGAAAAGACATTTTAAGTGAAATCGAGTAGGTCGGAGCACGTGAAACTTTGACTGAATATAGGTGGACCATCATCTAAGGCTAAATACTCCCAACTGACCGATAGTGAACCAGTACCGTGAGGGAAAGGCGAAAAGAACCCCTGTGAGGGGAGTGAAATAGAACCTGAAACCGTGTACGTACAAGCAGTAGGAGCCCACTTGTTGGGTGACTGCGTACCTTTTGTATAATGGGTCAGCGACTTATATTTTGTAGCGAGGTTAACCGAATAGGGTAGCCGTAGGGAAACCGAGTCTTAACTGGGCGAATAGTTGCAAGGTATAGACCCGAAACCCGGTGATCTAGCCATGGGCAGGTTGAAGGTTGAGTAACATCAACTGGAGGACCGAACCCACTAACGTTGAAAAGTTAGGGGATGACCTGTGGCTAGGAGTGAAAGGCTAATCAAACCGGGAGATAGCTGGTTCTCCCCGAAATCTATTTAGGTAGAGCCTCGGACGAATACTTACGGGGGTAGAGCACTGTTAAGGCTAGGGGGTCATCCCGACTTACCAACCCTTTGCAAACTCCGAATACCGTAAAGTAATATCCGGGAGACACACGGCGGGTGCTAACGTCCGTCGTGAAGAGGGAAACAACCCAGACCGCCAGCTAAGGTCCCAAAGTCATAGTTAAGTGGGAAACGATGTGGAAAGGCCCAGACAGCCAGGAGGTTGGCTTAGAAGCAGCCATCCTTTAAAGAAAGCGTAATAGCTCACTGGTCGAGTCGGTCTGCGCGGAAGATGTAACGGGGCTAAACTATGCACCGAAGCTGCGGATTCAGAATTTATTCTGAGTGGTAGGGGAGCGTTCTGTAAGCGGTTGAAGGTGTACCGGGAGGTATGCTGGACGTATCAGAAGTGCGAATGCTGACATGAGTAACGATAATGGGAGTGAAAAACTCCCACGCCGGAAGACCAAGGGTTCCTATCCCATGTTAATCAGGGTAGGGTAAGTCGACCCCTAAGGCGAGGCCGAAAGGCGTAGTCGATGGGAAACAGATTAATATTTCTGTACTCGATATAATTGCGATGGGGGGACGGAGCAGGCTAAGCAAGCATAGCGTTGGTAGTCTATGTGAAAGTGAGTAGGGCGTTTGTTTAGGTAAATCCGGACGAACACTAAACCTGAGACACGAGACGAGTCACTACGGTGATGAAGTTGCTGATGCCATACTTCCAGGAAAAGCCTCTAAGCTTCAGATTATATGGAATCGTACCCCAAACCGACACAGGTGGTCAGGTAGAGAATACTAAGGCGCTTGAGAGAACTCGGGTGAAGGAACTAGGCAAAATCGTACCGTAACTTCGGGAGAAGGTACGCTCCTATCTGTGATGAGACTTGCTCTCTAAGCGGACGGGAGCCGCAGTGACCAGGTGGCTGGGACTGTTTATTAAAAACACAGCACTGTGCAAAATCGCAAGATGACGTATACGGTGTGACACCTGCCCGGTGCCGGAAGGTTAATTGATGGGGTTATCCTTAGGGAGAAGCTCTTGATCGAAGCCCCGGTAAACGGCGGCCGTAACTATAACGGTCCTAAGGTAGCGAAATTCCTTGTCGGGTAAGTTCCGACCTGCACGAATGGTGTAACCATGGCCACGCTGTCTCCACCCGAGACTCAGTGAAATTGAAATCGCAGTGAAGATGCTGTGTACCCGCGGCTAGACGGAAAGACCCCGTGAACCTTTACTACAGCTTGGCACTGAACATTGAACCTACATGTGTAGGATAGGTGGGAGACTTTGAAGCAGCGACGCTAGTTGTTGTGGAGTCAACCTTGAAATACCACCCTTGTAGTTTTGATGTTCTAACGTTGGCCCCTGAATCGGGGTTACGGACAGTGCCTGGTGGGTAGTTTGACTGGGGCGGTCTCCTCCTAAAGAGTAACGGAGGAGCACGAAGGTTGGCTAAGTACGGTCGGACATCGTACGGTTAGTGTAATGGTAGAAGCCAGCTTAACTGCGAGACAGACACGTCGAGCAGGTACGAAAGTAGGTCATAGTGATCCGGTGGTTCTGAATGGGAGGGCCATCGCTCAACGGATAAAAGGTACTCCGGGGATAACAGGCTGATACCGCCCAAGAGTTCATATCGACGGCGGTGTTTGGCACCTCGATGTCGGCTCATCACATCCTGGGGCTGAAGTCGGTCCCAAGGGTATGGCTGTTCGCCATTTAAAGTGGTACGCGAGCTGGGTTTAGAACGTCGTGAGACAGTTCGGTCCCTATCTGCCGTGGGCGTTTGAGAATTGAGAGGGGTTGCTCCTAGTACGAGAGGACCGGAGTGAACGAACCGCTGGTGTTCGGGTTGTCATGCCAATGGCATTGCCCGGTAGCTACGTTCGGAACTGATAAGCGCTGAAAGCATCTAAGCGCGAAGCAGGCCTCGAGATGAGTTCTCACTAGACTTTTAAAGTCTCTGAAGGGCCGTTGAAGACTACAACGTTGATAGGCAAGATGTGGAAGTGGTGTGAGCCATTAAGCTAACTTGTACTAATTACCCGTGAGGCTTAACCATACAACGCCAAACGCGTTTTATGTGATAGTGAAGCAAGCGAAGAAGTTAATATAACTAAAGTAGATATTACTTAGAAAGACTTAAAAAATATTATCAGATATTTTCCAAATTCAAGAGGTGACTCTTAGCGCGTAGCGTTAAAGTTTAGGCACCTTGCGCAAAGAAAATGGTAGCACTACGTGCTTGTCATTAATTCTTTGCACCATATTTGCTTGGTGACAATAGCGTTTTGGACCCACCTGACTCCATGCCGAACTCAGTAGTGAAACGAAACAGCGCCGATGATAGTGTAGCATTTGCTATGTGAAAGTAGGACATTACCAGGCTTCAAATTGTAGAGAGCCCGACTAGAAATAGTCGGGCTTTTTTACGTCTGCAGAAAAGTGAAAATAAAAGCGGTAGCCAGAGCCCATACCGAACTCAGTAGTGAAACAAAACAGCTCGAAGGCGATCCCTGCGGAATGCTGCCCCGACACAAAGATAGTGTAGCATTTGCTACGTGGCTCTCCACCGCTATGGGCACTACGGCATTCTACTGCGTAGCGCACCGACTTCACATTGTAGCGAGCCCGGATCTAACGATTCGGGCTTTTTACGTTTGCAGAAAAGTGAAATATGAGTAACTAACATTACATACTCGATTCTTCTCCAATTCATCTAAATGTACAAGTTGAGCGGAATAGCTCATTATTCCAGTACTAAAGTTAATAACCAAATTTAAAGGCTATTTAAAATAGTCCGTAAGCTTGGGTTTCTTCACTTTCGGATTCTTCTATTTGGGTTGGTTTAAATATCACGCTTGGATCAATTAACACACTGTGCTTTTGTGAAAGCTTGATTAATCCTCGCATCATATTTTTAGTTTGTGGGTCTAGATCAAAACCAACCTCAGTGAGCTTATCCAGTGGCCTTATGTCCTCTTTTTTATAGTCGATATTGTCTTCGACTTTATCTACTAATAAACCAACATGTGGATTTAATCCGTCTTTGGTGGTGAAAACAATAATAGGTTTATAGTCTAAGGTTATTTGCTCTTTAGCTGATTCAAATAAACGCTCAAGCTGAATTAGACTATTACGTTTAATTTTGTCGAGCAGAGCTGATGTGTGTTTATGATCACTTTGATTATGGGCTGCTATGGCTGCTTTTGCTGTCTCTAGTAATAATTGGAAAGGCTCGTCAAGCCGAGAGATTGTTAATTTTAAATCTTCATTGTCGGTGTTGAATTCTTTGTAAAACAAAACAAAATCTTGTAGTTCTGCGTCATTATTTGAAATAGAAGCCGAGCTATTTAATACGTTACTTTGAAGGGTATTAAACCAGTTTAATAGTTTGTCTTGCCATATTCTTAGTTGCTTTAGTACATGCGTATTACTTTGTTCAGTTGAGATATTATTTAAAATAATACCTAAATCAAAAACAGGTGTTGGTATATCCATATAATCTTTAACACCAATAAAGCTTTTATTATTGTTTGGTAAAGTTGTTAGATTATTGTCAAAGCGCTCAGTTAATAAAATGTCGAGTATCTTTAGTGAAATTGTTTTGCAGCCCACTTTAAAGTTTATTAATTCCATGCCTTTATCTTAATTTACCTATTAATGCTTTAAGGATAGAACAAATTAAATAAATAGCTTAAAGATGGATAAAATTTAACAGAGATAGGGCAACTAAAGGTTATTAGATGGTACTAGTGAGGTTTTTTATGGCACGTTTAAATTGATTCTCAAGCTGTTTTTTTCCTAATAATCCTAAGTGTTGAATCACTTTTTCATTACTTTCATTTTGAAGTACTAACTTTATTAACAGTTGTTTATCAGACTCTGTTAATTGAGATATACAAGAAGGTGACTGGCTCAGTAACTGCCAAAGAGTTGCAGAGATACTAAATTGAGTGAAGTTACTTTTAGTGAGCAGCGCTAGTCGCTCGTGAGTCTCTAGGCTTATTAACTCGTCGCTAAATCCTTCAATTAGAATATTCACGAGTTGCGAATCTAGTGTTTTAAAGTGTGTTAAAAGAGCATAAAAAAAATCGCTTTTAAACTGCTTTTTCAAAGGTTGAATAATTGTACTTTTGTCACTTAAGCATTTAACTACAAGCGCCGAATGTTCAGCGGTGCTTTTATCGCGTTGATATCCCAGTTTTACAGTATCAAATCCTAGGTTTTGCCAAAAATTAAGTAACTGCTCTGTTGCGCCAAAGCTTGCACCAAGCCAACTACATTGGCTTTTTACCTGCGACTCGCAATAACTAAGTAGCTTTTTACCAAGTCCTATATTGTGAGAGCTTGGATCAATCGCTATTCGTACAACGCGAGCGCTCAGTTGTGTTAAACAGTCATTATTAAAGCTAAGTTGTGAGAGTGCTTGCGCCATTAAATGCCCCTGTGGGCGACGCTCTCCACTTATAACTTGTAGGGCAAGTTCTTCACTCAAACCACCTTCTATGGCGATTAAGCATACGCCAACTAATTGATTATTAATTTTGCTAATAAATAGCCGTTGCGATGGTGCGTCTAGTAGCTGGCGTAAGTCGTTGACACTACTTTGATAGTGAGCTAATGCAAGCAGGGCAATAACTTGCTGCAGTAACGGCTCATTATTACCAAGGGACTGCTGTGTTATTTCACTATGAACTGGCTGCTCTAATTCATCACTACTTAACTCTATATATTGTGCATCGAGTGCTAGTAGTGTGCGAATGTGTTGCTCAAGAGGATCGTGTTTAGCAAAGCGCAGGGGCTCATCAAGCGTTACAACTTTAGAGGCTTTATAGTGTGCTTTAATATAGTTACTGAAGCGAATGGTATAACCCCTACCATTGCCTTCATACCCAACCAGAGTGCTTGCAAATACTATACGAGGGTAATGAGCTAGCATTTGTAGTAATAACGGAACAGGGATTGCTGCAGCTTCATCAACGAGTAGTAAATCGCATTCAGGTAATGCATTTAATAACGCATCAGGTGCAACGTAGTGCAAGTTGGCGAGCTGTTTATGTTCAGCGTTGTATTGAAGGCTCAGCTCGTTGGCTAAATGTTTAAAGCTACTATGGGTCGCTTTAAACTGAGTGCTGCAAATAATTACTTTTTTATCAGTCAATTTTGCGGCAGCTAAGCCAAGTGCTGCCGACTTACCTCTGCCTCTATCAGCATTAATGAGTAAAGGCCTATTGGCACGGCCATTAGCTACTTTTACTATTTTTTCAACGCAGTTTTGCTGTGGCTCATAATCAATTTTATTATGCATTACATAGCTAGCGTTATTACTAATACAGCCATTTTTTTCACTCAAGTGAAAAGCGGGCAACGGTTTAATAATAGTCGCGAAACGCTGATTAAATATGCTGTAGTTAATGCTCTGACCGTGTGATTGCACCGTACTTAATGAGGGGTCTTGCCAAGAAGTTAAATCATCTAGTTCAGGCAGTAATAAAAACAGTATACCGCCTGCTTTAACGGTGCCGGCAAGTGCTGCAAGTTTATCAGGGTGCAAACCACTAAAACCATTGTAAACAGCATGAGCAAATTCTCGCCCTAAAATTTGGTGAGTGCGAGTAGGCCAGTACGAATTTTTAATCGCGCACTGCTTTGATACAACAAGTGTATTATTTTCATCTATTAATGAGTTAAGTATTTCATAACACCAAGCTGGGCTGCCAGTTATTAACACTAGCTGACGATGATACGCGCCAGCTAATTGTTGCTCTAACTCATTTAGGTGTGCTTTATACCGCTTGTAATCGTGCATAAGCCGTTACTAACCATTTACTACCAAGGTCGTCAAAGTTAACTTGTACGCGAGATTGTGCGCCACTGCCTTCGTAATTAAGTACGGTACCAATACCAAACTTAGCATGCAGTACGCGTTGTCCTAAGTTAAAGCCACTGTCTTCAAATGCGGCATGGCTAACTGATGCGCTAAAACGCCCAGCGGCAGGCGGGCGAGAAACCTGTGTTTTAATACGGATTTCTTCTACGCAGTCCTCAGGGATTTCGCGTAAAAAGCGAGATGGGCTATGGTATTTTTCTTGCCCGTATAAACGGCGACTCTCAGCATGGCTAATATATAACTTATCCATTGCTCGTGTCATGCCTACATAACAAAGGCGGCGCTCTTCTTCTAAGCGACCCGACTCTTCGTTGCTTTGCTGAGAAGGGAACATGCCTTCTTCTACGCCTACCATAAACACTAGCGGAAACTCTAAGCCTTTAGCTGAGTGAAGCGTCATCATTTGTACGGCGTCTTCGTGTTCTTCTGCTTGTCCTTCACCTGACTCAAGTGATGTATGCGCTAAAAAGCCTTGTAGTGGTGAGCTGTACTCTTCGTCTTCAGGTAGCTCATACTGATCACACGCGCTAATTAGCTCTTCTAAGTTTTCTACGCGAGCACGGCCTTTTTCACCTTTTTCGGCTTGGTACATTGCCATCAAGCCTGAGGTTTGAATTGTGTACTTAGCTTGCTCATGCAAAGTTAAATCGCTAATTTTATCTTCTATTTGTTCAACGAGTTCTACAAACTTACTTACTGCGCCAGAAGCACGACCAGATAAATGCTGTTGTTCTACAATTGCTTTTGCGGCATACCAAAGCGGTAACGATTCTGCTCGAGCGCAGTCGCGTATATGGCTCAATGTTTTATCGCCAATACCGCGTGCTGGCGTATTAATTACGCGCTCAAATGCGGCATCGTCTTGACGATTACCTACTAGGCGTAAGTACGACAACGCATCTTTAATTTCTTGTCGTTCGAAGAATCGCATACCACCATAAATACGGTATTTTAAGCCTTCTTGCAGCATGGCCTCCTCGAGTACACGAGATTGCGCGTTACTACGGTATAAAATTGCGGCATCTTGTAGTGCATTACCTGCATTTAACCAGCTTCGTAGTTTGCTACTTACAAAGCGTGCTTCGTCTAACTCATTAAATGCCGCATAAATAGAGATTGGCTCGCCATCGTTACCGTCGGTCCATAAGCTTTTACCCATACGCTCTGAGTTATTTTGAATTAATGCATTAGACGCTTTCAAAATAGTTGCTGTTGAACGGTAGTTTTGTTCAAGACGAATGGTTTCTGCGCTAAAGTCAGTTAAAAATCGTTTAATATTTTCGATTTTAGCACCGCGCCAACCGTAAATACTTTGGTCATCGTCGCCTACAATCATGATACTGCTTGTATCGCCTGCAAGTAACTTTAACCAAGCATATTGAATGGTATTTGTATCTTGGAACTCGTCTACGAGCATATGTGCAAAGCGTTGCTGGTAATGACGTAGTAACGTAGGGTTATTTTTTAACACTTCGTAGCTGCGTAGTAATATTTCGGCAAAATCAACTAAACCAGCTCTATCACAGGCTTCTTGATAGGCGGCGTAAACACGCAGCATCATTTGCTCGTTAATATCGTATGCTTGAATATCTTTAGGGCGAAGTGCTTCATCTTTTTTAGCGCTGATGTACCAGCCAAATTGTTTGGCGGGCCATTTTTTATCATCGATATTCATCGATTTTAATAAGCGCTTGATCATCCGAAGTTGATCGTCAGAGTCTAAAATTTGAAAGGCTTCTGGTAAGTTAGCTTCACGGTGATGAGCACGTAAAATACGATGCGACAAACCATGGAACGTACCAATCCACATACCACCTACAGGGGCTTTTAGTGTTTCTTCAACGCGGCTGCGCATTTCTTTAGCCGCTTTATTAGTAAAGGTTACGGCAAAAATACTGTAAGCAGATGCTTGCTCAACTTGCATAAGCCACGCAATACGATGAACTAACACTCGTGTTTTACCAGACCCAGCACCTGCTAACACCAGCATGTTTTGTAGTGGGGCTGCAACGGCATCGCGTTGTTTGTCATTTAAGCCATCGAGTAATTGTGAAACGTCCATCGTTACGCCTTTTTAATCAATATTGTGGGCAGTATAACAGGTGTTTTTGTTAGGCTAAATAAAATACTGTTTTTATAAACAGCTATTTATAAAATAGCCTTAAAAACGAGTAACTTGCTAATTTTTTGAACAAACAAAAAGCGTAAACGCACAATAAAAATTGCTAATTTGACCTAAAGTTAGCAAAATTTACTAACTCTCTAAATTCAGGGTAATTTAACTATTTGATTTGTAAGCTTTAATAAATTGGCATAGAGTGTGTAAGTAAATAATTATAAAATCAAATAAATACAGAGGTTAGTATGGCAGATCAAGGTTCCGGCGGTAACGTAATCGCAGCATTATGTAATATATTTTTTCCTGGTTTAGGTCAGTTAGTGCAAGGGCGTATTTTAGCGGCTATATTTTTTGCACTCGCTATTATAATAAGTTACGCACTAATTTATGTGCTTGTAGGTTTTGTACTTGTGCCTATTATTTACTTATGGTCGATTATTGACGCAGCGCGTTATAGATCGCGAAGTTAACGGTTTTAAAGTTGAGTAAAATAGCGCCCATGTGGCGCTATTTTACTTTATATGTCCTGTGGTTTACGGGCGTTTACGTATATAATTACGCAATTAAAGATTTACAGGCAAACCCTATGGAATATCAATTTATTCGCGACCCTATTAGTGGGCTACGTATTAAAATAAGCAGTGAACACGCTATTATTGGTCGCTGGCTAAACGAAGAAATAGGCAAAGACAAAGTAGCTATGGTGCAAGCGCTTATTGCATCGGTGAGTTCAAGCTATGAGCCGCTAACGCTAAAAGGCCAAGAAATAGATTTAATATTAACCAAAGACGAAGCACTGTTTGAAGCCCATGCGCTTCATCAAGACAGTGAAGACCTAATAGCGTATCAAGATGACGATTTAGCGCTTGAAGAAAATGGTTTAAGTAGTGGTTGTGGCTTTGAAGATTTCATTGATTTAATTGATTCATGGCATGAGTTTACGACTGGTCGTTAAGTTATATTATCTATATTATTTTTATAAATTTATTTAGAGTAGAAAATTTAAAATGAAAAAAGTTGAATTAAAAATTGTAAATCGTAAAGTCGGTACTGAAATTCCTATGCCAGAGTATGCTACAGATGGCTCGGCTGCTATAGATCTTAGAGCTTGTATTGATGGTATTTTACAAGTTTTACCGGGTGAGACAAAATTAATACCTACTGGTATTGCTTTAAATATGCAGGATACAGGAATGGCTGCTACTATTTTACCTCGCTCAGGTTTAGGTCATAAGCATGGGATTGTATTGGGTAATTTAGTAGGATTAATTGACTCAGATTACCAAGGTGAGTTATTCATCTCAGTATGGAATAGGGGGAGTGATGAATTCGCAATAAACTCTGGTGATAGAATTGCTCAATTAATGTTTATTCCAGTACTTAAAGCTGATTTCGTACTTGTAGATGAGTTTGAAGCAACAGAGCGTGGAGCAGGTGGTTTTGGTCACACTGGTGTGAAATAGAGTAGAAAAGCGTGCAAGTCTTGCACGCTTAAAATTGAAGGAAAAGGAATTGAATAATTTTTTTCAAGCTGTGATTGCTGGCGGGATACTGTTTATTCCCGTTTTATACTCTGTTGGTGATTCAGTAAAAGATAGTTTAATCGCTAGCCTTATATACTTGGCTATTGTAGTAGGGGTATGCGGGTATATTTACAAAAATGGTCTCCCAAGCACGCGGTTCGAATTTAAATTAAGATTTTATAAAGCTCTCAAAAGTAAAGTTATTCGACAGGAGGCAAAAAATAGTCGTTCCCTCAGCGACTTTTCAAAATGGTTAGCTAAAAATCACCCCTTAGAAAGCCTATTAGCTAACAAACCAATAGAAAAAACACACTTTACTCGTTTTACCAATTTTGAAGCTGCTATCTTTATTTTACTTGTTAATAATGACTATGAGTGCATAAATTGCAGCCAGCTTTCATCAGAAGATTTTAAAGAAATTTTTACTAAAGCTTTAAAAGAGTCGTTTTATAAGAGGCTAATGCTCAAAGAGTCTCTGTCGCAAATTATTAAGCCAGTTGATTTAGATAAATTACTTACCAAGTTTGAAGAACAATTAACTGTAGATAGCGATTTAAGTAATGAAAATACTGGTAATAACTTCTTCACTGATAAGGTTAGAGAGCTATGTGGCGAGGGGGGAGAAATGAAAATATCAATTTTCTCAACCACTTCGCAATTATCACACGATATATTAAAAGATTTAAAAGCTTATCAAACAAGTACCACTAAAGTTGATATAGATTTCTATATTTGTAGTCCAAACGTTAAAGCAGACTCTGCAATTTTGGAATTAACGAAAGAGTACGAAGTCCCCGTTGGTGCGTTGCCAGATCAGTTTGTAAAAGCTAGTAATAAAAAAGCACATGTAGAGATGGATATTATCCGCCGCGTATTTAGAGTATTGCGTTCTTTTAAAGACATTAAAGATAATCAAGAAAGCTATTGTAAAACGTCGGTTTATTTATATAAAAAAAGCTATCCCGGTTGTAAAATTCGTCTAATAGAAAACAAGTTTGTTGAATTACAACCTGGTCCATTAAAGTTTGCTAATAATTTGTATCGATTTCGTATCGCGAGCACCGATTCAGAACTAATAAATATACTTAGTGATGCTGTTAAAAACTTTAAAGATAGTAATGAAGTTCAATGTATTGAATTATTAAACCAACCAATAGAGCAGGCAGAAAAGCAGGCATTACTAGAGTTAGCCGAATGGCTAATATCAAGGGGCATAAAAACAGATGATTTATCTAAATATGCAACAGATATTCATGCATTTAGTGGCGATCAAGAAACACGTGCTAGACTAAAATTTTTACAAAATAGAATAGGAACTGCTTATAAAGCTATAACTAATTTGAGTAATTTTACAAATGAAGAGCTTTGTGCGGAAGAAAACTTTAAACAATCAACAGGTAGCGGCATCAGGGAAGTAGAAATAAACAATAAAATTAAACATACAACAGTTGCTGCAATTTTTACAAACGATAATAAGATCCTTTTAATTGAAAAAGCTAAAGAATTTTACCAGGGAAAATACAGCCTTGTTGCAGGGCATGTAGAGCATCAAGATAATACACTAGCCGAAGCTGTGACAAGGGAAGTTAAAGAAGAGATAGGTTTGAATACAAGTAACTTAAAGTATATTTTTCATATTGGAGATTTAACAGATAGATGTGGTCATGGTGGTGAACTCCATGATTGGCATGTGTTTAATTCCTATGAAATTATTGAAGAAAAGAGTTTAAAACTTGGAGCTGAAGTTAAAAATATAAAATGGGTTCCTTTAGACGAACTTCAAGACATTAAAGATAAATTAACTGATGGTGCTTGCAAGATTTTTAATGCCATGGGTTGGTTGAAATGAAGACCGTTGTTATAAGGTTAATTGGTGGCGGTGCTATTTCTGAGATCAGCACCGAAATTGATGTGCCATGGTGGGGGTATAGAAATATGCATATCACTCCTGATGTATTCAAAGATTTACCAGTGATTATTGCAAACAACCCATCAACAAAGTTCATATTCGTTTGCGGTGGCATAGGGGCTTTTCTTTTTACTGATTTAGTTAAAAACCTAGCTATGAATAGTTATGCAGATGAAGTTGGGAAAGGCATAATTTCGATATTAAATGGTATCGCAATATCATATTTAAACTCATTTTCTTTAAATGTCTATCCAAATGAAGTACCTGTCAATGAAGTAGAAAAATACTTATCTACAACTGATGCTAGTTGCTTTTTAATTAAGCCTGATTCAGGTTGTATTAGTAGTGATTCACTAGCTGCAGAAGCAGCTTTTTTGGCTAAAGCAGACCTTTTGTTATATGTAAAAAAAGGTGTTCCTCAATATCATGTTGGTTTCGATAAGCCAACGATCATTAACCGCTGGTCATTAGATGATATAGAGCTTAAATCTCTTACTTTGTATGAAGAGCAAGCTAAGCATTATGTGCTTGATTATCAGGCATGTTCAATACTCAAATCTAATATTAACGAAATTTATATTATCCCCCCGAAATTATTAAAGAAATCAATACGAGCTCTTTTCCTGGCAGTAACTCAGAATTAGTAACAAGGGTGTATTAAATGGTATTAAGTTCCGAAAGCATAAAAAGACACCTAATTGAAGGTAAACTTGTTATTGAGGATTTTAAAGAAAGCTCATTCAGACCTGCGAGCTATTTACTGAGGCTAAGTGACCACATACTTTTAATGGAAAAGCACGATAGAGAAATAGATACTAAATCTACAGATACGAAATCTTTTTTTAAAGCTATACAAATTCCAATTGAAGGGTATGTATTAAAACCAGGAGATTTTATATTGGGAGCTTCTGTTGAGTCTTTGAGTTTACCAAATTCTTTGTGCGGGGAGCTAAGTCAACTATCCTGTTACGCTAGAGTGGGTTTGAGCATTAACTTTAGCGCTAATTATGTTGCACCAACATTTGGTCACAATAACCCATCATCTATAACCTTTGAGATAAAAAACGAATCTTGTAATGATATCCGTATATATTCTAGAGTGAATTTTTGCCATATACGCTTTATGCAAACTGACTTGGATGTTACAAGTTCATACAATGGAATATACAGTGGGCATAAAGAGGCAAAGGCAGCTGACTTTAGTACAAAGCCAGCGAAAGGTTAAATAATCTTACGATAGTCGGTAACACTCAGGTAATCGGCTATTTCGTTATGTGGTTGCTGGCTATCAGGGTTAGCAACTGCAAGTAAGTGCTCGATGCCGTATTCTCGTGCGGCATTTAATACCGGCACACTGTCATCTACAAACAAAGTGCGCTGCTTATTAAACCCTAAGTCTTTTTGTACTTGGTGCCACAAACTTTGTTGCTCTTTACTTACTCCATATTCATGAGTCGACACTACGCCATCTAGGTAGTTATCAATCGCTGTATGCTCAAATTTAAGCATGACACTCTCAGGGTGGGCGTTGGTAAGTAAAATTAACTCTTTGCCTGCTTTTTTAAGCTCGGTTAAAAAATGAGGTGCGTCTTCGCGCATTTTAATTAAATGCTGAGACTCTCGTTTAAGCTCCATTATAGGCAAGCTTAATTGCTGCTCCCAATAATCTAAACAATACCACTGTATTTGACCGCTCACAGCTTGATAGCGTTTTAAAATATCTGCTTTAGCTGCATCTAGGCTAATGCCTCTAGCTAATGCGTGTTGCGCAGGGATAACGTTAAGCCAAAAATGACTGTCGTAATGTAAATCGAGTAATGTTCCATCCATGTCGAGCAAAACGGTATCGATTTTTGACCAATTTAACATAGGAATTTCAACTTATAAGGTTTATTATTGAACTAACTGCCATGATAGCAAATTAACGCCAATGACACAGAAAAAGCACCCAACACCACCACAAATCCTCAGTAACAATGTTGTTGCTAAAAGTCGCCTGTTTACTGTGGAGTCTTTAGAGTTAAAGTTTTCTAATAACGAAAAGCGCCAGTATGAGCGAATTCGCGGCGGTGGCCGGGGAGCAGTGATGATTGTTCCGTTAAGTGCAGATAATGAGTTACTACTTGTACGTGAATACTGTGCGGGCACAAACAATTACCAGTTAGGTTTTCCTAAAGGCTTAATCGATCCGGGCGAAACCCCAGAGCAAGCTGCTAACAGAGAGCTTAAAGAAGAAATTGGCTTTGGTGCTGAGTATTTTAAACCATTAAGAACAGTAACAATGGCGCCGAGTTACTTTAATGCCACAATGCATATTTTATTTGCTAAGCAATTATACCCTCAAACCCTTATTGGTGACGAACCTGAGCCGCTTGTTGTTGTTAAGTGGCCATTAACTCAGTGGCAGTCATTATTAGAGCAAGAAGATTTTACCGAAGCACGCAGTGTTGCAGCTTTGCTATTATTAGATAAGTATTTAGCGTCTGGAGCTGCCGATGAATAAATTAATCGAACCGTGCATTGAATTAGCTGAGCGCGCTGGCGATGCAATTATGGCCATTTATAAAAAAGGCGATATTGGCCAACAAGAGAAATCAGATAACACGCCTGTTACCAAAGCTGATTTAGCAGCAAATGACGTACTGGTTGCTGGATTAAAAGTCTTAGCGCCCGATATTCCTATTATGTCGGAAGAAACACCTATACCAGCACTCGCTGACAGACAAAACTGGCAGCGTTATTGGTTGCTCGATCCGATGGATGGTACAGGCGAATTTATTTTAGAAAGTGGCGACTTTGCAGTAAACATTGCATTGATTGAAAATAACCACCCAGTGCTAGGGGTTATTCATTGGCCTGCCAAAAGTGTGACTTATTTTGCTACAGCTAAAAATGGTGCTTTTAAACGTGAAAACTCAATTGATAAGCAAATATCTGTAGCGCCACCAGAGAACTTAACGCTTGCAGTGAGCCGCCGCCAAAAAATAGAAGCGGTGAGCCAGTATTTAAATAGTCAGTTTACAACGATTGCTGTTGGCTCCTGTTCTTTAAAAGCTTGTATCGTTGCAGAAGGCAAAGCAGATTGCTTTTTAAGAATTGGCCCAACGGGTGAGTGGGATACAGGTGCTTCGCAAGTTATTATTGAGGAAGCCGGTGGCTGTATTACCGATGCAGAATTTAACCCGTTAACGTACAATCAACGCGAGAGTACTGAAAACCCTGACTTTATTGTTATGGGCCATCCTGATTGGGAATGGCAAAAAATGATAAATCCACACCAAAGATTGAGCGCAGAATAGCGCTTTGGTTGCTTTTTGTTCACTTGAACAACATTAAGTAGTTTAAGCCTTGCATTATATGTTTATTCCTATATAGTAGCGCTCTCTTCAAGGCAGGCTCGTAAATATTACGAAAATGTTTTAAAGAAATTACAGGCGCGGGATGGAGCAGTCTGGTAGCTCGTCGGGCTCATAACCCGAAGGTCGTCGGTTCAAATCCGGCTCCCGCAACCAATATTTTTATTGAAATTTGGTGCAATAGGTAGTTTTAAAAGGTCGTCGGTTCACTCTTCACCTTCACAACTCCCGCAACCAATTTCCTTAGGGATTGAGGTTACTGTAAACTCTAACTTAAGAGGTTAAATAAAGTAGTCGATAGACTTAAAATATACAGGCGCGGGATGGAGCAGTCTGGTAGCTCGTCGGGCTCATAACCCGAAGGTCGTCGGTTCAAATCCGGCTCCCGCAACCAATTTTTTATAAAGATTTAGTGCAGTAGGTAGCTTAAAAAGGTCGTCGGTTCACTTTCCACCTTCACAGCTCTCGCAATAAATTTTTAATTGGAAGCCAAGTTGTAATGTAAGCAACTTAAAACAAGTCTACAAATTTCAGGCGCGGGATGGAGCAGTCTGGTAGCTCGTCGGGCTCATAACCCGAAGGTCGTCGGTTCAAATCCGGCTCCCGCAACCACTGAAATTAAATATCTAAAAAATTAAAACAAAATCGCACTCTTTATTGAGTGATTTTTTGCGTTTGGAGTTTAATAAATTATTATAAATTTAAATCCACTGTTACTGCGTAAAACACTTTGCACAAGTAAGCGAAGGTCGTCGGTTCGCTTTTTACAAACTCAAGCTCCCGCAACCACTGAAATTAAATATCTAAAAAGTTAAAACAAAATCGCACTCTTTATTGAGTGATTTTTTGCGTCTGCAGTTTGGTAAAATTCTTTATATTCTGCTTTATTTAATGACTTTCCTCTAATACCTGTAGCCTTTAACAAATAAATTTTTTAAAAGAGAATTTTATGTTAAAACGGTTAAAATATTTTAAGTAACAATACACATGACAGAACTTTATCACTGGTTTGATTTAATTGGCATTGCGGTGTTTGCTGTATCGGGCACTTTATTAGCGTACGAGAAAAAAATGGATGGCTTTGGAGTCGTAGTTTTAGCTACGGTAACCGCAATTGGTGGTGGTACAGTACGAGACCTAATTTTAGACGCTCCTGTGTTTTGGTTACACGATCAAAGTTACTTTTTTGCCATACTCGCTTCAGTATTTGTTACAACACGCCTTATAAATAAGCAAAAGCCGATACCTCATTATATTTTACAAACAGCGGATGCGTTTGGCTTAGCTTTTTTTGCCGTAATGGGGGCGCAAAAAGCGCAACTTGCTGGTATGCCTGATATGACAGCGGTAATAATGGGTGTAATTACAGGCTGCTTTGGTGGATTAATTCGAGATGTACTTGCCCGTGAAATCCCTATGTTATTAAAAGGTGAGCTTTACGCTATTACCTGCATAGCGGGAGGCACTGTTTATACACTTAGTATTGGTATTTCGTTAGCAACCGAAGTGGCAATGATATTAGGTATGTTAATGACCTTATTACTTCGTTTAGCTGCAATAAAGTGGCAAATCACATTACACGTTTTTAAATATCCTGACTAAACTGGTGTAATCACACCATTTACTAGGATAAGGAATGTCTTTAGCTCGTATATTTTCTCGTGCCCAAGTGGGTATAAGCGCCCCTGAAGTTATTGTAGAAGTTCACCTAGGAAATGGTTTACCCGCTTTTCATATTGTAGGCCTGCCCGAAGCGTCAGTTAAAGAGTCGAAAGATAGAGTGCGTAGTGCGCTCGAAAACTCTCAATTTGGCTTCCCCGATCAACGAATAACCGTAAATTTAGCCCCTGCTGATTTGCCAAAAGATGGCGGGCGGTTTGATCTTGCAATTGCTGTGGGTATTTTAGTCGCCTCTGGGCAAATAGTGTGTCCTGATATTCATAAGTACGAGTTTTATGGTGAGCTTGCTCTTAATGGCGAGATACGTGGTGTGAATGCTATTTTACCTTCGGTACTTGCTGCAAAAGAGCAAGATCGCTGCTGCTTTTTACCCTTTGCAAATGACAGTCTAGCAAGCCTAGTTAATGGCGTTAAACGCAAAGCCGTCAGTTCTATTCAAGAAGTGTGGGGGGACTTACTTAATCAACAACCTTTGCCATTGAATATAGAGTACCCCGACTGCACGCAAGCCCCTGACTTTTTGCTCGATTTAAGCGATGTGAAAGGTCAGCCTGGCGCAAAGCGAGTATTAGAAATCGCCGCAGCTGGCGGGCATAATTTACTTTTTTTAGGCCCCCCAGGCACTGGTAAATCAATGTTGGCCCAGCGAATGGCAACTATAATGCCTACTATGTCGGACGATGAAGCTATTTCGACTGCTGCGCTTTACTCTATTATTGGGCAATCTATAGATTTAACTAATTGGCGACAGCGGCCATTTCGTAACCCGCATCATACGTGCTCAGCGGTTGCTTTGGTTGGTGGCTCATCAAACCCTAAACCGGGTGAAATTTCATTGGCACATAATGGAGTGCTTTTCTTAGACGAATTACCAGAGTTTGAGCGTAAGGTGCTTGATTCACTGCGTGAGCCGATGGAGACTGGTACGGTTACTATTTCACGTGCAGCTAGGCAAATGGAGTTTCCGGCGCAGTTTCAGCTTATAACCGCATTAAACCCAAGTCCAACAGGGAGCCATACTGATAAGCGAGCAACTCCCGATCAAGTTATGCGTTATTTATCGCGCGTGTCGGGGCCTTTTATTGACCGTATTGATTTACAAATAGAGCTTCCTCGGTTAACGAGTGTTGAATTACAAAGCACTCAGCCGGAGGAAAGTAGCGCTGAGGTTAGAGTAAGAGTTGAAGCGGCTTATTACCTACAGTTAAAACGCCAAGGTAAGGTTAATGCTAGGCTTAATAATAAAGAAATGAGTGTGCACTGCGTATTAGCGCCTGCAGAGTTGCAGTTCTTAGCCAGAGCAAGCGAGAAGCTGTCTTTATCGCCACGTTCTTATCATCGAGTGATAAAAGTGGCGCGTACTATTAGTGATTTAAAAGGCGCTGAAAATATTAGTTTAAATGAGCTTAAAGAGGCACTTAATTACCGTGCTTTTGAGCGCCTTATTGCGCAATTGACTAAGTATTAAATAGAAAGCATATAACCTTTACCGCGTACGGTAACAATGCGTTTCTGATCTTTTTCGTCATTTAACTTTTTACGTAAACGACCAATAAGTACATCAACAGTGCGATCATTTGGGCTCCAATCTGGCTGGCCTATTTCTTCTGATATTTTTTCGCGGGAAGTTGCTTTACCTGCATTACTAATTAAACAAATCAGCACTTTATGCTCGGCTTCCGTTAAGCGTGATTCAAGGCCCGCAGCAGTAATTAATGTGCGGTTATCGGGATGAAGCTTAAAGTCAGCATACTCTATAAACTCTTCGCTTTCGTCGTCTTCTAGGTTAACGGCAACACGCTTATAGAGTGCGCGCATGCGTAGCTCCAACTCAAGTAAATCGACGGGCTTACAAATATAGTCGTCAGCACCTTGAGCAAGACCAGCAATGCGATCGGCTTGGGAGTCACGACTCGATAATACAATAACGCCAATATCGGTCAGTGTGTTTAATTCTTTTGCGAGCTGAAGACCATCGCGCTTAGGTAAAACAATGTCAATTATGGCTAATGATATAGCACCGCGCAGGTTTACTCGCTGCTTTACAATGCTAAGTGCATCAGCGCCAGTGGGGTCTACCTCTATTGTAAATTCGGTATCTGCAAAGTGATTTTGGATGCGTTTAACGAGTAGTTCATCGTCTTCAACCAATAAAACATTAATAGCCATAGTACTTTATTTTGAATGCTTATAGCCTTATATGGTAGCACCATTAGGTAAATGCTGAGAAGGGTGTTTAGTCGTTTTAGGTAACTTAATATTTCAAAAGAGAGAAAGGCGTTATGAGAGGATGAGATTAGCACCTTTAAACTAATTCAAAGGTGCTAAATAATTAATACTGCTATTAATAAATCTGTATTAAGTCGTTATTTTTAAGGTCCAGGCTCAGTCATTTTTATACATGGAGTCCCACCATTGAGGCTCGTCTTTTAGTTTTTTATCAAAATATGCGAGCATGGTGTTCCACCAATTAAATCGTTTATCGCGTGCAAAAATTTGGTGGTCGGCGCCTTTGTATTCTATTAACTCTACATCTTTATTAAGCAGTTTAAGCGCAGTGTACATTGTTAAGCTCTCGCCAACAGGTACATTGGTATCGCTATCACCATGAAGAAGTAGCATAGGTGTTGTTACTTTGTCGGCATGAAATACAGGACTATGTTGGCTGTACAGCTCAGAGTTATTCCACGGGAAGCTATTTTTTGATGCTTCGCCAGAATATAAGTAACCCCACCAACCTTCACCCCAATACGAGGTAATATTAGAAATACCCGCATGAGCTATTGAAGCACTAAATATATCGGTTTTAGTTGCTAATAACATGGTCATGAAGCCACCGTACGATGCCCCTAAGTTACCTACTTTTTTACTATCAACATAGTTGTATTTATTTAAAAAGGCTTGTGTGCCTTCGATAATATCGTCTGCGGTGTAGTCGCCCCAGGCATTAACATGCTGCGCTGAAAACTTTTGTCCAAACCCTGTTGCGCCAGTAGGTTGCACAACATAAACAACGTAGCCATTTTCTGCCCATAAGTTAAACGGGTAACGACCTGTAAAACCACGCGTAACTGGTGAAGTACCGCCGTAATAATACACGAGCGCCGGGTGCTTTTTGGTTTTATCTAAATTGCTCGGAATGTAAACACGGCCAGTTATTTCAACACCATGTTTATTTTTAAAATTAAACTCTTCTAATGTAGGGAGTCGTGTATTTGCATAGCTACTTGGTTTTGAATCCCATATTAAATCTGTTTTATTTTTACTTACGTTCAGGCGCTTTAGTTGTTGTGGCGCTAAAGCGTTAGTGCCACTTAGTAAAATTTCGGTATTACGGTCGTGCGAGTAACTAAATTTTTCAACAATATCCAATCCCGTATTTAATTTTTTAAAGCGCTGTTTACTTAAATCAAATAGATAAAGTGGTTGAGTGTCTTGCTCTGTTACTTTAATAAGTGCGTCGCCATTTTCTAAAACGTGCAGTTGGCCAATCGCGGGGTCGAACTGTTTACTGAGTGCTTTTACGTTTTTACCGCCTTCAGTAAGTAGGTAAAGTTGCCCGTCGTAGTTATTAGCGAGCATAGCTTTTGGTAATGCTCTGCCTGCGCCATTTTTAAAGTCGGGGCCTGCAACTACATAAATATCTTTATTTGTGTATTTGGCTAAATTAAACGTTTTGAATTTACCAAGCGATGAAAGCTTGCTCGATTTTAAATCGAGTTCAACTAACTCTGTTTCTGGGTGGGTTGATGCCTGCATTGCCATTACTGGGCGGCTCATTAATATTTTGCCACGGTTACTATTTGAATCTTCAAGGCTGTAAGAAAGAGGACCTTGGCTAAGTGCTTTTGTTAAACCACTTTTAGTATCAAGCATATAAATTTGGCTGATGGAACGTGCATACGACCAGCGATCTTGCAGACCTTTATAATGCTTGGTTAAGCTGTTAGTGCTCTCAGGTGATTTAGACCAGCCAAACAAAAGACTGGTGTCGTTATAAAAGGTAAAGCCATTGGCTCCTTCTAAATCGTTTGCTAATGTTTTTATTGAGAAGTTTTTACGGTTAAGTTGTTTAAGCTCACCATTTAACAAATACACTAAATATTGGTTATCTGGACTCCAAATAATGTTACTTGGTTGGCCTGCTTCGAAGCGATAAAGCGTTTGATTATCTGAATCTTTAAGTACAGTAACTGTATTTGCTTGGTTTTGTGTTTTATCGCTATAAGTGCGAGTAGTAGTAACGTACTGCTTAGCATTAGGTGCGAGTGATAATTGGCTGATCGTAGGGGCATCAAACAATTGTTTTGCAGATAAGCGTTTTGTTTGTGAGGCGCTAAGCGTAATTTTATCAACCTCGCTTTTAGGTGCAAAATCAAGCATTACGTCGTGCCAATTAGCTACTTGCTGAGCTACTATTAAAACAGTGTGAGTACTGTTATTTAAAGCTAACTTATAGCTGTTTTTATCGCCTGTTTGTAGTTCGCCATTAATAAATAACTGACCTTGTTCAATCCCTTTTAAGGTAAGCGTACCTTGTGTAAAGCGGGTTGTTTCAATATTAAATTTTAGTGCCTGTAACCCACCTAAAGTGAGCGCATTGATTTTATTAAACGGCTGCCAGTTTTGTTTTTTCCCAAATACAGAAAAACTATCTGTGTCTGCTTGTAGTTGCGGCAATAGGTTGTTAATAATCGCACTGCCATGAGGTGTTTGAAAAGGCTTTAACTGCATATCTTCGGCAAGTGGGCCGATAAACTGAATTTTTGATTTATCCAATGGTGCAGCTATTGCAGCAAAGCTTAAGCTGCTAAGCGTTAAAAGAGCAGCTGCGTACTTAAATAGCTTATTTTGATGACACCATGGTGCGCTAAATTTCATTATTATGCCTATTATTATTGGAAGTTTGGCCAAATATAGCATGTATTGTTACCATGCTCACATATCCAATATAGAGGAGAGAAAGTGACTTTACTGATAGTTTATATGGTAGTGGCGATTGTTATTTCGTTTTTATGTTCTGTGATGGAGGCTGTGTTATTAAGTATTTCGCCCAGCTATGTTGCATCACTTAGGAAAGAGCACCCTGAGCTGGCTAAACAGCTCGAAAAGCTTAAAAACAATATAGATCAGCCTTTAGCTGCTATTTTAACTTTAAATACGGTTGCCCATACTGCGGGTGCTGCAGGGGTTGGCGCACAAGCGGCTGTCGTGTTTTCCGATGCGGCTGTAGGTATTGCATCAGCTATTATGACATTCCTCGTATTAATCCTTTCTGAAATTATTCCTAAAACCTTGGGGGCTAATTACTGGCGAGCTCTAACGCCAAGTGTTACTTACGCTTTGCGGTTTTTAGTTATATCGCTAAAGCCTTTTGTTTGGTTTGCACAAAAGCTCACTAACCTGATGAGGCCAGAGCACAACGAAGCGTATTACATCCGTCAAGAAATAGAGGCTATGGCTGATATAGGCACTGAATCAGGGGCGCTTCATCAAGATGAGTCTGAAATAATTCGTAACCTATTGCATTTTAGACATGCAAAGTTATGCGATTTAATGACACCTCGTACGGTCATTTTTAAAGTTCATAAAGATTTGACGGTTAATCAGTATTTAAACGATCACGGCTCGTCATCATTTTCTCGTATATTGGTATTTGATAAAGACAGCGACGATATTGTAGGGTTTGTGCATAAAAACGATATTATGCTGGCATTTCACCGTTTAGGTACTGATTACAAAATTAGCAAATTGATTAAGCCCATTTATACGGTGCCAACCTCTCAGAATGTATCGTCATTACTGCAAACTCTTTTAACAAAGCGCACACATATATGTTTAGTTGTTGATGAGTACGGTGACGTACAAGGAATTGTAACGCTAGAGGATATGATTGAAGCTTTAATGGGGCTAGAGATTGTAGATGAGCGTGACCAATCAACTAATATGCGAGCAGTAGCTAAGCAACGTTGGCACAAACGCTTAGCAAGTAGTGCGCATATAGTCAGTGAAGAAGATAAGCACACTCAGGGTGATAATTAGCTAACAGGCCCCGAGTAAATATTAGTACCGCTTTAAGCGGGGCTGCCATCAGTTCTTAGCCAATTTTTAGCCCAATCTATAAATTCATTTTTGGGTTTAGGAGAGCTATATAGAAAGCCTTGTATGGTTAAGTCTTTTTTATAGTGTTTTAGATAGGCAAGCTCTTCTGGTCGTTCAACACCCTCGGCTACTAAATCTAAATGCTCTTTGTTCGTGATATTAACCAATGAACTAACAATAACCTGAGAAAATAAGTCAGTTTCTATATTACTAATGAGGGAGCGATCTATTTTAATTTCAGTAAAGGGTAGGTTTCTGAGTTGGTTTATATTAGTAAAACCAACACCAAAGTCGTCAAGCGACACTCCAAAACCATGCATTCTTAATCTGTTTAATGTTTCAAGCTGTGCGAGGCTTGAGAGTGCATGCTGTTCTGTTATTTCAATAATAATGTTACTAGGAGTGAGTTGATTAAGCTCTAAAATTAGCAGTAATTTATTTGGACAATTTAGATCATCAAGTTGGATAGGTGATAAGTTAAATGCCATTTTAAAATCGTGACCGAGCTGTGCTTTTATATTTGAAAATTCGCTGGTGGCCTTTTCAAAAAGAGAGAATGTAATTTGATTAATTAAATTGTACTGCTCAGCAAGGCTAATAAAGCGATTTGGTAAAATAATGCTACCATCCTTACTTGATACAATCCGCGCCAGTATTTCAACACTCTCTATTTTATTATTAATCGCATTAACTTTAGGTTGATAAAAGGGTGTTACCTCATCATTTTTTAATGCCTTAATAAGTTCACTTTTTGAGATCAGGCTCTCTCTTAATAAAGTGTGGCTATTTAATTTTGCTACTTTGGTAAGTAATTTTCTCATTTGGGATAGTTGAACAGGTTTTGGTATATTACCAATCAGGTGTGCGTTGTGTTGTTTTGCCAGATCAGCTGCTAGGCTAATTACTTTATGGTCCATTTCAGACACAATAATAATTCCGCCTTGATAATTTAATGCTCCAAGATGTCGTATTAATTCCATTCCATCCATTTCAGGCATATTGAGATCGGTGAAAACAGCGTCAAAGCGGTTTATGTCATTGGCTACTTTTTCGAGTGCCTCGGCAGCACTTAAGCAGGTAACAACCTTTTCAGACATATCTAATTCACTGAGTATGGCTTCCATAATTATCAAAATTGCCTTTGAATCATCAACGACTAAAATATTTGGTACCATTTTCTTCATTGTTATCCCTTTCAATATAAGGCGTATTATTACTATAAAAGTAGTAGTATTTTTTACGTTTGTCAGTTTTAAATAATTTTATTTAAAAAGTTACTAACTACCGTTACTCGTGTTTTTTAGCCGATTCGGTATACTAACGCCATTGTTTTAAACGGTTTTAATTATGATAAGAATAGATCTTACTTTAGCTGAACAGCCTTTTTCATTTATGGTTTCAGGGCAAAAGATTATACAAGTTTTTCATGTTCAACAAGCCATTACCTTTGATAATCCTCGTGAAAACTATTATCAATTTACTTACGACAACAAAGTAATAGGTATTGATACAGAGGCAGTGGAAGAGCAAAGCATTTCGCTATTTGTAGATGAGCAATTTGCAACACAACTTGCGTTACCTGCCCCGGTAAATGCAGCACCTAAAAAAGGCTTTTTAGGATTAGCAGCATTAGGTTTTAAGCTTTTTAAAAGTGCCAAGGTAATTAAAGTAGTGCTTGCAGGGGCTTCTGTTGCAGGCTATGCGTGGTTATTTAGTATCGAATTTGCACTAATGCTAATTGGTTGTTTAGTCGTACATGAGTACGGACATGTGCGCGCAATGAAATACTTTGGCATAAAAACCAAGGGCATTTACCTAATCCCATTTGTGGGCGGGCTCGCTGTTAGTGACGATAAAATAACAACGCGTTGGCAAGATGTAGTTATATCACTAATGGGGCCTGCATTTGGTTTAATTACTTCTGTATTGGGCGTGGTTTTATATTATGCCACAGAGATGGAAATATTTGCCGGTGTGGCGGTGCTTAGTGCGTTATTAAATTTATTTAACTTGTTACCTATTTTACCGCTTGATGGTGGGCATGTATTAAAAAGTATCAGTTTTTCAATGCGTTCATGGATTGGTTTGAGCGTATGTTTACTCGGGGTACTATTTGGCTTATGGCTGAGTTACACATTTGGTTTGATGTTACTGGTATTCTTTTTGTTTGTCGGTGCGCTGGAGATTGTATTTGAATGGCGAGGCCGTCACTATTCACATTTGATGCCGCTAGATAAATATGGCCAAGGCTTTTCAGCTGTTATGTATGCAGTTGTAGTGGCTGGGCATGTAGCTGTAATGATGCATTTTGCCGACTCGGAGAATCCAATATTAAGCCTACCGATGACTATTTTATCGAGTTGATAATCTACGATTAAAGAAATATCTCAGTAAGCTGTATACGTAGGCAATACAAAAGGGTACCTATTGTCTACGTATAATTAAGCACTATCTTTAAACGGCTTTGTACTTCTTCAACGAGTAAGTCTGGCTGAAACTTAGATAAGAATGCATTACACCCTACTTTTTCTACCATAGCTTCGTTAAAACTACCGCTTAAAGATGTGTTAAGAACAACATAAAGATTTTTAAGCCTGCTATCATTACGTATTTCATGGGTTAAGCGATAGCCATCCATTGAAGGCATTTCAGCATCTGTAATTACCATTAATAGCTCTTTTTCAACATCTTGCCCCTCATCAGCCCAGCTTCTAAGCATGTTCAGGGCTTCTAGACCATTACTGGCAGGGATGATTTCAATTCCTAGCTGCGAAAGTGTATCGCTTACTTGTTTACGTGCAGTGGGTGAGTCATCGGCGTGAAGTATTTTACGTCCTGCAAACTCATTGACGATACCTTGATCAAGTACTCCCTCTGAAATATCTACTTCATATTCAACTATTTCGGCAAGCACTTTTTCTACATCAATAATTTCAACGAGCTGTTCTTGGCCATCGCGCTTTATTTTAGTAAGGGCTGTTAAGTAATGATTTTTACCAACAGAGCTAGGCGGAGGCATAATATCTGACCATGTCATATTGACGATTTGATCAACTTTGCCAATTAAAAAGCCTTGTACGCTTCTATTGTATTCAGTAATAACTAAGTTACAGTCTTCGGCGTATTTTACTGCGGACATAGAAATAGCCTGCCGTAAATCGATTACAGGTATAGATTCACCTCTAATATTCGCAACTCCGGTTATTTTGGAATGAGAATGGGGAATTTTGCTTAAATGTGGCAATTTTACCACTTCCTTTATTTTAAACACATTGAGTGCAAATAAATGCCGACTATGTAAATAAAACAGTAACAACTCTAAGCGGTTTTCACCAACCAACTGAGTACGTTGATCAACCGAAGCTAAAACACCAACCATAATGAACTTATCTAATCTAATTATTTTATAACTATAGTCTACTATTTTTTAACTTCATAGCTCAGTTATTATTTTTCGATTACAGCTAGTTGTTGCTATGGTGGTATAATTTGCAGTACCGTACTACAGAGTAATTTTACTAATCTATTAGCAATAACTATGCATCATATTTTTAAACGTTTTATCGTGTTATTACGCAGTCATATAGAGCAAGTGAGTTGGCAATCTGTTGCGATTGTTACCTTTATGCATATTATTATTACGTGGTGCTTATTAGTGATCGCAAATGAAAAAGCCTTGATACCCCCAAGTACTTTTTTTTACTATTACGTAATAACAACATCAACGGTAGGTTATGGTGATTTTAGCCCAACGACAGAACTTGGCCGTTGGGTGGTAGCATTAGTACAGATCCCATTTGGTTTAGCTTTATTTGGTGTCCTGCTTGGAAAAACAGGGCAAACAGTTACTTATTTAATTAGGCGCGCTATGACTGGTGATAAAAGTTTTGCACACAGTATTAACCATATTATTATTTTTGGTTGGCACGACACTCGTACAAAAAAGATGATTGATTACATTTTGGCTGACAGGAAGCGAACTGACCGCCGTATTTTACTCGCGGTAACAGAGCAAATGGATCACCCTTTTTTAACTAACGAACATGTTGATTTTGCACATCTAACCAGTTTTACAAATTTATCCGAACTTGAGCGTGTTGCAATAAGTCGTGCCGATAAAGTCATTATTGATGGGCAAGATGACGATCAAACATTTACTACTGCACTGCGTATAAGCCGTTTAGTTAAGGATGATTGCCATATCAGTGCTCATTTCTTAGATGAGACAAAAATAGATATGCTGTTAGAGCATTGTCAAAATGTAGAGTGTAGCAGTGCTAAATCGGCAGAAATACTTGTACGTTCAATGCAAGATCCAGGTTCTAGCCGTGTACAAGAGGAGCTGCTTTCTACACTCCATGGTGATACGCAATTTAGTTTGGCAATACCTAAAGACTGTAAAGATATGGAATTTGGCACTTTATTCCATCATTTTAAGCTTGAACATGATGCAATATTATTAGGCGTTGCACACAATTTGAGTGCGCAAAATATGGATTTAAACCCACCGCTTGATTACAAAGTAAGTGAAGGTGATATTTTGCACTACATATCTGTAGAGCGAGTATTAAGTAGTGAAGTTGATTGGACAAGTTTGGAACGATAGTTAGTCTACCCAAGGCGATGAAAAAGGCTCTTTTATCAGTGTCGTGACTTTTTGTGACACAGGTTACTTCTTTGCTTTGGATTGCGCCTAAAGACCGAAAGAATAAAGCTAAGTGCTAACCATCTTCACTATTTGCAGCCAGTCATGTTCTGTGACTGGCATAACAGATAATCGCCCTGCTTTTTTTAGTGCTAACTCAGTAATTGAATCATTCGCTTTTATATCTTTAAGACTCACCAATTTTTTTAGATGGCTTTGATAGGTTACTTCAACGACAACCCAACGAGGATTTTCGCTGGTGGCTTTAGCATCGTAATAATCACTACTTAAATCAAATTGAGTGGGATCTGGGTAGGCTTCTTTTGTAACTATAGCAATA
The DNA here is from genome assembly GCF_002407505.1 of Pseudoalteromonas sp. 1_2015MBL_MicDiv. Classification (NCBI taxonomy): domain Bacteria; kingdom Pseudomonadati; phylum Pseudomonadota; class Gammaproteobacteria; order Alteromonadales; family Pseudoalteromonadaceae; genus Pseudoalteromonas; species Pseudoalteromonas sp. 1_2015MBL_MicDiv. The sequence continues at coordinate 3,709,613 of NZ_CP012737.1, read as the reverse complement.
CCCGCTACACCCACTTGTTTACAGCTTGAATGATAAATCATCACCAAGTCGCCAATTTTAACGCCATCACGCATAAAGTTCCGCGCTTGGTAATTACGTACGCCTTCCCAAAGCGTGGTTTGTTTTGGAGCGTTTTTTAAATCATCTAATGAAAACGCATCGGGTTCAGTTTTAAAAAGCCAGTAAGCCATAACAGTATTCCTAACATATATTTACTTCCCACTATTGTATAGTATCATTTGAATATCAGGGGAATGAGGAAGAAATGATGAGCCAAGTATTAGATGATTTATTGTCGTTGTTAACACTTGAAGAAATTGAGCAAGGTTTATATCGAGGACAAAGCCAAGATTTAGGCTTTGGTGCTGTGTTTGGCGGTCAAGTTATGGGGCAGGCGCTTTCTGCTGCCAAAGAAACTCTACCTGAAGGGCGAATAGTTCATTCATTACATTCTTACTTTTTACGCCCAGGCGATCCGGCTAAACCCATTGTTTATGATGTTGAAACTATTCGAGATGGGAAGAGTTTTAGTACACGCCGAGTAAAAGCGATTCAGTACGGTAAGCCTATTTTTTATATGACTGCGTCGTTTCAGGGTGAAGAAAATGGTTTGTCGCATCAAGCGACGATGCCTGATGTTCCCGCACCTGAAGAACTACGTTCATCGCTTGAGTTTTACCAAGATAACGCTTCACACATTCCTGAAGTCATCCGTAATAAGTTTACCCGTGAAATGCCAATTGAAATGCGACCTGTGACATTTCATAACCCGTTTAAGCCAGAAGTTATGGAGCCAGTAAAACATATTTGGTTTAAAGCCAATGGTGAAATGCCGGACGATCAGCGTATCCATAATTACTTATTAGCGTATGCGTCTGATTTTGAGTTTTTACCAACTGCATTACAACCTCATGGTGTATCGTTTATGCAGCCAAATATGCAAGTAGCTACTATTGATCATGCAATGTGGTTTCATCGCCCATTTAGAATGGATGATTGGATTTTGTATTCAATTGATAGCCCAAGTGCGAGCAATGGTTGTGGTTTAGTACGTGGGCAGTTTTTTGATCGCCAAGGCAATTTGGTTGCCTCAACAATGCAAGAAGGGGTTATGCGCCAGCGCTAACCCCTTCTGTAAATGCATTGCTAGTTACACTGGTCTTGTACTATATCGCTGATTGACTGCCAGACGCGTGCTGGCAGTAATGTTTTAAGGTGTGCGTAGGTTTCACATAGCTGTGTGCTACCTACTAAGCCCTCATCACCTTCTGTTATTAATGACTCTCCACGTAAGTTATCGATAAAGCTAACAAGTACTTTTTTGTCAAAAAACTCAGGTGTTTTAATGCCATGCAGTGTGCCTAAACGTTGCGCAAGCACTTGGCTTTCTCTTTCAAGTTCTGCTTTTTCAATGCCATCACTTGTTTGAATAAAACCAATTACAATAGCGTATCGTTGCAGAGTGAAGCTAAGTGCTCGTCCAAGCATTTCAAGCTTAGCTAGGCAGTCATTACTGTTCGTTATATGAATGTTATCGCCATCAAACTCAATTAAATTTTGATCAGCAAAGTTAGCTAAAATTCGTGTTATATAGTTTTCATCAAGAGGCTGTAAGTACCATTCTTTAGCAAATAGCGGATAAAATGTTTTTACAAGTTGCTGGCATTGAGTAATCGTAGTGCTGTGTTGTTTAAATAGGTGCAGTGCAATTAAACTTGGTACTGCGAATAAGTGCAAAATATTGTTTCTATAGTAATTAAATAAAACTTTCTCTTTATCACTAATTGTGATTATTTCACCAAATTCATCACTAATAACTTCAAACTTATTAAGCTTTAATGCATGTGTTAGTAATTGCTCTGGTGTTTCGTCAGGCGCTGTTACTTTATCGCTATAACTGGCATCGCGTTGTAAGCGCAGGTAAAAATCAAGTTGTGCTAAAAGTTTTGGCTTACTCAATGCTTGTTTATCGTTAACGAGTAAAATCATCGCCAATAAGTTAACAGCATTAAGTGCTGCTGCATTATTAATTTTAATCATTACTTGATCAGCAAGTTGAGTTACTTGTGTGCCTAACCATTGTGGCTTTTGTACATCGGTAGGATGTATTGAATCACGCCAATCGGGTTGGTTGTCGTTTAAATATTGATTAATTGAAATTGGATCACCAAAGTTTAGATAACCACGACCATAGTTTTTAAGGTTTTTAATCGCCTTAAAAATACCGAAAATAGATTCGCCTTTTTTATCTTTACCATCCAGCTCTTTAAGGTAAGTGTTTATTTCCATTACGTGCTCGTAGCCAATGTACACAGGAACAATAGATATTGGTCTGTCTATTCCGCGAAGCATCGCTTGTAAGGTCATTGAAAGCATACCTGTTTTAGGCGGAAGTAAGCGCCCAGTTCGGCTTCGACCGCCCTCCGTGTAAAACTTAACAGAGTAACCTTTAATAAACAGTTGGCTTAAATACTCTTTGAAGATGGCAGAATAAAGCTTATTACCTGCAAATGAGCGACGAATAAAAAATGCCCCCGAGCGTCTAAATATCCCGCCGGCAGGGAAAAAGTTAAGATTAATACCTGCAGCTATATGTGGCGGTACTAAACCTAAATGATATATTGAGTAAGTAAGGAGCAAGTAGTCCATATGACTGCGATGACAAGGCATGTAGATTATTTCATGGCCTTTATTAGTCAATTCATGAAGTTGTTCTGTGTGTTTAATATTAATACCGTTATAAAGCTTATTCCACAACCACGTTAAAAATCGCTCAGCTACACGTATCATTGCTTCTGAATAATTAGCGGCTATTTCGTCAAGTAACTTGAGTGCATTTTGACGAGCTTCAGTTTGGCTAATATTTTTAGCTTTAGCTTCATCTAGGATTGCTTTTTTAATTGTAGGGGACGCTAATAAAGAATTAAATAATTGTTCACGAGATGGCATTTTGGGGCCAGTAGCTGCGAGCTTTTGACGTTTAAAGTGAACGCGAGCGACACGCAGTAATTTGTGTGGTAACTCACTTACATCGGCTTTCTCGTTTACCAAAAGCGATAAGTCGAGAGGTTGACTAAAGCGAATAAAGTTATCACGTCCTGAAAACAACACGACAAAAAACTTTCTAAACCAACTAGGTGTTACCGAGTGTGTAATTAATGTGCGTAAACCTGGTTTTTCTTTACCCGGATCGCGGCCCCATAAAATTGTAACAGGTACAACTTGTACGTTCTGTTGACCACTATTAATTAAGTGTTCAATAATTTGCTTACCTTGAGCTAAAGCATTTGTTGGTTTAGCTTTGTCGCCAAATAATGGTGGTGGATTTTTGATTCCAATAAAACGATCTAAATGCTGAGAGCCTAATACTTGCTCTTCAATTGGGCTTGGCAAACCATGTTTTTTACATACATGTGTGAGTGCCGCTAAATCAAATCGTGAATTTAAACGCACTATATAAAATGTAGGGTATTCTGGGTTTAGATCATACTGCTCAATGGGGTTCTCTGGCAGCACTTTACTTCGTACTAGTAAGCGGCTAAATCCAGCAGACAAAACATTTAAACAATAATTAAAAATACGCATCGACTCACCATATTGAGAGTATTAAAGGCAAAATTAGCGCAATAGGATACCATAATATCTAAAAATCCTTTAGTTTGCGCTATTGAGTAGTTAACTTATTAATTGACTAATAGTAGAGGTATTAGTTCAAGTATAGCCAGTGAGTATGTACGGGCGCTTATTTAATCAAATTAGTGGTCATTGTATTGTTTCTAAATAGTTGTTGCATTTATCACCAATACCTCTATAATACGCAGGCTTTCAAAATTCCCTAGGGAACTAGAAAGGATAAATTAAGCTTGGATTTCAAGCTAATAAACAGGAGTTCCGATTTGGAACTCAACGTAGATATAATCAAACAGCCGACATCTTAAGTTTTAAGATTGTTTCGGTCGTTTTTTTATGCTCTTTTAAATGCTCTTTATATTGAGGTTAAGAATGTCAAATCAACGCATTCGTATTCGCCTAAAAGCTTTTGACCACCGTTTGATTGACCAATCAACGGCAGAAATCGTGGAAACTGCGAAACGCACTGGCGCACAAGTACGTGGTCCAATCCCACTACCTACACGCTTTGAACGTTTTACTGTACTAACTTCACCGCACGTTAATAAAGATGCGCGTGATCAGTACGAGATCCGCACCCATAAACGTCTGATAGACATCGTAGAACCAACTGACAAGACTGTAGACGCGCTTATGCGTTTAGATCTTGCTGCTGGTGTTGATGTTCAAATCAGCCTGGGTTAATCGAAAGATTAGAGAGGTTTTAGGAAAATGGCATTAGGTCTAGTCGGTCGTAAAGTGGGTATGACACGAATCTTCACTGAAGATGGTGTATCTATCCCTGTGACAGTTATTGAAGCGACACCTAACCGCATTGCTCAGATCAAATCTGACGCAACAGACGGTTATAACGCGCTTCAAGTAACCGCAGGCACTAAAAAAGCAAGTCGTGTAAACAAAGCTAAAGCGGGTCATTTCGCTAAAGCTGGTGTTGAAGCGGGTCGCGGTCTGTGGGAATTCCGCCTTAACGGTGGTGAAGGCGATTTTGAAGTAGGCGCAGAGCTTACTGTTGAATTATTCAACGAAATCAACAAGGTTGACGTAACCGGTACTTCTAAAGGTAAAGGTTTCCAAGGTGGTGTTAAGCGCTGGAATTTCAGCATGCAAGACGCTACACATGGTAACTCTCTATCTCACCGTGCTCCTGGTTCAATCGGTCAAAACCAATCACCTGGTAAGGTGTTTAAAGGTAAGAAAATGGCCGGTCATATGGGTGCTGAGCGTGTAACGACTCAAAACTTAGAACTAGTTCGCGTTGACGCTGAGCGTAATTTGCTTTTAGTTAAGGGTGCAGTACCTGGAGCTATTGGCGGTGACGTTATCGTTAAACCAGCTGTTAAAGCATAAGTCCTGGAGATTTAGTGATGGAATTAGCAATTAAAGACGCTTCTGGCGGTCTTGAAGTTTCTGAAGCTACTTTTGGACGTGAGTTTAACGAAGCATTAGTACACCAAGTAGTTGTTGCATACGCAGCAGGTGCTCGTCAAGGTACTCGTGCTCAGAAGACACGTTCTGAAGTAAGCGGTGGTGGTAAAAAACCATGGGCTCAAAAAGGTACTGGCCGTGCACGTGCCGGTACAATCCGTAGCCCAATTTGGCGTTCAGGTGGCGTTAGCTTTGCAGCTAAACCACAAGACCACAGCCAAAAAGTAAACCGTAAAATGTACCGTGGTGCGATTAAAAGCATCTTATCTGAATTAGTTCGTCAAGAGCGTTTAATCGTTGTTGAAAGTTTTGCTCTAGCAGCACCAAAAACTAAAGAACTAGTTGCTAAGCTTAAAGAACTTGAGCTTAAAGATGTTCTTATCGTGACTGAAGAAGTAGATGAAAATCTTTTCTTATCGGCACGTAACCTTTATAAGGTTGACACGCGTGATGTAGCTGGTATCGATCCTGTAAGCTTAATTGCTTTCGATAAGGTACTTATTACAGCCGCTGCTGTTAAGCAACTTGAGGAGGCGCTAGCATGATTCGCGAAGAACGTCTTTTAAAAGTGATCCTTGCTCCACATATCTCTGAAAAAAGCACTATTGCTGCTGAAGAAAACAACACTATTGTTTTCAAAGTAGTAAATGACGCAACTAAAGCTGAAATTAAAGTAGCAGTTGAGAAGCTTTTTGAAGTAGAAGTAACTGGTGTTCGCACACTTAACGTTAAGGGTAAAACAAAACGTACTGGCGCACGTTTCGGTCGTCGTAGCGACTGGAAGAAAGCTTACGTTACTCTTAAAGAAGGCAGCGAGCTAGACTTTGTCGGCGGCGCCGAGTAATAAGGGGATAGAATTATGGCACTTCAAAAGTGTAAGCCTACTTCTGCGGGCCGTCGTCACCTAGTTAAAGTGGTTAACCCAGATCTACATAAGGGTAAGCCATACGCACCACTTTTAGAGAAAAACTCTAAATCAGGTGGTCGTAATAACAATGGTCGTATTACGGTTCGTCATATCGGTGGTGGTCATAAACAACATTACCGTTTAATCGATTTTAAACGTACTAAAGATGGCATTCCAGCCACTGTTGAACGTTTAGAATACGATCCAAATCGTAGCGCAAACATCGCTCTTGTATTATATGCAGACGGTGAGCGTCGTTACATTATCGCACCAAAAGGCTTAAAAGCTGGCGATGCAATCCAGTCTGGTGTTGATGCACCAATCAAACCTGGTAATGCATTACCAATGCGTAATATGCCTGTAGGTTCGACTGTTCACAACGTAGAATTAAAACCAGGTAAAGGTGCTCAAATCGCACGTTCTGCTGGTGCATACGTTCAAATCCTTGCTCGTGATGGTCAGTATGTAACATTACGTCTTCGTTCAGGCGAAGTTCGTAAAGTTGAATCTGATTGTCGTGCGACTCTAGGTGAAGTAGGCAATGCTGAGCATATGCTTCGTTCACTTGGTAAAGCAGGTGCAAATCGCTGGCGTGGTATTCGTCCGACAGTTCGTGGTGTTGCCATGAACCCGGTAGATCACCCACACGGTGGTGGTGAAGGTCGTACATCTGGTGGTCGTCATCCTGTGTCTCCATGGGGTAAGCCGACTAAAGGTGCGAAGACGCGTAAGAACAAGCGTACGGATAAATTTATAGTACGTCGTCGTACTAAGTAATATTGAGGAATAGCCATGCCACGCTCTCTCAAGAAGGGTCCTTTTATAGACCTACACTTGCTGAAGAAGGTAGAGAAAGCTTTGGAAAGCGGTGAGAAAAAGCCAATTAAAACTTGGAGCCGTCGTTCAATGATCATACCTAACATGATCGGATTGACCATTGCTGTCCATAATGGTCGCCAGCACGTACCAGTTTTCGTTTCTGACGAAATGATCGGTCACAAACTAGGTGAATTTGCACCAACTCGCACTTACCGTGGCCATGCTGCGGATAAGAAAGCGAAGAAACGATAAGAGGGGAAGATAAATGCAAGCATTAGCTAAACATAAATTCGCCTCTGGTTCGGCGCAAAAAGCACGTCTAGTTGCAGATCAGATCCGCGGGTTACCTGTCGATCGCGCACTAGAAATCCTGGCGTACAGCCCTAAGAAAGCCGCTGTATTAGTTAAGAAAGTACTTGAGTCTGCTATTGCTAACGCAGAGCATAACGAAGGTGCTGACATTGATGAGCTTCGCATAACAACGATCTTTGTGGACGATGGTCCTACAATGAAGCGTATTATGCCTCGTGCTAAAGGACGCGCAGACCGCATCCTTAAGCGTACAAGCCATATCACTGTTATGGTTTCAGATAGCTAGGAGTATAAGTAATGGGACAAAAAGTTCATCCTACTGGTATTCGCCTAGGTATATCTAAACCTTGGGTTTCTACCTGGTACGCGAGTTCAAAAGATTTCTCTGCACAGCTTTTTGGCGATCACAAAGTTCGTACATTCCTTACTAAGGAATTGAAAACGGCTTCTGTGTCTAAAATCGTTATTGAGCGTCCAGCAAAATCAATCCGTGTAACAATCCATACGGCTCGTCCGGGTGTTGTTATCGGTAAAAAAGGCGAAGACGTAGAAAAATTACGTCAAGCGGTAACTAAAATCGCTGGTGTACCTGCTCAGATTAATATCTCTGAAGTACGTAAACCAGAACTAGATGCACAACTAGTAGCAGACGGCATTGCCTCTCAACTAGAGCGTCGTGTTATGTTCCGTCGCGCTATGAAGCGTTCGGTACAAAATGCAATGCGCATCGGTTCTAAAGGGATTAAAGTTGAAGTTAGCGGTCGTCTTGGCGGCGCTGAAATCGCACGTTCAGAATGGTATCGTGAAGGTCGTGTACCTCTACATACTCTTCGTGCTGATATCGATTACGCAACTTCTGAAGCCTTAACCACTTATGGTATCATTGGTGTTAAAGTTTGGATCTTCAAAGGCGAAGTTATTGGTGGTTTACCACTAGTACAAGAGCAAGAGAAGCCAGCTAAACGCGCACCAAAGAAAGCCAAGAAAAGTGCTAAGTAGAGGTAGCGAGTAATGTTACAGCCAAAACGTACAAAATTCCGTAAAATGCACAAAGGCCGCAACCGCGGTTTAGCGCAAAACGGTAACAAAGTAAGCTTCGGTACTTTCGGATTGAAAGCAACTGGCCGTGGCCGTATGACTGCTCGTCAAATCGAAGCAGCTCGTCGTGCTATGACGCGTCACGTGAAACGTCAAGGTAAAATCTGGATTCGTGTCTTCCCTGACAAACCGATTACAGAAAAACCTCTTGAAGTTCGTATGGGTAAAGGTAAAGGTTCTGTTGAATATTGGGTTGCTGAAATTCAGCCTGGTAAAGTACTTTACGAAATGGAAGGTGTTTCAGAAGAGCTTGCTCGTGAAGCGTTTGACCTTGCTGCTCGTAAACTGCCATTCAAAACAACTTTCGTAACTCGGACGGTAATGTGATGAAAGCTAGCGAACTAAAAGACAAAAGCGTAGAAGAGCTTAATGCTGAACTTCTAGGACTACTTCGTGAGCAATTTAATATGCGCATGCAAGCTAGTACTGGTCAGTTGGCTCAGACACACACGCTAAGAACAGTACGCCGCGATATCGCGCGTGTAAAAACAGTTATTAACCAGAAGGCAGGTCAATAATGAGCGATAAAATTCGTACTCTTCAAGGCCGTGTAATCAGCGACAAGATGGAAAAATCTTTCACTATCGCTATCGCACGTTACGTGAAGCACCCAATCTATGGGAAATTCATTAAACGTACGACTAAGTTACACGTACATGACGAAAATAACACAGCAAAAGCGGGTGACGTAGTTACTATCCGTGAATGCGCACCAATTTCTAAGAATAAATCTTGGACTTTAGTAGACGTTATTTCTAGTCCAAAACTAGCTTAATTTTTTAATTAAATTAGTTTTGTAAAAAAGCCCCGGCATTAGCTGGGGCTTTTTGTGTTTAAGGCACTGTCAATTTTAAAAGTCATAATTCCAACTGACATAAATCTTTGAGCAATTTAACGAGTTAAATTACGACTATAACGTCGTTAAAATTTTTATTTAGAACAACTAGATAAAATTTTTGCCTAGTTCTTGCTTAATTTTCTTAACGTTAAATAGACCCCATATATAAGTAGATTGGTATAATCTGGGTCGAATAATTACGAAATCTGAAACTAAAAGAGTGTCGCGAATCGTAAAGCATTGAGTTGTTCGCATCATATAAAGAACGTCACGAATAGATATTAAATGTAGTTAAAATATTCGTAATTGATTTTATACTTTCTTTTTTAGAAAAAGCTTATATAGAAGCAGACTTATTAATAGTGTGACAAAAACATATAACGAGGAATACCAATAAAATACGATTTTCTAATCGGCCAGCATTTCGTTGCTCTCTATATATTTTCGCCTTGCCTAAAGCTGAAAATTCAACCTCGAAAGATAAACACGCTCTAGTTTTTATATAAGTTAACCTAAACTCTGGATAATAAATTTATCTCGAGCAGCTACTTTCAGCGCTAACTGCGTTGAATTTACCTACAATAGGCAGCTATTGGCGCGTAAATTCGTCTTGTTTTCACTGAAAATCTCTAGCTAGAGAAATAAATTTAAATATCACCATGATTTAATACGTTAGTAAATCTCTTAACCAGAGTTCAGGTTAAGTTATTTAAAGTGCTTTACCTCAACTTAACTTGAGCTTTTATGATGTGTTTTTTATTTTAGTAATAAGTGATATGTATACCATTCAAAGTTATTTATTAAGCTTAGGGATTACTCAATACCAGCCATCTATCGAGCAGATACAAAATATTGTGAAATTAGTTCAGCACTCTTTTAAATCACCGAATATATTTACGATAAACGCTCTAGATTGGGCTAATAACAATAAGCGAAAACCATTTACGAGTGCTGAACTTACGTTGCTTTCAGGACTATTGGTTAACGTTGGTTATAAGTTATCAATGTATTCAGCTAAGCAAGTTGTTGTAGTGCATAATCGGCAAAGTCTACTTATTACTTTTGGAGAAAGCGGTTTTAGTACTAAGGATGGCAGTAATGTGGTCTTTCAATAGTGGGTAATAAAAAAGCCTCAGAAAATGCTGAGGCTCTTACTTTGTTTATTCGCTATTACCAAATCATCTCTACAAATTCAGGATGGTCGATATATGGATTACGATTACCTTGAAATTCATAAGCGGCTTGGTTGCGATCTAACTCCATTTGGCTCACAGGGTCACTGTTGTGCCATTTTAGCAGCATAGCAACAACCCAGCTTTCAAATACTTGATTGTTTGAGCCGTTAAGTACTGCATCGCTTGAAGTTGTTTTAGTTTGCCAAGAGCCAATAATATTTTCGTAGCGCGTTGCCATATAAAAATAAGCACGTGCAAAGTCACCTTTAAATTCATCAATAGGCTCAAATACAGTGCCTGAGTAGTTTAATGAGCTTTTAGCTGAACCTAATTTGCTGCCGTTAGTGGATGTAAATGAAGCACTTGATACTTCACCAAATGGATAGTTACTACGCTTTGAGTTTACATAACCATCGGTTGCGTAAATATGGTGAACATCTGAGTTCATAGGTTCAATAGTGCCGCCAAACCAACTTTTCGGGAATGAATGCTCACGGTTGTAACAGTCGCCTTCTCCACTATAGTTACCGCACTGATCGCTCACGGCTGTATAGTTATAGCTGTCTGAACCGTTTGGCTTTTCACTATACATATCTAAAATACTATTATCGTTTTCAAAGTATTTATCACGTGCTGATGAATCATAAAAATTCCAAATCGCCGAATAACCCTGTGCATTATGATCTTTAGTAATATTATAAAGCTCAGTTTTCAGCGCATAGCCAGTTAAGCCCTGTGTCGTTACATAATAACCAGTGGGTGTTGGATTAGTTCCGCCAGAGCCATCACCAGGTTCTGTGCCAGAATTTCCTAACTCAAAAGCTGAGCTGTCTGTATTGCTAAAGCTCGCACCGCTGGCAAGAGTGATAGAGCCTTGCTTAAGTGTATAGCTACCATTACCAGTAGAGCAACACATGCCATCACCATAACTATCACTAATTACAAGCGTATATGCCCCATCAGTTAAGCATATTTGTTCATCATACTGAGTGTTTGACTCATAACCACCACCGTTAGCAATTGAACTACCTTGACTATTATTAATAGACCAACTTGTTTCGCTGCCATAATTATCGGTATTAAGCGTTAGGGTAAGGCTATTGTCAGAACAGCTTGTTGATGAGCCACCATCGCTATTTGGTAAAAAATTATCTACGTAGACAATTTCGCTACCGTCAAATCCACTAACATCATAAAAACGCAGACCCACGTTAATTGTTTTGCTGCTACTTGCTGTGTAGCTATGGCTGATTTTTTGCCATTGATTCGTTTGCGCCTCATTTGAATAGCCTTGGTAACCATCGACATACAAACGGGCTTTAATTTTACCTTCCGTATGGTAAATATCAGCAGAAAAATCGTAAGTTTGACCTGCTTCAACAGCAATTTGCTGTAGTAAATCCGTGTTACTTTGCGAACCAGTTGTTACATTTACAGCAGCAGAGCTACTACCGCTTTTCACTGTGCTAGTTGAGCGTGATAAGTTAATACCGCTATCTATAGTAGTCCATGATGCAGGTGTATTTCCTGACCACTGTTCAAAGCTACCATTAGCTACATTGGCCATTACTGGCAGTGAGCCGAGTAATAAAGCCGTACTAAGTAGTTTGTTTTTATATGTCCCGTATGACATGAGTATTCCTATTTTTTATTTTGAATGAAGAATATACCTTATATTAGTTTAGTTACAAAATTGTTAATTTAAAATTCGATAAAAAGCAATAATAAGTCTTTAATCTGTTTTTGAAGGTAATTTTATAAATTAATAACTAAATGGAATATCAAAGCAGATTCTATTCTTTTTTTATCTATGCAGACCCCGTTATCCTACATACTTAGAAAACCTCAACAGATACACTCTGGATGAGGTAAAACTCATTTTTTAACAATACATAAAGTGTATTGTGTTTAATTTTCAGGGTTATGGGGAATCGATTCATGTTGTTAGGTCAACTAAATGCTGCGGCAAGTCCGCTATCGCAAGAGCAAGTACAGAAGCTGCAAGGTTTAGTGGCTGAACTTAATCCAATTCAACAAGCGTGGGTAAGTGGTTACTTAGCTGCTAATGCTAATTCAGCTGCGCTAGGAGCTCCTATTTCAGGCGCACAGGCTAATGGCGATTCTGCAGCACTAACTATTTTATATGGTTCGCAAACGGGTAATGCAAAAGGTGTCGCTACCAAAATGAAAGAGCAGGCCGAATCACGAGGCCTAGCAGTTAAATTGGTTAGCATGTCTGATTACAAACCAACAGCCCTGAAAAAAGAAAAGTTTTTAACTGTCGTTGTGTCTACTTATGGTGAGGGTGAGCCTCCTGAAGACGGTGAAACACTACATGAATTTTTAGCCACTAAAAAAGCGCCAAAACTAGACGATGTAAAAATAGCCGTTATTGGTTTGGGTGATTCTAGCTATGAGTTTTTCTGTCAAACAGCAAAAGACTTTGAAGAGCGCTTAAATAAACTTGGTGCACAAACTATATATCAACGTGCTGATTTAGATGTAGATTACGAAGATGAAGCTGCAACATGGATCGCCGGTGCACTTGATGCATTTGAGCCAGATTTAAAAGCGCAGCAAGGCGCCACTTCGGGGCAAGTAGGATCAATGCCATTTGGCGCACCAACGTCTGCAGCAAGCCAATACACAAAGCAAAACCCATTTGAAGCAGAGCTTTTAACAGTTCAAAAAATTACCGGTCGCGACTCAACCAAAGATGTACGCCACGTTGAAATTTCACTTGAAGGTTCAGACATTACTTATACACCAGGTGATTCATTAGGTGTGTACTTTTTAAATGACGATGTATTAGTTGATGAAGTACTTACACTCACTCAAATAGATGCAGCAAGCATTGTAAAAGTAGGTGATGAAGAGCTAAGCGTACGCGGCGCACTTATTGAAAAACTAGAGCTGACTCAGTCATACCCAGGTTTTGTAGAAAAATACGCAACAGCAACAGGTACGCCTGAATTATTAAAGCTTGTGGAAGATAAAGCTGCAATGCGTGCGTATATTGAACCTCGCCAGATATTTGATGTAATTCGCCAAAATCCAGCAAAAATTGATGCGCAAACATTAGTCGGTTGCCTACGTAAGCTGCAAGCTCGCTTGTACTCAATTGCATCTAGCCAAGCAGAGGTTGAAGACGAAGTGCATTTAACTCTAGGCTTAGTTGAGTTTGATGCGTTTGATAGTGAGCACTTAGGTGGTTGTTCGGGTTACTTAACTCGCCGAGCTGAAGAAGGCTGTAAAGTTAAAGTATTTAGCGAACATAACGACAATTTCCGCCTACCAATTAACGATGATACACCGGTGATCATGGTTGGCCCAGGTACGGGCATTGCGCCGTTCCGTGCATTTTTACAAGAGCGTGATTCGCGTGAAGCACAAGGTAAAAATTGGTTGTTTTTTGGTAACCCACATTTCACTCAAGACTTTTTATACCAAGTAGAAATACAGGGTTATTTAAAATCGGGCCTACTTAATAAAGTAGATGTTGCATTTAGCCGCGACCAAGCCGAAAAAGTATACGTGCAAGACAAGTTGCGCAGTAACAGTAAAGACGTGTTTGAATGGTTAGAAGCTGGCGCTCATTTTTACATTTGTGGTGATGCAAATCGCATGGCAAAAGATGTACACAGCGCCTTGGTCGATATCATCAAAGAAAACACAGGCAAGAGCGATGAAGACGCAGAGCAATACTTAAAAGATTTGCGTAGCGCAAACCGCTATCAGAAAGACGTGTATTAATCACGTTTCTTATTTTATTTAACAGCTAACAGCCGTCACTGTAACAAATTTAGGATTTAAAATGAGCGAACAAGATAAAAACGTAAAGCTTTCTGATAACGAGCGTTTGAAAAGAGAAAGTAACTTTTTACGTGGCACCATAGAACAAGATTTAAAAGACGAAATTACCGGTGGCTTTACCGCTGATAACTTTCAGCTAATACGTTTTCACGGTATGTACCAACAAGATGACCGTGATATACGTGGTGAGCGTGCTAAGCAAAAGCTAGAGCCCCTACATAATGTAATGTTACGTGCACGTATGCCTGGCGGTATTATCAAGCCAGAGCAGTGGTTAGCAATTGATAAGTTTGCTGATGAAAAAACAAGCTACGGCAGCATCCGTTTAACAACGCGTCAAACGTTTCAGTTTCATGGTGTGCTAAAGCCAAACATCAAAGGCATGCACCAAATGCTTGATAGCGTGGGCATAGACTCTATTGCTACCGCAGGTGATGTTAACCGTAATGTGCTTTGTACTACTAACCCAGTTGAGTCTGAGCTACATCAAGAGGCTTACGATTGGGCTACAAAGATTTCTGAACATTTATTACCAAAAACAAAAGCGTATGCCGAAATTTGGTTAAATGGAGAAAAAGCGCAAACCACAGAAGAGCCAATTTTAGGATCTAACTATTTACCGCGTAAGTTTAAAACAACGATAACAATTCCGCCTAATAACGAAGTTGATATACACGCTAACGATTTAAACTTTGTGGCTATTGCTGATAACGGCAAGCTTGTTGGTTTTAACGTATTAGTGGGCGGTGGCCTTGCCATGACGCACGGCGATACAGCAACTTATCCGCGTAAAGCCGATGACTTTGGTTTTATACCGCTAGAAGATACCTTAAAAATTGCAGAGCATGTTGTATCTGTGCAGCGCGATTGGGGTAATCGTTCAAATCGTAAAAATGCAAAAACTAAATACACATTAGACCGAGTAGGCGTTGATGTGTTTAAAGCTGAAGTAGAAGCGCGTTCAGGCGTTACGTTTGCGCCAAGTCGCCCGTTTGAGTTTACTCATCGTGGCGATCGTATTGGTTGGGTTGAAGGCATTGATGGTAAGCACCACTTAACATTATTTATTCAAAGCGGTCGTATTTTAGACTACCCAGACAAACCGCTTAAAACCGGTTGTCGTAAAATCGCTGAAATTCACCAAGGTGATATGCGCATGACGGCTAATCAAAACTTAATTATTGCCGGTGTGCCTGCAGATCAAAAAGCGGTAATTGAAGAAATCGCCCGTAGTCATGGCTTAATTGATGACACCGATTCGCAGCAGCGTAAAAATTCAATGGCGTGTGTTTCACTGCCAACGTGCCCACTTGCAATGGCCGAAGCAGAGCGTTACTTACCAAGCCTAGTAGAAAAAACTGAAGCATTACTTGCAAAGCACGGTATACCAGATGACAGCATTATTATGCGCGTTGTAGGTTGCCCGAACGGCTGTGGCCGCGCAATGCTTGCTGAAGCTGGTTTAGTAGGTAAAGGTCCTGGTAAGTACAACGTTTACTTAGGTGGTAATTTAGAAGGCACACGTATTCCTAAATTGTACCTTGAGAACGTAGGCGAAGATGTTTACCTAGACGCATTCGATAAGCTAATTGGCCAGTGGGCTAAAGAGCGCAACGACGGTGAGTGTTTTGGTGACTTTGTTATTCGCAAAGGCATTGTTGCTGAAGTAAAAGTATCAGTAACCGATTTTCACGCTTAATTAAATACCAGCGCTAAGCGCTGGTGAGGTTTGGAATTTACCATGAGTGAATTTAAAAACATTTTACAGCTAGATAAACAAAGCCAAGCGGCTATGTTAGCTGATGCTAATGGTTTACTAGCAAATATGAGCGCAGAGCAGCGCGTTGCGTGGGCGCTTGATAACTTACCTGATACGGCCTTTTTATCATCTAGCTTTGGTATTCAAGCAGCGGTAATGCTGCATCTAATGACCTCACAGCGTCCTGATATTCCTGTTGTATTAACCGATACAGGTTATTTGTTTCCTGAAACGTATCAGTTTATTGAGCAAATGAGCGAGCGCTTATCACTTAATTTAAAGGTGTATAGAGCACAGCTTAGTCCTGCATGGCAGGAGGCTAAATTTGGTAAATTATGGGAGCAAGGCGAAGGTGGAATTAAGCAATATAATCAGCTTAATAAAGTAGAGCCAATGACCCGTGCGTTAAAAGAAATAGAAG
Source organism: Pseudoalteromonas sp. 1_2015MBL_MicDiv (assembly GCF_002407505.1). Classification (NCBI taxonomy): domain Bacteria; kingdom Pseudomonadati; phylum Pseudomonadota; class Gammaproteobacteria; order Alteromonadales; family Pseudoalteromonadaceae; genus Pseudoalteromonas; species Pseudoalteromonas sp. 1_2015MBL_MicDiv. The sequence goes on along the minus strand of NZ_CP012737.1, from coordinate 3,693,416 downwards.
CGGGTACTTGGTTTAGTGGCTTAAGACGCGATCAATCATCTACACGTGCAGATAAACAGTTTGTAGAAATTAGTCGTGGCACAGTTAAAGTGTACCCGATTATTGAATGGTCGAATCGCGATGTGTATCAGTATCTTACTAAGCATGACTTACCTTATCATCCATTATGGGAGCAAGGTTATGTGTCGATGGGAGATGTACACACTACGCGTAAATTAGAGCCGGGTATGACAGAAGAAGAAACTCGTTTCTTTGGTTTAAATCGTGAGTGTGGGTTACACATTGATGGCGATGGTATTTAACGCGGCACACGTATAGCTAAATCGAAAATAAAAATGCAGCTTCGGCTGCTTTTTTATTGTGAAAAAATTGCCGGATTAAGTATTTTTAATTAGACTCAAAGGATAAAGGATTAATTTAAAGCAGGAACGCTATGAAATACTTTGCCTATTTAGCAATATCAATCATGACTATTGCGCTCATATCTTTATTTTATTTAAAAAAGCCCGATGGTAAAACATGGCTTTCAGTGTCATCAATGAGTGACAAGTCGCATCATATTAAAGAAAAAATAGCGACGCTCACCGGTAATACATTTGATAATGCTGTACATAACGTAAAGCAAGCAAGCGAAAAAATAGTGAGCTCTACAGCCTCAAATAGTAAAATTTTTAAATGGCAAGATGACACAGGTCAATGGCATTTTTCAGACACGCCAAATCCGCATGCAAAAAGCATTGAGGTTAAACTCAATCCAAAAGATATTACAGTTATTGCCGCAGAAGATACGTCTATTTTAAATAACACTCCAAAAGTATCAAGTATGTCAGCAGCATCAGAAACAATAAGTATTTTAGATCCTGATTCTGTTCAAAAGTTATTTGAAGATGCAGGGAGCGTACAAGATAAACTTGAAAAACGTAACAAAGAAATTAATAGCTTAAGCGGTCTATAATAAAGCTAAGGTTTTTATAGGCACGTCGCGATAACGTTTCTCGGCTTCCATGAATAATATGGTTAAATATATCTTTGTCGAAGTGGCAATAGTACCCCTATAGCAATATATGCAGCCGCGACCATTATCCCCTTAATATCATGCTCAACAGTAAAGTAGCTCGATACAATTAATGTATGGCCAGTCACAAAAAGGCCTCCCTTTATTAAAAGGGAGGCCTTTGTTATTTTTAAAACATACTTTGCTTAATCGAGCATATTACGCAGTACATATTGTAAAATGCCGCCGTGTTTGTAGTAATCCCACTCTTTAGGGGTATCAATACGTACATCGGCACTTAAGCTAACTTTTTTACCTTCAGCATTGGTTGCAATAACGGTGACTTCATCGGTTTTATCATACAAGCCATCAATATCAAATTGCTCTTGCCCTGTTAACCCATGTGACTCGTAGCTTTCACCTTCTTTAAATTGCAGCGGTAATACACCCATACCAATTAAGTTAGAGCGATGAATTCGCTCATAGCTTTGCGCTACAACCGCTTTAACGCCTAATAAAAGAGAACCTTTAGCTGCCCAGTCGCGAGATGATCCCGTACCGTACTCTTTACCGGCCAAGATAATTAACGGAGTTCCGTTTTTTTGATACTCCATAGCTGCATCATAAATACTTGCTAAGTCATTTTCTGGCTGGGTACGTGTTACACCGCCTTCAGTTCCCGGTGCTAATAAGTTTTTAAGGCGAACGTTGGCGAAAGTACCGCGCATCATTACTTCGTGATTACCACGGCGTGAACCGTACGAGTTAAACTGGCCTTTATCTACGCCGTTTTTTTGCAGGTATAAACCTGCTGGTGCATCTGCTTTAATAGCGCCCGCCGGGGAAATATGGTCAGTGGTTACTGAATCCCCAAGCTTAGCTAGACAGCGCGCACCTTCAATCGTCGGAATGCCCGGTGGTTCTACTTTCATGCCATCAAAAAAGGGTGCTTTTTTAATGTAGGTTGATGCATCGTCCCAATCATAAAGTTTACCATCAGGTATTTGAATTTGCTGCCAGCGGCTGTCACCTTCATAAACGTTAGCGTAGCTTCTTGCGAACATTTCTTTAGTCACTGTTTCTTTAACTAAGTCACTAACCTCTTTAACGCTTGGCCAAATGTTTTTAAGGTAAATATCGTTGCCGTTAGGATCTTGAGCTAGAGGTTCGTTGTATACGTCAATATCTGTTCTACCTGCAATAGCGTATGCAACAACAAGCGGAGGAGACGCTAAAAAGTTCATCTTAACATCTTGGTGAATACGCCCTTCAAAGTTACGGTTACCCGATAAAATAGAGCTCACTACCAATTTATGTTTTTGAATCGCGTCTGATATTTCAGTTGCAAGTGGCCCTGAATTACCAATACACGTCGTACAGCCATAGCCAACTAAGTTAAAGCCTAGACTTTCTAGGTCACCCATCAAGCCTGCTTTTTCTAAGTAGTCGGTAACTACTTTAGAGCCAGGTGCAAGGGATGTTTTAACCCAAGGTTTTACATTAATACCTAATTGCTTCGCTTTTTTAGCGACCAAACCTGCGGCTAAAATTACACTCGGGTTCGAGGTGTTAGTACAACTGGTTATGGCGGCAATAACACATGCGCCATCGTTTAGCTCAAACTCTTGCCCTTTAAATTTAACTTTAGCGACGCCCATAAATTGCGCTTCATCAACAGGTTCATCGGGGTTTGTTGCCGGCCCTTCACTTTCGATACGAGCTTGTTCTTCATCGCTTTTATCACGACGAGCCATACGCTCATCTTGAAAGCCTTTTAAATGCTCGCTAATAACTTTGCCAGCCTCATTTAAGGCAATTCTGTCTTGAGGACGTTTAGGTCCTGCAAGGCTTGGTACAACATCATCTAATTTAAGCTCGAGTGTGTCGGTGTAATTAGCTTCGTCGCCATCGTTACGCCATAAGCCTTGGTGCTTAGCGTAATCTTCAATGAGTTTAAGTTGCTTCTCATCGCGGTTTGTTAAGCGAAGATAGTTAATAGTTTCATCATCAATCGGAAAAATACCACACGTAGCGCCGTACTCTGGTGCCATGTTAGCTATGGTTGCTCTATCAGCGAGTGGTAAATCGGCAAGACCGTCGCCATAAAACTCGACAAATTTACCCACTACACCATGATTACGTAATATCTCTGTTACTGTTAATACTAAATCAGTTGCGGTGGTCCCTTCAGGTAGGCGGCCGCTTAGCTTCATACCCACTACTTGTGGGATGAGTAAGCTAATTGGCTGCCCAAGCATTGCTGCTTCGGCTTCAATACCGCCTACACCCCAACCAAGCACACCTAAGCCATTAATCATGGTGGTGTGAGAGTCAGTCCCTACAAGCGTATCTGGGTAAGCGAATTTTTTGCCGTCGCGCTCTTCATTAAAAACAACGCGCGCTAAATATTCTAGGTTTACTTGGTGAACAATACCGGTTGCGGGTGGCACTACTTTTAAATTATCAAAAGCGGTTTGCCCCCAACGCAAAAATTCGTAACGTTCTTTATTTCGGTCGTATTCAAGCTTTGCATTTAAATCGAAAGCACCCTCGTTACCATAGCCATCTACCTGTACCGAATGGTCAATAACAAGTTCAGCAGGTGATAACGGATTTATTTTTGCAGGATCTCCGCCTAATTTTTCCATTGCGTCACGCATTGCGGCTAAATCTACAATAGCGGGTACGCCTGTAAAATCTTGCATAACAACACGAGCGGGGGTAAAGGCAACTTCAGATGCTGGTTTTGCTTGAGGATCCCAATTAAGCAGAGCTTGAATGTCTCGTTCTTTAATGTTTGCGCCATCTTCGTTACGAAGGAGGTTTTCGAGTAATACTTTTAAGGAAAAGGGCAATCGTTTTGCTTTGTCACCAAGTCCTTTTAGAGAATGAATATGGTATTGCTCACCATTAATTGTGAGCTGATGTTGGGTGTCGAAACTATTATTCATTATTTGCCCCTTTATGAATTATAAAAATATTTTGAAGAGTGACCTCTGTAGTGCTTGAGTTGCAAAGTACATACCAGCGTAAAAAACCATACTTAGAGAACGAAATTTATACAGTTACCAAGATAGAGATGATGCTGAAAACTTTATTTTCAAGGATGATTTAAAAGAGGGAGGGGGCCAAACGTTATTCGGCCCATACTGATACCTACTTGATTAAAAAAATGATCATTTTGTCGCATTAAATAGCGCACTCACTGCGTTAAAAATTATTTTTATAGAACAACTATATATCGTAATTTCGCCTCGTGATTACGCTATTTTCTTAGCGTTATAATAGCCCACTAATTTAATGCAATTGGTATAATTACTGTAACCAGCCTTGTTGCGTAACTTTAACACTCACACAAAGTAAAACCGGCCAAAAGTGCCTCTTAATACGGCAATAGTAAATGTAATGGTTAACTAAATAGGAATGTTAGAATGCGCAGCTTGTTGATTTATAGTTGGTTTAATTATCATCTTGGGAGTCATCATCTGCATAAAAATACAATAACGCCAAGTAAGTTCCATACGAGTTAATGCCTATACAGCAGGTTTAAACCAATGTTGGGATGTATTGACAGGCATGTAACCACCTTATTTTTATTATTTACTAACACGCCCTAGGTTATTGAAGAGTAAAAAGGCCAACTATATAAGTTGGCCTTTTTATATAAAAAGAGGGGGTTTTAAACACTTAACCAAATGAAATAGGACGACGTCCTGTTTTGTCATCTACTTTTGGCTTTTTAGTTCGCTTACGCTTACTTTTAGCAGGCTGAACTGTTGGTTGAGAGACCGCCGGCTTTGGTTCAGTGTGAGTTTGTACAGCAGGTTTTTCTGCAGGGATTGCATCCGCACTTAGTGATAGTTGAAAAAACTCACCATCAAACTCTAACACATCACCACTGTATAATTTTTTCCGTTTAATTGTACAAATTTCATGGTTAACACCCACATAACCTTCAGTTATTAGGTTTTTAGCTTGGCCGCCACCTTCAACTAAGTTTAGTACTTTTAATAATTTACAGAGCTCAATCGGCTCTTCTTCTAATTCTATTTCTATGTATTCTTCGTTCATATTTGCTCTCGGTGGGGTAACGCACAAGCTTTAGTATAAAGGCTTGCAGCTACTTTTGCACCAAAGCAAGTGACTTTAGCTAATTGTAATAGGTAAATAGTTATGAAAGTTTTTATGTATTTTGTCTGTCTTTAAAAAAACTGAAGCAATTGAAGGTTAAGCTTTGCAGCAGTTAATTTTACGTATGGCCTGCTAATTGCTAAAACTTTGGCGGAATAAATATTTTTCATTAAATGGAGTAGGAAATGGGCGTAAGATTAGCAATGAAAAAAGAGCTAATGGGATTAGATAATTCAGGTATGTTAACTGCTGACGATGTTAGAGAGCACCTTGCTAATTCTGTAAAAAAGCAAGCTGATCAAGATGAGCGCGGTTTTTCTGTAATTTCAAAATTTAATGATACCCATAGCCGTTTAGTTAGTGGTGATGCCACGAGAAAAACAAAACTTGAATTTGAACGTCATCGTTTGTTTAAAGAAGTTTTATATACTCGCAAAAGTGTTGATGCTTGGTTAGATAGCCAAACAAATTAAATTGCCATAAATAGTTACCTTCAGTAGACTACAATTGTAATCAAAAAGGGGTAGCTATGAAAAATGGAATTTTAATATGTGTGTTGGCATTACTATTAGCTGCGTGCCAACAACCTACCGTGTATGTATTTAGTGAAAACTTGCAAGATGAACAGCGCAATCAGCTCGATGCTGCGCTAAAAGCACAATCGCTCCCTTATGAATATGTTGAGCTGGCAATTCCATCAGAGTTTAGTGAAGCCACATTACTCTTATCAAGTGACAAAATTTACCCAAAAGAGACTGAGAAGTTAGCTACTATTATGCAGGGGCTAGGTTACGAGCCACAAGTTAACTATTCAACGCGTTCAAATCATTTTTATGGTGATGGCAATATAGGATTTTATCTAAAAAATGCAGTGGCGGGTACAACCTTTGTTATGCCTAAAAAGTTACGAACAACTCAATGCAGCGAAGACAAGTACAATGATTTAGCGGTCAAATTTGCAAATGAACATGTTGAATTTACACTACCAAGTGGCGCAATAGTTAGGCTGAGTTGGGAGTATTTATATGGTTACGTTGTCATTTATTACAAAAATTATTCGCAAACATACAGTCACTCACGACCACTTATAAATACGCCCTTTGGCGCCAAACCATCCGATACTTACAGGTTTACAGCTCACGTTAATAACCCCAACTGGCTTGATTGCTCACTACAAATTGTTTATATGGACTGAGTGATAGAGTTAACCGTGGGTTTCTATATGCTCACTTAGTTTTGCAATTCGTTCGCTCATGCCCTCGATAATACGGTCTTTAATTTTTTCACGTATAACATTAGGTAAACGAGTCAATGCTTCAGGAGTTATAGCGAGTACGATAGTGTCGCTTTTAGCTTGGGCATTGGTACTTCTTTGTCTGTTACCAATAAAGGCGCCTTCACCTATAAATTCACCGGGCTCAATAGTACCTAGTTCTAATAAGTGATTATGCTTAAAGACTAAAAGGGCGCCACTTAGTACAATGTATAAATGTTTGTCGTTATCAAACTGCTTAAATAAAAATTGCTGTTGGTTAACTAAATACAACAGGCCAAACGATTCTAATAATATTTGACGTTCGTTGAGCGTAAACTCTTTAAAAAAGTGTAGCCTGTTTATAATTTCCATTTGTTTGAATAATGGAATATGTTCGATTAGCTTCATCAATAACCAAATTTGTTAGACACGTTTAATTAGCTAATATTGCGCTCTTTTAACTTACGGGTCAACGTGTTGCGTCCCCAGCCAATTTTTATAGCTGCATCTTGTTTATGGCCAGAACAATTGGCGAGAGCTGTTTTTATTAGCCGAGTTTCTAGTTGTGCTTGAATATCGGGCCAAATATTTTCTTTGCCTTGTTTAAGTTCGTGGTTAAGCCATTGTTGAAATGCATCAAGCCAATCACCTTCCTCTTGAATTGGCGAGGCATCAAGGATCTCAGGTGGTAAATCTTGTTCTGTAACAAGTTCACCTGGCGCCATCACAGTAAGCCAACGACACGTATTTTCGAGCTGACGTACATTACCTGGCCAATTAAAGAGTTTAAGCTGCTCTGTTGCTTTAGGGCTGAGTACTTTGCTTTCTACTTGTAAGTCTTTAGCGCTTTTGTGCAAAAAATGTTGCGACAAGCGATCAATATCTTCAGTGCGCTCCCGAAGAGCTGGCAAGCGTAGGCGTACTACGTTTAAACGATGAAATAAATCATCCCTAAATTTACCTTGTTTAACTAAATCTTCCAGATTTTGATGCGTAGCTGCAATAATGCGTACATCCACCTTTATGCTTTGATGCCCGCCCACACGATAAAATTCACCATCGGCAAGCACGCGCAATAAACGTGTTTGCACATCAAGAGGCATATCACCAATTTCATCTAAAAAAAGCGTGCCGCCATTGGCTTGTTCAAAACGCCCTTTACGCACACTATCAGCGCCCGTAAATGCGCCTTTTTCGTGGCCAAATAATTCTGACTCAACAAGTTCTTTTGGAATTGCGGCCATGTTAAGTGCAATAAATTGATTTTCTTTACGTGGACTATGATTATGTAAGGCGCTGGCGACCAGTTCTTTGCCTGTGCCAGACTCACCATTTATTAATACACTCATGCTAGAGGCTGACAGTTTACCTATTGCTCTAAATACCTCTTGCATAGCGGGTGCTTCACCAATTATGTGTGCACTTTTAGGTGGGGCCTGCTTACGTTTAGTTTTTTTTGTAGAGTTTGCTCTAAATGCACTTTCAACAAGAGCAACCGCTTCGTTTAAATCAAACGGTTTAGCTAAATACTCAAAAGCACCTTTTTGAAAGGCATTAACGGCCGAATCTAAATCTGAGTGCGCGGTCATTATAATAACCGGTAGCCCAGGGTTTTGCTCTGCAATAAGCTCAAGTAAAGCCATGCCATCCATGCCAGGCATTTTTACATCAGACACCAAAACAGCTGGTTGGCTAAACTTTAATGCACTTAATACATCTTGCGCATTAGCAAAGCTTTCCGTGTTAAACCCTGCTCGGGTAAGTGCCTTTTCAAGTACAAAGCGAATTGAGGCATCATCATCTACAAGCCAAACTGTTTTCATGCAAACTCCAAACATTAATCTGCAAAGGGCAGATAGATATTAAATTCAGTATGTCCAGGCCAGCTATCACATTCAATATAGCCGTCATGCTGATCAATAAGCGTTTGCGCAATAGAAAGTCCAAGTCCTGAACCACCTTCTTTATTGGTGATCATCGGGTAGAACAATGTTTCGCGTATGCTGTGGTCAATGCCTGGTCCGTTATCAGATATTTGGATCAACAAGGCTTTTTTAGGTGCTTTACCTGGGCGACGATGTTGATGGTTTATGCGGGTTTTTATTTTTATTTCACCGCCATCAACGAGCGCCTGTTGGGCATTTCGAACAATGTTTAATACGACTTGTTGTATTTTGCCTTGGTCAATATATACATCAGGAATACTCGGGTCATAATCCTTCACTAAGCCAATATTAGAACAATTATCTAACGTACTTAGCCTGACAACCGACTCTAGGGTTTGATGAATATTGCCATAAGACTTTTGCGGTAGCTGATTTGGCCCTAAGAGCCTATCTACTAATTCGCGCAATCTATCTGCTTGCTCAATGATAAGCTCAGCGCATTGGTCTCTTTCTTGTTGATCAACTTCATACTGCAATAACTGCGCCGCTCCGCGAATTCCACCTAAAGGATTTTTAATTTCGTGCGCTAAGCCACGAATTAAGTTTCGTGCAGCTTGATATTGATGCATTTGGTTTGATGCTTGGTCGTGCTTTATTTCATCATCTGTTTGGCGCCATTCTAATAATATATATAACGTGTCTTTAAATTTAAGCTGTCTTGAGCTGACTGCTACCTTGGCATGGCGAGAATCGCTAAAAACCACGTCAGCTCTATGTTGCTGGCAATCAACGCCATCAATTAATGAATACTGTTCAATACGTTTCAAGTCAATAGAATGGTAATTAAAAAGGCTATCGAAAGGTTGATCTAACAAGCGTTTAGTACCAAGGCCAAGTAACTCACTCGTACTGGTATTAGCATAAACAACAGTAAATTTTTTATCGAGCAACATGACCGCTGTTGTTTGGTTTTGCCAGATAGCGTCAAGCAGTTCTGGGCTGAAAATTTCATTATTAATCATAGTTGCACCATTTTAGTGCGCTAATATTTGCAGGCAATTAATATCAATAAAATGCACTGCTGCGCCTCAGTTTTAAACTTAAATTTAGTTCTTGAATGTTATACCAATCTGCTTAATTAAGTGAGCTATTTTGAGGTATGAAAACCGTGTCGATAACAGGGCAAAAAATTCGTTATTTAGTTGTTCTATATCAGAAATTTTTAACACAGTTAGCGTCAAGCTTAAGCCCTCAAATTGATCAAGTATTATTGTGTATTGGTATTAAGCCCTTTCTGCGCATAAAAAACACATAAGGTTGGCTCACGGCAATAATTTGGTTTTTATTATTCAACAGCTTTACTTGCAATGTATGTTCACCGCGTTCAACATCTTTTATAGCAAAGGTTGAATCATGACTAGCAGGGCCATGTGTTTGACCATCAACAAACAGCTGTATTGTTAACCCACTTTCGAACCGTGGTGTTATACGGCTGGTAACATATACCGTGCCTGTATTTTCATGAATTGTTTGATTATGCTCTGGTGACAAAATAGCAATGTTAAACGCTGCTTTTTGGGGTTGAGGTTGGTTATTTAAAATATCAGTATTGGTCGCAGGCATTGTAAGGTGCTGACTTGTAAGCTTTACCTCCGTCGCGCCTTTGTGCGGTGTATCTGAGAACACTAACACGCCATTTTTATCTTCCCAAGCGTATATTTTTTTTTCAGCAGCATAGCCATAATTACTTAATCCTAAAGTAATTGTTAGTAATAAAATGTAATTATTCACTCGGCGGTCCTGCGTTTTAGAGTAACTTTACTCTAGTGGAGATTGCTTTGATTTACCATTAAAAAAGCCCGCAGAGCAGCGGGCTTGAGAACACACATGTTTTTTACAGCTTAATTAACAGCTGTAGTACATTTCAAACTCAACTGGGTGAGTTGTCATGTTAAGTTTTTCAACTTCTTTAGATTTAAGTGAGATATAAGCATCAATTAAATCATCAGTGAATACACCACCTTGAGTTAAGAATTCACGGTCTGCGCTAAGTGCAGATAGTGCTTCGTCAAGTGATGCTGCAACCGTTGGAATTTCTGCTGCTTCTTCAGCTGGTAAGTCGTATAAATCTTTATCCATAGCATCGCCAGGGTGGATCTTGTTTTTGATACCATCAAGGCCAGCCATAAGCATTGCTGAGAAAGCAAGGTATGGGTTAGCAGTTGGATCTGGGAAGCGTACTTCAATACGACGACCTTTTTCAGATGGAACCACTGGGATACGAATTGATGCAGAACGGTTACGTGCAGAGTATGCAAGCATAACTGGTGCTTCAAAACCTGGTACTAAACGCTTGTACGAGTTAGTAGAGGCATTTGCAAAAGCATTGATTGCTTTAGCATGCTTAATGATGCCGCCAATGTAGTAAAGTGCATCTTCAGAAAGACCGCCGTACTTATCACCAGCAAAAAGGTTTACACCATCTTTAGCAAGTGACTGGTGACAATGCATACCAGAGCCGTTATCACCAACAACTGGCTTAGGCATAAACGTTGCTGTTTTACCGTATAAGTGAGCCATGTTATGGATAACATATTTCATTTCTTGAATTTCATCCGCCTTTAATACCATTGTATTAAAGCGAGTAGCGATTTCGTTTTGACCTGCTGTTGCTACTTCGTGGTGATGTGCTTCTACTACTTGGCCCATTTCTTCTAGCACTAGACACGTAGCTGAACGCCAATCTTGGAAGTCATCAACTGGAGCAACTGGGAAGTAACCGCCTTTAACACCTGGACGGTGACCTGTGTTGCCATCTGCATATTCTTTATCTGAGTTCCAAGCAGCTTGCTTAGAATCAATTTTATACATAGAACCAGACATGTCTGATTTGTATTTAACATCATCAAATACGAAAAATTCTGGCTCTGGGCCAAATAACACAGTGTCTGCAATACCAGTTGAACGCATGTAATCTTCAGCACGCTTAGCAACTGAGCGTGGGTCACGTTCATAACCTTGAAGTGTTGAAGGTTCAACAACGTCACAACGAACAATTAGTGTTGTTTCTTCTGTGAAAGGGTCTAATTTGATAGAGTCTGCATCTGGTAATAAAACCATGTCTGACTCATTAATGCCTTTCCAACCAGCGATTGAAGAACCATCGAACATTTTACCGTCTTCGAAAAAATCTTCATCAACTTGATGATGAGGAATAGAAACATGTTGTTCTTTACCTTTAGTGTCAGTAAAGCGTAAATCAATGAACTTAACGTCATTTTCTTTAATAAAATCTAAAACCGATTGTGACATGTGTCCTCCAAGTGTGGGGTTTTGTTATTGCTGCATAATTGCTTTAGCATTTATTAAGCTGATTTTGTGCCATTTTTATAACTGCATGTTTATAAATTAAAAAAAATAAGTTGTTATAAAATCCAGTATAGTGGTGCACTAGTTTGGTGCGTAAAATATCCCTTTTGGTGCAATATTTACACGGTGCAATTTGCTGATAATTTAATCGCTTAAAATTAGCATAAACTAAATGCAAAAGAGTACCAAAAAGATCGGAAAAATAGCCAAAATGGCTGTTTTTCGAAAAAATATCGAAATTTAATTCATATAATTGTCATATATAAAACAGATACTTAGTGAAAGTATTGAGAAAGTTTTAAAATTTGTATTGGATAAACTTTCATCCATGTCATTAATGAGGGATAATATGCGCCCTTTTAAATCCTATGCTTGGACATCTCGTGAAAACGCAGATGAGTGCGTAGATCTTGCAGGATCATTGAGAATTTAATTTCTCTGAGTAAATATATGAGCATCGAAAAGTTAAGAAATATAGCGATTATCGCGCACGTTGACCACGGTAAAACAACACTGGTTGACAAACTACTTGAGCAATCAGGTACATTAGAAACACGCGGCGGTAACGAAGAGCGCGTGATGGACTCAAACGACATTGAGAAAGAACGTGGTATTACCATTTTGGCTAAAAACACAGCCATCTCTTGGAACGACTACCATATCAATATCGTAGATACTCCGGGACACGCCGATTTCGGTGGTGAAGTTGAACGCGTACTTTCGATGGCTGACTCAGTATTATTACTTGTTGATGCTCAAGAAGGTCCAATGCCACAAACGCGTTTCGTTACGCAAAAGGCATTCGCGCAAGGCTTAAAGCCAATCGTAGTTATCAATAAAATTGATAAGCCAGGTTCACGTCCTGATTGGGTTATGGATCAAATCTTTGATTTATTCGACAACCTTGGCGCAACTGACGAACAGTTAGACTTTAAAGTAATCTACGCTTCAGCAATCAACGGCTGGGCAACACTAGATTTAGACGAGCCATCAGAGAACATGGAACCTATGTTCAAGATGATCGTTGAAGAAGTATCACCACCGGATGCAGATCCTGAAGGTGACTTCCAAATGCAAATTTCTCAACTAGATTACAACTCTTATGTTGGTGTAGTTGGTATTGGTCGTATTAAACGTGGTTCTGTTGCTCCTAACCAACAAGTTACTATTATCAGTGCTGATGGCACTACACGTAATGGTAAAATTGGCGCAGTACAAAGCTACCTAGGTCTTGAACGTATCGAAACTGATAGAGCTTACGCTGGTAACATCGTAACTGTAACAGGTATTGGTGAGCTTAAGATTTCTGACACAGTTTGTTTCCCAGGAAACGTTGAAGCATTACCACCACTAAGTGTTGATGAGCCAACTGTAACAATGACATTCTCTGTAAATAACTCACCTTTCTGTGGTAAAGAAGGTAAGTTTGTAACGTCACGTAATATCCGTGAGCGTTTAGACAAAGAATTAGTACACAACGTAGCACTTCGCGTTGAAGATACTGCTAGCCCAGATAGCTTCCGTGTTTCTGGTCGTGGTGAATTACACCTAGGTATCTTAATCGAAAACATGCGTCGTGAAGGTTACGAGCTTTCAGTTTCTCGTCCAGAAGTTATCTTACGTACTGTAGATGGCGTTCTAGAAGAACCGTTTGAAACAGTGACTATTGACTGTCAAGACGAGCATCAAGGTTCTGTTATGGAACAAGTTGGCCTACGTAAAGGTGAACTTACTAACATGACTCCAGATGGCAAAGGCCGTATGCGTTTAGACTTCATGATCCCTAGCCGTGGTTTAATTGGTTTCCAAACTGATTTTATGACGCTTACTTCGGGTTCTGGTCTTATGTACCATACGTTCGATCATTACGGTCCTCACAAAGGTGGCGACATCGGTGTTCGTAAGAACGGCGTAATGATTGCAAACGCAACTGGTAAAGCACTTACTAACGCATTATTCAACTTACAAGAGCGCGGCCGTTTATTCATCGGTCACGGTGTTGAAGTATACGAAGGTATGGTTATCGGTATTCATAACCGTGATAACGACCTTACAGTTAACGCCCTTAAAGGCAAACAGTTAACTAACGTACGTGCATCTGGTACTGATGAAGCGCAAACGCTTTCTCCACACCTTAACTACTCACTTGAGCAAGCGCTTGAGTTCATCGATGATGACGAGCTAGTTGAAGTTACTCCACTAAACATTCGTATTCGTAAAAAACACCTTACAGAAAACGAACGTAAACGTGCGGGTCGTGCACCTAAAGCATAATCACCTTATTTTAATGAAGTGATTTTAAAAGCCGCTGTATTGAAAAATACAGCGGCTTTTTTGTGTTTGGTGGGTTGGTAAAGATAGGTTATCGTTCTATTTTAGTGTTCAGTATGAAATATTTATTGTTTTCATTATTATATGCTGGTAAAGATTGAGTATATTTTTAAGTAGCTATGGAAGTAGAAACCAAGCTATCAACGCGAGGGACTTAGTTAATGCCGAAAATAGTTCAATGGAATGACATAAGAGAAGATTATCATCAGGGAAGCCTGTTGTTGGGCAATGGAGCAAGTATAGCTGTTAATACATGTTTTAATTACCATTCTTTGTATGAAGAGGCTGTAGCACGTAAATATATAACACCAGAAGTGAAAGCTGTATTTGAAAAGTTTGATGTTAAAGACTTTGAGTTGGTATTAAGGCGTTTATGGCAGGCGATGCTTGTGAATGAGGCGCTAGAATTACCACATGGTGAGGTTGAGGAAGCTTATGAATGTGTTCGCCAAGCACTTATTCAAACCGTCCGATCAACACATGCATCATATGATGATGCAAGTTCACATTTAGAACCAATCTACTTATTTATGAAACATTTTGATAAAGTTATTTCTCTTAACTACGACCTTATTGTTTATTGGGCAGCGCAATACGGAAATAGAAATTTAGGAACGTGGTTTAAGGACTGTTTTCAAAATGGAGAATTTCGAAATGACTGGGAAGTATTAGAAAAACCATATAAATCTCAAGGAGCTACATTATATTTTTATCCACACGGGAACCTAGTTTTGTATCGTAGTGGCTTTTCTAGTGAGCGGAAAATTTCAACTCGTAATCAAAATAGTAATTTACTGGAGACTATTCTTTTGAAATGGAAGCAGGAAAATTTAGCCCCAGCTTTTGTATGCGAAGGAACTAAAAATAATAAGTTAGAAGCGATTTCAAGCTGTAATTATTTTGAGCGTATTTTCTATGAAGTTTTACCTTCACTTAGTTCAACTTTGGTGGTTTATGGCTGGGGATTCGGTGATCAAGACGAGCATATTATAATGCAAATTAAAAAATCTAAGGTTCGCAAGGTTGCTGTATCTATTTTCGAAAACGATCAAGTGTTAGTAAGCAAGATTAAACTAAAGCTCGCTTCTTTAAGCTTAGAAGAGTTATGTTTTTTTGACTCTACGAGTACTGGCTGTTGGAATAAGCCTGATGAGAACGAAGCTGAAGAAGAAATCCCTGGTGAAATGATATTATTATCAAACGAATCGATTAAAGCCGTTAAAGTTATTAAAAGTTACGTAAAAAACTGATAAATAGGACACATTTTACTTTTAGTGAATTGCGGAATTTAATTTTGCCAAATGTAAAAAACCGATAGCGCAAAGCCCTGTGTTTGTTGGTAGGGTATTTTTTCGTTGGGTTTCGCTGCGCTCAACCCAACCTACGTGTTCAATTATTTTATTGGTAGTTACTTACTTTTTAGGGAGTAGGGTGATTTTGCCAAATACGTCTGCATCTATAAAACCACGGTTTCTGTCGCCATTTACTGGTTGTACTTCGTGTGAGCCCATAAAGTGCTCGCGCACGTCGCTGCCATCGTTATCGCAATACGCTAGCATAAAGCCGATTACTTGCTTTTCGCTAAGTGTAATAGGGGTGTTTTTAGCCCCTTCTTTATAATCATTAGGGTAGAGTTTTATCGCTACTTCCCAGGTGATGTTAAAGGGCGCGGTGGTGTTGCGCTTCCAGTTACTGACTAGGTGGTCGGTGTACAAATGGGCTTTTTTATCAGGTCCGTAATCGGCGGCTTGGTTATCAAGGCCAATATGGTACGCCAATGCGGTGTGATTAAATTGATGGTTACCGCCCGATGCATCGCTATCAATAAATACTTCAAGCGCATCGTCATCCCAATATTTATAGGTTGGATCTGCGTGTGTATCTATTAGAACATCATCCACAATATCGGCTTGTAGGTATAAATAGTTTTGATCCCACAATAAACGATAACGCCCTTTAAAGTCGGCATCGTTTGATGGCAGTGTGCCATCCATTAGATAAGGCATGTCGTGCCAAGCGGCTTTATCCCATGCGCTTTCTGATACGCCATCAACAGTAATTGGAGTTGATGTATGCTCAACATCAATAGCCATTGCTGGCGTGCTTAATAAAAAGCTTAAGGCGAGTGCTAATTTTTTCATTAATTTCTCAATCTTATTATGTATTTTTATTGATGTAACACCATCTTAAAGTAGCTAAGTGATTAGTTACAGTGAAATACTTTCGCCTTCGTTTAAAATATACAGCGGTGTTTTAGCATCCATTTTTTTAACCATGTGCAATAAGCGCAGCAAGGCTGAATGAGTGCTGTGGTCGCCCATTTTCCAGCTAGAGTTGCCGTATCCAAAAGGGATCATTACTTTACAGTTAAGCTCTTGCGCTGCGCTTAGTGCATCTTCTGGTGTGGTATGCACGTAACGGTACCAGTTAGGATCGTCTTTACTGTAGTAAGAAGCGATTGGCATTAAGCAAATATCGATATCGCCGTATTTTTGCTGTATGTCTTTAAAATGTTTTGAGTAGCCTGTATCGCCTGCAAAAAATAAGGTGCTACCGTTTTGTTCAAGTAACCAGCCATTCCAAAGGTCTTTATCGTGATCTTCGTAAATAAAAGGCACTGAAATACGACTGCTAAAGTGATGTGCAGGTACGCCATGAATTGCTAAATCGTCAATACTCGTTTTTGCATACCAGGCCATTTCGCTAATGTTAAATCCACCTGTTGGGAAGTTATCAGCCATTCCCAGTGGCGTTAAGTAGCGTGGTTTGTTACCTATTTCTGCTATATCTGCTTTATTAAAATGATCATAATGAAGGTGAGAATATATAACGGCATCTAAATTAGTTAGTTCGCTGTTAGTTAGCCAGTCACCGGGCTTACGATAAAACCCTGAGGCAAGTTTAAAGGCTAAATCAACAGGGGAGTCGAACTGCTCTTTTACAGGATCAAACACCACTTGCTGCCCGTTTGGTGTGCTGATCATAAACCCTGCATGGCCAAGCCAGCGAACAGTGTATCCGGTATTTAATTTTGGAGTTACTTGCCCAGCAATATATTGGCAGTTTTCACTTCCTTCTTCACATTGCAAATGAGTGTTGCTTGGATAGCAGTCATTTTCACAACTAATAGGGTACGTTTTTTTGCCTGGGTATAGATTATGGTAGCGCCCTTCGCGATCACCATCTTTATGTAGTGGTACTACAGTATCAGGCCCTGCGATTCTTTCTATGTGATTAGCAGTTCCGCAAGCGGTTAGTAAGCTAGAGATAGCCAAAAGAGTTAAGATACTTATTTTCATTGTAGTTTTTTATTTTAATTCTAATTTTATGAAAGTGTACCAAAAACGTTAGATTAATAAGTGGTTAAAAAGTAACAAAAAGTAAAAATAAGTAAGCCTGCGAAATTGCAGGCTTACTTTTGTTTGTTTGTAATATATTAGTTAGCCTGCGCTATTCATTTGTTCAATAAATTTGTTTGAATCGGCAATCGATTTGTTCATGTCATTCATTAACACTTGTATGTCGCGTTTAAGGTTAGTGAATTCGCCTTTAATAGCCGATACCGCTTGTGCGTTTAAGTTATGCTTTAAATATAAAACATTATCGTGAAGCGACGTTAATACTGGCTCCATTTTACTCTCTGCGCTGCGCATCGAGCGTAATAGCTGTTCAAATTGACGCTTAGTCGCGGTTAGCTTTTTGCTGCTTTCACGCTTAAGTGATGCGCTTTTGTATTGCTCTAGCTCATCGCTCCACTCATCAAAAAGTGCTTCTGCTACGTCTTCTACTTTATTGATGTTAGTTGATACTTCGTTTGCGGCTTTTAAGCTCGACTCGTAATCGTCGTTTAATTGATTGTAAGTGTCTTGTAGTTCGCCACCATTAAAATCGATTAGAGTAGTTAAGCGCTCTAGTGCCGATTTAAATTCTTCTTGAGACTCTTGCTGCGAGTCTTTGGTTTCTTCTACGCGATCGATAAGGATGTCGCGTTTGTGAATACCTACTTTTTCCATTGCAGAGTAATAAGCTGTTTGGCAACCTGACAAAGTAAGTGTTAGTACAAGCATTGAAACACTAAGTAATGTTTGTTTTTTCATCTGAATTCCTGTTTACGCGTGTTAGTGCTGTAAATTATGGCGCTGATTGTTATTATAATCAAAACCACATAAGCACAAGTCAATTGTATGAATGATAAGCTCTCCAATTACAAACAGCAAGTTAAGACCTTTATACGCCAGCAGCCAAGTTGGTGGATGCAGTATTTTAATCGCTGTATAGATGATCAAATAACGGTTAATGCCGGCTATTTAGCCTATGTTACGTTACTTTCTTTGATACCGCTTATTGCAGTGGGTGTTGCTATATTTTCGGCTTTTCCAGGTTTTGAATCCACTCGTATGGAGATTGAGAGCTTTTTGTTTACTAACTTTGTGCCTACTTCTACCGATGTTATTAGAGAGCATATTAGCTCTTTTGCCGGTAACGCAAACCAAATGACCGCAGTAGGTATTGGTTTTTTAGCTGCAATTGCATTGTTGCTAATACGTAATGTGGATGCCACGCTAAACCGCATTTGGCGAATAAAGAAAAAGCGCCCGATGATGATTTCCTTTGCAGTATATTGGATGGTTTTGAGCTTAGGGCCTATGTTACTTGGTGCCAGCATTGGTGTTACCTCTTATATTGTATCTTTGGTATCGTTTGCTGATCAGGGTATTCCTGGGTTTAGCGGGTTTTTGTTAAAGCTATTGCCGTATGGTATTTCGATGGTGGGCTTTATTATGCTCTACACCTTAGTGCCTAATACGCGCGTATCGTTTAAAGCGGCGATACCGGGAGCATTATTTGCGGCACTTTTGTTTGAGCTAACTAAAAAAGGGTTTGCACTTTATATTAGCCATTTTCCTTCGTACGAAGTGATTTACGGCGCAGTGGCGACGATTCCTATTTTGTTTGTTTGGGTGTATTTATCGTGGGTTGTTGTTTTGCTTGGCGCTGAATTTACAGCATGTATTAGCCCAGATGAAATACCAGAAACACCAGAGATTGAGTTTGAAGATGACAAGCCAACAGTAAAGGACACAGTTTAAATGCAAGGGTTAATACAGCGCGTAAAGCATGCCAAGGTAGAAATTAATAATCAAGTTGTAGGCGAAATTAGCCAAGGTATATTGTTGTTGCTGGGTGTTGAAAAACACGACGATACGCAAACGGCCGATAAGCTTTTACACAAAGTAAGTAACTATCGTATTTTTACTGACGAAAAGGACAAAATGAACTTAAGCCTCAAAGATATTAAAGGTGAGTTGCTGGTGGTTTCGCAATTTACCTTAGCGGCTGATACTAAAAAGGGTATGCGCCCTAGTTTTTCATCTGCGGCAACGCCAAGCCAAGCTAATGAGCTTTACGAGTACTTTGTTGCTCAAGCTAAAGAGTTGGGGCTTACAATAGCCACCGGTGAGTTTGGTGCCGATATGCAAGTAAGCTTGTGTAACGATGGACCCGTTACGTTTAACTTATCTGTTTAAGTTTTTTGGTTACCACGACAATATGATTCACGTAGCCCGTAATTTTTTGCGGGCTGACTGTACAGCCAAACACATCGAGTAATAGCTGCTTAAGTTGCTTTAATTGCGACTCATGTTGCGATAAAAAATTAATAAATAGCACACCGTTGTTATTTAAAGCCAAGTAGATTTTTTTATAAAATGCCTCTTCAAATAAAAATCGAGGTGCGTCTATTTGGCTAAATAAATCTAAGATAATCCAGTCAATATTTTGCGCACTTTTTAAAACCTGTTGTGCATCGGCGCATAGTAATTGATCATTTTTATTTGATGAAAAAAATTGAGTGTAGCAATCAATAATATCAGCGTTTTTTTCAACGGATGTTATGTGTGCTTTGGGGTATTTGTGTTGTAAATAATTACGAATAGCACCGCCGCCAAGGCCAAGTTCTAGCACCTTTTTTGGCGCGCTAAGAGCTTGCCAGTGCTTACCTAAGCACAATAAATGTGGAAAAAGTAATAAACTCGGGTTATTTAAATCAATAACAGATTGGAGTGTGTCGTTAATGAGTAACCAGCGCAACTGCTCATGACCACGTATCTGAATGTGATCGCCACTGCATTTATGCCAATAGATTAACTGACCAATGCTGTGGCTATTCTCAATAAACTGATCGCTTAGCAAGCCCGTCAGCGAATTTATATAATTGATTTTTTCTATCATATTCTCAGCATAAACTAGCACCGTTAAATGGCAATGCCTTGTGTTATTAATTTTTAGATATTTTATGGCCATCACCAAAGTCGTATTTGCAGTTTTTTAAAGATGGAGTATGGTATTTACAATAAAAATACCAAGCGATTTAATTATTTGAGCTTTCTAGCTTGTAGATAATCAATATGATTAGTATAGCGCCGTAGCCTTTTGGATTTTTATTTACGGCTTATATAACAACAGGAGTATGTATGTTTCAGGTAAGCACCCCACAAAGTAGCGAAGATTGGCAAGCGTATTACCAATTGCGCTGGCAGGTATTACGCGCGCCTTGGGGCGAGCCGCGTGGCTCTGAGCAAGATGATATGGAGCAAGATTCTGAGCATCGGTTTATAAAAAATAAAGAAGGTGAAGTGCTAGGCGTAGCACGTTTGCACTTTAACAATCATGAACAGGCACAAGTGCGTTACATGGCCGTTGCTGAAGGGAATCGTAATCAACATATTGGTAGTCGTTTATTACATGAGCTTGAAAAAATAGCATGGACGCAAAATGCTGATGAACTGGTTTTATTTGCTCGCGAACGTGCGCTTGAGTTTTATAAACGCCACGGTTACGAACTAAAAGAAAAAGCACATTTAGCGTATGGCGATGTACAGCATTTTAAAATGGTAAAGCAAAAGCCGTGTGAGCCAGGCTGGTTTCGCCATCCTAATTGGACGCAAGTGCTGCAAAACACATGGCGTGAGTCTATTCCAATTAGTGACGCGATGGGCATTAAAGTAGAAAGCTACACCGATTGGCAATTTACAACCAGCGCCGACCTAGACGCTAACTTAAACCTCCATAACACCATGTTTGCAGGATCTATTTATAGCTTGGCCACGCTAACAGGTTGGGGCGCTACTTACTTAGCACTTAAAGAAGCAGGGCTTGAAGGTAATATTGTATTAGCCGATGCAAGTATTAAGTACTTAAAGCCGCTTACTACCGACCCACGAGGGTGTGTTGATATACAAACCTGCAAGGGTAAGTTGAGCGATTTAGAAACCGAAGGTAAAGCAAGCTATGTTGTGCCAGTAACTATTTACGATGGTGATAATATAGTTGCGGAATTTGAAGGGCAGTTTGTAGTAAAAAAATAACTGTTTAGTTGTTCAAAACACTAAAAAGCCAAGCAATGCTTGGCTTTTTAATGCGTAAAACTTAGGGAAGTATTACAGCAGATCGGTTAATAATATACCTACACCAATACGTTCTATATCGGCATTATAGTCAATTAAGCTTTCGCCATAACCATTGAAGTATTGTGCATAACCACGAACTCGGCCCCATAATGGAAATGACCAGTCAAGCTGAATAGCACCACGATTGTCTGAATTTAAGTTATTACGCGACATAAAGCTAAATTCATGATCGTTAAGACGGTATGCACCGCTAAATTCAAAATAGCCCATGTATTTGTATATGTCTGGATTATCGTCGCCTTTAGCTTCTAAAACGTTGTCTTTTTCGTCCTCGGCTATGCGATACCAAGGTTTAAAACTAAAAACAAACCCTTCATTTTCCCAAATGAAATCAGCGTAAATACGGTTCCATGAGCGTGAGTTGGGCTGGCTACGACCATTTGACTGATGTGAAATACCTAAAACAATTGCCATTTCATCGCCCCAAAGTACATTTTCTGGGTCGAGGTAGTTTATCCAAAAAACTTCAGGTTCGTAGTTCGTTTCACGAAATGGTGAGGAGATTTCTGAATTATATATTTGCCAATATGATTGCAGCGTAAAACCAAAAAATAATGCTTGGTCTTCATCTGAAAAATCATCGTACAAAGGTACTTTAATGGAAAGTTGGTACTTTGCCTCTAAGTTATCGAGCGGTTCACCATCATTATCATCAGTTAATTCGTCGAAGCCATCGAAAGGGCGATCATTGGGATGGGATACGTACGAAAGTGGTAAAATATAATTACGTTTATGTGGCGTAATAACATTACGATTTTTTTTACCCACTTCTTCACGTGCTTGGCGTTTATCAAGCGCGGTAAGTTGTTTGTTTTCTTCAAGAGCCGAACATTTTTTACGAAGATCGTCTAGAGTTTGTTTACCGTCTCCACCAATAACTTCGTTTAAAATACACTGTTTTACAAGGTTTATTTCGTTGTCTTGCTCGTTTGTAGCAACCTCTTCTTGTGCTAAGGTAGCTGTACTTATTAAGGCAGAAAGTGTTATCCAGTGGCGCCAGCTCATTGTAGTTCCTTTGTGAGTTTAAGTTATTGTATGCGTTAATTTAATTAAAACGTCTTTTTACATATGTAACGGTGAACTTTTACTGAATTTTTTTATACTTCGTATTATACGTATTTGAGATAAACACAGATCAAAAGAAAAGCGGCCAGGGCCGCTTTCTAATGCAAATTAACTACTTTAGTTAATTTATACCAATTTTATTAAAAACATGATCATTCTAGCGTATTAAATAACTCACTAACTACGTTAAAAATTATTTATATAGAACAACTATGTACCATAATTTTAGCCTTGTTATTAAGCTATTTCCTTATCGCTATAATAGATCACTAATTTAATGCAATTGGTATTACTCTCACGCAATGAGAAGGGTGAGCTAAAGCTCAAATATGTTAGTAAAAAACTTATAAAGTTCGGTACCTTGGTTAACACTCGCTGAGGCAAAGTGCAAAATAGCAATTGCATCGCAATCAAGAGTGAGTGTTTGCAGTGGCTGCTCGCTTAAGTAGCGCTCCATGCGTAAAATATGTGCAATAGGCTCACCGGCTTTAATGTGCCCGCCAAGTGGGGCTATGTATTCAACCATACCGCCAATAGGGGCGTAATAAGCAAAGTAGTCATCTAAATTACATGCATAGCGAGTGATGTTAGCTGGCGTATGCGGTGCGTTTTGTAATACGCTTTTATGATTTAAGTAACTTAAAATGCTGTTTGCATCGTTTAGTGCTTCTTTTAAGTCTATTTTTTCTTGGCTGCCTAGCTCTACCGTAAATGCTTCTACAGGTATTGATAATTCACGACCTTGCTCGCTAAGTGCATCACTTAAATGCCACCATGGGCAAAAGTTAGCTTCATCCATAGCGCCGTCAAAATCACTAGGAATAAGCAATACATGTTCAATATTAAAGTAACGTGCGCTGTCGGTTGCATAGGTTGGGCAGTACAGATGCTTGCTTGAAATAGGGCCTGTGTGTAAATCGAGTACTATATCAGCCTGATGAGCGAGTTTTTGTAAGTTAAGCGCAATGCGTTTACCCGTATTGAGTAAATAAGCAGGGCCGTTAAGTTTGCTGTCTACTTCGTCAATAAGCGCCTGTTTGAAGTTACTTTTTAATGTAGCGTTGTCATACTGAGTATGATTTTGCGCAAACTGTGTCACTAAATTTTTATTGTAATGATACATGCGATTCCAATTAGTGCCCGTAATCGGATCGAACCTGCCAAGGGTAAACTCGCCAGATTTTTGATTACAACCAATCGGATTTGCATAAGGTACAAGGGTAATATCGCCATTAAGATTAAGGTGTTTTAATTGCTCAAGCAGCTGAAAAATAACTGCGTTACCTTGCACTTCAGCGCCATGCATATTGGCCTGAATGTAAAC
The DNA here is from genome assembly GCF_002407505.1 of Pseudoalteromonas sp. 1_2015MBL_MicDiv. NCBI lineage: Bacteria > Pseudomonadati > Pseudomonadota > Gammaproteobacteria > Alteromonadales > Pseudoalteromonadaceae > Pseudoalteromonas > Pseudoalteromonas sp. 1_2015MBL_MicDiv. The sequence continues at coordinate 3,669,592 of NZ_CP012737.1, read as the reverse complement.
ACTAGGCCCTGTACCATCGCCTTTTAAACGATACACAGGAATTGTAAGCGGTAAGCCGTTTGCAACTTCCCCTACTACAATGTTCTCTTGGCTGATGTGTGTTGTATTACTCATGCTTATTACCTTAAATAGTGGCTGGCATTTTCGGCTTGGCGAACGCAGGTAAGTGTACCGTTTTGCAGGGTATACTCGGCAGCTAGCTCATGGCATAAAAAATACGGCATACTTTCGGTAAAGCCGTAAGCACCGCATTGGCTAAACACTAGCCAGTCGTGCTCATTTAAATCGCTTGGCAGGTTATGTTCACCTAGGCAATCAAGCGCTGTACAAAGCGGGCCGTATAAAGTGACCGCTTGAGTTTTAGCACTGGATTCACGCAGTAATGCAGCAGGAAAATCTTGACTGGTAACAGCAGGGCGTAATAAGTGATTAATACCGCCGCTTAAAATTACTTGTTCTTGATTATAGTTTTGTTTGCGCTCTACTACTGGGTTTGCGTAATGACCGCATTCGCCCACGGCATAGCGACCAAGTTCCATCCATAATTCTTCTACACCCGCATCATTTTTAATTTTAGCGAGCGCAGCAATTAAGTCATCCCAATCAAGCGTTGCTTCATTTTGTGTATAAGGAATTCCTAAGCCGCCGCCTAAATCGAGAATTTTAAGGCTAATATTTAAATCGCTGGCAAGTTGACTAAGTGGTGCAATCATTTGTGACCACAAGTCGCTTAGCTTTTGCGTGCTAAGCATGTTGCCCCACTGAAAAATATGCAGGCCGTCAAACTTAAGTGCAGGGTAGTCAGCTACATTGAGTGCTTGCCACTCATCACAACCCATACCAAACGGCGTAAGGCTATCGCCGCCCAGAGGGTTTTTTTCACCTTCAGGCCAACGTAATTGCACACGCAGTAATACTTGTAACTGCGTGTTTTGTAATTGTGCTTGTTGGTTTAACCAACGTACTTGATTGAGGCTTTCTGCTACGAATATACGCACGCCGCGCTCAATAAAGTGTTTTATTTGTTTAGGGCTTTTTGCAGGCCCTGTGTTGAGCACGCGCTGTGAGCTAATACCTTGTGCGAGTACTTGCTCAAGCTCACCTTTACTTGCTACGTCAAAATTAAAGCCAGCGCTGTCTAAGCTTTGAATTATTTTAGACAGTGGATTTGCTTTTACCGCGTACCACAGTTTTACATCGGTTTGCGCAACTAAACGCGCAAGATGCGTGTTTAGTTGATCTAGGTCGTAAACAAAAAAAGGTGTATCAAGTTGTTGTGTAATAGTATTTACAGCGGTTATGATAGGCGTGCTCAAAAAGCTCATTATCGTAAAACCTCTTCAAGCAATAACGATGCATCGCTTTTCTCGTCGCGGTATTTAACTATTAACGCACACGACATGCTTAAGCCTTGTTCGCGTGCCCATTCGTTTGACGCAGGGCGAGAGCCCGGTATTACAATCGCGTACTCTGGGATTGGCTCGCCTTTATCAAGTTGGCGCTCGTTTACGCAATCGTATACTGGAATAGTTGCTGATAAACGCACGCCAGGGGCAAGTACTGCGCCTTTTTTAATGACTACGCCTTCAACAATAATACAGCCTGCACCAATAAATGCGTCATCTTCAACCACTACTGGGCTTGCACCAATTGGCTCAAGTACACCACCAAGCTGAACTGCAGCACTTAAATGTACGTTTTTACCTACTTGTGCACACGAGCCAACTAATGCGTGGCTATCTACCATTGTGCCTTCGTCGATATATGCACCAATGTTTACATACGCTGGTGGCATAATAATCGTGCCTTTAGCCACATAAGCACCACGGCGAACACTTGAGCCACCCGGCACCATTCGCACGCCATCATCAGTGCTAAACTCTTGCGGAGCTAAGTTATGTTTATCAACAAAACCACCTGAAAACTCAGTATTAGTGCCATTTTTAAAGGCTTCTAAAATACCTTTTTTTACTTCTATGTTAGCTTGCCATTGGCCGCTTTCGTTTTGTGATGCTGCGCGTACAGCGCCCGATTCTAAATTATTTAATAGTTCTAACCAGCTCATTATAAAAACCTGTATTTAATGCCAAGATAAAATGGTGTTGTTTGCAGTTGTGATGCAATCGGTTTGAGTTAACTCAAGGTGTGTTAAAGGTGGACGAAGTTGCGGGCTGCTTAAGCGACCTTGCAAATGCATCAGTACCTTTACGGGAATAGGGTTTGCGACAGCAAATAGGCTATTAATAGCGCTTGACCACTGGGCAAATAAATTAGGGTGTTGACCACTTAAACTGCGTTTAACAAACTCGTGAGTTTGTTCAGGCCATGCGTTTGCAGCTACCGACACTAATCCTTTTGCACCGGCTTGTGCAAAATAAGGCATTAGCGCATCGTCGCCACTAAAAATAGCTAAATTAGGGGCCGCTTGGCGGTAAGCTTCAAACTGAGCAATACTGCCGCTCGCTTCTTTTAACGCCCATAAATTTTTATTGTTTTTTAAGTTTTTAATAGTTGCCGCTGGGATGCTAACAGCACTTCGTCCCGGTACGTTATAAAGCATACACGGGTGATCGCTTGCATTAAGTAGGCTTTCAAACCAATGAGTTTGACCTATAGCGCCGGGCTTTGCATAAAGCGGTGAACCAAGTAAAAAGCTATGAATTGGCAATGTATTACAGTAGTTAACCCACTCAATTTGTTGTTTTAAGTTACTACCGCCAACAGCTACCATGAGTGGTACTGCTGGTTTTAGCTGGCATACGTGTTCAACAATGGCTTGTTGCTCTTTTTGCGTTAGCGCCAAGCCTTCGCCTGTACTGCCAAGTAGTAAAATACCGTTATGCGCCGCTTCTTGATCCCTAACCAGTTTAGTTAACGTGTTGTAGTCAACATCGCCGTGTTGATCAAATGGCGTTACGAGCGCGGTCCACAATGAGTAGTCGTTTAAATTGAAGTTGTTGATCATCTCTCACGAACTTATAATTTGTACCAACTTTATTAAAAACGTGATCATTTTAGCGATAACTAATTTAATGCAATTGATATTATTCGAAGAGTTAAAAAGCTTTATGGAAGGAGCCGCATTAACGTCGTTCGAACTAATAATTCGAAGAGCGAATGGGCTTAAAATAATAGGGCGCACGGCCTTAATATTTAAGACCAGAAGCTCTCCACCAAACTAATAAGCTGCTTTTTATAAGCAGCTATTGGTGACAGTCGCTAGGGTTCAACCTAGTCGCCCGAAATAAACACCTCGCAAAAGTGGTTACTTCTCGGCGTTAATTCCCCTCACGTATGCTCACTGGAGTTTGCGCTCCTAACATACGCTACCTGAATAACGCACCTCTTCTAGCCCTTTGCACCTGTTTGTAGAGTAAAACTTACAAACCTGAGCAATTTAAATAGGGTAATTACGGCGATTAAAGCATTTTAGCCGTCTGGGTGTCAAGCGACTAAATGCATATTCATTCATCCATAATGGGAGTGGTTACGTATTGGGTGCTTTTCTCGTACACTAGCAATATAAGTAGTGAGGTATTTAATTAGTATGGAAAAATTTAGCGATATTTATAAGCGAGCTGTAGAGCGAAAAGGCTCCGAAAAAATGCTGAAGTTATTACTTGCAAAACCGTTATCTAAAAAACAACTAAGCACGTTAAGTGACGACGATTGGCTTGAAGAATTTACTCGAAAAGTATTTCAAAGCGGTTTTTATTGGTCAGTCATTAATAATAAGTGGCCGGGCTTTAGAGAGGTTTTTTGGGATTTTAGCGTTGATAAGTTATTAATGATGCCACCCGATATGCTGGAACAAAAAGCTACTGATGAGCGTATTGTTCGTAACTATAAAAAAGTAAAAACAATTACCGAAAATGCTTACATGATCCACGAGATAGCAGGGGAACATGGCAGTTTTAGCCAGTTTATCGCTAATTGGCCAACAGACGATATTATTGGTTTATGGGCGTATTTAAAAAAGCATGGTTCGCGTTTAGGCGGAAATACTGGCCCTTATGCATTGCGAGCACTTGGTAAAGATACTTTTTTATTATCACGCGATGTAGAGAATTACTTACGTGCCCATAAAATTATAGACGGCGGCTTACAAACTAAAAAATCACTGAGTGCAGCCCAGGCCTTTTTTAACGAAATGCAAAAGCAAAGTGGCTTAAGTATGCAAGAGTTGAGCTTAATTGTTGCTTATGGCGTAGGTGACAACCGTGTTGGTATAAGTCAGCAACAATAGGAATTACCATGAAATTAGTGCCAAGATACACAGACATTGCGGAAAACTTCGCGATTGAAGATTTCCCTGCAAGTGTCGCCTCTCCTCAGTTATTGCTGTGGAACGAGAGCTTAGCAAAAGAGTTTAATATTAACGTTGCGGCTGATTTGCGTGCCAGCACTTTTAGCGGCAACGATAAACAGGCAATTCCTGCAGTAGCACTTGGTTACTCTGGGCACCAATTTGGACATTTTTCACCACGTTTAGGCGATGGGCGAGCGCATTTACTGGGCGCTATTAATGATGATAAAAACCAGTTGTGGGATATTCAATTAAAAGGCTCTGGTGCTACTCCTTACTCAAGAGGAGGGGATGGGCGTTGTGCACTTGGTCCTGCTATTCGTGAATACGTAATGAGCGAGGCAATGCATGCGCTGGGAGTTAAAACCACACGCTGCTTAGCGGTTGTTGGCAGTGGCGAAACGGTTTACCGTAATCCGCCACAAGCAGGGGCTATCGTTACTCGCGTAGCAACGAGCCATATTCGTGTTGGTTCATTTCAATATTTAGCGACGCAAGGCGATGTTGAAGGGCTTAAAAATTTAGCCGATTTAGCTATAGAGCGACACTACCCAGAAATAACTGATACAGGTTCGCAGCGCTATTTAGCCTTTTTAGGCGCAGTGATTAAAAACCAAGTTAAGCTAATTGTGAGCTGGATGCGTGTTGGTTTTATTCACGGAGTAATGAATACAGATAATACGCTAGTAAGCGGAGAAACCATTGATTACGGCCCATGTGCCATGATGAACAGTTTTGATTTTGATACTGTATTTAGTTCTATTGATAAACAAGGCCGCTATGCATTTGGTAACCAGCCGAATATGGCTAACTGGAACTGTGCCCGTTTAGCTGAAAGTCTTATACCACTAATTCATGACGATGATGAGCAAGCTGTTTCGCTAATGACGCCACATATAAATAGCTTTGCTGAACAGTTTAATACTGAATTTACGGTTATGTGGGCAAAAAAGTTGGGCTTAGTCGGTATTGATGAAAACGATACAAAATTAGTTGCAGAATTGTTAACATTATTAAAGGTTCATGAACTCGATTACACCAATACCTTTGATGCATTAACTGAGTCGTTAAAACAGGAAGCGCTTATTCCTGAAGCATTAGCGCAATGGGCATGTAAATGGCAAAGCCGGGTTGATGGAAATAGTTATACAGTAATGCGAAAAGCGAACCCTCGAGTAATACCACGCAATCACATCATTGAATCAATTATTACTGACTACAGCGAAATGGGGTCAAGTGCGCTATTAAGTGATTTTTTAAAAGTACTGAGCAATCCTTATAATGAAGTGAATAAGCTTGTCGATTTTCAGACGCCTCCTAAAAGTGATCAGGGGTATCGTACTTTTTGCGGTACTTAACTATTAATTTTAGATGTAAGTTTATGATTATAAATATTCATTTTTCATTTTTAGAAGTGTTCATTGATTGAGCAAAATAAATTCTAGTGTTATCATCCATTTTATAAGGATAAGTAAGTTTTGCTGTGTATAAAAGTGCATTTAACTGAATTGTTCCTGTTTTTATCGCAGGCTATCGATTTATAAAAAAACCACAACTATAAATTATTTGCAGAGTAGGTAATATTTTTAATTTCACCTACAATGGGTGGTTGGATGTCGTTATAGATCATTAAAAAATTTATAAACTTTATTATTCGTTAAGTATTGATTAACAAAGGTTCGGTTAGTCTGTATAAAACAGATTGAGCTAGTATTGATTAGCTACAATTTTTAATTGTTAAAATGGGAAGAAAACAATGAAATTAAAATCACTTACAATCGCAATTGCGTTAGCTGCAACTAGCGTATCTACATTTGCTGCAGATAAAGAAGAAGGTTTCTACATTGGCGCATTTGGTGACTACTATGACGCATCTTGGAAAAACATGCGTGCCCAAGCTGGTCTTGATGTAAATGAATCAACTGGTTGGGGTGTTGAAGCTGGTTACCGTTTCAGTGATTACTGGAGCGCACGCCTAGAATATGCAGACATGGATTTTAATGCTTTTGATAAAGTTGCTGGCAACCGCAACAGTATTGATGGCGAGCGTTACGGTATTGATGCTCTTTATCATTTAAATGGCGGTCCTTTCTACGGTCTTTTCGGTATTAAAGAAATGGACGTAGTAGATGACAACACATTCTTAAATGCAGGTGTTGGTTACCAACATTTCATTACAGATGGTTTATTTGTAAATGCTGAAACAGCTGTATACCAAGGTCTTGACCGTGGTTACACAGATGTAGGCGCTAAAATTGGTATTAACTACTTATTTGGCCAAAACTCAGCACCAGTTGAGCCAGTAAAACCAGCTCCAGAAGTAGTTGAAGTTGCAGTTGCTCCTTCAGACAGCGACAATGATAATATTTTAGATGCTGACGATAGATGTCCAAACACGCCAATGACTGACGCAGTTGATGGCACAGGTTGTACTTTATATGAAGATAAAGAAGTAACTGTAAGCTTATTAGTGACTTTCCCTAATAATACATCAGCAGTATCTACTCAGTACTTAAATGATATCGAAAAAGTATCTGAGTTCTTAAAAGAGTACCCAGGTACAACAGTGCTTTTAGAAGGTCACACTTCAGCTGTAGGTAAAGCAACTTACAATAAATGGTTATCTAAAAAGCGTGCTGATGCTGTAGCTAAGCAACTTGTTGCTGATGGTATTGCTCAAGATCGCATTACTACAGTTGGTTTAGGTGAAGAGCGTCTTAAAAATGATGCAAACACTAAAGCTGCAAACGCAGAAAACCGTCGTGTAGAAGCGCATATCAAAACTATCAAAAACGTTAAAGTTTTACGTTAATTAAATAGTTTGTAATAGAAACCCAGCCAAGAGCTGGGTTTTTTTATGTCTGTAATAAATTAATATTGGTTAATGGTAATGATTATTACTTAACAAGTATTCATGGGAATAGTTTTTACTACAACCACTATTCATAGTATTTATAATCGGTATAATCAGTTGCGTAACTGGATGGATTTTCATCTATCCATAAAAGCTTTATAATTACGCGTTAGAATACTATAAGTATTGGGTAACTTATTTGCGCTTGAAGCGCTACCGGATACTTTCACGTCACCAAGAGGGCAATATTGTGCTACAAGAATATCGTAAACACGTAGAAGAACGTGCCGCGTTAGGTATCGTACCAGCGCCATTAGATGCTCAGCAAACTGCTGATCTTATTGAATTAATCAAAACTCCACCTGCAGGTGAAGAAGAATTCATTTTAGATTTGTTTATTCAGCGTATACCAGCGGGTGTTGACGATGCTGCTTATATTAAAGCGGGATTTTTAGCAGCTATAGCTAAAGGTGAAACTAATTCTCCACTTGTTTCTAAAGAAAAAGCGGCAGAATTATTAGGTACAATGTTGGGCGGTTACAATATCGCACCAATGATTGACCTACTTGATGACGAAACACTTGCACCAATCGTAGTTCAAGGCCTTTCAAATACATTACTTATGTTTGATGCGTTCTACGATGTTGAAGAAAAAGCAAAAGCGGGTAACACATTCGCTAAGCAAATTATTGAGTCTTGGGCAAATGCGCAGTGGTTTACTAATAAGCCAGCTGTTGCTGAAAAGATCTCAGTTACTGTATTTAAAGTAACTGGCGAAACAAATACGGATGACTTGTCACCTGCACCAGATGCATGGTCTCGTCCAGATATCCCACTACATGCTTTAGCAATGCTAAAAATTGAACGTGATGGAATTACACCAGACAAGCCAGGCGAAGTAGGTCCAATCTCTCAGCTTGAAGAATTAAAAACTAAAGGCCTACCACTTGCATATGTAGGTGATGTTGTTGGTACTGGTTCTTCTCGTAAGTCTGCAACTAACTCTGTACTTTGGTTTATGGGCGATGATATCCCGTTCGTACCAAACAAGCGTGTTGGCGGTGTATGTCTAGGTAATAAAATTGCGCCAATCTTTTTCAATACAATGGAAGATTCAGGCGCATTACCAATCGAGTTAAATGTTGATGAGCTTAACATGGGCGAGCAAATCGACATTTACCCGTACGAAGGTGTTGTTAAGCAACATGGTACAGATAAAGTGATTTCTACTTTTGAGCTTAAATCTGATGTAATTTTAGATGAAGTTCGTGCTGGTGGTCGTATTCCACTAATCATTGGTCGTGGTTTAACTGATAAAGCACGTACATCACTTGGTCTAGCTCCAACTGACGTATTTAAAGTACCAACAGCAACAGAAGTATCTGACAAAGGCTTCACACTAGCGCAAAAAATGGTTGGTAAAGCATGTAACGTTGCAGGTATTCGCCCAGGTCAATACTGTGAGCCTAAAATGACAACTGTTGGTTCGCAAGATACAACAGGTCCTATGACACGTGATGAACTTAAAGATCTAGCTTGTTTAGGTTTTTCTGCAGATTTAACCATGCAGTCTTTCTGTCATACATCAGCTTACCCTAAACCTATCGATGTAAACACTCACCATACGCTTCCTGATTTCATCATGAACCGTGGCGGTGTTTCACTTCGCCCAGGTGATGGTGTAATTCACTCATGGTTAAACCGTATGTTACTACCAGATACTGTAGGTACTGGTGGTGATTCACATACACGTTTTCCACTAGGTATTTCATTTCCAGCAGGTTCGGGTGCAGTTGCATTCGCAGCAGCAACGGGTGTTATGCCACTTGATATGCCAGAATCTATTTTGGTTCGTTTTAAAGGCGAAATGCAACCAGGTATCACTTTACGTGACCTTGTACATGCAATTCCTTACTACGGTATCAAAGCGGGTTTATTAACAGTTGAGAAAAAAGGTAAAATTAACGAATTCTCTGGTCGTGTACTAGAAATTGAAGGCGTTGAACACCTTACTGTTGAGCAAGCATTTGAATTATCAGATGCATCTGCAGAGCGTTCAGCTGCAGGTTGTGCGGTTAAACTTTCTAAAGAATCTATCGCAGAATACCTAGAGTCAAACATTGTTATGCTTAAATGGATGATCTCTGAAGGTTACGGTGATGTACGTACTATTGAGCGTCGTATTACTGCAATGCAAGATTGGTTAGCTAACCCAGAACTAATGGAAGCTGATGCTGATGCAGAGTACAAGCATGTACTTGAAATTGATTTAGCTGAGATTAAAGAACCCGTTCTTTGTGCTCCAAATGACCCAGATGATGCGCGCTTACTATCTGACGTTACTGGCGAGAAAATCGACGAAGTGTTCATCGGTTCTTGTATGACTAACATCGGTCATTTCCGCGCAGCGGGTAAATTACTCGATGGCTTTAAAGGTCAGTTACCAACTCAACTTTGGGTTGCTCCACCAACTAAGATGGATAAAGACCAGCTTACTGAAGAGGGTTACTACGGTATCTTTGGACGTGTTGGTGCACGTATCGAAACACCAGGTTGTTCACTTTGTATGGGTAACCAAGCACGCGTTGCAGACAAAGCAACGGTTGTGTCTACCTCTACACGTAACTTCCCTAACCGTTTAGGTAATGGTGCAAACGTATTCTTAGCATCAGCAGAACTTGCTGCTGTAGCGGCTATCTTAGGTAAATTACCTACTCCAGCTGAGTACCAAGAGTATGCAGCGAAGATCAATGCAACGGCTGCAGATACTTACCGTTACTTGAACTTCCACCGTATGCCTGCTTACACTAAAAAAGCAGACAAGGTTATTATTCAACAAGCTGTATAATTTTTAAAGTTTGTTTAAAAACCCGCTTCGGCGGGTTTTTTATTGACTAAAATAAATATTAGATAGTTCATGCTTCTTTTTTTATATTTTTGTATTAACTCTGGCCTTAAGTTGTTTTTAAGTTGAGTAATAAAGCAAAAAATCCTCTCAATATGCATTAAAATCCTCACCAATATTCTCATTATTTTAGGCGAGATTTTATGACAGCATTAAACAACCAGAATTTACTGCAACTACGTTTTATTAACCAAGTAAATATTGATTTGGTTAAGCCTTCTTTTGATAACCTGCCTGCAAATCCATATGCAGATGGTGCTTTTCGTAAACGTCGTTATTCAGTAGTTAAAATGCTAAATGGTGAAATAAAGTTACAAAAAACCAAAGCATTTGTTCAAGACGATTCAATTAATACTTTTCAGGGTAATGTAGAGCGTACTTACGAAAACCTAGAGCAAAGTTTACTTGAATCAGAGGGTATGAAAAATATCGTCAATGAGTTTCGCCAACTTACCGGTATTGATGAGCAGCGCGATATTGAAATTCATCAGTTCCGCATGCTTGCCATTGATAGCGATACACCTGCAGCGCCAGAAGGCGTTCATCAAGATGGTTTTGACCATGTATGTATATGCGGCGTATCTCACGAGAACTTAGAAGGTGGCGAACTACTTGTATACGAAAGCAAGCAAGCTGAGCCTTGTTTTAAAATGGAAATAAAAGACGGCATGTTTGCATTAATAAACGACCGTCAAGTGTGGCACAACGCAACACCTATGAACAAAATTGATGCTAGCAAACCAGGTTACCTGGATTGTTTTGTATTAACGTCTTAAGGAATAAGCATGAACATAACGCAATTACGTGAGCAATTTCCAGCATTAATGCAAAACGTTGATGGTAAATCGCCAATATTTTTAGACGGACCAGGCGGCTCGCAAGTACCAACATCGGTGCTTACTGCGATGACTGCTTATTTAGGTCATTATAATTCGAACTTAGGTGGCGCGTTTTTTTCAAGTGATAAAACGGTTGAGTTGATGGCGAATGCGCGCCAAGCCGCCGCTGACTTACTTAATGCACCTAGCTCACAACAAATTGTGTTTGGTCCAAACATGACCAGCCTCACATTTAGCTTTAGCCGTGCAATTTCGCGTGATTGGCAGGCTGGCGATGAAATAATTGTAACTAACGCTGATCATTTCTCGAATGTATCGTCGTGGCAACAAGCCGCAGAAGATAAAGGTGTTGTTGTAAATACTGCGCTTATTAACGAAGCTGATTGCAGCTTAGATATGGCGCAGTTTGAAAGCTTATTAAACAGTAATACTAAGCTTGTTGCGGTAACGTATGCGTCAAATACCACAGGTTCAATTAATAATATTAAACGCATTGTAGAGCTTGCTCACAGCGTAGGCGCACTTGTTTATGTTGATGCAGTACATTACGCACCGCATGAACTTGTTGATGTACAAGCACTTGATTGCGATTTTTTAGCTTGCTCGGCGTATAAGTTTTTTGGTCCGCATTTGGGTATGGTTTACGGTAAAAAAGAGCATTTAGATGGGTTTACACCGTACAAAGTTGAGCCAGCTAAAGACATAGCACCAGGTCGCTGGGAAACTGGCACACAAAGCTTTGAAGCAATGGCTGGTTTTATCGCGGCTGTTGATTACATTGCGGCGATTAGTGAGCTTGATGATAGCCATTCACGCCGCGAAAAGTTAAGCATAGCTTTTGCTAAAACTAAACAGCACGAAATGGCGCTTAGCGAACACTTTTTAACGCGCTTGGTAAATTACCCACGCATTAAGTTGTTTGGTATTGATGATTTTGATCGCCTTAATGAGCGTACACCCACTTTTGCTTTAATTTTTGAAGGACTTGAGCCGCGCGCTGTTTCAGAATTTTTAGGCAAACAGCATATTTGTGTGTGGGACGGTAACTTTTACGCGCAAGGTTTGTGTAAGCAGTTAGGTGTACTCGACAAAGGCGGTGTAGTGCGTATTGGTTGTATGCACTACAACACCATTGAAGAGCTAGATCAGTTGTTTAATTTATTTGATGAACTGCTCGGTTAAATAATACTGATTTTGGTGCGCTAACTCTTAGGCGCACCATATATTTGTTCTGCTCGATTAAACAACACCCACGATGTTAAAATATACTTATCGTTTGATACTGGCTTATTGCCTCTATGAGTATGTGTAAAGTGGCCAGGTGCTATTACCATAGTGCCTTTTTTAGGGGCTATTTTACGGTTTTGATAATAAAATTCTGTTTCACCACCTTCTTCTACATCGTTTAAGTAAAACATAAATAGCAACACGCGATGTAATGCTTCATTGTGCTGTAGCTGCGGATAAACTTCACTGTGCCAGTAAGGGTAGCCACCTTTATTTACTTCGTATTTTTGCGCTTGAATATTGCCAAGTCTAAAAATCTGCTGCACTAAAACGGGGAGTTGCGGCTTTCCTACTTCTTCAAAATTAGCATGAGTTAAATCAACTACCTCCCCCGTTTTTGGATGATATACCTTTAAACCAAACGCCCCAATCATCATAAAAATATGCTCTTCAATATACTTAAAAACATGCTGTGCAGTCGTTTGTTGTATATGTTTTAATTGTTGTGCATATTCGGGGTGATTGTTTAGGTGTAGATCGTGGCTGTCTTTTTTCTTTAGATCGACACCGCCCGATGTCACCCCTTGTTTTACATGCGGGCTTTGCGCGAATGTGGTAATAAATTCATCGCAAAAATCATTGCTTAGCGCGTTATCGTATACGCGAATAAAGTCCGTCATGAGTAACCTTTATATAATTATTATTGGATTTTTATGTTTATTGAAAAAGTGATGCCGCGCTTTAGTGAAACTGATGCGCTCGGACACATTAACAATACCGTACTCCCGGTATGGTTTGAAGTTGCACGTGCACCTATTTTTAAGTTTTTTACACCTGACTTAAACCCACATGATTGGAAGTTGATAATTGCCAAAGTTGAAGTGTCGTTTGTAGGCGAATTATTTTATGGCCACGAAGTAACAGTAAAAACCTTTGTAGAGCATATAGGCACTAGCTCTTTTACGCTTAGGCAAGAAGCATGGCAAGATGATAAATGCTGCGCAATAGGTAAAGCCGTTATGGTGAGATACGATTTTATCGCGAAATCAAAGCAGGCCCTTAGTATTGACGAAAAAACAGCGCTTAATGAGCATATATGCCAAAGAAGCTGACCTTGAGGAGCCTATATTTTATATAACCTCCGGCGAAGCTTAATTATTGTAAATAAATAATGGCAGCTGTAAATTTTTATCGAGAAATTTTAACGTATTTAGATTGAGTTACAGGCTTCAGTTATATACTATTTATAATATATATTGTTGCGCCGTCATAACAGAAAATGTTAATTCGGTAATTTGATTGGAGAATACATGTGGTAGCTATTGCCAATAACCAGCTTTTACAAGTTATTCAGCTCAGTGATGGTAAAGATTTAACCGCTGAAATTTTGCCATTTGGTGCAATAATTAAAAGCATAAAGTTTAAAAAGCAAGAAATGACACTTTGCGTCGATGACCCTCAATACTATCTTGAAAACCCATTTTACCTTGGCGCTACAGTAGGTAGATACGCTAACCGTATTGCAAAGGGGCGTTTCAGCTTATCTGGTACGCAGTATCAATTAGAAACGAACAACGGCCCTAATAGCTTACATGGCGGTGTTAAAGGCTTTAATAAAGTACTTTGGCAAGTAACCAAACAAACTGAAAGTGAAGTTGAGCTTTATTATTGCTCGCCCGATGGTGAGCAAGGCTTCCCCGGTGAGTTACAGGTTTGGCAAACGATTAGTGCTAAAAATGGCGAGCTTGCATTACGCTTTAAAGCTACGACTAACAAAGAAACACTCGTTAATTTTACTAACCATTGTTATTTTAACCTTGATGGCAGCGAATCAATTAATGATCATTCTGTTCAAGTAAATACCAGTCACTACCTTCCCATCGATAAAACCAGCATCCCGCTTAATGAAGCGGCATTAGTGACAGGTAGTTGTTTTGATTTTACCAAACCAAGTCAAGTTGGGGAGGCATTAAGCGCCATTCATCCTCAGCTAGAAGCTGGAAATGGCTTTGACCACTGCTATATTTTTAATGATGACAGCAGTTTAAAGACGATGGCTACATTAACCTCGCCACACACGAAGGTTAATTTAACGCTCAAAAGCACTCAGCCAGGTATGCAGTTATACACCGCTAACTTCGTCGGTGCGCCGTTTAAAGCACGACAAGCTTTGTGTTTTGAAGCGCAAAATTGGCCTGACGCGCCAAACCGTGAAAATTATCCAAAAGCTAATTTATTATCTGATGAAGTTTATGAACAGGTTATTATTTACGCATTTTCGTAATTAACTCAATATGTTGATGTTAATTTAAAGAAAATAAAAAGAAAAAATACGGTAATAAATAACGCTCTACAATCAAGGAAAAGGTTGCACTTCAGCTTGATTTAAAGTATTTATAATATAAATAGTATTTGAAACTATTTGCACTAGCACAACGACACAACGACTACACACAATCAGGAGTTTTTAAAAAATGATAATTAACAATAAGTTATCGTTCAACAAGAAAACCGCGATCAGTATTGCTATCACTGGCATATTGGCAAGCGGAAACGTTGCAGCTCAAGGCGCTGAAGGCGATACGTCTACAGTAGTAAATGAGGATGTTGAAGTTATCGCAGTAACGGGTATCCGCAGCAGCTTACGTTCATCAATGTTAGATAAAAAAGCATCTAATGTTGTTACAGACGGGATTAAAGCAGAAGATCTTGGTAAATTTCCTGATTTAAACGTAGCAGAATCTCTGCAACGTATTACAGGTGTAGCAATTGACCGCAGTGGTGGTGAAGGACAAGCGGTAACTATTCGTGGTTTTGGTCCACAATTTAATACTGTACTTGTTAATGGTCGTCAAATTGCGACAGACAGTGCAGGTCGTGAATTTAATTTTGATGTATTAGCCGCAGATCAAATCACCGGTGCTGATATTTATAAAAGTAATACAGCAACGCTTCAAGAAGGCGGCATTGGTGGTACGGTTAACGTAACTACAGCACGTCCTTTTGATTTTGGTGGTTTACATATTTTAGGTTCAGTTAAAGGTATGTACGAAAGCCTTTCTGAAGAAGTATCCCCATCAACATCATTCTTAATAAGTAATACGTTTAACGATGATAAGCTAGGTGTGCTTTTTGCCATCACTAATCAACAACGTAAACTTCAAAATAACCAAATTTTAACGGCAGGTTGGCGCGGCGGCCAAACAATCTCTAATCCAACTGATGGTGTATTGTTTGAAAATGCCTATATTCCACGTAACTGGGACCAAGTTGTTGATGAGCAAGATCGTGAGCGTACAAATGCAAGTTTAGTACTGCAATATGCGCCATCTGACGATGTTACTATTACTGTTGATGGCATGATTTCAAAATTTGAAGTTGATTCAACAGTACGCGATTTAGCATCTTGGTTTGAACCAGACCGCGTAGGTAGCGCAACGATTGATCCAGAAACAGGCACGCTTTTAACTTTCTCTCAAGAAGTGGGTTTAGGTGCGCCAAGTGGCGACCCTGCAAGTGACTTTGTGTCGCACACTCGTAACTCTCGTGATGTAACTAATAAAGCATTTGGTATTAACGTAGATTGGCAAGTAAACGAATTATTAAAAGCTAAATTTGATGTGTCTCGCTCAACAGCTGAAAATGACCGTGCAGGTACTGACCGTTTTAATGTTGTAGGTATTATTAATAGCTATAGCTTTGATGGTACAGGCAGTGTTCCTACTGTTCAGCATGACGGGTTTGAAAATGGTTCACTCCCAGATCCTAGCCTTGCGCGCCTTCACTACAATGAAGTCGGTCTTCAGTTTACAGATGAAGATGAAATCACAGAAGTAAAAGCTGATTTTGAATACGTGCCAGATAAAGGCCCTGTAGATCGAATCAACTTTGGTGCTTATCGCCAAGAGCGTGAAAAATCAAGTTTTCAAGTTTATGGTACTCAATGTCAATTTTGTGGTTATGGGACGCAAGCACCACTTGATGCAATTGATTTTGAAGCCTATCAAGCAAGTAACTACTTCCCAGGTTTGATCGATACTTTTTACACCTACGACGGTGATAAAATGCTTGATTATTTAGCCGATCAAGGTTTCCCAGTAGAGCCAACATTACAAAATAACCGTTACACAATCAACGAAGACATCACCAGCCTATACATGGACTTTACGCTTGGTTTTGACCTTGCGGATATGCCTGTAACCGTTAACTTAGGTGCACGTTATTCTGAAACTGATATTGAAGTAGCTGCAATACAGAGCTTTATTAGTGATGTAATCCCAACGACGGATGCAACTTTGTTTGCTAACGTATTTGGTCCGGCTACAAGCATTGAACAAGGGACTAGCTACTCAAACTTACTACCATCTTTAAATGTTAAGTTAGAACTGCAAGACAATATGATTTTACGTTTTGCTACGTACGACAGTATTACTCGTCCAACGATGTCGCAGTTATCACCAGCGACTACGTTTAACGAGCCTCGTCGTCAAAACTTAACGGCAAATGGTGGCAACCCTGCTCTTAAGCCATTCCAATCAGAAAACTGGGATATTTCTTACGAGTGGTACTACAACGATGCTAACTTATTTAGCTTTGCAGTATTTAGTAAAGAAGTTGATGACTTCATTGTCACGCTAACAGGTGCAGAAACATTTGAAATGTCTGACCGTTCGGGTCCTGATTTTGCGTGTACTACATGTACAGACCAAGCTGATGATGAACTCAATGGTAGTTCAGAGGTATACACAGTAACTCGCCCTCAAAATGGTGAGTCAGCTAAAGTAACGGGCTATGAAGTTGGTGTGACGCACATATTTGATAATGGCTTTGGTATTATAGCCAATGCCACAGTCGTAGATAGTGACATTAGCGTAGGCGAAGACACCACACAAACATTTGCACTTGAAGGTTTAGGCGATTCGCAAAACTTAATATTGTTTTATGAGCAAGATAACTGGCAAGCACGTGTTGCATTTAACAACCGTGAAGGCTTTTTACGCTTAGTTGATAATGGCTTTAACGGTGAACCAGTGAACGTAGAAACTTACGGTCAGTGGGATATTAGTGCAAGCTACGATATTAACGAAAACTTCACTATTTTTGCTGAAGGCATCAATATCACTGAAGAAGAGCTAGTACAAACAGGTCGTTTTGCTAACCAAATCTATTCAGTAGAAGATAATGGCTCACGTTACGCGTTTGGTATTCGTGGATCGTTTTAATTGATAGCAGAGGCAGCGACTGCCTCTTAGTTTTCATTGCAGTGCATTATAAGTCCTGTTACTAATAAAGTTAGTAGCTATTTTGCACAAAATGAGACTAATTTAAACAAATGCCCGAAAGGGCATTTGTTGTCTAACCGGTTATCAATAAAGTACTCAAAGAGTAGTCCGTTATGAATAAAGCAATAAAAACAATCGCCGTAATTGGTGGCGGCACAGCAGGATGGCTGAGCGCTGCAATTATAGCTTCGTATCACCAAGGTAAAAATGGTGACGGCTTAAAAGTGATGTTGGTTGAATCGTCAGATATTCCAACAATTGGTGTAGGTGAAGGTACCTGGCCCACTATGAAAAACACTCTTCAGCAAATAGGTTTGCGTGAAGTTGATGTATTTAAAGCCTGTAACGCCACCTTTAAACAAGGCGGTAAATTTGTAAATTGGACGCACGGCAACAACGACTTTTACTACCATCCATTTACTGTACCGCTAGGCTACGGCCGCATAGATTTAGCCCCTTATTTAGATAATGTTGAAGACTTTGCACAGCAAACTAATTTTCAACATGATATTTGCGAAGCAAGCTTAGCCCCAAGAGGTATAGCGCAGGGTGAATATCAAGGCAATTGTAATTACGCTTATCACTTAGATGCCGGCGCTTTTGCAGAAATGCTTAAACAGCATTGTAAAAGTAAGCTTGGCGTAGAGCATATTATTGGTACTGTTGATCAGGTAAAACTTGATGACGATGGTGCAATAAATGAGCTTACTCTAAAAGATAAAACCCGCACTATAAACGCTGATTTATTTATAGACTGTACTGGTTTTTCATCATTGTTATTAGGCCAAGCGCTCAACGTACCATTTAAAAAAATGGACCACGTGCTATTTAACGACAGCGCACTGGCGATGCAAGTCCCTTATGATGAAAACGATGACTCCTTAGCCAGCCATACCATAGCAACAGCGCAAAACGCTGGATGGATTTGGGATATAGGTTTAACGCACCGCCGAGGTGTAGGGCATGTATATTCAAGCAAGTTTCTATCAGACGATGAAGCAGAGCAAAACCTAAGAAACTATTTAGGCGATGCAGCAAACGGTTTAACTGCCCGTAAGATTAGCTTTGAGTCGGGCTACCGTGAAAAGTTTTGGCATAAAAACTGTGTTGCCATTGGTATGTCGGCAGGGTTTGTGGAGCCGCTTGAAGCAACCGCTATTATGCTTGTTGAAATTTCAGCACGCTTTGTAGCAGAGCATATGCCAGCAGATACACAAGTAATGCCTATTGTAGCTAAACGCTTTAACGAGCAAATGGACTACCGCTGGCAGCGTATTATCGACTTTTTAAAGCTACATTACATGCTAACCAAGCGCCCAGAACCTTACTGGCAAGCACATGTACAGCCCGATACTACTCCACAAACCCTGCAAGAAGACTTGCTTCTTTGGGGAAGCCGTGGCCCGCTTATTCAAGATTTTCATGGCGCATTAGAGTTATTCCCTGCTGCCAGTTATCAGTATGTTTTGTACGGTATGGGCTTTAAGCCAGACTTTACTAAACAGGCATATTTGTATTCACACCATGTGCAAGCCAAACAAATAATTGAACGTAACAGCCAGCTTACACAGCAGATGTTACAAACTTTGCCGCCACATCGTGCTTTTATAGAGCAGTGGCTAGCAGCTAACCCAGTTTAAGGATGTGTAACTATGGCTATTAGTGAACTCGTAAACACTAAACACCAAACATTAAAAATTAACCCCAATGCAGCAGTTGAATACGCAAAAACGCAGCATTTAGTTAATCTAAGAGCTAACGAAGTGGCAAAAGCTGCATGCGACTTACCTATTTTTTTAGCCCGTAACGCGCAAAATGGCAGCTACACAATATCAGCGTTAACAAGTTTTAACGCCAGGCAAAGTTTATTGGTGAATAACAACCAATGGCAGGCACTTTACACACCAGTATGTATGCAAACTCACCCTCTTCATTTAATGACCCGTGAAGCAAACAGTAGCGATTACTTTATTGCGATTGATGAGCAAAGCTCAGCTGTAAACTCGCAGCATGGTGAGGCATTATTTGATGCTAAAGGTAACCCAAGCTTATTTTTAAATTCGCAACAAAAGCTACTTGAGAGCGATTTAAAAAATGACTATCAAACGTATCAATTTACCCAGGAAGTAGTGCGCTTAGGGCTCATTAAAAATATTGATATTGTTTTACAGTTTGAACAAGGCGAAACCCAAACCATTCAAGGTTTGAGCACCGTTGATGAAGACAAACTGCAAACATTAGATAGCAATACCATTGCAGAACTGCAAAAGAAGGGTTACTTAAGTGTGCTTAACAGCATGCTTATTTCACTGTTTCAGCTTAACGCCTTAGTGAAACTTCATAATCAGCATTCAGACCTCAAACCTTTAAAGCAAATTAAATTAGAACTAAGTAGAGATTCACACGCGCTATAGCGTGTCTATTTTCACACGCATATAAGAGACACACACATGTCAGATAATATTTTACAGCTGGTGGTTTTTGTTTTTGTCACCGCTTTAATTGGTGGCCTTACTTATTGGAAATGCCGAGGCCAAAATCGTAATAACGGACAAAGCCAAACTAAAGAGTACTTTTTAGCCGGCGGTGGCCTTACTTGGATGTTTGTTGCAGGTTCAATCACACTTACTAATTTAAGTACTGACCAGCTTGTTGGCATGAACGGTAACCAAATGGCCTTACTGGTTTGGTGGGAGCTTGCTGCAATTATAGGTTTAATTATTTTAGCTAAAGTATTCATCCCTGTTTATTACAAATATAACTGTACAACTACCACAGAGCTTTTAGAAAAGCGCTATAACAACAAACATATTCGCGCTGTTATTGGGGGATTATTCTTTTTAGGTAATGCACTTATTTATATGCCAGCGGTTATTTATTCTGGCGCGCTGTTTATGCAAACCATGTTTAAGGTTGATATTCCACTAATGTATATTGCCACCGCGTTTGCCATTATTGGTGCTGTTTATGCATTTTTTGGTGGTTTGCGGGCAGTTGCTGTATCGGATACCTACAATGGCATACTTGTACTGGGCATGGCTGTTTTAGTAGTGTTTTTAGCACTTAATGCGATTGACTATGACTTTTCGGGTATTCCAGAGGAGCGTTTAACATTAATTGGCGATGCTGATTCACCTATTCCGTGGCCAACACTTTTAACCGGTATGATCTTTATTCAAATGTATTACTGGGGTACTAACCAAACAATTACGCAACGAGCAATGGCAGCGCCTAATGTTAAAGAAGCGCAAAAAGGTATATTTGCAGCAGCAGGTATTCGCTTTTTAATCGTCCCTGCAATTGTGGTATTACCGGGTATTATTTCGTTTAAACTTTATGGCGATATTGGCGACGCTGCTTATGGTCGAATTGTTGGCGATGTAATGCCTGCATGGTTAACTGGTGTATTTGCAGCGGCAATGGCGGCGGCAGTGCTATCTACTTACAACAGTTTATTAAATTCAGCCACAGCACTATATGTGTGTGACATTCACGAAGCTTACTTTAATAAAGAGCCAAGTGTAGTAAAGCTAAGTGGTTACGTAACATTATTACTAACGAGTTTAACGCTGGTACTTGTACCAATTTATCAGCAAGCCGACAGTATTATTAACTTACTACAGCAATTAAACGGCTTATTAAGTATGCCTATATTCTCTATTTTTGTAGTGGGCTTATTATTTAAAAATGTTGATGCTCGTGCGGGTATTGCAGCGGTAATTTTAGGCGTGGTTATGTACGGTATGCTTACGTTTGCAAACTCACCACTACATACCGACATTCATTACATTCACTTAATGCCAATTACACTCATTGTATGTGTGACTTTTGCATTAGTAGTAAATAAAGTGGTATTTGGCTTAAACGCGCAGTGGGCAGGTAAAACTCCTGATCTTGATGGCGCAACGCAGACGCTAATACAAAAATAAACTACAGATAAATTAAGCTATTAAAATCGGTCACAGGTAATTCTTGGCCGATTTTTTTATTCATCAAAAAGAGAGTAATTGGATTTTTGAGTTAAGGTTAGTTTAATGTCTTTTATTGCAGTGGTACTTCCAGTGAGTTTATCTAACTATTTGCAGTGCAAAGGCTATCAAAAGTTAATTTATATGATATATACTATTATTGTTGAGAGCCACTGTCTGACCGATCGTATCTCAAGCAACGGTAAATGAGTTCACACACAAAATAACTGACTCACATACTCACATTATTTAACTCGTAATAGATTAAAAGGATAGGAAAATCATGGCCGACACTAAATCATTTTATCGATTAGACAGTGTAAACAGCACCGTTATTTTCGACTGCCAGAGCAAAACACCGGCATTACTGTACTTTGGTAAACGCCTATCTGAGCAAACAACTGAAACAATGCTTACTCAGCTAGCAACTCGTCAAGAAGTAAAATGTGCCGTGGTTGAAGAAGCGCCTATTTCTCTATCTCCTTTATTAGGCGAAGGCTTTACTGGTGCGCCAGGGCTTGAGCTAGTAAATGATTCAATTGCATGGTCAGTTGGGCCAGAGCTTCAAGAAGTACGTCAACTTTCAAGTGCGACCGTTGAGTTTGTAAGTGTAGATAAACTTCGTGGTATTGAAGTAGTACACAGCATCACGCTTGATAAAAATACTGACGTATTGAGCGCACATACTGTATTAACTAATTTAGGTGATTCGCCATTAAGTGTTAACTTTTGCGCGGCGCCAACATTTCAATTGCCAGATAGCGTAAGCAAAATAGTGAGCTTTGAAGGCCGTTGGTCAAACGAATTCCAACGTCAATCGGTTGATTTAGTGCTTGGCAGCTTTGTACGTGAAAACCGTAAAGGCAAAACATCACACGATGTGTTTCCTGGTTTATTAGTGCATAACGAAAATGCAGGCGAGCAACACGGCGAATGTTACGGCTTTCATTTAGGTTGGAGTGGTAACAATAAACTACGTGCAGAGCTTTTAGCTGAAGGGCGCCGTTATGTACAAATGGGCGAGCTATTACTTCCTGGTGAGCTTACGCTTGTTAAAGGTCAAACGTATCAAAGCCCGAGCATTTATGGCTCGTTTTCAAGTGAAGGTTTTAGCGCGCTTTCTCGTAATTTCCATCGTTTTGTTAAAGCTAATTTACTTAGCCAAGCACAACGCGAAAAAACGCGCCCTGTGCATTACAACACATGGGAAGGTATTTACTTTGATCACGACGTAGACACGCTTAAGCAATTAGCCGACAAAGTAGCCCCGTTAGGTATTGAGCGTTTTGTACTTGATGATGGTTGGTTTAAAGGCCGCCGTGGCGACAATGCTGGCTTAGGTGATTGGACAGTAGATTGCAAAATTTACCCAGATGGCTTATCGCCAGTTATAGATCATGTTAATAGTTTAGGTATGGAGTTTGGTATTTGGTTTGAACCAGAAATGGTCAACCCTGATAGTGATTTATACCGCGCGCATCCTGATTGGGTTTTAGGCTCTCAAAACAACGAACAGTTAAGCTTTAGAAATCAGCTTGTACTTGATTTAACGCGCTCTGAGGTGGTTGAGTACCTATACAAAGCCATTGACGATATTTTAGTTGAATACCCAACCATTAAGTACATTAAATGGGATATGAACCGCGATATTAACCATGCGGGTAACTTTGATGGTAAGCCGGCCGTGCATCAACAAACATTGGCGCTTTATCGTTTAATTGATCGTATTAAAGCGGCGCACCCAGGGCTTGAAATAGAAAGCTGTTCGTCAGGTGGTGCACGTGTAGATTACGGCGTACTTGCACACACAGATCGTGTATGGACGTCAGATTCAAACGATGCGCTAGATCGCCTTGAAATACAGCGTGGATGTTCGTTCTTTTTCCCATCGTCGGTAATGGGCGCTCACGTAGGCCCACGTGATTGTCATATCACAGGGCGTAATGTGAGCATTGAGATGCGTGCTGCGGTATCAATGTTTGGCCACATGGGCATTGAAATGGACCCACGTGAGCTGACCGATCACGAATACAATACACTCAAAGCGGCAATAGTACTTCACAAAGAGCATCGGGAGTTTATTCATAGCGCCGATTTATACCGCCTTGATAGCGACGATTTATCAATTAACTTTGGTTTAATCGATGAGCAAAAAACAAAAGCGTTATTTGCCTATAATAGCGTTCGCGAAACACCGCGTACAGCGCCTAATAAATTACGCTTTGTTGGCCTAGATACCGATGCACAATATACACTTAATTTAGTGTGGCCGGTAAAATTTGAAGAGTATCGCCCATCTTCTATTGCTGTGGTAAATGGTCAAACATTTACAGGTGAAGCGTTAATGCAGTTTGGCTTACAAATGCCAATTTCATTCCCGCAAACATCGCTTATTTTTGAACTTACAAAAGCGTAATTTTAAATATGGGCAGCAAAAAGGGAGCTAATTAGCTCCCTTTTTTAATCTGTCAAAAGTAACTTTTTACTACACCAGCTTTGATTCGATAAGCTCAAGCGCTTCTTCTAAAATAGTTTCTACTGCTTTTTTAGCCAGCTCTGGGTTACGTGATTTTATGGTATTTAAAATGTCTGCATGCTTTGCTACATCAGCACCGGGTACACCTTTAATATGGTTAGTGTAGCGAATACTTACACGTAATGCGGTGCTAATAAACTCAGTCAATTGTACAAAAAATCGATTGTTGCTGGCCACTAATATACTGGTATGAAAGGCAATATCAGCTTCGAGAGGATCATCTAATCCTTCATCGGCATCGGCCATACGCGCTAATGCATTATCTATTTCAACGAGTTGTTCAGCAGTTGCATTCACCGCTGCAAGCGCTGCAGCTTGAGGCTCAAGTGCTACACGGACTTGGGTAAATTCTTTTAATAAAGAAAGTGACGGTTTGCTGCTTAAAATCCAACGCAGTACGTCGGTATCAAACATGTTCCAGCTACTTTCAGGTAATACACGAATACCCTGCTTAGGACGCGACGAAATTAATCCTTTAGCAGAGAGCATTTTTACCGCTTCGCGAGTGGCACTACGGCTCACATCGTATTTTATACATAAGTCAGCTTCCGACGGCAGACCTTCACTTACAGGGTACACGCCACGCACAATAGCAAAACCCAAATCATGGGTTAGTTGGTGTGTTAAGTTTTGACGAGGTTGGCTTTTCATTGTGCGAGTTTCCGAGTTCATATTGCTAGATTATATATCATATATCATATTAATGTACGTAAGGATATGGTATAAACTTTTTATTAGTTAAGTATTTTAACACAGTAATAACAATTTGGTTTGGCCCTTTATGTTGTAAGTATCAGTTTATAAAGGGTTTAAATAAGATTTTATATGTGCTGTATGGAGAGTTGAATTTGAACACCCTCGCTCAATATCATAGTCTTTCTGGTAAAGTTATTTTTATTACTGGTGGTGCATCAGGCATCGGTAGAGCAATGGTCGAATCATTTACTAAGCAAAATGCCAAAGTTGCTTTTATCGATATAGATGACGATGCTGCGCAGGCGCTCATTAACAATCTCCCACAAGCTAACTTATGGTACAGGCAAGTTGATGTAACTGATTCCCATGCTCTGCAGCAATCATTAGTTGATGCGTGTGCTGCCCTTGGTAGCGTCAATGTACTGGTCAATAACGTAGCAAATGATCGCCGTCAACCTAGCGAAGACGTTACAGTGCAAGACTGGGATCAGTGTCTGCAAATTAATTTAAATCCAGCCTTTTTTGCTTCCCAAGTCGCTATGTCATTTATGCAGCGAGAAGGGGCGGGCAGTATTATAAACTTTAGTTCTATCAATGCCATAATGGGCCAACCGCAAATGGCCGGTTACGTTACCGCTAAAGCAGGTCTTATAGGCATGACTAAGGCACTTGCTCGTGATTATGGCGAGTTTGGTATTCGCGTAAATGCTATTTTACCTGGGTGGGTGGCTACCGACCGTCAATTAGCAAGCTGGTTTACGGAGGCCGAGCAAGTAAAATGGATGGAAGCTATGGCGCTTAAAAAGCTAGTTTCACCTGAGGATGTTGCTAATTTAGCGATGTTTTTAGCGGCAGATGAAAGCAGTATGATTACCGGGCAGGGCATTAAAATTGACGGTGGGAGACTTTAAAGTTTGACTACTTCATCTCTTTTTATAGCCGTTGATTGGGGTACCAGTCATTTACGTGCTTATTTGTGCCGTGTTAACGCAAAACAACCGCTTACATTACTTGAACAACGTGATGGGCCAGGTGTTGTAAAAGTTAATCAAGACTTTGAGCAAACGCTTCTTAGTGCTATCGAGCCTTGGAGTCAGCAGTATGGCTGCGTACCTGTATATATAGCAGGGCAAATCACATCAAGCATAGGTTGGTACGAAACGCCCTATTTAGAGTGCCCTATAAACCCTGAGAGTTTACTCGATGCTGCTATTAGCTTTAATTGTGCAGGGCATACTATTAAAGCCTTGCCTGGTACTAAGTGCACCCTACAAAATTCTTTATTTGATGTAATGCGCGGTGAAGAGCTGCAAATTTTAGGGTTTTTAAAACAAAACCCAGAGTATCAACAGGGTAAAATATTACTGTGTTTACCAGGTACACATACTAAGTGGGTACTTATAAACCATGGTGAAATAATCTGCTTTAAAACCGCAATGACTGGCGAGTTATACGATTTACTGTGCCATCAAAGTGTATTGATACCCAGTGACTGTGAAGAGGGCGACTTTGATTGGAAAGCATTTGATCAAGGGTGCAAACTCACGCTTGGCAGTGATAGTGGTAATTTAGCGCATGGTATTTTTAGTGTGCGTACTCGTCAGCTTTCAAAGGAGTTAACACCTGTACAAGCTAAAGCGTATTTATCGGGTGTGTTAATTGGCAGTGACGTACGAGCAGCACGCCATGCCAGTGAGTGGCAGTTGCAAAGTAATACACAAGTTGTGGTAGTGGGAACCAAACAGCTTAATAAATGTTTTTCTACGGCACTTAACCAAATAGGCGTTAAATGTGTTGAGTTTGACATTAAAATGGCTACGTTGAGCGGTTTTAATTTTTTATATCAATCAGCTTAATTAAGTGAGCTATTTTGAAGTAAGAAAATCGGGTCGATAACAAGGTGAAAATTTCGTTATTTAGTTGCTCTATATCAGAAGTTATTAACATAGTTAGCGCCAGGTTTAAGCCCTCAAATTGATCAAGTGTTATTGCGGATTGGTATTATATAACCGAGAAAATTAAACCCCTTCATAATGATTAAATTATAAAGGGGTTTCGTAGAAAGCTTTTAGGGTTATTGCAGCCAATTTCTTTAGCGGTTATTAAGCAATTTTGGCCGCTTTGCTTTGTTCAATATAATTATTAAGGGTGGTAGTTTGGGTTTCACTAAAGCGCAGTCCTAACTTTGTGCGGCGCCATAATATGTTATATGCGTTTTGTGCCCACTCTTCATTTAATAAAAAATCGACCTCTGCTGCAAATAAGTTATGCCCAAAATCTTGACCTAAATCGCTTAGTTGTTTTGCATCACTCAAAATATTTATAGTGCGCGTTCCATAGGTGCGTACAAAGCGATTTAGCATTGTTTGTGGCAACCAACTATAGGTTGTTTGTAATTGCGCTTTAAGTGCTTCTACAGAGCTAAAATCGCCACCTGGTAACGCACTATGTTTAGTCCAAGCTTCACTCATTTGCGGGTAAAAGTCTTCAAGCTTGTTAACCGCAGCTTCGGCAAGTTTGCGGTAAGTTGTAATTTTTCCGCCAAACACACTCAGTAGAGGTGTTTGTTTAGCATCACTCGAAAGCTCTAGTTTATAATCGCGAGTAACGGCTTGTGCATTAACTGATTCATCATCAAGTAATGGACGTACACCTGAAAAAGTATGCACAATATCTTGGCGTTTAATCGGAGTTTTAAAGTAGCTATTAGTAATCTCGATAAGGTAATCGATTTCTTCTTCACTAATTTTAACGTCTTGTGCCTCACCTTTGTGCTCAACATCAGTCGTGCCAATAAGTGAGTAATCATCTTCAAACGGAATAACAAACACAATACGCTGATCTTTGTTTTGTAAAATATAAGCTTGCGGTTCGTTATGAATGCGTGGCACGACAATGTGGCTGCCTTTTACAAGGCGAATATTTTGTGGTGATTTTTCTTCGAGTGCTTCATCAAAAAGCTTAGCAACCCAAGGGCCCGCTGCATTTACAATGCCTTTAGCAGCAATACTGTAATGCGATTTTGTACTTTGTTGCTCAAGCGTTACTTGCCATTTATCTTGCTCACGATGCGCTTTGACACATTTAGTTTGTGTGGCAATTACTGCGCCTTTTTGCTGCGCTGCAAGGGCGTTTAAAATAACTAAGCGAGAGTCATCAACCCAGCCATCAGCGTATTCAAAACCTTTAGTAATTGAAGGTTCTAGTACGCTATGCTCGCCAAATTTAATGCTCTTCGATGCAGGTAACGTAACTCGTTTTGCTAGGTTGTCATACATAAATAAGCCAATGCGGATCATCCATGCAGGGCGTAAATGCTTTTGATGGGGTAATCTAAACGTAAGTGGCCACATAATGTGAGGGGCATTTTTAAGCAGCACTTCTCGCTCGGCTAAGGCTTCTTTTACTAATCTAAATTCGTAGTGCTCAAGGTAGCGCAGACCACCATGGATCAGCTTGGAGCTGTTTGAAGACGTTGCAGAGGCTAGATCTGACTGTTCGCACAAAAGTACTTTAAGTCCTCTACCAGCAGCATCTGCTGCTATGCCTGTGCCGTTTACGCCGCCACCGATGACTAGTAAGTCATATTCGTTATCTGCTAATTTCACCGAACACCCTTTTATTTATAATATAAATAATACATATAACATCATAAAGCTGCTGTTTTCATTTGACAATAGAAAACCCAGTTTTTTATTTGTTAATTTTGACGCGAATCCACTTTCAATTTGGAGCAGTAAAGTGTGCCTTTTAAATCGAGCATTTAGCTAAGTTAAAAAAGACAAAGTGACTAAAGTATTAGCCTTAGCCACTTAGTATTTACTGCGGGCAATTTTTATTTGTTAAGCACACTTGAGCTACACAGTGCTGCCATTTTGCATATAAATCATTACGCTCGTCGGCACTCATAGTTGGCTCAAAACGACGGTCACATGTCCACATTTTCGATAACTGCTCAGTTGATTCGTAAACGCCGGTTTGTAAGCCTGCTAAATAAGCGACCCCTAAAGAGGTGGTTTCGGTCACCGTTGGACGCTCTACTGTTGCACCTAAAATGTTTGATAGGAATGTCATAACCCAATTGTTTTTTACCATGCCGCCATCTACACGAAGCACACTCGGGCGAAGGCCATCACGCTCCATCGCTTTTTGTAAATCTTTGGTTTGATAACCTACTGATTGCAAAGCAGCCGCAACAATAGTGCTAATTCCTGAGTCGCGTGTAAGACCTAAAATAGCGCCACGTGCATTTGGGTCCCAATAAGGTGCACCTAAACCCGTGAACGAAGGCACTAAAAATACACCATGATCGAGGGGACATCTTTAACCATCGATTCACTTTCGCCAGCATGGCTAAGTAGCTTTAAGCCTTCAACAATCCACTGCATAGTTGCGCCAGCCATAAAGATACTGCC
Source organism: Pseudoalteromonas sp. 1_2015MBL_MicDiv (assembly GCF_002407505.1). Lineage (NCBI taxonomy): Bacteria > Pseudomonadati > Pseudomonadota > Gammaproteobacteria > Alteromonadales > Pseudoalteromonadaceae > Pseudoalteromonas > Pseudoalteromonas sp. 1_2015MBL_MicDiv. The sequence goes on along the minus strand of NZ_CP012737.1, from coordinate 3,640,564 downwards.
TTCAATGGCGTAAGTTGGTTTGCCGTTTAATCTATAGGCAACAGTAGTCAGTAAGCGGTTTTCTGAGGTCAGTGCTTTTTCGCCGGTGTTAAGCATTAAAAAGCAGCCAGTGCCATATGTACTTTTTGCCATGCCTTGCTCAAAACATGCATGACCAACAAGGGCTGCCTGTTGATCACCAGCAATACCACATACACGAATTGGTGCACCAAAAATATCAGCGCTCGTTGAGCCAAATTCGTCGGCTGAGTCCATTACTTCTGGCAGCATAGATTCTGGAATATCGAATAACTCTAGAAGCTCTTGATCCCACTGCTGGGTATGAATATTAAATAACATAGTACGGGATGCATTCGTTGCATCAGTGCGATGTTCTTTACCACCTGTTAGTTGCCAAAGTAGGTAAGTGTCAACCGTACCAAAAGCCAGTTCGCCAGCGAGGGCTTGTTCGCGTGCGCCTTCAACATTATCTAAAATCCAACGAACTTTAGTGGCTGAAAAATAAGGGTCAAGTAGCAAGCCTGTTTTTTCGCTAATAGTTTGACAAAGTTCATCGGTAGTAAGGCTTTCGCAATAGTCACTAGTGCGTCTATCTTGCCAAACAATCGCGTTATAAATCGTTTTGCCTGTTTTTTTGTTCCATACTAGGGTGGTTTCGCGTTGGTTAGTGATACCTATAGCGATAATTTCTTCAGGCTTTACATCTTGTTTAGCGAGTACTTCGCGACTAGTGCTAAGCACTGTTTGCCAAATATCGTTAGGATCGTGCTCAACCCAGCCGTTTTGTGGAAAATGCTGAGGAAATTCTTGCTGTGCTGTACCAAAAACGTCTGCATCTTTTGTAAACAAGATGGCACGAGAGCTTGTGGTTCCTTGATCAATTGAGAGTATGTATTTGGACATATTTATTAATATTATTTATCTTATATATAGCTAGATTGCCTTTAACGTTAGCTAATGGCAATGGTTTTTTCTTAAAATATCTTACTAAAAAGTAAACTCGCCTGTTTTTATTGATAACTTTTAAAAAGCAGGGCGTTTTACTTTTAGTAAATTTTAAGTGCGAGCGCGACTATTTAAGAGAAGCAGTCGCTTTTAGTGAGTTACTTAACTTGAAATCTGACGGACTATTGCAAGTAAATTCAACGCAGTTAACGCTGAAAATAGCTGCTTGAGATAGATTTATTATCCAGAGCTCAGTTACTTAACGTGTGGTTTAGCTTGCTGCCAATCCATACCAGTGGAAAAGCGATTATCAAATCCGTGCCACTGTGGTAGTGGCTTACCATCAACAACAGCTTGGTCGCCGTTTTGTGGTAAATCTAAGTATTTACACTCGCTGGCTATACCTTTTACGTGGCAATCCATCATAGCAAGTACAAAGTGTTTATTGATTTCGTTTAGTGTGCGCATAGACCACGATGGCTCGTAGTAATGGCCTATATCTAACTCACTGCTGCTTTGTGCAATAGCAGGGGCTGGGTGTGGTGCAATATTATGGCGCGCATTTTTGTAAGTAAGCATGTACTTATCTTCGCTGCCTGTTTGGTTATAAAGGTTTTTAATGCCTTCATAGCCTGAAATATCATCTAAGTTACCGGCTATATAAAGCGAAGGTACTTTAATATTTGCCATTGCTTTGGCATCAAATATAGCGTGCTGTCCGCCCCACGGTGCAAAGGCAACCATGGCTTTTATGCGTGGGTCTACTTTCGGGTTTTGGTATTGCCCACCAGCGCAGCTGTTGAGTAGTTGCTGTACTTGTTTAATTTGAGCTGGGTCTTTCATACCCGTAAACATGGCCGTAGTTTGCTCATTAAAAGCGTAACAACCACCTATCGTATTTACCGCGCCATAGCCACCCATTGAGTAACCAATTACACCAGCGCTTTTGTTATCTACTTGCTTACTTGCAAAGTTATTTTGCTCGTTGAAGTAATTAATAACAAACTGCTGATCGCGAGAGCGATTTATAAGCGTACTGAAAAAGCCAGAGAACGGCGCATTTTTAAAATCAACATCTGCGTTAGTTGAATCAGTATGATCAATCGCTACAACTATGTAACCGTGTGACGCTAAGTGCTCGCCAAGGTAGTACATAATTGTACGGTAACCGGTATAACCGTGCGAAAGCACAATGACAGGGTAGTGCTCTTTACTATTTATGGCGACATCACGCATTGCATCGGCTTGCAAAGTAAACTCTTTACCTGAGCGAGTTTCATCTGTGTAGCTGGTAAGTGCTGCTTTTGCTGTATTTGCAGCTGGATACCACACTTCTACTTTTAAAGGACGATCTTTTTGGCCTTGTGTGGCGGGGTCAAATTGCGCAGGGTTAATTAAATCAAGTGTTTGCACACCTACATTGTAGCTACCTTTAGCTGCAAGTTCTGGGAGTACTTCGCTAGTGATTGGCGGGTATAGCTGCTCTGGTTTATTAGATTCAGCAACAGCTACACTGGCAGATAAACTGCACGTAGCAAGTAATATAGCTTTTGAAAGCACCTTGAGTGTGTGTGTCATTGTGTGTCCTTGTTGTGTATTTTTATTTTTTAATTAGTCAGTTCAGCCGACTCGACGGTATTGCTATATTGCAGCTGCCATTGTGCTCGCAAGGTATCCATTATGTTCATAACTCGCAAGCTAGTACCCAGTGGTAATACGCTGCTTTGGGTTTGTTTTTGTAATATACACTGCGTGACATGTGCAATTTCAAACTTAAAGTTTTCATTGTCGCTAAAGTTGTATTCAAAGTACTGAGGGTCTTGGTCGTTTATGTGTAGCTCTAGCGTTTGTGCACCTACAAACTGAGGTATTCGAATATAGCCAAGCTCACCATTAATACATGCTTCTGTTGGGCCATTTTGCTGCAGTGCGCTGGCAAGAGATGCTAATTGCCCGTTACCGTAATCAACTATAACCGTGCTTCGCTCATCAACGCCGGTTGTGCTTTTATGTACAAAGGATTTGATGTGTTCAGGGGCTTTATTAAATACCACATCAGCAATCGAAATAGGGTAAATACCTAAATCGAGCAGGGCGCCACCCGCTGTTACAGGGTTCATTAATCGGTGAGTGTCGGCAAAGCTTCCAGGTAAACTAAAGTTGGCATTAACACTGTGCACATTACCAATAACACCTTCACTTAGGAGCTGTTGTAATTTTACTATGGCTGGTAAAAATCGCATCCAAACGCCTTCCATTAAAAAGCAGTTTTGTTGTTTTGCAAGCTCAGTGAGGCTTTGCAACTGCTTAGCATTAACGGTAATTGGTTTTTCGCTAAGCACGTGCTTATTGTGTTTTAAGCATTGGGCTATCGTTTTAAAGTGTTGATCGTGCGTATTGGCAATATAAATAGCATCTATATTTGGGCATTGCATAAGAGCTTGATAGCTTTCATAGCCTTGAATATTGTACGGTGTGGCAAATTCTTTAGCGCGCTGCATACTCATTGATGCAGCGCCAATAAGCTGTGCATCACTACAATGTGCAATGCTTTTAGCAAAGGTGTGAGCTATATTGCCACACCCAATAATACCCCAATTAACCTTTGCCATGCTTATTCCTTAAGTTTATTTAAAAAGACGTAATTTGTAATCCTGAACCCGCTGAACATACGTAAATATCAGCATTTAAGCTAAAGCGTTCAAAGTAATGCTTTTCTACCGCTGCTTTAATTAGTGGTACTTCAGCATCACGACACAAACATACAATTGCGCCACCAAAACCACCCCCTGTCATACGTACTGCGCCGCGCTCGCCCATCGCTTCTTTACAAATTTCTACTAGGCCATCGGTTGCCGGTACGGTTACTTCAAAATCGTGTTTAAGTGATTGGTGCGATGCTGCCATTAGCGTGCGAAGTGCATCCATATCGTTATTTTGCAGTGCAGTAGTTGCTGCAATTACGCGGTCGTTTTCGCTAATTACGTGGTGTGTACGTTTATATTCGTTTTCACTTAATGTCGCTTTTACTGCTTGCAGGCCAGCCATGGTGGCTTGGCGAAGTGTTTCTACACCCATTTTTACAGCAGCTTGTTCGCAGTCAATACGGCGCTGGTTGTATTCGCTATCAACTAATTTACGCGGGTAGTTTGAATTAACAATAACAATGTTTAAATCATCTGGTACTTTTACCGCCGTAGTCGCTAAGTTTTCGCAGTCAATTAAAAGTGCGTGACCATTCTCGCCTTTAGCCGAAATAAGCTGATCCATAATACCGCATTGGCAATGCATAAAGTCGTTTTCGGCTTCTTGGCCAAATAACGCAATTTTCTCTGGTGGTAAACCAAGCTGTGCAATATGGTTAAACATACCGCCAACAGCAACTTCGAGTGCAGCCGATGACGACAAGCCACTGCCTTGCGGTAAGTTGCTGTCAATTAGTAGGTCGGCGCCACGCAGTGTGTAGCCCGCTCTTTTAAGAACATAAGTAACAGCACGAATGTAGTTACCCCATTGCGACTGGCCTTCAGTGATTTCTTTATCAACACTAAAGCTGTCTTTTTCGCCTGGGTAATTTAAAGAGCGCACAGTGATAATATTATCGTCGCGCTGTTTAAACATAACTTGGGTACGAAATGCTAACGAACACGGTAAAACAAAGCCATCGTTGTAATCAGTAAATTCACCAATTAGATTTACACGCCCAGGGGCGGCAGCAATACCTTGTGCAGGCGCGCCATACAGTGACAAAAATTGTTGTTGGAATTCGTTAAGCTTCATCTATGTGTCCTACTGTATCTTTATAATGTGTGGTACTGGCTGCTTTTAAAATAGAAGCGGCGGTTTCTGCGCTTAAATCGCGTTGGCTTTCGCCTAGCATTTCGTAGCCTACCATGTGTTTTTTAACGGTAGCAGAGCGAAGTAGCGGCGGATAAAAATGTGCATGCAAGCGCCAGTGCTGCTCATCAGAGCCTCTATTGGCCGGTGCATTGTGCCAACCCATTGAGTAGGGGAAGCTGCAATTAAATACGTTGTCGTATTTAGTGGTTAATACTTTAAGAGCCTGAGCTAAAGAGTCGGTTTGTGCATCGTTTAGCTGGCTAAAGTTTTGAATGTTATCTTTAGTTACTAGCATTGTTTCAAACGGCCATGCAGCCCAAAATGGCACAACCACAAGCCAGTGCTCGTTTTCAAATACTACACGAGTTTGATCTGCTTGCTCTTTTTGCGCGTAATCGGCAAGCAAGGCTGTGGCATGCTTTTTATAATAGGTAAGCTGCTGGTTATCTTCGGCTTCAATTTCCGTTGATAAATGCGAATGCGCCCATACTTGACCGTGAGGATGAGGTTGCGAACAACCCATGATCTCGCCTTTATTCTCAAAAACTTGTACGCATTCGTACTGCTGTGCAAGCTCTGTGTAATTTTGTTTCCAAGTTTTTACTACTTCGTGCAATGCATTTTGGCTAAGCTCTGGTAGTGTTTTATTGTGCTCTGGAGAAAAACAAATTACGCGGCATTCGCCACTGGCTTCGTCGGCAATAAATAAATCGCTGTCTGACTCTAAGCCTTGTAATTGCTCGCTGGCATTAGGTGTGAGTGCGCCAAAGTCATTTCTAAATACATGGGTGTATTTGTAATCTGGGTTACTGTCGCCATTTGCACGGGTGTTGCCAGGACAAAGTGGGCAGTTTTCATCGTGTTTTGGTAATACGTTTTCGTTAACAGCTTCTGTTGCGCCTAACCATGGGCGATTATTACGATGTGGTGACACTAATACCCAACGACCCGTTAGCGGATTTTTACGTCTGTGAGTACTTTCTAATAAAGCCATATTAACTCTCCAACCCACTTGGGTAATTAGTTTGCCAGCGCCATGTGTCGTTTGTCATGTCGGTAAGTGTTAGTTCTGCGTGCCAGTTAAGTGTGTTTTGCGCTTTTGTGGCATCGGCGTAGTTACAGGCAATATCACCTGCTCGGCGCGGCGTAATTTGATAAGGAATATCTTTATTGGCTGATGCGCTAAATGCTTTAATCATATCAAGCACAGAATAACCTTGCCCTGTGCCTAAGTTATAAGCATGAAAAGCGGTGTCTGTTTTGTGCTGCATAAAAGCGGCAACGTGGCCTTTCGCTAAATCTAAAACGTGAATATAGTCGCGCACACCGGTGCCATCTTCGGTGTCGTAGTCGTCACCAAAAATATTTACCACGTCGCGCTTACCTACTGCAGTTTGGGCAATAAATGGCATTAAGTTATTAGGAATACCATTAGGACTTTCGCCTAGTAAACCGCTTGGGTGTGCACCTACTGGGTTAAAGTAACGAAGCGCAATCCCCATAAATTGACTGTTGGCATTACATACGTCTTGCATGGCTTGCTCAACCATGACTTTAGTCCAACCATAGGGGTTAGTTGCGCGTATAGGATGCTTTTCGTCAATAGGGAGGTAGTCTGGCTCGCCGTACACAGTAGCCGATGAGCTAAATATAATATGGTTAACGCCTGCCTCTTGCATGCTCTGTAGCATGCTTAATGTGCCCGACACGTTATTTTGATAATAACGCAGCGGTTGCTCGGTAGATTCGCCAACGGCTTTTAAAGCTGCAAAGTGAAAGACAGCTTCGGCTTTAGTGTATTTTAGAGCGAGCTTAAACTGTTGCTCGTCTTGTATGTCACCCAATATAAACTCAAACCGAGTACCTGTAATCTTTTCGAGTTGGTCAAGTACCCGCGAACTTGCATTAGACAAGTTATCATAAATAACAGGCGTAATACCTGCTTCATGCAATGCAATACATGTGTGGCTACCTATATAACCCATGCCGCCAGTAACTAAAACTTTCATGTTATTTCTCGAAAAGTATATTTATATGATAAATACTACTATTAAGGGAGTGTAAAAACAATAGTAATGATTAGAGCAAAATTCAAATAGAAGAATAAAAAACATTCGCTCATCAGATCCTCGCTTTATCAATTTATTTTATAAACTGATTCTATTACATGGCTAATTATCACGACGGTATTGGGGTGCTACGATAGCTGCATAATTTACTTTAAGACTGTAACTGGGCTTTAACTAACCACAACCCTGGTTAAGATATTTATTATCTAGAGTCCAGGTTAACTACTTTAATGTTGCACTGAGAGGGCATACACATGAAAAAAATCATTTTAATCACCGGTGCAACAGATGGCATTGGTTTAGAGGCGGCAAAAATGTTACTAGCCCAAGGTCACACTGTATTACTGCATGGTCGTAATATAGAAAAGCTTAATAATGTACAGACAATGTTAAACGAGCATTACCCGCAAGCAAGTACTCAAAGCTATGTGGCCGATTTAAGCGAAATGTCACAGGTACATTATTTGGCAGAACAGATAAGCGCAGATCATAAACAAATTGACGTACTTATTAATAACGCTGGTGTATTCAAGCTTGAGAACGTAACAACACCTGATGGCCTTGATGCGCGTTTTGCCGTAAATACATTTGCACCTTATTTACTGACTAAATTACTGTTACCACTATTAAATAAAAATGCGCGTGTAGTTAACGTATCATCGGCCGCGCAATCAAGCGTTAACCTTGATGCACTTATTGGTAATAAGGCGCTTTCGGATGGTGACGCTTATGCACAAAGTAAGTTAGCTATTACGATGTGGTCGCGCTATCTAGGACTTAAATTAAAAGAGGTAGGCCCGTTAGTTGTATCAGTAAATCCAAAATCGTTACTGGGTAGCAAAATGGTTAAAGATGCATACGGATTAGACGGTGGAGATCTAAAACTAGGAGCTGATATTTTTTGTCGCGCAGCGCTTAGTGATGAATTTAAAGATGCCGCAGGCCTGTATTTTGATAACGATACAGGACGCTTTGCGCCTCCTCATGTTGATGCACTTGATAATGCTAAAAATCAACAACTAGTAGATACGTTAGACAGTATTTTAGCACAGCTTAAATTAGGTGAATTATAATGAATACACCTATTACGTGGACTGTTGAGGACGCGCTTTATGACAACTTTAAAGCCCTGCTACTGTGTTTATGAATCCAGTGGGTGATTTTGTAAAGTAATATAGATTTTTGATTGAAGACGATCAAAGAGTTCACTGTTTACAGCGAACTCTTTTTTACTTTTTAGTGTTGTTCGACTTGAAGTAAACGCTGGTATAGCCAATCTTTTAATTCTGAGCGTTCATGCTTTAATTGATGCATTTGTTCATCGCTAATTGGCGCATCTTTAAGCTCCAATACTCTTATTTCTTTGTCTAACTTATCGTATTGTGTTGCCTTTTCGGCAAATTCAGAATCGTCAGTATTGAGTGTTGCAATGGCATTTAAATGATCTGGAAAGTCGTTTGTTAATGAGTGGTCTTCGCCTAACATATTCGCTCCTTAATAGGATATAAATGAGCTCACAAGTAAGTGAGTTGTTTAAGTGAATTATTACCTTCACATAATACACTGGGGTTTAAACAATCATAAATCAACCATTGCCAACTTAATTTGATATAGCGCAAACAACCGCTTTTACTTTTTAGCAGTTATTGTTTTTTCCAATAAGGGACTTCACCAAAGCAGGCAATAAAATGATCGATAAACGCACGTACTTTAGCGGTCAATAATTTATGGCTGGGGTATACAGCTGAAATAGTCGTATTAACTACTCGTGAAAAGCTTAGAGCTTGATATTATTGCTCAAGATACGAGGAAGTAGAATAACCACAGAAGTTAAGCGACTATGAGTGGAATCAAACTTAAGTAACCTGAACTCTGGGCAATAAATCTATCTTGAGCTGCTATTTTAGTTAAAAGAGCAAGTTTTTAACGCTTTTTGCTAATTTATGTTGGTTAATTAATAGTGGTAGAATGCAGCGCTTAGTACCACTTGTATGAAGTAGTGGTCAATAATTTATAAGGTCTGTTGTGTAATGCTGTTAATGATCGATAACTACGATTCGTTTACTTACAACTTAGTGCAATATTTTCAGCGTTTAGATCAAGACGTTTTAGTAAAACGTAATGACGAGCTAAGCATTGCACAAATAAAACAGTTAAACCCGAAACACATCGTGTTATCGCCGGGTCCTTGCTCACCTAACGAAGCTGGTATATCGTTAAGCGTGGTTGAGCAGCTAAAAGGGCAATACCCAATTTTAGGCATTTGTTTGGGACACCAAACCATCGCACAAGCTTTGGGTGGTGATGTCATTCGTGCTAAAAAAATTATGCACGGTAAAACATCGCCCATAGTTCATACCAATAAAGGTGTATTTAAAGGTTTAGCCAACCCATTAACGGTATGTCGTTATCACTCTTTAGTCGTTAAAGCACAAACACTGCCTAAAGAGCTTGAAGTAACCGCGTGGAGTCAAACCGAATTAGGTGAATTTGACGAAATTATGGGGTTACTCCATAAAGAGTTAGCGATAGAGGGAGTGCAGTTTCATCCTGAAGCTATTTTAACTGAACAAGGATTAGCACTGCTTGATAACTTTTTAATGCGCTTCTAATTTTTAATACCGATACTTATTTTATATTTACTAATGAATGGATGTTATGACTGAACTTGTAGCGCAACAACGAACAGCTAAAATACTTGACCAACGAGCACATGATTTATTGCTTGGTCATAGCTTTGCGCATCAGCAAATTGGTTTTATTCATACATTAGAAATAGAATATGGCGAGCCAATGAAGCAACGTACGTTGCTTCAAGTTGAGGTCGCAGCACAACATAAACGTCAGCAGAGCAGTACTGCGCATCATAAGTATCGAGCTCAGGCGAGTGAAGTACTTCACAAAGCAATAGAAACAGCTATTTTTAAGCAACTAAGCGACATGGATGCCGTAATCCTAAATACGTTAGGGATTGAAGATGGTATTGCAACTATTCTTGACCTTTTAGCGGTTAAGTCTGCAACTGTAGGGCGGCTAGAGCCTCTAGTAAACGATTTAAGCTGGCTTGGGCGTGAGTTAGTCACACTCGTTAATTTACCTTACTATCGAAAACAGCGTAGTAAAAACACCTCAGTAAAAGTAGATAGCCCCGCGCTTGCTCTGCGCTACATTGGCCTTGATAATTTACAGTTAGTCATACCTACTTTTGCAGTACGTCATTGGATGCCACACAGTACTGAACCATTTTCACTGCTAAAGCGCAGGCTACGTGATAGTGCAATGGCTAATGCGATTGCAGCACAAAAAATAGCGCAAATTAACAATGTAAACGATATTCATGCATTTACCCTTGGTATGCTTTTAGATGTAGGGCGAATCGCATTAGTGCGTTTATATTTAAAAACTTTTGAGCAAGTATGGCAACGTAAAGTACAAATAGCGCGCCAAGAGCAGCGCAAAGACTTGCACACTGCGTTATTAGAATTAAAACCCGACCCACTTTTTTTAACTACGTTACTTAATAATCAATCTTTAGCTATCAGCGCTAAAGTTATTGAGAAAATGAAATTTAAGTATTTGCCCTTTCAAGGGGTCATGCAGCAGTTGGTTAATGGAGTCGATAAGGGCGATACAATGTTACCTTTAACCGAGGTAATGTTAAAAGCGCGTTGTTACTCTCAATATCTAAATTTAAAAGAACACCAGCTTATTGAATCTGATGAAACAACAGCATGGTTTTCGTACTTTAAGTTCACTAAAACGGAACTAAAAACCCTCGAAACAAGTAATTTTACCAATCTAGCTATTCAAATTGACTAAAAACTTAAAATTTTTGTTAATTTTTTAGCGACTAATCATTCATTCTCACTCTATTGTTATATTGCATATTTAACACTTAAAGTGTGTGCGCCTCAGTGCTCATGCGGTTAGTTGTCTAAAAATGAGCATAATTGACTATGCAAATAGTTATTCACTATCTATGAAATAATATCTTTAGCCCTTTATTTTAAAGGGATACATGAAAGTTTTTAACGAGACAGATTTAAGTAATTCTGAAATAATGTGCGTCTGAAAATTGAACCACAAAGCAATTTTGCGCAATTATCAGGTTACTGATCTTGCCTATAAAGTTGGTTACAAATAGTAACCAAACACCTATTTTGATGTTTTGTGTTGCTCACAATTAAGAGGAAATAAAATGACAGTCAATCGCGAATTATTTGATCACGTAATGGTTCCTAACTACGCACCTTCAAGCGTAATTCCTGTTCGAGGCGAAGGCTCTCGCGTATGGGATCAACAAGGTCGAGAGTTTATCGACTTTGCTGGTGGTATTGCCGTTAACTGTCTTGGCCATTGCCACCCTGCATTAGTAGGCGCATTAAAAGAGCAAGGCGAAAAAATCTGGCATCTATCTAACGTAATGACCAATGAGCCGGCACTTCGCCTAGCTAAAAAAATGGTTGATGCGACATTTGCTGAAAAAGTTTACTTTGCGAACTCTGGCGCAGAAGCAAACGAAGCCGCGCTTAAATTAGCGCGTCGTTTTGCACTTGATAAGTTTGGCGCAGAAAAATCACAAATCATCGCGTTCAACAAAGGTTTCCACGGTCGCACATTCTTTACCGTAACTGTTGGCGGCCAAGCTGCATATTCAGATGGTTTTGGCCCTAAGCCTGGCGACATTGTACATTGCGATTACAATGACCTTGCTGCATTTGAAGCACTTATCAGCGATAAAACATGTGCCGTAATGATGGAACCTCTACAAGGTGAAGGCGGTATTGTTTCATCAACTGATGAGTTTGCTCAAGGCGTTCGCGATTTATGTACTAAACATAACGCACTGCTTATTTTTGATGAAGTTCAAACAGGTGTTGGCCGTACTGGCGATTTATACGCATACCAAGGCTTAAACATAGTACCTGATATTTTAACTTCGGCTAAAGCACTTGGCGGCGGTTTCCCTATTGGCGCTATGATCACAACAACTGAAATTGCACAGCACCTTAAAATAGGCACACATGGTTCTACTTATGGCGGTAACCCGCTTGCGTGTGCTGTTGCAGAAGCTGCATTTGATACAGTAAATACCCCAGAAGTACTGGCTGGCGTAAAAGAAAAAGCAGCATTATTTAATGAACTACTTAGCGCGGTTAACGAAAAATACAACGTATTTAGCGAAATCCGTGGCCAAGGTTTATTAATTGGTGCAGTAGTGAACGAGCAATACAAAGGTCGTGCAAAAGAGTTTTTAGTGGCAGGTACTGAGCAAGGCCTTATGTCATTAGTTGCTGGTGCGGATGTAGTACGTTTCACTCCATCTTTAGTAATTCCTGAAGCGGACATTCGCGAAGGTATGGCGCGCTTTGAAAAAGCAGTAGCAAGCGTAGTAAACGCATAAGCGACTTAAGCCAACCAATTAAGGGCAAGCACCGCTTGCCCTGCAATTCCTATTTACCGTTATTTATAAGGGAGCAAGCGGACTCATGATGATCCTTCGCCCAATCCAGCAAAATGATTATTCAGCATTACTGAAAATTGCCCACGAATCAGGGCATGGTTTTACGTCTTTGCCATTAAACGAAGAACTATTGCAAAAAAAGATTGACCATTCAGTAAGCTCTTTTGCTAAACAAACGTCACAACCTGGTGACGAAGGCTACCTGTTTGTTCTTGAAGATAGCGAAACCGGTGACGTTGTAGGTACGTCTGCAATTGAAGCTGCGGTAGGGCTTGATGATGCATTTTATCATTATCACTTAAGTAAAGTGATTCACTCTTCGCGTACATTAAACGTCTACAAAGCGGTTGATATTTTAACGCTATGTAACGACTACACAGGTGCTACAGAGCTTTGCACATTGTTTTTAAAAGATGGCTATCGTAAAAATTGTAACGGTAAGCTACTTTCAAAAGCGCGCTTTATGTTTATAAAACAGCATCAAGAGCGTTTTGCACAAACAGTGATCGCAGAAATGCGCGGTGTGTCTGACGAAAACGGCAGTAGCCCTTTTTGGCAGTGGCTTGAAGAGCACTTTTTCTCAATGGATTTTCCAACAGCCGATTACTTAACAGGTATTGGCCAAAAGGTTTTCATTGCTGAATTAATGCCTAAATACCCAATTTACGTAAACTTGCTAAGTAAAGATGCGCAAGCCGTAATAGGTAAAGTACACGACAACACTCGCCCAGCAATCGAGTTATTAAAAAGCGAAGGCTTTACGTTTAATGGCTACGTAGATATTTTTGACGGCGGCCCAACGGTTGAAGCAAAAGTAGATAACATTGCGACGATTCGTAATGCAAATCACTTTAACGTTGAAATTGGCGAAATGACTGGCGACACCATGGTGTTACTAGCGAACGAAAAGCTTGAAGATTTTAGAGCAACTGTTGCGCCAATGACATTTGACGAGCGCGCAAAAAGCCTTATTTTATCGCAAGAAATAGCAGATGCATTGCATTTGCAAGCTGGCGATATTGTTAGTGCAACCACGATTTAATTTAGGAGAAAGTATATGACTCATCCTGCACAATTTATAAATGGTCAATGGTCACAAGGCCAAGGCACAGAATTTAATTCGCTAAACCCTGCAAATAACGACGTTATTTGGCAGGCATCATCAGCAACTGCGGCGCAAGTAAATACCGCAGTAAATGCAGCGCGCGAAGCGTTTTATGTATGGGCTGATAAAAGCTTTACTGAGCGTTTAGAAATTATTAAAGCATTCGCAGCGCAATTAAAAGAAAACAGCGAAGAGCTCGCTATTACTATTGCACAAGAAACAGGTAAGCCACTGTGGGAAACTCGCACAGAAGCGGGTGCTATGGTTGGTAAAATTGCCATTTCTGAAAAAGCATTTTTAGAGCGCACTGGCGACGTAGAAAACGCAATGCCACTTGGCCGTGCGATGATTCGTCATAAGCCACATGGGGTTGTAGCTGTATTTGGTCCGTATAACTTTCCGGGTCACTTACCTAATGGCCACATTGTGCCAGCGCTTTTAGCAGGTAACACAGTGGTATTTAAACCGTCTGAGCTTACTCCTAAGGTTGCTGAGCTTACGCTTAAACTGTGGGAAAAAGCAGGCTTACCAGCTGGTGTAATTAACTTAGTTCAAGGTGAAGTAGAAACGGGTAAAGCCCTTGCTGCTCACAAAGGGATTGATGGCTTGTTCTTTACGGGTTCTTCGCGTACTGGTCATATTTTACATGAACAGTTTGCGGGTCAACCGGGTAAAATTTTAGCGCTAGAAATGGGTGGTAATAACCCACTTATTATTACTGACGTTGAAGACACTAAAGCGGTTGTTCACGATATTATTCAATCAGCGTTTATCTCAAGCGGCCAGCGTTGTACCTGTGCACGTAAATTGTTTTTACCTAAAGGTAGCAAAGGCGATGCAATTTTAGAGCGCCTTATCACTGCAACTAAAGCTATTAAAGTAGGTAACTACGATGATGCAGACCAGCCATTTATGGGCTCTATGATCTCATCAGCGGCAGCAGCAGGCATGGTTAAAGCGCAAAACGAGCTTGTTGAACTTGGCGCTCAAGTATTAGTAGAACTTGAGCACACAGCCAATACAGGCTTTGTAACACCAGGTATTATTGAGTGTACAAACATTAGTGACTTCCCAGATGAAGAGCATTTTGGACCACTTTTAAAAGTATTCCGCTTTGACGACTTTGACCAAGCAATTGATAAAGCAAACGATACAACCTTTGGTTTATCGGCTGGTTTATTAAGTGATAGTGCAGCAGATTATGACCACTTTTTACGTCGTATTCGTGCCGGCATTGTTAACTGGAACCGCCCAATTACTGGCGCATCAAGTGCAGCACCGTTTGGTGGTATTGGCGCGTCGGGCAATCACAGAGCAAGCGCGTATTACGCTGCTGATTACTGTGCATACCCAGTTGCTTCAGTTGAGCTTGAAAAAGTAGCGATGCCAGCAACGCTAAGTCCAGGTTTAAAAATAGATTAAGTACTACTTAATAACTACAAAAGCAGCTTCGGCTGCTTTTTTTGTATTGCTATCGTGCAAAGCTAGTAATTCGCGTCGCTTTCTGATTAAATCATGGCAATTAATTATTTTAAGGTGGTATAAAAAATGGTTTTAGATAGGCAAGGGTACGATGATTTGATCATGTATCTAACTCAAAATTTAGCATTGTTTGAGAAGCCAGGCGAGATAAAACCAGGTGCCCCAACAGTAATGGAATTAATTGAAGACGTCATTGCGCAAAATGTTATGCTTATTTGTGAGCAGCACACAGAGCTTAATACAGAGCAGCGTAGCTTAATTGTACGCGAAGTTGACGGCATAGTTTACGATTTAGAAGAAGTCCTCAGTAGTATCACTACACAGCCTGTCACGGTTGAGCAGCATGCATTTATAGATGAATTTGCTGGTTTAGTTAAAAACTTATTCGATAATGCAGTCTCGCAACAGTATTAATCAATTGCTTATATAGCCGCCTAGTACATTTTCATTTTCATTTGCAACTGCGGCTAAGTTGCTTACAATCAAGAAAATATTTTTTTGAGATAAGCACATGCAAGCAAATGTAAAATGGGTTGAGGGCGATACGTTTATCGGCCGTTCTAATTCTAACCACAATGTAGTGTTTGATGGCGGTAGCGATAGTGCTGCGCCAAGCCCTATGGAAATGGTTTTAATGTCGGTTGGCTGTTGTTCATCAGTCGATGTTGTCAGTATTTTAAAAAAAGCCAAACAAGATTTTTCAGACGTGCAAGTACAACTTACTTCAGAGCGTGCCGAAACAGCCCCACGCGTATTTACTAAAATCAACTTACACTTTGTTGTTAAAGGTAATAATGTGTCTGAAAAACACCTTGCACGCGCCGTTTCCCTCTCTGCTGAAAAGTATTGTTCGGTTGCATTAATGCTTGATAAAACAGTAGAAATTACGCATAGCCACGAAGTTGTGCAAGATCAAGCAAAATAACGCTTTTTCCATAAGGAAAATTCGTATAAAATCCGCGAACTTTTCATTCTGCAGGTGCAGAGTTCACTAATTTATAGGTTGGTTTATTATGAACAAACCCTTCGATAAACTTAAACTTCATGGCTTTAACAATTTAACCAAAAGTTTAAGCTTTAGTATTTACGATATTTGCTACGCAAAGACCGAGCAACAACGTAAAGAATATATTGAATATATCGATGAGCAGTATAGTGCAGATAGACTAACCGACATTTTAGGTGAAGTTGTTGATATAATTGGCGCTAACATTTTAAATGTAGCGCGCCAAGACTATGAACCACAAGGCGCTAGTGTAACTATTTTGGTTTCAGAAGAACCAGTAGAAGAGCAGCAAAATTACGATGCTGACGAAGCGCCAGGTCCATTACCTGATTCAGTTGTTGCGCACCTAGATAAAAGCCATATTTGTGTACACACATACCCAGAAGCTCACCCTGATGATGGTATTTGTACATTCCGTGCTGATATTGAAGTGTCTACTTGTGGCATTATTTCGCCACTTAAAGCGTTAAACTTCTTAATTCATAGCCTTGAGTCAGACGTGGTAACAATTGACTACCGCGTTCGTGGTTTTACCCGCGACATAAATGGCGTTAAGCACTACATTGATCATGCTATTAGCTCGATTCAAAACTTCATGACAGAAGATACTAAAGAAGCGTACCAAATGATGGACGTGAACGTGTATCAAGAAAACCTGTTCCATACCAAAATGATGTTAAAAGAAACCGACTTAAATACCTATTTATTCGGCCTTTCTACGGCAGATTTATCAGAGGGCGAAGAAGACGAAATTCGCTCAAAACTGACCCGTGAAATGCAAGAAATATTCTATGGCCGTAACCTGCCAGATACAGAATAATAGCAACGAATTAAATTAAAAATGGCGCTCAGTGAGCGCCATTTTTTTGCTTTATTTTACAAGCAATAATTGTGTTTGTCGGCCATTTAAATACCAGACACCGCTTTTATCAAAAATAGCATCTTCCTCTAGCATTATTCTTATTTCTTTATTCCACTGCTTTATAAACACCGCATTGTTAAGCTCAATTGAGTAAGCCGTATTTAAATGCAGCGGATAGTCACCATCTCCTGGTACACCTTGCTGAGAATCCCACATACCTAATGTAGTACCAGCAGCGTGACCATGGTAGCCAAGAGGGTGAGTATAAATAGTGGGCTTTAATCCCTGAGCAATAGCGGCTTTTCGTGCTGCAGCTAACACTTCATTACCTGTTTTTCCTACCGCAAATTGATTGGTAAATATATCTTGTAGTTTATTACCGCTTTTTAGTGCTTCAACTAAGTAACTAGGCGCACTCGTTTCGTTTTCTTTGAGCACATACGCATGCTGCTGCGTGTCGGTATTTAAGCGTAAATAAGTAATACCAAAATCGACATGAAGTAAATCGCCGGTTTGTATAACGTTATCATCGTAGCCATTGGTAAAGCTTTCTTCATGATTAAACGACTTCGCATCGGCGCGCTGAATAGCAACGCTTGGGTGAAACCATGTTTGTAGTTTTAGCTCTTTTACGCGCTCTCTAAACCACCATACCAAGTCATCGCTAGTTGTTTTACCCACCGTAATTGTTTTACCCGAAAACCCCTCTGCAATAATATAATGGGCAATAGCCACAATGTGTTTATACATTTCAACTTCTTCAGGAATGCGTTGCTCTAACCACGCGACAGCAAGCGGCTCTGCAGAAATTATTTTATTGTGATAATTGGCGGGCAAGTTAGCCATTAAGGTTTTGTAATCGCCTAGCACAAGGCCATCGGCATGTGCCCAGTCGGTAGAAGTATTAAGCGCAATGTTACGAGGTTTGTATTGCTCAATAAGCGTATTGAGTGCCTGCCACTGGCTAGGTTGTGTTTGCTTATCCCAACCTTTTTTAAATACATTACCTATTTTATAAGGTGCAATAGCGTAAGCATCAACCTCACCTTGTTTATTAAGCGCAAATAGCAAAATAGTAGTGCGTCTGGCTGAGAGCCATGTTGCAGGCAGCATTGTTTTTAATATTGGATCTTCATTGTATTCGCGGCTTATAAGAAGCCACATATCAGTGTTGTGCTGCTTCATTAACGAGGGCATTAAGGTGTTAACCCTAAGCTCAGTTATTTTATTAATAAACGCAGCGCGCTCTTTCATTGATAAAATTGTTGGGGGTTCTGAAGCTTGAACTAAAGGGCTTACAAATAGTGTTGCGAGCAAACATGCGCTTATTAGTAATAATTTATTGTATTGCATAGTTGGGCTATTTTTAGGCTAATTTATACTTAACATGCCAGAACCCACACTATAAAAAAATAATTTGAGACAAACCGTACAAACAAAAAAGCCCAGCTAATTAACTTAGCTGGGCTTTTTTGTATATAGCGTATTAATTAATCATGCTGTAAATAAGTGCAAATACAGCAAGTGAGCCAACCGCTAATATAAATAGCGTGCTTAAACGGTTGCGGTATTTATGAAGTGCAGGCACTTTATAAACTGCAATCATTGGCATGATGAATAAAATCATCGCGATGATAGGGCCCGATAACTGATCCATCATGTCTAAAATACTTGGGTTTTTAACAGCGCAAAACCAAATAGCTAAAAACATAATTAGCACACCAATTTTATCGGCCGCTTTTGCGCTTAAGCTTGTTTGCTTAGTTACTAAACCCGTAAAGCTTTCACGCGCTCCTAAAAAGTGACCCAAAAACGACGATGTAATAGCAATAAAGGCAACAAGCGGCCCAAGTGTGGCAATAAACGAGTTATCAGTAATATTAGCAAGGTAGGATAAAACCGATACGTTAGCGGCTTTAGCAGCGGCCATTTGCTCGCCTGTAAGCGACAGCACGCAAGAGAACACAAATAACAGTACAAAGGTAATAAGTAGTAAGCTAGTGCGCTTTAAAATAGCCTCAGATTTATGTGTAGCTTGTTCACCGTAGTGACCGCGTTGCACGTTTACAAAGCTTGAGATAGCCGCTGCGTGGCTAAACGAAAACACAATAATAGGGATCGATAACCACAACGTTTTTCCAAAGCTGCCCATTTCAGGCATGCTCATATCTGGCATTTGCCAACTTGGGATTAAATAAAGTGATAAAAACAATAATATACCCACAAGCGGATAAACTAAAATAGCAAAGGCACGCAGCATTAAGCGCTCGCCGCCCATCATTAAGCTAATCATACCTGCAACTAATACACCCGAAAGTAATACGCGAGATGGCGACTCTAACCCCATTTGATTAACCATAAAGCTATCCACAGTATTGGTTAAGCCCACACCGTAAATAAGCAAAATTGGGAATATAGATAAAAAGTACAACAAGGAAATTAACCGACCTGCAGTCACACCAAAGTGCTCTTCAACTACATCGGTAAAGTCGGCATCTTTATTTTTCGACGAAAGTACAAAGCGTGCTAAGCCTCGGTGGGCACAAAAGGTCATTGGGAATGCTAAACACGCCATAATAATTAACGGCCAAAAACCGCCAATACCAATATTAATAGGTAAAAATAAAATACCCGCACCAACGGCAGTGCCAAATAGACTTAGCGTCCATTGTGTATCGTGTTGGTTCCATTTTGAGGTAGAAGAGTGTGTGTTATTTATTGGTGCATTTGAAAGCGTTGCACCTTGAGGTGTTGTCATGTGTGTGCTCATCCATTATTTGTAATAATAATTGCGCCGAAGAATATAGTTTTTGACTAAATTTTTCATGTTTTGAGCTGGTTTTAGAATGAATTAGTTGTAGTGGTTTAGTGACTAACTGTCATGAATATGAAACAGCGATTTAAAAGTGAGCAATGTATAAAGTAATAATTATACAATGTGTTGTTTATTTGAACGAAGTAACTGCTGTCAGGTTTTTTGTATGAAACAAAGTTCTTTATACGCTGCAGATATTACATAATTTATCGCGATAAGAGCTTTAGCTTATTAGAGCGTGTTGATCTTTGGTCGTTGAATTTTCAACAGCATGTTTGCATGTAAGCCAACAAGGTAACGCAGGAGCTGTTACCGAGCTGGCTATGTTATAAATCTCGCGCCGGGATTAAATTTCCCCTAGATAGAACAAACTTTAATCCTGAGAGGTCACAGACCTTAACTAATAGCAAAAGATGATTTTTCATTTGAACTGAAAAGGTTACTTTTATTTACTTCTTTAGGCACTCGTTTTGAAGCCAGTTTTACGTAAAAAGCAGGCAATACAAAAAGAGTAAAAAGGGTTCCTATAAGCATTCCTGCTACTAATATAATGCCAATACTATTTCGGGCTTCAGCCCCAGCTCCAGATACCATTAATAATGGGAAGTGCCCAAGAACAGTGGCGGCAGTGGTCATTAAAATAGGCCTCAATCTAGTTGATGCAGATTCAATTACGGCTTCTATGCGGCTTTTACCTTGCTCTTGTAGGTGATTTGCAAATTCGACAATTAAGATACCGTTTTTTGCAATCAGGCCAATGAGTGTGATTAAACCGATTTGAGAATAAATATTGATAGTCGTTAATTCAAAATACGATAGCATCAACGCGCCAGCCATTGCCAAAGGTACACTCCCAATTAACACAACTAGAGGGTCTCGAAAGCTATTAAATTGGATACTAAGCAGTAAGTAAACAATGACCAGTGAAATTAGCATAACGCCTAATAAACTATTACCTTGTTGTCTTATTTGTCTAGACTCTCCTGCATAATCAACAGTGTATGAAGGGGGGAGTAATTCTTTTGCGGCATTTTCTAATGCTGAAAGTGCCTCTTCTTTTGTGGAATTAGGTAATACGGCTCCAAATATGCGAAAGGCATTTTGCTGTCCAAAGCTATTTAATTGTCTAGGAACTGTTGCCCATTTAACTTCAGCTATTGCAGATAATGGCACGCTGGTTCCATTAATTGATTTAATGTTTAAGCTTAGTAGTTTTCCAGGATCTGACTTTACATTTCGGTCAATAACAGGGATTACCTGATAAGCTTTTCCTTGCGCATCAAATCGATTAACGTAGTTATTTGATAAAAGAACACTCAGTTGCTGATTGACATAAGCGAGATCCATTCCTAAATCGGCAATTTTATCGCGCTTTAATTGTAATTGTATTTGGGGTAAATCGATTTTTAAATCAGTGTCTGCGTATAAAAAGTGCCCACTAGCAAATGCTTTACCTATAAGTTGCCCCGCATAGCTTTGCATTATTTCAAAACTATCGCTGGACTTAACGACCATTTCTACATCGAATTGGCCCGCAGTAGGAAGTGGCGCTGGAAGAATGGGCAACGGGTTGACTCCAGGGGTTTTAGCCAAGCGTCCATAAATCTCAGGAAGAATTGATTTAGTAGTGTAATCTCGTTCGCTAGCACTTATAAATTCAATACCGCCAAAAGCACTATTGGTAAAAATGTTCTGCCACATTTGAGTTGTGCCGGGTATTTCTAATAAGCTATCAACCATGCCACGAATGTTATCTTCATTATAAGTTAACGATGACTCAGGGGGGGATTGTACAAGTACAAATATGCTGCTTTGATCCTCAACTGGCGCAAGCTCTTTTTGTGCACCTTGGTAAAATGGTATTATCATAAGGCTTAACGCAATTGCAGCGACAATCACTTGATTTCGCCACGACAATAAAAGTGTAAGTAACAACGCATATTTATTTCTTAGCTGATCAAATACCCAGTTTACTTTTTTTGTTAATTTAGTTTCTTGCCCTTCAGCAGGGATAACATAAGCGCTCATTATTGGTGAAAGTGTGAGGGCAACAATGCCTGATATAAGCACTGATATTGCTAGGGTAAAAGCAAATTCTTTAAATAATACGCCGGTAAGTCCAGACAGAAAGCCAATCGGTAAATACACCATTGTTAGTGTGAGAGTCATTGATACAATTGGTACAAACAGCTCTTTGGAGCTTGTGAGCGCAGCGTCAATTTTAGATTTTCCTGCACGAATATGACGTGAAACATTTTCTACAACAACAATCGCATCATCAACCACCAAGCCAACAGAGAGAACAATAGCGAGCACGGTTAGTAAGTTTAACGAAAAACCGACGACATACATTGCGGCAATAGCACCTAATATTGAAATAGGAATAGTCACTAAAGGTACCGCTGAGCTTCTAAATGAACCCATCATAAAGAGAACAACAACGCCTACTAGAATAACCGTCTCAATAAGTGTTTTAAAAATCTCATTTAATGCATCGCGCATATATAAAGTACCATCATAGGCATAACCAATGCTGATACCATCCGGTAAAGTCTTATTAATTTTATCGGTTAATGCGTAAAGTGCGTCACCAACTTCAATTTCATTTGCACCTGGCTGCGGCCAAACTGAAATATAAACAGTATCATGCTGATTTAAGCGAGCACTTACCGTTGGCTGCTCAGAGCCAAGTTCAATATGGGCTACATCTCTCAGATATATAACATCATTATCTATACGTTTTACAATTAACTGCTTAAATTCATCGATACTTTTCAATTGTGTATTAGCGACCAGATCAATTTTTTGTTTATTAGTTTCTATATAACCTAGCGTAGCTATTGTATTATTTGCAGCCAACGCGGAGTAAATATCGTCAGCGCTAAGATCAAATGCTTCTAACTTTGCAGAATTTAAATGCACGCGCATCGCAGGCGTTCTACTGCCTTCAATTGCGACTCTTTGAACGCCCTCAATATCTGTAATTATAGGAGTCACTTGCCTTGATAAAAAGTCGGTTAGTTGTGTAAGTGATTCGCCCTGATGCTCTATATTTAAATAAAATAGCGCATGAGGTCGATCGGTGCGCTTAACGCTAACAATGGGATCCTCAGTATCATTCGGGAGCATATATTTAACTTGGCTAAGACGAGCAGTAAGCTGTGATAAAGCCCGAGTACTATCTTCGTTTAAATTTAAGTAAGCTGTTACAGTGCTGTTCCCTGCAATTGTGACTGATTCAACATAATCAACACCTGGAACCGTAGCGGAAATACGTTCAATTGGTTCTGTAATAAAACCTTTAACTGTTTCAGCTGATGCGCCTACGTAGTTAGTTGAAATAACTAAAGATGAACTTTCAATTTTTGGAAACTGTAGCACAGTCACCTTAAGCACTGACCAAATCCCAGCAATACAAATAATAGCGGATAAAACGATTGCAAGTGTTGGTTGTGTTATGAATCGATCCATAAAATGATTGTTTTTCATAATGATACCTTAGGAGATAACGTATCTTCCATAGCTACAGTACGCTCTGAATTAAGCAAGTATGCTCTTAAACCGTCACGCAATTTAAATGCTCCATGACTTGCGATTAATGCGCCTGAGGTTAAGCCATTGGTGATCATAACGAGATCCCCAATACGTTCGCCTAATTCAACTTGTGTACGCTTAGCGTATGTTTTTCCTTCCTCGTCTTTATTTAATAAATATACATAGTTCCCTAATTTACCTTTAATAACTGCTAAATACGGGATTGCAACAACCTCTTTTTTGTTGCCAATAGGTACCTTAATTTTAACGAGTTGATTTGAATTTAGTTTAGTATTTCCTAATGTAATTTTTGCACGGTATTTCAGCTGTCTTGAGTGTTTTGACATTTCTGGTGCAACAGAGGCAACTTGTGCAATTATTTCTGTCTGTGTGTCATCAAGTAGCGTTAATACTACCGGCGTATTAATTGCTAGCTCTGTATAGGTTTGCGGGAGAGAAAAATCGACCCACATATATTTTTCAATACCAATGAGCTGAGTTAGATTTGTATTAGCAGGTAAAAACTGACCGACTTGCAAGTCATGTATACCAACGCGGGCTGTAAATGGTGCTGTAATCACTTTTTTAGCAATTTTAGCTGAGAGTAGGTTTATTTCTGCTTGGTATTGAGCAAGTAAAGCCGTTGATTCATCTAATTGCTGAGCGCTCAATTTATTTGAATTATAAAGGCTTTTATATCTCTTTACGGTGGTGTTTTGTAGTTCAAAGCGTGATTTAGCTATTTGCAGTTGTGCTTTTTCCTCCTCGTGTTCTATTTCGAGTAACGTATCACCTGCATAAGTAATACCGCCAGATTGCAAATAGAGTTTTGTAACTTTACCTGCTGATTCATTAATTAACGATAATGTTTTAGGGGCTTTTACGATACCGCTAATATCTATATGTGACTGGTGAGCAACTTTTTCTACATACATAGCTTCGACATTAGCCGATTGTTCATTGCCTATATTGCTGCGCGCATCAATGATGTTACTTTTAACTGCAAAGCTGCCCGCTATTAAAATTGCTAGTATGCCTGTCGTTGTAATCCATGGAATGAAATTCATAATTAGCTCCTTGTGTGCATCTAGTAGGTAATATGCTTGGGTGAAGTTTGTTTATGTAAAGTATCTTTATATAAAGATATATAATTAAAAAAATTTGTCAATAAACTTCACCCATTATTTTTACGCTACTTCTCTTTTATTACTAGATTGCTTTGCATGGGCAACAGCTAAATGCCCTGCAACACGCGCTGTATTGATCAAAACGGCACTGTTAGCTTTAGCTGAACGCCCTTTAGTTACTTCATCAATTGCTTTCATAATGTACTTAGTGACTTTATTTCCACTGATCCCTTGCGCTTGAGCCGAGCTAATTGCCGCGTTGATAGCATCATTAACATCATCACTATCAATGGCATCTTCGAGCTTAGTGGGTGTTGTAATTAATACACTGCGCTTATTATCAAGCAGCCATTGGGTTTCAATTATGTCGGCTAAAATAGATGCATCATCTATTCGTTGTGGTGCTTTATAGCCACTTGAGCGACAGTAAAATGCAGGGAAATCATCAAATTGATAAGATATAATAGGGACATTGTGGGTCTCTAAGTATTCAAGTGTTAAACCTAGATCGAGTATGTTTTTTGCACCAGCACATACAACGGCAACCCGTGAACGTGTAAATTGCATAAGATCTGAAGAAATATCCATCGTATTGTTTGCTCCTCTATGAACGCCACCAATGCCGGCAGATGCAAAAAAGCATATTCCTGCTAACTCAGCTGCAATAATAGATGAGGCAACGGTGGTTGCACCCAATTGCTTAGTCGCTAATACAACGGGTAAGTCACGCGTGCTGACTTTAGGTATATTTGCGGTTGTTGCAAATAACTCAATCTCACTTTCATCCATGCCAATTAGTAATTTACCATTAGCGACTCCAATGGTTGCAGGGATTGCCCCCGATTCACGAACTGCTGCTTCTACTTGTAACGCGGTGTGTTTATTTTCAGGGTAATCTAAGCCATGCGTTATAACATTAGACTCAAGCGCCACGACCGCAAGCCCTAACTCAAGAGCCCGTTTAATTTCAGGCTTAATAACAAGATTTATCTTTGTATTGTTCATTTTATTTTTCCTCTAATAACTTGGTTTTTTAATTAATTTATATTTTTGCTGAATAATATGTTTGTTATAAACACGTTGTCGCCAATTTTTCGGTTGCTCTGCATGCAGTGCGATTGAAATAAAGTCGTTATTGCATTTAAACTCTTTACTTATCAGTGCCGAAATTTTTTTCACGAGCCTATTCTTGGTAGAACTGGATACGTGAGAATCAAAATAATGTATGTTGATATGCGGCATGTTGCGTCCTTACGCTATTAATAATGAACGATGGTTCTCGTAAGAACCTTGAGATTGCACAATGCAATTAAACAGCTCATCAACACCTTGATGTTTTAATAATGCGTAATGATCTGCTTGTAAGTGTTGTGTTATCGCTTCTTTTTCGTTGTACTCAGGAATGTTTTCAATAAATGAATAATCATCTCCTTGTGCTTTAAATATCACTTTTGGTGCTTTTACTTGGCGTTCAAGCAACTCTGTGAATGTATATTTAAACTCATAAGTGCGCATGACTACTTCTATGATTTTACTGACAACATCTCGATTCAAAGTGCGATGATTCATACATACAAAGTCAATAAACTGTTGTTTATTAGTCACTGCCGATAAACATTGTTCTAATACCGGGCCTTGTATTTTTTGAAAGAACACTGAAAATAAAATGGTGACAAATGCAGGAGAAGTAAAACAAGGTGTCTGCTCTTTTTGTGAATACTGAGGTAGGTTAGGTGAGCCAGGTGCAATGAGATAAAGTGCTTCCACGGTTTCGCCACTTGCTTCAAGTTGATGCGCCACTTCAAATGCAACACGCGCCCCAAAAGAGTATCCCCATAACGTATAAGGACCCGTTGGTTGCTCATTTTTGATTAGCTTGATATCAGCTTCTGCCATTTCTTGTATTGTATCGTAAGGAATTTCATCACAATTAAGCCCATGCGCTTGCACCGCAATAAACGTCGCTTCATCGGCCACTTTTTCAGCTAAAGGTTTTAAGCTCATTGGATACCCACCTAAACCAGGCCAGCAGAAAATTCGCGATTTTTGTGTAGAGTTATTTAAATTAATCAGCCGACTATGTGAGCTGTTATCGTTTTGCTTAATATAAAGAGCAAGTGCTTCAATAGTGGGGGCTTGAAAGATAGCTTGCATTGGGATACTAATGCTCAACTCTTTATTTAAAGTATTCATAAATGTAACGGCTGTTAAAGAGTTTCCACCACTTTCAAAAAAATTATCTTGGACTGATACTTTGTCCCATTTCATAACATGGAGCCAGATATCAGCTATTTTCTCTTCTAATTTATTTCGAGGCTCAATGTAGGCTGCCTTATTTTCAATATTATTAAGTTTCTCTGAATTTTTTAGAGCGAGATAATCGACTTTCCCATTCGCTGTTTGTGGGAATTCAGCAAAAGTTATAATTTTATTAGGTACCATATAGCTAGGTAGCGAATTTTGTAAATCATGATTCAATATTTCAAGGGGGCCACGCATATGTATAGCGTCTTCTTTCATACCTTCACTGCGTTTTTGCTCTTCTGAAATTTTTCCACCAATGCAAAAATAAAATGGTTTCATTGTACAGTTCGCATCAGATAAAATTTCTTCAATACGATTGGCTGAAGGTAAATTATTACCAGATTTTGAGCTATAACCAGAAGACATTAAACCTATGTTTAAGTCGTTCATTTGTAACTGCTGTAACTTACGACCTAAATCAATATAGTGTCGCCAAGCCGTTGTAGAATGATTAAGTAAAGAAATACCAAAAGAAGCTCTATCATAGACTTGCTGATTAATGGCAATCACTTTTTTCTTTTCAATTAGCTGATCAGAAAGGGGTGTCAGCTGATTATCTTGAACTGTGTATTGTCCTGAATTTAAACCATCTACATTTTGAATTTGCACTAAGGTCTCAACATTTGAAAGCGGGTCAGTTTCGCTATGTTGGCTAATATCAAAACTTCCTAAGTAGGCGTCATCTTCGTGAACAGCTAAGTAATCTTGGTATTCATTGTCAAAACTAGCAGCGCCAATTGAAAGGCCAAACTGAGGTAAAATATGATCAAATAAGCCAAGCATATGGCCTGTTTCCATTTCTAAAACTTCTAATATATTATTTTGATATACAGGTTCTATAGCTGATTGTTTACCTAAAAAATGGCAAGTTAATTTAACCGTGCTTACAGGCGCTAATGAGCGTACAAGATGCAGGGTATGTAGTTCAGGGTGATAATAATAAATACCCGATTTTAAATTAAATAAATTATGTATTTCTAAAAATAACTGCGTAGCATACAGGGCGCCTGGAGATGCATAGCCATACTTGGGCAGTAAGCGTTGCTTGCTTTTAAACTGGCCAAAATATCTCATGATTTGACCAAATTCATCATATTCTAATGCGCTGACAGGGCGTGTAGGGATCTCTGATTTTTGTTTTTTGAGTAAGTTAAGTATTTCTTGCTCACACACATTTCCACCATCAAAGTAACGATAAGTTTTACGAGCAAAAACAGTTTCAGTTTGCTCTTTTGATGCGTTTTTATTTGGTAAATTAAATACGGGTAAGTTTAACAGCGCTTGTGGTTGTCTAAATCCAGCATTAGAGAGTTGTGCTTTAACTTGTAATTTACTTTTTTTAGATTGATGGTGTTCACTCTGCTTGCCTTGATCCATTAAAGCGGCTTCACGATGATTTAATTCAATGCATGCAATAAGATTTTGAAAACCGGTACGCTGGTCATTTTTTACAACCATTGCGGCATTTTTTATCCAATCATGCTTTTCAATGGCAAGTCTAATTTCATCAAGCTCAACACGGTAACCACGTAATTTAATTTGATTATCGGCGCGACCTAAAAAGTGTGTGTTACCTTCTTTATCACGTTTTACAATATCACCACTGCGATAGAGCGTATTATGCATAGGCTCGCTATTGTGAGGGTTAGATATAAATCTTTCGAGCGTTGTATCGTTACGGTTTAAATAACCTCTAGCAACCTGCACACCACTAATATAAAGCTCACCAGATTCACCCTCATCAACTAAGTTTAAATGTTCATCAAGTATATAGTAGTGAGTATTGGCTACAGGCTTACCAATGGTAATTGCATCAAACGCTTGTTCTAAAGTATGAGGTGTTACTTTATGGCTGGATGAATTTATTGTGCATTCTGTTGGCCCATATAAATTGATTAGATCTTTTTCAGGCAGTGTTTCAAAAAATTGCAAGGCGAGCTGTTTAGTAAGCGTTTCACCCCCACTGAACACGTGAGACAATGAGTTGCACAATTGAATACAAGGCGAATCAAGCAAGGCTTGTAAAAGGGTAGGAACACATTGCAAAACGGTCACTTGTTTTTCAATGATTAAATCAATAAGTGCAAGCGGATCGCGATACATTCCTACTTCACTTGTAACAACACAAATACCGATTGCATTAGCTAAAATCTCCCATTGGGCTGCATCAAAGCTAAAAGGCGTTTTTTGTACAATACGAGTTGATTGGCTAAAGCTATGCTCTTCTTTTAACCACAGAAGCTGATTAACAATACTGCTATGTTCAATGATGACGCCTTTTGGATCACCTGTGCTTCCAGAGGTGTAAATCATATAAGCAAGGCTATCTTGTAATAGTGGCGCATAATATGACGTATTATCATCAACATCATCTATTGAAATCACAGTAATGTCGCTGCTAACCAATGCAGTAATTTGCTCTTTTAAATGTGCTTGAGTTAAAACTAAGCGCGCTTTAGAGTCTTTTAGCATATAGCTAATACGTTTTTCAGGGTATTCAGGAGACAGTGGAAGGTATCCGCATCCTGCATAAATAGCTCCCCACACACCAAAAATTAAGTCAGGCGATGGATCGACAAACAAACCAACATATTCACCTTGCTTAGCACCATGCTGATGGAGTAAAGAGGCAATGTTAGCTGATTTTTTATCCAGCATTTTATAGCTCCAATCTCCTTGGTTACTAATTACTGCAGTTTCATCAGGTGTTTCAATAATTTGCTTTTGAATTAAATCAAACAATGTTCGAGTATCACTTTCTCCCAAAAAAGATATCTGATCTTGCTCAAGGTTTTCGGTTCGATTTAGTTGGTTATGTAGTTTCATTTCTATGCCTATTCCTTTATTTAAAATTTTATAGATGACTAATTTTTGAATTGCCTTGTTAAAAATGAGTACTACACATAACTCTCATGTAACAAAGTTAGGTAAAAGATAATACATACAATCTTAATGTCAAGTATCTTTGTGTAAAGATACTTGTTGTGATGAGTCTTGTCGTAGAGGTTGTTGTGAGTTATATTGGTTTATCAATTTAAATTAGAGTAGTAGATATAATGAAAAATGATCTTGTTGACGTCGTCATAGCCCAGTGGAATAAAGAAAGACCTGATTTAGACCCTTCGCCTATGGGAGTTATGGGCCGACTCGTTCGTACCGATGCAATGTTTAGCAAAGAATTACAAACTGTATTTGGCCGTTTTGGCCTCAATGGTGGCGAATTTGATGTATTAGCGACAATTAGGCGTTCAGGAAAACCGTTTACATTGAGTCCAAATCAACTATTGCAGACATTAATGCTAACCTCAGGCTCAATGACAAACCGTATCGATAAACTAGAAGCTAAAGACTTGGTTGCACGCAGCTCTGATCCTAATGACCGTCGAGGCGTTATGGTGTCTTTAACAGAGAAAGGTTTTCAATTGATTGATCAGGTTGTAGAGGAGCATATCGCAAAAGGGCAGTCTTTATTGTCACCTTTAGATAAGTCGGAGCAGCAGCAACTCGCAGTATTACTTAAAAAATTACTTTTAGGCCTTTCTAGCTCTACTTATAAATAAGGCCAGTTGGCCTTTCAGGAGCACAATTTGTTCTATCTAGGGCATGTTGATCTTTGTGGATTAAAATTTGTTCAATCGAGGAGCGATTTAATCGTGGCGCGAGATTTGTAACTTGGTAGCTTTGGTAACGCTCCTGCATCACCTTACTAACTTATCTTTATGTAAGAATAGGTAAATTCGCGCAAAGCTTCCGCGCCCTACTCACGGCTTTTATTTACATCTATGTAGCAGCAAAGAGTAAATCGCCCCTAGGACGAACCTAAGGGCTACGGATGTTTGGCACTTACGCTGCGTTATCGCCTATTTATGGGGAATAATCACACGACATAAACTCTGCCTCGCCTAACTACCAAACCTACAGGTGCAAAATTAATCACGAAAGCTCAACACGCTCTAATATAGATTCACTTTGTTTCTCAGATAGCGATGCACTTTTATCTACCATTGTAGGATAATCGGTATAACCGGTTTCGTCGCCACCATAAAACGTATCGGGATCTACATTATTAAAAGAAGCATTTAACTTAGTACGTTCTACCAAATCAGGGTTTGCTAAAAAGAGTGCCCCTAATGCCACACCATCGCATAAATTTTCATTTAACACATCTGATGCAATAGCAGGGGTTACAGGGCCATCTTGCCAAGATTTGTGAGGGTTTAATATAAGCTTACCTAACCATTGGTTACGGATCTGCTGAGTGTGCTCACGGTTAGCCGCTTCCATAATATGCAAATACGCCAGATCAGTTGGCAACTGACTAATAAGAGTTTGGTAGAGCACTTCACTGTCTTGTTCAATAATGTCATTGTAAGTATTGTCGGGAGAAATACGAATACCGACTCTTTTAGCACCAATAGCTTGTGTAACAGCCACCACTACTTTTAGCGTAAATCTTAAACGGTTTTTGACGCTACCACCAAATAGATCGGCTCTATTATTTGTATTGCTTGCCATAAATTGGTGAAGTAAAAAACCATTTCCTGCGTGTATTTCTACTCCATCAAAACCTGCCTGAATCGCTAATTCAGCTGATTTTGCGAAGTCTTCAATGGTTGCTGTAATTTCATCTAATGTCATTTCTTTTGGTGTAGGGTAGCTCTTTGGCCCTGTTGGTGTAAAAGCGTCTCCGGTAGCTTTAATTGCTGAAGGCGCTATTGATTGATGAGCACTGGGGTATAATTCAGGATGCCCAATACGACCAGAATGCATCAATTGGGCTACAATTTTGCCTCCCCTTTTATGTACTGCTTCAGTAATGGGCTGCCAGCTTTTCACATGTTGTAAATTATGTAGTCCTGGGGAATTCATAAAACCTTGACCAACTTGGTTAGGTTGAATACCTTCAGAAATAATTAACCCAGCTGTTGCTCTTTGAGCATAATAGGTTGCCATAAGAGGCGTTGCTAATCCTTCAGCTGTTGCCCTGTTTCTACTCATTGGTGCCATTACAAAGCGATTGCTTGCGTTGATTTTCCCAAAACGAGCTTCTGTAAATAAGTTGTCCATGTTTACTTCCTTTAACTAGTTTTTTTGTTTAATGATGGTTCCAGATTAAAATTGGAACTTGATTTTTTAAACAGCTGTACTTGAGATATAACAATGGCTAATACAATAATGACTGCGCCTAATGTTTGACTCATCGTTAGCCTTTGCGAAAGAATAAAATAACCCAATAATGTTGCTGAGATTGGGCTTGCAAACGATATAAAAGACACCGTAACAACTGGCAGTTTTTCAATAGCTTTAAACCAAACTATATAAGCGAACAAGGCGCCAATGATACTTAAGTAGGAATAACCAATTATATTGTCCACTGTTAGGTTACTAGGTAAGCCTTCTTGTACTAATCCAATCGGGAGTAAAAATAATCCACCTACAACGAGTTGCCAGCCTGTAAAAGTATATAAATTAACGTCAGCAGGCTTGCCCCATTTTTTTGTTAATACTATTCCCGTGGCCATTGAAGCGGCACCAATTAAACCTGCAATAACACCTTGAACAGGTAAATTCATATTTGGTTCTAAGACCAACATCGCGACTCCAACAGCCGCAATTGCACAAGCAATAAATTGCCTTAAATTAAGGGTATCTTTAAAGAGTAGCGCACCAAGTATCATGACGATGATAGGCTGGCACGACATAACAAGTGCAGCTACACCACCGGGTAATAGATAGGCTGCTACAAATAAACAGTAAAAAAAGCCACCAATATTAAGTATGCCAAGCACGATAGAACGCACCCACCAGATGCCTTTAGGTAGCTTTCGACCAATCAGTACTAATAAAATACCAGCAGGTAAAGCACGAAGTGTTGACGCTATTAAAGGCATATCTGGCGGTAACAGCTCGGTCGTTACTATGTATGTACTGCCCCAAATTGTTGGGGCAATCATAGCAACTAACATCCAAAGTATTAGTTGTTTATTTG
Organism: Pseudoalteromonas sp. 1_2015MBL_MicDiv; assembly: GCF_002407505.1. NCBI lineage: Bacteria > Pseudomonadati > Pseudomonadota > Gammaproteobacteria > Alteromonadales > Pseudoalteromonadaceae > Pseudoalteromonas > Pseudoalteromonas sp. 1_2015MBL_MicDiv. The sequence continues at coordinate 3,608,022 of NZ_CP012737.1, read as the reverse complement.
TCATACGGCCCCCACATCGGTCGTACCGAAGTAGCGATCTCCGAAGTCGCCAATTCCAGGTATCATAAATGCGTTTCCATTTAGATACTCTTCAATTGAAGACGTGACTATTTGAATTTTCTTAAATTGCTGAGTAACTTTTTGAATCCCCTCAGGGGAGCACAAAAGATTAACAAAAATGATATTTTCTTCTAAAACACCAGCATCTATAAGCACCTGAATAGCACAAATTGCAGAGCCGCCTGTCGCCAACATAGGTTCGAATATCAGCACGCGACATTTAGCGATATGATCCGGAAGTTTTGAATAATAAAGAGTTGGCAATTTTGTGACGACATCGCGTTGTATTAAAATTTTTCCAATGGGAATTTTTAAGTCAATATGACGCAGCTCATTTTCCATACTTTCACCAGCACGAACCACAGAAACGGCACATATTGGATCTGCAAACTGCTTGCCTTTGTATGTTTCTCCCACGGGAGTAGTTACATCGAGATCTTTAAATGGTACTAATTCTAAGCTTTTTTCAATCAGCAGACGAAACACTTGATCAGCATAAAAAATGAATTGGCTTTTACTAGCTACCTTGTCACGCATTTTTGCATGCAGGTATTTTAGTCTATTTGTTTGCGGTAACTCGATCACACTACTTGAGAGTATTTGTGAGTCTTCTTTATATATTTGAATAACTTGATTTGCATTCATAACGCTCTCCCTATTTGAGTCTGCCAGATTAGGGGTGTTAATCTGGCAGTGAATTATATTAAGCATTGATCTCCGAAAATGCTTTTTCAGCTTCGCGAATGAATTTCTTCACCTTAGCGGCATCTTTTCTGCCGTCGCTACCTTCTAATCCCGTATGTGAATCAACTGCGGCTGGTTTAACCTTATAGATTGCATCAGCTACATTTTCAGGCGTTAAACCGCCAGCCATCATTAGAGGTTTTGGAGATCGTCTAACAAGTTCAGCGCTTACGTCCCAGTTATGCGTTAAACCAGTAGCGCCTTTAGCACCCGTTTTAGGGTTAAACGTATCAGTGATAAACATGTCAACAAAGTCAGCCATGGTATCAACAATTTCTAACAGCTCTTCAGCATTGTCTTCTTTCACAACAAGGCTTTTTAATAAGAAAAGATCAGGGCGCAGCTCTCTAAGCTTTTTCATTTCTGCCACACTAATATCACCGTGTAGTTGAACTGCTTTTACACCTAGCTCACTGCAATAACCGCTCACTTCTTCAGCATCTACCATATAGCTAATCAACACACCGGCTTGAGGCTCACTTAAGCCTTTAATAATGCTCATTGCATCTGTTTCAGAAATATCATCTTTTCCAGAAGGTAAGCGCAAAGGAAAGCCAAGCCACTCAATGCCAGACTCCAGCATTAGATTTGCTTCTTCTCGGTCGATAATGCCAGCTACTTGAATAATGTTTTTCATAATGTTCTCCAATTTAAAGTTAAAGGGTTGTAAAGAATCTCGACGTAAAGATATGTAAGAATTAACTTTGTGTCAAGTATCTTTATGTGAAGATATTAAATTAATATACGTTTAGCTGTTTCATAGAGTTGTTGAAGACTGATATTTTTATATCGTAATTATTTAAAAAGTTAACCTAAGCAATAGTTTAAGTGGGTTTTTGAAGTGGTGCAGGGCGATTGGAAGCTTACTAAAAAATAGTTTGAGGCCTTAAAAAAACTTAACGTATTGAGCGTAAGTCTTAAATAAAAACAATATTTAGGCATTTTAAAAATTATATGGTGTGGGTATGGTTATCAAAACGTTAAGTTAACGAGGTCGTAAACGCGGACAAGAACAGTTGGCTTTGTCCGTGCCCCACCAAATTATTTTTAGCTGGTACAATGGCATTTGTATAACTATGTGCAGTAAGGGAGTATATGGAAAAGCAAGAAATAATAAGATTCATTAAGGATATACAATGTAAGTTTCCAGATGTGATCCCGCTAATGGATAAACACGAAAGTTGGGCGCTTGCTTTTCGCATGGAAGAGTTTGCAAACTTAACAACTTTTGCATTCAACGAAAATAAAGTCACCAACGCTCTAAAGCACTTGTCATATATGAGTCTAAAATTAGACTCTGCAAGTCCTGCTGAACTTGAGTACATAGACACTTATTACGTTGAGCACTTATTTTGCAAGGCCACTCCCATTGGAATTGAAATAGGTTGGCCACTTGTTCCTGACAAACTTAAAAAACTGTATTTAGATTTTCACGGACAAGCGCCTAAAATACGTTGAGAATAGAAGTAAGTCGTTTTTATTTAAAAATCAAAATCTGCTCCGAAAAGTTGTTAAGTAGAAGCTATTGATCTGAACTTCATGAGAGATTTTTATTAAACTCCGTTATACTTCTTGCAATTGAATATGCCAAATGAAGTAAATAGGCCGCTAACTGCAATGAGTACAGAAATTCTTTTCCATACTATTTTTCCACACGAAACCAGTAAAACATGGGTTGTATTTGTCCATGGAGCCGGTGGTAGTTCGGCAATCTGGTTTCGTCAGCTTAAAGCGTATAAAAAAGAATATAATGTGTTGTTGCTTGATCTTCGCGGTCACGGCAAATCGAATAATCTACTACAAAACTTTGTTGATAATAATTATTCATTTAATAATGTCTCTAAAGACATTATAGATGTGTTAGATCATAACAATATCACCAGCGCACACTTTGTTGGTATTTCATTGGGCACAATTCTTATTCGAAATATTGCTGAAATTGCGCCGCAATATGTTTCTAGCATGGTGCTAGGTGGAGCGGTTACTCGTTTTAATACTCGCAGTAATACATTGGTTTATTTAGGTAATATTTTTAAACACTTCCTGCCTTATATGTGGCTGTATCGCTTATTTGCTTTTATTATGATGCCGAAAAAGCGTCATAAAGAATCTCGACTTTTGTTTGTTCGTGAAGCAAAGCGCTTGTGCCAAAAAGAGTTTATAAAATGGTTTAAATTAGCCATGGATGTAAATCCTTTAATGCAATATTTCAAAGAAAAAGACATTGATATTCCCATTCTGTACATTATGGGTAAGGAAGATCATATGTTCCTTGGCCCTGTTAAAGAAATGGTTAAGCGTCATAAAAACAGCGTACTGCAAACTATTCACCATTGTGGCCATGTCTGTAATGTGGAACGTCCTGACTTATTCAATCAGCACTCGCTTGCGTTTATCGCCCAGCAAAATCGTTAAGGGTTGTTGCTTTTAAAAAGCTTTCTGTTAGTGGCAAGTCCTAAAAACTTATAACAGCTATCATTAGTAAACTGGAACAGGTCATTCTTTTTGACTTTCGTCCTAAACTAAAAACAAGACCTGAAGGATAATACCCGCAACCAATAGGCCTGAAAGCAATACGCGAGAAGGCGAATCCATCCCCATTTGAATAACCATAAAGCTATCAATAGTATTGGTTAAGCCACACCGTAAATAAGCAAAATTGGGAATATAGATAAAAATCACAACAAGGAAATTAACCGATCTGCAGTTACATCAAAGTGCTCTTCAACTACGTCGGTAAAGTCGTATCTTTATTTTTTGACGAAAGTACAAAACGCGATAACTCTCGGTGGGCACAAAGGTCATTGGAAATGCTAAACACGCCATAATAATTAACGGCCAAAAACCGCCAATGCCAATATTAATAGGTAAAAATAAAGTACCCGCACCAACGGCCGTGCCATATAGACTTAGCGTCCATTGTATATCGTGCTGGTTCTATTTTGAGGTAAAAGAGTGTGTTATTTATTGATGTATTTGAAAGCGTTACACCTTGAGGTGTTGTCATGTGTGTGCTCATCCATTATTAATAACAATTGCGCAGAAGAATGTAGTTTTTAGCTAAAAATTTCATGTTTTGTGGGGATTTGTAGACTAATTAATTAGACCCAATTGGAAGGTAAGTGTCATGAATACGAAACAGCGGTGTAAAAGTGAGCGACAAGGAGCGTTGGTTAGGCAATCCCCTAAAAAATAATAACCCTAAATATGACTCTACTTTGATTTATTGAATAATAAAGCAGTCTTTCATTAGGTCTCGCTCGCCTTGCGAAATACCGAGATTTTTTGCTAGTTCATTCCATTCTTGAACCGCATTTTTAACCTGCGTATAGACTTCGTTAGCAGTTTTAACATTAAGTTGAAAGTAGTGTGCAACATCAAACGCTAGATCTATTTCTAAAGCATTGTCTTTGTCATCAATATTTAGATGTAATCCCGTAGCGTTTTGAGTAGGGTTAATATCGTAAGCGGGAGATAAACGCCAACCTGTAGTATCAAAAATAAAGCCATGGTTACGTAAGTGATCATCACTATTTGAAACCATGATATTAAATAACATACGCGTCCAAAGCTGTTTTAAATCTTCTTGAGTATTAGAGCCATTTTCAATTAAAAATTCAGCTAACTCAAGGTAACTTGCTCCGTCGTCGTTGCCATCAAAGTACTTTAGCTGTGTCATAGCAGAAGTGAATAGCAGCCTATGTCCACCTTCTAGCCGATCGAATCGCTTAGTAAGAAAAATATGATGATCAGAGCCAATAGTCTGCACCTTGCATTCAGACATATTAATTCCAGCATTTAGCGCCATTTTGTAAACTATATACTCCCATAGGCCAATATCATATTCATCATAACGACTAGGAAATTTAGCTAGCCACAAAGAGCCGTCAATATCTTTCACAGATGCTTTTGGTCTTGCGCCACCAAGTGAAGAGCCCGGTGAGATGAGCATGTTCAGCCATTTTAAATAATCAGGATTTTCAAAGTCAGGTTTACTTTCAATACCTTTAGCTGCTTTTTCAAGTTCTGGCAGCGAGGTTATGGCTGGTGTGGAAAAGTCTTCATTATCATCAAGGAAATTGCCATCACGAGCAGTGCAAAATCTTAAAGCCCCCATCCTGAAAGAGTCATGAACTCCTAATAAATAATGCGTTTCAAATAGTGCATTTGCTTTGCGCCCTTCGTTACGCGCAATAACGGCTTCTCTGCGCTGCATTAATAAGCGGCCCCATCGATCAGGACACGAATCTAAAAACACTTTGAAATTTTTGTCATCAGTAGCATGCTGCTCTCCAGCATATAATTGCAATGTTGGATCTATTTGAAGTGCAAATTTAGAGACGAGCCAATCTTTGTCATAACTAAAGCTAAAATGCTCTTTACCGCGAATAACCGACGATCTTAGTGTTCCTAAAAATAAAGGTTTTTCAGTAATAAGCCAATCGGCGTAAACAAAAATTTCCATTGGTAACCTCTATCGTTTTTTATTCAAAAGCTCAATGTCTTGCAACTTTCTACCTAATTCATCATCAAGTGCTACTTTGCTCAAGTCTTCGAGAAGATTTAAAACGGCAAGAACATTTACGTAATGCCCAATAGACACGGAAGGATCGCCTTTAGTTATTTTGCGAAGTGTTGGCTTAGAAATTCCCGTCCTGTTGAACATCACTTCTTGGGTGATCCCGCGTCGTTTCATCGCGAGTAGAATATTTTCACCCAAGTTGTGGAGTATTTTAAGGTTACGCGGGAATACAGTGGCTCCCCGCTTAACTAATGAATGGCTATCGCTTTTATTCATATAAAACTATATTTTCACTTACTAATGTTAAGTGAAAATATAGTTTCATTTTTGTGATTAGTCAAATACTTGAATAACTAATATCCCAAACAGTAATTGATTCTTAAAGCTCAATTTATGAAATAATAATTTCATAAATTAGGTTTTATTGAATTTATAGTTTCATTTTAAGTAAAAACGTAGGTTGGGTAGAGCGAAGCGAAACCCAACATGTCATAGCGTCATGCGAGCCGCAAAGCCAAGATAGGCGGTTTTATTTATTAAACTTGCTTATTCAATAATGTTCAATTGATATACACTGGCAAAGTAACGTATTGATAAGGATATTAAATTGTCGCAAGTTAAAACTCTCCCCATTACAGCCACACGCTGGCTTTCTCTTTTATTGTGCGCAATTACCGCCGCAACAATTACTGTATTTTTAAGTAAAGTCGGTTTTGTACAAAAGACATATTCGAGTTTGGGCACTATTTTAAATGCTAATCCGATTTTGCATTACAGCAGCGCATTTTTAGCGGGTATTGGCATCAAGCTGCTGCTTGATAAGTTTTATATATCTCACCCTAAACGCAGTATTAGGTTTAGCTGGCGATATCCGCCAGTGACAATAAGCTTATGGTTGTCGGTAACTATTATAGGGTCGATTTTTTATTTCACTTCAAACCAAGAAGGGTTAATAGCTGCTACTTCTTGTTTTGAGTATTTCATCGTATTAATTTTAGGCTCTTCCATAATTACAGCTTATCAACAAAGCAATGAAAGAATTAGCCTTAATTTAGTTGTATGCTTTTCTCTTATCGCAGTGATTAGTACAGCTTTCATTTATTGGCATATCAGTCATGCAGGCTTTAGTTGGCCGCTTTTTATAACAGTAGATATTTACATATTCTCTGCAATATTTTTGATAATCAAATATATAAATGAATGCATTAAAGCTAAATGGAAGCGTAATCAAATAACTTTAGAGCGTACGACAAGTGTTAACCCTAGTGATTTTAAAACATTAGGTCAGTTTAAAAATTGGTTTAAAGACGATTCAACTATTAAAAGCACAGAGGAATTAGAACCCGATTTACAGGTTTACGCCACGCGGATCACCGAACGGTTAAAAAATGGCGGTGGTAAGTATGAAAAGGATTTAGCGCAGCACATAGCTTTATGTGGGCCTTATGGTTGCGGAAAAAGCAGTATCGTCGAAAGTATTGTGAATGATTTAGCAAAAAACTCTGAAAAAGAGAGTATTTGGATACGCAGCGATATATCAACTTGGGGCGCAGCCAGCGGCAGTGTTGCGCATGTGATACTCAGCAATATTATTGATGATATAAGCCAATATATTGATATGTGTGCCTTCCGTGCACTACCTAAACATTACACTGAAGCACTAAAGTCGGGTGGTAGTGTGTTTCAGTTTGCATCTACGTTACTCGCAGGCCCTGTGGAAATTGAAGGAAGTTTTCAAAAACTTAATGATGTTCTTGAAGTAACTAACCATAAATTACTCATTACCCTACAAGATGTAGATCGCGGAACAGGCGATGAAAACGAAAAACGTTTGAATGATATAGCCGCGCTGCTGGATAGATTGAAAGATAAAAACTTAAGTAATATTAACTTTATCGTCGCGATGGGTAATGAGAAGTCCTTGTATATTGAAGTACAAAGCAAGCTGGCCGATCACATCGAAACGATAGTATCCGAAGATTCAAAGAAAACTTTATGTAAGTGGGCAAAGCTATGCACTAAAGAAGTATTCGAGAATGATATGTTGTTAACACATTCTTCAATAAGTAGTTCTGAACAATATTTCAACCAAACCCCTCTTACCTTTCGTCAGACTTTTTATCAGCCAGCTATTATTTCTAATAACTTTATAGTTTCAATTCGAGTTTTGAAGCGAGTGATGCGACGCGTAAGTAAGTGTTGGACTAAAGAAAAGTTATTGGGAGAGGTCGATTTTGGCTCTTTGTTATTACTCACTACATTACGTGAGGCTGAGCCTGCGTTATTTAATGCTTTTGTAAACTCGTACACAAGCTTAGTTAATGTTAAACCGTTACCAGTAGCTAAAACAGAAGATGGAAAGCAAAAAACAATAAATGAAACCCTCTCAAACTTGATAGCTGATTTTACAAATAGTGAAGCTACGCATGTTTACAATGCTTTATTCAAGGAATTACTAAATCTTAAAGAAGATATAACTAATAAAAGCGGAAATGGTTTAAAAAGTGATAAAAATAGTGGCGAGCAACATTTAGGTGTAAAACTAGATACTGTTGATTATTTAAATCGTATTTTACTGGAAACAGTCCCTGAAAATGAGCTAAGAGATCAGATTGTTATTGATTCTATAAAATCTTTATCAACTCAAGAATTAGCAAAAAATATTTGTAGTGATTATCGATGGCAAGAGGCATTTAAACGTTTTGGGCGCATACTTTTTTCATGTGATAAAAACCAAGATAGAGTAGAACAAATAGTTTTTGATGTTTTAGATAATATTGGAAAAGATCCAAATGGCTTTTTAAATGAAGGCCTTTTTGAAGAGTATACAAAGCAAACTATCGATAGTGGTAATTTGGAAAGTGTTTTAATCAAGTTGGTCAATTTAGAAAGTGGAGAAAAGTTGCTTGAGCGGCAATTGGAAAGATTACTGCAAATTTTTAATAGAAAACATTCCGTAGAGTTTAAAGATGAAGGAGATAGAAGGGAAGCTGCAAGCTATAGTAATGAACTTTTTCAGGACATTAATATAGCTAATTTTTTAAATAGAAATGCGCATAAGTTATCCAAAAATTCTTTCCTCATTTGCATAAAATTTTTGACTTGGTCGCAGCTAGCTTCTAGTAAACTTAGTTTTACTAGTATACAAATTAAAAATGAACTAGACGTTTTAATTAGTAATAAAAATATTTGGTCTATAAGATATTTAATAGATGAAGCAAATAACTGTAACTACGGAAATGAAATAGACACATTTCGAGAGTATATATCAGCTCTTTCGAGTAAGAAAAAAAGAGATCTCAGTGAAAGATTTTCTGAATTAAAAGTTAATGAAAAAGATACTAATTTAATAGATAAAGCCATAAAAAGATTAGGTTTAGACAAATATTAAAACTTTATTACAGCGCGAAGCTATAGTGTACCTGTGGTGAAATTATCTTTTTTAAATAAAGTACAGTTTAGGTTTGTTCGTGGCTAAAGCTATCTCCTACGAGGCGGAATATGCAGCTTATGGCTCAGCATTCTGGGTTTCGCTGAATGTCATATTGGTTATCAGAGCTAAATGTATCCCCACGAAATACAGTGTTTGTACTTGCGGTGCAGCTCTTTTGTAGGTCTGGCTTTAGCCCGACAAAATAACGGGATAAATCCCGACCTACAAATAACTTAACGCCGAGCTACTTTTGAAGTAACCGCTAACAGGTCTAGGCCCTTACTCTTCTATCGCACTTACAATAAAATACGGGTTTAAGTACTCATCTTTAGTGTTATAAATAAGCGGGCTGCCATCAAGTTTGGTCACTTTAGCGCCGGCTATTTCGGCAATCGCATGGCCAGCTCCGGTATCCCATTCGCAAGTTGGGCCTAAGCGGGGGTAAATATCAGCGCTGCCCTCAGCGACTAAACACAGTTTTAGTGAGCTGCCTTTAGACACCATTTCAACCTCATCAAAGCGTTTCACAAACTCGGCTAAATCGGGTGATGGGTGCGAGCGGCTGCCTACAACACGAATTAACCCTTTGTTAGGTTTAGTTGTTACTTTAAGCTCAATTCGCTCATCGCCTTTATCTTTAAATGCGCCAATTGCTTCGGCGGCTAAGTACGATACGCCGAGTGCGGGTGCATCCACTACGGCTAAAATAGGAATACCGTTTTTAATTAGGGCGATGTTTACGGTAAATTCACCGTTCTTTTTAATAAATTCTTTAGTGCCGTCTATTGGGTCAACTAACCAGTAGCTTTTCCATGTTTGGCGTACATCCCAGCTTATGTCGGCGTTTTCTTCACTGAGTATTGGAATATCAGGTGTGAGCTGTTGAAGCCCTGCCACAATCAGTTTATGAGCTGCTAAATCGGCGTCGGTTACGGGGCTTTCATCGGCTTTGTACTCAACGTTAAAATCCTTTTCGTAAATTCCCATTATCGCTTGGCCTGCTTTGCGGGCAAGGATGAGGGTTTCTTCTAGCAGTTCGGTTTGATTCATGGGGTTAACCTATATTATGTGCTTTTGTTTTAGATACGTTATCAGTTGTGTAACCGATTGGTCTAGGGTGTTTTTACTTGTATCTAAAATTATTTCTGGATTATTTGGCACTTCGTAGCTTGAATCGATACCAGTGAAGTGTTTTATCTCCCCTGCGCGGGCTTTTTTGTATAAGCCTTTTGGATCGCGGCTTTCGCATACATCCAGTGGGGTATCGATAAATACTTCGATAAATTCGCCTTCGTCTACTAGGCTGCGCACCATGTCGCGTTCCGCTCTAAAAGGCGATATAAACGCAGTAAGTACTAACAAGCCAGCGTCGGTCATTAGTTTTGCGGTTTCGCCTACGCGGCGTATGTTTTCAATGCGGTCTTCGTCGCTAAAGCCTAGGTCTTTACATAAACCGTGGCGTACGTTGTCGCCATCAAGCAGGTAAGTGTGCGTACCTTGTTGGTTAAGCGCTGCTTCTAATGCGTTTGCTACAGTACTTTTGCCAGAGCCTGAAAAGCCTGTAAACCATAAAATAGCGGGCTTATGTTTTTTTTGCTCACTACGCTGTGCTTTTGTAGTTGCGTAGTTATGCCAAACTATATTTTCATCCATAGTGAGAGTCTCTTATGCTGTGAGCGCAGGTATTAAAACGGAAATACCTGCGGGATCAAGGTTAATACCGTGATTGAATAAATAATAGAAAGGGGTAAGCCCATCACTATGTAATCTTTTAAGCGATAGTTACCCGCGCTATAAACCATTAGATTAGTTTGATACCCAAATGGCGATATAAAGCTGGCTGATGCGCCAAAGGCAACCGCCATAATAAACGGTAGCGGGTCTACATTAAAACCAACTGCGAGCGAGTAAGCAACAGGGAACGACAAGGCAGCTGCTGCGTTATTAGTAATAAGCTCGGTAAATAATACGGTCATTAAAAATATGGCAATAAATGCGCCGTAAGGACCAAAATCCCCTAGTACCATAAACATGGCGTCGGATATTTGTCCGGCAAGTCCGGTGCCTATCATTAATTTAGCAAGGCCAATGGCGCTGCCTACTACCACTAGTAACTCGATAGGAAAACGGCGTTTTACTTCGTTAAGTTTTATGGTGCCGCTGAGCATTAAGCCAATCAGTAATACTAATAAGCCTTTAACCAGCGGCACTATGCCAATAATACTTAAACCCAGTACTGCGGCAAAGCTTAGTAGCACTATATTTGATTGCTTAGGTGCAAGGTGGGCTTGTAAGTCAAACCCTGAAATATACACAAATTCGCGCTTTAAATTAGGTAAGGTGTAAAAGTTTTTGCCTGGGGCGAGTATAAGTGAGTCGCCAGCTTGTAATTGCACTTGCCCAAGGCCGCCTTGTAAGCGGTCGTGCCCACGGCGAATGGCAATAACGGCTGCATGAAACTGCTCTCTAAAGCGGGCTTCTTTTACGGTTTTGCCAATAAATTTTGAAGATTGACTTACGACTACTTCTACTAAGTGTTCTATGTCTTTTTGATGATTTTCGTGCACTACTTTTAGGCCGTCGAAACGGGTAAGTAATGGCACCGATTTTATGTCACCTACAAACAGCAGCACGTCGTCTTTTTGAATAATTTGCTGTGGAGTGACTGCGCAAATGCGGCTCCCGTCGCGAATGATTTCAGCGAGGAATAAGTCTTTTAAATCACGCAGGCCGTTTTCTTCTACGGTTTGGCCTATTAATTTTGAGCTTGCTTGTACTTTACCTTCTAGGTAAAAAGGCACGACTTCTTGGTCGCTTTTACCGTTGTCGGGTAAGTATTTAAGCATTACTAAAATGGTAATTAGGCCTACGCTTAGCGCGCCCAAACCCACTAAGGTAAAGTCAAAAAAGCCCAGCGGTTCCATGCCCGCATCTACTGCAAAGCCATTGACGATTAAGTTGGTTGATGTACCAATAAGCGTAATTGTGCCGCCCAAAATAGCAGTGTACGACAGCGGTAATAATAGCTTTGAAGGGGAGTGATTAGGGTTGTCTTTTATCGCGGTAATAAGCGATGCAACAACGGCGGTATTGTTAGTGAACGATGATAAAAAGGCGGTTGATAACCCCAATTTTGTTACCGATTTTACTAAACTACCTTTAGATAGTGATTGCGCTAACTTTTGAATTAGGGTGGTTTTTTCTATTGCGGTCGACACTAATACCAGTAATACCAAGGTAATAAGCGACGGGTTAGCGTAATTAACTAACATGCTTTCAAGATCAATTAATCCGGTTAAATAACTAGTACCAATGGCACTTACAAATAACCATGCTGGATTAATACGAGTGCCAAAAAGGCACCCGACTAAGGTAAGCATAATGCCTGTTAAAACGAGCTGTTCTACCATGCTTTTAAATTCCTAACAGGCTAAAGTTAACTTATAACTTAGAAATATCAAGCGCTTGCCAATGCGGAAAGTGCTTGCGTACTAAGCTGTTAAATTCAACTTCAAATTCGCTAAAGTTACTTTGCTGTGCTTGGCTTTGCAGTACTTGCTCAATCATACCCGCAGCAACTGTTAGGTTTGATAAGCGATCGATTAGGATAAACGAGCCTGTTTCGTGATTGCTGTGGTACTCGTCTGCCAAAATAGTTTCGGTTAGTTCAAGTGTTACAATCGCAATTTCGTTTAACTGTAATGAGTCGCTAGTGCCGTGCTCAAGCGTGTTCACATCAATTGTGTAATCAATCTTTTTAACAATAGCTGAGGTGTTTTTGCTGCCTAGTTTTAGGTTATAGCTTTTACCTAACACTAATGGCGACTCATGCATCCACACAATTTTAGCTTGCAACTGGTTAGTTACAGCGGCCGTTGAGTTTGCAGGTACTATTACATCCCCTCGGCTAATATCAATTTCGTTATTTAGGGTAACGGTAATTGCTTGGCCAGCTTCGGCGCTATCTAGGTTGCCATCAAAGGTAACAATTTCTTTAATGCTTGATGTTTTACCCGACGGTAATACTTTTATTGCATCGCCTACATGTATCTTGCCCGATGTAAGTGTGCCCTGAAAACCACGGAAGTTTAAGTTAGGGCGCACGACATATTGCACAGGTAGGCGCGCTTCAAAGCCTGTATCTGTTTCGGCTGCTGGCGAATCTTCTAGTAATTCTAGTAGCGGCTTGTCGGTGTAATACGGTGTATGAGCAGAACGCGTTACTACGTTGTCGCCTTTAAGCGCCGACATAGGCACAAACTTAATGTTTGATACGTTAAGTTGCTCAGCAAATTTAAGGTAATCGGCCTTAATTTTTTCATACACGGTTTCGTCAAAATCAACGATATCCATTTTATTAACGGCAACAACAAACTGCTTAATGCCCAGCGAGTCACAAATAAAGCTATGGCGCTTAGTTTGTACTTGCACGCCGTAACGCGCATCAACCAAAATAATGGCGACATCACTTGTTGATGCACCCGTTACCATGTTGCGTGTGTATTGCTCGTGCCCAGGTGTGTCGGCAATAATAAATTTACGCTTAGCCGTTGAAAAGTAACGGTACGCTACGTCAATGGTAATACCTTGTTCACGCTCAGCTTGTAGGCCATCAACTAATAAAGCAAGGTCAAGATCTTCACCTGCATTACCTACTTTTTCGTTATCTTTATGAAGGGCTGCTAGCTGATCTTCATAAATTTGGTGGCTGTCGTGCAGTAGGCGGCCAATCAATGTTGATTTACCGTCATCTACGCTGCCACAAGTAAGCATGCGTAATAAGCTTTTGTCTTGTTGGCGTGCTAGGTAGGCGTCTATGCCTATTTCTTTTACTTCGTTAAATGTATCGTTATTTTGGCTAGACATTAAAAATACCCCTCACGTTTTTTCTTCTCCATTGAGCCGGCTGAATCATGATCAATAACACGACCTTCACGTTCAGATGACGTAGATAGCAGCATTTCTTCAATAATTTCGGTTAGGTTACTTGCTGTTGATTCAACTGCACCGGTAAGTGGGTAGCAGCCTAATGTACGAAAACGTACAGATTTCATTTGCGGTACTTCACCTTCATTAAGTGGCATACGCTCATCGTCAACCATAATTAAAGTGCCGTCGCGCTCAACAACAGGGCGCTCTTTTGCTAGATAAAGCGGTACCATGTCGATGTTTTCTTGGTAAATGTATTGCCAAATATCAAGCTCAGTCCAGTTAGACAACGGGAAAACACGAATGCTTTCGCCCGGATTAACTTGGCTGTTGTAGGTATTCCAAAGCTCAGGACGTTGGTTTTTAGGATCCCAACGGTGGTGTTTGTCGCGGAATGAATAAACACGCTCTTTTGCGCGTGATTTTTCTTCGTCGCGGCGTGCGCCACCAAATGCAGCATCAAAACCATATTTGTTAAGTGCCTGCTTTAAGCCTTGGGTTTTCATTATGTCAGTATGTTTACCCGAGCCATGCGTAAACGGGCCTACACCCATTTCAATGCCTTCTGGATTTTTGTGTACCAGTAGATCAAAGCCGTATTCTTTAGCTATACGGTCGCGAAACTCAATCATTTCACGAAACTTCCAATTGGTGTCTACGTGTAATAACGGGAACGGAATTTTTGCAGGGTAAAATGCTTTACGCGCTAAGTGCAAAAGTACCGACGAATCTTTACCAATAGAGTAAAGCATTACTGGGTTCTCAAACTCAGCGGCGACTTCGCGCATGATTTTGATACTTTCAGCTTCAAGTTGCTGAAGGTGAGTTAAAGCCATTGTTAGTCGTCCTACTAAAATGATTAAAAGTTACAAATTTAAAATTCGGTTATGTATTTGATACATCTGTTAGCGGCTGTGCAAAGCTGCTTGTTTGCTCGTTTTTCCCAAACCACGCTAGTTGCGAGTGCAGGGCGGCTACTTCACCAATAATGAGTAGCGCAGGCGATATAATGCTGTTGCGCTGGATTAAGTCGGCAAGTTCGCCTAGTTGGCCTGTTACTACACGCTGATTTTTACGTGTACCGTTTTCGATAATGGCAACAGGTGTGTCGGCTTTGCGGCCATGTTTTAAAAGCTCGCTTTGTATGTGCGGCGACTTAATTACGCCCATGTAAATAGCCAGCGTTTGATTAGCTTTTGCCAGCGATTGCCAATCAAGTTCTTGACCGTCTTTTTTACAGTGGCCAGTTACAAATTGAATGGCTTGTGCATGGTCACGATGCGTAAGTGGAATACCCGCATAAGCACTACAACCTGCAGCGGCTGTAATACCTGGTACAATTTGATAATTTACGTTGTTAGCAGCTAGTACTTGTACTTCCTCGCCACCACGGCCATAAATAAACGGATCGCCACCTTTAATGCGGCACACTTTTTTGCCTTGTTTAGCAAGGTCGACCAGCATTTGGTTGGTGTCGTCTTGAACAACACTATGATCGCCTAAACGTTTGCCTACACAAATAAGGTCAGCATCGCGGCGCACTAATTCCATAATTTCGTCAGAGACTAAAAAGTCATAAACGACGATGTCGGCTTGTTGCATAAGTTGCAGTGCTTTAAGTGTTAAAAGCTCTGGATCGCCAGGGCCTGCACCTACTACATATACTTCGCCTTCAGGCTCTGCTTTAGCATCTAGCATTTGCTCTAGTTGCTGCTGTGCGGCTTGGGTATCGCCGGTTTGTACTTTACTGACGACAGATGAGTCGAACACGCCTTCCCAAAATTGGCGGCGGTCTGAAAAATGCTTAAAGCGTTTTTTTACTTTGTCTCTAAAGCCACCGACAAGTGTTGCAAGTGGGCCAATATGATGCGGAATAAGGGTTTCGAGCTTTTCGCGTAAGCGACGTGCAAGTACCGGCGCTGTGCCTGCACTTGATATAGCAATCGTAATTGGGTCGCGATCAACAATGGATGGAAATATAAACGTACATTTAGGTTGGTCATCAACCACGTTTACAAATACATTGCGGGCATTGGCAAGTTCAAATACGTTGTTGTTTACTTCATCGCGGTCGGTTGCTGCAATAACAAGCATTTTGCCATCGAGATGCGATTCATCAAAATAAGCATCAATAAGCGTTACTTCATTATTATGTGCATGCTCTTTTAGTTCGTCGCAAAACCAAGGTGCTACTAAAGTAACGCTTGCTCTCGCTTTTAAAAACGCGCGACATTTGCGTAGTGCGACCTCTCCACCGCCAACAACCAATACTGGTTTGTTGTCGAGTTTGGTAAAGATAGGTAAATACTGCACGTTAATAAGACCCCTAAACAAATTCAAATATAAGAAAACGCTTTATTCTGATGAGCAGAATATAGCGGCTATCAATAAGTAAAAAATAATTAAAACCAAGTTGATATAACCAAAAGTTATAATAGGTGGGCTTTTTAGGCCTAAGAGTTAGTTAACAAGGGATTGCGATGAGTTACAAGTAAAATAATCAGCTTATAGTGTTTGGTTATGAGCTATAGCGAGTTTGATTTAATTTGTTAATATGGGGGTATATTAAATTTTGTACTTATACCAATTGCATTAAATTAGTGATCTATTATAGCGACGAGAAAATAGCTCAATAACAAGGCTAAAATTATGATACATAGTTGTTCTATATAAATAATTTTTAACGTCGTTAGTGAGTTATTTAATACGCTAAAATGATCATGTTTTTAATAAAATTGGTATTACATAGGCAAGGGAGTCTACATGGCACAACAACAAAAAGAAGCTGCATTAGCAGTCGCACTGATGGATTTAACAAGCTTAAACACCAGCGATACAACTACAGACATTCAAGCGCTTGTTAATAGTATAAATCCGACGTTGGGCACGCCTGCCGCCGTATGTGTTTATAGCGACTTTGTTGATGATGCAAAAATAGCACTCGCAGCGCGTGAGCTTAACCATGTAAAAGTGGCAACAGTCACTAACTTCCCAACGGGTGATGCACCACTAAGTGATGTAATTAACGAAACACTTATTGCAATAGAGCGCGGCGCGGATGAGATTGATTTGGTTATTCCTTATAAAAAACTCATAGCGGGCGATGCTCAAGCAGTACTTAGCTATGTAAGTGAAAGCAAAAAAGCGTGTGGGTCGCGCGCGCAACTCAAAGTAATAATTGAAAGCGGTGAACTTAAAACCGAAGCGCTAATAACACAGGCTACTCAATTGGCAATTAAAGGCGGTGCTGATTTTGTAAAAACCAGTACGGGTAAAGTCGCTGTAAATGCCACGCTTGAATCAACAAAAATTATGCTCAGTGCAATTAAAAATACTGGTAAGCATATTGGCTTTAAAGCCGCCGGTGGTGTTAAAACAGTGGTTGATGCCAGTGATTATTTAGCGCTTGCACGCGCGATAATGGGTGACGATTACCTGCAAGCAAATACATTTAGGTTTGGTGCTTCAAGCTTACTGAATGATGTTTACAAGGTGTTGAATGAAACGCAGCAGTGATGAGGAAAAGCGTCAGTTAGAGCATGATGCGGCTAAATTGTTTTTACGCTGTTATGAGCAACAGCAAGGTATTCATATGCGTAATATTTGGCATAATGAGCCGAATAAACCTGACGTTAGTTGTTATCAAGAGAATGAACAGCTTGATATAGAAATTGCTCATCTATATGCCAGCTAAACAGAAGCGATGGCTGTTTTAGGACGCCCGCTGTCAATGCAAATGCAACGAGATTTGGCAGACATGGCACAAAAGCCAAGTGAACACAGATTGCGGGCTGCATTAGAGCGGTTGCTGAAACAAAAAGCGAAAAAACGTTACTATTCAGAGCGTACTTGGCTTGTTATTCGTAACGCGAGTACTATTTGGCGCAAAGCTGACTTTGAAGCCGTGATCGATGACCTTAACTTTCCAAGAACCTATCAATTTGAGCAAATTTGGTTAGTGTGTGATTTTTATCGTGGTGAGTTATTACGTGTGGATGAAAAACGGCCTATATAACAGCCGTTTTCAATTTTAAGCTTAAAGCTAATACTGATTAATTAAACTTAAACATGTTGCCTATACTTTCGAGGCTAGATTTGTTCGTTTTGGCAATACAACCACTATCATCAAGTGACTTTTTAGTTGTTTCATCAGCTAAACCCGTTACCTTTAGTTTTTTGTCTTGTTGGTACTCACGAAGTGCAATAACTGTTTTACGATCATACTCAACATCCTGTGTTTCAAATTCTTCATAATCAGGCTGGTTTCTTAGGTAGCCCAAACATACCAAGCTTAGGCGCGACATTGCTAAATCCATTTTTTCATAATGCGGCATTCTATGAGTGGGTACATCAACTGTTACAGCGCTCTTGCTGGCTGCTTTTGCGCGTTTAGTAGCTGGTGGCGGCGCAGTGTAACCCGGTGCTAACGTGTTGTTACTGTTATAGCGATAGTAGGTATCTGGAATTTTAGTTTCTAAAAACTCAACCGCTTTAATAATAACTTCACGCAGGGCTTTTTCTTTAGGGGTATCAGACCATCCACTAATATTGCCACCAACGAGTGCGCCACCAAAATTGGTTGCAGCGCCTGTGAAATCAAAATCTTTACTACCCCCTTCAACACTCGTTGCAGCTAAAATGCGTGATGTGCGAGTATCTATAAGGCGTAGATCAATTGCCATATGTGAACCCGAAAAACCGGCAGATACAGAGCTAAATACATCACCGATAAAGCCGCCACTGCCAACACTTGCACCAGAGCTATCGTCATCAAATTCTGTTACCGCAGCAATCACGACTATTTCAGCACCTTCAATCTCGCCATAAGCAGCACCCGATGAAGCGCTAACGCGACCTGAGGCTGCTAGGTCTTGTTCTGATAAAACAGCATCAAGCGCTTGGCGCTCTAAAACAATAAAGCGGTTTGTTGATACTAGAGCCGTAGTTAATTGATCAGCCATACCGTCGCCTATTTCTTTGCGCCACCATTTTGAGTTGTTAGATTTATCGGTAAAGCGTGCGACAGCAATACGAGCTTTAGGACCATTGTATTGTTCTTGTGCAACTGCATTTATGTCTAGTGAGTTTTGACCTGAAGTGACATTTGTAGAGGTGCTTTGACAAGCGCTCAGAGTGGTCGTTAATAGTGCCGTTAATAATAGTTTTTGTGGTGCTTTTAACATATGACTGTCCTTAATTAATATGCTTAAAGGAAATGTTGTGCATTTCCTTCAATATTTATATTCATGTTAATTTAGTTAAATCAGTAGGTTAAAAATAGTACTGGTGCGAAATATTTAGTCACACAGGCGAAATTTATGAGGATTTTTCACGAAACTGTTTTGGGGACATGTTATATTTTGATTTAAAGCAGCGGGCAAAGTAGCTTTGTGAATTAAAGCCAACTTGCTGTGCTACTAAACCAATCGCAAGCTCACTATTTTTTAAAAGCTCTTGTGCAAATTCTAAGCGAATGTTTCGAATGTAATCGCTTGGTGTTAGGTTGTACAAGGCTTTCATTTTTAATTGTAAAGCGCGAGGGCTAAGATAAAGCGCAGCTGCAAATTCTTCCACGTTAAACGCTTCGTCTTGATAATGCTCTTTTACTGTCGTTTTTACACGCTCGGTAAATACATAATCTTTACTTTGCGCCATTTGTGGGTCGAGCTCGATTGTTTGTGATAAAGCAGGTAGTTGTTGTTTTAAATTTTGATTGAGTACTTCTCTAATCGTTAATAATCCTTGAACGCGGCTTAATAACAGCTGTGGTTCGAAGGGTTTACTTAAATAATCATCAGCAAGTAAGTCCAGGCCCTTTAATTTGCTGCGCGTATCAGCCTTTGCTGAAAGTAATAACACCGGAATATGGCTAATAGCCGTGTCGCTGCGCAGTGCTTTAATAAACTGATAGCCATCCATAATAGGCATCATTACATCACTTATTACCAAGTCAGGCATTTCGCTTTTACATAAAGCTAAACCTAGCTCTCCGTTAACGGCGTTTATACATACGAAGTTGCTAATAAAGAGTGACGTTAGTAAATCACGCATTTCATCGTTGTCTTCGATAATAAGAATTTTATTGTTTTTTACTGCACATAAATTATTGCTTTTAGATACAGCAAGAGCAGTAAGGTCAGAGGTTTCGACTACTTGAGTTATTGGGAGTGAAATAGTGAAGCAACTTCCTTTGTTTAATTCACTTTTAAGTTCAATGGTTCCTTCATATTGCTCAACTAGCTGCTTTATAAGTGCTAAGCCAATACCGCTACCGCTTTGATTACTCGTATCTATGCGTGTAAATCGTTGGAAAACTGCCTCGAGGTGCTTTTTATCTATACCAACACCAGTGTCTGAGACTATGAGGGTTAATATTTGTTTTTGAGTTAATAGCTGAAGTAATACTTTACCTCCGTTCGGGGTGTATTTTTGGGCGTTACTTAATAAGTTACTGATAATAGAAACTGTATGATTTGGCTCTAATTCAATGAGAATATTTTTTTGCGTTAAATCTTCAAACTCGAACGTAATATTTTTTTGTTTAAATAAAGGAGTGAAATCTTCGATTAATTGTTCAACTACCGGATTTATAGCATAGGGTGTTACGTGTTTCACTGCAGTGCTTGGGCGCTGACTGAGCTGTAAAAGTTGGTTTATTTGATCCAATAGCTTATGGCTATTACGTTGAATCATCGCTAGTTTTTGTTGGGTGTCTGAATCTTTATGACTTTTTAGTAAACTATCAAGTGGCGCTAATATTAAGCTCAATGGTGTTTTAAGTTCATGGCTAACGTTATCTAATAGCTGGGTTTTTAAGCTGCTAAGTTCTCTCTCTTTTAAGTTTGCTTGCTCTGCAACTTTAGCTCTATACCTTGCTGTTATAATTAACCACATTATAAATAATACGATAATGATGTAAGTGACATAAGCAACATTGTTCTTCCACCAGGGTGGAGTAACCGTAAGCGCAACCATCGTTTTATCATCACTCCATTGGCCGTATTGGTCTTTAACTTTTACAATAAAGTGATAGCTTCCTGCGGGAAGTTGAGAATAGCTAACTTGCCTCTGATTTTTGTTTGCGTATAAAAACTGCTTATCTAATCCAGCTAACTTGTAAGCATATTGGTATTGAGAAGGGGGCTCTGCACTGTTTAAAGCAGAAAACTTAAAACCGATAACACTGTCTTCTTCTTTAAAAAAGAGTCTGTCTGTATAGCTTATAAGCTTAGCCGCTTGAGTCTTGTTTTTTATATATTGCTGCGTCGCGACTGACTGGTTATAAATAAGTAAGTCTGTAATAACGGGTTCTGGAGGTTTGGTTGCTAGAGTTAGTTTTAACGGATCAAATTGATTAAAACCGTTAATACCACCAAAAAATAGCTCGCCGTCATTCGCTTGAAAAGCGGCGCCTAAAATAAAAGAATGATGCTGTATACCGTTTGCGGGTAAAAAATGCTGCATTTGTTGGGTTTGAGGAGCGTAACGGGTTAGGCCTTGGTTGCTGCTTAGCCACAAGTAACCGCTGCTGTCTTGTTTAATTGCAAAAATATTATCGTTAAGCAAGCCATCGAACTCTGTAATGTTTATTACTTTGTTTGTTTGGATATTTAACTTATTTAACCCGCCAAAAGTACCTACCCATAAAGTGTTTTTATCTTGTAAATGCAAGGATGTAACCATGTCATGCGTTAAACTATTAGGCTTTTTAAGATCGCTTTGGTAATGAGTGAAAGTTTCATCATTTAAAGAAAATTTATTTAATCCTACGCGGGTTCCAGCCCATATCGCGTTGTTGTCGCTATCATAAGTAACACTAAAAACAGTATTATTTGAGATGCTATTTTTATCTGCGCTGTATTTAAAGTGTGTAACTTGCAATGTATCGGGATTAAATCGCGTTAATCCTTCATTACTGCCCAGCCACAAATTACCAATATGGTCGCCCTCGATTGCATAAATACGGTTACTGCTGAGTTGGTGACTTTGCATAGTAAAAGCTGAAAAGCTATCATTAACTGGGTTATAAAGCAGTAAACCACCTCCATACGTGCCTACCCATATGCGCTTATTGGCATCTTCATAAAGACTAAATATATTGTTATTAGTTAGGCCAATATTGTGGTTTTTATCTGCTTTATAGTGTTTAAATCCAGTGTCAGTTTGTTTGTTAAGTCCGTCGCGCGTGCCCACCCAGAGTATGTTGTTACTATCTTTGAGTATTGCTCTTACAAAGTCATTCGAAATCGAAGCCGAGTTATTGCTTTGATGCTTTTGATGACCAAACTGAATCTGTCTTTTATCATAGCGATGTAACCCATAACCATCTGTACCAATCCAAATAATCCCTTTAGGGTCTTGGTAAAGTGACAATAAGTGGTCGTTAGCTAAGCCATGCTTTAAATTTGGAGAGTAAGTAAGTTGCTGAAACTGTTTACTTAATAAAATATCTTTAGTTTGATAATAAAGACCATGGCCATAAGTGCTTACCCATAGGTTTTTTTCATCATCAATAAGCATATCAGTTACCCAAACATTTTTGAGTTGCTCAAAGTTATAAAATGCGAGTGTGTTTAAGTCAAAAACACTTAGACCAGTTTTGCCTCCTATAATAAATTTGCCGTTTGGTGCTTTTTTTAATTGCCAGAGCTGTTTAGGGCTATTAGGTATGTATGTGAACTGATTTGTTTTTGAATCGAACTTAATAAGCCCAATATTACTTGCTAACCAAAGGTTTTTTTTATCATCAAAAAGCATATCTTTAAAAACAACATTTAATTGATTTGTGCTCTGATAAGAAAATAACTCGGTAGTACCTGTTTTTGTATTTAACCGAGTAAGTTGCCCTTTATCGTGACCAATCCAAATTGTTTCTGGGGAGTTAGAGGTTATTGTTGAAATGCGTTGGTTTGTAATAGAGGGGGTTGAATACTGGTTAAAAACACTAAAACTTCCTGTTTCAGTATTTAATAAGTTGAGGCCGTTACTTGTCGTCGCAAACCAAAGTTGGCCGTTTTCTAAATTCAGGCAGTCTGTAATCCAATTCCCCGAAATACTCGATTGTGAAGGATTGAATTTATAGTGTTTAAATTCATATCCATCGAATCGGTTTAAGCCGCCTTGGGTCGAAAACCAATGAAACCCCTTTTCATCAGTGGTACTGCAGGTGATTGAATTTTGAGATAAACCTTGTTCATTTGTATATGTATCTAAGTACAGTGGTAGGGCGAGCGAGCTAGTATGAAATAATAATAAAAGGCTGATGACTTTATATTTTATGATTGTTTTAATTGCTTTCACAGACTTCCTATCTATTGTGAATCCCTTAGGGAGCGTTGACCTTTGTGGATTGAAATTTGTTCAATCTAGGGGCGATTTAGTCGCGCCGCGAGTTTTGTAGCCTAGTGGGCTAAGTAAAAACCGAGTATCTGGTCAATCATAAACTGCTTTTTAATCAATGTTAAGATTGATTTTTCAATGCAATGTTGAGATTTTGCATTGTGGGTATCTTTTAGGCTTGTGTTAATGAACTGCGTAAGTATAATAGGCATCCACTTTGCAGGGGCGTAGTTCCAATTGGTAGAACAGCGGTCTCCAAAACCGATGGTTGGGAGTTCGAGTCTCTCCGCCCCTGCCAGTTTTACTTGTGATTGAGTAGTCTGAGATTAAAAACCGGTTTAAATTAAGTCTGTTTTTAAGTTTAGATTTTAATGGATTAACCCTGCCGTAGTGTAGGGTTGTTGTGTCTGTAGTTAAGGTAATAATATTATGAGCACGAATGTAGAAACACCATCAAGTGCGATGGAGTCAGTAAAGTGGTTAGTAGCAATCGCGCTACTTGCAGGCGCAGTTGTTGGTAATCATATGTATGCAGATCAATCTGTATTACTACGTGCTATCGGCGTTGTTGTTGCAATAGCGGCCGGATTAGCAATTGCCTCACAAACATTTAAGGGACGTAACTTTCTTGCTTTCGCTAAAGAAGCTCGAATTGAAGTACGCAAAGTTATTTGGCCAACTCGCCAAGAAACTACCCACACGACATTAATTGTAATGGTTGCAACAGTGATTATGGCACTTATCCTTTGGGGATTAGATGGCATTTTATTCCGCGCTGTTGGCTTTTTAACTGGATTGGAGATCTGATCCCATGTCGGATGAGAACGAGAACAAAGAAATTAAATTACGTTGGTACGTAGTACAGGCTTTTTCTGGTTACGAAAAGCGTGTAGCACAAACGTTAATTGAACATATCAAAATTGAAGGTCTTGAAGCGAGCTTTGGTGAGATATTAGTACCAACTGAAGAAGTTGTTGAGATGCGTGCTGGTCAAAAGCGTAAGTCTGAGCGTAAATTCTTCCCAGGTTATGTATTAGTACAAATGGATATGAACGACGCAAGCTGGCACTTAGTGAACAGCACTGAACGCGTAATGGGCTTTATTGGTGGAACGTCTGATCGTCCAGCTCCAATTAGTCCTAAAGAAGCAGAACGCATTCTTAATCGTTTACAAGAAAATGCTGAAGCACCTAAACCTGCTACATTATTTGAACCAGGTGAAGTTGTACGCGTTACAGATGGACCATTTGCAGACTTCAGTGGTGTAGTTGAAGAAGTTGACTACGAAAAAAGCCGCGTAAAAGTTTCTGTACTTATTTTTGGTCGTTCTACGCCAGTTGAGCTTGAATTTGGTCAAGTTGAACAAGATAAGTAATTGATTAAAAAAGCTTCGCCACTATTTTTTTTAAATTTTGGCACGAAGCTTGAAAAAGGCCGCTGATTATCTTATAATCAGCGGCCTTTTTGTATTAAGGTAAAATTTATTTTTACTGTGCAAAAAGTACGAAACCAATTTTTAAACTGGGAAGCCGTTAGAGTACGCGTCCTCGCGCGCACAAGGCTGAGACCCACCAAATGAGGTATTTATAATGGCTAAAAAAGTTGAAGCTCTAATCAAGCTACAAGTTGCCGCTGGTATGGCTAATCCTAGTCCTCCAGTAGGTCCTGCACTAGGTCAACACGGTGTAAACATCATGGAATTCTGTAAAGCGTTTAACGCACGTACAGAGTCTATCGAAAAAGGCGCTCCAGTTCCTGTAGTGATCTCTGTTTACGGTGACCGTTCATTTACGTTCGACATGAAAACGCCACCTGCTGCTTACTTACTTAAGAAAGCTGCTGGTATCAAGTCAGGCTCAGGCCGTCCTAACACTGATAAAGTAGGCACAGTAACTCGTGCTCAACTTGAAGAGATCGTTGAGACAAAACGAACTGACCTTACAGCTGCCGATATGGACGCAGCGGTTCGCACTATCGCAGGTTCTGCGCGTGCGATGGGCTTGAACGTAGAGGACTAAGAAATGGCTAAATTAACTAAACGTATGCGTACTATCCGCGAAAAAGTGGAAGTAACTAAAGATTACGAAATCAATGAAGCAGTTGCTCTTTTAAAAGAGTTAGCGACAGCTAAATTCGTAGAAAGTGTTGACGTTGCCGTTAACCTTGGTATCGATGCTCGTAAATCTGATCAAAACGTTCGTGGTGCTACTGTACTACCTAACGGTACTGGTCGCGACGTTCGTGTTGCTGTATTCACACAAGGCGCTAACGCAGAAGCTGCGAAAGAAGCTGGTGCTGAATTAGTAGGCATGGAAGATCTTGCTGAGCTAGTTAAAAAAGGCGAGATGAACTTTGACGTTGTTGTTGCATCACCAGACGCTATGCGTGTTGTTGGTCAACTAGGTCAAATCTTAGGCCCACGTGGTCTAATGCCAAACCCTAAAACTGGTACTGTAACGCCTAACGTTGCAGAAGCAGTTAAAAATGCTAAAGCTGGTCAAGTACGTTACCGTAATGACAAGAATGGTATCATCCATACTACTATTGGTAAGGTTGATTTCACAGCTGAGCAACTTCAACAAAACCTTGAGTCACTAATTGTTGCACTTAAGAAGGCTAAGCCTTCTCAAGCTAAAGGTGTTTACTTGAAAAAAGTAACTATCTCTACAACAATGGGCG
Source organism: Pseudoalteromonas sp. 1_2015MBL_MicDiv (assembly GCF_002407505.1). NCBI lineage: Bacteria > Pseudomonadati > Pseudomonadota > Gammaproteobacteria > Alteromonadales > Pseudoalteromonadaceae > Pseudoalteromonas > Pseudoalteromonas sp. 1_2015MBL_MicDiv. Next base: position 3,582,316 of record NZ_CP012737.1, on the reverse strand, counting down.
CAGGTGTTTCTGTTGACCAAAGCACTTTAACTACAACTGTAGCTTAATTTAGTGTTTACATGGCGTGAAATTTGTACTATAATTTCGCGCCATTTTGTTGATTAATTTATTAGTCGGCAAAGTAAAGAATTCGGGTTGAAGTCCATAATTTCGTTAAGCCTTAGGGTTTAACGATAAATTGGGCTTCCGTCCAAGACCGTAGGTGGCTCCGGCCTTAATATTCACCTACGTAGACGGTGTAGACCCCAGATAGATTTTTCCTAATCCTTCTGGCTCTCGCCGTAAAAAGCATCTCTACTTTGTTTGGTAGGGAAGAGTAAAACAGGGGAATCCGATAATCGGTATCCCCATTAAACCAGGAGTAACACCCATGGCTTTAAATCTTCAAGGCAAAAAAGCAATAGTTGCTGAAGTCAACGAAGCAGCCAATGGTGCTCTATCTGCAGTTGTTGCAGATTCTCGTGGTGTAACAGTTGGCGCAATTACTGCCCTTCGTAAAGAAGCTCGTGCAAACGGTGTTTGGATGAAAGTTGTCCGTAACACTTTAGCAAAACGTGCTCTTGAAGGAACAGATTTTGAGTGTCTTTCTGATTCATTTGTTGGTCCAAGCTTAATCGCTTTCTCATCAGAGCACCCAGGTGCTGCTGCGCGTATCTTTTCAGATTTCGCGAAAAAGAATGAGAAATTCGAGATAAAAACGGCCGCTTTTGAAGGAAATGTTGTTAATGCAGCAATGCTTGCTACATTACCTACATACGATGAAGCTGTTGCACGCTTAATGAGTGCTATGAAAGAAGCGTCTGCTGGCAAATTGTGTAAAACAATTGAAGCAGTACGTCTACAGAAAGAAGAGCAAGCTGCTTAATTTTAAGCTGTTTAATCACTTTCGGTGTAAAATTTATTTGGACGTAATGTCCGTTAATTATTAGGAAATTTGTAATGTCTGTATCTAAAGACCAAATCCTTGACGCAATTGCTGAAATGTCAGTAATGGACGTTGTTGCTCTTATCGAAGCAATGGAAGAAAAATTCGGCGTAACTGCTGCAGCTGCAATGGTAGCTGGTCCAGCTGCTGAAGCTGCTGAAGAGAAAACAGAATTTGACGTAATCCTTACTGGCGCTGGCGCTAACAAGGTTTCTGCAATCAAAGCTGTTCGTAGCGCAACTGGCCTTGGCCTTAAAGAAGCGAAAGCTCTTGTTGAAGCTGCTCCTACACCTGTTAAAGAAGGTGTATCTAAAGAAGAAGCTGAAGCACTTGCAAAAGATCTTACTGAAGCTGGTGCTGAAGTTGAGGTTAAGTAATTTAGCTTTTGCTAAGTTCGCTGCCTGAGAAATCAGGCAAGGGCTGGTGATTATTTAATCACCGGCCTTTTTGCGCTATAGAGTGATCCACTCTTTTAGTTCAAATAAAATCTGATTTTTTCTTTACTTTCAACGCTTTATAGTTTGCTAGTGTTAAAGTGGGATCTAATTAGAACAACAGTTAAATGTTGTAAAAATCTTGGCATAGCTGCCAGTTAAGTCTGTTCTTACAAGAACAGGTCGGGTCAAAGATCAGCAAGCTGAGGAACCCCATGGCTTACTCTTATTCTGAAAAGAAACGTATCCGTAAGGATTTTGGTAAACGTCCACAAGTTTTGGATATACCTTTTTTACTGTCTACACAGTTAGAATCGTTTAAAAAATTCTTAGTGCCGGACGCTGATGGCGATCATGGTTTGGAAGCTGCCTTCCGTTCTGTGTTCCCTATTAAAAGCTACTCGGGAAATTCTGAGCTTCAATACGTAAGTTATCGTATTGGTGAGCCAGTTTTCGATGTAAAAGAATGTCAAATTCGCGGTGTGACTTATTCTGCTCCACTTCGCGTGAAACTGCGTCTTGTTGTTATGGACAAAGAAGCTCCAGGCACAGTTAAAGACATTAAAGAGCAAGAAGTTTACATGGGCGAAATTCCGCTCATGACCGATACCGGTACCTTTGTAATCAATGGTACAGAGCGTGTTATCGTTTCTCAGCTACACCGTAGCCCTGGTGTATTCTTTGATAACGACCGCGGTAAAACTCATTCATCAGGTAAAGTATTATATAACGCACGCGTTATTCCTTACCGTGGTTCATGGTTAGACTTCGAATTTGATGCAAAAGATAACTTATATGTACGTATTGACCGTCGTCGTAAATTACCGGCGTCTATCATCCTACGTGCACTTGAGTACTCTAGTGAAGAAATCCTAGAAATCTTCTTCGACAACACGACGTTTGAAGTAGCTGACGGTAAAGTTCTTATGGAACTTGTGCCTTCGCGTTTACGTGGTGAAACTGCCGCTTTTGATATCAAGAGCGAAGACGGTGAAGTATTTGTTGAAAGCGGTCGTCGTGTTACGGCTCGCCACATCAAGAGCATCGAGAAGAAAGGCATTAACCGCCTAGAAGTACCTCATGAGTACATTATTGGCCGTATTATAGCTAAAAACTACGTTGACGAGTCAACGGGTGAAGTTATAGCAAGCGCGAATGATGAACTAACTCTTGAGCTAATGGCTGAATTGGTTAAAGCTGGTTACACTAAAATTGATACGTTATATATCAATGAAGTGGACAGCGGTGCTTACATGTCAAATACATTGAATATTGACTCTTCAAGCAGCCGTTTAGAAGCACTAGTAGAAATTTATCGCATGATGCGCCCAGGCGAGCCACCGACGAAAGACGCGGCTGAAGCCTTATTCCAGAACTTATTCTTCTCTGAAGAACGTTATGACTTATCTACTGTAGGTCGTATGAAGTTCAATAGCCGTGTTGGTTACGATACAGACACAGGCCCAGGCACATTAAGCAAAGAAGACATCGTGTCTGTTATGAAAGTATTAATTGCTATTCGTAACGGTCAAGGCGATGTTGATGATATCGATCACTTAGGCAACCGTCGTATACGTAGTGTTGGCGAAATGGCTGAGAACCAATTCCGTGTTGGTCTAGTACGTGTAGAGCGTGCTGTACGTGAGCGTTTAAGCTTAGGTGACCTTGACGCAATAATGCCACAAGATCTTATTAACGCTAAGCCTATTTCGGCTGCTGTTAAAGAGTTCTTCGGCTCGTCTCAGTTATCACAGTTTATGGACCAAAATAACCCACTATCAGAAGTTACGCACAAACGTCGTATTTCTGCATTAGGTCCGGGCGGTCTAACTCGTGAACGTGCAGGCTTTGAAGTACGTGACGTTCACGTAACTCACTATGGTCGCGTATGTCCAATCGAGACTCCTGAGGGTCCAAACATCGGTCTAATTAACTCATTGTCTACGTACGCACGTACAAATGACTACGGTTTCTTAGAAACACCTTACCGTAAAGTGGTAGACGGTGTTGTAACTGATGAAGTTGATTACCTATCAGCCATTGAAGAAGGTCAGTTTGTTATCGCACAGGCGAATTCAAACTTAACTGAAACCAATGAGTTTGTAGATGAACTTATTCCATGTCGTCACAAAGGTGAATCTACCTTTATGGGTCGTATGGATCAGCAATATATGGATGTATCACCACAACAGGTGATCTCTGTAGCGGCAGCACTTATCCCGTTCCTAGAACACGATGATGCTAACCGTGCATTGATGGGTTCAAACATGCAACGTCAAGCAGTACCAACATTGAAAGCGGATAAGCCGTTAGTAGGTACAGGTATTGAGTTAACACTAGCGAAAGATTCTGGTGTTACTATCGTTGCAAAACGTGGTGGTGAAGTAATGTATGCTGACGCAAGTCGCATCGTTGTAAACGTACATGAAGAAGAACGCGTTCCTGGCGAAGCGGGCATCGACATTTACAACTTAACCAAATACACACGTTCTAACCAAAATACATGTATTAACCAAAAACCAACTTGTATGGTTGGCGAACCAGTTACTCGTGGTGACGTGTTAGCAGATGGTCCTTCGACTGACTTAGGTGACTTAGCCCTTGGTCAAAACCTTCGCGTGGCATTCATGCCATGGAACGGTTATAACTTCGAAGATTCAATCTTACTATCAGAGCGCGTAGTTGAAGAAGATCGTCTAACGACTATCCATATTCAAGAACTACAGTGTGTTGCCCGTGATACTAAATTAGGTCCTGAAGAGATCACCGCAGATATCCCGAACGTGGGTGAATCTGCACTAGGCAAGCTTGATGAATCAGGTGTTGTTTATATTGGTGCTGAAGTTAAAGGCGGCGATATTCTAGTAGGTAAAGTGACTCCTAAAGGCGAGACACAGCTGACACCTGAAGAGAAGCTTCTACGAGCTATCTTCGGCGAAAAAGCGTCTGACGTTAAAGACAGCTCTTTACGTGTACCAAATTCTGTAACTGGTACTGTAATTGACGTACAAGTCTTCACCCGTGATGGTGTTGAAAAAGACAAACGTGCGTTAGAAGTTGAAGATATGCAGCTTCGCGAAGCGAAGAAAGACTTCAACGAAGAGTTCCGTATTTTAGAAGCTGGCGTTTTAGGACGTGCTCGCAAGTTACTTGTTGATGCAGGCTTCGAAGAAGACAAACTAACGTCACTGAATGCTGAAAAACTACTTACTCAAAGCCTTGCACAAGAAGACAAGCAGGCTGAACTTGAGCAACTAGCTGCACAGTACGATGAGCTTAAAGCTGAATACGATAAAAAGTTTGAAAATAAACGTCGTAAAATTACCCAAGGTGATGACTTAGCACCAGGCGTACTTAAGATTGTTAAAGTATACCTTGCTGTTAAACGTCGTATTCAACCAGGTGATAAAATGGCGGGTCGTCATGGTAACAAAGGTGTTATCTCGACTATCGTACCAGTAGAAGATATGCCTTACGATGATAAAGGTCGTACGGTAGATATCGTATTGAATCCACTAGGTGTACCATCACGTATGAACATCGGTCAGATCCTTGAAACACATATGGGTCTAGCTGCACGTGGTATCGGTGAACGTATTGAAGAAATGATGAAAGAGCAACGTGAGCTTCATGAGCTACGTGAATTCATCAAGCAAGCCTACGAAATTGGTGAATCTCGCCAAGTAGTAGATATTGCTAGCTTCACTGATGACGAAATTCGTCGTCTAGCTGAAAACTTAAAAGGTGGTTTACCAATTGCTACTCCTGCATTTGATGGCGCGAAAGAAAGCGAAATCAAAGACATGCTTGAGCTTGGTGGATATCCTCGAAGTGGTCAGGTTACACTTTATGATGGCCGTACTGGCGATCAGTTTGAACGTCAAGTAACTGTAGGTTACATGTACATGCTTAAACTTAACCACTTGGTTGATGATAAGATGCACGCACGTTCTACTGGTTCTTACAGCCTTGTTACTCAGCAGCCGCTGGGTGGTAAAGCACAGTTCGGTGGCCAGCGTTTTGGTGAGATGGAAGTATGGGCACTTGAAGCTTACGGTGCTGCTTACACTCTACAAGAAATGCTAACAGTGAAATCGGATGACGTGAACGGTCGTACTAAGATGTATAAAAACATCGTTGATGGTAACCATAAAATGGAACCAGGTATGCCAGAATCGTTCAACGTATTGTTGAAAGAAATCCGCTCACTGGGTATCAACATCGAGTTGGAAGAAAATTAAGCCAATTAGGTGCTGCAGTTAACGCTGCAGCATCTGTTACGGCTGAATAGAATGTAGGGACGAGATTACCCGTCCTCAAGATTAACTCCGACAGGAGAGCTAAGGTGAAAGACTTACTTAAGTTTCTGAAGCAACAAAATAAGACCGAAGAATTCGATGCAATTCGCATTGGTCTTGCTTCACCAGACATGGTTCGTTCATGGTCATACGGTGAAGTAAAGAAACCTGAGACTATTAACTACCGTACTTTCAAGCCTGAGCGCGATGGCTTATTCTGTGCCCGTATTTTCGGCCCAGTGAAAGATTATGAGTGTTTATGTGGTAAATATAAACGCCTTAAACACCGTGGTGTGATCTGTGAGAAGTGTGGCGTTGAAGTTACACTAACTAAAGTGCGACGCGATCGTATGGGTCATATTGACCTTGCGAGCCCAGTTGCACATATATGGTTTTTAAAATCATTACCGTCACGTATTGGCTTAATGCTTGATATGACGCTTCGTGATATTGAACGTGTTCTTTACTTCGAATCATTCGTAGTGACTGAACCTGGTATGACAACGCTTGAGCGTGGTCAACTATTAGGTGAAGAAGAATACCTAGATGCACTAGAAGAGCACGGTGATGAGTTTGAAGCGAAGATGGGTGCTGAAGCAGTTTTAGACTTGCTTCGTGAACTTGATCTTGCTCAATTAATTGCTGAGATGCGTGAAGAGTTACCAACAATTAACTCTGAAACTAAGCGTAAAAAAATCACTAAACGTCTTAAGTTAATGGAATCGTTCCACCAATCAGGTAATAACCCTGAGTGGATGATCATGACAGTACTTCCAGTATTGCCACCTGATCTACGTCCATTAGTACCATTAGACGGTGGTCGTTTTGCGACATCTGATCTAAATGACCTTTACCGTCGTGTTATTAACCGTAATAACCGTCTTAAACGTCTACTAGATTTAGCAGCACCAGACATTATTGTACGCAACGAAAAACGTATGTTACAAGAAGCGGTAGATGCGCTACTTGATAACGGTCGTCGTGGTCGTGCAATTACAGGTTCTAACAAACGTCCTCTTAAATCTCTTGCTGATATGATCAAGGGTAAGCAAGGTCGTTTCCGTCAGAACTTACTTGGTAAGCGTGTAGATTATTCAGGCCGTTCTGTAATTACAGTAGGTCCTACACTTAAGCTTCACCAATGTGGTCTTCCTAAGAAGATGGCACTTGAGCTATTCAAACCATTCATCTATGGCAAACTAGAGCGTCGCGGCATGGCTACGACGATCAAAGCAGCTAAGAAAATGGTAGAACGTGAAGTTCCGGAAGTATGGGATGTACTTGACGAAGTAATTCGTGAACATCCGGTATTACTTAACCGTGCACCAACACTTCACCGTTTGGGTATCCAAGCGTTTGAGCCTGTGCTTATCGAAGGTAAAGCGATTCATTTGCATCCATTAGTATGTGCGGCGTACAACGCCGATTTCGATGGTGACCAAATGGCGGTACACGTACCGTTAACAATCGAAGCGCAGCTTGAAGCTCGTGCATTGATGATGTCAACAAACAACATTCTATCTCCTGCGAATGGTGAGCCAATCATCGTTCCTTCACAGGATGTTGTATTGGGTCTTTATTACATGACTCGTGACCGCATTAACGCTAAAGGCGAAGGCGCGATATTTAAAGATCCAAAAGAAGCAGAAAAAGCATACCGCAGTGGCAATGCAGACCTTCACGCAATCGTGAAAGTACGTATTAGCCAATCAGTTAAAAACGAAGATGGTGTAGTAGAAGATACTATTACTGTTATCGATACAACTGTCGGTCGTGCAATTTTGTCTCTAATTTTACCAACTGGTATGCCGTTTGCGTCAATCAATCAGCCGCTTGGTAAAAAGCAGATTTCTAGCTTATTGAATGAGTGTTACCGTCGTCTAGGCCTTAAAGACACTGTTGTGTTTGCTGACCAAGTTATGTACACCGGTTTCCATTATGCAATGAAGTCAGGTGTTTCTATCGGTATTGATGACTTAGTTATCCCACCGGTTAAAGCACAGATAATTGAATCAGCTGAAGCTGAAGTTACTGAAATCAACCAACAATTCCAATCAGGTCTTGTAACGGCTGGTGAAAAGTACAACAAAGTTATCGATATCTGGTCACGTGTAAACGAAAACTTATCACGTGAAATGATGTCTAACTTGTCGAAAGACACAGTTATCAATGCAAAGGGTGAAGAAGTAGAGCAACCGTCATTTAACTCAGTGTTTATGATGGCCGACTCAGGTGCTCGTGGTAGTGCTGCACAGATTCGTCAGTTGGCGGGTATGCGTGGTCTAATGGCACGTCCAGATGGTTCAATCATCGAGACTCCAATCACAGCTAACTTCCGTGAAGGTCTAAACGTACTTCAGTACTTCATCTCAACGCATGGTGCGCGTAAAGGTCTTGCCGATACAGCACTTAAAACAGCAAACTCGGGTTACCTAACGCGTCGTCTAGTAGACGTTGCACAAGATTTGGTAATCAATGAAGATGACTGTGGCACAGAAGATGGCTTAACAATGAAACCGCTTATTGAAGGTGGTGATGTTGTAGAAGCGCTTCGCGAACGTGTTTTAGGTCGTGTTGTTGCTGAAGATATTGTAATTCCAGGTACTAATACAGTGCTTGTTGAACGTAATATCATGCTAGACGAAAAACTGTGTGATCTTTTAGAAGAGCATTCAGTAGATGAAGTTCGCGTACGTTCTGTTATCACTTGTGATAATGACTTTGGTGTTTGTGCTAACTGTTACGGTCGTGACCTAGCACGTGGTCATATCATCAACGCTGGTGAATCAGTAGGTGTTATCGCAGCACAGTCAATCGGTGAGCCAGGTACACAGCTTACGATGCGTACCTTCCACATCGGTGGTGCAGCATCTAGAGCGTCTGCAGAAAATAATGTACAAGTTAAAACTAACGGTACGTTAAAACTGCATAACTCTAAATATGTATTAAATACAGACGATAAGATTGTTATTACTTCGCGTTCAACGGAAATTACTATCATCGATAGCCATGGCCGTGAGAAAGAGCGTTATAAAGTACCTTACGGTGCGGTATTAACAGTTAAAGATAATGCAGAAGTTCAAGGTAACGACATCGTTGCTACTTGGGACCCGCATAGTCACCCAATCGTTCTTGAGCATAAATCAAAAGTATCGTTCAGCGATATTGATGACTCAAATACTGAAGCACAGACTGATGAACTAACTGGTTTAACCCGTGTAGTTGTTAAAGACCTTGCTAAAGTAAATACGAAAGAACCAAAGCTTATCATCGAAAGTGAAGAGCGCGGCTTGCAAGAAACACGTCTTCCTTCATTCACAACGATTGAAGTAATTGACGGCGTTACAGCAAACCCAGGTGACGTGTTAGCACGTATTCCGCAAGAAGGTTCGAAAACTCGTGATATCACGGGTGGTCTACCACGCGTAGCCGACTTATTTGAAGCTCGTAAGCCAAAAGATCCAGCTATATTAGCTGAAGTAACTGGTACAATTAGCTTCGGTAAAGAGACTAAAGGTAAGAAGCGTTTAGTTATTACTCCACCAGAAGGTGATCATTACGAAGAAATGATTCACAAGTGGCGTCAACTTAACGTGTTTGAAGGTGAGCAAGTGTCTAAAGGTGAAGTTATCGCCGATGGCCCTGAATCACCACATGACATCTTACGCTTACGTGGTGTGACTCATGTTGCTAACTACATCGTTAACGAAGTGCAAGAGGTTTACCGTTTGCAAGGCGTTAAGATCAATGACAAGCACATTGAAACAATTATCCGTCAAATGTTACGTAAATGTACCATTATACACGGTGGTGATACTGACTTTTTAGCTGGTGAACAAATCGAAGTGGCGCGCGTTAATATCGCAAACCGTGACCTTGAAAAACAAGGTAAGATCCCAGCTAAGTTTGAAATCCAATTAATGGGTATCACAAAAGCATCACTAGCAACAGAATCTTTCATCTCTGCAGCGTCTTTCCAAGAGACAACACGTGTTCTTACAGATGCGGCAGTGAATGGTAAGAGCGATGAGCTTCGCGGTCTTAAAGAAAACGTAATTGTGGGTCGTTTGATCCCAGCCGGTACCGGTTTTGCGTATCATCAAGAACGTATGGCTCGCCGTAAACAAAGCAAAGTAGTCGTAGAAGAGCAAACAGTAAGTGCAGAAGAGGCAACTCAAGCACTTACAGACGCTCTAAATGCTGATTTGTCTGGAAATCAATAAACTGTTCTTAATCAATAGATTAAGTAATCGTAAGGCAGTTATATGCTGTCTTGCGATTAGTTTAGGTTGACAGGTTAAACTTTGCTCATTAAAATTCCGCCACCCATTTACTTGTGTGCTTAATGCAGGCTCGTAAATAAAGGGCGGATTTTTTATTTTTTTCAGTAGTAATTTTAATTTCAGGAGCTATTTAAATGGCAACTATTAACCAGCTAGTGCGTAAGCCACGCCGTAGCAAGGTTACGAAAAGTAACTCAGCTGCACTAAAAGCGTGTCCGCAAAAGCGCGGTGTATGTACTCGCGTATATACAACTACACCTAAGAAACCAAACTCGGCGTTACGTAAAGTAGCACGTGTACGTTTAACTAACGGTTTCGAAGTAACTTCATACATTGGCGGTGAAGGTCATAACCTTCAAGAGCATAGTGTAATCCTAATCCGTGGTGGTCGTGTTAAAGATTTACCAGGTGTGCGTTTTCACACTGTTCGTGGTGCACTTGACTGTGCAGGCGTTAGCGATCGTCGTCAAGCTCGTTCTAAATACGGTGCAAAACGCCCTAAAGGGTAATTGTATTCCGTTAGTAAGGCCAAGCACTAAATATTTATAATTATTGTTTTGGGTGATTGACTCGAAAGAGCAAACCTGAATAAACCGGAGATACAAAATGCCTAGAAGACGCGTAATCGGTCAACGTAAAATTCTTCCAGATCCTAAGTTCGGATCGGAACTTCTTGCTAAATTCGTTAACATCGTGATGTTAGACGGCAAGAAATCTACTGCTGAAAAAATTGTTTATGGTGCGCTAGACGTGGCTGCTGAGAAATCAGGCAAGTCGCACCTAGAAATCTTTGAAACTGCACTTGATAACATCCGCCCACAGGTAGAGGTTAAATCTCGCCGTGTTGGTGGTTCAACTTATCAAGTACCAGTTGAAGTACGTCCAGTTCGTCGTAACGCATTAGGTATGCGTTGGTTAGTAGACGCTGCACGTAAGCGTGGCGAAAAATCTATGGGCTTACGTTTAGCTCAAGAAATCGTTGACGCTTCTGATAATAAAGGCACTGCGGTTAAGAAACGTGAAGACGTTCACCGTATGGCTGAAGCGAATAAAGCATTCGCTCATTACCGTTGGTAATCTGTCTTTAACCTTTAAGAGGATCATATGGCACGTACAACTCCACTTGAGCGCTATCGTAATATAGGTATTGTTGCTCACGTAGATGCAGGCAAAACCACCACAACAGAACGTGTTCTGTTCTACACGGGTCTTTCTCATAAGATCGGTGAAGTACATGATGGCGCTGCAACTATGGATTGGATGGAGCAGGAACAAGAGCGTGGTATCACAATCACTTCTGCTGCAACAACGTGTTTTTGGAAAGGGATGGATGCTCAATTTGACGCCCATCGTATCAATATTATTGATACTCCAGGACACGTAGATTTCACTATCGAAGTAGAGCGTTCTTTACGCGTACTAGATGGTGCGGTAGTTGTTCTTTGTGCTTCATCTGGTGTACAGCCGCAAACTGAGACAGTTTGGCGTCAAGCGAACAAATACGAAGTTCCGAGAATGATCTTCGTAAATAAAATGGATCGCACGGGCGCTGACTTCTTAGCTGTGGTTAGCCAGGTGAAATCTCGTCTTGGAGCAACGCCTGTTCCAATTCAGTTGCCTGTAGGCGCTGAGGACGACTTTAAAGGTGTTATTGACCTTATAAAAATGAAAGTGATTAACTGGAACGAAGCGGACCAGGGTATGACTTTCTCTTATGAGGCAATACCGGCAGAGCTTCTGGAATTGGCTGAAGAATGGCGCTCTCATTTAGTTGAAAGCGCTGCTGAAGCCTCAGAAGAACTAATGGATAAATACTTAGAAGGTGAAGAGTTAAGTGAAGCAGAAATTAAAAATGCTTTACGTCAACGAACATTAGCTAATGAGATTGTTCCAGTTACTTGTGGTAGCGCATTTAAAAACAAAGGCGTTCAAGCTGTGCTTGATGGCGTTGTTGAATATATGCCGTCACCAGAACAAGTGAAACAAATCCAAGGTATCTTAGAAAATGGTACTGAGGAAGAACGTCCGGCTAATGATAAAGCGCCGTTTGCTGCACTCGCTTTTAAGATTGCAACAGACCCGTTTGTTGGGACCTTGACCTTTTTCCGTGTTTACTCTGGTACTGTTAAACAGGGTGACACGGTATATAATCCAGTAAAAAGTAAGCGTGAGCGACTTGGCCGTATCGTACAGATGCATTCAAACTCTCGTGAAGAGATCAAAGAAGTTTTCGCAGGCGACATCGCGGCAGCTATTGGTCTTAAAGACGTAACAACAGGTGAAACACTGTGTGATCCGAATTCTATTATTACGCTTGAGCGTATGGAATTCCCTGAACCAGTAATCTCTATTGCGGTTGAGCCTCGCACTATAGCTGACCAAGATAAGATGGGTATCGCGCTAGGAAAACTAGCTGCTGAAGACCCTTCTTTTCGCGTACAAACTGACGAAGAATCAGGCCAGGTTATAATCTCTGGCATGGGTGAACTTCACCTAGATATCATCGTCGACCGTATGAAACGTGAATTCAGTGTTGAATGTAACGTTGGTAAGCCGCAGGTCTCATACCGAGAAGCTATTCGTTCAACTGTTAAAGTTGAAGGGAAGTTTATACGTCAGTCAGGTGGTCGTGGCCAATATGGACACGTTTGGATTAAACTTGAACCGATGGATATTACGGATGATGAGTCACCAATTTACGAGTTCGTTAACGAAACCGTAGGTGGTTCTGTTCCTAAAGAGTTCGTCCCTGCGGTAGACAAAGGTATCCAAGAGCAAATGTCTCAAGGTGTACTGGCAGGCTACCCATTACTTGGCGTTAAAGCGACTTTATATGATGGTTCATTCCATGATGTAGATTCGAATGAAATGGCATTTAAAATAGCAGGTTCACTGGCAATGAGAGATGGGGCGCTTAAAGCTAACCCTGTACTTTTAGAGCCAGTAATGAAGGTTGAAGTACTCACTCCTGATTCAAATATGGGTGATGTAGTTGGCGACTTAAACCGTCGTCGCGGCATAATCGAAGGCATGGAAGATGCATTAGGTGGGCTTAAGCAAATTAATGCGCAGGTTCCTCTTTCTGAAATGTTTGGTTATGCGACTGCTTTACGATCTGCAACTCAGGGCCGTGCCTCATACTCTATGGAGTTTGTGAAGTACGCTGAAGCCTCTAAAAATGTTGCAGATACAATAATTTCAGCTCGCGCTGTTATATAATTTTAGCTTGTCTGGCTCAATAGTGAGTCAGGCTTTAATTTCTTTATTAGGAATTTTTTAAGATGGCAAAAGAAAAGTTTGAACGCGTAAAACCGCACGTAAACGTTGGTACAATCGGCCACGTTGACCACGGTAAAACTACACTAACTGCAGCAATCACTAACGTACTTGCAAAAGTATACGGCGGTGTTGCTAAAGATTTCGCATCAATCGACAACGCTCCTGAAGAGCGCGAACGTGGTATCACTATTTCAACGTCTCACGTTGAATACGATACTCCTTCACGTCACTACGCACACGTAGATTGTCCTGGTCACGCCGATTATGTTAAAAACATGATCACTGGTGCTGCTCAAATGGACGGCGCGATCTTAGTAGTTGCTGCGACAGATGGCCCTATGCCACAAACACGTGAGCACATCCTTCTTTCTCGTCAAGTTGGCGTTCCTTACATCATCGTGTTCATGAACAAATGTGACATGGTAGATGACGAAGAGCTACTTGAACTAGTAGAAATGGAAGTTCGTGAACTTCTTTCAGAATACGATTTCCCAGGTGATGACTTACCTCTAATCGCTGGTTCTGCGCTTAAAGCGTTAGAAGGCGAGAAAGAGTGGGAAGATAAGATTGTTGAGCTTGCAAACGCACTTGATTCTTACATCCCAGAGCCAGAGCGTGACATCGATAAGCCTTTCATCATGCCTATCGAAGACGTTTTCTCAATCCAGGGTCGTGGTACTGTTGTAACTGGTCGTGTTGAAGCTGGTATCATCCGCATCAATGACGAAGTAGAAATTGTTGGTATCAATGATACAACTCGTTCTACTTGTACTGGTGTTGAAATGTTCCGTAAGCTTCTTGACGAAGGTCGTGCTGGCGAAAACATCGGCGCACTTCTACGTGGTACTAAGCGTGAAGACGTTGAACGTGGTCAAGTACTAGCTAAGCCTGGTTCAATCAACCCACATACTACATTCACTTCAGAAGTATACGTACTTTCTAAAGATGAAGGTGGTCGTCATACTCCATTCTTCAAAGGTTACCGTCCACAGTTCTACTTCCGTACAACTGACGTAACAGGTGACGTACAGTTACCAGATGGCGTAGAAATGGTAATGCCTGGTGATAACATCAAGATGACAGTAACTCTAATCGCACCAATCGCGATGGATGAAGGTCTTCGTTTTGCTATCCGTGAAGGTGGCCGTACTGTAGGTGCTGGTGTTGTAGCAACTATCGTAGCGTAATAATTAGCTTTAAAGTTAATTGTTATAAAAAGGTCACTTAGGTGGCCTTTTTTAATGCCTGAAGAAAAGTGTCATATGAAGGTGGCGCTCTTACCCTAGGCGTAGGTACTTTGTAGCAACGTTCAAAGCGTAATAATTAACTTTTAAGTTAATTGTTATAAAAAGGTCACTCAGGTGGCCTTTTTTAATGCCTGAAGAAAAGTGTCATATGAAGGTGGCGCTCTTACCTTAGGCGTAGGTACTTTGTAGCAACGTTCAAAGCGTAATTATTAGCCTAGCTAATTATTACCAAAAAGCCCGAGCCTAGTTTCGGGCTTTTTAATGTCTAAAATAAAGTGCCATATAAAAGCGGTATTCCTACCTTTGTTCCAGAGTGGCTTTTTATTTAAATATTTACCTCCTAACACAGCTACATAAAATACAAAAAATTAATTACTAATCTAGCCGATAGATTTGAGTCTTGATAAAGTAAAATTAGAGCCAGTTAAGGGGAATATTTATGTTGAACCAAACTCTATTTAGCGCCGAGCAAGTGAGAGACAATGAAGCTTTAGCTGCTAAAAATAGTCATTGTGATTTATTTACCCTAATGCAGCGTGCAGGAGAGGCTGTATATAAGCAATGGCAGTTATTTGATGCGCAGCATACATTAGTCATTGTTGGCCATGGTAACAATGCTGGAGACGGTTACATTGTAGCTAGGCTGATCAAGCAATCAGGTAAAAATGTAACAGTATGTGCTGCTGAACCCGAAAAAACATTAAAAGGTGATGCTGCAAAAGCGCAGCAGCTATGGATAGAAGCGGGTGGGGTGGTTTCTCATTTTACAAAAGATGCTCTCAATGAGTGCGATATCGTTATTGATGCGCTCCTTGGTACTGGCCTTAATAGCGCCGTGCGCGATAATTTTGCGAATATAATTAACGCGGTAAATAACAGTGGTAAGCCCGTAATAAGCATTGATATTCCATCAGGCATTGAAGCAAATACAGGACAGCCTTTAGGATGTGCAGTACAAGCGACTTCAACCGTTACTTTTGTAGGTATAAAGCAAGGGCTCACAACGACGGCAGGTAAACAATATAGCGGTAAGTTAGTATTTGATGACTTAGCAATTGGCGATGCGTTTACTTGTATCGCTCAATCTTCCGGAACCCTTGTTAATATTAATAGCTTTAAAGGAATAGCCACGCGGGCAATCAATAGTCACAAAGGCAGCCACGGTAAACTTTTATGTGTTGGTGGCAATCAAGGTACTGCAGGTGCAATTAGGTTAAGTAGTGAAGCAGCTCTTAGAACGGGTGCTGGCATGGTAAGAGTGTATACACACGAAAGCTCAATAACGCCTATTAGTATTGGCAGACCAGAGCTTATGGTAAGCAGTAATAACTTACATCAAGCGCTAGGGTGGGCAAGTTGCGTTGTTATTGGCCCAGGACTTGGGCAAGATGAATGGGCACAACAAACGTTCGATGAAGTAATGCAATATTGCCAAAACAATAAAATGCCATTGGTTATAGATGCAGACGCCCTTAATTTACTCGCTAAGCAAGCTTCATCATATATGTTAGAGCAATGCGTACTTACGCCACATCCAGGCGAAGCTTCACGACTGCTAAGTGTTAGCACCAGCGAAATAGAATCAGACCGCTTTAATTATTCCCGCCTTTGCGCCAAGCGCTATAACGCGACTTGTGTATTAAAAGGCGCAGGAACATTAATAGATAATGCCCAGCACACGTGGGTGTGTGAAGATGGCAACCCAGCACTGGCAGTTGGCGGCAGTGGCGATGTACTTACCGGTATTATTGGTGCTTTACTTGCTCAAGGTTTAACTATTGATGAAGCAGCACGCTATGGTGTAACACTGCATGCTAAAGCCGGTGATATCGCAAGTGAGCGAGACGGGCAAAGGGGAATGCTACCCAGTGATTTATTTCCAATTGTAAGAGAATTAGTAAATAAAGTGACGTGAGTTTAAGCGTCACTTTACATAACTAATTATTAAGCTGCAGTAAATCCCACTTTGTACCATATAAGTCTTCAAAAACCACTACGGTGCCATAGGGTTCTGCTCTAGGTTCTTCGTTAAATGTAACGCCTTTAGAAAGCATTAAATTATAATCTCGCCAAAAGTCATTGGTATGCAAAAATAAAAACACGCGACCACCTGTTTGGTTACCAATAGCACTCATTTGTTCGGGCGTTGTGGCTTTAGCAAGCAGTAGATTAGTCCTACTCGAATTAGTCCCGTTTGAACTAGTCCCGTTTGAATTTGGAGGTGAAATTAACACCCAGCGTTTATCATCTCCTAAATCAGTATCATCTCCTAAATCAGTATCCTCGACTAACTCAAAGTTGAGCTTTTGAGTATAAAACTCAATGGCATCGTCGTAGTCCTTAACAACTAATGCAATGCTGCCAATATGCTGTTGAACGTTAGTCATGTTTAGCTCACTCCGTACTATTAAATAAGTCTGCTTTTTATCATATTTAGTAAACGATTACGCAGGGTATATGCCCGCAGTATATGATATTAATTAACTTGCGAGTTCGTCATCATTATCGGGTGGATCACCTGAGTCTTCTTTGCGTTTTCTTTGTTCTTGTTTTGCTTTTTGTACATTTTCGTATGTAGGCGGTGGGATAGGAATAATAGAAATAAGCGGAAAGAATGCTAAAAATAAATAAGCCCCCTTAGACATACTTTTACCCCACGTGACCATTTTGAGCATAGCCCAAACTACGAATGAAAATAACCCAGTCACAAGGGCAACAAAAACAAAGAATATGAATATTGTGTTATTACTTAATAAATCCATTTAATATAAATCTGAGTTATACGTAACTTAGGTATGGGTATAAATTAAACAATATTAATGATTTCTATACCAAAAGGCAAAAAACCAGCCGAAGCTGGTTTTTTATATAAGCGAGGTGCTTAAACGGTGATGTTTATCACATCATGCCGTTCGATATAACGTAATAAGCTGATCTAAAACAACTAATTTTGAGGTAGCACAAAGAATACCCTTCCTTGTACCCCTAACTTTATTTGCGAAAAAAATACAAAGTATGAGCATAAATATTAGGATGTGGACGTAAAATTGTAATTTATACTTACTTCATAGCTTAGTTCTTAAGGAACACAGACCGTGTGACTTCCTATCTTAAAACGGCAAATATCATTGTTTTTCTCAATGCTTTGCCGCTTACAATTTACCGCTAGTAGCTCAAATACACGATGTATCTTATGGCTGCACCGTGTTTGTTCTATGCAATCCAGAATATCATCCAACCAAAGATAACTGCACTTACTCGCTCTAAATGTCGAGATCGCACACTTAAACATACCCGCTGCACTATGGCAGATAAAACGCTTGATAAGTGTTTGCAGTATGCTCAGCCAAACCAATGATTCGGCAATATGAGGATCTCGTGTGATGAACCCTTTAAGATTATTCCATGACTTTAGTTCTTTGAAAAACAACTCAATTTGCCAACGAGTTGCATATATATCGAGTAGTTCGTCAAAGCTAAACTGTGCCTCTTTTAAATTAGTAACAAGGAAAACGGGGCGCTTTTCATTCGGTAAATAGATAAGCCTGTACTCGGGCCCATTTTTCTTCCAACGTACTGTTAATTCAAGTGGTTGGCTTGCGAATTTATCGAGTAACGTTTTGATTTTAATGTTCTTTTCTTTAAGTTCTATACCCGCGCAATAAGCTGATGTAACGATTGGGTTAATGTTTTTATTTGCTCTGATCAAAAAATATCCGCCATCTTGAGCTACTTGCTCAAAGTAATCTAAGTCAAAATACCCAGCATCAGCAAGTAATAACGTATCTTCAAGTGTGTGGCTACCTGGTAAAAAGGCGCGCTCAGTTTCAACATCAGGACGAATATCTATTTCGCAGGGTTGTTCATTAAATAGGTCATAGGTAACGTGCAACTCAATTGCGGCAGGACTTACAGCAGTAAAACGACCAGCAAAAACCTGCGCTAATTCATCATGTAGAGCAAATGAAGAACCATCTTGCAATAACACTCGCTGTATTCCTCGCTGGGTAAAAAAGGTTTTATCCAGCGTGTTTACAGTCAATTTAGACATCGCTTGAATAACGAGCTCACGGACAAGCTCAGTCAAGGCTGGTTTTCGAATTTGATTATGAAAGGGTTTATAACTTATCGTGCAATTAGCCTGCGTTCGCAAGTTTTGATGGATATCTGACAAGTTAGCGTCTTGCAGGCAAGATAAGCTTTTAAATACGGCTTTGAGCAGAGAAACGATCGACAGGCAACTGTGTCGAACTTGAAATCCAGAGGTTTTTGCAAGCTCAATGAGGTGTTTTTCTGAGATAAGGGCTTTTAATTGGTTTGAAACTTGGTTAATCTGCATGTGAACTCTGTTTTTAGTCATGTTTTTATTGGCGTAACTATTTGATCATTAACAGAGTTCAACTTCAAGTTTTCTTAAGATCCAACCTATGATACTTACTTAGAACTCAAAAAGGCTCGCTTTCGCCCCCTTCTATTTATCGCCTTGTCTATAAATCAACCACTCAGGCTATTCTAGCAAGTAGTACCTTATAGACAAACTATAAACATTAATGAATTTAGCTATTGATTTAATAAAGAATAAACAACATACTTTATTTTGGTTTATGGGCAGATTTTGGGTCGCGTTTCGCGATCAGTGAAAAAAATGTCGTTGACATTACCTTTATGATGATTAGCTGTACTTTATGATCATTACTATTGTTAAATGTGTAGGAGTGCCCATAAACCATCAATTTAAAGGGAATTTTTAAATTAATGACGAAGTTAGAAGCATTAAAAAAAATAACAACTAAAAAAGAGTTAGCAGCCCTACTCGGTGTTAAGACCTCATTTTTAACATATACTTTATATTTTATTAAACCGCATACTCAGTATACACAATTTAAAATTCCTAAAAAAAATGGTGGCGAGAGAATCATTAGCTCACCCAATGGAAAATTAAAAACACTACAAAAAAAGCTATCGATTTTATTTCTCGACTCTATCGATGAAATCAATAAAGCTAAATTTCCTGAAGCTGAAGCTTTTAAGAATATTAACGATAAAATCATGTATTCACCAATTCTTAAAGTTAAAATTGGCAGCGCCAAAATTAAACAACAACCATCTCTATCCCATGGTTTTGTTAGGAACAGATCAATCATTACCAATGCTATGATGCATTTAGGGCAAAAAAACGTACTAAATATAGATCTTAGTAACTTTTTCGATAGTTTTAACTTTGGGCGAGTAAGAGGTTTTTTTATTAAAAATGACCACTTCAAGCTTGATCCTGCCATAGCAACCGTGATTGCACAAATAGCTTGTTATGATAATAAATTACCACAAGGAAGCCCTTGTTCACCTGTCATCACTAATTTAATAACTCATTCTTTAGATATACGTTTAGCTTCATTAGCAAAGAAGAATTCTTGCACTTACTCTCGGTACGCTGATGACATTACATTTTCGACTCGAAAGAAATCCTTTCCGTCCAATATTATGTCTGAACTGAGCGGGGAATTTACTCCAAGTAAGAAGTTAAGCTTTGAAATAAAGCGCGCTGGATTTTCAATTAATAATGTGAAAACTCGAATTCAATATAAAGATTCAAGACAAGATGTTACAGGCTTAATCGTGAACAAAAAGCCGAATACAAAAAAAGAATACTGGCGAACAGTTAGGTCACAATGTAATAAGCTTTTCAAAAGCGGTAAATTTACAAAAACTGTTAATGATAAAGTCGAAGATGGCAACATTAATGAATTAGAAGGTCAGCTTAATTTTATTGACCAAGTTGATAGTTATAATCGTCTGCGCCAAGCCGTACCCATAAATCACAATTACGCAACATCTAAGCATGGTCATAACACCAGTAAACTATTAAGTGGTCGAGAAAGAACATTTAGCCGATTTTTATATTACCGCTTATTTTACGGAAATGATAAACCCACTATTATCTGTGAAGGTAAAACAGATAATGTTTATTTAAAATCAGCGATTAATCGCTTAATGACTGGCTACCCTACATTAGCTAATAAAACATTAAATTCCAAAAGTAATAAAACAGAATATAAGTTACTTATTAAAATTTTAAAATATACCAAACGCACGCGTTTTTTATTGCAGCTATATGGTGGTACATCATATCTAAATTATTTTATTTCTAAATTTGATAAACAATATGAATACTATGATGCCCCTAAACCACAGCATCCTGTCATTATACTTTTAGATAATGACTCTGGTTTTGATTGCATTGAGAAAGAACTAAAGAAAGTTCAACCAGCAATTATATTACCTCCCCCATTAAAGAAACATGACTTCCGTAATGCTGACTTTATTCATGTTTTTCACAATTTATATATTGTTTTAACACCTATGAATAATCAGCCTAAGACCATGATTGAAGATTTATTCGATGTTGCAACCAGACAAATACAAGTTGATAATAAGACATTTAACCCTGAGAAAGACTTTGATAAGACTAAAGAATATAGTAAACAAATATTTGCTCAGAAAGTCGTGTCTACTCAAAAATCAACAATCAACTTTGATGGTTTCAAACCATTCTTAGACCGCATTGTTAGAGTAATTGAACACTACGATACCATTAAATAGTTTCACCATTTTGTACTTCTAATCGTTCAATTAGCTTATTGCGTCGTTGAATGATCCGATCTTGGCTTTGTACTTTGTGTTGCTCGGTTAGTTGTAATGAACTTAAGTGTGACTTGGTAGGTTTGGTTGATGTTGCTTTGTTTGTATTAGACATACGGGCTTTACCTTGTTTTTCTAATTTAATTAGCTGCAATGTAAAGTCTGACAGTTCGGTTTAGCAACCGATTTAATGGTAGGTTCAGGTACAAGATAAAAGAAAAGCGACTGATTATTCATCTAGCCGCTTTGATTGATCTTAGTTTTGTTATGCTTCTTTAACGGTAACTTGCCCGCTAATTAGCATAGATAGAAGCCAGTCACGTAATGATTCTAGTTGTTTATTTTCATTAACTATATTTATCTGCTTCTCATATAAATGTTTTGTTGCTTCTTCATAGTCACTTATTAATTAAAAGTTTGGTTCGAAAATATTAATTTCGGTTAACATACCTATTGTCAAAAACTTTGTTAAAAAGGGACAGTCACTTTTTTATTATTGAATTAACAATACTTTAAATAATTCAATGAAAATATCAATGGTTATAAATAAATGAGAGAGCCATAAATTTCTTATTAATTAATAGAACACAAAAAAGCCCAAACATCTCTGTTCGGGCTTTCTTTTCAAACTTAGACAAGCATTTACATCATGCCGCCCATGCCACCCATTCCGCCCATGCCGCCCATATCAGGTGCACCAGCAGATTCGTCTTTAGGGATTTCAGCTACCATTGCTTCAGTAGTGATCATTAGACCCGCAATAGACCCTGCAAACTGTAGCGCAGAGCGTGTTACTTTAGTTGGATCTAGGATACCCATTTCAATCATGTCGTTGTATTCGCCAGTTGCTGCGTTGTAACCGTAGTTACCATCGCCGCCTTTAACTGCGTTAATTACAACTGATGCTTCGTCGCCTGCGTTTGTTACGATTTGACGAAGTGGCGCTTCCATCGCACGAAGTGCAACTTTAATACCGTGGTTTTGATCTTCGTTGTCGCCAACTAAATCAGCTAGCTTGCTAGCAGCACGTACAAGTGCAACACCGCCGCCAGGTACTACGCCTTCTTCAACCGCTGCACGAGTTGCATTTAATGCATCTTCAACGCGGTCTTTTTTCTCTTTCATTTCGATTTCAGTAGCAGCACCTACTTTGATTACTGCAACACCGCCAGCTAGTTTAGCCATGCGCTCTTGAAGTTTTTCTTTATCGTAGTCTGATGTTGCTTCTTCAATTTGTGCTTTAATTTGAGAAACACGACCAGTAATACCTGCTTCTTCACCAGCACCATCAATGATAGTTGTATCATCTTTAGTGATAATTACGCGTTTAGCTGTACCTAGGTCTTCAACTGTTGCTTTTTCAAGCTCTAAGCCGATTTCTTCAGAAATAACAGTACCGCCAGTTAATACAGCAATATCTTGTAGCATTGCTTTACGACGATCGCCAAAGCCAGGTGCTTTAACAGCTGATACTTTAACAATACCGCGCATGTTATTAACTACTAATGTAGCTAGTGCTTCGCCTTCAAGGTCTTCTGCAATGATTAGTAGTGGTTTACTTGCTTTAGCAACCGCTTCTAATGTTGGTAATAATTCACGGATGTTAGATATTTTTTTATCTACAAGTAGAATAAATGGGTTATCTAGTTCAACAGTGCCTTTTTCTGGACTGTTGATAAAGTAAGGAGATAAGTAACCACGGTCAAACTGCATGCCTTCAACAACATCTAGTTCGTTTTCAAGTGATTGACCTTCTTCTACAGTAATAACACCACTGTTGCGGCCTACTTTTTCCATTGCTTGAGCAATGATATTACCAATCTCTTTATCAGAGTTAGCTGAAATAGTACCTACTTGTGCAATTGCTTTAGTATCAGAACAAGGAACAGATAACGCTTTAAGCTCTGCAACAGCAGCAATAACTGCTTTGTCGATGCCGCGCTTAAGATCCATTGGGTTCATGCCCGCTGCAACAGCTTTAAGGCCTTCATTAACAATAGACTGTGCAAGTACTGTAGCGGTAGTTGTACCATCGCCGGCTGCATCATTTGCTTTAGATGCAACTTCTTTAACCATTTGTGCGCCCATGTTCTCAAACTTGTCTTCAAGTTCGATTTCTTTTGCTACAGATACACCATCTTTAGTGATAACTGGTGAGCCAAATGATTTATCAAGTACAACGTTACGGCCTTTAGGACCTAATGTAACTTTTACTGCGTTTGCCAGGATGTTTACGCCAGTTAGCATTTTAGCGCGTGCGTCACCTGCAAAAAGTACTTCTTTTGCTGCCATGTTTTAAATTCCTCTAAATTCTTAAATGTTTATAAACGAAAAGTAGGTTTAGCCTACAATGCCTAAAATATTATCTTCACGCATGATCAGGTACTCTTGACCTTCGATCTTTTCAACTTTTTCAACATATGAGCCAAATAACACAGTGTCACCGGCTTTAACTTCTAACGCTCTCACGTCACCGTTATCTAAAACGCGACCACTACCTACGGCTACAACTTCTCCGCGAGTTGATTTTTCAGCTGCAGAGCCAGTTAATACAATACCGCCAGCAGATTTTGTTTCTTCTTCTAGACGTTTAACGATTACGCGATCTTGTAAAGGACGAATGTTCATGTTTTTTAGTTCTCCTAACAGTTTCTGAACAGTACAGAAAAAAGCTTTTCTAATTTGCATTCATTAATGGGGGTAGAGTGAAAAATTCCAAGAGAAAAAATGATAAATTTTTAATCTTTTCGCTCATATTCACCATCAATAGTGGTCGGCTGGTCCATTTGCTGCTGTTCACGCGGTGAATGTGGTTGTTGAGCAAACGGTGATGGCCCTTGTTGCATGCCTGCGCTCATTCTAACAGTTGCTTGGCTAGCAAGGCCTGCTGCCAATTTGTTACGAATGGCAGGGGTTAATAATAGTAGCCCAAATACGTCAGTCATAATGCCAGGAGTAAGTAGTAATACACCTGCAATGACCACACATATTCCGGTAAATAATTCTTTAGCTGGCATTTGCCCTTGTGCCATTTGCGTTTGCACATTTTGTAGTGCACTCATACCTTGTTGTTTAACCATTTTGGCACCTAAAATAGCAGTAATAACAACAAGTGCGATTGTTGCAAACCCACCGATTACGTCGCTTACTTGAATTAGTAAGGCGATTTCGATAATAGGCACGATGATAAACAACACAAATAAAAATCTAAACATAACGCTCTCTAAATAATGACACTCAAAAGAGTTGATGAAATATAAATGAGGGTGACGAGGTCTCTTTTCAAGGTTAGGGCATAGGTATAGTCATTTTACTGATATTTAAGCGTCTACACATTGTATCGGCTATCAGATACTATGAAGCTAGACACTGTTAAATAAGTAAAGGTTCACAATGACTACGCAATTTAAACTGATTTTCACGATCTGCAAAGACGAAGACGAAGCACGTATACTTGCAAGGGCATTAGTTGAGCAAAAGCTTGCTGCTTGTGTAAATATTTTACCCAATGTGGAATCTATTTATATGTGGGAAGGCGAAGTGGCTGAAGCGACTGAAACTAAACTACTTATAAAAACGAAATCAGACAAAATGAACGATGTGTTTGTAACAATAAAAGCAATGCATAGTTATGAAGTTCCAGAGATACAAGTTATTGATGTTGCAACTGGAAACTTAGCATATTTTAATTGGATGGATGAGGTACTGAATTAATGCGTTTTTTCTTTTTATTATTGGTAACGCTATTAACTGCGCCTGTAAAGGCTACAACTAATAATGTGCTTGATGATCTACTTGGGCCTCCGCAACAGACTTTTTTACCTGTAGACCAAGCGTTTATGTTTGACTTTGATCAGCAAGGCAGCACCTTGTTTGTAGGTTGGGATATAGCGCCAGACTATTATTTATATAAAAAGAAAATAGAAATTATTGCCAAAGGCGCAAACATTCAAGTGGGTGACTTGGGTACAGGCGAAATTATTGAAGATGAGTTTTTTGGTAAAACAGAAGTCTTTTTTAACGCTGTAAGTGTAATAAGCAAATTAAGTAATGTTACCGACGGTGCCGTAGTTAAAGTGCGTTACCAAGGCTGTGCTAAAGCAGGGCTTTGTTATCCGCCAGAAGTGATTAGCATTCCACTTAGTGTAATTAGTGGCGCACAGATTAAGAATGTAGATCGAAATAGCGCTTCTGGTGAAGCCGCAACAGCGCAAAGTACATTTGCAGCACTCAATGAGCCTGCCATTGAACCTACAACAAATTCTGGTAACACCGAAAAAGAACTTACTTTTACTGAGCAATTAGCAAGTCAGAGCTTAATAACTAATTTACTCATATTTTTTGTCGTTGGTGTTGGCCTTGCTTTTACGCCGTGCGTATTTCCAATGTTCCCTATTTTGTCGAGCTTAATTGCGGGTCAGCAAAACCTTTCAACTAAAAAAGCCTTCGCGTTATCGTTTGTATATATACAAGGCATGGCAGTTACCTATGCAGCGCTTGGTTTAGTTGTTGCTGCTCTTGGTGGGCAAGTGCAGGGATATTTACAGCATCCATTGGTGTTAATCAGCTTTAGTTTATTGTTTGTATTATTGGCTATGTCGATGTTTGGCTGGTACGAAATAAAACTGCCAAGCAGTATGATGAGCAAGCTAACCCAAGTAAGTAATAATCAAAAAGGCGGCAACTACGTTGGCGTATTTTTAATGGGCGTGCTTTCGGGATTAATAGCATCACCTTGTACTACTGCGCCACTGTCGGCGGCGCTCTTATTTGTTGCGCAAAGTGGCGATTACCTAGTAGGTGGTTTAACGCTGTACGTGCTCAGTTTAGGTATGGGATTACCATTGTTATTACTTGGTACATCTGGCGGTAAATTACTACCTAAAGCGGGTGGTTGGATGGAGCAAGTTAAAACCTTATTTGGTTTTGTAATGTTAATAGTGCCGCTTATATTACTTGAGCGACTAATCAGCGCAGACATTATATTATTAATGGCAGGTGTGCTTGCATTAGCAACGGCACTTTACCTACATCACTGGCAAAGTAGCCAAACACAAAGCAAGTTAAAAACTGCATTGTGGTTTGCTGCAACGCTATTAGTTATTACAGGCTTTACGTTAACAAAAAACTACTTTTGGCCGGTACAAGCGGTGCAGGTAAGCTCGCAAAGTAATGAGTTTAAACAGGTTGCAGATTTAGCTGAGCTAAAAGAAGCGGTTGCACAAGCAAACGACGACGGTCGAATGGTTATGGTCGACTTATATGCCGACTGGTGTGTGGCGTGTAAAGAGTTTGAGCATTACACGTTTCCAGATGCCAAAGTGCAAAGTGAATTTAGCCATTACCAGCTAATTCAAATTGACTTAACTGAAAGTGATAATAAAACAATTGAGCTAATGGAAGAGTACACCGTGTTTGGTTTACCTAGTATTTTGTTTTTTAATACTCAAGGGCAAGAGCTTAGTATGCAACGAGTGACTGGCTTTTTAAACGCTGATGATTTTGCTAAACACCTAGCTATAGTGCGCGCCAGCGCACAATAATAGTGCAATAGTGCCACCTATACTGATTAAGTGGCACCTTCTTTATTCTTCTGATACCTGTACCCATCACACTGATAAGACCAGTATTTTGCTGCTATTTACGTCGAAATCACTATAATAGTTGGTTAACGTGAGAAATTGTTGCTACATTGCTTTTTCTACTTACTTAAAAGTGAAAAATTAGTTAGTAACCGCTTAACTCATTACTTATAGGATATATCGCGTATTATGGCTGCAAAATTTAACCTTTTAGTTATAAATGGTCCAAATTTAAACATGCTTGGCAAACGTGAACCGGACAAATACGGTTTTCAGACGCTCAGTGAGATTATGAACGAACTAACCAGTGCTGCTGATAGTCTAGATGTTAAGTTAACGCATTTTCAAAGTAATAGTGAGCAAGTACTCATCGAACGAATTCACGATGCTTGGCAAGCGGTTGATTACATAATTATCAACCCAGCTGCATTTACGCATACTAGCGTCGCATTACGTGATGCACTGTTAAGTGTTGATATTCCGTTTTTTGAGGTGCACTTAAGTAACGTGCACGCACGTGAAGCCTTTCGCCATCATTCGTATTTTTCTGATGTGGCACAAGGCGTGATATGTGGATTAGGTGCAATGGGTTATCACGCAGCAT
The DNA here is from genome assembly GCF_002407505.1 of Pseudoalteromonas sp. 1_2015MBL_MicDiv. Classification (NCBI taxonomy): domain Bacteria; kingdom Pseudomonadati; phylum Pseudomonadota; class Gammaproteobacteria; order Alteromonadales; family Pseudoalteromonadaceae; genus Pseudoalteromonas; species Pseudoalteromonas sp. 1_2015MBL_MicDiv. The sequence continues at coordinate 3,555,025 of NZ_CP012737.1, read as the reverse complement.
TGAATGCAGCGGTTAGCCGGTTGCAAAACGCAATTTAATTTTAAATTAACACACAAACTAACAGGCGGGTCGTGTAATGGATATTCGCAAGATAAAGAAGCTTATCGAATTAGTAGAAGAATCAGGTATTGCTGAGCTAGAAATCACTGAAGGTGAAGAATCAGTACGTATTAACCGTAACAATATGAGCGCAGGCCCAGGTTACCCGCAATTTGCTCCACAGCAATATGCACCAGCGCCAGCAGCACCAGTTGCAGCGGCTCCTGTAGCTGTTGAAGCAGCAGCACCAGCTGAGCCTATGGGTCATCAAGTTAAATCACCAATGGTTGGTTCTTTTTACTCAGCTGCGTCCCCTGAAGCGCCAGCATATGTAGAAGTAGGTCAGCAAGTTAAAGTTGGCGATACACTTTGTATTATCGAAGCTATGAAAATGATGAACCAAATTGAATCAGATAAAGCCGGTACAGTAAGAGCTATCTTAGCTGAAAATGGCGAGCCAATAGAATTTGATCAACCTCTATTCATCATTGAATAATAGCGTAACCTAAAAGGCCAACTCTAATGTTAGATAAAGTAGTCATTGCAAACCGAGGTGAAATTGCACTTCGTATATTGCGCGCCTGCAAAGAGCTTGGGATCAAAACGGTTGCTGTGCATTCAACGGCAGATCGCGATCTTAAGCATGTATTGCTTGCAGATGAAACCATCTGTATTGGTAGACCATCAGCAACTGAAAGTTATTTAGATATTCCGCGCATTATTGCTGCGGCTGAAATAACTGACGCTGTAGCGATTCATCCTGGTTACGGTTTCCTTGCAGAAAATGCTGATTTTGCCGACCAAGTTGAGCAAAGTGGTTTTGTATTTATTGGCCCTCGTGGCGACACTATTCGTCTTATGGGTGATAAAGTGTCTGCTATCGCAGCAATGCGTAAAGCAGGCGTTCCATGTGTTCCCGGCTCTGACGGCCCAGTATCAGATGATAAAGAACGCAACATGCAAATCGCTAAGCGTATCGGTTACCCGGTAATCATCAAAGCTGCTGGTGGCGGTGGTGGTCGTGGTATGCGTGTTGTTCGCAGCGAAGCTGAACTTATTGATTCAATTGCATTAACACAGCAAGAAGCTAAGCAATTCTTTGGTAATAGCATGGTTTACATGGAAAAATTCCTTGAAAACCCACGCCATATCGAAGTTCAAGTATTAGCAGACGGCCAAGGTAATGCAGTACATTTAGGTGAACGTGATTGTTCTATGCAACGTCGTCACCAAAAAGTAGTTGAAGAAGCGCCAGCACCAGGAATTACTGCTGAAACGCGTAAGTTCATTGGCGAGCGCTGTACACGTGCATGTATCGAAATTGGATACCGTGGTGCAGGTACGTTTGAGTTTTTATACGAAAACGGCGAGTTTTACTTCATCGAAATGAATACACGTATTCAGGTTGAACACCCTGTAACTGAAATGGTTACTGGTATCGATTTAGTGAAAGAGCAGTTAAAAATTGCAGCGGGTCAGCCATTATCATTCACTCAAGACGACGTTGTTATTCGTGGTCATGCTATTGAGTGTCGTATTAATGCTGAAGATCCTGAAACGTTTATCCCGTCACCGGGTAAAATTACCCGTTTCCATCCAGCGGGTGGTTTAGGTATTCGTTGGGACAGCCATATTTACGCTGACTACACGGTTCCACCGCATTACGATTCAATGATTGGTAAGTTAATTACTTACGGTGAAAACCGTGACGTAGCTATTGCCCGCGCGCGCAATGCACTTAACGAGCTAGTAATTGACGGAATTAAAACTAATACTCCTTTGCATAAGAGAATTCTTGCAGATGAAAACTTCCAAAATGGTGGCACTAACATTCACTATCTTGAGAAAAAATTAGGGTTATAATTCTAGCGTTTTAAAAAACCGGCTTATGCCGGTTTTTTTATGCCTGAAACTGCAATTTATCGCCTTAAATAAATATTCTGGTATGATTGGCAAACATGCGCTTTTAAGTAAATTTTTGAGGTAGTAATGACGCGTAGTTTTGAATCACACCTAAATGATGAAGTGGCAACCGTTACTATGGGGAACCAAGTTGCAGCTATTATAGAGCAAGGTGCGGTGATTTATTTACATGGCGATTTAGGAGCTGGTAAAACCACGTTTACCCGTGGCGTAGTGCAAGGCTTTGGCCATACTGGTAAGGTTAAAAGCCCCACATATACGTTAGTAGAACCTTATGAGCTTGAACAAGCAAATGTTTATCATTTTGATTTATACCGTTTAGGCGACCCTGAAGAACTCGAATACATGGGAATACGCGATTATTTTTCAGCAAATGCAATTTGTGTTGTTGAATGGCCTGAAAAAGGTGGCGAATTTATTCCTGTGCCTGATTTAGATATTACCCTAAGCTATGTGGGTAACGAACGTAAAATTGTTATTAATAGTGCGAGTGATCGCGGTGTAGCAATTGTCGAAAAACTAAATAAAAAACAATAAATTAGTGAAGGCAGTAATTATCAAATGAGTCGAGGTGCAGTTAAACTCTTTATTTACCTTATGGTTATTACCATAAGCCTGCCGCTGTGGGCGAAAAATACTATTAATAGCGTACGTGTATGGCCATCTCCAGACAGTACGCGTGTGGTGTTTGATTTAAATGACAAGCCCGACTTTAGTTATTTTATGCTAAAAAACCCTAGCCGCTTAGTGGTCGATTTAGAAAATACTAGCGAGTTAAAAATACTGCCAGGTGTACCACCAAAACATCAAATAGTGAGCAAGCTACGCTACTCAAAACCTAAAAATAAGCACAGTGTACGGTTAGTGTTTGAATTAAACGCACCAGTAAAGCCTGTTGTGTTTGCTTTAGCACCTACTGGTCCTTATAAAAATAGACTCGTTGTTGATTTATATAATAAGAGCCAAGCAAAAACTGTTGTATCACCTGCACAAACAGCGGCTAAAAATCGCCAATTAAGTCAAGAACGCGACATTGTTATTGCAATTGATGCAGGCCATGGCGGTGAAGATCCTGGCTCCATAGGTCCATCAGGCACGTACGAAAAAACAGTCACATTGCAAATAGCAAAGCGATTAGAGCGCATGATCGACGGTGAGCGCGGTATGATTTCACGTATGGTACGAAGCGGTGATTATTTTGTAAAACTCAATACGCGTACTAATCGAGCGCGTGAAAAAAAGGCCGATTTTTTTGTTTCTATTCATGCAGATGCATTTACAAGCCCAGGACCAAATGGTGCCTCTGTTTGGGTGTTATCATTAAGGCGTGCTAATTCAGAAATAGGTAAATGGATAGAAGATAAAGAAAAGCACTCTGAGCTTTTAGGTGGTGCTGCTGATGTAATGAAAGATGCCGCTAATGAAAAATATCTAGCACAAGCATTGCTTGATATGTCGATGGACCACTCGATGAAAACTGGCTTAAGTGTAGCCGACGAGGTGGTTAAAGAGTTGCGTAAAGTTGCCAAACTGCATAAAAAAGATCCGCAACACGCGAGCCTTGCTGTACTTAAGTCACCAGACATTCCATCTATTTTGGTAGAAACGGGGTTTATATCTAACCCGCGAGAAGAAAAATTACTTAAAAGCGCTAATCATCAAGAGCGTTTAGCTAAAGCGATATTTACTTCAATTAAAAATTATTATTTAAAAAATCCACCTGATGATTCTTTATTTGCCAAATTAAAGTCGCAATACCCAACAAAACATAAAGTACGCCCTGGAGAGTCTTTGAGTATGTTGGCAAGTCGTTATGGCATTACGGTCAGTAAATTAAAGCAAGTTAATAAACTAAGCTCTAATACTTTATTTATTGGGCAAGAGCTTGATATACCGCAAAGTTAGTCATTATTATCAGCGCAATGTTTGCTAGGAAGTTCCATGAATATTGAAATATTACCCGCGCGTTTAGCCAACCAAATAGCTGCAGGCGAAGTGGTCGAGCGTCCAGCGTCGGTAGTAAAAGAGCTAGTCGAAAATAGTTTAGATGCTGGTGCTAACCGTATTCAAATAGATATAGAGCGCGGCGGCCATAAGCTTATTCGTATTCGTGATAATGGCGCTGGGATAAGTAAAGATGAGCTAACGCTCGCGCTTTCTCGCCACGCAACAAGTAAATTAAAATCACTTGATGACCTTGAAAACATTTGCTCACTTGGTTTTAGAGGGGAAGCACTTGCGTCAATTAGCTCTGTGTCGCGTTTAACGCTGAGCTCAAAACCAAAAGAGCAAGAAGCAGCTTGGCAAGCTTTTGCAGAAGGCCGCGACATGGCCGTGCAAGTAAAGCCAGTAGCGCACCCCGATGGCACAACCATTGAAGTAAAAGATTTATTTTTTAACACCCCAGCACGTCGTAAATTTTTACGCACCGAAAAAACTGAATTCAGCCATATTGATGAGTTGATAAAGCGTATTGCGCTTAGTCGCTTCGATGTCTCTATTACACTAACTCACAACGAAAAAGTAGTAAGGCAGTATCGTGCCAAAACTGATCCCTCTCAGGCTATAACACGCGTAGCACAAGTTGCAGGCAAGGCCTTTGCCGAGCAAGGTTTGCATATTCAATCAGGAGAAGGCGGTTTACAGTTGCATGGTTGGGTGCTGCCTGTAGGCTCAGCGAATACTACTCAGTACACTTATGTGAATAATCGCATGATGCGCGATAAGCTTATTTTACATGCGATACGCCAAGCGTTTGAAGAGGTGAGTGGGACGCAAGAGCTACCTGGGTTTGTTATTTATATTGATATTGACCCACGACAGGTCGATGTAAATGTTCACCCTGCTAAGCATGAAGTGCGTTTTCATCAAGGGCGATTAATTCATGATTTTATATTGCAAGCTATTAAGCAAGTTGTAGTACCTTTGCAAGGTGAGTTTGTTAGCGAGTCAGTAAGCACTGAAACTGAATTTTCTTCTGTGTTCACAAGCCCAACACATAGTAGCGGTAATAATATAGAGAGCGATGGAGTATTTGATTACCCTAAATCGCAACTACAGCCTTCTTATTCTGGAAGTGCTGGTAGCTCAAGTTCGTCCTCAGGTACTAGAAGTGTTGGCGGTGCATACCGTGCAGCACCAAGTACGAGCCATCATGACGTAAATGCGTTTTATCAAGGAGTGAGTGAGCAACACGCTGCGCATTTTGACAATACAGCCAATATATCTGCAGCACAACACCAGTCAGTATCTGTTGATAATGTCTTAAAAGCTGTTTCTATTATAAGTGTTAGTGAAGGAGTGTGTGTCTTTAGTGAAGAGCAGCAATTGTATTGCTCACATTTTAAATATGCATTAGTTGATGATTGGCATAATCAAATTAAAGAGTTCGGAAGTTTAGAAGGGAAAGCCCTTTTGTTACCTGTGCGGGTAAGCCTAGACAAAGAAGATTGCTTGCTTATAAAGGCTCAGCAATCGTGGTTTACATTACTTGGTTTTGAACTCGTAATAGAAAAACAGTTTGTAATGGTTAAAAAATTACCAGCGTGTTTATATTTACTTGATGTAAGTACAGCAATAGGTGAGCTGCTTGATGCATGTAAAGCGGGACTCGAAAATATAGAGAACTGGTTAGCGTGGCAGATGAAATGTGTACCAACTCGATTTTATTTGAGCAATGTATTTTTAGCGCAACAAATACGCTTACAAAATAATCCGCAAACTATTGAACGCTTACGCGAAAAAGCAGTTAAAATAGAGTTAAATCACTATTTAACGCAATTAGATTAAGGTATCAGTGTTGAGTAATTTACCAGTTATATTTTTAATGGGTCCAACTGCTGCTGGTAAAACAGCATTGGCTATCTCACTGTGCGAGCATTTAAATACAGAAATAATCAGCGTTGATTCAGCGTTAGTGTATAAAGATATGAACATTGGAACTGCAAAACCCGATGCAGAAGAACTTGTTAAAGCTCCACATCATTTAATTGATCTACTTGACCCGAGTGAAACGTATTCAGTTGCAGATTTTAGGCGCGATGCAGTGCAAAAAATTGACGAATTCCATAGACAAGGTAAAGTGCCTGTATTGGTTGGGGGTACAATGTTGTACTTCAAATCTTTAATTGATGGTTTATCGCCTTTGCCTGAAGCAGATGCAGTAATAAGAGCAGAATTAGAAGCACAAGCTAAAGAATTTGGCTGGCCTCATTTATATAAAGAATTAGCTAAAGTTGACCCTAAAGCAGCTGAAAAAATGAGTGAAAATGATTCACAAAGAATTAATCGCGCTTTAGAAGTTTACCGATTAACTGGTAAAACCATGACTGAGTTGCAAAAGCAAAAACAGCCACCTTTACCTTATACTTTTCATCAATTTGCGATTGCACCGCAAGAACGCAGTGAATTACATGCGCGAATTGAAGAAAGGTTTAAAATAATGATTGATCAGGGGTTTGAAAATGAAGTTTCGACCCTATATCTACGTAAGGATTTACACCCCAATATGCCTTCTATTCGTTGTGTAGGTTATAGACAAATGTGGGATTACCTTGCGGGTGAGATAGACCATGATGAAATGGTTTTTCGCGGCATCGCTGCTACACGTCAATTGGCCAAACGTCAATTAACTTGGTTGAGAAGCTGGCCTGATGTTACTTGGTTAACAACAGGTGATGAAGAAAACTTGCATCGTGTAGTAAGTTCGCTAAGCTAGTAGTAGTTGAACAAAATTTAGCTTTGTTAAATAAGTTCAGCCACTTAATTATAATAACACCTAGAACGAAGGAATAATAACATGGCAAAAGGCCAATCGTTACAAGACCCATTTTTGAATGCACTACGTCGTGAGCGCATTCCAGTATCAATCTTTTTGGTAAATGGCATAAAATTACAAGGTAAAATTCAGTCATTTGACCAATTTGTTATTTTACTTGAAAACACTGTAAACCAAATGGTGTATAAACACGCAATTTCAACAGTTGTACCTGCTCGCGCAGTCAACTTCCAAGGTGTTCAAGGGGATGAGAGCACTGAAGAGCCAGAAGCTGGAAATTTTTAATTAGGAGCATAATGCTTGTTTGACCGCTATGAATCCGGCGAACAGGCAATTTTAGTTCATATCGACTTACCTAAAGAAGGAGATCGTGAAGATCTTCATGAATTAGAAATGTTGGTATCCTCTGCTGGTGTTAGTAGTTTGGCGGTTGTGCAAGGCAGCCGTCAAGCACCACATCCGAAACTATTCGTCGGTACCGGTAAAGCAGAAGAAATAGCTGAAATTGTCAAAATCCACAATGCAGATGTCGTTATTTTTAATCATCAACTCAGACCGTCACAAGAGCGTAACTTAGAACGCGTTTGTGAGTGTCGTGTACTTGATAGAACGACGCTAATTCTTGATATTTTTGCCCAACGTGCACGTACCCATGAAGGTAAGCTGCAGGTTGAATTGGCACAACTTCGCCATATGTCAACTCGATTAATTCGAGGCTGGACCCATCTTGAACGTCAAAAAGGCGGGATTGGCTTGCGTGGGCCAGGTGAAACCCAACTTGAAACCGACAGACGATTACTTCGTGCTCGTATTCAAAATATTCGTGCGCGTTTGGCTAAAGTAGCTGTACAGCGCGAACAAGGTAGGCGAGCTCGTACACGTAATGAAATACCTACTGTATCGTTAGTGGGTTACACGAATGCGGGTAAATCTACGTTATTTAATCGTATTACACACTCAGACGTATATGCGGCCGATCAGTTGTTTGCAACGCTTGATCCAACTTTACGCAAGCTTGAATTAGGTGATGTTGGCCCCGTTATTTTAGCGGATACGGTTGGTTTTATTCGTCATTTACCGCATGACTTAGTCGCGGCTTTTAAAGCAACGCTTACTGAAACACGTGAAGCTGATTTACAGCTACATGTAATTGACGCAGCAGACTCTTGTCTTCAAGAAAATATTGAACAAGTACAATCTGTGCTTAAAGAAATTGAAGCCGATGAAGTACCACAGCTATTAATTTATAATAAAATTGATGCGCTAGATAACGTAGCTCCCCGTATTGATCGCGATGACGAAGGACAACCTATAAGGGTGTGGCTTAGCGCCCAGACTGGTGAAGGCTGTGAATTACTTAGTGAGGCCATTAGTGAGTTACTTGCTAAGAAAATGTTTAACGAAACCTTATTTCTTACGCCATTGTATGGTCGCCTAAGGGCTGCATTATTTAGTTTAAATGCAGTGCATGAAGAGCGATTTGATGATCAAGGTAATTGGCTGTTAGATGTTAGAATGCCTATGGTTGAGTGGAATCGTTTAATTAAAGAATTTGGTCCTGAAATTGCTGGTTTTATCAGCCGTAATTAAAAATTGACGTTTAAATGTCGGTTTTTGTATGAGAAAGGCGGTAGATTTGTTAGATTTAACACAATTTCCTAATTTATTTAGATAACAATGGAGTATAGCTATGGCCTGGAATGAACCGGGTAATAATGGCAATGACAAAGATCCGTGGAATAATAAAGGCGGACGTGATCAAGGCCCACCTGATTTAGACGAGGTGTTCCGTAAATTTAGTAACAAGTTCGGCGGCTTATTTGGCGGGAAAAAATCCGGCAATGGTAGCGGTGGTGGACTTGGCGGAGCCGGTATTTCATTTATACTTATTATCGCCGTTATTGTATGGGCGTTAAGTGGTATTTACACGGTAAAAGAAGCCGAGCGTGGTGTGGTTCTTCAATTTGGCAAATATGACCGAATTGCAGATCCAGGTCTGCGTTGGAAAATGACGTTTATTGAAACAGTGATCCCAGTCGATATTGAAGCAGTTCGTTCACTATCAGCTACTGGCTTTATGTTAACTGAAGACGAAAATGTAGTAAGCGTTGAGTTTCAGGTGCAATACCGAGTTATTGACCCATACCTTTACAAATTTAGTGTAACTAATGCTGATAGCAGCTTAGAAGAAGCATTAGATAGCGCACTGCGCTATGTTGTGGGCCATGCCAAAATGGACCAAGTTTTGACTAATGGTCGTGAGGTTGTTCGTCAAAATACATGGGATGAGCTTAATAAGATTATCGAACCATATAACTTGGGTTTAATTGTAACTGACGTTAACTTTAAAGATTCTCGTCCGCCAACTGAAGTTAAAGATGCATTTGATGATGCAATTGCTGCACAAGAAGATGAAGAACGTTTCATTCGTGAAGCAGAGGCCTACGCCCGTGAAATTGAGCCTCGTGCTCGTGGTCAAGTAACACGTATGACGCAGGAAGCTGAAGGTTACCAAGAGCGTATAACTTTAGAAGCACAGGGTGAAGTGGCTCGGTTTGAAAAGTTATTACCTGAATATCAAGCTGCTAAAGAAGTTACTCGTGAGCGCTTATACATTGATGCAATGGAAGAAGTGTTAGGGAGTAGTTCTAAAGTATTGGTTGATGTTAAAGGTGGTAATAACATGATTTATTTACCGCTTGATAAGATCATGGATAAGCAAGGCACAGCAACACGTGTTGCTCTACCAAGCTCAAGTGATATTCAAGATTTACGTAATAAAGTGAATACATCACGCAATAGCACTGTTAATGGTGGTAATGACCGCTTTAACAATGATCGCTTTAATGAAGGGAGATAAGCATAATGAAAAACTTTAGTTTAGTAATACTATTAGCTGCCATTGTGATGTCTTTCTCGTCAGTTTTTGTTGTACCTGAAGGGCAAAAAGCAATTGTTTTGCTATTTAGCAAAGTACAAAAAGACAGTGAAGACAGTGCTGTTGTTTACAGCCCTGGTTTACACTTTAAAGTACCATTTTTTAGCCAAGTACGACGTATTGATGCGCGTATTCAAACATTAGATGGTACGCCAGACCGCTTTGTTACAAGTGAAAAGAAAGACTTAATTGTTGATTCATTTGTAAAATGGCGTGTAAACGATTTTAGCACTTTTTACTTACGTGCTCGTGGCGATAAGCAATATGCTGAAACGTTACTTGAACAAAAAGTAAATAATGGCTTGCGTACTAACTTTGGTACGCGAACTATTCGCGAAATTGTATCAGGTGAGCGTAGCGAGTTAATGGAAGAGGCGTTAGTACAAGCTTCTGAAAGCGCACGCGAGTTAGGTATTGAAGTGCTCGACGTACGCGTTAAGCAAATTAACCTACCTCAAGAAGTCAGTAGCTCTATTTATCAACGTATGCGCGCTGAGCGTACTGCCGTTGCAAAAGAGCATCGTTCTGAAGGTCAAGAAAAAGCTGAAACTATTCGTGCTGGTGTCGATCGCCGTGTAACGGTTATGCTTGCTGATGCAGAGCGTAATTCTCGTTCTGTACGTGGTCAAGGTGATGCAGACGCTGCTGGGATTTATGCAAATGCATATAATAAAGACCCTGAGTTCTTTAGTTTTGTACGCTCGCTAGAAGCATATAAAAAGACTTTTAAAAATAAGCAAGACGTTATGGTGCTTTCACCAGATAGCGACTTCTTCCAATATATGAAAGGTGCTAAAGCTCAATAAGCTTTACATTAAGTATTTAAAAGTTAAAAGCCTCGCATTTGCGGGGCTTTTTGTTAATGGGTATTTAATAGTTTAAATTACTGTTATTTATGTGGTTATTAGCTATCGTTTAGGTTTAAAAAAAACTACGCGGAAAAAATAAGCTGAACAGGGGTGATCTTTACTTTAGTTTTCTGGTAAAATCTCGTCCTAATTTTCTCTAAGTGAATTTACAATGGGTAAAAACGTTGTTGTATTAGGCACCCAATGGGGTGACGAAGGTAAGGGTAAGGTAGTTGACCTCCTTACGGACAAAGCATCTTTAGTAGTTCGTTATCAAGGTGGCCACAATGCGGGTCATACTTTAGTTATCGAAGGTGAAAAGACGGTTCTACACCTTATTCCATCGGGTGTATTACGTGACAATGTTAAATGTGTGATTGGTAATGGTGTAGTTTTATCACCAGAAGCGCTAATGAGAGAAATTGGCATGCTTGAAGAGCGCGGCGTACCAGTACGCGAGCGTCTTTTAATAAGCGAAGCATGTCCACTAATCTTGCCTTTCCATGTTGCATTAGATGTAGCCCGCGAAACTGCTCGTGGCGATAAGCCAATTGGAACTACCGGTCGTGGTATCGGTCCAGCGTACGAAGATAAAGTGGCGCGCCGTGGTTTACGTGTAGGTGACTTGTTTAATCCGGAATTATTTGCAACTAAATTAAAAGAAGTGCTTGAATACCATAACTTCACTTTAGTTAACTACTACAAAGTAGATGCTGTAGATTTCCAAAAAACGTTTGATGATGCAATGGCTGTTGCTGATATCTTAAAAGCAATGGTTGTAGATGTAACTGAGCTTTTAGATCAAACGCGTTTAGCAGGCGAAAACATTTTATTTGAAGGTGCACAAGGTACGTTACTTGATATCGATCACGGTACTTACCCTTATGTAACATCTTCAAACACTACCGCTGGTGGCGTTGCGACTGGTGCAGGTTTTGGTCCATTAAACCTTGATTACGTTTTAGGTATTATTAAAGCGTACACGACACGTGTTGGTTCAGGTCCTTTCCCTACAGAGCTTTACGATGGTCTTGATAAACAAGATCCAGTTGGTAAGCATTTAGGCGATAAAGGCCATGAGTTTGGCGCAACAACAGGTCGACTTCGTCGTACTGGTTGGTTAGATGCAGTGGCTATGCGCCGTGCAGTTCAAATCAACAGTATTTCAGGTTTTTGTTTAACTAAGCTTGACGTTTTAGATGGTTTAGAAACACTTAAAATCTGTATTGGTTACAAGCTCGAAGATGGTACAGTTACTAACGTAACGCCATTAGCAGCTGAAGGTTACGATAAAGTAACACCAGTATACGAAGAGATGCCAGGTTGGTCAGAGAACACAGTTGGTGTAACAAGTCTTGACGGTTTACCAAAAGCTGCAATTGACTACATCAAGCGTATTGAAGAAATTACAGGTGTTCCAATTGATATTATTTCTACAGGCCCAGATCGTGTAGAGACTATGGTACTTCGCAACCCGTTTGCGTAATTACTATTAGATTAAAAAAAGCTGCCTAGTGCAGCTTTTTTTGTGCCTAAAATTCACTTTGGAACGATCTTTGTATAGTATTTTGTAGATATCATTTTTATATGTGGCGAATATGCGTTTATTATTTTGTAACTCAATGTTGGCAATATCGCTAACATCACTCTCTTTACTCATAACTGGCAATAGCTTAGCTGAGGAAACGTCTGCTGCTGTGCCGTTGTACACTGAGCCTGAGTTGATTGCATTGATAAATAAAAATGTCCATTTACAGCGCGTAAAGGCTGATGATTGCCAGTTAGTGCAAGATATAGAAGCACGAGCCAATAAAATGGCGTTACCGTCTTATCAGTTTTTATATGGCGATATGCTGGCTTATAACGTATGCGTTGATCGAAATGTAGAGTTAGGTGTGTATTATATGCGTAAAGCTGCTCAGCAGGGCTTAGCGGCAGCATTAGAGCAACTAGGACGTTACTACGACACTGGCCGATTAGTGCAACAAGATAAAACGATGGCAATTACGTATTTACGTGAAGCTTCATCGCAAGGCAATTTAAAAGCTCAATTGCGCTTGGTTAAATTATTTAATGATGGCTTTGGTAGTCCACGAGACTTTGAAGATGCGTATCGATGGTTGTTTAACTCTATGGTGGCAGATAAGGCAACCCATCAAAAAATTGAACAATCACTTACTCAATTAGCTGAAAAAATGCCAGCAAGTGTGGTTGCTCGAGCTCGTCTTCCTATTTAATGGCTTTAAAAAACAAAACCCTAACTTTTTAAGTTAGGGTTTTTTAGTTTTTACAGACTGTAAAAGTATTTAACTGTCTTCTTTAGCCTTTGTTTGCGGGTCTTTTAAAACTGACATTTTAGGCGGCTGTAATGCAACAACGCGTTCGCCTTCTTGCGGCGGTTTTTCCATGTTGATTGTAAACGGTCTGAGCTTAATTGGTGTATCCTCATCACTGTCTTTATCACCAATGAGAATAAACAGTGGTATAGCCTCAGGGTTCATTTCTAGATATTGCTCCCAGCTAAATTCATCAGAAATACGTGTTGAACTAACTTTACCACCTTTAGCTATAATGCTGCTTAAGCGTGCATATGACCCTTCGTCACCAAAAAGTATTTGTCGTGATAAAAACGTTGCGCTGTCTTTATTTGCTTTTGCGTGCGACGTTGAAGAGCGCAATGAGAATACATTTTTCTCATTAAGTAAGTGAGAAAAATATTGGACGCCCAACGCGTTGTGATGACGATTAGGTGAGAGTGCTAGTACACTGCGAATAGTAGTTAGTGGTAAATAGCGTTCGGCGTGCTCCGATTGCGGGTTACCGTAATAACACGCTAAGCCATCCATACGTGCCATTCTACAGTTTTCCCATGCTGGGTCTGATAAATGAACAGGAATATTTTGATCTTTTAAGCCTCGGCCAATGGCACGTGCAACATGGTTTGCACCAATAATCAAAATCGTATTTGGCGACGGTTGGCGTACACCTAAAAGTTTAGCAACAGGAATCGCAGTTAAGCTCTGTAGTACAACGGTAATTATAATTACTGTAAATATGAGAGGTACCATTTTTTCAGCATCAGCAACACCAGACTCCATCATACTAAGCGCAAATACCGACCCAACGGCAGCGGCGACTATACCGCGTGGAGCTATCCAAGCAAGTACCAAGCGAGACTTCATTGGTAGGTCAGTACCAAAGGTCGAAATAGCAATACATAATGGGCGTGCAACAAAAAGTACGATGGCTAAAAATATAAATACATCGCTGTCGAGCATCATTAAATCAGAGAGCTGTAAGCGTGCTGCAAGTAAAATAAACAGCGTTGATATTAATATCATCGACAAGTCTTCTTTGAACTCCAGTACAGAATCTATTTCTAAATCGTCTTGGTTAGCAAGCCAAATGCCAAATACTGTCACAGCTAAAAGACCCGATTCATGGCTTAAATAGTTTGATACAGAAAAACTAATGAGTACTAACGCTAAAATTCCAAACTTATGTAATTCAAATGGTAGCCATTCGCGGCGCATTAATAGTGTTGTTAGCCAGCCTGCAGCAACACCAATACTTAAACCAACGCCGAGGGTTTTAACTAAAGCAATAATAGTGTGGCTAAATACTTCGCCTTGGCCTACAAGCATTACGGCTTCAAATACTAATACAGCAAACAATGCGCCGATTGGGTCTATTACAATACCTTCCCAGCGTAGTATGCGGTCAATGTCTTGTGTTGGGCGCATTGAGTTTAATAGCGGTGCTATCACAGTAGGGCCTGTTACAACTAGCACTGCACCTAATACTGCAGCTACACGCCAATTAAGCTCAAGTAACCAATAGGCGCTTAGGCTAATAATAATACAGGTAGTAAGCATGCCGATTGAGCAAAGGTTTCTTACAACTTTTCCAATCCCTTTTAATTCTCTGAAATGCAGAGTAAGTGAACCTTCAAATAAAATGATTGCAACGCTTAGTGATACAACTGGAAACAGTAAATCACCTAACAATGCATCAGGGTCTAAAACACCACTAAATGGCCCAAGTAAAAGACCAGTAAGCAATAAAAAAAGAATAGCGGGTACTCTAAATGCCCACGCGACCCACTGGGCAAGTACAGAGCAAAGTGCGATACCGGCTATATAAATTGCTGACATAGATTAAGAATTCCTTATTTATGACGATATATTTTAAAAGTATAACTTTTGTTAATTATTAATACAGGGGTATACACGGGAAATTCAAATATTACTAATCAATTTTAGCTGCTAATAAAAGATTAGTGATCTTTAATTTTGGATCTTGGATGCAAAGACTTTATAAAAGCACATTAACTACTATTATCTTGTTGATTTATAATGAAAATATATATTTTATTATTAATGTGTAATAGCTCTGTTTGAATTTTAGCCTTGATCTTACTGTGTAATTTAGCGTATTATACTTCGAGTTCGAATTATTAGTTATCTAATTAAGATTGTTGGTTGAAATAGTTGAACGTTAATACTACGGTCATTTTTACTGCTTATAATCATGTTTTGGATACTAAATTAGTATCTGAACGTTAAAATTTTATTTTCCGAATTCTTAAGTATGGTTTTACTGGACAAGTTTGTTTATTTTATTTAACAAATAAAGGTTTGAGTTGAACTATTACTTTTCAATATTTAATCCCCATCGTGGCGATTAAATCTCGGTCCTTGAGTCTTCACCCTATCTGTTGGTGTATCAGACTCTAGAGGCTCTATGTATGTTGTTAATAGAAAAGCCACACACGCTTTTTACAGCGATGCATAAACAACACTTTTAAACTTTCTTATTGGTACTGCTCATAACACTGGGTGGGTGCTACTTTATATCTGAGCTTAAATTTAAAACAACGTTTTAGATTTGGCCTTTTTGTGTGCGTTTAAAAGTGCTGTCAAACGATAAATAAATTCGAAGCAAGGTTTTATACCTAGCTACTTAGTTTTAGCTCACGAGTAGTGAGCGCAAATAAAATGGAAAGTTGAGCATTTATGCAAAAGTTAAATTGGCGACGCATTGTACTTAAAGTAGGCAGCGCATTAATTGCACCGGATCACGATGGCTGCCGTTCACGTTATATATTAACCATCGCACAGTTTATTGTTCGTTGCCGTGCGCGTGGTATTGAGGTGATCCTGGTTTCGTCAGGTTCGGTAGCGGCTGGCGCGCACTTGTTTCCATCAGATAAACCACGTTCAGTTGTAATGAAAAAGGCAATGGCGGCAGCAGGCCAAACAGAAATGATTGCCATGTGGGACCGTTTTTTCGACTTTCCATCAGCGCAATTACTATTAACTCATGGTGATTTACGTGATCATGAGCGTTATCAAAGTATTCGGGAAACCGTATTTACGTTACTTGAGCACGGTGTGCTACCAATCATCAATGAAAATGATGCTGTGACAACAGACGATTTACGAGTAGGAGATAACGATAATTTATCTGCTATGGTTGCCGCTGCAGCAGATGCAGATGCTTTACTGATTTTTTCGGATGTTGATGGGTTATATGATAAAAATCCTAATTTGCACGACGATGCTGTTTTATTACCTGAAATAAAATCAATTGATGAATCTATTTATGCTATGGCAGGATGTGCTACGAGTGCTGTGGGCACCGGTGGTATGAAAACCAAAATAGAGGCTGCGGAAAAGGCAACATCACACGGTATAGCCACTTATATTATTAATGGCTTTAAAGAAGAAACATTTACTCGATTATTAGCTGGAGAAAATCCAGGTACTATTTTTTCGCCATACGAAAAGCCAATGCAAGATTCTGTACATTGGATGACACATACAGCAAACGAGCAAGGTGAAGTTGTTGTTGATGGGTCGTTTGATGAGTCATTAGAAGGTGAAACTGGGTGTATTCGCGGCGATGAGATCGTTGAAGTACACGGTGAATTTGCTATCGGTGATACCATTTTAGTACGAAGTGAAGACGGTACGCGTCTAGCTAAAGCGACCGCAAATTATAGTAGCTGTTTGTTAAACTTTATTGCAGACAACGAACAGAGTGAATTCAGCGAAAAAATGCAGGATTCAATTGGACCAGTTATATCTGAAAAACATATCGCATTATTGGAGAAGTCATGAGTTTAATTACGGACATTTCACGTCAGGCAGCTAAAGCTGCACATACACTTGCTTTACTCGATACCGAGACTAAAAACCAAGTATTAGTTGAAATGGCAGCGGCATTAAGAGAGCAAAAAGCATTTATAATAAAAGAAAATGAAAGTGATTTAAGCGCAGCACGCGACAATAACTTAGCTGCCTCAATGATCGACCGCTTAACGTTAAACGATGAGCGTATTGAATCAATGGCACAAGGCATTGAAGTTATAGTAAGCCTTGATGATCCTGTTGGTCAGCTACGAGATATTACCGAGCGTCCAAATGGTATCAAAATTCGTAAAATGCGCGTACCTCTTGGCGTTGTATGTATGATTTACGAAGCACGCCCGAATGTGACAGCAGACGCTGGTGCATTATGTTTTAAATCAGGTAATGGCGTAATTTTACGTGGCGGTAAAGAAGCACTTAGAAGTTCACAAGCTATCGCAAGTGTGATGCATAGCGTACTTGAAAAGCATAACTTACCAGTATCACTTATTTCAGTGATTCCAGATCCAGATCGTGCGCTATTAATGGAGTTAATGCAGCAACGCGAAAGTATTGATTTAATTATTCCACGTGGCGGCGAAGGCTTAATCAACTTTGTTACTGAAAACAGTACGATTCCTGTAATTCAGCATTACAAAGGTGTTTGTCATCTATATGTGGATAAAGATGCAGATCTAGAAGTAGCCCTTAACTTACTACTTAATGGTAAAACGCAGCGTACCGGTGTTTGTAATGCACTAGAGGGCTTAGTTGTTCATCAAGATGTGGCAGATGAGTTTTTTAATCTGTGTGCAGTCGTACTACGCCAAGAAGGTGTGAAAATAAATGCAGACAGTTTTGCAGCTAAATATTTTGATAACGCAACCGTTTTAGCTGATGATGAATTTGGTGAAGAGTATCTAGATTTAGAAATTGCTATTCGCGTTGTTCCAAGCTTTACGGCAGCAGTTGAGCATATTGCACAGTTCGGTTCAAACCACACCGAAGTAATTTGTACTAAAAATCAAACTGCCGCAGAGTTATTTCAACGCAGTGTTGATGCTTCTGTAGTAATGGTTAACGCGTCATCTCGCTTTTCTGATGGCTCACAATTGGGTCTAGGTGCGGAGATTGGTATAGCGACCTCCAAGCTTCATGCATACGGTCCAATGGGGCTTGAATCACTCACTACTGAGAAGTACTTAGTAAATGGCGAAGGCCAAGTTCGTGAATAAATTAACGATGTAAGTAATAAAGCCGAGCATTGCTCGGCTTTGCTGTATTTGTGGTTTATTTTAATTTTTTTATCCAATCACTTGCTGGTTCTGGCTTATGCAAATGATAGCCTTGCATAATTACTTCAGGGTACTCTTGGAATAAATCAAAGTGGGACTGATTCTCTACTCCTTCGGCAACAACTTTCAACTGAAATAGCTTTCCTAAGCTAACAATCATATCAATAATTAATTTATCGTTGTTATCAGTCGGCGCATCAAACACAAATGAGCGGTCTATCTTCAATTCTTGAATAGGCAATTGTTTGAGGTAGGTAAGGCTTGAATAACCCGTACCAAAGTCATCAATGGATACACGAACACCTAAGTTTTTTAGGTATTGTACCGCCTCAATGGCGGACTCTATGTGATTGAGTAAGGTGCCTTCAATAATTTCGATAGTTAACTGGTTTGGTTTTATTTCGTAAAACTCTATTTTAGTTTTTAATAATGATAGGAAACGTGCTTCATGAAAGTGTCTACCACTAATATTTACCGATAAGCTCAGTGTTGAATGACGATCATCTAACTGTTGAATAAGCGACAAAGAATTTGTAAGTACCCATGAGTCTAGTTCATAAATAATGTCTGACTCTTCAGCAATAGGAATAAACTCAGCGGGGCTAATAAAGCCTTTCTCAGGATGCATCCACCGTAAGAGCACTTCGCCACCTTTTAACTTTTGCTGACTATCAAATTGAGACTGAACATAAAGTGTTAATTCATTTTGCGATATTGCTTTTCGTAAGTCTTGTTCAATTTCAAAGCGG
The DNA here is from genome assembly GCF_002407505.1 of Pseudoalteromonas sp. 1_2015MBL_MicDiv. Lineage (NCBI taxonomy): Bacteria > Pseudomonadati > Pseudomonadota > Gammaproteobacteria > Alteromonadales > Pseudoalteromonadaceae > Pseudoalteromonas > Pseudoalteromonas sp. 1_2015MBL_MicDiv. The sequence continues at coordinate 3,536,325 of NZ_CP012737.1, read as the reverse complement.
CGCTTTGCCTGTTCACCAAAAGAGTTATCAAAGAAAGTGACTCTATTACCGCCTTTTTCTTTTGCTTTATAACAAGCAGCTTCGCAGTTTCTGATCGTTTCAATCGCATTTTCCCACTGATCTTCTCTAGGGAAAATATAGGTGCCGATGCTAATTGTAATACTTATTTGTTGATCATCAATTATGAAAGGCTCGTTAATAACTCTTAATAACTCTTGTGCCTTATGTTCTGCAATTTCTTGTGATCTTAGTCGACCAACGCCTTTGTCAACACTACTCAAAGCGGCAAATTCATCGCTGCCTAAGCGTGCAATAACGTCTTTTTTATCAAGTTTATTATGGATACGATTGGCAAGTTCTTTAAGAACTTTGTCGCCTGCTAACAAACCAAGGCCATCATTAATTGAGTGAAAGCTGTCTATGTCTATTATATAAATATAAGCATAGTTATTGTCTAAAGAACATCGCTGTAATTGTTGTTCTAGCTGCTTTAGAAAACCGTTTCGGTTAGGTAAAGCGGTTAGTTCGTCATGCCAAGTAAGGTAGTCAATGCGTTCTTGAGTTACTTTCAAACTCGAAATATCACTAAATACACCAATGAAATGAACATTTGAGTCTTGTTCACCTTTTACCATACTTAGTGTCAGTAATTCAGGATATAGCTCACCATTTTTACGACGCGTAACGAGCTCTCCGCTCCAATAGCCGGCTTTGTTTGCGTGGAGCCAAACATTATTAAAACTAATGCCAGGTTGATTATTTTGTTTTAGCTTATGTAACTTAATATCTAGCGCTTCGGCTTCAGTAAAGCCTGTGATACGGCAAAATGAAGGGTTAACGGCAATTATTTTTCCATCGGAATCAGTAATAACAACACCATCGGCAGTACTCACCAACGCCTGATAGAAAAGTTTTTGTTTAGATGATAATTGCTTAAGCTCCTCTTCTCTTTCACTTAATTCTTGTGCTAGAGATTCTATTTCAAGGAGCTTATCGTGCAGGTCAAAGTTCTTCTCTATAAGTCGGTCTAACATACCTTGCGATGTTATGTGAGTACGAATTCTGGCTCTTACTAAAGCAAGTTTATAAGGCTTGTGGATATAATCAATAGCACCTAATTCAAACCCATGTTCTTCTGAGTCTTCAGTGGTCAGTGCTGTCACAAAAATAATGGGGATTCCTTTGGTATTTTGGCGTGATTTTAATATTTCACATACTTCATAGCCATCCATACCCGGCATCATTATATCAAGCAGAATTAAATCAGGGCGTGTTGATTCTATAAAAGTTAGGGCTTGTTCGCCGCTAATGGATACTCTTACGTCATAGTCAGCAAGTAACCCTTCAACTAATACATGAAGATTATTTGGCTCATCATCAACAATTAACACTAAGGGTTTGTGTTTTTTATCTTGAGCTTCACTAATATTTTTAGCCGGATACATCGAATGCACATTCAATCCTTTTGAGTCTTTAATATCTAATCTAGCTTAGTTTTTTACGCTTGGCTAATTTAAATTGTCATCACGAAATTGGCTTATCAACTCTAATACTAATTGATAGTCAAATTGATTTATTGCCGACTTAAGTCCGAGTAAAGGATGGGGAGATTTCAAAGTGAAGCCATTTAAGCTTCTTACTAAGCTGCTAGGAATTGGCTTTGAGTTAATTGTTAATTCATAAATTTTATCAATAAGGGTTGTAAGTTCGCTTGCATTTTCATTGCCCTCTAAATTGACATCTTCGCTAAGGCGTTGAGTTGTTAGATACTGTTTAATTGCATGCAAAGTAATTACAAATTGCTCACTAAACAGTGAAAATGAAACAACTTCTTTATTGCGTATTTGAGATTCAATTTTTTTAGCTAGCTGCTCTAAAACTTCTAATCCTAAAGTGCCCGCTAAACCCTTTATTGCATGAACATGGCGGGCAAGTTCAATATTATTATTAGTTTCTTGTAGCTTTTGAAACTTTACAATAAAGTTTTCATAGTCTATCGCGAACTGTGTAATCAATTTATTTAGCAAACGTTCATTATTATCTAAGTTATCAAGTGCTAGAGGGATATTAATGAGTAAACCACTTTGGGGCGTTGATAAATTCTTTTCAAGGCTTTGAAATAGCATATCAAAAATGAGGGGCTTGGTTAAAAAGTCATTCATACCTGCATCAATAGCTGCCTTTTTATCCTCAGGAAGTACTGCCGCGGTTAATGCAACTATTGGTAGCGTTTCACCATTTTCTCTAATTTTACTGGTGGCTAAAATACCATCCATTACTGGCATTTGAATATCCATAAAAATAATGTCGAATATATTGTTTTTAACACACTCAACGGCTTCCAGCCCGTTCATTGCCGTTACAATGTCTAGATCTAATTTTTTTAACATTGCAGAGGTGATTTCTATATTCAGAGGGTTATCGTCAACAATGAGTGCTTTTATACCAGTAAATTTAATCAAGTTATCAGGCTTTGGGGTGATGCTTGCTTTGCTTTCAGATGCAAGTAATTTTAAGATATCCGACTGTTTGTAACTGTTATTTATAATATGTACATTTTTTTGTGTTGGCTGGGTGTGAGGCTGATCGGTATCCGTAATTATTATGATGATTTTTAAATTGTTTTTAGATAGCTGACTGCTTTCAGTGAGTTTTTGAAGAATAATACTGTTTTTGGCTTCTTCTTGCGTCAATGACAAAATGACAATATCAAAAGGAGAGCTTGGTTGAGATATTTTAGCGAGAGCGCGTAGCGGCTCTTCTGTTGTTTCGGGTGTTATTCCAACACTGCTGAGTAAAGACACAAGTTGGGCAGCTTGTTCTTTTTGTGGCGTAATGAGTAAGGCTCGTTTTTTTTGTCTGTGTTGTGGTGAAAGTTTAAATGGTAAGGTGAAATAAAACTCACTGCCTTTATCTTTTTCGCTTCGAATTTGAATTTTTCCACCGAGTACTTTTGTAAATTGTTGGCTAATAGTTAACCCAAGCCCCGTGCCACCGTATTTGCGAGTAATAGAAGCATCACCTTGATAAAAAGAGTTAAATACTTTCTCGACCTGTTCAGGTTCAATTCCTACGCCTGTATCTTTAATACAAAACCTTAAATCAATTATGTTTTTTTGTTGGGATATTGTTTCTACAATTAACTGAATTTTCCCATGTTCAGTGAATTTTATTGCGTTTCCGACGCAATTATTGATGATTTGGTTCAGATGAAATGGATCCCCTATCAGCTCTAAATGTGGGTCAGCATGTAGATTAAATTCAAGTGCTAAGCCTTTTTGATTCGCGGTATCTTTAAATAAATTGCCCGTGTTTTTTACAATAGAGTCGAGAGTAAATGGTATTTCTTCTATTTTTATTTTTTTTGATTCAAGTTTAGAAAAATCTAAAATATTATTCAGGATATGCAGTAAATTATGTGCACTTGAATATGCTTTGTCTGCGTAATGTTGCTGTTTAGTAGGTAAAGTACTGTCTCTTAAAAGCTGTAGCATACCTAATACGCCATTCATTGGTGTTCGCAGCTCGTGACTCATATTTGCCACAAAGTCACTTTTTGTTTTGTTAGCACTTTCGGCTTGTGCTATCGCAACTGTAAGCTCTTTGTTCATAGTCTCCATTTGGATATTTAACGCCTGCGTTTCAATCAGTAACTCTTTGGTTTGCTGATTTTTTTGATACAACATATTTGCTGCTTTTATTACTGCGGATATCTCGCTTTGATTATGATGGTTTTTATTGAGCGTAACTTGTTTTTCATTACTCATATCGTTTAGTAAAGTGGTTAACTGAGTAATTGGTTTAATGACCGATCTAAAAATAAAGTAGCCGACTGATATAACAATAATCGTAATTAATAAAGCGAATAAATTCGCTTGTTCTGTGTAGCTTATTAGGTGGGAGCTGAGCTGTTTTTCAGTTTCATTAAATTTCAGTTTTTCAGTTTTTTTGACTTGATTAGCTAAATAGAGTAATTCGTTTTCAATACCAGTAAGCACAACATTAATCGAAAAAGTGTAGCTACGTGTCAGCAGCATTAATTGGCTGTAAGCTTTCTTTAAGTTTGTAATCGTGTTCATGGAGACACTGCTTATGCTAGGTGCTTTCGCTAATTTTGAGTGTAAATGCTCAAGGTTTTTATTAACATTTTGTGCTTCGTCAAAATTAGGTTTATACAGGTAACTTACTACCGCGTGCTCTAGGTTACTTATAGTAAGCAATATATCGCTAAAAATAGCTTTGCTTTTAGGGGAAGCTTGCGTTTCTAATTTCGTTATCTGTATTTTTAGATCTGTAATAGGTTGTTTAAATTGCGTTATGTAAAGTTGCTCTCGTTTAGTTCGATTCATCACAATTTGATTGAACGTGTCTTGATAGTTACTTAGGTAGTCACCAAGTCTGTTTAGTGCACTTTGATACTCTAAAGAATGCTCTACAGAATTGCTTTTTAAGAGATTGAGGTTTTTATTTGCTTCATTTAAATAAAGGTCGAATTTTTCGATTGTATTTTGATTTGCTTTATCAACATAAGCAATCGCCTGACTTTGCAGTGAAATAACATCGTTTTCTAAACGCGTTACACTTTCATTTTGCATCAGTGCATTGTGTTGTGCTTTTTGTAAGTTTAATAATGATTTTTGTGAATAATTAAATAAATAGCTTTGCAGTACTAATAAGCTCATAAGTAAGCACAAAGCTAAAATTATTTTTGATTTTATCGAACGAATTTTCATTAGCGACTAATTAACTCATGCCATTTTTGCAAACTGTAATCGTAGGTTGGCATAACACTGTTCCATACTGCAACATTACTGAAACGTTTGAGATAACTACCTCCATTTCGTTCCTCTCCTGCTTTTATCGTTATATCACCGTTGGTATTTCGTAAGTCTATTTCAGTTGCTTTACCATCGTACCAGTAGTCCCATTCAGAAGAACTCAGTAGTGGCTTTGAGCGTTCAGGGTTGCTAATGTAATAACCTTGACGAGCTATAAAAGCCCCCGGCCAACCTGATAACCACCAATTCATATAATCGTAAGCAGCATCTTTAACGCTATTTTGTGTTTGTGACGATAAGCACATCACACCGTGCCAGCCTCTGTAACCCTCTTTTGGAGCGGCAAAGCGCACATTAACACCTTGGCTATTAAGCGCGGCTACTGCTGGTGAGAACATGCTCTCTATATGCGCACGTTTGCTCTTCATAAACTCGATTGATTCTGGCACAGAGTTCCAGTACCCACTAAAGTGACCTTGGCGTTTAAAATCAAGTAATATACTAAAGAGTCGATCCATTTCTGAACGCGTTATTGAACCGATATTATTAAATTTTATGAGGCCTTTGCTTTGTGCAGCTAAGGCCAAATCGAATAATCCGATAGTAGGGGCATTTACAATGGCTACTTTTCCTCGGTTCGTATCATCTAATAGCCAACTCCAGCTTTCTGTTTCGTAAGCTATACCTGGTTTGATGAAATCAGTGTTGTAACCAAAAGAGTCGACATTGTGCACATAAGGCAAAAAGCTTATGTGATCGCTTTCGTGCTCGCTTAATGTACCATCGGGTTGGACATTTAATAATTTATACGGAGCATCGCCTGCACCAATATTTGCATTTTCGGTGAGCTTTCCTGTTTTAGTAAGGTTGTTAATTTCATTAAAGTAAGTGAGTCGTTTTTTTTCTATTGGCTGTATAGAGCCTGCATTCCACAGCACATTTATGCTATTTGACCATTGTTCGTATAGATCAAAGGAGCTTGGGGCCATTGACGCTCTTTGTAAAACGGCTGCACTGCCTGCGGGTGTAAATTCGATATTAATACCCAAGTCGCTCATCGCTTGTTTTCGAATAGCATCTTGTAATGTGACATGTGTACCAAGGACTCTTAAAGTGACTTTTTTTCGGGCAAAAACATAAGGAGCTTGCGTAATCGCGCCAGCAGTCAAACCAATAACAGCAAGTTTTTTTAACGTTGAGCGCTTAGGGGTGTCCATGATAAGCCTAAAGCATTAATACATATGACATTATATATAGCTAATAAGTTGTAAAGACTCAAGTTGAAAGTTATAAAAATTAGTTAGAAAAGAAAGTAATTAACACTACGAAAAAATAGTTTTTGTTTTTTGATGAGGAGTTAGGAAAGTGGTGGAGCTAAGCAGGATCGAACTGCTGACCTCCTGCGTGCAAGGCAGGCGCTCTCCCAGCTGAGCTATAGCCCCACATTCCTAAATTACGATTTACGTAATTACTTGGCTGCTGAGTTCCAAGCGGGACGAACTTTAAATTTTTTTATAAATTTGGTCAAGTATTTTTTCGCTAATTTTTACTGTTTATGACAAATTTTGATAGACTCGGCTTAATTACAAACTAAAACGACAAAAAACATGAAAAAAAGTGTTCTAGTGATGATGGTTTTACTCGCAGGTTGTGCGTCAAGTGACGGGCCTCCTTTTGAAATAAACAACAAACAGTTTCATGAAAAAAAAGATGCGCAAGGTAATAAAATTTTTGCTTATGTTGTTTCAGTAAAAGCTAAGCATCGTGAAAACTTTAATCTTGACCGTGGTCCTAATAACAGACCAAGTCGTGGTGAGGTTAAGCAATATATTGAGCAAGAGCATTTTGAAGAGTCGAGTGTTTTAAAGTTGCAGCTAGAAGACCAAGCTGTTGAGTTATTAAATCAAGAGCTAAAAGAGCGTCAGTATTGCGATAACGAACACGAAGTCAATGACGTTATATGGCGAGATTTGAGTGTGCAATTAAGAGGACGTTGTTTGTAATATGTTGGCTGATAAAACTAAGTTAGCAGAGCTTTTAGCGCACCTAGATATTAATTACGATGTAATAGAGCATCCGCCGCTACATACTAGCTTAGCGGCTGATGAGTTTATGATTGAGCGCCCAGGTACACGTCTTAAAAATTTATTTTTACGTGACAATGAGGGTAAGCGACATTTTTTAGTTATTACAGCGCACGATAAACAACTCGACTTAAAGGTATTGTCAAAGCAGCAAGGTCTTTCACGCTTAGGGTTTGCATCAAGTGAGCGGCTAGCTAAATATTTAAAAGTGGCTCCTGGGTGTGTATCTATGTTGGCTCTTTTAAATGATAAGCAAAACGAAGTGAGCTTATGGGTTGACCAAGATATTTGGGGTGGCGATTTGTTCCATTGTCATCCATTTGAAAATACCCAAACATGGTTGCTTAGCAAGGCTGACTTAGAAACTTTTTTTAATTACACAAAGCATCAACCGCGAGTTGTATTTTTACCCTCAAAATAAGCCCACACAATTAACGATAAACCGCATAAGCAAACCGCAAGCAGCGTAAACATAAACGCTGTTTGCCCATAATGTTGGTATACCACACCGGGTAATAACGACCCTAATGCACCACCACTGTAATAAAATGATACATACCCGCCATTGGTTACGCTTGGTGGGGCTTTACTTATTTTGTTAACGAGCGGCGCTGCAGTTGAATGGATTACAAACATTGCCCCACAAAACAAAGTAAATGCGATTAAAAATAAGCTAAGTTGGTGGCTCATTAATAAAATAATACTCACACTATAAAAACTAAATACAGCGACTAAAAGATGCCAAGATGAAGGTGTTTTTTTAAGCAGCCAAGGTGCAGTAATAGAGGCGAGTGCACCAATTAAATAACCACTGTAAACTAAACCTATGTCACGAGTATTCGTAAGTAAAAACGTGTTTTGTAATATAAACGGTAAGTAATTAAGTAGTGCAGCGAAACAAAAAAACATACAAAAAACGGCGCCATACACTTTAAGTACAGCACCTTCTTTAAGTTGTTTAAGGTAATCTAGAGGGGAGAGCTGCGACGGTGTAGCTGGGTTTGAAAAGCGAGAATGCTTAATTGTTAAAGCCAAAAAAATAAGCATAAAAGCAATAACATAATAAAAACTTTGCCAATGCCACAAATCGCTAAACAAAGCGGCGAGTACGCGGCCAAAGTAACCTCCAACTATACTGCTACCAATATACAGGGTCATATTTTTTTGAAGGGCATCTGCGCTGTAGCTCATGCCTATATAGCTAGTCATTGCTGTTAAAGCTGCTGGAAGCGTTAAACCTTGTAGAAATCTAACCAAGAGCAAAAGTTCAAAGCTCGGTACATAAATGAAAAGCAGGCTACTAAGTCCTAAAAATACCATTGCAATACGCAATACGAGTAATGGGTTGCGTTTTGCTAAAAGTACACCATAAACAAGTGGTGCAATGGCCAAGGGCAGCATAGTTGCGGTCATTAAGCTGCCAGCTACCGCAGGGGCTACATTAAACTCATTCGCAAAAAGACTGAGTAAGGGCTGTGGCGCATAAAGTACAAAAAATATAAATACCGAGCAAACGAGTAGATGAGGTAAACGCATTATATGCCTTGTACATTTGCTGATTGGTTAGGCGGCATTGTATTAAAAATTGCTTTTAATGCATAATTAAAAGCACGCTCTTTGCGCTATATCATGGTTTGTTTTAACTAGTTTGTTAGATTAATGTCGATAGCGCTGTTATTTAGAGTCGTTGGTGATTAAAATAACCTTAATATTAGTTTTTAGTGGAACAAAGCCATGGGTTCATTACAAGACCAATTGCTTCAAGCAGGATTAACAACATCGCATAATGCTAAAGTTGCTAAATCAGAAAAACGTAAGCAACAAAAAAAGCAAAAGAAAGGGGCTACTAGTAACCCAAGTGATCTGCAAAAGCACATCCAACAAACCAAGCTAGAGCAACAAAAAAAGGCTGAAGAGCTTAACCAAACACGCCAAGTTAGCTTAAAGCAGCGCGAACAAGAAGCGCGTGTTAAACAAATTTTAGAGCACCACAACCAAGACGCTATTCGTGGTGAGCGCACATTTAATTTTACTTATCAAAACAAAGTAAAAAATATCGATGTGAACGAGAAAACGCAAAAAGCGTTATCGGGTGGTCGTTTAGCTATCTGTGTACTAGAAGGGCAATTTTACGTTTTAGACGACGAACCAGCACGCAAAGTGGCTGAAGTTGACGAAAAGTATATTGTTTTTCATGTGGAGCCAGAAAACAAACCAAAAGATGAAGATGACCCATACGCAGACTTTGAAGTACCAGATGATATAGTGTGGTAATAGTCTATTAAGGGTAAGCTCATTTTTATTTGCTAAAGTATATAAAAGTGGGATAGAAACGAGTTAGCGTTTTTTGGTTAAGTTGATCGTCTAGCGTCGTTTCGTACGTATGCTTTTTATTTGATTGTTTACTACAATCAATAGAACAGTTTTTCTAACCGTCAAAAAAGAAGAGTAAATACAATGAGCAAGATGAAAACACTACTATTAGGCGCGGGTATTACTTTAGCCGCAAGCTTCTCGTTTAATGTAGCTGCTGCCGATGGCGCTGCACTTTATACCGCTAAAAATTGTCAAACTTGTCACGGCGCTGAAGGTAAAGCACCAATTATGGGTATGTACCCTAAACTAAACGGTCAAAACAAAGACTATTTAGTAGCGCAAATGAAAGACATTAAATCAGGTGCACGTAACAACGGTATGACCATGGCCATGAAAGCAATGGTTGCAACGGTAACTGATGAAGAGTTTGAAGCAATTGCAGATTACCTAGCTAACGTAAAATAATTTACGCAGCTATACCATTTGAATGCAATTGGTATTTTAGCTTTATAAACAGCCACACAATAGTGTGGCTGTTTTGTTTGGTGTTTGCTATAAAATAGAGACTGCTTTAGACTTCTAAACATCTGTTCGTACAGATTGATAATGTACGTTTTAAAAGGCTTATTATGTTTGATTTACCCCAACTCGATTTAAAAAATAAAGTATCAGCACAAGAGTGGCAACTTCGTGTTGATTTAGCCGCATGTTATAGACTGGTAGAGCACTTTCGTTGGGGGGATTTAATCTATACGCATTTATCAGCACGTTTGCCTGGCACCGACCACTACTTAGTGAATGCCTTTGGTTTAACCTTTGATGAAGTAACTGCCTCTAATTTAGTGAAGGTCGACTTAGACGGCAACATTATTGACGATACGCCATTTAGTATTAATCCAGCTGGTTTTACTATTCACAGTGCGATTCACGAGGTACGCGAAGACGCTCATTGTGTTATTCACCTTCATACCAAAGAAACAATCGCAGTCGCTACACAAAAAAATGGCTTATTACCGCTTAGCCAATATTCAATGTTTTCACTGCCATCGCTTTCTTATCATGGTTACGAAGGGCTTGCAGTAAACGACGACGAGCGAAAAGTGCTGCAAGATGATTTGGGCAGCACTAACCATATGTTATTGGTAAATCACGGTGGCTTAACACTAGGCCCAACGGTAGGTGATGCGTTTATGCGCTTTTATGATTTACAGCGAGCGTGTGAAATTCAACTAGCGCTACAATCAAGCTCGCAAGAGGTGATTGAAGTACCGCAACCTATAATCGACAATATTTATAATCAAGCAAACGTAGTACACAGTGGCAGCACTGGCGGGCAACTTGCGTGGCCTGCAATGTTACGTAAAGCGTATCGACTTGACCCTAGTTTTGCAAAATAACCCATAGCGGTTAATAAGGAATTTTAATGAAAGTAAATCGCGTTGAAGTATTTGATATTCACTGTCCTGATAGACCTTCTTGGACACCTGTGTTTGTACGTATTCATACTGACGAAGGTATTAGTGGTGTTGGCGAAGCGGGCCTTGCATACGATTTAGGTCACAGTGCTGCAGCGGCTATGATTAAAGAAATGGCCGACGCCTTTTTAATCGGCCACGACCCATTTCAAACAGAAAAACTATGGTCTCGTATGTTACGTGAGAGCTTTTGGGGTTTAGGCGGCGGACCTGTTGTATATGCTGCAATGAGCGCAATTGATACCGCACTTTGGGATATAAAAGGTAAAGCGCTTGGTTTACCTGTATACCAGTTATTAGGCGGTAAAGTTAACGACAAACTACGCACTTACGCATCGCAATTACAGTTTGACTGGGATAGCGAATTTAAAGCGCTAGTACAACCGCAAGAATATGCCGAAGCGGCTTTAAAGGCGATGGCCGAAGGTTACGATGCAGTAAAAGTAGATCCAATTCAGTACGATAAAGACGGCAATACTTATTACGATCGTACAAAAATAATATCACGTACTGAAATGAAGCTATATCGTGCGCGCATGCAAGCTATTCGCGAAGCAGTAGGCGACGAAGTAGACATTATTTTTGAATGCCACAGTTTACCAGGCGTGACAACAGCCATTCAGTTGGGTGAAATTGCAGAAGAATTTGACTGTATGTACTTTGAAGAGCCAGTTAACTACCTAAACCACTCATTACATGCAAAAGTAGCAGATAAAGTTAATGTGCCAATTGCTGGTGGTGAACGTTTGTATAATCGCTGGGGTGTGCGCCCGTATTTAGAAGATCAAAGTATTGATGTTCTGCAACCTGATATTGGTTTATGTGGTGGCTTTACCGAAACTAAAAAAGTATGTGATTACGCAGATATCTTTGATGTGCGTATTCAAGCTCACGTATGTGGCGGGCCTGTTGCAACAGCAGCATCACTGCACTTAGAAACGGCTATCCCTAACTTTTTGATTCATGAGCACCACACTTATGCGATTAAAAAGTGGAACCGCGAGTTATGTTTGCAAGATCCACAGCCTAAAAACGGCTTCTTTGAAGTATCAGAAGAGCCAGGGTTGGGTATTGAGCTAAATGACGAGATTGTTATGCGCTCTCAGCGAGTTGAAATTAAGTAGCCAATGCGTTGAGATTGATAATATTACACTTTAAAAAATAAACTATTAAAAATAAGTTAGACCGACTATTTCAGCCGGTCTAATTTATTACTAAAAATGTCACTAGTGCTTTTTATTGTATGATCTGCTGCTCACTCTACATTGTCTTCTAAATTTGAAGACTCTATTTTTTTTCCTTTATAAATAGTAAACGTTTTTCCGCCAAAGCGGACTTTTCCGCGTTTACGTTCTATCAATGCACTGGGTATTATTTCATTATTAAGTATTTCAACAAATTGCTTTCGTGCGCGATGGATTTGAATATTAACGTGACTTTCACTAATACCTAAATCTTTTGCTAGTTTTTTTACTTGCACCCAACCCTGTACATCAGCCTCAAAATTATTTTGCATGTCATTTAATTTATATCGTGCTAATAGCAAGGTTAAATAATGATGAGAACGCACATCAAAGTCTAATGTAACTTTATTTTTTTTGATTTTTAGTTCGGCTAATTCTTCATCGAGGCTTAGGCTAAAAATGAACTCTAAATTATTATTAGGCTGTCTTTTGAGTTCAACTGTTTTTTCTTGCATGGTGGATTCAGCCTGAAATAAGCACCAACCTTGTCCGCCGATATATAAATTTTGACCATCACTCATTAGGGTCAGAAGGTGATCTTGCATAGTTTCATAATACCAACAGTGCTGCTGTGAGTCGAAAAAGACAATCACTTCAGGTTGCTTATTGTCAGGTAAAAAATGGTATTGCTCTAGAAAAATGACGTCTTCATGCGAGGCATTTTCTGGTAACAATAAGTCTCTTGGTGGGTCGACGCAAATAACTTGATACACCGCATTATTTACTTCAGAAAAACGGATATTATCGCCTTTTTTTAAAGGTATATTTTGATTTTTACTGATTTTTTTATCGTTTAACCAAACGCCATTTTTGCTTAAATCATTTATACACCATTGCTCATTTAGCCATTCAATTACGGCATGAATACGTGTGATTTCAGGAAAATCAAGCAAAGTATCTACAGAGTGTACTAATCTACCAAAGCGGTGGAAAGCACGTAAATAGAATTTACTCTGGGATTCTATATGTTTTAAAACAGCCATGGTTCATCCGTTTTTTCTTATTGATATAATTTATTATACTTAAATAATATCAATAGATTGTAATTATTTAATCTTTGAAGTTACACTAACCATTAAAATGTAAATATTATTGAGTTGCAGTGTGTTTAAATTAGAAGAGCATTACCATAAGCTAAACGTTTTAGCACAAGGAGGTATGAGCAAAGTCTACCTTGCTACTGATTTAAAGTTAGATCGCCAAGTTGCGCTCAAAGTAATCGATTTATCATCTTCAGTTACAGATCAAATACTATTAGAGGCTAAATTATTAGCTTGTTTTAATCATCCAAACATAGTCCAGATTTATAAGACCATCCAGTATGGTGAGCAATTGGTTCTTGAAATGGAATATGTTAAAGGTACAACACTTGAACGTTTGTTAAAAAAGCAAGTATTAACTGCACAAGAAAAGCTAGCATTATTAATTGATATAAGTGAAGGGTTGTTAACCATTCACCAGCAAAATATTTTGCACCTTGATTTGAAGCCAAGCAACGTTTTGGTCAATGAAAGTGGTTCAGCTAAAATCGCTGATTTTGGTATTTCACAGATAAAAGATACTTTGCAATCGGAAGAAAACATGAGCTTTGGCAGTTTAACAGCAATGTCTCCAGAGCAGTTAAATGATCAACCGTTAGACTTTAGAAGTGATTTGTTTTCATTTGGATTAATTGCTTATCAATTATTCGCTAATCAACATCCATATAGTGCGCAGTCTTCTGACCTTACTAATAAGTCTATAGCAGAGCAAATAAAAAATAATAAATGCAGCGCTAATGCATGCGCTATTACGGGTATCCCAGAACCATTGGGGCTACTTATAAACCGTCTTCTTTCTTATAATGTAAAACACCGACCGTCATCTTGCGTAGAAGTTACTGATGAATTAAAACGTATTTTATTGTCGTTAAATGGTAATAGTGAAACTATTTCTATGGCAGACATTCATTTAGCTAGCAAACACAAACAAAGGAATAAGTGGGGCATTTTTGCATTATTGTCATGTATTACCATCAGTTTACTCAGTGTGAGCATTTGGTATTGGCAAGCAAATAAACCCAAAACTTACGTTGCAGTGTTACCTGTCGAATTTAGTAAAACAACCAAACTCTTAGATGCTCAAAAGCAAGTGCTTAACTTGGCAATTAATGATGCTATAGCGCATTACTTATTAAATCACTCTGATTATGCATTAATCTCAAAAACTGAAATACGACAAACTCAAAAATTATTAGGCAAAGACACAAATTTAGCCTCTTTAGGCCAGGCACTTAATTCGGATCAATTACTTGTTACGCACTTAGATTGCACTCCACTTTCTTGTGATATCAACTTAAGCCTACTGAATGGGGGAAATGCGACGCTAATTCGTGAAGAAAGAAGTGCAAGTGATACTGAGAATTACATGGGAATTTATAATTTAGCGAGTAGTTTTGTTGAAAAATTATACACAGGTAATGTTGCGAGTAGGCAAACACTAAAAAAAGAGAGTGAGTTTTTAGATCAATATGTGAATTTAGTACGTGTAGTGTCAAATAATTCGCGTGATGCGGAATCTTTAATGGCAGATGCTGAGAATTTGATTTTACACAGTCCCGAGTTTACACCTTTATATCCACTGTATCGTAAAATCGTACTTCGTCAGTATGATAAAACACATGATCCCGAAATTATAAAAAAATTAAAACAAACCTTAAATACTTTACCTCGTACTTATCGTAATAGTGCTGCTTACTTAATTGATATGTTAGAAGTTCATCAGCATGTTAAAGATAAGTATAATGCGGAAATTGTGATACAAAAAATTCAGGAGTCAGATCTTGAAGAGTTTCAAAAACAAACATTACTAGCAATTTACTATAAAAGAAATGGTGATTTAGCGCGTTCCTTAACGCATGCAAAGCTCGCTTATAAAATAAGGCCAACACTTGTTGCAACACGGAATCTAGCTATTGCCCACCTTATGCAAGGCAATAATCAAAAAGCAGCAGAGTATTTATCAAAAATACTTACCTACACACCTAATGATTTTATTACGCTACAAACGCTCGCAGATATTTCATTGTTATCAGGTGACCTAGCGGAAGCTGAAATTAACTACCAGCGATTAATTTCAGCAGGGACTGCTATTTCATCAACATATTCAAATTACTCTATTGTGTTGTCTTTAAAAGGGGAGTTAAAAGATGCATTACACCATGCCCAAAAGGCAGCAGAACTCTCCTCTATAAATAGTACGCAACAGCTCAATCTAGCTGATATTTTATATATGTTAGATAAAAAGGAACTGGCTTTTGATATTTATAAAAAGATAGATCGACAGATAGCAGACGATACACAAATTGTTGAGTTATTATTAGAAAAAGCGCAAGCACAGGTTCATTTGAATAAAGGGCAAGAAGCGATGATCAGTATCGATCGTGCTTTAGCTCAAAGTTCTGAATTAAGCGAAGTATACTTTGTGAAAGCTATGATTCAGGCCATTTTAGGAGAGAAGTACTCAGCGGTTGCATCTGTAGAGCAAAGTATTAAAAAGGGATGGAGCCCCACTTTTTATCGACTTGGTTGGTTCAAGCCGTTATGTACAGAGAGTAAGTTTCAAAAACTCTTAGGCAAAGAGAATTATGATTCTCTCTGTACATAAAATTCCTAGTGTGGTTCCATGTCTTGAAGAATCACTCGCGGATCTTGAGAGAAATAGCGCATTGTTGGTTCTTGATTAGCTGTGTTTTTAGCGACAAGACGGAAGTTTACTTCATAGTCTGCGCTCTCACTTAGCATACCTGAAACAGCTTCGTCTGGATTGTCAGCAAGTTCTGTTGCTAGCTGAGCAGGCAATGCGTGGGCAGGAATGATACTTGAGATAGACACTATAAGTGATTGACCGCTATTGGCCACTATACTTGTTAATTGATAATTAAAATTATCTTTAGCATCAGAGAAGTAGGTGCCATTTTCAGCGAATTCCCATCCTAGACAATCAACCAATTCATAATATAAATTGACGGCTTGGCCTGCCTTTAATGCTTTATAATCAATACAAATATTTTCACTATCTCCGCCCGTAGGGCTAAAAATGTTCCATTGTCCATTTTCTGTAGGAATAACTCGAAAGCTAAGATTATTCATTTTAATATCCTGTTTTAGGGTTAATAAATGTCATTATAGTTGTTTTACAGGTTAAATAACCTGCGCTTAGATAAAACATATACTCCAGTGAGCATAGCGTTTTTTATATATAAATTGCCATTGAGTAAACTAATTATTTACTCGGCAATTAACATCATTGATAACTTTGGTTGCCTTACTATCAAGGTGGCGTACAAAACATTGCTCGTCTTTAATCATTAACTCAAATTGATCGGGCATGTTGAGTTGCTTGCCCATAATCGGGTTACCCAAAGTATCTTTTTGATTAAGTTTATCGAGCGTTACCGTACTACTTGTTAAAAATACGTCATCAGCTAATTGTATCTGCTGACTATGAAGTAGTAGAGCTATAACCTCGGCTACAGCCTTACTATTTGGCTCTACCAATAATGCATGTTGCAGCTTAGGTGTCGACTCAGAGCTTTGTGCTGAGCACCCAGTAAGTGTACACATTATGATAGCTGTGATTATTAGTAAACGCATTTGCATAGCCTACCTTATGTTATCGCTGAGAATAATATTTTGATTAAGCATTGTTTGCACTCGGGTATCTTCTACCTTTGGTGAATCATCTACAATTGATGGAGCAAAACCCTGCTTGCTACTGGTAGAGCTTGGCGCAGGACAGCTCTCTGTTGTGCGATAGCTAAGTGCCGTTTTGAGTAGTGCTTCATTAGCATCACCTAAGGAAGTAGTAAAATCATCTGCAACGGCACAGCCTGCTATTAATAAAGGCTGGAGTGCGTTATCTAATGTATTTTGTGGTGCAAAACCATCTGAAAATTCACCAAAGCCTTTATTGTTCTCGCCGGTAAATTGAATAGTGAAATAAGTTGTATCGCAATTATCTGTTGGGTAAAAGCCATATGGTTTTCCACAAGTACCTGAACCCACTTGAATCACCTCTACATCTGCGCCGCGTAGACCATTAATTATGGCTTCACTGGCAGAACAAGTGCTGCTGGTTGTAAGCACAAATACACGATTTAAGTTAAGTGTTGGCAAAGGTGTACCCGGTGTAATACTTGGGTTGCTCTCAAATCCCACAAATTGATTGGTAAAAGACATTGGGGTAAGTGCTTGCCCTGTTATTGGGTTGGTATTTGGGTTTTTATCGTTAAAAATAGTACGTTCAAAAACCTTACCTTGTGTATTACTATTACCTGCAATCATATAAGCAATTTGGCTTGCCATTTGTAAAAGCCCACCACCGTTATAGCGTATATCGATGACTAAGTCTTTAATGTCGCTTGCAGCAAGTTGGTTAAATGCGTTGTATAGTTGCTCTTCAGCAATTGCATTATGGCTATTAAATTGAAAATATCCAACCTCTCCATTTGCTAAGTCAGTCCGTACATTACTTACCGGTTGCGAGGTTATATTTTGCGACGTGAGGGTAACAGTACGGTTTTCGTTGGTGTTGATATCTTTAAATACAAACTCAGTTACTTTACCTGTTTGCGTAGGGAATAAACCTGCATTAATAACACTAACATCATTTGATGAGTTGGTATTTACAAAATCAATACCATCTACTTCAACTAACTCAAATCCACGTGTTAGGTTTTGGTTACTTGCCGGAGTATTGGGCTGCGTATAACTTATTATGGCTTGGCGAGGTGCGCTAGACGCTAGAATTTTTATATTGAAACCGTAGCCATAACTTACGCCTGCTTGATTTTGGCGTTCCCACTCATTGGTAGGTAAATTAAAATGAAAGTTATCCTTTTTTGCACCCGATTCGGTGAGTTCATTGGTTTTTAGTTGTTCAAAGTAATCAAGGACTCCACTCGTAAGAGCTGGGTCAGTGTCGATAATTTCATCATACCAAAGGTATGTTTCGTTACTCCATGAACGTAGCCAGTTCTTCTCATCACTTGCTTGGCACTGGCCTTTAAATTGACTAGCACGAGCAAATTCATTGGCGGTCCAAGTTGTTGTATTTGAGCCAATAGGAGTGACACTATTACTGTCATTTAAAATTCCGCCACCGCCACCGCCACATGCGCTTAAGATGCTAATAAGTGTTAAAGGCAGAATGGTTTTTGCAATATTTAACTTCGTAGGAATGAACATGTGAAGGCTCGCTTTTTATACTAATACGTAAATATAGCGGTTTTTATTTATACTAGATAGAGATGTTTGGCATTTTTGTAGCTTAAATGGTGCCAGATGTGATCACTGTTACACAACCCCAAATGAGCATGCCATAAATTGTTATAGCTGGAGTTAATTTGGCAAACGGGGAAATTACTGGCAAACATAATCCGTTGCTCACCAAAATGCTGAAAAATAATATCAAAACACGTAATTTGCTGTTGGTTATTTAGCGACAGAAGCTCAAACCCTGAAAACTTAATTGCAACGTTACAATTTTTGGCTAATAGTTCAATACCTTGTTGCCAAAGTACTATATTGCTTGGTAATCCAGCATGATTAATTACAATCTGTAGATGTGGGAGTTGCTTCGCGTAATACGCTAATTTTTTTACTATTGGTATATTTTCAAGCTCAAGCTGCGCTTCAAAATGCAGATTCAAGTGGCTTAATATTTTAAGATTATCTAAGCAAAAACTGTTTAATAAGCGTGCTGCATCATTGCCTTCGGTAATATCTCGGATCCCGGCTAACGTTGGGTGTATAAGGTTTTTTAGCGTACGTTCAAATGACTCACTGTCTTGATCAATTTGTATAAAGCTAATCGCTTTATAGGCAATATTATTTAAGTGTTTATCAAGCCATTTTAACTCATTGATAGGTGCGCTGTTATCAAATCCAGCTTCTATATGCACTAAACCAGCAAGCTCGAAATCAGTGCTTTCAATAAGTTGTTCTGCGCTAATTTGTTGTTTTATTTTATCTAAATTTGGCCATGTTGGCTGATTGGCGCCCTGCAACCATAAATACTGACCCTCAATTAAATTAAAGAAATGGACATGCGGGTCAATTATTTTTGTACTCATTGGGCAGTATAGCCACCGTCAATACTTTGTAGGCTGCCAGTAATAAAGCTGGCATCGTCGCTTGCTAAAAAGCTCACAAGAGCGGCAACTTCGTCGGCTTGCCCCAATCGGTTAAGCGGTTGAAGGCTTGCTTCTTCGGCAACTATCTCGGCCTTGTTTGCACCACTTTTTTTACAGTACGCATCTATTGCGTTATGAAATAGCGGGGTCTCTATTGTGCCAGGGCATACGGCATTTGCTCTAATATTGAAACTCGCGTAATCAAGCGCTGTTGTTTTTGCCATAGAGGCAAGGGCGTGTTTGGTCAGGTTATACGCAAAAGAGTTTTGCTTACCTATAAGTGCCTGATCGGAAGCGACTAATATAATAACGCCGTTATTTTGCGCTTTCATGCTAGGCAATACACTTTGTACTGCCGCATAAGCGCCTTTAACATTAAGCGCAAACAGCGCATCGAGAGTTTGCTCGTCGGTGCTTTGTATATTTGCGCTTAAATGCTTTCCTGCATTAGAAACAAGTACGTCTATTCGTTGCGATTGCTCGTATATAATTTTAATACAGCTACGTACGGCTGTTACATCACTGACATCGCACTGATGGAATATACCGTATTCACTAGGCTCTATATCGAGGTTATGAACTTGGTAACCACTGTTTAGCAAGCGTTTAATTACTGCTAAACCAATGCCTTTTGTTCCGCCAGTAACAATAGCAACTTTAGCCATATTTGATCCTAATTAGTAAAGGTGATTAGTGAGAGTGGCCACAGCCGCCTTCAGCGTGCACATGTCCGTGAGAAACTTCTTCACTTGTTGCTTCACGTACAGAGATGATTTCCACATCAAATGTTAGCGTTTTACCCGCAAATGGGTGGTTTAAATCACAATCTGCGTTAAAGCGACCTACTTTAACAATAGTCACTTGATGACGACCTTGGTTAGAACTTACCATTGCTGTCATACCTGGTTTCCATACTTTAACGTCGCCTTGTAAGTGCTTAAGCGGGATGCGTTGAATTAAGTCATCAACACGCTCGCCGTACGATTCACTTGGCTCTAGCGTTACACTAAACTTCTCACCAGCTTGTTTGCCTTCAAGTGCTTTTTCTAAACCAGGAAGCATGCCTTCGCTACCATGAATGTAAGTGAGTGGTGCTTCGTTTGTGCTACTTTCTACTTGTTCAGTGCCTTCACTGAGTGTGTAGTGAAATTCAACAGCTGAATTTTTACTGATTTGCATGCTTATCTCTTTAAATTTGACTATGTTGAGGCTGATTTTACGCGAAATATACTTGTTTATAAACTTAACGTGGCTGATTTAGTGTTTTTTGTAAATCTAGCAGTAAATCTTTTTTTATTGGTGCTGCTTTTTGCTTTTCAGCCTGAGGTATAAACAGCACTAATTGAGTGCCTGGCTTTAAAATGCTTGATGCAGAGAGCTTATTCCATTTTGCCAAGTCGCTATGAGGGACATCATAAAGCTGACTTATACTCCAAAGGCTATCGCCTGACTTAACTTCGTAATCTATTTCAATGGTGGGAATCGCAATTTCTTGGTGCTCTAAATAAGGGCTAATTTTGTAATCAACAGTTAATGTGCTTGGCAGAGTTTTAGGTTGTCCAACTAATAACTTTTCTCCAACGCCGATTAAATTATTATTTTTATTATTAAGTTGTTTTAGAGCTTTTACCGACATACTAAAACGCTTAGCGATACCATAAAGCGTGTCGTTTTGTTTAACGATGTACTCTCCAGCAAAGTTTGATTTAAAAAACTGACTTTTTAATAATGCCTCTTGCCCTATAGGAAGCAGTAAAGTGTGCGGCCCGTTAGGTGAGCTTTGATTTTTTAAGTACCCCTGATTGATTGCATGTAACTGCTTGGAGCCTATACCAGAGAGCTTAGCAATAACTGAAAAGTCAAACTGCTGGCCTATATTCATCTGTGTTGTAAATGGCTTATATGCAAGCTTTGGGCGCTTAATGCCTTTTTGTGGGTGTTTAACTAAATAGCTTAAAGCGAGTAACTTGGGGACGTAGTCAGCGGTTTCTTTTGGTAGGCTTAGCGACCAGTAATCGGTGCTTTTACCGCGCTTTTTGTTTTTTTCGATTGCGCGTTTAACACGGCCTTCACCACTATTATAAGCGGCCAAAGCATGTAGCCAATTACCATCAAAGCGTTTATGTAAGTAACTTAAGTAATCAAGTGCAGCATCGGTTGAAGCAAGTACGTCTTGGCGCCCGTCATACCATTGGTCTGACTTAACACCAAAGTGATGCGCCGTTGCGCCAACCAACTGCCAAACACCAACAGCTTGCTGTGATGAGGCTATCGTTGGTCTAAAATCGCTTTCTACAAATGGTAGTAAAGCGAGCTCCATAGGCAGTTGCTTTTGCTCAATTTTTTTTACGATGTGATACAGGTACGGCGCTGCGCGTTTGTTTACAGCGCGTAAGTAATTGGGTTGCTTTAAATACCAATTTATACGTTGCTTTAAAGCTCGGTTTTGATCAATTTTAAAATGCAGGCTCTCGGCAATGTGAACCCATAGGTCAGTTGCTTTGGGAGAAGGCTTTTTAATGTTTACTTTTTTATGTAGTAATACTGTGTTCTGAGGCTTTACTTGAGCATCTTCAATTATGCGTTGATCCGATTTGTCTAAAAAAGTGTGTTTTGGCTCAAAGTGAGTAAATATTTTTGGCGTTTCTTGAATTTCTGATTCAGTTGTTTCACAACCGAATAGAAATAAAACTAAAAAACAGAGAGACAAGCTGCGCATAATGTTCACTTTTGTAAATTCCTTTTACTATTTTAACACAGTCCATTGTGTTGAGTTATTTTGCGTTTTTCGCGCGAGCTAATCCTGATCGCAAAAACAAATTGCTCGATTTTGCATTTAAAGATTCTTCTGTGTAAGGTTTCATTACTTTTTTAGGAAACGATAACACAAGTTGTTCTATCGTTTGATCGTTGTTTTTGTTCACATGCTCAGTAATAGCGGTTAGAAATGCTAACGGCTGTTTGAGTTGAGCTCTGTCAAGTATACCACCATGCCCTGGTATAATCAGCGCAAGATTTTCATCGTCAATGTATTGTTTAAGCAGCGTTTGCCAGCTTTTAAATTCGCCGTGCCCAGGATAAGGGAGCCAGTCAACAATGTCGCCACCAATTAAAACACGACCGCTATTAGTTGTGAGTGTTAAGTCACCACTTGTATGGGCTTGATGGGCGTTTAAGGTTACTTTAAACCCCCCTAAATCAAGTGTTTTATTTTCATCAATAATAATTTCTGGCGACTTTAGTTGATATTCTTGCCAGCGAAAAAGGCGTTTTTTTGCAAGCTCCAACTTTTCACGCCATTGTGCTTGTTCTGCTTTTGAAATACCGGCTAAGCGTTGGTAACTCAGCTCTATACTTTTTTCGTAACTATCGAGTTGGTCATTAAATGCTTTTTGGTAGCGATTAAAATCGCTATTTACTTGCTGATGCACAATTAGTTTTGCATCAGGGTAGAAGTGTTGCATAACCGCCATACCGAGTAAATGATCATCGTGGTAATGCGAAGCAACTAAGTAGCATAATGGTGTTTTTAGGTGTTTTTTTAGGTCATTAGCTAGCTGTTCCACAGCAGCAAAATTACCGCTTGCATCAACAAGTAGTGCACACTTGTCACCTTCGATAAGTACTTGGTTAGAGTCGTAAAAACGCAGCTTTTTTTCTTGTTCTAAAAATTGGATATTAGCATTAATAGTTACCCAATTGACTGCGCCATAAGTTGTTGGCGCTACGAGTAATAAAGAACATGCTAGTAGTAAGTATTTACATGAAGCGATTATATAAGATAGGTTTAACTTCATCCTGTGTCTCTACGCTATTATTTAATTATGCTAATAATAAACAAAAAGCGCAGTTTGCGCTTTTTATTTTTGATGTGTGGGGTCACTTGCCAAATGCTGACTTAGTTTGTCAACGAGTTGGTCTTGTTGCTGCTGCTCAACTGTAGCCTGTGTTTTTGCTTCTAGCAATTCGTGGCTTAAGTTTAACGCTGCCATAAGTAAGGCTTTTTGATCATTTCGAACTGAAGAGCGTTGTTTCATTTGCTCCACCAAATCATTAAGGTTTTTAGCTGCTGCTATTAGTGCCTCTTCTTGTCCTTCAGGACAAGCAAATTGCTGCTCTTGACCTAGCAATTCAACAGTGACCCGCTGGTTTTGCAGCTCAGACATTAGCTAGCCTGTTGTGCACTTTGTAATTTATCAAGAAGACCAGATAAAGTTGTGCTGGCATCTTTTTGTTTTTCTTCGTTTTCAATAGCTTCTAGCTGTAATAGTTCGTTTTCATCTGCTAGTTTGCTATTTTGTTCTTTTAAGTTTGAAACATCAGTTAGCAATTGATTATTACGATCAATTAGTGAATCGATCAGTTGTTCGAGTTGTTGAAGAGTATTGTTATTCATAAAGGCGCTCATATAACTGTAATTAATGTCATGCAAATGTAAAGCAAAGTGTATTGATTTGCCAGCATTTACGGTGGTTTTAGCTGATTTTTCTTCTGCGTTAAGGGATAATTCAGCGTGAAGGCTTTTTCATTCATAAATGGTTCACTCTCAGTTGCCAAAGTATAGTGCTTATGGTTCACTGTTTTTTATTAAATAGCGTATGGCGAAAATAAATAATGCTTAGTTATAGACACTCATTTCATGCTGGTAACCCTGCCGATGTACTCAAACATTTAGTGTTAGCGCAAGTACTAGGTTATCAAACAATTAAAGATAAACCACTTGATTACATAGACACACACTCAGGCGCAGGTTTTTTTGAATTAGCCGCAGCTGATTCGCAAAAAACACAAGAATATCAAGATGGTATAGAAAAGTTGTGGCAGCATAAAAGTGAACACGCTGCGCTTAATGAATATATAGCGTTAATTAAATCGTTTAATGAAACAGATGAACTTGCATTTTATCCGGGCTCACCAAAGATTGCTGAGCACTTTTTACGTCGTCACGATAAAGGATGGTTTTTTGAGCTGCATCCGCGCGATTTGTTATTACTTGAAGAGAATATGCAAGGTAAACGATCTATTCGTGTACGTGGTGAGAATGGATTTACTGGATTGGTAGGCCTTTTGCCACCTGCTTCACGCAGAGCATGTGTATTGATCGACCCACCATATGAAATTAAGGATGATTATGAAACGGTTGTTACTACTTTAATCAAAGCGTACCAGCGTTTTTCGACAGGTACTTATATGATTTGGTATCCTGTAGTGGATAGGGAACGTATTGATAATATGGAGCAAGGTTTAATAGATTCAGGTATGCGTAATATTCAATTATTTGAATTGGGCACTGAAGATGACACCGATGTACACGGCATGACCGCATCTGGCATGATAGTCATTAATCCGCCATGGAAACTAAAGCAAACTATGGATGCAGTGCTACCAGAGCTCATTACTTTATTAAGCAAGCCGAGTGGCTTTTATCGTAGTGAACAATTAGTAAATGAATAGCTGAAATGTTAAATAAAAAGCGCTGTGCAATACAGCGCTTATTTTTATGCCTTATTTTTTAACGTATTTAGTTAAAATAACAATACGTTGACCATCAACTCGCCCTTCAATATGTTCAGGATTACTCGTTAAGCCAATATTGCGTACTGCGGTACCGCGTTTAGCGGTAAGGCTACTGCCTTTAACGTCTAAATCTTTAATAAGTGTAACAGTATCGCCAGCTTGAAGTACCACACCGTTGCTATCAACATGTTTAACATCGTCATCTTCAGCAAGTGCTTTTTTAGCCCAAGCAAGTGTATCTTCCTCAAGGTAAATCATGTCTAGTGCGTCTTGTGCCCAGCCATTATCAGGCGCTAAGCGCGAAAGCATTCTGTAAGCTACAACTTGTACTGCGGGTGTTTGGCTCCACATGCTGTCATTTAAACAGTGCCAATGTGTTGGTGTTAATTCGCTACTGTTTTCGATTTGATCTTTACAGGTTTTACATGTGTAAATACATTTATCTGAATGAGTTTCTGTCACAGGAGGTACTTCGTATACAGAAAGGTTTTCGGTTGCTGCACATAATTCACATTGATTACTACTGCGTTCAATTAAGGCTTTTTCAATACTCATGAAGGTTCTTATTTAAGTGAAGTTTACATTTGGCGTTATTATACCCTAGCAGGGCTGCTGAACGCTATAAGCCCCTTGGTTTTGTAAGGGTATATTATTCATGCGGGGGTTTTTAATTTCTGAACCCTAGGCCTGTTTATCTTTCGAGGTTAAATTTGCAGCAGTCAGTTTGGTATTTAGGCAAGGCAGAGCCTATGGTGTGTGGCTATTCCCATAAATAGCCCCTAGATTGAACAAATTTTAATCCGCAAAGGTCAACAAGCCCAGTTGTTTATTCTTTTTGTAAGGCGTTTATGCAATATATGTAATGTGTCTGTTGGAGGTTTGATAATAAAAACGATGGCAATAGATCGCTATTTTATATTTAGTAGAGCATCCTTTTATATGATTTACTTTTAGTTGTTTGCAATGATTAAGATATTTTTACTATACTTTTAATTTGTCACATGTATTAAAGTAACTACATAAGTGCTAATTGCACACATGAACTTACAGGCTAAACCTATTGAAAGCGTCTAATACACCAACTTTAACTCCTACTCTTACGCAGTATGTAGCAAGACAACCCATATTTAATGCTGAAAAAGAGGTTTTTGCGTATGAGTTGCTGTATAGAAATTCATCAAATAACGCCTTTCCAGTAGGTACAAGTGATGAACATGCAACGAGCCGTTTATTTTTTAATACGCTTATGTTGGTAGGTGCTGAAAAGCTTACTGCGCATCAACTGGCATTTATTAATTTATCAACGGATGCATTACTCGATGACTTCCCTAAATTATTAAATCCTGAAATGACGGTTATTGAAATTGTAGAACGCACAGTGAATATAGATGAAGTAGCTAAACGTGTTACGTCATTAAAAAAAGAGGGATACACTTTTGCACTTGATGATTATGATGGCGATGCAAAGTGGGAGCCATTATTAGCACTTGTTAGTTATATAAAAATAGAGGCCGATGAGCCCATAATAAAAACTAATATGCACGTAAAAAAGCTTAAGCGTAAATACCCTCACTGTAAAATTATTGTTGAGCGTATAGAGACACACGAGCAGTTTAAAGTACTAAAAACTGCTGGATGTGACTTATTTCAGGGATTCTTTTTTGCTCGTCCAGAAATGCTAACTTACAGTGGTATCGATCCTTCAAAAGTTACTGTGTTTGATTTACTTAAATCAACGTCAAAAGAGTCTTTATGTTTTGAGGAGATACATCAGCGTGTAGCGAGAGATGTTGGTATTACCACGCGTATTTTGAAATTAGCTAATGCACGCTCAGGAAATAGTAATTTAGTAATTACGTCTATTTCGCAAGCTGTAGTGTATTTAGGCGAAGACGTTATTCGCCAGTTTGTCCGCGTACTAGCTCTCAGTGACTTAGGTATAGATAAACCGACGGAGCTCACTAAATTTGCACTTGTGCGAGCAAGGTTAATAGAGTTAATTTTAACTGAAGAAAGTCGTGATTTGGCTCAGCAAGGCTATTTAGTTGGGTTGTTCTCAATGCTTGATGCCATTTTGGATATTGAATTAAATAGTATTGTTAAAGAATTTACACTAAACAAAGATATCACTGATGCCTTATTACATGGCTCTGGGGTGCTAGGCGATTGCTTAATCCTTGCCAAAGCTATCGAAAATAAAAACTGGTCATTAGTTGATGCAACCTTAAAAGAAATCAATCCACAGCTCCCAATTGAGAAACTTTATAACTTTGTTTTAGAGTCGATGCTTTATAGTGATGATGTAATAGAGGTTGTGGTTGATTAAATATGCGTAATTGGTTGTCGGTTATAAGTGTAGTGGTTGCTCTTTGTTTATTGTTTCCTGGTATTACAAAACCAGTATTAACAATAGAGGGCAACATAGATAAATCAAAATTAGCGCAAGCGGGTATTGAAATGCTGGCTGAAGAGGGCGATGGCCAGACTCGCAGCATGCTAATGATGTTCTCGAATATGCTAGGGCTTGATAAGTTAGAGGGCGAGATTAGCGCCTATAACAAAACACAAAGTATTTTAGGTACAGTTAAAGAACTTACTAATAATAACAATTTACTCGTAGCCGCCTTAGTGGGGTTGTTTTCTATTGTTATTCCAAGCCTGAAGCTGCTATTACAATTGTTTTATTGTTGCCTACCTTTGAATGGGTTTAAGCAAAAGCTCGGTCTGGTTATTTGTGCATTAAGTAAGTGGAGCATGGTTGATGTATTTGTTATTGCATTAATAGTGACTTACCTAGCAGGTAACGCTCATGGTAAAAGTGGTGAGCTACTTGTTATGAATGCCCAATTTGGTGAGGGTTTTTGGTATTTTAGCGCATATTGTATATTTGCAATTATAGCGAGTAACTTAATTAAAACACCTGATAAACCGCAGTCTACATAATTAAAGTATGTGTGGTTGCCGTTAGGTTATCTTACAATCATTTTAAAATTTATTAAAAGGCATAATGTTGCAACGTTTTTACTCTAGTTTACTCATGATAACTTTACTGCTCACTTTTGTGGGTCAGGCAATTGCGTCTGTAGCTATGGTATGCGAAATGCCACATATGCCAACAAAAACAGCAATGCATGCCCAAATGCCAATGACACACAGTAGTGATGCAACAGCTGTTGCTAGCATGTCTGAAAATATGATGCAGATGGATTGTTGCGACGACGAAAGTACACCACAAAATGATTGCAAATGCCCTATCAGTGGCTGCGCTGCTAATTCAATGCTTAATGTTGATACTTTATTTAGCGTTATTTTACTTGAATCTGAAAAAGTAAATATAAGTGTATTTACTACACAAATTAATATACCTCGTTCACTCTACCGCCCTCCTATATCTGCTTAATAGCAGGATAGGTGTAATATCAATTTTATTGAAAACATGCTCATTCTAGGAACTAAATAACTCTCTAACTGCGTTAAAAATTACTTATATAAAGCAACTATACTGCGTAATTTTTTCCTTGTTATAGAGCTATTTCCCTACTGCAATAATAGATCATTAATTCAATGCAATTGATATAAAAGGTTTTTGTAAAACTCCTAAACACCTTTTTTGCTTCCTAATTTAAGAATTTCTTTTATTTTTAGATGGAGCAGGTGATGAACCACGCTGTAAGTATTAAAGCCGTGTTATGTAGTGTTGTGTTATTTAGCACAGCTGTTAATGCGCAAAACAATCAAAATAATCTAAAGATCGATACGCTAAAGCAAGCCCGCAATGAGCAAACGCTTAGCTTAACGCAAGCGCTTAATTATGCACTAACGCATGAGCCATGGCTAAAAGCGAGTGGCTACCAAGAAGATGCCGCAATAGCGCAAAGTATTGCCGCAGGCACCTTACCCGATCCTGTTTTAACGGTTGGCTTACTTAACTTGCCTACTAACGGTTATGCGTTTGATCAAGAAGGGATGACACAGCTTAAAGTCGATTTGAGCCAAAAGTTTAGCCGAGGGAATAGTTTAGCGCTTAAACAAAAGGCATTAGCTCAGTCTGTTCAACAATATTCTTGGCAGCGCGCCGATCGCTTAGCACAAGTAAAAGCAATTGTGATTGAGTCGTGGTTAAACGCGTATCGTGCTCAGCGAAGTATTGCTTTAATTGAGCAAGATAAAGGATTATTTACTCAGCTTATTGAAATTACCGAAGCAAGCTACGCAAGTACCTTAGGTAAAACACGCCAGCAAGATATTATTCGTGCGCAATTAGAACTCACTCGCCTTGAAGATAAGCTGGTTATGCTTGAGCAGCAATTTGAAAGTGCTAAAAACCGTTTAGCACAGTGGTTACCTATGAATATGCTTATGCAGCCTTTAAATGCCGAATTTACTAAAACCACAGGGCTGGTTGATTTTGCAAACCTTGAATTTGATAAATTAATACAGTTGCTTATGGCGCATCCCGCAATTATTGCGATAGATAAAACCGTCACGGCAAAGCAAACCGAAGTTGCACTCGCCAAGCAAAGTTACAAACCTCAAATGGGCGTTAATGTGGGTTATGGTTACCGAGATGATACGCCGATGGGGGAGTCGCGAGCTGATTTACTCTCGGTAGGGTTTAGTGTTGATTTGCCATTGTTTACTGATAACAGACAAGATCAACAGGTTAAATCGGCTATTGCTAGTGCAGAAGCTACTAAAACACAAAAGCTGGTGGCGCTTCAAAAACTCAAAGGCATGTACTTTAAGGAGTTTAGCCAACTCGCTCGTTTGCAAAAACGCGATACGCTTTATCAAAATACGTTATTACCGCAAATGTCAGAGCAATCTCAAGCAACACTAAACGCTTATACGCGCGACGATGGGGATTTTTCTGACGTGATGCGCGCGCGTATTAGTGAGCTTAACGCCAAAATAGATGCGCTTAATATTCAAGTAGATCAGCATATTATTACCGCTCGCCTTAATTATTATGCAAGTAGCTTAGACCCCCAAGTAATGAGCGAGCAAACTGGAGAATTACATAATGAATACTAATTTAAAGTTACTTGTTGCCGCCTTAGTGGGCGCAGGCGCTGTTGGGTTAATTGGGGGTTTAGTAATGCAGTTTTTACCTAGCAGCTCGGCAATGCATGAACAGCAAAGTGCTGAAAAACAGCCCTTATATTGGGTAGCCCCTATGGATAGTAATTACAGGCGTGACGCGCCAGGGCTGTCGCCAATGGGAATGGATTTAGTCCCTGTATATGAAAACGATAGCAACGCTCAGGATGGACCAGGTGCAGTAACTATTTCGCCTGCAGTAGTTAATAACTTGGGTGTAAGAACTGCCAAAGTAGAGCTTAAAACACTTCACAGCGATATAAATACTGTAGGGTATGTGCAATATAACCAAGACCAACTTATTCACATTCATCCGCGTGTAGAAGGCTGGATTGAAAGCTTGTACGTTAAAGCGCAAGGTGCACAAGTTAAAGCCGGTGAGCCTTTATATACTTTGTATTCACCACAATTGGTGAATGCACAGGAAGAGTTTTTACTGGCGGTGAATCGTAATAATACCGTGTTAATTCGCGCTGCAAAGGCGCGTTTAGAGTCGTTAAATGTATCTGATGGATTTATCGAGCGCTTACAAAAAAATAAAAAGATAATGCAAAATATTACTTTTTACGCAAAGCAAAGTGGTGTGGTAGATGAGCTAACAGTACGAGAAGGCTTTTACGTTAAACCAGGCACATCAATGATGAGTATTGCTCAGCTTGATGAAATTTGGGTAGAGGCAGAAGTGTTCGAGCGCCAATCAGAACAAGTGAGCGTTGGTTTACCTGTAACAATGACGCTTGATTACTTAAAAGGTCAAAAGTGGGAAGGTAAGGTTGATTACATTTACCCCGCGCTTGATGCTAAAAACCGGACGCTACGTGTAAGACTCAGGTTTGAAAATACAGATCATCGGTTAAAACCAAATATGTTTGCACAAGTGAGCATTCACGCTAAAGCGAGTAAAGCGCAATTTACAGTCCCTAAAGAAGCGGTAATTCGCACGCAGCATCAAAATCGTGTGGTTATTGCATTAGGTGAGGGTCGTTTTAAATCGGTAGAAGTCGAAGTTGGGCAAATTAATAGTAATGAAGCGGTGATTTTGTCAGGCGTGACGACAGGTGACACGGTAGTGACCTCAGCGCAATTTTTAATAGATTCTGAGTCGAGTAAAAGCTCCGACTTTAAACGAATGGAAATACCTAGTTCTGGTATTAGCTCAGGTATGGGGTCGGATTCTGGTTCAGGCTCTAATATGAACATGGATATGCAGCTACAAAGCGCCACGGTTAACGGCACTATTAATGCCATAGATATACAAAATCGCATTATAAATATTAGTCGAGAAGCCATTGAAAAATGGAATCGAGAACCCGCCACAATGGACTTTGTATTAGCGCCAGATATTGATATTAGTCAGTTTGAAAATGCCCAGTATATTAATTTTACTTTTAGCATTATTAATGATGAATTTGTAATCACTAAAGCGCAAAACGCAGAGCCGATTGATCATTCTACTATGCAACCTATGCAACACAGTTCTCACTAGGAGCCATTATGATAACTGCCATTATTCGCTGGTCTGTTGGCAATCGCTTTTTTGTGTTGTTGCTTACATTAATTTTACTGGGTGGAGGGTTGTTTGCGATAAAAAATACGCCCGTGGATGCCTTGCCTGACTTATCTGATGTTCAGGTCATTATAAAAACTACTTATCCGGGGCAAGCGCCGCAAGTAGTGCAAGACCAAGTCACATTCCCTCTCACTACAGCAATGCTTTCTGTGCCGGGTGCGCAAACCGTAAGAGGTTTTTCATTTTTTGGTGACTCGTACGTTTACGTTATTTTTGACGAAAAAACCGATTTGTATTGGGCGCGTAGCCGAGTACAAGAATACCTAAGTCAAGTAGCAAATCGATTGCCCGATAGCGCTACGCCAGAGCTTGGTCCTGATGCAACAGGCGTAGGTTGGATTTACTTATACGCACTGGTTGATAAAACAAATAAACACGATATTAGTCAGCTACGAAGCTTACAAGATTGGTTTTTAAAGTTTGAGCTACAAACCGTACCAGGAGTCTCTGAAGTGGCTGCTGTTGGTGGCATGGTTAAGCAATACCAAGTCAATGTAGAGCCCGATAAATTACGTGCATATGGTATTCCGCTTAGCCTTATTCAAACGGCTATTCAACAAGGCAACCAAGAGATGGGCGCCTCGGTAGTTGAAATGGCTGAAGCTGAATACATGGTAACAAGCACAGGCTACATTAAGAGTGTTGCCGACCTAGAAGCTATTCCGCTTGGCGTAAACGCCAACGGTACTGCGCTGCAGTTGCGTGATGTAGCTGATATTAGAGTCGGGCCGCAAATGCGCCGTGGTATTGCAGAGCTTAATGGCGAAGGCGAAGTAACCGGCGGCATCGTTATTATGCGCTATGGCGAAAATGCACAAAAAACTATTGGGCTGGTAAAAGCAAAATTAGAATCGCTTAAAAAGGGATTACCAGAGGGCGTTGAAATAGTCCCTGTGTACGATCGCTCCAACTTAATTAATAACGCGGTAGATAATCTAACAAGTAAGCTAATTGAAGAGCTGATTGTAGTTGCTTTAGTGTGTGTGGTGTTTTTGTTTCATGTGCGCTCATCATTAGTGGCGATTATTACGTTACCGCTTGGGATTTTAACGGCATTTATAATTATGTATTGGCAGGGGATTAACGCCAATATTATGTCTTTAGGGGGAATTGCAATAGCGATAGGTGCAATGACCGACGGCGCTATCGTCATGATTGAAAATATGCACAAACATATGGAAAAAACACCCCTTACCAACGAAAACCGCTGGGAAGTTGTGGCTAAATCGGCGAGTGAAGTGGGTCCTGCATTATTTTTCAGTTTATTAATCATTACCGTCAGCTTTATACCGGTATTTATTTTAGAAGCGCAAGAAGGGCGTATGTTTGCGCCACTGGCTTACACTAAAACCTATGCTATGGCTGCGTCTGCAGGGCTTGCGATTACCTTAGTGCCGGTATTAATGGGTTACTTTATTAGAGGTAAAGTCATTTCGGAGCAAAAAAATCCAGTTAACCGATTACTCGTCGCAGCGTATCGTCCACTACTTAACTGGGTGCTTAAATTTCCAAAAATGACATTGGTACTCGCGGTGGTTGTTTCTGTTATTGGCTTTTACCCGGTAAATAAAATAGGCAGTGAATTTATTCCGCCACTCGATGAGGGCGATTTAATGTATATGCCCACAACGTATCCTGGTTTATCGGTAGGTAAAGCGCGCGAAATACTACAGCAAACCGACAAGCTAATTGCCACAGTACCCGAGGTTAAAACAGTATTTGGTAAAGTTGGGCGAGCAGAAACAGCAACAGATCCTGCACCGCTTACAATGATAGAGACGTTTATTCAGTTAAAACCAAAAAACGAATGGCGCGAGGGTATGACCCTTGAAAAACTTAAAAAAGAACTCGACGGTTTGGTTAAGTTTCCGGGGTTGACGAACGCGTGGGTAATGCCAATTAAAACACGTATTGATATGCTCGCAACCGGTATTAAAACCCCTGTGGGCATTAAAGTTGCGGGACCAAAGTTGAGTGAAATTCAAAAAATTGGTCAACAAATAGAAGTGCTTTTAAAAGATGTGCAAGGCACCGCATCGGTTTACTCAGAGCGAGTAGCAGGTGGGCGTTATATAAAAGTAGATATAAACCGAGAAAAAGCGGCGCGTTATAGTTTAAACATTAGCGACGTACAGCAAGTTGTATCTACAGCAATTGGTGGTACAAACGTAACACAAACCGTAGAAGGGCAAGAGCGCTACCCAGTTAATTTGCGTTACCCGCAAGCATACAGAGACTCGCCAGAAGAACTAATGTTGTTACCCATTGTAACGCCTACAGGGCAGCGTATAGCACTTGGTGATGTAGCCAATGTATTTATTGAAGATGGACCGCCTGGTATAAAAAGCGAAAATGCACGTTTAAACGGTTGGAGCTTTATTGATATAGATGGCGTTGATATTGGTACTTACGTTGAGCACGCTCAGCAAGTGCTCGATAAAGACCTAATACTACCAGCTGGCTACTCAATTACGTGGGCTGGGCAGTATGAATACATGCAGCGCGCTAAAGACAAACTGACTTATGTATTACCACTTACATTAGCAATAATTATTGTGTTGCTTTACCTTAATTTTAGAAGCTTTGCTGAGGTCACTATTATTATGGCTACGTTGCCACTGGCAATGATTGGTGGCGTATGGCTAATGTATTTAGAGGGCTTTAACTTTTCAGTTGCAGTAGGTGTGGGCTTTATTGCCTTAGCTGGGGTAGCGGTAGAGATAGGGGTCATTATGCTGGTGTATTTAAACCAGGCCTATCAAGAAAAATGCATCGAAGCAGAGCAGGCAGGTAAGCCACTTAGTTTAGTGCAATTACAGCAAGCTATTATTGAAGGTGCAGGGCTTCGAGTACGCCCGGTTATGATGACTGTCGCGACAATTATTATCGGTTTATTACCTGTACTTTATGGCACGGGCACCGGAAGCGAAGTAATGAGCCGAATAGCAGCGCCTATGGTTGGCGGTATGGGCAGTGCAATTGTACTTACTTTACTTGTTATTCCTGCGGTTTACTTACTATGGCGTAAGCGAGATTTGTAAAAGTATTAGGGAGTAAGCCAAGTATTTATTCCCTACATACCAGAGTTGTTTTTAGAATACCTTCATTATCGCTAGTTGGATGTTATTAATTTGTTAAATTAACAATAATTAATTGTGTTGATTTATTTTTTTGTTAATAATAAACGGTAATTTTATTTAAGGAACGAATAATGAAGTATTTACACTGGCAGCATATTATACAAAAAGCACTGTTTACTTGTTTTTATTTACTCACACTTAGTTATTCGTGTTTTACGTTGAGTAATTCAAGTTTTACTCTCGCTGATTTTACCCTACAACCCCCATTCGGTGGTATTAGTTATGCTCCTTCTGCACCAACTAATTTTAATTATAGCAAAAGTGATAACGCTATATCTGTCTCTTGGGATTGGGGAGTTAATGATGGTGGCGAATTGGAGGCTTTTTCTGCAAAAACGTTGAATGGAGCTCTTGAAAGCCAGAGTAAAAATACTTTCAGTGTTCTGCCTTGTAATGGTAATTGTAATCTTACTACGCACTTTGTTGTTGAAGTATCTGAAGCTGGCGGTGCTTATAGGGTTGTTGCAACAACTACAGGAAAAATTTACCACTTTACATTAACTAACTATGCCAGCTACCGGTTTAGAGTTAAAGCTGGGACTGATTACTCTAAAACAGAGGTAGGTCCAAGGAAAATTATCTATAGTGATTATTTGGTAGGCCCTGTTATTACAGCTCCTGCAAAACCTAAGTTAGAAAAACCCAGTATTACTCCAGCCTCAGAATCAATCCTTTCAGGTACAGCAATATCAATTAGTTCAAGTTACACAATCAAGTATAAGCTAGTTAATAACGGTACAAGTTGCGATAACGGTAGCTGGCTGAGCTATACAAGTGCATTTAATTTAACGCGCAGTCAACGCGTGTGCGCTAAAGCAATAAAGTCAGGTTGGCCTGATAGTGATGTGGTGCTTCAAGATTATACAATTTTGGAACAAACCTCTCTGTTTGCAGCGTTGGCAGCAATAACGCCTAATAATGAGTTGGAGTTCGAACCGGTGGGGTCGCCAACGGTGAGTGGTGTGGGAACTATTAAGGGTCAAGCCGGGGTTGATGGTGGCGCAGCAACCTACCACATTCCTATTGAATTACCGCCAGGGCGTGTAGGCATGCAACCGGAAGTGTCGCTCAATTATTCATCACGCAGCGGCAAGGGGATAGCCGGTGTGGGTTGGTCATTAACAGCAGGTTCAAGTATTACACGCTGCGCTGCAACTTATGCACAAGATGGTTTTAGTCAAAACCCACAATACAACAGTAATGACCGTTTGTGCCTAGACGGCCAACGTTTAATCGCAACATTAGGCTCTTATGGTAATTCAGGCACTGAATATCGCACAGAAATAGATAGCTTCACTCGCGTTACGCAAAGCGGTTCTCTTAATGGCACAGCAACATGGTTTAAAGCCGAATATAAAAATGGGCATGTTGCTTATTTTGGTAAAACCAGCAATTCACGCTTAGTGCATGGTGGTAAAAGTGCTGCGTATTCGTGGTTAATTGAATATCAACATGATGCTACTGCGAAAAATTATATTCATTATAAATATGAAGAGTTTGGAGTCGGTGAAACGCTATTAAGTGGAATAGCTTACACAGGAAATAGTGTTAGTTCAAAAGGGAGCCAATCAATTACTTTCGCTTACGAAAGTAATAACAGGTTTAAAAGTGGTTATATAGCAGGAGGAAATTACTCATCATCACAGCAGTTAAAAGCAATTAATGTTGAAAATAATGGTCAAGTAGTTAGGTCTTATGACTTAACTTATACCTTAAGTCGAACTTCAAATAGAGAGCTATTAAATAAAGTTCAGCAGTGTGAAGGTGCAGATAATTGTTTTTCAATAACGAACATTGATTGGAGTGATAATAAACAAACAGTTGCGTTAAATACGCTAAGCTTAGCTAATGGAGAAAGGCTATTTCCTAATATTTTAAATTTATTTGAGTATATACCCCAAGGCGACTTAAATGGTGATGGAGTAAGAGATTGGCCAGGAGTTTACCTTAATGCTGAGGCCGAACTTTCTTCATATAATAATTTGGCGTTTAACCCTTGCTATCAAAACAGCTATAACAGGCAATTAATTTGCGTTGATGGTGACTTTAACATGGATGGTAAAAGTGATGATTGGTCAAATGTTAATGGGCTAATGGTAATTAAATATACAAATGGTGGAATGGTCACTACTAATGTAGAGCTAGGAAATAGTGCCAACTTGGGCATAGCTGATAGTCACCCTGTTCATATAGCAGATTACAACGGTGATGGATGGCCTGACCTGATGGTTTATGATTCATCAAATTCAGGCGGGGTGTCTTTAAAACTTTATTATCACACGGGTTTAGTTCAGCGTCCATATAGTGAAAGCCAGTATATAGGTAGTTATGGTTTAATACGTAAAGGAACATCCAATATACTAGGTCGAGGCTTTCAATTTATGGGCGATATGACAGGTAATGGCCTGCCCGATATAATAAAAACTGACAGCGGTGCTTCAAGAGATAACCCTTATCCACAAGCTATACCAACTAGTTTATTAGTCAATAGCGGCAGTGACTTTTCAAATGTTGGTTTAGATGATTTAGATATACTTTATAATGGTGATTATCAAGATTTACATCCTGTTTTTTCATATTTTATTGATATAAATGGGGACGGGTTAAGCGACTGGATTGGGTGGCGTACAACACCATCGATAAAGTTAGTTGCTAGACTAAACATTGGGGGAGGGGATTTTGCTCAAAACGAAATCAACTTAGGTTCTAACCCTTTTGAAACTCGTTTTTCGTATATACGACTTAGCAATAATGAAGTTGACACAAGGTATATTCCTAAATTTATGGGGGCATTTAAAGTACAAGATATTAATAATGATGGGGTACCAGAGGTACTTGTACCTGGTGAGAGGATATATGAATCATGTGCGTTAATACCAAGTCAAATTGGAGGGACTAAAAATCGTTGTGGCGATGAACTATACGGCTCGCGATTTAGCTCTTCAGATGTTGGTTCTATAACTTCAATCAACAGTGAGTCGGTTGATAATAGCATTTATAGATTTGATGCTATTTATTTTGAACAGGGAGTAGGTAATAGTTTTTCAGTTCGAAGAGAGCCAACAAATTATCTTGGGCATGCCTATCAATCAACTTTTATTGATGTGTTTGGTACAGGTATCCCTTCCCTCGTTTTTAATCATAGAAGAAATTACTCAGCGGGGAAATTAACAACATTTAATGATGCATCTCTTGGTAATGAATTTGTGCAATATAAAAGTGATTACGGAATTTTTATAAGTAGAAATTATGGCTCAGGTAGTGGAATTACAAATAGCGATTATGCACCAGCAGATCTCATTGAAAGTGTTGAAAATGGCTTAGGTGTTAAATCACAATGGCGTTTAAGGCCGCTTTCAAGTAATGAACTTGATTACGATTTACTCTCAGGTGACATAGTAAATGGTAATGGATACTTTAATTTTGCCTCATCAATGTATGTAG
The DNA here is from genome assembly GCF_002407505.1 of Pseudoalteromonas sp. 1_2015MBL_MicDiv. Taxonomy (NCBI): domain Bacteria; kingdom Pseudomonadati; phylum Pseudomonadota; class Gammaproteobacteria; order Alteromonadales; family Pseudoalteromonadaceae; genus Pseudoalteromonas; species Pseudoalteromonas sp. 1_2015MBL_MicDiv. Next base: position 3,498,483 of record NZ_CP012737.1, on the reverse strand, counting down.
TAACTAGTTTTAAACAAAGTAATGGGGTTGGCGGTACGAATGAGCGCAGCTATAATTATTTAGGTTCGGTTTATAATGCCCAAGGCCGTGGTTTTATGGGCTTTAAAAGCATTATAGAAAAAGATGTAAGTCGAGGGCTCGTTACACAATCAGACTTTAAACAAGTCTTTCCGTATCAGGGTAAGTTAGAACGCCAAGCTACTTTTGCGGTAAATGACTATAACGTGCGAAGTTATAATTTATTACAATCAGCAAGTCTGGAAGCTAATGCATTAAGTTATTCAAGTACTGACTGGCAGGATAACCTGAACCATACTATATCAGGTGTTTATAATGTATATCCTCGTTCTACAACGCAGCTAACGCGAGATCTTGATTCTAAAAGTGTTGTTACATCTACCAATAAAACCATAATTGGAATTGATGAATATGCAAATGTAACAGCCAACTCGGTAGAGATTAATGACGACTGGGGAGTGTATACAACGTCCCAAAGTAGTACTTATCAAATCGATGAAAGCAGTTGGTGGTTAAATAAACTCACTAATAAAACAGTGACAAAAAACGCAATTAAAGAGCGTAATAGTAATGATCCAATAACGAATGTAACACTCGATCAAAAAACATCTAATACAACTGTTTATTCTCAATATCATAGCAGTCGTCAGGCTGGTGTAGTCGAAATTAGTGGTAAAATAGGCTCAGCTATTTCGGGTAATGGCAGTACAGTTACGACTGCTTTTAATGATTACGGCTTACCGCACCTTGTAAGTCAAACAACCAAAGTACGCAACAGTAGCGGCAGTTGGGTTGACCAAACGCGGACGACATCAACTACGTACAGTAAAAATGGCATCAGCGAGGCAAGCGACGGCTATTTCCCCCACAAGCAAATCAATGCTAAAGGGCATATAAGTTATACCAATGTGAACCCCGCCACGGGGCAGGTAACCCAAACACGCCAACAACTCAGTGGCAGTAATTATCAAGTAACCAACTATGGCTATGATGATTACAACCGTCCGTACAGCGTTCAAACTGCGGGTATGCCCATTCAGTACAGTGCAGTACAAACACCGGATACACAAGCTCCCGAACACGCAGCTTTACAAGTCTTAAAGGTGGCAGCCGGGCAACCAGCCCAAAAAATCTATATAGATAAGTTAGGTCGTACACTACGCACTGCCGTACAAGGTTTTGATAGCGATTGGATATTCAGTGATGTTGTTTATAACAGTGTAGGTTATAAAACATTTGAATCTGTAGCACATAAAGAGCATGCCTCAGTATTTGGTACATTTTATACCGCACACGATACACTCGGTCGCGTAACTGAAAAAGTAACCAATCAACATTGCGGTGATATGACTACAAACTACGAATACAGCGAACTTGCCACAGGCATAACAGTTTATGATAGTTGTTATGGCATCACGCTAGATATGTCGCGTACTTACAATAGCCTTAAGCAACTAATGCAAACAACTGATGCAAACAATGGAATTACACGTTATAGCTATAATGGGCAAGGGTTACCAATCGTTATTCAAGATGCTAACGGCAATAACATTGTGGCAATGTACAATGCACTTGGTCAAAAAGTACAGGTAAACGATCCAAATCAAGGTATCACTAATTTTCAATATAATGGTTTTGGTGAATTACAACATGAATCCCGAGCGGATAATAAAACCATTAGTTATGTAACCGATGTACTTGGGCGCGTTACACGACGCACCGCGACAGGTGAAAATACGTTAACGTATAGCTATGATGGCGCTACCTATGGCCTAGGGCAGTTAAATCAAGCGGCAGGTAATGGCGTAACAAAAAATTACGCATACGATAGTCGAGGCCGTCCTAGTAGCCAAACTATTATTGGTAGCGGTAAAAGCTACACAACAACCACATTTTACGACAGTAACTATGGCCGTGTAAAAGGGCTACGTTACCCGAATAACCTTACCTTAGAGTACATTTATAACGATGCAGGCTATCAAACGCAGGTAAAAAATGCCGCCAGTGGTTATGTGTTTAAAACTATCACTGAACATGATGTGTTTGGTAATATATCACAGGGGACATTAGGTAATGGGTTAAGTGAAAATACCGCTTACAGCCTTAAGAATGGTCAGATGACCCTTAAAACCATTGCTAAAAATAATAGCAATATTATGAGTGTTAATTACTCAGCGTACGATGGGTTTGGTAATTTAAAAGCTGTTGATATCACAACAGGGAATATTGGCAACCAGCACAATTTTAGTGAAAGTTACAGCTACGATGCACTGCACCGTTTAGAAAGTAACGCTGTTAATGGCATTACCACGATTGACTACAGCTATGATGCGGTGGGCAATCTGTTATCTAAATCGGATTACGCCTCACAATACGATTACACTAACGGTGCAACAGGTGGGCCAAATGCAGTAAAGCGTGTGCTACGCAACGGCAGTTGGAAAGTATTTAGTTATGATGCACGTGGAAATATGACACGGGGCGATGGCCTTACCAGTGCCAGCTACAACGCGATGGATAAACCCACACAAATTATAAAAAACGGTAAAACCCTCACCTTTACCTATGGTCCACAACACATGCGCTTTAAGCAAGTGAATGGCAGCGTAACCACTTTTTATAGCGATAAGTTGTATGAAGAAGAAATCGACGGCAGCAACACCACATGGCGAGCTTACATAGACGACATAGCCGTTATAAGCCAAACGATAGGGGTCAGTGCAAGCATTCGATACACTCACCGTGACCGCTTAGGCAGTGCACGCGTATTTACCGACCATAACGGACAAGTAGAAGCAGAGCGAAATTTTGACCCATTTGGTAAACCACGGCTAGCCAGTGGCGGCTTAAAGGCATTTGGAGATTCAAAACTCGGTGATATGGCGGATGCCAAAACACGAAGAGGCTTTACTGACCACGAACATTTAGATAATGTAGAGCTCATTCACATGAACGGGCGGGTATACGATTATAACCTTGGCAGGTTTATGTCGGTTGACCCTGTAATTCAAAGCCCAACGAATAGTCAGAGTATTAACCCTTATTCGTACATAATGAATAATCCGCTCAGTGGGACTGATCCAACTGGGTATTCTAGTTGTAGTGTAGATGATGCCGCAGGGTGCCAAGACGTTGCAGAAGATCTGGGTAAAGGCGAAACAGCCGATGTAACACAAAAGCAATCTGTCACAGGTTCCCACATAAAACGCGATGTGAAAGTCGGTACGATGACAGGCAATGGTAATGGTACGGTTAATATTCAGATAGGCAATATGTCTGCGACAGCGGATATTGGCGCACCAGCTAGTAACAATAAAGGGGCTAATAGTACCAGTGGAAGTGGAACTGGTGATGCAGGATTTGATGAAGCTGCTCAAAATCTTGATTTATCCAACGATCTAACTGCTGGATTTGGTTTGCCACAAAACGAAAACTCGGATGACTCTTGGAGTTTCGGAGACCCGCTTCCTCAAGGGCTTGTTGACGGTGTCACAGGCTTCGGAGATGGCGTATTTAATGCTATCACCTTTGGCTATGGAAACTTGAGTGATATTCGTAGTGCGTTTGGGATAAATGGTGGTGTTGACAAAAATTCAGATTTGTATTCTGGGGGCCATTTAGCTGGAGCTATTAACGGCGGAGCGGCGCTTGGTGGCGCTATAGGGTTGCTTGGTAAAGGTGTGAAGGGTTTTGAATATTCGCACTTCGTACCTCAGCGTTTCCTGAATAAATTTGGCATTACTAGAAAGTGGAAATCTCCGCTAAATGGTACGTACGTTCCGAAGTTGTTCCATGCTTTAACGGATAAATTTAGGTATAGATTTATGCCAAGGACATTTAAGGCTCAATACGGTCTAACCTCGCCAATCCCCCAAGGGGCGCAACAAGTTCTACGGACACCGCCTGTATTTGTGGGTAGTGCACTCGGTGCGACCAGCGATAGATAGGAGTTGATATTTTGATTTTAAAACTTTTGACTGGAATTAAGTTGCTGCTTGCACATCCAAAATTGGTACTCGGTAGCGAGACAGGGGTGGCTATGACATCTTTAGAGGAGCGCCTGATTGAAGAATTAGCCTCTCGATTATCAAATGAAGAAAGTAATACATTAAAGTCTCAGCTTTCTGAAGTTAATTTAATGGAGCGGGTTTATGCGCCGAAGACTATTGTTTCATTCAATAAGATTGAAGGCTTTTCATACAGTCTTAAGAGGAGCGATAAATTTCGTGACTCAGAAGATGAGTACAAACTAATGAAAATCGACTTTAAAGTAAATAACAAACCTTTTAGGGCCATATTTTACGTAGTGTACGGAAATTTATTTTCGATTGAATTCACGGAAGATATGTCGAGTTACACTCAAGCTGAAGATATGGAATTTACTTGATTTTACCTTATGCAAAAAAATAAACTAGACATATATGGACGCTCCCTTGAAGTCAAGACGAGCTAGTGTATAAACATCAAAATTGATGCCAAACACAGATCCAGTTAGAGGCTATGAAACAATATTCTATTTAATTGCGCAAGCTCCAAGCGTTTTAAACTCGGTAAATAATGATTTAAAACGAACTGGTGGAATTACAAGAGTTGAGTGATACCAACGAAAATAAGCAAGACGAAAATAAGCAAGACATATATGGACGCTCCCTTGAAGTCAAAAATAAACTAGAAAAATAAACTAGACATCCACTCAAAATTTTGCACTTTTACGCTCAAAGTACTACGCTTTATTTAGTGTAAAAAACAAGCAGGATGTCTTATGGCCATCGCAAGAAAACGACAAATAAGTTTGGTTGATACAAAATACTACCACTGTATTTCGCGTTGCGTGCGCCGTGCTTTTTTGTGTGGCAAATTAGGATGACACCCATCCTAATTACTCTACTAACCAAATAAACTAGACATCCACTCAAAATTTTGCACTTTTACGCTCAAAGTACTACGCTTTATTTAGTGTAAAAAACAAGCAGGATGTCTTATGGCCATCGCAAGAAAACGACAAATAAGTTTGGTTGATACAAAATACTACCACTGTATTTCGCGTTGCGTGCGCCGTGCTTTTTTGTGTGGTGAAGACCACTTTACTGGTCAATCTTACGAGCATCGCAGAGGCTGGGTTGAAGATAAGTTACTGGAATTAGCAAAAATATTTTGTATTGATGTATGTGCTTATGCCGTAATGAGTAATCACACCCATTTAGTATTGTATGTTGATGATAAGAAAGCGAATAGGCTGAATGATAAAGCGATTGTTATTCGCTGGCATAAGCTGTGTAAAGGCACCGCTCTTACACAAAAATACATACAGGGCGAAAAGCTAAGTAAAGCTGAACTTATCTTTTTTAACCAAACAGTAAACCAATACCGCGAGCGCCTATCCAATATTAGCTGGTTTATGCGGTTACTAAATGAAGATATAGCCCGCAGAGCAAATAAAGAAGATAATTGCACAGGCCGCTTTTGGGAGGGGCGCTTTACGTCTCAAGCATTATTAGATGAAGCAGCCCTTGCTGCCTGTATGGCCTATGTTGATTTAAACCCCATTAGAGCAAAAATGGCAGAAACGCCCGTAGAGTCAAACCATACCAGCATCAAGCAACGCATAACACACGCAAAAGAAGGTAAGCAACCAAAACCACTACTGCGCTTTGCAGGCAAGCCTCGTCAAACAATGCCAAAAGGGCTGCCGTTTGAGCTTAAATCGTACCTTGAGCTTGTTGAATTAACAGGACGAATAATACGAGAGGATAAACGCGGGTATATTGATAATATGAACCTTCCTTTGCTTGAAAGGTTAAATATATCCCCAGAAAACTGGTTAAAACTGACTACGCAATTTACACGCGTATTTCGTGGTGCAGTAGGCAGGCCAAGTTCACAAGCAAGTTACTGTAAAAACTTAAACAGAAAGCGGTGGGCGAATATCAGTAACTGCGAAAAGTTACTGGCATAAAACGTAAGCTACTCAGTAAAACTGTTCAGTAATAAATCACAACTGCACCATGCAGCTATTTTCATGCGTGGAATTTAGATTAAGAGCACTAGTGACTTATTTGATGGATGAAATGAAAGTAACTCGGTGATAAAAGATAAATTCTTAACCTAAAATTAAGTTTAATAGTAACTTTTTGTTTGTTCGATTAGAGTGGCTGTTTAGTTTAGCTCTAGAGGGCTTTAACTTTTCAGTTGCAGTAGGTGTAGGCTTTATTGCCTTAGCAGGGGTAGCGGTAGAAATAGGGGTCATTATGTTGGTGTATTTAAACCAAGCCTATCAAGAAAAGTGCCTCGAAGCAGAGCAAGCCGGAAAACCGCTTAGCTTAGTGCAATTACAGCAAGCTATTATTGAAGGAGCAGGGCTTCGAGTACGCCCGGTTATGATGACTGTCGCGACCATTATTATTGGCTTGCTACCTGTGCTGTATGGCACCGGTACTGGAAGCGAAGTAATGAGCCGAATAGCAGCGCCTGTGGTTGGCGGTATGGGCAGTGCAATTGTACTTACTTTACTTGTTATTCCTGCGGTTTACCTACTGTGGCGCAAACAAGGACTTAAATAATATAAAGCAACAAGACGATAGAGCAGTGCGGTTACTTCCCACGCATTGCTCTATAAAAATTACCTATAATTTGTAAGTTGTTCTATTAAATAGCTAGTTATTACTCATATTTAAATTAACCAACTGTTTTTAAATACCTTTTTAATTGGCACGCTTTACGCAACATTGTACTTCAGTCAACTAAATAAGGAATGCAGATGCAAGTTAAAACAATTAAAGAGGTATACGATTGGACCATTTTGTTTCATACGCAAATGGCGGCTAATTTTCATAGCGTAAAGGATTTACTTGATGAACATAATGCAATGCTGGTGGACTATTACTTAAATTATGAAAAAAAACTGGCTGAAGATTTGGTCGGGTTTAAAGCGATAACCGAAATAAATACGCTCGATACGTACTGTTATGAATACTTTGCTAAAAACCCTGAGCTAATTACTTTTGAAGATATTAGTAAAGATCAGCAATTTGATGAAGAAGTTATTCAAGGCTATTTAGCACAGCAACATCAAAAAGTAATTGAGTTATACGAATACTTACTTGAACGCGCCGAAACCCAAAGCGGACAAGAAAAGCTTCAACAAATATTAGAGCTCGAAAAGCAAGGCATAAAGCAAATGATGCAAAGCACTAACCGTCATATGGATATGTAGCTGAAAAAGCGGGGTATTACTGATCCTGCTTTTGATATATGTTAGTTTTAGGAGCAATCAAGCGCTATACCCACTTTCTTTAAGTAACGCTGTTCTTGTATTAAATCAGCTTGTAGTAGTGTGTGTTCTTGCAAGTAGTTATCGCAAAATTTTATAAATAAGCCGGTGCTATTTGCGCTAATTTCCATATTGGGTTTTTGGCTTACTTGGCGTTTTTGATTAAATAGAATCGCTAAACGCAAAATAGTAATAAGCTTGAGCACTTGCTGCTGAGAAATAGTTATGAATTCAGGTAACTCATCGAGCCTAATTTTTTTCCGGTAAAAGCGAATCAACGAACTTAATATTACCTGTTCTTGTTGGGTAAAGCCGGGCAGCTGGCTGTTAGCAACAATATAAGCGCTGTGTTTATTAATACCCGAAGAGTTAATTGATAGGCCAATTTCGTGAAGACTAGCAGCCCATGTTAACAAGGCAATATCATCATTGTTATCAAGCTGCCACGGCGCTTTAAGTTGCTCATAAAGCCAAGTTGCAGTGTTAGTAACACGGATTGCATGTGCTTTATCTACAGTGTATCTATCACTTACGTTATTAATGGTATTGCTACGAATGTCTTTATCGGCCAACTTTTGCTGCATTTCATGTAATAAACCTTCACGTAGCGAAAAATCACTATAAGTTAGTTCTTTAATCAAAAACTCTCTAAAAATAGCAATGAGTATCGCTAAACCGCCACAAATACTTTGCTGTCGTTCCGGTGTTAAACCTTCAATGAGTAAATTATCGCTATGTCTGGCATTTATGAATTGTTGTTTAAGGGTGACTAAATCATTGTAGGTTATACAAGGCTGATGCGGGTTTTGGGCGCCCACCATAGCCAAAATAGATTTAATAGTGCCAGATGTACCAATAACGTTTTGCCAACCCTCATTGATGTAATTAGCAAAAATAACCTCTATTTCTTGTTCTGCTTTTATCTCTGCTTTATTAAAGCGTTTGGCGTTTATTATGCCGTCACTAAAAAATTGCTTGGTATAACTTACGCACCCTATATTTCGGCTTGTGAGTAACTTATGTTTAAAGTGCTTACCTATTATTAGCTCGGTGCTGCCGCCGCCAATATCAATTACTAAGCGGTTTTCTTCATTGTGTACATAATGCGCGACACCTTGATAAATGAGCCGTGCCTCTTCTTGCCCTGCAATAACATCAATATGAAATGGAAAGATCTTACTGGCTTGTGTTAAGAATGCATGGATATTTTTAGCTCGTCTAAAAGTATACGTTGCAGCTACTTTTACATTACATGCAGGGAAGTCTTGTAGAGTATTTGCAAATTGTTTAAGCACTATTAAGGCACGATCAATTGCTTGCTGGCTTAGCCTAAATTTATCGTCTAGCCCGTCAGCTAAATATACACGTTGCTTTTCTTTATGCAGAATTTGCAGTGTGCCATCCACTTCACGGGCAACCACTAAATGAAAGCTATTAGAGCCTAAGTCGACAGCGGCAATAGAGGGGTGATCATCCATTATTATAGTTACCTTCCCACTTTTTTAGGTGGTCATAAATCGCTATTTGCGAGCGGATTTTTTTACGGTTTCCACGTCTTACATAGGCATTTTTTTGTTCGCTATCGATTAAGCGTGCTTTTGTACGGTCTTTAAATTGCAGTTCTAGAATATCAATAATGAGCTGCTTTAATTTCGCATCTAAAATAGGCACGCCCACCTCAACGCGGTGATCGAGATTACGGGTCATCCAATCAGCAGATGAAATATAAACTTTGTCGTTTGCGTTATTACCAAAAACCATTACCCTTGGGTGTTCTAAAAAGCGATCTACAATGCTTATTATTCTTATATTGTCGCTAAATCTAGCTACCCCTGGTATTAATGAACACATGCCACGTACAATTATACGTATTTTAACGCCGCGACGACCAGCGTAGTAGAGTTTATCAACAAGTTGTTTATCAACAAGGTTGTTTACTTTAATAGTAATTTTACCTGCACAACCGTTCTCTACATGCTGAATTTCTTTATCGATTAAATCAAGTAAAGTGTCACGAGCATTTACAGGTGACAGCATTAAGTATTCAAAATTAAAAGGTTTGTAGCTACTTTCTATAAATTTAAATACGCTATCGCATTCCTCGCAGATCCCAACATGTTTTGTGAATAAACTAAAGTCGGTATAGATTTTTGCTGTTTTTTCGTGAAAGTTACCAGTGCCAATGTGTGCATACTTTACTATTTGACCTTTCTCTTTACGATGAATAATACATAACTTACTGTGTACTTTTAACGCGGGTATACCAAAAATCACTCTAATACCTGCGCCGCTTAATATCTTTGCCCACTCGATATTATTTTGTTCATCAAAGCGAGCTTTTAGCTCGACCATTACAGTGACTTGTTTACCATTTTTAGCGGCATTGATGAGTGATGATATCAATCGAGATTTACTGGCAACGCGATAAATATTAACTTTAATTTGCGTAACTTTTGGGTCGAATGCTGCTTGACGCACATACTCTAGTAAGTGGTTAAATGTGTGGTACGGATAATAAAGGAGAATATCTTGTTCGCTAATAGCATCAAATACGCTGGTGTGTTTATTAAATGCAGCGCTTTGTAATGCCGGCAGCGGTTTATTTTCAAGGTACTGACGCCCTACATTAGGAAAGGCTATAAAGTCTCTAAAGTTACGATAACGGCCTGCTGGGATAAGTGCGTCGTGATGAGTTACGCTCAGGCGCTTTTTCATTACTTTAAGCATATTATCAGGCATGGTTTCGTCATATACCAAACGAACGGGCTCTGCGTAAATACGCTGTTTGAGGCCTTTAGACATTTTATCTAATAAGCCCTCTTCTAGTTCGTCATCAAGGTTATATTCTGCATCGCGAGTAAGCTTAATTGAGTAACCTTGAATTGTTTTAAAACTAAAAAAGCTATTAAATACATCATTTAAAAAATATAAAATAACGTCATCAAGCATCACAATAGTTTTATGGCGACGAGTTTTTTCAGGCGGTAAATTTATAAATCTTGGCACGCGGTCTGTGGGTACTTCGAGCATAGCGTAATGGCTTTTTTCGTCACACATTTCTACGAATAGATAGGTCATGGTGTCGTTGACGTAATCTGAGTAATCTTTATTTTCATCAAGTAATATGGGCGAGATATGCTGTAGTACATTGTCATTAAAGTAAATTTTCAACCAATTTAAATGGAATTCGCTTAGCTTTTCAGGACGATCAACATGGATGTTATGTGCGGTTAAGTCACTTAAAATTTGCTGATGAACTTGGTTAAATTTTTTACCAAGCAATAATACTTTTTTTTGTACTTGGCCTAAAAGAACTTCGTCTTCTTCAAAATTAGCATCAGGTAGTTTGCTTAATAAAATACGGCGCTTAACATCGGCCACTCGAACTCTGAAAAACTCATCAAGGTTATTTGAAAAGATACCTAAGAAACGCATACGCTCAATGATTGGGTTACTTTTGTCTTTTGCTTCTTGTAATACGCGCTCGTTAAACGATAGCCAGCTTAACTCTTTTGCAAAATATTCAATAACTTGCGTTTTTCCTGTATGGGCATTCATATTTTATTCCGCGATTAGATGCTAAATAAAATATAGTGCAAGTTCATGACATTAAAATGACATGCGTGTCAGGTTTATGACACGCATCAAGGAAGGTTAAACGTCTTCAACATCAACAATCAAATCACTAGTTATCGATTCGAGAGCATCAATTACTTCATCTTTATTCATTCCATTAGGTAATGTTATGGTAGCTACGGCGCTAAAAATAGGGACTCCCCAGTTTGGGGCGCTCTGTTGCCTTGAGTTTAAATGTGTAATGTTAGCGCCCTTATGGCGAATAACACTGGCAAGTTCTTGTACTATTCCAGGGCGATCGTTTCCTGTAATCACAAAGTTTAGCTGTTCAAGTTCAACATGTTCTATTTCTGTATTGCCGGTTTCAATACGTACATCAAGCTTAGGCAATGCGTTTAATGCATTTTGAAGTGATTGTAAATGCTCTTCAGCGACCTCTAGCTGTATGATCCCCGCAAAGTGACCAAGCAAATGACTTAAATTACTGCTGAGCCAATTACCGTTATTTTTTAAAATAATGGTTGAGATGCTTTCTACTAAGCCAGGGCGATCTTTCCCTAAAATTGTTATAACCAACTGCTTCATAAATAATTCTCTTTTTTAAGCCCAAAGAAGGTAAATGCATAGGCATTAAGTGTTTATCTAACTTAAATCTAAATATTATGGGTTGTTTTATAAACGATAGGTTCAAACCCTAGAGTTGTGCGCGTCTAGCAATGTGCACTAGGTGCTTAGCTCATTGCTATTGTTATTTATTAGGCGCCTTTCAGTATTGACCTCGATAAATACTTTGTCCAATAAATTTATAATTAAGTTAACTTATAAACTATTCGTTTAATGCAAAATATGCAATGAATTAAACCACCTTATTATTACCTGGCTAAAAAGGTTTATTGTTACCGCTGTAACAATACTGTCATCTTGATGAAATATAATTTATGCAACGTTAAGATTTAAGGGTGTTTTGATGACTTCCAATCCGAATAAGCCGACTTTTAATACGGATCGAAGCCGTCTATTTAAAGATCGGTTTGCCAAGTTTGGCATAACCGCAGGTGGAGTAATGGTATTAATAGCGCTGCTATTAATTTTTTTCTACCTCCTTTATGTAGTACAACCGATTTTTGAATCAGCAAAAGTTGAAAAGCGCGACAGTTTCAATGTTGCCAATGCAGATCAAATTGTTGGTTTAGGTGTTGAAGAGCAAACAGAAGTTGCTTTTTTACTTAGCAAGCAAGGCAATGTAGATTTTTACAATGTAGAAAAAGCTAGTTTTGGTAAAAAACTTAAAACACTTGATGTAGAACTACCAAGTGAAGTGAGTAGCTTTGCGACCAGTGCACCGTTTCAGGGGCAATATGCCTATGGCTTACAAAACGGTTCGGTGGTGATTGTTGCACCTAAATTTTTAGTCACGTTTCCAAATAATGAACGTAAATTAACGCCGCGAGTTGATTACCCACTTGGCGAAATGGCGCTAGAAGTAGATGAAGAAGGCGCTGCTATATCGCGTTTTGCATTTAGTCATTATGAAGATAAAACAGCTGTTGTGGCATTAACGGCTGACAAACGTGTTTTGTTTAGTAGCTTTGTGGCTGAAGAAAACATGTTTACTGGCGAGGTAGAGTGGGTTGTTGAACGTACTGAGTTGAACATTGAAGGGCGCGTCGATGAGCTTTTAATTTCACCTGATACAACGCGTACTTTTATTCGTTCAGCTAATCAAATTTATGTATACGATACACGTGATTCAAGCGACGTTGAGCTAATTCAATTACTTTCGGCAAATGAAGAAAATGCAAATATAGTATCTGCACAATTACTTGCCGGTGCTAACTCATTGATGCTTGCTAATGATAATGGTGAGGTTTCACAATGGTTTGAAGTAAATACTGAGACTGGTCGTGAATATCAAAAAATCCGCTCATTTGAAACAAGCAAACAAAGTAAGTTAAATATATTTACAGAGTTTTATCGCCGAACTTTTTTTACTACCAGCAGTAATGGCGAACTTGGTGTGTACTATACAACAAGCGAAGCCAAATTATGGCAAGGCAAGGTGAGTGAAGGTGCTATTAAAGACTTTGCTATTGCACCACGCTCTAACGCCGCATTAATTTTAGCTGACAATAAACTTACGGTACTTGAAATACATAACGAACACCCTGAGGTAACCTGGTCTGCGCTATGGGAAGAAGTATGGTACGAAGGCTACCCTGAGCCGGGTTATATTTGGCAGTCAACATCAGCAAGTGATGACTTTGAATCTAAGTTTTCACTCGTACCTATTTCGTTTGGCACAATAAAGGCAGCATTTTATGCCATGTTATTTGCGGTACCTATTGCACTTTCTGCAGCCATTTATACAGCCTACTTTATGTCGAGTGAGCTTCGTAAGGTAGTGAAACCAACCGTAGAAATAATGGAAGCATTACCCACTGTTATTTTAGGTTTTTTAGCTGGCCTTTGGTTGGCTCCTTTAATTGAAGAGCATTTGCCAGCCATTGTTGGGTTATTGGTATTACTACCATTGGGTATTTTAGGTACGGCATTAGGCTGGACAAAGTTGCCTGCAAGCATTCGCCATAAAATACCAGAAGGTTCTCATTCAATCATCCTTATTCCGGTTGTGTTACTTATTGGCTGGTTTTCGTTCGCAATGAGCGAAACAATAGAACTGTGGATGTTTGATGGCAATGTTCGCCAATATTTAACGAATGAATTAGGCATGACGTTCGATCAGCGCAACTCGTTAGTTGTTGGTATTGCGATGGGGTTTGCGGTTATTCCTACTATATTTTCGATTGCTGAAGATGCGGTATTTAGTGTACCAAAACATTTATCAAACGGTTCATTAGCTCTGGGAGCTACTCAGTGGCAAACGCTTGTGCGTGTTGTATTACTAACAGCCAGCCCAGGTATTTTTTCAGCAGTAATGATGGGGTTAGGCCGTGCAGTTGGCGAAACAATGATTGTATTAATGGCGACAGGTAATACACCTATTATGGATTGGAGTATTTTCCAAGGCATGCGTACTCTTGCGGCAAATATTGCGGTGGAAATGCCAGAGTCAGAAGTGGGTAGTTCACATTATAGAATTTTGTTTTTAGCCGCTTTTGTACTATTCATATTCACCTTCATTTTTAACACAGTGGCTGAGTTTGTTCGTCAGCAACTACGTGAAAAATACAGCTCAATGTAAGTGGAGAGACACGACATGATAAAGCAGTGGTTTAGGTCTGGTTCTCCTTGGATTTGGATGACCGGTGGTGCAGTGAGCATCAGTTTAATTTCAGTGCTAGGTATCTTAGCAATGATAGCCTGGAAGGGATTAAGTTTTTTTTGGCCTTCTCAAGTTGTACAGTTTGAACTTGAAGGGTCAATTGCAAAACAAACCGTAATAGGTGAAATTTACGACCGTGAACTTGTTCCTAAAGAGCGTCTGACGGCAACGGGTATTGATGTATCTGCATTCGATAAAGAAGAGTTTGAACGTTTACTGATAAAAACGGGTAATCGGGAATACGTAGATTTAGATTTTCGTTGGATATTAGAAACTGACATAAAAGATAAATCAACGCCAGCGGCACTTGCAGTATTCGAACGTAGCAAAAACGGTAACTTTTATGGCTATGTAGAAAATGTAATTAAAGATGGCAAGCCGGTGGCTGGCGATAAAGTAGAAATACTACATGAGCTTGTTGAACGTGCTGTTGATTTAAACGATGAGGCACTCGATTTACAAAATGGCGATATAGGCCATATTAACTACGAACTTGAGCGTCTTCGTTTAAAAGAAAAGGGCTACTTACTCGATAACGCATTAACAGATGAACGTGTAGCAGAGCTTGCTCAAGCGCGTGCTGATTTACGTGCCGAATATGGCGTACTTGAAAAAGATTTATTTGCACTACGTAAGCAAGCTAAACGTGACTACGTAACCGTAAAAGATATGCGCGGTGAAATTGTTACTATTCCTATGTACCAAGTACTTGATGTTTGGTTTCCAAACGACATGGGCTTTTTTGCAAAGTTAGGGCACTACTTTGTACAGTTAGGTAAGTTTGTATCTGATGACCCACGTGAAGCAAATACCGAAGGCGGCGTTTTTCCTGCTATATTTGGTACAGTGTTTATGGTTATGTTGATGGCTGTAATCGTGACGCCGTTTGGTGTTGTTGCTGCAATTTATTTGCACGAGTATGCCGCTAAAAATGCTATCACTAAAATGATTCGCATCGCGGTGATTAACTTAGCGGGTGTTCCTTCAATTGTATACGGTGTATTTGGCCTTGGCTTTTTTGTATACATGTTAGGTGGCAGCTTAGACCAATTATTTTATCCAGAAGCATCACCAACCCCAGTATTTGGTACACCTGGTGTAATGTGGTCGGCGTTAACGCTCGCTATACTGACTTTACCTGTTGTTATTGTATCGACTGAAGAGGGTTTATCTCGTATTCCTAGTACTGTGCGCGATGGTTCACTCGCACTTGGCGCAACAAAAGTTGAAACGTTATGGCGTATAGTAATTCCAATGGCAAGTCCTGCAATTATGACCGGTTTAATATTGGCAGTTGCACGTGCTGCAGGTGAAGTTGCACCACTAATGTTGGTGGGCGTTGTGAAAATGGCACCTACATTACCACTGGATGGCAACTTCCCGTACTTTCACTTAGATAGAAAGTTCATGCATTTAGGTTTTCATATTTACGATGTTGGCTTCCAAAGTCCTAATGTTGAAGCGGCGCGTCCGCTGGTATACGCAACGGCCTTTTTATTAGTGTCGGTGATTATTACGCTTAACATAACGGCTATTGGTATACGTAATCATTTACGTGAAAAATTCAGATCGCTTGAACACTAATTTGTAAAGATTTTATAGGTAACAAACATGATTACAGTCGCTCCACAAGTAAACCAAGCAAATTTAGGCTTGAAGTTAGATTTAGAAAACTTAACTGACGATCAAAAAGCGTTAGAGATTAAAAATCTCGATCTTTACTACGGTGATAAGCAAGCACTTAATAAAGTGAATATGAACATTCCTAAAGGTCAAGTAACCGCGTTTATCGGCCCATCGGGTTGCGGTAAATCAACATTGCTGCGCTGTATCAACCGCATGAATGATTTGGTTGATATTTGCCGAATTGAAGGTGAGATATTACTTCATGGGCAAAATATATATGATAAAAGTGTTGATGTAGCCGCACTTCGCCGTAACGTAGGCATGGTATTTCAGCGTCCGAACCCATTTCCTAAATCTATTTATGAGAATGTGGTATATGGACTACGCTTACAAGGTATTAAAGAGAAACGTAAATTAGACGAAGTAGTAGAGCAGTCGCTTCGTGGTGCAGCATTGTGGGATGAAGTAAAAGACAGATTACACGATAGTGCGTTTGGTTTGTCGGGTGGTCAGCAGCAACGTTTAGTTATTGCTCGTTCAATTGCGATTGAGCCAGAAGTGTTACTATTAGATGAGCCTACATCAGCGCTTGATCCAATTTCAACGTTGGTAATTGAAGAGCTTATTAACGATTTAAAAAACAAATTTACCGTTGTTATTGTTACACATAACATGCAACAAGCAGCGCGAGTGTCTGATCAAACAGCCTTTATGTATATGGGTGAATTGATTGAGTATTCAGATACAAATACCTTATTTACAACACCAACTAAGAAAAAGACCGAAGACTACATTACCGGTCGTTACGGTTAATTAGCCCGTTATAACGTGTTGTATAAGATTAAGAGAGAAGGCAATTATGGAACATAATATCAATAAGCATATTTCTGGCCGGTTTAATCAAGAGCTAGAAAATGTACGCAACCATGTATTAAGCATGGGAGGCCTCGTTGAACAACAACTAAGCAGCGCACTTGACGCCGTTAGTCGTAACGATGCAGAGCTTGCTCAAAAGGTGCGTCAGAACGATTACAAAGTAAATGCTATGGAAGTGAACATTGACGAAGAGTGCACTCGCATTATTGCTCGTCGTCAGCCAGCAGCCAGTGATTTACGGTTAGTAATTGCAATTGCAAAAACGATTGCTGATTTAGAGCGTATTGGCGATGAAGCAAAGCGCATTGCAAAAGTGGCATTGGATTCATTTACTAAAGATCAGCAAGATTTATTAGTTAATATTGAAAATATGGGTCGCCAAGTATTAAAAATGCTTCATGATGTGCTTGATGCGTTTGCGCGTATGGATGTACAACGTGCATTTCAGGTTCACAAGGAAGATGCAAAGGTAGATAGAGAGTATGAAGCCATTACACGTCAAATAATGACCTATATGATGGAAGATCCTCGCTCAATCCCGAAAATTATGGATTTAGTGTGGTCTGTGCGTTCGCTTGAGCGTATCGGAGATCGTTGCCAAAATATTGCGGAATACATTATATATTTCGTAAATGGCAAAGATATTCGTCATACATCTCAAGAAGATATAGAAAAATCTCTATAAATTTAATTATTTCATTCTTTTGTATTAAAGCGGCCTTGTGTCGCTTTGTGCATTGTTAGCACAAGTGAAGCAATAAAAAGCATTCACAATCGTTGTGAATGCTGTAAAATTCATGCTGCAAAGCATATCAATTTGATTAAAGGGTCAGTTATGCCTACAAACGCGTTTTTAGGAGTATTTGCAAAATCTCCTATCAAACCTATGGAAGAACACATCAAGAAGGTTCATCAAGCAAGTAAAGCTTTGATACCTTTTTTTAATCACGTATTTAAAGAAGAGTGGGTACAAGCAGAAGAGCTTCGTATCACTATTCGTAATTTAGAGCGTGAAGCCGATGATATGAAAAGAGATATACGTTTACAGCTACCGCGTGGATTATTCATGCCGGTAGAGCGTACAGATCTGCTCGAATTAGTAACCCAACAAGACAAAATTGCTAATAAAGCGAAAGACATTGCTGGACGTGTGATTGGTCGTGAAATGACCATTCCTAAAGTTATGCAAGTTGATTTTCTTGCTTATTTAACTCGTTGTGTAGATGCAACTAAACAAGCATCTAAAGCAATTAATGAGTTAGAAGAATTGCTAGAAACTGGTTTTAAAGGTCGCGAAGTGACCTTAGTAGAAAAAATGCTAGTAGAATTGGATGCGATAGAACAAGACACGGATGAAATGCAAATAAAAGTACGTCGCCAACTGCGAGTTGTAGAAGGTGAGCTAAATCCAATTGATGTAATGTTTTTATACAAAATCATTGAGTGGGTTGGCGAGCTTGCAGATATTGCAGAGCGCGTAGGATCACGTCTTGAGCTGATGTTAGCTCGTTAATTTAAAATCAGTTCAATTACGAAAGATTAAGGTTACACAATGGATATCATTGCATCTTACGGCACGGTATTAATTTTAATTGCCGCAGCAGTCGGCTTTTTTATGGCTTATGGTATTGGCGCGAATGACGTTGCTAATGCTATGGGTACTTCAGTAGGTTCTAAAGCGCTTACAATCAAACAAGCAATTTTTATTGCGATGATTTTTGAATTTGCAGGTGCTTACTTAGCAGGTGGTGAGGTTACATCAACAATCCGTAAAGGAATTATTGATGCAGCACCATTTGCAGATATTCCTGAGCTTATGGTTCTGGGCATGATTGCTTCTTTATTTGCAGCCGGAACATGGCTATTAATGGCTTCGTTCCTAGGTTGGCCGGTATCAACTACTCACTCAATCATTGGCGCAATCATTGGTTTTGCTTTAGTTGCTGTTGGTACTGAGGCAATCCAATGGGATAAAGTAGGTGGTATTGTTGGTAGTTGGATTATAACACCGGCTATATCAGGCTTTATTGCATACTTAATATTTATGAGTGCGCAAAAGCTTATTTTTGATACAGACGCTCCACTTAAAAATGCTAAACGTTATGTACCGCTTTATATGGGTCTAGCGGGCTTTATTATGGCTTTAGTTACAATTAAAAAAGGCTTAAAGCATGTTGGCATAGATTTAGGTGCTGTTGAAGGCTATGCACTTTCTATCGCTATTGCGGTTATTGTGGGTATTATTGGTAAAATTGCTATTTCTCGTTTGAAGATTGATCCTCAAGCGGATAAGCAAATGCAGTTCAACAATGTTGAAAAAGTATTTGCTGTATTAATGGTATTAACTGCATGTTGTATGGCATTCGCCCATGGTTCTAATGACGTTGCTAATGCTATTGGTCCACTAGCTGCTGTTGTAAACATTGTTGAAAACAATGGTGAAATTGCTAAGAAAGCCGCTATTGCATGGTGGATTCTACCGCTTGGTGGTTTTGGTATTGTGGCCGGTCTTGCTATTTTAGGTAAAAAAGTAATTAAAACAATTGGTGAAGGCATTACACATTTAACGCCTAGCCGTGGTTTTGCTGCTGAACTAGCTGCTGCTTCAACGGTTGTTATTGCATCAGGTACTGGTATGCCAATCTCTACTACTCAGACCTTAGTTGGCGCGGTATTAGGTGTAGGTATGGCACGTGGAATTGGAGCACTTAATATGGGCGTAATCAGAAACATTGTAGTTTCTTGGGTAATTACGTTGCCAGTTGGTGCTGCCCTTGCTATTGTTATTTTCTACGTACTAAGAACCGCTTTTGGGGTTTAACAAAAAAGTACTTAAAGACTTTTAGCTTGAAAAGATCTCAACGC
Organism: Pseudoalteromonas sp. 1_2015MBL_MicDiv; assembly: GCF_002407505.1. Classification (NCBI taxonomy): domain Bacteria; kingdom Pseudomonadati; phylum Pseudomonadota; class Gammaproteobacteria; order Alteromonadales; family Pseudoalteromonadaceae; genus Pseudoalteromonas; species Pseudoalteromonas sp. 1_2015MBL_MicDiv. Next base: position 3,478,969 of record NZ_CP012737.1, on the reverse strand, counting down.
CCTAGGTGTTGGGGTCTTTTTATTTGTGGAAAGAAAAAATGACCAATCTTCCAAGCATCAAACAGCTACAGTATTTATTAGCTGTTCATCAACATCAACACTTTGGGCGTGCCGCGAGCGCGTGCTTTATAGGTCAATCCACTTTAAGTAGTGCGATTCAAAACCTTGAAGAAACACTTGGTTGTCAGCTCATCGAGCGAGAAAATCGTAGCCTTATGTTTACCAGCATCGGCGAAGAAGTTGTAGAGCGTTCTCGTAAAATAATTAATGATACAATTAGCTTAAAAGAGCTGACTAAAAGCTTTTTAACTCCCCTCAGCGGTAAGTTAACCGTGGGGGTAATACCGACTATAGCGAGCTTTATTGCTGCGCCGCTCTATCACTTTTGCAAACAAACTTTTTGCGACTTAGAGCTGGTATTGATAGAAGACACGAGCGATAAACTACTCGACAAGCTCGAGCATGGTCATATTGATTTAGCGCTATTAGCCTTACCATACGAAACGGATAAGTTTCATACTCAAATTTTGGCAAAAGATCATTTTAGCTTAGTGCATCATAAAGAATATATGCCTGCAAAGGGGGTAGAGGACTTTAATTTGCTACCAGATGCGAGTGTATTCTTACTGGAGCGTGAGCATTGTATGACAGGGCATGCGCTTAGTGCGTGTCACTTAAATCGTGCTAGTTGTATTAATCCATTTGAAGCAGCAAGCTTGCATACTTTGCTTAGCATGGTTGAACATCAACTTGGCGTGACTTTTTTACCGCAAATGGCAATTAATGCAGGGATTTTAGATAATAAAAATATGACAGCGACACCATCGCAAAGCGATGCATACCGTGATATCGGTATATTGTGGCGTAAAACAACAGGACGAATTCGCGACTTTAAGTTATTTAGTCAGCAGCTTGAGGTGTTTTTACAACGCCAATGTAGTTTGGAGTTTAATAAAACAAAGTGATTTAAATGTTAAAGCAGCCTAAAGAGGCTGCTTTTGATCATGGTTATGGTGTTCAAAAGGTTCTAGCTCCGGTAAAAATAATAAATAGATCCACACCACTAAATTAAAATAAGGCATGCAACCTAATACTGTAAATACTCGAATTGGGTAGCCCTTTATGCTCGCGTATCGATAGCATTGATACGCTATTGCAAAGTGAATAAGTAGTAATAAGATAATCAATTGCGTCATATTTATCTCCTCAAACCTTATTTTAAAACAGCCCGTGATTTAGGGTTCTGTATTTGCAATAGGTAATGTCATGTTTGTTAAGCGTAATCCTTTAAATAACGTGACATTCGTATTGTGATGAAGAAAGTATAGGTAAAAAAGATAATAATGATAGTAATAAAATGCTTAAAATTGTTTATTAATGCTTAATATGAGCTAGGTTATTGTTGGTAAAAAACTTTATTTTTTAAAATATTTTCAAGCTCTGTCTTTACTTTTTCAACCGCCATAGGACGTGCAATAAAGTAGCCTTGTCCGTAATCCACACCAATCTCTTTTAGTGCAAAAAATATATCTTTATTTTCAACATACTCAGCCACAGAACGCTTATCGAGTGACCGGCTTATATCATTAATTGCTTTTACTAACGCTAAATCGATGGGGTCGTTAAGCATGTCACGTACAAATGAGCCGTCAATTTTTACATGCTGTGCGGGAAGCTGCTTTAAATAATTAAAAGTACTAAAGCCGGTACCAAAGTCATCTATAGAAAAGTGACAACCTAAGCTATTGAGCTTCTCAATCATCTTACGTGTTGCTTTTAGATTATTAATACTTGCAGATTCAGTAATTTCAAAAATAATACGAGTAGGTGATACTTGATATTTTTCTAAGCTTGACTCTATAAGCGGCAGTAATCGTTCATCTAAAAATGATTGTGCTGATAGATTAATTGCGACTTGATTTAATTCTGGGTGTTTTTCAACACAAGCAAGCGTGTTACGAATTACACATTGATCCATCAAAAATGTATCGTTTAACATTTCAAGCGATGGAATAAATTGATTGGGGTACACAAGTTTATCATTGAGCTTTAATCGTAGTAGTACTTCAAAGTAAGCAACTTTACTTTGTTTGAAGTCCCAAATAGGCTGATAATGGAGCTCTATATTATCTTGTTGTAATGCTTGGCGGATTTCGTGACCCCATTCCAAACCTGTTTGCAATGTCTTATTTTGCGAGTCTTCTTTTGAATAACAGTGGACTAAATTTCGACCTAAATTTTTAGCTATATATAAGGCGATGTCGGCTTGTTTTAAGCACTCATTGGGATCGCAATTTTTAGATGTAATTTGAGCTAAGCCAATAGAGCAGCTTATTGTGTAAACTTGATCCTCTGATTTAAAAGTATGTTGTTCAATTGCGATACAAACACCTTCGGCCACTAAATGCGCTTCTAATAAGTTCATGTTTGTTAAAATAACAGCAAATTCATCACCGCCAATACGGCAAACAAGGTGTTCATCACCGATATTGTCTTTAAACAGTTGAGCCACTTCTTTTAAGACAATATCGCCCTGGTGGTGGCCCTTACTGTCATTTATTATTTTAAAGTGATCAAGATCGATATAAATAATAGCATGTTCTATATCATCGAAAGTGTGCTTTGGTTGGCAGATACGATTAAGTTGTTGATCAAAATAATAGCGGTTATGTAAGCCTGTAAGTGGATCGTGATGCGCTAAATGGCGTAACTGTAATTCAGCTTGCTTTCGCTCATGAATATTGTCGATTGTGGCGGTAATTGTTGCTGTATTACGACTATTTTTGATCAGTTGAAACCTGCATTCTACCCAAATTTGAGTGCCATTTTTGTGCTGTAACTTAATTTCTACTTGTTGCTGATTTTCACCCCCCCTAAAATATCACAAATCGTATTTTGTAATTTTTCTTGGCATTCATTAATACAAAATGCGGTTAAAGGTTTTTGCAGTGTTGGTTTTACGCCATGACCACTTAGTGTTTCCCAAGCTGGATTTATAAAGCGTATTTTACCTAGTTGATCAAGTTCAAGTACCACGGTATTTAAGTGTAATAGAATGCGTTGGTGGGCTGAGAATAACTCTTTATATTTCACTTCACTTACACTCAATTGCTCAACTTTGTTGGCAAATTCAGCATAACTGACCATAAAGTCTTCTCGACGTGCTGCGTGGTCACATACTTTATTTAAAAAAGAAGGGTCGTAGGGGGCACGAATAAAATCGGTAACACCTGATAATAAGAGCTGCTCTGCATAATTTGCATCATCATTATCTATAATTGTTACAATTGCCTGTTTTGGGTTATGTTGCAAAATCTCTTCTACTAAAACACTCGACGTTTCAGCTCTTGCGGCTGTGGCATCTAACAGTACGATGGCAAATTTTTGCTGGTAGTAAGCGTTTAGCGCTTCTTTGCTTGTTGTTGTATGTGTAATTGCAAAGTTTAGCTTTAGTTGTGCGCTAATATCATTGGCTTTATCTTGCAGTGGCTCAAGTAATAAGAGGTTTAAGCGGCTACTTTTTTCTAAATGTGTCGACAGCACATTAGCCAAAACCTGTGGCAGCATGTCTTGTTGCTCAAAAGGCAGTACGGCATCAATACCATAACTACGCGCAGTTGTTTCTGCGATGCGTTCACAATAAATGGGAGGGATGAGTAGTATCGGCGTATTCTTTGGTGTTTTTAATAAACCCGAACGGATCATCCGTGAAAAGCGCCAACCATCTATTTTACCGACATTGAGGCCCGTGATAATAATATCAACAGGCTGTTGCTTTAATAGTTTTAAAGCTTGTTGGCTGTCTTGTACTTCAATAAAAGCAAAAACATTCAGGCTCTCTAAAGTGGCACGAATAGTAAGGCGTTCAGCACGACTTGCGTTTAATATTAGCAATTTAAGTTGCTCTACCACGTATTTCTCAACCCATATTTATTTAACCGAATAAGAATAGTGATTTTTTGATTGAAGAACAAGAAAATTAATGGTCATTCGTAGGCTTGCGTACTTCAATTTTGCAGAATATAAGGGGATTTCTTGAGCTTGATAGGCGATAGATATACACTTGGCGCGATTTTAAATGATGTGGATTACTAACTATGCGCGTAGCTGATTTTAGCTTTGACTTACCTGATGAATTAATAGCTCGCTTTCCTAAGCCGGATCGTACGAGTAGTCGTTTACTTAGCCTAGATGGGCCTAGTGGTAGTGTAGAACACAAAGTCTTTAGTGACATACTTGAACTGGTAAATGAAAACGACTTACTGGTTTTTAATAATACCAGAGTAATCCCTGCACGCATGTTTGGTCAAAAAGCATCAGGTGGTAAAGTTGAAGTATTAGTTGAACGTGTACTTGATGAACATCGTGTGCTTGCACATGTCCGTGCTAGCAAATCATTAAAGCCTGGTAATGAAGTTATTTTAGAAGGTAAGGCCAAGGCAATAATGGTTGCACGGCATGACACGTTATTTGAGCTTGAATTTGATCACAGTCAAAACGTACTTGATATATTAAACGACATTGGACACATGCCATTACCGCCTTATATCGACCGTCCTGATAACGAGGCAGATCGTGAGCGCTATCAAACAGTTTATGGTGAAAAACCAGGGGCAGTGGCAGCGCCTACTGCTGGTTTACATTTTGATAAACAGTTAATGGCTGCATTAAAGGATAAGGGCGTGCAAATGGCTTTTGTTACCTTGCATGTTGGTGCAGGTACTTTTCAGCCAGTGCGTGTTGACAGTGTTGACGATCATATAATGCATTCCGAATACATTGAAGTGCCAGAAGATGTGGTAGCGGCTGTTGCAAAAACTAAAGCGAAAGGTGGGCGCGTTATTGCCGTTGGTACAACCTCAGTGCGTTCATTAGAATCTGCAGCAAAAGTACATGGTGGCAAGCTAGACACTTACTTTGGTGATACAGATATATTTATTTATCCGGGTTATCAGTTTAATGTAGTGGATGCCATGGTTACTAATTTTCACCTACCGGAATCAACGCTTATAATGTTAGTGAGCGCCTTTAGCGGGCAAGACAACATTATGGGTGCGTATAACACGGCAATTGAACAGCAGTATCGTTTTTTTAGTTATGGCGACGCGATGTTTTTAACACGTAAATAGTTAAGTAACTGGCCCTATTGCAAGTAAATTCAACACAGTTAGCGCTGAAAATAGTTGCTTGAGACAGACTTATTATCCAGGGTTCAGGTTAAGTATTAAATTATCAGTAAAAATGATTACAAACCCCAGTTAAGTTGCTGGGGTTTTTTATTTGAATGAAGTTATCAGTATTGAATTTACCGCAGCTAATAGTATTGGCTGGTCAAAAAGGGTAGAATCGAGCGGTTAAATTATAGCTTGTTGGACTGTTTTTCTGACATTGAGGATGATATGAAATTTGAATTAGACCGTACTGACGGAAAAGCGCGCCGTGGCCGCTTGATTTTTGACCGTGGTGTAATAGAAACACCTGCATTTATGCCTGTTGGTACTTACGGTACTGTAAAAGGTATGACGCCAGATGAAGTAAAAGCGACTGGTGCACAAATTTGTTTAGGTAATACCTTCCACTTAATGCTTCGCCCAGGTACTGAGATCATTAAGCAGCATGGTGATTTACATGACTTTATGAACTGGGATTTCCCTATTTTAACTGACTCAGGCGGTTTTCAGGTATTTAGCCTAGGCGCAATGCGTAAAATCACTGAAGAGGGCGTATTATTTCAATCACCTGTAAATGGTGATGAAATTATGATGTCACCTGAAAAATCGATGGAAGTACAACGCGATTTAGGTTCAGATATTGTAATGATATTTGACGAATGTACGCCGTATCCAGCGACTGAAAAAGAAGCTAAAGATTCTATGGAGCTATCTCTTCGTTGGGCTAAGCGCTCTAAAGAAGGTCATGGCGACAACCCATCTGCTTTGTTTGGTATTATTCAAGGTGGTATGTACCCAGAATTACGTGCACAATCACAAGCCGGTCTTGAAGACATTGGTTTTGACGGTTATGCATTAGGTGGCCTATCAGTAGGCGAGCCTAAAAACGAAATGATGAACATTCTTGATCACTGTGCGTTTAAAATGCCAGAAGACAAACCTCGTTACCTTATGGGTGTAGGCAAACCAGAGGACTTAGTTGAGTCGGTTCGCCGAGGCATTGATATGTTTGACTGTGTTATGCCAACGCGTAATGCACGTAATGGTCATTTATTTATTACCACAGGTGTGGTTAAAATACGTAACGCAGTGCATAAAACAGATACAGGGCCACTTGACCCTGAGTGTGATTGCCATACGTGTGGGAATTATTCACGAGCTTATTTGCATCACCTTGATAAATGTAACGAAATTTTAGGTGCGCGACTAAACACAATTCATAATTTACGTTACTATCAACGTGTTATGGAAGGTTTACGCAATGCAATTAGCGAAGGTAAATTAGAAGAATTCGTAAAAGATTTTTATGCTCGCCGAGGCCAAGATGTGCCAGAGCTAGCAGATATAAAAAATTAAACTTTAAAAATTAAAGAGGAAGTATCATGAGTTTATTTATTTCAAACGCACAAGCAAGTACAGGCGCAGCAGCGGCAGGCGGGGGCACTATGCAAATGCTAATTATGTTAGCTATTTTTGGTTTAGTTTTTTACTTTTTGATTTATCGCCCACAAGCTAATCGTGTTAAAGAACACAAAAGCCTAATGAATGCGATGGCTAAAGGTGACGAAGTGCTAACTCAAGGTGGCTTAGTAGGTAAAATAGTTAAAATTTCTGAAGATAAAGATTTCATCGTTATCTCTTTAAATGAGCAAGCAGAAGTAACAGTGCAAAAATCATCTGTATCTGCAGTATTGCCAAAAGGCACAATGAAGTCGCTATAAAAATAATAAGGACGACCCCGTGTTAAACAAGTTTCCGGTTTGGAAGTATTTACTTGTTTTAGCTGTGGTAGCCATTGGCCTTTTATATGCTTCTCCAAACTTGTATGGTCGCGATCCGGCTATACAAGTTTCAGGTGCTAAAGGTGCTGATGTTGATCTCAGTGTTGTAGACAAAGTAAACGAAATCCTCAAAAAAAATAATGTAACCGCTAAATCGACAATACTTGAAGATGGACAAATTTTAGTTCGTTTAAAAAATGTTGAAGAGCAGTTAAAAGCGCAAGATTTACTGCGTGATTCGCTTAGTGATGATTACATTTCTGCTATTAATATGGCACCTGCTCAACCAGCTTGGTTAAAAGCGGTTGGTGGCAACCCAATGAAGTTAGGCCTTGATTTAAGTGGTGGCGTACATTTCACCATGGAAATCGACATGGCAACAGCGGTTGATAACCAGCTTGAGCAAATGGAACAAGATTTTCGCAGTGATCTGCGCGAAGAAAAACTACGTTACCGTAGTGTTCGCCGTGTAGCTGGCTCTGAACGTATGCGCGTAGAAATGCGTACCGAAGAAGACAAAAATGCTGCAGAAAGTTTCTTAGGAACTCGCTACCCGCTAAACGTTTACATTGATGATAGCAGCAACGATAAAGCATTTTTTGCAACAATGAGTGAGCAAAAACTCAAAGAAATTCGTGACTACGCTATCAAGCAAAATGAAACGATTATTCGTAACCGTATCAACCAAATTGGTGTTGCAGAGCCTAACGTACAACGCCAAGGCGCTGAGCGTATTATTGTTCAACTACCCGGTATTCAAGATACAGCACGCGCTAAAGAAATTTTAGGTGCGACAGCAACACTTGAATTTCGTGAAGTAGACGAAAATGCCGATGCAAGTGCTGCTGCTCAAGGTCGTATTCCAGCGGGTACTGAAATGATCATGAGCCGCGACGGTTACCCTGTTGTACTTAAAAAGCGTATTATTTTAGAGGGCAGCCATATTACGGGCGCGCAATCTGGCGCTGATGAATACCAACGTCCGCAAGTAAGTATTACGTTAGATAGCAAAGGTGGGGCAAAAATGAATGCCTTTACCAAGCGTGCTATTGGCAAGCGTATGGCAACGGTATTTATTGAATACAAGCCATCAGGTAAAAAAGATGCAGACGGTAAAGCACTTCCACCTATCAAGGTCGAAGAAGTAATTAACGTAGCAACAATTCAAGCTCGTCTTGACCGCTCGTTCCGTATTACGGGTATTGATAACCCTGCTGAAGCGCATAACTTAAGTTTGCTACTTCGTGCAGGTGCGCTTGTAGCACCAATTCAAATTGTTGAAGAGCGCACAGTAGGTCCAAGCTTAGGACAAGAAAATATTGAAGCGGGTATGACTGCGGTTGCACTTGGTTTTGCGTTTGTACTTGTGTTTATGCTTGTGTACTACAAAGGCTTTGGTATGGTTGCAAACCTTGCGCTTGCGGCTAACTTAGTACTGATTGTTGGCGTTATGTCTTTAATTCCAGGCGCTACACTTACGCTACCAGGTATTGCGGGTATTGTATTAACCGTAGGTATGGCGGTTGATGCCAACGTACTTATTTTTGAACGTATTCGTGAAGAACTGGCCGATGGCCGTAGTCCTCAACAAGCGATTCATTTTGGTTACGATAGCGCATTTAGCACTATATTTGATGCCAACATCACGACACTAATTGCTGCCATTATACTGTTTGCAGTGGGCACAGGTCCGATTGCGGGCTTTGCAGTGACACTTGCGATTGGTATTTTAACTTCAATGTTTACAGCCATCGTTGGTACCCGTGCGGTAATCAACTTATTTGTTGGTGGTAAACGCATTGATAAACTTTCGATTTAAGGAGCAGACATGCAAATTTTAAGTTTGGGTAGTAGAACCCTTCGTTTCATGTCTCTTCGAAAAGTGGCTATGGGTTTTTCGACGTTACTAATTTTAGCGTCGTTTGCATCAATTTTTGTTAAAGGCTTAAACTTTGGTTTAGATTTTACAGGCGGTACTGCTGTAGAAGTTGGTTTTTCACAACCTGCTGACCTTAAAAAAGTACGTGATGCGCTAGCTGAAAATGGCTTTGCTGATGCTTCGGTACAATTGTTTGGTTCAAGCCAAGAGATTTTAGTTCGCTTAGCGCCACGCGGTAGCGATGTAAAAGCGGAAGTAATTGGTAACCAAGTAATCGACGCACTTAAAAAAGCAGACGACAGCGTAGTAATGCGCCGTATTGAGTTTGTAGGCCCAAGTGTAGGTGAAGACTTAAAAGAGCAGGGTGGCCTAGCCATGTTAACTGCACTTATTTGTATCTTAATCTATGTTGCATTTCGCTTTGAATGGCGCTTCGCTGTGGGTGCGGTAGGTGCACTATTACACGATGTTATTATTACTGTAGGTTTGTTTTCTATATTAGGTTTAGAGTTTGATTTAACTATATTGGCGGCAATTCTTGCGGTAATTGGTTATTCACTTAACGATACCATTGTTGTGTCGGACCGTATTCGTGAAAACTTCCGTAAAGTACGCATTGACGATACCGTTGAAATTATTGATATTTCACTTACCCAAACACTTAACCGTACACTTGTAACATCAATCACCACTATTTTAGTATTGATTGCCTTGTTTGCATGGGGCGGACAAACTATTCATGGCTTTGCAACTGCATTGTTATTTGGTGTGTTTATTGGTACTTATTCTTCTATTTATGTTGCCAGCTCTGTTGCACTTGCAATGGGCGTAAGCAAAGAAGATTTAATACCAGAAGTAATTGAAAAAGAAGGTGCAGACCAAGACGCTATGCCGTAATGGTTGTGTAACTGTTAAAAAAACCGCTCTGTTGAGCGGTTTTTTATTGCGTGGCGTTTATTTCAGTGCAATAAAATTGTAATACAGGCTTGCTACTTTATTATTCTTATCAAATTATAATTAGAGTCCGACGTGACCGTACAACACAAAGTTTTAGAGTATATTTTAAATAATGCTGAAATAACGACATTATTTCAGCCTATTTTTAATATATCTAATCAAAGTATTATTGGTTACGAAGCGCTCAGTCGCGGTCCTAAAAATAGTCCACTTGAAATGCCGAATAAATTATTTGAAGTGGCTCATCAGCATGCATTAATTTCAGAACTTGAATTATTATGTCGCTCTAAAGCAATCGAAAACTTTGTAAAATTAAACCTCCAAGGCAAGCTCTTTTTAAATGTAAGCCCTAAAACTTTACTCGATCCGTGTCACCCCAAAGGCGAAACGTTGCATTTAATTGAGCAATTTGGATTAGCTGCGAACAGAGTTGTGATTGAGGTTACTGAGCAAGAGAAAGTTGATGATGGGTTTTTACTTTTAAAAACAATTGCTCATTATCGAGAACTTGGCTTTACCATTGCTATTGATGATTTAGGCGCTGGCTACTCAGGGTTAAAGCAGTGGTCTGAGTTATGTCCAGATTTTGTAAAAATAGATCGCTATTTTATTGATTTTTGTGATGAGAGTGATGTTAAAAAAGAGTTTTTAAAATCAATCACTATACTTGCTAAAGCAACTAATACAGCCGTTATTGCAGAAGGTATTGAGCGTCCGGAGGAGCTGGCGTTAGTTGAGAGCTTAGGCATTAGTAACGTACAGGGATTTTTACTCGAAAGGCCCAGTTTACGACCAAGTTATGACTTTAGTTCTGAGCAAATACAAGCACTAACATTTAAAGCAAAGGCGCTCTGTGAGCAATCAATGGCAATAGGGTATCTTGCTTTAACTCAGTCAGCAATTGATAGCGAAACACGCTGTAAGGATGCTCACAAGCTATTTGAGCAAGACAAATCAATTATTAGTATCCCAGTATTAAATCAAGATGACCAGCCAATTGGTTTACTTCATAAAGATCAGCTAACGGAAGTATTTGCGGCCCCCTACGGGCACGCACTTTATGATAAACGCCCAGTTACAGAATTAATGGACAAGCAACCATTAGTCGTTGACGAGAATCAAATGCTTGATGTCGTAAGTAAGCAAATAACAGATCAGGATTTTGATATACGCAGGCATATAGTTATTACACGCAATAATAAATACTTGGGATTAGCGCCACTGAGAGATATTCTAAAACATATTACCGAAGAAAAAATTCGCCACGCACAGCACGCTAATCCGCTTACTATGCTACCAGGTAATGTTGCTATAAATGAAGCTATAGAGCAAAGGCTGCGTAATAAGTTAAAATTTTCATTAGCTTATATAGACCTAAATCACTTTAAACAATTTAATGACTTATATGGTTATGCCAGCGGTGATAGTGTAATTAAATTATTAGCCGATGTAACAGTGCAAGCTTGCACAAACAGTGCTAACTTTGTAGGACATATTGGCGGTGATGACTTTATGGTTGTGTTTGACCAAAGTGATGCAGTTACAATTTGCAATACAATTATTGAACGGTTTGAATTGCAGTCACAGCTATTTTTTACTCCTGAGCATATTAAAAGCAAAGGATACTGGGCTACAAATCGCGAAGGTGAAAAGCAATTTGTCCCTTTACTGACCTTATCGATTGGTTTGGTTGAACCTGATTTACAACAGTGTAAAAATAGTCATCAAGTAGCTGCATTAGCGACTGATGCTAAAAAAGAGGCCAAACGATACCGTCATAGCTATCTTTTTATCTGTAAGCGAAGAAGGCCTACACCAGCGGTGGTGCGTTTAGCAAATAGTAAAAAGGTAGTTTAACAAAGTAGGTGATTATTATGTTGCCATTTAAGTATCTGGTTAGCGTTGTAAGCTTGTTTGTGTGTAGTGCTATAGCAAGCGAAGTCAATATTATTAATGTCCCTCAAGATCAACACTCGCATTTTACGCGTGACGACTACCTCAATGAATTACTCTCAAAAGCACTTATCAGAGCAGATTACTCAGCTGAAATAAATTTAGTGCCAGTTCACCCTCATCAACAACGAAATCTTATGGCACTTGATGGGAACGCCCTTGATTTATATTGGAGTATGAGTAGCCCTGAGCGAGAGTCGTTGGCGATTGCAATTAAAATCCCTTTATTTAAAGGGTATATTGGTAAAAGAGCACTGCTTACGAATACAAAAAATGTAGATAAATTTAAAGGTATTACCTCTGTTGAGCAATTATCAATGCTTATTGCAGTGCAAGGTCATGATTGGCCTGACATGCGGATATTAGTTAACAATGGACTAAGTGTTAGGCCACTTTCTAATTTAAACTCGATGTTTGCATTAACAAGCCAGGGGCGGATTGATTATTTTCCGCGCTCATTCATCGAAGTTAATTCAGAGCTCATGGATTTAAAAGATAAGAATTTAGTAATAGTGCCAGATTTATACATTAGCTATCCAACTGGGCTTTATTATTTTGTCTCAAAAAATAAACCCGAACTGGCTCAAGCGATTGAAAAAGGGCTTAAAATCATGCAAAAAAATGGTGAATTTGATGCGCTATTTTATGAGTATTTCGCGACAGAGCTTAATTCATTACCTTACACAAAAGGTAAAACAATAGAGCTTAAGCTTGATAACCCTTATTTTTAGACACAAAAAAAGGAGCCTGAGCTCCTTTTTAGTATACTGTTGTACCAATCTACTTAGGTAGGGAAATTTAATTCGTTAAATTGTTCAAATACTTATGCAGATTCGTATTAGTAGCATTAAATTAGCGAAGTAACGACTCAGTTAATACTGGGCGAATTTCACGAATAATCGCTTGAGTCAATTTTGGTGAACCACAGATGATATTACCGCTGTGGCTATAGTTATTACCACCAGCAAAATCTACAACCATACCGCCGGCTTCTTTAACCATTAGTTCGCCCGCTGCAGAATTCCACGGTTTTAAACCAATTTCAAAAAATCCATCAACACGACCCGCTGCAACGTATGCCATATCTAGTGCAGAACAACCTGCGCGACGAATATCAGCAGTGTGTACAAACAATGCTTTAAATGCTTCAGTGTATGCATCCATGTGGTTTTTATTTTTGAAAGGGAAACCAGTAGCAAGTACAGTGCCCGCAAGAACGGTAGTTTTGCTTACACGAAGACGTTTGCTGTTAAGCTGAGTGCCTTGACCACGAGAAGCAGTGAAAAGCTCACCACGAATTGGATCATAAATAACAGCTTGGTCTAAACGACCTTTAACTTTAAGTGCGATAGAAACCGCGTAATGAGGGATGCCTTTGATGAAATTAGTTGTTCCATCGATAGGATCTACAATCCATTGGTAATCATCATCCTTGCCTTTATGCTCACCTAACTCTTCACCAACAATCGAGTGAGTTGGGTAAGATTGTAAAATAGTGTCACGAATTACGGCTTCAGCTTCTTTATCAATGTTAGTTACTAAGTCGTTAGCGCCTTTTTGTTGCACTTCAACTTTTGATAAATCTTCACTTGCGCGAAGTAAAATTTTGCCTGCGTTACGCGCAGCGCGAACCGCAATGTTTAACATTGGATGCATGGAGTTACCTTTGGGTTGTAAAAGAACGTTTATATATTTCAGCCGGCGTATTTTAGCGATTTCTGCCATAAAGTAAACAATAAACCCTAAATACTTTTGTGTGTTTTTTATACTTTATTGTTCTGCATATATATTTGCGGCTGTATAAAATTTAAATAAATCTAAAAAACCACTTTACCTAAAGTTAACTTGAGGTTTTATTGTGTTTGCATACTTAATCAAGAAGGACACATTATGTATTTAGAACATGTCAATTTAGTGGTTAATAATATTGAGGATATGATTAAATTTTATCAAGCGGTATTCCCTTATTGGTCAATCCGAAGTGAAGGTAGGGGCACTTGGCATGGTAAACCAAGGCGCTGGGTGCATTTTGGTGATGACACACAATACATTGCAATGAGCGATCATGGTGAAGGTGAAAACCGAGATTTAGCAGGCCATCAATTAGGTTTAGCGCACTTTGCTTACGTTACCCAAAATTTAGATGCAGTAGTAAAGCGTTTGCAACAAGTTGGTTTTAAAATAGATAAACAAGGCGGTGACAACCCATTTAGAAAAAATGTTTATTTTATCGATCCGGCTGGATTTGAAGTAGAGTTTGTAGAATATTTAAGTGATATACCAAGCGAGCGAAATAACGATTTATAATAAAACGTCAGGCAGTAACTTAGGCTTATTTATCTTTCGAAGTTGAATTTTAAGCCGTGTGTTTGGTTTTTAGTAGAACACACCTATGTGGTGTGCTTATTCCCTATAAATAGGTAATAACAACGTATAAATGCCAAACACAGGCTAACGAAAGGCTCTACCTAGGACTGCAGTTAGCACTGAAAATAGTTGCTTGAGATAGATTTATTATCCAGAGTTCAGGTTATTTAGGTTACAAATCTCGGGCAGCAATTAAACGCACCTAATTAAGGCAATATCTGACCTTAAAGGTCAATCGACTCTAACGCGCTGCTAGATAAATTATAATGAGCGGTTATTATTAACGCCAAGTTGTGTTTTTAGCTCGTTTGCAAAGCTCATAAACTTCTCTTTTATGGTGCGTTTTATTTTAACTTCAACCGATCCCATTACTGCTTTACCTTCAATATGAATAGTGGGCCCTTGGCGCTTGTTAAGCGATACCGACTTGTTTTCAAGGCTGCTTAAAATACAAAACATTTTAGAGACTACATTTACATGCTCTGGTACATAAATTTCATCGCTACCAAAAATACAGTTAACGTGAATCGTTACATTTTGATGGGTAAAAATGGCATCAGTAAAATCAAGCACTACAGAGCCCATAAAATTGGTTAAGTATATATTTTTTGGCACAACCCATTGACCGCTGCGCTCGTTAGAACCCAAAATGCTGCGTAGCGTAAAATCATCATCGCTGTTTTGCTGTGCACTATAATGTGGAGTAAATTGCGATTGTTTTTCTGCTTTATATTGCTGATCGGTATTAAGTGTTAAGTCTTCAACTAGGATTAACAAAGCTTCATTATTACTTGCATCCATAGCCTCATCTAAGCGTCTTTCAAATGCATCCACTGAAATAACGCCATGGCTGTAATTATAAATTAATTGATCAATCACTTGTTCGCGTACTTGCTCTATTGGGCGGTCTTCAACTTTTACAGACATGGGTATTCCTTATTATATTTACTATTGGTAGTGAGTAAGCAAACGGCGTACCAAATATAATTTCAATAATTATCAGAGGCTTAATTTTTCAGTCTGTTTTTAGTTTTGTTATATTAACGATAGATTAACCAAAACAGCAATTATCTAGCTATTTTCACAATGTGAGAAAGTTTTACCGATGAGTCTGTAAATAGTTACACGGCTATAACATGAAATGAGTTGATTTAAATTCCCAACCCATTGAATTTAAATGTTAAATTTAGTTGGCCTAAAGTTCGCATTAGTTAAAGTGTCTTTAATCAAAAGGAGAAAGATTATGAAAACATTTAACAAATCTATTATCGCGGCTTTAGTTCTTGGTACTACGGCTATGAGTGCCCAAGCAAACAGCTGGGAAAACGAAAGTAAAGATGCTTGGATTGATGGTAAGGCAGAAACAGTGCTACTTATGAACACTAATCTAAACAACTTTGACATTAACACTGATGTAAAAAATGGCAAGGTAGTACTTACAGGTAAAGTTGATAGCGAAATTGAAAAAGAGTTAGCAGAAGAACTTGTACTTAGCCTAGATGGCGTATCCGATGTTGAAAACAGCCTGACTGTTGTAAAAAACATGGATACCAAAAACACAGACAAAGACATGATGGATGATGGTGATAACGACCTAACAGACGCTAAAATCACCACCGTAATCACAACACGCTTCCTATTTGACTCAGAAGTTGGTGGTACAGACATCGATGTTGATACCGATAACGGTATTGTAACTCTAAACGGTTCTGTAGAATCTGAAGCTGAAAAACAGCTAGCGGTTAAAATTGCCAAAAATGCTGAAGATGTGCGCGACGTGGTAGATAAATTATCTATCGTTGCTGAATAATGCACTATACTCAAAGCCCAGTGAATCTGGGCTTTTTGTTTTTTAATTTTAAAGGAGTTAAGTTATGGATATCATTCGTATAATATTGTCAGTTTTATTACCGCCACTAGGTGTATTTTTGCAAGTAGGCTTAGGTATGCATTTTTGGTTAAATATTTTATTAACACTGCTAGGTTATTTCCCAGGGTTAATACACGCCATTTATATTATTGCTAAAAAGTAACGTTGTGTTATTTGTATTATTAGTTGTGTAAGTCAATTTTAAATACAGCTTAAATAGGCACTTTTAATTGGCTTGCATGAATCCCTTCTCTTAAATTCCTCATTTTTACACATTACTCCCTCATAAAAGATTACTATTTAAGCAGTTAGCTTACTGATTGTTAAAATAAAGGTTTTTAGTAGTGACAAGCCCCCAAAAAGTTTTTATACTGCAACCCGCTTTAGTCGCTCTGTGACTGAACGCTTCAAAAATTAACTGCCTAGCAGTTATATAAAAGTTGGCCCCTTAGCTCAGTTGGTTAGAGCACACGACTCATAATCGTTAGGTCCCCAGTTCGAGTCTGGGAGGGGCCACCACTTTTACAAACTTTCCAAGTAAATACCTACTAACCGAAATTACCCTGTGCTACTTTAATTGTATTTCGTATGCATTCCCTATTGCAAGTCGTGCCAGCTTAATTTAAATTTTAATATTTTAGAAGTTAAAACCATAGGATTTCATATATCTGTAATCCAATGGTTTTTATACTTAAATGGAAAGGGGCCGATAGTGGATATCTCAAAAGAAATGTCTGAAATTAATCTTTCATATTATGATCTTGGATTATATGAAGAGCTTGTTTTATGTAGTAACTACTTAAAGAACGTTTCTCATATTATAAAATCAGAGCAAGGGTTATGGTCTCCGTTGGTTATTAGGGCCGGTAAGATTCCGCGAGTGTGGTTGACGGCACAAGCTGAAAAGGGAAAGTTTGTAGAAATAGTTAAAGATTCTACCTCTCAGATTTTAGAATCGAATGTTCAATGTTCTGAAAGTGGAATTCAAGTATCGCTAGGGAAGAATGTAATCTTGGAGGCTGGGAATAACGATGGAAAGCATTTGGAGATTTATAAGTTAGATTTACGATCTATTGGCTTAAATGTTTATGGAGATCATAAAGAATTGGTTTTAGGTAATGCAAATTTTAAAAAAGGGACCTTTCAAAATGTATACTCTTTAATGGCGTTATCAGATGAAAATTAAAGAAATCACTATAAATGGATTTGAGCATAAGTTAATTTGCAATAATTTCGAAGACAATAATAATTACTATACTGTTTTAGTTGGAAAAAATAGTGCAGGAAAAACAGAGTGCTTAATACAAGTAATTGGTTGTTTATTAAGATTACAGCTTAAAAAAAATAACTCTCCTTATATAGATCCTTTAGATGAAATTCTTGAACACGAATTTAAAAGGTATCAAGAAAGTTATGAATTTGAGACTAAACTAACTTTTTCTGAAAGTACAAACTCCAAGCTTGAGGAGATGGTTAAATTTAAGAAATCTAATAGCGCAAGAATAATTAAAAAGTTTGATGGTAGTGAGGTGACTTTAAATGATGGATATTTTAGACATTCACTTAACACTTATCCCTTGTTAAACAAAGAGATATATTTAAACATTATTGCGATTTCTGAAAGCCCGTATTCAAAGTTTCCGATTTTAAACTCAGAGTACAAGGGCTCATATAGCCTATTTTCACCACAATTACTTAAAAATAAAGATACTGCTACCGTATATGCTGATGATTATGTGCTTCCTCAAACCCAACGTTTAGTTAAGTCAATATTTCATTCAATAGCTTGTAAAACAAAAGTTAATTTAAGAGCGTTATTTGAACTTTTAAAATTTGAATTAAAAATTAAAGTATCAATAGATTTGAAAGATCGCTACGCGAAACATTCAGAGATTGGAGTTTTGAAATTTATAGATGCTAAAGTAGTTCAAAAGCAGGCTGAGGGTGTATTATTTGAAAAAACACCTGTTCAGTTAAGAAAATATTGGGAATACCTAAGCGAAAGGTTTGATTTATCTAGTTTACAGGGTAAGTCGTATACAGAAAGTCATTCGAGTACTTCAATCCTTTTAGATATAATAGGGGATTATGAAGGGTTTGAGGCACTTAATTATCTAATCGAGTACGAAGTTTTATCAGTTAATAAAATAGCTTTTAATAATAGTCATAGTGGAGATTATGTTGACTCTACTAGATTGAGTTCCGGTCAATACTGTTTGCTAACTTTATTTTTTTCGATTGCGTCTAAGATAAGCAATGGCTCTCTCATCTTATTGGATGAACCCGAAATTAGTTTACATCCATATTGGCAAGCGCAAATTATTCCTTTATTGAATAGTACGTTTTCAAATTACAAAAATTGCCACTTTATTTTGGCTACACATTCGCCTCATATTATTTCTAACTTAAGTAATATAAATTCATCCGTTGTAATTTTTGATAGTAATGACAAAAGTTCTCATACTGTTGAGGGGGGAAAGATATCATCTCAGTCTGTAGATTTTCAATTAGCAGAAGTCTTTGAATATCCAGGCTTTAGAAATGAATATGTTAATAGAGAGTTAATCTCTTACTTAGTTCAAGTAAGTAAAGGTCGGGAAATTACTGATGAAACATATAAGACAATACGGAGAATAGTCGAATTAGAGTCTAAGCTGGACAGTAGTGACCCAATGCTTGAGCTAATATATGCAGTTAAAAAAACTCTAAAGGCAAATATTAATGAAGGCTGTTAAATACAATAAAGAACAAAAAGCTTTCGTTGATAACTTCAGAAAAAGTCTTAGTTCCCACGATAAAGGAATTTGGGGTTATGACTATGAATTTGAGACTCTCCATGCAAGTGCTAAAACAGATGAATTAAAATCAAAGGCATCAATTATTAGAGAGATAAAGTCATCAATAAAAGTACACTACCTAGTGCAACAGGATTTTAAATGTGCATATTGCAAACAGAAAAATTTAACTCTTAATAAAAAAATATGGGAAACTGAGCATATTGTTGATAAGCATAGTCATGGAATTTTTACATTTGAACCTTTGAACTTATGCATCTCATGCCCTGATTGTAATGGGGCTGATGGTAAAGGTACAAAACAAGTGTTAGTTAAACCATCAAAAGCAAAAAAACCTCGTTACCCCAAAAGTTCAGCTTCTTTTAAAATTATACATCCTCACTTTGACGAATACGATGAACATATAGAAATACAGAATCAAGATGGTAACGTTCTTGTTTTTAAACCTCTTAGTAAAAAAGGGAGGGAGACTGTCGAGATTTGCGGTTTACTACGTTTTTGTTATAAGTATTCAAATTATAGTACAGAAAATATATCTGATACAGATGAAGTATCAGAGATTGTTAATAAGCTTAAAAATAACCCAGAGCTTTTTACAGAGGTTTTACGAAGGTATAGTCAAGCCTAAATGGCCTCATTTATTTAAATATATGCTAATGTAATTTCAGCCCTAAAGTGGCCTAGCTCTTGTGAAACTGTTTCAAGAGCTAATAGCCTACTAAGCCCTAACTTTTGTAGCTCATTCATTCTCTCTTGTGCATAGCTATGTCTAAGGCCATGAGCACCATTAGAAAAAAATAGAACGCGATTAGATGCTTTTGAGAATGAGCATGACCATTTATGACCACCACCAATATCATAACGTTGTAAATAGTTAATTTCCCTATCACGAACCGTTATAGGCTGTGCTAAGCGCCTTTGCTCTAGCTGTGTAGCTAATGCGTTAGGTATTAATACATCTCGGATTAGGCCGCCTTTACCTTTCACTGTATAAATACTACCTTCTCGACCTAGCCATTTGCTGTCTAGCGCTGGACGGCTATCAGCTTTACGCTCTGATACTTTGGCTATTGTTAAAAGCTCATACGCTCTTTGCTATTTTTTAACTGAGAGTTAAATACAATTAAATTTTTAGCCACTATTGATGGAAGTGAAATAATGCTGTTTTTAGCAACATTGCTAGTCAAAAGTAAAATTTAAGTGTTTATGTAAATTAATTTATTGTTAGTATTAGGTTATGTTTATTGGAGTTTTGAAAGCCATTCATTCTGGGAATTGTATAGTGCCAAAGTTTCAGTATAAGTTTAAAGCATTCGTTATTGCTACTATTAGCGTATTGCTAGTTATGTTGATTGACTACCCATTAGAGGTTGTTTCTAAAAAAGCTTTTTTGCGCTCTCAAGTAAAGGCTGATTTTAATTGGTTTAAAAGCGATTTAAATAAACAGTTAAAGCAGCTTAATGACTTTTTTGTTGAAAATGACAACCTTACTCCTTCTTGTACCCCAGCAACGCTGTTAGCACTGCGTAAAGCACACTTTAATATTCAAAATATAGCTGAACTAGGGATTAGAGACCCTAAAGGTAATTTAATTTGTACGAGTTGGCAAAAACTTAAAAAGCCTATGAAAACATCCGGAATTAAACCAACTAAATCTAAACGATTACGCTTTTTTGGGCCTATTGCTGCTAATTTTATTGGTGAAACCGCTTTAATTATCGCTAAAACCAGAAGTGATGGATACGAAATTAATGCATTGCTACCGCAATCGCTGTTAAATCGCCGTATTAATGAACTCGATAGAAATTATACTTATGTTGCTACTGTTGATGCTAGAAAAGGTAAAGTAGTAACAGTGGTTGGGGATTATACTTTACCGATTAACTACCCGCTATTTCCATTAACAAAACCGCTTACTGTAAAAGGTGTCGTATTTGATGATGCAAAAAAACATTTTTTAATTATTGAGCCACTGAAATATTTACCACGCCTTGCCTTAATGATAGCGATTGATGAAAACGTACTATACGAAGATGTGTATTACCCCTCATATAGCCATGTTGCTTTGTATATCATTATTTTTTTGTTGATTTTCATTTTTACTGAGGTGTATCAACAAAACTACCAAAGTAGAAAAAGTGAATTGCGAAATTATTTAAAACAAGGGCGTTTTGTTAATTATTATCAACTCATTTGGGATTCGAATATAAAACAGTTTGCTGGGGCTGAAACATTGGTTCGTTTAAAGCATCCTATTGAAGGTGTTTTAACACCAAATCGTTTTTTACCTGATATCGAAAGCAATCATCTGAATATAAGCCTTACCTATGCTGTAATTAAAAACTTAATAGCAGACTCCGCAGAGTTAATTGGTTGGGATAGCAATATAAAAATAAACATTAATATTACAGGTGAGCATTTAAAGGATGATTATTTTAAACAGTTAGTTTTTGCGTTAAACGCTGTTATTCCTCACTTGGTTCTGGAGCTGACAGAAAATGAGTTAATTGATTTAGACGATCAAGAAGTCATTCAGACTATGCAAGACTTCAAAGATCAAAATATTCTAATTGCAATTGATGACTTTGGAACTGGTTATGCGGGCTTACAGTACCTCAAGGCATTGCCTTTAGACATATTAAAAATTGATAGAAGTTATGTCAGTGCTATAGGCACTGAGTCACAACTGGCTATTTTGCTTGATGCATTAATTGAGCTTGCTAAAACGATTGGAATTGATGTTGTTGCTGAGGGGGTTGAAACCCAAGAGCAAGCTGATTACCTTTTATCAAAAGGGGTATTTTTACACCAAGGTTGGCTTTATCACAAAGCGAGCCCTGTGAGTCAGATTATTGGTAACGCTTGAGAAGCGCATACTTTAAATTTAAAAAAGTTTTGTGCAACAGTAATGCAGCGTCATCGAATGTTTACTCGTTTTCTAAAAATACGTTCTAATTTTTACGATATACATCATGATCCATATCGTAAATATTGACGCTTAAGCTATCAGAGTCTCTGCAGTAGGTTTTTAAACATGCGAGTAGGTGCTCACTTAACATTTGTTTTTGTTCTACCGTTCGCCCTGCCATTATATGCACTTGAATATGAATAAACCCTTCTTTACCTATACCTAGTTGGTATTGTTGATATGCAATTGCGCGTGTTTTAATTGTTTCTAAATCAAAAAGTCCGCTTTCAAAAGTACTGTTATGAATTTTCTCTACTAGTACTTGTGGTAAAACAGGGAGGTCTTCTGAGTGTTCAATAATAATATGCGGCATTTAGGCGTTTCCTATTATGAGTTACTGCATTAGCGAGGGTTAATTGTATCAAATACAACAGGGTTCGCTAAACCTAGGGCTATCTAAAATCTTTACTTTAAACTAATTTAGTCGTATTTATTTTTGATGTTAGTATAAAACAAACAGGTGAACCTTTGCTTAGTGACGTAGATGCTAAGTTACCTATTATAGATAAGGATAAGTATGAAATTACCACAAAAATTTAAACGTTTAGCTTTACTTGCAGGTGCGGTAGTTACGTTGAGTGCTTGCTCTGATGATGTTGCGTCGGTAAGCCTTGGGTTATTTACAACTAAAGATGTCGTGGTTAATTCGCAGCAAGATCCGATTATTAAAGGTGTTACGTGCCACATTAGCCATATTGAAGCTGATTTAGACTTTTCTGATCCGTCTGATATGTCAATTGCGTGCCGTCAAACGGGGCCTATTACAGCACAGCAGCTACAAGAAATTGACCGAAGTAAGTCGGGCGAGGTGGTATTTAAATCATCTAAAAGTATTTTATTTAAATCTTTAAAGGTGCGTCGTATTTACGATGCTGAAAACCGCACCTTATTGTATTTATCGTACTCAACGAAAGAATCCAGTGGCAGCCATCATCATGCGCTATCAACAGTGCCGCTATACAATACTCAAGCGTGGGAATGGGCGCTTACACAAAAAAACTAAACTAGCACCTAAAACTTATAAGAGCACCTTATGTTAGCTTTATTTAAATCGGCACCATTATTGGAAGATCAAGAACAGCAATGGCTTATTGATACGTTTATTTGGGCGGTAGAGAATTTTGATGCGGAGTACTTTACTAAGCAAACAAAAATAATATTGCCGACAGCAGCGTTTTTTCCTGATTCGGTATCAAGTATTGAAGAAATGGCGACTAACGTTTTTACCCGCGTTACTAATTATGCAGGTATGAGCGCGTGGCCTATTCAGTTAGTTGCACCTCAGCAATTGCAGCCTCAGGTTTTTCCACACTTTGAATTTAGCAATGAAATACGTGGAGAAGGCAGCCATTTAATTGTGCCGCCAAGCCATAAGGTCAGCATTTCTTTTAATCCTAATCAGATTAATCAGCCACAAGATTTAGTAGCAAGTTATGCGGGTACTCTGGCCACTATACTTATTCATCACGTTGGGGTGCTACCGCCAGGTGGTAGGGAGTATTTACCACAAGCTGCCGATGCGCTTGCCTGTTTTTTAGGGTTTGGTGTGATGATGAGCAACACGGTGTATCAGTTTAAGGGCGGTTGTGGTTCTTGTTACAACCCATACGCTAACCGTGAAGCTAAGCTAAGTGAAACACATACGGTATTTATGCATGCCCTTATTAGTTACTTTAAAAACGATAAAGTCTCTAAAAAACACTTAAAACCGCATCTGCGTGGTCAGTTTAAAAAAGCACAAAAAGAAATTAAAGCATTGGTAAATAACTCGGCCAACCCGCTGTTATTAGCTTATTCGCCAAACTAGCAAGGACTTGCGTGGAATACTTAGATGAATTTTTACTGATTGTTATTGCTCATTTTTTTGCAGTAGCAAGCCCTGGGCCTGACTTTGCCGTTGTGCTCAAGCAAAGTGTGCAACAAGGTAGGTGCAATGCATTGTGGACAAGCGCCGGTGTTGGCGCTGCTATTTTACTGCACGTTGGCTATTGCGTGTTAGGTGTAGCGCTTATTTTAACGCAATCGCCTAGTTTATTTATGACACTTAAGTACCTTGCTGGTGCATATTTAGCGTATTTAGGCGTACAAGCTCTTAGAGCTGCAAAACAGCCTGCAAGTAATGAAGGCGAGGCTGCAAAAAATGTTGAAAACAAAACCGTTCAAGAGGAACCTGTTTGGGTTGCTTTTAGACGCGGCTTTTTCACCAATGCATTAAACCCAAAAGCCACGTTATTTTTTATGTCGTTATTTACACTCGTGATTAGTCCAACAACACCTACTAGCGTGCAGATCGTTTATGGCGTGTACATGGCACTGGCTACTTGGGTGTGGTTTTCAATGCTTTCAATAATGCTTTCTAGAGATAATGTGAGGGGCTTTTTCCAGCAGCGTGGTTATTGGTTTGACCGTGGAATTGGCGTTATTTTAATTGCCCTTGCAGTACGTGTTGTTATTTAACTTATTTAAAAAGCGCAGGAGATAAAATGCCGTTATATAATTTTTCGTTTGGCTCTAATATGTCATCTAACCGTTTGTTGGCGCGTTTACCGAATGTAAAGCGTGTAGGAACAGCGGTACTTAAAGGTTACGAGCTTACTTTTGATATGCTATTTAAAGATGGCTCAGGTAAGTGCAGTATTTGCCCAAGCAATAAAGAAGATGCGTTGGTTTATGGCGTTATTTATGAGCTTAATGAAGAAGAAAAAACCATTTTAGACAGTATTGAGGGCGCAGGTTACGACTGCGTAGATATAACCCCAATGCTTTTAACGGGTGAGGCTGTAGCCGCACATTGTTATATAGCTAATCCCCATGACAGCGATGTACTCCCATATGATTGGTACATAAAACACGTTCATCGCGGCGCACTTGAAGCAGGCGTACCAAAAGAATACAGTGATGCAATACTCAATAGGCCGCACAAAAGCGATACCAATAAAGAGCGTGCCGAAATTGAATTTGCAGTTCATCAAAAATAATAAAATAGGATTGATATGAAATTAACCAAATTAGCCGCAATTGCATTACTAGCAAGCACTACGTTTAGTAGCTGGGCACAAGTCGATACCAACAAAATTGACGACGTTATTAAAGCGTCAATGGCACGTTTTGACGTACCAGGTATGGCAGTCGCCATTGTTGAAAACGATAAAGTGATATTTGCTAAAGGCTTTGGTGTAACTAATCTCGATACCAACAAAAAAGTAAACAAAGACACCTTGTTTGGTATTGCTTCAAACACAAAAGCGTTTACAACAGCGGCACTTGCCAAGTTGGTTGATGAAGGGAAGTTGAGCTGGGATGACCGCGTAATTGATCATTTACCAGAGTTTAGATTGTACGACTCGTACGTAACACGCGAAATGCGTATTCGTGATTTATTAAGTCACCGCAGTGGGCTAGGGCTTGGGCAAGGCGATTTAATGATTTGGCCAAGCACGGATAAGCCCGTTGATGAAATTTTAGCGGGATTACAGTATTTAAAACCAGCGAGCAGCTTTCGTAGTAAGTACGCTTATAACAACTTGATGTTTGTTACCGCTGGCGAAGTGGTTGCACGTGTGTCGGGTATGAACTGGAACGATTACATCGAAAAAAATATATTACAACCGCTACACATGGACAACTCACGCGCAGGTTTTTCACGCATCCCAAAAAGCAACACTAACTGGGCAACAGGTCATATTCCTATGGATGGCTCACTTCATCCCTTTTTTGTGAACTACCTAGAAGACTTTAGAGGCGCAGGCGCCATCGCTTCAAGTGTAAGCGATATGAGTCAATGGCTTCGTACGCAATTAGCGGGCGGTAAAATGCCTAATGGCGAGCAGCTGTTTAGCGAAAAGCAACAAGCGCAAATGTGGCACCCACATATTACGTCTATGGCATCTAAAAGCGCGTTTGAGTCGTACCATCAGCAGTTTAGAGGGTATGGGCTAGGTTGGAGCATTGAAGACTACCACGGCTTTAAAAAGTTAGGTCACGGCGGTGGTATTTTAGGTATGGTATCGCAAGTTACTTTATTGCCTGAGAAAAAACTCGGTATTGTTATTTTATCTAACCAACAAGCTTTTGGTGCGCTTTCGGCGGTAACCCATGAAGTACTTGAAGATGCGCTTGAACTTGAAGATAAAGACTGGGTAGAAGATCTAGCTAAAAGCCATTTTGAAAGAAAACAAAAAGCGTACGCTAATGCAAAACCAGAAGCACCTGCTGACTACCAGCCACAATTACCAAATATTAATTACACCGGTACATTGCACGACAATTGGTATGGTGATGTGATTATTGAGCAGCTCGATAGTAAATTACACATTGATTTTACGCATACTAAACGTTTAAAAGGCACACTTGAGCACTACACTGGCAATACATTTATTGTTAAGTGGGATGAAAAGCTACTTGAAGCAGATGCGTTTATTACCTTTGATATGGATGTTAGTAATCGTGTAAACAGCGCTAAAATGCGTGCAGTATCAACACAAGTGACCGACTTTAGCTTTGATTTTAGAAACCTGCATTTAAAAGCAAAGTAGTTAATAGTTTTGATATTTAAAGTGTTGATATAAACCAAAGTCGCAAAGCCACCAGCCGGTGGCTTTGTTATATTAAGTTTTTACACCTTGTAAGGGACTTTTTATGCGTACCGCTGTTATTTCTCATCCTCATTGCCGTAAGCATAAAATGATAGACGACCATCCTGAGTGCCCAGAGCGCTTAGATGCAATTACCGATAGATTATTAGCCAGCGGTGTAGATGTTGGCTTAACACACCTGCAAGCACCTAAGGCCGAGCGTGAGCATTATTTACTTGCTCACGATGAAGCTTTAGTTAAACACGTAGAAACTACACTACCAACCGAAGGACTCGCTAATTTAGATGGCGATACTTGGCTGTGCCCCGATTCGTTTAAAGCGATTGAGCGTGCAGTAGGTGCGGGGTTGTTAGCTGTTGATGAAATACTTGCCGATAAACTCGATGCTGCTTTTTGCTCAGTACGCCCGCCAGGACATCATGCTAATAAAGAGTCATCATCTGGGTTTTGTGTGTTTAATAACTTAGCTATTGCCGTTAAGTACGCACAAAGCAAAGGGGTTAAACGCATTGCTATTGCGGATTTTGATGTACACCATGGTAATGGCACACAAGACATTTTTATTGATGACGAAAATGTACTGCTTTGTTCGTTATTTCAGTATCCGTTTTACCCAAATACAGCAGTTAAAAATAATAGCCATATAGTTAATTCCCCTCTGCCAATTGCTAGTAATGGCGACGACCTAAAAGACGCGTTTACTGGGCAATGGTTACCAAAATTAAAAGCGTTTAAGCCTGAATTACTTTTTATAAGCGCAGGGTTTGATGCGCACCTAGAAGATGATATGGCAAGCTTAAAGTTTGTTGAAAGTGACTACATTTGGCTCACCGAGCAGCTATGCAGTGTGGCAAAGGAGGGCCGTTGCAAAGGGGTTATTTCGTATTTAGAAGGTGGCTATGCGCTATCAGCATTAGGTCGCAGTGCTGTAGCGCATATAAAAGTGCTTACTGAGGTTTAAATAATAAGAGTGTTTATAGCCCTAGTAAATCAAACGCCTGCGCTGTGCTTAGGGTTTTTATTTTACCAAGGCAACATTGTCCTTCATTTAATAAGTAAGCTGTAACAAGCTGTGCTAGCTGCTCGCCATTCAATTCAGGGCAAACAGTGCCTTGTAAATTAAGGTAGTCACCTTGCTTATTAAGTACTCGCACATCGCTTAGCTCACTTTGCATAACGCTGTGTAAGCACTCTTGTTGCTCTTTTTGGTTTTGAGCTATCTCAAGCTCATTATAAATAACCAATAACTGTGGGTAGCTGTTTGACATAGCCCGTTAGCCTACGGTTACTTCATAAGACGTAAATTTACGAATATTAATAACGCCTTTTTCAAAGATTAGGTACTGACCTTTAATACCTTGTAAAACACCACTTACAACAGGGTCTTTATCAAAGTTAAATGAGCTGATTTTTGTTGGGTATTCGGTTACTGGAAAATCTAAATCAACCACATCTTCGTCAAGTTGCTCTATTGCTGTTGCGCCAAATAACTCACTTAGCTCGTTTAGTTTTTCGCTAATTTGTGGAATTAGTTCGGCTGCGGCTGCTTTTAAATCAAGTGCGTCGTTTTGACCTTTTAGCATATTACGCCAATTAGTTTTGTCGGCAATAAATTCAGCCAAAGCAACTTCCACTAAACCCGATTGCAGGCGAGTTTGCACTTTAAAAATAGGTAATGCCTGAGTAGCGCCTTGGTCAACCCAACGAGTCGGTATTTGTGTGTGGCGGGTAATACCTACTTTTAATCCAGAGGTGTTAGCGAGATACACATAGTGTGGGATCATGCAATTTTCTTCGCCCCACTGTGGCTCTCGGCAAGTGCCTTGATCGTAGTGGCAAGTTTCTGGTTTCATAATACACATGTCACAACTAGCGAGCTTGCGCATGCATACAAAACAGTGACCTTGAGAATAGCTTTTTTTGGTTTTTTTACCGCAGTTAGAACATAAAATAGTGCCACTAAATGTGAGCGTAAGCTCCTTACCTATAAATGCATTTAAGTCTACTAAGTGCTCACCTACAGGTAAGTGATATTGTACTGGTTCGGTTAAACTCGATTTTAGTTTACGCAGTGTGCCTTGCATCTTTACTTGGCCCCTAAAGATGTTAAAAAGAGGAGTCTAACATTTTTAAGCTATATTGGCTTTTTAAGAAGTGTAAATAGTCGGTGTAAGGCAGTGCTTTTGCGTATAAATAACCTTGGGCAGAATCAGCATTCATGTCTTTAAGTAAGTGATGAATCTCCTGAGTTTCTACCCCCTCAATTGTTATTGATAAATTAAGGTTGTGCGCCATATCAATGGCTGTTTGTACAATAACTTGATGAGTGGGGTTATTAGGTAAATCAAAAACAAACGACTTATCTATTTTTAGTTCACTAAAATGGTAGTTAACTAAGTAGTTAAGTGATGCGTAACCTGTACCAAAGTCGTCTAAAACAACGTTAATGTCTAATGCCGATAATTCATCAACTAATTTAATGAGTGCATCTTGACTCTCTACAAAAGCTGATTCGGTTAGTTCAAACTTAAGTAAACGAGCCGGTACTTGGTATTTAATTAGTATATTTTCTACTTTTTCAGCTAAGTTATTTATGGTCAAGTTTTTAGCGCTGAGGTTGACGCTAATAGTATGATTGATGTAACCATTTTTTGTTAGTTCGGCAATATCTTTACAGGCTTGTTCAATGACCCACAGTGTTAGTTCGTTAATAATACCTGTATGTTCAGCAAGAATTACTAACTCTTCAATCGGTAAATTATTAAAGGTTGGATCGGGCCAGCGTAGTAAAGCTTCTGCGCCAATTACTTGGTTATTTAATAAATTTATTTGCGGCTGGTAATAGAGTGCAAGTTGATTTGTTTTTATGGCTTTTTGTAGCTTTGCAGCTAAGGAAACGTCCATCATTTGGTTATTCACGTTTGATGATAACCCTACTTGATTAACACTACTTTTTGCTTTTTTAAGTGCTAAATATCCACGTTTTAACCAATACTCAAAGTCGTTAGTTTTACCCGCACAGCTAATGCCAATACTGTAATTAAGTTGCAGGTTTAGCCCTTTAATTTCGTATTGTTTTGGTAAGTTGCTAATTACTTTAGTGAGAAGTGCTTCTAGCATTTCTTGGTTTTGTGTTTTAGTCGAAATACAGGCAAATACGCCGCTATTGAGATCGGCTAATCGAGGGATGGTGTTTAAGTTAGTATCAAGATTTATAAATTCGCGCTCGTGGCTCAATTCTAACTCTAATTCTCTCGCTATATGTTTTATAAGTGCATAGCCTTGAGAAGGGGTAATTATAGTATTAAGAGAGTTAAAGTGGCGTATTTTAATCAAACACAAAGTTGTTGAGCGGTTTTTTGCTTGTAACTCCATAAAGGTTTGCTTGAGCTTAGCACTATTAAGAAGCTTTGTTTGTTGAGTGTGCGTAGCGTGATATAAAGCACGTTCACGCTGATACCTAACTCGGTCTGCTAATGCCATTGCCATTAATATTACTTCGCATAGTATAGCCATTAAAAAGGCGTGGCGTGTGGTAAAGCTATAAGGTAAAAGGCCAGTCAGTTCCATAGGTTGAATCGCCGCGCCAAAAATTAGTGGCACCCATGAAAAAACATAAAATTTAGCCCATCTAAAACCACTACGTAATTTGTTATAAATTAAAATAATACACGCTATATAAAGTAGGCTCATCACTCCAAAAAAAATAGGTGCTGCTATATTTTCAGGGATAAAAAGGCTGCTTACAGCAAGAACAAACATAAGCTTAAGTAGCGCTGTACTCATTTTATAGCGCCAGCATTTTTCTTTGTGATAACGTAAAAACATAATACAGAAGGAGAGGGTAAAAAAAGCAACGCCGTAATTACCAAGCACTATTTTTTCGTGAATAAATAATTGCCATTCCATTGGCCATAAATAAAAGCCAAAACCTAATACCGCTCCCATTAGTATAATAGCGCTAATAATGTAGCCAATATAAATTAAGTAAACTCGGTCTTTTATACCAAAATAAAGAACAAGATTGTACAGTGCAGCCATTAGCAATACGCCAACAAAAATCCCCCAAATCCCTGTTTGCGAACGCACTAAGTCAATAAACTCTTTATCACGATATAAATTTACAGGTGTTTTACTTATACCTATCGTATCTATTTTCATTACGAGTCGTTGTGAGGACTTACTTTCGAGCGAAAAGCGAATATGCGGCACACTGTATTGAAATAAAGTAAGTGC
The DNA here is from genome assembly GCF_002407505.1 of Pseudoalteromonas sp. 1_2015MBL_MicDiv. NCBI lineage: Bacteria > Pseudomonadati > Pseudomonadota > Gammaproteobacteria > Alteromonadales > Pseudoalteromonadaceae > Pseudoalteromonas > Pseudoalteromonas sp. 1_2015MBL_MicDiv. The sequence goes on along the minus strand of NZ_CP012737.1, from coordinate 3,448,397 downwards.
TTGTTCTTTATCTCCGAGCTTATAAGTATCCATTAATTGGTTGTTTTTATTGAGTCGAAAAATAGTTAGGTGATCAACCATGGGGTTATCAAAATGGGCAACAACGTTTTCTTTTTTGAAGCTCTTATTTTCTAAATCGAGAAACAGCCAATAATTTTGTTGAGTAAAACTCCATGGTATTTCCGAAAATTTTTGATGAGTGAGTAACTGCGGCTGGGTTATAACATCGTTAAAAGTAAGGCTCTTAGTTTCATCAATATAGTACGCGTAATCAAGATATACGGGCGCGGTTTTATCAATTGTATATCGTGTAGGCAAGACGAGGTTTGATGCCAGTGTACTTATAATAAAAAATATAAGTACTAGTATGGCAACAGCAATTGCATGATAACGTAAAGTTCTTAGTTCCAACGTTTGCGTACTTTTAAAAAAACTTTTAATTAGTGTAGCACTAAAAAAGCGCAGAGAGACTGCGCTTTTTTAGTTAAATTAACTGGTATTATAAGCCTATTGCTCGCGTGCAATAGCACGGTAAGCAATATCTGTACGATATTCCATACCATCCCAGCTAATTTGTTTAACAAGCTCATAGGCGCGTTGCTGCGCTTGCGTAACAGTGTTACCAAGTGCTGTTGCGCATAATACGCGACCGCCTGCGGTTACAACGTCATTGCCATCTTGCTTAGTACCCGCATGAAACACTTTTTCACCCGCAGGGTAGTTAACTTGTAGCCCAGAAATAGCATCGCCTTTAGGGTAATCGCCAGGGTAACCTTTAGCGGCAAGTACAACACCAACAGCTGCACGTGGGTCAAACTTAATTGTTGTTTTATCAAGTTCTACACGATTAGCAGCTTCAATCAATTCAACTAGGTCTGATTGCAAACGTAGCATCATTGGTTGAGTTTCAGGGTCGCCAAAGCGACAGTTGTACTCAATTACTTTAGGGGTGCCTGTTTCGTCAATCATTAAACCTGCATATAAAAAGCCAGTGTACGGATGGCCTTCGCTTGCCATACCTTCTACCGTAGGGTAGATCACTTCATTCATAATACGCTGGTGGATTTCATCCGTAACAACTGGCGCTGGTGAGTATGCACCCATGCCACCCGTATTAGGACCCGCATCGCCATTGTAAGCGCGTTTATGGTCCTGACTGGTAGCAAATGGTAATACGTTTTTGCCATCAACCATTACAATGAAAGACGCTTCTTCACCGTCTAAAAACTCTTCAATAACAACACGACTTCCCGCATCGCCAAAAGCATTACCCGCAAGCATATCGCGAATAGCTTCTTCGGCATCGGCTTGCGTCATGGCTACAATTACGCCTTTACCCGCAGCTAAACCATCTGCTTTTACAACAATTGGCGCGCCTTTCTCTTTTAAATAAGCAAGGGCAGGCTCAATCTGTTCAAACGTTTGGTAGTCGCCCGTTGGGATTTTATGACGTGCTAAAAAGTCTTTAGTAAACGATTTAGAACCTTCAAGCTGAGCTGCACCCGCCGTTGGTCCAAAAATAGCCATGTTATGTTCACGAAACTTATCAACAACACCCAGTACTAACGGTATTTCAGGACCTACAATAGTAAGCTCTACCTTATTTTGCTGTGCAAAATTAAGTAAACCCTCTAAGTCGTCAACGTTTATTGCTACGTTTTCAAGTTTTGGTTCAAGTGCAGTACCTGCATTACCAGGGGCTACAAATACAGTATTTACTTTGGTGTTTTGAGCGGCTTTAAACGCAAGTGCGTGTTCGCGGCCGCCGCTGCCAATGACTAAAACATTCATGGCGAAAATTCCTATTTAAAGCGGTTTCTTAAATTTCAGCGTCATGCGGTCGCTTTCACCAATGGCTTTATATTTATCAGCATCTTGTTCGCCGAGTCTTAAGCTTGGTGGTAGCGTCCATACACCTTTAGGGTGATCGGCTGTATCTTTTGGATTTGCATTTATTTCACTGCTTGCTACTAATTCAAACCCTGCTTGTTTAGCAAGGTCTACTACGTAGCTCTGCTTCATATAACCTGATGTTTTTTGATCTTCGTCAGCACGTTCTTCAGCTAAACGGTGTTCAACTAAACCTAATGTACCACCTGGTTTAAGGGCTTTATAAAAAGCTTGGAATGCACTTAATGCACCGCTTTTATCTTTGCCCATGTACCAGTTATGTACATTACGAAATGTTAAAACCATATCGGCACTGCCAGCTGGCGCAATATCTAAATGTGTTACAGGTGCAAACTCAGTAATTTTAACACTACTAAAACGCTTATCTTCAGCTACTTTTTGTTTAAAGCCCGCAAGAGAGCGTTGGTAGTAGCCAACTGATGAATCAGCAGGAAAGTGCGCGGCATAATAAGTGCCTTGCTCTTTTAGTGCTGGCGCTAAAATTTCACTATACCAACCACCGCCGGGCGCAATTTCAACAACTGTCATAGTTGGTTTAAAGCCAAAAAATGCCAGTGTTTGAGCCGGGTGACGATATTCGTCACGAACGCTGTTTTTAGCGCTGCGTTCGCTTGATTGAAGTGCATGTTCAAGGCTCGATTCGTGGTTATGGCTAAGCGTCATAGTCGATGTCATCGTTAGTGTGGCTACAAGTAGCGATTTTAGCGCAAATTTCATTGTTTGTTCCTTCACATTATAATTTTAAATAGGTTATTGAATAATCAGAATACGTGAATTTATAGCAAACAAAAAGGGTTAAACCAACGTTTAACCCTTTGTGTGATTAGTGGCGGAAATGGCGCATACCAGTTAGTACCATTGCCATGCCAGCTTCATCAGCAGCCGCAATCACTTCTTCATCACGCATTGAGCCACCTGGCTGAATTACCGCAGTAATGCCAGCGGCTGCGGCTGCGTCAATGCCATCACGGAATGGGAAGAACGCATCAGACGCCATAACTGAACCTTTAACTTCAAGGTTTTCGTCTGCAGCTTTTATGCCTGCAATTTTAGCTGAGTATACGCGGCTCATTTGGCCTGCGCCTACACCAATGGTCATACCGTCACGGGCATAAACAATCGCGTTTGATTTAACAAACTTAGCTACTTTCCAGCAAAACAGTAAATCTTTAAGTTCTTGCTCTGTAGGTTGGCGCTTAGAAACAACTTTTAAGTCGCCTTGCGTTACCATGCCTAAGTCGCGGTCTTGAACTAAAATACCGCCGTTAACGCGTTTAATATCTTGGCCAGCGGCTTTGCCTGTCCACTGTCCACATTCTAATAAACGAACGTTCTTTTTAGCTTCAACAATTTTTGCAGCGTCGCTCGAAATACTCGGTGCAATAATTACTTCAACAAACTGACGCTCAACAATGGCTTGTGCCGTTGCAGCATCTAGCTCTCGGTTAAAGGCAATAATGCCACCAAATGCTGATGTAGGGTCTGTTTTAAAAGCGCGCTCGTATGCTTGTAGGATATTGTCGCCAATTGAAACACCACACGGGTTAGCATGTTTTACAATTACGCACGCTGGTACATCAAATTCTTTAACACATTCAAGTGCTGCATCGGTATCGGCAATGTTGTTAAACGAAAGGGCCTTACCTTGCAATTGAGTTGCTGTTGCAACTGATGCTTCAGCAATGTCACTTTCAACATAAAAAGCAGCATCTTGATGTGAGTTTTCACCGTAACGCATATCTTGCTTTTTAGTGAACTGCATATTGATAGTACGTGGGAATTTAGTCTCTACAGCAGCTTCCTCTGTGTAATCAGGCACCATTTTACCGAAGTAGTTAGCAATCATGCCATCGTATTGTGCAGTATGCTCGTAAGCAGCAATCGCTAAGTCAAAACGTGTTTTATACGTAGTAGAGCCATTGTTGTTTTGCATTTCGCTAATAACACGGTCGTAGTCGCTCGCGTTTACCACGATTGTTACGTCTTTGTGGTTTTTAGCGGCTGCACGAACCATTGTAGGGCCGCCAATATCAATATTTTCAATAGCATCTTCAAGGCTGCAGTTTTCTTGAGCGACTGTATTCGCAAAGGGGTATAAGTTAACTACAACTATGTCGATAGCAGAAATGTTGTTATCTGCCATTACGCTTTCATCTTGTCCGCGACGGGCTAATATGCCGCCGTGAATTTTTGGATGAAGAGTTTTTACGCGGCCATCCATGATTTCAGGGTGGCCTGTGTGATCTGATACTTCAGTCACTTTTATGCCGTTATCAGCAAGTAGTTTACATGTGCCGCCAGTTGATAAAATATCAACGCCTTGCGCTTCTAGTGCGCGGGCAAATTCAACAATACCGGTTTTATCAGACACACTTAATAGTGCGCGACGAATGGGACGATGAGTATCCATTGTAGTTTGATTTCCTCAGTTAATGAGCTAGCTTAGAAGCGGGCATTTTAACTGATTACAACTCAAAAAACGACTTATAAAGCGCCGATGAGGGTGAGCATTTTGCAATTTGGTTAATAAGTTGTAGGCATAAAAAAAGCACCCGAGGGTGCTTTTTTTGCATAATACCAGTTGTATTGGATTAGTAAGTAGTTATAACGATAGAAAAACAAGTCTATAACAAGGCAAAAATTTTGCTGTGTAGTTATTCTACATAAAAAATTATTAACGACGTTATGGGCTTGTTTAGCTCGTTAGAATACTTACGCTTTCAATATAATTGGTATTAGTTCATGCCGTATTTTTTAAGCTTTTTACGTAAAGTACCACGGTTGATACCTAGTAAAATTGCTGCACGAGTTTGGTTACCACGTGTATATGTCATCACTTCTTCAAGTAATGGCGCTTCTAGCTCTGAAAGAACAAGGTCGTAAACGTCTTGCACATCTTGACCGTTAAGCTGCTTTAAATAGTGGTGAACAGCTTTTTTTACTGCATCACGCAATGGCTGCGGTTTCTCGTGTGACTGAACATGAGGGTTAGTGATAAATGGAGAAGTCACGTTTTGTTCGAACATTATTAAGTCTCTTTCTTTCTTAGTTAGCTGCTAGTGTTTTAAAGTATTGCTCTAATGCGACGACCTGTGCCTGTGGGTTGTCGAGCGCATTAAATACTCGCCTAAACTGACCATCACTGTCATGGGTTTGCAAATACCAAGATACATGTTTGCGAGCAATTCGCGCTCCCATTGGCTCACCGTAAAACATATGGAGGTTTGTTAAATGCTCCATTAATATACTGCGCACCTCTGCAATAGCAGGCGGCTGTAAATGTTCCCCAGTTTGCAAATAGTGGTCTATCTCCCTAAATATCCAAGGGCGACCTTGGGCGGCTCGGCCAATCATAATGGCATCTGCACCCGTATAGTCTAAAACCTGTTTTGCTTTTTCTGGTGATGTAATATCACCATTGGCAACAACAGGAATCGACACTGAACGTTTTATATCCCTAATCGTGGCGTACTCAGCATCACCTTTGTACATACATGCGCGCGTACGCCCATGTACAGCAAGTGATGCAATGCCATAACGTTCAGCTATTCTCGCAATCTCTACACCATTACGGTTATCCGGATCCCATCCTGTACGGATTTTAAGTGTCACAGGTATATCAACAGCATTTACGACTGCATCAATAATCTCTTCCACAAGTTCAGGAAACTGTAATAAGGCAGAGCCTGCGAGTTTCTTGTTCACTTTTTTTGCTGGGCACCCCATATTGATATCTATGATCTGTGCACCGTTAGCAACATTGAATTGTGCGGCCTGCGCCATAAGCTCAGGATCTGCTCCTGCAATTTGCACCGCGCGTATACCCGACTCACCGCTGTGATCCATACGGTTCATCGACTTTTCCGTTTTCCAAACCTTAGGATTAGACGATAGCATTTCAGAAACAGCTAGCCCTGCGCCTAAACGACGGCAAAGTTGTCTAAATGGTCTGTCTGTAATGCCTGCCATTGGCGCGACAATTACATTATTCTCAAGTTGGTATTTACCGATACGCACTATATTCAATAGGCCTCTTTTCAAGGGGCGCTAAGTTTACGGTTTTTTTAGCAAAAATCAAAGGCTATAAATTGAACAAAAGTGACTTTTTTTTGCCCTTTTCGTATTGACATTTGATAACCGTATGAGGAATGGCTTTATTTGTGCGAAATTTGAGCGCATTTTGTTTTTGCAACAAAATAAGTTTATTTTTTATTATGTAAAAAAATAGTAAAGCCTGTTAAATACAGGCTTTACATGCATGTTTTGAGTTAATGCTCTAAATTTGATTGTGCAGTTTATTACGCTTTTTTAGTGCCACTCACTCGAGTCCAATCACCTTCAACGGCAATGTCATCTAGCTCAATAAACGGTGCATAAATGTCAGCAACCGATTGGGCTTGCTCTTCTAATATGCCCGACATAGCAATTTTACCACCTCGCTTTAATAACCCTAAAATCACACTATGTAATTCGCGAAGTGGCTGGGCTAAAATATTAGCCACAACTATATCGGCAGTAAACTCAGGTTGGTTTTCTGGAAGGTATACTTCGAGTTTGTCTGCAACACCATTTCGGTTAGCGTTATCAAGGCTTGCTTCAAGCGCTTGAGGGTCAATATCTATCCCAATCATACGTTCTGCACCTAGTTTTATAGCTGCAATACCTAAAATTCCTGAGCCACAACCAAAATCAACAACCGTTTTACCCGTCAGATCTTGGCTTTCTAACCACTTAAGACATAAGGCCGTTGTTGCATGTGTGCCCGTGCCAAAAGCAAGGCCAGGGTCTAGCAATACATTTACTGCATCAGGGTCAGGAATGTCGCGCCAGCTTGGGCAAATCCATAGTTTTTCGCCAAATTGAATAGGGTGGAAGTTATCCATCCATTCACGTTCCCAGTCTTTATCTTCAAGTTGCTCTATTTTGTATACTAAATTGTCTTTTAGCTCATCATGGCGCTTCAATAACGCAACAACTGCGTTCATATCGTGATTAGCTTCGAACAAGCCAATGACTGTGGTATCAGCCCAGAACACAACAGTGCCAATTTTAGGCTCGTAAATAGGGGTGTCTTTTGCGTCAATAAAGGTTACTGAGGCGCTACCCGCTTCCATTAATAGGTCGCTTACGGCATCAGCTGTTGCAGCATTGGCATTAATACGAATTTGGATCCAAGCCATGGTTATTTCCTTCAAATAGAAAAAAGGCCGCTATAGCGGCCTTTTTAGTTTATATAGTAGCGCTAAAATTATTTAGCGTCTAAAAAGCTTTTCAGTAAATCTGAGCGAGAAGGGTGGCGTAATTTACGCAGCGCTTTTGCTTCTATTTGACGAATACGTTCACGTGTTACGTCAAACTGTTTACCTACTTCTTCTAAGGTGTGGTCGGTATTCATATCAATACCAAAACGCATACGTAGTACTTTAGCTTCACGAGCTGTTAGGCCTGCAAGTACATCGTTAGTTGCGCCTCGAAGAGACTCCATTGTTGCCGAATCGATTGGCGAATCAATGGTTGTATCTTCGATAAAGTCACCTAAGTGAGAATCTTCATCATCACCGATTGGTGTTTCCATTGAAATTGGCTCTTTAGCAATCTTAAGTACCTTACGGATTTTATCCTCAGGCATCATCATGCGTTCTGCTAATTCTTCTGGATTTGGCTCACGACCCATTTCTTGTAACATTTGACGAGAAATACGGTTAAGTTTATTAATCGTTTCAATCATATGTACCGGAATACGGATTGTTCTTGCTTGGTCAGCAATAGAGCGAGTGATTGCTTGACGTATCCACCACGTAGCATAAGTAGAGAACTTATAACCACGGCGATATTCAAACTTATCAACGGCTTTCATCAGACCAATGTTACCTTCTTGGATCAAATCCAAGAATTGTAAGCCACGGTTTGTATATTTTTTAGCAATTGAGATTACAAGACGTAAGTTAGCTTCAACCATTTCTTTTTTCGCGCGGCGTGCTTTCGCTTCACCAATGCTCATTCGACGGTTAATGTCTTTAATACGCTCAATGCTTAAACCTGTTGTTTGTTCAATAACAGATAATTTATTAATACTACGAATGATTTCTGGCTTAACTTCTTCAAGCTTAGCTGAATACTTTTCGTTACCTGAAATTTCTAAATCAACCCAAGAAGCGTCAGTTTCGTTGTTAGCAAAGTGCTTAACGAACGTTTTCTTCGGTAATTTAGCAATTTGTACAGCTTGTTTCATGATTAGACGTTCTTGAACGCGAACTCTATCCATCATTTCACGCATGTTATTTACCATGCGGTCAAACTGTTTAGGTATTAATTTAAAGGTTCTGAAAAGCTCGCCAATTTCAAAAATGGCTGCTTGTGATTCAGGATGCGAACGACCTTTAGCTTCAAACGTATCACGTGCTTTGTTGTATAAATCACGTAGATTTTCAAAATGAATGCGAGCTTCTTCAGGATCTGGTCCTGTGTCTATCTCTTCTTCATCTTCATCGTCGCTATCAGCATCGTCTTTGTCGTCTTTATCATCGTCGTCAAGTTGCTTAGCACTTAATTCTGAACCAATATTAGTTGCTGAAATTGGCGCTGTATCTTCATTCGGATCGATAAACCCAACGATGATATCGCTTAAACGCATTTCTTCAGCTTCAAACTTATCCCACTGTTCAAGTAGGTAAGTGATTGCTTCAGGGTACTCTGCAACAGAAATCTGAACTTGGTTAATGCCTTCTTCAATACGTTTAGCGATTACAATTTCGCCTTCACGTGTCAGAAGTTCAACAGTACCCATTTCACGCATGTACATGCGTACCGGATCAGTTGTACGGCCGATTTCTTTTTCTACAGTCGCAAGGGCTGCAGCGGCAGCTTCTGCTGCGTCTTCGTCTGTCGTTGTTTCTTGCATCATTAATTCATCAGCATCAGGCGCATTTTCGCTAACCTTGATACCCATATCATTAATCATGCTTATGATATCTTCTACTTGATCTGAGTCTATAATGTCTTGTGGAAGGTGATCATTTACTTCTGCAAAAGTTAAGTAGCCTTGCTCTTTACCTTTCTGAATCAGAAGTTTTAATTGTGACTGAGGAGTTGGATCCATAGAGATTTTTTCTTCCACTCTGATAAGTTGATACAACAGGCGCCATCATGTAGTTTGCATTTAAGCCAACTAGAATAATGTGACGCAGTGAATAGCACAGTATAACAGCCAAAATTAGATCTGACTAGCTGTTAGTCGCTTTTAACGCTGTCATTAACAAATGACATTCAAGTCTTTCATCGCTATTGAGACCTTGTGTCTTGTCCTTTATTAATAAGGTCTCTAGTCGATAATTTAAACACTGATCTTCAATAAATTTAAAAGTATTTTGAAAAACAGTCTCTAAACGCTCTTCATTTATTTCGTGTTGCCACGTTGCAAGCTTTATTAATGGCTCGTAATCTTCAGTTCCTCTAAAAAATTCGAGTAATTGCGCGGTGGTAACATTCTCTTTTTCTAATGCTTGTTCTTGTAGGCGCAGTAATAATCCAATACCGGCTATGCTCATTTGCGCTAAATCGGGCAAATAAGGAATACTTTTAGCCAATTGTGGGTGCTGAATTAAAATACCAATGGCCTGTCGCATAGGTGTTATTTTAAATTTTCGCTCAATAGAGTGCTGTTGCTTAGGTGTTTTTAAGCGACTATTAAGCTGCTCACGTGTTCGACCAATTAAACGACCGAGTTGTTCAAGAATGTTTTCTTGATAAAACTCACTGGGTATTTTTTCTATTAATGGCAGTGCAGCACTAAGTAATTTTGCCTTGCCAGAATCGAGTGTTAAATCTATTTCTAGGCTTAATTTATTGAATAATACTTTAGTAAAGTCATCGGCTTCACTCAAGCGTTGTTCAAACAGCTCTTTACCTTCTTTTTGTACTAGAGAGTCAGGGTCTTCACCATCGGGTAAAAAAACAAAATTTAAGGCTTTTCCGTCATTCAAATAAGGAAGAGCATTTTCAAGTGCCCGCCACGCTGCATCTCGCCCTGCGCGATCCCCATCGTAACAACAAATAACTTTATCTGTTGTTCTAAAAAGGGTGTGCATGTGTTCGCTCGTAGTTGCAGTACCAAGTGCAGCAACAGCATATTCAATACCTTGTTCAGCAAGCGCCACCACATCCATATAACCTTCAACAATAAGTACATGGTCTAACTTTTTATGAGCTTGTTTTGCCTCATATAAACCATATAACTCAAAACCTTTATGAAAAATTCTGGTTTCTGGAGAGTTTAAATATTTAGGACCTTGGTCGGCTTGCATTACACGCCCACCAAAGGCGATAACACGTCCGCGTTTATCGCGAATAGGAAACATTAAGCGGTCGCGGAAAAAATCAAATTGTCTACCGGGTGTTTTTTCTGAAGCGAGCTTTAGCTCAACTAATTGCTCTTTTTGTTCTTTGTTGCGGCCAAGCTGTAGGCATAAACCATCCCATTCACTTGGAGCGTAACCAATCATAAATTTTTTAACTATTTCACCACTTAAACCTCGGCCCTTAACGTAGTCTATTACAGCCGTTGAATTGCTGTGGTGTTTTAATTGGTGTTGATAAAAGCGTGCTGTGTGGAGCATTAAATCGTAATCAGAGCGCTTTTGTGCTGCGGTGCGTTCTGGTGCTGAACTTGTGCCTTGTTCTCGAGGTACTTCTAAATTAAGCATGCTGGCTATTTCTTCAATAGCATCAACAAACTCGAGCTTTTCGTATTCCATTATAAATGAAATCGCATTCCCGTTAGCGCCACAGCCAAAACAATGATAAAACTGCTTATCTTGAGATACCGTGAACGAAGGGGACTTTTCATTATGAAAAGGGCAGCAAGCTTGATAATCTTTACCTGCTTTTTTTAGACCTACTTTTGAGTCTATCAGGTCGACAATATCGGTTCTGGCAAGTAAATCGTCTATAAAGTTACGTGGGATCTTTCCAGCCATTAGTAAAATGCAGTCCTGAGATAATGATAAAAATAACGAATGTGAAATTTACTTTTTATACTCGCTTGGCGCAGAGTATAACGTGCTTTAACTTACCAAAACGAAAGCTAAATAAACAGAGTAGCTATAAATAATTTTATCTTTAAATAACCACATTGAAGCACTTTTATTAAAGTTAAAAACAAAGAAACCGAGCACAAGGCTCGGTTTACTTCAATCATACTTTAATGTATGTGGGAGTATTAGGCAGTTAATCGTTGCTTAATTAAACCAGAGATCTTGCCCATATCGGCGCGACCCTCAGCCTTGCTTTTGATTATACCCATTACTTTACCCATGTCTTGCATACCTGCTGCATTAGTATCAGCAATAGCCGCGTCAATGAGAGCAATGATTTCTTCTTCACTCAATTGTTGAGGTAAAAAAGTTTCAAGCGCTACTATTTCATTGGCTTCAATATCAGCTAAATCATCACGCCCAGCATCTTTGTACTGAGTGTAAGAGTCACGACGTTGTTTAACAAGCTTCACTATAACGGAGGTAATACCTGCGTCGTCTAGCGTTATTTGCTCGTCAATTTCACGTTGCTTGATTGCAGCAAGTACCATACGAATAGGGTTAAGACGTTGCTTGTCTTTGGCTCTCATCGCATCTTTTTGCGCATCTTTTAGCGTTATTAAAAGGCTCATTTATACAAGACCTAATATATTAGTATAATTTAACGCGACGAGCGTTATCACGAGAAAGTTTTTTCATGTGACGTTTAACTGCAGCAGCTTTTTTACGTTTACGTTCAGCTGTTGGTTTTTCATAGTGCTCGCGACGACGAACTTCTGAAAGGATTCCTGCTTTTTCACATGAACGCTTGAAGCGACGAAGTGCTACGTCAAACGGTTCGTTCTCTCTTACTTTAATTACTGGCATTAAAAATTCACCTACCTAAATTATGAGCGTTGCTCAAGTTGATCAAACATTGATCAAGTGGTTCAAAAATGGTGCGGTATTGTAATCCGAAGCAACACCACATGTAAAGGACAATATTAACAGAAACACATCATGTAAAACAGTATTAATTTGATTGGCGTTGGTACAACCTAGAAAACACTTGCCCAGCTTTTTTTTCTTTAATTAACAGCCAGTTATCTGGTTTTGTGAATGAGTTTAAATCACTTTCAACTTCAACGTAAATTAAAGCTTCTGAGCTGAGCCATTGATTCTTTTCTAAAAAATCGCAGCTAATTTGGGCTAGGTTTTTACGAAAAGGGGGATCAACGAAAACGAGGTCAAAAGGTTCATTTAGGTTTTTTTGTTCTAAAAACGATAATGTATTTATATTTTTTACGTGCGCGTTTTGCAATTTTAAAGTTGTTATATTGTGTTCTAATTGCGTTGCTGCTAATAAATCAAGCTCAATAAAAGTAGCGCTTTTAGCAAAACGAGATAATGCTTCAAACCCTAAACCACCAGAGCCGGCAAAGCAATCAAGTACGTTTGTATCTCGCGTATCTTGCATTAACCAGTTAAATACTGTTTCTTTTATGCGATCGGTGGTTGGACGCAGACCTTGCACATCCTTTACTGGTAGCTTTCTGCCACGAAATTGACCGCTTATAATTCTAATAAAGCCATCACTTGATTTATTAATTACTTTATTTTGCGCCGTTTTATTTCTCATTTAGCTCACTAAAAAATGGTATCTGGGATCTAGCTCAGATAATATTGCAGTAGATTACGTATAGCTTCATTTTTCAACTGCATTAAAAGTGTTACTATTTAGCTCTTAATGTTTTGAACTGTTTTTTTGCTGGCAGATATTGCCGAGCACAATAAAGCTATTTTCAAATTTTAGTTTATCAGATTTTTATAAGTGGTTATTAGCAAGTATGGCAAAAAAAAGTAAATTCCTGTCTTGGTTTGGTTTTGGTAAGTCAGATGAAAAACAAGCAGAGCAAGTAAAAGAAACTAATAACCAACAAGCGTTGGCCGAACAACAAGAAGCTGAGCGTATAGAGCAAGAGCGCGCTGAAACTGAGAAGCACGATGCAGAGCAAGCTGAAAAGTTAGCGGTTGAACAAGCAAATGCTGAATTATTGGCAAAAGAACAAGCTGATGCCCACGCAAAACAATTAGAGCTGCAACAGCGTTTAGCCGAACAAGAAATGCAAATGCGCCTTGAGCAAGAGCGAATTGCGGCTGAAAAAGCTGAAACCGAGCGTTTAGAGCAAGCGCGTATTGCAGCAGAACAAGCAGAAAGCGATCGTCTAGAACAAGCGCGTGTTGAGGCTGAAAAAGCTGAAAGCGAGCGTTTAGAGCAAGCACGTATTGAGGCTGAAAAAGCTGAAATCGAGCGTTTAGAGCAAGCGCGTGTTGAGGCTGAAAAAGCTGAAACCGAGCGTTTAGAGCTGGCGCGTATTGCAGCAGAACAAGCAGAAAGCGATCGTCTAGAGCAAGAGCGTGTTGAGGCTGAAAAAGCTGAAACCGAGCGTTTAGAGCAAGCACGTATTGAGGCTGAAAAAGCTGAAACCGAGCGTTTAGAGCAAGCACGTATTGAGGCTGAAAAAGCTGAAACCGAGCGTTTAGAGCAAGCACGTATTGAGGCTGAAAAAGCTGAAAGCGATCGTTTAGAGCAAGCGCGTATTGAGGCTGAAAAAGCTGAAACCGAGCGTTTAGAGCTGGCGCGTGTTGCAGCTGAAAAAGTTGAAAACGATCGTCTAGAGCAAGCACGTGTTGCAGCTGAAAAAGCTGAAGCTGAAGCTGAACGTCTAGAACAAGAGAGTGTTGCGGCTGAAAAAGTTGAAAGTGAGCGTTTAGAGCAAGCGAGTATTGAGGCTGAAAAACTTAAAGCGGAGAAGGAAGATAAACCCAAAAAAGAAGGTTTTTTTTCTCGCCTTAAAAAAGGCTTATTAAAAACTCGCGTTAATATTGGATCTGGATTTGCGTCTATATTTAGCGGCAAAAAAATTGATGACGATTTATTTGAAGAGCTGGAAACCCAGCTATTAACTGCCGATTTGGGCGTTGATACAACCATGAAGTTAATCGATCGATTAACAGATGGGGCTAATCGTAAACAGTTAAAAGATGGCGATGCACTTTACGAGCTAATGAAACAAGAAATGGCCACTATGCTTAAAACTGCAGAGCAGCCTTTAGTGATACCAACTGATAAAAAACCATTTGTAATACTGATGGTGGGTGTGAATGGTGTAGGTAAAACCACGACTATTGGTAAACTGGCTAAGCAATTTCAAAACGAAGGTAAGTCGGTTATGTTGGCTGCTGGTGATACGTTTAGAGCGGCTGCTGTTGAGCAACTTCAAGTATGGGGTGAGCGCAATAGTATTCCTGTTATTGCACAACACACCGGCGCTGATAGTGCTTCAGTTGTTTTTGACGCATTTCAAGCCGCGAAAGCTCGTAAAGTGGATGTATTAATCGCCGATACAGCTGGGCGCTTGCAAAATAAAGATAATTTAATGCAAGAGCTTGAAAAAATAGCGCGTGTAATGAAAAAAATTGACCCTGATGCGCCGCATGAAGTGATGTTAACGATTGACGCAGGCACAGGGCAAAATGCGATTAGCCAAGTGAATTTGTTTAATCAGTGTGTAGGCTTAACTGGTATTACCCTTTCAAAACTTGATGGAACTGCAAAAGGTGGTGTTATTTTTGCGGTGGCTGATAAGTTTAATATTCCAATTCGTTATATTGGTGTTGGCGAAAGTATCGATGATTTACGTACTTTTAAGAGTGATGACTTTATTGATGCGTTATTTAGCCAAGATGAGGACGACGTTTAATTTACTAAGAGGGAGCTTGCTCCCTTTTTAATTGCGAGGAATACCAATTGCATTCGTGTTTATGATGAGGTTGGCATAATAAAAAATGATAAATTTTCAGCAAGTAAGTAAAACCTACCCAGGAGGGCATCGGGCCCTTGAAAAAGTTAATTTTCATATTAAGCCGGGCGAACTTGCATTTTTAACTGGTCACAGTGGTGCAGGTAAAAGTACGTTATTAAAGTTAATTAGCTTAATGGAGCGCCCATCTGCGGGTAACGTGTTTATCAACGGTGTTGATTTAAATAAGGTTAACTCGCGTCAAATTCCCTATGCCCGTCGTGACATTGGTATTATTTTTCAGAATCATCGCTTATTAGAGCGCCATACTGTATTTGATAATGTGGCATTGCCATTAATTATTGAGGGTACTCATCATAATCAAATTGCAAAGCGGGTTCATGGGGCGCTCGATAAAGTGGGCTTAATTGATAAAGTGAAATGCCACCCGTCTATGCTTTCTGGCGGCGAACAACAGCGCGTAGGTATTGCTCGCGCGATAGTTAACTCGCCACCAATTTTATTGGCCGATGAGCCAACAGGTAACCTTGACCCTGAACTTTCGATGGAAATTTTACGATTATTTGAAGATTTTAATAAACACGGTACAACCGTGCTTATTGCCACTCATGATTTAGGCTTGGTTGCGCGTATGAAATATAGAAGCTTAACTTTAAAAGACGGGCGAATGCTTCAAGACCCCTTAGCGCAGGAGGTTTTATGAGCTTACTATTTAAGGGGCGCCAAAATAAAAACGAAAAGCAAAAAAAATCTATATTAGCTGGCGGTTATTTTTTTATTATTAATATTTTTCGTCAAGGAATACACAGCCTTGGTGAAATGTGGCGTACGCCTTTAGCTTCGATGATGACAATTGCTGTACTAGGTTTAAGTTTAACGCTACCAGCAACACTTTATTTAGTGGTTAAAAATGTTCAACAAGTCAGTAGCGGGTTTGAAGAAGCAAGCGAAATATCTTTGTTTGTAAAAGAGACGATGAGCGAGCAACAAACACAAACTTTGGTGAAACGTTTAGCACTGTATCCCGAAGTTGAGAGTGTGGCATTTATTTCAAAGCAGCAAGCACTTACAGAGTTTAAAAGTGTCTCGGGGTTTGGGCAAGCATTAGAGTACTTAGATAGTAACCCACTTCCTGATGTTGTGTTGGTCACGCCAACTAAGCGTGATCGTCAGCCTAATGCAGCTAGAGCTCTTTTAACTAAGCTGGAAGCTGAGCGTGAGGTTGATTTTGGTAAGCTCGATATAGCATGGTTAGAGCGTTTAAATGCATTGTTGAGTTTGTTAAAAGAGAGTGTAATAACGATCACGCTACTGTTACTTACTTCAGTCACGCTTATTATTGGTAATACTATTCGTTTATCTATTATGGATAAAAAAGAAGAAATACAAGTAATGAAATTAGTTGGGGCTACTAATACATTTATTCATGCACCATTTTTATGGACCGGTATTTGGTATGGTGTTATCGGTGGGCTATTTGCTTTTATATCGGTTGCTTTAATGATGTGGTGGCTATCTTCTGCTGTTAGTAGTGTAGCGGGTGTTTACCAAACAAGTTTTTCGTTAATTGGTTTAACATTAAAAGAGTTTGGCCTGTTAGTTTTACTTGCAACAAGCTTGGGCTTTATTGGTTCGTATCTTTCTGTAAATCGATACATTAAAGAAATAGAACCCGATAAAGTATAATTCGAATCTATTAGTCGTTCGATGCTTATGTACCATATAAGTGAACTAACCCTGCTCGGTATGCGTATGCTATCGGGTTGGGTAGTACCTCCTTTATTAAAACTGTCATGTTTGTGTACTATTCTCCTCAAGGTAATAAGTTATAAATGAGGTGCTGCGATGAGGTGAACCTCTTGCATCCCTTTAATTCATCACTTATTCAGCCGCTTATAGTAGACTTAAATAACGCAAAAAAACCTCTTGATTTATGATTAAAAAAAGTTTTAAATTGGGGTTAGCACTCTTGGTTAAAGAGTGCTAAGATGGTTTCAAATGTTTATCACCGAGGTGAAAAATGAGTAAAGATTTATACGCAATGGCACTTACAGTCGGACAACAAAGCGCAAGCATGGACGGTTACCTTCAAGCGGTAAGCACTATTCCTATGCTTAAGGTTGAACAAGAACAAGAGCTTGCTAAAAGGCTTCAGGAAGAAGGCGATCTTAGTGCTGCCAAGCAACTCATTATGTCGCATTTACGCTTTGTAGCACATATTGCTAAAAGCTACTCGGGCTATGGTTTACCACAAGCAGACTTAATCCAAGAGGGCAATATAGGCCTGATGAAAGCGGTAAAGCGTTTCGACCCTACAGTGGGAGTTCGTTTAGTATCGTTTGCAGTTCATTGGATTAAAGCAGAAATTCATGAGTTTGTGCTTAAAAATTGGCGCATAGTTAAAGTTGCGACAACTAAAGCACAACGTAAATTGTTTT
This sequence comes from Pseudoalteromonas sp. 1_2015MBL_MicDiv, assembly GCF_002407505.1. NCBI lineage: Bacteria > Pseudomonadati > Pseudomonadota > Gammaproteobacteria > Alteromonadales > Pseudoalteromonadaceae > Pseudoalteromonas > Pseudoalteromonas sp. 1_2015MBL_MicDiv. The sequence continues at coordinate 3,431,213 of NZ_CP012737.1, read as the reverse complement.
TTAATCTTCGCAAAAATAAAAAGCGTTTAGGTTGGTTTAACCAAGCAGAAGTTAGCACTGTTGCGAGCGAGTTAGGTGTGAGTGAAAAGGAAGTTCGTGAAATGGAATCGCGTATGAGCGGCCAAGACATGGGCTTCGACTTGACAGGTGACGACGATGATAACGCACCAACAAGTACTTACTCTCCAGTACAATATTTAACGGATGGTGCAGCTGATCTGGCTGACGACGTTGAACAACAACAGTGGAAAGAGCAGGCGCATACGCGTTTATTTAGCGCACTTAAAACACTTGATGAACGCTCGCAAGATATTGTTAGCGCACGTTGGTTGTCTGATGATAAGGCGACTCTTCAAGAGCTGGCACAAAAGTACAGTGTATCAGCCGAACGTGTTCGTCAGCTTGAAAAAACAGCGATGAAAAAGTTACAAAGCGCTATGAGCTAAACACAGCTCAAGCAGCAAAATTTAAAAAGCCCTGCATGAAAATGCGGGGCTTTTTTGTTTACGGCCGTAAGCTTTCACCTGCCTAGTGCTAAAATTGATAACTGGCTCTACTTTAAATAAGTAACTGAGAATATCTATATATGTTTTTATGGCTGGTAAAATTATAATTAATGTAGTTAACGCGACAGCCCAAGGTTTACTAAACCACCATACTTTTGAAGTTTGAAAATAGTTGGGTGGGGCTTTTAATTTTTCTCTTTCAGAAATCATGGTAGGTGAAATCTCTATAACTTCAGCAACAATAAATTTTATTAAATGAAAATTACGTAGCTTGTTAATTGAAGCTTCAGAGTAAAAGCTTTGGCTATGGAGTTAATTGTTTGTATTTCTTTACCATGATTCAGAAAATAATCAGCAAGGAAAAAAATTAGTTATTTTTCATGTTTGCTATACATATAATTTCCTTATTAAAGTACATATCATCGAGCACTAACCCCTTTGCCCTCAGCCTGCGCCAACTGAATGTATTTACGCTCAACCAGCTGCGAAACCGGCACAAGTTCAAAGCCTTGATCTATTAACTGTGGTAACGCTTCACGTAAAAAATCAATAGTTTCAGGATAAGGGTGGGCGATAGCAATGGCAAAATTGTGATCGGTTGCTTGCTGTTTTAATTCATCAAACCTTAACTGCAATTGCTCGGGGGTGATAATGTTGTCTAAAAATACTTGGCGGCTAATATTAGCAACACCTAAAAAGTTTGCCGCATTTTGAGCTTGGCTTAAATCTGTGGTACGACTATCTAAAAAGTATAAATGGCGTTTTTTAAGCACTTCCATTGTCCATTTCATAGCTTGGCTTTGTTGTGTTAGTGCTGAGCCCATATGATTATTAACGCCCTTAACTTGTGGCAGACTAGCTAAGGCAGTGCCTAGAGTTTGCTGGAGCTGCTCTTTACTCATACTTAATGTAAGCGCGCCGGGGCCTAGTTTTTTCCCATTTAGCGCCTGCATGGGCACATGAAGTAATAGCTCTTTATTTGACTGACTCGCTAGCGAAGCAAAAGCTTGCGAATAGGGGGTGTGAGGTAAAATTGAATATGACAATTGCCCCGGTAAGGTTAAGAACTCTAAATCTCTTTGATGGTAGCCTATATCGTCAATTACGATTGCTATTTGCTTCGCTTTAACATCAAAAGAGACAAAGCAAGTGACTAATAAAAGCCACGTTATAATGCTTGCGTTAATATTTTTCAAATTTATAATTTTTATTATCTTATTAAGCTCAGTAAGTTGCTCTAAATAAAGCGAATGTTATTGCATACTGAGCAACTGTTTTGCTTTAACTAATTGTAAATCAGCCAAATTACTTGAAAGTAATTGCTGAGTACCTTTAGTCTGTTCGTTTTTTATTATAACGGCTTTATTGTTTTGTGAAAGGTTTGTTTGATTAATCGCCACATCGGGCGTTATTCCTACACCATCAATTGATTTACCTGAAGGCGTAAAGTATTTTGCTGTAGTCAGTTTTAAGGCTGTATTACCGTCACCTAATGGGATGAGAGATTGAACAGAGCCTTTACCGAATGACTGGCTTCCTACAATCTTTGCACGATTATTATCTTTTAAAGCAGCCGCTAAAATTTCAGCTGCTGAAGCCGAGTTTTCATTTATGAGTACCACAATTGGTGCACCTTTTAACACATCACCGTGCTTGGCGTAAAAGGCTTGATTTGCATCAAAAAAACGCCCCTTAGTGGTTACAATAGTGCCGCTTTGTAAAAACAGGTCTGATACTGCCACAGCACTTTTTAAGGTGCCACCAGGATTGTCGCGTAAATCGATGACCAGCCCTTTGAGTGGGTAACCATAGTGATTTTGCATGGCTGCAACTTGTATTGCTACCTCATGTAGTGTGTGATTGGAAAAGCTATTGATAGCTAAGTAGCCAGTGCCGGTATCTAAAAGCTGACTGGTTACACTTTCTAAATCTATTTGGGTGCGGGTAACATCAAAAGGTATATGGGTTTTATTTGTATTACGTTGCACTGTTAAGTGAATGCTTGCAAACTTACTGTCCCTTATTAAAGCAGCTACTTGGTCAATTGTAAGTGTTGCAACAGTATGGTTATTAATACTAATTATAATATCGTTAGGTAAAATCCCTGCATTTTTGGCCGGAGAGTTATTAACAACATCGATAATAGTCATTTGCTCGTCAATATTTTTAACTTCAATACCAAGACCTGTGTAACGACCGTTTGTGTTGTCAAATAATGCAGTGAGTTCATGCTCGTCGAGGTATTTAGAATAAGGATCGAGCTTTGAATATAAGCGTTCAAATTGATGATTGTTGTATTTTATATGCATGCTATTTTGTAATTCTAAGTCATCAACATAATAAGCATGAATATTAAATAAAATTTCGTCTATTTGTTGCCTCTTCAATTGTTTTACTGAGCTGGCAGAGGCGCTATTGATAAAGAAAATAAAGACAAGTAAACACAGGCTTAAAATGAAACCTGTGTTTTGTTTTTTTTCGTAGAATGTCGTTGGGGTTTTGTTTTTCATCAGCTGCTCCAGAGCGGTGCAGCGGTTTATTCAATTAAATGCGTCTGCACCATTTTACAGGATTTACTGCGCGTCCTTTGTGGCGTATTTCAAAGTATAGACCAGAACTTGCTTGTCCGCCGCTTTGGCCAACTAAAGCTAAAGTTTCACCTTCTCTAACCATATCGCCAACATCTCTGAGGAGTGTCTGTGCATGGCCGTATAAACTCATAAAGCCTTCACCATGATCAACAACGATCACCCAGCCATAACCTTTTAGCCAATCGGCAAATACAACTTGGCCATTGTGCACGCTATTAACATTCACGCCTTCTTTTGCACCAATTAACACGCCTTTCCAATCAATACCGCCATGCTTACGCTGGCCAAAGGTGTGCTCTAACTTACCTCTGGTCGGCCAATTTAGTTTACCCTTACTTTTATTTAGGCCGAGTAATTCGATCTTTTGCGTTTTCTCTTTTTCAAGCTCTTCAATGGTTGTAATTAAAGTTTGTTGGTTTTCTTTAAGGTAATTAATAGAGCTTTTGGTACTTGTGAGCTGAGCTTGTAAGTTTTTAAGATTTGCTTGGCGTTCACTTTGAGCGTTAAGCAAAGCAGTTTGACGCCTTTTTTGCTCGTCATGTAAAGCGATTAACCTTTGTTTTGTTTTAGCCAGCTCTATCTGATTAGAAGCTATTTCCTCTTGAAGGGCTTTTAGGTCTTCAATTTGCTCTATCCTGGCTTTATTTAAGTAATTGTAATAACTGAGAGTGCGCTCAAATTTTGCTGTGTCTTCTTGGTTCAAAATCATTTTAGAGTAGTCATCGCCGCCAGCCATATAGGCACTTTTTAATTGCGCGGCTAAAATGCGCTGAAATAGGGCGTGTTTTTGATCAAGTTGTTCTGCTTCTTGTTGTTGCAGTTTTTGCTGCTGTTGGTTTTTTTTAACCGATTGCTCAGCCATATTAAGCGCTTTAGCATTTTTTGCTATGTTGAGCTCATGACTTTTGAGATTTTTTTGTAGTTTTGCTATTTTTTTTCGTTGTTCATTATATTGCGCTTGATTTTGTTCAAGCGCGTTTTGTACTTCGGATAAATCTTTTTTAGTGCGCTCTTCGTTAGCGACTGCAGGTGCAGCCGCTAACGAAGTAAGTATTAAGCCGCACTTAATTAACCGGTTAATACGTTTATTCATTTTATTTCAACATCATGATAGGCGTACCAGTCATTTCTCTTGGTTGCTCCATACCCATTAAGTGAAGCATTGTTGGGGCTACATCACTTAAGGCTTTACCTTGCATTGGCTCTGCATCGCGACCAACATAAATAAAATGCACCGGTTCGCTAGTGTGGGCGGTATGTGCTTGGCCTGTTTTGAGATCAGCCATTTGCTCAGCATTACCATGGTCAGCTGTTATTAACGCTTCACCACCAAACTCTTCTAGCGCATCAATAACACGTCCAATGCAGCTATCTACAGCTTCACAGGCTTTAACAGCAGCCTCAAATACACCAGAATGACCAACCATATCGCCGTTAGGGTAGTTGCAAATAATAGCATCGTATTTACCGCTTTTTATTGCAGCTACCAGCTTGTCGGTTAACATTTCTGAATTCATTTCTGGTTGTAAATCGTACGTTGCTACTTGCGGCGAAGGAATTAGTTCGCGTGTTTCGCCTTCAAATTCACTTTCGCGCCCGCCACTAAAGAAAAACGTAACGTGTGCGTACTTTTCGGTTTCAGAAATACGTAGTTGAGTTTTACCATTTTTTTCAAACCATTCACCTAAAACATTAACTAAAGGCGTAGGACCAAATGCCACTGGTGCGTTAATGTCGGCTGCGTATTCTGTCATCATTACAAAAGCACTAAGTTCAGGCGTTCTTTTTTTAGTAAACCCATCAAAATCAGGTTCAACAAATGCACGTGTAATTTCGCGGGCTCTATCTGCTCTAAAATTAGCAAATATAATAGTATCGCCATCATTTATTGTTGCTGGTGTCGCGCCTGCAGGGGTAATTGTGGTGGCAGCTACAAATTCGTCGTTTTCGTCGCGCTCATATGCAGCTTCAAGTGCTATTACGCCGTTATCGTAATTAAAATCGCCCTCGGCAAGAGTCATTACGTTATAGGCTTTCTCTACACGATTCCAGCGATTATCTCGGTCCATGGCGTAGTAACGGCCAATTAATGAAGCCAAACGACCGCATTTAAGCTCGCTAAATAATGCTTCAATACGTTCAATAGACGCTTTAGCGCTACGTGGTGGTGTGTCACGGCCATCTAAAAAGGCGTGAAAATAGACTTCTTTAGCACCACGTTTAGCAGCAAGTTCAATACTTGCAACGATATGATCTTCGTGGCTGTGCACACCGCCGGGGCTCAATAGGCCCATAATATGAACGGCTTTACCTGCTTTCACAGCTTTATCTATATTTTCAACAAGTGCAGGTGTTGAATCAAATTCGCCATCATTAATGGCTTTGGTGATACGAGTAAAGTCTTGATAAACGACGCGTCCAGCCCCTAAGTTTACATGGCCAACTTCAGAGTTGCCCATTTGCCCATCAGGAAGACCAACATCAAAGCCCGAAGCTGAAATTAATGTATGAGGGCGTGTAGCCCATAAGTTGTCTAGTACTGGCGTGTTTGCCGCCAAAATAGCATTACTTTGCTCATCTTCGCGATACCCCCAACCGTCTAAAATCATTAATACCAGTGGTTTTTTATGTTCTGTCATAGTCACTCCTGAAAGTTAGCACCTGTTTGGCTTTAGCATACCGTGTTTTGTAACTAGGGTCAGCATGCAAAGCCGCATATTAATTTTTTTCACTCTGCTGAAAAACGTAAACACACACTTAGATAAGGTATATATGGGGCGTTTTATGTACTTTTAAACAACGTCTAAACTCGCATTTTAAGTTGGTTTGGGTATACTTGCGTGGCTAAAGTCTAAAATATCTAAAACACTACGTTTTAGGATGTAATTTATAGTGGAAGTCGAATGGATCAATATATTGAATTTATCACCAATCACCCAATTTTAAGCCTTGCTTGGGTGGGTATTGTATTTCTTATTGTTAGTGGCTGGATAAAAAGTAAGTTTTCAGCTGTTCGTCAAATAAATCCTCAGCAGCTTACGTTACTTATTAACCGTGATGACGGTCAAGTAATCGATATACGTGCGCAAAAAGAGTTTAATGCAGGGCGTATTTCTGGTGCTGAGCACTTAAGCCCAGAGAATGCGAAAAAATCTGACTTTTCAAGCCTTGAAAAGTACAAGACTAAACCCATTATAGTTGTATGTACTACAGGTATGACTGCCCAAGGTACTGCAGCCGCTATGAGTAAAGCTGGTTTTGAACGAGTTTACTTATTAGCCGGTGGCATGGGTGCGTGGCAATCTGCTAGCTTACCAACTACAACAGGTCGCTAATCAGTTTAGCTAGGCCGATAGAGGATTTATTATGAGTAATGTTGTTTTATACACCAAGGCGTATTGTCCATTTTGTCAGCGTGCTCTTTCGCTTTTAAACAGCAAAGGCGTTGAATACACAAATTATGATATTGGTGTACAGCCTGAGCTACGCGATGAAATGATTGCCAAAGCAGGTGGTGCAAGCACAGTACCGCAAATTTTTATTAATGATGAACATATCGGTGGCTGCGACGACATGATGGCTATTGAAGCGCAAGGTAAACTTGACGCCAAGCTAAACGCTTAATTTAATTATAATAACGAACAAGTTAGGAATAACAATGAACGAAGAAACTCAAAACGTAGCAGCTGCAGAAGCCGGCGCACAATTTACTATTCAGCGTATTTACACTAAAGATGTGTCTTTTGAAACGCCAAACTCTCCGGCCATCTTTCAAAAAGAATGGACGCCAGAAGTTAAGTTAGATTTAGATACACGTTCTAACAAGTTAGATGAGGGTGTATTTGAAGTTGTTTTGGCATTGACAGTAACAGCTTCGCTTGGTGAAGAAACTGCGTTTTTATGTGAAATTCAACAAGCGGGTATTTTTACTATTGCTGATGTTGAAGAAGTGCAACTTGCACATATGCTAGGTGCATTTTGCCCTAACGTGTTATTTCCATATGCACGTGAGGCTGTATCAAACCTTGTTAACCGTGGTACATTCCCACAGCTTAATCTTGCGCCAGTAAATTTTGATGCGTTATTTGCACAGTACATGCAACAACGTACTGCGCCAGCTGACCAGGTTACAGCAGACGCATAACTTATGAGTACAGCAACTACAGCTGTTACTGTATTAGGGGCGGGGTCTTACGGCACCGCCCTTGCTATTTGTTTAGCCCGAAATGGTCACAACGTGACGCTTTGGGGAAGAAATAGCGACGACGTTGCCACGCTTGCAGCTGAGCGGAAAAATCAACGTTACTTACCAGATGCCCCTTTTCCTGACACCCTTACTCTTGAAGCCAACTTACAACGTGCCGTTGCTAGCAGCGCTATTGTACTTGTTGTTGTGCCAAGCCATGCTTTTGGCGATACACTTGCGCAAATCAAACCAGCATTACAAAAAGGCGCAAAAGTAGCATGGGCTACCAAAGGGCTTGAGCCTAATACTGGGCGCTTGTTGCAAGAAGTTGCACTGCAAGAATTGGGAGATGATATTCCACTTGCGGTGCTTTCGGGTCCCACGTTTGCAAAAGAAATGGCGATGGGTTCACCTACGGCTATTTCTGTGTCTTCTACGTCGCCTGAATTTGCCCAGCAGCTTGCGGATTTACTTCATTGTGGTCGCTCATTCCGAGTGTATAACAATGATGACTTTATTGGCATTCAACTTGGTGGTGCGGTTAAAAATGTAATTGCAATTGGTGCCGGTATTTCGGATGGCGTAGGCTTTGGTGCAAATGCACGTACAGCGCTCATAACGAGAGGACTTGCCGAACTTACTCGTTTAGGTTGTGCTCTGGGTGCTAAGCCAGAAACCTTTATGGGAATGGCTGGCCTTGGTGATTTAATATTAACCTGTACAGATAACCAATCACGTAATCGTCGATTTGGTTTAGCGCTGGGTAAAGGCGAAAGTGTAGATGCTGCTATTAAGTCAATTGGCCAAGTTGTTGAAGGCTTTAGAAATACTAAAGAAGTGTATTTGTTAGCGCAGCGCACTGGTGTGGAAATGCCAATTACTGAACAAATTTATAAAGTTCTTTATGAAAATAAAGACATGAAAGATGCAGCTATGGCGCTATTAGGCCGAGAGCAAAAGTCGGAATAAAAAATAAGCCTTTTAGCTAATATCTGAAAGGCTTATTTTCTTTACGTTTTAAAAACAGTTACTGATTTTTTCAGTTTAAGAGCGAGTGTTTTCATATCTTCTGAATATGTTTGAACTTGTTCAATTTTCCCCATGCTGTTTTGACCAGCACTGACAACTTCATTGATATTTTTACTTAGATCTTCAGCAACAGTGCTCTGCTCTGATACAGCACTAGAGATGTGACTCGACATATGTGTAATAGATTCTATTACTTCAGATATATTTTCTATTAATTCACTGGCTGCATTTGCAGCACTCATGCTTTCTTGACTCATACTTTTACTTAAGCCCATAACATTAACAGCAGATTGTGAGCCTTGTTGTAATTTGTTAATTGTTTCATGAATTTCAGCTGTACTCGTTTGTGTTCTACTTGCTAAAGAGCGTACTTCATCAGCAACAACAGCAAATCCACGGCCTTGCTCACCAGCTCTGGCTGCTTCAATAGCGGCATTTAATGCTAGCAAATTGGTTTGTTCAGCTATCGCTTGAATAACATCCAGCATAGATACAATATCTTGCACGCTATTTTCAAGACTAGCAATTACAGTTGATGCTTCATCTAATTGTCCCACCAAGTTCTCTATTGAATTTATAGAGCTTAGGAATGCATCATGAACTTTTTTTGCATCTATATTTGCTGTTTCGGCGGAGCTTAGCGTTAATTTGGCATTATTTTCAATTTCTACCGCAGACGATGCCATTTGCGTAATTGCAGTTGCTATCTGGTCTGTTTCTGATTGTTGTTCTGTTAAATAGTGAACACCTTCGCTGCTAACATTAGAAATACTCCCAGCAACGTTAAAGGAATCCTCTACTGATAGTTTCACACCGTTAATAAGCTCAGCAATTTTGTGTTCAAATTGGTTGAATGAAGCCGCGAGTTGGCCTATTTCGTCGTTGCGACGAACAATTATCTCTTGTGTTAAATCACCATCGCCATTGGCAATGGTTGCCATTTTTTCAGCCACTTCAGATAATGGTTGAGCAACTAATTTTTTGAAAATATAGATTAAAACTCCAGCTAAAATAGTGACGAGTAGTAATATTTCTATAACTGAAAAAATAGCCAGTTCAAGTAGCACAGCCTCAATATGACTAAACTCAATATAAAGATTAATTTTGCCTACTTTATTTTGTGTTCCTGCATCATCGTAGAATAACTCAGTTTGTGTCATTGATGGTGTTTCTGCACCATCTGTTTCAACGAATACCTCTCCATTCGTATCGTATACTACTATTTTGGATATATTTTGGGATGCAACTTCGGCATTTATTAGCTTTTTGGCTAATTCATCTTGGAAGTTCCACATCGCATTGGGTAGTGACAGCCCAACACGCTCTTTTGCAAGATTGATTTCAGTATCAAGCTTTAGCCTTAATTGATTGCTTTGTGCGGTGTAATCATAAATACCAAAGCAAAGCAAAACAAAAACCATAGCGCTTAATGTAGTAATAACCAGCCTAAATAGAATTGAACGAGTCAAAATATCTCCTTACTTAATCGGAACTCTGGTTAAAGTTGTTGATAACGTTTTGAACGATAGTTAATTTATTTTTCTGTCCAGGTATTTTAGGAGAGCAAAGCGAATTTACGCGTTAATAGCTGGCTCGTTGCAACTAAATTCAACGAGGTTAATGTTGAAAATAGTTGCTTGGGATATATTTACTATTCAAAGTCCAAATTACTTAAGATAATTTGCCATAATGGTGTTTACATCTATTTTTGTAAGCCCCTGATTATAGATTTTCTGCCATTTTTGCCCTTCAGCATCATTTCTAAAGGCAATGTGTAGTTTTTTATCTTCTAATAATGTTGTGTTCATTGCTACCTTATTTTTTAGTGCTGATAGCGACTTATCGGTATCCAGTAAGTACTTAAGTACGTTTGCGTCTATTACTGCAGCATCAATTCGCCCCGCAGCTACTTTTTTAATATTTAATACATCAGAAGGAGCTGCGTCTCCTTTAATTGTGCCAGAGGCAATCATGTCATCAAGTTCTTTTGTATTAACATAGTCTTGTACAACACCAATACGTTTACCTTTAAGGTCTCCCACCGATGAATAGGCAATTGGTTTAGCGTTATTTTGTAGCAGCCCCAGAGGTCCAGTCCCTGTTGCATCAGAAAAAACAAAATCCGATGTTTCATGCATATATTCTGGAAAGTAGCCAACATACTTAGAATTTGCTTGTGAAGCAGAGTTAACGGCACGTGACCAAGGATAAAAATCTACGATAAGCTCATGTCCTTCGGCCTTAAATGCTGCTTTTGCGACTGCGACTGATGCTCCTTGTTGTTCTAATGATTTATCTGAATAAGGAGGCCAAGCCAAGGATGTTAAATAAACTGTTTCAGCAGCTATAAAATTAGAAAAAGTAAGTAAAAGAAAGAATAATGTGGTTTTCATTTATAAACCCTTAGAAGTTAAATGTTCTTGAAACGGTTGCTAGTAAAGTTGCATCACCGTACGTTTCTAAATCTGTGTCTTCATAACCAGCAGTAAAATTCCACTCATTCCAAGTATAGTTTGCAGTTATACGCCAATGCATATAATTATCATCACCAGGCTCCCATTCCCACTTGTCATCGTCGAAACTCATAGAGTAATCGGCGCCTACATCAATTGAAAAAACGTCATTAATCGGAACGTTGTGCGTCAGCATAATGATGCTATGCCCAGCCCCTGTAGCAAAGTAATCCCATGCGTACCAAAAGTTAAGGTTAGTGTTGCCATAATTGAATTTGGCGTAAGTTTCAGCGTAGTTATAATCGGAGCTAAAATCTTCACCATGGTAAGTATATTGCGCAATACCAATATCTAGATTAATCGAGTCTGTTAAGCTTGTGTAATAGCCAATGTAGCCATCGGCTTCTATATCAGTGCCTTCACCAAAGTCGACATTAGAGCCCCAAATTCCGGCATACAACCCCGAGTTTCCGGCCCAATCAAAACTTGCTTGTAAAGCCGGGTCTTCTTGAGTTTGACTTACACCATTGAATAAGTAATCAGATGCTAAGGTAACTGTCGCTGATGTAGCAGCAATACTCGATGTAGAGCATAAAATAAGTGAGCAAAGAAATATTTTTTTCATAGAGTTTCAATGTAATTAAATAATTGTATGACATTGAGCTTAGTTCAATAATTATGATTATGAGAACTGTATAGTAAAAAATGAATGTTAATTTGATACAGGATAGTCTTTACTTTGGGGCGGTTTAAATGAGATGCATACAGATAACCTGAATTCCGGTTAAGGGATTTACTAATATATTGAACAATAATGATATTTTAATTTATTTTTCTCTAGCAAGGGATTTGCAGTGAAAGCAAGGTGAATTTACACGCCAATAATGGGCCTATTGTAAGTAAATTCAGGTTAGATAATACGCAGCCGAAGATAGGTTGTTGCTTTTATTCCTGGGCTGTAATTTTGTAGTCCAACATTTTAAGTTTGTATGTATTTTCTGATAACTGCATACATCAGCTAATAGTGTAGCCAAGGGCTTTAATTTAGAGCTCATTTAAACTAAGAGCCATATCTTGGCTTACAATATTAGTAAGTGCATTAGTTATTGTGCGTTAGGGAAACCCAATTGACGCCAAGATTCATAAACAAATACAGCCACGGCGTTTGACAAGTTCATACTACGACTATTAGCTTGCATAGGAATACGAACACGTTGTTCATTTGGTAGGGCTTGGATCATATCATCAGGAAGGCCACGGGTTTCTGGGCCAAATACAAGGCAATCGCCAGCTTCGTAACTTGCTTGATGATGAAACTGGCTACCTTTAGTAGTACATGCATATACTTTTTTAGGCTTACATTTTTCAAGGTAGTCCTCAAATGAAGCGTGACGTTGAACATGGCTGAATTCATGGTAATCAAGGCCCGCACGTTTTACACGTTTATCATCCCATTCAAAACCCAAGGGCTCAATTAAATGCAGTGAATAGCCTGTGTTTGCGCACAGACGAATAATATTACCAGTGTTAGGAGGAATTTCAGGTTGGTATAAAACGATATCCAGCATAATAAGCCTTTTAAATGATCAGTAGTTTAACGATTTTCAGTATACACGAAACCTTTTAAAAAAATGATATACTCACTGTATTGAATACACCTATTAACGGATAAAAACGTGCACAACCGCAGTTACGAATTTTGGGTTAAAACTTCTAGTATTGTTACCATGATAATGGTTAGTTTAATGATTACTGCAAAAACGTGGGCGTGGCTTGCATCGGGTTCAGCATCAATGCTTGGCTCACTAACCGATTCGTTAATGGATATAACGGCTACTGCAATGAGCTTTTTAGTTTTAGGTTATGCGCTGCGCCCAGCTGATGATGATCACCGATTTGGTCACGGCAAAGCTGAAGCTATAGCAGGGCTTGGGCAAGCCGCTTTTATTGCAGGTTCAGGCTGTTTACTGGCATTTCATGGTATTGAGCGATTATTTAACCCAATACAGCTCAGTCATTCTTTATTAGGCGTGTGGGTTAGCATTTTTGCTATTGCGTGTACCTTGGTTATTGTATTTGTACAAAATAAAGTGATTAAGTACACCGATTCAATCGCAATAAAAGCTGATTCAGTACATTACAAAGGCGACTTGATTTTAAATGCCGCCGTGTTACTCGCTATTTTATTAGCATACTATGGCGTATTGTATGCCGATCCTGTTTTTGCTATTGGCGTAGCGGGTTACTTACTTTATAACAGCTGGGAAATAGCCAGAGATAGTGCCGATCACTTAATGGATAAAGAGCTGCCAGATGACGAAAAACAAAGCATATTTGAAATAGCTAAAGCGCATGCTGATGTACATGGCGTACATGGTATTCGTACTCGCCAAGGCGGTAAGATAAAATTTATCCAAATGCATTTAGAGCTTGATGACAATTTAAGTTTGATTCGTGCGCATAACGTGGCTGATGAAGTAGAAGTATTGATAACCAAAGAGTTTGAATCTGAGGTCGATATTCTGATCCACCTCGATCCATTGTCGGTGCTTAACTTAAACTCGGATTAAGCGATTTTTAGCATATTGATTTGTAATGCCAACCTGTATAAATCTTTGAGCAATTTAACGAATTAAATTGCACTATTACAATAAAATTTAACACAATTAGCTATTAAATCGTCACAGATTCACAAAACTGATATAAGCTTTTAAGCAGTGGTTGGCGTATTTCATCGCGCTCAAAAAATAGTTCGTGTTTAGCGTCGGCAAAGCTCTCAAGTATTGTATTTTCGTGCCTGTTTGCCAGTTTATATTGCGCACTGTTATCAACTATTTCATCATTTTGAGCACTGGCAATATAAAGTGGAATATTAACCGTTAATTTATTCACGGATGAAATAAATGCAAAAGTAGTGTGTAGCCAACCATAAGTCACACCACCAAGTTGTAATTTAGGCTCTTGTTTATAGGCTTTCCTAAATAGTTCGTAACGTATTGGGCTACTAGTTAAGGTATTTATAGCAAACTCATCAGGCGTATAATCTGTTTGCCCGAGCGCATAGCTGTATTGAAAGCCAAGTAATGTTGCAGTACTTGCGACTAATTTAGCTAAAGGTTTTGGTGTGCCTTTGGTGTAAATGTCGAGCATTGGCGCAGATAAAAACGCGCCACTAAAAGTGTGTTCAAAATGTGCAAGATAATCAAATGCAATAGCCCCCCCATTGAGTGACTGACTAATACCTTTTTACCTTGCCAATAATTATCTACAACTTCTTTATTAAATAAATGAAGGTCGGCGGCATAATCTTCAAAGCGCTTTACGTAGCCTTTGTGCTTGTTTTTTAAATGCCTGTAAGAACGACCTTGGCCTTGATGATCAATTATAAACACCGCATAATTATTATTATAAAGTTCCCATAGTAACTCTTTATATTTTTCTAAGCCCTCTATACGACCTGAGCTAATAACAATCGCAATGTGTGGATTTTTTGGGATAGCGTAAGCGTAAAAAAGTTGTCCATAAGGTGTATTTAAATAAGATTTTGTCAGTGTATTATCATAAAAGTTACTAATGGCCGATTGGTTACTTTTAAGCTCGTTCTCACTACTATAAAACATTGTTTACTCTTTAATTATTGGCAACGTTATATTTGCACATAAGCCGCCTTGTTCTTTATTCGATAATACTAAGTTGCCACCATGTGCAGTAATTGCATTTTTGGCAATTGCCAAGCCTAACCCCGTACCGCCGCTAACTCGGTCTCGCGCATCTGACTGTCTAAAAAATGGTTCACAGAGCTTATTAAGTTGGTTATTAGGGGCTCCAGGTCCATCATCACATATTTCTATATAAATGGCATCAGTATGCTTTAGAGTAATGCTAATAGTGCTATTGGCGTATTTAATCGCATTACGTAGTAAATTTTCAAGTGCGCTGGCAATTAGTGTTTCATCACAGTTAACACTAATGTCTGCACTTCCCATAATCTGTAATTGCTTGTTGTTTTGTTTTGCTTCAAATTGTGCGTCGTTAATCACATGGTCAATTATAATTTGCAATGATTGTTGTTGAAGTGAAAGTGCCTGACTTTTCGCCTCTAAACGAGACACTTGCAGTACATCAGCAATCATTTTGTCTAGTTGATTCGCTTCTTTTTCTATGCGCAGTAAATAGGACTGACTCGCTTCATTTGCTTGCATTTGAGCAAGGCCCGTTGCCATTTTTAAGCGGGTAAGAGGTGAGCGTAACTCATGTGATATATCTGCAAGTAAGCGTTTTTGCGAGCTAATTAATTGCTCTAATTGATTAGCCATGCTGTTAAAATCACGACCGAGTATACCGAGTTCATCTTTTCTGCTTACTGAAATGGCCGCTCGAGCACTTAAATCACCACCAGATAATTTAACAGCTGCTTTTTTTAGGCTATTTATAGGGGCAATTAAGTTACGACTAAATAAAAAGCTTAAAATTAGAGAAGCGATGATGGCGATAGAAATTTTCATCCATCCAGGCATAAGCTTTAAGCGAAGGAACAAAGGTGGCTGATGATTTATGTCTATTTCATACAAGTAAAAGTTGCCCGAGGGTACTGTAATTTGAATAGGGCCAAATGCTTGATACTTTTCAGTAAAAATAATTTGCGGTGACATTGTCTTAGTAAAATTAAGTAGGCTCAAATCAACGTCATTCGGGACTTCTTTATTTGTTAATGAGTCTTCTTGTTGCTCAGCACTTAAATATAATAACTTACGTTTAGATAAGCGTGGGTGAGACAACATATCACTCAGTGTCCGCTTATGTTTTACAACAGAGCGTTCTATACTTTTGGCTGTATAGAGTAAGTTTTTTTCCATCGGACCGTGTAATGGCTCGTTACTAACGGCGTTGATTGCCGTAATGTTGCTTAAGAAAACCAGTGCTGTAATCGTGCCTATTATAGTTAGCCAAAACCATATAAATATTTTAAAGAATAAGTAATGCCCAGGATGTTTAAGCCAAGACAAAGAGCCTACTTTATTCTCCTTGGATAAAGACATAACCTGTTCCTCGCATTGTTTTGATTCGCTCGCCTGAAATATGCTCAGCTATTTTTTTACGGATATTGCTTACATGCATATCAATAGAGCGATCGAAGGAAGCTAAGCGACGGCCAAGTACCTCTTCACTTATGAGTTCTTTACTGACTACTTCGCCTGCATTTTTGCTTAAAAGGGCTAGTATTTCGTATTCGGTGCCTGTTAATGTAAGTGCATGATCATTAACAGATGCTTCTCGAGCGGCTAAGTTAACTGTGATCCCATTAACCTGTAACTTATTACTGGTAGTAATGTTAAAGCTATTAATATGTTCTATACGGCGTGTAATCGCTTTAACACGCGCAAGTAACTCACGGTGGTTAAATGGTTTAGGGATATAGTCGTCTGCGCCAAGTTCTAATCCGAAAATACGATCGAAATCTTCCCCTTTTGCTGTAAGCATGATTACCGGCGTTAATTTTGTTTGTCTAAGTTGTTTAAGTACTTCAAAGCCATCTAGAGTTGGTAGCATCACATCAAGTAGTATTAACGCATAATCGTTTACTTGCGCGAGCTTAAGACCTTGTTCACCGTCATGTACGCTTTGTATTTCAAAACCTTGGGCAGTTAAATATTCACTTAATAGCTCGCAAAGGCCGGTATCGTCGTCAATCATTAATAGTTTCATTTACAAACCCTTAGAGTTGCTTATGGCGTTATTTTACCCACTAAATTGTGCAAAAGTGAATCTTTACACAACCTTTACACTGCTTTGCGTTACTTTGCATTGAGTTAGGTATAGTTAACTTAGTTGATTAAGCAGTCACAACCACACAAATAGAACCAATAGTTAAACCAAATAGTTAAGGTAATGATTATGACTAAATTAAATACACTTTCTAAATTAGTACTTGTTTTTGGCCTGGCAACAGCAACACTTGGTGCCGGTAGTGTTATGGCTAAAGCTGACGGGCATAAACAAGGTCATTCTCAAGCTCGTTTTTTACTTTCTGAGCGCGGCGTTGAAAAATTAAGCCTAACAGATGAGCAGCAAACTAAGCTAAAAGCTATTTTTTCAGCGCAAAAAACACAAATGAAAGCATTACGTAGCGACGATAAAGAAGCTCGTAAAGCGATGCGTGAAGCGCATAAAGCAAAAATGGATGCGTTACTTTCGGCTGCAACATTTGATGAAAATGCAGCTAAAGAGTTATTAAATGAACGCTATGAAAAGGGTGAACAATTTGGTTTAATTAAACTAAAAACGCAGCACCAAGTAATGCAAGTACTTAACGCTGAGCAAAAAGAGAAATTTGCTAAAATGCAAAAGCGTATGAATAAAAAGCACCGTAAACAAAAAAGTTAATTTTACTTTTTTGTAAATACTAAAAAACCAGCGTAATGCTGGTTTTTGCTTTTATACCAATTCGCTTAATTAAGTGATCTATTTTGAGGGAAGAAAATCGTGTCGATAACAAGGCAAAAATTTCGTTATTTAGTTGTTCTCGGCAATTGCTCCTGCATTGCTCTACCTCCTGCATCCATGCAGTCGTATATCAGAAATTTTTAACGTAGTTAACGTCTGATTTAACCCCTCAAATTGATTAAGTATTATTGCGGATTGGTATTAGGGCATTATGGAGATAAATTATTTAAAAAAGTCATCTTCATTTTTGGCCATCATAGCTTCAATATCTTCAATCATATCTTGGCTAAACTCTTGTGCTGATGTAATTGGCGCTGAAATTTTATTATTTTCAAACGACCACTCACCAAGATCAATTAGTTGGCAGCGTTTAGAACAAAAAGGCCGATGTGGGCTCTGTTCTGACCACTCAACTTTAGCTTTACAGGTTGGGCAGTTTACAATAGTAGGCATAATTTACTCTCTACAATCTTTTTTTTGCATTTTACATTACTTAGATATGAGTCTCTAGGTATAAGTAAGGCTCTGAATTTAGTGTTCAGAACCTTGTCGCTTTTAACTATGGATCTTTAAAAACTTGTTACTCGATTAATTTCAGCAAGCGAAGTCATTCCATCAGCCGCTTTGCGAATACCTGATAATCGCAAGTTATTAAATCCTGCTTTAAGTGATACTTCTGCTATTTCTAATGAATTACCGCCACGCATTATAATTTGTGCTATCTCTGGTGTTATTTGCATTACTTCATAAATACCGACACGACCCTTATAACCATCAGTGCAATTATCACATCCTTTAGGTGCATAGAGGGTCATTTCACTAATTTGTTGCTCGCTAAAACCTTGGCGGGTAAGTTCTTCGTTTGGTAATATTTCCGGTGTTTTACATTTAGGGCATAAACGTCGAGCCAAGCGCTGGGCTATAATCAAACTAATTGAACTTGCTACGTTATAAGCTGGTACTCCCATATTTAATAACCGAGTTATCGTTTCAGGTGCTGAATTAGTATGCAGAGTTGATAGTACTAAGTGACCTGTTTGCGCCGCTTTTATTGATATTTCAGCTGTTTCGAGGTCACGTATTTCACCTACCATGACGACATCAGGATCTTGGCGTAAAAATGCACGTAATGCATTTGCAAAGGTCATATCGGCTTTAATATTAATTTGCACTTGGTTTATACCTTCGAGATTAATTTCAACAGGATCTTCTGCGGTACTAATATTACGCTCTGGTTGATTAAGTATATTTAAACCAGTGTAAAGTGATACTGTTTTACCCGAGCCCGTTGGTCCTGTAACTAAAATCATCCCTTGAGGCTGAGCAAGCGCATCCATATAGAGTTTTTTCTGTTCCGGCTCGTAGCCTAATACATCAATACCTAGCATTGCGCTTGATGAATCAAGAATACGCATTACTATTTTTTCCCCCCACAGGGTCGGCATTGTACTTACACGAAAATCGATACTTTTGCGTTCAGTAATTTTTAGCTTTATACGACCATCTTGTGGTTTACGTTTTTCGGCAATATCTAGGCGTGACATTACTTTTATTCGTGCAGAAAGTTTTGTTGCTAAGGTATTAGGTGGGCTGGCTACCTCATGTAAAATACCATCAATACGAAAACGGATGCGGTACTTATGCTCATAAGGTTCAAAGTGTAAATCAGAGGCGCCTTTTTTAATGGCATCCATTAGGATTTTATTGATGTAAACAATGATAGGTGCATCATCTTTTTCATCATCTTGTGGGGTGGCTTCTTTAGTGTTTTCACTATCTAAGTCAGCAAATTCTTTAAATTCGTCATCGCTTAAATTTAAGCTACCAGTTGCATCAAGCAATTGGTCAATTTTTTTATCAAGTTCAATGTAGTCAACTACTACTATTTCACAGGATAAGCCGGTACTAAATTCATAGTTTTCAAACGCACCATAATCGGTCGGATCAGACGCGGCTATGTATACTTTTCTACCTTTTTGCACCAAGGGTAAAATATGGTGTTTACGGATCAGCTTTTCTTTTACAAGTTCGGCAGGGATCCTTGCAGGTTCAAAGTCTTTTAAATCGAAATAAGGTACGCGAAATAAATCAATACATTGCTCAGCTAAATCTTTGCTATCGATGTTTCCACATTTGGCAATAAGCTCGGCGGTTGAGGCAAAATCTCGTTGTTTTACTTTAACGGTATCTGCATCAATACGGCCAAGGGTAATAAATTTTCTTAGTAACGGTGAGTTAATATTCATTGCGCACCTGCTTAATTCGTTAATGATTAGCAATTTATCAGAAAAAACAAGGAGATTATATTACTCTTCATCAGATGGACTAGTTTTGCTAACTAAATATTGTTTTATAAATTATATTATTGTTTTAAATTACTTAACCTGAACTCTGATTAAGGGATTTATTAACATATTGAACCATAATAATATTTAAATTTAGTTTTCTCTAGCTAGATATTTCAACGCAGTTAGCGCTGAAAGTAACAGCTTAAGATAGATTTATTATCCAGAGTTCGGGTTATCTAACTCGCATTTTTTAATGCTAATTGCATATAACGAGTATGTAGAGACCGAAGAGATAATTTGACTAACGCTAAATCCCTATCATTATTTAAAATATCATCTGCTTTTTTATGTTTATTTTCGCGAGACATTTGTGTTGCAATAATACTATTTACTTGTTCAAGGCTCACATTATCACGCTTAAGTGTGCGCTCGACTTGGACATTTTTAGGTACGTCAATGAGTAGGGTTCGGTTACAGTACTTATCGAGACCATTTTCAAATAATAACGGGGCAACTAAAACCACGTAAGCACTATTAGCGGCATTTAAATCAGCGACTATTTTTTTGCGAATAAGAGGATGCAGCAAGTTATTTAGCCACTGTTTATCAGCATCGTTAGTAAAAATGCGCTCTCGTAAGGCACTTCTGTTTAGCGTGCCATCGCTAAGTAATAACGTATTGCCAAAGTGCGTTATTATTGCATTTAAACCACAGCTCTTGGGCTCAACTACTTGGCGAGCAATAATATCCGCATCAACAATGGTTATATCAAGTTCCTCAAACATGTCACTAACTGCTGTTTTTCCGCAGCCAATACCACCTGTCAAACCCAAAACCCAATTGTTTTTTTTATTGCTAGAGAGTTTAATTGTTTGCTCACTCATTTTAATAACCAATTAAATTAAAATAAATGTTTTGTAATTCAGTGCCCCATAGCATAGTGATCCAGCCTGCAATGGCAAGGTAAGGACCAAATGGAATCGGGGTTGCTTTGTCTTTTCCTTGAATACTGAGTAATACAATGCCAATAACAGCGCCAACAATACTTGAAAGTAATATAATGCTAAGTAGTGATTGCCAACCAAGTAATGCACCAAATACAGCGAGTAATTTAAAGTCGCCATAGCCCATGCCTTCTTTGCCCGTTAGTAACTTAAATAGCCAAAATACACTCCATAGGCTTAAATAACCAAAAACCGCACCCATAATTGCATCGCTCGGCGCTACGGTATAGCCCATTATTGACGCTATTAAAGCAAGCCATACTAGTGGTAATGTAAGTTGATCGGGTAATAGCATATGGTCTATATCAATAAAGGTTAGTGCAACTAATGCCCAAGTAATCAATATATACAGTAAAGCTTGTTCATTTGCGCCCATAGTAAAAGCAATAAATAAGCTCAATATTGCTGTAATGGCTTCGACTACAGGATAGCGTATTGATATAGGGTTATTACAACTTGCACATTTTCCTTTTAAAAATAACCAGCTAATAACAGGAATATTTTGCCAAGGTTTAATAGCTGTTTTGCACTTTGGGCAGGTTGAGTTCGGCTTTACTAAATTAAATTGCTCATTATTTATTGCTTTACTATTTTTAAGTTCGTCTGCTAACAGTATTCTACACTCACTTTGCCATTCTTTTTGCATCATAAGTGGTAGGCGATAAATCACTACATTTAAAAAACTGCCCACACATAAACTAACCAAGCCAACGGTGGTTAGATAAAACCACAGCTCATTTTGCATTACTTCTACAATACTTTGCATATAAAAACCAAATAATTAAATAACAGAACCGAGTTGGAAAATAGGGAGGTACATAGCAACAATTAAACCACCAACAAGTACACCTAATACAGCCATAATTAATGGCTCTAGTAAGCTCGATAAGCCATCTACAGCATCGTCTACTTCTTGCTCATAAATAGTCGCGACCTTAGCTAACATACCATCGAGCGAGCCAGATTCTTCACCGATAGCAACCATTTGGATTACCATGTCAGGGAAGATTTTTGAGTTTCTCATTGCCCAGTTCATTTGGTTACCTGAGCTAACCTCTGCTTTAATATCTAAAATAGCATAACGGTACACTGCATTGCCCGAAGCACCTGCTGCTGAATCAAGTGCATCAACTAATGGAACACCGGCAGCAAATGTGGTCGAAAGTGTTCGCGCGTAACGTGCCACAGCCGCTTTGTTTAAAATCATGCCAATAACAGGGAGCTTAAGTATGGCTCTGTCGGTTGCATCCCTGAGCTTTAGGCTTCTTAATTTAGCCTCTTTAAAAGTCCAGCCAAAAACCACTATCGCAATCAGAGCCATCCACCAAGATTCTTGCATAAAATCTGAAATACCAATTACAAATAACGTAAATGCAGGGAGTTCAGCCCCAAACCCTGCAAAAATGTCCTGAAATTGTGGCACTACGAAAATAAGCAAAATTGAGGTCACTATAAGGGCAATGACTAAGACAGCAATAGGGTAAAACATTGCTTTTTTAATTTTTGATTTAAGCGCTTCTGATTTTTCTTTATAAATAGCTATGCGATCAAATATTTTATCAAGTGCTCCTGACTGCTCGCCAGATTCAACTAAATCACAATATAAGTCATCAAAATAACGTGGATATTTTCTAAGTGATAAAGACAAAGGCTGACCAGCTTTTACATCATCGCCTACAGCTGAGATAAGCTTGGTAACGCTTTTATTTGTTGAGCCAGAAGCTATCATTTCAATAGATTGAATTAAGGGTACGCCAGCCATTAACATAGTGGCAATTTGGCGAGTAACCAAGGCGATATCTTTAGGTGTTATTTTTTGAGTGTGTACGCCAAATAAAGGTTTTGGTTTACGTTTTACTTTTGAGGGAGTAATACCTTGCTTACGAAGTTGAGCTTTTACTAAGGCAATACTGATACCAGCGATTTCACCTTCTAAGCGCTTTCCTCTAGTACTAACTCCTATCCATTGGAAAGTATTTAAATCATCGTTTTTATTTTTTTTAGACACTTTTCAGGCCTTCAGTCACTTAAGGGGTAGCAGTATATACAGCTACCCATTTTGCTTAAGTTAGTTTACATCACAGTTTATACCACGACCAGGAGTTGTTGCAGAGCAACCAGTTCCCGTCATAACCCATTTTAGACTACCATTACCAACTGTAGGTGTAATTGTTAGTACCATATTTGCACCGGCACTATTTGTAGCTGTAGTGGTTAATAAAATAACACCATCAGTAGTAGTAACTGCATCAACAAAGTTGATTGTTGCACCATCGTCAGCTGCAATGTTTGCTGGGATGTCTTCAGAACCACCATCACAGTCACTTAAGCTGCCATTCATCTGGCTACAAAGAGCTACTGCAGTTTTAAATGAAGCTACTCCAGCTAGCGCCGAGCTAACTTTAGTTCTTTGGGTATAATCTTGATATTGAGGCAATGCAATTGCAGCAAGAATACCGATGATTGCTACTACGATCATTAATTCAATTAGGGTGAAACCCTGTTGTTTTTGAGTCATTGTTTTCATGTTTCCTCTCCTAAAGGATAGATTTTTGTAGGTTAAATCATATAAGCAGCAAAATTGCCTAACTTAATTTAGCTGATTTAGTTTACAGTTTTACTTAAAAAAACTTTATTTCACGTTAACTTTTGAGTGTTGACCACAAAAGCTATAAATTCATTGTGTGCTACTACGTTGTATCAATCAAATTATACGTTAGCAATGAATACTAGACACTTGATAAAATAATTTAGTGTATTTAGTTTTTAAACTAAATTGCTAAGTAACTATTTTGGCTGAACTTATAAAATAAGTTGATACAACAGTGCGAGTCTAGCACTGTTTATTGTTATTTAGCATACGTATTCAATGTTAAAGGTACTTTATTTAACAAAATATTAAAGAGTAGTTCTTTTTTACTATTAAATGCTCAATTATTTAAAATGTCAATGAATTAGCTATGCTTAAACCTTTTTTAGCGTGTTTTTTATTCAAAGCGCATTGATAAATCGATTGATTGTAAATTTTTTGTAAGCGCACCACTTGATATAAAGTCAACACCCGCTTGTGAGTAGGTTTTGAGTGTTTGTAGAGTCATATTGCCTGAAACTTCAAGTTTGGCGCGTTTATGCGTTAATGTAACTGCCTGCTTAATTTGCTCAATGCTAAAGTTATCAAGCATTATAATATCAGCGCCAGCGTGAATAGCTTGATTTAGCTCATGAAGTGATTCAACTTCGACTTCAACTGATTTATTAGGATGGTTCAGTTTTGCTTGAGCTACTGCTTTATCAATCGTGCCACAGGCTGCTATATGGTTTTCTTTAATTAAGAACGCATCAAATAAGCCAATACGATGATTTGCACCACCGCCACATTTTACTGCGTATTTTTGTAATGCGCGAAGCCCTGGTATGGTTTTTCGAGTGTCGAGTAGTTGTGTAGTGGTACCGCTTAACTCTTTTACATAATGCGCTGTAGTAGTCGCTGTTCCTGATAAGGTTTGCACAAAGTTAAGTGCAGTACGCTCGGCAGTTAATATTGAACGTGCTGAACCAGAGGCTGTAAATAATGTGCTGTTTGCTTTAATTACGTCGCCATCATTTACGAGTACGGCTACTTTTACAGTCGGGTCTACTTGTTTAAATACTTCAAGGATGATGTCTTTTCCGCAAAAAACGCAGTCTTCGCGCGTTATTACTTTGGCATTTGTTTGCTCGTTTAGTGGGATCAGTTGTGCGGTAATATCGCCATCTTGCGCGGTTTGGTAATTTAAATCTTCGTCGAGTGCAAGAGTAACAAGTTGACTAATTAAGGTGTGCGAAATAGACATAGCAAAGCTCATAAGCGTTAATAAATTAAGGAAATTTTACTATGTTTGTAGATGAAAGAGAAGCGATTGGCTTTGTTCCGATATAAAGATAAGCGCGCAAAGTAAATTTACACCTACGGTTTGGTGTATGTTGTAGGTGAGGTTTTACACCTCGCTTTTAATTTAAAAAGTTACGTTACATGAGCGCGAAATAAATTCGCACCTACGTGTGGGTTTAAATTATTTGTAGGTGAGGTTTCACACCTCGCTTTTTAAACACCCAAGCCAAGTTACATGAGCGGACGTAAATTCGCACCTACGTGTGGGTTTAAATTATTTGTAGGTGAGGTTTTACACCTCGCTTTTTAAAAAACCAAGCTACGTTACATGAGCGGACGTAAATTCGCACCTACGGTTTGGTGTATGTTGTAGGTGAGGTTTTACACCTCGCTTTTTAAACACCCAAGCTACGTTAAATGAGCGGACGTAAATTCGCACCTACGGTTTGGTGTATGTTGTAGGTGAGGTTTTACACCTCGCTTTTTAAATACCAAAGCCACGTTACATGAGCGGACGTAAATTCGTACCTACGGTTTGTCGTATGTTGTAGGTGAGGTTTTACACCTCGCTTTTTAAACACCCAAGCTACGTTAAATAAGCGGGCGTAAATTCGCACCTACGGTTTGGTGTATGTTGTAGGTAAGGTTTTATACCTCGCTTGTTACTATCATTGTTTTAATAAATCCTTTAGCATCAGCGATATGTATATCTTGATATTTATATAGCAAACGTATCATGAAAATAGATTTAAGTGGTGTTTTAAGTACGGTAGTGCAGCGGCCTTGTTCGCATTTTGATGAGCGCCCTGATGAGGCTGATATTTCCTTATTGGTGATTCACAATATATCATTGCCAGCAGGGCAGTTTGGTACACCTTTCGTTGATGAGTTATTTATGGGTAGCATTAACTGTAATGCTCATCCGAGTTTTAGTGACTTAAAGAATTTACGTGTATCTGCCCATTGCTTTATTAAGCGCACCGGGAATATTTTACAATACGTGCCATTTAATAAGCGCGCATGGCACGCCGGCTTATCTGAATTTGAAGGGCATGCGGCGTGTAACAATTTTAGCATTGGTATTGAGCTTGAAGGAACTGACACCACTCCTTATACTTTAATGCAATATAATGCGTTAGCTGTTTTGAGCAAATCAATAATGCAGCGCTATCCAAAAATAACGCCTTCACGTATTGTGGGGCACTGCGATATTGCTCCAGGGCGAAAAACCGACCCAGGTAGTAGCTTTAATTGGCAATTGTTTTTAAATATGCTTGAGCAATCAAGCTAAGAGAGTAACTACAATGATTTTGGTTTCTATAATAATTGCACTAATACTTGAGCGTCTAGGTGCTCGGTCTAATTATTGGCAAATAAGTTATTACGCAAATGGTTATTTAAATCGCTCTAATAAATTACTTGGTTATAAGGGCTTATTTAGCTCAACACTGGGATTTTTAGTTTGGCTTGCACTCCCTGTTATAGCTATAGCGCTAGTTTATTGTTTGTCAGATTTTGTATTGTGGCAGTTGGGTATTAATATTGCGGTGCTTTTGGTTTGCTTTGGTTGTGCTAAGCAGCGTGCTTTGTATAAGTCGTACTTAAATGCGTTAACGCGAGATGACGGTACTGCTGCATCTTTATATGCACTACAAATAGGGCAAAAACGTACTGAAGCGCAAGAAAACGGTGAAACTTTTGGACAAACTTTGGCGTGGGTAAATTTTAGATTTTACTGCGCTGTTATTTTTTGGTTTGTTGTTTTAGGCGCGCCAGGCGCTGTTTTATATGCATTAGTGCGTACCTTAGCTGATTTAGTACGAGAAGATCATAAAGTAATCTTTGCTAAGCGCTTTAAGCTTATACATAAACTACTATTTTGGCTTGATTGGTTACCTGCGCGTATTACTAGCTTTGGTTATTTAGTAATAGGTAACTTTAATAAAGGCACAAGTTGCTGGTTACGTTATGCGCTTGATTTTTCAAGTCCTAACCGTAAAGTTGTGACGTATACCGCATTAGCTGCTGAACAAGTAGAAAAACGTTATTATGGTTGCACTTACGAAGCCACCTGCATGATTAAACTAGTAAAACGTAATGTATTATTTTATTTAGTGTTAATCGCGCTATTAACCTTGTTTGGCGGACTGTCTTAGTAACGCTGAGTTCTCTTCTATAAAATCGTTTAATAAAATGAGTGGTGGGGCATTTATATAAAGTGCAGCCCCCACCCTCCGTACTTATTTTTTGATATCGCTTTTTCGTTAGCAAACCCTCAATTAAAGTAGAGTTAAAACTCTAAATCCATCTGGTCAGACCAATTGTTTTCATCCTATTAACGTTATAACAATTTTTGTAAATTGCGCATTGTTTAATCTTCGTTCAAAATGCGTTACGCTACTGCCAACGTATAAATACACTGTGAATTGACAGCTATTAGGCTTTTTGATACCGTATTGAAAATTTTTGGTATGACCAATTTACCTTTTGGGTAAATCATACGACTTAAAGCCCCGTTTTGTGGGCTCTTGGTATTTATACAACGCGGACGTTGATTCATGTCTTTAAAGATTAAAGCAGCAAAATTATCTGATGTTATTTTACAGCAACTTGAGAACATGATTCTTGAAGGCTCGTTAGCACCAGGTGAAAAGTTGCCACCAGAGCGTGAACTAGCAAAGCAATTTGAAGTGTCTCGCCCGTCACTGCGAGAGGCAATTCAAAAGTTAGAAGCGAAAGGTTTAGTTACGCGTCGTCAAGGTGGCGGCACGTTTGTAAAAAATCAGCTCGAAGAAGGGCTTACTGATCCACTTTTTGATTTGATTAGTAAACACCCTGAGTCGCAGTTTGATTTACTTGAATTTCGTCATGCATTAGAAGGGATTGCTGCTTATTACGCAGCACTGCGCGGGACCAGCAACGATTTTAGCAAAGTAAAACAAAGCTTTGATGAAATTGCCTTAGTTAATGATGATTTACAGCAAAAAGCAAAAGCAATTAATGCATTTCACTTTAGTGTGGCTGAAGCTTCGCATAATGTCGTGTTATTGCATTTAGTTAGAGGTATGAAAGCGCTGCTTGAGCAAAATGTACTGCAAAATTTAACTGTTCTATTAAAAAAGTCAGATATTAGCAGTCAATTAGCCCAACACAGGCGTTTATTAATGGATGCCGTAATTGACGGTAATCCAGAACAAGCCCGTTTAGCAAGTAATGCGCACTTAGCATTTATAGAAGAAGCATTGCTTGAAGCAGGCAAAGAACATTCGCGAATTGAACGTAGTTTAAGACGCACTAAACAAAATTAAGTTAGTACATAATTACTTTGAACACACATTAAGTAGCTGTGATATTAAATTAACAATATTCGTATTTTAAACATAAGGAAACCTCCATATGTCTGAAGTCAATAAAATTGACGTAGACGCGCTAGAAACACAAGAGTGGTTACAAGCTCTTGAATCAGTTGTGCGCGAAGAAGGTGTTGAACGAGCTCAGTTTTTACTTGAGCAAGTATTAGAGCAAGCCCGTTTAGACGGCGTTGATATGCCAACGGGTATTACCACGAACTACGTTAATACTATTCCTGTAGATCAAGAACCTGCTTACCCGGGTGATGTAAATCTTGAGCGTCGTATTCGTTCAATTATACGTTGGAACGCGATTATGATCGTTCTACGTGCATCTAAAAAAGATCTCGACTTAGGCGGCCATATGGCGTCTTACCAATCATCTGCTGCATTTTATGAAGTGTGTTTTAACCACTTCTTTAAAGCACCAAATGATGTAGACGGTGGTGACTTAGTTTATTACCAAGGTCATATTTCTCCGGGTATTTACGCACGTGCATTTGTTGAAGGTCGTTTATCGGCTGCGCAACTAGATAACTTCCGTCAAGAAGTTGATGGCGAAGGCTTACCATCGTACCCTCACCCTAAGTTAATGCCTGAGTTTTGGCAGTTCCCTACGGTATCAATGGGCTTAGGTCCTATTTCATCAATTTACCAAGCACGCTTCTTAAAGTACTTAGATGGTCGTGGCTTAAAAGACACTAAAAACCAACGTGTATACGCGTTTTTAGGTGACGGTGAAATGGATGAGCCAGAGTCACGCGGTGCTATTTCTTTTGCTGCACGTGAAAAGCTAGATAACCTTTGTTATTTAGTTAACTGTAACTTACAGCGCTTAGACGGCCCAGTTATGGGTAACGGTAAAATTATTCAAGAGCTAGAAGGCTTGTTTAAAGGCGCTGGCTGGAACGTAATTAAACTAGTGTGGGGCAGCGGTTGGGATATTCTTCTAGCTAAAGACACAACGGGTAAATTACTACAGTTAATGAACGAGACTGTGGATGGTGATTACCAAACATATAAAGCGAAAGATGGCGCGTACGTACGTGAAAACTTCTTTGGTCGCTACCCTGAAACAGCTGCACTTGTTGCGGACATGACAGATGACGAAATTTTCGCGCTTAAGCGTGGTGGTCATGAATCGTCAAAACTATTTGCTGCATTTAAAAAAGCAGAAGAAACAAAAGGTCGTCCAACTGTAATTCTTGCTAAAACTGTAAAAGGTTACGGCATGGGTGAAGCAGCTGAAGGTAAAAACATTGCGCACCAAGTGAAAAAAATGGACATGTCGCATGTTGCACATTTACGTTCACGCCTTGGCCTTGATGACTTAGTATCTGAAGATCAATTAAAAGAATTACCATACCTAGAGCTTGAAGAAGGTTCACCTGAGTACAAGTACCTACATGCTCGTCGTGATGCACTTAAAGGTTATACACCTAAACGTATTCCACGTTTTAGTGAAAAACTAGCATTGCCAGAAGTAGACGCATTCAAGCCGCTACTTGAAGAGCAAAAACGTGATATCTCTACCACTATGGGCTTTGTTCGTGCACTTAATATCTTATTAAAAGATAAGGGCATTGGTAAAAACATCGTACCAATTATTGCCGATGAAGCGCGTACATTTGGTATGGAAGGTTTATTCCGTCAAATCGGTATTTACAATCCGCATGGCCAAAACTATACGCCGCAGGATCGCGATATTGTTTCTTACTATAAAGAAGCGACTTCTGGTCAAGTACTGCAAGAAGGCATTAATGAGTTAGGTGCTATGTCGTCATGGGTTGCTGCCGCAACTTCATACAGCACTAACGATTTACCAATGATCCCATTCTACATTTACTACTCTATGTTTGGTTTCCAACGTGTTGGCGACATGGCATGGATGGCGGGCGATCAACAAGCACGTGGTTTCTTATTAGGTGCTACGGCGGGGCGTACAACGCTAAATGGTGAAGGCTTGCAACACGAAGATGGTCACAGTCATATTCTTGCTAATACGGTTCCTAACTGTATTTCTTATGACCCAACTTACGCGTTTGAAGTTGCTGTTATTGTACAAGACGGTATTCGTCGTATGTACGGTGATGACCAAGAAAATATTTACTACTACCTAACGCTTATGAACGAAAACTACCATCAGCCAGCTATGCCAGAAGGCGCTGAAGAAGGTATTCGTAAAGGTATTTATAAGCTTGAAAGTTACGCAGGTAAAAAAGCCAACGTACAGCTATTAAGCTCAGGTACTATTATGACTGAAGTACGTAAAGCCGCTACGATTCTAAGCGAAGAGTATGGCATTGCGTCTGACGTGTTCTCAGTAACGTCTTTCAACGAATTAACGCGTGAAGGTCAAGATGTTGAACGTTTCAATATGCTTAACCCTGAAAGCGAGCAAAAAACAGCATATATCACAAGCGTATTAAACGACTCTGTGACTGTTGCAGCAACAGATTACATGAAAAACTACGCGGAACAAGCGCGTTCATTTATTCCAAGCAGCAACTACAAAGTGCTAGGTACAGATGGTTACGGTCGTTCTGATAGCCGTGAAAACCTACGTCGTCACTTTGAAGTTAACGCGGGCTACGTTGTTGTTGCTACGTTATCTGAACTTGCTAAACGCGGTGAAGTTGAGAAGTCAGTAGTTGTTGAAGCACTTAAAAAGTTCAACATCGACACTAACAAACTTAACCCACTGTACGCATAAGAGGTTTGCAATGAGTATTGAAATTAAAGTACCTGATATTGGTGACGACGAAGTAGAAGTAACCGAAATATTAGTAAGCGTTGGCGACAAAGTAGATGTTGACCAATCACTATTAAATGTTGAAGGCGACAAAGCATCAATGGAAATACCTGCTTCGCAAGCGGGTACAGTGAAAGAGATTAAAGTAAACGTTGGCGACACCGTTACAACTGGCTCTTTAGTATTTTTGTTTGAAGGCGAGAGTGAAGGCACTGGCTCGACTAATGCATCAGCCGCTGCTCCAGCTAAATCTGAAGAGGCAGCACCTGCTGCTTCTACAGGTTCTTCGACTAAAGAAGTAACAGTACCAGATATTGGCGATGACGAAGTTGAAGTAACTGAAATCATGGTTGCTGTTGGCGACACCGTTGAAGAAGAGCAATCTATCTTAAACGTTGAAGGCGACAAGGCAGCAATGGAAGTGCCAGCACCATTTGCCGGTACAGTTAAAGAAATTAAAGTAGCCGCTGGCGATACAGTTAAAACTGGCTCATTAGTGTTTGTTTTTGAAGTAGCAGGAAGCGAATCTGCAGCACCGGTTAAAGAGTCGGCTCCTGTAGAAGCGCCAGCTGAGAGTTCAACAGCAAGTTCAGCACCAAGCACTAAAGAAGTTAATGTGCCTGATATTGGTGGAGATGAAGTTGAAGTAACTGAAATTATGGTTGCGGTTGGCGATACGGTTGAAGAAGATCAATCAATCTTAAACGTTGAAGGCGACAAAGCGGCAATGGAAGTACCAGCTCCATTTGCAGGTACAGTTAAAGAAATTAAAGTAGCCGCTGGCGATAAAGTATCGACTGGCTCATTAATTTTTGTATTTGAAGTTGCAGGCAGCGCGCCAGTAGCAGCATCTGCACCAGTTGAAAAATCAGCACCTGCAGCAGCGGCTAAAACTGAGTCGGCTCCCGCTCAAGCAGCACCTGCAAAAGCAAGTAATGAAAGCTTCACAGAAAACAGCGCGTATGCTCATGCATCACCTGTTGTTCGCCGTTTAGCGCGTGAGTTTGGTATTAACCTAGCTAACGTTAAAGGCACTGGTCGTAAAAACCGTGTGGTTAAAGAAGACGTGCAAAACTATGTTAAAACACTGGTTAAGCAAGTTGAATCTGGTCAATTATCAGCAGGTAGTAATGCTGGTGGCAGTGAGCTTGGTCTAATTCCATGGCCTAAAGTAGATTTTGCTAAGTTTGGTGAAATTGAAGAGAAAAAACTATCTCGCATTCAAAAGCTATCAGGCAAAAACTTACACCGTAACTGGGTACAAATTCCACACGTTACACAGTTTGACGAAGCTGATATCACCAGTCTTGAAGTATTTCGTAAAGAGCAAAATGCACTTAGCGAGAAGAAAAAGCTGGGTGTTAAAATCACACCACTTGTGTTTGTGATGAAAGCAGCGGCTAAAGCACTTGCAGACTTCCCAACATTTAACTCTTCACTGTCTAACGATGGCGAAAGTTTAATTCTTAAGAAGTACATTAACATTGGTGTTGCTGTTGATACGCCAAATGGTTTAGTAGTGCCAGTGTTTAAAGATGTTGATAAAAAAGGCATTGTTGAATTATCACGAGAACTAATGGAAGTATCTGTTAAAGCCCGTGACGGTAAGCTTACATCGTCTGATATGCAAGGTGGTTGTTTTACTATCTCTAGCCTTGGCGGTATTGGCGGTACGGCATTTACGCCGATTGTTAATGCGCCAGAAGTTGCTATTTTAGGTGTATCTAAATCTGAAATGAAACCTAAATGGAATGGTAAAGAGTTTGAACCTAAACTAATGGTTCCACTTTCTATGTCATACGACCATAGGGTTATTGACGGAGCATTAGCTGCACGCTTTACTGTGACCCTTGCAAGTTACATGAGCGATATTCGCCAGTTGGTGATGTAACCAGTTTAGAAAAATTGGTATACGCAATAAAATAAATAGAATCAAATCCCAGCCAGTTGTTTTTAGCTGGGATTTTTACCATTTGCAATGATACAATCTTTGTACGAATTGCATCACTTTGTGCGCTGCTCACTCTTTCTGCCTTGCAGAAACATGGCAGTTAAATTTTAGGGCAGTGTCCCGTTCAAACAATTAAGGTAAAAGCATGAGCAACGAATTAAAAACTCAAGTTGTTGTACTAGGCGGTGGTCCTGGTGGTTATTCTGCGGCTTTCCGTGCTGCTGACTTGGGCTTAGAAGTTACATTAGTAGAATCTCGCGAAACATTAGGTGGCGTATGTCTTAATGTTGGTTGTATTCCTTCTAAAGCACTTTTACACGTAGCTAAAGTGATTGATGACGCAGCTGAAATGTCATCTCACGGTGTTACTTTTGGCGCACCAAAAATCGATCTTGACCAAGTTCGTACTTGGAAAGATTCTGTAGTTGGCCAGTTAACTGGTGGACTAGAGGGCATGGCCAAAATGCGTAAAGTGAAAGTTGTATCTGGATACGGCAAATTCACTGGCAGCAATACTTTAGTAGTTGAAGGCGCAGACGGCGCTACAACTATCACGTTTGATAACGCGATTATTGCAGCAGGTTCTAAACCAGTTAACTTACCTTTCATCCCACAAGATGACCGTGTAATTGATTCAACTGGTGCATTAGAACTTAAAGACGTACCAGAAAAACTACTTGTACTTGGTGGTGGTATTATCGGTCTTGAAATGGGTACGGTATACCGTGCGCTAGGTTCTGCAATTGATGTTGTAGAATTTGCTGATCAATTAGTACCAGCAGCTGATAAAGACATTATCAAAATTTACCAAAAATACGTAAGCAAAAAATTCAACGTAATGCTTTCGACTAAAGTTGTTGGTGTTGAAGCTAAAGAAGATGGCTTATACGTAACGTTTGAAGGTAAAAACGCACCAGCAGAACCAGTACGTTACGACAAAGTACTTGTTGCAGTTGGCCGTACTCCAAACGGTAACTTACTTGATGCTGAAAAAGCGGGCGTAAACGTTGATGAGCGTGGCTTTATTAATGTTGATAAGCAATTACGTACTAATGTAAGCCATATTTTTGCAATCGGCGACTTAGTTGGCCAGCCAATGCTTGCGCATAAAGCGGTTCATGAAGGTCATGTTGCTGCAGAAGTTATTTCTGGTCAGAAGCATTTCTTCGACCCTAAATGTATTCCTTCAATAGCGTACACTGACCCTGAAATCGCTTGGGTAGGTGTTACTGAGAAAGAAGCAAAAGAGCAAGGCTTAAAAATTGAAACTGCGGTATTCCCGTGGGCAGCATCTGGCCGTGCTATCGCATCTGCTCGTACTGAAGGTTCTACAAAACTTATCTTTGATAAAGAAAGTGGCCGTATAATCG
The DNA here is from genome assembly GCF_002407505.1 of Pseudoalteromonas sp. 1_2015MBL_MicDiv. Classification (NCBI taxonomy): domain Bacteria; kingdom Pseudomonadati; phylum Pseudomonadota; class Gammaproteobacteria; order Alteromonadales; family Pseudoalteromonadaceae; genus Pseudoalteromonas; species Pseudoalteromonas sp. 1_2015MBL_MicDiv. The sequence continues at coordinate 3,397,418 of NZ_CP012737.1, read as the reverse complement.
GTGGTGCTATGATCGGTATTAACGCGGGCGAAATGCTTGGCGAAATCGGTTTAGGTATTGAAATGGGTGCAGATGGTGAAGACTTAGCGCTTACAATTCATGCTCACCCAACATTGAACGAATCAATCGGCCTTGCAGCTGAAATTTTTGAAGGTTCGATCACTGACCTACCAAACAAAAAAGCAGTTAAAAAGAAGTAATTTAACTCTTTAGCATTTGTTTGAAAAACCCAACTTAGGTTGGGTTTTTTTATGTCTGATTTTTAATTTGATAGATGTTGAATTAATTCAATGACTATAAATATAAGATTAAATAACAAGAAGTCGTTACAATGCGCGCTTAATTAATTGAAGGTAAATACAGTGAAAAACTCAGTTTTAGCATTACGCGCTCAACAAATAAGTGAATCCCGTCGAGAGTTTAATGCTCGAGGCGGTAAATTAGATCGCTGTGAGCAATGCTTAATAGCTAAGCACTACTGTATTTGTAAAGGTGTTGAACAGGCTGATTGTACGGCTGCAGTCTGTTTATTGATGTACCATAATGAAAGCTTTAAACCTTCAAATACCGGACGTTTAATTGCTGAAATAGTGCCTGATAATCACGCTTTTAGATGGGACAGAACAGATCCTAACCCAGCGCTTTTAGCTTTAATAAATGATTCGCAGTATCAGCCAATGGTCGTGTTTCCTGCTGAAGATGTAGAAGAGGGCAGAGCTATTACCGAAGTGAGTATTGAATTAGGTAAAAAGCCGCTATTTATATTTTTAGATGGTACGTGGCGAGAAGCAAAGAAAATGATTCGTAAAAGTCCCTATTTAGATAACCTGCCAGTGCTTTCTGTTACTGCTGATAAACTATCTGATTACCGATTACGTGTAGCCCCTCATGCGCATCAACTAGGCACTGCTGAAGTGGCTATTATGGTGTTAGCCCTTGCGGGCGAAATGGATGCATCAACAAAGCTTGAGCAACATTTTATAAAGTTTCGCGATGCGTATTTATTAGGTAAACGTAATAAAGGCAGGCCTGAGTCTGATCAGAGCTAACTTAAGCCGATTGTTTGCTCGTGTATTCTAAGTAAGTTATCGCTTTATTTTGAAGTGCTGTAAAACTTTCTTCAGATGTTAACTTTACAACTGTTTCATATAGTTGATTCATACTTGTATGCACTTGGCTAAATGAATGGAAGTCACTGCTTTCCATTTTTTTTGCTTCTTCTACTCTTTTTAAAAAATACTTATTAATATTAACTTTACCATTAAAATTTGTGCGGCCTATTGCATTTGCTAGCTTATTTAATTGATAACTAAATTCGTCATCACGGGCGGTTTCACCTCTTTGGGTTGTTCTGATATCACTTTCTAATTGAATAATAACGTTGAGTATCGTTTTAAACTCACTCATAGACATGTTAGAAAAATCGTATCCTTCTGGATTAAACAAAGCAGAATAAGGATTTTCTTTTGGGGTAGGAGCCGTAAAAATACAAATATACTCTGCTGTGCTATTTACTGGGCTATTAAGTGTGGAGACGTTTTTACTCGATTTAAAATTTATATCCATAAACTATTTATGTTCCTTCATATAAATTGTGCTCTGAAGCTGATGAGATTGCTATTTCCTCTATTATTAATATGTTTGACTTAATTACCTATGCAAATAAAAGCGCGCTCTATCTCTAGGCGCGCTTGCGGAATCTTCTAATTTTCTGCATCCTGCAATTGAACTTAATCAACTCCAATTTTTACTAATCCATGTTATTACAATATTACTTTTTAGTTCTATGTAATCTAGGCTATCCGGGCCTGTCTCCTTTAATTCCTGAACATCCTGTAAGGTAAATACTATTACCAAATCCTTCCATTGCACTTCCTAGTGCATCCGTGTATTAATCAATCCATTGTGTTGCCTAAAAGGCCTGTCCATCTATTCCTTAAACATCCTGTCAAACAACTTAAACCCTTGTTGTTATCCCTTTCGCACCTTCCTGATGCTATCCATTTTTACAACATTCCATTGTGTTACTCATCCTGAGCCTGTCCTAAAATCCGTATTTCCTTGGTAACCTAATCATTGGTTGGTCGAATAAATAATTTGCTTGTATTTAATCGATAAGCATCACTGCTTGGTTGATGGGTAAATTATAGGTGAATGGAGCAACTTAAATAGGGCTGAAACCATATTTAATTAGTATTTATGCAATAGCTAAAGTTTATTAATGCTTTATTTTCAATTAGTTATTTAACTAATGCTTGTTTTATATGTTGCTTTTTACTCATTAGCTGTCACATCCGTGAGAGATGTCTTACATGACATTTCTGTTTTAGACACCTTTTACCTACTTACAGCTATTTAAGGTGTGCACTTTTTAACTGTTCACGGTAGAATTATTTGATAATAATTATTATTTAGGTGGAATAATGAAGACACTCGCTATCACTTTAGGATTAATAGTATCGGCGCCAGCCTTTGCAAACGACGTCGTTAATATTTACTCTTTTCGCCAACCGTTTTTAATACAGCCAATTTTGGATGATTTTACAAAACAAACCGGCATCCAAACGAATGTTGTTTTTGCTAAAAAAGGATTAATTGAACGTGTTAAGCGCGAGGGAAAACATAGCAAAGCCGACTTAGTACTAACTTCTAACTTTAGTGCACTTATTCAATTAGAAGATTTAAAGTTAACGCAAACTATTAAAAGTGACAGCGTAAATGATAATGTGCCTGCAGCATTTCGTGATGGCGAAGGCCAGTGGGTTGCGCTAACAAAGCGTGTACGTAATGTTTATTCATCAAAAGAGCGAGTAGGTGCGTTACCAAACCTAACTTATGAAGAGTTGGCTGATCCTAAATATAAAGGGCAAATTTGCACTCGTTCGGGTAAGCATCCTTATAATTTGGGGCTTGTTGCATCAATGATAGCTCACCATGGTAAGGCTGATACTAAAACATGGCTTGAAGGCGTCAAAGCTAATTTAGCGCGCAAACCCCAAGGTAACGACCGTGCTCAAGTTAAAGCTGTTAAAGAAGGTTTGTGCAATTTAGCGTTAGGTAATAGTTATTACCTTGGAAAAATGTTGCAAGATAAAGAACAAAAAGGTTGGGCGGAAGCGGTAAATATTAATTTCCCGAACCAAATTAATCGTGGCTCGCACATAAATGTATCGGGTGCGGTTATTACTAAGTTCGCTAAAAATCCTGAAAATGCCTTGAAACTCATAGAGTATATGACCGACAATAAAGCACAAAACATGTATGCCTCACTAAATATGGAGTATCCAGTTAAGCCAGGTGTGCAATTATCCAGTTTGGTTGCGTCTTGGGGGAGCTTTAAGGAAGACAGCTTGCCACTCGATGAGATCAGTAAATATCGTCCGTTAGCGCTTAAGCTGATTGATGAGGTGAAGTTCGATCTTTAATGACTTATAAATTTAAGCTGTCTAAATGGCAGCTCTTTGCGTGGTCGACGGGTTTGATTCTGTCGGCCCCGTTGTTTTTTCTTCTTTTTGAATCTCTGCAAGGTAACTCTGAGGTGTTTTCTCATCTTTGGGATACAGTGCTTTGGGATTACATTACTAATACTGTGTTGCTGGTTTTAGGCGTTTGTGTGCTTAGCTGTGCTATTGCGCTGCCACTCGGTTGGCTTACTGCTTACTGTAGTTTTCCTGGTAAAAAGCAGTTTGAATGGGCACTTATGTTGCCCCTTGCTATGCCTACCTATATTATTGCCTATGTATACACTGATTTATTAGACTATGCGGGCCCTGTGCAAATAGCACTTAGAAAATGGTTTGGCTGGCAATCACCTAGTGACTATTGGTTTTTTGATATACGTACACTACCTGGCGCTATCGTTATGATTGCCTTGGTACTTTACCCGTATTTATTTTTAATTTTTAAAACAGCCCTTCGCGAACAGTCATTCAAATTAGTACAAGCTAGTCAATTAATGGGGCTATCTCCTAAACAAAGTTTTTTTAAAGTAAGTTTGGTGCTCTCTCGCGGCGCAATTGTTGCGGCTCTTGCACTCATTAGTATGGAAACTATGGCTGACTTTGCAACCGTCAGCTATTTTGCCGTGAGCACATTAACGACCGCCGTATACGATACATGGTTTGGTTATTATTCGCTTACAGCGGCCGCTAAAATATCGGGTGTAATGCTCTTACTTTTATTTTTGGCATTAATGGCAGAACGCTTTAGCCGCCGTAACCAAGCGGTATTTGAGCGCCAATCAAGTGTAAATAGCGAATCTCTCTATGTATTAAAAGGAAAGTCGGCTTGGCTAGCAACTGCATTTTGTGGCTTTATTTTACTTATCGCTTTTTTAATTCCCATTGCAGTACTCGTAAACTACGCAATTACCTACTTTGATAAAGCGTGGAACATTGAGTTTTTTAGCTATGCTTGGCAAAGTTTAAAAGTAGCAGGGATAGTGAGTGTAATAACCATTACGTTGAGTATTTTTGTGGTTTTTTATCAGCGTGTTGCAAAGCAAACGTATCCGCTTATTCCTGGGCGTTTAGCCAGTACGGGCTATGCATTGCCTGGTACAGTGCTCGCTATTGCTGTTTTATTACCACTTACATTATTAGAAAACACCATCAATGAAGCGCTCGAACCATATAATTTAGATATAGGTTTACTGCTTACAGGCAGTATTCTTACTATTATTATTGCTTACATTGTTAGGTTTTATGCCATCGCACACGGAGCGATAGAATCGAGTTTTTTACGCATTAGCCCATCACTCGATATGGCAAGTCAATCAATGGGTAAAAGCCAAGGGCAAACATTGCGTTTAATACATCTACCTTTATTACGCCGTGGACTACTTACGGCGGCATTACTGGTGTTTATTGAGTGCATGAAAGAGCTACCTGCGGCGTTATTGCTCAGACCGTTTAATTTTGAAAGCTTAGCAACTCATGTATTTCAGTATGTGAGTGACGAGCAGTTAGAGCTTGCTTCAATTTCGGCATTATTTATTGTTATTGTCGGGTTTATTCCTTTGTATCTTATTAATCGTTCTATGGAGCAACGTAGTTAAATGAGTAGTTTAATTTTACAAGGCGTGAGCTATCACTATAACGGCACAAAGGTTATTCACGATTTAGATTTAACAGTGGGCAAAGATGAAATTGTTTGTCTGCTCGGTGCAAGTGGTTGCGGTAAAACAACCACATTAAAAGCCATTGCAGGTTTAATTGAAGCCAAGCAAGGGTCTATTTTTATAGACGGTAAATTAGTGCGTAATGAGCAATCATTTGTCTCACCTGAGCATCGTAACATCGGCATGATGTTTCAAGACTATGCATTGTTTCCGCATTTAACGGTGGCAAATAATATCGCATTTGGGCTTAGTAAAATGAGTAAAGCCCAAAAGCAGCAACGCGTTGATGAGATGCTTAAGCTTGTTCATTTAATTGGCTGTGCCGATAGATTTCCTCATCAGTTATCGGGTGGTCAGCAGCAACGCGTAGCGATTGCTCGCGCATTAGCTTATAAACCTAGTTTGTTATTGCTTGATGAGCCTTTTTCAAACATTGATACACAAGTACGCTTTGAACTAATCGCCGATATACGTCGAATTATTAAGGCAACACAAGTCTCTGCTGTATTTGTTACGCACTCAAAAGAAGAGGCATTTGCCTTTTCCGATACACTTGCCATTATGCATCGCGGTAAAATTGCGCAACAAGGCACGCCAGAACAGCTTTTTGCAGCTCCAAGCTCAAAGGAGGTTGCAGAGTTTCTGGGTCAAGGCATATACTTAGAGGCAGAAGTATTAACGACAACTGAATATAATACACCGTTTGGCTTAGTTAAATCATATATTGGACATGAGCATAGAGCGAGTGTAGGGAAAATATATGTTCGTCCTCACCAGATTGAATTGGTAAGTGATTATCTATGTGACAGACACTGTGAACGAGCTACAATATTAAGTAGTCGCTTTATTGGTTCAGCGTATGTTTACACAGTCGTTATTGCTGAGCAAGAAGTTGAAGTTGCTGCACAATATGACCAATCATTTGAAAAAAATGAGCAGGTTATAATAAAAATAAAACCTCACACGGTGAACTTTTTCGAATCATAATTAATTTGTTATTCGCTGTGTTTTTATCTATAAAACTAAGGAATAACAATGGCGCAAGCGCAATCAGGGATTTGTGCTGAAGCAAACTTACACGGTTTGCACTTATTTTTTAATGTGTTTGATGGTCAAGATGAATCGTTACGCGTAAAACTAAAGCAAGTAAGCGCTATTGAAGAAGAATTTAGCGATCAGTTTTCAGAGTCAATGCTCTCTTGTATGGTCGCTATTGGTGCGCAATATTGGCCACATATCCTTCCTGAGTACATTCCAAGCGAATTACAGAGCTTTCCTAATATAAATCACAGCGATCACCAAATGAGCGTGCAACCGTGTGATTTGTTTGTGCAAATTCGCTCTGACCGTGAAGACGTTAACCATTTATTTGCCCTGCAAGTATTAAAGTTATTTGCTCCTGATGTAGAGCTGGTAGAGCAGGTTCGTAATTTTCGGTTTTTAGATGGACGAGACTTTAATGGCTTTATTTATGGTGGCGATTCTGCTCATGGTAGAAAAAAGCGTGCGACGGCACTAATAAATAAACCGGGTAGCTTTGAAGATCAAGGAAGTTATATTCATGTACAACGTTATAAGCATGACTTAACTGTGTGGCAGCATTTATCATTAAGTGAGCAAGAGCAAATAATGGGTCGTACGCGCCTTGATAACACACTAATTACCCCCGCGATCGAAACCAGCCATGCTTCGCGTAGTGAGCTAAAAGATGAAGACGGGCAACCGCTACTATTAAATCAAAGCATGCCTTATGGCGATGTGTATGAGCAGGGAATGTTATCAATTACATGCGCATGTAAAGGAACCGCGTTCGAAAAAATACTTAAAAGCCGTTTAGGCGAAGGTGATTGTTACGACCACTGGCTTGATTTTACTCAAGCCGATATGGGTTCTGCTTTTTTTGCACCTTCGGTCGGATTTTTAAAACAGATTTAATTACGATTAATAATCAAACCGTATCAAATAAAATGCGAACGCGTTCAAGTGTCACGTCTATTTCAGATATTTTAGCCGGGGCGATAAAAATAGTGTCATCGCCGGCAATAGTTCCTAGTACGCCATCTGCTTTACCTAATGAATCTAATAAACGAGCAATAAGCTGAGCCGCACCTGGGCTGGTACGAATGATGATCATCATTTCGTTGTGCATAATGTCGATTACTAATTGGCGTAATGGGCTTTTAGCCGTAGGTACACCCATTTCAGCAGGTAAGCAGTAAACCATTTCTTGCTTGGCATTACGTGTGCGTACAGCGCCAAACTTACTTAACATGCGTGATACTTTACTTTGGCTTATATTGTCAAAGCCTTGCTCTTTTAACGCATCAACTATTTCGCCTTGAGAGCCAAAGTTTTCTTCTTTTAAAAGCGATTTAAATGCTTTTACCAGTGCTTCTTGTTTATCTTGTGGTTGCATAGTCTTTATTCATTTTTGTTATTTATGCTGCAAATTCTACACAATAATGAATAATTATGCAGCAGTTGTTTAGTTAACTTGCCAGTTTGATGCGTTAAATCACAAAAGTTTACGACTATGGTCGAAAATATACTTGAAATAGACAGGATAAATTTGTTTTTAGTCGCTAATTTCATTATCTTAAGGGCCACAAATATTTCCTACCTCAAATGACGGAGAATTCCAATGAAAGTTGCTGTATTAGGTGCTGCAGGCGGTATCGGCCAAGCGTTGTCTTTATTATTAAAAACAGGCTTACCAGCTGGCTCTGAATTATCACTTTATGATGTTGCACCAGTAGTACCAGGTGTTGCGGTTGACCTTTCTCACATCCCAACAGATGTTAAAGTTGCAGGCTTTGGCGCAGACGATTTAAATAAAGCGCTTGAAGGTTCTGACATCGTTCTTATCCCAGCGGGTATGCCACGTAAACCAGGTATGGATCGTGCTGATTTATTCAATGTAAATGCTGGCATCATCAAAACGTTAGCAGAAGGCATTGTTGCCAGCTGTCCTAAAGCGTTAGTAGGTATTATTACTAACCCAGTAAACGGCACAGTTCCAATTGTTGCTGAAGTATTCAAAAAAGCAGGTACTTACGACGCTAAACGCGTATTCGGTATTACTACGCTTGACGTTATTCGTTCAGAAGCATTTGTTGCTGAACTTAAAGGCGTAGACGTAGCAACTGTAAAAGTACCAGTAATTGGTGGTCACTCAGGCACAACGATTCTGCCTCTACTTTCTCAAGTTGAAGGTGTTTCTTTCACAGATGAAGAAGTTGCTGCACTTACTCCACGTATTCAAAATGCGGGTACTGAAGTTGTAAATGCTAAAGCAGGCGGTGGTTCAGCTACGCTATCTATGGGTGCTGCTGCAGCGCGTTTTTGTATGTCTTTAGTTAAAGGCCTACAAGGTGAAGAAGTTGTAGATTACGCTTACGTTGCTGTTGAAAATGGCGATGCAGAGTACTTTGCACATCCAGTACGTTTAGGTAAAAACGGCGTAGAAGAAATTCTTTCTTACGGCGAACTAAGCGCATTTGAAACAAAAGCAAAAAATGACATGCTTGAAACATTGAAAAAAGACATCAAAGAAGGTGTTGATTTCATGGCGTAATAGCCGGTTTAAGCAACAAAAAAGCCTGCATTTGCAGGCTTTTTATTGCTCAGAATTAATGTCACACTGTGTAACTAGTTAAAACTAGTGGTCGCGGTCAACCGCAATACGGGCAAGGCTTATAAGTGCTTGCTTATAGTCAGACTCAGCTAAAAAGTCTAAACAGGCAATGGCTTTTTCGGCCTCAAGCTCTGCTTTTTGCATTGTAAACTCAAGCGCATTAGTTTGTTTTAGTGCAGTTAAAATTTCTTCTAAATGCTCCATACCATTACTGTACTCTATTGCATCACGAATAAGTTGCGTTTGCTGCTCGCTACCATGTTGCATAGCATAAATAAGCGGAAGGGTTGGTTTGCCTTCAGCTAAATCATCGCCAATGTTTTTACCTAGCTGCTCAGCATCCGCATTGTAATCGAGTACATCATCCACTAACTGAAACGCGGTGCCTAAATGCATACCGTATAAGTTTAATGCGTCGAGTGTCGCTTGGTCTTGCTCAGTAATAATGGCAGCAAGGCCTGTAGCTGCTTCAAATAATTTAGCCGTTTTAGAGTAAATAACCTGCATATAGCTGGCTTCAGTCGTATCTGGGTCATTGCAGTTCATCAGCTGCAATACTTCACCTTCAGCAATAATGTTTGTTGCATCGGCAAGTACTTGCATAACCTGCATTTTTCCAAGGCCAACCATAAGCTGAAATGAGCGAGTATAAATAAAGTCACCAACCAATACGCTAGCAGCATTACCAAATTCAGCATTTGCAGTAGGCGTGCCACGTCGTAAGTTTGATTCATCTACAACATCATCATGCAATAGCGTTGCTGTATGGATAAACTCAACAATTGTTGCAAGTGTTATGTGATCTTTACCCTGATAACCGAGCGCCTTGGCTGCTAAAATTGCGAGCATTGGACGAACACGTTTGCCGCCACTGCTAACTATATATAAACCAAGCTGATTAACTAACGCCACATCTGAGCGCATTTGCGCATGTATAAGTTGATTGACGTCATTCATATCGCTTTCGATTAACGCCTGGATAGCTTTTATATCCATTGATCTCCGAGCCAATTTTTATGTGTGAACGGCGCAGATTGTACAACAAAAAATGCACTAGCTCGATATTTTGTGACGATTGATTGAAAAAACACTATTAAAGTACTGAATAAGAGCTTAATTGGTTGAGATAACTGATTAATAGATAACCAATATGCAATATGAGTCGCGCTTAGATATTATACAGCGAGAGCTCTATTTAAGCGCATTAACTTATTTCGCTTAACAGCTAAAAAGCACTTGGCAAAAGGGTCAATTAATATAAACTGGGGGAAATATTGAATTACTCTCAATGCAGCTACTTTTTATTCATTTTAATTACAAAATAGGCTTGCTAGTTATTTCGCGTTAGCGTAAACTTCGCGCCCTATCGAAGAATATTTTAGTTGCACCGATTTGAGGGTGCACAGACGGAGTTAATTATGTACGCGGTTTTCCAAAGTGGTGGTAAACAGCATCGTGTGACTGAAGGTCAAACGATTCGTCTTGAAAAATTAGACGTTGAAACTGGTGCGGCAGTAGAATTTGATTCAGTACTTTTAGTTGCTGATGGTGAGAAAATCGAGATCGGTGTACCGTTCGTAAACGGTGGCAAGATAACAGCTGAGGTTGTTTCACATGGTCGCGGTGAGAAGATTAAGGTTGTTAAATTTAGACGCCGTAAGCATTCTCGTAAGCAAATGGGCCATCGTCAATGGTTCACTGAAGTTAAAATCACTAGCATTAGCGCTTAATTAGAGGTACTTAGAAATGGCACATAAAAAAGCAGCTGGTAGTACTCGTAACGGTCGCGATTCAGAAAGCAAACGCTTAGGTGTTAAGCGTTTTGGTGGCGAATCAGTTCTAGCGGGTAGCATCATTGTTCGTCAGCGTGGAACTCGTTTCCACCCTGGTACAAACGTAGGTATCGGTAAAGACCACACTATCTTCGCAAAAGCAGATGGTAAAGTTCAGTTTGAACAGAAAGGTCCTTTAAACCGTAAATACGTAACTATCGTAACTGAGTAATCAGTAAGGTAGTTAAAAAACCCCGCCTTTGCGGGGTTTTTTGTTTTAAGAAAAAAATATATACCCAAGCCAAGCCTGCAATCAGCTTGGCTTCGGTATATAATAGTTAAATTAACAAGCCAATCCCTAAAGTGAGTAATCATGAAGTTTGTAGATGAAGTAGAAATTCGCGCAGAAGCTGGAGACGGTGGCAGCGGCATCGTGTCTTTCCGTCGTGAAAAATATGTTCCAGATGGTGGACCAGACGGCGGTGACGGTGGAGACGGTGGTAGTGTTTATCTACAAGCTGATGAAAACTTAAATACCCTCATTGATTATCAGTTTGAGCGTTTCCATAGAGCTGAACGTGGTACTAACGGTCGTAGCCGTAACTGTACAGGCCGAAAAGCCGATGACTTATTTGTTATGGTGCCTGTAGGCACTCGCATCATGGATGTTGATACCCAAGAGGGACTTGGTGATTTAACGCAACATGGTCAACGTATTTTGGTTGCAAAAGGTGGTTTCCACGGCTTGGGGAATGCACGTTTTAAATCAAGTACTAACCGAGCACCTCGTCAAAAAACCTTGGGTACTGAAGGCGAAGTACGTAATTTAAAATTAGAGTTGCTACTATTAGCGGATGTAGGCTTACTAGGGCTTCCTAACGCAGGTAAATCTACGTTTATCCGTAGTGTATCAGCAGCAAGGCCTAAAGTAGCTGATTACCCGTTTACAACGCTTATTCCTAATTTGGGTGTAGTGCGTCCAGAAGCGAATAAATCATTTGTAATAGCTGACATACCAGGCTTAATTGAAGGTGCATCTGATGGTGCAGGCTTAGGCATCCGCTTCTTGAAGCATTTAGAGCGTTGTCGTGTGTTATTACACATTATCGATGTAATGCCGGTAGATGGTTCAAACCCTGTTGATAATGCATTCTCGATTATTAACGAGTTACATCAATACAGCCCTAAATTAGCTGAGAAGCCACGTTGGTTAGTTTTTAATAAAATAGATTTATTACCAGAGGACGAAGCAAAAGCGTTATGTGAAGCTATTGCAGAAGAACTGGGCGAAACTGAAAATATTTATCACATTTCAGCGATTAATAAACTCAATACTCAACCTTTAATTCACAACATAATGACACTACTCGATAGCATGCCTAAAGAGAAGTTTGTACAGGTTGAAGATGAAGAGATTGAATTCAAGTGGGATACCTATCATGAAAAAGCCACTAAAGGTAAGGGCAATGATGATGATTGGGACGACTGGGATGAAGATGATTACGACGTAGAAGTTGTCTACGAGCGCTAATTAAATAGAATTTATAAAAAGGAGCTTATGCTCCTTTTTCTTTGTTTAAAAATAAAGTACTAGGTATTTAATATGATAATTTCAATGATTGCAGCAATGGCAAATAACCGTGTAATTGGCCTAGATAATAAAATGCCATGGCATTTACCTGCAGATCTTCAGCATTTTAAAAAAGTGACTACAGGTAAGCCTGTAATTATGGGTCGTAAAACTTTTGAATCTATCGGACGTCCTCTGCCTGGGCGACGTAATATTATTATTACTCGTAATCTTGGGTATCAAGCTGATGGAATTGAAACGGTAGCAACACCAGAGGCTGCATTGAATTTAGTTTCTGACGCTGAAGAAGTAATGATCATTGGTGGTGGAAATATTTATCAGCAGTTTTTAGAGCGTGCAGATCGCTTATATTTAACGTTTATAGATTTAGATGTAGAAGGCGATACACAATTCCCAGATTATCAAAAAATAGCTAAATGGGAGCTTAAAGAAGAGTTAAGTATGCAGCCTGATAATAAAAACAAATCTAGTTATAAATTCGTAACTTTATATAAAATTCAATAACATTATTGCGAAAATCTACGTGTGTTGGTACAATATTAACCAATCAACATAGGTAAAAAGTACCATAAAGGGTTTTTCATGTTTAAATTACCAAAGCTAGTTATTGTTACTGCTATTGCAGTAGGTTCATTTTCGTATGTAGCGCCTGCAAACGCTGAAGATCAATTAGCTGTATCTATTTGCGAGTATATAGCAGCGGACGATAAAAACCGTTTACGTAGTAAACTTAAAAGTTCTCGTGTAAAAATTCGTAATATCTACGATGCAATACAATGTAATGGTAATAACTTATTACGCCATGCAGTTGCAAGCAACGCAGTAGGTACTGGTGAATACATTGTTAAAAACCTTTCAAAAAGTTCATTAGCTGATGGCGCAGATATCGCTTGGGCTGAAGGTAACCATGCTGGTTCACCACTTATTGCTGTAATTAAAGACCGTGCTGGTCTGTAATTAAAAAGCATTTAAAAGCCGCGTTTTATACGCGGTTTTTTTGTAACTAAAAATCATGTAGCTGTGATTTTTCAATAAAAAGCCGATATTACTATGTAATATCGGCTTTTTATTGAAAGGGTGATTATCTTATACCAATCTGCTTATATGTGGGGTCTATTTAACGTTAAGAAAATTACGCTAGAACTAGGCAAAAATTTTTGTATCTAGTGTTCTAAATAAAAAATTTTTAACGACGTTATAGTGCAATTTAATTCGTTAAATTGATCAAAGATTTATGCAGGTTGGTATTATACCAACCTGTTTAGATATGAGGTCTATTTAACTCTATGCAGATTGGTACTACTCTTTAATAAAGGCCTCACCTTCAACCATCCATTTAGCAGCAGGTTTACCTTTTAAGTAATGATCAAAATACTGCATCATACGCACAGAAAAGTCGACCTGATTAGGAAACTTTTTCAAGTGATGCGGTTCACCTTCGTATTGTAAAAAGGTTGCATCTTTACCTGCACGACGAAGTGCTAAGTAGTACTGCACGCTTTCATGCCAAGGTACGGCATCATCTTTATCACCAGACATTATCAAAATAGGCGTATTCACTTTGTCTGCAAAAAACACCGGTGAGTTTTCTATGTACAGATCTGGTGCTTCAAATAAGTTTTTACCTATACGGCTTTGCCCTGTTTCGTATTGGAATTGACGAGCAAGACCCGATTTTAATCGAATGCCGCTATAAGCACTGGTCATGTTTGATACTGGTGCACCTGATACAACCGCTTTGAACATATCTGTTTGGGTTATCATAAACGCACTTTGATAACCTGCCCATGAGTGCCCTTGTAAGCCAATTTTGTTTTTATCAGCTATACCTAAATCAATAAGCTTTTGGGTGGCGTTTATCATGGTTTGCGTTGACGATTTACCCGGGTGACCTATTTCAAAGCGAATATCAGGTAAAAATACCGCATAACCGTTTGAGGTAAACATAGGAAAATTAGGGCGATGGTTTAATTCCATTTTTGGAAAGTCATACATACGCTGGCTCATGTAACGGTAAAAATACACAACCACAGGTACTTTATCGCCTTTTTTATAGCCCGCTGGTTTTATTAGCACGCCCTGTAAGTCTTCGCCATCAAAACCTTTATAGCTTATTAGTTCTGGCTTTTCGCCCCACGCAAAATTACTAATTTGCGGGTTTAGGGTGGTCACTTGTTTTGGTGCGCTAAAGCTAAAATCAGTTTGGTAGTAATCAGGAAATTGGCTATAAGTTTGCGAGGTAAATAAGTACTTGTCAGCCTTTTTGGCTTTTTTAACTATATCAAAGCGTTTATTACCGCTAAGCACCTTAGTTAGTGTGTTAGTGGTTAAGTCGAGCTTTGCAACTTCGCTTTGTTTAGTTTGTAAGTTAATAGCAGAGACAAGTAATGTATCGCCTTTTTTAAAGCCCACTTGGGTTTTATCAAGCTTAATAACACGGTACTGCGTATTGCTTTGCTTACCATTAGTTAGGCGTTTAGCTTGCTTAGTTTTTACGTCAAATGCCCAAATATCGTATTTGCTATAAGCAAGCACTTGGCTGCTATCGGTCATCCAACCAGCAAAACCATAACCAGGTTGAGTAGATGGGTAGTCGTGTTTATCATCAGCAAAGGTTGCCTGAATCGCTTTTGTAAGCGATGTTACTTTATTATTTTTTAAATCTTTTAACTGTATTTGGCTGTCGTTAAAATAAGCTGCAAATTCACCGTTTGGTGCAAGGCTTGGTCTAAACGGATAGTTACTAATAATGGGAGTTTGTTTACCGGTGTTTATATTTACTGCAAAGTAATCAGCAAAAAAACCGCCGTACATTATTTTTTCTAGGTAGGGGATGTTAGATGAGCCAAGTAAAGATACATCTCGCTGAGGGTTTAGTGCAACCTCAGGCATATTAGTGGTACTGAGCTGTACCACTTTTTGCGAGTTAACGTGATATACCGCGCTGTAATGGCGGTTTTTATTAACTTCGTTCCATTGCTGTTCTTCACGCGGTTTTATTTGCGCATCGTTGTTGTGCCATACATCTAAACCTTTATGTTCACGTATGGTATCAAAGTCGTACAATGAGGCTTCGTCGGTATATTCTTTGGCTTTTACTTTAGCTGCTAATTTTGGATGGTTTTCAAAATATAAGCGCTCGCCATTTTCTGACCATTTAAGGGATGCTGTTTTACCTAGGGTCCATGCTTTATTAGGTGAATCTATAGTTGCAAGCTTCTCGTTTTTATATAGCTGTAAAGTGTAGCTTCGACGGCGCGTGTCATCATTTACATAGTTACCCAATGTAAATGCTGCAATATTGTCAGTTGGGTGCCACGCTATTTTATTTGCGATTACGCCCGGTTCATCAATTAATACACTGCTATTAAAGTCACTTAGCTCAATTAACGCTATTTGGTTGTTATTACCGTCGCTGTAACTTTGACTCACTAATAGCTGGCTGTTAGCTGAGTTAATAGCGTAGCTAAATACGTTTTCTATTGTATGGCTGCGTTTATCAGATAAATTTACGATAACAAGTGGATAGCTCTTATCTTTTTTATCGGGCGTGATAGCGTTGTCTTCTTCGTTTTTAGCGCTATCGGTTTTATCTTCTACTTTTGCGTCATCGTCTTTTTTATTTAAACGATAAGCAAGCCACATACCATCATCAGATAACGTGTAATCTTTTACATCAGCAAAGCTTTGTTGAGCACCTGATTGTGTGTTTACGAGTACCAGATTGTTTTT
Organism: Pseudoalteromonas sp. 1_2015MBL_MicDiv; assembly: GCF_002407505.1. Lineage (NCBI taxonomy): Bacteria > Pseudomonadati > Pseudomonadota > Gammaproteobacteria > Alteromonadales > Pseudoalteromonadaceae > Pseudoalteromonas > Pseudoalteromonas sp. 1_2015MBL_MicDiv. The sequence goes on along the minus strand of NZ_CP012737.1, from coordinate 3,381,570 downwards.
AAGTGTGTCTTTTTTTTTGGTTGTTTCTTTTTCAAGTAAGGTAGGTACTTGTGTAAAAGCGACCCAGTTAGCGGCCTTATTAATATGAGGCTTTGTACCGCGTTCTACTTCTGCGATGAGTGTATTGCTTTGTAGTGAGTAAACTTGGCCAGTTGCATTTCCACGATACGGCGTTGCACTAAAAGTGAGTACTTGGCCATTGTCAGATAGTTGCGTGCTTTTAGCTGATTTAAAACTAAATATGTCTTTAAATTGTAGCGATTCTTTGGCGTGTATGCCGGTGCTAGTTAAGCTGGCAATGAGTGCCGTGCTTAATAAGGTGAGTTTTGTTTTCATTATTGATTCTCGTATTATGACATTGTTTCATTGTAACGAGTTTGGTTCATAATTCGAGCGGATCGGATAAATGGCAGCTATATACGATAAAACGACCCGTAGGTCGTTTTATCGTATTTAATTTATTAATTTAGCAAACATTACAGCCAAATTTTTTGTAGCTCAAGCCATTGTTTTTCAAATTGAGTACTTGGTTTAACTTTAAAGTCGCTACGTACAAACTGATTCATTTTTCCTTCAACGTAAGCAAGTAAAAAGTTTGCAAGCGTAAGCTCATCACTTTGAAAGTTTTTACCTTCACGAAGCTTTCTCTCACGAAGTACTTGTTTAAACTGAGTTTCTAGTTTTTCAAAAAAACTTTGTACACGCTCACGTAATCGCTCTTGTTCACCTTGCAGAGCATCGCCAGTTAGAATACGTGTAATGCCTGGGTTTTTTTCAGCAAATGTGAGTAGCAGCAATAAAATATTATATATACGTGCTTGGCTTTCTTTTTCGTTTTCTAAAATAAGGTTAATGCGCGATAAAAGAGTATCTTCAATAAACTCAATTAAGCCCTCAAACATACGTGCTTTGCTCGGAAAGTGGCGATATAACGCAGCTTCAGATACACCTACCTCAGCAGCTAGCTTAGCTGTAGTGATTCGTTGCCCTGGGCTGGTTTCTAGCATTTGTGCGAGTGCTTGCAGTATTTGCTCTTTGCGATTACTTCTTTTTGTCGCAGGCATGAACATTCCTTTTTATTAGTTATTCTTAGTGGCGCAGTTAAAAACCCTAGTCATTTTTTGTTCAAATGAATGGCGTATGTTAATGTTTTATTCAGTTTGTTTCCAGCCTTTTTATAGATGTTTGGCCAGCTGTTCGATCACCTTGCGGGCTATTTCTGTTTTACTTGTTGGTGGTAATTCTAGTTGTTCATTATGCCAGTACAGTGTTAAAGCATTATGATCGGAATTAAACCCTAAGCCACTTTTTGACACGTCATTAGCGCAAATCATATCTAGGTTTTTGTTTTTTAGTTTACCTTTAGCGTAGTTTTCTACGTTTTGTGTTTCAGCGGCAAACCCTACTGTATAAGGGCGGTTTTGCTTAAGATTAGCAACAGCAGCAATTACGTCAGGGTTTTTAGTTAAAGTCAGTGTGAGTTCGTCGCCTTGCTTTTTCATTTTTTGAGTCGCAATATTTGCAGCTCGGTAATCTGCAACAGCAGCACAGCCAATAAAAGCATCTGATTGTGGCGCGTAAGCAAGTGATTCAGTTAATAACTGCTCAGCGCTTTCTATATTAATAAGATTTGCGCCAGTAGGGGCTTTTATAGTTACAGGGCCTGAAATTAAGTTAACCTTTGCGCCAAGTAATAAAGCCGCTTCTGCAAGTGCGTAGCCCATCTTCCCTGAGCTGTGATTTGATATAAAACGCACCGGATCGAGTGGCTCTCGCGTTGGACCTGCTGTTATTGTAATTGTTTTGCCAACAAGCAGTTGTGGGTGCTCTTTTGTAATACATAGCTGGACAAGTTCATGTGGCTCTAGCATGCGTCCTGCGCCAACATCGCCACAAGCTTGCTCGCCTTTGCCTGGCCCCCAAATAAGTACGTTACGTGCCTTTAGCGTTGCCAAGTTAGCCTGTGTGGCTGCGTGGGCATACATTTGTTGATTCATTGCTGGCGCAACAGCTACTTTTGCAGGTGTCGCCAGTAGCAGCGTAGTTAGTAAATCATCAGCAATACCAGCGGCCATTTTGGCGATAATATTACACGTTGCAGGAGCAACTAAAATTAGATCAGCCCATTTTGCAAATTCAATATGGCCCATTGCAGCTTCGGCTGAAGGGTCTAATAATGAATCTGAGACAATTTCGCCGCTTACAGCTTGCATAGTCAATGGTGTAATAAAGTGCTTAGCGGATTCAGTCATGACTACTTTTACTTCACAACCAGAATCTTTTAATCGCCTTACTAGCTCAGCGCATTTATAAGCCGCAATACCACCGCTAATGCCAAGTACAATTTTTTTGTTCGTTAAAGTGATCATGGTTGTTTATCAGTCTTATTTAATATTGTGTCTAAAATAACAAATCTTTGCTTATTGAGCTAAGTTTTAATACTAAAATAACGGGCAAAATTTGAATTTTGCATTACATTTATAGAACACTTTTGCTCCTCAAGGATGAATAATGCAACTCACTGCACTACCTAATTCGCTTCGCCCTCGTGAAAAGCTCATTGAAAAAGGGGCCAAAGCATTAAGTGATGCAGAGCTTCTAGCTATATTTTTACGTACTGGGTTACCGGGTATGAATGTTATTGAGCTGGCTCAACATTTATTGAATGAAAATAAAACACTGCATAATTTATTTAACGCCAGTATTGAAGAGTTTTGCTCTCAAAAGGGATTAGGAACTGCTAAGTATGTACAGCTACAAGCTGTACTTGAGTTAAGTCAACGTTACATGCAGGAACGTTGCCAACGAGATGCCGTATTTAATTCGCCAAATTCAGTCTACGATTACCTGACAATTCAAATGCGTGGTTTGCAGCAAGAAGTGTTTATGGTGTTATATCTCGATAGTCAAAATCGTTTAGTTAAAGACGAAATACTTTTTTATGGCACAATTAATTCTGCCAGTGTTTATCCGCGTGAAGTGGTAAAGGCTGCGCTAAAGAATAATGCGGCTGCTGTTATTTTTGCTCATAATCACCCAAGTGGCATTGCAGAGCCAAGCCAAGCAGATAAACTCATCACTAATAAATTACAACAAGCGCTGCAATTGGTCGACATAAGTGTGCTCGATCACATCATTGTTGGCGGTGAAACTTGTGTTTCGTTTGCTGAGCGAGGCCTAATTTAGCTCCTTAGATAGATAAATGTGCTAAAAATGAGCTGTTTAATACGTTTTGGCAAATTAGTTTAATTTAAATGCAGTTTTTACTTTCCCTAAGGGCATTCGATCTTTATAATTGGCCGCTATCAAATTTACATATGAGCTGGTTGGATAGATCAGTATTTGATCTTTGCCTGTAAAAGCTGTATAAAGAGCGCCCTTCGATTTATCTCTAGGGCAGAAATACACGGCCTTAGATTAAATTAAGCTCGAGCGAAGTTATTGGAGATATATAGACATGTCTAAAGTATGTCAAGTTACAGGTAAGCGTCCAGCGGTTGGTAATCACCGTTCACACGCGAGAAACGCGACTAGACGTCGTTTCCTACCTAACCTACAAACACACCGTTTTTGGGTTGAAAGTGAAAAACGTTTTGTAACATTACGCACTACTACTAAAGGTATGCGTATTATCGATAAAAAAGGCATCGACACGGTTCTTACAGAAATCCGTGCTCGCGGCGTTAAAGTTTAAGGATCTGAATCATGCGCGATAAAATCCGTTTAGTTTCAACTGCCGGTACTGGTTTTTTCTACACTACTGACAAAAACAAACGTAACATGCCTGAGAAGATGGAAATCAAAAAGTTTGATCCAAAGATTCGTAAACATGTTCTTTTTAAAGAAGCTAAAATTAAGTAATTTTAGTTCTTCTTTTAGAATGTAAAAACCCAGCCTAGGCTGGGTTTTTTGTTTTTGTGGTTAAGTAATTTAATATTGGTTTGAATAATTAACTAACCTGAACTCTGCTTGAGATAGATTTATTATCCAGAGTTCAGGTTAACTACATAGCTTTAATTTCTTAATTATACCAATTTTCTTGGGTATGTTGATCTTTGCGGATTAAAATTTGTTCAAACTAGGGGCTATTTAATCATGGCGCGAGATTTGTAACCTAGTGGGCTCGGTAACTGCTCCTGCGTTACTCTACTGGCTTACATCCAAGTAAGAATAAATAAAAACCGAGCAAAGCTTCCGCGTCCTGCTCACGCCCCTTACCTACATCCATGCAGGCAACAAAGAGTAAATAGCTCCTAGGGAGAATCCTTTGGGCAGCGCCTGTTTGGCATTAATGCTACGTTATCGCCCATTTATGGGGAATAACCACACTGCATAGGCTCTGCCTTGCTTAAATACCAAACAGGCTACTGTAAATTTAACCTTGAAAGAACAACATACCCTAATTAAGTGATCTACTTTGAGGTGAGAAAACCGTGCTGATAACAAGGCAAAAATTTCGTTATTTAGTTGCCCTATATCAGAAATTTTTAACACAGTTAGCGTCAGATTTAATCCCCCAAATTGATTAAGTATTATTGCGGGTTGGTATTACTCACCGTATTAAAAATGATTCATAGTCGACTGTATGGATGTAGGAGATAAAGTAAGGCACGGAGCAATTAGTGATAACAACTATATGTCATACTTCACCTTGTTATTGCGCAATTATCTTATCGTTAAATAAACCCATATAAGCAGATTGGCATAATCCGAGTTGCTATAAATTGTTTTTAAATAAAAAAAGGCCAAGCTTTTCAGCTTGACCTTTGCTCTCAGGGAGTTGTTTCAATAAATTATGGCTGATATTGTCCGGTAAGAGTTAAGCCAGAGAATGTGCTGTAAGCGTTAACGCTTAAATGCCATGTTCCTGCTTGTGGGCTTGAGAATGTACATGTTTCAGCGTTACCATTTTTATATGGACGGCAGTCGTAACTTGATGCTGTTGGTTGGCTACCAAATTTAACAAATAAGTCAGCATCGCCAGTCCCACCTGATGTTGTTACGGTAAATGTAGACATACCGGCAGGTACATCTAGGGTGTAATGTTTCCATTGACCAGCATTAGCACTTACATCACTTACGGAGCCACCACCGGCTGCAGGTGGTGTTGTTGTCGTACCGCCACTTGCTGCAGCAACAGCGGCTGCTGCATCTACAATACCAGTGCCACAGTTATTACATGAAGCTGGGAATGAACGCGTTGTCGATTTTAGAATATTTTCTATTTCATCAGGCGTAGCATTTGGTTTGGCTTGCTTAATAAGTGCTGCAACACCAGCAACATGAGGAGCTGCCATAGATGTACCTTGTGAAAAACCGTAGCTATCGCTTGAAGGTGTTGACGAGCCTGTATTATAAGTTGATAGAACGCCTTCAGAGTCGTTTGCAAAACTTTGTGCGCCGCCAGGTGCTGCAACATCAATATTGCTACCGTAGTTTGAGTAATAAGCGCGACCGCCGTTGCGCCCAACCGATGCTACGTTTACTACACCGCTACAGTTGCCTGGATTATAGTTTGCTGAGTTGTCGTTATCGTTACCAGCTGCAATAACCACAACGGTGCCATTGCTACGTGCTGTGTTAATCGCATTTTGCGTTGTAGAACTACATGAACCGCTGCCACCTAAACTCATGTTAATTACATCTGCAGGGTTTGAGTTTGCAGGAACGCCTGAAACACTTCCACCTGATGCCCAAATAATGCCGTCAGCAATGTCAGATGTTAAACCACCACACTTACCAAGCACACGAACAGGAACTACTTTTGCATTATAAGCAACGCCAGCAACACCTTCACCATTATTAGTGACAGCAGCAACTGTGCCAGCAACATGCGTACCATGCCAGCTAGAGTTTTGTGCACCGTTAGAACCACATTCATTTGCTGCAACCGCATCGCCAGGATCGCGAGCATCGCTATCACGACCACCGCCATCATTTGCTACCGACAAGTTAGAAATCATATCGTAACCAGGGAGAATATTTGCATTCAAATCAGCATGAGGGCGGTAGCCTGTATCAAGCACCGCGACCACTACGCCGCTACCTGTTGCTGTATCCCATGCTGCTGGCAAGTTTAGACCACCCGCTTGCTCGTAGTAATGCCATTGATCATCAAAGCGAGGATCATTAGGTGTCGAAAAAGGTTGCAACATTTGATCGACTTCAATGTATTCAACATTGCCAGAAGCAATAACGTCTTGCATAAACTCTTGCGCTTCGGCTGCATTTAGCTTCTTGTCTGCACGCATAACATGGTGATTATTAAGTGCCATTGCACGTACATATTTACCTTTTACCTTCCCTTTTTTAGACGAAAAGTTTTTAACAAAACGTTGAGCGCGTTGTTTCATATTTGATGAGTTAGCGCTCGCTGTTGAAAAAGTGGCTATTTCATTATTGTTATTTTTATATTTAATAATGAATTGGGTTTCAAAACCGCTTTGGATTTGTAGTTTTGCTGTGGTTTCAGCCATTGAAGGAGCAATTGCTTGAGCTGGATTTGCCATACTTGATGTTGCTGAAAAAAGCGTACTTACAGTTAAAGCTATAGCGCACTTTTGAAAAGTTTTTCTTGTTGTCATAATTTTTCCTAGATTTTATTAGTAATTTCGTGATTAATGCTCACGATGTAGGAACAAAGGTAAAGTATTTGTTAATAAAGTTAAAGTATTAATTTCTTTTTATGTATTTTGTTTGGTTATAACTAAGAACTTTAATGATTTTTTAATACTTTTGTCGTTGTTTTTAAGGTGTTTCGTGCTTTTTATGATTTGTTAATATTATTGGTTGTTTTTCTGGTTTATTTTGTTGCGTTATTATTGATAATGATTGCGCGCTGTTTGTTGTTAAACTTTGCTATAATCGAAAAAAATTTTAACGAGATAAATAAATGACCCAAGTAGATGTAATAGTAATAGGTGCGGGAGCTGCAGGATTAATGTGTGCAGCGCAAGCAGGATACCGTGGCCGAAGCGTTACAGTACTTGATATGGGGAAAAAACCAGGTCGTAAAATTTTAATAAGTGGTGGTGGGCGTTGTAACTTTACAAATGAAAACGCAACACCCGATAACTACTTATGCACAAATTCTCATTTTGTTAAATCATGTTTAAGTCGCTATACACAGCATGACTTTATTGAGCTGGTGGACAGGCATGGATTAGCGTATCACCATAAAACACTAGGCCAGCTATTTTGTGATAACAATGCACAAGACATTGTGAATATTTTACTGACCGAATGTGAGTGGGCAGGGGTAAATATAAAGCTACGCAATGAAGTGATCAGCGTATCAAAAACCGAAACCGGCTATAGCGTTACCACAGAGCAAGAAACATTAAGCTGTGAGTCGTTAGTTGTCGCATCAGGTGGCTTAACTATGCCAAAACTAGGGGCTACACCAATAGGCTATAAAATTGCAGAGCAGTTTGGCTTAAGCGTGTTACCAACCATGGCTGCACTTGTACCATTTACTTTGCATCAGCACGATAAAGAGCGTTTTGAAGGGCTCTCGGGAATTAGTATTGCATGTGAAGTTTCAAGCGAAGACGGCACCGTATTTAAAGAAAATATCCTCTTTACTCACCGAGGGTTATCGGGCCCAGCAATATTGCAAATAAGCTCATTTTGGCGAGCAGGGCAGGCTGTAACTATAAACCTATTACCTGAAATTGATTTAAGGCAGCAACTTGCTGATTGGCGAGAAATGCAAGCCCAAAAGTCGTTAAAAAACAGCCTTGCAACTATTTTACCTAAACGCTTTATAGAAATACTACACGAAAGCAAAGCGATACCAGATTGTAATATTAATCAGCTTACGCATGCTCAAATAGATGAGCTGGTAAATTACATTCACGCTTGGCAAATTAAACCCAATGGCACAGAAGGTTATAGAACAGCAGAAGTAACATTGGGCGGTGTAGATACCGACGAGTTGAGCTCAAAAACCTTTGAAGCTAAAAAAGCTAAAGGCCTATACTTTATAGGCGAAGTAACTGACGTAACGGGTTGGTTAGGGGGCTACAATTTCCAGTATGCTTGGAGCTGTGGATTTGCTTGTGGGCAGTACGCTTAGGTTAGTAGTTCAGAATGAAAACAGATACTTTCAGATCTAAATAGAGACTATTAAGAACTAAATAGATACAAATAGATGGTTCGTTACCATCTATTTGTAGATTAAAGACTGCTTTATTCGATTATAAATGAAGACAAAGTTGAGCAAACTAAGCTTGATATTCATTAGCTCAAACCTGAATAGACACTTTTGGTAAATAGGTTTTTACCAAGCCTGACAGTCTCAAAAGCCACCAAAGCGGTCATAGATACTTTTAAATAAAGTACCAGTAAAAACTAACACTTCTCTTTATTATCCATTGCTCTAATATGTATAATCAGAATCAGGATGAAGTAAGGCCATACATTTTCTATTATTATGAAAAATCTATTATCCATTCGCTCTTATAGTACAAAACCAACTCGTCACTCACATCACTTTAATCAATTGGTTTTACCCTTACGTGGTGTTATAAATATATGTGTTGGTAATTTCAATGGTAAAGTTGCACCTAGTGAATGTGTTGTAGTTAAAGCCAACGAAGAGCACTTGTTCACTGCTGATACTGAAGCTAGATTTGTAGTCGTGGATATGGAACACCTACCCCTAAACATTTCATCTTCACAATATATTGTTTTTGCGATTAATTCATCTCTTAGAAGTTACTTAACTTTTATCGAAAACCAACTAGAAAACAAAGTTAATACTCAATTAGAGCAGGCAATGTTTGAAATGTTTAGTTTACTGCTTGCAGAGCAACCTTTATTGCCAAAAGTAGATAATCGCATTGGTACAGCAATATCCTTCATAGAACAAAATATTGCATCGCAGCTTCAAATCAAACGCTTGGCTGAGTCTGCTTTCCTGAGTGATACACAGTTTAAGAAACTATTTAAACAACAAACAGGTATGACTGTGATGAAGTACGTAACAAAACTTCGGATGGAAAAAGCTCAAGCTTTACTAACGCACACCGATTATCCGTTACCAATTATCGGTGAAAAAGTAGGTTATAAAGAGCCATCAGCCTTTAGCCGAAAGTTTTCGCAATACTTTGGTCTATCACCAACTAAGTTCAAAAAGTAAACTTAGTCTGAATTGTTAACGATTGCGTCTTAATTGTTAAAAACGCCTTTCATAATTAGCATACTATTTCTGTATTGAAGTTATCATAAACAGGTTTCATTATGGAAAATCATCACGAAAATTTTAAAGGTGTTATTGCCATTATTATTGCTAGTTTTTTGTGGGGAACAACTGGCACCGCAGCAAGCTATTCCCCTGATGTAAGCTCTCTAGCTATTGGTGCATTTTCTATGGGAATAGGTGGAGTCTTACTTGTAATCACAGCTCGAAAAAAGCTACTTATAGATTATAAGGTGATGCTAGAACAACCTAAGGTATTAATATTAGGTGCCGCTTCTGTCGCTATTTATCCATTAGCATTTTATACCTCAATGAGTTTATCTGGTGTTGCCATCGGTACTGTAGTCTCTATAGCTACAGCTCCTTTTTTTGCAGCAATCCTTGAACGTCTAATTAGTAAAAAGAACATATCATTGCAATGGATATTGAGTTTTGTCATTGGAGCGATAGGTATTGCTCTTTTAACGTTAGGTAGAGACCAAAGTAATAATACTGCTTACAGTATTAATCAACAGGGTTTGGGGATTCTTTTGGGTTGTATTGCTGGATTAACTTATGCAGGTTATTCATGGGCAGCAAGGCGTTTAATTGAAAGTGGCGTTCATTCAAAATCGTCCATGTCAGGGCTATTTGGTTGTGCCGCACTATTGTTACTCCTTTCATTATGGTTTACGGGTGATAACTTATTTTCAAGCTCAACTAATGCTTTGGTATCTTTGTATATGGCAATAATTCCAATGTTTTTAGGATACTTATTATTTGGTTTTGGCTTGAATTATATAGATGCAAGTAAAGCAACATTAATAACCCTAATTGAGCCATTAGTTGCAACTATTTTAGCTGTTTTCATTATTGGCGAAAAATTTAAAGTCATTGGTTGGATAGGTGTGGCTTTAGTCTCTCTATGTCTATTGATGCAAACCATCAAACCTCAAAACCAACTAAGATTAGCCTTCAAATCAACTTAGTTATACAGTCTGATATAATTACTGCTTTGGCAAAAAGTTCATAACGCTTTTAGTTGCCAACCATAAGTTAGCGTAAAAATATCAACGGCAGCTTTGAGCTTATTGTTGCCTGTCAAATTTAGTTAAGCTTTGTCATTTAAAAGTGTTCGATCAGTTTGTGATATTACTTTCCACTTACAATTATCTTTCTTTGCCCCAGTACAAGTCACACAATTTACTCGCTCTCTTTTCATTGCTACACAAAGTAAATGGGTAGGACGACTCATAGCGACATATGTTGTTTTGAATCTATCTTCCATTCTGCTAAAACCGGTTTTAGGTCTTGTAGTGGTACAGTGATTTTGGCCACCCATTAAGAAAAAAACCGCCAAACTGGCGGTTAAAAGGTCTACACAACACTGTAAAATTTATAACTACATAGTTACTTTAATAGTTCGAGCACATCAAAGCAGGCACCCATTGTATGGTAATCAGTTTTACCTATTGGGCTTTTCATCGTGTCTATTTTTTTATTGTCAGCGGTTAAAATTCTAAACCAAGCACCGTATTTATGATCGACTAAATGCTGCCACGAATACTGCCAAATTTTGTCATACCATTGCTGATATTTTTCATCCCCTGTTGCTTGATAAAGATACGCTGCACAACACAGAGTTTCGGCTTGAACCCAAAAGTATTTATCGTCATCGCAAATAGTTTTATCAGGGGCAAAGCCGTAGCAAATACCGCCGTGTTTTTTATCCCACGCTACATTTATTGAGTTATCAAATAAGGCTTGAGCGCGTTCAATAAGCCATTTTTGTGGCTTATGCTTATTTAAAAACATAAGTAGTTTTGACCACTCTGTTTGATGGCCAGGTTGAAAGCCCCACGGACGAAATAAATTTTTAGGATCGTCTTTGTTGTACTCTAAATCGACCTGCCAATTTATATCGTAATGCTCCCAAATAAGCCCACCCATTAAATTAGCTTGGCGGTTAACCATGTTGTCGGCAAGTGTGAGCGCACGGTTTAAAAATATTTCGTCTTTTGTGGCTTCATAAGCGGCAATCAGTGCTTCACAAGTATGCATGTTGGCATTTTGGCCGCGGTATGAATCACATTTTGTGAAGTCGCTGTTGTGCTGATCTTTATATAAACCGGCTTTTGCATCCCAAAAATGTGTTTCCATTGTTTGAAATGTATCGTTGAGATATTTACGTGCTTGCGTAACGCCTACGCGGTATGCCCAGCTGTACGCTAAAATAACAAATGCAAAACCATAACTATGATTGGTGTTATCAAGCACGGTGGCTTGACCGTTTTCAACTTTTAATAACCAGTTGTAGCCACCAGTTTGCTCAACAAGGTGATGCTTACGAATAAACTCAATCCCCGATTTAACACGATTAAGGTACTTTTCGTCATTAAAGGTTTGATACGCGCGTGCATAGTTAAATACAAAACGAGTAGAGCTTACTAAGTGGCGCGTGTGTTTATCAAATACCTCACCGTTATCAGAAAAGTTTTGGTAAAAACCACCGTGTTCATCGTCAATATTTGGCTCATAAAACGCTAACGTGTCGCTAATGTGCTGCGTTAAAAATTCACGGCTTTTAAAGTTATCAGGTGTGCTTTTCATAGTTTGCTCCTAAAATCGTGTAGAGACTTTTGGTTAGGTAGGGAGTTAAATGCCCCTTTGTAAGATGCGGCATGGGCACCACATAACGAAGCAAATTCAAAAATAGTTGTTAGCTTTGCAGTATTTTCACAAAGGGTACTAAAGCTCGTTGGTGTTAATGCATGTAAACCGAGTTGGTATAGTAAACCACCTACAAACGCATCCCCTGCAGCGGTAGCATCAACCATAGTTACTTTTTTAGGGATAAGCATTTGTTTGCCGTGTTTAGTAAACCAATACATTGGGTTACTTGCATCAGTAACTACAAATAGCTCACAACCGTTATTAAGTGTTTGGGCAATAAACTCATCGCTCGATTGTTCACCCGCTAAGTATTCAAGCTCTTCTTTTGAGGCTTTAATAATTGAGCAGTCTTTTAATAACGGTAAAATATGCTCGCGAGGGTTGGCATCGCTTGGCCATAAATTGAGGCGCAAGTTAATATCAAAGCTTACAATTGAGTTATTTTGTTTTGCAAATTTAACACCGTAAGCGGTGGTGTTTCTGATGTTTTTGTTGGTTAATGTGTTTGAGCAAATATGAAAAATATCGCATTGCTCAAACCATTCGCGACTAAAGTCATCGTTACTAAAGTGCAAATCGGCGGTGTTATCACGGTAAAACTCAAACGTGCGATCGCCATCGTTATCGAGTGATACAAACGCAAGGGCTGTTTTTGCTTGGTTGGTAAAACGCATAAAGTCGGTTTTTACACCTTGCTCTTTTAATGCATTATGTAAAAAGTCGCCAAAGCTATCAGTGCTTAGCATTCCTGCAAAATAGGCATTACCGCCTAGCTTTGCAATGGCAACGCTTACGTTTGCAGGCGCACCGCCTGCAAACTTTGTAAACGCTTCGTGTTCGTTGCTGTTTTGGCTCAATTTATTTGAAAGTAAATCAACCAGTACTTCACCAAAGCATATTGTGTGTTTCATGATCTTGCCTTAGTTATTAGTCAAGTAGCCAATGTAATGCTATTGCAGCTGTCCATGAAAAATCTTTACCACCACAGCCAGCACCTGTTTCTGGGTTAAAATATTCGTAGTAGCCTGACTTAGCAACTAGGTTGCGCGTATCATCTTGAATTTTTTCAGCCGTTGTTACAAAGCCTGCTTCTTTAAGGCCTATGGCTATCATCCAGTTGATGTGTAACCAAATCGGGCCACGCCAGTAGCGTTGTGGCTCGTATTTTTCTTCTTTAGGGTGAGTAGATGCCACACTAAATTGGCTCGACTCAATAAAATCTTCGGTGGCTGTATTAATTATTTTAGTTTGCTCATCGCTTGTTAAACCTGCATATACAGTTAATAGCGCGGCTGATGTTTTAACTTTAGCCAAGCTGTTAGTTAATACATCTCTGCAATAAAAGTACTGGCTTTGTTCACACCATAAAGTGTTTATGGCTTGCTCTGTTATTTGTAAGCGCTGTGCTAAGTAATCAGTGCGAGCATCGTTTAAGTCAAGTTGTTCACCCATTTTGAGTAAATCTTTGGTTGCACGGTGTAAAATAGCAATAATACCTAGGTCATTCACTTTGTACGGGCAGGTTTCGTAAATTACTTTGCTGTCAAAGTTGTTACGTTTGAAAAAGTCTACAAGGTATAAAAAGCGGTCGTATTCACTTTTATGTGGACGCTGAGAAGAATCCACATGACTTGTATCACGGCGCGTATATTCCCAATCTACACATGGCACAGCATGAAGAGCATCATCCCACGATGGGCTGTTATCCATGCCCGATTCCCACGGGTGGTAGGTCACTACTAAACCTGTTTTTTCAGGATCTCGGTCGTTGTACCACCATAAATGATAATCAACTACTTGTGAAAATAACGCTTTAACTTTTTGTTCTGCAAGTGCTTTATCTTTAGCGCTGGCAAGCATTTCTTTCATTATGGTGGCGACTACTGGCGGCTGTGAAATAGACGTACTTTTAATTTTTTTATCCGAACCCCATACGTCAGGGCCAGGAAAATAAGTATCTGAATCTTTATGAAACAAGATGTGCGGCACCATGCCATTATCCCATTGGCCTGAAAATAACACATCAATTTCTTGCCATGCGCGGCTTTCGTCTGATTTCATCCAACCTAGCGCTGTAATGGCTGAATCCCAGTTCCACTGAAACGGGTATAGGCCATGTGTTGGTACTGTATAGCCACCTAAGTCGTTCGCTATAAGTGTTTTAGTAGCAAGGTCTGCAAGCGATGAAGCCGTTGCTGAGTCAATTTTACCGCTGTTTACAGTAGTCATATTGGGTGCTCTTTGTGTGTTATTTCCGATTTGGATAATATTAAAGCACTCATTATGGGTTGTAAATGTTTTTTTTCTGTGCTTAAATCCTGTTCGAAGTAACAAAAAACTAACATTTTTACTTGATTATTTCGGCTTTGCTTAGCCTCACTCTAAGTAAATACACACAGACAACCAGCACAATTGGAGAATACCCGTGAATAAAACAACGATCGCCTCTATTGTATCTTTATGCCTTGCACAGGGCGCTTATGCGGCAGAAGAAGCTGCACCAGATACAGCAAAAAAAGCTAACAACGTTGAGCGTATTATCGTCTCTGGTACCAGTAAAGGGCGTGTTATTTCAGACACTCCACAATCAGTAACATCTATTAGTGAAGACGAGCTGGTAAAGCTGTCTTCAAGTAGCCAAGCGGATGTGCTTCGCTATATTCCGGGTATTAAAGTAGAAGGCGGTGGCGGTGAAGTTGCTACTAATCTACAAGTAAGAGGCTTACCTTCATCGGGTCAGTTTCAGTTTACGCCACTGTCGTACGACGGTTCACCTAGTTTGAGTGTTTTTGGTTTAAACTCATCGGCGTTTGATGTGTATTACCGTAATGATTTGGGTATTGAGCGCGTAGAGTTTGTGCGTGGTGGTGTATCTAATTTATTTGGCCAAGGTTCTGTAGCCGGTATTATTAACTATATTTCTAAAACGGGCAGTGATGATCCGCAAAGTACCGTACAAATGGAGCTTTCTGACCAAGGGCGTACTCGCTTAGATTTTGCAACGAGCGGCCCACTTAACGAAGACGGCTTATATTATGCGCTTTCTGGTTTTTACCGTTACGACGAGGGCCCTTTAGATACAGGCCTTGAGACTAAAGGTACACAGTTGCGTGGTAATATTCGTAAAGAATTTGATGATGGCTCTGGCTCATTTACTGTTTATGGACAGTACATTGACGACCAAGCTCAGTTTTACTTACCTATTCCACTTGATGGCGACAGCCGCGAGCGCTTAAGTGGTAATGATGGTCGTGAAGTCGAATCACTGCAAACGGCGCAAGTATCTAACTTAACCTACGATACAGCAAATGGTCGTTATGAATCGCCAATCAGCGATGGTGTAGTTACTAAAGGTGGCTCTATTTCAGTGGTGTTTGAAAAAGAACTCGCTAACGATTTTGCCATTAATATGCGCAGTAAATACGCTAAATATCAACACGAATTTAATCTATTTTTAGACGGCGACGGTATTATTAATGTACCTGAAAGCCAAGGCGACTTTTTAGCTAACCGAGGGCTAGGTGATGCAAGCGGTGCTGAGTTTTCTTATGTTAATTCAGGTGTAGCACTTGCAAGTGATGACTTACTATTTGCTAACCGTATTTTAGACCGTGACCGCCCAGCTGAAGATTTTTCTGCAGAATTTAATATCATCAAAAGTATTTTTGTAGGTGATTTTAGCCACGATATTACAGTCGGTACATTTTTCTCGCACAGTGAAGCCGACGACGACAACGTTATTACAACTTACTTAGGTGAGTTTAATAACAACCCTCGCTTAATCGACTTAACGTATACCGATGTTAATGGCGATGAGGTTCAGTACACTCAAAATGGTATTAGTGGCCCAGGCATTTCTTATACTAACCAAACCATTAGCGCTACCCGCAGAGCATTGTACGTAGCGGATCAAATGGAAAGCGACGATTGGATTTTTGACTTTGGTGTTCGCTACGAAGAAATTGAAGGCAAAATTAGTCGCGAAGGCAGCCAAGTAGTTCAGATTTCTGATGATCCAACGCTTGCACCTAACTTACAAGTTAACACTACGGGCAGTGGTGTAATGACTTACGGCGAAGTCGACACGTCTGAGTTTGCTGCATCGGGGGCGGCGTTATATCGCCTAACCGATAACTTAAATATATATGCCAATGCATCTCGCGGGTTTTTCTTCCCAGAAATTAGAGGTATTCAGTTTAACGATTTAGGCGAGCCTGCCAGCTACGAAGCCGAAATTGTTGAGCAAGGCGAGCTAGGTGTTAAGTTTTTTGATAACGACTTTAGCGGTAGCATTGCGTTATTTAGAACTGACTTAAAAGACAGACGCAGCGTAGACTTTGTAAATGATGGTAATGGGGGCGTATTAGAGCTGCCAGTTATGCAATCAACTAAAGCAACGGGTGTTGAGCTTACCGGTCGTTACGATATTACCGATGAGTGGGCTGTTGATGCCAACATGACCTATACCGATCACGAGTTTACTGAATTTGACTCAGACCCTTCTATTATTGGTAACGAATTACGTCGTAAACCAAAAATATTATTTAACTCATCTATTAGCTACACCGCAGATAACTGGGATGCATCGATTTACCATAACTTTACCGGTAAAAACTTTGCTAACGATGCAAACTCTGTGGAACTTGATTCATTCCACTTATTTAGATTTGATGCAGGCTATAACTGGCAAGTTGCACCAGAGCAAACAGTACGCTTAAGCGTTGGGGTATTTAACCTGTTTGATTCTGACGGTGTTACTGAAGGTTCACCTCGTCTAGGTAATAGCCAAACGGCAGATAACCCATATTTTGTAGGTCGCCCAATTCTCCCACGACGCGTTACTTTAAGAGTTAAATACGACTTTTAAATAAATGCTTTATGCCTATTAACTCACTTTGGGGTTAATAGGTTTTTTGCATTGTGATGTATTTTTCAGCTAAGTTAGCTACAGGTTTATCTTTTTGATTAGGTTCGTTTATTTAAAAAGGTAAGGGCAGGTAGCCATTTGGTATTTAATTTTTGAAAAGGCGCAGTGTTTTCATATTGTGAATACGCGAATTAATTATGAATATATTAGATTTTTCAATAGTTGCTCTTTATCTTGGTGCCTTATTGGTAATGGGATTTATGCTACGCGAACAAACCAATAAAAATGATTACTTTTTAGGGGGTAAAAGCTTAGGTTGGAAGCCTTTAGCTTTGTCGGTAATGGCCACTCAGCTTTCGGCTATTAGCTTTATTTCGGCTCCTGCATTTGTTGGTTTGCGTGAAGGCGGTGGTATGCAATGGCTCTCGTATGAGTTGGGTGTTCCGCTGGCGATGATTTTAATTTTAGCGACTATTTTACCCAAGCTTTATAAAAGCGGCATTGTCAGTATTTACGATTATTTAGAAATGCGCTTTGGCCGCTCAACCCGTGTGCTTATTAGTGTGGTGTTTCAATTTAGCCGTGCGTTTGCCACCGGCATTATGATCTACGCGGTATCGCTTATTTTACAAGGCACCATGGGAATAGAAGCATGGCAAGCTATTGTATTAACGGGTGTTATAACCGTTTTGTATTCACTGCAAGGTGGGATGAAAGCTGTAGTGTACGGTGATGCAATTCAAATGTTCATCATTGTACTGGGTACTATTGCTTGTATAGGGTTTGGACTGTATCACTTAGGTGGGGTTGATACCTTTATTGCCAATGTTGATTCGAGCCGATTAGAAGCGATTAAGTTTGATTCATTTGGTTTTAGTGGTGATGGCTTTGGCTTTTTACCGATGATTTTTGGTGGTGTGGTACTTTACGCCTCTTACTACGGATGTGACCAAACGCAAGCGCAACGTGCGCTCAGTGCAAAAGATCCTAAAAACCTACGCTACATGATTTTAGCAAATGGTGTCGTGCGTTTTCCTATTACTATTTTATATTGTGTGTCGGGTTTAATTGTTGGCACATTGGCAATGAGTAACCCTGAATTTTTAGCAAAAATTCCAGCAGATAACCCTGATTGGATGATGCCTATATTTATTTTAGATTACCTACCGCATGGCTTAATTGGTTTGTTAGTTGTCGCTATTTTGTCGGCAGCGATGTCGTCACTTAGCTCTGCAATTAATTCACTTTCGGCGGTAAGTATTGAAGATTACAGCCGTATTTCTAATAAAGAGCTAGACCAACCATCTTACTTAAAGTTAGCTAAATACTTAGGTTTAGCATGGGGCGCAATTACCTTAGTACTATCACTTTTTGCCGGTGACATAGCGCCGACCATTATTGAAGCTATTAACAAAGTCGGCTCGCTATTTTATGGCCCAATACTGGCGGTATTTTTAGTTGCTGTATTAAGTAAACGCAGTGCTGCATTGCATGCCAATATTGGCTTAATTAGTGGTGTATTAATTAACTTATTGGTGTCGGTATTTGCGCCAGATATTTTCTGGTTTTGGTGGAATTTTATCGGTTTTGTAAGCGCCGCGGTGATTATTTATGTTACGAGTCGTTTAATTCCAAGAGAGGTAAACGAAGTCACAAAAGTACAAAATGCCGAGACAGTATCAAACTCAATTTTAACTGGCAAAGATATCGTTATGCTACTTAGCATGTTTATTGTGATGATATTAATTTGTTTAGCTATTCCTTCAATTTTTTCGTGAGCTGTGACTAATGGATTCTAAAAAGTCGTTTTTAATTGATTTATTTACCACTGCGGTAAATGCCTGCAAACCGAGTGCTTGCATGAGTAAGTATTTAGAAAATATAGATGCAAGCAAAGGTTTGTGTGTAGTAGGGGCGGGTAAAGCCGCCGCTGAAATGGCCGCCGAAGTTAATCGCTTTTATGGTGATAAATGTTTTGGCGCAGTGGTAACGCGTTATGGCTACGAAAGTAGCGGTGATACTGGGCGAATTAAAGTGCTTAGTGCAAACCACCCAACACCAGACGATAACAGCTTAGCTGCTGGCAAAGAGTTATTGGAACTTGTAAAAAATAACCCGGCTGATATTCCTATTTTGTTTATTATTTCGGGGGGCGGTTCGTCGTTGATGTGCCTACCTGTTGATGATGTGCCTTTTTCACAAAAGCAAAAGCTTAATCAGTTTTTACTTAGAAGTGGTGCAAGCGTTGATGAAATAAATGTAGTGCGTAAGCAGTTGTCACTTGTTAAAGGCGGTAAGTTAGCGCAGGCCGCTAAGTCGGATTACGTTACGCTCATTATTTCAGATGTAGTAGGGGACAAACCAAGTGATATAGCATCAGGCCCTACTATTAGCGATGGCAGTACTAAAGCCGATGCACTGGCTATTTTACAAAAGTACAATTGGCCGGTAATGGCAGAGGTTGAAGCGCATTTATTAAAACCAGAGCAAGAACGAGTTGCTGATACCGTGGGTGAGTACTTTATTGTTGCAAATGCGCAGCATGCTATTGATAGCGCTATAAGTGTTGCACAGCACGAAGGCTGGGAAACCCAGGTACTAGGGTATGATATTCAAGGCGAGGCTAAAGAAGTTGCAAAGCAACATGCGGCTATCGCTCTTGAGCAACAAGCCCAAGGCAAGCGCGTTATGTTGTTCTCAGGTGGCGAACTTACAGTAACCGTTGCTGATGTTTATGGCGATGGCGGGCCCAATCAGGAATACTTAATGGCGTTTGCTGAGGTACTTAATGGCGAAGCGGGTATTTACGCACTTGCTTGTGATACCGATGGTGTTGATGGTAGTAAAGATGTAGCGGGTGCGTATATAAATAACAGTACGATTGCTCGCGCACAAGATGCAGGCGAAAACTTACACGCACAGTTAGAAGGACATAATAGCCATCAGTTTTTTAAAGCCATTGATGATTTAATTATTACTGGGCCAACTAACACAAATGTGAATGATTTTAGAGTGATAGTGATTGAGTAGGCGCAGTTTGCCCACTTGTTCTTTATAATGGTTTCACGTAATCTTGTGCTCCAATTTTGTTAGGGTTAATAGCTATGTTTTCGTTAAACAACAGTAACTTATTACGCTCTGGTTTTGAGCTTGGAAAAGGCGAAAAACTATTTCAAGATATTGAGCGCGATATTATAAAAGTGGTGTTTTGGGAAAAGTGCGTAACTCAAAGTCATATTGTGAGCGCAACTCGTATTCCACAGCAAACTGTGTCGCGTTTACTTAAGTCGTTAACCCAACACGGTGTAATTGTACAAACTGATACGCTAATTCCTAATAAAAAAGGCAAACCTGGGTTTGGCATTGCCCTTAATCCCGATTACGGATTTACCTTTGGCTTAGCTATTTTGCTTGATGCTATTTCGCTTGCCGTAATGGATTTTACGGGAAAGGTGGTTTACACCCATATGCAGCTAATGTCGGATATGAGCATTAATAATGTGCTTAAATGTGCACAAAAGCTGGTGGAAGATATAAGCGCTGAGCGCGACATTCCGAGTGAAAAAGTACTGGGAATGGGCGTGGGTATCTCTGGCTTTTTTAGCTCAATGGATGGGAAAATGAATACACACCATATGCTAGAAGAATGGTCGCAGGTGGATATTATCGATATTGTGTCGCAGCATTTTCAACTCCCTACTTGGGTTGTTAACGATGCTACAGGTGCAGCCGCAGGTGAGGGTGTTGCTGGTATTGGACGCGAGTATAAAAACTTTGTTTATATGTTTGTGTCGGCCGCATTTGGTGGCGGTATTGTAAATAATGGTGACGTACTGCGCGGTACATACGGAAACGCAGGTGAGCTTGGCGACATGCTACCCCCTAAATTATATGCCCACCCTAATCTTGAATTACTAAAACGTATTTTGAAAAAAAATGGCGTAGCGGTTACTTCTATTTACGACCTGCATGACAACTTTGACCCCGATTGGCCTGGCGTTGAAGAGTGGCTGTTTAAAGTTCAAGACTCATTTGATTTAGTGGCAACCTGTTGCTCGGCATTATTAGATGCTGAAGCGATTATTATTGGTGGCCATATTCCAAAAGAGTTGGCTGAAAAAGTTATTGCACGCACGGAGGTCTATGCACAATTTAGACGTGGCGCTAAACGTCCTATGCCAAAGCTGGTGGTTTCTAATATTGATAATTTTCCGGTATCAATTGGCGCAGCCACATTGCCATTTAGAGAGTTGTGTTTGTAGCTTAATACCAATCCGCAATAATACTTAATCATTTTGCGGGGCTAAACGTGTCGCTACCTGCGTTAAAAAATTCTCATTTACGACTGCATGGATGCAGAAGGTAGAGCAATGCAGGAGCAATTGCCGAGAACAACTAAATATCGAATTTTTTGCCTAGCTATCAACACGTTTTTCCAGCCTCAAAATAGCTTATTTAATTAAGCGAATTGGTATAAGAAATACACATTTTAAAAACAAAAAAGCCGATATTGTTTTATACAATATCGGCTTTTTTAGTGCTATTTGTTAAAGTTATTAGGCTTTTGAAAACGCATCTTGCAGTGGTGGAACTACTTGCTTTTTACGGCTCAGTACACCATCTAACCATACTTTATCATTCTCTGGTTTTACACCGTAAGCCTGCTCAACTAAGTTTGCATCGTCAGATACAATTAGCATTTCTGAGCCTTCTTTCATTATGTCGGTAAGCAGTAAAAACACAGAATGGCGGTTACCCTCTACTTTGAGCTTAGCAATATCGGCTGCAAGGTCTGCTTTAATATCGTCAAAAACAGCAAGGTCGATTACTTCTAGTTGGCCAATGCCTACTAGGTTACCGTTCATGTTGAAATCTTTAAAGTCACGCATTACTAAATCACGTGCTGGTGTGTTTTCTACCGCAGATTTAACGCGGAACATATCCATACCAAGTTCTTTAAAGTCTTCTACGCCTGCAATTTCAGCTAGCGCTTCAACACATTTAATATCGGCAGTAGTACATGTTGGTGATTTAAATATGACTGTGTCGCTTAAAATTGCGCACAGCATAATACCAGCGATGTCTTTAGGGATTTCTACACTGTAAAAATCGTACATCATTTTAATAATGGTGTTCGAACAGCCAACAGGGCGAATCCAACATTCAAGCGGAGTCGATGATGTTAAGTCACCTAGTTTATGGTGATCTACCACACCAACAACGCGAGCTTGGTCGATATCATCGGGTGCTTGTGTTTTTTCTGTGTGATCCACAATGTAAACGTCTTCGCCAGCGTAGCTTAATTTTAGCTCTGGTGCTTCGAAGCCAAATTTATCAAGGATAAATTGAGTTTCTGGTGAAATTTCACCAAGACGTGTTGGAATTGCTGGCTCATCGATTTGGTTTTTTAAATAAGCCAGTGCAATTGCACCACAAATAGAATCTGAATCTGGGATTTTATGGCCCACTACATACATAGACATTGACGGAACTCCTTTAAATTTGCCGATATTCTAACAAAGTCTGCACGGTTTAACATATAGACAGTGCAATTAAGTTTTAGTTACACTTTAAAATCTTGAATTAAATAGGAAGTGTGCACATGCAACTTGGTCGCAAAGGTTGGAACAACGTTATTATTTTTTCAATGTTGATTATGATCTTCTTTTTAAATGGCTGGCATAAGCAACTTTTTAATTCAGCTGATGAGTCTTCGGTACAGCCTGTATTACCAATTCAAAGCTTTGTATTGACGCTGACATTTGTTGATCAAAAAATTGAGCGTATTGGAACTAGTTGGCGTACAACAATGTTACAAAAAGATGCGCCATTTATCTGGCAAGCTTCTGAGCAACAACTTAGTGATTTAATTAACCAATGGCAAAGCGCGCAGTTAATGGGTGTTAACGAATCTGTTGTTTTTAATCCTAATGCGCCTTTATATGTTGCTACTTTTGAATTAGCTGGTGAGAGTTTACCTTGGATTTATTTGCTTTATAAAGGTGATGGGCAATATTACTTACTCGAAAAGAGTAGCCAACGAATACTCGCACTCGATTTAAAAACTGCACAGCAGTTATTTCCTAGTTTTGATTTTTCACAAAGTGAGTCTAATTAATGCCTGAATTACCAGAGGTAGAAGTGAGCCGAATGGGCATCACTCCCCACGTACAAAATCAAGTTGTGGTTAAAGTTAATATTTATAATGCCAGTATGCGCTGGCCAGTGCCAGATGACGTGTATCAACTTGAAGGGCTAATTGTTACAAGTATTGAACGACGAGCTAAATACTTACTTTTACACTGTGAGCTTGGCAGTACTATTTTACATTTGGGTATGTCAGGTAATTTACGTGTTGTAGATAAAAGTGAGCCGCTTAAAAAGCATGACCATGTAGAGTTTATTTTTGGCAACGGTAAAGCGTTGCGCTTAAACGATCCTCGTCGTTTTGGTTGTTGCTTATGGCAAGAGCCAGGGCAAGTACATAAGCTACTCTCTAAGCTTGGTCCTGAGCCGCTTACCGATGATTTTTTTGCTAAACGTGTGTATGAACAATCGCGCAATAAAAAAGTACCCGTAAAGCAATTTATTATGGATAACGCAGTGGTGGTTGGTGTTGGTAATATTTACGCGAATGAATCGTTATTTAAA
The DNA here is from genome assembly GCF_002407505.1 of Pseudoalteromonas sp. 1_2015MBL_MicDiv. Classification (NCBI taxonomy): domain Bacteria; kingdom Pseudomonadati; phylum Pseudomonadota; class Gammaproteobacteria; order Alteromonadales; family Pseudoalteromonadaceae; genus Pseudoalteromonas; species Pseudoalteromonas sp. 1_2015MBL_MicDiv. The sequence continues at coordinate 3,358,198 of NZ_CP012737.1, read as the reverse complement.
GCGGGTATACATCCAAAGCGAGAAGCGGGAAAAGTTTCACAAAAGCGCTATCAAGCACTTATTCCTATTATAAAAGACACGCTTGCTGCGGCTATTATGCAAGGTGGTACTACGCTTAAGGACTTTGCACAAAGCGATGGTAAACCAGGGTATTTTGCACAAGAATTATTAGTATATGGGCGTAAAGGCAAGCCATGTATGACATGTGAAAGCGAACTGCAAGAAATACGGCTAGGGCAGCGCAGCACCGTTTTTTGCAGCCATTGCCAAAAGTAATAACACCAGCCTTCTCAATGAAGCGCATTGGCATAAGTAACCTGAACTCTGGATAATAAATCTATCTCGAGCAGCTATTTTAAGCGCTAATTGCGTTGAATTTACTAAAAATCTCTGGCTAGAGAAAATAAATTTAAATATCACCATGATTCAATACGTTAGTAAACTTCTTAACCAGAGATCAGGTTAAGTACTTTATTTAAATAAACAAAAACCCCGTTGATACTTGGTATCAACGGGGTTTTTAGTTTGCGCTAATTGCGTTATTTAAACTTTAAACTCATCGACTGATAAACGAAGTTCTTCAGCAAGTTTTGCTACTTCTGAACTTGAGATGTTTGTTTGGCTTGCGCCTTCAGCGGTTTGTTCTGCAATGGCTACGATTGATTCTAAGCGTTCACTAATCTCTTGTGCTACTTGTTGTTGCTCTAATGCAGCAGTTGATATTTCTTCACTGACATCGTGAGCTTGAGATACCGCAAATGTAATAGAATCAAGCGCGCTACTAGCTAAGTCTGTTTGCTCAACACACGATACAGCACGTTGTTTACCTTTGCTCATTGCTGTTACCGCAGCTTCTGCGCCTGTTTGTAGCGATTCAATCATTGATTGAATTTCTTGAGTCGACTCTTGTGTTTTACTTGCTAAAGAGCGAACTTCATCGGCTACAACCGCAAAGCCTCGGCCATACTCACCAGCACGTGCAGCTTCAATTGCAGCATTAAGTGCTAATAAGTTTGTTTGGTCTGCAATACCGCGTATTACATCTAATATGCTACCAATTGATGCGCTATCTTGATGTAGTTTATTGATAACTTGAGAGGCGTCGTCTACTTCACGAGCAAGCTGCTCAATCGTCGCTTTATTGTTGTTAGAAATACCTTTAACGCGTTCGGCTTCTTTGTCAGCATTTTTAATTTCACTAAGCGCTTGTTGAGCACTGTTGCTAACTGTTTGCGATGTACTGCTCATTTCAGTGGTTGCAGTTGCTGCTTGTTCAACTTGTGCTTGTTGATTGCGAATTGCTTGGCTTGATTCTGCAGTAATTGCAGACGTTTCTTCTGAAGCGGCGGCCAGTTGAGTCGAGCGAGAAATAATGCCTTTAATTAAGCTGCGCAAGCTATCAATTAAAGTATTACAACTTTTAGATAGTTCGCCAAACTCATCTTTAGCAGTGTCATCTAAGCGTTGTGTCATGTCGCCACTGGCAACAATATCTAAAATACGATTAACTTCAGCAAGCGGTTTGGTTATACGACTAACTGTAATAATGGCAATTGCTATCGCTAGAAGTGTTGCGATAACCATCCCTACCCATGTCCATAAATTAGCTGAATCTACATCGCTGCGCACACCTTTTTGTAACTCAAAGGCAACATTGCTTGCTTGTGCAACTAATTCATCAATTTGATTAAGTGCCATTTTCGTTGCTTGCTCTGATTCGGCAAGCTCTCTTTCGGTCAGTGTGATTGAGTCAATTAGGCGTTTTTTATTTGCAGCTAAACCACTATTACCTTTAATATTATTTTCGAGGGTATCTACATACTCTTTTAAGTTATTGAATAAATCACTGTGAGTTTGCTCTATAGCAGGCTTTATTAACGCTAGAGTGCGTGTTACTTCATCAAAATAGTAGCTTTGTTCGTTTTTAACAATATCAAGTGTATTGAGTGTTTTAACTGTCAGCATGTCGGTACTATTACTTACAACCGACATAAAGTTATTCTCTAAATTATTAGCCGCTTGGAATGCGCGTGCATGATTTTGCTCAAAACCGTCTATGTCCAAAATGTCGAGTACGACAGAATTTGCATCTTCAGCGTTAAGTTCGATAATTTCTAATTGAGACTTTAATGTTTTGTTAAGTGCTAATTGTTTACTCTTATCTACAAGCAAGCTCTCTACAGTACTTAAAAAACTTAGGTAGGTTTGTTCTACATTTCTACTGCTTTGGTTTAAAGCTGGATCATCTTTTACGACTGCTTGTAGTTCGCTATGAAGGCTATTAAATAGCTGTTTTTGTTCGAGTACTTGTTTTTTTATTGGCGCCAGTTCATTTGCAGATGAAGTGTAAAAACTCGCTTGAGCGGCTTTACTCATTAAAATGAATTCAGCTTGTAACTCAGAGCTTTTATTCAGAGCTGGAAGTGATAGTTGGTTCACTTTTTGAGTTGAGCGGTCAATATTTGCTATTTTTATTAAAGAATTGCCACCAATTATTAAAAGTAATAGCGTGATAAATATAAAACCACCCCAAATACGTTGGCTTACTGTTAGATTCATATAGGTTTCCACTCAAAAGTACTTCAGTTAGAACTTATCGGCGTTTGTACTGATAAGTTAAGTAATTAAAATCAATTACTTTAATTAATTTTAATTATTAGTCTATAAATCTAACAGATGTATTAGATTATTTCAGGTTATTTAGACAAAAGGTGGGATTTTTCTACAATTTTTTGTTTGCTAGGTAGTTTCATTAGCGTCATGCTGTTACCCCACACACACCCTGTATCTAAAGCGTGTACACATTTATGGTTTGTATTACCTTCAAGGGCAGCCCAGTGCCCAAAAATAATATCCTGTTTAATGTTTAATATATTTGGATGCATAAACCAAGGTGTTAACTCATTATTATTGATTGTTGCGCCTTTTGCACTAAGTTCTAGTTGATTATTACTTGTTAAAAAGCGCATTCGAGTAAAATAATTAACTATGTATCTAAATTTTTCAAAGTCGTCTAGATCATTATGCCATTTCACAGGGTGTGGCTTATACATTTGCTCAAAGAAGGTTTTTGCATTATTTGATTGGTAACAGCTTTGCGCAAACTGTGCATATTTTAACGCATTTTCAATTGACCAATCAGGGTTAAGACCAGCATGAGATATAAAGCTATTATATTTTTTTAAGTATAAGGCAAGAGGCTGAGTTTGAAGATATTCAATGTAATGGGTGAGTTTATGGCTATTGAATATTGGGCTAAGTTTGTCTTTTGGGTTAGTTGGTTTATTTAAGTAATAGCAGGCAATCATATGCAAATCATGATTGCCAAGTGTAATCGTTATGCTGTCTTGGTTTTGGTAAATGTAATCTAAGCAGGCTAAAGAGTCTGGTCCGCGAGCGACTATATCTCCTACTAAGTAGAGGTGATCTTTACTTGGGTTAAAATCTACCCGCTGTAGCAAGGTGCTAAATTCGCTAAAGCATCCTTGTAAATCACCTATTACATAATCAGCCATACAATTTAGTTATCATTTAGTGCAAAATATTAGGGCAAGCTAAGCGAAACACGTTAATAGGTGCTTGAAACTCAGAACCAAATTCATTGCGTAAAGTATAATGCCCTTGCATAGTGCCTACTGGTGTATCAAGTATAGCTCCACTGGTATATTTGTAGCTTTCACCAGGGCCTATGGTTGGCATTTCGCCAACAACACCTTCACCTTCTACTTCAGTTTCTTTGCCATTTGCATCTGTAATCAACCAATAGCGGCTAAGTAACTTAGCGCTACACAGACTATGGTTTCGAATAGTTACCGAATAGGCAAATACGTATTTTTCGATCTCTGGTTGAGACTGGCCTTCTACGTAAAATGTTTCTACAGATACCTTAACAGGCGATCCAATATTACTGCTTGTTGTCATAAATCCAATTAGCTATATCAATAAATTGTTGTAAAGATAAGCGCTCAGCGCGCAACGTTATGTCTATCCCAATGCTTGTAAGCTCTTCTGCTGTTAGTAAGTTGCCCAAGCTGTTGCGCAGTGTTTTACGGCGCTGATTGAAGGCTTCCAAGCACACAGTGTTTAGAATTTTAACGCTTTTAGCCGTGCGTTGTTCTGGCTTTTTAGGGATTAAACGAATAACTGCAGAATCAACCTTAGGTGCTGGCTTAAAGCACTCAGGTGGCACTTCTATCACTGGCATTGCATTACAGTAGTATTGAGTCATTACACTTAAACGGCCAAAGGTTTTACTACCAGGGCCTGCAACCATACGCTTTACGACTTCTTTTTGTAGCATAAAATGCATGTGTTCAATATTGTCTGCAAATTCAAAAAGATGAAACAGTAAAGGCGTAGAAATATTATAAGGTAAGTTGCCAAACACTTTTAATTTTTTGTCGTCTCTTACTAGGCTTGCAAAGTCAAACGTCATTGCATCGCCTTGGTTAACGGTTAATTTAGGGCCTAAAAATGGGTGCTCAATTAAACGTTGTGCTAAATCTTTATCTAGTTCAACAACCGTTAGGTGGCCACTAAGATCAGCGACAGGCTCTGTAATAGCGCCAAGTCCAGGGCCAATTTCTACTAAGTTGTCTTCTGGTTTAGGATCGATTGCAGAGACTATTTTATCGATGATCATTTCATCAAATAAAAAGTTTTGCCCAAAACGTTTACGGGCGCGGTGTCCTAAATGTACTTTATCGGTCATTGATTTTGTGCTTTTTCTTGGGCGAGCTTAATTGCTTCGCGGATCGCTAATTCAAAACTGCCAACGTCAGCTGTACCTGTACCGGCTAAATCTAGCGCCGTACCATGATCAACTGAAGTGCGGATAAATGGTAAACCTAATGTAATATTCACAGAATTACCAAATCCCTTGTATTTTAGCACAGGTAATCCCTGATCGTGATACATAGCAAGCACAGCATCAGCTTCAGATAGATATTTATCTTGGAATAACGTGTCCGCAGGTAATGGACCTATTAAATTCATACCTTGGCTTCTAAGTACATCAAGAGTAGGTGTGATTGTTTCAATCTCTTCACGTCCTAAGTGGCCATCTTCTCCTGCATGCGGGTTTAAACCGCATACCAAAATACGTGGCTTTTCGATACCAAATTTAGTTTGTAAGTCGTGATTTAAAATACCCGCTACTTTAGTAAGACGTTCTTCGGTAATAGCACGCGATACATAAGCAAGTGGGATATGGGTTGTCACAAGTGCGACACGTAAGCCCTCAGTTGCCAGCATCATCACAACGTCAGCAGTATCTGATTGCTGTGCAAAGTATTCAGTATGGCCGCTAAAAGAGATACCAGCTTTGTTAATAATACCTTTATGGACAGGACCAGTTACAACAGCATCGAATGTACCATCCATGTTTTTTTCACTTGCGATACGCAAAGTGTCTAAAACGTATTGGCCATTACCGTCGTTTAATACCCCAAGTTCTACATCAACACCTAAATCAACTTGATGTATATAAACACTACCCGCAGGTGCTACTTTTGCGGGGGCATTTTCATCAAACTTAATTAAATTAATAGGCAAACCAAGATGTTTAGCACGTTCTTTAAGCAGTTTACCATCAGCTAGTACGACAAGCTGAGCATCCCACGCTTGCTGAGCAAGCGTAAGAAGTAAATCTGGGCCGATGCCTGCTGGCTCGCCCGGGGTAATCGCAATTCTTAAGGTCATATTTATTGGTCTGTAGGGAAAATTTCAACGTGAGCTTGCTCGCGCATTTCTTGTTGCCAGTTAAAACTTTCTTCTTTAAATTTACGATTGAACAACATGCCATGAGCACGATTGCGTTTAGCAAGCTCTGTTTTATCAGCTACACGTTTACCAAGTAACTGAACAATATGCCAACCAAATCGAGTTCTGAATGGTTCACTAATTTCATCTTGTTTAAGAGAAAGTAAAGTATCTCTAAAAGCTGGAACGTAAGTTGTTGGATCAGTCCAATCGTATTCGCCACCTTTGAGAGCTGAACCTGGATCTTCAGAATATTCTTTAGCTAGTTCACCAAAATCAGCGGTACCAGCACGTAAGTCTTTTGCAAAACCAGCAAGCATATTTCGTGCTTTTTCTTCGCTTAAGATAATAGAGGGTTTGATTAGTATATGACGTGAGCGCACTTCAGTTGTTTCTACAACTTGTAGTCCACGAATTTCTTGTACTTTAATTATATGAAATCCAGCGCCAGAGCGAAGAGGGCCAATAATAGCACCACTTTTTTTGCCTTTAACTGCTTCTGCAAATAATGATGGCATTTCATTAATACCCATCCAGCCTAGTTGTCCGCCTTCAAGTGCTTTTGAACCGCTTGATGACGAAATGGCAATACGTTTAAATTCTTGATCATCATTTAATAGTTCTATTACTTTATCTGCTCGTGTTTTTGCTGCAGATATTTCATCAGCAGTCGCATCATTAGGAATATCGATAAGAATGTGCCCGATATTATACTCTTCAGAGTTTTGTCCCTGACTTTCCATAATTTTTAGCAAATTATCAACTTCTTGATCGCTAATATAAATTCGGCGATCTACATTGGCGCGTGTAACTTGTTGAGTGGTTATTTCTTTACGGATTTCTTCACGGTATGCTTGAAAACTCTCGCCAGAACCTTCAATGGTTTTACGTAGATCAGCAATTGTACCGCCTTGTTCTTTTGCCATATTTGCTAGCGTTTGGTCTAGCTGGCTATCAGATATTTGTAATCCCATACGTTCAGCCATTTGCATCATCAATGTTTGGCTAACTAAGCGTTCTATTGCTTGTACACGTAAGGTTTCATCTTTAGGAAGTTGCTGCCCTTGCTCTTCGGCTTGTTTTTTAACACGATTTACAATGGTGTCTACTTCACTATTTAAAATAACGCCTTGGTTTACAACGCCAATCACCTTGTCGATTTCTACAGGGGCTGCTAATGCACTTTGGCAAAGGCTGATACTTAAAACTGTTGATACTAATAATTTTTTTAAAGTCATGTTCTCTTTACTACTCTTGCTAATAGTACTGTTGTGATACTAGTTACTAAGAAAATACGGTCTACGATAGCCAAAAATACCTTGTTGTAATAGTTTTTGTGCATCATAGCGGCTTTTACTACCCAGTCCTTTTAATACAAAATTAAAACCAATACTTGAGTCAAAAGTTGCTTGTTCTTGTCCTATTGACTGATTTAAGTCAGTTTCGATTTGGCGATGACCAGTAATTTGGAATGCCCAACAGCATGATTCATACTGTAATCCGCTCAATATTTCGATACTTCTGTTATTTTCAAGATCTCGATGATAGCTTGCAATAAATTGCCATTCGTCACTAATGGGAATACTTGTAAATACACCCGCTTGCTCGATTGTATTTCCTGAGACATCATTTGCATAGCGATGGTTCAATTGTACTAGCTGATTATTATCACCTTTGTAATCAAGTGTTACATTTGACTGAACCATTTGTTTACCATCTGTATCGTATTGAATACCTCCAGCAAGGTACCAACGTCGATGCCAATGTAACATGGTTTGGGCTGCAAATAGTGCATTATAATTAGTGTCTGAGTTTAAGCCTTGCTCTGTTGGTTTAGCTGAGTCACTTAAATAAAATATTTGTCCAGCGCTAAAGTTAAACACTTCTTCTTGTTTTTTATCAAACAAACGCGTTGTTGCACCCAATGTAAATTGGTTTGCAGCGGCAATGCGGTCAACACCCGAAAATCGAGTGTCTCTAAATAAGCCATAGTAATCGTCTTGTAGCTTAGTTGTATCGAATAACCCAATATCAGATTGGTCTTTATTGGGGGTATATAAATACTGAACTTGAGGCTCCAAGGTTTGAATACCATCTTCAATAAAAGATGATGTATTACGTTCAAAATTTAGTTGAGAATATAAACGAACTTTAGGGATTGTACGCGATACGCTTTCGCTGTATTGCGTGCCATCTAAATCACCATGTTGTTTATAATTTGTTTGCAATAAACTTACTTCAGATAAAAACGACCATGCATGTTGTTTGTAATCAAAGCGAGCTTTAGGCTCTAAATGCACTCGCGTTGCTTGATCTATAATGGCTGAGTCGTTAGTAAAATGACTGATTTCGCCAGAAACTGTAAAATCAAAATTATCAATACGCCATGGGGCTGTTTGAGTAAAGTTGATTTGAGGTATAGCGGTATATGATTCTAAGTGATCACCGAGTACTTCAAAGTTTTGCACTTTAATATCTGTACGCCATGTCTCACCTAAGTGTGTTAGTGCGCCAGTTCGGTAAAGTTGGGTATCGGTTTTATTTGCATAGTTAGAATCAAGATCAGTAATGTAATTGTCATCACTTACGTTGGTAATATCTACATTAGCTCGCCAGCTCTCACCTAAATAACTTCTTTGTTGCCAATGAAACATATAACGTGAATCAAGAGTTGGCTCTGAATCGTCTTTATTTAAGTACTCTACACCGACCAAACCTTCATGTTGCTCAGTTAAGTACCGAAACTCTGTTTGCAGTTGCAAGCCTTTACGAGACATATAGCGCGGGGTAATAGTGGCATCAAAATTTGGCGCTATGTTCCAGTAATAAGGTGTAATTGTTTCAATACCATAGCGATCTGAGCTGGAAATATTAGGCTTTAGTAATCCTGATTTACGACGTTCATCGAGTGCAAATGTAAAATAAGGCAAATATAAAACAGGTGTATCAAGAATTCTTAGCACCGCATTGTGAGTTTCGCCCCAGCCTTCCTCGCGGGATAAATTAATTTCGTCTGCTTCTATTTCCCATACAGGGCTTTGACCGGGACAAGCAGTAAAGCTTGCATTCATGAGCACTAAGCCAGAATCATTCACGGTCAGCTTTTCTGCACCACCTTTACCTTGTTGATCGGTTAAACTGTAATCTGCACCAAGTAGGCTAATTTCTGAGTTGCTTAAATCGGCGTTTAGCCCTTTGCTGCTTATTTGGCTAATTGTGTCACGATAAGTAATTGGTCCGGTTGCATTTAATAAACCACGCTGTTTATCTATCAACGCAGTTTGTGCGGACAAACTCATATTAACGGTGTTAATATCAACATTGCCGGTAAATTCAGCACTTTGAGTGCCGAGGAGCTCTACATCATCAGCTTTAATATCAACAGTACCAAGCTCAAGGCCTGGAAGTGGTTGCCAAGCTCTGGTTTGCATTGAAATGCCACAAAGGTTGTGCGTCAGTTCAGTTTCGGCAAGCGATGGTGCGCTAACTACGCTTAGCATCAATATGCCCCAGGTTTTGCTCATTTATTGACCTTAATGCTTTGTGATTAAATATAATTTGCACATAATAAAGGAAAATAATGGCAAATACAGTAATTGACCTAATTAACTTAGTTAAAAATAGATATCTTATAAAATGACACGCTTTGATAATTTACAACAATTTATAAACACACACTTTAATACGCAGCCTACTTTGTTAAATGCGATAACAGGGGATGCTAGTTTCCGTCGCTATTACCGTTTAACGTGCAGTAATGAGCATTTTATTGTGATGGATTCAGAACCCCAAAAAGTAAATAACGCGCCTTATATATTACTTAATAAGATATTTACCGAGCAAGGCTTTTTACTTCCAAAAATAATTGCTAGCGACGAGCAGCAAGGCTTTTTTATACTAAGTGATTTAGGCAGTAAGCATTTGGCTGATATGCTAGATGATGAAAATCGTATTGAGTATTACAAAGCTTTAATTATTTTAAGTGCTCAATGGGCAAAAACACCACCCTCAGCTGTTATGCAAGCTTACAATAAAGACTTTATAAAACTTGAGCTCGATATATTTAGTCAGTGGTTAGTAAACGACTTTATAGATGAATCCCCAACTGCAGCGTATCAAGCTATGTGGCAAACAAGCTGTGAGTTACTCACTCAGGCTATGCTTGTGCAGCCTACAGTAACCGTGCACCGTGATTATCACAGTCGAAATATTATGAATAGTAATGGCCTGTGGGCGATTATAGATTATCAAGATGCGGTACGTGGTCCGCTTTGTTACGATTTAGTATCGCTGCTTCGTGATTGCTATTTTAAACTTCCGGCAAAAGAGCTAAAAAGCTTGCTTGATTTTGCTTATAGCGAGTTCACTGCTCAAAATTTAATGGTTAATACCTCATTTGATGAGTTTAAATATTGGTTTGATTTAACCGGTATTCAGCGCCACTTAAAAGCAGCTGGTATATTTTGTCGATTATATTTACGCGACGGAAAAACGGGTTATTTAGATAATATTTTACCCACACTTGATTATATTATTGAAGTGGCTGCTAATTATCCCGAGCTTAAAGCATTGAGTGATTGGACTAAACATACCATAGTGCCAAAAGTGACTGAAAAGTTAGCAAAGGAGCGCACATGAAAGCGTTGATTTTAGCCGCAGGACGCGGACAGAGGATGATGCCGCTAACACAGAATATGCCAAAGCCAATGTTAAAAGTAGCAGAAAAACCACTTATTGAGCATCATATAAATAACCTCAAAGCTGCCGGAATTACCGATATTGTAATAAACCTCGCTTGGCAAGGTGATAAAATAAAAGATTACTTTAACGATGGCAGTCAATTTGGGGTAAACATACTTTACAGTCAAGAAGTTGAAGGTGGTCTTGAAACTGCTGGCGGTATTATTCAGGCGCTACCTCTACTTGGAGAGTCTTTCATTGTAGTTAATGGCGATGTATATACCGATTATGATGTAAGTGCGCTAATGCAGCTGCATTTGCAAGCGGGTGAGGCGCATATTGTGCTAATACAAAACCCACCACATAATCCAGATGGTGATTTTGCATTAAGTCATTTATCGCCAGAGAGTCAAAAGTATACATTCTCAGGGATCAGTCGGTATCAGGCTGATTTTTTCAAAGGGTTAACGCAAGGGAGGCGTCCTTTAGGGCCTATTTTACGTGAAAAGCTAAGTAAGCATGTAATCTCTACTGAGCTTTATATTGGTCAGTGGGATGATATAGGTACACCCGATCGTTTAAATGACTTAAACAAACGCCTTGCGGCGCATTAACTAAATTTTTTAAAAAGGCAGCATTATAAATGTGGGGAAAAATACTCGGTTTTTGTTTTGGTTTTATGTTTGGCAAAATTTTTGGTGCCATTTTAGGTTTATACCTTGGCCATTTATTTGATAAAAGCTTAAAAAGTAACTTTGATAAAGCGGGTGGCTTTTCAAGCTTGTTTAACGATGCAGATGTAAACGAGCGCCAAGCTTTGTTCTTTTCGAGCTGTTTTGCCGTAATGGGGCATATTGCTAAATCGAATGGCAGAGTTAGCGAAGTGCATATAAAAGCCGCCAACTTGTTTATGGATGAAATGGGTTTAAAAGGCGAAGAGCGCCGCGAAGCACAGCAGGCTTTTCAGTCGGGTAAAGAGGGCGACTTCTCACTTAAAGAAACCGTGCACGACTTTAAAGAACGCTTTGCTAAGCGAAACGACTTGATGCAATTGTTTTTAGAGATACAAATTCAAATGGCATTCTCTGATGGGGTGTTAGCCGAACAAGAAAAACAATTGTTAGCAGAGGTAAGTAAGCAGTTAGGGATTTCGAAAACGCATTTTGCATTCGTATTAAAACGCTATCAAGCAGAATTTAACTTTAGAAAGCAACAACAGCGCTTTAATCAACAGCAACAAAGCCAAGGGCAAAGTAGCAGCTACCGTGAAGGCTCGGGTCATCATGTCCCACCCAATAATAATATGAATCGTACACAGGCATTGGCGTTATTAGGGCTTAATGATGGTGTGACTGAGCGTGAGATAAAAGTAGCGTACCGTAAACTTATGTCCCAACATCACCCAGATAAATTGGTATCGCAAGGTTTACCAAAACACATGATGGAGCTTGCAGTTAAAAAGAGCCAAGATATTCAAGCAGCTTATGAATATTTAAAAAAGGCGGCGTAAAAAGCCGTCTATTTCTTTTGTTAGACGTGCGTGTTGATCCGGTTGATCGCGCAGGCCAAATAGCTGGCGTTGGCGATAATCAAATTTAGCATTTCGGTTAACCCAGCGTTGGCGATTTTTAAGGCTCATTAAAATATCATTGCTGTCATTAGCATAGTAAATATCGAGTAAAGCTGGCGTAACAAGTGATGTTGTTTGGCTCAAATCTTTATTACGTTTAGTATTAGGTAAGTAACTGCTTAAACTTATAAATGCATCTACTCTCTGTTCTGGAAAGTCGGCATAGTACTCAAGTAATACGCCAGCACTGGTACCTTGTGCAATAACCACTACGTTACCTGGCTCTTGCATTGCAGTTTGGTATAGCGCATTAAAGCGAGCAATCAGATTTATTTTATAATTGTCGAGTACTTCATTAGTCACTTTTTCTAAAGCATTAACATAATGAGGTTCTGCATTTTTCTTCATATCTGCAGTCGCAGGCTCTGTGCTTGTAGCTGCATCAGGTGTCGTTGTTTCTGCAGACATTTCTGTTGATGAGTCTGGTATTTTGCTGGCTTGCCAGTCTATGTCGGGTACCGTCATTGCGTAAGTGGTATAGCCTAAGTTATTAAGTTCTTTTCGTAAAAAGCTCATGCCAGCATTGTTTGTTGGCACTGATTGCCAGTCGGGTATAAGTAATACAACACCTCTAAAGTCGGCGCTCATATATTCGCTGTATAAACTCAAAAACTCGGTTTCACCTGCAAGTATTGATTTTATTTCGTCATTTGGAAGCAAGCGTTCAATATCGTTGTTTTCAATACTTGATAATGTAGGAGGGGCAATATGCTCTGCAGCTGTTACCTGTATGCTTAAAAATAGCGTACACATTAGTAATACGTTAAGTATACTTTTTAAAAACTGCGCAGATACCATAAGAAGCTCAAATAATGAATACTAATTAGGTATCGGCGTACTACGGTAAAAGTTTAGCACTATGGCTTAATAATCATTAATGCAATGATTAAAACTCAGGTTCGGCTTCAAATGTAAGTACTTGCTCAGTTGTAGGGTGCTTCAACTTCAGCATTTGTGCGTGTAATTGTAAGCGAGGAGCTGCGGCAAGTGCGTCTTTATGGGCATAGAGCCTATCACCTAAAATAGGATGTCCTAAACTTAGCATATGCACACGTAACTGATGTGAGCGCCCAGTTATTGGCGTTAGCTCTACACGGGTAGCATCGGCTTCGCGCTCAAGTATTTTAAAGTGCGTAAGCGATGGCTTACCATTTTCGTGATCAACCATTTGTTTTGGGCGATTAGGCCAATCACAAATAAGCGGCAGATCCACGGTTCCCGTATCGACCTCAAGCTGCCCAAATACACGTGCAATATAACGCTTAGCTGTTTCGCGTTCTTGAAACTGCATACTTAAATGCCTGTGCGCTACTTTATTCATAGCAAGGCAAAGTATGCCCGATGTTGCCATATCTAAACGATGAACTATTTTAGCTGTTGGAAAAACACGATTAACACGGCTTATTAAACAATCGGCATGTTTAGGATCTTTACCCGGGACGGTTAATAACTCGCTTGGCTTATTAACGATGAGCAAATCGTCGTCTTGGAAAAGTATTGTTAAATACGGGCTCATTGGGGGATTATAGTTAACTAACACAGCCTGCCTTAATGATTTTTAAGGGCGCTATTTTAGTGGAGCGAGGCTGAAGGCTCAAGGGAAAAATTTATTGCGTGTTTTTTGTTCTGGTGTAAAATTACACCAACTATTGCAAGCAAGGTTTAATGTTATGGCTAGACAAAGTATTTCGCTTACTGAGCAAAATGATTTATGGCTGCGTAATCACGTTGAAAACGTGGGTGATTACGCAAATAAAAGTGAACTGGTAAACGACCTGATCAGGCGTGCTCGAAGAGCTGAGGTAATAAATAGTAAGCTTGCAAAGTCTGAGCAAAGTGGCTTTAGCACTCAATCTGCAGATGAAATGCTAGCAGAATTCAAATCAAGCACGAAGTAATGCGTACATACAAGCTTTCAAACGATGCTAAAGAAGATTTACGTCGCATTTACCAGTACGGCTGTGATGAATATTCACAACAGCAAGCAGATAATTATTTTTATGCTTTTTTTACTATGTTTGAAAAACTAGCAGCAAACCCTTATTTCTACCAATCAGTTGAGCATATACGTAAGGGTTATCGGCGAGCAGTCTGTGGTTCAGACAGTATTTATTACAGGGTTACCGAAGAAAATGTAGAAATTATGGCTATTTTGGGTGGACAAGATACACAAGAGTGGTTGTGAAAATTTAATCTGGATACCAAGCAAAGGAGGTTTCATGTATGGAAATATAGAGTTTTATTGCAGTCGATGTGGTGAATTAAATAGTCATGAGCCCGATTCTAATAATGACTTACCGCTTGCTATTGACGGGGAGGTTGAGCACCAATTAGAAATCCTTAATTGCACTAACTGTGACAATCCTTTTCAGGTGCATGTAAGTAAAGATCCTAACTCTTTAAATTTTGATTATCACCTAAATGATGGTTATAAGCTAGGAGAAGGAGAAAGTGAGTATCAAGCTGTATTTAAAAGTGCCGTATTTAACTTAGAGCAATTAACCTATCATCTTTTATCAGAAAACTATGTCAATAATACTTATTTTAATAGACTGTTTTATACTCAATGTATCATTACGTTGGAGACTTACTTTGGTGATGCATTAAGGTGCCATGTACTCAGTTCAGATGAGTATATAAAAAAGTTCATCCTTACTTCGGAAAAGCTTAAAAATGAGACGTACTCTCTTAAGCTTATTATTCAAAAACCTAATTTATTAGAAGATATAGTCACCGGTAGATTATCAGAAATTCTTTATCATAATCTCGGGGTAGTTAGTAAAATATATATGAATGTATTAGATATTGATCTTCAAAAGCTGATAGTAAATGAAAGGCGATATTTTGAGACTGCAATACTTATTAGGCATGATTGTGTTCATCGAAGTGGAAAGACAAAAGATGGAAAAGCTCATTATATTTCAAGGGATGATATCCAAAAGCTTGCAATCTCAGTCAGCCAATTGATTTTAAATTTACATGATGCAATGCAATATCTCGACGTGAACATAAGCGAAAATATTGGAGGTATTAGCTTCTAGTTAATATAGATTGTGAGTCTAATGACGGAATAGTTACTGTGTTTTAGATGTATTTTTATGAAAAAAAGTGCGATATAAATACCGCACTTCTATTTAACTTACGCTTATTAGCAGTCTTTTCTGAAACCTTAGTGCGAAACAACAATTAAGCGAATGGCATCAAGTTGTAACTGCGTTTTTTCAATATACGTAGTTAGGTCGTTGCGTTGCTTATCGTAAAACGTTATTTCTTCTTGTCGAATATTAGGGTTAATTTGCTTAAGGGCAACAAGTCGCTCTTGCTCTTCACTGAGTGATGTTTGCATTTTAACAAGCGACGCTGCGCGAATAACTTCAAGTTTTTCTTGTGCCATATCTTTAGCGGTTGTGATCATAGGGTGAACAGCGCTTTGCAGTGCTCCCGCAAGCTTACTTGCTGTTTGGCGGCCAACGGCTGATAGCTGCTGATTAAAGCCTTCAAATGCCACATTCTCACCTAAGTTATTACCTGCTTTATCGAGCAATATACGAATTGGTGTAGGTGGTAAAAAGCGACCAACTTGTAATACTTTTGGTGCCATTGCTTCTGCAACAAAAATAAGCTCAACAAAAAAGGTGCCAGGCGGTAATTTTTTGTTTTTAAGCAGTGCAACTGATGCGCTACCAAAGTCATCGTCACAAATCATATCCATGGTGCCTTGCACCATTGGGTGATCCCAACTAATAAAGTGTACGTCTTCTTGCGAAAGAGCTGTGTCGCGATCAAAGGTAACCGTCATGCCATCGTCTTTAAGCGATGGGAATGAGGCACTTAACATATGTTCCGTTGGCTTTAAGATAATGGTGTTTTCGCCTTTATCTTCTTGGCTAACACCAAATGTGTCGAACACGTTGATCATGTAGCTTGGCAACTCAAACTGGTTATCGAGTTTTTCAATATCAGCCACAAGCGAATCTGCAGCACCTTGACCCGATGAATGTAGTTCTAGTAAACGATCTCGTCCACTTTCCATTTTTTTACGCAGTACTGCATTTTGCTGTGCTACTTGCTCAAGTAATGGATCGAGTTCGTCTTCATCGCAGTTATGCGCAGAAATATATTCAAGTAGGTCGTCACGGAACTCTTTATAAAGCATTTGCCCCGTTGTTGATGTAGATTCGAATGCATCTAGGCCTTCGTTATACCAACGTAGCAGTACTTCTTGAGCGGTGTTTTCAAAATATGGCACATGAATGTTCACATCTTGCGTTTGACCTATACGGTCTAATCGACCGATACGTTGCTCGAGTAAATCTGGGTTCAGTGGTAAATCAAACAATACTAAGTGATGCGAGAACTGGAAGTTACGACCTTCTGAGCCAATTTCTGAACACAGTAATATTTGTGCATTATCGTACTCGTCTGCAAAAAATGCAGCAGCGCGGTCACGCTCAATAATCGACATACCTTCGTGGAATACCGACGCTTTAATTGCTTCGCGTTCACGCAGTATTTGCTCAAGGCTGATAGCTGTTTCAGCTTTAGCACATATAAGCAGTACTTTTTCGCGCTTAAGTGTTTTAAGGGTGTCGATTAACCAATCTACACGTGGATCGAATAAACCCCAGCTTGCGCTTTCTCCTTCAAACTCTTGGAATATTTTTTCAGGAAACAGAGCACGGTGTGCACTTAGTTCAGGGTTTTGAATGCCGCCCATGTTACCAAGAACCGACATAGCCGTTTTATACTGTTTTGGCAGTGCCATTGGGTAGGCGTGTAATTTACGGCTTGGGTAGCCGTCAATGCCGCTGCGGCTATTTCTGAATAATATACGACCTGTGCCATGGCGATCGAGCAGCATATTAAGTATTTCTTTACGCGCTGGTAAATCACCTTGCTGTGCTTTTGCAAGAATATCAGTAATGTCGGTTTCTTTTAATAGCTCAATTAGCGTGGCTTTGGCTGCGTCGTCCAGAGCTTGCTCTTGCAGTAATTGATTTGCAGCTTGCGCTACGTCTTTATAATTTGCTTCTTCTTCTTTAAACACGTCGTAGTCGTAAAAACGATCCGGATCGAGTAATTGTAAACGCGCAAAGTGACTGCTGTGACCAAGTTGATCAGGCGTTGCTGTAAGCAAAATAAGGCCCGGAATATCTTGGCTAAGCTCTGCCATACGTTGGTACTCTGAGCTTGGCTTGCCGTTATTGATACTTAGATGATGGGCTTCATCTATTACTAAAAGGTCCCAATCAGCAAGCGTTGCTTGTTCAAACCAGCGTTTTTTCTTGGTTAAAAACTCAAGGCTGGTAAGTACTAGTTGCTCTGTATCAAATACGTTTGGAGAATCTGCAAACGCTTCGTCGCAGCGCTCTTCATCAAAAATAGAAAAACGTAAGTTAAAGCGGCGTAGCATTTCTACTAACCATTGGTGCTGTAGATTTTCTGGTACAACAATAAGTACGCGGCTTGCACGGCCACTAATAATTTGTTGATGTAGTATCATGCCCGCTTCAATTGTTTTACCAAGGCCTACTTCATCTGATAAAAGTACGCGTGGGGCAAAACGTTTACCCACTTCTTGGGCAATATAAAGCTGGTGCGGAATAAGATTAGCACGCTGACCAATTAAGCCTTTAATAGGCGATTGCTCACGTTCAAATTTATGTAACCACGTTTGGTAGCGAAGTGTGTAGCGATCAAAACGATCTACTTGGCCTGCAAATAAACGATCTTGTGGTTTATTGAATTTAATAAAATGATCTAAAAAGGTTTCTTTAAGCTTGGCAGTTTCGCCATTATCAACACGGGTGCCGTGATAACAAAGTAACTCGCCTTGTACTTCAATAGACTCTACTTCTAATTCCCATTCTTCAACGCTTTTGATCACATCGCCAGGATTAAATGCCACACGGGTAACAGGTGCTTCTGCACTAGAATAAACACGGCTCTCACCACTGGCAGGAAATAATATGCTGACCTGACGGCCTTCAATGGCAACAACGGTGCCTAATCCTAAATCTGACTCTGTATCACTGATCCAACGCTGACCTAAGGAAAAATTCATGTATGTCTCGTCTATGATGAAAAAGGCGGCTATGTTACCTGTAAGCTAACACCACTGCAAGGCGCTATTTGGCTCACTTTTAATTAATTTTGTAAGTGTTAATTATTACTATTAAAGCAACTTGTTTATGGCTGCTTTTTTTATAAATTAAAACTAATTATGGTTTGTAATAAAACGGACTTTTATGACAAATAGACTAAACTTACATTATGCCTTGGCAATTAGGTATTGCAGGTTTAAGTTTTGCCCGTTTTACTTAGTTATTTTGGTATAGCATAAAAATCATAAAACGTAAGGAAAGTGCTATGGAAAAAGCTTCGAACCTTGAAAGTAAAATGTATGTGCTAGATACCAACGTACTACTTCACGAACCTCTCGCTTATTTGTCTTTTCAAGAACATGACGTTGTTATCCCAATGACGGTGCTTGAAGAGCTTGACCACATAAAAGACAGAAAACACGATGTAAGTCGTGATGCGCGCGTCGCTATTCGTGGATTAGATGAAGTACTTAAAAATGCAACGCCTGAACAAATGCTACAAGGCGTGGCGCTGCCGAGTAACAAAAAGGCAAAAGCGAGCTCTGCAGGTACCCTCATTATTGTAAACGATCATTTATTTGCCGACTCCATTTCTGGTTTACCAGGTAACGAAAACGACCATCGTATTATTAATTGCGCCGTGTACTTACAAAAGCAGCACAGTGATTCAAAAGTAATACTTGTTACAAAAGACATAAATATGCGCCTAAAAGCCAAAGGCGCCGGGCTTAAATATGTTGAGGATTACCGCACCGACCAACTTATTGACGATATAAGCCTGCTTACTAGTGGTTATAAAAAAATTGAAGGGGATGTTTGGGAGCATGTAGGGGAGTGTAATACTGAGCAGCATGGGCGCGATACGTTTCATCATGTGCCTAAAAACTTAATACCTGATGTATTTTGTAATGAATATTTACTTGATGGAGGGGATCAGTTTGCGGCGCGCGTTAAATCGTACGATGACGAGCACATAACGCTAAAAGATATTGGCGTTGAGCGTTTAATGCATCAACAAGCATGGGGTGTTAAACCTAAAAACATTTATCAAGGTATGGCGCTTGATGCACTGCTGGATACAAGTATTGAACTTGTTATTTTAACCGGCCCTGCGGGGTGTGGTAAAACCTTGTTAGCACTTGCCAGTGCCCTTGAAATGGTCATCGAAAAAGGTATTTACGATAAAGTAATAGTCACCCGTAATACCCCTGAAATAGCAGAGTCCATTGGTTTTTTACCCGGCACAGAAGAGGAGAAAATGGCGCCATGGCTTGCAGCCATTACCGATACGCTGGAGGTATTGCACAAAGGCGACGAAAATCCGATATCAAGCCGAAACTACATTATGGAAAAAGCCAATGTGCAGTTTAAATCGGTTAACTTTATGCGTGGGCGTAGCATTCAAAATGCGGTGGTAATTTTAGATGAGAGCCAAAATTTAACGGCATCTCAACTTAAAACGATTATTACTCGCTGCGGCGAAGGTACTAAATTAATTTGTACGGGTAACTTGGCGCAAATAGACAGTAACTACCTAACACCGGTGACTTCGGGCTTAACGTACATAGTAGAGCGTTTTAAAAACTTTGAGGGCAGTGCAACGATAAACCTTAACGGGGTTGTACGTAGTCGCTTAGCGTCATTCGCAGAAGAAAATTTATAACTTGCGCTTAACAAATTGGCTCGATAGTCTATCGATTGATTTTCGAGCCATAACACAGGCAGTACGTTGAATTTTTTACCTCTTAAACATTATTATCGTTCTTTATTTGTTGCGCTTTTGGTTCCATTAGTTGTAGCTCTTTTATTATGCTTACATTTATATAATATTAAACTTGAACGCATTGTTGAAAAGCGCGAAGCCGATTTTATCAATGTATCTGCACAAGTAAGTCATGGCATGCAAGCGGCAAGTGACTTGCTTACTACGATGTTTACATTGTACGAACTGCCTCCTTATAATCAATTAAATAGCACTCTTCTTGAAGGTATTAGCCAGTATGATGGTTACTACTATCGTCACTTTATAAACCAAGGCACTGAAATTGTTGGTAAAGGAGATTTTTCACTTTCTACTCGTGAGCTTTTACAGTGGCAGCAATTAGTCGCGTTAGGCCCTTCTTTTAATACGACGCTTTCGCTGATGCAGTCACTTTCAGCAGTCGCTTATGTGGATGAGCGTGGTATTGCATATGTGGCAAGGCGTAATAAAAGTAAAAGCTTTTTATTAACCGAAATTTTAGACGGGCAATTTAAACCCGAGTTTTCTCCAAATAACCTTTCATCAAGCCCAATAATTAATATAGATGGTAAAGCTTATTTTGCTATAGGCCGTCAGCGAGAACTTGGTTCAAGCGATTACATTATTTTAATTTACGATGTTCAGGCAATGTCTACTTGGCTAAAAAAAGTATCACCTAATCACGGTGAATATGTATTTATGAATCAGTTCCATCACATTATTGCCAGCTCAAAAAATCTAATTGACGAAGCCATCGATCTAAAAACCTATTGGCCAAACATCGCAGGTCCGGATAATAAACTGACGATATTAACCAGTAATACTAATTATTTTATGCAACCAATGGGCAATTTGCCTATTCATGCTGCATTTCACGAACCTAAATCAAATTTAGTAAACTCTATTCGTTACGAAGTATTATTAGAATTTATATTTTTAACACTATTTTTAAGCATTATGTTTGGTGTGTTTTTTTGGTTAAGCCAGCGTATTTTTATAAAACCGATGACGCATTTAATGCACTATTTAGAGCAAAATGATACACAACAAAATAAACAATTAGATTATCAAATTCCTCTTAATTGGCAGCCTTGGTTTTCGAAAGTAAAACGCGTATTTGCTAAAAATAAGCAGCTGGTGGAATCACTGCAAAATGCTAATAAAGATCTTGATGAGCAAGTGCAGCTGCAATCCGAAAAGCTAAAGCGTAGCTATGAAGCAAAAGAACGTCACCTAGCATTACTCAACACGATGCTTAACAGTGTGCCCGATTTAATTTATTTTAAAAATATTGATGGTTTGTTTTTAGGGTGTAATAAGGCATTTGAAGCGTATATAGGTAAAGAGCAAACAGCGTTAGTGGGTAAACGCATGGAGGAAATTAGCAATGATGATGAACAAATTAGCGTTTTAGAAAAGCAAGTTTTACAAAACCGTCACGATGTACAACAACGAATAGACACAGAGAATAAGTCCTATCAATTAACCATAGCTCCTTTTTATAATGAGCATCAACATTTGTTGGGTACAATGGGAATAGGACGAGATATAACTGAGCAGCAACAAACGTTGTACGCTTTAAAAGCTTCAGAATCTAAATTTAGAAGTGCGATTGAATTTGCTGCTAATAGCGTTGTGCTGCTGTCGCTTGAGCACACGATTGTACAAGTTAATAAAGCGACCAGAAAATTATTTATAGAACATCCTGTTTTAGTAGGAGAGCAGCTTAAAATGCTCTTTGACGACAGCCAATGGCAAGAAATAAAAATCACTTTAGCAAAGTTACTCGACGACAAGAAAAAGGTATACCATTTAACCTTAGCGCAAGGGAAATTAGCCAATTGGTTACAATTGAGTGTATCACTTGTGTGGGATGAAAAACGTGATCCTTCTTATTATGTTATTCATTTACAGGATGTAAGCGCACTAACTAAAGCTAAGCATGATGCTGAACGAGCAACCCTTGCTAAAAGCCGTTTTATTGCTAATTTAAGCCATGAAATACGCACTCCACTTAACGCGGTATTGGGCCTACTTGATATGTTAATAGATCAGGGGCTTACCCAAAAGCAACTACAACAAACAGGCCAGGCTAAACACGCTGCGCAAAGTTTATTATTGATGCTTAACCGAATGCTGGATTTTGCACGCGTAGAAAGTGCGCAAGCTGAACTTAAGTTAGCGCCATTTAATATTGTAGAGCTAATTGATATTTGCGATAGCTTAACGGCGCCGCTGTGTGAAAATAAAAATGTTGAGTTTATTATTGATGTAGACCCTTTAATTGCTCCTGTTTTTATATGCGATAGTATCCGCTTACAGCAAATTTTAGGTAATCTACTAACGAATGCGGTTAAGTTTACAAGCTCAGGCTCTATTGTACTAAAAATGGATTTAGTACAAAGCGTAAGTATTGAACAACAGCTTATCTGTTTTCGTGTGATAGATACTGGCTGCGGGATTGATAAAGCTGATCAAAGGCGTTTATTTGACGCTTTCACGCAAGGCGATGAATCATCAACAAGAATCCACCAAGGCGTTGGATTAGGACTCGCTATTGTTAAGCATGCGGTGTCACTAATGGGTGGTGAAATTGCATTAAATAGTGAGAAAGGTCATGGTTGTGAGTTTTATTTTAGTATTTTGTTACAGGTGGATACAACAAAAAGTAGCGTATTACCAGCAAATGCATTAGCCGTTATATCTGAGCAAAGCTATGAGCTACAACGTGTTGTGGGCGCTTTACCGGAGTTAATAAATATTGATCTAAAGGAAGCGTTAGAATATCCCATAAAGTTAACCGAAACTGAAAACTTAATTATAGATGCTGGTGATTTACCTAAATTACTAAGTGTGCAAGCAATCAACGATTCATTATCTTCAAAAGCAATTTCAGTGGTTATGATCAACCATCAACACACATTAAATTTGTCAACAAGTCAGCTGCTATCAGTTCAACATGTTAAAGCATCAGCACTTGCTCAACGCTTGCTTAATTTGGATGTTGCCTCGCAGCCTAATATAAACAGTGAAATAGTAGTAACGAATGAACAGGTGTATAAAAGGGGTATAGCGGGATTATTAGTGTTAGCAATTGATGACAACCAATTAAACTTAGACATTATTAGCAGTGTGTTGCATCAAGCTAAAGCTAATGTTGTTACAGCTATGAGTGCCGTTGAGGGAATAGAACTATTACGCGTTTTAAAGCCTGATTTAATTTTAATGGATGTACAAATGCCGCATATTGACGGCTGTCAAGCAACGGCTTTAATTCGCCAACAGTTTGACACTAAGCAATTACCTATTTTTGCATTAACCGCTCATTGCGAACCAGCTGATGTTGAGCGCTCATTAAAATGCGGTATGAATAAACACTTAACAAAGCCTGTAGTGGCTGACGTACTCATTGATGCAATTGCAGACTTAGGGCTCTCCAAACCTAGCTTTTTTGAAGAATCATTTGCATTAACGCAGTTCAGTTTTGATGAGGCATTACTCAAAACCATGATTGATAAGTTTGCTAATTTGTGCCAAACCCAGCTCACCCAAATAGAAGGAAGTACCAATAGAAATGATTTGGTACGCTTAGTGCATAGTATAAAAGGTGTGGCAGGCAATTTAGGCTTCAAGCGGTTATCACTTTGTGCACAACAATGTGAACATCAGTTTAAGACAACCAATGAGTCTGTTGAAATTTCGTTAAAAGAGCTTATTATGCAGCTAGAGCAGGTAATTGTTTTTATAAAAGGCTTGGGAGCAATGGATGTCGAAAAAAGCTAAGGTATTAATTGTTGACGACGATCCTCTTAACCGTTTAGTGCTCGAAAAAACACTCAAAGGTGAGCATGATGTGTTTTTAGTTGAAAGCGGTGAAAAAGCACTGACTTTTGTGAAAACAACACAGGTTGATTTGATCATTCTCGACGTTGTAATGCCGGGTATTGATGGCTACGAAGTACTTGTGCAATTAAAAGAAAACCCAATCACACAGTCTATCCCCATTATTTTCATATCAGCTAATCAAAGCCATGAAGATGAATCTAAAGGTTTAGAGCTGGGGGCTATGGATTATATAATTAAGCCATTTAGTGCTTCAATTGTTAGGGTGAGAGTACGTAATCAGTTACTCATTAAACAAAAAAATGACTTGCTTGAGATGTTAGCTTCAATTGATGGCCTAACAGAAATACCCAATAGACGTTATCTTGATGAAAATTTATCTCGAGAATGGCGCAGAAGTAAACGAGGTAGCACACCCCTGTCGGTATTACTGATGGATATAGATCACTTTAAACGTTATAACGATTGTTATGGGCATCGTGCCGGTGATGAGTGCTTAAAAAAAGTGGCGCAAGTACTTGTTGCTCAGTGTAAACGCGGTGGTGATTTTGTAGCACGTTATGGCGGGGAAGAATTTGCAGCCGTGTTACCTGGTGTTAATAAACACGAGGCTATTCAATTTGCTAACACATTACGAAATGCTGTAAACGCACTGAAGATAGAACATAAAGCGTCACTTAATGCTGAACATATAACTATTAGTATCGGAGTAGCAACGACTGAAAGTGGTAAAGTGTATGCTGAGCAAACACTTTTAGAAGAGGCTGACTTAGGTTTGTATGCAGCGAAAGATGCTGGGCGTAATCAAATTATTGCACGCTAATTGAGCTTTGATCTCCTAAGTGACCTGTATTGCGTATAATAAACTACTTTTACTTCTTATCTTATAACAACTAACACCAGCGTTTTGAGTGGATTTACAATAGGAAAAAGTTGGTTTGTATATGTCATACCAACTTGCATAAATCGTTGATCAATTTAACGAATTAAATTGCACTATAACGTCGTTAAAATTCTTTATTTAGAACAACTAGGGCGTGTTGACCTTTGTAGATTGAAATTTTTTCAATCTAGGGGCGATTAAATCGCGGCGCGAGGTTTGCAACCTAGTGGGCTCGGTAACTGCTCCTGCGTTACCATGTAAGAATAAGTAAAAACCGAGCAACAAAGAGTTAATTGTCCCTAGAAAGAACCCAAATGGCAGCGCATGTTTGGTCTTTATGCTCCGTTATCGCCTATTTATGGGGAATAACCACGCTACATAGGCTCTGCCTTGGCTAAAAACCAAACATACTGCTGAAAATTCACCCCATATATAAGCAGATTGGTATCACACTCCTATAAATAACCTAACCTAAGTTCCATCAATAAAAGCGCCAATAACAATGTAGTGACGCTTTTTTTTAATTATTTATCATTCCCAAAGCACTTTCGCCCATACCGACTAATTTGTCATTTTTAAATATCAGTGGAGTACATTCATCTTTCGTTGTTTTTCCGTCAGAATGAACGCTATGCGTTACGTAAAACAGTATTTGAAAAACATCATCACCTTTTTTTAATAATTCAGTGAAGTCAGGTGTTTTTAATTTAGTTAACACGGATTGATAGCTACTATCCATTGCAAGCTCTGAAATGGCTTCACGATTATTTTTATTCTTAGTTTCCCAACTAGATGAATTTTTACCAGCCCAATGTGTTTCTGTTTCGCCATCTGACACTGCAATAACACAGCCTGTTAAAAATGGAGCGATTAAAGCTGCAGCTAAAAGTGATTTTTTCATTTTTATTTACCTTAATAAAGTTTTTAATTTGTTATTAGCTGTATTAAAGCAAAGGGTATACCATAATTATAAGTTGTTATTAATCATTATCTTAAGTTATATTGGCTGTTTTTATCTAGCAAAATATTAAATGTGTTAGTAAAAACAGCCATTTTTTAGCTTTTTTGATTACTACAATAAAATCACTACACCAAGCGGTTACGTGATTCACCATTATTAAATGCAGTAATATTTAAACTTACTTCATTAATTAAGCGTACGATAGATTCAGTACTTGCCCATGCAATGTGTGGAGTGAGTAATAAATTATTGCCTTTGTAATTAGCAAGTGGATTTGAAAGCTCGGCAGGCTCTTTAGTTAGTACATCAACACCTGCGCCTGCAATTAGGTTTTGCTCAAGTGCTTTAGCTAAGTCGGCTTCGTTAATAATGCCACCACGTGCGGTATTAATAATAATGCTACTTGGCTTCATCATTTTAAGCTCATTAAGCGAAATTAAATCACGTGTTTCATCTGTTAGCGGGCAGTGTACGCTGATTATATCTGCTGTTTTAATGGCGTCTTCAAAAGGCGTACGACCATCTCGACATTTAACCCCTTTACGCTCTGCTACAATAACATTAGCGCCAAATGCCTCAGCCACTTTCGCAACACCCTTGCCTAACGTACCACCGCCTATAATGGCAAATGTTTTACCTTGTAGGTCGTTAAAGCTGTAATCGAGTATGCAAAACATGTCACTTTTTTGCCACGCGCCTTGCTGGCAATCCGCCTGATAGCGGTGTGTGTTACCCAGTAAATTAGTAATTAAAGAAAACGTATGTTGAACAACTGAAGGGGTTGAATAGCCAGCTACATTAGTTACGGCAATACCAAATTCTTTAGCGGCTTCTAAATCAACATTATTAGTACCGGTTGCACTTACGCAAATTAATTTCAGCTGAGTCAGTTTACTAATCGTGTCGCGATTTAAAACTGCTTTATTAGTGATTAATACATCAGCATCTTGGCAATGTTCAATAACTTGCTCTGGGCTAGTAAGTTCATAAGTCGTTAATTTACCAAGTTGTTCAATACAAGTAAGAGATGTTTTAGCTAATGTAGCGTTATCAAGAATAGTAATGTTCATTATGAGCCCTAAAATAAGTGGATCTGAAAGAGTTAAAATCGTAAAAAAGAGGCTTACGATCCATCAAAAATCTAAAATATGGGCTTAAGGTACTACGAAAGAAAGGCTTTGTTAATGGTATTACTACCAAATGATTAGAGGGCTATGTAGTAGTGGTCAGCCCACTAACAGTCTAAGAATATGGTATTTTACTGGATTGGTTAGCTAAATTTGTTGCACTAATACTAGGTTTCATGGTCGAACTTTATGTAAAGTAAAGAGCATGATCCACTTAAGTAATAAAAGCCGTTTATTGGTTATTTCGCATTTTAGATTGGCTGAGTTATAATCGAACATAGACATAAACGGTGCGCTTTGGCGTGCCGTTTTTTAACATTATAGATGTAGTAATGAGTGAATTAGAAGACAAATACACAGATATACGCCCATATAATGACGATGAAGTTGCGGCTTCGCTTACGCGTTTAATCAACGATAATGCGTTTATTGATGTAATAGCAAAATACAACTTACCGCGTTTTTTATCGTTTGTACCATTCATTACACGTCCACTGGTAAGAAGCCAGCTGCGTAAAAAATGGGGGCAGGTAAAAACTGTTGAAGACGTACAGAACGAGGTTGCACAATACCTTGATAAGCTAGTAAAACGCACCACGTCAAAAGTTACTTTTGCAGGTCTCGATGAATTAGACCCTAAACAAGCTTATTTATTTATCTCTAACCATCGCGACATAGTACTGGATCCAGCATTAGTCAATTGGGGTTTGTTTCAACACAAAATGAAAACAGTGCGTATTGCCATTGGCGATAATTTATTACAAATACCTTATATCACTGAACTTATGCGCTTAAATAAAAGCTTTATAGTTAAGCGCTCAGCTAAAGCACCTAAAGAAATGCTAAAAGCACTTACTCAACTTTCATCCTATATTTATGATTCGTTGATGAGTGGTAATTCAATTTGGATTGCACAAAAAGAGGGGCGTGCGAAAGATGGATTTGATCAAACGGATCCTGCGCTTCTAAAAATGCTGCAACTTAATGGGCGCAAGCAAAAGAAAGAATTTGGTGATTATATAAAAGAGTTAAAAATAGTCCCTGTTTCTATATCTTATCAATACGAGCCGTGTGCTATTTCTAAAGCTAAAGAGTTATATCATAAGCAACGCCACGGTGAATATATTAAGTCTGCTGGTGAAGATATTGCCAGTATCGTCGAAGGCTTTAGTACCGCCAAGGGACATGTTCATTTAGCGTTTGGACGACCTATTGAATCCAATTGTGATAGCGCAGAAGCGTTGGCAAAAACGATTGATAAGCAAATAGTGGATTCATTTTATTTGCACCCCGGAAATTATATTGCTGGTGGCTGTAAAAAAGCAGTAATTGACTCACCAGATACAGCCACCTTCGAACAGCGAATGGCTAATGTACCTGAAGAGCTTAAACCGCTTGTACTTGCAATGTACGCTAAGCCTTTTCATCGTAAGAGTGAGATTAATATTAAAAGTTGTGAGCACTAAGCGGGGTCTGCTTACCTTTTTAGATTAAATATACGCTGCCCTTTGAGCTCGCTCTTGGGCGACTTACTCTTTGTTGCTCTGTATTTACTTTGCCCATGAGGTTGCAGACCTCGCGCCGTGATTCAATTGCGTCTAAATAGAACCTTTATACTGAAAGGCCACAGGTGAGTTTAATAACCTTTGAAAAGTGACTGTTTATTTGTCACTTTTTTTTTGCTTAAAAAAAACGCTATACTAAAAGTCTGACCTTCTTAAGTGGTATTAATACAATGCAACAAATTGAAATATTTGATATTCCAAGCCCTTGCAAAAGTATTTGTCTAGTGAATAATAGAGGGTATTGCAAGGGATGCTACCGCAGTCGCGATGAGCGTTTTACTTGGAACTCACTAAGTAATGCCCAAAAAAAGAAAGTGCTTAGTTTATGCCAACAACGCTACAAACGTTACCTGCAAAAAGATCAAAAAAATTCAGTGCTAAATAGTAAAACCAAACAGCAAGGATTTGATTTTTAATTCTTATCTGCCTTTTGGCACATATAATACCAATGCTGCATAGAATTTGAACAATTTAGCGAGTTGGGATAATTTACAGTAAGTTTAATTTTATGGCGACTTGAATTTTTATGAAACTTTTATAGTTTTATTTACAGGCCTAATACAAGTAAATTCAAGGCAGTTAGCGCTGAAAATAGCTGCTTGGGATAGATTTATTATCCAAAGCTTCGATTAATTAGCCAGTCACTAAAGTACTATTTACGGCCACAAAGCTACTGTTACGACTATTAATCTATAGTCGATACTTCATAACTAATTTCATCTAAAGCTTGCTTTTCTATATGCCAATTGTGTTCTTGGAACACACAAAACGGTTGTTAAAATACGACGGGATAAAAATAAATTAATCAACAATAATAAGATGCTAAAATGTTGTGGCTGCTATTTTAAATTACTACAGAAGTAAATAAAATACGCGGCGTATAATGCAATATGGCCACCTTATTGGTTGGTTTATAGCATTATCGCTATTTAAGCTGGTAATTTATTGGAATGAATTAGGAAATACTATGAGCTTTAACTTATGTCTGTTACCACGTGAAGAAAAATACCAAATTCAGCTCGATTATGAAGCGTCATTTTGGGCGTATCAAATTAAACGCAATAAAAAAACGCGTGAACAAGTGTATAACACTATTCATAGCCGTCCGGTTGCTGAGCAAATGTTTTTAAAACGGCAATTTGAACAGTATTTGTCAATGATGCTAAGTTAGGTATGTATAAGGTTGAAATATTAGAACAAGTTAAAAGTCCACTTGTTAATAAATTTTATAAGCAATACAGCGTAAGGGGGCGTGCTAATAAGCAAGATCAACTTTGGGTTGTTTATAATAAAACAGATATTGTTGCTGCGTGCCGCTTACAGCATAAAGCCGAATTTTTATTTTTGTCGACCGTTTTTGTCGCTCCTCAGCATAGATCTAAAGGTTTAGCAAAGCTATTAATAGCAACACTCCTAGAGAAGCAAAATAAAGTTGTTTATACCTTTGCCTACAAAACACTAGTTGATTTATACCGCACTGTTGGTTTTAACCAAGTGTTAACATATACTCTTGCTTTACAAGTACTTTTCGATACTTATAAACACCGCAATGTAGTCGCCTTAAAATACCCATAGCATCAAATAATATGGAATAAGCATGAGCAGATGTGTTAACTGGATCATATGTAGTTTAATAGCTTTTACTGCTATTTTAAGCTCTCAAGTAGGCGCACAAGTGAAGCGTTTATCTCCAAACGAAGGTTTGTCACAGAGCTACGTTAACACTATGCTTATTGATAATAGCGGTTACTTATGGCTTTCGACAGAAGCGGGATTGAATCGTTATGATGGTTATCAGATTATTCCTATTAATGGCCCCAATGGTGAATTAGAAGATGCTATTATTGACCGCATTTACCAAGACCCTCAGGACCATATTTGGATTGCATCATTACTTGCTGGCTTGTTTAGGTACGACCCTGCAACTAACTCATACAAACAGTTTCTAGAAAAACCCACCAGCGAAGAACAAATTATTAACAAATCTGCTTTTAGCATGCTGGCGATTGATGAAAAAACACTGTGGATTGGGCGAGGTAGAGACTTTGCAAAGTTAGACATTGAAAGTGGCATAGTAACTTCTATTTTTGAGCTTTCACATGAATATAAGAACACTTTAGTTAGGGAGCTTTTTCACTACAATGGCTATATTTTTATTGGCACTAGCCACGGTGCTTATATATTTGATATCGCGACGGAACAAATACGTCCACTACAGCATTTAAAGGGTGAGCCTGAACATATTTACCAAAATAATGTGAAAGCGTTCGCCTTAGGCGAAAGTAATCAACTTCTCGTTGGTACTGTAAAGGGGTTGTATCAAGTAGATATCACTAATTTATCGAAGATGTTTGAGCGCCCCGACCTACCATTTAAAAATAAGGCTTTGTTAGCAGATTTAAATATTTGGCAAATTGTTAACGCTCATGGAAAAGTAGATTTAGCTACAGATAAAGGATTGTTTAAGTTTGACTTAACCAGTGGTGAATTGATTAAAAATACGCGTATAACGCAAAGTAAATATACGCTTGCTGATACTAGTATTATTGATATGGTAAAAGATAAATCAGGCGGCACATGGGTGGCGACCAAAACAGATGGCGCATTTTATTTATCAAACGATAATTATAATTTTAGCAATGTTGATGGCAGTTTATTAGGTGGTGATGGATTGTCGCATCATTCGGTGTGGGGCATTACCGAATACAATGA
The DNA here is from genome assembly GCF_002407505.1 of Pseudoalteromonas sp. 1_2015MBL_MicDiv. Lineage (NCBI taxonomy): Bacteria > Pseudomonadati > Pseudomonadota > Gammaproteobacteria > Alteromonadales > Pseudoalteromonadaceae > Pseudoalteromonas > Pseudoalteromonas sp. 1_2015MBL_MicDiv. The sequence continues at coordinate 3,327,192 of NZ_CP012737.1, read as the reverse complement.
TAAGTTATGGTTAGCCACGCACAATGGCATAACCGAGGTCGATTTAAAAGCCAATACAGGAAAGGTCTATTTAAAAGACTATAAAGTAGATTTACTAACAACCGAATTTACTGTTTATGAAATAATGCCCTATAAAAATAAATTGTGGCTTTACAGTAACCGAGGGCTGTTTGTTTTTGATCCAATGACACATGATGTTAGTAAACCAATAACAAAAAATCCTGCTAACCAAAATAAAATAAAAGGCTGGGTGCATGGTGTTACACTTATGCCAAATGGCGATTTATATTATGTGCACTCAGATCATGGCGTGTTTATTTATAACATTGATACGCAAATAGTGACTCGTTTAGGTGGTGAATTTGCACAATTTCAACCTTTCCTAGCCCATGGTTTTTTACCACCACTTTCTAGTAAACCCGATTCACCATTGTTTTTTAATGCGGGAATTTTATATCAAGTAAACCCTGAAAATTTTGCATTGAAAATGATTTATAAAGTACCCAAACAGCATGAAAATGTTGCTATTAGTGTGTTGTCGTATGTTATAGATAACAACAATATTTTATGGATATCATTGTCTAATTTTGGCCTAATAGGACTTGATGCTTTAACTTATCAGCTAGTACATACAATTGATTTGGAAAAAAATAAATTGGGCACTTTACTCTATGACATGGTGCTAGATGATGACGGCATGATTTGGATGAGTAGCCACAAAGGTATCTGGCGGTTAAACCCAAAAACATTACATTTTCAACAATTTACTGTATCTGAAGGGCTGCTTTCGGCTGAATTTAATAGCAACGCAATGGCACGCCTAAAAGATGGCCGTATTGCATATGGTGGCTTAAAAGGTCTCACCTATTTCCAGCCAATGGAAAATAAAAATACTCAGGTGCTAATTGATCATGTCAATATTACACGAGTCAATTTGATGTCGCGTGATTTATCGTTTGATTTAAAGCAGCCACTAAATGAAGTTATTCTGAACCATGATGACATAGGACTTGAAGTTGCTTTTTCTGCTATGGCATTTAGTAATCAAGAGCGTATTATTTATGAGTATCAATTAGGCAATGGCCAGAAAACGTATACTCGCAATAATAATCGCGTTTTATTCCCTAAACTTAATCCGGGTAACTACCAATTAAAAGTGTGGGCGAAAGATCCACTTACAGGCAAATACACAGCACCTGCAACTTTAAAAATAAGAGTAAAATACCCGCTTTGGCGAGCGCCTTATTTTATGGTGCTATATGCAATGTTACTCGTTGCATTTGTAACAATGTGGGTGATGCGACGCAATAAAATTCAACGGATTCTATTAGCAGCAAATAAAGAGAGCAAAGAAAGTGAAGCCCGCTTAAAAATAGCGTTAGAAGGCAGTGAATCTGGGGTATGGGATTGGCAGTCAAGTAACCCCTCCATTTATCAGCCTCGGCTAAAAAATGAACTTGGCTACGATAATGAAACAGTGAGTTTGGATGATTATTTAGCTAAAATTCACCCGCAAGATAAACAATTATTTCGCTTAGAATGGTTAGAATTTTTATCTACTGATAAAGGTTACTTTAACTGTACTTACCGCCTGCGCCACGCAAAAGGCTATTGGCGGTGGTATAAAGATTTTGGCAAAGTTGTAGAGTGGGACGAAAAAAACCCGCAAAAAGTGGCGGGGACCTACACTAATATGACCCGTGAGATGGTATTTGAAGAGCATGCATTGCTGTTTACCGCAGCATTTGAGCAAACCCGTGATTGGGTGCTTATACTCGATAAAAACTTTAATATCCGTGCCTCAAATAAATCACTTCAAACAGCCTTTAACTTCTCTGCTGAGTCGCTTTCTAGTCGCTCTTTAAATTTAGGAATTTCACGGAGCAATCGTTTTGGCTATTTACGGATTATACAAAAACTATTAGTTGGCGAGCATTTCACTTGCGAAGATACTGTAGTGCTCGCAAATGGTGAGTCTCATTATGTATTAGTGAAAATAAGTGCGGTGGCCGATAACGAGCAACGATTAAATAGTTATGTTGTTATATTAACTGATATAAGTGCTCAAAAATCAGCTGAAAATGAACTTCATTTGCTCGCTAATTACGATGTATTAACGGGATTACCAAACCGTACGTTGTTTAACGATCGTGTTGGGCATGCGTTAGAACAAGCAAAAAAGCACAGCTGTAAAGTTGCACTGTTATACATAAATATTAAGCGCTTTAAGTACTTTAATGATTCCTTAGGGCATGAAGCGGGTGATGAATTAATTAAAAAAGTCGCAGAGAGATTAAAATGTGTATTACGCCCATCAGATAGTGTCGCACGTTTTAGTGGTGATGAATTTGTTGCGCTCGTAGAGGATATTCATAAAATAGAAGAGGTTTTACTTATATGCGTAAAACTAATGGATTGCGTAAACCAAAATATTAGTATTAGCGGACAGGTCGTTAATATTAACTTAAGTATTGGTGTTGCTATATGTCCTGATGATGCAAAAGAAAGCTCTACATTATTAAAAGCGGCTAACATTGCGCTTTATCATGCTAAAGATTCACTTGAAAGTAGCTATCAATTCTATAAACAAGAAATGAATCAGCATGTACAAAAAACACTTCACCTGGAGTCACAACTTACTAAAGCTTATCAAGAACATGAATTTTGTAATTATTACCAACCCATTGTTAACGCAAAAACTTATATAACTGAAGGGTTTGAAGTGTTATTACGTTGGCCTGAAAATAATCTTATCCAAACTCAAGAATTTTCTTTAGCGGCTGAAGGTATTGGTTTAATAACAAAGATAATGCTGCAAACATTGGCGCGTGCTTTAGAGGATTTGAAAGAATGGCGTAAGGTATCGCCGAAGCTTTATTTATCAATAAATTTATCGGCACTTGATTTTGAGTTTATAGAGTTGGTGCCAGAGATCAGAAAAGCGCTAAGTAATGCCAATATACCGTCAGACGCGATTGTATTTGAAATTACCGAGTCGATACTTATGCGTGATTCAAAACAAGCATTGCACAGTATGGAGAAGCTTAAAAGTTTGGGCTGCAAGCTTTATATGGATGATTTTGGTACTGGTTATGCTTCATTGACTTATCTAAAACGTTTTCCTATCGACGTACTAAAAATTGATAAGAGCTTTGTACAAGACATAGGAATTGACTCTGATGACGAAGCCATTATTCAATCAATACTTGCCCTTGCACACAGTTTAGGTAAAGAATGTGTAGCAGAGGGGGTTGAAAGCTCACATCAGCTCGCCTTTTTAAATGAAAGGGGATGTAGCCATTTCCAAGGTTACTTATTTAGTAAGCCTGTACCAAATAACGAAGTACTACCGCTTATTAATCGCGATTGGAGTGATATGTTCAATTGATAATATTGCACTCATTTAAGGCCTTTTACCGCAGTGCCTGCAAAACAAATGGCTATTATGCTCATTTAACTGCGTTTTAATGGCCTTATTAGCTTCTAGTTTACTCAAGCCTAATTTATAGCGTAGTTCTTCTAGGTGTTCTTGTTGAGTATCATTAAGAGTGCCATCTTGAATTTGTTCATGTACGGCATCTTCAAAAAACTGGCGGCGTTTACGTATTTGTTCTGAAAAACTAGACGCCAGTAAACCTGTTGGTATCGCAACCATACCCATGCTCAGTAGTGTGATAACGCCGCCGAAAAACTTACCCAATGGCGTTATAGGTACTACATCACCATAACCAACGGTCGTTAGTGTGGCCATTGCCCACCACATAGCTGCAGGAATAGAGCCAAATTTATCGGGCTGTATGTCGTGCTCAATTAAATAAATTCCGCATGAGGCTAAAATAAGCACCACTGCCATAATAAAAAAAGCGGCCATTAATGAACTACCTTCATCGTTAAAGGCTTTTAAAAGTAGCTGCATGGCACGTGAGTAGCGTGTGAGTTTAAACACTCTTAATAGTCGAAGCACACGTAAAAAACGTAAATCGAGAGGAAATAAAAACATCATTAAGCTCGGCAAAATCGCGATTAAATCAACAATTGCCAAAGGGGAGAAAAAATAACTAAGCCGACGTTTGGTATTAGATCCTTTTATTGCAGCATATTGTGTTTTATCTACGCAAGCCCAAAGTCTGGCTAAGTACTCAATAGCAAAAATAGCGACTGAGACAATTTCTAAAACTAAGAATTCGTTGTAATACTGCTCTACCACACTTGGGATTGATTCAATAACGATGGCTACAACGTTGATCATTATTAAGCTAATGAGTGCAATATCAAGAATATGCCCTGCTCGGCGGTACTGGCCTGTGCATTCAAACAGGCAAGCCAGTTTTTGTCTTAAAGTCTGCGAATTATTCATTATGTAAATTTAAGTACCATGTTAATACTGCCTTCTTCAAAGTCGCGGCTAATTTTAAAACCTAGCTTACGGGCAAGCTCAATCATCCCTGTATTCTCAGGTAAGGTTATGCCTTCAATCGACTCCACACCTTGGCGCTTGCAGTGATTAATTGCAGCACTCATCAGTATGCGACCAAGCCCTAAGCCTTGGCAGTCTGAGCGTACTACAATAGCAAATTCAGCATGTAGGTTATCGGGATCCATAATGACGCGAGACACACCCAGAGTGCGGGTTTTACCTTCAAAGCGTTGGCAAACAATAAACGCCATTTCACGGTCGTAATCAATTTGGGTCATTTTAGCGAGTTGATCGTGGTTAAACTGTGGAAGCTCGCCAAAAAAGCGTTTATATCTGTCTTCTTTGTTAAGTGACTCGTCAAATACTTTATGAGCTTGTTCATCTTCTGGTTTTATCGGCCTGAGCGTAGCTTGGGTGTTATTCTTAAGTGTTACCACTTCAACAAGTTCAATAGGGTAGGGACGAATAGATAACCGCTTACGATTGCTCTGAGCTTGATAGCGATTAAGTGTCATAGTGGCATCAAGCACTAAAAACTGCCCATTACTGGCAAGAATAGGATTTAGTTCCATTGAGCTAATGTCAGGTTGATCAATTACTAACTGAGAAATGCGTGTTAGCAGTGCACATAAACGATACTTATCAACCTTTTCTGGGAGTATGCGCTCCTTTAATACGCCTTTGTCGTGCGCTGCAGCAATTAAATACTTTGCCAAGTTCATATTTAGTGGAGGCAGTGCAACGGCGGCTTGTGCATATTCAAGGCCAGTGCCTGCTTCACCTAATAATATAACAGGGCCAAAATTAGGCTCTGTTTTGATCGCAATTCGCAGCTCATTTGCTCCTGCTCGTGGCGCCATTTTTTGTAATGAAAACCCTTCAATAACAGCATCCGGATACGTGTTTTTAATACGGATAAGCATTGCAAAAGCAGTTTGTTCAACCTCGTTGGCGTCGTTTAAGTTAAGTACCACACCACCGACTTCAGACTTCGAGGCAATACTTGGACTAATAAGTTTCAACGCGACCGGAAAGCCAAGCTCTATGGCTTGCTCTTTGGCTTCTGTTGGGGTGTAAGCGACCTCAGTTTGAATGCATTTAATACCATAGTGGTTTAATATTTGACTTGCCTGATGAGTAGGTAAGTAGCTTTGTCCGTCATCTAAAAACTCATTAATAAGCGCTTTAGCTGCCACTTTATTTATTTTAGCGTCATCAGTGTTCGACTCAGGTGTTTGCGTTAAATGCTTTTGGTTACGACGATACGTTACCAAGTGCATAAACGCGCCTACAGCACCCTCTGGTGTTCTATAAGTTGGTATTGCGTTGTTTGAGCACACTCTTCTGGCGGCGTAAGATGCGTCTTCACCCATAAAGTTAGTTATAACGTAAGGGCGCGCCATTTTGGGTAATGTTTGTAAGGTTTCTACAATAATGTTGGCGTAGTCTTCGCTTGGCGCAAGCGCTGAGGGAGTATGGATAATCAGTAAGTTTTTAACTTCTTTTGCGTGCAGTAAAATTTCTAATGCTTGCTTATAACGCGCAGGTGCTGAGTCGCCAAAAATATCCACAGGGTTTGAGGTGGTTTCTGATTGCGGAATGACTTTATTTAGCGCATTTCGGGTTTCAATGCTTAGTTCTGCTAATTTACCGGAGCTTTGAATAAGTTCATCAACGGCCATAACACCTGGGCCGCCACCATTAGTTAAAATTGTCAGTTGTTCTACTTTTAATAATTTTGGATGCATGGCGAGTGTTTGTGTCGCTGCAAATAGCTCTCGTAAATCATTTACACGCAGCATACCCGCTCGTTGGAATAACGCATCATAAACAGCATCAGAGCTTTGCTTTGCGCCGGTGTGAATTTCGGCTGCAAGTGCGCCCGCAGTTGTTTTACCTGTTTTAATCGCAATTACAGGCTTACTAAAGGCCGCTGCTCTTGCTGCTGATATAAAGCCACGAATATCTTCAATGTTATCTATGTAGAGTAAAATAGCTTTAGTTTTAGCATCACGACCTAAAAAATCGAGTAGTTCATTAAAGTTTATATCAAGGCAATCACCTACCGAGACAAAATATGAAAAGCCAATTTCTTTGTTTTTAGCCCAATCTAAAATGGTTGAGCATACTGCTGCTGATTGCGATACAAATGCAATTTTACCTGGGCTTGCCACGGTATGTGAAAAGCTCGCATTTAAACCAATATGAGGGATCAGCAAGCCTAAGCAATTGGGTCCAAGCAAAGTAACTTGTTTGGCTTGAGCGCATGCTTTAAGCGCGCTTTTTTGCTCCCCAGAAAGTCCATCTGCAATAACAATAGCCGTTTTACAGCCAAGCTCTCCAAGCTGCTCAATAATATCAATTAAGGTGTTTTTGTTAGTACAAATAACAGCAAGGTCGGGTACTTTTGGTAAGTCAGCAATAGAGGGGTAAGCAAGTACGCCATGTACTGCGCTATGGCTTGGAGTAACGGGCATTATCGGCCCTTTAAAACCGCCTTGAAGTAAGTTGCGCATAACCACAAAACCAGCCCGAGTTGATACGTTAGAGGCGCCAATAACGGCCACTGAGCTTGGGTTAAAAAATTGGGTTATACGCTTAAGGCTCATGGTTTTTCCTAGGCTGATTAAATTTTGCGTTATTTATAGTCTCAATGTACCCTGTTTACTGTGTTATTTCGAGCGTCTAGATGCTTATTATTGATATCAATCAAGGAGATTATTGTGAATAAAACCCCCGGTTTTTACATTGTTATAGCGGCTATCTGTTTAAGTATAGGCCTAATTAGCTTAGGGTTTATTTTAAAAAGTACCGCTCTGGGTGTGAAAGGGATGGAACGTACTGTGCAGGTTAAGGGATTGGCCGAGCGAGAAGTAATAGCTGATACGGTAATTTGGCCTCTGCAATTTAGTGATGCCGACAATGATCTTGAAGAATTAGTCAGCCGAGTTGAGAAAAAAAATGATGCGGTAACTGCTTTTTTAAAACTCCATGGTTTTGACGACGATGAAATAACTATAGGTAGCCAGTCAGTTATTGATAAACAATCACGTGAATACAGTAATGAAAATCAAAAGTTTAGATACATAATACGCTCAAATATTATTGTTTATTCTGATGCGCCAGATAAAGTGCAAAACGCGCTGAGTAAAGTAAGCCAGCTTGCTAAACAAGATATCGCGATAGTGCAGGACAGCTACGAAACTAAAGTTGAATACATTTTTACAGGCCTCAATGATGTAAAACCTGCGATGGTGCAAGAAGCAACTGAAAAAGCGCGTGAAGTCGCTAATAAATTTGCTAAAGACTCTAATTCAAAATTAGGCAAAATAAAAACAGCTCGCCAAGGGCAATTTAGTATCAGTAATCGCGATTCAAACACTCCACAAATCAAAAAAATACGCGTTGTTACTAGTGTTGAATATTATTTAGATGACTAAATTGCTCTAATTAAATGCGCCACCTGTGCGGTTGAACGCTGCAAGTAAGCAGCACTAAGTAAAATGCTAGTTTCGTTAAGGCCTGCGCCTTTTAATGTATTTGCCAGTTGCTGTTTAGCCATTGGGTTTTGTTTTTGCTCTATTTCCATGAGTGCTAATAACGCTGAAAACTCATGTTTAACCGGCGTGCTTGGCTTATTCGCATACGCAATGTAACAAGCTACGGGTGTTAGGCCGCGATCGTTTGGCTGGGCAAGCGCTTTTACTAAATCATCGTTAGATTCAAACAGCATTAAAGAGCGCACATAATTAAAAGGTAATTTTTGATCGTCGGCGTGTTTAAATACATTATGCAGCGCGTTATTGCCCCGCACGTCTTGCGCTAAAAAGCCTTTATTAACTTTAAGTGCTGGGGTAAAAAAGGTTAACGTATCTGTTGTTGTCAATTGGTTTATAAACGCGGCTGGAGGTGCATTGGTAGTTAAAATACGCGTTGCCACATTTTGCATAAAGTCGTATTTAATGCTCATACGCTGAGTGCTTTCATATAAATGATTTAGCTGCAATGTCTGTTGGGCTGGGCTTAACTGTTTAAAGTCGTTATCAAGCTCATCTAGCTGATGCTTTGAAATACGTGCGTTAAGTAGTTGTATGCTTAAATCCATTATTATTTCCAAAGTCTTTTTTGCTACTATAAAACAAAAAAGGTCGCAAATGCGACCTTTCATCTTTAAAGCAATTGTTTAAATTGGTTTTAAGCTTTTTTGCTTGCTACCCATTCATTAACAAAGTTTTCTAGTACATTAAGTGGTACAGGACCATTTTTAAGGACAACGTCGTGGAACTGGCGAATATCAAACTTATTACCCAGTTGCTTTTTAGCGTCTTCACGAAGTTCTAAAATCTTAAGCATACCTACTTTATAAGCAGTTGCTTGTGAAGGCATTACAATGTGACGCTCAACCATTTTAACACCGTCAGATGTTGCATTAGGCGTGTTGTTTACGTAGTAATCAATACCTTCTTGGCGAGTCCACTTCATTGCGTGAATACCCGTATCAACCACTAGACGACATGCGCGCCACAGCTCCATTGAAAGGCGACCAAAATCTGAGTAAGGGTCTGAGTACATGCCCATTTCTTTAGGAATGAATTCTGAGTATAAACCCCAACCTTCAATATACGCAGTGTAGCCACCAAATTTACGAAACTTAGGCACGCCTTCTAGTTCTTGCGAAATAGCTATTTGCATGTGGTGACCCGGAATACCTTCGTGGTATGCCAGCGCTTCCATTTGATACGTTGGCATAGCTTCCATATCGTAAAGATTCGCGTAGTAAATACCTGGGCGTGAGCCATCAGGAGCTGGCTGTTGGTAAAATGCTTTGCCCGCTGCTTTTTCACGGAATGCTTCAACTGCTTTTACTTTTAAATCAGCTTTTGGTTTAACAATGAATAGCTCATCTAAACGTGTTTTCATTGTATCGATAAGCCCTGTTGCTTCATCAAGGTAGCGTTGTTTACCTTGTGCATCATTAGGGTAGTAAAATTGTTTGTCAGTTTTCATAAACTGCATAAAGGCTTTTAAGTCGCCTTTAAAGCCAACCTTATCTTTAATTTCACGCATTTCATCATGAATACGTGTTACTTCAGACAGGCCAATTGCATGAATTTCTTTAGCCGTTAAATCTGTAGTTGTAGTGCGCTTAAGTGCGTTGTTATAAAACGCTTCGCCATCAGGTAATTTCCATGCGCCATCACGGTTATCTGCACGTTTTTCTAACTGTGCTAGGTAGTTAATTAGCTTAGAGTAAGATGGTTTAACAGCCGATTTTAATGCATCTGATGCATCGCTGATTAACGAGTCTTTTTCGTTTTGGCTAATTTCAAGCACTGCTACTTTACGTTTAAAATCAGCAAGCAATGTAGAATCATCGCCTTTTTCGAATGGGGCACCGTGAATAATGTTTTTACTTGAATCAATAACATGCGGGAACACAAATTTAGGAGCGATAATGCCTTTTTCTGCACGTACATTTAAATCAGTAATAAGCTGATCAATAACCTCAGTAACACCATTTAAACGTGAAATGTAGTCTTTAGCTTCTTTTGCATTACTAATTGAGTGCTGATTAATTAAAAACGCAGGGATCATAGAATGCGTACCAAACATTTGGTTCACAGGGTAATTATGGTAACGCCATTTAAAGTCGGCAATTGAACTTTCAAGATCTTGTTTTTTTAAGTCGTAACTTACTTTTGTTGCATCATCTAATAAATCACGATTAATTGCTTTTAATGCAACTAGGTCAGCTTTTGTTTGTGCTAAATCTTTAAGCTTTCTTTCTTCGCTGCCATCGTCCCACTTATCGTAATCTTGCTTAATACCCATATATGTTTGATATACAGGACTGCTCATTACATCGCGATTAAATGTATCTTCAAAAAATGCATTCGCTTTGTCGATTTCACTTTGTTGTGATTGAACTGCTTGTGCAACAGAGGCTGGAGTTGATTGTTGTGTTGTTTGCTGGCAACCAGCAAGCAGTGCAACGCTTACAGCCGCTGCAATAAAAGTAAGTTTACGCATTGTTTTCCCTTTTGTTGTTAGAAACCCATTAGGGTGTTTTATATTTATTCGCTTTATATTGTCGTGTAGTGCCTTAGCGCTACACGAACAATTCTAGTAGGTCATTTAAAAAGCGATGACCTTTTAAGGTTACCTGCCAATGGCTGTCTGTTTGAGTCAATAAACCTTTATTAAGTGCTTGGTTTAGTGCGCTTTGTTGACTTTGCAGTGGCAGTATTGTTAGTTTATTAAAATCATTAATTGGGCAAGGCTCAACAAGGCGAAAGCGATTCATAAAAAATTCAAATGCTAAATCGTCTTGCTCTACATGCCAGCTTTTGTACATATACGGTTTAATTAAATCCATATAACCGCGCGGGTGCTTAACCTTTTCGGTGCGCGTTATAAGCCCTGTATTTTCATCAGTAACCTTACCATGTGCGCCGCAGCCAATACCAAGATAATCGCCAAAACGCCAATAATTCAAGTTATGTTGGCATTGATAGCCCGGTTTTGCATAACCCGATATTTCGTATTGTACGTAACCGGCTTGTTTGAGTAATTCTATTCCTTGTTCTTGAATGTCCCACAGTGTTTCGTCTTGTGGCAAGGTAGGGGGTTTTGAAGCAAACTGCGTATTGGGTTCAATAGTTAGTTGATACCAAGATATATGTGGTGGATCGAGCGCTATAATTTGCTTTAAATCACTCAGTGCATCGTCAAGAGTTTGCCCTGGTAAGCCGTGCATTAAATCAAGGTTAAAGCTATTTAAACCGGCTTCTTTAGCCTGCTGTGCAGCATAATTAGCCTCGTCGCTGCCATGAATCCGACCAAGTGCTTTTAACTTGTCGTTTTGCATGCTTTGTACACCAATAGAAATACGGTTAATGCCTGCTTTTACGTAATCTTTAAAGCGACCTGTTTCTACTGTACCAGGGTTGGCTTCAAGGGTAATTTCACAGTGTTCTTCAAGCCCAATTAGGTTGTCGACTTCATTTAATAATCGGGTATAAGCTGCACCAGTTAATAAGCTCGGAGTGCCGCCACCAATAAAAATACTGTGAATTTTACGCCCTTGTACTAAGTGCAAATCTGCTTTTAAGTCATCAATTAAGTGTTGAACATATTCAGCTTCAGGTATTTCACCTTTTTGTCCGTGGCTATTAAAATCGCAGTACGGGCATTTTTGCACGCACCAAGGCACGTGCACATATAAGCTCAGTGGTGGAAGGTTCACAGGCCGCCTTTTTGCTGTAGTTCTAATAATAATTTTTGCAGCGCTTGTCCGCGATGACTCACTGCATTTTTTTGCTCTTTTGTAAGCTCAGCACTCGTACAATTTTTCTCTGCTACAAAAAACACAGGATCGTAACCAAATCCACCATTGCCATTTTGAGTGAGCGTAATTTCGCCCTCCCAACTAGCACTACAAATAAGCGGAGTAGGGTCGTCTGCGTGGCGCATTAACACCAGTACACACCAAAAGCGTGCACTGCGAATAGGATTATCACCTAAATCTACAAGTAACTTATTAATGTTATCTTGATCACTGGCACCTGTGCCTGCAAAGCGAGCAGAATACACACCGGGCGCACCATTTAAGCCATCAACTTCTAAACCGGAGTCATCGGCAATAGCTGGCATGCCGGTAATTTTAGCGGCATGGCGCGCTTTAATAATAGCATTTTCAACAAAGGTAGTACCGGTTTCGGCAACTTCACCTACGTTAAAGTCGCTCTGTGGAACTACATTAATATTCAGAGAGCTTAGCATGTTAGCTAGCTCTTTTACTTTGCCAGGGTTACCTGTAGCAAGTACTAAAGTTTTGGTCATGTTATTAATCTACGTAAAATTTTTGCTGAAACTGTAATTTTTGAAATTGATTACTTTGCTGTATTTCAATCTCAAAGCGTAAAATCTCTTCGTTGGTGTAATCAACTTGGGCAAGGTAATAAATTGCATCACCTTCTTTTACTTCTTTAAAAGTAAGCGTTTGTTTGTTGCCAAGTAGATTTCTAGCTGTGCCAGTAAGATTTGCTGTTTGGGCTGTATTTTCGGCATCATTTTTTAAAACAGAAATATTCACAATGCCTTTGTATCCGCTTCGCTCAAGGCCATACGCTTTTGCTATTTTTGGCTGAATAAAAGTAGAAGGAAAAGCAATGTAATGCACTTGCCATGGGCCAAGCTCTTTGTATTGTGCGCCTTGCATTTCTTCGCTTTGCGCGTTAAATGCAAATGCTAAACAAGCAATAAAACAAAACTTAATTAAACGGTTCATTATGTATTCCTCAAAACATATAAAAAAGAGGCCTTTGGGCCTCTAATTAAAAAATCCATATTAGACTAAAAAATCCATAAGCAGCATTTGCAAAAACTGAATACCAATAATAAGCACTAAAACTGATAAATCTAAGCCACCCATTGATGGCAATATTTTACGAATTGGTTTTAGCATTGGTTCAGTAAGCTGATGGAAAACCGCTTCTATAGGGTTATAACCTTGGCTAACCCAACTTAAAATAGCGCGAATAATAAGTACCCAAAATACTAAATTAAGGCCTTCTTTTAGTACCGTTATAAGTGCTTGAATAAGTACAGGCTGTATTGCCCACGCATTATATATAACAAGCATTAAAGTACTTATTTTGGCTACAGCGACTATAAATGCCAGCAACAGAGAAGCTAAATCAAGCCCACCAAATCCAGGAATGATTTTACGCAGTGGTTTTACTGCAAACGAAGTGGCTTTAACCACAAACTGGCTCATTGGGTTGTAAAAGTCGGCTTTTGCCCACTGCAGCCAAAAGCGCAGTAATACCACCATTAAAAACAAATCAAACAAGGTACTGATTAAAAATTGCATGGCATTCATAGTGTAACCTTCAATAAAAAAGTAGTTTTAAAGTTCTTTTTCCATTTGCTCTGCACGCGCAATACACGCATCCATTGCATCGCCAACGGTTTTAGTTAAGCCTTCACCTTTTAAGTGCTCAACAGCTGCGTGAGTAGTACCGCCTTTAGATGTTACGTTCGAACGTAGTTGCGAAATACTAATATCAGGCTGGCTAAGTGCCATTTCGGCGGCGCCAAGAGCTGTTTGTTGCACTAAACGACGAGCGTCTTCGTCGTTAAAGCCCAGTGCTTTGGCTTTTTCTTCAATGGCTTCCATAAACAAGAAAAAGTAAGCAGGTGATGAGCCGGTCACAGCAATAATATCGTTTATTTGTGACTCTTCTTCAACCCATACCACAATGCCAGTGCATTCAAAAACTTGTTGTACAAATTCGTGTTCGCTTTGTGTTTCGCCCGCACCATATAAACCTGATACTCCGCGACCTAATAAAGACGGTGTATTTGGCATGCAACGTATCATTTTAACGTCTTGACCTAGCATTTCGCGCAAACGTTTTACGGTTAAGCCCGCAGCAACAGAAATAAACAGTTTATTGCTAAAGTCTATGCCTGACTCTTGAAACGATTTACATAAATCGCCCATCATTTGTGGTTTAACAGACAAAACAATTACATCAGCATCGCGCAGGGCTTCGTTATTGTCACTGGTGGTTTGCACCTTGAAATCAAATGCTACCTTTGCAAGCTTTTCTTGGTTGCGGTTAGTTGCAATAATATTACTTGCGTTAAAACCGTTTTTTACCATGCCACCAATAATGGCGTAACTCATATTACCTGTGCCTATAAATGCGATTTTTTTATCTGACATAAATCTGTTATCACCTTTTAAGTTCGTGTTCCAAAAATGTCTGTGCCGATCCTCACCATGGTTGAACCTGCACTAATGGCAGCTTCAACATCGTTACTCATACCCATCGACAAAGTATCTACTTGAGGATATTGGGTCTTTAGTTTATCAAAGCAAGTTTGCAATTGCTCAAAAGATTGAATTTGTGTATCCAGTTTGTCGCTTTTAGCAGGGATTGCCATTAAACCTCGAAGTGTTAGGTGCTCACATTGGTTTATATAATCGGCAAGTTCATCTATTTCATCGCGGTGGCAACCTGACTTTGCTTCCTCATTACTTATATTTACTTGAATAAGTACATTTAGAGGCGCTTTATCGCCTGGGCGCTGGGAGTTTAATCGTTTCGCTATTTTCATGCGATCAACACTTTGCACCCAATCGAAGCTGGCAGCTACTAAGGCACTTTTATTGGATTGAATAGGGCCAATGAAATGCCAAATGATGTCGCTATATGACTGTAGTTGAGCTATTTTATCTATAGCCTCTTGAACATAAGATTCACCAAATTCACGCTGGCCGTGCTTGTAAGCTGCAATTATATCTTCGCTTGGTTTCGTTTTAGACACTGCCAGCAAGGTTATTTCATTGTTATTTCGCTGTGTATTTTTTGCAGCCGTTGCAATTCTAGCGTAGGCGGATGTTAGTCGTTCTGCTATTGTAACCATATATTTATCAGTTAGTTGTGGAGTCATAAATGGATATTACCGAATTATTAGCGTTTAGTGTGCAACATAAAGCATCCGATTTACACCTATCCTCGGGTGTTTCACCTATGATACGCGTAGACGGTGATGTTCGTCGCATTAATATACCTGCATTAGAAGATAAAGACGTAAACAGTCTGGTTTACGATATTATGAACGATAATCAACGCAAGGACTACGAACAAAACCTCGAAGTGGATTTTTCGTTTGAAGTACCTAATTTAGCACGCTTTCGTGTGAATGCGTTTAATTCTAATCGCGGACCAGCAGCAGTGTTTCGTACCATACCAAGTGAAGTGTTAACGCTTGATGATTTAGGTGCGCCAGAAATTTTTAAAAAGATATCTGATACTCCACGAGGACTAGTTCTGGTTACAGGGCCTACGGGCTCGGGTAAATCAACGACACTTGCCGCGATGGTTGATTATATAAATCAAAATAAACACCATCATATTTTAACAATTGAAGATCCAATTGAATTTGTTCATGATAATAAATTAAGTCTAATTAACCAGCGAGAAGTGCATCGCGATACACATAGTTTCTCAAATGCGCTACGTAGTGCTCTGCGTGAAGACCCTGATGTAATACTTGTGGGTGAGTTACGTGATTTAGAAACAATTCGTCTTGCAATGACCGCAGCCGAAACTGGGCACTTGGTATTTGGTACGCTACATACCACTTCAGCACCAAAAACGATTGACCGTATTATCGATGTATTTCCTGGTGAAGAAAAAGCAATGATCCGTTCAATGTTGTCTGAATCATTACGCGCAGTAATTTCACAAACATTACTTAAAAAAGTGGGTGGTGGGCGAGTCGCTGCACATGAAATTATGATTGCAGTGCCTGCTATTCGTAACTTAATTCGTGAAGATAAAGTAGCGCAAATGTATTCATCTATCCAAACTGGCGCATCCGTTGGTATGCAAACAATGGATCAGTGTTTAACAAACTTAGTTAATCACGGTATTGTTAGTAACGTTGCAGCTAAAGAAAAAGCACAAGACAAAACACAATTTGGCGGTTAAGGAACTATTATGACGTTATCTTTAAATCATTTTTTACTGTTAATGATTGAGAAAAAAGGCTCTGATTTATTTGTATCAAGTAGGTTACCTGTAAGCGCTAAAATAAATGGCGAACTTATCCACTTAGGTGATGAAAAGTTAACTGATGAAGAAGCGCTCGAGCTTGTTGAGTCTGCTATGAGCGAAAAGCAAAAAGCGGAGTATCACGCAACTAAGGAATGCAACTTTGCGATTGCAACTGACGAAGGGCGTTTTCGTATTTCTGCCTTTTGGCAGCGTGATAGAGCAGGTATGGTTATTCGTCGAATAGTTACGCAAATACCTGATGTAGAAGAGTTAGGTCTGCCCTCTACGCTCACGGATGTAATTATGTCTAAGCGTGGGCTTGTGTTATTTGTGGGTGGTACAGGGACGGGTAAATCAACGTCTTTAGCGGCGCTTATTGGTTATAGAAATCGTCATCAACGTGGTCACATTTTAACAATTGAAGATCCTATTGAGTTTGTTCACGAACATCGTAAAAGTATTATTACTCAGCGCGAAGTAGGGCTTGATACAGAAAGTTTTGAATCAGCACTCAAAAGCTCATTGCGCCAAGCACCCGATGTAATTTTGATTGGTGAAATACGCTCACAAGAAACCATGGAATATGCACTTAGCTTTGCTGAAACAGGTCATTTATGTGTTGCTACACTACACGCTAATAATGCTAACCAAGCTATTGATCGAATAATGCATTTAGTACCTAAAGAAAAGCACGATAAGCTTAAATACGATTTAGCGCTAAATTTGCGCGCTATTATTGCTCAACAGTTATTACCTACTTCTGATGGTGAAGGTCGTGTTGCAGCAATCGAAATACTACTTAACTCGCCGATGATTGCAGAGCTCATTAAAAATGGTGATATTGGTGGTATTAAAGAGGCGATGGCAAAATCGAAAGAAATGGGCATGCAAACTTTTGATCAAGCATTATTTGAACTTTATAAACAACAATCAATTAACTATGCTGATGCGCTGCACCATGCTGACTCGCCGAATGATTTACGTTTGATGATTAAACTACGTAATAATGAACAACAAGGAGCTGGTTTTTTACAAGGTGTAACGATAGATGGTTTAGATGGAAAAGACAGTAATTACTAAATGCTAAATGAAAAATATAAAAGCGCCAAGTTGGCGCTTTTATATTTTATACGGCCTTATTATTCACCGTAACTAGATTCAAAAAAACTTTCTAAAATAATAACCGCAGACATATTATCTACATTACCTTTACCCAAGTTTTTATAGCCGCCTTGCTCGAATAAACGAGCTTTAGCATCGGCTGTTGTTAAGCGCTCGTCTTGCGTTTGCACAGGAATGCCGTAATGGTTATGCAGCCTGTTAGCAAACTTTTTAGCTTTAAAGGTTACTTCTTGTGAAGTCCCATCCATATTTAGCGGCAAACCAACAACCATTAAGTCGGGCTGCCACTGCGACACTTGTACTGCAATATGATCCCAATTTGGAATACCATCTTGCGCTTTTACAGCCTTTAGGCTCGATGCACTACCAGTGAGCTCTTGACCAATAGCAATGCCAATACTTTTGGTGCCAAAGTCAAAGCCCATTACGGTTCGCTCGCCTTGCGGTTTAAGCGTTTTTTTTGTCATGTTTGTCTTGTTTAAGTTTTAAATAATTAAAATTACTATGCGTGACCGGCTTCAGGGCTTAGTTGGCTTATATCAAAGCCCAGCATTGAAACCGCTTTTTCCCATCGTTTTTCAACGGGCGTATTAAAAATGATCTTCGGATCAGCTTCTATAATTAACCAACTATTATCAAGTAGTTCTTGCTCTAGTTGACCTTGCTCCCAACCTGAATAACCTAAGGTAATGATAAACTGCTCGGGTGCTTGTGCGGTTGTTAAACTTGCGAGTACATCTTTAGATGTAGTGATCATAATGTCACTACTGAGCTTTTGACTTGAGGTGTAACCCAGTTTTGGAGAATGCAGTACAAAGCCTCGATCGGTTTTAACCGGGCCACCTGCATATACAGCAACTTGTGCAGCTTGCTGGGTTTTATCATTATCTATTTCTATTTTGTCCAGTAGTTCGCCAACGGTAACATTAATAGGTTGGTTGATCACCAAGCCCATAGCCCCATCTTCATTGTGCTCACAAATATAGGTAACGGCACGTTTAAAAAAAGGGTCTTGCATCGACGGCATCGCGATTAAAAAATGATTTTCTAATGACTGCATAGATTTCACCCTTTTAAGTTAGTGGACTTTGAGTATGGCATATACCTATGTTTTTAAAACTAAATAAGCTTATGTATATCATTAAAAATTAATGCAGCAGTTACTGCATTAATTTTTAATGCGAAAAAAGCTATAAGTAACGATTAGGTATGTGCTTATTTACCTAGTTTTTTCTCAATTGCGTCAAATAAAATACCCGTAATTGAAATATCATAAGCAGCTTCAATTTCGCGCACGCACGTTGGTGCAGTGACGTTAATTTCAGTTAATTTATCGCCAATAATATCTAAGCCTACAAATATTAAGCCTTTTTCTTTAAGCGTTGGTGCAACAGCTTGCGCTATTTTTAAATCTGATTCGCTAAGAGGACGCGCTTCGCCTCGACCGCCTACAGCTAAGTTACCGCGCGTTTCACCATTTTGTGGAATGCGCGCTAAACAATACGGAATGACTTCGCCATCAATAACCAATACGCGCTTGTCGCCTTGTTTGATCTCAGGAATATAATTTTGCACCATAGCAAAGCGACTGCCGTGTTCGGTTAACGTTTCACAAATTACACCTATATTAGCGTCGTCTTCTCTAATGCGGAAAATAGATGCGCCACCCATGCCATCAAGTGGTTTTAAAATAATGTCTTTATGCTCGGCTAAAAACTCACGAATTTGTTTTTGACTACGTGTAACCAGGGTATCTGGCGTATGTTCGCTAAACCATGCTGTAAATAGCTTTTCATTAGCATCGCGAAGGCTTTGTGGCTTGTTAATTATTAACGTACCTTCTTGTTCTGCACGCTCTAAAATATACGTCGCGTAAATGTATTCAGTATCAAAAGGAGGGTCTTTACGCATTAAAATTACATCAAGGTCGGCAAGGGCTATAGTGGCTTTTTCTTCAAGCTCGTACCATTTTTCTGCATTGTTGAATACTTGCGCTTTAGACGCCGTAGCGTAAGATTTACCTTTACGAAGAGATAAATCATCCATCTCCATATAATAAATTTCGTAGCCGCGTTCTTGCGCTTGCATCATCATTGCAAAACCGGTGTCTTTTTTGATGTTAAATCCACTAATAGGATCTGAAATAATACCTAACTTAATTGCCATGCGCTGTGCCTTACTATAAATGTTACTGTTTATATGAGGGTGCTTTTAGTTATTTCAATTAGCTAAATCGCCAAATTGAAGCTGTAATGCACTTAAGACCGTTAAAGCGGCCGTTTCCGTTCGTAAAACACGCGGGCCTAAACGAATATCTACAAAATCTAGTTGCTTAGTTAGTGCCATTTCATCATCGGTAAAACCACCTTCAGGACCGACTAAAAAGCGCACGCCATCTTTAGGTACTGTAATGGTTTTAATGCTGTGCTCAGCACGAGGGTGGAGTGTGAGCTTAATTGCATTGGTTTGTTGTGCAAGCCATTGTTTTAAATCAATCGGTGGATTAATGATTGGTATAAAGTTACGTCCTGACTGCTCAGCTGCTGCAATTGCGATTTTTTGCCATTGTTGGTGTTTTTTCTCAAGGCGATCACCCATTAGTTTTACGCCACAGCGCTGACTAAAAATAGGCGTAATTTCGGTAATCCCTAGTTCAACTGATTTTTGAATCGTAAAATCCATTTTATCGCCACGTGAAACACACTGACCTAAATGAATTTTTAAGGGTGATTCAACATCATGAGCATTAAATTCATATGGCATTACTACAACTGTTTTTTTAGTTACTTCAATTATTTCACTAAGGTATTCGCCGCCTTCGCCATTAAAAATAGACACATTTTCGCCTACTTTCATACGAAGTACACGGCCAACGTGGCCTGCAGCGTCTTCATCTAACGAAACGGGGGTATTTAAGATAATGTTAGATTTTTGATAAATATGAGGAACTCGCATGTAATGTCACTTATAGGTTAGCGCATAAAAGTTATATACCGCTATGGTAAGTAAGCTGTGAGCTTGGTGCAATTATTTATTTTCTATTAAGTTGTTCTGTTAACTCAACTAGGTTCAAAGGAGTTTCTGCTATATCAGTGTGACAAGATAGATGATTAGAGTAGCTTTGGTCTGTTAGTGGGCAAAAGTTAAAACCATTTTCATCTTGACTAACTAAAATGCGATTTTTATGCAAAGAGTTATAGATAAATCGCTGTGCATCATCGGCCAGTAAGTAGTCGACTTTATTTAGTAAAATACCTTCGATACTGTGATGATCATGCAAGTAGCTGGCAAGTTCAGAAACGCTTATTTCGTTTTCAAAATCGCAATAGCAATAGTCTTTTATAAGCTCATCAAACATCATTTTTACTAATTGGCGCATATTAGAACCCGCTATGACTAAGGGGCTCGATGTATTTCGTCGTTCACTATTAAAATAATGCTCAGCAAATGATCGGCTAAACTCTTTATCTATGTCTATTAATAAATAGTTAGTCACTTGGAATGGCATAAGTCCCCATCGTATTTAGGTCAGTGTATACAAACTTAATTAAAAGTAGATCGTTTATAGCTGTTTAATTTAAAGAACTCACTGAAAAATAACTTGAGCCAAAAATGATCAATTTATCTTACACAGCTGAATTCAACATTAACGATGTTGAATTCACGTGCAGTAAGCCCACTATTGATGTGCAAACTCACCTTATTTTTTCTAGCGCTAAATAAATTTTAATATCATAGCAATTTAATACGCCGGTCAACCTTTTCAGTTAAAGGGAGGCTAAATAGAAAACATGCTAATTAGCAAGTAGCCAATAGCACAAAAAACAGCAAATTCAATACAAGCAATCCCTATGTTATCTTGATGATCAACTTCAAGCGCTGTATCAATATTAGGTAAGGATATAACTTTTATTACAAAAGTAAGCGCATACAGTAATATCCACATTACACCGCAGTGCATGACGAGAGTGAATAAATTTTCTACCATTTTACCATTTTGAAATTCAGCACTGGATAAACCGGCATACACAGCGAGTGCTAAACCAATCGACTTACCAGCATAGCGTATCCCTATCGAGGTGTTCTCTAAATTAAAGTTGCTCTGTAATGAAGCTCCTTGATTCGCTTTTGCAAAGCGATACTCACGGATTTTACTATCAAAAGCGAACATACCTTGCAGGACAAAAAAACTAACAAAAGCAATTAGCAAGTTACTTAGACCTTGTGTATGAGTCCATGTATAAAGTCCTAAAGTCATAATGCAGTTAGCGATTAACATACCTGAATCGACTAATGCAGCACATACGTTTTGTTTTAATATAGCGGCTTCTTCATTAAAGCGATGGAGGATCCATTTTCGATGAATTAAGTGTCCCGCTTTGATAAAAATAAACAGTAGAATAATTAATACAATCACTTTTAAAGGGTTGGATTGCGCAGTACTTACGCTAATTTCATCAAACAAAAAAGCCATAGTTGCAATAACAACTGATATTTCAGAGGCAAAACTAATCCCCATTGCAAAGTTATCGTGCTGCGCAAGTTCATCTTTAAGCGCTTGTTTTGCTTTAATTTGAGTTACGACTCGTAGGCAAAATATAGTTATGCAAATAACCGCAAAACTAATAGCAATCGCAACAAAACTAGTGTTAGATAATGACAAATAAGACATGGTATTCCTAAGTAGAGTTAACCTTTCTAGGTTTTAATCATTCTAGTACGGTTACTGATGATATAAAAGAGAGTATTGATGAGTAACGTAAAGCAACTTCCTATTCAATTACAAAAACTTGGCTTAATGCGCTTTGAGCAGTTGTACCCAGAGCAAAATAAAGAGCCCGTTATTGTAAAGTTACTCGGATTAAGTGACTTTGCGTGGCGTAGTTTAAGATCCCAGCCAGACTTAAAAGAGTGGCTAACATGCAAAGACGAAATACAAAGCCGAATTATTAACTCTCCTTTTGAAAATAGAAATTTAGCTGAGATAGATGAAAATGAATGCCATAAGATACTTCGTCAGTTTCGAGAGAAGTACTGGCTTAAGATCGCATTTTTAGATCTATGCTGTAATCACCCAATTGCTGATAGCATAAAATACATTAGTCAGCTTGCTGATATATTGATAGAAAGTGCGAATCAATGGGCGCATACGCACGTTGCTAAAATTAATGGCGAACCTTTAGATGAGGGTAACCGAGCAATGCCATTAATGGTACTTGGTATGGGTAAGCTAGGGGGGCAAGAACTTAATTACTCATCAGACATAGATCTTATTTTTGCTTATCCCCGCAGTGTTAAAACACAAGGTGGACGTCGAAACTTAGAGGCGCAAATATTTTATACAAAGGTGGCACAAAAGCTAATTGCAGCGCTAAATCAAACGACCGGTGACGGGCAAGTATTTAGGGTTGACATGCGACTTCGCCCGTTTGGTGAAAGTGGCCCACTTGTTATGAGCTTTAACGCAATTGAAGACTATTACCAAGAGCAAGGACGAGATTGGGAACGTTATGCCATGTTAAAAGGGCGTTTAATTGGTACACCTAATCAGTATTGGGATGAATTTAATCAGCTTTTAAAGCCATTTGTATATCGTCGCTATATTGATTTCTCAGTGATTGAATCACTACGAAAAATGAAGTTAATGATTGCCCAAGAAGTGCGGCGAAAAGGTTTAACTAATAATATCAAACTAGGTGGTGGTGGTATTCGAGAGGTTGAGTTTATTGTTCAAGCGTTGCAAATGGTAAGAGGTGGACGAGAAGCTAACTTACAAACGCAATCATTACTTAAAGCGTTAAAGGAGTTAACGGTTAACCAAGTTATTAATGAGCTTGAAGCGCAAGGTCTTGAGAATAATTATCTTTATTTACGTAAAGTTGAACAGTACTTGCAAATATTCGACGACCAGCAAACACAAACATTGCCGGATGATGAGTTAAACCAGCAACGCCTAAATACTTTATTAGAACAGGATGATTTTGGCGCAACATTGGTTGAAATAGATCACGTCATGCAGCAAATACATAACGAATTTACACAGGTGATTGGTGAAGAAACTGAGCCTTTAGATACAAGTGAAGGGGCATTTGTGAGTGCATGGGATCATGGTGATATTAGTTTTTTAAATGAGCCAAAAGATGATTGGCAATTACCATTAAAAGATTTTAAACAACGTATATCAAAGGCAAAAATAGGTAATCGGGGGCGCGATATTCTCGATAAATTAATGCCAGCTTTACTAAAACAGTTAAATAATTTTAACGCCAGTGGTGCAGCATTTTCTATGGTTTGCCAAATACTAAATAAAATTATTTCGCGTACTGCGTACTTGGAATTATTATACGAAAACCCAGGAACATTAAAGCAGCTGGTACTATTGTGTTGCCATAGCAAATGGATAGGAGAACATATATCTCGCTATCCTATCTTACTTGACGAGCTTATTGATCCTGCAGTTTTGTATAAGCCGACCCCTTTAACTGCTTATAAATATGAAATAAGGCAATATTTCTTACGCATTGAACATGATGATTTAGAACTACAAATGGAATCTCTAAGGCAGTTCAAACAAACACATCAATTACGTATCGCAGCAGCTGATGCTACTGGAGTAATTGATGTTATGAAAGTAAGCGATCACTTAACAGCACTGGCCGAAGCGATTGTTGATCAAGCTGTTAATATTGCATGGCATAATACGGTTAAGCGTTTTGGCATGCCGCCGGGCACTGACGATGAAAATAAAGGGTTTGCCGTAATTGCTTACGGTAAAACAGGGGGATTTGAAGTGGGTTACGATTCAGATCTTGAT
This sequence comes from Pseudoalteromonas sp. 1_2015MBL_MicDiv, assembly GCF_002407505.1. NCBI lineage: Bacteria > Pseudomonadati > Pseudomonadota > Gammaproteobacteria > Alteromonadales > Pseudoalteromonadaceae > Pseudoalteromonas > Pseudoalteromonas sp. 1_2015MBL_MicDiv. Next base: position 3,303,266 of record NZ_CP012737.1, on the reverse strand, counting down.
TTAGTTTTTGTACATAACCACGACGGTTCTAGTCAAACTGATGGCGATAAGCCAATTGATTCAAGGCAGTTTTATCTAAAACTCGCACAACGCCTAATGCATTTATTTAATACACGTACCGCATCGGGGATTTTATATGAGCTTGATACACGCTTACGACCTGAAGGTGCATCAGGGTTGTTAGCGATCAACCTTGAAAGCTTTAATCATTATCAGCAAACTCAAGCATGGACGTGGGAACATCAAGCACTTGTTCGTGCTCGCTTAATTTTAGGTCAAGATGAGCTAGTTGAACGCTTTCTAGAAATTAGAAAAAATATACTGAGTCAACAACGCGATGCTACAACACTAAAAGATGATGTTATAAAAATGCGTGAAAAAATGCGTGATCATCTAGCAAAAGGAAATACTGATCAATTTGACTTAAAGCAAGATATTGGTGGTATGGCTGATATTGAATTTATTACGCAATATATAGTGCTCAAACATGCTCATAAATTTGAAAAGCTAATAGTTTATTCTGACAACGTAAGAATTTTAACTGAGGCTGCTAAAATTGGTTGTATTACTGAAGAGCAAAAGCAGCAGTTGGTCAAAGCATATATTGATTATCGTTCTTGCTACCATGTACTGAGCTTAGATCAGCAAGGTAAATTAGTATCACGAGAAGCATTCCAGAATGATATTACTCATGTAACACATATTTGGAATAGCATTTTTGCGTTAAGTTAAATTTAAAAATCCAAGCTAAAGCTTGGGTTTTTATTTTAAGTGGTTAAATTTTTAATTTTAAGCAGTTAGCACGTACAAATTCAGACGGTTTTTCAGTAATTATTGCGGCACGTTGCTTGTGGCAAAAATAAGTGTAGACCTCATATTCAAAGTCATCATTGATAGCTCTGCCTACTTGATATAATGCAGAGGTGAAATTACTGTCGACCCTAAAATGATCTTTTACTACGTAGTCTTTACTTAAATACCAATAAAGCGCAAGACCTTCATTATCAGCATATTGAGAAAGTGCTTTTTTTAACGTTGTCCCACTTTCAAAACGTCTGGGCTCAATTCCGCCCGTCCAGCTAGTTGGCATAGGATCAACCGTTCGGCCTCGCTCCGCTAACACGCGATCAAGAGTCTGATCTGGCTTTTTGAGTTGGAGTACAAATTGATCTCGCTCTTTATTGCTTTTAACTTGATTACGGATGGATGAATAAAAGCGAGATAGCCCTTCAGCTGCCGCATTTTTAGAATCTCTAATATCAAATGTTGGCCCATCACTGAATAAAAAATAGATAGCCAGTATAATTAATACTGCAGCAAATGATAAATGTTTAACCCAAAACCACATAATCTCTACTCACTTTTTGTATTTAGTGTTATTCCACTGCTACTTCTTATAAAAAGAAGGGGTATTTTTGTCTGGTCTCGTTTTAAAACGGCGATGGAGCCACATATATTGCTCAGGCGCCGCGTTAATTGAACGCTCCATACGTTGATTTACACGTATTACATCCGCTTTATCGTCACCACTTGGGAAATCTTCAAGCTCAGGTAGTATTTCTAAGTGATACTTACCATTGTCGTCACGACGCGTGATTAAGCTCATTGTTTCGCAGTTTTTACTACCAGCAAACATCAGTGTGCCTGTTGTGGTTGCTGTATCGGGTACTGCGTAAAAAGGAACAAACTCACAACGGTTACGACCGTAATCTTGATCAGGCAAGTAATAACAAACTTTTTTATTTTTTAATGCTTTTAATAGACCTTTTACGTCCTTACGACCAATTAAATATTCGTTAGAGCGGAGGCGTCCATTGGTTGTAAAGTATTCCATCAATGGGTTGTTATGAGGACGATAAAACCCAACTCCTTGGCACGCTAATCCCATTATGCGACTAGCCATTTCAAGATGTAAAACATGAGGAATAAGTAATAATACGCCTTTGCCAGAAGCTTGCACCCGCTCAAAGTGTTCAAGCCCTTTAAAAGACCCTAATGCTTTTTGAGCACGCCATTGCGGCCACCACCAAGCCATACCGGTCTCGACCATCGCAATTCCTGTATTTTCCATATTTTTGAGTACTAGGTCTTTTTGATCTGCTTCGCTCATATCAGGAAAGCATAGTTTAATGTTTACTTGTGCAATATGGCGACGGCGTTTCATGAATTTATAAACTAAACGCCCCAGCTGTTTACCCATGGCTAATTGTAGTTTTTGTGGCAACCAAGAGAGTAAATATAAGAATAAAACGCCAATCCACGTTAGCCAGTATCGAGGACCTAAAAAAGATGCTTTAAAAGGAGATGAGGTGACCACAAAAAACTCTCTATAAATAAAAATGCTAGTTTAACGCTAAGCGCTATAAAATACAAAAAGCCAGCAATGTCGCTGGCTTTTCTAGTTTTACATTACAAAAAGTGTAATTTAAGCGGCTTTTAACCCTTGGTTTATTGCCACTAAATCTTCACTTGTTAATGTTCCTGCTGCTTGTTTTAAGCGAAGGGTAGATAGTACATACCTATAACGCACATCAGCAAGGTTACGCTTTGCATTGTATAAGTTTTGTGTACTAACCAGTACGTCAACAATAGTTCGTGTGCCTACTTCAAAACCTGCTTCAGTTGCTTTAAGCGCACTTTGGGCCGAAACAACCGCTTGCTCTAGTGCTTTGTAAGTTGCAATATCTGAAACAACTTGGTTGTAAGATGTAATAACAGTGCGTGTTATAGCACGGTAATTTGTTTCATAATCTTGACTTGCAGCTACGTAAAATGCACGGGCTTGATTAGTTGCAGCAACCGTTGCACCACCCGAGTAGAGTGGGACGCTGAAGTTAATACCGACCGAGGATAAATCTTCACGCGGGCGGTTATTGAAACTCAAATTGTTTGTTGTTGTATCAGTCAGAGTGTCACCATAGCTAGCGTTTAGAGTTAGTTTTGGGTAATGCCCCGCTTTAGCTAGCTCAATTTGATCTCTTGCAATATCAACGGTTACTTTGGATACTTGTAAACTAATATTTTTATTTTCAGCGACTTTAACAAAATCTGAAGAAAGTTTAGCTGGCTTAGTTGTAGAGAAAGTATCGGTATTTAAAAAATCTAATTTTGCATGGTACTTACCCGTGATTTCACGAAGTTGCTCACGGGCTGTTTCTACTGCATTGCTTGCAATAATTTCTTGAGCTACTGAATTATCAAACTGTGCTTGTGCTTCGTGTACGTCTGTAATAGCTGTTAAGCCTACCGCATAGCGTTGTTTTGTTTGTTCAAGTTGGCGTTCAATAGCACGTTTTTCGGCTTCTATAAACTCAAGATTGTCAACCGCACTTAATACGTTAAAATAACCTTCAGCAACGCGTACAATTAAGTTTTGCTTAGCTGCATCGTATTGCGCGCTTGCTTGCAGAGCTTGTTTATCTGCAATATCTAATGAGTTCCAAGCGCCTAAATCAAATAAAGTTTGACTTAAACTTAAGCCTCGAGAAAACTCATCGTTATCAGTATTAAACTGATTAATAGCCGACAAATCTTCAGATTGTCTATAAGTGGTTGAATCAGTTTTTTTGTAACCCATGCTTAAACCAATTTGAGGTAATAATGCACTCATAGCACGATCACTTTCGTAAGATTGTGCATCTGCTTGGGCTTTTGCCTTTAAAACGGTAGGATCATTAGCTGTCGCTATTTCAAAAACGTTTAGTAAATCTTCAGCATTAGCTGCTGTTGAGCCTAGTGCACATGATAAACTAATCAGTGCCGCAAGAATGTTCTTTTTCATATGGGTTCAGTCCTTAGACAATTTTTATACTAAAAGCATGTTAACCTGTTTTACTTAATAAAAAAAAATTTTTTTGTAAAACTGCATGTTCAAATGTAACAGAATATATTAACGCATTTTAATCGTTTAGATATACAGGAAGTCGATGCATGGTAAGTAAAAGTTTGGTTAAATTTACACATAAAGATGTGAAAATAAAACCTGTAATAAATCTCTATAAAGGTTTTTTTCAGGTGAACTTATATCAGTTCGAACACGCATTATTTGCAGGTGGAAAATCAAAAACTATTCGTCGCGAAATATTAGAGCGCGGTGATGCTATTGCTGTATTGCCGTACGACCCAGTATCAGACACCATCCTTTTAATTGAGCAAATACGTATTGGCGCTATTAAAAGCAAGGACTCGCCATGGCTGCTAGAATGTATTGCTGGCATGACCGATGGTAGTGATGATTATGAAGCTGTCGTTAAAAAAGAAGCATTTGAAGAGGCTGGGCTTGAGTTAGATGAGTTGGAGTTTATGCTTTCATACTTATCAAGCCCCGGTGGCACAACTGAACGCCTACATTTGTATTTAGCACGCGCTGATTTAAGCCAAATAGAGTCGGGTGTTTATGGGCTGGAAACGGAAGGTGAAGACATAAAAACCCATATATTAACGGTTGATGATGCCTTAATTCGCCTCAATAACGGTGAAATGGATAATGCAGCAACGGTTATCTGTATGCAATGGCTTGCACTTAATCGCGAAAAGATGGCAAGTAAATGGGCATAAATTCTTACTAATATTATGGTGGTACTTTGATAGCACGATTAGCAACAAAACGATATATTCAAAGCCTCCCAAAGTATTTAACGCTTTGCGAGCATAATTATGTGCGACTATTAAAATTACTGCCTAGCGAGCGCAATATAGGAAGCATTCGTGAAGTAAAACTTGGCAACAGTGAGTTTGCTACAAAAATTGATGGTAGTGCAAAATACACTATGGATATTTCAATTAAGCAGTTAACAGGAATGGTTAAAGGCATAGCACCGCTTTACTTAACGGTTAGATTGTATCATGACGCTAAAGTAGCTGAGATTATTCATCACGATTATCATCAAAGGATAAAGCCATCTTATGGGTATCCTAACCCTAAAATGCATCAAAAAGATGAAAAATACCAACTTAACGCTTTTTTATATGATTGGCTTGTTGCCTGTGTTGAACACGGACAAGCGACCCTTAATTGGGATGTAAATAATGGCTTGGTTTGATGATAAACATACATTTAATAAATCGGTGCTGCGCATAGCGCATGTAACCGATTGCCATTTATTTGCCGATAAAGACGGTGAGTACTTTGGAGTAAACACTGCATCGCATTTTGAACAAGCACTAGCTCACATGGCTCAAAAACCACTTGATTGTGTGATATTTGGTGGTGATTTAACACAAGATCACAGCTTTGAGTCTTATCTATTGTTTAGTGAGCTGATACATAAAAGTGCATTAACATGTCCCGTATTCTGGTTGCCAGGTAATCACGATGAGATAACAATGCTTAACCGTATAAGTGGTGGGCAAATAAATAGTGCCAAACACATAGCGGCAAGCGGCATTGAGTTACTACTTATTAATTCGAAAGGTCCTACACCTGCTGGGTGGGTGACTGGCGCGCATTTAGATGAAACAACGGAGTGTTTGGTTCAATCAAGCAGTAAAAAGATCATATTTTGTCATCATAATCCGTTACCAATAAATGGCTACCTTGATAAGCACATGCTCGAAAATGGGCCTCAATTATTAAATGTACTGGTAAATAGTGGTAATATTATTGGGGTTTTCCATGGTCACGTTCATAATGAATATGAGCAAAGTTATAGAGAGTTAAGCGTGTTTGCAACACCGGCGAGTTCTACGCAGTTTAAAAAATACAGTGCCCAGTGGCAACAGCAAAACTGCGGCCCAGCTTATAGAATGCTTTATATAGATACAGAAAAAGATAAAATAGGCATGAAAACGGAAGTAGTATGGCTAAACGTGTAATTTATGTTCATGGTTTTAATAGCTCACATAAGTCATATAAAGCTGTGCGCTTTGGCGAGCTTATGGCACACTATGACGTTGATTATTGTGTACCGTGCCTAAACCATGAGCCTATACAAGCTATCATTAAGCTTGAGCAATTACTAACACCTAATACAGTATTATTAGGGAGCTCGTTAGGTGGTTTTTTTGCCACATATTTATCGCAGCGTTATCAAATTCCTGCAGTGGTTATTAATCCAGCGGTAGCACCATACAATTTATTACAAGCGTTACTTGGGCCAAACTATAATCCTTACCAAGATTATCATTATGATTTAAATAGCAGTCATATAAATGCCTTAAAAATACTGTCTGTAGATAAGCTAAAATACCCTGAGTTGCTGTATTTATTACAGCAAACCGGCGATGAAGTGCTTAATTTTCAACACGCAGTAAACTATTATTCACAATGCAAACAACGGGTAGAGTTTGGTGGCGATCATAGCTATACAGGTTTTGATAACACCTTTACCAGTATTGTAGATTTTCTTAAAATCACGTAAAACTAGCTAAGCATAGCCTTAGCGCATATAAAGATAAAAACTATGAGTGATCAAAATTATAACGCCGAAGCCATTGAAGTACTTAATGGATTAGATCCGGTAAAAAGACGCCCAGGGATGTACACCGATACCGTACGCCCGAATCATTTAGGCCAAGAGGTTATCGATAACAGTGTCGATGAAGCTATGGCTGGTCATGCCACACGTATCGACGTAATACTCCACGAAGATAACTCACTTGAAGTGAGCGATGACGGTCGTGGTATGCCTATTGATATCCACCCTGAGGAAGGTATTCCTGGGGTTGAGTTAATTTTCACTAAATTACACGCAGGTGGTAAGTTTTCTAATAAAAACTACCAATTTTCGGGTGGTTTACATGGTGTGGGTATTTCTGTAGTGAATGCGCTATCTACGCGCGTAGAAGTAACTGTACGACGAGACGCCCAGCAATACAGAATGGCATTTGAAAATGGCGATAAAGTAGAAGACTTGAGTGTCATAGGCACCGTCGGTAAACGCAATACGGGTACTACAGTGCGTTTTTGGGCTGATGTTAGCTACTTTGATTCACCAAACTATTCAATTACCAAGCTTAATCATTTATTAAAAGCCAAAGCGGTTTTATGCCCAGGTCTGCGTATTAAGTTTGTTAATAAGCAAACGAAAGAAACTCAAGAATGGTTTTACGAAACGGGTTTAAAAGATTACCTAATTGAAGCCGTTAAAGGTTTTGAAACATTACCACAAGACCCGTTTGTAGGTGAGTTTAAAAGCTCTATTGAAGGCGCTGATTGGGCTGTTGTATGGCTACCTGAGGGTGGAGAATCAATAGCTGAAAGTTACGTAAATCTTATTCCTACCGCGCAAGGTGGTACACATGTAAATGGTCTGCGCCAAGGTTTACTTGAAGCAATGCGTGAATTTTGTGAGTTTAGAAACTTACTCCCGCGTGGTGTAAAGCTAACGCCTGACGACATTTGGGAACGTTGTAGTTATGTATTGTCAGTTAAAATGCAAGATCCACAATTTGCAGGGCAAACCAAAGAAAAACTTTCATCACGTTCATGTGCCGCATTTGTATCGGGTGTTGTAAAAGATTCGTTTAGTTTATGGCTAAATGAACATACCGATACTGCAGAATTATTAGCTGAACTATGTATTTCAAACGCGCAAAGCCGTTTGCGTGCAGCTAAAAAAGTGGTACGTAAACGAGTTACTGCAGGCCCTGCATTACCAGGTAAACTAACCGATTGTAGTGCTGCCGATAACGATCGTACCGAATTGTTTTTAGTGGAAGGTGATTCTGCTGGTGGTTCTGCTAAACAAGCGCGAGACCGTGAGTTTCAGGCAATTATGCCGCTACGTGGTAAAATTTTGAATACGTGGGAAGTCGAATCAGGCCAAATATTAGCATCACAAGAAGTACACGATATTTCAGTGGCACTGGGAATTGATCCAGAATCAACCGATATGTCGGGACTGCGCTACAATAAAATTTGTATATTGGCCGATGCAGACTCGGATGGACTACACATTGCAACACTATTGTGTGCATTGTTTGTTCGCCATTTTCCAGAGTTAGTAAAAACAGGGCATGTGTATGTTGCAATGCCGCCATTATTTAGAATAGATATTGGTAAAGAAGTTTATTACGCACTAGATGAAGGCGAAAAAACCGCTATTTTAGCGCGTATAGAAGCAGAGAAGAAACGCGGAAAAGTAAACGTGCAACGATTCAAAGGTCTGGGTGAAATGAACCCACTGCAATTGCGCGAAACAACCATGGATCCTAATACGCGACGCTTAGTACAGCTTACGCTTGATGAAGAAATAGAAACCATGGAAATGATGGATATGCTGCTTGCTAAAAAACGATCGCCGGATCGTCGTCAATGGTTAGAAGATCATGGTAACAAGGCGCAAGTTTGATCGCCTGTGTTTAATACTGGGAGATATGAATGAATAAACTACTAGGAAGTTTGCTATTACTTGGGCTAACTACAGCTCCTGCAATGGCTAAAAATATACTCGATAAGCTCACCGTAGCACCGGGATTTGAAATAAGTTTATTTGCAAATGATGTAGAAAATGCGCGTCAAATAGCTGTTTCAAAAAAAGGTATTGTGTATGTTGGCTCTCGTAAAGCGGGCAATGTATACGCGCTTATTGATCATAATAGCGATGGCGTAGCAGATAAAAAAATTGTTGTTGCTAAAGGCTTAAACATGCCCTCTGGCATAGCGATTAAAGATGGCGATTTATATGTAGGCGAAGTGCATCGTATAATTCGCTTTAAAAATATTGATACCCAATTAAAAGAGCCAAAGTTTGATGTGGTTTATGGCGCATTACCGAGTGAGCGTCATCATGGTTGGAAATTTTTACGTTTTGCACCAACGGGAGAATTAATCATTCCAGTGGGTGTGCCGTGTAATATTTGTGCTGAAGATGAGCGTTTTGGCCGTATTTTTGCGCTTAATGTAGAAACAAAACAAATAAAAACAATAGCCAAGGGCGTTAGAAACACAGTGGGTTTTGATTTTCATCCAGCGACTCAAGCCTTATGGTTTAGTGATAACGGTCGCGACATGATGGGCGATGATATTCCACCTGATGAATTAAACCGCGCAACGCAAGAAGGTGAGCATTTTGGTTTTCCGTATGTTCATGCCGGTGCGATTATTGACCCTGAGTTTGGTGAAGGTAAAAACATTGCCGATTACACGTCGCCAGCACTTGCGCTTCCTGCGCATGTAGCGCCACTAGGTATTCATTTTTATAACGCTAAGCAATTTCCAGCAAGTTATAAGCACCAATTATTTGTTGCTGAACATGGCTCATGGAACCGTTCTAAAAAGGCAGGTTATAAAGTAGGGCTAGCAACAATTGAAGTAGGTCGCGTAACTAAATATACGCCATTTATTACTGGCTTTATGAAAGACGAAACAACATTTGGACGCCCTGTTGCATTTGCAGAATTAGGTGACGGCAGTCTGTTAGTAAGCGATGATTACGCCAATGTAATCTACCGTGTAAGCTATAAGAAAAACTAGGTAAGCTTTAATGAGTGATACAGATACCTTGCTAATGCAAGGAATTGAGCAACAAACAATGGGGCGTTTTACCGAAGACGCCTATTTAAATTATTCCATGTACGTGATCATGGACCGCGCCTTACCGCATGTAGGTGATGGTTTAAAACCAGTACAGCGTCGTATTATTTATGCGATGAGCGAACTGGGTTTGTCGGCTAATGCCAAGTACAAAAAATCAGCTCGTACCGTGGGTGACGTACTCGGTAAGTACCATCCACACGGCGACAGTGCATGTTACGAAGCGATGGTATTAATGGCGCAGCCGTTTTCTTACCGCTACCCTTTGGTAGATGGACAAGGAAACTGGGGCGCGGCAGATGACCCTAAATCGTTTGCAGCAATGCGTTATACCGAAGCGCGTTTATCTAAGTTTTCAGAAGTACTATTAAAAGAGCTTGGCCAAGGCACCGTCGATTGGACACCAAACTTTGATGGCACAATGGATGAACCAGTAGTACTGCCTTCTCGCTTACCGCATATTTTACTCAACGGTATAACGGGTATTGCCGTAGGTATGGCAACCGATATTCCGCCACATAACGTACGTGAAGTGGCTAGTGCATGTTGTTTATTACTTGATAAACCAAAAACAGAGCTTGAAGAATTACTTGAGCTTGTACATGCACCAGATTACCCAACAGATGCTGAAATAATTACCCCAAAAGCCGATATTCATAAAATATATAAAACCGGTCGTGGGTCTATCAAAATGCGTGCGGTTTACACCGAAGAGCATGGCGATATCGTTATTACAGCGCTGCCGCATCAATGTTCTGGTGGTAAAGTACTTGAGCAAATTGCAGCGCAAATGAACGCTAAAAAATTACCAATGATTGCTGATTTACGTGACGAGTCAGATCATGAAAATCCAACACGCATTGTAATTATTCCACGCTCAAACCGCATTAAAGCTGAGCCATTGATGGCGCATTTATTTGCAACCACCGATCTTGAAAAAAATTACCGCGTAAACTTAAACATGCTAGGCCTAGATGGTCGCCCGCAAGTTAAAGACTTGCGCTGTATTTTAAGTGAGTGGCTAACATTTAGACGCGAAACAGTGCGCCGTCGTTTGCAGTATCGCTTAGATAAAGTATTAGCGCGTTTGCATATTTTAGAAGGTTTATTAGCCGCCTTTTTAAATATTGATGAAGTGATTGAAATCATCCGCAGTGAAGATAAACCAAAGCCTGTACTAATGGAGCGCTTTGATTTAACTGATACGCAAGCAGAAGCTATTTTAGAATTAAAACTTCGTCATTTAGCAAAACTTGAAGAGTTTAAAATTCGCGGTGAGCAAGATGAACTAGCCAAAGAGCGTGATAAATTAGCGCAAATACTTGGCTCAGAACGTCGTATGTCGACACTGCTGAAAAAAGAAATTCAAGAAGCCGCTGAAATGTACGGTGATGATCGTCGCTCGCCAGTGATTGAGCGTTCAGAAGCGAAAGCACTTAACGAAAAAGATTTAATTCCATCAGAGTCAGTTACTGTCGTGCTATCAGATAAAGGCTGGGCACGCGTTGGTAAAGGCCATGATTTAGATGTACAAGGCTTAAATTATCGTTCAGGTGATGGCTTTAGAGCCTCGGCTCGGGGTAAGAGCAATCAACCGGCTGTATTTTTAGATTCAGCAGGGCGGGCATTTGCAACCGATGCGCACAGTCTGCCTTCGGCGCGTAGCCAAGGCGAACCAATGACAGGTCGTTTTAACTTAACACCAGGTGCTAATTTTGAGCACGTGGTAATGAGTGAAGACGAGCAAGTCTTACTTATGGCGTCAGATGCAGGTTACGGCTTTATTACCGACTTTAAAGATTTAGTGAGTAAAAATAAAAATGGTAAAGCGCTGGTAAGTGTTCCTAAAGGTGGCATATTACTTTCTCCTATTAGGGTGAACGATGTTGCTAGCGATTACTGTATGGCTATTTCTAACGAAGGTCGAATGCTTTTATTCCCACTGCGAGACTTACCAAAATTAGGTAAGGGTAAAGGTAATAAAATCATTTCTATACCAGGTGCTAAAGTACAAGCCCGTGAAGAGTTTGTAAAAGTGCTAGCTGTTGTGCCATTAGGAAGCAGTGTTACGCTTCATGCTGGTAAGCGTAAACTAACACTTAAACCAAGTGATTTAGAGCATTATCATGGTGAGCGAGGTCGTCGTGGTAATAAGTTACCACGTGGCTTACAGCGTGTTGACGAAGCCGTTGTTGAGCTAACTCCTCAAGATGATGAGCCAATAGAAGCCATTAACGAAGAGTAATCAATTACTTTTTGTATAATTAGAAACGGTCTGCATTTGCAGGCCGTTTTTGTTTTAAAATAAAGCACTTAAAGTTTTTCAGCGTACACTTGTGCGCTATTGTCTCGTTTGTGTCACAAAATAACGCTATAATAGTTGTAACTGATTTTTGGAGAAGCCGATTTGCTCGCTGTTATACGTATTTTTATTATGCTGCTATTTATACTATTGAGTTGTTTTTTTGGCTTACTATTGTCGTTAGTAAGGCCATTTCATCCCAATAACGTACACATTATAGCGGGCTGGTTTGGCTCAATGGCTAAAATGATTGGTGTTAAATTAGTTTTAACACGTCATAAAGATGCTGTTGATATTGGTCCTGCCGTTTATGTTGCTAATCATCAAAATAGCTACGATTTATTTACAGTGCCAGCAATGGTGCCCAAAAACTGCGTAAGTTTAGGCAAAAAGAGCTTAAAGTGGATTCCATTTTTTGGTCAGCTTTATTGGCTTTCGGGTAATATTTTAATTGATCGGGCAAATCGTTCAAAAGCAGCAGGTACAATCTCGAAAGCTGCTGAAAAAATAAAGAAAGATGGGTTGTCTGTTTGGGTATTTGCCGAAGGCACACGCAGTTATGGAAGAGGGTTGCTACCGTTCAAAACAGGGGCTTTTCATACTGCTATGAGTGCTGAAGTACCAATAGTCCCAGTGTGTATGAATACAACACATAAAACCATTAAGCTAAATCGTTGGGATAATGGTACAATCTACATTGAAATGTTAGCGCCTATATCACTTGATGAAAGTATTAGCGCGCGCGAGCACGCCCAAAATGTACACAATATTATGGCTGCTAAAATAACTGAATTAGATGCTCAAGTGAGAGATAAATAATGGAAAACTGGCGTGAAATAAGTGAAGACATTGTATCTTCATTACTCGAAGACGGATCTGATCCTGAAATACTTTATGAAGTAGAGCACCACTTTGTGTGTGAAGATTTCCCTAAATTGGAACAAGCAGCCCTTGCTGCGTTCAAATTGGGTTACGATGTTGAAGAGCCTGCAGAGCTTGAGCTTGAAGATGGCAGTAAAATTTGGAGTTTTGACATCGTTGTTGAAGCCGAACTTGATGTAGACGTGATAATGGAAGACGTTGATAAATTAGCGCAATTAGCCGTCGAATGTGAAGTAGAATATGATGGTTGGGGCACTTACTTTCAAGAGTAGTTAGCTGCACAACCATAAATAAAAGGCGAGCATTATAGATGCTTGCCTTTTTTAATGTCTTTTGAAAGTGAGTATTATCGAGGTGTGTGATACCAATCCGCAATAGTGCTTAATCAATTTGAGGGATTAAATCTGACGCTAATTGTGTTAAAAATATCTGATATACGACTACATGGTTGCAGAAGGTAGAGTAATGTAAGAACAATTAGTTATAACAACTAAATAACTAACTTTTTGTTTTGTTATCGACACGGTTTTTACCTCAAAACAGGTCACTTAATTAAGTGAATTGGTATTAGTTCAATGCAGTTAGCGCTGAAAATAACTGCTTGAGATAGATTTATTATCCAGAGTTCAAGGTGACTTAGTAAAAGATCCAGCATTACCCTACTGTCTTACATCTACACAAAATGAGTAGAAGCCGAGCAAAGCTTCTGTGTCCAGAACATTCACCTTAACTATAGTCATATAGACAAAAAACAAAGAATCAATCGACCTAGGGCGAACTCAAAGGGCTGATAATGTGTGGTATTTATGTTGTGTTATCGCCTATTTAGGGGAAATAACCACACACTATAGGCTCTGCCTAAAAAAATACATTGCTGTAAATTTAACCTCGAAAGATAAATAAGTTTTAATACCTCACTAAAATAGGTGAAATGTATGAAAGTGATAACTGAATTTTTTATTTTCTTAATAAACTTCATGTACAGGTTAAGGCTTGCTTAAGTGTATTAGTATCTATTTTTTAAAGCATTGACCGTTCGAGCCACATGAATAATTCACTTGCTGCGTTAACTCCCCATTTGAACCTGTATTTTTTACCTTGTTATTAAACCATTTACCCATTGCTTAATTTATTAATGCAACGGGTACGAAGTTTCATGTTTAGAGCATTCTCTATGTTGCCATTGTTAAGTGACTTTTTATCTTATATTTACTTTAAGTAAGTTTAATTGGTCAACCAGTGTTGGCGTGGTATTTATAAAAAAGACTAGACCAGTGTTTTTGTTTATGCAAATTTTTAAATTGTATTTTATTGGTATACCAATTTTTTGTGTTTTTGATACTTATTCATTATTTTAAAAAATTTAAATTCTATCATTTTTATATTTTAATTAATGTTAGTTATTGTTTTAAATCATTTTTAGTATGTATTTAATCAAAAATAGAAATGGTATTAATACTTATTACCTATTGAATTAATTATTGCAAATTTATTTCAAGAGATATAACTTGTGTCTCGCCACACTGGCAATATCAATTGGTAATTTATTTTTGTAAGTCCAATTGTTGGTTTTTATCTAAAATTAAATTACCAGTTACACAAACACAAGTTGAAACCTGTTTACAGGCGGTGATCTAGGTTCGGTGGAAATGCCACTAAACTGGGCAGTTAGATTATTTTCATGTGCAGGTTCGGAGAAATGAAGATAATGATTAATCAAAAATCCCTATTTATTTTTGCAATAATGACTACAAGCTCAAGTTTTTTGCAAGCAGCAACGATTAATAATGCTGGTTTTGAAGACGGCTGGAGTAATTGGAATGAAGTCGAACCAGCAGCTATTTCGGGAAGTGCTTACAAAGGATCCAAATCCTTAAAAATTCAAGGTAGCCCTGGTCGTGTACATCAAGTTGTTGATATAGAAAGAAACACTCAATACACATTAAGTGCGTACGTACTAGGCAAAGGTGAAATTGGAGTCAATGATCTGAATGGTTTGTTTAAAAGCGAGAAGTTTGATGTTTCTTCGTGGACTAAAGTATCTAAAACCTTTACTTCTGCGAATACGGATTCATTACAAGTTTTTGCTAAACATAATAATAGTTCGAATGATGTACGTTTTGATGATTTTACGCTAAGCAGTGGCGGCTCTGGTGGGGGTGACACTGGCGGCGGTGATACTGGTGGCGGAAGTAATATTCCAAGCAGTATTACAAGTGGTAGTATTTTTGATTTAGAGGGGGATAATCCTAATCCATTGGTTAACGATAGCACATTAGTATTTGTGCCATTAGAAGCGCAACATATTACGCCTAATGGAAATGGTTGGCGTCATGAGTATAAAGTTAAATCTAATTTACGTGTTGCGATGACTGACACTTACGAAGTATTTGAAGCTAATGTTAAAGTTGAAATGTCCGATGGTGGAAAAACTATTGTTGCCCAACACCATGCAAGTGATACAGGCACTATTATGAAAGTGTATGTGTCTGATTCGTCAGAGTCAGGTTTTGATGATAGTACTGCAAATAATGGTGTTTTTGACGTGTATGTACGTTTGCGTAACACCAGTGGTAATGAAGAAAAGTTTGCACTAGGTACTATAACCAGTGGTGGTTCATTTAATTTAAAAGTTGTGAATAATTACGGTGATGTTGATGTAACCGCACTTGGCAGTACTTTTGGTATTCCGGTCGAAGATGATTCCGAATCTTACTTCAAATTTGGTAACTACCTACAATCGCAAGACCCATATACATTAGATAATTGTGGTGAATCGGGTAATTCAAACTCCTTTAAAGAGTGCTTTAAGGATTTAGGTATTACTAAATCTAAAATCACAATGACAAATGTTAGCTATACTCGAGTAACTAAATAATTAAGTATTATTTATAAAGCCACTTTAATTCAAAGTAGAGTGGCTTTTATACTCGTTGATAGTATATGAATTTAATTTATAACCATTTTTTGTTTTTAAAGTAAATGCCAATACTGCCCGTTAATACGATTAAAAAAACCACAAATAACGTAAATGCATATGGACTCTCTGTGCCAGGTATGCCCCCTACGTTCACACCTAATAAGCCAGTTAAAAACCCCAGAGGTAAGAATAAAGCAGCGACAACCGACATGACGTACATGCGCTGATTTAATTGCTCAGACACTTGGTTTGTGATTGTTTGTTGAATAATTTGTGCCCGCTCTATGGAACTATCTAGCTCTTCTAGATAGCGAATAAGCAAATTTGTCGTTTCATTTAACTTTGCTTTATCGTCATCAAATAACCATGGATAGTGGTTGTTCACCATACTGCTTAATGCTTCTTTTTGCGGCCTTAAGTAGCGCTTTAAGGCGATTGTTTGGCGACGCAGTTGCGATAACCCTTGGTTATCAAAAGGTTTACTTGGTTCGTCTATTTCTTCTTCAAAATCATCTAATGTTTCATCAAGCGAATCAATGACGCTTTGCATTCGTGATATCAATTTTTGTGCTATTGCGCATACTAATTCTGATATGTTGCATGGGCCGGTATTACTACTAAACGATGTTAAAATATCTTGAATTGATAATAATCGACGTTTACGTGTCGTAATTACAATATCTTCATTAATGAAAAAGCGAATTGATACCATATCTTCAGGGCTTTGCGCCGGGTTTAAATTCACCCCGCGTAAAAATAGCATGTGACCATTTGTGGCAGATGTAATACGTGGGCGAGTCTCATCTGCGGTTAACGACTCTAGCTCGTAATCGGTTAAAAACTCACAATTTTTAAGCCATGTAACGACTTCTGTTTGACTGTAATCCATGTGTACCCAAAGCTTACCCTGTCCAGGTTTCCAATTATGTAGCTCATCAGTGTTTGAAATGGGGCGTGCACCACCTCGTTCGTCAAGAACTAGGGCGTGGAGTAAACCATTAATCATATTAGTTTCTCATAATAGTGTATTTTTAATACTGTTAACTATAGTGTATCTACTTAATCAAAATAGACTTATCTTTATTTTTAATAAGTTAGTTTTTAAATTAATAAAGCATAAATTTGGTGTGAATTAAATTGCTAGCAAACCAAGATAGTTAACTGTGCAGTAGAAAAATATAGTGAAGTTTGCGGTCGATATTTATCAATCAAATTCACTTGTCGACGGGATAAATTTATTTTGTTGGTGTTTTTTTACCTGTAGCGTATAAGTCACTTTTTTATTAAGGGCACATTTATGACGACAAAGATCACTATTGGTTGGCGTGAGTGGTTGAGCTTACCTGAACTGGGTATTGAGCGAATAAAAGCTAAAATTGATACAGGCGCTCGTACATCATGTATTCATGCTATTAACATTGAAGAGTACGAAGTTGATGGAGAAAAATGGGTTAAGTTTACAGCCCAGCCATTGCAAGATGATGAACAAACGAAAATCACTTGTAATGCAAAGGTTAAAAAAATAAAAAACGTAACAAGCTCAAGTGGACAAAAAGAATTACGTTATTTTATAGAAACAACATTGCATGCGGGTAAGCATAGCTGGCCTATAGAGATGACTTTAACCAGTCGAGCAACAATGAAGTTTAGAATGTTATTAGGGCGTACAGCCATGGAAAATCGTGTCATTGTTGACACGGCTTTATCTCATTTATTATAAAAGTATTGAATTTTATGTTTGAAAATCAGCCATAAATAATTAATGCATACAATTTAGTTAAGGTTTTAACTATGAAAATCGGTATTTTATCTCGTAACAAAAAATTATATTCAACACGTCGTTTAATCGAAGCGGCAGAAGCGCGTGGCCATGAAGTTAAAGTAATCGACGCACTACGCTGCTATATGAATATAAATTCAGAGCAACCAGAAATTCACTATCGCGGTGAAAATTTAAAAGAATTTGACGCAATCGTCCCGCGTATTGGTGCATCGGTTACATTTTATGGTTGCTCGGTACTTCGTCAGTTTGAAATGATGGGTGTCTACCCTGTAAACGAATCCGTGGCAATTTCTCGTTCGCGCGACAAATTGCGCTCGCTTCAGTTACTTTCGCGCAAAGGCGTTGGTATGCCAGTAACAGGTTTTGCTAGCAAACCAGATGATGTAAAAGACTTACTAGAAATGGTAGGCGGTGCACCTGTTGTAATTAAATTACTTGAAGGTACACAGGGCATTGGTGTTGTACTTGCTGAGACGCGTAAAGCGGCTGAAAGTGTTATTGAAGCATTTATGGGCTTAAAAGCTAATATTATGGTTCAGGAATATATTAAAGAGGCAGGTGGTGCAGATATTCGTTGTTTCGTATTGGGCGATAAAGTAATTGCAGCAATGAAGCGCCAAGCACAAGAAGGTGAGTTCCGTTCTAATCTTCACCGTGGTGGTAGCGCGACATTAGTACGTATTACTCCTGAGGAGCGTAAAACAGCAGTTGCAGCCGCTAAATCAATGGGCTTAAATGTGGCTGGTGTCGATTTACTTCGCTCATCTCGTGGGCCACTTGTGATGGAAGTAAACTCATCACCTGGTCTTGAGGGTATTGAGATCGCAACAGGTAAAGATATTGCAGGTATGGTGATTGACTTCATCGAAAAGAATGCTTCAAGTAAAGGAACAGCAACACGTGGCAAAGGTTAAAATTAACCGTCCTTTTACCTTATTAGGTGAACAGATTGGCGTAGGCGAGCGTAAAACGCTTGCCTTAGAAGCCGCAAAGCTTTACACCCATTCACCACTTAATATTCCTATAGAAGTGGTGAATGGTGTAATGGAAGGACCTGTGCTAATGGTCTGTGCTGCTATTCATGGTGATGAATTAAATGGCGTAGAAGTTGTACGCCAGTTACTTGCTAAAATAGATCCTAGTCAGTTACGTGGCACGTTAATCGCTGTGCCTATTGTGAATGTGTTTGGCTTTATTCATAAATCGCGTTACTTACCAGATCGACGTGATATGAACCGCAGTTTTCCAGGCTCTGAACGTGGCTCGTTAGCAGGACGTATGGCTTATATGTTTTTTAATCAAGTAGCAGTACATTGTACGCATATCATTGATTTACATACGGGGGCTATTCACCGGACTAATTTGCCACAAATTCGTGCTAATTTAGCAGATGAAGCAACAGCTGAAATGGCTAAAGCATTTGGCACGCCAGCGGTTATAGATGCATCACTGCGTAATGGCTCTCTTCGCAGCGAAGCGGCTAACTTAGGCATACCTGTTATAACCTATGAAGCAGGTGAAGCACTACGATTTGATCCTATTGCAATTGCAGCCGGTGTGCAGGGCGTTGATTATGTTATGCGTCATTTAAAAATGATTCGTGGCAAACGCCCGAAAAAATTACCAGATCCGATTATTGCAGGTTCTACAAGTTGGATACGCGCAGAAGTTGATGGCATTGTACGTGCTCAAGTATCATTGGGCGAACGTGTAATTAAGGGCCAAATACTTGCTTATATTAGTAGTCCGTTGGGTGACTCTGAACTTGAGCTTTTAGCACCTAAAGGTGGGATTGTTATTGGCCAACAAACGATGCCATTAGTAAATGAGGGTGATGCAGTCTTTCATCTAGCTTACTTTGCGAGTGACAATGGTTTAGTTGAGCAGCAGCTAGAGAGCTTTATAGACGAAATAAATGATTTAGATGACGAACTTAAAACTGCGGAACTAAATAATTAATCGTTAACCTAAGTTCTGTTTAGTTAAGCATTAAAAAGCCGCAGAAGGTATTTACCTTCTGCGGCTTTTTTGTGACTATTATTTTTTAAGTATGTTTTTTAGGGCCAATAATACGCTTTATAACAGGCGTTTTTGTTGGTTTTGGTTCTTTATTTAAAACCATGACAGGGCGCGTCACAAATAAATTGTTAGGATAAATAACACGATGGCCATCAATGTGTTCAAGTACTACATTCATCAAACCCATTTCGACAATGCGACCTTCAACATGATTCGCGCCATCAATAATTCGTACCCAATAACCAACGCGGCAGTCGTTTTGAATAAACATTAATAAGAATGCAGTTAAGTTACTTAATAACGACCATGCGGCAAAAAGTGCAACACCTAGCATGGCAAATAATGAGGAGCCAAGTACAAGTAAGCCACGTAATTCAATGCCCCAAAATACCAGTACTAAGCATATCATTACACAGGCAAGTATTATTTTAAGCAGTAGTTCTGCGCGCGATTTGTGATGTAAATCTACTTTACCCTTAATGGTTTTTTCGAGAAGCTTTTTAGTCAGCTTTAATAGCAACGGATAAAGTAGTAAGGCGATTAGGGTCACAATCAGTTTATATTGTGTACCAAAAAAATCTAAAATCTCTAACGGTTCCAAAATACATTCTCATATGGGGAGTAAGTAATTAATTAGTTTAACGTTTTAAGATGATGCGAAATAGTTATTTAAAAAGATTTTTTCACATTAACTAACCATTGTACTGAGTCTACATCGTCATAACTATCAAGCGGTGCGGCGATGTCAATGTGGATCATAGTACCTGCGTTAGCTCTGCTTGGGGCTAAGCGTAAACCTATGCCAACATTTTTAAGTACGTGATCGTTCTCGCCATTATCTTTGTCGTTAAACCACGCTCGGCCAACGTCAATAAACCCAGCGCCACCTACTTTAAATAGCTGAAGCAAATCGTACTCCCAATAATAGCGTTTTTCTAAACTAACTAAAAAACTGCGATCGCCGTGTTGATAATCCATAGGGTAGCCTCGTAAACCAGTTTCACCACCCAAAGTAAGTTGTTGGTCGGCAGTTAAGTTTTTAGCATATTGCAAACGCCCTTTTACATACCACGATTGATCAACACTGGTGTTTAAGTAGTATTGAATTTGACTAGTGGCCCTAAAGTTTTCTAATTGTTTGTGTTCTTTATTCCAATATCCTTCAATGTCAGTGTTAAAACGCCATAGAGTATTATCGCCAGAAAAATGTGCTTTTTTAAAATTTAATGAATAAATAGCACGACTATCATCATCACTCAAAGATTCATCAGAGTAACCAACAAGGGCTTTAACATTCCAGCCTAGGTTTAAATCTTCAGTGCGGTACATACTGTCGAAATTGCGTACTTTTATAAAGTTATCTTCAAACCAGTGGCCGCTTATAAATGGGTAACTTAAACTTCTGTCATCGGCAAGTGGTGCAAAGGTGGTGTCTATAGCTTCAAAGGTATGCTGCTCGTCGGTATAACCTAAGGTTAAGCGCTGGGTCCAGTTATTATTAAGCGCTTTAGAGTGCCCTATAAATGCACTGGTTAAATCGCTAGTTTGATCAAATTCGCTAAACTCTTCGCCGCGTTTATATAATGACTCTTCGCGCTGTTCTGAATAGCTTAAAATACCGTAACTAAGAGGGGTGTCAATTGCGTAAAATGGATAGGTTAACTCAAGTAAATGGCGCTTGCCATCGCTGTTATCGGCGTACTCTAGACGGCCGCGGTAGCGAGTAGATAAAATATTAGGATCGTCGTAAACAAATAAGTAACCACTGCGGTCGCTATCGGTAGTGCGTGAAAACGATAGGCGTTTACCCCAACCAAAGAGGTTTGATTCTCTAAAGCCAATGCTTGATTTATTTTCACCACCGCTGCGGCTAAAGTTTATTTCAGGTAGAAGCGTCCATAAATCACGAGTCACTACCTTTACATCAATGTCACCATCGCAGTTCTCAGTTGCACTAATTTGGGCGTCATATAAGTAACTTTCTTTGCGTAGGAGGCGTTCTGATTCAGCTAATTTTTTAGCATCATATTTATCGCCGGTGGCAAACAGTAGGAGGTTATTAATTACATCCGGTTCGGTTTGAATATGTGCGCGGTTGGCAAAGCGAAATAATGCATTATTTTCTTCTTCGAGTTCGGTATTAAATACATTGAGTTGCTTAAGTGAAATAGTGGCAATTTTAGCATTGGGTTTAGCGCTTACAATGGAGATATCGTCGTTGAGTTGGCGGCGTAAGTTTTTATTATTAGAGTGGTCTAACTTTTCAACTTGGCAACGAGTATTATCATGAGTTTGTGCTAATGCACTTTGCATGGATAAGGCTAAAATACTTAAGCTAATACAGTACTGTGTGATCCATTTCTTAGTTACCATTCAAACCCTTTACTGCTACGTAGCAAATTACTACCGTAATATCAGCTTACATCATAGTTACTAAAATGTAAGTTAAAAGTATTGAGTTTGAAAATTAAATATAACGACTTTGAACTAAAGCCGCTAACTTAAATAAAAGGTGAGTGCAGCAAGTAGATGATCGGCTTCAGTGCCTTCTCCATTTATCCAAATACTTTGGCTGTAGTGCTCATAGTTTAAATTAAAGGTTTGCTGCTGGTAGCTAAAGCGAACTCGATGACGGTCAGCACCAGCAGAATACTCGTTGAGCGTTATATCGTCTGAATGTAAAAATAATGTACTCCACAGCTCAAAGTCTTCATCATGCGGAGGCTCGATGGGCGTAATTACAATACATTTATGAGTATGGTCGTATTCTATTTTTGTCATAATGCTCTTAATTTGTAGCTAAGTAATTACGAATTGCAGTTAAAAAGGCGCCGCCATATTTATTTAATTTAGTGAAACCAACTCCCGACACTTTTAAAAACTCACTGTCATTTGTTGGCATAAGCTGCGCCATTTCAGCCAAGGTTTTATCATTAAATACTACATACGGTGGTACATCGTCGGCATCAGCAAGTTCTTTACGCAGTGCTCTTAAGCGGGCAAAGAGCTTTTTATCATAATTAAATTGCGCTAATTTATCTTGGTACACGTGCTTGGCTTGCAGGCGAGGTTCAGCCAATTGCAAAGCATATTCACTTTTTAAAATTGCACGCGCGGCTTCTGTTAATCTAAGAGACGCACCTTGTGTTATATCTTGGCTTAGTAAACCCTGATGAATAAGTTGACGTAAAATACTAAGCCAAAATTCACTGCTTTTATCTTTACCGATACCGTAAGTACTTAACTCATGATGGTTGTTATCGCGTATGCGGCTCGTGTTTGCACCGCGAAGTAATTCTACAATATAACCTAGGCCAAAACGTTGCTCAGCTCTATATACGCACGAAAGCGCTTGCTGTGCGACTAACGTACCATCAAAGCTTTTAGGTGGGTTTAAGCAGATATCACAGTTGCCACAAGGTTCGCGCTGGTATTCACTAAAGTAGTTTAGCAATATTTGGCGGCGACACGTTTGTGCTTCAGCAAAGCTAGCCATGGCGTTAAAGCGTTGTTCTTCTACACGGCGACGTTGTTCGTCATCAATGTCTTCAAAAAAGCGCCTTACACGGCCAATATCAGCCGGATCAAAATACATGATGGCTTCTGCGGCAAGGCCATCTCGCCCAGCTCGTCCTGTTTCTTGATAGTACGACTCTATACTTTTTGGAATATCGTAATGCAATACAAAGCGTACGTTAGGTTTATTAATCCCCATACCAAAAGCAACAGTTGCTACTACAATTTGAATGTCGTCGCGGGCAAACCCAGTTTGCACAAATTGTCGTTGTTCGTTACTCATACCCGCATGGTAAGCGGCAGCGTTTAGCCCTGCGTCTGCAAGTTTTTCAGCAATGTCGTCTACGCGCTTACGACTGGTGCAATAAATAATACCGCTTTGGTTTTTTTGCTCTTTTAAGTAGCGAAGCAGTTGCACCATAGGTTTAAATTTTTCTTCTATGGTGTAACGAATATTGGGACGATCGAAGCTACCAGTATGAATATAAGGCTGCTGTAGTTTGAGTTGCTCAACGATATCAAACCGGGTCGCTTTATCAGCCGTGGCGGTAAGCGCCATCATAGGAACATGTGCAAAACGTTGCTTTAATTCGTTTAAGCGAAAGTAATGAGGTCTAAAATCGTGACCCCAATGCGACACACAGTGCGCTTCGTCAATGGCAAATAAGCTCACATTTAAATGCGATAAACGCTCTAAAAAGTCACGCTGCAATACTTTTTCAGGCGCAACATATAATAGTTTAATTAAACCTTGGTGAAGTTGTTGATACACCAATTGCTGTTCTTCTCGCGCTAAGCTGTTATTAACGTAAGCGGCTTTTACGCCAAGTGCTTGGAGTTGCGTTACCTGATCTTGCATTAGCGATATAAGCGGAGATATAACAATGGTTACGCCTTCAAGCACTAAAGCGGGTATTTGATAACACACAGATTTTCCACCACCTGTGGGTAGCAATACAAGCGAGTCATGCCCATTTATAGCTGCATCAATAACTGCTTTTTGACCGTCGCGAAATTCGCTGTAGCCAAACACTTGTTTGAGGACAGTTTCTGGTTTACGCACAAGCGTACTAGAAGGTGGTGTTAATGTATTCATTGGCGGGTATTTTAGTGGTTTTTTAACGAGATGTCTTTAGCTGAGTTACTTGATGAATTATTTAAGTGGAGTCTCGTAGTTTTACACTATGTATGTTTTACTCATCTTACCAGTTTTGGCATAGAGAATAATAATGAATAAAGAAATGTTAATTGAACAAGTCGGGGCGTTGTTTGTAAATGGCATGCCGTTTAATCAGTTTTTACAAATATCGGTAGAATCACTGAGTCCTGAACAAGCAAAAATTACCTTTCCTTGGCAGGATGTATTTATTGGTAATCCAGCGCAAAAAATATTACACGGAGGCGTTATTTCAGCCGTGCTTGATAATGTGGGAGGAATGCTTGCTGCAGCAAGTGTGATTGATAAATTAACAGACTTAGATATTGGTAGTGTGCAAACGAGGCTAGCTACGCTTGGAACCATCGATTTACGCACCGATTATTTACGCCCAGGCAAAGGCGAAGTGTTCACCGCGAGTGCAACGCTTATTCGTTCAGGCAACAAAGTGTGTGTATGTCGAATGGAGTTACATAATGAAAAAGCAATTCAAATTGCGTTTGGTACTGGTACGTATTTAGTTGGATAAACAATCCATGGAGAGTAAACTAGCGACCTTTTAGTATCACTAAGTGTTTTTATTATGTCGATTGATACAGAGCAGCGTAAAGGCGCTGTTTTTGCTTGCCTAGCATTTGTGATGTGGGGGTTAGCACCTATATACTTTAAATTTATCCAGCATGTGTCAGCTTTTGAAATATTAATGCATCGCGTTGTTTGGTCTGTTGTTTTTTTAGTACTTGTGGTAAGTATTCTTAAATATTGGCACAAAATAAAGCGTATTATTGTTCAGCCCAAACTAGTGTTAATGCTTGTTATTACTTCAGCGTTACTGGGATTTAATTGGGGGCTTTTCATATGGGCGATAAATAATAACCATATGCTGGATGCAAGCTTGGGGTATTACATAAACCCGTTGTTAAATGTACTACTGGGTATGCTTTTTTTAGGCGAACGTTTACGTAAGTTTCAGGGCGTTGCCGTTGCACTCGCGTTTTCGGGAGTATTATTGCAACTCGTTAGCTTTGGCTCGTTTCCGGTAGTTGCTTTTTCATTGGCAATATCATTTGCACTTTATGGCTTATTACGTAAAAAACTCCCCGTTGAAGCTCTGCCAGGGATATTGCTAGAGGCACTTATATTATTACCTGTAGCGCTTGTTTATTGGTGGTTAATGGCGCCTTCTGACACATCAAGCCTTCCCGCTAACGATTGGCATACTAATGCGTTACTAATTAGCGCGGGCATTATAACTACATTACCGTTATTGTGTTTTACTGGCGCAGCTAAGCGTTTGCAATACACTACATTGGGCTTTTTTCAGTACATTGGGCCAAGCTTAATGTTTATGCTCGCAGTGGTGTTTTACGGTGAGGTATTTGATGCAGAAAGATTAGTTACA
Organism: Pseudoalteromonas sp. 1_2015MBL_MicDiv; assembly: GCF_002407505.1. Taxonomy (NCBI): domain Bacteria; kingdom Pseudomonadati; phylum Pseudomonadota; class Gammaproteobacteria; order Alteromonadales; family Pseudoalteromonadaceae; genus Pseudoalteromonas; species Pseudoalteromonas sp. 1_2015MBL_MicDiv. The sequence goes on along the minus strand of NZ_CP012737.1, from coordinate 3,277,811 downwards.
TTTGCATGTATTTGGAGTGCGCTTGCTATATTTAGTTGGGATTCTTACTATCAATCACGCAAACGAAAAAAAGCGGCAGTGGCGACAGCACAAGTGGCTAGTTAACTATTCTAGCTAATAATTTTGTTGCGGCCAGTTTCTTTTGCATCATAAAGTTTTAAGTCGGCCTGTTTTAATAGCTCATCAATTTGATAAACAGGCCCTGACGAAAAACCAATAGAAATAGTGAATCTAATGTTGGCTTTACTAAATTGTTGGCTATTAGCTTCTATAAAGTACCTAAATCCTTCAAGTTTTTTGAGTGCTTCTTGTTTATCAGTATCGGCAAAAAAAACAGCAAACTCTTCGCCCCCCAAGCGTGCTACTAAATACTTTTTAAAGTATTTGCTAAAACAAATAGATAAACCTTTTAATACTTCGTCGCCTGCATCGTGGCCATAGGTATCATTAATTGCTTTAAAATGATCAATATCAAGCATAGCTAATGCGCCATTACCGTTATCAAGTTCAATTTTCTTAAGGGATTTTCTAGCCTCTTCAAAAAAGTAACGACGATTGGGGATTTTTGTGAGGTAGTCTGTATTAGCTTGGTTTTTTATGGTTGCTAAAAGCGTTAACATATCGACATTTTGGCTTAATCGACAATAAAACTCCTCACTATTGAAAGGTTTATGTAGGTAATCATTTGCCCCGTTCTTTAAGAATAAGGTAGATAAATCTGAAGAATCAGCGCCTGAAATGCCAATTATTGCTTTTTCATCGTTATCATATAAACGCCTGATTTCTGTGCATAGTTCATCGCCGTTCATATTAGGCATTTCATTATCAGTGATAATAACGGAGATATCAGGTGATGTTTCAAGCATAACAAGTGCTTGTTTACCATCTTCAGCTTGTAAAGTTTGATATTTATGGCGGGTTAACAAGCTACATATGTACTGTCGTGTGGATAAAGAGTCGTCAACAACGAGTACTTTTATATTTTCGTTTCGAGGTAGTCGTAATAGCTGTTTTTCGAGATACTGATACGCTTGTTTATTTTCTTTGATTATGTAGTCAATTATAGGGTATTTCTCTACTGTATCGCGTGTTTTTTTATCAATATTACCCGTCATTACAATCGTTGGAATTTCAGCAGCGATAGTACAAGGAATTGCTTCGCCATTAGGCGCATCAGGTAAAATAAAGTCGACTACAGCACAAAAGTAGCTATTTTTACTGATAAGTTCTTTTGTTTGAGTTAGAGATTCAGCTATATCTACTTCATAACCCGCTTTAAGCGCGATGTGTTTTTGCACCCGCGCTATTGTAGGCGTATCTTCAACTATTAGTATTCTTCGCGTCACGTCACAACCTTGTTTATATTTTTGCAAAAGTATTTGCTTATACAAGTTGTAACTGCTAAAACGCAAAAAAGCAAATAAGCAAATAAGTGAAGAGCTTATAGGTTATCTGCTTCAGAATAATACTCTTGGCTTATAGGTGCTGGCCCTGATATTTTTGAGCGCCCAAATAGGGTATGAAACTTACTCTTACATGTTGTAAGTTTAAGGTATTTAACCCAAGCACGCTCAATCGGATTTGTTGGCTCTAAAGTCCCCATTGCTACGGCTAAAAATTGTTCTTGGTGTTCGTTTTGTGGCTCAATAGTTTTGTTGTGTAAGCCTTTTAAAACAACGCCATGCTGGTCTAATATGCTGGCTTCTAATAAGGTGAAGTTTCCACTACGGCTAAAACCGCGTGGGAAGTTGTGATCATCATAAAACTGACGTTGGCTAACAAATGCTTGACGAAGTAGTGAAATATCATTGCTCATAGCTTTATCCTCATGCCTTAGTAATTAGCTGGAGTATGATGCAAGTTTGGCAATTTATTAAACAAGTTATTTTTATCGTGAGGATAAAAAATTGGATATAGATTTATTAAAAACATTTGTTGAAGTTGTGCGTACACGTCACTTTGGTAAAGCGGCCGAAAACCTTTATATCACCCAATCTGCGGTGAGCTTTAGGATTCGTCAGCTAGAGCAGGGACTTGGGGTTAATTTATTTATACGCCAGCGTAATAATATTCAACTTACAGCGCCGGGTGAGCGTTTGTTGCCACATGCTCAAATGATTATTACGGGTATGCAACGCGCCAAAGTAGATGTTGCGCTTGCCGATAATATGCATAAGCAAATTAGCTTAGCAGGAACGCCTAATATTTGGGATGCTTTTTTACAGTTTGGTATAACAAATATTGTATCGGCGATGCCGGGCGTGTCATTAGTCGCAGAAGTTAAAGCACAACAAGAAAGCACTCGGTTGCTATTAGAGCGAACTCTCGATTTAGCCATTTTATTTGATCCACCGAAAGTAGATGAATTAGTAGTAGAGCGAATTTGTGAACTGCCTATTATTCCAGTGAGTGGCTATGATACTGCAACTAACGAAAACTTTTTTGATAACCAATATGTATATGTTGATTGGGGAACAACTTTTTCACTTTGGCATGCGCGTCAGTTTACAGGTAAAACGCCGCCTTACTTCAGAACAAGTACTGGTCGTATAGCACTTGATTTAATATTACAGTGCGGCGGGAGTGCGTTTATTCCTCAAGTACTTGTAGAGCATCATTTAAATAAAGGTGATTTATTTCATGTTAAAGATGTAAAAAATACGTCACGAGATGTATTTATTGCCTATCATAGAGATAATGAACAGAAAGAATTAATAGAAACGTTGGTAAATTTGTTATCACAAATGACACCTAGCTTGACGTTGGAGCCTAGTTTATAGGTACAAATGAGTTGCTGAGTATCGATGTTATTTTGATTTCATATTTAATGCACTTTTATTAATTTAAAATTACAGAAATATTTCGATTGTAATATTTCTGTAATTTTACAGTGACAAACTGCTGCTGTTTTAAAATTAGTCTTTTGTGATTATCCAAGGAAATAACATGAAATTTGTAAAATCGAGCTTATGTTTAGCGCTATTAAGTGGCTTATCTTTTAATGCTCTTGCTGATGTAGACGTGTACGGCAAAGCGAATGTAACTATTCAATCATCTGATGACGGTGAAGGGTCGTTCACTGAAATTAAAAGTAATAATTCTCGCTTTGGTCTTAAAGGTTCTGAAAAAATAACAGAGGGCTTAGAGGCTGTTTATAAATTTGAGTTTCAAGTTGACGTATCTGATGCGGACTCAAAGGGTGATAATGATGACAATATTTCTGCGCGTAACCAATATATAGGATTAAAAGGTGCATTTGGCCAAGTTGTTGTTGGTCGACACGATACTGCACTTAAGTTATCTCAAGGTAAAGTTGATTTATTTAGCGACCTTGAAGGCGATATTAAAAGTATATTTAAAGGCGAAAACCGTTTAGGTGATTCTGTTACTTATTCATCAAATACTTACGAAGATTTTAGAGTACTTGCTACTTTTATTGCAGAAGATGATGAAGATGCAAAAAATGGCTATTCACTAGGACTTACTTATGGCGATTCTTCACTTAAAAAGAGTAAAGTATATGCATCAATTGGTGTTGATAGTGAAGTAAATGGCTACGATGTAGTTCGTGCAACTGTTCAAGGTAAAATTGATGATTTTAAAGTAGGCGCAATGTACCAAACACAAGAAAAAGTAGACGGCAGCGCAGAGGCTGACGGGTACTTATTAAGTGCAGCTTACATAATGGGAAACAATACATTTAAAGTGCAATACCAAACTATGGATTTTGACGACAGCGATGATAAGTCAGCAATCTCAGTAGGTGTTGATCACAAGTTAAATAAAAATATTAAAGTATTTGGTTTTTACTCGGGCTTCGACATGGACAACAACGTTGACCAAGATTACTTAGGCTTAGGTATGGAATACAAGTTTTAACTATTCGCTAAATTAGTTAAAACACTCCCTTTTTAACCGCGCTCTTTTGAGTGCGGTTTTTTTTGCTTTAAATTATTTACTTAGCCGCCCATAATAGAGCTTAATTTGGAATGAGGTGCGAGTCCTCGACTGTTCCCGCAACTGTAATTAGCGCAAAGCTTTAAGTCAGATACAAATGGTATAATACCAATTTTATTAAAAACATGATCTTTCTAGTGAATTAAATAACTTACTAACTTCGTTAAAAATTATTCATATAGAACAACTATATGTCATAATTTCCGCCTTGTTATTAAACTATTTCTTTGTCGCTATAATAAATCACTAATTTAATGCAACTGGTATAAATTTTTTTAACGAGCGGGTTTACTCATTTTTTCTTGTAGTGCATTAGTATTTTTATCGCATTTTTAGTGAGTTTAACCTAGGGTCTGTTGAACTTTGCGGATTAAAATTTGTTCAAACTAGGGGCTATTTAATCGCGGCGCGAGGTTTGTAACCTAGTGGGCTAAGTAAAAACCGAGCAACAAAGAGTAAATAGCCCCTAGGAAGAACCCTTTGGGCAGCGCCTGTTTGGCATTAATGCTACGTTATCGCCCATTTATGGGGAATAACCACACTACATAGGCTCTGCCTTGCCTAAATACCAAACAGACTGTTGCAAATTTAACCTTGAAAGATCAACAGACCCTATCTAGGACTGACTATTGCACACTCAAACGCCATTAAATACACCATTACTAAACGTTAAAAACGTATCGTGGGGTATTGGCAATAAAACGATTCTCAAAAAAATAGACCTTAAAATAACTACAGGTAAATTTGTTGGTTTGATTGGCCCCAATGGCGCTGGTAAATCGAGCTTATTGCGTTGTTTATATCGTTTTAATAAACCAACTGAAGGTGTTATAGAATTTAACAACACCGATATTTGGCAATTAAAAAGCGATGAGTACGCAAAAAAAGTAGCAGTCGTTTTACAAGAAACTCCGTCGCAATTTAACTTAAGTGTATTTGACGTTATTGCGCTTGGGCTAACGCCTCATAAATCGCTATTTAGCTCAGTAACTAACATTGATAAACAAAAAATCACCCAAGCTATCAACACTGTAGGGTTGGCAGATCATAGCGATCAAAGCTTTGAGTCACTTTCGGGTGGTGAAAAGCAACGTGCCTTGATAGCCCGTGCGATAGTCCAGCAACCTCAGCTGTTAATAATGGACGAACCAACTAGCCATTTAGATGTTAAATATCAAATACAGGTAATGGAGCTTGCTAAATCGTTGGGTGTAACGGTGTTTGCATCGTTTCATGATTTAAACTTAGCCTCTGCAATGTGCGATGAACTAGTGGTTATTAAAAACGGTGAAATTACACATACAGGCGCGCCAAGTGAGGTATTAACCGAAAACATGCTAGGCGACGTTTTTGGTGTCTGCGCTCAAGTAAATAACCACCCGCAAATATCGAAGTCGGGAAATAGCATCCCTCATATCACTTACTTTTATGGTTACAAATAATATGAGCGCAGTTAATACTCGCCACTCACTTGCGCTATTTGTAAGTGTTGCAGCTGCTTTATTTAGCTTATTTGCAGCACTTAGTTTTGGTGCAGCAGAGACCTCACTTCAAGACGTACTTAATAGTTTTTTGCTCTCAAATGAGGCGTCTTTTAATACGCGTATTATTTTTGAACTAAGAATGCCACGCACATTACTCGCCTTTTTATCAGGCTCCGGTTTAGCAATTGCAGGGCTTATTTTACAAACGGTTACACGTAATCCTTTAGCCGATCCTTACTTGTTTGGCATATCGTCGGGTGCCTCATTTGGCGTGGTGTTACTCATGGCATTAGCAGGCATTAGCGCAGGCTTTATGCTATCAGCAGCAGCACTGATGGGTAGCTTACTCGCTATGAGTTTATTAATACTTATTGCAGGTAGGCAGCAAAGTGCACAGGTAGAATCAATGTTATTAGCAGGCGTCGCTCTGTCGTTTTTATTTAGTGCATTTACCAGCTTGTTGCTTTATTGGAGCGACCCTCAGGCAGTAGCCGCTATTTTATTTTGGACACTGGGCAGCTTTGCGCGTGCGCAGTGGGCTACGCTTTGGTTGCCTTTGTTGGTAATTACATTGTGTACGTTTGTAATGCTGAGTTTTAGAAGGCAGCTTAATGCTATGTTACTGGGCGATGAAAGCGCAATTACATTAGGTGTTAGAGTTCAGCGCTTTAGAATACTCATGCTAGTTTTGAGCTCGTTAATTACTGCTGTGCTGGTGGCTATGTGTGGCGGTATTGGGTTTGTAGGATTAATGGTACCGCATATTGTGCGCTTTTTTATATCTCAAGGCACCATCGCTGGCTTACTGGTAACCAGCTTGGTGGGCGGTACATTTATGGTGTGGGTTGATGTACTTTCGCGCTCATTGCTTAAAAACCAAGAGCTGCCCGTAGGCGTTATTACTGCAGCTATTGGTAGCGTGTTCTTTCTAAGTTTATTGTTTTTTAGAAAGCGAAAGGTGTAATTCCATGAAAACCTTAATGGTGCAAGGCACTACATCAGATGCTGGTAAAAGCACTTTAGTTGCTGCCCTTTGCAGGGTGTTTGCTAAGCGTGGGGTAAAGGTTGCGCCTTTTAAACCACAAAATATGGCACTTAATAGCGCAGTAACAAAAGATGGCGGCGAAATTGGTCGTGCGCAAGCTTTGCAAGCAATAGCAGCTAAAGTAGAGCCCGAAATAGACTTTAACCCTATATTACTTAAACCTAATAGCGACACGGGCGCACAAGTGATTATTCACGGGAAAGCCATTAGTAATATGGAAGCTGGCAAATATCACGACTATAAAAAAGTGGCGATGGATGCAGTAATTACCTCACATAACCGCTTAGCTAAACGCTTTGAATTACTCCTTGTTGAAGGGGCGGGTAGTCCTGCTGAAATAAACCTGCGTGAAAACGATATTGCCAATATGGGCTACGCCGAAGAGGTAGATTGCCCAGTAATTATAATTGCTGATATTGATAAAGGCGGCGTATTTGCACACTTGGTGGGCACACTTGCGTTGTTAAGTGAATCAGAACAGGCGCGCGTAAAGGGCTTTGTTATAAACCGCTTTAGAGGCGATATAGGTTTGCTGCAAGGCGGGCTTGATTGGCTTGAAGAATATACAAACAAACCCGTGCTTGGCGTATTACCTTATTTGCACGACCTTGCGCTTGACGCTGAAGACGCCGTCGCAATTGATAATAACGTAACCAACTCCACAATTAATATTGCAGTGCTGCTTGTGCCACACATTAGTAACCATACCGATTTTGATGCACTGCGTTTGCACCCAAACATTAATATGAATTATGTGCGCCATACGCAAACGATCCCAGAAGTTGATCTGATAATTCTCCCAGGCAGTAAAAATGTGCTGGGCGATTTGAATTTTTTGAAAAATGAAGGCTGGGACACTCAAATTAAGCGCCATTTACGCTATGGTGGCAAAGTACTTGGTATTTGTGGCGGCATGCAAATGCTGGGCAATACAATCAACGATCCCGAGGGTATTGAATCGTCATTAAAGCAAGTAAATGGACTTGCCCTGTGCGATTTTGAAACCACGCTGACAGCACAAAAAGTATTAACTAAAATAACCGCTACACTGCTTTTAAATAACCAACAAACACCCTGTAGTGGTTACGAAATACATGCAGGGATTAGCCAAGGTGCAGCGCTTAATAAGCCATTTTTAACCTTTGATGAAAGCCACCCACATGGTTTTATGTTCGATGGCTTTATTAGCGATGATAACGCCATTGCGGGCACTTATTTACATGGCTTATTTGATGAAGCCGATGCGACATCGCAAATTTTAAAATGGCTAAAACCAAGCGCCTCAATTAACCCAATTAGTATTGCCACTCATCGCGAGCAGCAGTTAGAACGATTAGCAACCATGTGCGAAACGCATTTAAACATACAGCAAATTATCTCGATTTATGAAGGGCACAATAATGACTGAACAAAACAACGATAAGCATAAGCAGCGCCAACAAAAAGTAAAAGAACAAGTGGATGCACGTGTTGCCGCCGCACAAGATGTAAAAGGTATTTTTCAGGTAATTACCGGTAACGGTAAAGGTAAATCAACCTCGGGTTTTGGCGTTGTAGCACGCTGTGTAGGGCATGGTAAAAAAGCGGCTGTTTGCCAATATATTAAAGGTACGTGGGAGTGTGGCGAGCGTAATTTATTACAAGGTGCAGGTGTTGAGTTTGTTGTAATGAACACCGGTTTTACTTGGGATACGCAAAATAAAGAAGCCGATACTGCAGCCGCGCAGGCAACATGGCAAGAGTCAAAACGTATGCTTGCTGATAGCAGTATTGATTTAGTATTACTCGATGAGCTTACGTATATGGTGACATACGGCTACGTAGATTTAGATGAAGTAGTAACAGCGCTTAATAACCGCCCGCCAATGCAGTCAGTTATTATTACAGGGCGTGCAGCACACCGCACTTTAACCGACCTTGCCGACACAGTAAGTGAAGTGCGTAATGTAAAACATGCATTCGACTCAGGCATAAAAGCGCTTGAAGGGTTTGATTACTAATGCTTAAAGCGTTTTTTATTGGGCTACTGCTTTTTAGTGTATCGGGCAGTGCACTTGCAGAGCAGGCTAATGATTCTAAAAAACTGCGAATAATCGCGCTTGCACCACATATAGTCGAAAACCTATTTGCCATAGGGGCGGGCGATAATATTGTGGGCACAGTTGATTACGCCGACTACCCAAGTGAAGCCCAAAGTATTGAGCGCATAGGTGGTTATTACGGCATCTCGCTTGAAAAAGTATTGGCGCTTAAACCCGACTTAGTTATTGCGTGGAAAAGCGGAAATCAAAGCGAAGATTTAGCCCAAATAGAGCGTTTAGGTATAAAAGTATATTTGAGTAACCCCACCACAATCGCTGGTGTAGCCGACGAGTTACTTACTTTTGGTGAATTTACAGGAAATATTGAGCAAAGCCAGCAAGCGGCAAATGCATTTACGCAAAAACTAAACGGTATAGTTAAAAGCCAGCAAGATAAAAAAAATATAACCGGATTTTATCAGTTATGGGCTGAGCCTATGATGACAGTAAGTAAAAATACGTGGATAAGCCAACTGATTGAAACATGCCATGTAAGCAATGTATTTGCACAGAGCGTTACAGATTACCCGCAAATTAGTATCGAAAATGTCATTGTTACTAAGCCGCAAGTTATTATTATCCCTGATGAAAAATCAAAAACACCACAGCCGGTTGTTAATTGGCAAAAGTGGCCAGAAGTACCCGCTGTTAAAAATGATCAATTTATTAGCGTAAATGCCGATTTATTACATCGTTTTACTGTGCGCATGCTAGATGGGCTTGCGGATATGTGTGATAAAATAGACGCATCACGTAAACAGATTAAGAGTACACAATGAGCAATTGGGCTACATTTTTAGAAAGTGAATTACAACAACCTTACATGCAGCAAACGTTAGAGTATGTGGCTAATCGCCGCAATGAAGGTGTTGCTGTTTATCCGCCTGAAGCTCAAGTATTTAGTGCTTTTGATGCCACCGCACTTAATGACATCCGCGTTGTAATTTTAGGACAAGACCCATACCACGGAGAAGGGCAAGCGCATGGCTTGTGTTTTTCGGTATTGCCTGATGTAAAAAAGTTGCCACCGTCGCTTAAAAATATGTACAAAGAGTTAGCTGTCGATATCAGCGGATTTATTATTCCTGAGCATGGTTACCTGCAAAGCTGGGCAGATCAGGGCGTGTTTTTACTCAATACAGTATTGACCGTTGAGCAAGGGCAAGCGCATTCACATAAGCATTTAGGATGGGAGCTATTTACCGATAATGTAATTGCCCATATTAATAAGCACTGCGAAGGTGTGGTATTTATTTTATGGGGTGCACATGCACAAAAAAAAGGTAAAGGCATAGATAGCACTCGCCATCATGTTTTAAAAGGGCCGCACCCATCGCCGCTTTCGGCGCATAGAGGCTTTTTTGGTTGTAGGCATTTTTCACAAACGAATGAGCTATTGCAAGCCCAAAGAGATAAGCCAATTAACTGGCAAATCTAATTTATTCCAAAGAACTCAAATTGTTTAAACCATTAAAAAAGGCTTCCAGATTCTGGAAGCCTTTTTGTTTAGTTGGGGCGTATTGAATTAAAAATCGAGCTCATCAATTGCAATACTGTCTGTAAAATAATCTAGTTCTTGTAGTTCTTTGCGTAGGCGCTGTTTGTCTTTTATTGCTTCTATTTCACGCCACTTCCTTTTTTTATTCTTTTGAGAGGTTTTTCTAGTTGTATCAGGACCTTCTAATATCTCTAATATATCGTTTAGGCTATCCATGAATTTCTCCTATTGATTTATGACCTCAAGAATACCTATACCACAGGCCTAGATAAAATAGAACAAAAAAGTGACAGTTATGTTACGTAAGTGTGATTAATTGATGAAGGTTTATAATACCAATCTGCTTATGTATGGGGTCTATTTAACGTTAAGAAAATTACGCTAGAACTAGGCAAAAGTTTTTGTATCTAGTTGTTCTAAATAAAAAAATTTTAACGACGTTATAGTGCAATTTAATTCGTTAAATTGATCAAAGATTTATGCAGGTTGGTATAAGAAGAGTGTATAGAGAAATAGCGTATTTTAGGCATAAAAAAACGCCGCTATTGCGACGTTTTCTAAAACACGATTATAGCAAATTACATTGCTTTAAAACACGCTTCTAGTTGTTCTTGTGCATCAGCAAAAGAGCGAATACCTTCAGCTAGTTTTTCAGTAGCCATAGCATCTTGGTTATGTAACCAACGGAACTGCGCTTCTGTAAGTGGCTCTGGTTTTGGCTCTTGTGGAACATCGCTTTGCAGCAAGTATTCTTGTGCACCTTCAAGGTTACCTAAATCTTCTAAAAGATTAGGGCTAATAGTTAGCTTGTCACAACCAGTAAGGGCAATAATTTCGCCTGTATTACGGAAGCTTGCACCCATCACAACTGTTTTGTAGTCATGGCGTTTGTAAAATTCAAAAATACTGCGTACAGACTGAACACCTGGATCTTGTAGCGGATCGGTCGGTTTTTCCATACCGTTAGCAACGTGCCAATCTAAAATACGGCCAACAAATGGCGAAATTAGAAATACGTTTGCATCGGCACACGCACGGGCTTGGGCATCGCTAAATAATAAAGTAAGGTTACATTTAGTGCCTTCTTTTTCTAGCTGCTCAGCGGCTTTAATACCTTCCCATGTAGACGCTACTTTAATTAAAATTTTGTCTTTGCTTACACCTTCTTTTTCGTAAAGGCTAAGTAGGGTATGTGCTTTATCAATCGTAGCTTGCGTATTAAACGAAAGGCGTGCATCTACTTCTGTAGAAATATAACCAGGTACAATAGCGCTAATTTCTTTACCTAGTAATACGGCAAAGTAATCGCATGCTAGTTCAAGTTGCTTAGCAGGCTCTTGCTCGGTTTCTTTTGCGTAGCTCCAAGCTTTATCTAGGTAAGGCTTATATGCTTCAATCTCGCTCGCTTTTAATAAAAGCGACGGGTTTGTAGTTGCATCTTCTGGTTGATGCTTTTTAATAGCTTCAATATCACCAGTGTCGGCTACGATAGATGAATGTTGTTTTAGCCTTTGTAGAGCTGAAGTCATTTGCTTTCCTCATTCCAAGCAAGTTAAAAGAAAAATCTAATCACTCTTAATATATACAATCCATACTGCAACAGTGTGACAATGCTTGATAGGTCTTATGTCCTGATCAATAAAAAAACGGTAATGCATGGGTTATTAAGAGAGGATTTATTTAAACAAAACGTGCTTTTCGTTTCATTTAATGTTGAAATTGACACTAAATAAATTACAAGTCAATAGCTAACTATGATCACTGTTATTTCACCTGCAAAAAATCTTGATTACGAAACGCCACCCGCAACAGACAAGTTCACTCAGCCTGAATTACTAGAGCACAGCGAAGAGCTCATGAAAGTATGCCGTGAACTAACACCAGCGCAAATTGGCAGTTTAATGAAAATTAGCGATAAGCTATCTGGGCTTAACGCTGCACGCTTTAGCGAGTGGGCGCAGCCGTTTACGCAAAGTAATGCTAAACAAGCCGCACTTGCCTTTAATGGCGATGTATACGGCGGTTTAGATGCAAGCACGCTTAAAGCTAGCGAGCTTGATTACGCACAAAACCATTTACGTATCCTTTCTGGCTTATACGGCTTATTAAAACCACTTGATTTAATGCAAGCTTATCGCCTTGAAATGGGCACCAAGCTTGAAAACTCGCGTGGCAAAAACTTATACGAGTTTTGGGGCAGCGTAATAGCGAACAAACTAAACGAAGTATTAAAAGCACAAGACGCGCAATACTTAGTTAACCTTGCTTCAAACGAATACTTTAAAGCGGTAGATAAAAAAGCATTAAATGCACAAATTATTACCCCACACTTTAAAGACTGTAAAAACGGTCAATACAAGGTAATTAGCTTTTACGCTAAAAAAGCACGCGGCATGATGGCGCGCTACATTATCGAAAATAAAGTAACGCAATTAAGCCAACTTAAAGAGTTTACTGTAGCGGGTTATTACTTTAGCCCTGAGGCAACGGTTAAAGAGCTTGAGCCGGTATTTATGCGCGACGAACAAAATTAAACTGAGCGTAAACTTAATTAAATAGTTAAAAAGCCATGCACCGCATGGCTTTTTTGATGTTGGCGTTATATTTGCAACCTCATCTAATATTAATGAGAACACTAACTAAATAGGTGCAAATAAAATGATCAGCATTCCGTCAGTTGGCGAAGCCGAAAAACTAATAGAAGAAAAGCTCGGAGGGTGGTTTGATGTTGTAATAAGCCATATCCCTAATTTTATAGTGGCAATTGTTATTGCTATTGTTTTTTCAATTTTGGCGCGCTTTGCTGGCAAACTGGTGAAAAACGTACTGCGCCGCTCTCTCGACTCAACACAAATTGCCGATTTAATGGCATCAATTTTTAAAGTTATTGTGTTGTGCATAGGTTTATTTATAGCGCTCGATTTTGTTGGCCTAAAAGGCACCGTTACTTCGCTACTTGCTGGTGCGGGTATTGTGGGTTTGGCCATTGGTTTTGCGTTTCAAGACATGACCGAAAACCTAATTGCTGGTATAGCAATGGGTGTACGCAAGCCATTTAAAACAGGTGATGTAATAGAAACCGATGATGTGTTTGGTTCAATACATTCAATAAACCTACGTAACACGCTAATAGAGAGCTTTTACGGGCAACTAATACTTGTACCAAACAAAGTCTTATTTAGAAATGTACTCAAAAATTACACCACGCTAGGTATAAGACGTATAGAAGTACCCGTAGGTATTTCGTATGGCGACGACATAGAAAAAGCATCTCAAGTTATTACCGATAAAATAAATGAATTTAACTTTGTAATACGTAAAGACGAAACCGCCGTATACGCTGAAGGTTTTGGCGACAGCAGCATTAACTTACTGGTATGGTTTTGGATTAAATACCCAGGCGAGCCTGACTTTATGACGGTACGCCACAAAGGGGTTGTTGCCGTTAAGCAGGCACTCGACGAAGCTGATATTAGTATTCCTTTCCCAATTCGTACGCTCGACTTTGGCATTAAAGGGGGTGAAAAACTCGATGCCATGATAAGCGATAAAATAAGCCAGCAGTCATCCAATAAAGACAGTAGCGACGGTGCTGACTCTAGCCAAAGTGAGTAATTTAGTTAAAGCTCACTAGGCAAAAGCATTGGGAAATAGTTACTTACCAACAGCGCATTTTTACAGAGTAAAATTGCGCTTTTTAGTACATGCTCTTAATAATTATTAAGCCTGAACAGGGTAAGCCAAATTTAATCGTTTTTGTTTATTATGATAACCGTGTTATTTGCCATAACTGATAATGTGATTACAATATGACCATTATTAATTTAAATAGTTTATCAATGCGTAAAGTAGCATTACTACAGTTCATAACCCTTACTTTATTAAGCTTCATGCTTGGGTGTACATCAATAAGTAATAAGCAAAGTACGAGTGAAAAACATAATTTTAAGTATGGTTTGAGCTATAAATTAAATGTAGATGACAATACTGCTGAAATACTTTTTCTTAATAAGAACGATACCCCTATAAACGCACTTACCCTACCAAATAAAACGGTATACATTGTAAAAGAGCAGTTACGAGAATTTTGCAGATCGGATGGTATTTTATGCGCTAGAGAAAAGTCTGAAAGTAACTTTGTTAGTTGGTCTCCCGATGGTGAGTTTTTAGCCGTTTTTGCAGGTGACACCCAAGGTTTTTGGTTTTTACCAACAATTGAAATAACTAAGTCTGCATTTAATGAAAGCCATATACTCAAGGTTGGACTTCATCAAACAACTAACCAGTTTAATATCGGTTTGTTTCATCAAACCGGTGGGTGGTTGAATAATGAACAATATATTTTTTCAGCTGGCTTGAGTGGCAATAATTTTATTTATAAGTTCAACACAAAAACAAAGGAACTTAAGGGTTTTCCTTTTGAGTTAAATGAAGATTCTACAGTGAGCAATTTCGAAGAAGTATTTGTTGATAGCTATTCTTCGCAAAAAAGTAGTTTTAAAATAAGTGATGTGACTAAACAATTAGAAAAATTAAAATAAAAAAGCGCAGCTTGTGTTGGAGTAACAAGCCGCGCTTACGAATTAGTTATATAAATAGGTTTATGTGGTACGTATTAAATAACGCTAATTTTATTACGAATGATTTTAACCCCATCCATATTTTCTAAAAACTTTTGAGCTAATGCGCGCTGAAAACCAGTTTGTGCTTCACCGTATAAATCTACTTCACCATTTTTTACCTGCACACGAATATCACTTAACGCTAAGTTAGGATTAGTTCGTAGGGTGTTGGTGATAGTTTGTTGTAGGTTAGGTTGAGTGGCTACACTGCTTACTACTGCCATGTTGGTTGCTGCACTTACCTTTGTAGCGCAAGCTAATAAAAATAAACAACAAAATGATACTAAAGCGATAGTTAACTTGAAGCGGTTCATAACTTAATCCTTACATTATGGTGAATCGTGCAGCCACAAAATGGAAATTCCATCGGCTAGGTTATCTTTGTAGTTACAATTTCGGTGCCAATATTAACGCTATGAAATATAAGGTAATTTTATTAAGTGGGAATTAAGGTGGGCAAAAATTACATTTAAATGGGTATGAGTTACATGCTTGGGTTACATATGTAACGGGTACAAACACCAGAGCCTGTAAGGCTTGCATTAAAAAGCCGGCAAAAGCCGGCTTAGTATAAAAATGTTTTAGGTTACTTCTTCTTTTTAACCTTGGCCTTTTTCTTGGCTTTCATTTTTACTGGATCTTTACGCTTTTTAGCCGGTGGCTTAGCTTCTTTATGCTGTGGCTCAACACCTCTAATTACACGGCGTTTTAACTTTTGCTCAACGTAGCGCTCTACTTTATATAAAATGCCAATGTCATGTGCTTCAACTAACGATATTGCTATGCCTTTTTTACCAGCACGGCCAGTACGGCCAATACGGTGTACATATACGTCGGCAGTGCGCGGCATATCAAAGTTAATAACGTGACTGATGTCAGATACGTCAATACCACGTGCAGCTACGTCGGTAGCAACTAATATGCTTGTTTTACCACTGTGGAAGTTTTCCATGGCTTTCATACGTTTGTCTTGTGGCATTTCGCCGCGTAACCACGCTGCTTTTACATCATTAGTTGTAAGTTCACCAATCAATGTTTCTAAGCGTTCGCGAGTTTTAACAAACACAATCGCTTTAGTTACGTCAGGATTTTTTAGCGTATTAACTAATAATTCAAGTTTGTGATGATAATCGTCGGCTAAATGTACCCATTGGTGAATTTTAGCCTTTTCTTTACGTGACGATTCGGCTTCTAATAGAGCTGGGTCGTTTAATGTTTTTTCAGCAAACCTTTCTACGCTGTCACCTTCAAGTGTTGCTGAGAATAAAAAACATTGGCGACGATTTTTAGCCTCGTCACAAATACGGCTCATTTCTTTTTTGAAACCCATATCTAACATGCGATCTGCTTCATCAATAATAAGCATTTCTACATGTTCAGCATGAAAGTTTTCGGTTTCTAGGTATTCCATTAATCGACCTGGTGTGGCGATTAAAATATCGTTATTTTTTTCAAAAATTTCTTTATGCGTGCCGTAGTTAATACCGCCTGTTACTACACCAATTTTTAGGTGTGTGCGCTTAGCTAGCAGTTCACATTGTTCATGAATTTGATAAGCCAACTCACGAGTTGGGGTCATAACGAGTACGCGCGCAAAACCAGGGTCACGACGTGGGAAATCCAGTAAGTACTGAATAGCCGGAATTAAAAATGCCGCTGTTTTACCTGTACCAGTAGGCGCAGATGCTAAAATATCGCGCCCCTGTAGTGCTTCAGGAATAGCTTGTTGTTGAATGCTGGTTGGCGTCTCGTAGCCCATTTTATTAATGGCATCGAGTAGCTTGTTATCAAGATCAAATTCAGAAAATTGCATAGAGTGTCTAAAATAAGGGACAATTACCCTGATTATACGCGCTATGCTGCGCTTGGTGAATGAAAAGGTGAAAAAATGTCTGGTTTTGTATTTAAACAATTTAAAGTTGAACACGACCACTGTGCAATGAAAGTTTCTACCGATGGCATTTTGCTTGGCGCATGGGCTAATTTAAGCGGTGCAAAGTCATTACTTGATATAGGCACAGGTACCGGCTTACTAGCATTAATGTGTAAGCAGCGCAGTAATGAGCTTGATATAACTGCGGTAGAAATTGACGAAAGCGCCCATACCCAAGCATTACAAAATATAGCTAATAGCCCGTGGCCAACAATAAGTATTAAGCACCAAACTATTCAAAGCTTTAGTAGTGAAATTAAATTTGACGTGGTTATCTCTAATCCGCCGTATTTTAATCACAGTTTAAAAGGCGAGAATGCTGCGCGTAATACCGCGCGCCATACCGACGGCTTAAGTTTTGAAGAGTTAATAAATGCGTTTAAACGTTTAAGCCATAGTCGCTCTCGCTTTAACTTAATACTCCCAAGCGTTGAAGGCGCATTATTTATTGAGCTTGCTACTCAAAATGGGCTTTATTTAAATACTCACTGCCAAGTAAAAGCCACGCCCAATAAAGATATTAGCCGCAGTTTAATGACATTTAGCTACGTAAAAAGCGATTTAGAATCATCAACCCTGTGTATTAGAAACTTAGATAATACCTACACTGCTGATTATATAGCTTTGTGCAAAACATTTTATTTAAAAATGTAAGTTACTTAGTAATGAAGGTTATTTAGTAATAAAGGATAGTTTACCCGTTATGCATACGTATTCAGTTTTTATTTCATCGACTATAAGCCTAGTGTTAACCACTTGTAAATAATATCGAGTAGTTGTTTTGCTCGCTCAACAATTGGATCACACACTATGAAACTCAATAAAATAATCACCACCGCAGGTTTAAGTCTAGGGTTGCTCTTACCTAGTATTGCCACAGCTACGCCCACCACATTTGTGCATTTGTTTGAATGGAATTGGCAAGATGTAGCGCAAGAATGTGAACAGTATTTAGGACCAAAAGGCTATGCTGCAGTGCAGGTATCGCCAGCTAATGAACACATTACAGGAGGCCAATGGTGGACACGCTATCAGCCTGTAAGTTATGAACTGCAAAGTCGTGGCGGTAACCGTGCACAGTTTATTGATATGGTAAATCGCTGTAGTGCAGCTGGGGTTGATATTTATGTTGATACGCTTATTAACCATATGGCAGCAGGAAGTGGCACAGGCACAGCGGGTAATAGTTTTGGTAATAAAAGCTTTCCTATTTATAGCCCACAAGATTTTCATGAAAGTTGTACCATTAATAGCTCTGATTATGGCAACGATCGCTACCGAGTACAAAATTGTGAACTCGTTGGACTTGCCGATTTAGATACCGCTTCAAACTATGTGCAAAATACCATTGCAGCATATATTAACGACTTACAAGCTATTGGCGTAAAAGGTTTTCGGTTTGATGCTTCTAAACATGTTGCCGCAAGCGATATCCAAAGTTTAATGGCCAAAGTAAATGGCTCGCCAGTGGTTTTTCAAGAAGTGATTGATCAAGGTGGAGAGGCTGTTGGCGCCTCTGAATATTTAAGCACTGGTTTAGTAACTGAATTTAAATATAGCACTGAGCTTGGTAATACTTTTAGAAACGGCTCGCTTGCATGGCTAAGTAATTTTGGCGAAGGGTGGGGCTTTATGCCTAGCTCTTCTGCGGTGGTTTTTGTAGATAATCACGATAATCAACGTGGTCATGGCGGCGCTGGTAATGTAATTACCTTTGAGGATGGCCGCTTATATGACTTAGCTAATGTATTTATGTTGGCTTATCCGTACGGTTATCCAAAAGTAATGTCGAGTTATGATTTTCATGGTGATACAGATGCTGGTGGGCCAAACGTACCGGTACATAATAATGGTAACTTAGAGTGTTTTGCTAGTAATTGGAAGTGTGAGCATCGCTGGTCATATATTGCAGGCGGGGTCGATTTTAGAAATAACACCGCCGACAATTGGGCAGTAACAAATTGGTGGGATAACACGAATAATCAAATATCATTTGGCCGAGGTAGCTCGGGTCATATGGCTATTAACAAAGAAGACTCAACACTCATTGCAACGGTGCAAACAGAAATGGCGCCTGGGCAATACTGTAATGTGCTAAAAGGCGAGTTGTCGGCTGATGCTAAAAGTTGCAGTGGCGAGGTTATAACGGTTAATTCCGACGGTACTATTAATCTCAATATTGGTGCTTGGGATGCAATGGCAATTCATAAAAATGCCAAGTTAAATACAAGCTCTGTGCCAAATACAGGGAGTGACTGGCAACGCACGGTTATTTTTATTAATGCACAAACGCAAAGTGGACAAGATATGTTTTTGCGCGGTGGTGTAGATCACGCTTATGCAAACGCAAATCTGGGTCGAAATTGCCATACAAGTAATTTTGAGTGTGCAATGCCTATTCGTCATAATAATTTAAAAAACGTGACAACAAGCCCTTGGAAAGCAAATGATAACTACCTTGATTGGTATGGCATAGAAAATGGGCAAAGTAGCGAAGCAGAAGGTTCTGCGACCGACTGGACAACGAATGTTTGGCCAGCAGGTTGGGGCGCTGAAAAAACGGTAAACACAGATGGTTTTGGTGTGACATCTTTAAATATATGGGGCGAACACTATTGGATGCTTGATGTAGATATGGATTGCAGTAAAGCGGTTAATGGATGGTTTGAACTAAAAGCATTCATTAAAAACGGCCAAGGATGGGAGACTGCTATTGCTCAAAACAATACACCTTATACAAGCACTAATCATATGGCGCAATGCGGAAAAATTAATAAATTTGAGTTTAATAACTCAAGTGTAGCTATTCGTAGTTTTTAAAAAATAAATAAAAAGCCTATATTTGAACCTAAGCCTAAGCTAATGATTATTAGTTTAGGTTTTTTAGGTACTGTTCTTTCATAGTGTGTTTATAAATCACCTGTTATGATTCACTCATTAGTTACATTGAATTAAGACAACACAATGAAAAAATTAAATAAAATAATACTACTAAGTACATTCTCTGCGGTTGTTTTGGCAAGCCAAAGTGCACTGGCAGCCATGACCCCAGTTGGGCTTTGGAAAACGATTGACGAGGATACAAACCAAGCTAAGTCGTATGTACGTATTACCCAAACCAACGGTACTTTAAGCGGTAAAGTTGAAACTATTTTAGACCCTACAAAACAAAATGATATATGCAATAAATGTGATGATGAGCTAAAAGATCAGCCTATTTTAGGAATGACTATTATTACTGATGTAAAAGCTGAGGATGATGACGTTTGGGGAGATGGCGAAATACTTGACCCAACAAATGGTAAAACCTACACCTTACAGCTCACAGTGCAAGATGAAGGTCAAAAACTTGAAGTACGTGGTTACATTGGCTTTTTTTTCCGTAACCAATATTGGCTAAGGGTTGAGTAATTACTTTGTAGCGTAGCAATAATGGCTACGCAATTTTAATTAAAGCGTTTCGCCGTATTCAGTCATTACTTGTTCAACCCAAGTCGCAATACGCTCATCACTTAGCTCGTATTGGCTGTCTTCGTCCAGTGCGAGCCCTACAAATTGTTTACCATCGGGAGTTAGCGCTTTTGAAGCTTCAAACTCGTAACTACTGTCGTTGGACCAAAAACCAAGTTGGGTAAATGTTTGCGTATTTATTTCGTCGTGCAGCATCCCTAGCGCATCTTGAAACCACTGCCCGTAACCTTGCTGATCGCCCATGCCAAATAAAGCAATGGTTTTACCGGTTAGGTTTACGTCGGCTATGTCGTCCCATTTTGACTCCCAGTCTTCTTGTATTTCACCAAAATCCCATGTTGAAATACCAAAGATGATAAAGTCGTACTGCTGCGCATTTTTTAGTGGCTCGTCTTTAATATTGTGCAGGGTAACTATATCGGCACCAATAATGTCGCGAATCTTTTCTGCTGCCATTTCGGTGTAGCACGTAGTAGAACCAAAAAATAAACCAATTTGCATCGTATTTATCACTGTGTAATTGCCTGATATGATAGGCTCAAGTTTACCGTAAGGTATTTTTAATTGATACCTTAGCAAAGCATGAGAGCATAATGTGACAACGCTATCTGATGATTCTTTTGAAAATGACAGCAGTATGAGCAGTAATAGCGACTACCTAGAAACCTTTTTAGATAGCCTGTACTTAGAGCAAGGCGTAAGCGAAAACACATTAAGTGCTTATCGCAGCGATTTAGATAAGTTTTGCCTATTCTTAAAGGGCGAAAATTTAATGACGGTAACCGGGCTTGATATAGAAGGTTACTTAGCTCACAGAGTTGATTTAGGATTAAAACCACGTAGTACGGCACGCAGTATTAGTGCGCTAAAGCGTTTTTATCAGTACTTTGTGCGCGAAAAAATAATTAGTGATTCGCCCATGCTAAATATTGCTCAACCAAAAGCAGGGCAGTCGTTACCTAAAACACTCTCAGAAGCTGAAGTTGAGGCATTGTTAAATGCGCCCAATACAGAAGAAGCGATGGGACTGCGCGATAAAGCGATGCTTGAACTACTTTATGCAACGGGTTTGCGTGTAAGTGAGCTTGTTGGGTTGCGTATGGAGCAAATTAATTTGCGCCAAGCTGTGGTGTTTGTAAAAGGTAAAGGTAATAAAGAGCGCTTAGTGCCACTTGGCGAGGAAGCCATGTACTGGCTTGAGCAATTTTTAAAGGTCGGGCGTGCGCAAATGATAAAACACGCCACCGATTTTGTGTTTCCGTCTAAGCGCGGTGTTGGCATGACGCGACAAACCTTTTGGCATAGAATTAAACACTATGCTATTTTGGCAGCAGTTGAGTCTCCAATATCGCCCCATACAATGCGCCATGCTTTTGCTACGCATTTATTAAACCATGGGGCAGATTTACGTGTGGTACAAATGATGTTGGGCCACAGTGATTTATCAACCACACAAATTTATACCCATGTTGCTAATGAACGTTTAAAATCGGTGCATGCGCAGCATCACCCGCGTGCTTAATTTGAAATTAAATAGCACTAAGCCGGTCAATTTATAAGTACTTTTGGAATAGAGAAAATTATGAAAAAATTAATGTTAGCAGGTGCCATGTTGTGCACAAGTATTAGTGCATTTGCAAATAGCGTTGCTGTAGCTCCTGATGCTAATGATCCTATAGTTACTAAATTTGCGACTTTAGGCGTAACGGTTAAGCAAATTAACCCAAGTCCAGTTGCAGGGTTAAAAGAGCTCATTACCAACAAAGGCGTGCTTTACGCAAGTCCAGATGGTCAATTTTTAATGCAAGGTACGTTAATCGATTTGAATAATCGTAATAACCTAACTGAGCAAGCATTAAACGGCGTGCGCGTTGAAGGCATTAAAGAATACGAAGATTCGATGATTGTGTATAAAGCACCAAACGAAAAGCACAGCATTACCGTATTTACTGATATTAGCTGTGGCTACTGTCGTAAGTTGCACCGTGAGCTAGATGATTTACTCGATGAAGGTATTACCGTTAAGTATCTTGCATTTCCGCGTGGTGGGCTACAAGGTTCTGGTTATGCTGATTTAATGAATGTGTGGTGTGCTAAAGATCAGCAAGAAGCACTGACTGAGGCTAAATCGGGCGCAGACACTAAAGTAATTGCAGGGTGTAATGCACCAGTTGCTGAGCATTACCAGCTAGGTCAAAGCTTTGGTATTAGCGGCACGCCGGCTATTGTTTTAGAAGATGGTACGATGATCCCAGGTTACCAGCCTGCAGCAGCATTAAAAGCAGCATTAGATGCTAACAAAGCGTCGTAATACGTTTTATAGTTAATAAAAAGGCCTTAATGGCCTTTTTTTGTCTTTTTAGTACGACTCAATAAGTTAAAACTCTGCATGAAAAAACTAATCATTGCGCGTGAAAACGTTGACGACTCGCATTTACCGAGTAATTTACACCCTGTAATTAAACAAATTTATGCTAACCGCAATGTATTCAATGCCGAAGAGCTAAATAACAGCGTAGCTACGCTTCACGACTTTAAATTGTTCAAAGACATCGACAAAGCCAGCGATTTATTAATTGAAGCATTAAAAGCGCAAAGCCAAATATTAATAGTCGGCGATTTTGATGCTGATGGCGCAACGAGTACGGCCACTTTAATGCAAGGCCTTGAGATGTTTGGTTTTAAGCATTTAGATTACTTAATTCCGGACCGGTTTAGCTTAGGTTATGGCTTGAGCCCCGCACTTGCAGAGCAAATAGTACAAATTAAGCCTGATTTAGTGATCACCGTAGATAACGGCATATCGTGTATTGCCGGTATTAATATTTTAAAAGCGGTTGGCATAAAAGTGCTGGTAACAGATCACCATTTACAAGGTGAGCAGCTGCCAAATGCCGATGCAATAGTAAATCCAAATAGGCACGAATGTAACTTCCCGTCTAAATCTATAGCAGGCGTTGGCGTTGCTTTTTACTTACTGATAGCACTGAGAAGCGTAATGCGAGACCTTGGTTATTTTGAGCAGCAACCGCCGCCTAATTTAGCTAACTTGCTCGATATTGTAGCGCTTGGTACGGTTGCTGACGTGGTCGCACTTGATGCAAATAACCGCACCTTAGTACATCAAGGTTTAGCACGTATTCGCAGTGGTAAAACACGCCCTGGCATCACCGCGCTTATTGAAGTGGCTAACCGCAATGCAGCGCGCTTAAGCGCAAGCGACTTTGGCTTTTCACTTGCGCCGCGTTTAAATGCAGCAGGGCGATTAGACGACATGAGTTTGGGTATAGCGTGCTTGCTCAGCACCGACATAAACCAAGCGCGCAGTATAGCGAGCGAGCTCGATAGCTTAAACTTTGCAAGGCGCGAAATAGAACAAGGCATGCAAGTGGAGGCACAAGCTGTGCTTGATAGGCTCGCATTTAGCGACGATAGCATCCCTGATGCTATTTGTTTGTTTCAAGATGATTGGCATCAAGGTGTTATTGGTATTTTGGCTGGTCGCTTGAAAGAAAAATACCACCGTCCAACCGTTATTTTTGCTGGTGGCGAAAACGGTGAAATTAAAGGCTCGTGCCGCTCTATTGAAGGGCTACACATGCGCGATTTACTCGAAGGACTCAATACAGCCGACCCACACTTAATTAATAAATTTGGTGGCCACGCAATGGCAGCTGGTTTAAGTATTAACGAGCAGCACTTTAACGACTTTAAAAAAGCGTTTGATGCCGCAGTTAGCGCGCAACTGAGTGAAGAAAGTAAGCGCTGCATTGTATTTACTGACGGTGAGCTGCCAAACGACTGCTTTACTATGGAGTTTGCTCAACTATTAAAGCAATCGGGCCCGTGGGGGCAGCAATTTCCTGAGCCAGTGTTTGAGCACACCTTTGAAGTAATACAGCAGCGCATAGTCGGCGAAAAGCATTTAAAGCTCGTTTTAAAGCATCAATCAGGGAGATTAGTAGACGCCATTGCCTTTGGTATTGATGTAAAAGAATGGCCCGACACAGAAGCGAAGTTTGTAAAAGTAGCGTACCAACTCGATATAAATGAGTTTAGAGGTAAATTTACACTGCAATTAATAGCCAGAGAACTTGAAAAAGTGTACTAAAAAATATGCACAAAGCATGCATAAAAGGCTAATAAAGCGCGCGGTTTTTTGTTAAAATCGGGCGTTTTTATCATTTGACGATAATTTATTGCGAAAATCCCATGTAAAGGGGCGCAATTACCTAGCCATTTTGGAGTAATGACCATGTTTGAAGTGAATCCTGTGATTAACCAAATCAAGGAAATTCGCGAACGTACTGAATTGCTTCGGGGGTACCTTTGACTACGCTCTTAAACAAGAACGCTTAGAAGAAGTTAACGCCGAACTTGAAGATTCAGCCGTATGGAATGAGCCTGAACGCGCACAAGCGCTTGGCCGTGAAAAATCAGCATTAGAAGCCGTTGTTGAAACAATCGACAACCTTGTAGCCGGTACTGATGACGTTGAAGGTTTACTTGAACTTGCAGTAGAAGCTGAAGATCAAGATACCTTTGATGAAGCACAAAGCGAACTCGCTGATTTGAATGCGCAGTTAGAAGGCTTAGAGTTTCGTCGTATGTTTTCAGGTCCTCATGACTCAAACGATGCGTACCTTGATTTACAATCGGGTTCTGGCGGTACTGAAGCACAAGACTGGTGTAACATTCTACTTCGTATGTACTTACGTTGGGGCGAGGCTAAAGGCTTTAAAGTTGAGCTAGTTGAAGCAACCGACGGTGATGTTGCTGGTATTAAAGGTGCAACAGTTCGCTTTGTTGGCGAATACGCTTACGGTTGGTTACGTACAGAAACAGGCGTTCACCGTTTAGTACGTAAAAGCCCATTTGACTCAAGTGGTCGTCGTCATACTTCGTTTGCTTCTGCGTTTGTATACCCAGAGATTGACGATAACATTGAAATTGATATTAATCCGTCAGATCTACGTATAGACGTTTACCGTGCATCAGGCGCGGGTGGTCAGCACGTTAACACCACCGAATCGGCGGTTCGTATTACTCACGTACCAACAAACACCGTAGTGCAGTGTCAAAACGAGCGTTCACAGCATAAAAATAAAGCCCAAGCGATGAAGCAGTTAAAAGCTAAATTATTTGAGCTTGAGCTACAGCAGCAAAATGCTGAAAAACAAACCCAAGAAGATGCTAAATCTGATATTGGTTGGGGTAGTCAAATTCGTTCATACGTACTTGATGACGCACGCATTAAAGATTTACGTACCGGCGTTGAAAACCGCAATACCCAATCGGTACTTGACGGTAACTTAGATAAATTTATTGAAGCCAGCCTTAAATCTGGCCTATAACCACCAAGCTAATAAAGAGCTAAAAAATGACTGATAAAATCCAAGACGAAAACAAGTTAATCGCTGAGCGTCGCGGCAAGTTAGACGCGATACGCGAAAATTGCCCAGCCAACGGTCATCCAAACCAATTCCGTCGTGAGCATTACACGGCTGATTTGCAAGCCCAGTTTGGTGATAAGAGCAAAGAAGAATTAGTAGAGATGCAAGAAGTTGTGTCTATTGCTGGACGTATTTTAGCAAAGCGTGGACCGTTTTTTGTAATTCAAGACATGAAAGGTCGCGTACAAGCGTATGCATCTAAAGATGTTCAAAAAGATCTTAAGGAAAAATATGGTCAGCTAGACACTGGCGATATTATTGGTGTTAAAGGCGCGTTAAATAAATCAGGTAAAGGCGATTTATACGTAGAAATGACTGAGTATCAATTATTAACTAAGTCACTTCGTCCGTTACCTGAAAAATTCCATGGCTTATCGGATCAAGAAACTAAGTACCGCCAACGTTACGTTGATTTAATTACTAACGAAGCAACGCGCGAAACATTCCGTATTCGTTCACAAGTAGTTGAAGGCATTCGTCGCTTTTTAGCAGAGCGTGACTTTATGGAAGTAGAAACACCTATGCTACAGGTTATACCTGGTGGTGCGTCTGCGCGTCCGTTTGTAACTCACCATAACGCGCTTGATATCGACATGTACTTACGTATAGCGCCAGAGCTTTACTTAAAGCGCTTAGTGGTAGGTGGTTTTGACCGTGTGTTTGAAATTAACCGCAACTTCCGTAACGAAGGGTTATCTACACGTCACAATCCAGAATTCACAATGATTGAATTTTACCAAGCATACGCTGATTACATCGACCTGATGAACATCACCGAGGACATGCTACGTACAGTTGCAACTAACGTATTGGGTAGCCCAATTGTTATAAATACAACGAAAGACGAAAACGGCGAAGTAACTGACTCGGTTGAGTATGACTTTGGTCAACCGTTTACACGTTTAAGCATGAGCGATGCAATCTTAAAGTATAACCCTGAGTTTGATGCTGTGGTATTTAATGACCCAGAAAACCACTTTGACGAATTAAAAGCGTACGCTAAACAAGTGCACGTTAAAATTCCTGAAAACTGTGTTTGGGGCCCAGGTAAGTTTTTGTGTGAAATATTTGAAGAAACAGCAGAGCACATGCTTATTCAACCTACGTTTATTACTGGCTACCCGTGGGAAGTATCACCACTTGCACGTCGTAACGACGAAAACTCATTTGTTACAGACCGTTTTGAGTTTTTTGTTGGCGGTCGTGAACTTGCAAATGGTTTCTCTGAGCTTAATGATGCACAAGACCAAGCTGAGCGCTTTACTCGTCAAGTTGAAGAGAAAGACGCAGGCGATGATGAAGCAATGCATTACGATGAAGACTACATACGCGCACTAGAGTACGGCTTACCGCCAACGGCTGGTGAAGGTATTGGTATTGACCGTTTAGTAATGTTGTTTACTGATTCATCAACAATTAAAGACGTTATTTTGTTCCCGCATATGCGTCCACAAGCTGACTAAGCTTTGAGTAAAACAAAGTAAGTTAATAAACGCCGCCTAATCGCGGCGTTTTTGTGTTTAAAGCCTAGACAATAAAGGTATGCTTTTAACAAGGTACTTCGTAAATAAAAAGATGTAATTTGTTAATTGTTTTTGATTAGGGTGGCGCTGTTTTTATAAACTTAAGTATTTGATATTGTTTATTTTGATTCTTTTAAACAAATTTGGTTAGTATTATAACTTTTTATTATGACTGTTTTTTAAACATTTCGTTGTATTTATGTAACTTTTTTAGCTACACTATGGCGAAAATTTAAGCGGCCTAGGTTGTACGCTTTAACTAAGAATAATCAAACGGACTTATAGAATAATAAAATGAAAAATAAACGCGTTGAAGAGTCGTCAGAGCTCTGTACGACAGAGCAAGAACGACAAGCCTACTATAGAGCCTGTATTGCTGAGTTTCAGCAATTGGGGTATCAAGAGCAGTACCTTGCAAACCTAACAGATGAGTTAGTACCAGTTGAAGGTATTAATCCTCACTCTGAGGACTCATAAGTCGCTTAATTTTCAAACTAATTACACTTTAAAACCAAGCATATGTGCAATCTATAACCATATAGTCGTTTTTGGTAGAAAAGTGTTTGACATATTTTCTGAAATCTTTATTATACGCCCCACAAGACGGAGAGGTGTCCGAGTGGCCGAAGGAGCTCCCCTGCTAAGGGAGTATAGAGTTTGTAGCTCTATCGAGGGTTCGAATCCCTCCCTCTCCACCATTTCTTTTAATGGCGTGTTTTGTAAAATTTTAAAGTATGGGTGCATAGCTCAGCTGGATAGAGTACTCGGCTACGAACCGAGCGGTCGGAGGTTCGAATCCTCCTGCGCCCACCATACTTTAATAACTCTGCTTAGAGTCTAAATAAGTAAACTATAAAGTGGGTGCATAGCTCAGCTGGATAGAGTACTCGGCTACGAACCGAGCGGTCGGAGGTTCGAATCCTCCTGCGCCCACCACTTTATAGACTCTGCTTAGAGTATAAATAAGCTAAACTCTCACTTAGAGTCAAAATAAGTAATAGTAAAAATGAAAGTGGGTGCATAGCTCAGCTGGATAGAGTACTCGGCTACGAACCGAGCGGTCGGAGGTTCGAATCCTCCTGCGCCCACCACTTTCATGTTTTCATACACTTTTAAGTGTAAGAAAAATAAACCGATGGAAATCGGTTTTTTTATGCCTGAATTTATACGCTCTGCTTAGAGTTTAAATAAGCAATCTATGAAAGTGGGTGCATAGCTCAGCTGGATAGAGTACTCGGCTACGAACCGAGCGGTCGGAGGTTCGAATCCTCCTGCGCCCACCACTTTCATAACAAGCCGACATTAAGTCGGTTTTTTTGTGCCTAAAATAAAGTGAAATGTAAGCTACCACTCCTGTAGCCGCAGAGCTTGCTCGCGTGAGAAGCGACAGCTTCTAATCACTTACCACCGATATAACTGATACTTTATTTACGAGCTTCGCTCGTCGCGTCAGCAAGCTGTTCGCCTACAAGTAAAAACAGCTCTAATCTTTAAATCTAAACTCCAAGTTTATTTATCCGTTGTAGACGCTGAGCTTGCTCGCGTGAGAAGCGCCAGCTTCTAATTACTTACCACCGATATAACTGATGCTTTATTTACGAGCTTCGCTCGTCGCGTCAGCAAGCTGCACGCCTACAAGTAAAACCAACCCAATCTTTAAATCTAAACTCCGAGCTTATTCATCCGTTGTAGACGCAGAGCTTGCTCGCGTGAGAAGCGGCAGCTTCTAATCTATAAAATTCACAGCACGTTTACGAGCTTCGCTCGTCGCGTCAGCAAGCTGCACGCCTACAAGTAAAACCAACCCAATCTTTAAATCTAAACTCCGAGTTTATTTATCCGTTGTAGACGCAGAGCTTGCTCGCGTGAGAAGCGCCAGCTTCTAATCTATAAAATTCACAGAAAGTTTACGATCGTTGTTCGTCGCGTCAGCAAGCTGCACGCCGACAAGTAAAACCAACCCAATCTTTAAATCCAAACTCCGAGCTTATTTATCCGTTGTAGACGCTGAGCTTGCTCGCGTGAGAAGCGGCAGCTTCTAATCACTATATCTAAGTCCACTTAACCCCTTTCTAAAGCTGCTCTTTAATATTACCTATGTTATTTTAAACACCTTGTTTAAAAGGATATTGCAGTATGTTTAAAACCCTATTTATTACGTTATTTTTTATTTTTAGCGCCATTTTTATTGCAAGCGTGCAAGCCAACGAAGTTAACAACTCACTTGTAGTAGGCGCGCAGCAATATGCTAAATATTTACCGCAGTTAAAAAATAAACGTGTAGGGCTAGTAGTCAATCAAACATCAACAGTAGGGCAAACTCACTTGGTAGATGCGCTGCTGACTAAAAATATTAATATAACTAAAATTTTTGCACCTGAGCATGGCTTTCGCGGCGATCACGATGCGGGCGCACATGTAAAAAATGCCGTTGATGGTAAAACTGGTATTCCGCTTATTTCTATTTATGGTAAAAATAAAAAACCAAGCCAAGCTGCTTTAGTCGATGTTGATGTGATTATTTTTGATATTCAAGATGTGGGAGTGCGTTTTTATACCTACATAAGCTCTATGCACTACATGATGGAAGCCGCTGCAGAGCAGGGGATAGAATTTTTAGTACTCGACAGACCCAACCCAAATATTGCCTACGTTGATGGGCCAATATTAGAGCCACAATTTAAATCGTTTGTAGGCATGCACCCAATTCCTGTGTTACACGGTATGACCGTTGGCGAACTTGCCAAAATGATCAAGGGTGAGGGCTGGATCAATAAAGCGCCCGCTTTAAAACTAACCGTGATCCCTGTTGATCATTACACTCGCAAAAGTACTTACAGCTTGCCTATAAAACCCAGCCCTAATTTACCTAACGATCAAGCCATTGCGCTTTATCCGTCGCTTTGCTTTTTTGAAGCAACGCCTATCAGCATTGGTAGAGGTACCGACTTTGCATTTCAAGTAATTGGCTATTCGCCAGTTGCATTAGGTGATTTTAATTTTACACCGCGCGCAATTAAAGGCGCTGCTTTAAACCCTAAATTTAAAAACCAAACCGTGCAGGGGCTCGATTTAAGACAAGCAAATATTTCAGGCCTAAATTTAACTTACTTAATAAATGCGTACACGGAACTTAGTAAAAACAACATCTCGTTTTTTGAGCGCGCTGACTTTATGGATAAGCTAGCGGGTACTAATAAATTGCGCTTAGCTATTGAAGCAGGGCAATCAGAAGCGCAAATAAAACAAAGCTGGCAGGCGGGGCTTGCGCAATTTAAAGCGCAAAGAGCGCCTTACTTGTTATATAAATAAGGGCTAAGCATGTTTATTGCTGTAAAAAATCAAAGGTGTGGTTATATCAAACAAGCTTTTATAGCGGCATTGAGCTTTATTATTGTGGGTTGTAGTACACCACCTGAGCCTATTAGCTCGGTGCTACCACTTACAAAGAGCCAACTTGTAGAGCTGCCTAATGCACAAGTGGTTGTAACGTTTCCTGAGGTAAATCCAAGTAGCCGGTTTTATGTAAATAACCGAGGAACGTTTAAAGCTTACAAAGGGCGGGGGCAATTATTAATACAAAACCACAACGCACAAAGCGCCGATATTTATATTAATAATAAAAAGCTCGACGTTAACCAACTAAGCGCCAACACCTTATACAATTACAGTTTGGCAAAAAATACTCACAACGGTGTTAATACCTTTAAAGTTGAAAATATTCTCCCTGCTGGCGCAAGTTTAACGCTGCGTTTTGCATTTCCTACTTTAAGCGATGAACCAAAAAAGCATATAGATTTTACTGAAGTAGACACATTAATTGAACGCGATGTTAAAGCAGGTTTTCCTGGGGCTGTGTTGGCCGTTGTTAAAAATGGTGAGCTAATAAAATTAACCGCCTATGGCGATGCAAAGCAATACCAGCAAAGTGATTTAATGTTACTACGCCCAGAGCCAATGCAGACTAATACCTTGTTTGATCTTGCCTCAAACACCAAAATATTTGCCACCAACTTTGCACTTATGAAATTAGTAAGCGAAGGGTTATTAAATATTAATAAGCCCGTACAAAGCTACCTAAGCGAATATAAAGGCGAAGGGCGAGTACAACGTACAGTAAAAGACTTACTCACACACAGCGCCGGATACCCGCCAGTATTTGACTTTCATCGTAAAGATGGCAGCTATGGTGACGCGTTTTATTCGCAAAACAGTAAAACCACCAAACAGCTATTACTTACCAGCGTCCCTTTTAGCAGTGAATCATCTGGGCAGCATGTTTACTCTGATATTGATTACATGATTTTAGGTGTGCTCATTGAGCGTATTACAGGGCAGCCCCTTGACGAATATCTAGAGCAGCAAGTGTACGCGCCACTAAAATTAACTAACACGTTATTTAATCCACTTAAAAAAGGCTTTAAGCCGCAGCAATTTGCAGCCACTGAGCTTAGCGGCAACACACGAGACGGGCGCATTAAGTTTGATAATGTTCGCACCAGTGTTTTACAAGGCCAAGTGCACGACGAGCGCGCTTACTACTCACTTGATGGCGTAGCAGGGCATGCAGGATTATTTAGTAACGCTCACGACTTAGCGGTGCTTTGCCAGCTATTACTAAATAATGGTGGCTACGGCGACCAACAATTATTTAGTGCAAGCGCCTTAGCGCAATTTTTAACGCCGCAATCAAGCGATGAAACCTACGGGCTTGGCTTTAGGCTAGCTGGTAACAACCAAGCAAGGCGCTGGCACTTTGGCCCTTATGCAAGCGTGCAGGCTTATGGCCACACAGGTTGGACGGGGACAGTGACCGTAATTGACCCCGCTTACGACTTGGCTATTGTTTTACTTACCAATGCTCGCCATAGTGCCATTAAAGGCTCGCAAAAACGTTACGAATTTACAGGCAAACAATTTGAAACCGCACAGTACGGATCGGTAGTGTCGCTTATTTATGAAGCGCTACTAAATCAATAAGCTATCGTATAGGTTAAAACGTACTAACTGTGCCACCTTAAGTGATTTATTTACAGGTGACTTGAGTAAGCCAATCCATTAAGCTAAGCGGTCTATAAAACTAAGCCGGTTTATGTTGTTAGGCTTAACAAATAAGCGTTAAAACGCGTACAAAGCGAGGTTTACTCGCTAATAATTAAGGTTAACTTTTTATGCATTGGTATTCTATTTTACCGCCGCTAATTGCGATTGCTATCGTGTTTTGGCGAAAAGAAGTGATTATGGCGCTACTTGTTGCTGTTGCTTCTTCTGAGTTTTTACTCGCCTTTCAGGGCGAAGGTAATAGCTTGTTTGACACTTTTTTAAATACCATTGAACGTATTATTTCGGTTGCCAGTTCGCCAGGTAATACACGCATATTAATATTTAGTATTTTAATAGGTGCCTTGCTTGCCTACATTCGCGAATCTGGCGGCGTTGCAGCAACCGTTAATATGCTAATGAACAAAGGTATTGCAAAAAGTAAGCGCCAAGTGGGCTTTTTAACCATGTTTACCGGCATTGCGGTGTTTATAGAATCTAACCTGAGCGTACTTACCTCGGGTATTTTATCGCGTGGCTTATTCGACAAATTTAAAATGAGCCGAGCGCGTCTAGCGTACATTATTGACAGCACCAGTGCGCCAGTGTGTATTTTAATACTACTTAACGGCTGGGGCGCATTTGTACTTGGTTTGTTAGGTAACTATGAGCT
The DNA here is from genome assembly GCF_002407505.1 of Pseudoalteromonas sp. 1_2015MBL_MicDiv. Taxonomy (NCBI): domain Bacteria; kingdom Pseudomonadati; phylum Pseudomonadota; class Gammaproteobacteria; order Alteromonadales; family Pseudoalteromonadaceae; genus Pseudoalteromonas; species Pseudoalteromonas sp. 1_2015MBL_MicDiv. The sequence goes on along the minus strand of NZ_CP012737.1, from coordinate 3,245,031 downwards.
AGGTGAGTCGGCTGTATCAGTGTTATGGGGCAGCGTAGGGTATAACTTTTACGCCATAATTACCCTTGCCATTGTTTTTTACACTATCGCGTTCGATAAAGTGCACGGCCCAATGAAAGAAGCCGAACAAAAACTAGAGCTTCAAACAACTGACTTAAAAGAAGAAGTAAAAGGCTCTAAAGCGCGTTACATGTTAATCCCGCTTATTACGCTTATTACCAGCATGGTTGGCTTTATGTATTACACCGGTAATGGTGTACTAGCCGAGGGCAGCGGTTCTAAATCAGTATTATATGCAACGGTTTTAGCCATTGTTGTCGCTTACTTTTTAATGATTGGCTCACGTAAATTTACGCATCATCAATTAGTTGATACCGGTTTTAAAGGTATGGGCGAATTAATGCCACTGGTCGCCATTGTACTGCTTTCGCTTACACTTGGCGCAAGCCTAAAAGAATTGGGTACTGGCGTATTTGTAGCATCGCTTGTTGGCGACTACCTACCTATTTATTTAATCGTACCTGTGCTTTTTTTAACCGGCGCGGTAATGTCGTTTACTACGGGTACATCGTGGGGCACGTTTGCTATATTAATCCCAATTGGTGTGCCACTTATTCAAGCGCTTGGTTTACCGCCATCGCTTGTTGTAGGTGCTATTTTGGGTGGTGGTATATTTGGCGATCATTGCTCGCCTATATCCGACACCAGCGCTGTATCGGCTATTGCATCAGGGTGTGACTTACTCACCCACGTTAAAACGCAGCTACCGTACGCCTTATTTGGCGGCGCACTCACGTTTATAGCGTACTTAGTAACAAGCATACTTGTGTTATAAAAACGTGTTATAAAAGTGTGTTGTAAATACTGAGTTTTAATTATTTATAAAATGCCTTGAAAGCCTGCAAATATGCAGGCTTTTTTAGGGCACAAAACAAGGATTGTTTAAATGAAAAATAAAGCTTTTGTCCTTTTTAGTTTTTTATTGTTTTTGAACGCATGCTCTTACCTAGAAAGTGAAACGGAGCAAGCAGAACGATTGGGTAAAACATACCAGCTCAATATAAAAACAGATGATCCAAAGCAATCTTATCCAAAAGATTTTACCGAAGAAGAGGGAAGTTTAGTCAATGTTGAAGTGACTATAACCTCTTTAGATAGTGCTGCTGAAACTCTTGATGGGATTGAGTCTGCCTTGGGAGTTTACCCAGAAGGATTTATTTCTGAAGTAATTGATACTATTTATATTGTAGGCGCTGCTGCTGGCGGAACTTATGGTTCTAGGTGGATAGCTTTATCTAATGTTGCACAATGGAATGGAACAAAAGCTAACTATGAAAATGCGTATCGTGGAATACATCATGAACTTAGTTCACTCATATTTAATAACTCACCATTTAGCGTAATGACATGGCAAAGTTTATTAAATAGAGATTGGAAGGCTGCGGCATCAAATTTTGAGGCACTTACAAAAGATGAGTTAGCGCCAGATTATAGCGCGGGCTTTTTATCTGATTATGGTAAAACATCTATGGGTAATGATTTTAATACTTACGCCGAATTTGCCTTTGCTGAACCTGAAAAATTGCGGGAACTTGCCGCAACCTACCCAATAATAGCTAAAAAGTTGAGTGTATTTATTACCGCGTATACGCAGTTTTCGGCTAAATATCAGCAAAACTTTGAAGAATATTTTACTAGAACAGGTTTAAGTGATGTTGCGGTAGAACCTGAAAATGTAGAAATGACGATTCATTTAGACGTGAGTAGCGTTAAGCCGAAAATTATCAGATAACGCTATTTGATTACGATCTTACGTTTTTAGCGTACTTAGTAACAAGTATGTTTGTATTAAAAAATACGATTTTTACATAGTTAAAAGCCTGCTTAACCGTAGGTTTTTTTGTTTAAAAAAAGCGTACATAGGTTGGGTTGAGTGACACGAAACCGAACTGTTCTACAATGCGGTTTGCACCTATAAAGCTAAGTATATGTATATCTTTTGTAGGCGCATAGCTTGCTAGCGCGTCGGGCGTTAGCCCGAAAAGTTAGATTTAGTATTTACGCACTAGGTTACGCATCAACTACTGATTTCAGAATCATAGTATTAAGCATGACATCTGTGTTTTAGTTTTGTATAAAACAAAATCCGCCCTATGCCTTCTTAAAAAGGACTATTCATTTTGATTTGAGGGACTTTAAGTCACAAGCAAACTAATAAAAAGTGTATTTTTGTTATTGTGAGCTTAAAAATTATTTTTAACAATTCTTTACTCTTTTAATTCATGCAGTAAGCAAGTAATGCTGAAACTGATATCGAGTTGTATTATGATTAATTAAAAAATAATAAGGCTAATAATTAAAATGGATCTAGATTCTAAACAGAGTGCACTTCAAAAAATATCAAAACAAAATGCACTTTCAGCTGCTTTAGGTGCTGCATTCTGGAGTGTTCCTATTTTAGTTCTATGGGCATTTCTGTTTGAGTTAAAACCAGCTGCAGGTCCTGTGATGTTACTCATTAGTGGTGCATTAGTTGGTGCAGCGGTACGGTTTCATGGTCGAGGATACGAGCGTTTATTTTCGCTAATAGGTTTAATTGCTCATGCTTGTATTGTATTTGTAGCGTGGGATTTGCAGATTATTCTTGTTGGTGGCGTTTTAGCGGTTATTTTAGTTGGGGTTTATATTTTTGGCGCATGGGGAGCTGCCTACATATCACGCATTAATGTATCAATGCACGACCATAAAGAATTTGATAAATTATTTGAATCTGCCGATTATCAAAAACAAAAAAAGCTAAAAAATAGATGGTTCATTGTACTTCCTGTCGTTAGTGTTTTAACGCTTGTTGCAGGTTTTATTACGGCAATAGGTATCGTTATTTTTCAGCAACAGCAGCATATTGATATTGAGGTACAACAACATCAGCAGCGTGCCGCTGAATTTCGCAGTAAGCATATTGAAACAAGTAATGAAAACCTCGCCTCTATGAGCACCAAAAAAGCATTAACATATGCTTATGCGTATCAGTCAGGAAGACACTTCGATGAGCGAGGATATTATAAAGGAGCCTACCCGCAAGATAGCTTCCAAGCTTTAGTAATATTACGTTACCTAGCTAATGAAAAGAAAAACCCGCGCGCACAATTTATTTTAGGAAAAATACTTAATAACGAAAAAGGTCAGGCTTTATTATTACAAGCCGAAAAAGCAGGTGATGAATTTGCTATGCTTTATAGTATTTATGAATTTGGCTGTCGAATTGATGCGAAGAGAGGCAAACAGCTTCTAATGAGCTTTGCTAAAAATATAGAAGAGCAATCGGTTATTATTGACATACAGAGTATGAACAGCGACGACTTTAATGATCATTGTATAGTATTAGATAGTACTGAATTTGATTATCGCTATATACGAGATTATTAGTGAGTATTGAATTGAGAAGTATTGAGTTTCAATTCAAATCACTGCTCTAAGGTTTAGTTTTTTACTTGGAGTATTTAAAAACTTTATTTTAGATTTTGTGACGTATAGAGCTGCAGCCAATAGGTGTTGCCATGGATCCCTTTTTGCGATCTCATCTATCAGCGGCGACGTATTTTCTATTGCATCGGGAGGACTTACTTACCGGTGTTAAAACACGGCTATCGCCAGCTTATTTGATGATGGCCTGATACTTTTAGCATACGTAGATTGAGCAGTACAAAACCCAACGAATCTCCAATGTAGTTTGCACCTATAAAGCCAAGTATATGTATATTTTTTGTAGGCGCATAGCTTGCTAGCGCGTCGGGCGTTAGCTTGAAAAAAATAGAGTGAATAATTAAAAAATTGCACAGAACTCACGTTTACTTATTGATATGTGGCACTATATAAAAAAGTATTATTTAAAAGGAATTAAATGAAAGAATTCAATTGGAGTAAAGCAACTAAGCCTCCATTAGAAGAGTATTTTCCTGCAGATAAATTAGATCGTGCTCGCTACGCCACCTTCTTATCAAGGCTATTGGCTCAAGAGGGGTTTGATGAAAGCAGGCCTGATGATGAACAAAAGAAAAACTATGTATTAAACTTAAATGCTGAATGGGGGGCAGGTAAAACCTATTTTCTTAAGCGTTGGTCACGAGAATTAATAGTAGATTTTCCTGTTGTATATATTGATGCATGGCAGCAAGACTATTCAGACGACCCATTTTTAACTGTAATTGCAGGTATTATAAAGCAGCTTCAACTTCAGGCTAAGTTTAATATAACAATACCTAAAAGCGCCGTTTCAATGTTTAAGGCTGTTGCACCTGCTATTGCACAAGGTTTAACTAAAAAGATATCTGGTATCGATTTAGATGAACTACACACATTACTATTTTCTGATGAAGAAATTGAAAATGACCAAAATCAAAATTCTAATAAGCTGACGGGCAGCGACTTTTCACCGGCAGTAAAGGCGCTTGCACAAAACTTAATTAAAGATCATGAAGCTAAAAATAAGAGTATTGAAGTAATAAAGTCTAAGTTAGCTGATTGGGTCAGTAAGTTTGAAAAGCAGGAAGGTAAGTCGTTACCCATATTTATTTTTATTGATGAATTAGATCGTTGTCGCCCAAGTTATGCAGTAGAAATGTTAGAGACGATTAAACATATTTTTGATGTTAAAGGTATTGTATTTGTTGTAGCAACAGATACAGAACAACTCCAACATACAATCAAATCAATTTATGGTGAAGGCTTTGATGCTAAGATTTACCTAGGCCGTTTTTTTAATAGCCGCTATAGCTTAAAGCGACCTGTTTTAAAGGATTTTTTATCAGTACATAGTGATACAACTAAATTTGAATCTGGGTACTTAGAAAGTAAAGATATTGAGCTACTCCCCCGCACAGAAACACCGGAAACCGCTTTAGCTAATATCTCAGTTGTTTTAGATGCGTTCCAAGTGCCGCCTAGAACAGCCATTCAAATTACTGAACGCATTACTGCCATTATTGTAAATTTACCAAATGGTAAAAAAGTAGATGTGCTTGTGCTCGCTATTTTGTTTTGTATCTATGAAAAAGACCACCCACTTTATGATGAGATGATAAATGGTAGGTTCAAAAGAACAGAACGAGGTAATGAAAATAAGATCATAGATATTAGCCTAGCTGACTTCTTACAAAAGGATATATCAAAAGAGTATTTATCAGCCGAGTTAATCTATTTTATTGATCCACAGTCATACACCTCTCAATTCCATAACGGCCGCTTCGTTCCTAAAGATAATAAGTACTTTGAGGGAAATTATCCTATTCCACTATCTAAATTTATTGAGAATACCTTTTGTAAAATCTTTGATTTACATGTAGATGATTTCTATTTTATTTCTTCTAGTGATGATGATTTAACGGAACTGCAATACGCAGAAGAGGCGTTAGCACAGCATAAAATAGAAACTTCTCCAGAAGTTACTTTATTATGGCTTGACTATATTTATATCAAAGATGAATACAACAAAATTACTAAAGAACAATATCGTGATTTTATAGAGCTTTCCTCACCATTAGATTACATGGGCGATAGTTAACTATCTCTGTGCAGCGCCTAGCGTCTCTGTGTTCTCGGTGGTAATATTTATCTAAATTACCACCAACCTTAACTGAGCCAAACCAACCTAAGCCCTACACTGCCTAACCCCAGCACCTGCATGTTTAAGCGCTATAATTTGCCCTTTACCATTATGTGCCATAGCCAGCATATCACCCGTATTTATATTACTTTCTACCGCGTGTTTACCCTTTAAATCACTCAACAGTGACTGCTTAATTTGCACTAGCACTTCATCATTACAGCTGGCTATGTACCAGTCGTTATCTACCTTCACTAGAGTGCCGTATTCTATATGGCGCTGTTGGTGACGGCGTAAATCGTTAACTAATTGACTATCAAGCGCGTGTTTTTGCTCGTTTATAGAGCTTGCGTAGCTGCCTGCTTGATTTATTTCGTGTGTTTTTATAAATGAATAGTCGTGAATGTCTATGGTGTTAAATACGGTTTTAGGCGCGTGGTTAAAGCCATCGTTATTATCAAACACAATAAAGGCGAACACACCCAGTGCGCAGGCAAGGCTGGTTAGCTGTAGCGTAAAACTAAGCCTTGTGGGCTTTTTAGGCTTTGTGTGCGTGGCTTTATTAAGTAGCGCTTTTTGCTGATTACTTGTAAGTGTAGTGTGCTCTTTTCGCTCTTTGTAATGTTGTGCGAGCTTTTGATCAAGCGGCTCATCAGGCTTGTTCATTGTTTGCTCCTAATAAACGTTTAAGGTTTTGTTTGGCATAGCGCAGCCTTGTTTTAATGGTCTCAAGGTTGCTTTGCGTTATAAGCTCTATGTCGGTGAGCGAAAAGCCTTCTTGTTGCAAGGTTATGGCTTCGCGCTGTACAAAGGTAAGTTGTTTTAGCGCAGCGTCGAACGCTTCGTAACTTATGTTTGAGCTGCCTATATGCGAGTCTCCACTAGTTAAGTCGCTTTCGCTCTTATCATTTTGTGCTGCTAAATGCGTGTTTTCGTCAAGCTCTACAAAGTGCTGTTGCCTGCGGTATTCGTCAATGAGTGTGTTGCGGGCAAGTTTAAATAACCACGCTTTAGGTGTGGTTTGTGCTTGGTAAAGGTGGCGTTTTTCGATTACTTTTAGCCATGTTTGTTGGCTTACGTCGTATGCTAAATGCGTATTAGATTGCGTAACAAGGTAGTGGTATAAGTCGTTACTGTAGAGGGCAATAAGCTGCTCTAAGTAACGATTGTCGCCACTTTTTGCATAACTTGCCATGCAGTCCTTGCTTGGCGTTTCAAATAACCATGACTTAATACTTAGTAGCATAGGCGTTTAGTCCGTTAAATAGAGTTATCTAATTTAAAATCGAGCTGTACGGTTTGACCTGTTTGTAATTGTGCCACACCTTCAATCACTTTGGGACGATATTTCCAGCGTTTAATGGCTCGTATTGCTTCGCGATCAAAGGTACGTTTTGGCTCGGCGTTAATAACTACTGGGTCGATTACCTCACCCGTTGGCGAAATACTAAAGCTTAGTTGCACCCAACCTTCAACACCATCGCGTGCTGCTGTGGTTGGGTATTTAGGGTTTATGCGCACTATGGGTGTTGCATCCCCTGTTGGGCGATTAATGGTGTTGTTAATGTCGCCACCAAAATCATCAATTGTAATCGGCGTAAAGTCGCTAATCGCCAATACAGGATCGGCTGATGTATCAAGCGGTGGAGCTTTTGGCGGCACTTTAGGCATTGGCGGTGGCGGCTGTATTTTTTGTATATGCCTGACTTTTGAATCCTCAGGTGCCTGAAAAATCTCTACTATAATATCGCCCCCTGGTTTAACCGGTGCGCGTTGCTCGCCACTTATTAAATATTGCATAAACGCAAAAGCTGCAAAGGTCATTGCGGCGCCGCCAATAACGGCGGTCGATGTTTTAATAAATACTGGGTTGTTAGGTACTTCAAGTGTGTGCATAAGCCGCTCCAAATTAATGCATTAGGGTATTTTCAAAGCTATAACGGATGGCAAATCAAAAAGGGGTGAAATAATTTTATAAAAAATGTGGGGTTTAGTTACAATAGCTATTCGCAAATATTAAAACTTAACTTTTTAGGCTGTTATGCAACTCATTGAAATAAATAAAGCGCGTTATCGTAAACATTTAAACCGTGTTATTGCAGGATGTGGTATTGGTTTGGCTGTAGGCAGCTTGGCTATATCGCAAACGCTGATTGCTTTATTTCCTGATGAAAGTGGTAGCCACTTTCATTGGAACTTAATAGGTGTTGCTATTACAAGCGTTGGGCTTGCGTGGTTACTTCATAAATACCGTACACATAGCTTTATGACTGAAGTTGTTTATGTGTGGGAACTTAAAAAAGCACTTAATAAAATAACCCGTAAAATGGCTAAGTTAAAAGCCGCTGGCCGTGAAGGCAATGCCGATGCGTTATTAGCGATTCATTATAGCTACGCGGGCTCTCGGTTATTGTGGCAGCTAGACGATAATCTAATCACCATGGACGATTTAGCCATTAAACAAGCTGAGCTTGAATCTGTTGCAGCGCAACATAACGTAACGCTAAATGCTGATGAGTATGATGCGAGCATTTTAAAACAGTTTTAGTTTTTAATGTTTAAAGGAGTGTCTAATGAAAAAAATATTAGTTGTTTGTTTAGGTAATATTTGCCGCTCGCCAACCGCAGAGGCGGTATTAAAAGCCCGCGCTAAAAAGCTAGGTGTTGATGTTAAAGTTGATTCGGCTGGCACTATTGGTTATCACGAAGGTAAAACGCCTGATAGCCGCTCAATGGCTGCAGGCGAAAAACGTGGTTATAGTTTTAAAGGTATTTATTCGCGTAAAGTACGCACAAGTGACTTTACTGAATTTGATTTAATTTTAGCGGCCGATACACAAAATTTAGCTGATTTAAAAGCCCAGTGCCCTGCGCATTTACAGTACAAATTAGCGTTGTTTTTAGAGTTTGGTGAACAGAGCGTTAGTGCGATTCCCGATCCTTATTACGGCGGTGATGATGGCTTTGAAAATGTGCTTGATTTAATTGAAGCCGCAAGCGACAAAATACTGTCAAAAATTTAAAAGGTATGGTTAAGTTATAGTTAATGAATGACTGTTAATATGCCATTGGTAATTTAGGTATGAATACTGGGCTTATTGCAATTCACTCTATTGTAATTGGTACACCTTTTTGGAGAACGATATGAATTCAGTTAAGAAAATAGCAATGACAATGTGTATAGCACTCCCTGTATTTGCTCATGCTGGGGAGTCTATTGTTAAATGGCATGACTTTAACGATTATCGTGATGTACGAGCGTCGAATCAAGCCAGAGGGTCGTATCATAAACACATTGCAAGTAGCTTTGAAAAACATATGGCTAAGCTTGCTGAGCAGCTACCAAAAGGTTATAAATTAAACGTAGAGTTCACTGATTTAGATTTAGCCGGTGATGTGCGATACGGCGGTATGGATGAAATACGTGTAGTAAAACCAATCTATTTTCCGCGCATTAAGCTCAATTATTCGTTAACAGATAAAGATGGCAACGTACTTAATAAAGGCAGTGATGTAGAGCTTAAAGATATGGGCTTTATGGATAAAATTAAAATGGGCCGCGAAGAATCATTTTATTACGAAAAACGCTTATTAACGCAGTGGTTTGGTGAACAAATATTACCAAGTTTAGATTAACTGAAAATAAAAATGCCGCTAAATAGCGGCATTTTTATTTTTAAGCTTTACTTAAAAGTAGCTAACAACGTGAGTATTTGTTGTAACTTAATAACGGTAGTTTTAAGTTTTTCTTCATCAAAACCATCGTTAGATAAGCTTTCAACGTCAGCGGCTACGTCGAGTACGTAAGGCTTAAAACGTTTAGCTTCAAAGCTAAATCCAGCATCTTGTGCAAATAAGGCTTTAAATTTGCCATGGCCCTGTTGCTGTAATTCATCGAGTTTTTTGTCGGCATCAAGCGCCTGACGATAAACAATTTTTAAATTAGTATTGAGTTGTTCAATAATTGAATCCATGGTTTTCCTAAAGCTTTGTACTGCATGGCCGACATAATACTTGGATTACATTTAAAAGTCAGGTTTGTTATATGAATATATCAGGCACAAGTTTACCCGCTGTTTCCGGCTCAGGCCAAGGCAGTGAGCTTTATAGCGCTGCTTTATCTAAAAAGCAGCAACTAGCAGATGGCGCAGCAGCACTTGCACTTATTGAAGGTGCTGCACAATCGTCAAGTGCACAAACACCGGCTAAGTCGGTAACTGCATCATTGGGTAACAACGTAAATATATACGTTTAAATTAGCTTAAGATCGATAGGTGTTTTGCTTTTTTGACCACCTATTTCTCTAACTAACTTAGGCACTAAAAATCCAGGCAGAGCTTTTAATAGCTCTGCCATTATTTTTATTGCGTCTTCTTCGTTAATATCAAAGTGGCTGGCCCCTTCAACTTTATCTAGCAAATACAAATAATACGGTAATACGTCTGCGTCAAATAACGCTTCGCTTAAATTTATTTGCGCATCGAGCGTATCGTTCACATCTTTTAAAATTACAGCTTGGTTTAAAAGCGTTACGTTTGCTTGTTTAAGCTTTTGCATGGCAGCTTTAAAATCGGAATCTATTTCGTTGGCGTGGTTTATGTGATTAATAAAAATAATTTTTAATGGCGATTTTGCTAATCGCTCACATAACTCATTGGTAACTCGCGCCGGTATAACTACTGGCAAGCGGCTATGAATTCGCATTCGTTTAATTTGTGGTAATTGCTCAAGCTCATCTAAAAACCAACTTATGGCATCGTCTTTGGCCATGAGCGGATCGCCACCACTTAAAATCACTTCGTTTATATCAGCATCTGATTTTATGTAGCTTAGTGTTTCAAGCAGACTTTTTTTATTAAGTTGGTTTTCTTGATACGGAAAATGCCTTCTAAAGCAATAACGACAATTGACTGCACAACCGGTTTTAAACATTACTAAAACACGCGATTTATACTTATGTAAAAGGCCGGGTTGGTCGTTGTCTTGCTCAAGTAGGGGATCTTTATTAAAACCCGACTTAGTTAAAAATTCTTGATGGCGTGGCATTACTTGTAGCAAAAGAGGATCGTTTGGATCGCCTTTGCGTATTTTTTTTATAAAAGGGATAGGCACGCGTACCGCAAATAAACTGCGGGCTTTTAGGTCGTTTTCATGGACTTGGCTCGATAAACCGACCATTTCAAGCAAGGTTTTTGGGCAGGTAACTACATTTGCTAATTCTTTTTGCCAGTTTTTATGCAAATTTGCTTCATTTCTTTGTATCATTGGCATGTAGATTACTCGAAAAAATATAAATAGAGGAAACGATGGCGAATTATAGCACCAACGAGTTCAAGGGCGGCCTAAAAATTATGATGGACGGCGAGCCTTGCAGTATCTTAGAAAATGAAATGGTAAAACCTGGTAAAGGCCAGGCGTTCAACCGTGTTCGTATCCGTAAACTTATCTCTGGTAAGGTGCTTGAAAAAACCTTTAAATCGGGTGAATCAGTTGAAGGTGCTGATGTAATGGATACCGATTTAGCGTATCTATACACAGACGGCGAATTTTGGCATTTCATGAACAACGAAACATTTGAGCAAATTGCTGCTGACGAAAAAGCACTAGGCGATGCAGTTAAATGGTTAGTTGAAAATGATTTATGTACAATCACATTATGGAACGGCAGCCCTATTGCTGTTACACCACCTAACTTTGTTGAGCTTGAGATCACTGAAACAGATCCTGGCCTTAAGGGTGATACAGCGGGTACTGGTGGTAAACCAGCAACGCTTAGCACAGGCGCTGTAGTACGAGTTCCATTATTCGTACAAATTGGCGAAGTAATTAAAGTAGACACTCGTAACGGTGAATACGTAAGCCGTGTTAAGTAACACTTAACTCAGCTTAATAAATCCCAGCTTAAGCTGGGATTTTTTTTGGAGAAAATATGTCAGCAGATCTTTGGGCCCCAAGCGCAAGCATTGAAACACTAAAACAACGTGCAGCGATATTACGTAGCATTCGTGAGTTTTTTTATGCGCGTGATGTTTTAGAAGTAGAAACGCCGAGCTTAAGTGCTGCCAGTGTAACTGATGTGCACTTAGCTAGTTTTAATACCAAATTTGTAGGTCCAGGGCACGCAGGTGGGCTTCCTCTATTTTTACAGACATCTCCAGAGTTTGCTATGAAACGCCTGTTAGCTGCAGACTCAGGCTCTATTTTTCAGCTTTGTAAAGCATTTAGAAATGAAGAAGCAGGTAGCCATCACAATCCTGAATTTACAATGCTGGAATGGTATCGCCCAGGCTTTGATGAATTTGCACTTATGGATGAAATGGATGAGCTAATGCGGCTTGTTTTAAATGTCGAGCCGGCAACAAGGCTTACTTATCAGCAAGCGTTTGAACATGCGTTAGGGCTCGATCCGCTAACAGCGAACATAGAACAACTAAAGCAACTTGCCTGTGAGCAAGGATTTGCTGATATAGCCAAAAACGAAACGCATAAAGACACTTTACTACAATTATTGTTTTGTATGAAGGTAGAGCCAAGGATAGGGCAAGAAAAACCGTGTTTTGTTTATCACTTTCCAGCTTCTCAAGCGGCACTGGCACAAATTTGTGAACACGATACACGTGTAGCAGGGCGCTTTGAGCTTTATTATAAAAATATGGAATTGGCTAACGGCTTTAACGAACTCACAAATGCTAGTGAGCAAGCTAAACGTTTTAATGAAGATAACGCATACCGCGCTGTAAACGGTTTAAAACAAGTACCAATGGATACGCGTTTAATTAAAGCGCTGGAGCATGGATTACCACAGTGCGCAGGGGTGGCTTTGGGGATTGATAGATTGGTAATGCTCGCAACAAATAAAGAAAAAATTAAAGACGTAATCGCGTTTGATGTGCAAAGAGCGTAATGCTGGACTTGTAGGCGCACAGCTTGCTGGCGCGTTAAAGCTAAGCTTTAAGGTCTTTTTATTTGGTTAGTTTAAAGTAATAAGAAGCTTCGCTTCTCACGTGAGCAAGCTCTACGTCTACAACACATTTTATTATTACTTATTTGATATGCAAAGAGCGTGATGCTTGGCTTGTAGGCGTAGGTGGAATACCTGTAGGTGCGAATTTATTTTGCGCTCATGTAATTTAACTTTATAAATAAGCGAGGTATAAAACCTCACCTACAATAAACATCAAGCCTGTAGGTGTGAATTTATTTTGCGCTCATGTAATTTAATTTTATAAAAAGCGAGGTATAAAACCTCACCTACAATAAACATCAAATCCAACAACCTACGCCCAACCTGTAGGTGTGAATTTATTTCGCGCTCGTGTAATTTAACTTTATAAAAAGCGAGGTATAAAACCTCACCTACAATAAACATCAAACCCAAAACTTACGCCAAACCTGTAGGTGCGAATTTATTTCGCGCTCATGTAATTTAACTTTATAAAAAAGCGAGGTATAAAGCCTCACCTACAATAAACATCAAATCCAACAACCTACGCCCAACCTGTAGGTGTGAATTTATTTCGCGCTCATGTAATTTAACTTTATAAATAAGCGAGGTATAAAACCTCACCTACAATAAACATCAAATCCAACAACCTACGCCCAACCTGTAGGTGCGAATTTATTTCGCGCTCTTGTAATTTAACTTTATAAAAAGCGAGGTATAAAACCTCACCTACAAATAAAAACACCGCGTTTAATTTAAACGCGGTGTTTTTATTTGCTTGCAGAAAGCTTTCATTTGAAAGCCAACGGCTATGCTTTACAGATTAAGTGTAAACGTAACACCTGCTACGCGAGGCTCACCTAATTGTGTGTAGGTATGCGTTGCGTAACCATCTTGTGGGTCATTACCAAATTCAAAGCCACGTGTAGGGACTGTTTCGTCAAACACGTTACGAGCCCATGCGCGTACTGCCCACATGTCAGTTTCGTAGCCAAAGCTTAAATTAACTAAGTTGCTGCTTGGTGCTTGTGAGTTGTGGCTATCAGAGAAGTAATAATTATCCTTACCTTCAACACCAATCATGCCGTAAAGCTCACTTGTAAAGTTATAGCGAGCAGTAAACGCATATTGGTATTTAGGTGACTGTGCCTGTTCACGACCGTCTTGATTTAAGCCTGATTGTGTTACAAAGTCGTCTATTTCAGTGTTTAAGTAACCAGCACTACCTGTTAAAAACAGATTATCAGTTAGTTGGTAACTACCTTCAACTTCTAGTCCGTAATTGCTGCCAGAACTTGCGTTATCAACATAACCGGTAAATTGCTGACCTTTTACTTGCCATGCTTTTAACTGAATATCATCGCGGTGCATGTAAAATGCAGCTAAGCGAAGTGTAAATTTGTCATCAAGTGATGAGCCTTTAACGCCGAATTCGCCACTCCATAAATATTCAGGGTCGAAACTGGTGTGCTGCTGGAAAAAATCAGCGCTTAGGTTTAAGCCTTCATCTTTCGCTTTAGCAAGCGCTTCTGAATTAATACCACCGGCTTTGTAGCCACGCGTAATACTTGTGTAGATCATAGTGCGGTCAATTACTTGATACTCTAGCGCAATTTTACCGCCAACCATTACATCGTCAGTATCTTCTATAAAGCCATTGCTATCGGTGTAGTCACCTTGGTATTGCTCTACGCGTAAACCAGTAATTAATGTGGTTTTAGAACCAATTGGAGTCGCTACTTGACCATATACTGCAACGTTACTGGTTTCGTAAGTTGAAGAAAACGGGCTTGCTAACCATGTGTATTGGCGCTCTAAATCAACATCACGGTTTTGGTAATAAATACCCGCAACCCAGTTACCTGTTTTAGAATTAAATTGTAAATCTACAGATTGGTCATCGCGATCGCGGCTGTAAAGATCGGTTGAGCTGTATCCATCAGGATGTAAGCCAGCAGCACATAAATTTGGCTCACTTGTATCGTTACAACCCCAGTCTTCGTCAAAGCTGTAAAGTAATTCGGTATCAATAGCCGATAGGTTTAGATTTACATCAAAAGCATCAAAGCCCGTGTAAGTATTATTAATACCTATTGCGTAGCTTTCTTGATTATCTTGCCCTGGTTCATCGGCTACACTATTGCGGCTGTTATCAAGCGTAAACGCATCGTAGCCATTGTTTATATCAATATAGTGAAGGTTTAGCTCAGTATTTAAATGCTTTGTAAGCTGGCTGTTTAATTTAAAACGCGCTACTTGCTCGTCTTGATTTTGTGTTTCGTCATTTAAGTACAGGTTATCTACGTAACCGTCTGACTTTCTGCGAAAGTAGCTAACGCGTGCGCTAGTGTCATCTGTTAAGCCTGTGCTTGCTGCAATGCCTGCTTCGCGTGTGTTGTATGTGCCAGCACCTACTTGTAATTTTAAACTTGGATCGCTTGTGGCTTTAGCTGAACCCATTTGGATCATGCCGGCCATACCGTCTGCGCCAAAGCGTGTACCTTGTGGACCACGGTAAATTTCTACTTGGTCTATATCAAATAATAATGAGCTGCCACCAAGACCAGAATAGTTAATACCATCAATAACTAAGCCTACAGATGGATTAATAGGGTCTACAAATTGTGAACGAAGTCCCACGCCACGAATTTGGATGTAACGACCACGTGATGCACCAGATGCAAAATTTACATTGGCGGCACTGCCTAACATTTCGTCTAAGTAACTTGCACCACGTTGATTAATTTCATCTTCGCTGAATAAGCTCGCACTCGCGCTTAAGGTTTGAATGCTTTCGCGCTGAAAATCGCCGGTTACAACAATTCTTTCTAGGTCGCTATCATCAGCGTTAGCTGCAATTGGTGCACCAAGCAGCGGTAAAAGTGCGGCAGTAATTAAAGACAAACGTAAGTTCATTGGGTTACTTAACTCCATTTTAGGGACTCGTATGGTAGCAATTATTTAAACACATGTGCTATAAACGCGGCAATTATACGTTAAATAATCAGGATTACTAATATGACCTTTAAAGTTGACTTCAAAGTACGTGATTACGAATGTGACTTACAAGGTATCGTAAATAACAGTGTTTATTTTAATTATTTAGAGCATGCTCGCCATGAATTTTTGTACGCACACGGTATTGATTTTGCTCAATTAGCGAAAGATAAAATTAACCTAGTCGTGATGCGCAGCGAAATGGACTATAAACATTCACTATTACCAGGTGATGAATTTTATGTGGCTGTGGAGCCGCAGCGCATAAGTCGCCTTAAATTTGCTTTTAAGCAAACGGTTGTTCGTAAATACGATGAAAAAGTAATGCTCAATGCACTGGTTATAGGAACGTCTGTTAATGAAAAAGGTAGACCGTTTTTACCTGAGCAAATAGATAACGTATTCAAAACTACAACTTAGTGCTTAATTGTATAACTTTTAAACTATCATAGAACAAAAATTTACATTTAAAACATGCATTTTTAACGGATAAAGGGCATAAATATTGTTACAATTATATTAATTAGACAATTAGTTAGTAGTAGCATGAAATTAGCAGCAATACCGATGCTTATAGTCGGTTTATGTGTTGGTTGCGCATCAACAGGGACGGTTACCAGTGAGCAGCTTAAATACACCCAATGGCAATTATCACGTGTTGATGGTTTAGCAATTCCACCTTCGTTTAATGCATCAATGAGCTTTATTGAAGCACTGCAAGTAAACGGTTTTGCTGGCTGTAACAAATTTTTTGGTGAAGGCTCGCTTGAAGAAAGTAACCTTACCGTAAGTAGATTAGGAATGACGCGCAAGTCGTGCGGCGAAGACCTTGATGAGTTTGAGCAGCAGTTATTGCAAGCCTTAAAGCAAGGTGCCGAGCTTAAAATGCAAGACCAGCAATTAGTCATGCAAGGCGAGCAAACATTTGTGTTTATCCCTAAATAATTTTAAGTTTTTGAAAAACAGCCCCTTGCGGGCAGTTTTTAACTGACGTACACTCAGCGCAGATTTGTTGAATAATATCTTCGAATCGACGAACAAAATTTATATATCAATACTTGTCGGAGTGCCAAAGCTAAGTAATTAGTTTTTGGCTGAGATCGCGAAAGCGGGATCCGTGAACCTGATCAGGCTAATACCTGCGTAGGGAACAAGCTGCCTAAAATAGGACGCTTGTGCGTCTTTTTTTATGCGCACAATAAAGTGATTTTGTTTATTTTAGGCTGCAAAGTAGCATGTACGCTACTTTACGATCTTTCTCTATTCCTCGGAATATCTGACAAGACAACCCTTAAGCAATGAGGCAAGTCATGTCAAACACTACAAATAAATCGTCGCGCCGAGAAACTCGCGCTGCCGCGTCTGAATATATTTATAACTTAACGGGTCAACCGTTCCCAAATTCTCATAAAGTATACGTTGAAGGTACTCAACCAGGCGTGCGCGTTGGTATGCGTGAAATCACGTTAAGTGATACGTTTATTGGCGGTACAGATGAAAACCCTGTTTATGAGTCAAACGATCCGCTTCGCGTTTACGATACGTCGGGCCCGTATACCGATCCTAATTTTGAACTAGACGTGCGTAAAGGCTTACCAAAATTTCGTGAACAATGGATTGAAAACCGTGGTGACACTGAAATTTTAGAATCAGTGACGTCGCAGTTTTCGCAGCAGCGCATGGCAGATGAAGGGCTGGATCATATTCGCTTTGATCACTTGCCAAAAATTCGCCGTGGTGTCGCTGGTAAAAACGTAACGCAAATGCACTACGCACGCCAAGGGATTATTACTCCTGAAATGGAATACGTAGCCGTTCGCGAAAATATGGGACGTGCAGAAATTCGTAAAGAATTACTAGCCGCGCAGCATAAAGGCGAGTCGTTTGGTGCGAGTATTCCTGAATTTATTACCTCAGAGTTTGTACGCGACGAAATAGCCCGTGGTCGCGCTATTTTACCAAATAATATAAACCATCCAGAAACAGAGCCTATGATTGTCGGTCGTAACTTTTTAGTTAAAGTTAACGCCAACATTGGTAACTCGTCGGTCAGCTCATCTATTGAAGAAGAAGTAGAAAAAATGGTGTGGTCTACCCGCTGGGGGCAGACACCGTGATGGACTTATCAACGGGCCGTTACATTCACGAAACGCGCGAATGGGTTGTGCGTAATTCGCCTGTACCTATTGGCACAGTACCGATTTATCAAGCGCTTGAAAAAGTAAACGGTGTGGCTGAGGATTTAACGTGGGAAATTTTTCGCGATACGCTAATTGAGCAAGCCGAGCAGGGTGTTGATTACTTTACTATTCATGCGGGTGTATTACTGCGTTATGTACCAATGACCGCTAAACGTGTAACCGGTATTGTGTCGCGCGGTGGCTCAATTATGGCTAAGTGGTGTTTAGCGCATCACAAAGAAAACTTTTTATACACGCACTTTGAAGACATTTGCGAAATTTTAAAACAATACGATGTGTGTTTTTCACTCGGTGATGGCCTTCGTCCAGGTTCTATTGCTGATGCCAACGATGAAGCGCAGTTTAGTGAGCTGCGCACATTAGGTGAACTGACTAAAATTGCGTGGAAGCACGACGTACAAGTATTTATTGAAGGCCCAGGGCATGTGCCAATGCACATGATTAAAGCCAATATGGATGAGCAACTAAAGCATTGCGACGAAGCGCCATTTTACACTTTAGGCCCGTTAACGACCGATATTGCACCAGGGTACGATCATATCACCTCAGGTATTGGGGCGGCCCAAATAGCATGGTACGGCTGTGCAATGCTTTGTTATGTAACACCTAAAGAGCATTTGGGTCTGCCAAATAAAGAAGATGTTAAAGAAGGTTTAATTACTTACAAAATTGCAGCGCATGCCGCCGATTTAGCAAAAGGGCACCCTGGCGCGCAAGAGCGTGATAACGCCTTATCAAAAGCGCGTTTTGAGTTTAGATGGCATGACCAATTTAATATAGGTTTAGATCCAGAGCGTGCTCGCGAGTATCACGACGAAACCCTTCCGCAAGAGTCAGGCAAAGTGGCTCACTTTTGCTCTATGTGTGGCCCTAAATTTTGCTCTATGAAAATTAGCCAAGAAGTACGCGATTACGCTAAAGATTTAGAAACACGCGGTATTGATCCAAATGACGCTGGCGACGCTATTGAAATAAAAATGATTGATGTAGAAGCCGAAATGAAAGCTAAATCTGCCCAGTTTAAGCAAACAGGCTCAGAAATTTACCACAAAGCGGTATAACAAGAAGTTAGATACAGATGTAGGTGAGGTTTTATACCTCGCTTCTTTAAACATTGAAGAAGTGCGAGTGAGTTCGCACCTACTAATAACTGCTTTTGGAGGTTTTATGTTTTATAACATTGCTGTGGTGGGTTTTGGTTTAGCAGGGCGCTTAGCTGCCCTGGATCTAAGTAAGTTGCATCATGTAACGGTGTTTGAAGCAGACGACGAGCAAACCCCAAATAGCGCCGGTAAAGTGGCAGCAGCAATGCTTGCCCCGCTTGCTGAGTCGGTATTGTGTGAGGCTGATTTAGCTTTAATGGGGCTTGATTCAATGAAACGCTGGCCGGGCATTATTGCAGAACTTGAAAGTGAAGTTTTTTTTCAGCAGCAAGGCACATTGGTCGTTGCGCATCAGCAAGATAAAGGCGATCTACAAAGCTTTACCCAGAGAATAAAGCCTATAGCAGGGCACAGCGCTCAGGCATTGAATGCTCAGCAAATAGCGCAGTTAGAGCCAGAGCTTGCTAATCGGTTTAACCAAGGTCTATTTTTACCCTGCGAGGGGCAAATAGATAACCAAGCCTTTTATAAAGCAAGTTTTACCATGCTCAACAAGCGCAAAGTTAAGTGTGTGTTTAACCAGCGCGTAACCATTAAAAACGGCGAAATAAATAATCGACCATTTGACTACATTATAGATTGTCGTGGGCTTGGTGCTAAAAGCGATAAACCACTTAGAGGTGTGCGCGGTGAAGTCGCAAGGCTATATGCACCTGAAGTAAATTTAACGCGACCTGTGCGTTTAATGCATCCGCGTTACCCAATTTATATAGCGCCTAAACCTAATCATGAATATGTAATTGGTGCGACCGAAATAGAATCGCAAGATAGCGGCGCCGCAACAGTGCGATCAACTCTTGAGTTACTTTCAGCGGCTTATACCGTACACAGCGGATTTGCCGAAGCACGACTACTTAATATTCAAGCCGGATTACGCCCTGCATTTAGCGATAACCGCCCAGAAGTATCACAAGTTGGCAATGTAATTAGCATTAACGGCTTATATCGTCATGGTTATATGCTGGCACCGGCATTAGTGGCGCAAGTAGTTTCACGAATAGAGTGAGAATAAAATGAACATTACAATTAATGGCGAGCTACTTAATGTTAATAGCAAAGCACTCGTCGAGGTACTTCAAAGTTTTGGTGCAGTTGCGCCTTTTGCTGTGGCTGTTAATGGCGAATTTATTCCACAAAGTCGGCACAGTAACTATGTATTTAATGAAGGCGACAGTGTTGAGTTACTGTCACCCATTCAAGGCGGATAAAGCTCATGCAAACTAAAGACTGTTTAACTATTTATGGAGAGCAAATAAAGAGTCGTTTATTGATAGGCTCTGCGCTTTATCCGTCACCCGACATTATGACCCAATCGATAGTCGCCTCTGGCGCTGAAATTGTAACCGTGTCGCTTAGGCGCCAACAAAGTGTAGCAGCCGGTGATGACTTTTGGCAGTTAATAAAAAATACAGGCTTAAAAATACTGCCTAATACCGCAGGGTGCCACAGTGTAAAAGAGGCGATTACACTCGCAAAAATGTGCCGTGAGGTATTTGCCACCGACTGGATTAAGCTAGAGCTGATTGGCGATGATTACAATTTACAGCCTGACCCTTTTGCGTTACTTGAAGCTACAAAAATATTAATTAATGATGGCTTTAAAGTATTACCTTATTGCACCGATGACTTAGTACTTTGCCAGCGCTTAAATGAGCTAGGGTGTGAGGTGCTTATGCCGTGGGGTGCGCCAATAGGCACGGGTAAGGGCTTGTTAAATAGTTATAATTTAAAAACTATTCGAGAGCGCTTACCCGATACCACATTAATAGTAGATGCAGGTTTAGGTTTGCCATCGCATGCCTGCCAAGCACTCGAAATGGGGTATGATGCGGTATTATTAAATTCAGCCATTGCAGGGGCGGGTTGCCCAATTACTATGAGCCGCGCATTTAAAGGCGCAGTTGAAGCAGGGCGCTTTGCATATCAAGCAAAAGCAATGCCTGAAAAAGACGTTGCAGCCCCATCAACCCCAACAATGGGTATGCCATTTTGGCATCAGCAGTGAAGGAAAGAATATGAATAATGTAGTGTGGACAATTGCCGGTTCTGATTCGGGCGGCGGTGCAGGTATTCAAGCTGACATAAAAGCAATGCAAAGTTTTGGTGTACATGGTTGCACGGCAATTACGGCGCTTACTGCGCAAAATAGTTTAGGTGTAGAAGCTATTAATGCAGTGTCTACCGATATTATTGAATCGCAGTTACTAGCGCTTGAAAAAGACATGAAAGCCAAAGTGATAAAAATTGGCATGCTTGCCAATGTGCAGCAAATTCAGCTGATCAGCGAACATATAAGCCACTATAAAGCTAAGTGGCCTGTGCCTCCCGTTATTGTATATGACCCTGTTGCGATTGCCTCAAGCGGTGACTTACTAACAGAAGAAGACACCGTCAGTGCAATAAAAGAATGTTTACTGCCGCTGGTGGATGTAATAACCCCAAACACCCACGAAACACAGTTATTAACCGGTGTGTATTTAATTGGCCCGGCTGCAATAAAAGAAGCGGCTAATAAGCTATTAAGCTGGGGTGCAAAAGCCGTTGTTATTAAAGGCGGACATTGGGATTACCCAAGTGGCTACTGCATTGATTATTGTATTGATAGTAATACGCAAAATGGTGAAGAATACTGGTTAGGCAATCAAAAAATACAAACCCCGCATAACCACGGCACCGGATGTAGCATGGCTTCGGTAATTGCAGCATGTTTAGCTAAAGACTACCCATTAAAAGATGCCTTTATTTTAGCTAAAGCATATATAAACCAAGGGCTAAAACAGTCTGTTCGATACGGCGAGGGGATTGGACCGGTTGCTCAGACCTCGTTCCCCACTAATTTAGCTGACTACCCACAAGTAATTGAGCCAGGCAGCTGGCTGGGTGATGAGCTTGATTTTGATGTGCCGCTTGATTTTAATATGGCGGCAGATTTTGCGCTTTGTGAAAGTAAATCGCTGGGCTTATATGCGGTTGTAGATAGCACAGATTGGTTAGAAAAATGCTTACAACAAGGCATTAAAACAGCGCAGTTACGCGTTAAAAATAAAACGCAAGATGAGCTTGATGGGCTCATTAAGCATGCTGTTGAGCTGGGCAAGCAATACAACGTACAGGTATTTATAAACGACTACTGGCAGCTAGCTATTAAATATGGTGCGTATGGTGTGCATTTAGGGCAAGAGGATTTAGACATTGCTAATTTAGCCGCTATTAAAGACGCTGGGCTAAGGCTTGGGCTTTCTACTCATGGTTTTTATGAAATGCTGCGTGCGCATAATTATCGCCCTAGTTATATGGCATTTGGTGCTATTTACCCAACCACCACCAAAGACATGACAGGGCAAATACAAGGCCTTGAAAAGCTGATTAAATTTGTGCCGCTTATGCAAAGCTACCCAACAGTAGCAATAGGTGGGATTGATTTAAGCCGTGCTGAGCAGGTAGCTAAAACAGGCGTAGGCAGTGTTGCCGTAGTGCGTGCGATTACCGAGGCTGATAATTACGTAGAGGCTATAAGCGCTCTGCAAGTGGCCATAAGCAGTGCCAATTAAAACTAACAAGGGTAATACTAATAAGGCTGATAAACGTGAGTGAGCTAAGCGATAAAGAAACCCTGCGTTACAGCCGCCATTTATTGCTTGAAGAAGTTGGGCTTGAAGGGCAGTTAGCACTTAAATCCTCAACGGTTGCAGTAGTTGGGGCTGGTGGTTTAGGTAGCCCAGCACTTTTATATTTGGCCGCTGCGGGTATTGGAACGCTTATTTTAATTGACGATGATGAGGTTGAGCTTTCAAACTTACAGCGCCAAGTGCTTTATAAAATAAACCACTTAGGGCAAAGCAAGGTCGCTGCAGCGGGTAAAGTATTAGCGAGCCTGAATAATCAAATAAACATAGTAACGCATTGTCAAAAGCTAGATGAGAGTAATGCCACTAATATTCTAAAAGGTGCTGACATAGTACTTGATTGCTCTGATAACTTTAGTACTCGCTATAGTGTTAATCGTTATTGTATTGCTAATAAAACACCGTTAATTTCTGGTGCTGCACTCGCAACCAAAGGGCAGTTAATGGGCTTTGATTTTAGGCAAAGTGATAGCCCATGTTATGGCTGTGTTTTTCCACAAAGCGAAGCTACACCGGTTATAAATTGCAGTAACGCAGGAGTAATTAGCCCGCTACTTGGTGTAATAGGCTCTATGCAGGCGCAACTTACGCTCAATTTATTGCTGGGGCATGCAGAGGGATGTATGTTTATAACCTTCGATGCGCTTACTTTAAAGCAACAGCATTTTAAAGTGATTAAAGATTCAGAGTGTAAAGAGTGTGGAAAATAGGTTTTGAAGGGGCTTGTGCCTGTTACTACATGTGCCGTTAAAAACTAAAAGCTGCGCTTTTAACGTGAGCAAGCTCTACGTCTACAACGCATTAAACTTCTGCGCCAGACTTGTAGACGCACAGCTTGCTGGCGTGATGGGCGAAGTCCATAAAGATATAAACGGTGCAGCCTGCTATATAAACCAAAAGCTGACGCTTTTAACGTGAGCAAGCTCTACGTCTACAACATATCAAACTTCTGCACCAAGCTTGTAGACGCACAGCTTGCTGGCGTGATGGGCGAAGTCCATAAAGATATAAACGGTGCAGCCTGCAATTACTTATAAGCCAAAAGCTGCGTTTTTCACGTGAGCAAGCTCTACGTCTACAACACATCAAAATTTTTGCACCAAGCTTGTAGACGCACAGCTTGCTGGCGTGATGGGCGAAGCCCATAAAGATATAAACGCTATAAGCCTGCAATTACATATAAACCAAAAGCTGACGCTTTTAACGTGAGCAAGCTCTACGTCTACAACACATCAAAATTTTTGCACCAAGCTTGTAGACGCACAGCTTGCTGGCGTGATGGGCGAAGCCCATAAAAATATAAACGATGCAGCCTGCAATTACATATAAACCAAAAGCTGCGCTTTTCACGTGAGCAAGCTCTACGTCTACAACACATCAAAATTTTTGCACCAAGCTTGTAGACGCACAGCTTGCTGGCGTGATGGACGAAGTCCATAAAGATATAAACGCTACAGCCTGCAATTACATATAAACCAAAAGCGGTGCTTTTCACGTGAGCAAGCCTCACGCTTTAAAAAATAAAAAACCGCGTTTAAATAACGCGGTTTTTTTGATTTCTAATTAACGATTGATTTAGTCGTTAATTTTTGCAAACGCAGTACCTAAGCGAGTAACCACTTCTGGTAGTTGGTCATCCAGTATTTCAGCTTTATCAGCACCCCATGCAAGTACCACAGTAGAGCCTAATTTAAAGCGACCCATTTCTTCACCCTTTTTAAGCGTGATAGCGTTATCGCCAGTGGTTGGGTATTTCCAACTAAATACATCGCTACCAGCTGGTGGCGTGACAGTACCTGCCCAAATAGTTTCTATGCTGGCTACAATTGTTGCGCCAACAAGTACCATAGCAAGCGGACCAATCTCAGTTTCAAAAATTGCGACTACTCGTTCATTACGTGCAAACAAGTTAGGCACGTTTTGCGCTGTAAGTGGGTTTACTGAAAATAAATCACCTGGCACGTAAATCATTTTGCTTAGTGTGCCATCAATTGGCATATGAATACGGTGGTAATCTTTAGGTGCTAAATAAATGGTGGCAAACTTACCGCCTAAAAATGGTGTTGTATCATCTTGTGAGCCGCCTAGTAGCGCTTGTAAGCTGTAATCGTGACCTTTAGCTTGTATTAGCTGTCCGTCAACAATATCGCCTAGCTGGCTGATTGCGCCATCCACTGGGTGAATGATGATATTGTTATCTTCTACCATTGGGCGCATGCCGTCTTTTAGAGGGCGAGTAAAAAATTCATTAAAGCTTTTATAATGAGCCGGATCTGGGTATTGGGCTTCGCTCATATCTACTTTATATTGCTTAATAAATAGTTTAATTAAAGTCGTTGTTAAAGCACCTGCTTTAGCTGCGGCTAATTTTCCCACTACGCGTGAAATAAAATGTTTTGGCATTGCGTACTGCATTGCGATTTTAAATTTGTCTAAACTCACAGTATTTATCCTAAATTATACGCGAGGCGCACGGGCGCCTGCACGGCCATCGGCCATTGTTTCTAAAATTCGGTGGTAGCTGTCAAAGCGCAATTGAGAAATTTTGCCATCTGCTACAGCTTCTTTAACTATACAGCCAGGATCGTTTAAATGTTTACAGTCTCTAAAGCGGCATCCGCCTATAAATTCTCTAAACTCTTTAAAACACCACGTTACACGCTCAACATCTAAATGCCATAAACCAAATTCACGAATTCCTGGTGAATCGATTAGGTTACCGCCACTTGGTAAATGGTGAAGGCGTGAAACAGTTGTTGTATGCTGGCCTAGGCCGCTGTTTTCAGATACTTCTTTAGTTAATATTTCAGCGTTAGGTAATACAGTGTTAACGAGGGTTGATTTACCCACACCACTTTGACCAACAAAAATGTTATTTTTACCAACAAGTACTTCTTTTAATTCATCAATACCATTGCCCGATATATTACTAACAAGGAGTACTTGGTAATCAAGTTTACGGTAGATATCGAGAACTTTTTGTATTTCACTAAGACCAGCATCATCAATTAAATCTATTTTATTGAGTACTAAAATTGGCTCAATACCCATATCTTCACAGGCTATTAAATAGCGGTCGATAATACTTGGGGTAAACTCAGGTAGTACCGCCGATACCATGAGTATTTGATCAATGTTAGCTGCAATAACTTTTACACCATCGTAAAAGTCAGGGCGGGTAAGTTGTGAGCGACGCTCTTGCGTGGCTTCAATTACTCCGGCTAAATCACCTTCACTTACTTTGGCACGGCGAAACAATACCTCATCACCACACACTAAATTTGACACGGTACGGCGTATATTACAACGCAGTACATCGCCGTTCTGTGTTTCGACATCGGCGTGTTGGCCAAAACGACTGATCACAATTGCGCTCTCGACCTGACCTAAATTATCGGTTTGCCACTCTTGCGCGCCTTTTTTAGCTGGTCTTGAGTCTGCGCTATTGATGCGCTTTTGGTGGTTGGCCTTGATCTGACGCGATTGGCCTTTACTTAATTTTTTCTGTTTTGCCACTGGAGGCCTATAACCTTAGTTAAATGTCGCTTTTCCTAAAAAAAGCTTTAGCTCGACGGTTGATGCTAATATGATATATCGAAATGCGTTGGATCTAAAGGAAAGCACCGCTTAGGTATTATGACTATTAATAAATCAAATTTAATTTGGCTCGATCTTGAAATGACCGGACTCGAACCAGAGACCGATAAAATACTCGAAATTGCGACGGTTGTCACTGACGCAGACCTGAATATATTAGCCGAAGGGCCAACTATAGCTATTCATCAAAATGATGAATTACTAAATGGTATGGACGAGTGGTGTACGACTCAACATGGTAAATCGGGTTTAACAGCGCGCTGCAAAGCAAGTACCTTTGATGAAGCCTATGCTGTAGAGCAAACTTTAGCGTTTTTAAAGCAGTGGGTACCAGCAGGCACTTCGCCAATGTGTGGTAATTCAATTGGTCAAGACCGCCGCTTTATGAATAAATATATGCGCGAGCTTGAAGACTTCTTCCATTACCGAAATCTCGACGTAAGTACTATTAAAGAATTAGCACGTCGCTGGAAACCTGAAGTGCTTGCTAAAGTGAACAAAAAAGGCTCACACCTTGCTTTGGACGATATTAAAGATTCGATTATGGAATTAAAAATCTATAGAGAAAATTTCTTTAATTTGTAAAAAACACTTGCAAACACTCCGTATTATTGTAGAATCCTGCCCCGCTCAAGACGATAACCCACGCGGGGTTAGTGTGTTTGAGTGATTGAATTACCATCAATAAATGCGGTACTAGCTCAGTTGCTAGAATGTTGAACGCGACCTGTCGCGCTTAAGCGTAAAATAACTGAAGAAATAGAGAATGCGGTACTAGCTCAGTTGCTAGAATGTTGAACGCGACTTGTCGCGCACCAACGTAAAATAACTGAAGAAGTAAAAATGCGGTACTAGCTCAGTTGCTAGAATGTTGAACGCGACCTGTCGCGCACCAACGTAAAATAACTGAAGAAGTGAAAATGCGGTACTAGCTCAGTTGGTAGAGCGCGACCTTGCCAAGGTCGAGGTCACGAGTTCGAGCCTCGTGTACCGCTCCAATTTCTAACCAAAAGAAATTGTAGTGAATAAAAGCTAGCTCAGTTGCTAGGATGTTGAACGCAATTTATTGCGCACCAATAAAATAACTGAAAAATGCGGTACTAGCTCAGTTGGTAGAGCGCGACCTTGCCAAGGTCGAGGTCACGAGTTCGAGCCTCGTGTACCGCTCCAATTTCTAACCAAAAGAAATTGTAGTGTTGAATGAAAATGTAATGTGGTACTAGCTCAGTTGCTAGAATGTTGAACGCGACCTGTCGCGCACCAACGTAAATAACTAAAGAAATAAAAATGCGGTACTAGCTCAGTTGGTAGAGCGCGACCTTGCCAAGGTCGAGGTCACGAGTTCGAGCCTCGTGTACCGCTCCAATCTTTTTATATCCTCAAAATTTCCTATATTAAAAATAATAAATAAAATTATAATTTAAAATCTCTCTTATCTACTTTATTCTTTGTGTAATATTCAGCATTGAAGTTTTGGTTGTTAAAAGCTATCGCTTCTCGCGCGAGCTCTGCGCCTACAATAAAGGTATTGTACTTTGAAGTTATGAGGTATGAGTGAGGTAGGAGGAGTCAATAATTTGAAACCGAGAGCTTTTATTAAAGCCGCTCCCCCTGAATCGTTGCTATAATACGCCTAGCGCCACCAGAGTTGCGATGTTCACCTAAGTAAATACCTTGCCATGTACCTAGTGCTAAATACCCATTAGAAATAGGAATAGTTAACTCACAGCCCAATGTGCTGGTTTTAATATGTGCGGGCATGTCGTCATCGCCTTCATAATCATGGCGGTAATAAGGCTGGCATTCAGGAACGAATTTATTGAAATGGCTTTCCATATCCATACGCACCGTAGGATCGGCATTTTCGTTTATAGTAAGGCTAGCGGAGGTATGTTGGATGAATAGGTGTAACAAGCCTACTGTGTAAGTAGTAAGTTCAGGGAGTTGAGACAATATTTCGTCGTCAATTAAATGAAAACCCCGCGAGCGAGGTTTTAATACTATGACCTTTTGTTGCCAACTCATAGCTTATCGAAACTAACTTCAATATTTGCATTACCAGCATCGCTAGTGAATGGCATGATGATTTTTTTACCTTGGCTTTTATGGGTAATTGTATGCCCTTGACCGGATACGACAATAGGTGTTGCCATATCAAAATCAAAGCCTTTTTCACCTAATAAATTTTTAGCGCCACCGGTAACCATATTAGTAATTTCGCCAACCATATCGGTTACTTCTTCATCAATTGAATCAGGGCGTTCGCCTAGCATGCGTTCCATAATAGTTAATGCAAGCTCTTCATCAAAGGTAATTGAAAATGAACCTTTAGTTTGTGGGCCTACCATGCCAATAAGGCCAGACACATCACCACAGGCTATTTCATCTGTTTTGATACGTGGCTTACCTGGCTTTAATTGAGTTTGAGCCATGGTACTTAATACATTTATCAAAGAAGATAAAAAAGGATTGATGAACTCTACATTCATATTGCTTACTCTTAAATTGATACTATGAAAATGACTATAATTATATTAAGTATAGCCAATATGGGTAACTTTGAGGGCTAGGATGTCCTACAAGAATCACATTTTCCATGTGCTTCGATAGTTTGTCCTGAAACAACAAATCCACCCTCAGCCGCTAAGTTATTAAGCTCATGCGAAATAACGGTAGAGTGTAACTCTTTTACAAAACCACAAGTATCGCAAATTAATAACTGTACGGGATGAATATGATCAAAATGATGACACAGCATAAATGCATTTGTGCTTTCAATTTTATGAATAAAGCCTAGTTCGGCCAAAAAATCTAAGGCGCGATATATAGTGGCGGGTTTAGCACCTGACTCAGTTACTTTTAATTGTTCAAGTAAGTCATAGGCCCCCACGCCACCTTGGGCACTAGCGAGTAAGCGAAATACTTTCTCACGAATGGGTGTGAAACGTGCGCCACGGTTATCACATACTTGTTTTGCTTTACCTACGAGTGATTCTATATTCATCATTCTCTTATCCTTACGCTACCGTGATATACTAACATACTGTGTTGTAGTTGCAGCGTTTTTATTAGACGCTTTTTATCTAGGAAACCCAGTAATGCATGAATTATTAGCCATATTTATCTTCTTTTTTGCGGTGATAGACCCCATTGGCACTGTGCCTGTATTTATAGCAGTTACTCGCGGTGAAGATGAAAAATTTAAGCGCAAAGTAATATTTAAAGCCGTAGGTGTATCTGCCATCGTGCTTTTATTTTTTGTTGTAGCGGGTGAGCAACTACTTAATGCCATAGAAATTCCGCTTTCAGCATTTCAAATTGCTGGCGGCATAGTATTACTTATTTTTGCACTTTCAATGATATTTGGTGAAAGCAAACCAGAAACAGAAATAAAAAGTGTTCGAGATAGCACTGAGACTGCCATTTTCCCACTGGCTATTCCTTCTATAGCAAGCCCTGGTGCTATGTTGGGGGCCGTGTTGATGACTCGTAACGAAGAGCATACATGGGTTGAGCAGCTAATAACATCATCAACGATGTTAGCGGTGTTGGCTATTGTCCTAATTTTATTGCTCTTAGCTACGCATGTGCATAAATTAATTGGTGACAGTGGTGCAAGTATAATAAGTAGAATAATGGGGCTTATTTTGAGTTCAGTTGCGGTAACAAATATTTTAAGCGGTATTGCTCATTACTTTGGTTTGCAAGTGTTTACTTAAAATCGTTGCGACTTTAAGAGACCATGACATTATATTTACTAACTTGAATTTGAAATAATTAATCACACGTAACGATATTTATGATTGGGAAATATTGGGTTTGCGGGTGGTAGGCCTGCTGCTTATATGCAAATTACTCTTGCTGCGATTATGCGCATTTTAAATGTAATTTTTTAATTTTAAGATGTATTGTTGTTTTTGAGTGCTGTTTGGCCGTGTTTTATTAGAACGATATAATACTAAACGCAACCCCTTACTATATCGTTACAGTCTTAAATTGCTCACTCGTAGCGTTGTGTAAATTAAAGTAGGTATTTTTTATAGTACCAATCTGCATAAAAGTTTTAGCTGTATGTTTATTTTTCAGGCAAAACAGAGCCTGTGTCGTGTGGTTATTTCCCATAAATAGGCGGTAAGGCAGTACAAATATCCGCCGCCATAATGAGGGCTTTTTAGGGGCGATTAACCTTCTGTTACTTACATTGATGAAGTTAAGTAGGCGCGAGCTAGGCATGAAAGCTTTACTCGGTTTTTACATGCACTTAAAGGGATGCAAGCCATTAGAGTTACGCGGGAGCAGTTATCGAAACCACTTGATTACAAACCTCGCACCGCGATTTAATCTTCCTTGGATTGAACAAATTTCTATTCACAAAGATCAACATGGCCTAGCTACAGTGCAATTTAATTATTGTTAATAGACCTCAAATCTAAGCCGATTGTTGTAAGTGAAATAGTATTGTTTTTATTTTTTAACTGATTTTATAAAAAATTTTACTAAGTAAATAATCCTGCCTATATTTATTAACAATACCACCCTGCATATAGAATAAATGTTTTTCTTAATTGTTTATTAGTTATTACATTTTTGGCTTTGTTGTAAGGAATACTCATAGCTTAGTTCTTAAGGAACACAGACCGTGTGACTTCCTATCTTAAAACGGCAAATATCATTGTTTTTCTCAATGCTTTGCCGCTTACAATTTACCGCTAGTAGCTCAAATACACGATGTATCTTATGGCTGCACCGTGTTTGTTCTATGCAATCCAGAATATCATCCAACCAAATATAACTGCACTTACTCGCTCTAAATGTCGAGATCGCACACTTAAACATACCCGCTGCACTATGGCAGATAAAACGCTTGATAAGTGTTTGCAGTATGCTCAGCCAAACCAATGATTCGGCAATATGAGGATCTCGTGTGATGAACCCTTTAAGATTATTCCATGACTTTAGTTCTTTGAAAAACAACTCAATTTGCCAACGAGTTGCATATATATCGAGTAGTTCGTCAAAGCTAAACTGTGCCTCTTTTAAATTAGTAACAAGGAAAACGGGGCGCTTTTCATTCGGTAAATAGATAAGCCTGTACTCGGGCCCATTTTTCTTCCAACGTACTGTTAATTCAAGTGGTTGGCTTGCGAATTTATCGAGTAACGCTTTGATTTTAATGTTCTTTTCTTTAAGTTCTATACCCGCGCAATAAGCTGATGTAACGATTGGGTTAATGTTTTTATTTGCTCTGATCAAAAAATATCCGCCATCTTGAGCTACTTGCTCAAAGTAATCTAAGTCAAAATACCCAGCATCAGCAAGTAATAACGTATCTTCAAGTGTGTGGCTACCTGGTAAAAAGGCGCGCTCAGTTTCAACATCAGGACGAATATCTATTTCGCAGGGTTGTTCATTAAATAGGTCATAGGTAACGTGCAACTCAATTGCGGCAGGACTTACAGCAGTAAAACGACCAGCAAAAACCTGCGCTAATTCATCATGTAGAGCAAATGAAGAACCATCTTGCAATAACACTCGCTGTATTCCTCGCTGGGTAAAAAAGGTTTTATCCAGCGTGTTTACAGTCAATTTAGACATCGCTTGAATAACGAGCTCACGGACAAGCTCAGTCAAGGCTGGTTTTCGAATTTGATTATGAAAGGGTTTATAACTTATCGTGCAATCAGCCTGCGTTCGCAAGTTTTGATGGATATCTGACAAGTTAGCGTCTTGCAGGCAAGATAAGCTTTTAAATACGGCTTTGAGCAGAGAAACGATCGACAGGCAACGGTGTCGAACTTGAAATCCAGAGGTTTTTGCAAGCTCAATGAGGTGTTTTTCTGAGATAAGGGCTTTTAATTGGTTTGAAACTTGGTTAATCTGCATGTGAACTCTGTTTTTAGTCATGTTTTTATTGGCGTAACTATTTGATCATTAACAGAGTTCAACTTCAAGTTTTCTTAAGATCCAACCTATGAAGGAATACTAACGTTGATGTGATGCTGGAGTGTTTGTTTGTTTGTTTGTTTGTTTGTTTGTTTCCTTATTTACAAGAGAAGATTATGAAAAATAAAGTTTTAAAATTTACAGCGTGTTTCTTTATATTTTTGACTCCTGCTGTTCAGGCGGGTGACGAGGTGAAACATATACCAGGCGTTTTTATTGGTACTACACATTTTGACAGTGAAAGTGAGTTTACGTTTGGTGTTGAGTATGAATATAAAATCACTCAAAAATGGGGCGCCGGAGTGGTGTATGAGCGAACAAATGATGCACATCATGGCGATGGTACTGCTGTCGCTTTGGCTTCGCTCTATTATCATCCAACTAAAAATATACGTTTAGGGGTGGGTTATGGTGAAGAGCGTATAGGCGGAGCTCATCCTCATAATGAGGATTTATATCGTATTAGCTCAGCCTATGATTTTCATGTCGGTGATTTTGGTATAGCACCAACGATAGCTATTGATTTTATTGATGATGAAGAAGCAGTAGTTGTCGGTTTAGCTATTACTCGACCTTTTTAAGTTTTTACTTTGTAACAGTAAAGTTAGGTTTAAGCCTAAAATATGAAGGGGTCTAAAATGTTAAATAAGTTATCTATTACAAGTAAAATATACTGCCTAGGAATATCACAAATATTTTTAATGGTGGTAATTGGGATTATATCTTTAACACAAATGAACAAAATTGGTATAAAGCTGGTTGATATAGCTGAGCGAGATATTCCGCTCAGCAACATGCTTACTACAATGTCTGAGCACAAATTAGAACAAACGATATTTTTTCAGCGAGCTTTATTACACGCAAGTTTAGAACCAGGTAAAGCCAATGAAGAAATCGAGAATAAACTCACGTCATTAACGCAAAAAATTCAAAGTGAATTTAATAAGTCAGAAAAATTTGTCACCGATTCTATTGATTATTTACACAGTGAAGAGGCAAAAGCGAGTTTTACTTCGCTAGCGAGTGACCTGAGGCTTTTAAATAAAGAATACCAAAGTATTTCTCTGAATATTAATGACATTATTGAGGCCACTAAAACGCAATCCGTTGGCAGCTTGGATGATAAAATAAAGTTAATAGAAGTCGCAGAAGATAAATTTGAGGAAAAACTTGTAGCTTTACTCTCTCAGATCCAGCAGTTTACTTTAAACTCAGCTTTGCAAGCTGAAAATGATGAAAAGCAAGGTATTAACCTTATTCTTTATATATTTATCTTCTCCGTTATTGTGGGTGTTGTTTTGTCATATATGATTAGCAGAGCAATCGCTTTGCCTGTGAATATGCTAAAAAATAGATTAGTTGAAATAGCTGATGGCGATGGCGATTTAACGTTAAAGCTTGATGAAAGCGCCGGCGATGAAACTGGCGATACAGCAAGAGCGTTCAACAAATTTTTATCAATGCTAAGAGAAACAATAAATGAAGCTAATATACATTTATCGCAATTAGACGACTCATCAAAGTTTGCCGTAACTGTTATGCAGGAAACGGTAGTTAATGTTGAAAAGCAAAGAGCTGAAACCGAAATGGTTTCAACAGCAGTAGAAGAAATGAACTGTACAACTTTAGAAGTTGCGAGTAATACCCAGAATGCTTCTGATGTAACAGAAGCAGTCAAAGAGCGTGTATTAAAGGGCAAGGCAGAAGCTTCTGAGGCAAAAGTTGTTATTCAGCGTTTAGCTAAAGAAATAGATGAAGCAAGTACCGTAATTGAGTGCCTTGTTACAGAAACAAATAATATCGGCAGCGTTTTAGATACAATACAGAGTATTGCCGAACAAACCAATTTACTCGCTTTAAATGCTGCAATAGAAGCCGCTCGTGCTGGTGATACTGGTAGAGGTTTTGCTGTTGTAGCGGACGAAGTCAGGGCACTTGCTCAACGAACACAGGTCTCAACTGTTGATATACAAGGGCTGGTTACTCGCTTACAAAGTGAGGCGAAAAATGCGGTTGTTAGTATGAATAAAGGGATTAGTAGTGCTGACGAATGCCTTAAAAAAAGTACTGAAACGTCAGAAATATTTGCCAACTCAGCCATTGCTGTTAATGAGATTACGGACCTAAACTTACAGATTGCTACCGCAGCGGAAGAGCAGTCTGCTGTTGTAAGCGAAATAAATCAAAATTTAATTAATATTACTGATATTGCAATAGAAACATCTACAGGAGCAAAAAATACGTCAGAAGCAAATGAAAGTATCGCCCGATATATTGCTAATTTAAGAGTTAATTTGAATAAATTTAAAGTTTAAATTATGTTTTTATATAGAAGCAATGGAAGTGTGGCAATTCGGTAACATCATTACTAATTTAAAGATGTATATTTCTTTGATAATTAATGATTTTATGGGTTATGTAATTGTCTTGGGGCAGTGGTATTAGTTTAATGACTGTCGTGTACACAAATTAATGATATTTGCGTAAATTTATTAGTAGAGCCATATGGTTTATTTTAAGCTCGGCTACACCGATTGTCTTTTAAATGGTGTAGCTCATTATTTTAGTTTTTAGGTGTTTGCTTTGCATTGATGCCCGCTAGGCTTTTGTGTAAAATACAGCGCCTTTTAAGCTGTGCTTAATAACTTAATACCCTGAGGTTTGCTTTGAATAAATGTACTTTGGATAGACGCTTTTCTGTAGCCCCAATGCTTGATTGGACTGATCGTCATTGTCGTACTTTTCATCGCAAAATGACTAAACACACTGTGCTTTATACCGAAATGATAACCACAGGGGCTATCTTATTTGGTCGAGGCGATTACTTACATTTTAATAAACACGAAGGCCCAGTTGCGCTGCAACTTGGTGGCTCTGATCCTAAAGCGCTTGCGCAATGTGCAAAGCTAGCAGGTGAGCGTGGCTATGACGAAATAAATTTAAATGTAGGGTGCCCGTCAGACAGAGTTCAAAATGGCCGATTTGGCGCATGTTTAATGGCAGAGCCTCAATTAGTTGCTGAGTGTGTTGCAGCAATGAAAAACGAAGTAAGCATCCCTATTACCGTTAAAACACGTATTGGTATTGATGAGCAAGATTCGTATGAGTTTTTGTGTGCGCTTATTGAGGCGTCGCATAAAGTAGGGTGTGATGATTTTATTATTCATGCTCGTAAAGCATGGCTCAATGGTTTAAGTCCAAAAGAAAATCGTGAAGTTCCACCGCTTGATTACCCACGTGTTTACCAACTTAAAAAAGATTATCCGCAGCTAGACTTAAGTCTAAATGGCGGTGTTAAAACAATTGAGCAGAGCCTAGAACATTTACAACATATTGATGGTGTAATGATTGGGCGTGAAGCTTACAGTAACCCATTTATGCTCAATGACGTTGATGAGAAAATTTATGGTGATACTGCAAACACGCAATCACGCCACGATGTAGTACGCTCAATGTACAGCTATATTGAAGAAGAAATGCGTTTGGGTGCTAATTTTTGGCATATTGCACGTCACATGCTCGGTATTTTTCAGGGGCAGCCTGGTGCGCGAGGTTTTAGACGCCACCTTTCTGAAAGTGGTCACGGTAAGCAAGCCGATTTATCAGTAATGGATAAAGCATTAAGCTTTGTACCCGAATAAAACTAAGCTTTAAAAATTCTAAATTTAAGCCACTTTCAAGTGGCTTTTTTGATCCTAAAAATTAGTCAAAAGCATAATTTATTGGCTAATTACACTCAATGCTATTCAGCTTAAAGTCACTAAAAATTTAATTGTTTATTAATTATATTGTTGATATTAGGCTGTTTTTCATTGTTTTTATGAACTTGGCACAACTCTTGGAATCTTCTTGTTGAAATTAATTAAAAATCAACAGGAGAATACCATGGGAATATTTAACCGCGTAAATGATGTAATTCAATCAAACATTGTCGCCATGCTTGATAAAGCTGAAGACCCTGAAAAACTTTTAAACCTAATGCTTACCGAGATGCAAGATGCATTGAATGAGTGTCGTAGTACAGCAGCCGCTTTATTGTGTGAAGAGAAAGTAATTAATCGCCAAATTGATACTAAAAAAACAGAATTAGCAGCTTGGCAAATTAAAGCAGAACGTGCGGTTGAGAAGGGCAGTGATGACCTTGCTAAATCAGCCTTACTTGAGAAGCAACGCGTTAACGAAAGCATTGAAAATAAGCAAAATCAACTAGAAACATTGCAAGAGTCTATTGCAAAAATTAAGGTTGATTGTGAACGCTTGCAGCAAAAAATGGCTATGGCTAAAACAAAGCAAGCTCAGTTAATGCAACGTCATCATGTTGTTATTGCTAGAGAGCGAATTAATACGCAATTACAAAGTGATAAAGTTGCCCATACGTTGTCTCGTTTTGAACAAATAGAGCAGCGTGTTGAAGGCATTGAAGCTCAAGTAGAGGCTTATGAGCTGACTGATACAGCAAGCTCTACCAGTGCCCAAATTGAGTCGTTAGTTAAAAATGAAAAAATTGATGCTGAACTGGCTCGCTTAAAAGCGAACTTAAATACTAATTTAAAACACACTGCTTAGGAGATTGCTATGAACAGCTTTAATCGTCAACGAGGTTGGTATAAAGATACTTTGAATAAAAAAATATCGGGTGTTTGTAGTGGTTTAGCACATAGATTGGACTTTCCAGTATGGGCAACCCGCCTAGTTACTATTTTATTATTTTTGAGTTTTCCGTTTGCAATTGCACTTGGTTATTTTATAGCGCATTGCTGCCTTGAAAATAAAGAGTATTAATACTAAGAGGCATAAATATTTGAACAATTTAACGAATTAAATCACTCTATAGCGTTGTTGAATTTTTTATTTAGAACAACTAGATATAAAAACTTTTGCCTAGTTATAGCGCAATTTTCTTATCGTTAAATAGACCCATATATAAGCCGGTTGGTATAAGGAGAATTACTATGAAAGCTTTGGCAGTATGTGTATTTATCTATTTATTACTGTTTACTGATTTAATAGCGTTTGTGCATGTTGATTCTTGGCAGTTACCATTATGGATTGCTGATATTAGCTGGGCAGGGCTTGAGCTTGTAGGTGCTTTGGCCGCAATTGTTGCTGTGGTTGCGGTAGTGGCTTTAATTACTATGGGATTAGTTGGAGCGGGTGTTGTGGCATTAGCTGGGACTGTTTTAGCGTTTTTATTCGGATCAATAATGATTGCATGGCCGTTACTATTTGTTGCAGTGTTGTGTTGGCTTGTTGCTGATAACAAAAAAGTAGCCTCTTAATCCTTAATTTGACTGACTATTATGGGTTAACTATGTTAAATTTAGCCTGTAATTTAATGTTTTCACTAGGGATGAAATGATGACAAAGCAGTTTTTTTCGATGGCTTCAGCGTTAATGTTAGGTTTATTTACGTCATCATTGGCGGCGCATTCAGGGCATGAGCATGGTTCTGATGTGGCTGTACTCGAAGTAACTAACGCGCAAGTGAGGGAGTTTTTACCTGCCAATACTGCAACTGTAGGCTATTTAACGCTTATTAATCACAGTGGAACAAACGCCACTTTAACTAAGGCAACAATTGATGGCTTAGGGCGTGTGGAAATACACGAGCATTCACATGTAGACGGCATGATGAAAATGCAACAAGTTGAATCGGTTGTAATTAAAGCGCATGAAAGTGTTAGCTTCCAACCAGGCGGTTATCATTTAATGGCATTTGAACCATTAGAGCCATTAAAAGTAGGGCAAGAACGTAAACTCACGCTATATTTTAGTGACGGTAACCGCTTGTTTACTAATGCTCAAGTGGTGTCGCTTGAAACGCAAGCTAAGCAGTCAAAACCATCTACTCAACACGCTCATCATTAGGAGTACACATGTCGCAACATAAAGGAAAAATAGCAGGAACAATTGTTTTACTGCTTATCATATTTTACGCAATTGCTGTTTATTGGAGTACTGAACCGGCACGTTTTGATGTTGTCGCTAATGCAAAAGAGCAAGCGCAGTTACGTAATGAAAAAATAGTTACAGGTTATACAACAACGGCAACGCTTATTGAGGTAGCGAGTACGATACTAAATAAACCGGGTGGTTATTTATCGAATGATGTTATACCGCCAAGTATTATTATGGATGACATGCCTGCGTGGGAATATGGTGCGTTAGAAATGACGCGTGATTTAGCGCTTTCTATGCGAAAAGATTTTAGCCGTTCGCAATCGCAATCAACAGAGCATGAAGCACTTAAAAAAGCACAGCCACAGTTTAATATAAGCTCTGAAGCGTGGGCATGGCCAAGCGCGGAGGGAGAGTATCAAAAAGGAATTGATTATCTAGTCGTTTATCGTACACAAATAGCGAATCAGCACGAACGTGATAGCCAATTTTATGCGCGAGCTGATAATCTACGTAGTTGGTTAAAAGAAGCGGAAAAGCGCTTAGGTAGCTTAAGCCAACGTTTAAGTGCCAGTGTCGGCCAAGAAAAAGTGAATACTGATTTAGCTGGAAATTCGTCAAATAAACAAGCGACTCTTGCACCATTACAACAGCAAGTCAGAACACCTTGGCTAAAAATTGATGATGTTTTTTATGAATCTCGTGGCGCAACTTGGGCGTTGTTACACTTTTTACAAGCGGTAGAGTATGACTTTGCAGATGTACTTGAGAAGAAAAATGCTCGTGTTAGTGTGCAACAAATAATACGTGAACTTGAGGCAACCCAAGAAACGGTGTGGAGCCCAATAATTTTAAATGGGAATGGTTTTGGCTATGTGGCTAATCATTCCTTAGTTATGGCAAATTATATTTCTAGAGCCAATGCGGCTTTAATCGAACTTAGCGAACTACTAGCTCAAGGATAAAAAATGAAAAAGTATTGTTTAGCAGCAGCCCTTTCAATGGCATGTTTAGCACCTGCAGCACACGCTGACACTTTATTAGGTTTATATGTAGGGGTTGATGGCTGGAAATCAGATAATGATGGTCAGTTTTCTTATAAAAATAATGCATCTCAAGATTTCAATTTTGAAGATGAAACATTTATAAGTTATTACGCAGCCCTTGAGCACCCAGTACCGTTAGTACCTAATATTAAATTAAAGTATACCGAACTTGAACTAAACGGTTCTGCAGTTTTAACTGATACATTTAGCTTTAATGGTTCAGACTATGTGGTTGGTACGACAGTTAATTCAATTAGCGATCTAACACACATTGATTATATTCTGTATTACGAAATTTTTGATAACGATTTAATCTCTATTGATTTAGGTTTGAATGCGAAACAGTTTGATGGTGAGGTTGCTGTAACGGGTACTACTCAAAGTGGCAACACTAACTTTACTGAAACCGTTGATTTTTCAGGTTTTGTACCACTTGCTTATGGTCGTGCAGAAGCCGGCCTGCCATTTACTGGTTTAAGTGTGTTTTTTGAAGGTAGCTTTTTGGCTATAGACGATAGTAAAGTACAAGATTACCAAGTGGGTATTGCGTGGGAATTTATTGATAACCTAGCGATTGATGTTGCAGTTAAAGCTGGATATCGCTCCATGGTATTAGAACTTGATGATGTAGATAATATTACTACAGATATCGATGCATCTGGCCCATTTGCAGGTATTCAGATTCACTTTTAATTACTCACTTGATAACTAGTTGAGTGATTTTATAGCGTGGTTTACTACTTAGTAGCATGCCACGCTAAATCAAATTCTACTTCTAATGCACTATTTATTAATTGTTTATACACTTTATTTACTGGAACGTTTATTAGTTTAGATAGCTCATCACCCGTTTGAGTGAATTTGTAATAACTCAGTACTAAATCATTACTTTTTGCTTTTAACGTTACTTTTTGAGAAAAAAATGAAAGCGTAAGTTCTTGCCCTGATTTTAACACGGCTGATTCAATTTCTTTTCGATACAATAAGTTAAGATCCATTAAAGTTAAAATGTCAGGAAAGCTGATACCTGTTTTTCCTAAATTTAGAGATACTTTATTGCCTTTGCGTAGTAAATCAAAAATCGATGGTTTTTTATAAAATCCGAGTAAAATAAAGTGACTGTCGTCTTTTTCGTTATAGCTACTTAGTGATACACATTTTTGTAATGCATCGGCTTCGCGCTGAGTCATGTGCTTAAGTGTTTGCAGGCTCTTAATTGAAAATGTTCCAGGATTGAGAGTTTCGCCTGTAAGTATTTTTGCCCATAATGTTTGCATTGATTCGTTTGAGGTGTCTTCACAGAGCCCAATAAAGTGCTCTACCCAATCCGCATCTGGTTGTTTGCTACTTGCTACATCGGGACAAAACGCCATTGCCATCGCTAAGATTGTTTCAATATTTTGCTGTTGCTTAATAAGTAGTAAATCTTGTCGCTTTTGAGCGCGAGCTAAAACTGAATTATCGCTACTAATATGGTACAGCGGTCTTATTTTCCCTTGTGGGTTATAGTTTTTTTCATCGTTTGAGAGTGCGCCATTACTTCCTACCTTGGTTATAGAGTAACCAAGTAATGATTCTATGATGTTTGCGAGATTAATTCTTGCTTGTGCTGTTTTGACTGTCATGACTTTCCATTACATTTTGTATATCACTTAGTTGAGCAACTGTTTTTAAATTATTTAGCCCTAATGCAATTGTATTATTGAGCACATATTCGCTAAATATAGCCATGTAACTAGAAACAAGTATTGTCGTTGCTTGCCCTTCAATATGGCACTCTACATTTACACTGTTGTTACTATTAATTGTAAACGTCAATGTGCCTTGTACGATATGTTCATTATTTAATAAGGTATTAAATACCATCTTACGATCATTTAATGCAGTAATTGTCATCTCACCATGCCCCCATTTACTGATCCATGATTGATGAGCTCCAATACCAGCACTTGGTTCACTAACTGCAAATTTAATTGATGGATCGACTTGTTGCCAAGGAGACCATTTATGCCATTCATCAAAATCGGTTGTTAATGATTTGATAGTACGAATACTTGCATTCACTTCGATAGTCTTATTGACGCTATAGTTTTGAGGAAGCATTAAGCCAATAATAATAATAGTGAGTAACAAAATTAAGAGACATTTTAACAGTGTTTTTAATAATTTAATAATTAGGCCTTAACTGAATTATTTACTTAAAATATAACAACTTTCCATTAGTAGACTATAGTATGAGTAGAGTTGTAAACCAAAATCTAAATCTAAAGCTGTAAACTTAGAAGTTCAAACAATCTAATCCTAACTAAGGTGTTGACGAGAATGTTGAGCTGTTATTTTTACTAAGTTATTGTTTTTAAGTTGGTTGTTTTTTGCTTGTTATTAATAGGAGCATGAATGTCATCAGAATCGAGCGGTTTTTTATTTTTAAAAGAAGACCATGATGAAGTCATCTCAGAGCCTTCTGATTGTTGGGATATTTTAATCGTCGATGACGATCCTGCTATTCATTCTGTAACTAAATTAGCTCTCTCTGGATTGGAATACAAAGGAGCTGGATTTCGATTTCATGATGCTTATTCTGGTGCTGAAGCTATTGCTATATTATCTCAAAAAAACTCAATCTCAGTCATTTTTTTAGATGTGATAATGGAAACTGATGATGCAGGTTTGCAGGTTGTAAGGCGGGTCCGTGAGGAGCTTAATAACCAACATGTTAGGATTATTTTACGTACAGGGCAAGCCGGTAGCATACCTGAAGAAAAAGTAACTCGTGAATATGACATCAATGATTATAAAACAAAAACGGAATTAACACGTTCTAAGCTCGTCACCTCTTTAATTACTGCAATTCGCTCATATGAACAAATTGGCCAATTAGAGTACCAGCATAAAGCAATGGACTCTATTTTATCGGCTTCGAAGTCTATTTTAGGACAGACCGACATAAAAGTACTGTGCAGAAGAATTATAAAGCACTTAAGCGTTATTTTACAGTGTCCGGATAAAGGCTTAATTTGCAGTAAACTAGACGGTAATAATTACATTCAAGTCTTGGGCGGTTGCACGCGCTATGAAACATACTTTGGAGAAAATTTAGCTGAGGTTGATAGTCGGATATACGATGAAGTAGAAGCGTCTTTTAGTCAAAAAAAACATCAATATACAGATACTAGCGCTACATTTTTTTTAAGAAGTAAGCACAGAAAAGCAGCCATTTATATTGAATGCGACGAAGTGATAACGCGTACTCAATTGCAATTTGCAGAAATATTTTTTGCAAATGTAAGCATTGCTTTAGATAACGTTAGGCTATTTGTTAAGTTGAGAGATGCGGCTTACAGAGACGTACTGACAGGTATTTCCAATCGAACTAATTTTATTGAGCGAATAGAGCGCTATCAAAAACTACAAAAAAATGAGTACCTTCTTGTTTTACTTGATGTAATGAATTTTTCTGATGTTAATAATGGTTTAGGGCAAGAGGTTGGTAATAAGTTATTAATTGCTATTGTTGAGCGTTTAAAGGAAATTTACCCAACAGCTAAATTACTATCACGTATTGGGGCTGATGTATTTGGTTTTGTTATCCTTAAAAATGAATTTAATATTACAGACTTTAACGAAAAACTTAGTATTTCATTTTGTGCTGCAGAGCATATATTACCGGTGGGGTTTAAAATTGGTTTATGTCAACAGCAAGATTTTCAAAGTACAGGTATTGAAACCCTCAAAGTAGCTTATATTGCGCTTAATCAAGCTAAAAAGAATAAACATAAAGAAGGTGTTTATTACTGCGTTGATATGGAGGACGCCATTGCATGGCGACTCGGTATTATTAGGCAACTAAGGCATGATTTTGCTAGAAATAAACTAGAGGTGTGGTATCAGCCTCAATTGGCGTTTAATGATCTATCATTAATTGGCTGTGAGGCGCTTCTGCGCTGGCCTTTAGAAAATGGCACTTATATTTCACCTGCTGTATTTATTCCCTTAGCTGAAGATGCAGGGCTAATAGTTGATATAGGACAATGGGTATTAGAGCAAGCATGCCAGCAACAAAAACGATTGGAAAGTGCCGGCGCAGATATTTGCATTGCAGTAAATGTATCTGTTCCACAATTTAAAGTAAAAGGGTATGCACAAACCGTTAAAAATACATTATTAAAATATGGTGTGCAGCCAAAAAATATAGAGTTGGAAGTAACTGAAAGTGTGGTTATGGATGAGTTAGAAACTGTCATTAATACACTCCAAGAACTCAAAAAATTAGGTGTTGAGGTGGCTATTGATGATTTTGGTACAGGCTTTTCATCTTTAAGTTATATCCAGAGTTTACCAATTGATAGATTAAAAATAGATAGGGCGTTTATTAAAGGTTTACCAAATGATGACACAGGTGCAATAGCTGCTTTGGTTATATCACTTGGTGCTAAGTTGGGTTTAAAAACGATTGCAGAAGGAGTAGAAACGCAGGAACAAGCTAAATTTTTGAAAGATTTAGGGTGCGATGAGGTGCAAGGGTTTATGTATGCCAAGCCGATGCCTGAGCACGAATTAATTGAGTTTATTAATAAGCAAAATAATTAAAGTTAAATTATGATTTTACAGCTAAAGCCACATCACACATTGTAATGTTGTATATATAAACAATGCTATAAGGTATAATTCGCGCCTTTTGTTATTCTACGGCTAAATTTATGAGCACACTCAAAGCTAAGCGCGCCTTATTTTCATACCCTAAATATTGGGCTGAATGTTATGGCACCGCGCCATTTTTACCTACTACACGTGAAGAAATGGATGCACTTGGCTGGGATAGCTGCGACATAATTATTATCAGTGGCGACGCGTACGTTGATCATCCTAGTTTTGGTATGGCGGTAATTGGCCGTGTACTTGAAGCGCAAGGCTTTAGAGTGGGCATTATTGCCCAGCCAGCATGGGACTCTAAAGATGCATTTATGGAGCTAGGCAGACCGAATTTATTTTTTGGTGTAACAGCTGGGAACATGGATTCAATGATCAACCGCTATACTGCCGAAAAGCGTATGCGTCATGATGATGCTTACACACCTGATAACGTCGGCGGTAAACGCCCCGATCGTGCCGTAATGATTTACTCGCAAAAATGCCGTGAAGCATACAAAGGTATCCCAATTGTTATTGGTGGTATTGAAGCTAGCCTTCGTCGTATTGCTCATTATGATTATTGGCAAGAAAAAGTACGTCGTAGTATTTTGTTTGATGCAAAAGCGGATATTTTAATTTATGGCAACGCAGAGCGCCCGTTAGTTGAAGTTGCACACCGTATTGCGGCGGGCGAAACGATGGATACGATTCAGGATATTCGCGGCACGGCTGTTATTCGAAAAGAGCCCCTACCTGGTTGGCGTGGCAGTGATTCTACCGCTATTGATAAAATTGGTAAAATCGACCCTATTCCAAACCCATATGGTGCGGATGATGTTGGCTGTAGTAAATCTGAATTTAAACAAGCCGGTATTGATTTAAAAGCTGAAGCTGCAAAACCAATTATGGTTCAGCCTGCGCGACCTAAACCGTGGGAAAAAACCTACGTTAAGTTACCTGCTTATGAGCAAGTAAGTGTTAAC
Organism: Pseudoalteromonas sp. 1_2015MBL_MicDiv; assembly: GCF_002407505.1. Taxonomy (NCBI): domain Bacteria; kingdom Pseudomonadati; phylum Pseudomonadota; class Gammaproteobacteria; order Alteromonadales; family Pseudoalteromonadaceae; genus Pseudoalteromonas; species Pseudoalteromonas sp. 1_2015MBL_MicDiv. The sequence continues at coordinate 3,200,400 of NZ_CP012737.1, read as the reverse complement.
AAACCTTTGTACGCCCACGCCTCGCGCATTTTGCATCAAGAAACAAATCCTGGTTGTGCAAGAGCGCTGTTTCAGCGACACGGCGATCGTTCTATTTGGGTAAACCCGCCAGCATATCCATTAGAAACACATGAAATGGATGCTGTATTTGGTTTGCCGTATCAGCGTATTCCTCACCCAAGTTATGGTGATGCTAAAATACCTGCTTACGATATGATTAAAACATCAGTTAATATTATGCGTGGCTGTTTTGGTGGTTGTTCGTTTTGCTCAATTACAGAGCATGAAGGGCGCATTATTCAAAGTCGTTCGCAAGAATCTATTATTGAAGAAATTGAACAAATTAGAGATAAAGTTCCCGGCTTTACTGGTGTTATTTCTGATTTAGGTGGTCCAACGGCGAATATGTATAAGCTGCGCTGTACGAGCAAAAAGGCCGAGAGTACCTGTAGACGCTTATCATGTGTATATCCTGATATTTGTAAACACATGGATACAGATCATACGCCAACAATAGATTTGTATAAAAAAGCACGTGAAGTTAAGGGTATTAAAAAGGTATTGATTGCTTCAGGTGTACGTTACGATTTAGCTGTACGCGACCCTCGTTACGTTAAAGAGTTAGTAACGCATCATGTGGGTGGCTACTTAAAAATAGCGCCAGAGCATACTGAGGATGGTCCATTATCAAAAATGATGAAACCAGGTATGGGTGCGTACGATCAATTTAAAGAACTATTTGATAAGTACTCTAAAGAAGCCGGTAAAAAGCAGTATTTAATTCCTTACTTTATATCTGCTCACCCAGGTACAAAAGATGAAGACATGGTAAACATGGCTTTATGGCTTAAATCAAACGACTTTAAGCTTGATCAGGTACAAAATTTTTACCCATCACCTATGGCTAATGCGACGACTATTTACCATACAGAGATGAACTCTTTACGTAATATAAAAAACAACTCAGAAGTTGTTCCAGTACCTAAAGGCGCTCGCCAACGTAGATTACATAAAGCTATTTTACGCTACCATGATGCAGCAGGTTGGCCGATGATACGTGAAGCACTACGTAAAATGGGTAAAGCTAATTTAATTGGTAAAGGACCGAACTGTTTAGTGCCTGAAGAAGGGCGTGATGAAAAAATAGGTAAAGGCGGTAAAAAAGGCGGGCGACCAGCATTAACGCGACATACCGGTTTTAGCCAATTTAAAAAGGCAAACACTAAACCAAAAGTAGGTGGTAATCGTCAAAGTACACGTTAGTAATTCAATCTGCCAGTTATTAGTTTAATTGCGATACGCGCTTTTCAGCCTTCGTAATACGTAAGTTGAGTTAACCTTGCTCTTTATTATCAATATTATTGTAGATGATAAAGAGTGAGCTTTTAGAGCCCCCTCTTTGAGCTGCGCGTATTTAGTGCCTATATATTTGCAGTCAGTTCTTCCTTATAACGTTGATGATAACCACAAACGTAATTTAAGTGACCATAACGGCTGAATACCTGTTAGCCCTTGCGTCATTTTATTATCTTTTAAGATTATATAAGATGGCGTGACTTGCCCTTGCCAATCGGTAAATATCTCACTGTGTTGATCGTTGACGGTCGTAAAACTGTAGCCATGATCATTTAGATAGTTATGTAGTTCTTGATCAGAACCTGATTTTATTGCGATGCTCACGACAGGATAATTATTCTCGTTTGCGAGTTCGTTTATGGCAGGGGAGGTAATACTACAAATAGAGCACCAAGTTCCCCAAAAATACACAAGGGTTGGTTTATCTTGGCTCATTGCAGCTAGATCAATGTTTTTCCCTTTATAATCTGTTAATTGTAATTGAGGATTTGCTGGCATGACAGGTTGCCGCCACCAATTGACGGCGGTATAAATGACGAAAAATATAGAGCCATATACCAATACACTTTTTAATATGGATACGCTTTTTTGTTTTAGCGTTTTTTTGGGTGTCACTTTTTTATTCTTGATATTCGTTGTCATAATTGCTGCTTTACCCTAAGTATTTTTTACTTTAGTTATTTGCAAAAAATTCTAATTTATACCAGCAACCAGGTAGCAGTTCCTAAAAAGGCGAATATACCAACAATATCTGTCACAGTGGTTAGCACCACACTCCCTGCAAGTGCGGGGTCTATATTCATTCTTTTAAGTATTATTGGAATACTTGCGCCAGCCACACCAGCCACGACTAAGTTCATAAACATAGCGAAGGCAAGTACACCACCAAGCATAAAGTCCCATTGCCATAGGGCAATAACACCTGCAATTAATAATGACCACAAAATACCGTTTAACGCACCAATGGCAAGTTCTTTTATCATTAAAAAGCGTTGGTTTGTTTGGTTTATATGGCCTACTGCAATACCGCGTATAACAAGCGTTAACGATTGACTTCCTGCAACGCCACCCATAGAAGGGACAATACCGTTTAGTACCGCCAAAATAGGTAAAACATCTAGTGTTCCTTCAAAAAAGCTAGCAACAAAGGCCGCTGCAAGTGCGGTTAGTAAATTGACACCTAACCAAACTGAGCGCTTTTTAGAGCTTTTGAGTACTGGCGCAAAGGTATCTTCTTCATCATCTAGACCGGCTAAGCCTAGTAAACTATGCTCTGCATCTTCTCGAATTACGTCAACAATATCATCGATAGTGACACGACCAAGTAATTGATCGTTATCATCAACAACAGGTGCTGATATCCAATTATGGCGCTCAAATAGTTGCGCGACTTCACTTTCATCCATTGAAATTGGGATTGATTCACAATCTTCATCCATTAAATCGCGAACAATTTTTTCAGGTGGGTTCGTTAATAACGTACTCAGTGATAGAGCGCCTATAAAACAGTTGTGTTTATCAACAACATATAGGTCATCTGTACCTTCTGGTAGCTCCCCACGTAGCCTAATATATCTAAGTACAACATCGAGCGTTACATCAGGACGAATGGTTACCGTATCGGTGTTCATTAGCGCGCCAGCTGAACGCTCTTGATATGAAAGTGCTTGTGTTGCACGTTCACGGTCTTGAATATCCATCGCGCTGACAACGTCTTTATAAACGGTGTCTGGTAAACTACGGAGTACTTCACCTAAGTCATCGTGGCCCATGTCTTCAGTTGCGGCTGCAATGTGCTCAGGTTCCATTTGGGCAATAATGCCTAAACGAACATCTTCGGAAAGCTCTTCAAGAACATCACCTTGTACATCAGGGTCAACCAACTGCCAAAGTAGTCGGCGAATTTTATGCGGCGATGACTCTAATAATAATGCGGTATCACAAGGAGCTGTTTTTGCTAACATCCGCCTAACTTGAACAAATTGACCACTGTTAAGCGACTTTGTCACTTGTTTTAATTGTTGTAGTGGATAGTCTTGTTCAAAAGCTTCAGGCATTGGCGTCCTTATTGATTTTTATATAACTATGGATAGGGAGGTTTATTAATGGGGTAATTAACCACATTTAGTTTATCTTAGTTTCGGTTTTTAGCTAAGTGCTATTCTTCTTCATTAAAGCGTTGTGCTATCAATTGACCAACGGCATGTAAAGCTTGTTCGGCATCAGGGCCCTCACACACTACTTTCACCTCTTTTCCTTGACTGCTTTCCAGTAGCATTAAAGCCAATACACTGTCCCCAGGCGCTTCTTTATCATCTTGATATATCATGATTGAGGCATCAAATTTAATAGCAAGTTGCGCTAATACTGTAGCGGCTCTTGCATGAAGTCCTAATTTATTTTTTATTAAAAAAGTGTCTTCTAAACGCATAAGTTACTCTACCTAAGCTGAACAGATGATTATTTTGAATGAGTTATTTTTCTTGTTCTCTATGGCGGATTTTTACATTTGGATGTGTCATCGAAAAACTTTCACCAATCGTTTGTGCTAAATATACTGAGCGATGTTGCCCGCCAGTACAACCTATAGCAATAGTTAAGTAGCTACGGTTATTTCGCTCTAAATGTGGCAACCATGTTTGTACAAAAGTTTGAATTTGCCAAGTGAACTTTTGGACAATGCTGTGGCTGGCTAAGTAATCCTTTACGGGTTGGTCTAAGCCATTTAAAGGTTTTAATTCTGGCTCCCAATGTGGGTTCGGTAAAAAGCGTGCATCAAAGACATAATCAGCTTCCTTAGGAATGCCGTGTTTAAAGCCAAACGACTCAAAAGTAACAATGAGTTGTTTATCTTTTTTACCCAGAATTTTTTCACGAATTGATTCAGCAAGTTGATGAACACTTAAATCACTCGTGTCGATCATATAGTCAGCGCGAGTAGTGAGAACATCGAGTAGTTCTTTTTCTTTTTTTATAGCTAAATCAAGAGGTAATGAGTCAACTGATAACGGGTGTAGACGGCGAGTCTCAGAAAAACGTTTAATTAATGTTTGATCCTCACTGTCTAGATAAAACAGAGTCGGTTTAGCAAAGCCAGGTAAGTATTCAAGGATATCGTTAAATTCATCTTGCTCTTTTGGTAAATTACGGACATCAATACTAACTGCAATTTTGTCGTAGTTATCAGATACACTTCTCACTAAAGAAGGTAGCAGATTAATTGGAATATTATCTACGCAATAATAACCTAAATCTTCAACTACGCGTAAAGCAACCGATTTTCCAGAACCGGAACGGCCACTTATGATAATTAATTCCATTTATCACCCATTATGTTAATTACGATTGTTCTACAATAACTTGATACAGCTCAGTATCTGATTTTGCGCTGCGTAACTGTTTACAAAAATCTTTATTATTTAGTTTATCAGCTATCGTTGCGAGCGTCTTTAAGTGCTGCTGGTTATCGCCATCAGGTACGATGAGAGCAACAAATATATCAACAGGGCGATTATCTATAGCATCAAAATTAATAGGTGTTTCGCTTACTAATACGAGTGCTAAGGGCTCTTCTGCGCCGCTCATTCGCCCATGAGGGATTGCAATGCCTCTTCCTATACCAGTGCTTCCCAGTTTTTCTCTATTCATTAAGGCGCTGAGAATATCTTGTTGAGAAAGATATGGGAGCTTGTCATGAGCAAGTTGACTGATGAACTCTAAAATTCTTTTTTTACTATTAAAAAGGACCGCAGCTCTGCTGCAGTCCTGGCATATAAGTGAACTTAATTTCATAATATTAGTGTCGAGCAAGCTTCTCTTTGTGTTTAATAACTTGGCGATCGAGCTTGTCAATCAGCGAGTCAATGGCGGCGTACATATCTTGATGTTCAGTAGAGGCAAATAACTCAGCTCCACTTACATGAATCGTTGCCTCAGCTTTTTGGTTTAATTTTTCTATATCAAGAATGACATGAACATTATTAATATGATCTGAGTGTCTTTCTAGCTTCGCAAATTTGGTATTTACATAATCTCTTAATGAATCAGTTACTTCTACGTGACGACCAGTTAAGTTTAGTTGCATAAGCATTACCCTCTTTGTTTAGCGTCTTAAATCAAACTTTTTCGCTGATTTGACGGTGGAATAGCTAGAGATTCGCGATACTTTGCGATTGTACGTCTCGCTACTTTTATTCCTTGCTCAGCTAATATATCTGCAATTTTACTATCACTCAATGGTTTTGCTGAGTTTTCTGCTGCGATTAATTTTTTAATGAGAGCGCGTATTGCTGTTGATGAGCATTCGCCTCCATTTTCAGTACTTACATGGCTTGAGAAAAAATATTTAAGCTCAAAAATACCGCGAGGTGTATGCATATATTTTTGAGTTGTTACGCGTGAAATAGTTGATTCGTGCATTTCGACCATTTCTGCTACATCATTTAAAACCATTGGTTTCATGGCTTCTGGGCCATGCTCAAAAAAACCTTGTTGTTGCTTAACAATACAATTAGTTACTTTTAATAGTGTATCGTTTCTACTTTCTAAACTTTTAATAAACCATTTAGCTTCTTGTAGATGCGAGCGAATAAACTGGCTATCACCACTTGATTTAACGGTGCGTGACATTGCTGCATATTGGCTGTTGACTCTGATTTTAGGCATGCTATCTGGGTTTAGTTCAACAACCCAGCGACCTTTTATTTTTTTCACCGATACATCAGGAATTACATACTCAGATTCTTCTCTAACTATAGTATCCGCCGGTTTTGGGCTAAGAGTATGTATTAAAGTCATTATTTCTTTAAGCTCTTCTTCTTTGAGCTTTGTTTTTTTCATTAATGTACGATAGTCGCGAGCAGCTAATAGATCAATGTGCTCGGTTAAAATCATTTTTGTTTCATTAATATAGGGTGTTTCTTTATCGTATTGGTTCAGCTGAATACATAAGCATTCTTGTAAACTACGTGCTGCAATACCAACAGGGTCAAACAATTGAATTCTTTTTAAAACAGCTTCTATTTCGTCAAGTTCAACTTCGTTGTCTTCTTCGTTCTCTTGATTAAAACTTTCTAAAATTTCTTCGCAGCTCAGCGTTAAAATACCCGAATCATCGACGGCTTCAACAATCGCAATCGCAATCGCTTCATCGGTAGGACTAAAGGGAGTCAGTTGTAGTTGCCACATTAGGTATTCATGGAGCGTTTCAGTTGAGGAGCCTTGGTATATAGATTCATCTTCAGGCATTGGTCCTGATGATGATGCTGGGGCTGCGCTCATATATTCATCCCAACTAACATCCATAGCCATTTCATCACTTAGCGTATCTTTAGCAAGTGCTTCACCACTGTCTTGCTCATATTCGCTCGGAACATCATCAGCATTTGCGCTAACAGTGACATCGTCGTTATCTGCTTTTTGCTCGTTTTTACCAGCAGAATCTTCGGCGTAATCTTGCTCTTCAACCTCTAATAGGGGGTTGCTGTCGAGTGCTTCTTGTATTTCTTGCTGGAGATCCAATGTACTGAGTTGCAACAGGCGAATTGCTTGTTGCAGCTGTGGAGTCATTGTAAGTTGCTGGCCCATGCGCAGCTGTAATGATTGCCTCATGTATCTCTAACAATCCTTTTATGTTGTTATAATTAATACTAGCAGATGCTTAAAGACATGGCGTAAATGTTACAGCCTAAATTGCTCGCCTAAATAAACATCACGTACTGTTTTATCGTTTAATACGTGTTCTGGAGTGCCTGATGCAATTAACTCACCATGAGAAACTATGTAGGCTTTTTCGCAAACATCAAGAGTTTCTCTTACATTATGGTCGGTAATTAACACACCAATACCACGATTTTTAAGATGTTCTATTATTTTCTTTATATCTAACACTGAAATAGGGTCAACACCAGCAAAAGGCTCATCAAGCAATATAAATTTAGGATCAGCGGCTAGTGCTCGCGCTATTTCAACTCGGCGACGCTCGCCTCCTGATAATGCCATACCTTGGCTATCACGAATGTGCTGAATACTAAATTCATCTAATAAATTGTTAAGTGTGTCTTCTCTTGCTTGCTTATTTAGCTCTTTACGTGTTTCTAAAATAGCCATTAAGTTTTGATAAACAGTAAGCTTTCTAAAAATTGATGATTCTTGGGGTAAGTAACCAATGCCTAATCTAGCACGACTATGCATAGGTAAAAGAGTAATATCGTTATCGTCGATAGAAATCTTGCCTTTATCACTAGGTACAAGGCCTACAATCATATAAAACGTTGTGGTTTTACCTGCACCATTAGGGCCAAGTAACCCGACTATGCTGCCAGCCTTTACTTCCAGACCTACATTTTTTACAACTTCACGGCCTTTATAACTTTTAGCTAATAGTTCTGCTTTTAATGTACTCATGGCTGACCTTTATCGTTTTTTTCTTTTTTAGTCTCAATAGGTACTAAAATAGTATGCACACGATCGGTTGAGTTTTCGTCTTTTTCAGCGCTAATTAATTGCTGTTGCATATCGTAAGTAATACTCTTGGCATTTATTTTTTGACCCGCTTGCGATACTTGTGCATCGCCAATAAGGGTTAAAAATCGTTTAGCTACATCATAACGAACTTCGTTTGCGCTGGCGCTCATTATAGTGCCGTCAGTTTGTTTTTCTTCGAAATATGCAGGGCTACCAGTTGCAATTAGTAGCTGTTTATTATCGCCTAATTCATCACGTTTATGTACTTCTAAACGGTCGGCTGTAATACGGCGGTTGCCGTGAATAATCTCAACATTTTTTTCAAAAATTCCGACGTTTTCTTTTAATTGGCCTTCTTGTTTGTCGGCACTTATTGATATTTGATTCGCTGCAGGTTGAATCGCTTGTTCAGCAGCGCTAAGGTTGAAAGCTAGTATAAGTGTCGGAATAATAAGTATTTTTGAAATTTTATTGGTCATAATATATAGTTCGCGTATGGTTAATAAGTTTTATCACTTCAGTTTTTAAATCGGCTTCAAGGCCTTTACCGGTGATCTTTAAATTGGGTCCCGTAACAATAACGGGTTGCTCTGAACGCATCGTGAGTAGTTTTATATCTACTTGAATATTATCCGCATTAATCTTGTCTATCATTGCATTATCAGTAAGATTCTTGGCAACCACGTTACCTTCTAAAATTAATTGTTTTCCTTCATATAACGTTGCTTCGTCTGCATTTATTCGCCATGTTTGTTTTTCGTTATATAAGGTGAAAATGGGCTTTTCAAAAAAGGTAAAGCCTAACTGTTGATATAATTCCATTTTAGCAGCTGTAACTTTATGATTAATTTTACCATTTTCATCATAGGCCGTTTGTTTTAGCTCAATAGCAATATAATCAGGCTTAGCGATAACTTCAGCTTCAACCTGAGCTGTCATATTTGTTTGTGCAAAATAAGGGTACCAAAGCCAAACCATACAGCTGATGAATAAAACGCTTAAAATTATGCGCGCTGTATTCATGAACTAGTACCTTTGCTAGTAAGTGGTTTGTCGTTCTCTAGCATAAGTAAGTCGGTTAGTTCTCTCACTGCGCCAAAACCACCCAGCATCTGTGTCGTGTAATGTGATAAACGCTTGATTAGTGGGTGAGCATCGTTAACTGCAACGGCAAACCCGACTAATTCCATTACCGGCATATCGGGGCCATCATCACCAATGTAGGCAATTTGATCATCACTTAGGTGAAGCTTGTTTTTTAGCTCTTCGTAAGCAATAAGCTTGTTTTCTTGACCTTGATAAATATGTTGTACTGTTAAACTGGTCATACGTTGTTGCACTATCTGCGAATGGCGACCAGTAATAACAGCCACTTCAAAGCCACTGTTTATAAGCGCTTTAATGCCAAAACCATCTTTTGTATTAAATGCTTTGAGCTCTTCACCTTGATTGCCAAGATAAATTCGGCCATCAGAAAATACACCATCAATATCGCATATAAGTAATTTTACTTTTTTAGCACGTGCTTTTGCATCAGCACTCAGCGGTTGATAGAGTTCTTCAAATTGCATTTATAATACTCCTGCTTTTAATAAGTCTTGCATATTTAGTGCGCCAATAGGCTGGTTTTGCTCATTAACAACAATCAAGCCATTTATACGTTTGTGTTCCATTATATTAAGCGCTTCAGCAGCTAAAATATCTTGTGTAGCTGTTGTGCATGACCTAGTCATAACAAGGTCTATTTGTGTTGTATGAATATCTAGTCTTTGCTCTAAAATACGGCGTAAATCACCGTCGGTAAATAATCCCACTAGCTGATTACTTTTATCAACAATGGCTGTCATACCAAGGCCTTTGGCTGACATTTCAATAAGTGCATCTTTTACGGTTTGTGAGACGCTAATAATAGGTGTATTTGCGCCGCTGTGCATAACATCTTTTAAGGTTAGTAATAATCGTTTGCCTAAACTGCCCCCAGGGTGAGAAAGCGCAAAATCATCGGCGGTAAAACCACGAGCTTCTAACAGAGCCACTGCCATCGCATCGCCCATAGCAAGAGTCGCTGTAGTGCTCGCCGTTGGTGCTAACCCTAAAGAGCATGCTTCTTTTTCTACTTTAATGCATACATGTACATTTGCATGTGTTGCCATGGTCGATTTAGTATTGCCTGTCATGGCGATTATTTTTGCGCCAAGGCGTTTTAAAACAGGGATAATATTTAAAACTTCACTCGTCTCACCTGAGTTTGAAATAAGCATGACAACATCGTTTTTGGTGATCATTCCTAAATCGCCATGGCTAGCTTCGCCTGGGTGTACAAAAAAGGCAGGGCTTCCTGTACTTGCAAGTGTTGCTGCAATTTTATTACCTATGTGGCCTGATTTACCCATGCCAATAACAATAATTCGACCTTCGCAGTCAAACATTAATTGGCATGCGTGATGAAAATTTTCATCTACATATTGCGCTATGTCATTAAGTGCTTGGCGTTCAATATTGAGAACGCGAAGACCCTGTTCGATAAAGTTCAGCGTCGTCATTATTTACCCTACTTGACTAAAAATATACCCTTGGTAGCCCAAAAATGCGATAAGCAATAAGCCACCTTCCACTCTATTGATGCGTTGGGTGCCTCTAAAGTTCAATGACATGATGATAAGAGCAAATGTTGCACCAATCATAATGAGTATATCTCGACTCGCTACTGACGGATCGATAATGGATGGATTAATAATACCTGCGAGCGGTAACACAGCCAATATATTAAAAATGTTTGAACCAACAATATTGCCTAGAGCTAAATCATCTTCATTTTTTAATACACCGGCAATTGAAGCTGCAAGCTCCGGTAAGCTCGTGCCAATGGCAATAATAGTTAAGCCAATGACTAGATCGCTTAGGCCAAAGTATTTAGCTATGTCGACTGCTGAACCAATTAAAAAATGTGAGCTAACAGGGAGTAGAACCATGCCAATAACTAACCAAAATACCGCTTTTTTAGTTGGTACATCGTTAGGTACGTCGTCACAGGCTTCTGTTATAAATGGGTCATCTTGGTTTTTTGCGCGCAGTGAAATAATAATCAAACCGCCTATAAACACGATAAAGCCAATAAGTAAGGCGACACCTTCGGCTAATGAAAAATAATTGTCTGAAAAAATATACCAGGTAGCGAATGATATCAGCAAGACCAGTGGCATTTCGCGTTTTAATGTACTTGAAGATACAGACAGAGGTCTAAATAACGCTGTAATACCTAACACAAGTAGAATGTTTGTTATGTTTGAACCGACAGCGTTACCAACTGCAGTATCTGTTTTATTTGCGAGCGCTGCAGAAGCGGAAACCATCATCTCTGGGGCTGACGAACCCATTGCCACAACAGTTAAGCCTACAATTAGGGTTGGTACGCCAAAGTTTTTTGCAAGTGCCGCTGCGCCATAAACAAACCTGTCTGCACTCCAAACAAGAGCCGCAAAACCAAGAATTAAAATAACAAACGAGGTAACCATTATATTAAGCCAGTTATTCAAAATACAGATGGCGCGAATAGTAACAAAAGCAAAGGTGAAAGTATAAATAAAAGAGTCAGGTCAACTCTAATTACAATAACTTGTTGAATAATATTTTAAGGCGCTTATATCAGCACCTTAAGCTGCAGTTAAGCCGTTATAAACGAGTCTTATACTCCTTTTTGCAAGTGTATTACAAAATCTTACGAATTGTTTTTTCCATCTTGGTTAAAAAAGCTTTAAAATAGGTGCACTAGTGAACATTGTTATGGAGAGCGACTTGTCGCAATCAATAGTAGAAGTCAAGGATGTTAGCTTTTCGAGAGGCGATAGAAGCATATATAAAAATATGAGCTTTAGCGTTCCTAAAGGTAAAATCACTGCGATTATGGGGCCAAGCGGAATTGGTAAAACGACCATGTTGCGTTTAATTGGCGGTCAACTTAAGCCTGACTCCGGTGATATTTTATTTGAAAGTGGTAGTATCCCAAATATGTCGCGCAAAGAACTCTACGAAGCGCGAACTAAAATGAGCATGTTATTTCAAAGTGGTGCGTTGTTTACTGATATGTCGGTATTCGATAATATAGCGTTCCCAATTAGGGAGCACACTGAGTTGAGTGAAGACCTAATTCGGTTGGTTGTGCTAATGAAATTGCAAGCTGTTGGGCTACGCGGAGCGAAAGATTTAATGCCTTCTGAATTATCGGGAGGTATGGCTAGGCGCGCAGCTCTGGCACGTGCTATTGCGCTCGACCCTGAACTTATAATGTACGATGAACCATTTGCAGGCCAAGATCCTATTTCTATGGGGGTGTTGGTTAAATTAATTAAGTCACTCAACGAAGTGCTTGGTTTGTCTTCTTTAATTGTAACCCATGATGTTAACGAGGTAATGAGTATTGCTGACCACGTTATTATTATCGCTGATCAGGGTGTAATTGGTTGTGGAACACCTGACGAAATGCGCAATCATGAGTCTCCTTTAGTGCAACAGTTTTTAAAAGGGTTGTCTGATGGTCCCGTGCCTTTTCATTTTCCAGCTCAAACATATGCAGATGAGTTGCTTGGAGAAAAAGCATAATGTTGGATTTATTTCAAAAATTAGGGCATAAGACGCTAGGTCGTTTTGCGGCTCTGGGTCGCTCAACTTATATGCTTTTTGGCGCACTTGTAAATGTACCTAACTTTAAAAAGGGTACACCTCTACTTATTCGTCAGCTCTACATGGTGGGTTCGCAATCTTTGCTCATTATTATGGTGTCAGGTTTATTTATCGGTATGGTCTTGGCATTACAAGGTTATACGGTATTAGTTGGGTATGGTGCAGAGGATAGTTTAGGGCCATTAGTGGCATTAAGTTTATTACGAGAACTCGGGCCTGTTGTTACAGCGTTATTATTTGCAGGGCGAGCGGGCAGTGCGCTTACTGCAGAAATAGGCTTAATGAAAGCAACAGAACAGTTATCATCATTGGAAATGATGGCAATTGATCCACTAAAACGAATTATTGCACCGCGCTTTTGGGCAGGCTTTATAAGTATGCCGTTACTAGCGGTGATATTTTCAGCAGTGGCAATTATTGGTGCTCATTTAGTCGGAGTTGATTGGCTTGGTGTTGATACGGGTAGCTTTTGGTCAATTATGCAATCACAAGTATCATTTCAGCAAGACATACTAAACGGTATTATTAAGAGCTTTGTATTCGCCATTGTGGTGACTTGGATAGCACTTTATAAAGGGTATGACTGTGTGCCGACCTCTGAAGGGATCAGTAAAGCAACCACCGAAACGGTTGTTCATTCGTCATTGGCGGTTTTAGGGTTTGACTTTATTTTGACAGCGGTAATGTTTACCAGCTAATAGGGTATAGATAATGAATTCACGGAAATTAGAAATTTTAGTTGGTTTTTTTGTGGCGTTAGGAATTTTAGCGTTTGCTATGCTTGCGCTTAAAGTCGCCAATTCAGGTATTAGCGGCTCAGGCGAGACGTACACACTTAATGCTAAATTTGAAAACATAGGGTCATTAAAGGCACGTGCACCAGTAAAAGTGGGCGGAGTCGTTATTGGTCGAGTAGAGTCAATTTATGTTCATCCACAGGAGTTCTTGCCAGTGGTTAATATGACCATTGATGCACAGTATTTATGTCGTTTTTCAGACACGAGCTCAATCTCAATTTTAACATCGGGTATTTTAGGTGAGCAGTATCTAGGTATCCACCCTGTTATTTCTCCTAATTCAGCAGAGCAACGCTGTTTAGGTCAAGTCGTAACCGAAAATAAGCAAGACGAAGCAATTGATGATTTATTTGGTGTAGACAGTAAAGCGTTAGGTGACGGTGATTCAATCACTGATACTAAGTCTGCCATTGTACTTGAAGAGTTAATTGGGCAGTTTTTATTCAACCAAGGTAGTGAGTAATTATTATGTTGAAAAAGTTTCTAGCTATTGTAGCAATTAGCACAATGACGCTAACTCAAAGCGTAAGTGCTGCAGATGTTAAACTAAATGATCCAAACAAAATGGTACGCCAAGTCGCGGATAACACATTTGCACGTATCAAAAAAGATCAGCCATTAATCATTAAAAATCAAGAGCATCTTCGTGTCATTGTTGAAGAAGAATTAATGCCTTATATTGACTACAAATATGCAGCACTTCGCGTGTTAGGTAGTGAAGTATCTAAAGTACGAGCAATTACAGATGAAGCTGAAAAAGCCCAAGCGATTAAAGATATTCAGCGCTTTATTGGTGTATTTAGAGAGTATTTAGTTGCCACTTACGCTGGTGTATTTACACAATATACAAATCAAAAAGTTGAGTTTGGTGCTGAGCAACCATTTAAAGGTAAAGATGTCGTTGTTGTTAAAACTAAAATTCTTGAAGATGGTAAACCTGATATCAGAATAGACTTTAAAGTTCGTGAAGATCGCGATGGTGAATGGCGAGCTTACGATATGATTGCTGAAGGTATTAGTTTATTAGACGCCAAACAAAGCGAACTACAAGGTATTTTACGTCAGCAAGGTATTGACAATGTAAGCAACCTTTTAGAGCAAAAGAGTAAGTTACCTGTTCAATTTAGAGGCAGTAGCTCGAATGACTAAATTGGCAATTAGCCAAGTTGATGAACAGCAGTTTCGAGTAAGTGGTGAACTTACTCGAAATTCCATTAGTAATGAACGGCTTTTGAACGATAAGTTAATAACTAAGCATAAAACCACTTATTTTGACCTTAGTGAGGTATCAAGGGTTGACACAGCGGGCTTAGCTTGGTTAATTCACTCTTTTGCAGAATTTAAGCAGCAAGGCATTCGTCTTGAATTGCAAAATCCACCTGAACAATTGCAAAATTTAATGCAGTTGGGTCAAGTTACAACCCTATTTGAGTGAGAGTTATGGAAACTAGCCAAGTCGAAACATTATTACGCGATGAACTTCAATTAGCTGAAGTGCATGTAAAAGCTAATGGTAGTCATTATGAAGTAATTGCAGTTGGTGAATGCTTTGACGGTTTAAGCCGTGTTAAAAAGCAACAGCTAGTTTATGGTCCGTTGATGAATACAATTTCAGATGGCACAATTCACGCAGTTTCTATTCGCGCTTTCACTCCAACAGAGTGGAAACGTGAACAAAAATTTATTTTACCGCAATAAGTAAGGCCTCCTAAATGGATCAATTTGTAATTCAAGGTGGCACTTCACTTGCTGGTGAAGTTACTATTTCTGGTGCTAAAAACGCAGCGCTTCCTATTTTGTTTGCTGCTTTACTTGCTGATGGTAAAAGTACATTTACTAATGTTCCACGTTTACGTGACATTGTTACCACCGAAGCACTATTAAAAACTTTAGGTGCAGATGTTAATTGGCAAGGCGACACACTTATTATTGATGGCGCAACGGTAAATCAGACGCTTGCCCCTTACGAGCTCGTTAAACAAATGCGTGCTTCTGTGCTTGCACTAGGCCCTTTAGTGGCACGCTTTGGTGAAGCTCAGGTTTCATTACCAGGTGGTTGTGCTATTGGTGCTCGTCCTGTTGATATCCATATTCAAGGTTTAGAGCGCTTAGGCGCACAAATAAGCGTTGAAAATGGTTATATTAATGCAAAGGTAAATGGTCGCTTAAAAGGCGCTGAAATCTTTATGGAGATGGTTAGTGTTGGTGCTACTGAAAATTTACTGATGGCAGCAGCGCTTGCTGATGGAAAAACCATACTTGATAATGCCGCGCGTGAGCCTGAAATTATCGATTTAGCTAATTGTTTAATTGCAATGGGGGCTAAAATTACTGGAGCAGGTACTAGCCGTATCGAAGTGGAGGGTGTTGAGCGCTTGGCGGGTTGTGAGCATAGTATTTTGCCAGATAGAATTGAAACAGGTACATTTTTAGTGGCGGCTGCAATGGCTGGCGGTGAGGTACTTTGTAAGAATACTGATTTTCATTCACTTGAACCTGTGATTGAAAAGCTGCGTGCAACGAATGCATTACTTGAGGTGCATGATGACAGTATTTACTTAGATATGCGTGGCCGAGAGCTTAAAGCTGTTAATATTAAAACCGCTCCACACCCAGGTTTTCCTACTGATATGCAAGCTCAATTTACAGCATTGAATGTTGTGGCAAATGGCAGTGCAACGATTACAGAAACGATTTTTGAAAACCGTTTTATGCATGTGCCTGAGTTACAGCGCATGGGTGCTAATATTCGTCTTGAGGGCAACACGGCTATTTGTGGTGAAACCAAAAGCCTAAGCGGTGCGCAAGTTATGGCAACTGACTTACGTGCTTCAGCGAGTCTAATTTTAACAGGTATAGTCGCGCAAGGTGAAACCGTTGTTGACCGTATTTATCACGTTGACAGAGGATATCAGCGCATTGAAGATAAGCTCAGTGCATTAGGTGCTAATATTAAACGTAGAAGCAGTTAAAAGCGCCTAATATATGTAGGTCGGATATGTAAATACACACCGACCTACAATTAGTAGTTATAGTTTTGTTTCAAGCTCTGCGACCATCACCATGATTTTTTCTATTTTGCCATTTCGATAAAGCTCAAACTCTATTTCTTTCCCTGGTTCTGTATTGCCTATTTTTTCAAGTACTTTTTGCGGGTTTGCTACGGAAAGCCCTGCAATTTTAATAACGATATCTTGTTCTTCAATACCTGCTTGCCAAGCTGGGCCTAAGGGATCTAAGTTCGTAATTCGCATACCTGAAACAGGAGTTAGGCTATCGTTAACTTCTTTACCTGTGCTGTCTACTGCGGTGCCTTCAAAACCAAGGTAGCCTCTAACTACACGACCATGTCGAATCAATTTTCCCATCACTTTTTTAGCAAGTGAATACGGCACAGCAAAAAATATTCCCTGTATGTTTAAATTTTCACGCGTTTTAAATTGGGCTGAAGTGATACCAACTAAATCACCGTTAGAATTGACTAATGCGCCCCCTGAATTCCCTACATTAATAGCGGCATCCATTTGTAATAAGTTATTATAAGGGCTGTCTGTAATTTTTTGCTTACCAGTAGCGCTAATAATACCTTGGGTAATTGTCTGTCCTAAATTAAGTGGGTTACCTATGGCTAGTACTACATCACCTACACTCGACGTATAGCTATCGCTTATAGGAATAACGGGAAGGTGGTCTGCGTTTATTTTAAGTAATGCAAGATCAGTAATCGTATCAAAGCCGATTAGTTGGACATCAAAAAAGCGCCTGCCGTCTGTCAGAATAACCATAATTTGATCTGCATTATTCACTACATGATAGTTAGTAAGAATGTAGCCATCTTGCGACATAATCACACCAGAGCCTAATTCTTGTACGGTATTTTGTCTTTTATAACGAGGTTCTTTCGAAATGCTCTCAGAAAAAATAGTCACTACGGAGGGGGCTGCACGTTTAACAGCATCTGAGAAACTTAAATGACTAGTACTCATTGCACTCGCAAGAGGCACGTTCGGTAATAGAGAAGCTCGCATATTAGGGCTGAAAAAAACCACTAAAAAAGCAATGCTAAGCCCTGCAAATAATGGCGGGAGAATAAATTTTATTAGTTTCAGCACGGGATTCTTATTATAAGGAAGTAATTTCTTTATGATGGCATAAAAAAAATAACAGCGGCAAGTGCCACTGTTACTTTTATTTCATTTATAGCAATATTTATTACTGAATTAAGATAAATATAGATTCACGGCCACGTTTCACGCCAAGCACTATATTGCCTTTTGTGTCATCGATGATCTTATTCATATCACGAATTGTTTCTACGCGTTGACGGTTTACCTGCATTATAATGTCACCCTCTTCAAGGCCAACACGGGCAGAAGGTGAACGAGGATCTACAGAGGTAACTTCAACACCTTTATTACTATTTTTTTGCACGTTTTCAAGCTCGGCACCTTGAAAAGCAGGATGTAGCTCTTCCCCTGTTGCCGTAACACCTGATGCACCATCGAGTGTAACTTTAACTGTTTTAATTTTTCCGTCACGATAAATGCCGAGCTTGATTTCTCTACCTTCACCCAAGGTTGCTATTTTGCTTCGTAATTCATGGAAGCCGCTAATATCACCGCCATTAATACTTACAATAACATCACCGGCTTTGATTCCTGCTTTACTTGCAGCGGTGTCATCCATTACTTGCATAACGTAGGCACCTTGTTTGACGTCAAGTTGCTGTGCTTTAGCTAGGCCTGCATCAAGTGGGCGCCCAGAAATACCAAGTGAGCCACGACGTACTTCACCGTGTTCAATAATTTGATCTACTAGGTTTTTCATCATGTTAGACGGGATAGCAAAACCAATACCAACATTACCGCCTGAAGCCCCTAAAATAGCAGTGTTAATACCTATTAATTCACCATTTAAGTTAACTAAAGCACCACCAGAGTTGCCTTGGTTAATCGCTGCGTCGGTTTGAATGAAATCTTCGTAGCCTTCAATGTTTAAACCACTGCGACCAAGTGCACTCACAATCCCTGATGTAACAGTATGGCTAAGGCCAAACGGATTACCGATAGCAACGGCAAAGTCACCCACACGCAAATTATCTGAGTTTGCTAGTTTTACTTCAGTTAAATCATCAGCGTCGATTTGTAAAAGCGCAATGTCGGATTCTTTATCAGTCCCAATTTTAATCGCTTCAAACTCACGGCCGTCTTCAAGAGTAACAACCATTTTTTCGGCATCTTGAATCACATGGTTATTAGTTACTACATAACCTTCATCAGCATTAATAATAACGCCAGAGCCTAAACCGCTAAATTGACGTTTTTGGCTTCGGGGCTGTTGCTGTCCGAAAAAGTATTCAAGTGGATCCGCACGGCGACGCACTTCTTTTGAGCCTGAAACTTGAATGCTTACAACGCCTGGAGTAATTTTTTCGAGCATTGGGGCAAGTGTTGGCAACTGTTGACCATTTACGGCAACCGGTATTTTTGCATAAGACGCTACCGGGCTTAATAAAAGGCTAGTAGAAAGAATAGCTGCGCTGATAAGTGATAATTTCATTTTCATAGTCTGGGTTTACTCCACTTCGAGAAAAGCAAAAAATTAAAAAGGGCTGCATAAGCAGCCCTTTTTAATTTATCAGTAAGATAAAACAACAAAGCTGTTATATCTAAAGACTATGGGGTTAAAAAAAAGTTCATCAAGATGCTTTAGAATGTTCTGAAACTTTATTTTGTCCTGCAAATAAACCTGATTCGCCTGAAACATAATCAGCAGGTTGTGCTTTTGCTGATGAGCGATCGCATCGGCGCTCTTTTATCGATGCTTGTAATTGCTCAGTAGTTTCTTTTGAAAAGAAAGGTTCAGCTGGTGTTTGCTTCCGATCCTCTAGCAGCAGTTGATTGGTTTCTTCAACATGGCTAAGTAGTTGATCGTAATTCTCTTTCATTTTATTTACAAGCTTGCCTGTACTCGCTAAATGATCGGCTACATCTTGACGATATTGCTCTAACGCATTGTTAGCTTGCTCTGCCTGTTTTTCCAACTCATCCTGTTTAAATTGTTTTTTAGTGACAAATGCACCAATAAAAAAAGCTATAACAGCAACAATAACAATTAAACCTACCCACGTGACTGTGCCCATAAATCTACCCCTTTGGGAAAATAACTAACGAATGCTTGATTCAATTATAAATCATACTAAGTGTAATATACCCCGAGTATTGATGCGTGTTAATATGCTTTGCAAATTAAACTGCATTTTAACTGTAAATAGATATGACTCCTTGGCAAACATACCAACAAGATTTGAAGCGAGATGACTTTGTACATGATGTAGCACAAGAAAATGCAGTGCGCCATTTACAGCGTTTATATGACGATTTAACCCAGAACAAAATAAAATCAAAAAGCTTTTTTGCCAAGCTTTTTAATAAAGATGAGCCAGCGCCTATAAAAGGTTTATATTTCTGGGGAGGAGTAGGGCGTGGTAAAACTTATTTAGTTGATACTTTTTATGAAGCCTTACCAGGCACGCGGAAGATGCGCGTACATTTTCATCGTTTTATGCATCGCGTACACGATGAACTTAAAAAGCTAAACAATACTGTAAACCCATTAGAAAAAGTCGCGGATATTTTAAAAGCTGAAACAGACATAATTTGTTTTGATGAATTTTTTGTTCAAGACATTACAGATGCCATGCTGTTAGGCGGTTTAATGGAGGCATTATTTGCACGCGGTATTGTACTTGTTGCAACGTCAAATATAGTACCTGATGATCTTTATAGAAACGGTTTACAACGTGCGCGTTTTGTACCAGCTATTGAGTTGGTTAAACTCAATACAGAAATAGTAAATGTAGACTCAGGTGTCGATTACCGATTACGTACGCTAGAACAAGCCGAAATTTTTCATAGCCCGCTTGACGAACAAGCAGATAAAAATCTATTTGATTACTTCGATAAACTTTCCTCAGAGCCTGGCCAATTAGATGAGCCTATAGAAATAGAAGGGCGTTTAATCAAAACGCGCAAAGTAGCTAAATGTGTTGTGATGTTTGAGTTTAGTGAATTGTGCGAAACAGCGCGAAGCCAAGTCGATTACATGGAGATTAGTCGCCTATACAATACGGTTATTATTTCTAACGTGAAACAGCTTGGGCAAACTAACGATGATGCTGCAAGACGCTTTATTGCTTTAGTTGATGAATTTTATGAGCGCCACGTAACTTTAATAATTTCAGCTGAGAAGCCGATCACCGACCTTTATACTCAAGGTAACCTTAATTTTGAATTTAAGCGTTGTATAAGCCGTTTGCAAGAAATGCAGTCTTTAGAGTATTTAGCTAAAGAGCATTTAGTTTAAAGTAAGTAGGCAAATGTGTAATAGGCCAACGCTTAAAAATAAGAGGTACATATATAGTACTTCTTATTTCTAAAATTTCTTGTGGAAAAAACAACCGGCGAGTAGCAATGTGTTTTAAGTGCTGGTATACTCCCGCGTCTGCCACGTTGCGTTCTATGCCATCATATAGTCTAGCCACTTGTGAGCGGCGCAAAAGTCTAAAACTCGAAGGGGTTGTAGCAAACTTAGAGCAGTAGTTAATATTAACTACTTGTGGTTTTAATTGAAAAACATTGGATTTTTATAAATGAAAACGTTTGTTGCTAAACCAGAAACAGTAAAACGTGACTGGTACGTAGTTGACGCTGAAGGTAAAACTTTAGGTCGCATCGCTACTGAAATCGCTCATCGCCTACGCGGTAAGCATAAAGTTGAATATACACCGCACGTAGATACTGGTGATTATATCATCGTTATCAACGCTGAAAAAGTTACTGTAACTGGTAACAAATTCAAAAACAAAGTGTACTATTCACACTCTGGTTTTCCAGGTGGTCTTAAGTCTACTACTTTTGATAAACTTCAAGCTGCAAAGCCTGAAATGATCATCGAGAAGGCTGTTAAGGGCATGTTGCCACGTGGTCCTTTAGGCCGCGCTATGTACCGTAAACTTAAAGTTTACACAGGTACTGAGCACAACCATGCTGCACAACAGCCTCAGGTTCTAGACATTTAAGGAGCACCATCATGGCAAATCAATACTACGGTACAGGTCGTCGTAAAAGTTCAAGTGCTCGCGTATTCTTACGCCCAGGCACTGGTAACATCGTAATCAACAAGCGCTCTTTAGAAGAGTACTTTGGTCGCGAAACAGCACGCATGGTTGTTCATCAAGCTCTTGAGCTAGTTGATATGACTGAAAAATTTGATCTTTTCATCACCGTTTCTGGTGGTGGTACAACTGGTCAAGCTGGTGCTATCCGTCACGGTATTACTCGTGCACTTATGGAGTTTGACGAGTCATTACGTCCACAACTTCGTAAAGCAGGTTTCGTTACTCGTGATGCACGTAAAGTTGAACGTAAGAAAGTGGGTCTTAAGAAAGCGCGTAAGCGTCCACAGTTCTCAAAACGTTAATCTATACGTTATCAAAAATTCAAAACCCAGCTTATGCTGGGTTTTTTGTTTTTAAAAATAGTAATTCCGACAATGAAAGATATGCCTAAATTGACTCGTTATCGTGCCTAGGCTTAATAATTACAGTTACTTGTATTGATCAAACTCATCAATAACAGCGTATTTAATAAACGAAAGTTAAAAAATACTCAGATAGCTGCAAAAAAGTTAAATAATTATCGTAATTAGTTTAAATCCATCAGTTAATTGGTGGAATTTTTTGCTACAATTGGCATGGAAGTAAAACGATCGAGTTTTACGACACTACGCACCGTTTTAGAGTTTTCGCTTAGTGAAGTTGATCTTGGTCAGTACATAGTTTTTACAGAAACGGTATTATGACTATTCGGCCCTATACTCAAACTGGCTTACTGAACCCTAGGTGAAGTAGGGTGTGTTAGAGCATGAGGCTGTGAATAACCTTGTTTTAATCAAGGGTTTTAATTATGATCGTTTCTATTTTAAAAATTTCGAATAATTAACCTGCTGTAACTGATGTTCTCAATATAGCAAGTGTTGAGAATCGTAAGTGGAGATAAGTGGATGAGCAATGCGCCTGTAGACAATGGCCGACGTCGCTTTTTAACCATAGCTACCTCTGTTGTTGGTGGTGTTGGTGCGGCTGGGGCTGCTGTTCCTTTTATTGCGTCTTGGAATCCAAGTGAGCGAGCTAAATCTGCGGGTGCGCCTGTGGAAGTAGATATCAGCAAACTTGAGCCGGGACAATTAATACGTGTCGAGTGGCGTGGTAAACCTGTATGGGTTGTATCACGTACCCCAAAAATGCTTGAGCAGATGAAAGAACATGAAGGTCAACTTCGTGATCCACAATCGCAAGAGCCACAACAATTAGAATCATCAACAAATGATTACCGTTCATTACGCCCAGAAATATTTTTGGCTGTAGGTATTTGTACGCATTTAGGGTGTTCTCCTGGCTTTTTACAAGGTAACTTTGGCGAAAAAGTAGAAGGGACTGACGATGGTTTCTACTGCCCATGCCACGGTTCTAAATTTGATATGGCTGGCCGAGTTTTTCAATCGGTACCTGCACCATTAAACTTAGAAATACCACCTTATACTTTTCTAGATGAAACCACTATTTTAGTGGGCGAAGAAAGAGGGGTAGTCTAATGTTTGGTAAGATTATTGGTTGGATAGACGACCGAATCCCAATGACACGTGTTTGGAATATGCACATTGCACAGTATCCAGCACCTAAAAACTTTAACTTCTGGTACTTTTTTGGCTCACTAGCCATGCTGGTACTAGTAAACCAAATTCTTACCGGTATTTGGTTAACGATGAACTTTGTGCCATCTGCTGAGGGCGCATTCGCCTCGGTTGAATACATCATGCGAGATGTAGAATATGGCTGGTTATTGCGTTACTTGCACTCAACAGGTGCTTCAGCGTTTTTCATCGTTGTATATATGCATATGTTCCGTGGCATGATCTACGGTTCTTACCAAAAGCCACGTGAATTACTGTGGTTATTCGGTATGTTTATTTTCTTGGCATTAATGGCTGAAGCGTTCATGGGGTACTTATTACCTTGGGGTCAAATGTCATTTTGGGGTGCGCAGGTAATCATTTCTCTATTCGGTGCAATTCCGGTTATTGGTGATGACTTAACACTTTGGATCCGTGGCGACTACGTAATATCGGGTGCAACGCTTAACCGCTTCTTTGCATTACATGTAATTGCACTCCCACTGGTTATCGTAATCTTAGTTTTCTTACACATTGTTGCATTGCATGAAGTGGGTTCAAATAACCCCGAAGGTATTGAAATTAAGCGTAAGAAAGGCTCTGTAGCTGAAGAAGATAAACCTAAATTTAAATTTCATGAGTATTACACTGACAAAAAAGATATTGTTGATGCAATACCGTTTCATCCTTACTACACAGTTAAAGATATTGTGGGTGTGGTTGGTTTCTTAATATTGTTCTGTTGGGTTGTGTTTTTTATGCCTGCGATGAATGGCTTCTTTTTAGAAGGTCCAAACTTCGAAGCAGCTAACCCTCTTAAAACACCAGAGCACATTTTCCCAGTCTGGTACTTTACGCCATTCTATGCAATCTTACGCGCAATCCCTGATAAGCTTATCGGTGTTGCAGCAATGGGTGCATCGATTGTTGTACTTGCGTTACTACCTTGGGTAGACCGTGGTAGAGTTAAATCGGTTCGTTACCGTTGTGGTTTCCATAAATGGAACATTGCAGGTTTTGTTGTTACTTTCGTTCTTTTAGGTTGGGTGGGTGCAACTCCACAAACAGACCTTAAGACGATAATTTCTCAAATCTGTACTGTGACTTACTTTATGTTCTTCGTGCTGTTGTTTGTATACAGTAAGAACGAAAAAACTAAGCCATTGCCAGAGAGGTTAACGAAATGATGAAAAAGCTTATTATTGGTTTATTTGCTTTATCAGTAAACTTGTTGCCGAATATGGTTATGGCAGCGGGTCCATCGGTTCCTTTAATGGAAGCGAATAACGACCTTACTGATCAACCATCTTTACAGCGCGGTGCAAAGTTGTTCATGAACTACTGTCTTGGTTGTCACCAAATGCAGTATCAACGTTATGAACGTACTTTTCGCGATATTGGTATCCCAACAGAGGTTGGTTTAGAACAATTGATTTTTGACGGTTCTAAAGTCGGTAGCCATATTACTAACGCGATTACAAAAGATGATGCAGCAAAATGGTTTGGTGCGGCTCCGCCGGATTTAACGCTAATTGCTCGTGTAAAATCACCAGATTATATTTACACGTACTTAAAATCGTTTTATAAAGATGAATCTCGCCCGTTTGGTGTAAATAACATTGTTTTCCCATCTGTTGGTATGCCTCATGTTCTTCAAGAGCTGCAAGGTTTGCCAACGCCAATTACTGAAGAAGTAGAAGAGCATGGTCACACTGTGACTAAAGTTATTGCTACTGAAACAGATGGTACGGGTGAACTAAGCGTAGATGAATACGACCAAGCAGCTCGTGATTTAACGAACTTCCTTGAGTACGTGGGTGAACCTTCACGTCTTGAGTCGGAAGCATTAGGTATTAAGGTAATCGGATTTTTAATTATCCTGTTTATCTTGGCATTTATGCTTAAGAAAGAATACTGGAGAGATGTTCATTAAGTTTGAACATATTTAAAGGTAATTTTGCAATAGGGGCTTAAGCCCCTATTGCTGTTTTAGTGATTTAATGGAGGTAGGCATGGCCGTAGCTGCCAATAAGCGCCCTGTAATGACCCTTTTTTCTGGGGCTAACTGTATGTATAGCCACCAAGTACGAATTGTACTTGCGGAAAAAGGTGTAAGTGTAGATATTCATTTGGCTGAAAAAGATAACCTGCCAGAAGCACTTCACGAAATTAACCCTTACGGTACAGTGCCAACACTGATTGACCGTGAGCTTGGTTTATATCAGGCAAATATCATCATGGAATACCTTGATGAACGTTTTCCTCATCCTCCACTAATGCCTGTATACCCGGTAATGCGTGGTCGTAGCCGTTTAATGATGCACCGTATTGATACAGATTGGTACAGCCTAGCTGAAAAAATCATCAATAATGCATCTGATGCAGCTCAAGCTCGTAAAGAGTTAACAGAAGCATTACTAGCTGTAGCACCTATCTTTAGTGAAGCTCCTTACTTTATGAGTGAAGAGTTTAGCTTGGTAGATTGTTACTTAGCTCCACTACTGTGGCGTTTACCAGAGTTTGGTATTGAGCTTAATGGTGCTGGTTCTAAAGAGCTTAAAGAATACATGATCCGTTTATTTGAACGTGAGTCATTCCAAGCTTCTTTAACTGAAGCTGAGCGTGAGATTCGTTTATAATGACGCCTAATCGTCCTTATTTATTACGTGCTTTTTTTGATTGGATAGTTGATAACGAATGCACGCCACATCTAGTGGTAGACGCTGGGTTTGCTAATGTACAAGTGCCTACACAGTTTGTTCAAGACGGACAAATTGTTTTAAACATAAGTCCATCAGCAGTCACACAGTTTTCGTTAGACCTAACCCAACTTAGCTTTAACGCGCGCTTTGGTGGTCAGCCAATGCAAGTGTATGTGCCCTTAGGTGCAGTGCTGGCAATATATGCACGTGAAAATGGTGAAGGTACGGTCTTTACAGCAGACGAGTTTTTAGGGGACGAAGACGACTTTGCTCCAGAGCTTGAAAGTGTTGACTCATCAGCTGAATTTATTGATGAAGCACCACCAGAAAAGCCTGAAAAGAAAAAAGGCTCTCATTTACGTGTTATTAAATAATACATAAATGCCAAAAAAAACCGCTTATTAAGCGGTTTTTTTATGCCTGATACAAAAGCGAGCCGGTGTATGTAATTAGGCTATCTATCATTTTACAACTACATATATTCAAAAACTTTTATTACGCGTTCAACGCCAGATACATTACGTGCAATGTTTACTGCTTGATTAGATTCAGACTCAGAGACTAATCCCATTAAAAATACTTCACCGTTCTCAGTAACTACCTTAATATTATTGCTACTAATATTCTTTGCAGTGAGTAGCTGCGCTTTTACTTTTGAGGTTAACCATGAGTCGTGGGTTTGTGTGGTGATACCAATATTTGATCCAATACGGATTTGATTATGAATTTTACGAATACCAGCAACGTCTTCAATTGTACGTTGAGCTTCACCTTTCATTTCTTGATTTGCGACTTGACCAACTAATAAAACGATACCGTTTACGCTTACTGCATTGATATTAGCAAATTTCTCAATGCGCTCTACCTCACTCAAGGCAATGCTGGCTTTTATCTCAATATTGTTATCATCAATTTGTGAGCCAATAGTGCGGCGATCGTTCGCTGCTGTTACTGCACTAGCTGTACCTGCAACAATAGCGGCCGCACAGCCTTGCAATAATACAACAGTACTTAAAACAATAAGGGAGCGTTTAAACATAGTTTTCATCCTGCGGAAAGAGGGTTAAATCAACAAGTTCGCTTAAACAGTGTAAGTTAACTAAATGCGATTCGATAATACGGCTAGGGCGCTTAGAAGGGGTTCTAATTTCAACGTCATTAGGGCCAAGTAAGCCAACTAATTCCCCTCCATCATCACCGACCATCACGATTACTTTCATATCTTTAGTAAGTGCAGCCTCTACAGCAGAAATAATATGTTTTTCGTTACCGTTTATAGCAAGTGCAAGAAGTAAATCCCCTTGCTGGGCAAAAGCACGAACTTGTCGCGCAAATGTATCGTGATCATCGCCTTGGTTATTTTGACCTAAATTTATATTTTCTTGAGACAAAGCTATCGCGGGGAGACACGGCCGCTCAGTTTCATAATGGTTAACAAGTACACCCGCAATATGTTGGGCTAGCATATGGCAATTTGCAGTGCCGCAACAAATGAGTTTATTACCGTTTATCAAGCTTTGTGCAATGGTAAATGCTGCTGATTCAAGTGCACTGGGTAATACTTCACCTGCAGCGATTTGTACTTGAATGCTCTCTGTAAAAATTTCTTTAATTGTATCTTGCATAGCCTACCAATAATTTATACTTAATCTTTATATGAACTTAAGCCTATATTGCCTAAGTATTTAAAATACGTTTTTAAGCCAGTTAATTTTGGGAGATGATTCTCCTGTAATGGCTACATAATCAATTCTAAGCGCTTCATTTGTTAAGTTTTTAGCGGCTAAGTAATGATAAATACTGCGTTTTAGTCTTGCCTGCTTCTGCGGGCTTAATGCATAATTAGCGCCGCCGCGCGCATTGTTTTTACGAAATTTAACTTCTACAAAAACAAGGGTGTCACCTTCTTTCATAATGACATCAAGCTCACCAAAGGGGCAGTAATAATTACGCTCAATGGGGGTTAATCCCTGAGATACCAAATATTTTTGCGCTTGGAGCTCATAATATTGACCTTTTTCACGGCTATTTTGCCACAGCTCTTTAAACCACGACATGTCGCCCCCTTTAATTACTTGTTTGTATTGTATTTGCTGATTGCATAAATAGTGGTATTGGGCGCTGCGTTTTTAACTGCACAGGTTTTATACGACGATTAGAATACTGCGCCCAATTTAATGTTCGCTCTATGTGCCCACTGCTGTTTATAGATAACTTACCGCTTAAACCACTAAATTCGTTGCCAGGCACAATACTTAGTTGCCTTATTTCTGGAAGTACTAATATTGCATCATACGCCATAGCAAATAAACGCTGGCTTATATCAACTTGTTCAGGCCATAAAGTGTCATATTGTGCTCGCAAGGTATGTAGTTTAACTTGTGAGTTAAGCATCCATGGGAGCTCAGTAAAATATAGTCCTTCTAGATCACCTTTATCTGTACGGTCAATTTGTTTGCTATGACTTTTTGAGCTGGCATAAAGTGGGATACGATCAGCAAATGTACTTACATTTACATCAAGGTAAGGTTTAATTAAACGGGTTTCTATTGCATCACCTAAAATGTAAATAACATCTATGTCACTACGCGATCGCGTTTCGTTCTCTACTTCTTGTTTAAAAAGTGCTTTTACAGTTTTTATACGCTCTTTAGACTTATCAACTTCTAGTAAGCTGGTAATTGTATTAGGCATGTCTTTTTTATCATTATACAGGCCAATCTGAGGTTTGGTTTCACTGTAGCGTTGCCACTGTAAATTAAAGTAGTCAATTAAACGTTGGCCATTTACATTATTAGGTGCAAGCAACATTGGTTTTTGGTAGCCCATGGCTAAAAAGTGTTCTAAAGCTTGTTCTACTTCGTGTTCAGGACTCAGTGCAAAGAAGTAATGCTGCAATGAAATACGCTCACCATCAAAGGTATTTAAATGCAGAGCCGGTATATTTATCAAGGCATTAGCTGCTGTAAGTTTATCAATATTGGCTTTTAACAAAGGTCCAACAACAAAGTCGGGGTTTATTTCCTCAATTTTAGCTGCAAGTTCTTCAGTGTTTAGGTTTTCATCTAGAAACAGAGTTTCACTAATGTTTTGTTTATCAAGCGCAGCTAGAACACCGGCTTTGAGTGCATCGCCTAATCGCTCATTTGGGCCTGATTGTGGGAGCAGTATAACCAAACGTTCTATATTTATAGGGGAAAACTCTGTAAACAATTCATCTTGTTTAGGTAATACCGTTACCGCTGGGTGTCCAACATAGCGGCGTCGCCAGTTATTGATTGCTTGATCTAACTCAACACCGCTGCTTGTATATACTTGATGATATAAGGCAAGGTTAGCCCAACCTTGTTGAATTACTGAACCTCGGTTAAAGCGCTCTAATGCATAAGATGACAGTTTTTTTAAGTTATCCCACAAGTTTTGATTAAGCTGTGGGATCTCAATATTATTCTTAGCTGCTGTCTCAGATGCCCTAAAGAAATAAGGGGCCGCTTTTTTAGGAAAATTTTGTGATGCGTAAATACTGGCAGTTAAAAACTGATGCCATGCAAAGTGCTCGGGTTGGGTTAGTTGCCCGTCTAGCGATTGTAGAATAACCAAGGCTTGAGCATTTTTATCCTGTTTTTTTTGCGCAAACGCAATATAAAGACGGTTTTGAATTTGATCAACACTGGCTGTTAATTCAAGGTCGCTACCTATTTTTTCTAGTAGCGGCCAGTTTTGCTCTGTAATAGCTGCATCTCTTGCGCTATACAACAATTGTATTTTATCAGCCCCTTGACGATTTTGAGCCAATTGATAGATAGATTGTGCGCTGGTAGCTTGATTTTTTAATGCATTTGCACTGTTACTGAAGTTATCACTGTTTTTAGTTGGTTTTTCGGTTGTGCTGCACGCCGATAACCCTGACAATATAATTAATAGACTAACTAGTTTAAGTCGCACAATGATTTCCCAATACGTTAACGCGATTTGCTTATATTACTGACTGACGCAGGAGACCTCAATGTTAAATGAGGAGAATTCACAGAAAATTGGCACTCTTTACATTGTAGCCACCCCAATTGGCAATTATGACGACTTAAGTCAGCGTGCAATCGCGACATTATCGCAGGTTGACTTAATAGCTGCTGAAGATACTCGCCATACCGGCAAGCTACTTAGCCACTTTGGTATCAAGGCTAAAACATTCGCATTACACGACCACAACGAAAAGCAAAAAGCACAACAAATTATTGATCAACTTAATCAAGGTTTAAATATTGCTTTAGTATCTGACGCTGGTACACCACTAATTAGTGATCCAGGCTACGCGGTTGTAAACTTATGCCGTGAGCAAGGCGCACATGTAACACCTATACCTGGTGCATGTGCTGCTATTACCGCCGTGTGTTGCTCAGGACTACCCACAGACCGCTTTCAATTTTTAGGCTTTACGCCGGCTAAAAGTAAAGCCCGCCAAGACTTTTTTACCGAAGCCGTTAATTCAAGCATGACCAGCATAATGTACGAAAGCACGCACCGTATAATGGCAAGCCTTGATGATTTAGCCCAAGCACTTGGCGACGATCAACAAGTCGTGTTTGCTAAAGAACTGACCAAAACGTTTGAAACATTTTTTAACGGCAGTGTAAGTGAACTAAAACAGTTTTTAACAAACGATCCAACCAAGCAACGCGGCGAAATAGTACTTATGCTGCCAGGTAAACCCAAGCAAGTAGACGACGTTCCGCCAGAAGCGCGCAAAATGTTGGCATTACTTGAAAATGAAATGCCAATGAAAAAAGCCTGTGGCGTGGTTGCCGAATACTTTGGAATGAAAAAAAACGCCTTATATAAAACAATTATTGAAGAAAAAGAGTAAATCTTACTGCGCTTGGCGCGAGCCTCATGTATACTGCGCGCCGAGTCAGCCAAGATGATCGCTGCCTGTGACGAAAATGATCAGGGGGAGGAAAGTCCGGGCTCCATAGGGCAGAGTGCCAGCTAACGGCTGGGGGGCGTGAGCCCACGACAAGTGCAGCAGAGAGGAGACCGCCAATCTTCGGATTGGTAAGGGTGAAAGGGTGCGGTAAGAGCGCACCGGGCCGCTAGTAATAGTCGGTTGCAAGGTAAACTCCACTCGGAGCAAGACCAAATAGGGTTCTATCATTTTAAATAATGAACGCGTGGCCCACGTGAGAACCGGGTAGGTTGCTTGAGCCATAGAGCGATTTATGGCCTAGACGAATGATTATCACTTTCTTCGGAAAGGACAAAACCCGGCTTACCGGCTGACTCACTCATTCAATAAAAAGCCCGCAGTTAACGCTGCGGGCTTTTTTGTGTTTAAATTTTAGGATAAGTTATTAGTTTTGAGCCGTATGATCGTGTACTCAGCTGAGTTTAAGCAAATAGCGATAAGCTAACAGTGGCAAATTATGATGTATGAAGTCAAGATTTGGTCCCATTGGCTTTCAAAAGGTTGTTGGTCATGAGCTTCCAAAGGTAGGATTACAGATAAATACACATGGCGTGACTAGTGTCAAAAGGTTAGAAGAAGTCGTGAACTCTTTTTAATTTTAAAAAATATTTCTACGCTCTATAAAACATAATTACTAGTGATATAAGCACAGGGACTATTACGAATATAAACCCAATAATAGTGTCATAATGTTTATAGTTTAGTTCTATTCTTAGTCTTTTAAATTTACTTATTTTCGCTATATTTGGAAAGTCATCAGGGTTTTGTAGCTGAAAATAAATATCATCTATTGTCTCATGATTCAGTAAATACTTTGCAGTTATTTGGTTGTATTCATTTGCTATAGCTGAAATTTTGTCTGTTTCAGTATTCGGAATGAATTGTAACTTTGAATAACAGCCATCGAGTTCAATTCCACATGAGTGGTGCCTTTCAGATTTTAGACCGTGCTCTTTACCATTTTCATATAAACCATAAGCCAAAATGATAATAGATATTATAATAGATATGAAACTGAGCCACTGTGATTGGTTTGTAGATATAGTAACTAGATTGGTCAGTTGAATAATACTAATGGCTAATAAATGTATCGATGAACATGAAGTGACAAATGTTAAGGTGCTATTTTTCTTCGCTAGCCTTCTGTAAGCATTAAACCTAGAACCCTTTGTTCGCCAAATTCTATTGTTTAGTAGTTCTTTATTATCCATAATCTTTTTTCCAAATAATGAGGGCACCCCTCTAGTGATTCAAGTAGTTATTCTCTAACGATAAGTTTAAGTTAGAAACTAGAAACAGCTTAAGCCGATATTATTACCTTAGCCCGTTATCTTAAGATAGGGACTTGCACATTTGTACAGGAGGGGTACCTAAGATATGTTACCAATATCTTCTTCTAATTTCACTAATCTTGTACTTTTAGCAATCTCAAACTTTCTTGCAATCTCTTCTTCTGTAAAATTCTGTGTATCTTGCTCATTAAGATAACCAAATTTAACTAAAAAACGAATTTTTTCAATTGTTGATTTGTAAACGCCGTAATTATGTATATAGCCATCAAATGTAGAGTATTTAGCTGAATAATGACTTTTAACAAGTGATTTTAGCTCTTTTGGGGGCTGCTTATTGAACATCTCTAATCGAGTAAATTGTTTACTAATAATAGAATCTAGTTTATGTAAACTATGAATATCGGTTATTTCTATGAAATAAAAGATCCACCCATATCTCTTCGTTTCAGTAATAGCTCCTGTAATCTTTTCATTAATATTTAATAAAAAAAGAGCTTTCATATGCTCAGGTGTTAACCACTTAGAATTTTCGACCCTATAATGAAAGTTTAACTTGAAGTCTGTAAACATAGCGATGATAGAGTTAATAAAGCGATCAATAGTAGACTCTCTGACAGATATTTTTTCAGATGAAATCTTATAACCTAAGTAATCAAATGGCTTTGAAATTAAACCTTTTTCAGTTTTGTCGTTTGTTTCTAAACCTATTTTTTTTAAAGCTTTATCGATTTGTTCCTCTATAGCTAATATTTCATATTCGTGAGCAAATATTAAAATATCATCCACATATCTTAAATATTTAATACCTATTTTAGAATGCTCCTTGTCAAAGCTGCTCATATAGATACCAGCAAGAACGTTAGAGATAGACAAACCTTGCGGAACTCCTCGTGTTCCATGATATTTTGATGAGTCTTTTTTCTTATAGTTTTTAGGTACAGTTTTGTTTTTGATAGCACGACGAATTAAAGCAATTACATGCTCATTATTTAGTCCGCCCAAGTAATTGTCTAAAAGGTTCGTATGATCTAAATTGTCATAGAACCCTTTTATATCTATTTTTAGGTAGTGGGTTTTTTCAAGGTCATTTTTACTTATTAGGTCTTTAATCTCTCTAATGAAACTATTCGGCAACTGCTTTTGAATACAGCTGTCGTAATAGTAGTGGAGAGTATCTTTTAAAGCACATAAGGTTAATTTATCTCTAATGGTAGGTTTCGATATTATCCTCGGAGTTTTCCCTCGGCCTTTAGATTTGACTATCTCTAAATATGGGCTGAAACGGTATTGAGAGCTCAGTACTTTTTTTGATATTCCTAATGAAATTAAACCAAGATTTTTTTCTATCTGTGCACTGCTTACTCCATCGATACCTTTACCTGTTTTATTTTTTATTTTTTCATGAAAAGTACTCTGTAACTTAGCTGGGGAAAAATTAAATAAAAACTGTTTTTCAAAATCTTCCATAAATTATAAATCCATAAATTTAGGCTTAAAAATTTGCTAGTAAGCAATTAATGCATTCTTCTAAGCAACTCTAATTCGTCTAAATGACATATACTTAGTAAAGCCTGTTTTAATTATTGCTTTCCCTTGGGTTGAAAATCCAACATGGCCTACAATGATAACATCTGAACCATCTAGTTCAGACACATCTTTAAGCTTGAAGTTTGTGAGCAGTTCCTCTTTCAAACGAGAATTAAGAGCTATACTTGGCTCTGTTCTATAATCACCATAGTTGAGCCAAAGATCTCCATTTTTATCTGTGCTCAGATTATTGACCTTTCCCCAGAAAATATAGTCTTTACCAATATGATTTCTAGTTACATTTTCTATTTTTACTAAGCTTTGGTTAAGTCCGCCTTCGATAACTACTCGTCCAGAATTAGCTACGATGGTAATCGTTTGATCATCATCGGCGTAGTCAGTATTGCGACATAGGTTGGTTAATAGTTGACGAAGAGATTTTCCTAAAGGGAAGCCATCTGAATTACCAATAGCTCTTTTTTTGGATTTACCTTTCCATTCGGATTCATCATCACCATGTTTATTATTATCATTAGACACATATATAGATTGTGTTGATGCTTTATCTAAATCTACCCTAATATCGCTATTTTGGTTTAATTCATCACCCTCATTCACCTCATGATCGTCTGAAATAAACTCTACAGTTGATGCATTGCAGCCATCTTTATGTTTTGCACCGAAGCATGCCATCCTGTTTACTTTCTGCGTTTCATAACCCTTTGTAAACCATGCTTTTACACCGCATTCTATACAATAAATTAAGCCACGATACTTATCTGGGTTATTTTCATAATCAGTGGTTGTGCAAATTGAATTATCTTCTTTATAGATGCAATTGAGCATTTACCGTCCTTAGTTCAAGTGCTATTTTTGTAAATATATAGCTTTCTTTATGCTTAGCATAAAGTTACATGTAAATGATATGAGCGTAAACAAGCAACTTCGAAATAATTGATGACCTATGTTAGTTGACAAAGGCTTAATATTTCAAGGATACTTTTTATAGTCGTGAGTGAGGGCATTCCGAATTATAAAGCTGCGTTTAGAGGCTGCTATGCAAAAATGCTAAGTAAGTCACTATTAAAAGTAATCCCAGTTAAATTATTTTCTTTCACAAGAGTTTTAAATGCGGCATTACAGTAAATTGATTTACCACCTTGCATGCTCGACTTAAAAATTAGATTTAGATCGGACTTAAAGGCCAGAGATTTTAGACCATCTTCAAATCCATCTAGATAAGCTTTTTCCGTCAAATCTTTATCTTCTTCTTCAAAAATTAGTGGATTGAATAAAAATAATTCTTTCTCACAATTCAATGGAACAAATTCCCCGCAGCCTTGTAAATGATTACCTATGGCCGTGTAAGCTTTTTTATTTAACACCAAGTAACTCGAAAATAAGTTTATATCATAGTCTTGTTGCTCAGCTTCTTTCTCAACTTTACAGTTAAACCCATTTTCTACAACGTCTAATATTTTAGCTTTCCCTCTTGGGAAATCATCCATAGCTATTTTCACTGCCTCGTTAAAACTGCTCTCTTTTTCTTTAGGAATTTGCTTTGCCATAGAAACAGTCGTGAGGTCGATTATGTCGTATGTTTTTGATGGCTTATGTATTTTGAAAATTACTAGATCCCTTTCCATAACTCATCCTTTTTTCAAATATTCTAGCAGGTAACATGCCTGTTCTAATAAGCATTTTTGTATTTCTAAGCTTATTTAAGAACACTGTCTTATCTGTAGCCATACTCTCACCTAACATTGCGCCAATCCATGTTTCATAGTTATATCTATGGATTTTACGATGCGGCGGTGCGTTAGTAGTTGATCAATCAATTATTTTGAGGTAAGAAAACCATGTTGGTAACAAGGTAAAAATTTCGTTATTTAGTTGTTCTATATCAGAGATTTTTAACGAAGTTGGTGTCTGATTTAATCCTTCAAATTGATTAAGTATTATTACGGATTGGTATCAGTGCGGTTTGACTCATTAGCTAAAATGGGGGAAGTTGTTCGATACTTATAAACAGGCAAAAAACGGCTCTTGAGAGCCGCTTTTTTAGTAAAAGAAGAATTAACAATTAGTTTCTTCAGCGTTTACGCCTTCTTTAACATTTTCACATGCATCTTCTACTTTGTTTTGCACGTCAGTTACTGCTTCGTCAATACGTTCACCTGCGTCTTCTGCATGATTGTCTTCACAACCCATAATGAAAAAACTTGCGAATAGACCGATTAGTGCTGCTTTTACAGTTGTTGAATTCATAATGTAATTCCTTGTAAGTGTTAATTAAGTATAAGTGTTTGTTAGTCCGATGGATTATCTACCTGGGCGATTTACCACGTAGTGCACCTGAAACTAATGAAATCACTAAAAGTACTAGAAAGATAAAAAATATAATTTTTGCTATACCAGCTGCGGCACCTGCGATGCCACCAAAACCTAACACTGCAGCGATTAAAGCAATAACTAAAAATGTGATTGTCCAGCGTAACATTGTTTTCTCCTTGGTTTATAAATTTTGCTCACAATAACTAATGCCAGTTACATGCCAAAGTGTATTGTTGTTTAATATCATGTGTTTATGTTTTTTTTGTGTGTTTTGGGCAATTAGTTGATTAGTAACTTTTACGCTTTGCTATGTAAGTTATTCACACCGTTACGCTTTGCTATGTAAGTTATTCACACCGTTACACATTGCTTGTAAATATTCACTAAATACATTTATTTTGGTAAGACCAATTAACAATTGATCCTTTGTTTTTGTGTTTCATATGATTTTTCATGTTTTTTTTATTTAACCGGATAGTTAATTAACAACTTATATATAACTATTAGCTATAGTCATTATTTCCTGTAACTATTGTAGGGTGCGTGATTGCAGGGTTCTGGTATGTAAATTAGTTGAGTTTTATGTTGATTATAGTTTAATTGGTTTTACCAATTTACAAGATGTAGACAAAATAATTAGTTTTGTTATTATCCAGTGAATAAATATTTAATTAAATCGATTTTTTATTTTCGATATGGGTTTCAAGGGGGAGAAAAATGGATATAGGTGCTCTACTCACAACGGCTGGTAGTTTAATGCTTACTGGTATGGTTGGGGTGTTTGTATTTCTGTCGATATTAATTGGTGCAGTAACGCTTATGTCTAATTTGGTGACGCGCTATAGCGAACCAGAAGCATCACCAGCTAAATCACCGTCTTTTAAATCTCAAGGTGTGCCTAATGAGCACATCGCTGCTATTAGTGCTGCCATTGCTCAGTACAAATCAAATAATAAATAAGGGGCACACACATGGCTAAATTAAAATTAACAGAATTGGTATTACGCGATGCGCACCAATCATTGCTCGCAACACGTATGCGTTTAGACGATATGCTACCGATTGCTAGCAAGTTAGATGATGCAGGTTATTGGTCTATTGAATCGTGGGGCGGTGCTACATTTGATTCGTGTATTCGTTATTTAGGCGAAGATCCGTGGGAGCGTATTCGTGCGCTTAAAAAAGCGATGCCTAATACTAAACAGCAAATGCTATTACGCGGTCAAAACCTATTAGGCTACCGCCATTACGCTGATGACGTAGTTGAAAAGTTTGTAGAACGCGCACATAAAAATGGCGTTGACGTATTTCGTATATTCGATGCAATGAATGATGTACGTAACCTAGAAACAGCGATTAAAGCGGCTATAAAAGTAGGCGCGCACGCTCAAGGTACTATTTCGTACACAGTTAGCCCAGTTCATACACTTGATATGTGGCTGACTCTTGCTAAGCAATTAGAAGACTTAGGCTGTCATTCAATTTGTATTAAAGATATGGCGGGCTTATTAAAGCCATATGATGCAGAAGAGCTTATAAAAGCGCTCAAAGAAACCGTATCGGTTCCAATTGCTATGCAGTGCCATGCTACAACAGGTTTAAGTACTGCGACTTATCAAAAAGCAATTGATGCTGGCATTGATATGCTCGATACCGCTATTTCATCAATGAGTATGACTTATGGACATTCTGCAACTGAAACTATCGTATCGATAGTTGAAGGGACTGAGCGTGATACTGAGCTTGATTTAAACCACCTAGAAGAAATTGCTGCTTACTTTAGAGATGTGCGTAAAAAATATGCGGCATTTGAAGGTAGCTTAAAAGGGGTTGATGGGCGTATTTTACTAGCTCAAGTACCTGGTGGCATGCTTACAAACATGGAAAATCAACTTAAAGAGCAAGGCGCAGCCGATAAGCTTAATGAGGTTTTACTTGAGATCCCACGTGTACGTGAAGATCTTGGTTTTTTACCTTTAGTAACACCAACGTCGCAAATTGTTGGCACTCAAGCGGTACTTAATGTGCTAACAGGTGAGCGTTATAAAACAATTACTAAAGAAACTGCTGGCGTATTAAAAGGTGAATATGGCTTAACACCAGCACCAATGAATAAAGAGCTACAAGAGCGTGTGCTTGATGGAGCAGAAGTTATTACTTGTCGCCCTGCAGATAATATTGCACCTGAGCTTGCAACGCTTGAAGCTGAGTTATTAAAAGAAGCGCAAGAGCAAGGCTTAACACTGGCTGATGACCAAATTGATGACGTACTAACTTATGCATTATTCCCACAAGTTGGTTTGAAGTTTATTAAAAACCGCAACAACCCAGATGCATTTGAGCCAGTCCCTTCTGTTGAAGATAAAAGCGGTAAAGCACCTTCTAAATCAGCTTCAAATAATAACAAAGTGAAGGCTGAGCAGTACAGCGTAAAAGTAGATGGTAAAGTTTATGACGTAGTAGTGGCGAAAGGTGGTGAACTTAAGGAAGTAACATTAAAAGACTCTGAGCACATTCCTCAATCTGCTTCGGTTGCATCAGGTGAAACACTTAACGCGCCTCTAGCCGGTAATATTTTTAAGATTAAGGTAAAAGCTGGGCAAGTTGTTAACGAAGGCGATGTAGTGATTATTATGGAAGCCATGAAAATGGAAACTGAAATACGCGCTACGCATACCGGAACAATTGCTGAAGTGTTAGTTAGTGAAGGCGATGCTGTAACTACCGGCGACGCTATGATTGCATTAGCTTAGGAGTAAATAGAGGATGGACGGTATTTTAAACCTCTGGAATGCGACAGGCATTGCTAACTTTACAATCCCATCGTTAATAATGATTGCGGTAGGGTGTTTATTACTGTTTTTAGCGATAGCTAAAGGCTTTGAACCATTATTATTACTACCTATTGGTTTTGGTGCAATTTTAACAAACGTACCAGTGGCAGGTTTGTCAGACCCAG
Organism: Pseudoalteromonas sp. 1_2015MBL_MicDiv; assembly: GCF_002407505.1. NCBI lineage: Bacteria > Pseudomonadati > Pseudomonadota > Gammaproteobacteria > Alteromonadales > Pseudoalteromonadaceae > Pseudoalteromonas > Pseudoalteromonas sp. 1_2015MBL_MicDiv. The sequence continues at coordinate 3,161,593 of NZ_CP012737.1, read as the reverse complement.
GTGGGCTTTTGTACTACGTTTATTATGTGGGTATTGATACGGGGATTTTTCCGCTGTTGATATTTATGGGAGTGGGGGCGCTGACTGACTTTAGCGCGCTTATTGCAAACCCACGTATGTTGTTATTAGGTGCGGCTGCACAGTTTGGTATTTTTGCTACATTGTTTGGCGCTATATTACTTAACTATGTACCAGGTTTTGAGTTTACCTTACAAGATGCCTCAGCTATTGCCATTATAGGTGGTGCCGATGGGCCAACGGCAATATTTTTAGCATCAAAACTGGCACCTGATTTACTAGGCGCAATAGCGGTAGCTGCATATTCATACATGGCACTTGTGCCAATTATTCAGCCACCAATTATGCGTGCGTTAACGACACCAGAAGAGCGCCAAATTAAGATGCCTGAATTACGTAAGGTATCTAAAAAGGAAAAGATTATTTTCCCCCTTATGGTACTTAGTTTAACGGCAATGTTTTTACCGGCTGCTATACCGCTTGTAGGTATGTTTTGTTTAGGTAACTTAATGCGGGAGTCGGGTGTTGTTGATAGATTAAGTAACAGTGCTCAAAACGAAATCATCAATGTTACAACTATATTTTTAGGCTTAGCTGTAGGCTCAAAGCTTGCTGCAGATAAGTTTTTAACTGTTGAGACGATTGGTATTTTAGTGCTTGGCGCACTGGCTTTTGCAATTGGTACGGCATCTGGCGTATTTATGGCAAAAGGACTTAATCGAATATCTAAAACGCCTATAAATCCATTAATTGGGGCGGCAGGTGTATCGGCTGTGCCAATGGCGGCACGAGTAGTTAATAAAGTGGGCCTTGAAAGTAACCCACATAACTTTTTACTTATGCATGCAATGGGACCAAACGTAGCAGGTGTACTTGGTAGTGCCGTTGCTGCGGGTATTTTATTAGCACTTGTTGGCTAATAATTAAAGTGGTAGTTAATAAATGATTTAGCGCAGTTTACTGCGCTTTTTTTTGCTTTTATTTCTCGTCGTTAATAGTTTCTTGTTTCTGTATTTTTGTTTAAAGTGGATGTTCTTCGCAATTTTAAGGATAGTCATAATGCTCCACACACCTTTAGCAAAATATTTACCTAATGTTAGTAAGCTTGTATTTGGATGTATGGGTCTGGGCGGCGGTTGGAATAAAGACGCAATCACTGACGCACATGTTAAGCAAGCTCATGAATGTATAGATAACGCCATTGAAAGTGGTATTAACTTTTTTGACCATGCTGATATTTATACCTTTGGTAAGGCCGAGCAAGTATTTGGTAAAGCGCTAAGTGAGCGAGCAGAGCTTAGAGAACATATATATATTCAATCTAAGTGTGGGATTCGATTTGAAGATGACTTAGGGCCGAAGCGTTATGATTTTTCAGCTAAATGGATTGAGCAATCAGTCGAAGCGTCCTTAAAGCGATTAAACACAGAGTACTTAGATGTACTTATGTTGCACCGCCCTGATCCACTCATGGAAGTTGATGAAATTGCACGTGTGTTTAGTTGTTTAAAAGAAAGTGGCAAAGTACGCAATTTTGCAGTATCTAATATGCAGCAGCACCAAATGAACTTTTTACAACATGCGCTTGACATGCCAATTGTTGCCAATCAAATAGAAGCGAGCCTGCAAAAACATCAGTTTGTTGATGAAGGCATATATGCCGGTAACAGTGACGGTAAAGATCTTAATTTTACACCAGGCAGTATTGAGTACTGTCGCCATTTTGAAATCCAAATTCAAAGCTGGGGTAGTTTATGCCAAGGTTTGTACACTGGTAGTGATTTATCAAATGCATCGCAGGCCGATATAAACACCAGTATTTTAGTTAATAAGCTGGCAGCATTTTATGGTACTTCTGCTGAGGCAATTGTACTTGCATGGTTGCTTCGCCATCCCGCATCGATCCAACCAATTATTGGGACGACTAACGCTAAGCGAATTAAAGCCTCTTGTGATGCTGTAAATGTAGAGCTAACTCGTGATCATTGGTATGCACTTTATGTGAGCGCTAAAGGGCATGAGCTACCATAAGTAGGGCACTGATATGAATATATTCGTTATTTTAATTGGTTTGTTTGTAGCACTTGCTGTGCTTATTCCGTTACTTGAAAAGTATCAAACTAAAATAGGGCTCAACGGCGCAACCAAATACAGTAAATATATTTGGCCATTAGTGATGGTGTCTTTAGTTATTCAGCTCATATATGTACTAATGTACTAATGGTTTATAGCGTATACAAAAAAGCCTTTGCAGGTTAAACCTGCAAAGGCTTTTTTAATGTTTATTAATAAACTTTATTTAAGTGCTAACTGTAGCTCGCGATTGCGCTCAAGCTGGGCAATAAAGTTATCAGCAATAGGTTTAAACTTGGCAAGTTCTGAGCGAGGTAATGGCTCTGACTTAGGTAGTTTTACAGTTTTAGGGTTACGGTGAACGCCATTTACTAAAAATTCATAGTGTAAATGTGCACCAGTAACACGACCTGTAGAACCTACAGTACCAATTTGTTGGCCCTGTTTAACTTTTTGGCCCGTTTTAACTAGCTTCTTATTTAGGTGTAAGTACTTAGTTACATATTGCGTACCATGGCTAATAAATACGTAGTTACCGTTGTACTTGCTGTAACCCGCTTTAATTACTTTACCGTTACCAGATGCAACAACTGGTGTACCGGTGCGTGCTGCAAAGTCGATACCACGGTGCGCTCTAACTTGCCCAGTAACAGGGTGTAAGCGGCGAGGATTAAAGCTCGAACTAATATACTTAAAGCTTACAGGTGCACGTAAAAATGCTTTTTTCATGCTACGCCCTTCAGGCGTATAAAAATTGCCGTCGGTATGGCGAATAGCTGCAAAGCGCTGACCTTGGTTTACAAATTCAGCTGCAATAATCTTACCGGTACCAATAAACTCGCCATCAACATAGTGAGACTCGTAAATTAAGCCAAATACATCACCTTTGCGAATGTCGTTTGCAAAATCAACATCCCAACCAAATATGTCAGCAAAGTTCATTATTTGGCGTTCGCTTAAACCTGCTGCAATTGCTGAAGTCCAAAAGTTGTTAGATATTTCGCCGCCAGCGGTTTTGGTTAGCGTTTCAATTTCTTTGCTATCAATAGCTGTATCGTAGTTACCTTCTTCATTTAAGGTAACAAATAAAGTATCTGTTTTTGAAATTACATAGCGCAGTTGAGCTAAGGAGCCATCTTCAGCTGTCGCAAAACTAAGTATTTCACCTGGGTGAATTTTAGTCAGTTTGCGAGTCTCTGCATTAGTGTTAATTAGTTTATGAAGCGTTTGAGCCGAAAAACCAGCACGCTTAAAGATAATTGCTAAATTGTCGCCATTTTTAACTTTATGATCGACAAAGTCGTATTCTGGTAACTTTTCTGCTGCTTGCTCTGAATTTAACTCAGTTAATTTTTCGTTGTTATCAACTTTAACTTGTAACTCATAGCGCTTACCAATCTCTAGTGCATTTACACTATTATCTTTAGATGCAGTTGCTTTTTCAGAAGGAAGAAAGAGCAAGCCGGCAATAGCAGAAACCAAACCTAGAATAAGCAATTTGTGTTTTTTGGGGAGGGTGTTAACCACGTGAACCATAACGTGCCTTTTTCTGCTGTCAAGATAATAAATACATAATATTGCAGGATATACCTAATAATGTGCGAATACTAGTGTTTTGTAGATTTAAACTAACGCTGAATTGCGCTAGAATCGAGGTTTGAAGACCTTTTTTAACTGCTTCGTTAACTCAGACTATACGTATTATGTTTAGTTGCATTAATCACTTAAAAAGTTATTTTAATTAGGTAAAATTTGTTATGTTAGTTACATATATAATCTTGGTTTAAACCTGTATTAAATCGAGATAACGCAACTAGCTAGTCGCCTCTTTCGTTGGCAGAATTTTGGAGTAATACACAGTGGATTTACAAACCGCTCTTGCAGAGATAAAACGCGGTGCAGAAGAAATATTAATTGAAGACGAATTAGTTGAAAAACTAAAGACGGGTAAAAAGCTAAAAATAAAAGCGGGTTTTGATCCAACAGCACCTGATTTGCATTTAGGGCACACTGTACTAATTAATAAAATGAAAACCTTTCAAGATCTTGGTCATGAGGTTATTTTCTTAATTGGTGATTTTACAGGCATGATTGGTGACCCAACAGGCAAAAATGTAACGCGTAAACCACTTACTCGTGAAGATGTACTGGCTAATGCTGAAACGTATAAAGAGCAAGTATTTAAAATACTTGATCCAGCAAAAACAACAGTTGCGTTTAACTCTACTTGGATGGAAAAGTTAGGCGCTGCAGGTATGATAAAACTTGCTGCTAATCAAACCGTTGCGCGTATGCTTGAGCGTGATGATTTTAAAAAACGTTACGGCAGCGGTCAGCCAATTGCGATTCATGAATTTTTATATCCACTTGTACAAGGTTGGGATTCGGTTGCACTAGAGTCTGACGTTGAACTGGGTGGTACTGATCAGCGCTTTAACTTGTTAATGGGCCGTGAGCTACAAAAAGTAGAGGGTCAAAAGCCGCAAACAGTATTAATGATGCCATTACTTGAAGGCACTGACGGCGTTCAAAAAATGTCTAAGTCGCTTGGTAACTACATTGGTATTACTGATGCGCCAAACGATATGTTTGGTAAAATAATGTCAATTAGTGATGTGCTAATGTGGCGTTATTACGATTTATTAAGCGGGCTTTCTATTGAGGAAATTGCAGCTCAAAAAGAACGTGTTGAGCAAGGTACTAACCCGCGCGATATTAAAATTGAGCTCGCAAAAGAGTTAATAGCGCGTTTTCATAGTGAAGAAGATGCACAAGCTGCTCATAATGATTTTATTCAACGCTTTCAGAAAAAAGCGCTGCCAGATGAAATCCCTGAGCTGACAGTAACAATTGCCGAAGATGCTATTTTAATTGCTAACTTGCTTAAAGAAGCAAACTTAGTCGTAAGTACATCAGAAGCAATGCGTATGATTAAGCAAGGTGCAGTTAAACTTAACGGTGAAGATAAAATCACCGATACCAAACTTGAAATAGCAAAAGGCACAACGGCTATTTACCAAGTAGGTAAACGTAAGTTTGCAAACATCACTGTAGCTTAAACACAGTTTAAAAACGTAAAAACCAGCCTCGGCTGGTTTTTTTGTGCTCGTATTTTGAGCCCTTTAAATCACTTTTAATATTTCTATGCTGACTATCACTAACAACCAAAATACACGTGCCTGATTCAGTCTATTAATTATTACGGGTACATCATTGGGTGTGGGTAATCTATCAGTACCAATACGCATTTTATTAAAGCGAGTTCCAAAATAAACAGCTGGTCCGCCTAGTTGTACCCCAATAGATGCAGAACATGTACTGAGTAGCCAGCCCGTATTTGTTTGATAAAAGTGCCGGCCATAATGCTTTATATAATGCATGCTTTGTTTGCTTGCTCTACTCGCTGCAATAGTTAAAGCGAGTAAGCGCATAGGAATAAACTCAATGATAAACAAACTTACTTTAAGTGGCTTTAAAAACGGGCTGTTAGGAAAGATATCTCCACGCCATGCTTGCAGTATTAAGGTAAGTAGTCGATAAGCAAGGGCGGCAATGGGGCCAAAAGCTAAAAATATAAATATAACTACGAAATAGTATCGAGCAGTGCGCAGTATTAAACTCTCTATTAATGCTTTGATAATACCAGCAGATGAAAGTCTGCTTACTTCACGGGCAAGCAGTGGTTTTAGTAATTCGCGTGCTGTCGATTTTTGATTTTGTTTAGTTAGTTTTGCAATACGCAGCGCTTTTTTATCAATACTTTTACTTTCGAGGCATAAATATAAAATAAGGCCTGCGAGTAATTCAGGGTAAAAAGCGAATTCAAGCAATAGCACCACAATAATGAGAATGACACTTAAAATAAGCGTGCTTGCGAGTGTTGCAGCTAAATATTGGTAACTTTTAGGTTCTTTGCTTTTATATATACGCTTACCAATAGCACTAAAAACAGCATTTAACGCTGTATTGGGGTGATACCAACTAACAAGAGGAATAAAGCGCTCAGCAAAGAGCGCTATAATAAAGGCAATAAAGTCCAAATGGTTCTGAACAATATTGCTAAGCATTTACAGAGATACTGCCGTTAGCTTTTCTAAAAGTGCAACAACCATTTTAGATGAATTGATTGATGCTGTTTCTAGGTATTCTTCAAATGACTGCGGTGATTCTTTTCCTGCAATATCAGACATCGAACGAATAACCACAAATGGTGTATTAAGCGTAAAACATGTTTGTGCAATTGAAGCACCTTCCATTTCAACGGCAAGCATTGTAGGAAAATCGCTGCGTGCTTTATCAATGCGTACAGGGTCACACATAAATGTGTCGCCAGTACAAATCAAGCCCACTAATGTTTTAACATCACTAATTTTTGCGATTGTTTGCTCTGCTGCTTCAACCAATTTAGGGTGAGCTGCAAAGCCTGCTGGCATTTGTGGTACTTGGCCAATCTCATAACCAAAAGCAGTGACGTCTACATCATGGTGACGTACTTCTGACGAAATGACTACGTCGCCAACACTTAGCGATGGATCGAATCCACCGGCTGAGCCTGTGTTAATTACGCAGTCAGGTTTAAAGTTATCGATAAGTAAGGTGGTTGCAATAGTTGATGCCACTTTACCAATACCAGATTGAACAAGTGTTACTGTGTTACCAGCTAGTTCGCCAGTATAAAAAGTGAAACCTGCTTTAGTTAAAATTTGTGGATTTTGCATAGCTTCGCGTAAAATTTTAACTTCTGGCTCCATTGCGCCAATAATACCAACATTCATAATGTTTAATTCCTGAGTTTGAATGACTTGATTATACGTGAAGTTAGCCATAAAAAACAAAAAAGCGAGCAGTTTTCACGGCTCGCTTAAAATACTTTTAGAAACGTGTTTAGCTCAGAGTATTACTAAATTTCAGCTAAAGCTGTTGTTTGTGCCTTTGCTTGAGAAGGTGATAGTACTGCCGGTTTATGAACACGATTACGAATTGGGCGTTTTGCTTGAGAGGCGCCAGGTTTACCAATTTTATACATAATAGCATCGCGTACTTCAGAAGGGCGGTATCCCGACTTTACTTTCATTCGAATATGAGGAATACCTGCTGCTTCAAGTGCACCATTAACAAACCAATCACGCTGTGCTTTGTGGCCATCTTTATTTGCGTTATTAACTAAATCAACTGCGGCTACAATAGTCATTTTATCTTTATCGATTAATACAAAATCAAGTTGTTTATTTTTTGCTTTAGCAATTGCTGCACGTTTAGATTTAGGTGATAAGCCTTCTTTACAATCAATTACATCGACTAATTTTACGCGGCTTACAATTTTGTATTGATCGCCAACAGCACGTTCTAATAAACTTAAAAAGGCACTCTCTACTTGTGTAAATACGCTCTGCTTGCGAGTAAATGGATACGGATTCCCACCATCGTCACTAAATTTTGATACAACAACAGACGCACCCACAACTAATACTAAAATAGATAATAAAGCGAATTCCATACGGTAACCTCATAACAACAAATTGACACTGCATAACTAAAGCAATTAGTGTGCCTAAATAATGTGTATTAAGGTTTTATTGTTATCGCGTTTTTATGCTTTATTCAGTTTATGGTTAAGCTTGATAACCGTTAGTGAGCCCTTTAACTGCAATAGCAACTGCATCATGGGCATGGAGTGATTCATAATGGTTTATTTGTAGCCAATAATCTGCGTAATTATTATGTTCAAGTAATGCTTTTATTTTACGTGCAGCATCTTCGCAAAACATTAAGTTTTGACCATTCAAACGAGCAAACTCCTGTTCATCTTCGCGCTTAACTGCGGCTTGAACAGGTGTTTTTAGTTCCTCCTCAAGCATGTTTATTAAATTTACGACGTCAAATTCATCAGTTTTGCTATTAAGTTTTACTTTTACATTAGCAATAGAGCGTTGTGAGTGAGGGGTGGCAACAATACCTTGCGTTGTACCAAGCCACTCATGTACGTCTTTCTGGCTTAGTGTTTCTTGATTAAACTTCTCACTAAATGCATTTTGTATCAGCTGACGAGCAAGCGCCGCTGAACAGGGACAGGTTGAAGAATAAGTAACGTCGACTGTTAGCTCATAATGAATATTGTTATTTTCAAGTGTACTAGTGAGCGTAATTGGATAGCTTTTCCAACCTGTTTTACCACTTAGTAGTGATTTACGGCGTAATGGTAGTTCAAATTTAAATTCAATTTGTGCTTTATCGCTCAGGCCTTCGTGACTAGTAATAAATGTATCGAGTGCTTGCGCTATAGTTTGAGGGTTAACTTGCTGCTCAGTAGACAACATATCAAGGGCTAAAAATAGGCGCGACATATGAATGCCTTTAGCCTCTTCTTTGTGAAGGTTAACAAATGCACGGGCTTTAGCATTAACAGTAACAGGCGCTAAATCACGGGATTCGAAAATGAATGGCAGCTCAATTTCACCCATACCAACCCAGTCTAATTTACCTGTTTGTAAAGCGGGGGCGGTGTCAGCTATATCGGGCATATTAGTTTGCATGGTATGTTACTCGTTAATTGCAATGATAAGGCGTCGTATTTTACACGAAATAATCATCTCCTGAAATGAGGACTTTAATAGTGTTTACTTTCGAGCATGAATTTTTTCTGTTTTTGTCGCACAACATGAAAATAGCTAATAGAAAAATGCTAAAATCGGCAAAAATAGTATGTTTAGCAATTTTTACTGCCTTACTTATGTTTAAGCACACCGCTAAGAGATAAAATTACGTATGACCGATTATTCTTTGAGCCCTTGGGTTCGGGTACTTTCCAGCTTAATAACACGATTTGGTGAGTTTAAAACTGCCGCTATTTGTTATTCTTTATTATTAGCCGCATCTCTTATTCTATCGAGCATGTTTTATTATGTCGCAATAGGTGAATTTCACTTTGTTGATATTTTAGCCGTGGTTTTTTTTGCTGCTGTTGTGTCTCCGCTAATTATTAGTGTGCTACTCAATTCAATCCGTCAGTTAGACGCCTCATATGCATATTTAGATAGCGCAACCAAACAAGAAAAATTACTAAATCAGACGCTTAAAGATAATATCAGCCGATTAAATATTGAAATTGATGAACGTAAAATGGCATTTCATGCTAAGCATCGCGCTATTGAAGAGTTACGCCGAGAAATAGCAGAACGTAAAAAAACACAGCAAGAGTTAGCACAACAAAGTATGTTGCAACGCTCTATTGTTGACTCATCACCTGATTTATTTTATTACCGCGATAACAATGGTGTGTTTGCTGGATGTAATAAAGTATTTGAAGAAGTAATGGGAAAGTCCAGCAGTGAGCTTATTGGTAAAACAGTTGAGCAAATATTTCCAAGTGATTTTCTATCTGAAGTTTTAAGAACCGATAAAGAAGTAGAGCAAAATCATCAACCCCTAACTATCGATGTGGGTTACGAAGTAAACGGTGAAACTCGTTGGTTTGAACTACGTAAACTTCCTTTTATTAATGATGAGGGCGATTACATAGGTTTACTTGGCTTTGGCCGTGACATCACCAGCCGAAAAGAAGCCGCGCAAGCACTTGAAACAGCCTATAAAGACAAAGGTAAGTTTATTGCAACATTGAGTCATGAGTTACGTACTCCGCTAAATGGTATTGTTGGGTTAACTCGGATGTTACTTGATACGGATCTTAATAAACAGCAACGCAGTTGGTGTAATACAGTCTTCTCGAGTGCTGAAACATTAGGTAATATTTTTAACGATATTATAGATTTAGATAAAATAGATAGAGAACAACTCGATATAGCCACTAATTCAATTAATGTTTCTGACTTTATTAATGACGTTGTGAATTTTGCTGGGCTTATTGCTGAACAAAAAGAACTAAAGTTTAATATTGAGCGTCATGGTGTGCTTGACGTATATGCAGAGTTAGATCCGACCAGATTGCGCCAGGTTGTATGGAACTTAATTAATAACGCTGTTAAGTTTACTCAGCAAGGTGAAGTTAAGCTTGTTTGCCGTAGAGAAAATCGCTCTGAAGGCGCTTGGTTAGTCATGAAAATTTCAGATACAGGCCAAGGCATACCGCAAGAGCAACTCCCACGAATATTTGATATGTATTATAAAGCACCAGATATAAAAGGGACTAATGCAATTGGTTCAGGAATAGGACTTGCTGTTACGAAGGCCTTAGTGAGTGCTATGAATGGTATTATCACTGTCGATAGTACCGAAGGGAAGGGCAGTTGTTTTACGGTTCAAATACCGTTAAGCCTCTGTATTGCTCCAACGGAACAAGGTTATGTTGGTCGAAGCCTGCATATTTTACTGGTAGAAGATGTGCCGCTCAATGCAGAGATTGCGACTAACTTATTAGAGCAGCGAGGACACGAAGTATTATGGGCTGAAACAGGTGAAGATGCTCTATCTTTTGTTGAAACTGAAGACGATTTAGATTTGATTTTACTTGATATGCAATTACCAGATATAAATGGTGACGAAGTAGCTAGGCAGATACGAGCAGATAGTTATTTTGATAAATTACCGATTGTTGCACTTACTGCTAACGTTCGAAGCGCAGAAGAAGAGCTTGCGGGAATATCAATACAAGGAGCACTTGCTAAACCTATTAATACAGTGAAACTTGATAAAATGCTTGCTGACCTATTCGATATTAAAAAAATAGAGAATAAAGCGCCTCAGTTAAAAGTGAGTGCAGAAGCACTTAAAGGCATTAATGCTCATTTACTCGATGTTGAGACAATAGAAGACTTTGTTAACTCAATGGGAGTGGTGGTATTTAAACGCAGTAGTCAGTTGTTTGAAAAGTTAAACCCACAATACCAACAAGAGTTACTTGCTTCATTAAATAGCGGTGATAGAGAAGAGTACAAATCGGTAGCGCACAAGCTTAAAGGAGCCGCTGGATCTGTTGGTTTAAATGATGTGCAACTTCATGCAAAAGTAATGGAATATGGCGCTATTGATGAAACTGATGAAGTTTTGAACGAATGGTTAGATGTTCTAGCAGATAAAATAAATGAAGGACAACAAGCCCTTCATTTATTTTTACAGCAATTAGAGTAAATGTTCGTCCTAATTAGCTATCAATTTTACCAATAAAGCGATAACCCTCACCATGAATAGTGCTGATTAACTCTGATGTTGAGTTGTCGCTTTCAAAGTGTTTACGAATACGACGAATTGTAACATCAACAGTACGGTCGTTTGCACGAAGCTCACGGCCCGTCATGTGTTTAATTAATTGCTCACGGCTAAAAATGCGGCCAGGAGAATCAAGCATTAAACGCAGCGCTCTGTACTCACCTTTAGGTAAACGCTTAGCATCACCATTGGGAGATGTTAGGCAACGGCTGTTTTCATCAAGTTCCCAACCATTAAATGTAATAACACCATTTGTTTCTAGTGCTGATTCTTCACCACCTAGCGCTGTACGTGTAATTAGGTTACGCGCTCTAATTGTCAGTTCGCGTGGGTTAAACGGTTTAGTGATATAATCATCAGCACCAATTTCAAGCCCCAAGATACGATCAACATCGTTATCTCGACCCGTTAAGAAGATAAGGCCCACTTTGCGCTTTTGGCGTAATTCACGAGCTAATATAAGACCGTTTTTACCTGGAAGATTGATATCCATAACTACAAGATTAACGTCATCGTTATTTGTAAGCTTGTCATGCATGTCATCGCCATCAATGGCTTCAATAACTTTGTAACCTTCAGCTTCAAATAAACTAACGAGGTTTAGTCGAGTTACGTCTTCATCCTCTACGATTAGAATGACTGGCGTTTGCATTATTAATTAACCTTTTGGATTATTTACAAAAAAATCGGTATTACACATAAAACCGATTACTAGAGATTATAGGATTATATCCAATTGTTAACAAGAAAAAACAATGTGGATAAATTTCAAACAGTAGCGTGTTCAAAGTTTACTAAAAAGGGCCGTGCAAAAACTACTGTTTAATAGATATATCTACGGATGTACTCATTTGAATAGTAAAGTCGAAGCCATTTTCTTTTAATAATCGATACATCCATCAATTATGTAAAAGTGCTTAAAATAATCAAACCAATTCAAAGCGAAATTATATCATCATCTAACCTTTCATCAATGTATGTGATATCACAAAGATGATAAAGTTCACAAATGACTTCGTATTAATTATTTAATATTACGTATTTTACCACATGCACTCTTTATGTGGTCATTAAGTAGTAATTCAAGGACTAAATTTTAAATTAATGTACTTTTTAGTTATATTCCATTAAGGAATTGTAATTATAAAGCGTGCACCCTGTTGTTCTTCTAGATCAAAGAGTATTCGCCCCCAAGTGATTGCGTAACTAAATTATAAACTAGATGCATTCCAAGACCACTTGCACCTTGCCCTCTTTTAGATGTAACAAAGGGGTCAAAAATTCTATGCTTAATACTGTTATCTACACCTTGGCCATTGTCACTATAAACGATAGTGAGTTGTTTCCCGATTAGCTCAATATCAAAGCGTATTTCGTTGTTTTCAGCATCTAAAAAACCATGAATTACAGAATTAAGTAATAGTTGTTGAAATATTTGCTGTAAGGGCTCTGATTTACTCTGTATGGCTAAATCAGTAGGACAATTAATAGTAACGACAGGGTTTTTATCGGTAAGCTCGGATTGCATTGATGTTAGAACATCGCTGATAAGCTTATGGATGTTTAAATTGGTATTGTCACCATCATCTTGGAGAACCGCAACTTTTTTAAAGTTAGAAATTAAATCAGCAGCGCGATTTAAGTTACGATAAATTAAATCAAGATTTTCTATACCTTCATCTATAAAGTTTTTTAATTGGTTAGACGTAAGTTTTTTATCATCAAAGCTTAGTTTTATATCAGCGAGTTTATCACGCAACAACGTAGAGCCGGTGATCCCAAGTCCAATCGGTGTATTAACCTCATGAGCAACGCCTGCAACCATTTGCCCAAGTGAGGCCATTTTTTCATTTTCTACAATTTGTGTTTGATACTGGTGCATACGCTCAAGTGTCGTTAAAAGATCTTGATTTGCTTCTCTAAGTGCAATAGTACGTCGATTTACTTTTTCTTCTAGATTCTGGTTTAGTTGTTTTATTTCTTCTTTATCTTTTTCGTGTCGGGTAAGTTGCTTTTGAGTTCGGGCAAGCATGATATTTAAACTGTTAGAAAGCGCGGTAATTTCTTTTACATTGGTTGATGGCGCTCGTGCGTCGTAATTATGGTTCTTTGATACGTCTTGCAATAGTCTGTTTAAATGCTCAATTGGCTTTGCAATCCGTTTTTGTACTTTTATAGCAATAAAGTACACCACAATAAGTATTAGTAGCGTTAAAAATATATCGATTAGTATTTTTTGTTTTATATATACATCAAGGCTTTCAAGGCTTCCACGCATGTAAACGTAGCCAACTAATTTTTCATCATTTAAAATTGGGCGTATAAGTTCAATATATTCATTGTTGATACGTGGTGTTTCTAATTCGTCAATGCTATCTATTCTAAGTGGCACCGGAGGTGTTTTTTTTGCATTAAAACTGATAAAAAAAACTGGTTTTTGTGAGGTTTTTTCTATTGAATAAATATGGATGTTTTTAACAAGTGGGATTTTATCAAACGATTTAAGCCGTCTTTCTTCATTTTTTCTATTGTTTGTTATTACAGAGTTTCCTGCATCAAAAGCAACAATTTCAGAAAGAATAACCAGTTTGCTAATAATTAACTGCTTTTGTTCTTTAACACTTAAATAAGTTGAAATAGAAATAGATAACGACAAGCAAATAGCTGTTATAAGCATAATTAAGTTTATTAGCGCTTTGCGAATACTGCTTTGATGTACTTTTTTAGGCATTATTTGATCGTCGCCTGAGTTAATTTAATTAGTTAAGGTTATAGTTTAGCAAAGACGCAGAAAAATGAAGGAAAAAACGAGGCTAATTCTTATATTTATTCGAAAGTTAGCGCGAGCACTTAACGTGCTCAATCAGTTAAATATTTAAATTAGCTACTATAAACAGCAAATTTATTATTTTTAAATACCGTTTGATAGTCTGCAAATTGAGACTCTAGAATAGGCGGGTACTTTAAAAAGCTGTTAGCAACAATATTCAGCTTGCCCACTTTCGTCAAATGTAATTTTGCGTTTGCAAGAAAAGTTTCAGCAACAGTGTAATCAGTTGCAATACCAGTATGAAATGGTGGGTTACTTACAATTAAATCAAATTTCCCGCTAATATTTTTCAGACCATCGCTTAATATAGCAATGCCTTTTATACCATTTAGCTTTAAAGTTTGTTCTGTTGCATATGTTGCTAAGGCGCTAACATCGCTACAGACAAACTCAAGGGCTGAGTTTTGCAGTCCTAAATAGGTTGCTATTAAACCTGCGCCGCAGCCAAAGTCGAGCACTTTACCTTGTTTTATCGTTGGTGCGTTTTCAAGTAGTATTTTTGTTCCTGCATCCAAACTGCCGTGGTTAAATACCCCAGGAACACTAATAGCTGTAAACTCAGTGTCGGCAACATTAACAACAAACTTTTTGTGATAGGTCGTAATATCAAAGTGTGGGTGTTTGGTTATTTCAGCAAATGAGTAAAGAACGCAGTGCTTAGCTGAATCAATCTTGTTACTAAACTCAGCTTTACCAGCTAATTGTTTTTCAATTGATTTAACACCACTTTTGTTTTCACCTACCACCAATAGCTCGGCATCATCAGTAATAGCAGAGCGGATATTATCAAGTGCCATAAGTAATTCTGGTTTTGATTTAGGGTAGTAAAGAATAACTAAATCGTAGTCGTTACCAGGTATTGTGTGACTTACATGAATATCAACATCTTTGGTGTTTTTAGCAAACTCTCCGTTAGCATGGTTGTAGCTAAATGCAGTTACTTTGCTTTGCGGGTTAAGTTCTTTAAGCTCTGTTAAAAAGCCATCTTGAACAAAGTTGACCACCAAGATAGATTTACCCGTTAGTGCCTCGCTATTTCGAAGTAACAGTAAACTTGGGTTGGTTAATACGCTCATAAATGGCTTTGCCTTACAGTATGTTTAGTTTTATTAAAAGTGAGATTAAGTAATTAAAATTTAATTACTCAGTACGCTCAAACATTAAATCCCATACGCCATGGCCTAAACGATGGCCGCGTTGCTCAAACTTAGTAAGAGGGCGCAAATCTGGGCGTGGAACATAATCGTTTGTTTCAGATTGGTTTTTAAAACCAGGTGCTACTTTCATAACTTCAAGCATATGCTCTGCGTAGTTTTCCCAATCTGTAGCCATGTGAAAAACACCGCCCATTTTTAATTGAGTTCTTAATTTTTCAACAAACTCAGCTTGTACAATACGACGTTTATGATGACGTTTTTTATGCCAAGGATCAGGGAAAAATAATTGCAGTGTGGTTAAGCTTTCATTAGGTATGCAATCTGCAAGTACTTCAACTGCATCGTGTTCAAAAATACGTAAGTTGGTAATGCCTGCTTCATCGGCATCCATTAAACAAGCACCAACGCCTGGGCGGTGTACTTCAATACCGATAAAGTTTAGATGTGGGGCATTTGTTGCCATTTCGACAAGCGATTTACCCATACCAAAACCAATTTCTACTACTACATCGTTGTTGTTGCCAAAAACTTCGCTTAAATCAAGCATACCGTTTTTATGCTCTAGGCCCATTGTTGGCCAGCATTTTTCGATTGCAGCGGCTTGGCCTTTGGTTAATCGACCTTCGCGTTTTACAAAACTGCGAATGGTGCGGATGTATTTACCTTCTTGCTTAGCTTGCTCAAGGTTAGTGTTACTTGATTCACTCATATTATTGGCCTGACAAAAACAATGTGTTTAAAAATGGTTGCATATTATCCCTGACCGAGCCCGCAATCACAAGTATTAGCTGGTTTTACACCCCGTATAGCTTGATCTTTTTGTTAACTGCAATAGACTGAGCCGCCATTGGGCATCAGTAAAAGTTAAAAATGTTGGATTTAAATAAAGAACAGTCACACTGGTTTTCTAATCAAGTTGTTGATTGGTATCACCTTCATGGGCGTAAAACACTCCCGTGGCAGCTAGGTAAAACACCTTATAAAGTGTGGGTGTCTGAAGTGATGCTGCAGCAAACCCAAGTTATTACTGTTATTCCGTATTTTGAGAAATTTATGGAGAGCTTTCCAGATATCATAGCTTTAGCAGATGCTGACGAAGATCAAGTATTACACCACTGGACTGGTTTGGGTTATTACGCACGTGCGCGTAACTTACATAAAACAGCCAAAATAGTACGTGACAAATACCAAGGTGAGTTTCCAAAAACACTCGATGAAGTAATGGATTTACCTGGAATAGGGCGCTCTACTGCCGGGGCTGTTTTATCATTGTCGCTTGGGCAGCATCACCCTATTTTAGATGGGAACGTTAAGCGAGTATTAGCGCGCTATTTTATGATTGAAGGCTGGTATGGTGTTAAAAAAGTCGAAAACCAGCTTTGGCATTTATCAGAGCAGTTAACGCCTAAAGATAATGTTACCGAGTTTAATCAAGCTATGATGGATTTAGGGTCGAGTGTTTGCTCACGCAGTCGATTTGATTGCGAGGCTTGCCCATTAAACTCAGGCTGTGGTGCTTTTAATACAGGCAAGGTAAAAGAGTTCCCACATTCAAAACCTAAAAAAACAACGCCTAAAAAAAGCTGTCATCAGTTAATAATTAAGTGTAATGACAAAGTTTTAATGGAAAAACGACCTAATTCGGGAATTTGGGGGGGTTATTTGGCTTTTTTGAATTTGCTGAGTACGCAAATCTAGAAGTATTTATGGCGCAGCAAGGGTTTAAGGCTCAGCTAAAACAGCTTGATCCATTTGCACATATATTTTCGCATTTTGAACTAACGATAAATCCACACGTACTGAATATAGAGTGTATTCCTGATGTTGTTAATGACAGACAGTTAATATGGTATCCATTAGATCAGTCGATAGAAGTTGGTTTGGCCGCACCGACTAAAAAGTTGGTTAAACAAATTGCACCAATAGGTTAAACTGTTTGCATTTATCGCTAAAGAGAATTAATTATGGCACGTACAGTATTTTGTCAAAAGTTACAAAAAGAAGCAGAAGGTCTTGGGTTTCAATTATACCCAGGTGAAATTGGCGAAAAGATTTTTAATAATATTTCCAAAGAAGCATTTGCTCAGTGGCAACATAAGCAAACAATGCTGATTAACGAAAAGCATTTAAATATGATGGATCCAGAACATCGTATATTTTTAGAAGAGCAGATGGTTGGCTTTTTG
The DNA here is from genome assembly GCF_002407505.1 of Pseudoalteromonas sp. 1_2015MBL_MicDiv. NCBI lineage: Bacteria > Pseudomonadati > Pseudomonadota > Gammaproteobacteria > Alteromonadales > Pseudoalteromonadaceae > Pseudoalteromonas > Pseudoalteromonas sp. 1_2015MBL_MicDiv. The sequence goes on along the minus strand of NZ_CP012737.1, from coordinate 3,144,167 downwards.
TTTGAAAATAAAGATGTAGAAATTGAAGGTTATAGACCTCCAGAAAAGTAATTTTACTTTAAATTAAAAAGGGCTGTCTAACAGCCCTTTTTAATTTTGTTAAACGATAGCTAAATTAGCTCATCGTCTTGTGCGGCAATTTTCACTTGTTCTTTTAAAAATTGAGCCGCTTTTGAATATTCAATCTCTAACTTATCTCTTAAATAAATTAGCTCATCACTTGTTAGTTCATCAGCCTTACATTTATCTTCAAATGACGTTGCTAAATCGGCCACCATTTGCGCACCGATTGTCTTTGATATTGACTTTAACTGGTGACAGCCTTCAATTATTTCATTTAAGTCACTTACCATAACACCCGAATTAATAGATTTAATTAAACTTTGGCTTTGTTCTAAATACATTTTGAAAAAACGCATTTGTTTAGCTTTATCACCGTTTACATATTTAGCAACGGCATTCATATCAACAGGTAAAGCGGTATTTTGATGAATAACAACATTTTTACCGTTGTTTTGTTTATCGCTCCAGCGTTTTAAAGTACTTTCTAATGCATTCAATTCAATGGGTTTAGTGATGAAATCATTAATACCTACTGCTAAACAGCGCTCTTTCTCACCTTTTAAAGCATTGGCCGTGACGGCTACAATATAAGGTTGGGCATCGATTGCTTCTAGTAACTCAGCTTCACCTCGGATTTTTTCAACCATGTCGTAGCCAGACATTTTAGGCATATGTAAATCAGTTAAAATAAGTGAGTAATTGCCTTTACGCCACATATTAAGGCCTTCTACGCCATCATTGGCAACTTCTACTCCGTAACCCAATATGTGTAACTGGTCGGTTAATACCTGTTGATTTAAGAGGTTATCTTCAACAAGTAGTATTAGTTTGTTAGCTTGGCGGGCTTGCTCAACATTCAAATAGTTGTTAAGCGTTTTAGTTTTCTTAATCTGTTTTGGTTGGTGCAGGCCAGCGGCAACAAGTATTGAAAGCATAAAGTTAGATTTACATAATGGAGCTGCATTAATATAAAAAATATTTTTATGATTTATGGCTGCTTCATCTAGTTTGCTCAGCACTACCACTTGTTGGTTATTATCTTCCAAAGAATAAAGCAAACGTCTCAAAAGTGCGTTAATTTTATCCATATTGTCGATACCGTCGACGACCCAAATTATATCCGGATCATATTGATGCTCTTCAATTTCCTGCTCATTATACACATTCGTTATTTTAGCACCCATAAATGATAAATAACGATACATTACTTTTTGACGCTCAAGGTGATTACTCACAACAACAATATGTTTAGCGTTTAATGCTCCTTTGTGATCATATTTTATTTTCCCCGAAGTGCTAAATGGGAGCTCAACAGTGAATTCACTACCAATGCCAATATGGCTGTTTACGTGTATGGTTCCAAGCATTAGCTCTGTTAAGCTTTTACAAATAGATAAGCCTAAACCGGTACCGCCATATTCTCTTGTGATTGAGTTTTCTGCTTGAATAAATGGATTGAATATTTCTCGCAATTGAGCTTGTGTCATCCCTTTACCGTTATCGGTTACACAAAAACGTAAAGTGAAGTGATCGGCTGTATTATGTGCAACTTCAACTGAAATTTTCACATGGCCCTGCGTTTTTTCATCCGTGCTAGTAAATTTAATTGCATTACTACATAAGTTATAGAGTACTTGGCGTACTCGAACAGTATCACCTATAAGGTTAATCGGAATGTCTGGGGCAATAGATAGCTCTAAATCAAGCTCACGTTTTTTTGCCACTGAGGAAAGCACTCGAGCAACTTCTTCAATAGTATCAGTTACTGAAAATGGGATTGGGTCTATATTGAGTTTACCAGCTTCAATTTTTGAGAAATCTAAAATGTCGTCCAATATACTTAGTAGAGAAAATGCAGACTCACGAATAATGGTACTCAGACGATGCTGAGCGCCATCAAGCTCTGTTTGACGAAGTAAATCAATAGTACCTATAACACCATTCATCGGTGTTCTGATTTCGTGACTCATAGTTGCTAAAAAAGTTGTTTTAGTTTCACTTGCTCGTTCGGCCTTTAACGTTGCTTGTTCAAGGGCCAGTGTGCGGTTGTGCACTTCTGTTTCTAAGCTGTTTTGAAGCTTTTGTAGCTCTTTTTGGGCTGTGTCGTTATTTGTCATTGCCGTTTGTACTTTTTGCAGCAACAGATTAATATTTTGCGCAACAACATTTAAACCTATTTCAAGTTGTTCACTTACATTACTATCGTAATTACCGTTCTCAGCGATGGCTTGAAGCTCTTCGGTTAGCAAACCAGTGCTTGCACGTAAGCGATTGTTTATATAAGCATTAAACATTAATGCAAATATAAACAGTGCTATAACACTGGCAATAGCGATTAGATAGGTAACAACTTGGGAGTTCTGCATGGTAAGTAAAAGGTTGGATTGCTTTTGCTTAATTATAAGCTCTCCAATAGGTTGGTCGTTTAACATTAGTAAGTGATGTAAAACACCATCGTCAATTAGGTGCTCATTTAGTTTAATAGAAGCGATTGCTGGTTTGGTACTGCTATATACTAATTCTGTTTGTGAAGTGGAGTTAAAGCGATACAAAGTGTAATGAAAGTCATTATTTAATAATGAGGTTAAATCGAGTAACTGCCTTACTTTACCTTGGCCATACATAGTTAAAGCATCGACCATAGGTAAATCAAGCCTAGTTGCGAGATCTGCAATATTTATAGACGGCTCTATTTTTTCAGAACGAGTTTGATTTTGTGAGTAAAGTGAATAGGCAACAATAGCAAGCGATGTCACTACTATATTAATGATTAAAAAAAGAGGTAGTAAGCCCTTTACCGGCGAAGAATATTTACTCTGCATTGATTGTTCCCGTTGGTATATTTTAATACGATAAGTCCTTATCGTATTTATCTGAGTAATCGTAACACCTAAAAAAAATAATTCACTACGTTTTTAGTCTGGTTTCAGTGTATTTATATGCTACATCAACTTTTGTTGTAGGAAAAATAAACATTATTAATAAATAATGTACGGGGTTGGCTGAAAACCGTGCAAACGGTTATAAAGGATAAAAAAAAAGTTGACTTGTAAGGGCAAAACTCGTTTAATACGCCGCACGCCCAGATAGCTCAGTCGGTAGAGAAGAGTGGGAATTGCATTAAAAATCATTTAAGATTTTTAATTAGCACTGTTTAAGTGCCTCGATAGCTCAGTTGGTAGAGCAGAGGATTGAAAATCCTCGTGTCCCTGGTTCGATTCCGGGTCGAGGCACCATTTATTACAGTAGTGGTGTTTAATCAACAGTTTAAACATTATTACGCGTGCCTTAGCACACAGTTTTGTGTGCCGACTTAGCTCAGCTGGTAGAGCAACTGACTTGTAATCAGTAGGTCAACCGTTCGACTCGGTTAGTCGGCACCATTTATAAAGCTAAAAGTTAAATAATTATTTTACTTTTAGTTAGCACAGTTTATGTGCCTCGATAGCTCAGTCGGTAGAGCAGAGGATTGAAAATCCTCGTGTCCGTGGTTCGATTCCGCGTCGAGGCACCATTTACTTTAAGTTCTCAATCTTTAAAATTGAACGTGCCTTAGCACACAGTTTTGTGTGCCGACTTAGCTCAGCTGGTAGAGCAACTGACTTGTAATCAGTAGGTCAACCGTTCGACTCGGTTAGTCGGCACCATTTATTTACTAAACTAGTTTAGTAAAAAGTTAACTTAGAAAATTTAGTTAACTAGCACAGTTTATGTGCCTCGATAGCTCAGTCGGTAGAGCAGAGGATTGAAAATCCTCGTGTCCGTGGTTCGATTCCGCGTCGAGGCACCATTTATTGAAAAGCCTTGCTTATGCAAGGTTTTTTTATTTTAAGTGCTTTATAAAAGTTCTCAATCTTTAAAATTGAACGTGCCTTAGCACACAGTTTTGTGTGCCGACTTAGCTCAGCTGGTAGAGCAACTGACTTGTAATCAGTAGGTCAACCGTTCGACTCGGTTAGTCGGCACCATTTATTTAAAAGCCTCGCTTATAGCGAGGCTTTTTTGTTTTCAACTTGAGAATTTAAAATACCCATAGTTAAGAGCAAAGCAACTGACTTGTAATCAGTAGTCTGTATAAGTTACCCGCTCGAGTCGGTTAGTCGGCACCATTTATTTATGTAACTTAAAGCAACTGACTTGTAATCAGTAGTCTGTACAAGTTACCCGCTCGACTTCGTTAGTCGGCACCATTTATTTAAAAGCCTCGCTTATAGCGAGGCTTTTTTGTTTTCAACTTGAGAATTTAAAATACCCATAATTAAGAGCAAAGCAACTGACTTGTAATCAGTAGTCTGTATAAGTTACCTGCTCGACTTTGTTAGTCGGCACATTTATTTAAAGCCCCGCTTATTGTGGGGCTTTTTTGTTTTTGTATAGTTAATCTCTTAAACACATTACAAAAAATTAATTTTTTATTATTAAAAACTGCTGATCATTTACTCATTTTTACCGTATAACTTGCAAATATGTTAGTTCATCGCTAGCTATGTAATGTTATGTAAAGTAGGTTGAGCAAAATTTGCCAAAGTGCTTGAATTAACCTCATAAATAGCAGTAATTTAGGTTTAATTATGATTTGGCAATGCAAGCCAACCCTATTGGCAATTAGTGTGATGCTGCTTAGCGGCTGTGCGAGTGATTTAAACTCGTCGCAGCGCATGCAAGCGCCTAATAATATGCCTCAGCAATGGCAGCAAGAAGCATCAAGCTCAGTATTAAAAGTACAAGAGCAATGGCTTACGCAATTACAAAACCCTACGCTTAACAAATTTGTACAACAAGCACTTAAAAACAACCAACAGCTTTTACAAACTAGTTACGATGTTGAAATTCAAAAACAACAGCTTATAGTATCGGGTGCTGCGCTTTGGCCTAGCCTTGATTTATCAACGCGTACAAGCCGTAGTAAAAACAACCGCCCTGTAAGCTACGACAACGCAAGTTCAGTTAGTTTAAACTTAACTTACGAGGTTGATTTATGGGGTAAGCTTTCTGACGCCAAGCGCGAAGCTAATCTTAACTATTTAGCGCAACAGGAACGGTTTGAGCAAGCTAAACAGCAACTCGTTGCTGATGTAGTAACAGGCTGGTTCGATGTGGTTACGGCGCAGCAATTACTGGATTTATTTAAGCGTCGTGAAGCCAATGCACAACAAAATCTCGATATTATTGAGTCTGGCTATCGCCAAGGTATAAACGAAGCGCTCGATGTGTATTTAGCTCGTAATGAGCTTAATAATGAACGCTCTCGCATTGCCACTCAAACAGCGAGTTTATCGGCATCAGCACGTGTACTTGAGCGTTTACTTGGTGAATACCCAAAAGGTGCCATTACTGCTAGTAGTGACTTACCTGTTATTAATACCGATATTCCTCTAGGATTACCTTCTGAGCTTATAACGCGAAAACCTACTCTACGTGCAAGTTGGTATGAGCTTTTAGCAGCCGACGCATCATTGGCATATGCGCATAAACAACGCTTTCCAAGTTTAGATTTAACAGCTTCATTAAGTGATAGTACAGACCGAGTAAGCGACTTGTTTTCTCCATCAAGCCTTGCATGGTCTTTATTAGGTAGTATTTCAGCGCCACTTTTTGAAGGAGGGCGGTTAAAAGCCAACGAAGAAATAGCGCGTCTTAATACTCAAAAGCAAGAGCAGCTTTATTTACAAACGCTTTATGACGCGTTTGGCGATGTTGAAAATGCAATTTCGCAGCAGCAGTCCCTCAAAGCTCAATATACAAGCACATTAGAGGCACAAGAAAACGCACTTGCTGCAGAGCAATTGTCGTTTGAGCAGTATCAAAGTGGCTTGGTGACTTACACGACAGTGCTTGATGCCCAAGACCGTTCTTTTGACGCGCAAAGCTCCTTAATCGATATTAAAAACCAATTAATAGCCAATAGAATTAACTTACACATTGCCCTTGGTGGTGATTTTGCAAAGCCCTCAAGTGAACTAAAGAGCAATAACGATGAAAACTAAAACAGCAAAAATTATTATTCCAGCGGTGGTTATAGTTGCCACTATTTTAATTGTTATGTTTATTAAAAATAACACGCCTGAGGCTAAACGCTTTGGGACACCTCCTAAGGCATCAATAAGTGTGGCTGCGCTTGAGCTAAAACCACAAAATTATCAAGTGATAGTAGACAGCTACGGTACGGTAAAACCACGTACACAAAGCTTGTTAGTGGCTCAGGCATCTGGGCAAATAATTGAAGTAAGTGATGACTTTAGAGAAGGCGGTTTTTTTGAAAAAGGCGATGTACTTTTAAAACTAGACGACAGAGATCATCAGGCTGAAGTTAAATCTGCTCAAGCCAATTTATTAACCGCAGAGCAAGGTTTGCTAGAAGAGAAGGCGCGTGGGCAACAAGCTATTACCGATTGGAAGCGCCTTGGCGGCTCAAATCAGGCAAGCAGCTTAGTACTACGTGAGCCACAACTAGCAGCCGCTGAAGCTGAGGTTTTATCGGCGCAGGCAGCACTTGAAAAAGCGATGCTTGATTTAGAGCGCACTAAAGTAACGGCGCCATATGCGGGGCGTATACTCAGCCGTAGTGTTGATTTAGGGCAAGTTGTTACTAACAACACACAGCTAGCCACCATTTACGCAATCGATAGCGTTGAGATTCGCCTACCAATTAAAAATAAAGATCTCCCATTTGTAAATTTACCAGAGCAGTATCGCGATGGTGCTAAAAACCAAGCGGGTTCAATTGTTAAATTTACCTCTGACTTAGTAGGTGAGCAAACGTGGCAAGGTCAATTAGCACGCACAGAAGGTGCTATAGATGAAGGCGCACAGCAGCTTTATGTAGTTGCTAAAATTAATGACCCGTATAAAGCAACAGCAAATAACCAGTACCCAATAAAAATTGGGCAGTATATAAAAGCGCAAATTACCGGCAGAACAGTCTCTAACGCACTTATAATTCCTAACAGTACAATTTATCAAGGAACGTACGTTTACATTGTTGAAGGTGGCGTACTTAAGCGCAAAGACATCACACTAGCTTGGCAAAATGCGACTCAGGCGATGATAAAAACCGGTTTAAACGCAAATGATAAGCTTGTTATTACTCCACTTGGTCAAGTAAGTTCAGGAACTCAAGTAAGTATTTTAGGTGAACAAAGTGCAGATCAACCTAAAAGCCGTGGAGCGAATGGGCAAGGTAAAGGAAAGCGCCCGACTCCAGAGCAGCTTGAACAAAAAGCAAAAGAGCTTGGTATTAGTGTTGAAGAGTTAAAAAAACGTCGTGCAGCAAAGCAAGGAGATAAGCCATGATAGCTTGGTTTGCCAAAAACCATGTTGCTGCTAACTTATTGCTAGTGACACTGTTACTGTCGGGGCTTTTTAGCCTATCAAGCAAAATACCGCTTGAAGTATTCCCTTCATTCGAAACCGACATGATAAGCGTGAACGTAAGTTTGCGTGGCTCAACACCAGAGGATGTAGAGCAAGGCGTAACAATTCGTATAGAAGAAGCCGTACAAGATTTAGAAGGTATTAAGCAAATATTTAGCCGCTCTTCTGAAGGTTCTGGCTCTGTAACAATAGAGGTTGAAACGGGCTACGACCCGCGTGAGCTTTTAGCCGATATTAAAAGTCGTGTAGACGCAATTAACACTTTTCCAGCCGATGCTGAAAAGCCAATAGTCGCGCTTGCTGAGCGAATTCGCGAAGTTATCGCGGTTACCGTATCGAGTGACTACGGCGAAAAAGAAACCCGCGAATATGCAGAAACAGTACGCGATCAAATTCTACGTTTGCCTAATGTAACACAGGTAGAGCTAAGTGGCGTTCGTGATTACGAAATTGCCATTGAAGTAAGCCAAGACGTTCTTCGCCAGTACGATTTAAGCCTTGCACAAATATCGAGTGCCATTGCTAATTCAAGCTCTGATATTTCTGCTGGTAACTTAAAAACTGAAGGTGGGGACGTACTTATAAGCTCTAAAGGGCAAGCATATCGTAAAGATGAATTTGCCAATATTGTTGTTAAAAACCAAGCTGACGGCACTATTATTAGTTTAGGCGATATTGCAATAATTAAAGACGATTTTGAAGAAACCCCAGTACGTACTCGCTTTAATGGTAAGCAAGCTGCATTTATCGACGTATATCGAATTGGTCCACAAAGTGCGATTACAGTTGCTGACGATGTTAAAAACTATATAAAAGAGCAACAAAGCTTCCTTCCACAAGGGTTTGAACTAAGTTACTGGGATGATGATTCGGAGCTGGTTAAAAGTCGAATTGCCACACTAACGACCAATGCCCTACAAGGCGGTATTTTAGTACTGGCTTTACTTACTTTGTTTTTACGCCCTGCAATTGCATTTTGGGTATTTATTGGTATTCCGGTTTCGTTTATGGGCGCGTTTATAGCGATGCCTATTTTTGGCGTAACCCTTAATATTATGAGCTTATTTGGCTTTATATTGGTACTGGGGATTGTTGTTGATGACGCCATAGTTACCGGTGAAAACGTCTACACCCATTTAAAAACAGCTACGTCGGGCGAGCAGGCCGCAATTTTAGGTACTCAAGAAGTAGCAACACCAGTAACATTTGGTGTGTTGACTACCGTCGCTGCCTTTTTACCTTTGGCCTTTATTGAAGGGGCGCGTGGTGCCTTGTTTGCACAAATACCGGTAGTGGTTATTCCGGTATTATTGTTTTCATTGATTGAATCTAAATTTGTACTACCAGCACATTTAAAATATATAAAACTACGCCACGAAAAAGGCGAACCTTCAAAGTTTGATGTTATTCAACAGCGTTTTGCAGATGGATTTGAAAACGCGATTTTAAAATACTATCAACCCACTTTAAATTTAGCACTGCGCCATAAATTGGCTTCGGTAAGCTTGTTTATTGGTGTATTTGTTATAATTTTAACCATGATCACTAGCGGTTGGACTAAGTTTGTATTTTTCCCGCGTATACCAAGCGAAACAGTCCGCGTTAACTTAACACTACCAACAGGTACGCCGTTTGAAGTCACTAATAAATACGTAATTGATATGTCGCAAAAAGCGCAGCAATTACAAGAAAAATACCGCGACCCAGATACAGGTGAAAGCGTTATTTTAAATATATTAGCCACAACAGGTGGGCGCGGTGGTGTATCTAACTCAGGTTCAGTACGCTTTGAAATAACACCGGCTGAAAAGCGTGAATCAGACATAGGATCAAGAGAGCTTGCCAGCGAATGGCGCGATTTAATTGGTGTCATTCCAGGTGCTGAAAGCTTAACATTTAGAGCTGAAATTGGCCGAAGTTCTGACCCAATTGATGTTCAGCTTAGCGGGACTTCGTTGACTATTTTACAAGACGTGGCTGATCACATTAAAACCCGTTTATCGACCTACCCAACGGTGTTTGATATTGCCGATAGCATGTCTGATGGTAAAGAAGAGTTACAAATAGAGCTTACGCAGCAAGGCTTAGCGCTGGGCTTAAATAGAGTTAATGTTGCAGGGCAAGTGCGTAACTCGTTCTTTGGCTCGCAAGTCCAACGTATTCAGCGCGGACGTGATGATGTACGTGTAATGGTACGCTTGCCTATTGAAGAGCGTCGCTCTGTAGCCGATTTACAAAATATACTTATAAATACGCCTGATGGAGGCTCAGTGCCTTTATCGCACGTGGCAACACTTACTGCTGGGCAAAGTCCATCAACCATTAACCGAATAGACCGCTACCGTACTTTAAATGTAACAGCGGATATTGAAAAAAATAACACCAACATGACCATACTTCAGGCTGACCTAACAGAGTATTTAGATGGATTAATGCAGCAATATCCTGGAGTAGATTATAAACTAGAAGGTGAGGCTAAAGAGCAGCGAGAGTCGTTTGGGTCGTTGGCTTGGGCGCTTGTGTTCGTATTTTTCATAATTTATGCGCTATTAGCAATACCGCTTAAATCTTACTTACAGCCAATTATAGTAATGAGTGTAATTCCATTTGGCATGATAGGTGCTGTAGTCGGGCATTGGATTATGGGCATGGATTTAACCATTATGAGCTTGCTTGGTATGCTCGCCTTAACCGGGGTGGTAGTAAATGACTCCCTTGTACTAGTTGATTTTATTAATAAAAAGCGCAGTGAAGGTGGAAAGTTATTAGATGCGGTTAAAATTGCAGGAGCATCGCGTTTTCGCCCTGTAATGCTAACTAGTTTAACGACCTTTATTGGCTTAATGCCATTACTGTTTGAAAAAGCGACTCAAGCACAGTTTTTAATACCAATGGCGGTGAGCTTAGGGTTTGGGATTATTTTTGCTACCTTTATTACTTTATTGTTAGTACCAATAAACTACATGATGATGGAGCGCTTTCAAGGTTGGTTTAAATAACTCCACTCTTAAATACATGACTATTAAAGCTGTGGGTAAGTAATTACCTACGGCTTTTTTATAAGCTAATAGTAATGTTAGACAATTGAAGATAAGTGAATAAAAAATTTAGATAAATATAAGAGTAAACAGGAAGGTTAATTTTTTTGATAAAGCCTTTTAAAGGCGAGGGTTTGCAAAAAAGGTGTTCCCCAAGATACGGTACTCGGTTTCAGTCCTGAAACCAGAAGGTTTCAGGGCGGGAATCTGCGGTTTACCGTAGGCTTCTCGGTACATGCCGAGCCTGCACAATAGTAGACGAACAGAAACCCTGGTATAAAATTTATCGGCTCAGGGACTTAACTAAGCTCCGGTACCCCAGGGAACAATTTAAGTATATAAGACATAATCCAATCCTTAAACCCCAAACGTAAAAAATTAAACTGTTCGCTTAGTTTTTCCGCATCTTTAACCCGTCATTTACTTAATCGCATGGTTTTTGAGCTTGATCATACAATTAATTGGAGTTGCTTTTTATCGAGTGGTAGCATTGCCTTAACTTGCAAAGCGAAGATTCGATTATGAACGATCTACCCGATTACGAAAAAGCTCAACTGCTTTTAGAAAAAAACGAAATATTTGTATCACCTGCCGAAGCGCATGGTGTAATTAGTGGTTTACTTGCGTGTGGTTTAACCATTGACGACAAAGAATACTTAGGCCTTTTAAGCGATGTGTTTAACGATGGTGAATCGTTTAGTAACGATTTAAAGCAGTTTTTTGGCACTATTTATAAGCAAGTAGTCGCGAGCTTTAATGATGATGAATTTCAGTTTGATTTATTTTTACCAAGCGACGACGAAACACTCATCGATCAGGCTAATGGCCTCGTATCATGGGTAGCAGGTTTTATGCTTGGTTTTGGCTTAAAGCAAAAAGATTACGGTAAACTATCGAGCGATGTTAAAGAAGTTATTACTGATTTTAGCGAAATCACTCGCCTAGATACCACTTTTGAAGAAACCGAAGAAGACAGCCAAGCGCTGCACGAAGTGATTGAATATGTGCGCGTATCAGCACTACTTTGTTTTGCAGAGCTTGGTAAAGAGCAAAACACGCAAAGTACTAAAAAAACACTTCATTAGTTTAAAAAGTTAAACGGGTTGGTTAATAATGGTTGAAGTACAAAAGTCAGAATTTAAAGCACGCCGCGAGCGTTTACTTGCGCAAATGGATAAAAATAGCGTTGCTATTATCCCTGCTGCGAGCGAAGTTACGCGCAGCCGCGATACCGAATATGCATTTAGACAAGATAGCGACTTTTTTTACTTAACTGGCTTTAACGAACCCGACGCTGTACTTGTACTATGTAACAACAGCGATGCACCCAGTACTTTATTTTGCCTAGATAAAGACAAGCTTGCAGAAATTTGGCATGGCCGCAGAGTTGGCTTTGATAAAGCTAAAAGTGACTACTTGTTTGATGAAGCTTACCCACTAAGTGAATTAAACGATAAGCTGCTCGATATACTAAATGGAAAAGATGCGATTTATTTTGCACAAGGTGCTTATCCTTCATTTGATACTAAAGTGTTTTTGTTACTAGGTACACTTCGAAGTGGCTCACGAAAAGGCCTTAAAGCACCGAGTACTTTAAAAGAAATACGCGGCCTTATTCATGAAATGCGTTTGTTTAAATCGCCAAGCGAGATAGATGTTATGCGAGAAGGCTGTGAAATTAGTGCGCGAGGGCACATGCGCGCTATGCGTTTTTCACACCCCGGAGCTACTGAATTTCAGCTAGAGGCAGAGCTGCATCATCATTATGCCATGAATGGTGCGCCGCACCCGGCGTACGGCACAATTGTTGGTAGTGGCGACAACGCCAATATTTTACATTACACGCAAAATAGCGACGTATTAAAAAATGGCGACCTGGTACTTATAGACTCCGGTTGCGAGCTACAAGGTTACGCCGCCGATATTACCCGTACTTTTCCAGTAAATGGACAATTTAGCGAAGAGCAAGCCGCGCTTTATAATATTGTTCTTAAAGCGCAAGAAGTTGCTTTTGAAGAGGTTAAACCCGGCGGGTTTATGTCGCATGCTAATAAACTAGCAATGGAAGTAATGACCCAAGGTTTACTTGATTTAGGTATTTTAACCGGCGACTTTGATGAGCTAATGGCAAAAGGGGTATGTAAAGAATATTACATGCACGGGCTTGGGCATTGGCTTGGTTTAGATGTACATGATGTTGGCGATTACAAAGTAAATAACGTTGAGCGTGCATTTGAGCCCGGTATGGTACTCACTATAGAGCCTGGGCTTTATATAAGCGAAGACTCAAGCGCACCGCAAAAATACAAAGGCATTGGTATTCGTATCGAAGATAACTTGCTAGTTACCGAAACCGGCCATGAAAACTTGACCCTAAGCGTACCTAAAAAAATTAGCGATATAGAAGCACTTATGCAAAGTGCTAAAAACGTATAAAGCTCGGAGAGTAAAGTGGCTAAGCAGTTTGATGTAGTTATTATTGGCGGTGGTTTAGCAGGAGCAAGCTGCGCATTAAGTGTGGCTAAAACTAATCCCGCGTTAAATATTGCCGTTGTAGAAGCTAATCAAGTGACCGGCGACTACCACCCAAGCTTTGACGACAGAAGTATTGCACTTGCTCAGCAATCGGTAGAGTATTTACAAAGCCTCAATTTATTTGAGCAAAATGCCCCTTACACCGCAGCAATCAAAAAAGTGAGCGTGTCTGATAGAGGCCACTTTGGCAAAGCGCACATTAATTGCGACGAATTTGCTAAGCCCTCACTTGGTTACGTAGTAGAAGTTAACCCTTTTGGCCGAGCGCTCCACCTGCGTTTAACGCAGTCAAATATTACGCTTTTGTGCCCCGATAGCGTAACTGCCATTGAGCAAACTCTGCATAGCAATACACTCACCCTACAAAGCGGCGAGCAATTAAACGCAGCGCTATTGGTTATTGCTGATGGCGCACAATCACCAACACGTAGTTTACTTGGGCTTGGTTTTAATACCCAGCCTTATGAACAAGGCGCTATTATTGCTAATGTAGAAGTGGCTGGTGGGCATAATAATCATGCCTTTGAGCGCTTTACACAAAACGGGCCTATGGCGTTATTACCCATGAGCAATAACCGTTATTCGTTAGTATGGTGTATGCGTCAAGATCAAGTCGAACAGCACATGGCACTTAATGAACAAGACTTTATAAGTGCACTGCAAAGCGCGTTTGGTTATCGCGGTGGGCAATTTACTAAAGTAGGCACGCGCACGAGTTACCCGCTCGTTTACGGGCAAGTTGAGTCTTTAATTGCGCACCGTACAGTGGTTATTGGTAATGCTGCACATGCTATTCATCCTATTGCAGGGCAAGGTTTTAATTTAGGCCTTCGCGACGTGCAAGTCCTTAGTAATTTAATAGCAAACAGCCGACACGATTTAGGCAGCTATGCGTTTACACGTGAATATTCAAAAAAGCGCTGTGATGATATAAAAACCGTAATGAGTTTAACCGATGCACTTGTTAGGCTTTTTTCAAACTCATCGCGAGTGCTCGCATTGGGGCGCAGTATTGGGTTGTTTTCGATGGATTTATTTCCCGCATTAAAAGCGCCATTAGCCAAACAGTTAATGGGGCAAGTTAAACAAGGTAGGCGTTTATGAAGCAAGCACAGGTTTGTATTGTAGGTGGTGGCTGCGTAGGGTTGACACTGGCACTTGGATTGGCAAAAGCCGATATAAGCGTAGTTGTACTCGACGGCGCACCAACACAAGCGTTGCCAACTGACGAATATGGTTTGCGCGTAAGTGCGCTAAGCATTGCAAGTCAAACCTTGCTTGAGCAATTAAACGTATGGCCCGAAATTATCGCACAGCGAGCGTGCGCTTATACGCATATGGACGTACGCGACGCCGACAGTTTTGGCAAAATAGCGTTTAATAACGAACAACTTGAGCTTGAACATTTAGGCCATATTGTTGAAAACGACATTATCCGCTACGCGCTTATAAAAGAGCTAGAGCAACAACCAAGCGCCACGCTAATGTTCGATACGCAGTATCAGCAAATACATCAAAGCGAATCAGATGTATTTATAACGCTTAAAAGCGGCGAGCCAATTATTGCAAAACTGCTGGTGGCCGCTGATGGGGCAAACTCAGCTATTCGCAAACAATTTAATATGGCGCTGAGCTTTAAAGATTACGACCACCATGCGCTAGTTGCGACTGTTAAAACTAAAGAGCCGCACGCAAATACCGCACGCCAAGTGTTTTTACCAACCGGGCCACTGGCATTTTTACCTCTGAGCGATGCAAATACGCATTCAATAGTATGGTCTACAAGCCCAAACCACTGCGATGAGCTGCTTGCAATGGACGATTGTGCCTTTAATAAAGCCGTTATGGCTGCAATAGATGGTCAATGCGGTTTGTGTGAAGTGCAAAGTAAGCGCGTGGCTTTCCCACTTAAAATGCGCTACGCTCAGCAATGGGTTTCAGGCAAAGTGGTACTCATTGGCGATGCTGCACATACAATCCATCCACTTGCAGGGCTTGGTATGAACCTAGGCCTAAAAGACGCCGCTTATTTAATTGAGCTTTTAACAAGTAATAATAAAGAATTTGCAAGCACGCGCACACTTCGCGATTACGAACGTACCCGTAAGCTCGACGCACAAAAACACATAGCCATGATGCAAGGGCTAAAAGAGTTATTTGAAGGGGCTAATCCGTTTAAAAAGCTTATTCGCGGAGTAGGGTTGTCGCTAGTTGATAACCTAGGGCCAATAAAACACTTGTTCGCCAAAGAAGCGATAGGAAAGTAAAAACATCAGCAATAAGTTTTGTAAAGAACGATGCTTAATTTAAGAGCGCCTTTTTTAATGTTTATATTGAGTTAAATTAAGTGCTTCTTATTTTTTGAAATTCATCCAAACTAAATACTTGAATTCAAGACGATTAATTACCAAACCTCGAATATTATAAGCGCCAAGTTAAACATACCGCTGAAAATTTAACCTCAAAAAATAAACATGCCTTATACCAATCCGCAATAATACTTAATCAATTTGAGGGATTAAATCTGACACTAACTGTGTTAAAATTTTTGATATAGAACAACTAATTTGCCTTATAATCGACAAGGTTTTCTTGCCCCAAAATAGACCACTTAATTAATCGAGTTGGTATTATTGATAACTATAAAAATAATGAACTGCGCTTAGAGTTAACTTAAAAAGCAAAAAAGAGGATTTAATGGCAAATTTAATAGAACTAACAACTAAAAATAACACCGCTATACTCACCATGAATACCGCTGAAAACCGTCATAATCCAGCGTTTTTGGCTGAGTTTAATTTACACCTAGACCACATTGAAGCAGATCAAAATATTAAGTCAGTTATTTTAACGTCTTCAAGTGATAAAAATTGGTCATTGGGTATCGACCTTCAATGGATGTCTAATCCAAGTATTTTACCAGCAGCAATTTCTGACTTTATGGTGCAAATAGGCGATTTATTTAAACGCATCGTTACTTTTCCTATGCCTATTATTGCTGCGTTAAACGGGCATACCTATGGTAATGGTGCTGTATTTGCGTGTGCGTGCGACTTTAGATTTATGAAATCAGACAAAGGCTTTTTTTGTTTTCCTGAAGTGGATGTAATGGTGCCGTTTGTTCCGTCGATGTTTCCTATAATTAATAAAGCAATTTCGCAAACATTCTTTAATCGTCTAGCTATGTCAGGAGAGCGGGTTGGTGCAGAGCAGCTGCTAGAGAACAAAGTAGTTGAAGCTGTGTTTGCAAATAACGATGAACTACAAGCGGGTGTACTTGAGTTTGCTCAGCAGTTTAATAAAAATCGTTGGATTTACGCTCAAAATAAAACACAAATGAATAAGCAGATTTTACTTACGATGAAAGAAGAAGATCCAAGCTTTATTGATAATATAAGTAAACTGCTGTGGAAAAACCTACAAAAAAAATAGTATAGGTTTTAGCATTGCTACGAAATGACTAAACACTTTGCAGTTAAGGGATCGTTAAGTCCCATTGCGCTAGATTTTTCAACTATACACCAAGGTAAAAGTGCTTTCTTAAAAGTTTAATAGCTTTTACCTGTCTCATTATAACTATATGGGTTAAAATACCTACATAACCAACTAACAAGATAGTGAATGTCAAACCAAGATCCAAATCTCAGTCGAGAACAAGAAAAGTACGAAAACCCAGTCCCTAGTCGTGAGTTTATACTTACTCACCTTCAAGAGCGTTCAAAGCCTGCTAACTACGCGCAATTATGTGAAGAACTAGCAGTAAACGATGACGAACGCCAAATAGCATTTAAACGCCGCCTTCGCGCTATGGAGCGTGACGGACAGCTGTATTTCAATAAATTTAAATGCTACGCCCTAATTGACGAAGCCGGTTTAACCAAAGGCAAAGTAATAGGCCACAGAGACGGTTTCGGCTTTTTAGAAGTTGAAGGCGAGAGTAAAGATTGGTTTATTGCTAAGCACCAAATGAATATGGTGTTACATGGCGACATTGTACTAGCTAAAGGCACTAAACGTGGTTCTGGCTCAAAATGCGATGCACGTATTATAAAAGTGCTTACTAACGAGCGCGCGGCAATTGTTGGCCGTTACTTTGTTGAGCACGGTGTTGCTGTGGTAGTCGCTGAAGACCCGCGCATAACGCAAGATATAATGATTTTACCAGGCAACGAAAACGGTGCCCGCCATAACCAAATGGTGCAGGTTAAAATTACGCAAAATCCAAGCCGTAACATGAACGCGGTAGGTAAAGTTATAGATGTACTTGGTGAGCATTTAGCCCCAGGTATGGAAATTGAAGTCGCACTGCGCAATCACGATATTCCACATGTATGGCCAGAAGAAGTTGAAGCACAAGTTGCTCACCTAGGTGAATTTGTTGAAGAAGCTGACAAACAAGGTCGCGTAGATTTACGTGATTTACCACTTGTAACTATTGATGGCGAAGATGCACGCGACTTTGATGACGCCGTATACTGTGAACCTAAAAAATCAGGTGGCTGGCGCTTATGGGTTGCCATTGCCGATGTATCGCATTACGTAGGAATGAACACGCCGCTTAACAAAGAAGCAATTTTGCGTGGTAACTCAGTGTATTTTCCTGAGCAAGTAATTCCGATGCTACCAAAAGTGCTTTCTAACGGATTATGTTCGCTTAATCCAAAGGTAGATCGCTTATGTATGGTTGCCGAAATGACCGTATCGAGCGCGGGTAAACTTTCGGGTTATAAGTTTTACGAAGCCGTGATGAACTCGCATGCACGTTTAACTTACACCAAAGTAAATGCCATTCTACAAAACGACGAAAAACTACGCGAAGAATACTCAGCCGTTGTGCCACATTTAACTGATCTACAGCAAATGTACATGGCACTTAAAGCAGCACGCCAAGACCGTGGTGCCATTGAGTTTGAAACCCTAGAAACACGTTTTGTATTTAACGCTCAACGTAAAATAGAATCAATAGTGCCTGTTATTCGTAACGACGCGCACAAACTCATTGAAGAATGTATGATTTTAGCCAACGTATCTGCGGCTAAAATTCTTGAAAAGCATGAAGCGAGTGCGCTTTATCGTGTGCATGACGAACCAGACCAAGAAAAACTAGGTAACTTTACTAAGTTTTTAGGCGAGTTAGGCATCGAAAGTACATTAAGCGACGAGCCAACACCAAAAGAAATAACGCAAGTATTAGCGCGACTAGGTGACCGCCCAGAAGCTGAACTTATTCAAACTATGTTACTGCGCTCAATGAAACAAGCTGTATATCAGCCAGATAACATTGGTCACTTTGGTTTAGCGTTATCGGCTTACGCGCATTTTACATCGCCAATACGTCGTTACCCAGATTTAGTCGTGCATCGTGCTATTAAAGCAGTAATAAGAGCACAAGGTCAGCAAACGTCTGGCGAATACGCTTATACCGACGACGAAGTTGATCAGCTAGGTGAGCAGTGTTCTACAACAGAGCGTCGCGCTGACGATGCAACTCGCGAAGTAGCCGACTGGCTTAAATGTGAGTTTATGCAAGATCACGTAGGTGACGAGTTTAACGGTGTTATTTCATCGGTCACTAACTTTGGTTTGTTTATTCGTTTAGATGATTTACAAATTGATGGGCTTATTCACGTTACTAATTTAGGCGATGAGTTTTTTGCACATGATGCTGCAAAACACACCCTAATAGGTGAGCACTCGCATACTGTTTATCGCCTTGGCGATAAAGTAACAGTTAAAGTTGCATCGGTTAGTTTAGACGATCGCCGTATAAACTTAACGCTTAAAGGCGATGTTGCACAAGACAGATACTCACGTCGTCGTGCACCTAAAAAAGGCTCAGGCAAATCTGAGCATGCGCCAGCAAGTGTGCGTTCGCAATTAAAAGCAGGCAAAGTACCGGGTAAAAAGTCGCACAGCGATGACAAACCTAAAGGTAAAAAAAAGCCAGCAAATAAAGATAAAGGCAAGCCTGCAAATAAGTCTGCAACAAAACCTGCAGACACTGCCGTAAAGAAAAAACCGAAGAAAAAGGCCGTTAAAAAGCCTAAAAGAGCAGGCAAAAATGCCCGTAAACGTACTAGCCCAGGAGCAGACAATACGTGAGTAATGAATTAATTTTTGGCTTTCATTCTGTTGAAGCAATTTTAGAAAGCGAACCAGAGCGCTTTGTAGAAATTTATGCCCTTAAAGGTCGTGACGACAAACGCTCAACTCCGATTATTGATGAAGCACGTAAATTTGGTATTTCAGTACAGTTTATGCAGCGCAAAGCCCTTGATAGCAAATCAAAAGGTGAGCAGCATCAAGGTATTATTGCTAACGTAAAAGCAGCGCCAACGTTTAACGAAAAAGATCTTGATGCGATAATCGCTCGTGAAGACACACCGTTTTTACTTGTGCTTGATGGTATTACCGATCCGCATAACTTAGGTGCATGCCTGCGTAGTGCAGACGCTGCTGGTGTTCACGCTATCATTGTACCTAAAGATCGCTCTGCAAAGCTTAACGGCACAGCACGTAAAGTAGCTTGTGGCGCAGCCGAAACAGTACCGCTTATTCAAGTGACTAACCTTGCGCGTACGCTTCGCGAAATTAAAGATGCAGGCGTATGGGTTGTAGGCACCGCTGGCGAAACTGATAACCATGTATTTGACGCAAGCTTAACGGGGCCAATGGCTATTGTTATGGGCGCAGAAGGCGAGGGCATGCGACGCTTAACGCGTGAGCATTGCGATATGCTCGTTAAAATCCCAATGGCGGGTACTGTTTCAAGCTTAAACGTATCGGTAGCCACGGGTATTTGTTTGTTTGAAGTATTACGCCAACGTAACGCAAATAACTAATATATAAAACGATAAGTTTTATGTATTAAAAAGCCGAGATTGAAATTCAATCTCGGCTTTTTTGTGTCTGTAATTTACGCTTTAACTTTACACCAATTGATACTCTATTATAGCGATAGGAAAATAACTCTATAGCAAGGCAAAAATAACGCAATATAGTTGTTCTTATATGAGTTATTTTTAACGCAGCTAGTGAACGATTTCTCCTATACAAAGCGCAGGTAAACGGTTTAATAACAAGGCAATAATTTAGATGTGTAGTGCTTTTACATAAAAAATTATCAACGCTGTTAGTGAACCACTTACCCTATACAAAGCGCAGGTAAACGGTTTAATAACAAGGCAATAATTTAGATGTGTAGTGGTCTTACATAAAAAATTATTAACGCTGTTAGTGAACCGTTTAACCAGCTTTAAGCTTAAAAGCTATAAGTGTAGCCCATCTGTACAGTACGTGGCTTACCTGGCTGAATGCCACCGTTTGAACGGTTAGCAACGTATGTTTTATCAAACAAGTTATCAACGCTTAGGTATACTTTTTGATTTTCATCGATTAAGTATTTAGCAGCTAAATCCCATACTACGCGGCTATCAATTGCGTTTAAGCCCGACTGCGTTAAGTTAGCATGCGCATCAGATACGTAACGTATTTGGCTGTTAACTACAAACGCAGAAAACTCAGCACCTAACGATAACGCTACTTGGTTTTCTGGTACGTAAGGCATTGCATCGCCTTTTTCTACCGCGCCCCAAATTTCTGAATCAAAATCGTTTTTAAACTCAGAGTCTGTGTAGGTGTATGTTAATTTAACTGGGAACATAGCTGTATCAGTTGCAAACGTACGTGCTGCACTAAATTCAAAGCCTGCTACTTCTACTTCACCGTAGTTGTATTGGTCGCCAATGTTGTCGTCGCTACAACCAACCGCTGCAGTACAGTTACCGTGCATGTTGTCGTAGTCAGAATAAAAGGCAATTATTTCACCACTAAAGCTATCCATGTTGAAGCGAGAGCCAAACTCAATGTTTACGCTTTCTTCTTCTTCTTGGTCTGCATTACCAGGTGCTGCTGGCGCATAACCTTTTTGAATGCCCGCAAGTAGCGTTACGTTTTCGTTAAGCGTGTAAGTAGCACCTAACGACGGAACTAAAATTTCGGTATCGTTCGACACATCTTTAGTTAAACCGTTGCTGCGCGTTGGATCTGATTTAGACCACTCTTCACGCGTAATAGTAATGTCTTCATAACGAAGACCAGCACTTATTACTAATGCATCAATTGTCCACTCGTCTTGAATAAACAAGGTGCTTGCTTCGGCACTATCTACGCGGTTGCTATCAGAGCCCGGAACGCCTTGCTCTGTAAGCGTTAAGCTTAGGTCTTGATTAAGTGTGTATTTGTCTTCCCACTGAAAACGATCCATTTCGTCTTCGTGGTAACGCACACCAACAGTGATGTAATGATCGCCTGCCGGAATATGTAATTCAGACTGAATACCCTTAGCTTGGTAATCGCGATTATTAGCTTTAACACCAATACCTTCAATGCCTTCGCTTGTCGGGTTTGCTTCAAATTCGCTGTATTGCTCAAGGTAGCTTTCGCTTACTTTGCTGGCTTTGTACCAGTTGCGATGAAAATCGTTTAAGTAAGCTGTTGCTAAAAACTCATAGCCATCACCAAAACGGTACGCGTAGTTAAGTTGATATGCGTTGTGGCGCGTATTCATTTCATCGTTTTGCGATGCAGCATAACGACGGTAAGGACTTTCTTGATAGTCTTCGTCAGTTAAGCCCATGTATGTTTCGTCTGATGTTTCGTCAGAGTACTTAATTTTTAGCTCAAGATTATGCGCATCGTTTTGACCAAACGTGTGGCCAAACTTTAATAGTAAATCTGTTTTTTCAAAACCGGTGTTGTCATTACCTACTGGCAGCTCTTTAAAGCCATCTGCGCCGTAAGTAAATACTTCAATTAAACCTGCTGTGTTATTTTTTTCTTTACCAAAGTAAGCGTGGCCTTTGTAGTAACCGTCGCTACCAAGGGCTGCATCTACCATACCTTTTGAGCTATTTGGCTCAGTTGGTAAGCTGCGCGAAAGTAAGTTTAAAACACCACCTGTAGTACGAGGGCCGTACTTAACTGAGGCTGCGCCTTTTAATACTTCAATAGACTCCATACGACCCATAGTAGGGAAGTAGTATGCAGAAGGTGCTGAATATGGTGCTGGTGCAACTAATACACCGTCTTCCATTACTGATATTTTATCGTTACGGCCAGTACCTGTACCGCGCATACCAATATTAGGACGAAGGCCATAACCGTCTTCTTCTTGCACGTAAACGCCCGGAACAGACGCTAAAACGCGAGAAATATCGGTAAACTGGAATTTTTGCAGATCTTCTTCAGAAATAAACGTAGCCGAACCAGGAATATCGTTAATTGCCTGCTGAGAGCCAATAACAGTAATTTGTTCAAAGCGTTGTTCTTTATTGCTGGTGTCTTTTGCTATTGCAGTAGCACTAAAAGACAAAGCAACCGCAGTTGCCAAAGTAGATACTAAAAACTTAGGGTTCATTGTGTTCCTAATCATGTCAATTATCTTAATTGGCGTAATTTGAACACGTTAACGAATACGAATCAATGTTATTAACTATTTAATGATTCAGTTTTTTAGAACTAAAAACACCTACTTATGCAACTTAGTTAACTAAATTATTTCTTTTGTAGCAGTTTGTAATTACTTAACTAGTTATAAAGTTTGAACTAGGTATATTTACTTTTAAGCGCTTTATATTAACTAGCTTAGATGTGATTGTTGCTAATTTGTTTGCTTTTCAATTGGTTATGTTTATTGGTGTTAGCCTAAACGCAGTGCGATAAACTCAGCAAGTTTATCTACTGCATTTTCCGACTCGCCCGAACTTTTAACCAAACTAATACCAATATTACCAAGAGCAGGTAAATGCTTGGTTTGAACTTGATAGTTAAGTTCACTCGGTACTGTGCTTTTAGCAAGTACCGTAATACCTAAGCCTTCTTTTAACGCGGCAATAAGACCGGTTAAATCGGCGTTGCTATAGACAATTCGGTATTTTATACCTGCACTTTTTAATGCATCAGTAGCACGGCGACGATAAATACACCCCTCTGGTGCGGTAACCAGCGTAACCACGTCGTTTTGTGCAAGTGATAGATCCCCCACCCATACGAGTTTGTCTTGCATAAAAATAGGGAATTTTTCAGAGCTGAGACGCTCATTTAGCGCCAGCACTAAATCAAACTGATCTTGCCTTGAGGCCGAAAGCAAATGTTTACTTAAACGCGATTTAACTTCTAACGACACCTCTGGGTAGAGTGCCACAAAGTCGCCAATAATTGAGGGTAAAATACGCGCCGCAAATTCGCTCGGAATACCTAAGCGCACTTTACCTGCAATGTTTTCTGAGGTGAACTGCTGCAAAATAGCATCGTTGTGTTGCATCATCTGCTTTGCCATAGGCAGTAATAGCTCGCCGTACTGGTTTAATACTTGGCGCTGTCCTTGTTTTTTAAATAGTTTATAGCCAAGCACATCTTCTAAACGTTTTATTTGTAGGCTTACCGCAGGTTGCGATAGGCCAAGTAAGTCGCCTGCTTTAGCAAAACCACTTACTTCAACTACCATTACAAAGGTGCGTAAACTGTCGGTTGATATGTTTTTCATATTTATAATTACAATTTATATGGCTATATATATAAGTATTATTTATCAATTGATAAATAATTACAATTTGTTGTTACACACCTCGCGCAATATACTTTTAGCATTGAAAATACACAGGTGTTTGTTATGACTTTTAACCCAATAATGTTTGCCCGCCACAGCAACGCAAGTAGTGCGGTTACTAACGCTTTGCAAGCAAACAGCAGCAATGTTGTAATGGATTTTAGTGGCACCGAAACCAGTGTATTTTTAAGTTCTATTTTAGGCCTTGATTTAACTAAGCTTACCGCCAGCGGTTTAGGCTTAAAAGGCACGCTTGATGGCGACTATAATTCTGACTACAGCTTTGCTGTTTATTACTTTAGCGAAACTGCGTTTAGATTCGTACTGCCACACAGCGCAAGCCTTCAATTACAAGCGCTTATAAATGAGCAACAACTTCGTTTTGATATCGATTATGTAATGCGAACCGACCTAGCTACTTTTACTTTAAGCGGTAGCAATGCATTTGACACCCTAGTAAATGCTTTTAAATTAACACCAGGTTTGCGCCTTTCTGACGCGCAACTTTGTTACGGTGCACAAAGCGGTGATGTATTTATTACCGCCATTGATAAAAACGACGAACAACACTTTGTATTAGTCGCTAAACAACAAGAATTACAAAAATGGCAAAGCTACATGCAAGCGCAAGGTTTTGCACTTATGCATAGTGAAGCCGCATAACGAATACAAACAACAGG
This sequence comes from Pseudoalteromonas sp. 1_2015MBL_MicDiv, assembly GCF_002407505.1. Taxonomy (NCBI): domain Bacteria; kingdom Pseudomonadati; phylum Pseudomonadota; class Gammaproteobacteria; order Alteromonadales; family Pseudoalteromonadaceae; genus Pseudoalteromonas; species Pseudoalteromonas sp. 1_2015MBL_MicDiv. Next base: position 3,119,868 of record NZ_CP012737.1, on the reverse strand, counting down.
TAAGCATAACAATGTTTACCTGTTTTTATATCTATTTAAGCCACGCCCTAAACAGGGTTAATTTAAACGTGAAGGAATGTTATGACTTCTAAAACTGTACTACATGCTAAGCACCTAGAAGCGGGCGCAAAAATGGTTGATTTTCATGGCTGGGAAATGCCAATCAACTACGGCTCACAAATAGAAGAACACAATAGCGTACGTACCGACGCTGGTATGTTTGACGTATCACACATGACTATTGTTGATATTGAAGGGCCTCAAGCAAAAGCATTTTTACGTAAGCTAGTAGCTAACGACGTTGCAAAATTAACCGTACCAGGCAAAGCGCTTTACACAGGCATGCTTAACGAGCAAGGCGGTGTAATAGACGACTTAATTATTTATTTCTTTAGTGAAACGTTTTACCGCCTAGTTGTTAACTCAGCAACGCGCGAAAAAGACCTAGCGCATTTAGCTAACGTATCGAGCGACTTTGACGTAGCTGTTACAGAGCGCCCAGAGTTTGCAATGATTGCAGTGCAAGGCCCTAACGCTAAAGCAAAAACAGCCACTCTTTTAAATGCTGAGCAACAAGCCGCTGTTGAAGGTATGAAGCCATTTTTTGGTGTTCAAGTAGGTGATTTATTTATTGCCACAACGGGTTATACTGGCGAAGACGGTTACGAAATAGTAGTACCGAACGACCAAGCAGCCGATTTATGGCAACAACTGCTAGACGCAGGTGTTAAGCCTGCTGGTTTAGGTGCACGCGACACGCTACGTTTAGAAGCAGGTATGAACCTTTATGGCCTAGATATGGACGAAAGCGTATCACCACTTGCAGCTAACATGGCATGGACCATTGCATGGGAACCAGAGAGTCGTGACTTTATTGGTCGAGACGTACTTGTTAAGCAACGCGCAGAAAAAAGCACTGACAAACTAGTTGGCTTAGTGTTTGAAGAAAAAGGCGTTTTGCGTAGCGGTTCTAAAGTAATTGTTGACGGTGGGGTAGGGGTTATTACCTCAGGTACTTTCTCACCAACACTTGGTTTTAGTGTAGCCCTTGCACGTGTGCCACGTTCAACAGGCGATACAGCTCAAGTAGAAATGCGTAAAAAATTAGTAAACGTTAAAGTAGTAAAGCCTAGCTTTGTACGTAACGGTAAATCAATAATTTAAATAATTTGGTTATACCAATCAGTGTAATTACAGTGATTGGTATCCTCCCAATATAAACCAAAGGACAAATAAAATGAGCAACATTCCTAGCGAGTTAAAATACGCACCTTCACACGAGTGGGTTCGTAACGAAGGCGACGGTACATTTACTGTTGGTATTTCTGAGCATGCACAAGAACTTCTTGGCGACATGGTATTTGTTGAATTACCAGAAGTTGGCGACGAAGTAGACGCCGGCGAAGACTGTGCAGTAGCAGAGTCGGTTAAAGCGGCATCAGATATTTACGCACCTATCAGTGGCGAAGTTGTTGCTATTAACGAAGAACTTGAAGATTCACCAGAAACAGTAAACAACGACGCTTACGGCGACGGTTGGTTATTTCGTATTAAAGCATCTGACGAGTCTGAGCTAGACAACTTATTAGACGCTGAAGGTTACTCGCACACTATCGACGAAGAATAATAATTTTTTGAAGATAACTAAAAGCCCCGTTTAATGTACAAAAATGGGGCTTTTATGATTTTACAGCTCACCACCCCATACTTAGTGAGTTGTAAAATCGTCAAATATTTTAATTAATGCTAGTTACCCATTAGCATTTAGGATCATAGGAATCTGGACACATGTCAAACGCCAAATCTCTTGAAGAACTAGAGCAAAAGCAAGATTTTATTCGCCGCCATATTGGGCCAAGCCCAGCACAAGTAAGCGATATGCTAAGTGCTTTAGAAGTATCGAGTGTGCAAGAGCTCATTGACCAAACTGTACCGGCTAGCATTCGTCTAGAGCAACCGTTAACAGTTGGACAAAGCCGTACTGAAGTTGAAACACTAAGCTACTTAAAATCAGTAGCAAGCAAAAATAAAGTTTTCAAATCGTACATTGGCCAAGGCTACCACCCAACTAACGTACCGCACGTAATTTTACGTAACGTACTAGAAAATCCAGGTTGGTATACAGCGTACACACCGTATCAGCCGGAGATTGCACAAGGGCGTTTAGAATCATTATTAAACTTCCAAACTATGACCCTAGATTTAACTGGTCTTGATTTAGCAAGTGCATCACTACTTGACGAATCAACAGCCGCTGCAGAGGCTATGGGCCTTGCAAAACGCGTATCAAAAGCTAAAAAAGCCAATGCCTTTTTTATTGCCGACGACGTACACACACAAACTATCGACGTAGTAACAACGCGTGCCGAGCAGTTTGGTTTTGAAATAATTGTAGGTAAAGCAGAAGATGCCGTAAAGCACGATATTTTTGGCGCATTGTTCCAATACCCAACTACATCAGGCGAAGTGGTAGACATAACTGACCTAATTGCTGGCGTACAAAGCAAAAAGGCCATTGCCTGTGTTGCTGCCGACATAATGAGTTTATTACTATTAAAAGCACCGGGTAAACTAGGCGCAGACGTAGTACTTGGTTCGGCTCAACGTTTTGGCGTACCTATGGGTTACGGCGGTCCACACGCTGCATTTTTTGCAACACGTGACGCATACAAACGTTCATTACCAGGTCGTATTATTGGTGTATCTAAAGACCGTTTAGGTAACGACGCACTACGTATGGCAATGCAAACGCGCGAACAACACATTCGCCGCGACAAAGCCAATTCAAACATTTGTACAGCGCAAGTATTACTTGCCAACATGGCAGCGTTTTACGCGGTGTACCACGGCCCACAAGGCTTAAAAACTATCGCGCAGCGTATACATCGCTTTGCTGATATTTTAGCTGCTGGCCTTAAAGCTAAAGGCATCGCACTTAAGCACAGCACTTGGTTTGATACGCTAACAATCGTTGACGACAGCAAAGACGACATAACAGCACGTGCAATTGCAAAAGGCGTAAACTTTGCAACAAACCACGAAGGCGAGTACTCAATTTCGGTATCTGAGACAACAACACGTGAAGACGTAGCGCAGTTATTCGATATTATTTTAGGCGAAGACCATGACCTAAGTGTTGACGCTATAGCAGCTGACGTTGAAGCAAATGGCAGCGAGTCAATTCCTGCAAGTTTAGTACGTGATGACGAAGTGCTAACGCATCCAAACTTTAACAGCTACCACAGCGAAACAGACATGCTTCGCTACATTAAGCGACTAGAAAGCAAAGACTTATCGCTTAATCACTCAATGATCTCGTTAGGCTCATGTACCATGAAACTAAACGCGACCGCAGAGATGATCCCAATTACGTGGCCTGAGTTTGCAAACCTTCACCCATTCTGCCCGCTAGATCAAGCAGAGGGTTACCAAATAATGATTGGCGAGCTACACGACTGGCTAGTAAACATTACTGGTTACGATGCAGTATCACTTCAGCCAAACTCTGGCGCACAAGGTGAATACGCAGGCTTAATCGCGATTCGTAAATACCACGAGTCACGCGGTGATGCACACCGTAATGTATGTTTAATACCAAGCTCTGCGCACGGTACTAACCCTGCATCAGCGCAAATGGCGAGCATGAAAATTGTGGTAGTTAACTGTGACAAAAACGGTAACGTAGACATGAGCGACCTTAAAGCGAAAGCTGAGGAAGTGTCTGAAAACTTATCGTGCATCATGATCACATACCCGTCTACGCACGGTGTATACGAAGAAACAATTCGCGAAATTTGTGACATTATTCACCAGCACGGCGGCCAAGTTTACATGGACGGCGCAAACATGAACGCGCAAGTTGGCGTAACAAGCCCAGGCTTTATCGGCTCAGACGTATCGCATTTAAACTTGCATAAAACGTTTTGTATTCCACACGGCGGCGGTGGTCCAGGTGTTGGCCCAATTGGTGTTAAATCGCACCTTGCGCCATTTATGCCAAACCATAGCGTAATTAACGTACCAGGTACTAACATTGGTAATGGTGCGGTATCGGCAGCGCCTTACGGCTCAGCCGCTATTTTACCTATTTCATGGGCTTACATCACCATGATGGGTTCAGAGGGCTTAAAACAAGCTACTGAAATGGCAATTGTTAATGCTAACTACTTAACGCATGAGCTAAGCAAGCACTTCCCAATTTTATACCGTGGTCGTAACAACCGTGTTGCTCACGAATGTATTGTTGACTTACGCCCGCTTAAAGAGCTATCAGGCATTACTGAAATGGACGTAGCTAAGCGTTTGCAAGATTACGGCTTCCATTCACCAACTATGTCGTTCCCAGTAGCTGGCACATTAATGATTGAGCCAACTGAGTCTGAATCAAAAGGTGAGATTGACCGCTTTATCGAAGCAATGGTATCGATTAAAGGCGAAATTGAAAAAGTAATCTCTGGCGAATGGTCAATCGAAAATAACCCACTTGTGTTTGCACCGCATACACAAGGCGATGTGTTAGGTAACGAATGGGACCGCGCGTACGACCGTTTTTACGCTGCATTCCCAGTGCCTGCAGTGGCTAAAAACAAGTTCTGGCCAACCGTTACACGTATAGACGACGTATACGGCGACCGTAACTTGGTGTGTTCATGCCCTGCGGTTGAGACATATCGCGATTAAGAGCAGAGACTAATTTTTGAACTTTAATGGGTAGTAAGTTCCATTATAGTTTGGGGATTTATCAAAATTATAAAAGCCGTTGCAGCAATGCAACGGCTTTTTTGTGTGTGGTGATTCGCCATAAATTATATGGGCGTAGGTTGGGTAGAGGGAAACGAAACTCAACAAATCACAAATATATTTACTCGCTCAAAAGCCAAGAGTATGTGTTATTTATTGTAGGCGTTTAGCTTGCTGACGCGTTGATTGCTAAATCAAAATTCGGTATCCCTTAAATAAAATTGCACGTATGTAGCCTTTGGGCTACAATGGTTTTATGAAATATCGTATTAAGAAAACCAACGAGTTCGATAAATGGCTTAAAAAGCTCAAAGATCGTCAAGCTTTTATGGCAATAGCTAAACGTATTACACGTGCCATAAATGGAAACTTTGGCGATAGTGAATCTGTTGGTGGTGGCATATCTGAAATGCGAATTTTCGTAGGGAAAGGCTATCGTGTTTATTACATAATTAGAGGCGGTGAAGTTATTTTACTACTCAATGGTGGACACAAAGGCACACAAGGTAAAGACATTACCAAAGCAAAAGCCCTTTTAAGTGAATTGGAGTAATTACTATGACGCTACAAACATCAGATTTTAACCCGTTTGACTATATGGAAACACAGCAAGAAATTAATACATTTTTAGAAGAGTGTTTAGCTGATGATGATCCAAATACCTTTATTGAAGCACTTGGCTTATTAGTAAAAAAACATGGCGTGAGTGATATTGCTAAAGCAACGGGGTTAAACCGTGAAAGCTTATATAAAGCAGTTAACGGTAAAACCAAGCCACGTTGGGAAACGATTTTTAAAGTGATGAAAGCACTTAACTTTCGCCTTACAACACAAGTTGCATAAGCTGGATTGAGTGAAACGAAACCCAACGAATCACAAATATACTTACTCGCTCAAAAGCCAAGAGTATGTGTTATTTATTGTAGGCGTTTAGCTTGCTGACGCGCGGGCGGCAGCCCGAATAAGTCTTTGAATAGATGTTTGAGGTTATCATCACCGATAACGCGAATGCGTTTCGCGTTTCACGCTTCTAGAAATTAGAAACCTTATTCAAGGTTTTGTCGCGCTGGCGACAGCAGCCAAAGAGGGGCTGCCGCTGGTCCCTCTCTGGACACTCTCAGCGCACCCGAGCATCACGCTATTTCCTTCAAAACACAATTGATGTGAACATAAACGCCATGAAAGCACATCCATGTGCAAGCATGGCTTTCATTTCATCCATGAAATGCATTACTCATCAATTGCTTATTTTCAGGGCGTGATGACGGGGAAGGGTGTTAAACGTGAGGTTGGTGTTTGGTCTTGGCAAGAAACAAGACCTGCACCTCTCTGTAGTTCCTCTAGGCTGGGTGGAGTGTAACGAAACCCAACGAATCACAAATATACTTACTCGCTCAAAAGCCAAGAGTATGTGTTATTTATTGTAGGCGTTTAGCTTGCTGACGCGCGGGCGGCAGCCCGAATAAGTATTTAAATAGGTGTTTGAGGTTATCATCACCGATAACGCGAATACGTTGGGCACTTCTAGAAATTAGAAACCTTATTCAAGGTTTTGTCGCGCTGGCTTGGTGAGCCAAAGCGGGGCTATAGATTTTCAAACTTAACTCTGCTGTAAGTAATTCATCCTTGAAGCTGGGTTACTGTCGGCATCCATGCCTTCACTTCCTCATACTGCGAAGCTACGCTTCGGTTATTCGTCACCTCTCAGCGCACCCGAGCATCACGCTTAATCCTACAAACCACAATTGATATGAACGTAAACGCCATGAAAGCACATCCATGTGCAAGCATGGCTTTCATTTCATCCATGAAATGCATTACTCATCAATTGCTTATTTTCAGGGCGTGATGACGGGGAAGGGTGTTAAACGTGAGGTTGGTGTTTGGACTTGGCAAGAAACAAGACCTAACGCTCTGCAATTTTTTGGCTGGTCCGATCCTTTTGATCCTATTTTATTCTACTGATGTAATACAAGCATATACTATGACTCACAAATTTCTGATAGGAAAGTAACTTGAGCTTCGGTAAGTTCGTATACTTTATTACTTAAAAGCTTAACAACCTCTAGGCAGATACTTTTCTTTTGCCCTTCTCCTGACAATTGAAAAGGAGCTTTATCTGGATTTTCGAGTTTTGCGCATTCTCAGCATACATAAAAATTTGAGTATTCAAGTTAGCTGCTTTTGACTTATTGTCTCTTAGCTTCTTTTTAATAATTGAATATTTAGCATTTTTTAATATTTTATTTACGGAATCGAACATAAGCTCATTGGGTAAAAAATCTTCAACTTCCCAGTCAAAATTTTTACTTTTCTTATCCCAGACAGTACCGTCTTCCTTTGGATAAACTAATAGCTCTATACTTAGGTTTGAGAATCTATTTTTGTTAACGCTGTTCTCTAAATTTTTATATTCGATTCTACCCGCTTCATCATTATCCAAAATTATTTTTATTTGCGGTTTAAAATCAAGGTCTATTGCCAAATTATTGTAAAATTGGACTGAACCAGATATTTTTGAAGCACTCCCAGACCAGATTATGTTGGGGGCAATCATCTCGTTGTGTTCGATCAGTGCTTCTAAGTATTTTTTATCTGTCTCACCTTCCACTATAATATTGTAAGGTAATAAATTCCATCCATCGTTATTCTCTATGCCTAGATGCTCTCTTATACCCTTAGCTTTAGCTGATTCAGATGAAAAAGATTGAGCATGTGTGGATTCTTCAAAAAACGAACGATCTTTTTTCCTAACGTAATTTTTCTCATTCACATCACAGACATACAAATAAGTGTATTCTAAATTATTTAGATCAATAAAATGCTGCGAGTGAGTAGTCATAACCACAGTTTGTTCTTTTTCTCTAGCTATCTTTTTTACAGCTCTAAATAATTGTTTTTGTGCTTTCGGTTGAAGAAATATTTCAGGCTCATCTAAGCCCCAAATGACTTTTTATTAGCATTTGAGGCGATATAGTTCATTAAAGTCAATAAAGCAGTTCTTTGAGCACCACTACCTTTAGAAGAAATAGAATGGTCATTACCGTCATCTATCGTAACTTGAGTCATTACCGTCATCTATCGTAACTTGAGTCATTCTGGATACAACGTCACGTAATTTATCAAACTCAGCGAACGTAATTTTGATTGCACTGTTAGAGTCCAAAGAGCTTAGAATATTTAGCTCTTGTAATTGTTGATTTAGTTCTTTCTGGATATCGTTTAACGCAGCTTGGGCTTGCGCCTGAAATTGTTTTAATGTTTCTAAAGGCTTTTGCTGTTTAGCTCTTTTTTTATCAAGCTTGAGCAAACCATCTGAAGCAAAAAGTTCTGACACTAAACTTGGTATATCGACATTATTAGACTTTACATAAAAATACTTAAAGTGTTTTACGATATCTTTAAATGCTTTTTCCGTCTGGGGGAGTGTTTTAGTTTTATCAGAACTAGATATCTTATATTCAATGGTCAGGTCTTTTTTAAACGTGGCTTTGACCGTTATGACTTCTGATACATTAATACAAAACTTACCTGTTAGCTCAGTATTTTGAAGTTCGCCACCTCTACCATAATAAATATGGTGTGGTATGTCAGTTGTTACATCATATAGCTCAATGTCTTCAATATGGTTGAAAAAAATATTCAGTGCCTCTAGTACGTTAGTTTTTCCAATATTATTCTCCCCGCAGATCGTAATGGGCTGACCATTAACCACCTTTATTTCAACATTCATAAGTGAACGAAAGCGTTTAATCGTGAAGTGTTCGAATTTATAGTCCATTATTGCTTTTCTATCACATCAAATAAATATACGAGTACATACTACTAATTTTATTAGATAAGTTCAGAATCCAGAATCAGTAAATTGGTAGGAGCAGGTATTTCTTTTTGCCTTTTGTGATTTAAAAATGCAAAACTTGCCCCTAGTAACCCCATTTAAAAAGGGCAATGTTATTGCCCTTTATTATGTGCTTAAACTAGTCGTTATAAACTATAGCGCTACTCATAGCTTAGTTCTTAAGGAACACAGACCGTGTGACTTCCTATCTTAAAACGGCAAATATCATTGTTTTTCTCAATGCTTTGCCGCTTACAATTTACCGCTAGTAGCTCAAATACACGATGTATCTTATGGCTGCACCGTGTTTGTTCTATGCAATCCAGAATATCATCCAACCAAAGATAACTGCACTTACTCGCTCTAAATGTCGAGATCGCACACTTAAACATACCCGCTGCACTATGGCAGATAAAACGCTTGATAAGTGTTTGCAGTATGCTCAGCCAAACCAATGATTCGGCAATATGAGGATCTCGTGTGATGAACCCTTTAAGATTATTCCATGACTTTAGTTCTTTGAAAAACAACTCAATTTGCCAACGAGTTGCATATATATCGAGTAGTTCGTCAAAGCTAAACTGTGCCTCTTTTAAATTAGTAACAAGGAAAACGGGGCGCTTTTCATTCGGTAAATAGATAAGCCTGTACTCGGGCCCATTTTTCTTCCAACGTACTGTTAATTCAAGTGGTTGGCTTGCGAATTTATCGAGTAACGTTTTGATTTTAATGTTTTTTTCTTTAATTTCTATACCCGCGCAATAAGCTGATGTAACGATTGGGTTAATGTTTTTATTTGCTCTGATCAAAAAATATCCGCCATCTTGAGCTACTTGCTCAAAGTAATCTAAGTCAAAATACCCAGCATCAGCAAGTAATAACGTATCTTCAAGTGTGTGGCTACCTGGTAAAAAGGCGCGCTCAGTTTCAACATCAGGACGAATATCTATTTCGCAGGGTTGTTCATTAAATAGGTCATAGGTAACGTGCAACTCAATTGCGGCAGGACTTACAGCAGTAAAACGACCAGCAAAAACCTGCGCTAATTCATCATGTAGAGCAAATGAAGAACCATCTTGCAATAACACTCGCTGTATTCCTCGCTGGGTAAAAAAGGTTTTATCCAGCGTGTTTACAGTCAATTTAGACATCGCTTGAATAACGAGCTCACGGACAAGCTCAGTCAAGGCTGGTTTTCGAATTTGATTATGAAAGGGTTTATAACTTATCGTGCAATCAGCCTGCGTTCGCAAGTTTTGATGGATATCTGACAAGTTAGCGTCTTGCAGGCAAGATAAGCTTTTAAATACGGCTTTGAGCAGAGAAACGATCGACAGGCAACGGTGTCGAACTTGAAATCCAGAGGTTTTTGCAAGCTCAATGAGGTGTTTTTCTGAGATAAGGGCTTTTAATTGGTTTGAAACTTGGTTAATCTGCATGTGAACTCTGTTTTTAGTCATGTTTTTATTGGCGTAACTATTTGATCATTAACAGAGTTCAACTTCAAGTTTTCTTAAGATCCAACCTATGTAGCGCTACTAAGCTTTGCTCTAGCATTGCCTTTATTTGTTTTACTATTTTAGCTTCTGTTTCTGGTTCGAATTGTTGTATACGTGGGGTATGAATATGCCCTGTAGGTATACTTGAATTAAGCGCATCGCGCAGGCGAATACTTCGGTACGATATTTCGTTAGACAAGTAGCCACCGCTGCCGCCATTAACCGCGATACTATTTTTTAGCTCGCCGTACGAACCCGCTTTATAGGTTTTTTTAAGCGTGGCGACTTCGTGATTGTCGATAACTTTATAAGGGCCTTTGGCTTTTTGCATGTAAGTTACAGGCAAGCTAAATTTTACAAACTGTTGCCCGGGAGTGGTCGGCCATTAAGCTTTGGTATCACTGGGCTTGTTTACGTTTCACCATACACAATATTGGTATTATAGGGGGCGGTTACACTGCGACGTTTACCTGGGTAACGCTCTGAATCAAATTCTGTCCTGCCCATACTTACGGTTACTACCATGTCTACATTATTAAGTGCGTAGTAGGGTGCAAGTAGCGACTCTATTATACCTTGATCAAAGTCTTCGTAGCGTACAGACACCATAACGGTGTTAATTTCTGCGCTTATGCCGTTGTAATTAATAACTTGGCCGTCGAGTAATAACGCCGCAACACCTGAGGGGTTACTTTGGTTTATGTTTTTATCGAGTAAAAAAGGGTCTAAGCCTGTTAGTAATATTTTTTTAGTGCTGCCTGATGAAAAAGCAAGGTCGGTACGTCCTCTGCTGCCTTCCTCAAGTAGGGTTAGTAAAGTATTTAGTTGAGCCTGCGTAATTGAAAATTTAGGTGAAGTTGTGCGTATTACTTTACTTGAAAGCAGGCGCGCCCAGTAGAGCTCTCGGTCGTCGTAGTTATTGGTTTTTGCTATGCGTTTTTTTGCGTTTTCCCACAGTTCAAAGCTAAAGCTTTGTACTAATATTTTTGCACTTTTAAAGTTGTTTAATTCTTTAAATTGTTGCTCAAAACTTGATACTTGTGGGGTAAATGCATTTAAAACATTTGGCATTGCTGATTGGGCTTTGTTGATACGCTGTTCTTCAACAGTTAAAGGGTTACTTAAAACAGCGAATGAAGAGGCAATTAAGCTGGTCGCTAATAATACTTTGATCATAATACTCCTAAGATAAAGCTATTGTTTTATGTGTAATTTACTATCCTATTATTACTAACTTAGGGCAACCAATTAACTTTGAATCGACTGATATTTGCTTTTGTTGTTTGTTATGCAATTGCACTTTTAACTTAATTGCGTACTGTAGTGGTATTGTTGTTGGAGAAGGTAGCGGGTATTTAGGTGGAAAGTATTTCTCAGAAAAAGGAGATAAATTGGAAAGGGTTTTATATGAAAAGATCGAAAAGTGACTATTGATATCGAACTTTTTGGCTTACTTTTATTTGGGATTGGTCTAGGTGTCATTTTTATCATTCTTTTACCGTTAGTCTTTTATTTAAAAGGGGAAAAGCTCAGAACGGTTGAAGATATTTTAGAGTCAGGAAATCGTTACTATTCCCTAAATATTTTTATGGTGCTCCATGGTTTACTTCATTATGGCAGTGTATTTTTATTTGATTGTTATGCGAAACGTTATAATTTATTAAATGATAGAAACAAGGTGCCAGCTCAAGTCTCGATACTATTTAAAGTGTATTTTGTAATTTTTATGCTTTGCGTACTTTTAATTTTTTCATCTACATTATTTTTTGAATAATGACTTTAGGCGATAGAAAAACCAAGGCTGCCCTGTCCCCCATTAGAAAGCTTCAGTCAAGTAGGCAGCTGTGTTTTCTTGAACTTTTTATTCAAAAACCAAGTGTTCTTATTATTTAAACTCAATTTGAAGATGGCTACACATCAAGTAATTAAGTCGATTGGTGTGAATATACACTGTGGGCTGGGTAATAACGCCGTGAAAACATATCCATGCTTGCCTATTTTCAGGGCATGGTGACGGGGAAAGGTGTTAAACGTGATACTTGTTTTGGTCTTGGCAAGAAACAAGACCTGACACTTAGCATTCTTCTGTATTCTAGGTTTTAGCGAGTAACTTTAGCTTTAATAAATGTTTAACTTTGCAGGGATGACTATTTGTTGGCTTTGTTTGTGAGGTGTATGTTTTATTTTTGTTTACAAATTATTTCAATTTAGTTACTTGCTAACCTGTTTTTGACCTAATTAAATTGAGATAATGAAATGGAATAAACATAATGGACTAATAAAAATGAATAAATTTATACTTACCCCACTCGCTATTGCACTTTCTTTAACGCTCAGCGCATGTGGCGGCTCTTCATCAGAAGGGAACTCTGTAAGCTCATCAAATGGCGGCAGCACTGCTCAGCTTCAAACCATTTCATTACAAACATTAACTCGCCAGTGTGGAACCGATTCTGCGTATCAAACTGATGTGGTATTTCACAATGATGATGGTGATGCTATCGGCTCTGTTAAAACCGACGCCCAAGGTAGTTTTTCAGGTGAACTACCTTCTGGTACAAAACATGTATCAGTACTGGGTGATGTTGTTGATGAAGCCGATGGTGCTTATAGGCACATATTTACAGAGCTTGATATTGAAAATAGAACTAATTTAGGTAAATACCATTTTAATAAGTTTAGCGAAAACTGTGGTTGTCGCGCAGTGAGCATAGATACATCTGAACTAAATACAATACCTAATGATTACAGGGTGTATCAATACGAAGGCTCAGAAATTTCAGATTCTGTTTTTATTTGCCCAACTACAGAAAACCTTTACCTTACCGCAAAATCTTACTTTTCAAATGACGCTAAAGTGGCTGTTATTGAAGTTCCGCAAAATGCGTCTGTGATAAAAATAACGGATACAGATTTTAGCCATGATGGTGTAGAGGTGGCTAATCAAGGCAGTTTTAATGCAACTTCTGTTAGTACTCGAGGGTATATAGAAGATATAAATTCCTATGAGTTTGTACAGTTTACATACATTAACTCCCCTGAACCGCTATTTGTTTTCCCAACGGTGACTGAGCATAACTTTTATGTACAAACAGATTCATCGGTTGAGCCAACAACAGTTGATGGTGCCCGAATCGACATGCATAGTTATGCTCGAAGTAGTGTAGATTCAGATGGTAGTTATGAGTTGACAGAGCTACCTACTATAACCGAAGACTTAGGATTCAGTTTACTTCAATTTACTGAAAGCAATGATTCAAGCTTTGATTTTAGTAATGTTGATAGCCGATTTGCAAGAGCAGTATGGGATTACAGCTTTTTGGTTGATGATGAAGCAGAAAGCCGATTTGATTGGACAATAAGAGGTGGCATAAGCGGTCAAATTCCAGATTTATCTTTTGGTACTGTGTTTCCTGAACCTACTGATGAAGTTATATTAGAAGAACTCACATTATTTCTGTTTGGTTACGCAGGTAATGCAACTGATGCAAACAGTTATGCAAAGCTTTTAGATACGATTACTGAAGGCGGGCATTTAACTAAGCCTGAATTTAGTAATTACGTATATGTATTTTTAAATGCTGAATTAGATTAATAATTACGTTTAATTTTGTATTATAAGGCCACATTTGTGGCCTTATAAATTATGATATTTTTGCTTTTAATAGTTATGAAGGTTTATTGGATAACACCAATGCTCTCAATTAATGACACCGTAACATAAGCACTCCACTTTACTGTTAAGTTACTTTTTTAGTAGGCGGTGTTTGGCATGACAAATTTTTTACTTGAAATCCAAAAGGACCAAACCTTGAGGAACCCCACATTTTTATCCGAACGACAAGTACTCACCACAACCCTTATTTAATTGTACCAATACGTTAGGTACCGATTAGCTTTCGTGAGTGTCGCCCTATTGGTTTCTTTATTAGCCATGCGAAGGCCATCGTTGCACCGACACCAATAATCATATTTGCAATACCTAATAAGCCGATAATGAAAGCATCTCGATGACTTTGAATATAGTCTTGCAGGCCCATAATTAGAAAACCAACGAAGAAAACATGGTAAAAATAAATAGAAAACGAATATTCACCAATGTTGCATATGGTTTTGGGTAGACGTGTTTCAATATTTTGAAGCCACTTTAAGAGTAGTAAACAAGCTAATATTTTTTGAATGTAGAAAAGAGTTTGTCGAGATGAATACCACCCATCTACTTTATATTCATTAATATATTGGGTAAGGATGGCTGCGCTGATCAAGGCAATAAAAGCGATTAACCACGTTTTATATTGATTGACCTTAGCCATTGTCTTTTCGTAATGACTCCCTATTATCATTCCGAAACAATATGCACCACAAAAATACACCAAACTCTGCATGCTTAGAAAATCAGGAAAGGCGCTGCGGGATATAACCAAGGGCACGCATGCAAGAAAAAACATCAGCTTTGGTGTGCGTTTATTCACAAAATCTAGCAATGGTGTCAATATGAAAAGTACTAATAAAATCGGGATGTACCAAAATTGAATAGCTGCGGTTCCGGATACTAGGTTTGTGGCGACTGTGATAATAAACGATATATCGATTGCTGCACCATCAGCAAGATAATATTGCCAGTACACAGCTGTCGCTATTGTGCTTGCGGCAACATAGGGTAAAACAACATTAAGTATTTTACTCTTATAAAATGAAATCCACCCTTTATTCTGTAAAATTTTGCTGAAAAGTAATCCCGAGATAATGGCGAAGTATAGTGTGCTGCCGTGAAACAATAGTTCAGTTGAGTAAAAAAGCGTTTTTAAACCGAGAGAATCTAAATCGCCAGTCCAAAAAATAGCAAATGACCACGCATGTGCTGCGACAATACTTAAAATCGCAATGCCTCTAAAGGCTTGTAAATGAGAAATATATGAAGACATAGACAAAAATCATCGCTCGTTAAATATACGTTATAATTATGTTACTGTTCAGGTGGTGCGATAGATACCCATTACATACGTATTCAGGGCTTATAAATTTAAACGAGGTAAATCTTACTACTCCAAATTTATCGCCAAAATGCCACCTTGAGCTTTTTGTATCTTGCCTTTTTCATTTTATAACGCAGCGATTTAGTGTCTTTTAATTGCTAATCCAAACACGATGCAATAGATAATGAGTCGCTTGAGAGGTCTCACTTTGCGTCTTTCTCGCTAATATATATTTTGCCAAACCCAACAAGTGTCTATTTTTTAAGATCGACAGAGCCTGCGAAGCAGTACATTATAATGCGTGCTTTAATTGATTTGAAAAAAGGGGATTTAATTGGATTCACTCACACAAGTGGTGCTTGGCAGTGCAGTTGCTTATGCAACATTGGGCAGTAAATTAGGTCGCAAATCTTTATTAATTGGGGCGGCGTTTGGCACTTTACCAGATTTAGATGTGCTAATTAATTTTGGTGGCGATGTTGAAAATTTTGTTTATCATCGTAGCTTTAGTCATTCTTTGTTTATACAGCTGTTATTGAGCCCCTTATTTGCGTGGCTTTTACTCAAAATGAATTGGGCTAAATGTATAACGATGACGCGTTGGTCGGCTGGCATTTTTTTAATTTTAAGTACGCATTCATTACTCGATAATTTTACCGTTTACGGTACGCAGTTGTTATGGCCGTTGTCGACATATCCTTTTAGTATTTCGAGTATATTTATTATTGACCCTGCGTATACTTTGCCTCTAGTGTTGTCTTGTATAGCGCTGTGTTTTGCACGTATGCGACCGCATGCACAACTTATAAACACGAGCGCGTTAGTCATTAGTTCGTTGTATTTAATTTGGGGCTTTACGGCTAAATACTACATTAATAGTAAAATTTATCAGGCGCTGAATCAAAAAAACATCACATTCTCACATTTTGAAAGCACGCCGACTCCGCTTAATACTTTGCTGTGGCGCGCTGTGGCTATTACTAAGCAAGGTCATTATGAGATTTATGTATCTGTGTTTGATGAAGTTAAAAACGTTAATATTCAATTTTACCCTACAGAAAACGCGTTGCTAACTAAGCTCAATGATGCAAAGCAGATCGTGTTATTAAAACGATTTACCAAAGGGCTTTACGGTGTTTATCAACAAAATGAACAGGTTGTTATTAGTGATTTAAGAATGGGGGTAGAGGGCAACTATGTATTTTCATTTGTGGTTGCTGAACAAAAAGATCAGCAGTTGATCCCAGGGCAATATCAGAAGCTCAGTAATCGATTGCCGCTAGATAAGCTTAAGCTGGTTTTTGCTCGTATTACAGATCCAAATATCGATTTATAAACGAGCGTGGCGTATCCACTTTTTTAATCATGGGTTTTAGTTGGGATTGCTCACTATTACCTAAGCCTAATTTAGTCATCAGGCCCTTTGAGCGTAAATATTAAATGCTTGCGCATATCTTTTAAAATAACGCCTTTTTTAAGCATTTCGCCACTTAAGCGTTTTTGCCATTTTAATAAATTTGGCTCTGCGGCCGCTAAAGCTTGCTCGCTTTCAAACTGAAAACACAAAAGTAGTGAACTTGGAAATAAATGATATTGAACATCAAACCAGCATTGCAGCATGCCTGGGAGCTCAGCGCGGCCTAGTTCTTCTAATTTTTCAGCTGTATTAAGTACAAGTGCTTGCTGTTTTATTTGCACCGCAGAGAGTTTTTTCATTATTAAAATCCAAGTTAGCGGCTAAAAAATGCAGCCGGAATGGGGGCATTATACGCAAGCTTGTAGGTTGGTAACAACACCCAGCAAATACTGATGATGATTTGGTATAAGTATGTATTTGGGTGTGAGTTCGTAAAAGTAATTTTTACTACAGTGACGCAGAAGATAAACCTTATTCAAGCTTTTTCTGCGTTAGTTTGACGAATCTTTAGTTTCTGGCTTTATTAGGTTTTTTGTTGTTTTATTTAAAAGTGTTGAGGCCGGTATAAGTTGATATTTATATTATGGCGAGATGAAAAGTCAGCGCTTTAAACTTTGTGTTCCGATCTTGTGTAATAAGCTGTAATAGGTCTTTGTATTAATAGCTGTTAACTTAAATCTTACTGAAAAATATAAATACAGTAAATTTTATTTTAATAGTTAATATAAGGAAAATCACGATGTGTACAGATTTCTCAATTAAAGCCGTAAATTCTAATTTTCAAAAAAGTATTCCAGTGATAGGCCGTTCAATGGAGTTGGGGCCAGATTTAAAATCAGAACTATTTTTTAGGCCTAAAAAGTATATATATAAGCAAATTACCTTAACATCGAGTCAGTCAGATTTACAGGATGACTCTGCACAATTTGTACTTCGTGACGATATTGATGTTATTAATAAACACCTCCTTGCTTGGACTGGTGATTATGGCTTTGTTGCTATGAATGGGTTTAAGCTTGCTATAGCTGAAACTTTAGGTGTAGAAGAGACATTTGCGAATATAGCCACTAACGGATTAAACACAGAAGGCTTAACTACCGGATCTATGGTGTTAGCACAAAGTGAGTACCAATATCCAATATCAAAAACTTGTAACAATCAAGATATTATTTACTACCCTAGCCTTCCTGCGTGGATATTATCAAGTTGTAGCACTTGCCAAGATGTTATTAATGGATTGGACTATGACAAATTGGTGTTAAACAAAGGTGGATCTGATTTAAAAGAATGCGATTCAGATAAAAAAGATAAAATTTTAGTTGTTAGTCCTTTTTCTAAAGCTCCAAATGCAATGAAGTTTCATTTTCCTGTGCATGATGCTGAAGGGAATAGCATTGTTTTAGAATATGCTCAAGGGAAGCTAACCATAACAGACCTTAATCCAATCGGTGTTCTTACTAATGATCCTTTAATTGCTTGGCAACAAGAAAATGTTCGTTATAACTATGTAAATGTAATGCCATTTAATTTTCAGAATGAACAAGGAGAGCCAACGACACCGAGTGTAAGTGCATATGAAAGTGCAGCCTCTAATTTTCAGTGTAACTCCTATGCGCAAGGAACTGGATTTTCAGGTGTTCCTGGAAGTTCAACACCTGTTGATCGTTTTGTGAGAGCGGCAATGATGACTAATTTTTCATTTCCAGTTACACAATTCACGTCCCAATATGAAATAGATGAAGCTAATGATTTTAAGTCTAATGTAGCCAAAGATGCTGAATTAATGAAAGAAGTGCCCTCAATAAACAACAATATTAAAGTAGGAAAAGAAGATGCGACTACGCTGGCTTTTCATATATTAAACACGGTCGATATTCCATTGGGAACAAGTCGAGATTCACAAGGCGAAAATGTCCATGATTTCACACAGTGGGTTACTGTATCTGATTTAAAAAATAAAATATTTTCAGTTAGAATGTACCAATCACCGCAAGTATTTAGCATTAATTTGATGGAGTTAGAGCTTGAAGGTTTAAAAAATTACACTCATCAGTTAGACACATATATTAAATCTATGGATATAACAACCCAATTAAATAAAAACTCTTAATCTTATATTTGAAAAATAAGTGCTAGATAGGTTTCATTTTAAAATTAATAATAGTTCGTTTTTTGAATTCCTATTTAGCACGAACTCTGGCTGAAATTTACTAAAATTTTGAATTGTGATGATATTTAACCTGAGTTCTGCTTAAGCGATAACTAATGCGTTAAGCTCTACGTCAGTTAAATTAAGGTGTGGCTTATTTTCTTTAAAGCAATAAGCTACCAATCCAGCGACTAAATTCAACATAAAGCCGTTCATACTCCGATGTCTTGAATGTTCAATGAAGGATATGTTCTTGAGCTGGTCATTAATTGTTTCGATTATAAAGCGTTTTGAAAGCATTGCTCTATCCCATAATGACATCGCTTTTGCCTTCATATTTTTGCGAACCGTCGTAATGAGCTTTACCCCTTTATCGAGTAAATCGGCTTCTAAAGCTTTACTTAAATACCCTTTGTCACCATATAATTTATCCGTCAGGCAGCTCGCTAATTCACGGACTGGTTGAGTATTATGTACATTTCCTGTTGTCACTTTCGCAGCAACAATTTCACCATGGTGATTAACGATTAAATGTAGTTTGAAGCCATAAAAGCATCCCATTGTTCCTTTGCCACGCTGAGCTATTCCATCAAAGGTTTTGTGTCTTGGAATACGAATGTTATGGCACACCTTAATACATGTGGAGTCAATGAATTCAACGCCTGTGGGTTTACCTTTAAGTGAAGTGAAATAGGCACACATCGGCACAATTACCCTCGGCATAACGGCTAAAAATCGTGTGTAACTGAGCAAGTTGGGAAATTCACTTTTGTACATAAGTGATACATAGCCAAGGTAGTAATTTTTGAAATCTCGGTGATGTGACATATGAAAACTAATAACAATAGTCATAATTTCACTGGTCGTCATACGTCCTGAACGCTGACGTTTTTGGGTGCCATCTTCGAATAATTGTTTTTCCCATTGGGGTATAAATACTTTGCAAAAATCATCGACATCGCAAAATAATTCAACTAATTTAATCATGCCTGTTCCTTGCTTATCCAATCGTTTTTGGTCGAAAGATCGGATCTCGGAACAGGCATTTAGTTCAATTTCTTAAACGAGATTCAGGTTAACTACTGTATATAACAAAGCACCTGTTAAAAATAATTTTAACAAAGCTCACTAATTGGGCTGAAAAAGTATCAGCATAGTAAATAAATGTAGCAGTAAAGTAGGAATAAAAATATTTCACTTTATTGCACGACATAGCTTCGCTTTGATTTTTCCAAGTTTAAGCACGGGCCTTTGTAATGCTCTAAACTGCCGTATTATTGGATTGAGGTTAGCGCAGCTTTATTGTAGATGTCGCTTATGAAAGCTATCTTTTTAAGTGGTGAGTTAAGCGAGTTTATGCGCTTTTTTATAAAGCTTATTAAGATTTAAAATAGGTTGCTTGATTAGTCATCTTTGCGAGCCTTATATCGCTATGTTTATTAGGGTGAAGCAGGCTATAAATAAGTCTTATAAAAGTTTAAGCTGCTTGGATAAAAACAAGGTTGTTACATCAGCTACTTTAATAAGTGACAGTTTATCTGCATGGCTCCATGAAATTTTTGAGCCAACACTTTCACAACAAATAACACCTAGCGGTTTGTTACCAATAAAGTAGATGTAATCAAGCAAGGAGTAAATGTTTGATGGTTCAAAATAAACCTTGGTTAAGTTTTTAGTGATTTCGTGTTTTCTTGCATCTGATGCGTCTAATACTTTATGCTCTAAAATATAGTCAAAGTATGCAGGAAAGTCTTCAGCTTTTAAAACTACATTACTTACAATCTCATTTTTTTCATCAAGGCAAATTAAGCTATTAATGGCAGTATAGTCGTGATTAAACAACCCGAGACTGACTCTGTCGGCATTTGAAATTAACTTTTTTAGCTCATTGCATATCTGTTTTAGCTTACGTTCACTCGTAATGTTTGGGTTACTAACTTTAACTGCTAAATTTTTGATATTTGAGTTTTTTGGATTATAGACATTGAGCAAGCTATTTAAATGCTCTTTATTAAATGGCTTCGTTAAATAGCCATCCATACTAATATCTAAATAGTGTTCAATATCTTGTTTCATGGTGTTGGCTGTCATGGCAATAATTGGCGTTGTTTTACCTGTTTGTTGCGCTCTAATTATTTTAGTGGCTTGCACTCCATCCATCACTGGCATTTGAATGTCCATAAAAATCAAATCAACATGGTTGGCAAAAAAGTAATCAACGCATTCTTTGCCATTTTCGGTAAATATTACTTTCGCATTATGGGCTTGTAGCATTTTACTTACGACAACTTGATTTACTTTATTGTCTTCGGCAACCAAAATAGTACACCCTTGTAAATCGGTTATTTCTTTATTTGGTTTTAATAATTCATCGAGTTCTGATGTTTCAAAGCTTTGTTGGTAAGTAAATACAGAACCTTTATCTTCTTTACTCGTGAAGTTGATTTTGCCATTCATTAAATCACTTAGCTTGGTGCAAATGGAGAGGCCAAGGCCCGTGCCCCCGTACTTTCTAGATGTAGATGAATCAGCCTGATGAAACTCTTTAAATAAATTTTGCTGTGCAGCTTTACTAATACCAATACCTGTATCGATTATTTCAAATACAATATTTTGGGTGTTTAAGGAGTTCTCTTTTACAGTGACTTTAAACTCTACCTGGCCTTGTTGTGTAAATTTAATCGCATTTGAGCATAAGTTATTTAAAATTTGTGAAATTCTGACTGGATCGCCTTTTAAGGTTGTAGCGATATTTTTATCTATCGATGGAATAAATTTTATGCCTTTATCTGTGGCTTGTTTCATTAGTGGATTAATTACATTGTTAATGACTTCGCTCAGGTTAAAGTTAATATTCTCAATATTTAATTTACCCGCTTCAATTTTTGAAAAGTCTAAAATGTCATTTACAATATTTGAGAGTATATTTGCGGAGCTTAAAATACTTTTTAAGGCGTTATCTTTTTCTATATTTGAAGTCTCTGCCAGTCCAAACTCAGCTAAATTTAAAATGCCGTGCAGCGGAGTTCTTAGCTCGTGCGACATATTTGCTAAAAATCGACCTTTTAGAGTGTTAGCTGTATCAGCTTCTTTTTTTAGTTCTTCAAGATTTTTATTATGTATTTGTTGTTGTTTTAATGCAGTGGCCAGCTTTCTGTTGTTTAACCTGAGCTCAAGTTGTGCGATAACTTCTTTGCCAAGTATTTTCAGTGCGTTAATTTGTGTTTGAGTTAGCTTTTTTGGCTGGTCGCTGATAACACATAATGTACCAATTGTGCTGCCACTAGGTGTAACTAGCGGTGTGCCCGCATAAAACCGAATGTTTGGATCGCTGGTTACTAGAGGGTTATCATAAAAACGTTCATCAAGTAGAGCGTTTTGTATTTCAAATACTTGGTCTTGCAGTATTGTATGAGAGCAAAATGCGATATCTCTTTCGGTGGAGTCTACATCGATACCATACTTTGATTTAAACCACTGCCTTTGTGGATCAACTAAGCTTATAAGTGATATGGGGACTTCACAAATATCAGAAGCAAGTTGAGTTAAATCATCAAATACTTTTTCGGCTTCAGTATCTAATATTTCATATTCATACAGGGCTTTTAATCTAGATTCTTCGTCTACTGGTATTTGTGCTTTTATCATAGTATTGCTCAATATTTATATAGATTCACTATAAGAGTAATTTAGTGATAATGACAACTTAAACATGTAAATCAGGCTAATAAATAGATTCTGTATTTTGCTACTCCATTATTACTTTTTTGGAATGTTTTTTCTATTGTGACTAATATTAGTTTTTAAACTCGTATTTTAAAATCTGCACTAAATACTTAAAAGTAACTTTGCTAAGATTTTTAGCTAGGTAAGCTTTTATTAAAAAGGCCGAACCCCATTTAATGGTTCGGCCTTTTCAAACTTTAGGTTAATAACAATAAAAGTTATTTTTTCTTTTCGCTTGGTGCTGGTTGGCCATAATTAGGTGAACGAGGTCCATATAACAAGCCGTTGTAAACATCTGAAGAAAGTAAGCGTGTTGAAGTCATTGCTGCGATTTCAAAGCCTTTATCGGTTACAGTTTCAGCAATTTGATTAATTGCTGCAATAACAAGCATACCTACAAGGCCACCACCGCCATTACTTTGTTGTTCAGCGGAAGAGGCTCTTGCTTTACCTTGCCACAATTGCTCGCCAGTGCGTAAATCAACTAATGAAGCAGATACAGTAACAGCAGTTTCGCTAGAAATAACAACATAGCTAGTACCGTATTCTTCAATAGTGATGTAAAGCGCAGAGTCTGCACCAAAAATCTCATGTAATTTATTTACCGGTACTTGGTGCACGTCGCTTGCAACAGTGAGGCCATTACCTTTAAAGGTTTGCTCAACTAAAGCAACAGGAAAAACATAGAAACCCGACTCAGCTATGGGCGCGACCATTTGAGTCATCACACTGTATGGTGCAATTACTTCCGGTGTATTATTTAGCGGAGGTAAAATAATAACAGAGTGAGGGTCTGCTTGTTTAAATGCTGTGTAGTCATGTGCTGGTGGAGGTGAAACACAACCAGCGAGTAATGCGACTAATGCGATCGCTGTGTATGATTTTAAATTAAGCATATTAAGCGCCTTTCGCAGATTTTAGAAGGAAGTCGATGTAATGAACTGATTCTGGGAAAAGTGATTTCTCAGTTTCGAAGTGAGTAGTACCTAATGAAGGATTACCCGTTTCAAAATACAGCATACCTAGGTGAGCATGTAGGCCAGGCGCAACATTCTTACTTTTGTTTGCGGCATCGACAATAATTTGCTCAAGCATACTAATTTGCTCTTCGGCTGTTACGTCATCTGCTTTTAAATAGGCGTATACGGCAGTGCTATAGTCGCCGTAATAGTAAATAGGTTCTTTCGTTGCGTTACAACCTGTTAGGGCTATACAAACAAATGCTCATAGGTTGGATCTTAAGAAAACTTGAAGTTGAACTCTGTTAATGATCAAATAGTTACGCCAATAAAAACATGACTAAAAACAGAGTTCACATGCAGATTAACCAAGTTTCAAACCAATTAAAAGCCCTTATCTCAGAAAAACACCTCATTGAGCTTGCAAAAACCTCTGGATTTCAAGTTCGACACCGTTGCCTGTCGATCGTTTCTCTGCTCAAAGCCGTATTTAAAAGCTTATCTTGCCTGCAAGACGCTAACTTGTCAGATATCCATCAAAACTTGCGAACGCAGGCTGATTGCACGATAAGTTATAAACCCTTTCATAATCAAATTCGAAAACCAGCCTTGACTGAGCTTGTCCGTGAGCTCGTTATTCAAGCGATGTCTAAATTGACTGTAAACACGCTGGATAAAACCTTTTTTACCCAGCGAGGAATACAGCGAGTGTTATTGCAAGATGGTTCTTCATTTGCTCTACATGATGAATTAGCGCAGGTTTTTGCTGGTCGTTTTACTGCTGTAAGTCCTGCCGCAATTGAGTTGCACGTTACCTATGACCTATTTAATGAACAACCCTGCGAAATAGATATTCGTCCTGATGTTGAAACTGAGCGCGCCTTTTTACCAGGTAGCCACACACTTGAAGATACGTTATTACTTGCTGATGCTGGGTATTTTGACTTAGATTACTTTGAGCAAGTAGCTCAAGATGGCGGATATTTTTTGATCAGAGCAAATAAAAACATTAACCCAATCGTTACATCAGCTTATTGCGCGGGTATAGAAATTAAAGAAAAAAACATTAAAATCAAAACGTTACTCGATAAATTCGCAAGCCAACCACTTGAATTAACAGTACGTTGGAAGAAAAATGGGCCCGAGTACAGGCTTATCTATTTACCGAATGAAAAGCGCCCCGTTTTCCTTGTTACTAATTTAAAAGAGGCACAGTTTAGCTTTGACGAACTACTCGATATATATGCAACTCGTTGGCAAATTGAGTTGTTTTTCAAAGAACTAAAGTCATGGAATAATCTTAAAGGGTTCATCACACGAGATCCTCATATTGCCGAATCATTGGTTTGGCTGAGCATACTGCAAACACTTATCAAGCGTTTTATCTGCCATAGTGCAGCGGGTATGTTTAAGTGTGCGATCTCGACATTTAGAGCGAGTAAGTGCAGTTATCTTTGGTTGGATGATATTCTGGATTGCATAGAACAAACACGGTGCAGCCATAAGATACATCGTGTATTTGAGCTACTAGCGGTAAATTGTAAGCGGCAAAGCATTGAGAAAAACAATGATATTTGCCGTTTTAAGATAGGAAGTCACACGGTCTGTGTTCCTTAAGAACTAAGCTATGAACAAATGCTAAGGTAATTAGCTTTTTCATTATTTATTGCCCCATTGGCCAGCTTCAAGACCAGTAACTAACTTGTTAACGACTTCGCGAATAGCTAGGTCAAGTACTTTGCCATTTAATGTGGCATCGTATGAAGCTGTGCTACCAAAACCAATAACTTCACGTTCTGATAGGCTGTATTCACCAGCACCTTGCACTGAATAAATAACTTCTGATGTAGTAACATCAACAACATTAAGCGTTACTTTGGCATAAGCAATTTGCGATTTACCTTTACCCAATAAACCAAAAAGTTGGCGATCGCCAATAGCTTTACGGCCAAACTCTGTTACATCACCAGTTACAACAAATTTAGCACCGCTAAGAACTTGTTTTGTACCTGTTAACTTTGCTTCTTTTGCAAGGGCTGCCATATTGTCGCGATCAAGCACACTAAAGCGATTTGTTTGTTGTAAGTGGCTCATTAGTGTGGTTTTTGCTTGGCTGCCTAAACGGTCTTGCCCTGATGAAAATATACCATTTTGAAAGCTCGAACGGTTTACAAACTGACCTACGACTAGTTTGCTTTTTGTACCTGAGTAGGTTGTGTTATAGCTAGCAACAGTTGGTGTTTCTATTACTTTTGATGATGTTGTAGCACACCCAGCTAAAAAGGAAGCTGTAATTGCAGCGATTACAATTGTTTTAATGTGGCTTTGGTTAATTCGCATAAATTTTTGTCCATATAGATAATTGCAGAAGTTTTTATTGATAGGCGCTTGATTTTTATACTTATAAGTCAATTACTTATTTCAAGAGTCCATTCAACTTACTTTATAAACAAAAGTCGATGTAAATAGAATGTTATTTAAGTTTTATACAGATACACACAATAAAAAAGAATAAATTCTTTGTAATAATAATGCTAATTCATTAGTTTTTAAATTATTTAAAGCCTTTTTCTATAGTTGATATACAAGGACATTTATTGCGCGCTGAGTTGTTAATTAGTAATTTTATTCAATTAACTTTAATTTTTAAAACCAATCGGCTGCAACTTGAAGTGGGGTAGGGTCGCCTTTTTTAGATACCCAAAACACTAAGGCTTGCTTTGTTGGCGATATTTTTTTAGCGCGAGGCAGGGTTAAGTCAGTTAATGATAATTGCTGCTTGGTCTGCATGTCACTTTGCTCGTAGCCAATAACAACAAAGTCGTGCTTTAACTTATGGCCTGCGTTTTCGCCGCTGTGTATTTGTGTTTCTATGCCAAAGCCTAACAGAGCTACATGGGCTATTAAGTTTTGGTTAGTATTATCTTTGGTATTAACGGTATCGTATTCGAGGTTAATTTTACTGTTGTTTATAGTCGCTTTTAAATTACCTAAATAACGGGCTTTAGCTACGGGAATAGCTTGTTTATAAAACCAACCTTGCCACCCGTTGCCGTTAACCATAAATCCTGGAGTAGCTACAATCCTACTTTTACCGAGTGCCTTATACGTGCGTTGTCTTTTACTAAAAAGAGCAGAGGCAAACGGGTCTTTCCATCCTAAATAATCCCAATAAGTAACATGAAAATTAATAGGGATTAAATCAGTCCATAGTTTTTCATCATCTGTAAACGTTGAGATCCAGCGCTCTGCTGGTGGGCAGCTACTGCAACCTTGCGATGTGTAAAGCTCTAAAAAGGTAGTCGGATTAGCTGTACTGGAAATAGTTACTTGCTCAGCAGCTTGGCTTTGAAAGCAAAAAATTATTAACCCAACAAGTGAGATTAAAAATGGATGGGATAGTGCTTTAAAAGGCATATTACTTCTTACAAAAGTTTATTTTTTTTTAGCATAAGTGATTTTTACGATTGAAGTATCACGGAATACTCACAATTAAATCACGTTTTAACTGTGTATTTTACTTAGTTAAAACTTAATTTGAACACCCGCTCAAGCTGTGCTTTAATCATTGTTCAATTATTGAGGGACTTTACATGATTAAATTTTATTTTCACCATACGCCTAACCCAATGAAGGTGGCACTCTTTTTAGAAGAAACAGGCTTGCCGTTTGAGCTTGTTCCTCTTGATACTTTGAAAGGTGAGCAACATACACCTGAATTTAAAGCAATTAATCCAAACGCTAAAGCACCTGCCATTGTTGATGGTGAAACGCGTGTGTTCGATTCGAATGCTATTTTAATGTACCTTTCTGAAAAATATGCAAAGCTAGAAGGCAAGGGCGAAGACCGCGCTGAAATGCTGTCGTGGTTAATGTTTATTGCATCTGGTTTGGGTCCGTATTCTGGGCAAAGTGTACACTTTAGACATATGGCGCCAGAAGGGCTTGATTACGCGGTTAATCGATATTTGCGTGAAGCACAGCGTCACTACGAAGTGCTTGATACGCACCTTGAAGGTCGTGACTTTATTGTGGGTGATACATATACCATTGCTGATGTATCTGCATGGGGGTGGATTGATAAAGCGTCGGTTGTATTAGGTGAAGAGGGCTTAGCGCCTTATCCTAATCTTAAACGTTGGTTTGAAAGCATTGATAGCCGCCCAGCGGTTGCACGTGCACGCGTAATTGGTACTGATATAGCCTTTAAAAAAGAGTTTGATGAAGATGCTAAAAAAGCATTTTTCCCTTCCAATTACCCTAAACAATAACTATAGTAAGCGAGCTTATTATGGGCCGCTAGTTAACCTGAACTCTGGATAATAACTCTACCTCAAGCAACTATTTTCAGCGCTCACTGCGTTGAATTTACTTGCAATAGGTCAGCTATTGACGCGTAAATTCGCCTTGTTTTCACTGAAAATCTCTGGCTAGAGAAAATAAATTTAAATATCAATATAATTCAGTAGGTTAGTAAGTATCTTAACCAGAATTCAGGTTAATTATCAAATTTTAATGATTTCTCTATTGTTGGACTGATTACTTAACGTGATGGTCGTTAAAAATAGTGAACTCTCATGTTCGATAGAGTCCTCTAGTAAAATACAAAAAATAAGTAAACGCGTATTTATTCCTGCTTTACCCCATCCTAATTTTGAGAATAAATCATCTATCAGGTTTTGCGTTATGCTTTTAACCCCAATCCAATAATCTAAGTCTTCTTCCAATTCGTGAGTGAGTTTTAGTAAGGTTTGATTTAGTTTTTCTAGCGTTTCAAAATGGTTTGTACTGGCATCAAATGCTTTAACTGCTTTTTTTACATTTTTTAATGTTGTTGGAAAACGCTTTAGCGCTCTTGCAGCTTTTCCAATGGTTGTAAGGCGTTTAGCTACTCCCTTCCACGACTTATTTGCATTGGCACCATTTTGAGAATCAGGGACAAGCGCAAGATAGTCATCCCATTTATCTGTATTTTTTAAATCTTTTTTAATACGACGGTAATCAACGGTTCTACTAGAATCCCCATCTAATAAATGGTCAAACAATATACTTAGATCATTATATGATTCATCTTTTAGGGCATATAAATGCAGTATATTAAAAATAACTTTCCTTTCAAAAGGCGAACCACTTTGTAAGTAAATTAAATAACGTGCTGCATTATGATATAGCTTATCGCCATTTAGCTGTTCAAATTGTGCATAGACTTCATGCCCAGAACGCATCGTCATTGCTATGACGCTACTAGTATAAATGTTGCTGTTTTCAATACTATGTTGATAACGACTAATTGCGACTTTTATATTTTGCTCGGGAATAAGTATGGGTACATCTATTGGTAAAGAGTCGGCATGACGGTGGGTCGACAAATCAAGGGAATCAAAGAAGTCTTCAATCTCTCTTAAATTGTGCAGTTTGTTATCTTGATTTGTATACTCAAGTGAAATAGCACCATTAAACTCGGGATCTAATGCTGATTGCGCAACACCAAAGATGATTCCTAATTTTGCTTGTCTGGATTCTGAAAGCCCTGATGCAGTTCCTTTAATGGTGTAATCGTGTTTAACATATAAGTTACCATTGGCATCAACTTCAACCGTTAAGTCTCGATTAATATCGCGTACTTTACTTATATCAAAGCCAATAATGTTTAGGCCCAGCCGAGTTGAACTATTAAGTGCTGTTTCAAACCGTGTAGTGATAGGTATTAAGTTTATTGCACCCGCTCTGTTTAATGCTTGCATAAGTAATGAGGCTTTTTTCCCATCGCCTATCGCTAAACAGCGGAATAAGGTTTGTACTTGTTTATTTTCTGGTTGTAGGATTATTATTTTTAATTTTTGAAGTTCGAATAAACGTTGTTGTTTAATCGATTCTAAATTAAGACCAAACTTAATGTTGGCTGCTTTTTCTAATTTTTCAGTGATGTTCTTTTTAAATATCTGGTATCGATTTATTACACGATTAAAATTAGCTTCTATATTTTGATCAAAATTAGCAATCGTCTGTGCTACGTCATCGCCGAGCGAAGCGATAGGTTTTAGTTGGGAAGCTGTTTTCTCTTTTAAATCGTTAGCAAACTCATCCGCTTTCTCACGAAGTTTTTGCTGTAATATTTTTATTTTTTCAGACAGATATTTTTCTGACTTGTGCTGAGCAGCCATAAAAATAGGGTCAGCATTTGATTGCACAACACCAAATAAACTCAGTAATCTATTAATTATAGATGTTGCTAAGTCGTCTGGGGCCGCTTCTGTTGAGAGCAATGTCTTATTGAATTGCACGATTAGCCCATCATCAAGTAACTTTTTAATTACATCATCGATCTCATTTTGTCCTAGTGTGATTTCGGCTATTGGCTTGTACCATGTATCTTCATCAATTGTATGTAATATGTCATCAACCAAGATTTGGCCAGGGTTACTGTATTCCTCAAGCTTACTAACCAGTTCATTACCTTTACCAAGCAGCATTTCTATGTACTGTTTGGCGAGTGCATCCATTCCTTCAATTTCTGCTTCAAGTGCTAGTTTTAAGGTGTTTTTTGTCTGCTCTGTTTCTCTTAAAGTTAGTAATAGTTCTATTTGCTGTTGATCATTACGATATACATCAAGTTCCAAGTCACCAGCTATTTCTTGGCGCCTTGAAAGTGAGACTGCTACGGAGGCGTCTACTCCAATAAGATGCCCTTTAAGATTTGTTTTTGAAGCGAGCGATTTTCCAATTTCTAATTCGCCAGATAATATTAGAGAAGATGCCATTTTAATTGAAAATGCACGATATCCCTCTCTAGCATCACTACTAGTACGCTTGACTAATTGAGTGTTTATATCGTTCAAGTTCCAAGGGCGAACTGGTTTTTTAAACATACTCCACAGGGTTTTATAGCTAGTAGTTTCTTCATTTACTTGGTAGTACGAATCAAACTCCACACTACCTGATTTATCTAAACCGGCACCTATTTTAAAAATATTAGCAGAGGTTGATGTTGATACATTAATATCATAGGCAGCTTTTACATCTTGATTGACGAGGCAAAACCCATTTGGAAGTGTTTTGGATAAAAATGTTGGGCGCTTTGTGTCATTTAAAACAGAGATACTAAATTCCCCGTAGGCACCAGCTGTTACACCAACACTAAGTTGATCAATTTTTGATTTGTGCTCTTTAGTAAATTCAAACTCTTTTTTTAATCCGTTAGTTTGTTCACCAATTGGTGTTTCAAGAACAGACCAAAGTTGAAATGCTTTATAGGCTTCTTGATAAATTTCAGAGCTTTTAATTTTTTTTATTTGTTCAGCTGAAAAAAGTACGACTATATTTTCAATGACCTTTTTTATTTCCTCGACTAGGTCATCTATATTGGGGTCTTTAATAATTCCATAAGCACTGTTAACCAAAGTAATAATATCAGAAAGCTTAGTGCTATTTGCTTCATCAATATTAAAGTACTTTTTTAAATTTGCGGCAGAAGATAGGCTTTCGAGTAAGTCGTGGGCTTTAGCTGGTGCTAAATATGAGGAAGGAACAACGCGATCAAGTGATGTTAGTGATATCATTTTAAAAATCCTTTTGATTTTAGTTTATATTTTATTGATCACCTTTTATGCGACTACATCAACTGTAACCTAGAATAAATTGCTGTTAAATAAATGGCAAGGCTATATTTTAAACAACATATTGATTGAATCATAAGTGCTTAATTTTTGGTTATAAGCGTAACTAGAATAAACGATTTAATTAAAAGCTGCGCTTTTCACGCGAGCAAGCTCGGCGTCTACAATAAATATTAAACCCCAAGTTTAGCTTTACCTGTAGGCGTACAGCTTGCTGACGCGACGAGCAAAGCTCGTAATGTTTTTTGGTTGTAAGCGTAACTAGAATAAACGATTTGATTAAAAGCTGCGCTTTTCACGCGAGCAAGCTCGGCGTCTACAATAAATATTAAACCCCAAGTTTAGCTTTACCTGTAGGCGTACAGCTTGCTGACGCGACGAGCAAAGCTCGTAATGTTTTTTTGGTTGTAAGCGTAACTAGAATAAACTATTTAATTAAAAGCTGCGCTTTTCACGCGAGGAAGCTCGGCGTCTATAATAAGTATTAAACCCCGAGTTCAGCTTTACCTGTAGGCGTACAGCTTGCTGGCGCGACGAGCAAAGATCGTAATGTTTTTTGGTTGTAAGCGTAACTAGAATAAACTATTTGATTAAAAGCTGCGCTTTTCACGCGAGCAAGCTCGGCGCTACAATAAATATTAAACCCCGAGTTCAGCTTTACCTGTAGGCGTACAGCTTGCTGGCGCGACGAGCAAAGCTCGTAATGTTTTTTGGTTGTAAGCGTAACTAGAATAAACTATTTGATTAAAAGCTGCGCTTTACACGCGAGCAAGCTCGGCGTCTACAATAAATATTAAACCCCGAGTTCAGCTTTACCTGTAGGCGTACAGCTTGCTGACGCGACGAGCAAAGCTCGTAATATTTTTTGGTTGTAAGCGTAACTAGAATAAACGATTTGATTAAAAACTGCGCTTTTCACGCGAGCAAATTAGGGGTCTACAATAAATACTAAACCCCGAGTTTAGCTTTATTTGTAGGCGTACAGCTTGCTGACGCGACGAGCAAAGCTCATAATACTTACCTATAAACACTTATCTATAAAAGCTTTAAAAACTTGCTTGCTTAATTATCCTACTAAGCGTAAAATGCGCGCTCATTTCGGCTTTTAAACTATTAATTCCTTGCCTTAAACCGACCGGCCGAAACGGTAGAAGGCTCTATTAACCGTAAGGAATATCCATGCGTCATTACGAAATCGTATTCATGGTTCACCCAGATCAGAGTGAGCAAGTTGCTGGTATGATCGAACGTTATACTGGTTCTATCACTGAAGCTGGTGGTGTTATCCACCGTCTTGAAGATTGGGGCCGTCGTCAATTGGCTTACCCAATTAACAAGCTTCATAAAGCTCACTATGTTCTAATGAACGTTGAAGCACCAACTGAAGTAATCAGCGAGCTAGAAACTACTTTCCGCTACAACGATGCAGTGCTTCGTAACTTAGTTATCCGCACTAAAACTGCTGAAACTGAAGCGTCTCCTCTTGCAAGAGAAGAGAAGAAAGAAGCACCAGCTGCTTAATTGTTTTGAGTCCAAGCATGGCGTTTAACTGGCGGTAAATATAAATGGTTAGCCCTTTTATGAATCAGCTGGTTATATCTGGGGTAGTTTGTAAAACGCCCAAGTTTAGCCAAAGCCCAGCTGGCATCCCGCATTGTATTTTTGTTGTAGAACATAAATCGATGCAAACCGAAGCAGACCTTAACCGTAATAGTTACGTGAGGCTTCAGGTAGTTGCCAGTGGAAAGCAAATGCAACAACAGACTCAACATTTGCACGTTGGGCAGGCATTGCAAGTGAGTGGTTTTTTAAATCGCCACGAAGGTCGTAACGGCCTTAGCCAATTGGTTTTGCATGCTCAGCATATCGAAAGAATTATTTGAGGAATTAATCTCATGGCACGTTATTTCAGACGTCGTAAGTTCTGCCGCTTTAAAGCGGAAGGCGTAAAACAAATCGATTACAAAGATCTAGCTACTCTTAGAAACTATGTTACAGAAAGTGGCAAAATCGTACCTAGCCGTATCACAGGTACTAGCGCTAAATTTCAGCGCCAGCTAGCAACTGCTATTAAGCGTGCTCGCTACTTAGCCCTTCTTCCATACACTGACTTACATAAGTAAGCAGCGGATTAACAGTTTTTAAAAGGTGTAGAAACATGCAAGTTATTCTACTAGATAAGATCGCTAACCTAGGTAGCCTAGGTGAACAGGTTGTAGTTAAATCTGGTTTCGCACGTAACTTCCTTTTCCCTCAAGGTAAGGCAGTTCCTGCGACTAAAGCTAACATTGAAACGTTTGACGCTCGTCGTGCAGAACTTGAAGCGAAAATCGCTGAACAGTTAGTAGCTGCACAAGCACGCGCTGAAAAACTAGAAGCATTAGCAGAAGTTACATTAGTATCTAAAGCTGGTGACGAAGGTAAGTTATTCGGTTCAATCGGTACTCGTGACATCGCTGACGCTATCTCAGCTGTTGGTGTTGAAGTTGCTAAGTCAGAAGTTCGTTTGCCTCTAGGTACTATCCGTGAGACAGGTGAATTTGACGTATCAATTTCAGTTCACTCAGACGTAACGGCTACTATCAAAGTAATCGTAATCGCTGAAGCTTAATTTTTAATTAAGCGACAAAAGCCGTGCTATTAGCACGGCTTTTTTGTGCCTATAATTTGGCTAACTTTATTAGTTAAGGGCACTGTTAAATAATACCAATCCGCAATAATACTTAATCATTTTGCGGGGCTAAACGTGTCGCTACCTGTGTTAAAAAATTCTCATTTACGACTGCATGGATGCAGAAGGTAGAGCAATGCAGGAGCAATTGCCGAGAACAACTAAATAGCGAATTTTTTGTCTAGCTATCAACACGTTTTTCCATCCTCAAAATAGATCACTTAATTAAGCGAATTGGTATAAAGCCTCGTATAAGCCCCTTTTTTATTCAATTATTTTTTCATTCTCCTTAAACCTTTTCGAACTGTCATTACGTCTAACTTATCAATACACTTAAATAGCAATTCAACAATAATAATTAAAAGGCGGCATCACGGATGTTACACGTTAAACCCGAACCAACGCTTTTGTGCGAAGCTGCACTCATTGAGCGAGTTAAATCGGGTGATCAAGGCGCATACACAACGCTTTATGAGTTACATATAAAACGAGTATACGGTTTATGTTTACGCTTATTAGCAGACCAAGCACATGCCGAAGACGCCGCCCAAGAGGTATTTGTACAGGTATGGCATAAAATAGCATTGTTTGATGGGCGTTCGCAGTTTTCTACTTGGCTTTACAGTGTTGCCAGTAATGTAGCGATAAGTTACCTGCGCAAGCAAAAAAACTGGTTACAAAAAGTAGTAAGTATTGAACACAGCGGTATGGATGAGCAATCAGCTAACGACTGCAAAGGCTTAAATGGCCTCGATAAGTTAATAGTAAGGCTTCCTGAGCGCGCACGTATGGTATTTGTATTATTTGCTATTGAAGGTTACAGGCACGAGGAAATCGCGGAGCAATTAGGTATGGCTGTTGGTTCAAGTAAGTCACAGTATCATCGTGCTAGGCAGTTATTACAAGAGTGGTATGAAAATGAGTAAACCAAACTTTAACGACTACTTAAACAAGTCATTAAACACGCTTGATAAAGAAATTACGCCACAAAAAGATTTATGGGCGGGGATTGAGCGAGCAATTGTTAATAATAAGCAGAGTCCAAACAGCACTATTATTTGGCCAAAACTAACGGCAATAGCTGCGTGTACTGTGGCTGCTTTAATTGCTGTAAATATATTTTTTATAGCACCTGAACCACTGCCCGTAGTGGCTATAAGTGATTACTTTTCGGCTCAAAAAAATAGTTTGTTAGTTGAATACGAAAATAAAGAAGCATTGACCACTAACTGGCAAACGCAACTACAAGAACTGGAAGAAGCTGAGCAAGCAATAAAGCAAGCTCTTGAAAACGAACCACAAAACCAAGCGCTACTGACAATGTTAGCGCAAATATATCAACAACAACTTGATTTAATTAACAAGGTGCACGCGCCACGTTGGCAGCACATTTAGGAGTACGACATGAAAGCGATTTTATTAGGACTGAGCTTATTTCCATTGGCAGTATTTGCGGGTGAAAAAATAGATAAGCAAATAGACGTACCAAGTGGCGGCACTATTTTTATTGAAAACCAACGCGGTGATATACATATTACAGGCTGGGATAAAAACGAATTTAAAGTATCTGGCGAGCTTGATGATAAAGCGCAAGGTTATGAGCTTAAAACAAGTGGCGATAAAACACAGTTTATTGTAAAAATGCCCCGTAAATCAAATTGGGGTAATAGTGGTGACGGCTCAAACCTAACTATATTTATGCCTAAAAGCAGTAGCTTAGAGTTTGCTGGCGTTAATGTATCGGTGACTGCAAAGGAGCTTAAAAACGGCGCTGAAGTTGATGTGGTTAACGGCGAAATTACGGTAGATGATATTACTGGCAACATTAAGCTCACCACTGTAAATGGTGATGTGAACGCTGAGAACTTAAACGGTAATATTCAGTTTGAAACCGTAAATGGTGAAATTAACGATAGGCAATCAAGTGGTGAGCTGCGTTTTAGCGCTGTTAATGGTGATATTAAATCAACTTCAAGCGCTAATGATGTACGCCTTGAAAACGTAAATGGCGATATAGAATTTACGCTATCGGCTATTAAAAACCTACGTATTAATACGGTAAATGGCGAAGCAGAAGTACAGATTGACGAGCTTTTAAAAGGCGGTGATGTACGTTTTGAATCAGTAAGTGGTGATGCCGACTTTTATTTCCCACAAAGTGTATCAGCAAAGTTTGAAATTAAAGCCCATGCTAATGGTAAAATCATTAACAAAGTCAGTAGTGACAAAGTCAGTAAAGCTAAATATGGCCCAGCCAGTGATTTAGAGTTTAGTATTAATGGCGGTAATGCAAATGTTGAAATGGATACCATTAGTGGGCGAATAGAGCTGCGTACCAAATAACACTCATTCCCCATCACGATTACAAAAAGCAGGAAAGATTTCCTGCTTTTCTATTTGCACAGCCCCTGCAAGTCGATAGAATAGAGCCATTCAATTTTACTACTGTGAAGTTATGGCCAAACCAGATAAGCAAGTCGATACTCTTAAAGTTCCTCCCCATTCAATAGAAGCTGAACAATCTGTTTTAGGTGGCTTAATGCTTGATAACCAAGCTTTTGACCGCGTAGCTGAGCTTGTTGTATCACAGGATTTTTATACCCGCACGCACAAGTTAATTTTTGAGGCGATGACGGCACTTGCTGAAATTGGCGATCCGATAGATTTAATCACTATTTCTGAAAGTTTAGAAAAAAATAATAAACTTGCAGGCATTGGTGGTTTTGCTTACTTAGCCGAAATTGCTAAAAATACCCCAAGTGCAGCCAACATTGATGCCTACGCAAACATTGTACGTGAGCGTGCTGTTGTACGTGAAATGATTGGCGTGGCAAATGAAATAGCAGAAGCGGGTTTTAATACCGAAGGACGTACTAGTCACGACCTACTCGATTTTGCCGAAAGCAAAGTATTTAAAATTGCCGAGCAACGTACAAAAAGTACGGAAGGCCCGCAAAGTATTCATAACATACTCGAAAAAACCGTTGATAAAATAGAAGAGCTTTATCAATCGCCACAAGATGGTGTAACGGGTGTAAGTACAGGTTATGCCGATCTTGATAAAATGACGACGGGCCTGCAACCATCTGACTTAATTATTGTGGCAGCGCGTCCTTCAATGGGTAAAACCACCTTTGCGATGAACCTTGCAGAACATGCTGCAATGACTCAAGACAAACCCGTACTAATTTACTCGCTAGAGATGCCTTCAGAACAAATTATGATGAGGATGCTAGCGTCTCTTGGCCGTATTAACCAAACTAAGGTACGTACTGGTCAGTTAGATGATGACGATTGGGCGCGACTTTCATCAACAATGGGCTTGTTGATGGAAAAAGGCAAAATGTATGTTGATGATGCCTCGGGCTTAACACCTACCGATGTTCGCTCTCGTGCGCGTCGTATTGCGCGTGACCACGGCGGCATTAGTATGATCATGGTCGATTACTTACAGCTAATGCGCGTACCTAGCCTTGCTGATAACCGAACGCTTGAAATTGCTGAAATTTCGCGTTCACTTAAATCACTAGCAAAAGAGCTAAAATGTCCGGTTGTTGCGCTTTCGCAGCTAAACCGTACGCTAGAGCAACGTGCCGATAAACGCCCAATTAACTCAGATTTACGTGAGTCAGGGTCGATAGAGCAGGATGCCGATTTAATCATGTTTATTTACCGTGACGAAGTTTACAACGAAGACAGTACTGATAAAGGTATTGCTGAAATCATCATAGGTAAACAACGTAACGGCCCAATTGGTAAAGTGCGTTTAACATTCCAAGGTCAATTTTCTCGCTTTGATAATTACGCGGGACCAGCGGTAGATGACGATTACTAATGCGCTTAGCCACTGCTGAAATTAATTTAACGGCACTTGTGCATAATTTAGCGCAAGTTAAGGGCTTTGCACCTAACAGCAAAGTAATGGCGGTGCTAAAAGCAAATGCTTACGGGCATGGATTAGTAACGATTGCGCAGCATTTAAATAATGCTGACGCATTTGCTGTGGCACGTATAGATGAAGGGCTTGCCCTTCGAGCTGGGGGCTTAACAAAGCCAATAGTTTTACTAGAAGGCTTTTTTAACAAAGCCGACTTACCTATTTTACTCGCTAATAACTTTCAAACTATTATTCACGATGAGTACCAATTAGCTGCGCTTGAAAAAGCAAAGCTAGATGCACCAATAACATGCTGGTTAAAAGTAAATACAGGTATGCATCGATTAGGTATTGCGCCAGAGCAGTTTGAAGCGTTTTATAACCGCTTACAAAAAACACCTAATGCTAAAAATACGGTTAATTTAATGACTCACTTTTCGTGTGCTGATGACGTTGATAATGCTAAAACGGTTCAACAAATTACGTTGTTTGATAATTTAGTGAATGGCATTGAGCAAGCGCATTGTTTATCAAATTCTGCTGGTATTATTGCCTGGCCAAGCGGTCATGGTGATTGGGTACGTCCTGGGCTTATGCTGTATGGTGTATCGCCAATGGCAAATAGCATTGGGCAACAACACAAATTAAAACCAGTTATGCGTTTAACTACGCGCGTAATTGCAGTGCGTGATGTGCCAGCTAATGAGGCTGTTGGGTATGGTGGTCGTTGGAAAAGCGATAAACCAACCAAGTTAGCTGTTGTAGCTATGGGTTATGGCGATGGTTATCCTCGGCATGCTAAAGAGGGGACACCGGTAATAATTGGTAAGCAGCGTTATGGTATTGTAGGAAGCGTAGCTATGGACATGATCAGCGTTGATATAGGCGCTAATGAGCATAATATTAAAGTAGGCGACAGAGTCACTATGTGGGGCCCTGAACTACCAGTTGAAGAAATAGCACTGTGCGCTGGTACCATTCCTTACGAGCTATTATGCAATATTACACCGCGCGTAAGTTATGAGTATCAGCGTTAATACAGCTATAAGCGATACTTACTCTTTTATAAAGTAAATGTCGCTAAAGCCCATACGGGCAAATTCTTGGTCGCGAAAGTTACGCACAGAAGCAGACCCTTTTGAGGTCATTTCTATTTGGCGTACCATGCTTAAGTAATTTGTTAAATCAATACCTTCGGCGGCAGCAATAGCTTGATACATGTCGTGGTATTTATCTTTTGCGAAGTTAATTTCGCGCGGTTGGTTTTTAAACGTATACGTTATTCTACGTGCCATAATAAGCTCAGTTAAATTGAGTGTTAGTATAATTTTACACTGTATTGAACTGGCATTGAATGATTTGTTTAAATCAAATAATTAAAAAGTAGAGTTTAAAATGAAATTATCAGTAGAGATCAGTAAATATCCACTTCACCAAGATTACATTCCGTTTATTAAAGGCTTTATCGACCGCTTAAACGAATACGAAGATTTAAAAGTGATTACTAATACGTTATCAACGCAAATTTTTGGTGATTACGATTTAGTTATGCAAGTGTTAAATACCGAAATTAAGCGTTCATATGAAGAATTTGGTAAAGCTATTTTTGTATGTAAGTTTCTCTCTGGCGACTTATCGCCTGAATAATCTATAATACCAACCTGCATAAATCTTTGATCAATTTAACGAATTAAATTGCACTATAACGTCGTTAAAAATTTTTTATTTAGAACAACTAGATACAAAAATTTTTGCCTAGTTCTAGCGTAATTTTCTTAACGTTAAATAGACCCCGTATATAAGCAGATTGGTATAACAATCGGCACAACTGAACGGTGATTGCATAGTATGGACTTTTTAACACAAACCTTAAGTGGTTTTACAGCGATGTCGCATTGGGAATACATAGCGGTGGGGTTGTCGATGGCGTACTTATTATTGGCAATAAAAGAAAGCTTATGGTGTTGGCCTGCAGCATTTTTTAGCACACTCATTTATACAATAATGTACTGGAATGGTGCATTATTAATGGAGTCATTACTTAATTTTTATTATATGTATATGGCTGTATTTGGGTGGGTTGCATGGCGAAAAGGCAAAGCTGAAAATCTAAATATTACGTCTTGGTCGATGAACCGTCATGCTGTTTTAATCAGTTTAACAACCGTAGCTGCAATAGTTATTGGTTACGTTATGCAAAACTATACTCATGCCGACTTTGCTTATCTTGATAGCTTTACAACATGTTTTGCAGTAGTAACTACTTACTTAGTTGCTAAAAAAGTCCTCGAAAACTGGCTGTACTGGATTGTAATAGATGTCGCTTCTATGTATCTATACTACGAAAAAGGCTATTACCCAACGCTAGCACTCTTTATATTTTATACCATTATGGCAGCGTGGGGCTTCAAAACCTGGTACGAAGAGTACGAACAAAGCCATGCTAAGTCTTTAGCGCAGCTTTAATTTATGATTGAGCATAATCAGTTAGTAAAAATGTGTAGTGCGTTTATAGAGCCTAAAAGCATTGTTTCAAGCGAGCGATTGCTGAATGGCTTTAGCAACGATAATTTTTTAATACGTACCGAGCAACAAGGGTATTTGTTAAAGTGTTATAAAAGCCGTTGGCCAAGTGACGGCCTTGAAGCGCAGCGCTTTTTAAGTGACTTGGATATATGCCCTGCGCCTATTTGGCTCGATAAAAAGAATAGTCGTGCGGTATTTAATTATATTGAGGGTGAAACCGCACAGTCAGATATAACGCTCAGCTTAGTTAATAAATTAGCCCAAGTACACAGTTACAGCGTAACGACTACACCAATGGATATAGCCAAAGAGCTGCACTTTTATCAAAATACGGATGTATATACGTTATACAAATCACAAATAGAGCGGGCACTAAAAGCAGTTACAGCGATGCCATTTAATGCGGGCTTTTGTCATAACGATTTAGTAAGAGACAACATTATTGTAAATGCTTCGGGTATGTATTTAATTGATTTTGAGTACGCACAAACTAACGATGTGTATTTTGATTTAGCCGCGTTGTGCGTGAGCTTTAATCTGGATAGGCAAAGTGAAGGTGAGTTATTAGATAATTATAGTAAGTACTGTAGAGCCGGTGTAAGCTTTTTTAAATCAGTAAATAAGCTTGATTTTTTTAAGCTGTTTTTTTTAATATTGTGTATAGGATGGTATGAGCAGCGCGACATAACTAATCACTTAATTGAATTACGCGCGCAACTAAATAAACTCACTTTATCTATGAGTTTTTAAAGACCACCAAAACGTGCAGCTAGTTCTTTATATTTTTTTACTTCATCAGCATCAAATTGCGGTTCGCCATTTTCATCCTGCGATTTCGCAATTAGTAAACTTTCACGAGTAAGGCGTTTAACACGCTCTACTTTTACACCTAAAAACTCAGCAACTTGCTCAGTAGACATCAAACTCATAATCACTTCCTCTTTTAAATCAAATCACATAGTCACTATAATAGTTAAAATGTTGCTAAACAGTTACTTTTTTTTATCTAATATTGATAAAAAGCGTGTTTTTAACTAATTGTGAAGTGTTTTATTCTAAATCGCTTAATTAATAGGCATCTAAACGCATGGTGCTGGCAATTAACGACGGATATCTTTATCATTATAGACGCCAAAGCATTGATATCGCGAGTTAGTGCTGCGGCAACAAATGTGCTCTCGTGGTGAAATGGATATCACGTGGCCCTCCGGAGGCTGAGTTGTAGGTTCGATCCCTACCGAGAGCGCCATTTGCTTTATATGTTTATACCCTAAATTATTTCAGTACTTTTGCATAATCAAACTCTTTTCAATATCTAAAATTGGTTAACGATACTAGATAACATTGATGAACTTCATTTTTATAAAAATAGTGTTCTTATTAATTACACTTAAACTTGAATGAAAATAAACTTTTAGTATCTCAGTTCAAAACCCTTTAGCGTTCCCCATTAAATTAAAAATAACGCAAAATTAAATGAGATATTATTTAATAATATAAATTACTACTTTTTAGTGAATTATAACTACTAAAGTACGAATGAATGGACTTTAAGTATTAAACAATGCTATTTAAGGTACATATTCATTAATTGTAGAAATAGCCGCTTTTATGCTAATAACTTTACCTATCCCTGAGCTAATACCTGGCATGTATGTCGACAGTGTTACTAAGCAACATGAAGGGATTAATAGTATAAAAATTAAGACTAGCGGGTTAGTCAGAGACAAATCTATAATTAAGCGTTTAATTGCAGAAGGGGTTCTTGAACTTCTTATTGATTTCGCTAAGAGTGAAGTCGCAATCCCCGCCAAATATAAGCCACAAAATAAACCTAAAACATCGAGTAGCCAACAAAAACCAGTTAAGGCCAAATCTGCAATAACGGTACAGCAAGAATTTGCTAAAGCGAGTGTAAGCTACGACCAACATAACCGTAAAATACAATCTTTATATAGCGATTTAATAGCCGGTTTAACTCTTAACGTAAAAGTACTTGATGAAATAGCAAATGAAATCGTTGCTTCAGTATTTCGTAATGCAAATGCGATGACAATCCTTACTCGAATTAAAGATAAGCATAGCTATAATTGGCGTCATATGATCAACTGCGCCATTTTTACGAGTGTATTTGCTAAATACCTAGGTTACAAAGAAGCGCTTGTGCAGGAGCTTGCTATGGGCGCACTACTGCATGATTTAGGGCAATCTAAACTACCGCAAGGCATACTATCAAAACCAGGCAAAGTTACTAATAACGAAATGGCGAGTATTAAAAAGCATGTTGCTTTAGGGCTGGGTCTGGTCAAAGGTGAAAAGAGTATTTCGCCACTTATGTTAGATATGATAGTCAATCATCATGAACGATTAGATGGTTCAGGTTATCCCCGCGGCATTGCTGCAGAAAAAATAAGCCGTCCCGCACGGATAATGGCAATTGTAGATGTATATGATGCGATGACAGCAGACAGGCCTCATCAAGATGGCGAAGAACCTATTAATGCACTGCGTTACTTATTGGCTAACAAGCAAATGTTTGACGCTGAATTAGTGCAGCGTTTTATAAAGTGCTTGGGCGTGCATCCCGTAGGGACTATTGTGAAGCTGACTAATGAACGCCTAGCGTTAGTATTGGAGGGGAATAACTTGAATCCGATAAAGCCAAAAATTAAGTTATTTTTTAATGCT
Source organism: Pseudoalteromonas sp. 1_2015MBL_MicDiv (assembly GCF_002407505.1). Taxonomy (NCBI): domain Bacteria; kingdom Pseudomonadati; phylum Pseudomonadota; class Gammaproteobacteria; order Alteromonadales; family Pseudoalteromonadaceae; genus Pseudoalteromonas; species Pseudoalteromonas sp. 1_2015MBL_MicDiv. The sequence goes on along the minus strand of NZ_CP012737.1, from coordinate 3,077,186 downwards.
AAACATGGGCATCATGTAACTGCTAAAGATATTGATTTAAGTGATAGTAACCAAGAACTTAAAATTTTAGCGAGTGTTAAACCACTAGACTATAAAATTAATTTGTCTCGTTTGCTAAAAGAGCATCTGCTTGCGTAGTGTTTGTACACTTTCGTTGATTGCTTTTCTTGGCTGAAATAAATGCCCCTAAAAAACAACTTCCCATCAGTGTTAGCCACAATATAGTGCCTAGCTCTACATGCAGTGCTAAACAACAAAATGCGAGCGAAATTAGTGCGTTTAGCATAGCACCAAGCCAATAGTGATTTACTGGATTGTCGCATTGTCCTGCTTGCGTACATGCGCAGTAATTTGCTTTATAAAAACAAAATACACTCGCACCACAAAAAATAAGCCCAGCTACAATAAGTGAAATGATCACAGTTTTATTTCCTTTGTGATTTTGTAGTGAGTGTAAATTGCTAACTACTTTAAGTCAATCTAAATGATAACCAATTACATTTAGAGTATATGCTCTAATAGCACAGATCTAGTCCGATGAGTTTTAATTAGTTGTTAAAATGTCGTTAAAAATCATGTTTTTCATAGTATTTTGACGTATTCATAGAGTCTTTTATAAAAAAATCAGGTAGTGTAGCCGGGTTTGAAATCCTAATAACAACACACATAGCTATCCAAACAGTTAGTTTGGTTAAGGACACAACAATGAAATTTACTAAAACTCTTATTGCAGCTTCGCTTGCATTTGTTTCTGCAGACAGTTTTGCAGCTGCATTTCAACTAGCAGAACAAAATGCATCAGGTTTAGGCCGTGCATATGCTGGTGAAGCTTCTATTGCAGACGACGCATCTGTTGTTGCACGTAACCCAGCACTAATGACTTTATTTAAAGACAAGCAACTAAGTGTTGCTGCTATTGGCGTTATTCCTGATGTAAGTCTTGAAGGTGAAAGTACTAATAACGGTATTGACCCAAGCGCATTAGATGATGACAGCATTGCTCCTAGCGCCGTTGTTCCTGCAATTTACTTTACTATGCCTTATAACGACAAAGTATCAGTTGGTTTTGGTGCTTTTTCTAACTTTGGTTTATCTACTGAGTTTAAAAATGACTACGTAGCAGGGCAAATTGCAGGTGAAACAGAAATATTTACTGTTAATCTTAATGCAAGCGTTGCTTATAAAGTATCTGAGCAATTTAGCTTTGGTGTAGGCCTAAATGCTATTTATGCTGATGCAATAGTTATTCGTAAAGTTGGCGCAAATGCAAGTGGCTTTGACTTTGGTACTGATGCAGTAAATCTTCAAGGTGATGATACTGGTTTTGGTTTAAACGTAGGTTTAATGTATCAATTAGATGAAAACAGCCGTTTTGGTTTTAACTACAGAACAGAAACTGATATCACGTTTGATGGTGATTTTTCTAATGGGCTACCTGCAGCCGCTGGCGGCACACAAGGCACTGTGCTTCCTGGTTCTGTAGAAATCACTTTACCAGCTATTGCTGAGTTTTCTGGTTCGCATCAATTAGACGAAAAATTAGGGCTGCACTACAGTGTATTATGGACTGGTTGGAGTAGCTTTGAGTCTTTAGAAGCGCAAGTAACAGCACCAACGGGTAACAAGTTTACTGCGTTTGAAAAGAACGAGAGTTTTAGCGATTCATTCCGCTACTCAGTCGGTGCAGATTACCAGTTAAACGAAGATTTATTACTACGTGCCGGTGTTGCATTTGATGAGTCTCCTGTATCACAAACACATCTATCAATTTCGATTCCTGATACAGACCGTTTCTGGTTCTCGTTTGGTGGTAACTACACTATCGATCAAAACTCTAATGTTGATCTTGGTGTAAGTATTATCCGTGGTAAAACACAAACGTTTATAGAAGCTGATGACTCAGGCAGCCAGTGGGGCTTCGAATCTAAAGGCCACGCAGTACTAATTGGTGCTCAGTATAACTACAAATTTTAATGTAGGAGTGTCTTGTGGTTAATCACAGGGCACAAAAAAGCCGCTCACTTTAATTAAAGTGAGCGGCTTTTTTAATGCCTATTAAATAGTGTTAATAGGCATTTTATGAAAGCTTATAAACTTTCTATTTTAGTTTTTTGCTCAAGTAGCTTAGTTTTAGCATCGCTAAACTCAGCCAATTTTGCATTTTCTTTAGCAAGTACCGCTTCAGGAGCGTTATTAACAAACTTTTCGTTAGCGAGTTTGTTTTGCACTTGTGCTAGGCCTTTTTCTGCTTTTTCGAGTTGCTTATTAATACGCGAAAGCTCGGCTTCCACATCAATTAAGCCCGCCATTGGGATCATGATCTCAAGGTTGCCAACATAAGAAGTCGCACATGCTGGTGCGTCGTCTTTGTTTTCAAGCATTGTAAACTCTTCAATTTTTGCAAGTGATGCTAAAAATGATTTGTTTTCTTCAATGCGGCGCACGTCGTCGCTTGATGCATTAGCAAGTAATACGCTAAGTGGTTTACTTGGACTAATATCCATTTCACCACGAATATTACGAATAGCTAAAATGAATTGTTTAACCCACTCTAAATCGTCCATCGCTTTAGCATCAACGCTTGCTTCATTATATACAGGGAACGGCTGAACCATAATGCTGGTGTTCTCTGTTTTAAGGCCTGCAAGTGGTGCAACACGTTGCCAAATAGTTTCAGTGATGTATGGCATCATAGGGTGCATTAAACGCAGTAAGCTTTCAAGTACGGTAATAAGTGTATTACGTGTACCACGTTGCTGCGCTTCATTACCTTTAAATAATACCGGCTTAGTGAGCTCTAAGTACCAATCACAAAATTGGTTCCAAGTGAATTCGTAAAGCGTGTTAGCAGCTAAGTCAAAACGGTAGTTATCTAAATGCTCTGTATAGGTTTTAACAGTAGCTTCATACTGACCTAAAATCCAACGATCAGCTAATGAAAGCTCCGTTTGAGCACCGTTTGCAAAACCACAGTCTTGCTCTTCTGTGTTCATTAATACGTAACGGCTCGCGTTCCATAATTTGTTACAGAAGTTACGGTAACCTTCAAGGCGGTTCATATCCCAGTTTATATCACGACCAGTAGATGCCATTGCAGCAAGTGTAAAGCGAAGGGCGTCGGTGCCGTGTGCTTCAATACCGCCTGCAAATACTTTACGCGTATCTTTTTCGATTTTAGCGGCAAGTTTTGGCTGCATCATGTTGCCAGTACGTTTTTGTACTAGGTCTTCAAGTTCAATGCCGTCAATCATGTCTAATGGGTCAAGTACGTTACCTTTTGACTTAGACATTTTATCGCCATTGTCGTCACGTATTAAGCCAGTTACATACACGGTTTTAAACGGAACTTGTGGTTTGCCATTTTCGTCTTTTACAAAGTGCAGCGTCATCATAATCATGCGCGCAACCCAGAAGAAAATAATATCAAAACCAGTTACCAACACGTCAGACGGGTGGAAGGTTTTTAAATCATCGGTATTTTCTGGCCAACCTTGTGTAGAGAACGTCCAAAGCGCTGATGAGAACCACGTATCAAGCACGTCTTCGTCTTGGCTTAGCGTTACGCTGTCTGCAATGTTGTTTTCACGGCGTACTTCAGCTTCGTCGCGACCAACAAATACATTGCCTTCACTGTCGTACCAAGCTGGAATGCGGTGACCCCACCAAAGCTGGCGTGAAATACACCAATCTTGTACGTCGTTCATCCACGAGAAGTACATGTTTTCGTATTGCTTAGGTACAAATTGAATGTCGCCGTTTTTAACTGCGTCTTTTGCAGGTTCAGCTAGTGGTGCAACACGTACATACCATTGGTCGGTAAGTAGTGGCTCAATTACCACGCCAGAGCGATCGCCGTAAGGAACGGTTAAACCATGGTCTTCAATTTTTTCAAGTAGGCCTAGCTCTTCAAATTCTGCCACAATTGCTTTACGCGCAGCAAAACGATCAAGCCCGTGTAGGCGCTCAGGTATTGGTGCATCAAACTCAAGCTCTTTACCGTCAAAGGTGTATGTTTCACCTTGGGTAAGAATAGCGGCGTCTTTATCGAAAATGTTGATCATCGGCATTTGATGACGCTTGCCCACTTCGTTATCGTTAAAGTCGTGCGCTGGGGTTATTTTTACACAGCCCGTGCCTTTATCTTTATCGGCGTGTTCGTCAGCAACAATTTTAATACGACGATTAACGATGGGTAATAAAATCTCTTTACCGATTAAATCTGTGTAGCGCTCATCATCAGGATTTACTGCAACACCTGAGTCACCCAACATGGTTTCAGGACGTGTTGTTGCTACTACTATGTAGTCTTTTCCGTCTTGTGTTGTAACGCCATCAGCTAATGGGTAACGTAAGTTCCACATGTGGCCTTGCTTGTCTTTGTTTTCAACTTCAAGATCAGAAATAGCCGTGTGTAATTTTGGATCCCAGTTTACTAGGCGCTTGCCTCGGTAAATTAGGTTTTCTTTATGAAGGCGTACAAACACTTCTTTAACAGCTTCAGATAAACCATCATCCATGGTAAAGCGTTCACGATCCCAATCAACCGATGCGCCAAGGCGACGAAGCTGCTTAGTAATAGTGCCGCCCGATTCTTTTTTCCATTCCCAGATTTTATTAATAAAATCTTCACGGCCTAAATCGTGGCGTGTTTTGCCTTCTTCAGCATGCAATTTACGCTCAACCAACATTTGCGTTGCAATGCCTGCGTGGTCAGTACCTACTTGCCATAATGTGTTGTTACCTTGCATACGTTTAAAACGCGTTAAGGTATCCATTATTGTATCTTGGAAGGCGTGGCCCATGTGTAAGCTACCTGTGACATTTGGCGGCGGGATCATAATTGAATATGGTACGCCTTTGCCAGATGGCTTAAAGTAGCCTTTTTGTTCCCAGTCTTGATATAGAGACTGTTCAATATCTTGCGGATTGTAGGTTTTATCCATTACACAGAACCTTAAATAAGTACTTAAATTAGTTGGTTAGCTATTTAACTAAACGTGTTTTTAGTTATTAATATCTTGCGTGGTGAGATTGGCACCGAGTTGGCGCAGCTTTTTAAAGCGCTCGCGAGCAGCTTGCTTAGCAACGGGTTCTACGGGTACAAAATCAAAAACTTGGTTAAATCGACGAATAAAATCCGGTAAGTTATTAGCCAAATTAATTAAAACTTTACGATTACCAACAGGAGGCGTAATACCAATTTCTACAGGTGCGCCGCCTTTAGGGCCTTCACCTTGTAGGTTATGAGGTACAAAACTGTCGGGATCGAATGCCCAAATTATTTCATCAATGGCACAGGCGGTCTCGTTGTTATCGACACATATAAATACGCGTTGACCGTTTCGATACTGATCGGCTGCAATTTGAGCTGCCAAAGCAAAATGATCGTCTGGCTTTGCCAACGATTCATCTTGTTGCTTTAGAACGAAAAATTGGGCGTTCATGTTCATTGTATCGGGGTTTCCCATAACATTAAATGTGCACTAAGTTGATACACATAAATTAAGAGGCAGATTTTGCCATATAACGCGTTTTGCTTCAATTAATACACAAATAAATAAGGCGCCAAACGGCGCCTTATAAACAGGTTTAAAGTTAAGTGTTCACTTTAATCTTGAGCGGCTTCACTTACGCCAGCTCTATTTAACAAGTACTGAGTAAGCATAGGAACAGGGCGACCAGTTGCGCCTTTTTTAGCGCCACTTTTCCACGCTGTACCGGCTACGTCTAAATGCGCCCAATGATACTTTTTAGTAAATTTAGACAAGAAACATGCAGCGGTAATTGTGCCAGCAGAACGTCCACCTAAGTTAGTAAAATCAGCAAAAGGGCTATCTAGCTGATCTTGATAGTCGTCCCACAGTGGCAACTGCCATGCACGGTCACCACTTTGCTCAGACGCTTTTAATAAATCGTGTGCAAGTGGGTTATGGTTTGATAGTAGACCAGTCGCATGCGCGCCAAGGGCTACAATACAAGCGCCAGTAAGTGTTGCTACGTCAATAACCGTATCTGGATTAAAGCGTTCAACGTACGTTAGCGCGTCACACAATACTAAACGGCCTTCAGCATCGGTGTTTAACACTTCAACCGTTTGCCCTGACATAGTTGTTAAAATATCACCCGGGCGATAAGCATTTGGACCAGGCATGTTTTCACAGCCCGCTAAAACACCAATAACGTTAATTGGCAATTGCATTTGTGCAAGCGCACGCATTGCGCCAATAACACCTGCAGCGCCGCCCATGTCGTATTTCATTTCGTCCATGCCTTCGCCTGGTTTTAACGAAATACCGCCTGAGTCAAATGTTAAACCTTTACCAACAAGTACAATGGGTGCTTGGTCATCGGCTGCGCCTTTATAGTTAATAATCGACATAACAGATTCATTAACGCTACCACGACCAACAGCTAGGTAAGAGTTCATGCCTAGCTCTGCCATTTGCTCTTCGCCAATAATATCAACAGTGATGTTGTCAAAATTAGTTGCCAGCTCTTGTGCTTGCTCACCTAAGTAAGCAGGGTTACAAATATTTGGTGGCATATTGGCTACGTCTTTACATAACTTGCTACCTGCAGCAATGGCTAAACCATGCTCAATGGCACTTTCGCCAATAGTTAGTTCACGGCGTGTTGGCACGTTGAATACCATTTTACGTAATGGACGACGAGGGTCTACTTTTTTGCTTTTTAATTGGTTAAACGTATATAAACAATCTTGCGTAGTTTCTACCGCTTGGCGCACTTTCCAGTAGGTGTCGCGACCTTTAACGTGTTGTTCTGTTAAAAAGCATACCGCTTCCATTGAACCAGTATCGTTTAAGGTATTTATTGTTTTAGAAATAATTTGTTTGTATTGTTTATCGTCAAGTTCGCGTTCTTTACCACAGCCTACAAGCAATATGCGCTCGCTTAATACATTAGGTACATGATGCAATAATAAAACTTGACCTGGTTTACCTTCTAAATCACCACGGCGAAGTAAGTTTGAGATATAACCGTCACTGATTTTATCGAGTTGTTCACCAATGGGGGATAACCTACGTGGCTCGTAAACGCCAACTACAATACATGCGCTACGTTGTTTTTCTGGGCTACCACTTTTTACGCTAAATTCCATTGTCACTCCTGGTTTTGAGTCGATTAGGCTATTAAATAGGGGCTAAAAAAAAGATTTCTAGTCTAATAACTCTAATATTAGCTGATTTTGCTAGACTCTTACTGTGTAATTGAACTTTATATGCTTAAGGGCTACTAATGCAACATTATATCGTGCTCTTAGGTAGGATAATTAAATTTGATGGCTTATAATAATGGCTAATTTGCCAGTACAAGCTGCGTAAAATAGCTATTTAACTATTAAATTATCACTATCTTAGTGAAATTCCATGTTTAACAGGGGCGAGCATTGCTAATTTTCCGTTATTTGACCTCAGAAGTTTTAAAATCGCAGGTCGCCGTATTTTTAACTCTAATGACCATTTTTTTGTCACAAAAGTTAGTTGTTATTTTAGGCGATGCCTCCGAGGGTAGTATCCCTGCCAAACTAGTTCTGTCGATGATTGCACTTAAATTACCGCAATTAGCCTCTTTAATACTTCCGCTGAGTATATTTTTAGGCATTATTTTAGCTTACAGCCGTATTTATGCTGATAGCGAAATGACCGTGCTTAAAGCCTGTGGCGTAAGTGAATGGTACGTTGTGCGCGTTACGCTTATATCAAGTGCAGGGTTGGCATTTTTAGCCGCAGCGCTCACCATGTACATCGCACCATGGGCAAGTGAGCAAGAGTACCAATTAAAAGAACAAGCTAAAGCCGATGCCGGTTTATCCGCGCTAAGAGCTGGGCGATTTCAAGAAACCGGTAACGAAAAAGCCGTGGTATTTATTCATAATATTGAAAAAGGCGGCAAAGAGCTTAATAAGGTATTTGTAGCGCAACTACCTAACAGCGAAAAAGATAACCTTGCACGCCTAGTTTACGCAGAACAAGGCGTAGTAGTAGAAGCCGTTAATGGTGAACAGCAGTTAGTGCTTACTGATGGTAAACGTTATGAAACTGACGGTTTAACACCTGCACTTAATTTAACTGAATTTGACGGCTACAGCGTACAAATCCGCGATCAAGAAATAGAGCATCAACGCCGTAAGCTAGAAGCGGTGCCAACTAATCAGTTGCTGGCAATAAATACCCCTGAATCTATAGCACAATGGCAGTGGCGTCTCGCTATTCCACTTTCTATTCCACTGCTTACTTTGCTTGCTGTGCCATTAAGTGTTGTAAACCCGCGTCAAGGTAAGTTTGCTAAATTAGTGCCAGCTATTAGCTTGTATTTGGGTTATTTTATTTTACTTAATGCAGCTAAATTTGCAGTTGAGGATGGTAAAATACCACCATCAATAGGGTTGTGGTGGATCCACATAAGTGCCCTATTTATAGGTGGGCTATTAATAATTAAAGGGCGTCCACTGGGCGCTTGGCTTAAAGCTGTTGTAACTAAGCGAGAACTAGGCTCATGATGAAAACGCTTGATTGGTATTTAGGCCGCAGTATTTTACAAACAACAGGCTTTGCCTTATTGGTATTAGTGGGTATTAGTACCCTCATAAAATTTATTGAACAGTTAAAATCGGTAGGGCGTGGTAGTTACGACTTAATTACCGCAATGCTTTACACTTTATATACTATACCGGGTGACCTTGTTGTATTTTTCCCTATGGCTGCGCTAATTGGCGGATTAACGGGTTTAGGTGCACTCGCCTCAAACAGTGAGCTGGTGGTAATGCAAGCGGCAGGTATGTCGCGTTTACAAATAATCGGCTCGGTAATGAAAACGGCCGTATTTATGGCTTTTTGTATGATGGCACTTGGCGAGTGGGGTGCACCAGAGGCGCAGCTGCACGCTAAAGAAATGCGTAATCAGGCAATACATGGCGGTGATGTATTTAATGCGCAAAAAGGCGTATGGGCTAAAGATGGTAATAACTTTATTAACATAGAAGATGTTGATCAAAATGGAATGCTGCATGGTGTGTATATGTATCATTTTGATAAATCATTAGATTTGACTCAAATTACTAAAGCAAAAAATGCTTTGAGTCGTAATGACGGTTGGCTACTTCGTGATATAAATAAGGTAATTATCACCGACGAAAAAATTACCACAGAACAGGTGCCTGAAGAATTTTATGCCTCACAACTCACCGCTGAAAAGCTGGGTGTTGTATCAGTCAAGCCAGAGTCGTTATCGTTTACTGGTTTATGGTCGTATTTAGGGTATTTAGAACAAAATGAGCAAGACACTAGTACCTACGAGCTTGCCCTTTGGCGTAAGTTTATGCAGCCTGTATCTGTTGCGGTAATGCTGCTGGTGGCGCTCTCGTTTATATTTGGCCCACTACGTACCGTTACTATGGGGGCGCGTATTATTATGGGTGTTGTAACCGGTATCGTGTTTCATTTAACTAACGAAATATTTGGCCCAGTGGTTATGGTTTATCAAATACCAGCTATTGTAGGTGCTGTATTACCAAGCATAATATTTATAAGTTTTGCGACATACTTGATGAATAAACGAGTTTAATGCTTTTAAAATAGTGTAGGTAATAAACTTATAAACTTATAAACATAAAAAAGCGTGACAGTAGCCACGCTTTTTTACTTTAAAATAAGTGATATAGGTTCAATCTAGCTCACGATAAATACGCTTGTTTTCTTCTTTTGTTAGTGCAATTACTTCGGTTTTAGAAATATAATCTTGTAATGCATTTTTGTTTTTAAAATCAACTAACACCACTAAATTGCCTAGCCCAAGTAGTGAGCTTACACAGCGGATAATCGCTTGAGGCCAGCTAATAAGGTTACCGTCGAGTGTTTGTACTTTTAAACGCCATGCGCGCATACCAATGGTTTGGCCACTTTTAGTCCAAAAGTAAGCAAAAAAGAAAATGTTTATACCTACAAATAACGTACTTCTAATTCCGTATAGCAGTGGGGAATCCTGTATATAAGCTGCAGGATCTTCTGCTTGAGCAATAAAACCCAAGGCACTTAGTCCTTGAATTACTGCAAAATAAAGTATGGCTGTAAGCATAGATAAAGAAATTACGACTAAGGCATCGTAAATTAAAGACGCAAAACGACGCCAAAAACTCGCCCGTGGAAACTTACCAGACATAAAGACACTCTCACTATTAATATGCTCGCTAGTTTAGCAAAAAAGCTTACAAATACTAAGTGCTATAGTTTAGCGATACTATTTAACCTAACAATCTCTTTTGTAAATGTTAATAGATGGCTAAATGTTAAGCGGTTGATCATGCTAATGTCATAAAACGCTTGCTGCTGCATGTATTGTTTGTATAATGCTTGGCATAGAGACGAAGGCATATAAACAAACCTTAGCTCTAAAGTGGTTTTTCTTTATCTTCTCGTGTTTAGAAGGTTAAAGAAAAATGACGCCAGCGTGATGAAATTGGTAGACATGGGGGATTCAAAATCCCCTTCCGAAAGGAGTGCCGGTTCGAGTCCGGCCGCTGGTACCACTTTTTATAGCCCCTACTAGATTTAGCAGGGGTTTTTTTATGCCTGAATTTTGAGTGATTAGCTTAAAGTATTACTAATAATATAGCGCAGATATAATATCAATTCGTGATAATTCTTAATTAATTTTAGGGATTAAACCTGATACCAACTGCATTTGAAATTCCTGCCTTGTTATCGGCAAGGTTTTTTACCTAAAAATAGGCCCCATACAATAAGTAGAACGGTATAGTTTAAGTACTCTGTTTTAACTTCTGATTGCTTTACTTACGTGCTGTTTATTTTTGTTGTAATGAGGGGGTTTTGCAAGACTGTAACAGCGGCACTTAAATGTATTAAGTGCCGTTAAAAATATTTTCTTTATATTAGTCGATTAAACTTACTTGGCCTTGGTAAGTATTATCACCAACCGAAAAGCTACCTTTACCATTCCATTGATTATCTACTGCGAAGCTTGCCGTGAATGGCGACTGATAGCTACCAATTGCAGGTGGTGGGAAGGATACAATGGCTTGGCCAGTTACTGCACCAACTTTGGTTACGTCATTGTAACCTGTTGCATGCATATGCCCTGATGCGCTAGAAGTAAATTGTGGCGCATGCTGAGTTCCCTCTAAAATGGCCCCATTTGCTCTACCATTTAATGATCCTGTTTTTGGATCTACTGATAATTGTAATTCCATAGAACCACCACCAACAACGCCAGATTTAAACTGTAGTTTAACCAGATATAAGCTTTCGTTAGACATTTTAATCTTCCTTTTTAAGTGTGTATGAACAATATTTAGTGGTTTTTCACTAACTAACCTAAAACCCGGGTAAAGATTTACTAACATATTGAACTGTATTGATATTTTTTATAGCTAGGTTTTTTCAGTGAAAATAAGGTGAATTCACCGCCAATAGCGGATCTGATTCAAATGAATTCAACTCAGTTAGCGCTGAAAATAGTTGCTTGAGATTGATTTATTATCCAGAACTCAGATTAACTAAGAAAAGTGTAGAACGATTGCAGCTAAATATGTATTACAGAGCATTACAGGCAAAGGTGTCCCTAATTAGATGTTTGGATCTCGAAAATCATGTGATTAAAGCCAGAGTAGTTGAATATAAAATATAGTAGGTATGAGTTTAGTCGTGTGTGGTCTCGTTATTATTGTATTTATTGCTGTGCGAAAGCACACTTTAGCATCAAGCGTATTGTAATTTTTTATTGTCATTTTTTTAGATGTTACGCTTAATTCAGGTATTATTTGTACATCAAGTTTTTTAAGACATCATCATGACCCAATTAAGTGCCAAACAGAACATTCAAGCGATTGTTAAAGCAATCAAGGCAGAAGAAGTGTTACTTCGTCAAAAACACCCATTACTTGCACATCAAAATACCTTAGGGTTAATTATTTTATTGCTGTCGCTTAGCGCATTAACTGGTGTTGGTGTTTTATATTATTTAGCCATCATACCTGCTTGGGTATGTATAGTACTTGCGGCTATTGCTGCGTCTATTTCCCATGAGTTAGAGCACGACCTTATACATAAACAATACTTTAGTAATCAGCCTTTCATGCATAATTTTATGATGTTAGTAGTATGGTTAATGCGGCCAAATACTATTAGCCCATGGTACCGACGTAAAATGCATTTACACCATCACAAAACCTCAGGCACACAACAAGACCTAGAAGAACGCTTGGTTGGAAATGGCATTAAAAATCCATTTTTACGTGCGCTAGTTATTGTAGATGGGTTATTAGGGTTAGTTATTTCTACCAAACGTTTTAGAAAAGAAATTAATGGCTTTAGTTTTTCGAGTGTTTTTAATGCAGGATTTCCGGTAACAACTGTGTATTTTGCTATTTTATACAGCGTTATTGTGTTTCATAGCGTTGATTTTTTTATACCACTTTCGCTAAATTCACCTAGCTGGGTACTAAGTATAATGAATGTGTTTGAATTTTTAATGGTCGTGCTCATTGTGCCTAATATTATTCGTTCAAGCTCGCTTAATTTTGTTACCTCAAGCATGCATTACTATGGCGGCGTTAATAACATGCTTGAGCAAACTCATGTACTAACGAGTCGTTTATTTATGCCGTTTCACTTGTTTTGTTTTAACTTTGGTAAAACGCATACCATTCATCATTTTGTGCCAAATCAGCCATTTTATTTACGCCAAATGCTAAGTAAAAAAATACTTAAAGTAATGGCGCAGCATAACGTGCGCTTTAACGATTTTGACAGCATTAAAAATGCGAATGCGTATAAATAATTACCCCCAACATAAGGGGAGGTTCTGCATTGCTATTCTTATTATATAGTTTGAATAGCAATTATGTGCCAAGCCCATTACCCGTGAATTTACTCTACCCATCGCAACGTTTATTAAGCCCGACTGTCCGTGCGTTGGTGGACTATTTAGTGCCATTTTTAAATCAACAAAAGCAAAAGTGGTAGGCTTAATTAGCGCTAAACCTTCACACTAAAAATAGATAAAGCCCCCCATAGTTGGGTATCTAGCTTAAATGGGATTGATTATTGTAGAGCCTTCAGTAATAGTGGTTATAGAGCGAACTAATTATGTTCTCAATAATACATAAGGGCTCGTGCTCATCAATATTATAAAACCAATAAATATAATAAGGACAAACAGGATGAAAAAATCACTAATTTCAGTAGCGCTGGGCTTTGCTGCCCTAAGTGCATTTAATGCCAATGCAAACATTGATCAGCAAGTGGAAAAGGTAGAGCAACAGGTTATTGATTGGCGACGTGATTTTCATCAAAACCCTGAGCTTGGAAATCGCGAAACCCGCACAGCAGGTATTGTCGCTAAGCACTTAAAGTCGCTGGGTATGGAAGTACAAACAGGGATTGCTTATACAGGCGTTGTGGGGCTATTAAAAGGTGCAAAGCCTGGCCCAACAGTAATGCTACGCGCAGATATGGATGCGCTGCCCGTTACTGAAAAAGCCGATGTTGATTTTAAATCAACTAAAACCACTAATTACCGTGGTGTAGATGTAGGCATAATGCATGCTTGTGGGCACGACACGCACGTGGCTATGCTAATGGGCGCTGCACAAGTGCTTGCAAACATGAAAGATGAGCTACACGGTAATATTATGTTTGTATTTCAGCCTGCAGAAGAAGGCGCACCGGAGGGGGAAGAGGGTGGCGCTGAGTTAATGCTTAAAGAAGGCATATTTAAACAATACAAACCAGAAGCTGCTTTTGGGTTACACATAACATCTAGTTTGCACAGCGGTAAAATTGGTTATAGAAGTGGCCCTGCAATGGCCAGTGCAGACCGATTTGAAATAACTGTACATGGCAAGCAGGCACACGGCTCTGCACCGTGGACTGGGGTTGACCCCATTGCCGCAGCTGCGCAAATAGTAACAGGCGTAAATCATATTGTTAGTCGCCAAATCAACATTACCAAAGAGCCTGCTATTGTCTCGTTTGGTAAGATAGCGGGTGGGGTACGTAATAATATTATTCCTGAAGAAGTCGAAATGGTAGGCACAATTCGTAACTTTGATATGGATAACCGAGCACAAATATTTGAAAAAATAAAAACCACAGCCACGCACATTGCTAAATCGTCAGGTGCAACTGCAGAGGTACACATTCACGAAGGTTATCCGGTAACGATTAATAACCCAAAGTTAACTGCGCAAATGTTACCTAGCCTTAAAAAAGCAGCAGGTAATGAAAACGTAGTTGAAATGGGAAAAATAACCGGCGCAGAAGACTTTTCGTTTTACGCATTAGAAGTGCCGAGTGTGTTTGTATTTTTAGGCGGCACACCAAGTGAGCAAGATTTAAATACAGTGGCTAGTAATCACTCACCTTATTTTTATGCCGACGAATCATCGTTTAAAGTAGGCACTAAGGCGCTTAGCCTGTTAGCTGTTGATTATTTAAACGCACATAAAAGATAGCTTAAACACACCACGTTACGCTATTAGCTTAACGTGGTATTGCTGTTTTATTTAAAACATCGCATCATGTTTGTAGCACTTGCTCAACTTTGAAAAAATCACTCTCAAAAATTAAAAACCTAACCGAATATACAAATGAACCGGCGAGCAATTTTTTATATTTTAAAAATAATGAATCGATACTGCCGGTCTTATATCTCGATTCAATCTTCATAAGCATTAAGGATTTAAATAATGGAAATTACTGGAAGCTGTTACTGTGGTGAAATTAAATACCAGGCAAAGTCTCAAAATAACAATGCACTTGTTTGCCATTGTAGCGATTGCCAACGTATGTCGAGCGGCCCATTTAGAGCCGTTATAATTGCAGAGCCAAATTCGGTAGTATTTACCCAAGGTGAGCCAAAAGAGTTTGTTAAAACAGCGCAAAGTGGTAACAAACGTGCGCAAGGTTTTTGTGGCACATGTGGTACAACACTTTATGCAACTAACGAAGCTAAAGCTGACCGTGTATATGGTTTGCGTATTGGTGCGGTTGATCAGCGAGATCAATTTACGCCAACAGCACAAATTTGGGCTAAATCAACATTGAGCTGGTTGAGCGGCTTACACGAAGTACCTGCATTTGATACAACCCCACAAAACTAGTAATACTGATAAAAAATCACTTTTTAGTAAGCGGTTTGAAATTTATTTAACCAAATGACTGTCTACTTATAAGTCAGTCATTTGGAGAATAATATGTGTAGTTCACCTAAAAGCAGCCGAGCAGTAAATAAAACTGCAATAAACTTTAATGATGAGCTTACGCAAGAGCAGCGCTTGCGTTTTGCTGCAAAAGCTAATTTAGCACAAGAGCGCCGTGAACAGCGCGAAGCAACTAATAAACGTTATGAGCAAAAACACACGAGCAACAAACCTTCGTCTGGTTTATTTTCGTGGTTACAGCAGCTAGTTAGCTGATTTAGCTAAAGTGGTGTTTTTACCACTGCCCAAACCACATAAAGCACACAGTACTCCTGCAATAGCGCACAGCCATAATGGCGCACTCCAACTTCCCGTAGTCGTGTGTAATACACCAGCTAGCATAGGACCAATAGCCGCGAGCAAATAACCTACGCTTTGCGACATACCTGAAAGCGACGCTGCTTGTTGCGAATCGTCAGTTCGTAAACTAATAAACGACAGCCCCAATATAAAACATGCCCCAGAGCAAAAGCCCAGCATTAGGGTCCAAACAAAAGCAAAGCTAGGCATGTAAAGCAGCCCCAATGCACTGAGTGCACTCAACATGGCTAAAATAAAGCTAAGCGCGCTTTGATCTTTTAATTTGGCAAGTAACGGAATTAATATTAAACCCGGTAATGCAGTCGCTATTTGAAAAGCCCCATGATAAGCACCTGCTTGGGTAGCTGAGTGACCGGTTTCGGTTAATATGCTTGGTAACCACGTAATAATTATATAATTTAAAAATGAGTTTAAACCCAGCAGTAGGGTAATTTGCCATGCTAGTAAATAACGCCAAACACTTTTTGACGTGTTAGCGTGTTGAGCAATACTCGCGGGTTTTGTGTGCTTACTTAATTGCGACATCCATACAATAATACTCGCCAGAGTAATAATGGCTGATGAGCCCAGCGCAAGTTGCCAGCCTAATCCGTTTAACTGACTCAGCGGAAAAACCAAAGTAGAAAATCCGCCCGATACAACGCCCATTGTTAGCACGTAGGCTGAGGTCATTAACGCAACCTTTGCAGGGAAGTCGCGCTTAATTAAACTTGGTAATAATACGTTTGCTATAGCAATACCTACACCAATAATAGCGGTGCCTACAAAAAGCATGGCTGAGGTATTTATTACTCGCGCCGCAACCCCTGCAAGTATAAATAACAAAGCTACAAACAAGGTGCGCTCTAGCCCTTGCTTTTTAGCAAGAGTTGCAGCCATTGGCGATACAACCGCAAAGGCAATGAGTGGCAGTGTTGTTAAAAAGCCAGCTTGTGATGCGCTAAGCCCAAAGTGATTAATAATTTGTTCAAGCACAGGTGCAATACCTGTAAATGTGGCGCGTAAATTTGCGGCAATAAGTAATATGCCAAGCACAAGTAATATGCCAGCAAAGCGTGATTTAGGTGTGTTATTTAACAAAAGGGAAGACCATTAAAGCTAATACTTAATGGGCGCTAGTATAAAGGCTTAGCAAAAACTATAATTTAGAGATAATGACATTAAATAACTAAAAACAGACAAAACTATGTTTGATGCAATTGGCTGGGACGACATTAAAAATTTTGAAACTATGGCGCAGCCCATAATAGCCAAAATAGAGCATGCCCATGCAAGTCAAGAAATACCACTGCATACCCATCCTAAAGGGCAATTAATTTTAGCGCTACATGGTTATGTAACGTGTGAAGTGTCGGCCAAAATGTGGATGGTGCCTACGCACAGTGCAATTTGGATCCCAGCACAAAAGGTGCATAGTAATAGGGCGTCTGATAACGCGCAGCTTTGTCATTTATTTATTGATAGTAGTAAAAACGGTATGCCGCTAAATACCTGTACGTTAGCTATTACGCCGCTGGTTAAAGAGCTAATGTGTGAGTTGGCTGGGCATAATCAGTACTATACTATAAATAGTAAAACAGCGCGTTTAGCGCAGGTGTTATTTGATCAACTTATTGAAATGCCCGTACAACCACTTGATTTTGTATTATCTAAAAACGAGGTAATTCAAACCATGAGCGATCAGCTTATAAATATGCCAAACAACCGAAAAACACTACCACAATGGGCTAAGCAGTTTGCATTAACTGAGCGCACATTAGCGCGGTTAATTAAAAAAGAAACAGGCATGACATTTGGAAAATGGCGTACGCAATTGCATATAATTACAGCCTTAAAAGCGCTTTCTGATAAGCAAAGTGTGCAGCAGGTGTCGGAGTTATTAGGGTATGAGTCGGTGAGTGCATTTATTACTATGTTTAAAAAGGTAATGAAAAAGTCGCCCATGAAATACATGAGCGATTTAAATCAGCTTAGCCCTTAAATAAGCATTACCACGTATAAGTTGCCGAAAGCATCGTGTTACGAGGCCTACCCGGGAAGTATCTCTCGCCGGTAAAACTGGTGTAATCGGCGCGCTCCGCATAAGCCTCATCAGTTAAGTTAATAATACGAGCAAGTAGCTCAAGATTACTAGTAACTTGCCACTGTGCGCGTAGGCTTAAAACATCATGCCCTTGGTATTTATTTAAGTTTTCTGGGTCGGTGTAATAGTTACCAACGCGGTGCCACTGCAAAGCAAATTGCGCGTTGTTTAATGCCTGCCATGTTAAATCGAGATTAGCAATATTACGCGGCGCGGTGTCTATGTCGTTGCCGTTTATATTTAAACCGTTAAGTATTTGGTTGTTAGTATAAGTATGCTTTGCGTGAGTGCCAGCAAAGTTAAGTGCAAGCGACTTAGTGAGCTGGTAGTCAAGCTCAAGCTCTATACCACGATGGCGAGAGCTGCCATTATTTACCGTAAAAAAGTCGCTATCGCGGTAAATCGTATTGTGTTTACTCATAGCGTAAACAGACACGCCATAACGTAGCTTTTCGTAAATCCCTTTAATACCCAGCTCTGCGTTATTCGCTATTTCGGCGCTTAAATTTGCAGTAGTTTGCTCGCGTTGTAATTGGTATAGCTCAGCCGCTTGTGGCGCTCTGTAACCGCGAGAAAAGTTTGCATAAAGCGTGTTATTTGTATTGTACTGATAACTTACCCCAAGCTTTGGCGATAGATTACTAAAACTATTTTTAGTACTCGCTGGGCGGCTGTATCGGCAGCCACCAAATCCGCATTCTGTGCCATCGTCTTTTGTTCTACCAGCTAGCATATTATTGGTGTAGTCGTACTGCATATGCTCGTAGCGCACACCTGCGGTAAGTAACCATTTATTTAATTGCCAATCAATAGATGCAAAAGGCGCATAAAGCGTCGCGTTTACATCGTAATCGTAATGCTTACCTTGTGGCACTGTAGCAACTAAAAATGCAGAACCTTGAGTGGGCTCATTTTGACTTTGAGTAAAGTCGGCTTGCGTGTATTCGCTATCAAGCCCGAGGTTTACTTTTACATTGCTTTGTAAATTATGTTGATAAAGCGATTGCACACCAAAGCCAGTTTGACTGTTTTTTTCAAGCGGTGTGCCGGGTAAAAAATGCTTAAAAAAGTCCATGCTTTGGTCGCGAAAATATAACGTAGTAGAGAGCACATCATCGTTATTTAATTGCCATGTTGCATTGCTCCATGCTCTAAATGCACGAGCTTTTCTAAATGCGTCAGGGTCAAAGTTTTTTTGCGCGAGGTCTTCGTTTTTATAGCTTTCAAAGCCTGTAATAAACCCAGCCGTTTGCTGATCAAGATTTGTGTAAGTAAGGCCTGAGGTAAGTAATAAATTATTATTTGAATAGCGATGGCGAATATTTACTTTTTGTTGCTCTACGCTTTCGTCGTCGCGGTAACCGCTATCATCGGTAACACTTGCGTTAATGCCGATACCGCTGTTGCCGTAATCTTGTCCTGCACGTAATTTGTAGCGGGTATAGCCGTACGAGCCATAGTCTAAACCAACTAAACCACCGCCTTGAGTAGTGTCGGGTGTTATTACATTAATAACACCATGCACAGCGTTTGAACCATAAAGTGCAGAGCCAGGGCCTTTTAGCACTTCAATGCGCTGCGCCATTTCGCTGTGCGCTTCAAATAACTCGTTTATGTTACAAAACCCAGCGGCTCTCAGTGGTATACCATCTTCTAAGGTTAATATGCCACCACATGCGCCTGCGCCCGAAAGTACCGAAGAGCGAAGTGCGGGTAAATATTCTTGGCCATTTCCGCGTTGAATATTAGCACCCGCTACACGTTGCAGGGCTTCTTCAATATGGGTAGGCGCTATGCTATTTAGCTGCACTTCGCTGAGTGTGCCTATTGATAAAGGAAGCGGGGTAGATAGCGCTTCAATACGTGATGCCGTAGTTGTTATTGTTTCTATTGCATCATTATTTTGATTATCGGCAAACGCAGTGTGGCTAAAGGGTAATATCAGCGGCAAAAAATAAGGTTTCATACATTCCTTGAAAGTAATCTGTATTGCATTGCCTCTATAATATGCGGTTTTAATATGCATTTAAACTTGTTGCGTTAAAGCGTACGTAACCTATAAACCCGATACGTAATTGATAAAACAAAACAAGCCACAGCAGGAAACACCAAAGCCAGCACTAAGTAATGCTTAAATAAAACGTAGCCGGTTATACCGCCTAGTAAAAAGCCTGCAATAATGAGTAAAAACATAACGCCTTTACGGGTATCAAATTGCTCACCTTTAAGCGCTTTACCTATCATTAAACCAAGGTCAGTAAAAATACCGGTTAAGTGTGTGGTACGAACTACTGCGCCACTGTAATTAGTTGCTAGCGCATTTTGTAACCCACACGCAGCAGACGTTAAAACAATGCCGTAAACGAATGTGTTTTTGAGTAAATAAGCACTTGCAAGTAGTAGCAATCCTTCAATAAAAAGCAAAGTGTCGTAATGACGACCAAGTTTTAATGAGCCACCAGAGAGCAAAAAGCCCGACAGTGCCGAACCCAACATAAAGCTAACAATTATTGAAAGTAACAATAAGGCAGTACTGGGATTAGTTATTGCTTTAATACCAAGTAAAGTAACAGAGCCAGATATATGCGAAATAGCCTGGTGCTCAAATCCTAATAAGCCTACAGCGTTTACTATGCCCGCTATAAATGCGAGCGTAAACGCGCCATATTCAGCCCACTTTGGTAGTTTTGTAAACATTGCTTAGATCTTATTATTTCTATGTAGATAGGTTTATATCATACACCTAAAGGTATTTTTTTTAGGAACATAAAATAAAGATAAACGCATTTAGTCATCGTTTTTGTTAAGTCGCTTTGCTTGAAAAGCTTTAATTTGCTGATCGACTTTATGTGTATCAATGACTCCAAATTTAAATGCGATATACACAGGAAGTTGAAATTCATTTAATTCAATAGAGGTGATGTTTTTGAAAGGTTGTGTGTACCAAAGGCCAGCTTGGTAATTTGTAATAGCGTACTGCACTCGTCCTTTTTTAAGGAGCTTAAACGTGTCTTCGCTAGAAAGTGAACGCATTATATTATTTGAATCTATTGCGTACTTTTTGGCAATTTCTACTGGTAAATCAACGCCTCTGAGCATTGATATTGCAGCTTGAGATAAATTATTATTAATAACGTTTTGATCGTTAATCGTAAACAAGCCAAATTTAGTTATATGCAGCGGCACCGTTGTAAAGTCTAAGTATTTAGTACGCTCTGGATTATTGCCTAATGAAAAATAACAGTCAAAGTTATCTTTTTTCATTTCTTTTTGAACACGTGCCCAAGGTAAATGCACTAGTTCAATATTTAATTCTAGGTTGTGCTCAATAAACCTTAAATATTCAATATCTAAACCAGTAAATGTTTCGGTGTTAGTGTCATATATTGTAAAAGGGGGGTAGTGAGTAGTAACACAGCGTATGATTTTATTTTGCGATGCAAATAACGGTGTTGAATATAAAATTATAAAAAAGAAAATTACACGCATTAAGCCAAAACCCAGTTTTTTTTATTAGTGTAGAAGATTATGTTTGATTATCCAGTCTGGTGCGTTTAACTGTACTGATCTAAGTAAATATAAAAAGCGTATTAACACAATTTGAGCAAATCTAAATGTTTAACGCAGAGCAACAATCACGAATTATAGAAATGGCATGGGAAGACAGAACCCCTTACGAGGCAATAGAACAGTTATACGGATTAAAATACCCGCAATTGGTGGTTTTTATGCGTGAAAATATCTCAAATGGTAGCTTTAAAGTTTGGCGTAAACGCCATGCTGGTCGCAAAACAAAACACTTAAAACTACGTGACCCTGCTATTATGCGTAGTCACTGTAAAACACAATATAAACAGCGATGAGTTAGCTTAAATTTTAATGGCTGGCAATTTCATTCGTTGTTCATACCCGTTTGTTAAACTCATAGATTAATCCCAGTTATTAAATTCACTAAGTTAACTTATAAGGATATTAAAATGCTCATTGCGCTGGCTATCATCATCGGCTTTTTTTTACTGGTTACCTTGTTACCTATGTCTTACAGCCAACACTATTTAGTGCGTAGTTGCGACTTTGTGCGCTTACAAGTGTTTTATATTGCCAGTTTAGTCACTGTTACTTCGTTATTTTTATTATGGCAAAGTAGCGCAATAGGCTATGTATTTATAGCCTTAACCTCATTGCTTATAATGATTTTACAAGGTAAATGGATTTACCCGTATACGTGGCTTGCTAAAAAAGAAGTGCAAAGCGCACCTAAGCACATCGACCATAGCATACGAATTATGTCGGCAAATGTACTTATGTCGAACCATAAAAGTGAGCAGTTAATTAGCCTTGTTGATGAGCATCAACCCGACCTACTCATTACGCTTGAGAGCGATAGCTGGTGGGAAAATAAATTATCAGTCATTAAAAAAAATTACCCATATTACATAGAATGCTCTAAAGACAATCGTTACGGCATGCACTTATACAGCAAGTTTAAAATACTCGATGCACAAGTATGTGAGCTAATAGAAAAAGATATTCCCTCAATTCATATTTTGTTTGAAAACGATGAAGGCCTGCAAATGCAAGGGCACTTTATTCACCCCGCACCACCAAGCCCGACAGAGGAAGACTCATCGCGCCCGCGCGACTCGGAGCTAATAATGGTCGCTAAAGCGCTTAAAAACCCAACACGACCTACCATAGTTGCCGGTGATTTAAATGATGTAGCTTGGTCGCGCAGCACCCGCTTGTTTATGCAAATAAGTGGCTTTTTAGACCCTCGAAAAGGCCGAGGTTTTTATAATACTTTTCATGCAAGTTACTTTTTTATGCGCTGGCCACTCGATCACTTATTTCACAGCCCAGGTTTTAAAGTAAAGCGTATTAAGCGCCTAGCTAAATATGGGTCTGATCACTTTGCGTTGCTCACTGAGCTTATCTACGAAAACGCTAATCAGCAATCATTAGAAACTAAATCCAATGAACTTAAGCAAGAAGAAATTCAAGAGCTTGCCATGAGTAAAGCAGATAAGCGAAAAGTGCCAAGATTTGAGGAACAATAATAGCCTCAGTCATACTAATCAAAGCTTAGAACTTGATTATATTTAAGCGCTAATCTTCAGTTTCATCTACAAATATTTAAACTTGAAGTATTGATGAATAATTAACTTATTTCAGCAGATAATTGAATTAAAAGTGAAAGAAGACATAAGTTATCAGATTTGTTAGATTGTAATGTATAGATATTTGGCTGTTGATGCATTAAGGAACCTCATGGACGATAGTACACTAGATAGAATTGCTGAATTTATTTGTGGTAATGGAGAAAACCATCCTGAATATCGTTCTAGCTCAAAGATCACAAGTTTTTTTGAGCGATCTGGATTGCCTCAATTTATCCATGATGGCTCAACTCGACAGTGGTGGGTACATGAAAAGCTTAAAGAATGTAATCGTGAACAATTAGCTGCTGTTCTCAAGCGTCTTTCATCACCAAAAGAATACAAAGGTGATAGAGATAAAATTAAAAGTGCATTAGTCATGCTGAATGAAATCCTCTATGTAGAGGGTTTCAGGATTAAATTAGAAGGTCTTGAACCTAAGTTTGAAAAATTTGATATTAACTTTTCAGATGAAAATGTAAAAACTTCTTCACTTTCTCCAATGCCTGCACCTGATTTTATGGCGTTAGGTCTTGAATCAGAAGTAGGAAAGATACTTGTAGATCGTTGGGAAGAAGCCCAGCGTTGCGTCGATTCTAAAGCCCACCTTTCAGCAATAATAATCATGGGTAGTATGCTTGAAGGATTATTATTAGGAGTTCTTCAAAGAAACCCCGGTAAAGCAAATCAGTGTACTACTGCGCCTAAAGATTCAAAGTCAGGAAAAGTAAAAAGTTTCGCACATTGGAAGCTAGCTGAAATGATTGATGTGGCACATAACGTAGGTTGGTTAGGTATGGATGTTAGACAGTTCTCTCATGCACTTAGAGGTTTTCGTAATCTAATACATCCTTATGAGCAAATGGCTAGTAAAATGTACCCTGATGCAGATACATGTGATATTTCTTGGTTAGTTGTTCAGGCCGCAGTAAATGATTTAGCTAGAGCATTGAAAAACGACTAAACACTTAGGTGATATAAGTGTCTACGATTAAATATAAAATTAGACCACGATATTTATTCCCCATTAAAGGCTATGTTTGCAGTCTTTGACTCCTCAGATTAAAAGCGCGATGTAAAATCGCCCCTACGAATATATCTAAAACTCGGTACTGTCTCTTACTAAAAACTAAGTATTGTTTCCTGAAAATTACTTTCTAAAAGCTATAAATAAAAAAGCCTAAAGTGGTTACCCACTTTTAGGCTTGATAATTTTTGTATTTTAAACACGTATTAAAAATCTTTATTTAAAACGCGCATTTCATTTATGTAGCTAAATTAGCTGGCGATCATAATGCTTTTAACATTTACGAATTCACGCATACCAAAGCCGCCATGTTCTCGGCCGTAGCCACTGCCTTTAACGCCACCAAACGGTAAGTTAGGTTGTGCTAAACCGTAGCCGTTAATGTTGATCATGCCGGTGTCGAAGTACTTTTTAGCGAGCTCAATGGCTTTTTTCTCATCTTTTGAGAAAATACCACCGCCTAAACCGTAGCGAGAGTCGTTAGCAATGCGCATTGCGTCGTCGTTGTCTTTGGCTTTAATAAGCGAAGCAACTGGACCAAATAATTCGTCGTCGTAAGCAGGCATACCTGGCGATAAATTATCAAGTAGCGTTGGTGGGTAGTAGTAACCCGTTTGCGATGGTATTTCGCCGCCCGTTACTATGTTTGCACCTGCTTTTACTGACTCCATTACTTGGTCGTGAATGCCGTCGCGTAAATCTTCACGTGCCATTGGGCCTAAGTCTGTGTCATCTGCCATTGGGTCGCCCATTTTCATGGCTTCAAACTGCTCTTTTATTTGCGCTTTAAAGTCATCGTAAAGTGACTCAACAACAACATAGCGTTTAGCTGAAACACATGTTTCGCCATTGTTGATCATGCGCCCGGTTACACAGGTTTTAACTGCAAGCTCTAAATCGGCGTCATCGAGTACTAAGTAAGCGTCGTTGCTGCCCAGTTCTAACACTGTTTTTTTAGCGTGTTTACCCGCTTCTTCAGCTACTTTTTTACCTGTGGCATCACTACCCGTAAAGGTTACGCCGCTAATTGCCTCGTGAGCAATGAGTGAGCTGGCGGTTTTACCATCGATGAGTAAGTTGTTGAAGCAGTACTCTGGGAAACCGGCTTGCTTAAATAGCGCTTCAATTTTTTCAGCCATGCCAAATACGTTACCAGCATGCTTTAATACGGTTGTGTTACCTGCCATGATGTTAGCGGCGCTGTAACGAATTACCTGATAAAGCGGGAAGTTCCACGGTTGAATACCCAGTAGTACACCCGTTGGTTGGTAGCTAATGATTGCACGGCCGCCATCCATCTCGCGATCTTCATCGGCAAGTACTTGTGGGCCGTTTTCAGCAGTATAACGACAAATGCCTGCGCACAGCTCAACCTCTTGTAAGCCTTGCTTGTACACCTTGCCCATTTCTTCGGTCATAAGTTTTGCAATCGCTTCTTTTTGCTCTTCAAAAAGTGATGCTAAGTTATTTAAATATTTCGCGCGTTCAGCGAATGACGTTAAGCGCCATTTTAAATATGTTTCGTGAGATTTTTCTATTTCCTGCTCCGCTTCTTTTTGAGAAAGCAGTGTATAGGTTTCAATGGTTTGCTCAGTTGCGGGATTAATCGTTTTAACTGTGTTACTCATTTATATCTCCTTACTAATTATGTATAGGTAGTAGTGCAAAACGAACACCAACTATTTAAAGATATAAAATTAAGTGTAACCTATTGTTATTTGTAGTTTTTTGTTTTTATTTGTGAGTGTGCTTATTTTTTATTTAGTTAGTTTTCTGATATGTTCTGTAAATAATGCAAGTTGCAGAAAAAATTACATGGAGAATAAAATGATACGGACACTTTTTGATATTTCAGTTGCGCTAATACAAGCGCCTATGGCAGGTGTGCAAGATGCCAACTTAGCTGCGAGTGTTTGTGAGGCTGGTGGGCTTGGCTCATTACCATGTGCGATGCTTTCTAATCAGCAGCTTATCGAACAGCTAGAGTTGCTTAGCCGCTCAACCAGTAAACCTTATAATCTTAACTTTTTTTGCCATTCAACCTTGCAATATACCAAGCTGCAAAAACAACAATGGCATTCATTATTAGCTCCTTATTTTAATGAATACGCGATTGCTGAAAGTAGTTTAACGGACGAAGCTTCTCGACAGCCAATAAATCAAAGTGTTATCGATATTATTGCGCCTTATAAACCTGCCGTGGTGAGTTTTCATTTTGGTTTACCTGCGCCTTCTTTGCTTGAACAAATTAAAAGCTGGGGAACAAAAGTCATTTCTACCGCAACAACTGTTGAGGAAGCTAAATGGCTTGCTGATAATGGTGCTGATGCTGTTATTGCCCAAGGCTTAGAAGCGGGCGGACACCGTGGTCATTTTTTATCTATGGATTTAAGTTTGCATAAAAGTACGGCTGAACTAGTGCAAGAATGCGTTGCGCACGTATCAGTTCCTATAATTGCTGCTGGTGGAATTGCAACTGAGGATGATGTAGCACATATGCAAACATTAGGCGCATCAGGGGTACAAGTTGGCAGTGCGTATTTACTCTGTAATGAGGCAACTACGTCAAAGCTTCATCGTGATGCTATTTTAGCTCAACAAAAAGATAGTACCGCGCTTACTACGTTGTTTTCAGGTCGTGCTGCGAGAGGCGTTTGTAATCGCGTTATGCAAGAGCTTGGTGCAATACCTGCACATGTGCCACCATTTCCTTACGCAAGTATTGCAATAACGGCTTTAAGAAGTAGAGCTGAATTGCTAGGTGGTAGTGGCTTTTCACCTTTGTGGTGTGGTCAAAAATACATTCCAAGAGAGAACATTAGCGCAGCTCAGATTACACAAATATTAATGCAAAAATGGTCTGTATAAATGCGTAGCTGTAAATAGTTGAACGCATGTTAGCTACGCAGGTAAAAGGGCGTATAAGTAATTAAGCGTGAGTCGTAATTAAAAAAGTTGTTTAGCAATCTTTTTGAGTAGATAGGTTTCACGAAGGATCGATAACCCTTGCTTTTCACTATTTGCTAACGTGCGTTCGTTGTGTGCGATTGCATCGCTAATATTAACCCATTTAGCGGTCATTCCATTTTGCTGTTCGTAATGCTCTAGTTGTGTTTTACCCAGCTCGTCGGCAATATTACAGACGTAGCAATATGATTTGATATGGATAATATCAAAGTCCTCTTTATACCAAGGGCGATACTCTTCATAGAGTCCAAAAGCTTTAACTACACTTATTTGTTGTGCACCGGTTTCCTCGCTTAGTTCGCGAATTAAGCCTTGTTCAATACTTTCGCTTTCATCCACGCCACCGCCTGGCAGGCTGTAGTCTTCATAACGATTTGTATACATTAAAAGTATTTTATTATTTTTAGTAACAATGGCACGGGCTGTTAAGCGGGTAAAAATAGTGCCTTCATTAATATTAATACCAGAGTGAATCAAGGTTTTTAATTGCTGCATTTCGTCTCCTTTTTAAGTTTGTAATGATAACAGTTGCTACCATTGTATAAATAGAAACGATTTTAATTATTTTTTAGGGTGTGTTCCTTTTTCGAGATTAAAAAAATTCAATCTTGAAATATTACTACGCCTAGTGATCGATTTTTTTAAGCATACGTAAATATTGAGTTGGTAATATAAACGCAGTGAATCA
The DNA here is from genome assembly GCF_002407505.1 of Pseudoalteromonas sp. 1_2015MBL_MicDiv. NCBI lineage: Bacteria > Pseudomonadati > Pseudomonadota > Gammaproteobacteria > Alteromonadales > Pseudoalteromonadaceae > Pseudoalteromonas > Pseudoalteromonas sp. 1_2015MBL_MicDiv. Next base: position 3,049,706 of record NZ_CP012737.1, on the reverse strand, counting down.
CTTAAGTTAATTCGGGTTACTAGATTCTAGGCGTGACTTTAAATTTGTATTTAAGGTGCGTAGAATAATAAAAAAAGCATAGGGATTTATCATGTTAAACATACTTTTAGTTGATGATGACGTTGAGTTTAGTGACGTTGTTTGCCACATAGTCGAATTCCTCGGCCATAATATAAACACCGCAACCAGTTTAAAAGAAGCACACCAATGGTTTGAAAATAATACTTTTGACCATGTGCTGCTTGATTTTATGTTACCTGACGGCAGCGGTTTACACCTACTTGATCATTTGAAAATGATTGGTCAATCTCCAAAAATTACACTTATATCGGGCCATCCTTCAGTTAAGGGAATTTTAGCTGAAATGTGTGAGCCTAATGTTGGGCATTTATTAAAACCATTACAGCGAGAAGACTTAGAGCTGGTTTTAAATGGGCCTAAAAAAACAGCTAAAAAAGTAAAACCCAGTGGTATTACGCGCCACTTTGGTAGCTTAATCGGTGAATCAGAGCCAATGCAAAAACTCTACACTATGATTGAACGTGTTGCTAAAACAAATGCTAACGTGATGCTAATGGGAGAAAGTGGCGCAGGTAAAGAAGTGGTCGCTCAGGCTATCCATAACGCTAGCCAGTGCGAAGGTCCATTAGTTGCAAGTAACTGTGGTGCGCTTTCAAAAGAGTTAATTGGTAGCGAATTATTTGGCCATGAAAAAGGCGCATTTACCGGTGCTATAGCGCGCAAGGAAGGTGTGTTTGAACAATCTAACGACGGTACTTTATTTTTAGATGAAGTAACTGAAATGCCGATTGATATGCAGCCAAATTTATTGCGTGTACTTGAAACTAAAAAAGTAACGCGTGTTGGTGGAAATAAAGAGATACCCACCAATTGCCGAGTTATTTCGGCGACGAATCGCTCGCTTATAGATTTAGCGCAAAATAATGTAATTCGTGAAGATATTTATTTTAGGCTGGCTGTTTTTCCTATCGATATACCGCCACTTCGCGATCGTAAAGAAGATATTCCCCTTTTAGCTAAAGCTTTTTTAGAGCAACTGAATGATGAAAATGGCACTTCATTTAGTTGGAAGAGTGAACAGTTAAAAGATCTGCAAAATTATGAATGGCCGGGTAACGTTCGTGAAATTCGCCATGCGATACATCGTGCATTTATTATGAGCGATCCGCAATCAAGTGAAATTACACTGCCTGATAATTTAGAGTCACCTTTTTCTCGGGTCAATAATAAAACCGCTGAAAAGCAGGTATCGGCAGGGCAAACAATCGAAGAAGTCGAAAAAGAACTTATTCATGCCACGCTTGATAAAGTGCAAGGTAATAAAACGCTTGCAGCCCAAATGCTGGGTATTAGTACAAAAACACTTTATAACCGCCTTAATGCGTACGGTGGGATTGGTGAATACAAGTAATTTAAGTTCAGGTTAAATAAAAGGAAATAGAGTGTCTGAAGAAAATAACGAAGCTAAAATGCTTAATAAATTAGTTCATGATGCAAGAGCCCCGTTAAATAGAATCTCAATGAATGCGGAGCTAATTAAATTAGTGTTGGAAAACGATATGCCCAAACAAAAGGCACTCGAGGCCCTAGATAAAATAATTTTAAACTGTCAGCAGTGCAGTGAGAGTTTACAAAATATTACAGAGCATAATAACGGTTAGTAAATTCAACTAAGGCATTTAAACATCTATGAGCAAGCAAAAACAGCAAGGTAAAGCGAATGTTACATGGGCCGCTTTTATAGTCGTAGTACTAAGTATTATTGTGGGTAATGCTTTTTTGGCGTTAAATACTATTCAGGGGTTAACGCAAACCCAAAAGAGTTTAGACAACACTAGCATGCTAACGACGGCAATTGAGCAACTGCATTTGTCAATAGTGCAAGCTGAGTCTGGGCAGCGTGGCTATTTATTAACAGAAGAAGATGATTATTTAACACCGTATTATGATGCTATTGGGCAGTTAGAAGCACAAACTAATCATGTAAAGTCACTTCGTTCTGAAATTGATGGTCAAGCTGAGCGAATTGCTGAGTTGTTACTGCTTGTTGAGCGTAAAATACGTGAATTAAAGAAAACAGTTAATCTTGCATTAGATGATAAAGAACGACGTGCGTTAAATATAGTTAACACACATAGCGGTAGAGACCTATATAAGCAAATTCGTGAACATATTAATGAAATTCAAGACCGTGAATTACTCTTTAAGGTGAGTCACTTTTCGAAATTAGCAAAAATAAAAAATGAGGCAAAAATTACCTTTGCCATTACAGCCATAACAAGTGCTTTGCTTATTATTGGTATGTTTATTATGACCAGACTTAATTTAAGAAACGCGGCGCAATATAGGCTAGAACTTGAAAATCAAAATGAAACATTAGCAGGTAAAGTGTCTGAGCGTACGCAAGAGTTAACCCTGTATTCAGATGAGCTAAGCCGAAGTAACCGAGAACTTGAAGAGTTTGCTTTTGTGGCAAGTCATGATTTACAAGAGCCGCTTCGAAAAATTCAAGCCTTTAGCGACCGCCTCGAAACCATGTTTAAAGATGAACTGGGTGAAAAAGGGATGGATTATATTGGCCGTATGAAAAATGCGGCGCAACGCATGTCTAACTTAATTAACGATCTATTAGAGTTTTCACGCATTACAACGCGCGGTAAAGACTTCGCTGATACAAATTTAAACGAAGTGGTAAGCGATATATTAAGTGATTTAGAAATTGCGATAAAAGAGTCTAATGCACGAGTAGATGTAGAAGACTTGCCGGTTATTCAGGCTGATAAAAGCCAAATGCAGCAGCTATTTTTAAATATATTGTCGAATGCGGTTAAATTTAGGCATCCGGATGTAAGCCCACACATAAAGATTAGTTATGTGCATGAGGATATTTTTAGTGCTGATCATAATACGCATTTAAGTTTCCAAGTTATTACTATAAAAGATAATGGCATTGGTTTTTCACAAGACTATGCCGACAAGATATTTGTTCCATTTCAGCGTTTACATGGTCGTTCACAATACAAAGGGACAGGTATTGGTCTTTCTGTATGTCGGCGTATTGTAGAGCGTCACGGTGGAACAATTACAGCCCAAAGTAAAGACGGTGAAGGTGCTACCTTCGTTATAAAACTACCTGTGGAAGCTGCGCTTTTCACATTGCAAGGAGAGGCTTAAATGCCCTATTCAAAAGTAAAACCGATTACTATTTTAATGGCTGATGATGATGAAGATGATCGTTTGCTAACACAAGATGCCCTTGCTGAAAGTCGTGTACTTAACGAGCTTCACTTTGTTGAAGATGGTGTTGAGCTACTTGAATATTTAGAGCGCAGAGGTAAATTTGAAGATAAAGCTGTGTCGCCACGACCAGGACTTATATTGCTTGATTTAAATATGCCAAGAATGGATGGACGTGAGGCACTTGAGGCCATTAAATCAAATCCCAACTTGAAAGGTATTCCGGTTGTTATTTTAACTACGTCTAAACAAGAAGAGGACATGGTTAAAGGTTACAACTTAGGCGCTGCATCGTATATAACCAAACCCGTGACGTTTGATGGCTTGGTTGAGCTAATGAAAACGCTAGGAAAGTATTGGGTAGAGTTTGTAGAGCTGCCGACAACTTTTAACGATTAAAGGAGATTTTATGTTAGATAAAGTGACTCAGTTGCTGCTTGTAGAAGATGATGAAGATGATTACATACTCACCTGCGACTATTTAGACCAATTGGATTCACACACGTTTAACATTCAATGGATTAGCTCCCCAGAGCAGGCAATTGAAACGCTTAGTAAAAATGAGCATGACATTTGCCTGCTTGATTACCGCCTAGGTGCATCTAATGGATTAGATGTATTAAAAGAAGCCATTGCGAATGGCTTTAGCGGCCCAATTATTATGCTTACTGGGCAGTCAAACGACGAATTAGATTCAGCGGCGCTTGATGCTGGTGCAGTAGATTACTTAATAAAAACAGAAATGAGCTCGAGCCGTTTTGCACGCGCTATTCGTTATGCACTTGCTCGTAAAGATGTTGAAGGCGAGCGAGTAGAGCGTTTAAAAGCCGAAGCCGAAAATCGCTCAAAAGATCGCTTTTTAGCTCATTTGAGCCACGAATTACGTACCCCTCTATCGTCCATTTTAGGGTACACCGAACTCCTAATGCAGAGCGACTTTAGTCAGCAAGCAGAAAATGAGCTAGGTGTTATTTATCGAAACGGTAAGCACTTATTGAGCTTGTTAAACGATGTACTCGATTTATCTAAAATAGCAGCCGATAAGCTAGAGCTGACCTTAAGTGAAGTTAACCTCGATAGCATGCTTGCTGATGTATACACATTAATGCGTGTGTCTGTGCTCGATAAAGGCCTTACGCTTCGCTTTGAATCAAATCAGCCATTACCTTTGGTTGCGCAACTAGATGCAACAAGGGTGCGTCAAATTTTAATAAATTTGATAAATAATGCGGTTAAATTTACCGATAAAGGCGAAATAGTTGTTAATGCGTGGACACAGTGGGTTGATGAGCGCGAAATGCTATTTTTTAGCATTAAAGACTCAGGTATGGGCATTGCCCCTGAAAAACAAGAACTGATTTTTAAACCGTTTGAGCAAATTGCCGATGTAGAATCGCGCTCTGTTGGTGGTGCTGGTCTTGGTTTGGCAATATGCGCTGAGTTATTAGCGCGTATGCAAGGAAGCATTAGTTTAGACTCCGAAATTGGCAAAGGCTCTACATTTACTATTTCTGTGTATCCGGGCGATATTAGTGAAGTAGAACGACAGGTACTTAATTTTAGCAGTGCCCCACAATTACAAAGTAAATCAGCACCTTGTAAGGTGCATGGACGTGTATTAGTGGTAGATGATTTACGCGATTTACGCATGTTGGTTGGCCACATGATTAGTACTTGTGGTGCAAGGGTTGATTATGCAGAGCATGGGCAACAAGCGCTGGAAAAAGTGCGTATTGCGGATGCTTACAAAGCTCCATATGATATTATTTTTATTGATATTCATATGCCTGTAATGGGTGGCAAGGAAGCGACTATAGAGCTTAGAAAAATGGGCTATAAAGGCCCAATAATTGCGCTTACAGCGGCAACGATGAAAGGCATTCGAGAGGAATTGGCAGCCCTTGGTTTTAACGATGTAATCCCCAAACCGGTTGACAGTGCAGTTTTGTACCAGTGTTTACAAGATTACTTAGTGGCGCCTGAAAGCGCACCACAACCTAAAAATATAAATAGTAGTAAAAGTTTAACCGAGAAAAAACAGCGTTTTTTACTTGTTGAAGATGACCACGATGCTGCGCAAATTACGCAACTACTCTTAGAAAGTTTAGGCGTAGAGACCGTGATTGCATCGAGTTGCGCGCAATGTTTACAAATACTCAATCACGATCAGCAATTTAATAAAGTATTGTTAGATATGCACTTACCTGATGGGCGTGGCATTGATTTAGGCCAGAAAATTAACGAGCGTTACCCAGAGCTACGCTTGGTAATTGTAAGTGGTGCAGAGCCTAATCCTAGAGAAATAAAAGATTTAAATATTGACCGAGTTTTACTTAAACCTATTAATTTGAGCTTGTTAGAAACGCTTATAAGCTCATAACAGAGACGTTACTCATATGCATTCAATAAAGTTAGTATCCGAAGAATTAACGCCAACAAAAATAGTGTGTGTTGGCCGTAACTACACCGCACACATTGCAGAGCTAAACAACGAAACGCCAGATCAAATGGTGTTATTTAACAAACCAAATAGCGCGATTACTAATACGCTATTTGCAGCTCATAACGGCGATACGCTGCATTACGAAACCGAGTTATGTTTTGTAATTAAAAATAAAAAATTTGCAGGTGTTGGACTCGGCCTTGATTTAACTAAGCGTACCGTGCAAAGTAAATTAAAAAATAAAGGGCTACCTTGGGAGCGCGCTAAAGCATTTAATGGCTCGGTTATTTTAAGTGATTTTGTAGAGCTAACCGATGCGATGAAGCATTTTACATTTGAACTTAAAATTAATAATGAAGTAATTCAGCAAGGCGATACTCATTTTATGCTGCATAACCCTGACTCAATTTTACACGAAATTAGTGAATTTATGAGCCTAGAAGATGGTGATGTGGTTATGACAGGTACGCCGTCAGGCGTAGGTGAAGTGATTGCCGAAAGTGTGTTCACAGTAAGGCTTTACGCTAATGAGCAATGCTTACTTGAGCAGCAATGGAGTGTAAGTTAACTGGACAATTAAACAGGTAATTAAACGTGATTTAGTTACCTGTTTAGGTTTGTATTAATAGGGCATTGGATTGTTTCTAAAAATAACATCGATACTTGTAAGTACGTCGTCACTTAGCGTGATATCAAATGCATCAATATCTTCTTTTAATTGCGCCATATTTGTTGCGCCAATAATTGAAGACGTTACACCGTTTACTTGATTACACCATGCAAGAGCTAGTTGAGCAGGGGAAATATTGTGATCATGCGCAAGTTCAACATATTGTCTAGTCGCTTGCTCTGCGTTTGGTGTATCTCTAAAAATACCGTTACGTTGCATAAAGGTCCAGCGAGAGCCTTCTGGCCGAGCACCATTTAAGTATTTACCCGTTAATAAACCTGCCGCTAAAGGCGACCAAGGTAAGTAGGCAATATCTTCGTGAACACATTGCTCTATTAGATACGGCCAATCTTTGGTATGCGCTAAGCTAAACTCGTTTTGAATAGATACTATGCGCGGCAAATTATGCTCTTTTGACAGGTTTAAAAATTGGCTTATTCCCCAAGGTGTGTCGTCAGATAAACCACAGTGCTTGATTTTACCTGCTTTAACACAATTGTTTAAACCTTCTAAAATATCCAGCATGCCAGCTTGATGTTCTTGTGTGTTTACGTCGGTAAATTTAAGCATACCTGGCCATTGTCTACCAAAGTGTGGGGTAGAGCGGTTTGGCCAATGTAATTGGTATAAATCTATGTAGTCAGTTTGTAAGCGTTTTAGTGATTCATCAACCGCCTCTATAACAGTTTGGCGAGTAATATTACCGCCATCGCGAACCCATGCTAAGCCGTTACCAGCAATTTTGGTTGCAAGTACAATTTTATCGCGCTTTTGTTGGTTACGAGAGAGCCAGTTACCAATAATTTGCTCAGTTTTACCATAGGTATCGGGTGATGGAGGAACTGCGTACATTTCGGCTGTATCAATAAAGTTTACGCCTTGAGCAAGTGCGTAGGCTATTTGTTCATCAGCATCATTTTGGGTATTTTGCATTCCCCAAGTCATACTACCTAGACATACTCTTGAAACATTAACACCACTGCTTCCTAGTGGACTGTATTGCATAAAATTTCCTTATTGCTCGTCTTGAGCGTAGCTAATTAAAGCCGATAAAAGAGGCTCTGAAATAGGGGCTTTTTGACCTGTTTCAAAATCAAACATAACCACTTTCGAATTACCGGTTGTGGTTATGGCATTTTGTGCGTGACTAAATACTGTATAATTCATCATAAATCGGTCTGTTTTAATGTCAGAAATAGTGACGCCTACAGTAAGGGTATCTGGAAAAGTAACAGGGCGCTTATAACGAATATTATTTTCGCTTATAACAGGGCCAATGCCGCTTGGGCTAATTGTATCAAATAAGTTTATTTTATTTAAAAAGTCGATTCTGGCTATTTCAAAGTAACGCAGGTAAACCACATTGTTTACGTGTTGAAGGGCATCCATATCGGCCCACGCTACAGTAATGTCAGTATGAATAGGGTGCTGATCTTTAAACGTTTGCATGCACTTTTAACTCTTTATTTTAAAGCACTAGATTATCAATATGACGATATGACCTCAAGGTAATTAGTGCGCTGTTTTTATGTATGACGAGTTTATTAAACTTGAACCCACTATAATAAATCGATTAATCAGAGTTTAGGAGCTTGCTTATTAATAATGATTAAACAATAATGGCTGTATAAATAAACAGTATTGTAATGGTGATGAAAAAGTTTATTCATATAGATATGGACTGCTTCTATGCGGCAGTTGAGATGCGCGATAATCCTAAGCTGGCCAATGTGCCGCTTGCTATTGGTGGCAATAGTCGCAGAGGCGTACTTTCTACAGCCAACTACATTGCCAGAGAGTATGGCGTGCGCTCAGCTATGTCTAATTATCATGCAAAACAATTATGCCCTGATTTAGTTATTGTACCTGGGCGCATGGCTGTTTATAAAGAAGCTTCAAATCAAATACGTGAAGTATTTAATCGTTACACCAACTTAATTGAACCACTCTCTCTTGACGAAGCTTATCTTGATGTAACTGATAGTAGCGTTTGTAAAGGCAGTGCTACGCTTATTGCGCAGCAAATAAGAGCTGATATTTATAATGCTACAGGGCTTACTGCATCCGCTGGTATTGCACCTATTAAATTTATTGCCAAAATAGCGAGTGATGAAAACAAGCCTAACGGTCAGTTTGTTGTATTACCTGATGAGGTGGATGATTTTTTAGCACAGTTACCTCTGGGTAAAATTCCGGGTGTCGGTAAAGTAACGCTCGAAAAACTCAATTTAAAAGGATTATATACAGGTAAAGATGTACGCGAAAAAGGCGTAAATTGGATGCAACAGCATGTAGGTAATTTTGGCGTATCGCTTTACCAAAAATGTGCAGGTGAGTATGTCGGTAAGGTATCTACTAATCGTATTAGAAAGTCGCTAAGTGTTGAGCATACCTATGAGTATAACAAAACCAGCTTACAAGAATGCCTCGAACAGTTGCCTACGTTGTTAGATGAGTTAAAGGTGCGCTTGGAAAAACAACAATTACAAAATCGGATTAATAAACTGAGCGTTAAGGTTAAATTTGCGAATTTTATAGTAACCTCTGCGGATCAGGCTTATCACCAATTAAATACTGAGGTTTTTACACAACTACTTACTAAAGCTTTCCAGCGAGGTGTGCAGCAACCGGTCAGGCTTTTAGGTATTGGGGTGGGTATTAAAAATCAACCAGATCAAAACTTCCAACTTAGTATTCTCGATTAAGCTGTAAAGCCTGTAATTGCAAGTTGCCACTAAAAAGTGGATTAAACTAAACACTTATCGCAGCTTGCTGGTCTTCAATATTCAAATCGACGATAATAGGGGCTTATGTTTTTTAACAGGACCTTTATTTATGGCATATCCAAAAGCCGTGTTGGCTCAGCCAGTAAGTGCTAGCCTTGAATCCGCATCACATGATGCATTAATCATTATTAGTGATGACTTTTCTCAATTACCAAATAATTCGCTACGTGATGCTGTTTTAGCACAATCAAAAGTAGATTCTCGCATTGGTAAGCAAGTTATTTTATTAGTGATTGAAAATAAGCGTGTAGTACTTGCGCCAACCGGTCCGCTAAACAGAGATTATGACGATGTGCGCCGTTATTTTGATGCAGCTAAACTTGCAATCAACGAAGCGAAAGCATCGGGTAGTATCAACCCTGCATTATTTTTACCAAATTTAAATGGCGATAGCCGTTACCAACATGCGCTGGAAGTTGCTTATTTAGGTGCTTGCCAAGCATTATGGCAGCCATTAGAAGCGCGTGAGTTTCATGGTGAAGGTATTGAACCGATAACAAGTATTGGTTTAGTGGATGCTAGCGAGCAAACAATTAAAGCCGTTAATGCAATTGCTGCTGGTCAATATGCTGCGCGTGATTTATGCGGTACTGAACCTGAACGTATGGCTCCACCGCGCTTTGCAGATTACTGTGTTGATTTATTTAAAGGCTCAAACATTGCGGTTGATATAATCGATGATATTGCAGCTATTGATAAAAATTACCCAATGTTAAGCACTGTTGCTCGCGCATCGTATGCAGTTGAGCGCCATCACCCACGTGTTGTTAAGCTTGAATATGTACCAGAGGGTGAAATTACTCGTACCCTAATGTTTGTTGGTAAAGGCCTTGTATACGATACAGGTGGGGCCGATTTAAAAGTAGGCGGATATATGGCTGGCATGAGTCGTGACAAAGGCGGCGCAGCATCTGTTGCGGGCTTTATGAAAGCCGTTGCTGATTATCAGCCTAAAGGCGTTAAAGTGGTATCGTACTTAGCTGTTGTTCGTAACTCTATTGGCTCAGATTGTTTTGTGCCAGATGAAATTATTACTAGCCGTGAAGGTGTTCGTGTACGTATTGGTAATACCGATGCAGAAGGGCGTTTAGCAATGGGCGACCTGCTTAGCGAAATGAAAGATTTAGCTAAAACTGAGGTTAATCCAACGTTATTTACTGTAGCTACATTAACGGGTCATGCAGCTCGCGCAATGGGTCCATACGGTGCGTATGTTGAAAATGGTCCAGCTCGTAGTGCTGGTGTTTCACGTCAAATCGCTGACCTTGGAGATTTGTGGGCCGATGGCGCTGAAGTATCGCGCTCACGACGTGAAGACTACGACTTTATTAAACCACGTACGCTAGCTGACGATGTTTTATCTAGCAATAACGCAGCATCTGCCGTTACTGCGCGTGGGCATCAGTTCCCAATGGCATTTATGGCTATTGTTGGTGGGCTAGATAAGCACGGTAACGACTCTACACAGCCTTTACCTTACGTACATATGGATATTGCGGGTAGTGGCGTTGAAGGTGGTGATTGGCAGCACGGTAAGCCAACTGCGGCATCAGTAACTAGCTTGTTTGCTCGTTACTGTTTATAAAATTTAAGGCCTGTTGACCTTTGTGGATTAAAATTTGTTATACCCAATGGCGGTTTGATCACGACTCGAAATTTTTAACCTAGTGGGCTAGGTAGTTGCTCCTGCGTTACTTATATATGTAACGTAGGATGAGGCCAAAGGGTAGAGTATGTTTGTCATTTATGAAGAATAACCAGATACCATAAATAGGCACTGCTTTACTTAATTACCAAACATACAGCTGAAAATTTAATCTGGAAAGATAAGCAGGCCTCAATATATAAATAAAAGCCCCAAATTATGAACCATAATTTGGGGCTTTTAATTTACACTATTTAAAATGTGACTCGAGGCTGATTTTTATTCTGAGTTCAATATTTAAACTATAGCTTAAAGCGATTAACAACATTGGATAACTCCGAGCTGCTTTGTTTTAGTTTATCACTAGCATCGGTAAGTTGTTTTGTATTGCTTAACGACTGTTCAGTTGAATGTGATAGGTCATTAATACGTAAATTAACTTCATCGGCTGCAGATGTTTGCTGTTCAGTAGCACGCGCTATTTGACTGTTCATTTCAGTTATTACTGATACAAGTCTTTCAATTTCGTTAAGTGACGTGTTGGCAGATGATGCTTGATCAACCGTTGATACGGAAAGTGTTTGGCTCGCTTTTACGGCTTCAACAGCTGCTTTAGTACCTTCTTGCAGTTTGGTGATCATTGATTGAATTTCATCAGTACTTTTCCCCGTACGACTCGCTAGTGTACGCACTTCGTCGGCAACAACGGCAAAGCCTCGGCCGTGCTCACCTGCTCGAGCGGCCTCAATTGCAGCGTTAAGTGCAAGTAAGTTGGTCTGCTCCGAAATACTTCTAATAACATCGAGTACAGAACCTATATTATGGCTTTCGTTAGCTAGATCTTCCGTTACACGGCTCACTGTTTCTATATTGCTAGAAAGGGTTTCTATGGCAGTGATTGTTTTAGCTACAACATTTTTACCAGTAGATGCATTTTTAGCTGCATCATTAGCAGCCTCTTCTGCGGCTTCCGCATTACGGCTTACATCATGTATTTGGTGAGTCATTTGCTCCATTGCGGCGGCAACTTGAGTAGAGCTGTCGTTTTGTAATTCGATGAACGATCGACTTGTTTTACTTGATTCGTCAACAGTATGAACGTGCTCATTAACGTCTCGTACACTTTGTGAAACATTAGTAAGTGATTCACGCATTTTTGATATAAAGGAATTAAATGATTTAGAAAGCTCAGAAATCTCATCGTTGCCTTCTTCATTTAAAGTGCGCGTTAAATCGCCTTCGCCTTGAGAAATATCTTTCATCATATCGGCTGCAAGACGTGTTGGGATAAGAATACTTTTGCCAATAAAATAGCTAAGTAAAATAATGGCTAATATCATTACAACAGCATTGAGAATAATTAGGTTTCGTTGTTCTGAAAATGCGGTATCAATTGAATCAAGGTAAACACCAGAGCCAACAATCCATTGCCACTGATTAAATCCTTTAACAAATGCAATTTTTTCAACGGGTTTATCTTTACCTGGTTTTGGCCATTTATAAGGTATAAAACCCTCGCCATCTTTTTTCACTATATTTACCATATCAACAAATAATGCTTTCCCGTCGGGATCTTTATTATTGCTTAGGCTTTTGCCTTCAAGTGCTGGTTTTATGGGGTGCATTACCATTTCTGGTTGATAGTTATTAATCCAAAAATAATTAGTTTCATCGTATCTAAGTGCACGAATAGTTTGTATCGCTTGGGATTGAGCTTGTTTTTGCGTAAGCGCTTTATTTTGTTCAAGCTCATAAAAGTGATCGATTATGCTATACGCGGTTTCTACTACATTTTGTGTTTTAAGGTATTGTTCGTTCTTAAGGGCATTGTATTGGTGAGTTAAGCTCGAAATACTCAATACAATTAAGCCAAAAATAACAATACCTACTAAAATGGCAAAACGCTGGAAAATACTAAAACGACGAAGATTAAGCATACATTTATCCTTTATGAGTTTGCACTATTAAGAGCTTAGAATAAGCGTAGCTAAAAAGTGTATTTAATCTAGGCTTAGCCGCTAATAAAACAAAAAAAGGCTGATTTTTCAATCAGCCTTTAGTCTACCTTTAATATTAACTCATCTATTTAACATCAAAATGACGATTAAAGAAGTTTGTTATGGTTTGATGTAAGTGTGTTTGCACTTGTTTCCCACGTAGGCTGTGTTTAGAGCCAGGGTAGGTCATCATTTCAAACTGTTTTTTGTTATCTTGAAGCTGTTTAAATAATTTAGTGGAATGCGTAAACAATACGTTGTCGTCAGCCATACCATGATAAATCATTAATGGGCCTTTTAAGCCATCTGCATATGGAAATACAGCGCTGTCTTCGTAGCCTTTAGCATTTGTATCGGGGTGACCTAAATAACGCTCTGTGTAATGTGTATCGTATAGAACCCAATCGGTTACTGGTGCACCTGATACGCCGGCTTGAAAGTAATCGCCCGCTTTAAACATAGTCATAAGCGCCATGTAGCCGCCGTAGCTGTGGCCATAAACACCAATGCGTTGTGGGTCTACGTAATCAAGGGTACGTAAAAACTCTACGCCTTTAATTTGATCGGCAACTTCTACCACACCTAAATGTTTATAAATAGCATCTTCAAACTTTTTACCACGGTTGTACGAACCACGGTTATCTAGTTGAAAAATGACGTAACCTTGTTGCGCCATGTACTGAAAGTACAAGTTTTTACTGCGCCAGCTATTCGTCACTCGTTGAGCATGCGGGCCGCCGTATACGTTAACAATAACAGGGTGCTTTTTGCCATCAGCAATGTTGCTAGGCTTAAATAAACGGTAATGCATAACTTGGCCATCTTGTGCTTTAATTGTGCCGTATTCTGGTTTTGTTAAGTCGCTTAAGTAAGGAGTAAGCGGATGGTTACTATCAAGCTTATTTTCTTCAAGCCAGGTAATAAATTCGCCGTTTACTTTACGAAGCGCTGCTGAGTTTGGTTTATTATCAGACGAGCTATTATCGATAAAGGTTTTATTGTCTTTTGCTAGCACAACATTATGGTACTGACCTTTTTCGGTAATACGTTTGGCATCGCCTTTTTTAAATAAAGGCGCGCTGTATAAGTGGCTTTCAAGCGGTGTATCTTTTCGGCCGGCAAAGTAAACAATGCCTTTTTTCTCATCAATGCCTTTTAAACTATCAACAGCCCAATCACCAGAGGTGATTTGACGAACAAGTTGACCGTTTGTGCGATACAGATATAAGTGTTTAAAACCGTCGCGCTCAGATGCCCATACAAAATGTTTTTTGTCTTTTAAAAACGCAAGATCAAAATGTAGGTTAATCCACGTTTCGCTGTTTTCGGTTAATGCTACTTTTTGGACTTTAGTTTCGCTGTTATAAAAACGCAGCTCTAATTTATGTTGCGAGCGATTTTGCCATTGGTACGACAGTGTATTACCGTCTTTTAGCCATTTAGCACGCGCGATATAAATGTCTTCATCTTTACCTAAATCAATCCAATCTACTTTTTGATCATTTAGTTTAACCACACCGAGTTGAATTTTTACGTTATCGGTACCTGTAAACGGGTAGCGCTGGTTAAATAATTTAACTTCGTCAGCGTAAATTTCGTTACGGATAGCTTCTTTTACAGGGGTTTCGTCAACGCGGGTATAGGCAATTTTAGACTCATCACCTGACCACCAGTAACCTGTCATGCGGCTCATTTCTTCTTGAGCTACAAATTCGGCCATGCCGTTTTTAATTACGCCGCCGCCATCTTTACTAAGCTGAATTTCTTTACCTGATTCAAGCTCTAAAGCGAATAGGTTTTGCTCTCGAATAAACGATACGTAGTTACCTTTAGGTGAAAAGCGTGCATCGGTTTCAAATGTTTCAGTGTCGGTTAGTTTTTTACTTTTAGCAGAGGCTAAATCGTAATAATAAAGGTCGCCGTTAAGTGGGAATAAAAGTGCTTTGCCATCTTTAGACCATTTGTATTCAAGTATGCCTTTACCAAAAATACGTTGGCGTTCGCGGCGTGCTTTTTCTTCATCTGATAGATTTTCTGGACCTGAAAATAACTTTGCCGAATCAACTAGCACACGATTGGTGTTATCTTTTAGGTTGTATTCCCATAAGTCGTAGCGATTGTAGTCATCGCTTTTACCTTGTAGGTAAGTTACACGGCTTCCGTCAGGCGAAAATTTAAGTTGCACAGGCGACTTACCCGACAAGCTTGGATCGTCAAAAATACGCTCCAGCGATAAAGGTTTTGCTTGAACAGCAAGGGTGCCAACCATTAATGGCAGGGCCAGTGAAAGATGTTTTATTTTTTTTAGCACAAGGTTGCCTTCGCTTTTATAAATATTGCTTTGAATGGTAAAGCCAAGCGTGTGCAACTGCAACTAAATGCTATAAAGTGGCAATTATTAAAGACAAAGTAGGACATAACAATGACTAACCCTGAATTTAAATTAGCGCCAGAGCTTAAACGCGACTGTATAGAACTTGCCGATTGGCCGTTGTGTAAAGTACTTTTATTGAACGACAGCTTGTATCCGTGGTTTGTATTAGTGCCTAGGCAGGCTAACTTAAAAGAGATAATTGATTTATCTGAGGATGATCAAATTGTTTATTTAAAAGAGTCAGCCAAGCTAAGTAAATTATTAATGGATGTATTTAAACCTGATAAATTAAACATAGCTGCTTTAGGTAATATGGTGCCGCAATTGCATATTCATCATATTGCGCGTTTTACGAGTGATGCTGCATGGCCTGCGCCAATTTGGGGTAAGCACCCAGCAGTGCCTTATACAGATCTACAAATCACAGAGCTAAAAAAAGCGCTGCAGTTTTAAGCTGCAACGCTTTTTTAGGGTTTAACTAAGTTTAACTAAACTTATTTAAGCCCTAGTACTTCCCTACCTTGCTTAAATGTTACATCTACAGGGATATTAGCTTTACTTAGTTTTTCTAAGTCTTTAGCAAGTTCTTCTTTAATGTCGCCATGCGTTGCAATTAGTTGATCTACTTTTTCATAATCGCCATCACCTTGTAAGGTTAAAATTAAGCGAGAAAGCTTGGCCATTGCAATGCTCATTTTTTCCATATTAACGCGGTATAAGCCTGCTCCATTTTTAGAAAAAGCACCTTCTTGAGCAAAAAAGTTAAAGCGGATCATATTTGCTTTACCATGCGCGCTTGATGCTCCAAAACGAACTGAGCGGAATATACCTGCCATGAAGGTCGTGTAATAATCTTCAATAGTGCCTTCAGTAATTTCGCCTTTTTTAAGTAACTGTTCAATCATGTATAGACCTAAAATATCGGCTTTACCTTCTTCAAGTGCACTTGCGTGTTCTTGTAATGATTGACGAACAGTACCTTTACCTGTGATTGTATTTTTAATACCTAAACCGTGAGCCACTTCATGGAACATAGTGTTGGCAAAAAATGCATCAAAAGTAATGTGTTTACGCTGCTCTGGTACAATTAGCTGCTCTGAAATTGGCACTAAAATTTTATCAAATTTAGCACGCATCGCATTTTTAAGTTGTAGACGACGAGTTCCTTTTTCTAGCTGCACTTGTTCATCGTTTGGTAAGTTAATTGCGATTGTTTTACTGCCTGCATTTGAATGCCCAGCGTAGTAAACAACATCATATGCATTTAGGTCGGCGTCAGAGCCTGGTACTTCTTGTTTGTACTTAGCATCAACGGGTAAGTCTTTTTGAAGCTCAGGTAAAAATGCTGCAAATTTAGCTAGGCGTTCACTCCATTTTAAATCTTTAATAAGTACGTAAGATTCATAAGCAGCGCGGTAACCAAATAACTGATCTTCATAAGTTTCTATAGGACCAATAACCACATCAATAGGGTTATTTTTCATGTCCATCCATGCAAAGTCAGAGACTTGGAAGTCATCTTTTTGCAGAGCATCAGCGCGTAGGTTTAAGTAACTAGCAAATTCTTTGTCATCGGCGAGCTTACTGGCTTCGCGCAAAAGATCAGCTGCTTTTGCAAGTTCTGCAGCGTATTCTTTTGAGTAGGGTACGCTATAAAGCTTACCTTGCTCGTCACGCTTAATTACAGAATAAAGCCCTGTTTTGTCTTTTACGTCTGCATTATTTAATTCTTCTTTGGTTATGTCAGCAGGGTAAAACTGTGCACCAAGTGGCTTTTCTTTATAGCTGGATAAAAATGCTTTATCGCCATTTAAACGATCCCATGGGCCATAGTTTATATCGGCAAATTGACGTACTTTTTCGTCACTTAGCTTTGCTAAAAAAGCATCTTTATTATCACCAAATGCTTGTTTCCAAAATAACTCATCCATTACTTTTGAAGCGTCAATAAGCTTTGCTACCATCGCTCGTTGGTTGTCGCTCAGGTGTGATAAATCACTTTGCAGACTAAAGTCGGTGTAAATATCTAAACGTTGTTTATCTGCATTAATAAGCTTAGGACCTGATTGTGCACTGCTTTTTTGAGCAAGCTCTACGGCTGTGTTGTCGGTAGAAGACGGCGCTTGTTCAGAACATGCACTAAGAAAAACGACACCAGAGAGCATAATTGCTTGGCTAATTTTATTTAAGATCATTATGTTGCCTGTTTGAAAAGTAAGTTTAATAATTTTTATGCACCAGCTAAGTAGCTAAATACATATAAACGTTTGCTTATAGTGACTGCATTAAAGCAAAACTAAATGGTAAATAGCAAGTGTTAGGCGTTGTAAGACAAGCCCTTGCGATAAAAGACATAGAATAAGGAATAAACTTCTATAATTTTCTTAACTTTAACGGTAAGTTAGACAATACTAATTGTACTATGAAAATTACAAAAATTAATTGTCGAAGTTTGCAGTTGCATTGCAATCGAAGAACAAAAGGATGAAAGATCTATGTCTACAGAAAATGCATTATTAACAATTTTAGTCGATAGAATAAATAACGATACACTCGTTTTACCTACATTACCTGAAGTTGCTGTAAAGGTTCGCCAAGCTGCTGATAACTCTGATGTCAATTTGATGCAAATGGCAGATGTGATATCACAAGACCCCGCGCTTTCTGCTCGTATGATAAAAGTAGCTAATAGTGCGATTATGGGGCGCTCTGTAAAAGTATCCAATTTACAACAAGCAGTGACACGTATTGGACTTCGTCAAATTAAAAATATTGCAACAGCAATGGCTATGGAGCAATTATTTGTATCTAATAACGAGATAATTAAAGGCTACATGGGCAAAGCTTGGCAAAAAACATTAACGGTTGCGAGTCATTCGATAACACTCATGGAGTTTTACTTAAAAAATAATAAACATACTTCATTAAATCGCGATTCAATCACTCTAGCTGCATTGGTTTATAACATTGGTGTGTTACCTATTTTAACTGAAGCTGAGCGTCATCCTGAAGTATTTGCTAACCCGAGCTTTTTAGCTCATGCAATTCAAAAGCTTAGTGGGAAAATTGGTTCTTCTATCATGCGTGCTTGGGAGTTTCCTGAAGAATTTTCTAATGTCGCTTTAAGTTGGGCTGATCCGAGTTATAAGTTAGAACAAATAAGTTATGTCGATTTCATTCGTATTGGCGCTATTTTAGAGGGAACACTCCAGGTTTCTGATAAGTCAGCTGCTTTACAAGTGTATATAGAAAAAGGGGTTATCCCTTCCATGGATCTGTTCTCGAGTGATGAATACAACGATATGCTTGACGATGTGAAAGACATGTTTAGCTAAAGTAAGTAATACCAGTCCGTTTAGATTATTTAAAGGTTTATACGGATTGGTATTAATGTTGACTATTAAAACACGATTTAATTGCAATGCTGTTTAAGGTATACAGTGGAGCAATTTTTTGAAATATTTAAATAACCTGAACTCTGGATAATAAATCCATCTCGAGCAGCAATTTTTAGTGCTAACTGCGTTGAATTTACTTGTAATAGGCCAGTTATCGACAGTATTTTCTTATCTCAAAATCGATCTCTTAATTAAGCGAATTGGGGGGTTATTTGCTGTACAAGCACGTACATTCTAACATTGTCAGATTAAAAATCTGATAATCGCGACTCATATCAAATTTTTAACTGAATGTTGTAAGGTCTTAAATAGCTTTTTTATGGATAACGTTTTACTAATTATTTAACCAGCCAAGCCAATTAATCAAAAACCTTAAAGCTGAGCAAAGCTGTCTACGTATTCACTTAGTTTGGGTATATCAACCGCTTGCAAACCATCGTTACTTCTAAGCACTAAGCCTTTTTCTACAAGTTCTGTAACAACCCGTCTGTAAGCTCTCTCAGTTGTTGCAAAACGTTCGGCTTCTGCATTTACCGTAGGGTAAGCTCTAAGCAGTGTAGGGTTGTTGTTTTCGGCTCTTAGTAAACAATCTTTAGCTATGTTGTAGCTTAGCGGTAGTAATAGCTTATCTAGATTGATTTTTTGATTTTCTTGAAATTTAGCCGCTATAGTCTGCGCTGTGTATAAACTCAGTTCTGGTTTTTCAAGCAGCAGTGCGCGCCAATGCCTTAATTCAATAAGGTTATAGGTTACATCACTAAAACACGTGACCGTATAAATACACGGATTATTATTTAGCGCTTCTATTTCACCAATAAGGGTGTTGTTACAATCCAATTGTCCTAACAGCAGGCGTCGTCCATTTCCTACATCGTAACTAAACGACACAGTGCCACTGCGTACAAGCACAAGCTTGCTTAAAGGCTGATCTTGATGGATCAGAACTTCTTTTTTTGATTGTTGATAGCTACTACCGGCAAAGGTTAAAAGCTGATCAACAAGGTAACTAGAAAAATGGTATTGAAACATCAATGTGCTCTTCGGACATTTGTCCTATTTATTACATCTTAATGACGATAGCATTAAGACACTAAGAATTTACGCTAACTTGCTACTAATACTATTAGCTTTGCTAAGAGTATTATTTTACCTTCATTTCCCGTGTAATGATTTAAGAAGTTGCTGGTATTTTCCGGCAAACTTTTTCAGGTTTTTTAAGCAAGTTAGCTTTTTTATTTTGTTGTTACTTTGCAATACTTATAAATGTCATAAGCTAGCAGTAGTGTAATGCTAACCTAAAGGCTGGGAGAGAACAATTGAGTTGGGAATATTTAGGTTATATTGCGTCAGCTTTATTGGTTGCATCGTTAACAATGACTGATGTAGTAAAACTACGCTGGTACAACATGTTTGGTTGTATTGTATTTACTGCATATGGTGTTGCCATTGGTGCAGTACCTGTGATTTTTACCAACGGCTTATTGTCGCTCGTAAATTTATATCACATTATAAAAATATATCGTCAGCCAAAAGTTGAAGCGCCTAAAAGCTAAAATACTACGCTGTAACTATAAAGGGTTAACTTGCGTTAACCCTTTATAGGTTTTATTTATCGATAATATTTTTTTCTTTTTCGTACCGTTTTATTCCTGCTATCCATGTTTGCAACACATTCGTTTCATAAATCTCATCAACAGGTATTTTAAAGTAATCTTTGTCTATTAAAATAAAGTCAGCCCATTTACCTTGTTCTAAGCTACCAATTTTAAACTCTTGATGTGCGGCATACGCACCGCCTAAAGTAAATGCACGTAATGCATCTTCTCTACTTAATACTTCACTTGCACGCCAACCATTTTTAGGTAATTGATTGTGGTCCATGCGTGTAATGGCTGAATATAACCCATAGAATGGATTAGCGAGTTCTACAGGGTAGTCCGACCCAGCCGCAATAATAGATCCTTGCTGTAAAAAAGATTGCCAAGCGTAGGCACCGCTTAGTTGTTTTTCAGTTAAGCGTTGCTCTGCCATATGCATATCTGATGTAGCATGCACTGGTTGCATTGATGGGATTATCTTTAACTTTTTAAAGCGAGGAATGTCTTCAAGCGTTACAATTTGCGCATGTTCTATACGGTTACGAAGCAATATCCCTCCCGTTTTTTTAAACACCTTCTCATAAGCATCAAGTACCACTTTATTTGCTTTATCGCCAATAGCATGGGTGTGAGCGCTAAAACCGCGCTTAAAGCTTTGCGTAAAGAGTGCTTCGAGTTTTTCTTGTGTCTCTAGCATTAATCCATGATGGCCTGTACGGTCTGCATAATCTTCAATAAGAGCTGCGCCACGAGATCCAAGTGCACCATCGGCGTATACTTTAACACTGCGGATTGACATGAAACTGTTTGCGTCTTGGTATCGCCCTGCTTTAAGCATTGTGTTTAAGTCGGGGCTAGCACCACTTAACATGGCCACAATACGCACAGGTAAATTTCCTAGTTCACTGCGTTCTTTGTAAACTTCCCACGTTGCTTTATCAATGCCAGCATCATGGGTAGAGGTAATACCTAAACTTAATAAATGTTTACCTGCTGCATCTAGTGAGTCGCTTATATCTTGCTTGGAAGCTTCTGGCATATGCTGGGTAATTAGCGATTCTGCTTTATCTACAAATATGCCGGTAGGGTTGCCAAATTCGTCTTTAATTATTTCACCGCCTTCAGGTGCTTTTGTTTGGGCGGTAATACCTGCAAGTTCGAGCGCTTTTGAATTTGCCCAAATAGCGTGGCTATCTACACGTGAAAGCACAACTGGACGATCATTAACTACTTTGTCTAAATCTTTAGCTGTTGGGAAGCGGGTATCAGCCCAAAGCTCTTGGTTCCAACCTCGCCCTATAATCCAACCTTGTTTGTTATTGGCAAATATTTTTAGTTTATTTGTGACTTCATCAACCGATTTTGCACCACGTACATCAAGCTGCGATAAGTTATCTCCCAGGCCAATAACATGGCCATGAGCATCAATTAAGCCTGGTAATAAGGTGCTACCTTGTACATCAATGAGCTTGGCGTCTGGGTAGCTATCTTTAAGTGTATCGCTACCTAGTTTTACTACCTTGCCATCTTTAATGACAAGGGTAGAAAACTGCTGTACTTCGCCTTTGTATAAAGGGGTGTAACCATTGGCGTTATAAATTACTTTTGTTTGTGCAAGAGTGTAGCTAGAACTTGCGCAAAGGCTGGCTAGTATGAGTGGTTTGATTAGTTTTTTGAGTAGCATAAGGCATTATTTTTTTATTGTTAGTGAATCAACACTAACAAAATCATTTTTATAATACCAATATGATGAGATGGTTGGGGGACGAAGTAAACTAAAGCTAGTTAGTGATACCTACATAGCTTAAGAGTTAACAATTATTTACTCGCGTATAAACCGTATTCATTTAATGTTAGCTTACCATCTTTATCTTGATCATAGCTTGAAAATCGAGACCAAAGAGCAGGGTCTATTGATGCTTCGCCACGTGTTAAAAAGCCATCTTGGTTTCTATCAAATTTATTAAATTGTTCAACAATATTATTGCTTGCGGCAAAACTTAGAGTGCAAAAAGTGCTGAATGCAAAAAGTGCCATATAGCGTATTTTTTTCATAGGAAATACTCAGTAGAGGTTATTGGTTAGATAATTTTTAAATTCGATTAATGAAATTTGGTTATCTTGATCTTTATCCCATATCAAAAATGTGCTCAATAATTGTGGTTGAGGTTCAAGTTCGTCGTGGGTTAAATAACCATTTTTGTTAGTATCGAGATGGGAAAAGCATTGCTTAACATCAAGTGCTAGGGCGTCAAAGCTTGATAGTATTAAGGTGCTTGTAACAAAGGAAAGTATCTTCATGGTATTTCTTCCAAAAGATTATTTAACCTGTAATCTGGTTGAGAAGTTAGCTAACACATCTGGCCTATTACGAGTAAATTCAACGCAGTCAGCGCTGGGAATAGCTGCTTGAGATAGATTTATTAACCAGAGTTCAGGTTATTTAGGTTATAAACAATTTAGTAGAAGCGGGGAAAGCACTTGCCATAATTTAAATCCCAACATTAAATCCTTTTACACACTCCCTCAGGGATTATGGCAAATGCTTTAGTTCACTCTACTAGATAAAAGCTTAAGCAAAACTTAACTTGTTAAGGCTTAAAGCTTTTAAACTCTGTCTTAGAAATCACTTCATCATCGTTTTCGTCTAAATCGGTAAATTGCTTCATTACTTCTTTGTCTTGCTTGGCTTCAATAATTGATATTTGTCCGTCCATGTCTTTATCTAGGTGGGCAAAACGCACATTTGTTGGCGATGCAATTACGGTGGCACTAATTGCTAAAAACATTAATGAAAAAGCGGCGATAAGTTGTTTCATAATCACGTTCCTTATTAAATGAGTTTATTGAATAAATTTTTTGAATTCATCTAGCGACAATTGCCCATCTTGATTTGTATCAATTTGAGAAAAATTCTCGTGTAACACAGCATCTTCACCTGCTTCGGCTTCACTTAATGTCCCGTTGCTGTCTTTATCAAGTTCGTTAAAAGTCGCTTGAACGTCCATTGCGTGTGCATTAGCGCCGAAAAAGCCTAAAGCCAGTAATGATGAAATTACTAAAATGCGTTTGTTCATAATTATTTCCTTATTGATTAAAGTTATTCCTCCTATTACAAAAATGGTGCCAATAATAATTATTGTTATTTTTCAATTGGTTATTATTTTTGCTTTAAGCCAGTGAGAAGTTTTTACTGGGTTTATTGTAATTTTTGTGCGCCTTTTGCAACATTATTTGGTGGGGGTGAAAGGGAGTTTATTAAAATCAACGAGTTACGTTGTCTCTATTTGGCGACACATTGTTTTTGTAGCGCTGGCTGTTAATCGTATTAAATATAATTGCTGGTTCAGCTAGTGTATAAGGTAAGCACTTAATAATAGAACGCTTAACTTAAAAGGACTAAACGAAATGCCAGCAACCATAGCTAAAAAATACCAAGCAATGCTTAACTGGCGGCCTAATTTAATTGGGCAATTTGCAATGAGTATGCTGCTTTCGTTACTCCCGCTTTCTATAGTGGTGATTGTATTTTTAAATGCGCTTAACAAGCAATTAGCGGTTACTCAAAGTATCGTGAGTAACAACTATCAAGTTACCAAATCGTTTAATACTCTAAAACAAGAGCTCAACAGCCTTGAGCGCGCCACTAGGCAAAACTGGGTATTAAAAAGTGAATCGCTTGATAAGCTCATTGTCGATAAATGGCAATCATCCCTACAAAGCATTGATGAACTCAAATTTGTAAACACGAATAAAGAGTATATTCACCAATGGCAACGCTTATATACCACCTTACAAACCGCGCATGTAAAACTCGTTGAGCAAAAACAACAACAAGCTGAGCTATTTGTGCCAGTGAGCGATTTAGTTGCTGAGCTTACTTTATGGTTACGTGATAAAAACGAAGCGCAAATTACCAATAACCAAAATGAGCTTACAAGCTTACAAACTTCATTTATAAACTGGCTGGTGGCACTTATTCCGCTTACTTTAATTGTTGGTGGTGGTTTTTTATGGCGTATAAGTGGGCGACTAAAAGGGTTAACTACGGTTATTGATAAGCTAGGGCAGGGGCATTGGCAGCAAAAAATATCTGTGAAAGGTTCAGCTGAGCTTGTTGAGCTAGGAGAAAAGCTCCAATGGGTGCAAGAGCAACTTCATATGCTTGAGCAGCAAAAAGATACTTTTTTACGCCATGTTACCCATGAGCTAAAAACGCCGCTTGCTTCAATGGTTGAAGGCACTGACTTATTAACTGATGAAATAGTAGGCCCAATTACCGCTGAGCAAAAAGCAGTGCTTGAGCTTATTAGCCAATCTATGGTGCGCCTTCGCACAATGATTGACAGCCTGCTGAGTTATAATGCGATTCGCACCAGTAAAGACAGCTTAAGCGAAGTTGAATTTAGTCTTCTTATTAATAAAATTAATAGCCATTTTGAGCATCGCTTAAGTGCGCGTGAGCAAGCTCTGCAGTGGCAAAACACTTTACCTAACAAACCGCTTGCTTTACCTAGTGAGCTTATTGAGATGATTTTAATTCAGCTTATTTCAAATGGCTTAAAATTTTCAGATAATAAGCAAAGCGTTACTATTAATTTAGCGCTTGAGCAAAACCAGCTTTGTATCGTTGTACTTGATAAAGGGTGCGGTATTAAAGAGCAAGAAAAAACTCAAATTTTCAGCGCATTTTATCAAGGTAAACACAGTAAAAATGTTACGCTGCAAGGCAGTGGGCTGGGCTTAACTATTGTAAAAGAGTCTGTTGAACAGCTAAGAGGTACACTTACTGTTGAGCATAACGAGCCACATGGTTGCCGGTTTTCAATTAAAATTCCCATAACAAAAAGTCTAGGAGTTAATTAACATGCGCTTGCGTTTAATCGCTATTTTATGTGTGCTTAGTAGCATGGTTATATCAGGTTGTGAAATTAATAATGGGCAAAAAGAGCGTGTGTCAATTACACCTGCACCTGTGGTCGATACAAAAAAAACGAACGACAAAAACAGTAACCCTAGTCCAAAACCTAGACCAAAAATTGAACCAAGCTATCCTCCTGCAGAGCAAGTTATTGCATGGCACGCTAATCAGTGTGGCGGATTTAAATTGGTACCTAACAAAGATGTTTTTACAGGTGAAAACGAGCTTAAACGCTTTTTTAAATTTATGTGCTTAAACATAAATGATGATCCAAATACGGTAATGACTAAGTTGCTAAAACTCGATCTTGCTTACTTTTGGCCTGATGACATAAAGCAATATTTATGGCTTCAAAAGCAGCAAGTAACTATGCAAATAAATGCTAAAAAAGAGCAGCAAGCACTTAATAATAAAATGCAAGAAACCCTCTCATCGTTAGCTACGATTGAGCAGCAACTTTTACTACGAGAAGAAACGAAGGAGCAGTAACGATGGCAGCAACTAAAGTGCAAAGTGCAAAAGTATTACTCGTTGACGACGACGCTAGCTTATTAAAACTGCTCGCTATTCGTATTGAATCAAAAGGATACGAAGTGACAACCTGTGAAAACGGCTTAACCGCACTACAAATACTTAAAAGCCAAGTGTTTGATGCCGTAATAACCGACTTACGCATGGATGAAATGGATGGTATGGCACTGCATCGTCAGCTGCAAAACCGCTACCCAGCATTACCTGTCATTATGATGACAGCGCATGGCTCAATTCCTGATGCAGTAGAGGCAACTAAGCAGGGCATTTTTGCATTCATAACTAAACCTGTAGATAAAGATGAGCTATTTGACAGCCTTGCTAAAGCAATTGAAATTCACGGTGTTAACGCTGATGAAGCTGCACCTAAAAGTAATATAGTTACGCGCAGTGGTGCAATGCTGCACTTGTTAGAGCAAGTAAAATTACTTGGGCCAACGCAAGTTAATGTACTTATTTCGGGGGCTAGTGGTACTGGTAAAGAGTTACTCGCACAGGCGATTCATCAGCATAGTCATGTAAGCGGTGGCCCTTTTGTTGCAATTAACTGTGGCGCTGTACCAGGGGAGCTTTTAGAGTCCGAATTATTTGGTCATAAAAAAGGCTCGTTTACGGGGGCAATTAAAGATCACCAAGGCTTGTTTCAACAAGCACAGGGTGGCACGTTATTTTTAGACGAAATAGGCGATATGCCGCTTAACTTGCAGGTTAAGTTACTGCGCGTATTACAAGAAAAAACAATTCGCCCAGTAGGTTTTCAAGAAGAGATAGCAATAGATGTGCGTATTGTATCGGCAACACACAAAAATCTTCCTGAAGCTATTTTAAACCAGCAATTTAGGGAAGATTTATACTATCGTTTAAACGTAGTTAATTTAAAATTACCGCCACTGTGTGAACGCCGCGAAGATATAAGCTTATTAGCACAACATTTTAGTGCAAGCATTGCTAAGCGCATGAACCAAAATGAAAAACACTTTGCAAGCGATGCTATGCATGCACTTGTACGTTACGATTGGCCAGGTAATATCCGCCAATTGCAAAACGTAGTAGAGCAGGTTGTAGCATTAACGCCAAGCGATGTTATTTCAGAGCACTTAGTGTTAGCTGCGCTAAATAGTAATGAAAAAAACGTAGAACCATTATCACTAAACGACGCTAAAAAAGAGTTTGAGCGCGACTATGTAATTAACACTTTAAAAATGGCTGGTGGTAACGTAGCTGAAGGCGCTAAGTTTGCCAAACGTAACCGTTCAGACTTTTATAAACTGATTAAAAAACATAATATTGATGTAGATAATTTATAAAGAGAAGCAAATGCAGTTATTTATGGTGTATTTAGGGGGGCGAATTCAGGGTTGCCATATAGAAATGCATGATATTCGTTTTGTTGTAGGGGAGAATATAGAACAAACCTACTCAAAGTTAAAAAGCCAGTGGGTAGGCGACAGAAGTAATGTTCACATGGATAGCTACATGGCAATTAATCATATAGATGGTTTTAAAGTAGAAGTAGTCGAGAGCTATGTGGAGCAAAATAAACAACTCTATTTTGTAAATTTAGGCGCTTACCGAAGTGATTCTATGGCTGAGCAACACGACTTTGCACTGTATGTTGCAAGCAGTAGCCATGAAGCTAAAGAGCGTGCTAAAAACGATTTACTTGCAGGGCTTAGCCATATTCATAAAGATGATTTACATGATGTAGACGATTGCTTTGCCATTGATTTACTCGACAGCCAATTGAATATAAAGTTAACCCCCAGCGGTGAAGCACAAACCATAAAGCCAGATTGGTTTGGCTACCATATATTGTAATGACTTATGAGTATCGGAGCAGCTTGTTATTAACGCTGCTTTTTTTGTGAGATTAAAGCGACATAAAGACATGTTTTGCTAAAAGCAAAGCAATGAAACTAACTTTTAATGACACCTATATTGCAACATTTCTCCTTCCGCACGATATTTATATCTTTCAAAAGCTAATAATTAATTGTATCTGCCTGATGTGGGTACTCTTTTATTTTTGCATGATCCAAGTTGTAAAAATACATAGAAAAAGTGCAATCACTCTTAAAGTTCATCATCAACCTCACCTAATTAGATGCCAATAATCTGTGGCAAAGTAAAAAGCGTGCCACCTAATAAAGCGCGCCATACATACGGTTAGAAAACAGTGTGTTTCAATGAAAGCTAACTACGGTATGTGATTGCATGCTTTATGTAATATTTTAAGTTATTGTTTTTAAATGAATAGACTTTAAAAAGATATAAAGAAGTGACATAAAGGAGATTAAGGTGATTGCTATTTAATTAACATTTATTTAATTATAAGTAACAAATAAAATAATTAATAAATTGAACTGTTTTAACTTAAAAATAATGACATAAATATTAAAAACATTCATAAAGGGAAGCGTGTGAACACTTTATCAACAAGAAAATGCCTATTAGTAATCGCGATCACTGCAAGTTTTTCTCAGCAAGTGATAGCACAAGAAAATATTGATGTTGGACCACAAACAAATACAACGTTAGCTAAAAAAGTGGCCAAAACCAAAGAAAAAGTAGAAAAAATTGTTATAACAGGATCTCGTTTAAGACGTGATAGTTTTAGTGTTCCTACACCACTAGTTGTTATGACTCGTGAAGATATTGCTGATACAGGTGTGGGATCGTTAGCTGATATTTTAGTTGATGGTATTCCTTCATTAACTGAAGATATTAGTAATACTAATAGTCAGTCATTAGTTTCGGGTACCGGGCTTTCTACCGTTAATTTACGCGGTTTGGGTGCTAGTAGGACGTTAACATTGATTGATGGGCGTCGTGTTGTTTCAAATAGTTACAGTGGTAATAAAGTAAGTTTAAGTACGATCCCTAGTGGTATGGTGCAGCGCGTTGAAGTTATTACCGGTGGCGCATCTGCAACTTATGGTGCAGATGCGGTATCAGGTGTGGTTAATATAATTACGCAAACTGATAAAGAAGGCTTTAGTTTAAGCGGTCGAACAGGGGAGTCGTTTGAAGGCGGTGCAAAAGAATTCACGATTGATATGGATTACGGTACTTCATTTGATGATGATAAAGGTTACGTCTTTGTTAGCTCTAGTTGGGACCGTGAATTTGGATTAAGTTACTCAGATAGAAAACGTGCCCAATTAGAAGATGTTCATGGCTACGACAGCTCGCTTATGTGTAACACAATGCAAAATGCAGATGGCGATGATGTATGTATGCGTGATCAAACACCCGCCGATTGGGCAAGCAAAAGTGATGGAACTCTAGGAGGCGTATTTTTAGAGTCTAGTAATAATGACACTCAATTTTGGTACGATGGGCAAACGTTACGTGATGATTGGAAAGGTAACGAAGAGCGTTACGGTATTAATTCAAATGAGTATGTTGCGCTCAAAATACCAAATGATAAATTTAGCACTGCCGTAAAACTTAATTACGATATTAACGACTCACTAACAGCATATGCTCAAGTTCAGTTAAGCCTTACTAGTTCTTTCAATAATAAGTCACCAGAAGACGATTATGAAAGTGCCTATGTACCAACTTTTGATGCAGAAACTGGCGATGCTTTAGATGATATTCGACCTGGATATATTCCAATAGATAACCCTTATGTTCCCCAGGAGATGATTGATACTAACCCATATAAAGATCGTATTTATTGGGATAGACGTTTTGGTGAAGTAGGTAATATTACAACCGAAAATAATCGTACAACCCTTCGTACTTGGGCTGGTTTACAGGGAACCGCTTTTAATGATGAGTGGGAATGGGATATGTCGGTAGGCTTTGGTAAATTTCATCAAGAACAGCATCGTAATAACGAACTAAATATAGTCAAAGTAAACCAAGCTTTGCAAGCAGAGCAACTCGAAGATGGTACTATTCAATGTAAAGATGAGCAAGCACGTGCAGATGGTTGTGTTGCATTAAATATATTTGGCGAAGGTTCAATTACACCAGAAATGGCCGATTGGATACGCAGTAGTCCAACAATTAATACCTATATTGAGCAATATAATCTTTTAGGTTACATGACAGGGGATTTATTTAAGCTACCAGCGGGTAATGTATCAGCTGTATTTGGAGGTGAGTACCGCAAAGACACTGTTGATTTACAAACCAGCGAAGAGCTAAAAGTGGGGGGGATCACTTGGAATACAATTCCTGAGTTTAATGAATCAATGGATGTGTTTGAAATATTTAGTGAATTTAGTATACCGCTACTCAAAGAAGTAACTTTTGCTAAGTCACTTTCAGTCGAAACGTCATTACGGTTAGCACAATACAGCGTCGATAGTTTAGACAACGTAGCCAGTTATAAGCTTGGTTTTATGTGGATACCCGTTGAAGGTTATGGCATTAGAGCTAACTATTCACGTTCACAGCGTGCGCCAAGTATCAGTGATCTTTATTCACCTCCTCGAGGTGACTTTGATAGCTTTGATGACATATGCGAAGGTGTAACAGCTACCTCAACAGAAGTTGGCCATGCAAATTGTCGATTAGATCCAACTCTTGCTACTTTAATCTCTGAGGATGAAGCATTTGAGTTGGCAGATGAGAACAATAGTTACTCTCCAAATGCAGGTAATTCAAATGTAAATGTTGAGACATCAGATTCTTACACGTTTGGAATCACAATGGCGCCTGACTTTTTAATAGGCTTCAACCTCGCGATAGATTACTACGACATTTCAATTGAAGATGCGCTTGGAGAAATCCCTAACGAAGAAATATTAGAGCAATGCTATAACTCAAGCCTAAGTTATGGCACCGACAATGCATTTTGTAACGATATTACACGAAACAGTGAAGGCCAGATAACTAAAATTATCCAACGTGTATATAACTTAAACGAAGAAAGTGCGCGTGGGGTTGATATAACATTTTCACAAAAAATTGATCTAAATGATTACGGTTCTTTAACACTAAAAGGTGATTTTAATCACGTTATTGAGCAATCAACGACTTATGAAGGTAACGATGGTTTAGAGACCTTAAATTATGCAGGTTATTATACATCTCAAGATAAAGGTTCGGTTTCACTTCGATGGAAGCTTGATGAGTTAAGTGTACGCTGGAAAGTTAAATACTTGGGGGGATTCAAAGATGAGCTAGAGACTGATGAAGATGTTAGCGATTATCTGGATGCTGTAGCTGATAATAAGGTCCTTTGTAATACGGGTGATAGCGGGTGTATTGAAAACCCAGAGCCATTGTACTTCCAAAATTACGGAACCTACCTAAGACACGATATTTCAGCCTCGTATTCAATGAAAATGGATAAAAACTCTCGTTTGAAAATATCAGGCGGTATCAATAATATATTTGATAATAACGGTTTGTTCCACAAAAGCACTGGTAACTACTACAGTGGTTACGGTGGTGGTGTTGGTCGATTTGGTTTTATAAAAGCTGAATATTCATTTTAATCGACGATAGCTTTATTTAAGTTTTTGCCACAAGGATGTGGTTTCATAAGGTTAAATATGAAACATATATTTTTTTTACTACTGCCTTTATTAGTATGTTCTGGGTTATATGCATTTTTTGAATATGACTTGTACACAAAAAATCAACAAACAACAATTAATGAGTTTTTTGTACTAAAAGACGGGCCTTATATTGCTGAAAGTAACTCTGTATTAGATATAGCTTGGATTTGTAACGATAAGGCGAAACACCAAGCAACAGAATTTAAAAGCATACCAATTTATTTTTCTCAGTGTGGTTTAACCGCAGAGGTAAACACCCTTGAGTTTACTGAAGATATAATTGAATTTACTGGAGTTTCTAAAATAGCGGCTCTAAGTGATTTGCACGGACAGTTTGATTTAATGAAGCAATTATTAACCAATAACAAAATTATAAATAATGAGGGCAAGTGGAGCTATGGGGATGGCCATTTTGTGATTACCGGAGATATATTTGATCGAGGTGATAAAGTAACTGAAATTCTATGGTTTATTTTTGAACTTGAGCAACAAGCTAAGCAAGCTGGTGGCTCTTTGCATTTATTATTAGGTAATCATGAGGTTATGGTACTGAATAACGACTTACGTTACCTGCATGCTAAATATGTCCGCACGGCAAAGTTACTTGATGTAGAATTTGTTAGTCTATTTAATAAGCACACTATTCTTGGTCGTTGGTTACGGAGCAAAGCGGTGTTAGTAAAAATAGATGATTATTTATTTGCTCATGGGGGGTTTCACCCCGACTTTGCTAAAAGTGCAGTGTCATTGCAATCGATAAACACAGTTTTTAAACAAAATTTAGTTAAAGTTGAGCTAGGTAACCCTAGAGAGGGCTTTGCTAAAGAATTACACAAAAAGAACGGGCCTATTTGGTATCGCGGATATTTTAAAGATGATGGTGCAACAGATATAGAAATCGATTTGTTGCTACAACATTTTGAAATTAAAAATATAGTGGTGGGACACACCTCTCAAAAACGAATAGAGTCGCGCTACCAAGGTAAGGTGATCGCAATCGATAGCAGTATTAAAAATGGTGAGTACGGAGAAATTTTATTTATAGAAAATGGTCTATTTAGTCGAGGCACTTTATCAGGCAAACGTTTAGCATTAAATTAAGCTTAATATAAGGGGAGGATTACTTGCTCTTTTTTTATTTTTATTGGAATAGTCAATAATTCATCGTGACTAAATTAAAAACCAGCATTCACCTATCCAACATTTGTGTTTTAATTACTTAACTCATGTAGAATAAAATAATAACTCGTAAACAG
The DNA here is from genome assembly GCF_002407505.1 of Pseudoalteromonas sp. 1_2015MBL_MicDiv. Taxonomy (NCBI): domain Bacteria; kingdom Pseudomonadati; phylum Pseudomonadota; class Gammaproteobacteria; order Alteromonadales; family Pseudoalteromonadaceae; genus Pseudoalteromonas; species Pseudoalteromonas sp. 1_2015MBL_MicDiv. The sequence goes on along the minus strand of NZ_CP012737.1, from coordinate 3,017,310 downwards.
TGAAATATTGTTTTTAGATGTAATTGTTTGTATTTTAAATAAAATAGTAAGGTAAGTATTTCATTATGAATGTTGAACAGCCTTTTTTTCTGGGTCCCTATACTGTGCTGCCTCAAGAAGATGCTATTTTAATCAACACTAAAAATAAGCAATCAATTCAACCAAAAGTAACAGAGGTACTTTGCTATTTGGTTTTACATTACCCTCGTGTTGTTTCTCGCGCTGAATTAATTGAGCATGTTTGGGGGAATAATGAACTCGTAGGGGAAAAAGCACTTACTAATACCATCTGGCAAATAAGGCAATGTTTTAAATATCCCAATAATGAAATTTGTGTAATAGAAACAATACGCAAGAGAGGTTATAAGTTATTAGTTAAACCACAAGCCGTTAACGTAGAACAAGCTCCTTCCCTTTCAAGTAAAAACGACAAATCTAATGCTATACCTTGGTTAACCACACTATTTTTAATAACTATAATCATAGGCTTACTTTCTTTTTACTTAGCTCCTAAAAAGGCAGCTAATGCCACTGTTACGCAAATAACTAAAGATCCTGGTAGTGAATTATTTGTTTCACCTTCACCGGATGGTAAAAAAGTGATTTATATATGGGCTAATAATGCAGGGCGTCACTTATATTTAAAAGAGTTAGCTGCACCTCAAGTGCCACCTATACAGCTTACTATTACTAATGCATCCTATAGTCGAGCTGTTTGGAGCCTTGATCAACAATATATTTATTTTTTATCTACAACTGCCTCTAAGTGCTTTGTTATAAAGTTTGAACTAATTAGTAAGAAGGAAACTAAACTAGCTACTTGTCCAGTTACAACTGGAGTTAAATATATTGCAATGTCATCAGATGGAAGGACGCTCGCTTTTAATTCTAAAGTGACAGGAGATATAGAAGACGGCATTTACTTTTTAAATTTAAATAACAATCAAGCAAAGCCTGAGCGGTTTAGTTGTCAAGACAATTGCGCATACAGAGAACGTGATATTGCTTTTTCTCCTAATGGTGAATACGTTGCCGTAGCAAGGCGTGCCAGTAATACTAGCGAAAATATATTTATAGTAAACTTAAAAACCAAAGCTGCTCAGCAAGTTACATTTAAGCATAATGATATTGAGGGGATGACCTGGCATAAAAGTAACGATTTGCTTGTCTTTGGAAGTCAAAAAGCAGATAAGCATTCAGGGTTTATACTTAATTTAAAAACCTTGAAGCAAACACCTTTAAATATATCTGGGTTTGGCTTTCCTAGCTTTTCTGCAGACGGCAGTCTATTTTACCAAAAGCGCCGAGAAACTTACTATATAGCGGGTTACGATCTTTCTACATCGGTTGGTACTAGTATTTATCCCGTTATTGAATCTGAGTTTAGCAATAAATACCCTACTTATTCAGAGGTATCCCAAGAGCTAGCCTATCTATCAAATGAAAGTGGTTATTACGAAGTGTGGCTATCTGATATTTATGGCAGTAATCGCAGGCAGCTTACTAATTTAAAAAAGAATGCTAAATATCCCCTTTGGTCTAATAATGGTAAGAAATTAGTATTTGCGAGTGCAATTAGTAAGAGTGAAAATGAAATTTATGTTTATAATTCAGTAACAAAAAAAATCAATCGCTTAAATATTACATTAGATAAGTTTGGTCGCCCTACTTGGCATCCTAATAACAAAGATCTTGTAATAAGGTTAAATGTAGCTGGAAAACGTGAACTCTATTTATTAGATACTAATACGCTTATGACAAAAAAAGTAACAGATAATAATGGACGTTTTGGCTATATGGATAGTGATAAAATACTCGTATATGTAGATAATAAAAAGGAGTTATATAAGGTTGATATAAATGAACCTCATATGCCTGTAAAACTGCTCGATAGAAAACAGTTTGGTACCCGCTATGGCTGGAGTATACATAACCATGAAGTTTATTTTAAAAGTGGTGATAAAGCAGGGGATTCAATAAAACGTTTTAATATTGGGAAAAAACTATTGACCGATATTTTGTATGTCCCAACAATCTCTATTTTAGATTCAGAGCCTTTTTCTATGATCCCTTTACATAAAAAACTGTTATTTACTAAAAGTCTATCGGAACAATCTAATATTAATCAATTACATCACCCATTATTTAATTGATTTTCAACGAATGAGTAACATAAATGCTTTGCTATTAGTTTGAACAATAGCTAATTGAATATAAAGTTGGCCCTAAGTAGGCTGCCATAAATTAGTTTTAGCTAAATATTTTATAGTGTTACTTAAAAAACAGATAGGGATAAGTTGTGAAAAAGTATGGCTTCTTAGTGTTTATTCTATTATTGACCGGTTGCGAGTCAATATCGCACTTAGCGCCAGTAAGGGATCTCAATAAACTTGCAAAACAAGTAAAAAACAATCCCACCGATGTTAAAGCAATTGAAAAACAAGTAAAAAAAACGCAGCGCTCAATTAAGCAGCAAGTGGTTAGCGTTAGTCAGCTATTAGCAACGTTAGAAAGTGTAGTTAGTCGTAAATGGGGTAAAAAAAATACTCAGCAACCAACACGCAGAAAGTATGTAAAATACAGCAATGATTACCAAGCACGTGCTGTTATTGATTTTGACCGTAATATGGTACAGGTCGAAACCATAGCCACTAAAAATACCAATTCGCTTCTAACTCAAGCAATTGTAATGACATTATTAACCTCAAGTGATCCACATAAAACAGACATTTTTACCAGTGAATCGCCTATTTTAGGGGATGAACCTTTTTTGTATCAACAAGTGCTTGATGAAGACGGGCTCCCCATAAAATATGAATGGCGGGCAAATCGTTTTGCTCGTTACTTAGTAGACACTAAGGTACAAAAAAAACGTAGTGATGGTCATTCAATTACATCGGTATCTTTTCCTCTGGTAGAACAAAACGCTCACTTACGAAAGCAAAAATACAGTGAGTATGTTTTGGCTGCGGCAAAGAAATACCAAATATCTGCGTCGCTTATCTACGGTATAATTGAAACAGAGAGTCACTTTAACCCTTACGCAGTAAGTTCTTCAAATGCGTATGGTTTAATGCAAATAATTCCATCGCGCGCAGGAAGAGACGTCTATCAAAAAATAAAGAAAATACCAGGGGAGCCCAGTAAAGAAGTATTGTTTGATCCTAAAAGAAATATAGATATTGGCAGTGCGTATTTAAGTGTACTAAAAAATAGCTATTTAAATAAAATACAAACCAAACAAAACCAACATTACGCCATGATTTCTTCATATAACGGTGGCGCAGGCAATGTACTAAAAATATTTAATTCAAATAGAACAATCGCATTTTCAAAAATTAACCAACTAACGTCGAGCCAGTTTTATAAAATACTCACAACTAAGCACTCTAGAGCTGAATCGAGACATTACTTAGAAAAAGTGACCGTAGCAGAAAAAGCATATCAATAAGTTTCAAATTTATTTGTTATTGATAAACAAACCATAGCTGAGTTCCTGTTTTGGTTCAATCGGTTACTTCAATTTCAGGTGAAATATTAAAAGGAGGTTTGGTGCTATTTTAACTGCCGTTTAAAGGCTGTTACTGGTGTTTGAGTGGCTAGGTTGAGAGGGAGTGGCTTTACTTTCTTTGTGTGTTTTTTTAGGCTGTGTATCTTTTTTACTTTCAAAACATTGGCATTTAAGTGAATATTATTTAGGTGCTTGAAATTACATACGCCCTATGATGAATCAGCTTCCTTGCTGCATTGAAAAATAACGGAACAACGCTACTAAAATCTGCGGTGGAAAATAAGTTTTAGTGCTCATCAGCGTGTGTTGTTATCTGTTAATTAGCTATCTTCATTAGAGTTGCAGTTATGACAGCCGTTGCACTAATACATGCTACTAGTAGTGGGACTATAACCTTCCATCGCTCAAAGTTTGAAACCTGCCTATCATGAATTTCAATAGCAACTTCTATTAATTTTTGCACTAAACTCGGCTCTAATCGCTCACGTATTTTCTTACCATTTTTGGTTTCGTAAGATGCTACGTAACGAGATACTAAAGAGACCCTATTTATTTTATCTTCCTCATCTCTAACACGAAATAGCTCAGGGTGGGATTTTGATAGCTCCACCCAAGAATTCGCAGACCTTGGAATTAGTTTTAGTTCTTCAATTAAGCCTTCTTCACTACGACTTGTATTTCGATGGAATGCTAAGACCTGAATTAGTGCGATGACTTCGCCTAGCCGATGCTCTTTTAAGTACTCTTTTGACATTGCAATATATCCCCATGGCTCATAAATAATGAAGTGTTAGGTTGGATTGGAATCTCGTTTTTACACCGAAGGATAAGGCATGACCTATTGGTAACTATACCTTCGCTAATTACGCCACGAAAAATCAGTTATTCCTCTTGTTCTTCTTTTTCACTCTTAGCCGCCATTTTAAACGCCACAATAACCAATCCAAACATAGCAAACGGCAGTGCTGCCAACATGTATTCAACCACATTACTGTCTTGAAAGTTTGCTTGTAGTAAAAAGTGACCTGCTACGCACATTAAAATAACCACTAATAAAATGGGTAGTAACATGAGTTCTTTTTTTGATGAATGGCTTTTCATTAATTATGAGGCTATAGCTAAAAATAATGCGCCATTGTAATGAGCTTGTTTAGGCTTGGCAAATACCGCAGAATTTTTTAATTAATGATATGATTAGCGTCAAACAATTGGGCAAGTGTTATTGGGAATAAAGTGAAAAGTAACTTAAAACAAGTTTACCTCGTTGGCGGTGCAGTGCGCGACAAACTGCTAAATATAAAATCAAAAGATAACGACTATGTAGTGATTGGTGAAACGCCTGATACAATGCAGTCGCTCGGTTTTGTACCAATAGGTAGCGACTTTCCGGTTTATTTACACCCAAAAACAAAAGAAGAATATGCACTAGGGCGCACAGAGCGCAAAAGTGGCAAAGGCTATACTGGCTTTGTGGTTGATGCCAGCCCAACCGTTACGCTCGAAGAAGATTTAGCAAGACGCGATTTAACTATAAATTCAATGGCGCTTGACGAACACGGTAATATTATTGACCCGTTTAATGGCCAAACAGACTTACAAAATAAAATACTGCGCCATACCACCGCTGCATTTGTAGAAGACCCTGTACGGGTACTGCGTATTGCCCGTTTTTTAGCGCGCTATGGCAGCGATTGGCGTATTCACCCAAGTACGTATGCATTGATGCGCGAGCTTAAAAATAAAGGTGAGCTAAATCATTTAGTACCTGAGCGCGTGTGGCTTGAAACAGAAAAAGCACTGGGTGAAAAGCACCCTGAGCTTTATTTTGAAGCATTGCAAGGCTTGGGTATTTTCCCAGAGCTTGAGCGCATGGTTAATGTACCGCAGCCAGCAAACCATCATCCTGAAGGGGATGTATTTGTGCATACTATGTTGGTACTTAGACGCGCCGCAGATTTAAATTTTGATTTGGAAACTCGTTTTGCAGCGCTGACTCATGACTTTGGTAAGGCGCTTAGTTTTAAAAAGTATGGAAATTTACGTGGGCACGAACGCGAAGGTGTTGCAATTATTGAGGCGTTTTGTGAGCGCTTAAAAGTGCCTAATCGCTTTCGCGATGTTGGTGTACTCACCAGTGATAATCACACCCTTTGCCACACAATTGATCAGTTAAGGCCGCAAACCGTTCACAAGCTAATAGTGACTAACTTAAATGCTTTGGTGCATCCGAATCGTTTTATAGCGTTTACTCAAGCGTGCCAATGTGATGCGCAAGGCCGTGGTGAAACATTGGTTGATAAGCCATACCCGCAAGCAGCTAAACTGCGAGCAATTCATACTGAGCTGCAAAAAATGGATAAGAAGCAAGTAGTGCAAGATGCGCTTAAAAATGGCAAAAAAGGCCCTGAAATAGGCGAAGAAGTAAAACTAGCAGAAATAAACTGCATTAAAGCATTTTTAGAACATGAGAAGTCCCAAGCGTAATAAAATTAGACTAAGTAGTGCGATACGCCTTGGTTTTTAGTCGCGTCGTGCTTTCTTAGCTCTTTGTAGTTTGTACTTTTTGGTTTTACATTTTCAGACTCAGGTTTTTTAGAGGGCCTGTATAAGTCAAAAATAAAGTCTAGTTCTTCACGCTCTAGTGATGGTTTCATGAGTATTCCTTCAATTTAATACTTTAATATGATGTAGGGTATGGTCATTCGACTGAATTAAAAGTGAATAGTTACATTTGAAGTTGTACTAAATTGTAACCGGCAGGTTTTGAAGGATGAGAGGGGTTTATTTGTTAATTTATATGGAGTTAAGGTGAATTAAAGCAACTATTTTTAACAAAAAATATACGACTGAATTTAATTTATTGCGTAATTACTATTTGCATATAATGCTGTGGCTATAAATATAACGGTACAAATATAACGGTATAAATACAGCCTTAACCATTTACTAACGGCAGTGTTACGGTAAATACGACACCATCGGCTTGTTCGTTGTTTTGCGCAGTTACGCTGCCTTTATGGTAATCGCACACCAGCCTTACAATATAAAGCCCTAACCCCAAATGTGGCTGTTGCTGCATTTGCTGGCTACGTACCGACACCATTGAATCAAAAATATGCTCAGTTAATCCTTCGGGTAAAGCAGGGCCTGTGTTTCTCACAGTTAATATTGCTTTATTTTCAGTTTGCATAAGGCTCACATTAATCGCCGTATTGGCTTCACTAAACTCCATCGCGTTATTGATAAGCTTATCAAGCAGCTGGGCTATAAACTCCGGTGCACCTTGCATAGGTAATTTGCTTTGGCATACATCAAGCGTAAATAACTGGTGTGGGTAAGTAAGCTGATAGCCTTGCATGCAGCCATTTATTACTTTTTGTAAATCAAAAGGCTCAGGCTCGTTGCTTTGAATACTTTGCTCAAGGCGAGTAGCTTCGCTCATGGTGGTTATTATTTTACCTAAGCGTTCAACACCTTCACTGGCGCGATCGAGGTATTTTTGACTCAGCTCGTTTTGTGGCAAGCTTTGTAAGTTCTCGAGTGACGAGCGCACTACGGCAACCGGCGTGCGCAGCTCATGCGACAACCGTGACGACATATTCTCTAAGTAATCGGTATAACCACCAAGTCGGCTCACAATGTTTGAAAAACTACGAGACAGATCGCCAATTTCATCGTTAGCGTCGCTGTAATTAATACTGCCGGTAACACGCCCTTGTGCATCAATTGCTTGCTCAGCTGTATCGCGCAGCCGCCTAATACGGCTTGATATACGCGAGGCAAAAAAGAATAGGGTGACAGTACCAATTAGCATCACAGCTAAAATAACGTTAAAGAGTTTTTCGAGCGATTTGTTACGCAGCGTACGTACGCCGTTTGTGGTTTCCTCTGCTATTACCGCGCCAATTACTTGGTCTTGAATCCAAATAGGGTAAGCGGCCGATAAAATAACGGCTTTACTGTCGGGAGTTAAGCGCCAAGACGATGCTGGTTGTCCTTTTAATGCTTTCGCTAAATGTGTGCCCTGCATAGAGGCTACATCGTGCAGGGTATCTAAAAACTCATTTTCGGGGCGCGTTAATATTTTATAGTAAATTGGGTGTAAGTAATTTTGCTCAAAGCGCTGCCACCAAGTTTCAGGTACTTGGTTAGCAAGCCCATCAGCCCATACGCCATCTGCATTTTGAATAGTACCCGATTGCGCAAGTACGCGATGATGGTTATCAACCACCCAAATACGGCTACCACTGTGGCCCATACCTTTTAAAATACGGCTAATTTCTGGGGAAGGGACTAATACCGAGCCCAAATCGTTTGGGTTATTTAAGTTTGAGGTCGACATTATTTTAGGCTCGAGCAGTGCCCTTTTACTATCTATGTCAACAATAGCAAAGCCAAGTTTGTTGCCCAGCATGCTAATTGGAAAGCGCAGCTCTACGTTATAACCTGATTTGGTACTTTCAAAATAGCCCTGAATTTTTGTAAAAGGGGCTTTGGTATTTGCATCAAACGCATTAACCCAGCCGTCTTGGCGCGGCGCAATAATGTAAGAATTAAACTGCCCGTCAGGCGTTTTTAAACCAATTTGTAAATAGTCGTTATTGGTAATACTTAAGCTATTTTTAGCGCGATAAATAAGAGTATTGTCGGTGACTTTAAATACTGCATATAAGTAGTTATCAAATTTTCCCACCATATGATCAAACGATAAGTCACTGGCTTGATGTTTGTTGTCTATTTTTTGTAAGTAGCGCTTATCGTAATGCCAAAACAGCGGTTGGTAGCTTTCCCAATCGGTGAGTTTACCATCTAGCTGAATAGGGTTTTTAAGATTATAAGCGTATAAATCGCGGCCTTTTACTACTTGGTCTAAAAAGTTGGTTTGCTCGTCAAATAATGCAGGGCGTTCATGTAGTGCAGTGGCAAGTGCGCGAGTAGTGCCTACGAGGGTTTTTTCTTGGCCTTGGCGTAAAAACTTTTCCATTTCCCATACGTACTCGTAGCCAAGCCACGGCAGCAAAAACAAAAAACATGAAAGCAATATAAATTTACTGCGCAGACCAAATCGTAGCATTAGTGTTGTTCCCACCGATAGCCCATACCGTACACGGTATCTATACAATCAAAGGTGCTATCGAGTGCTATAAACTTTTTACGAATACGTTTTACGTGTGAAGTAATAGTGCTGTCGTCTACATAAATTTTTGCATCGCTCATTAAATCGTTACGGCTTTTAACATGGCCTGGTCGCTGGGCGAGTGAATGCAGCATCCAAAATTCGGTTACGGTTAAATCAACTAATTGTTGCTGCCAAAATACCTGCATACGTTGCGTGTCGAGCGTTAACTGCCCGCGTGTTATGAGGGCGTTTGCATCAGCGGGTTGTTCAAGTGCTTCCATTCGGCGAAACAGCGCACCAATACGTGCAGCCAAGTGAGCCAAGCTTATGTCTTTTGTTAGGTAGTCGTCGGCGCCCATGCGCAGGCCGCATACGGTATCTATTTCGCTATCGCGGGCGGTTAAAAAAATAATAGGCAGTGTTTTAGAAAGCGATCGCAATGTTTGGCACAGTAAAAAACCACCATCTATTTCATGGCCTAAGCCAATATCAACAATGGCTAAATCGGGTAGAGCATTTTTAAATGCAGCTTCAGCGCTGGCGCGATCTGCAAAGCCACTTACTTGGTAGCCCTGTGCGCTCAGCATTTCTATGTAGTTTTCACGGATTGCGGGTTCATCTTCAACGATGGCTATTTTTTTCATTTTAATCATTATCCTATCGGCTCTGTTGTGCACTATATCGAAGTTTTTAAGCTAAGTAAGGTTAAAAAGGCAATTGCCATTTTTTTGCCACAATTGCTCAGCAGTTTGCCATTTTTGATCCCCTTTGCTGCCACTTGAGCTTGTTTTAATACACCCATCAAAACAAAACATCACAAATTAAAAAGTAAGTTTAAGGATCAAATCATGAAGAAGACATTAATTGCGTTAACACTCGTTGCTAGTTTTTGTACTCCAGCAATTGCCTCAACATCTAACACGCCATCAAAAGAAGCCCATAAAGAAACGGCTATTGGGCTAGGTGCAGGCGCTATTATTGGCGGCGTAGTGGGCGGGCCAATTGGTGCGTTTATTGGGGCATTTGCCGGTGGTTTAATAGGTGATTCAAAAGTAGCTGATAACAAAATTGCAGAGCAAGAGCGTGCAATTACGGTTATGAAAGAAAAAACCAGCGATTACCAACACGTGCTTAACCACAATAATATGTTAGAGCAACAGCTAGAAGTGCTTGCCAATCAAAATGAGCAGTTAACTCAAGTTCAAATTAATAACTTATTGGCGATGACGGTGCAATTTAAAACAGGTTCAAGTGTTATTGCCCCGCATTTTGCGCTGCAGTTAGACCAACTCGTTACCTTGTTAAACAACCAACCACAACTCGCACTTGATTTAAGTGGCTTTGCCGATCAGCGCGGCGATGAGCAAGCTAACCTTTTACTTTCTAAAGCGCGTGTAAATGCAGTGCAAAGCTATTTAATAAAACACGGCGTGAGCCATAAACGTTTAAGCACGCAGGCATTTGGCGAGCAGCAAACATTGGCTAATAGCAACACGGTAGAAGACAACTTTTTTGATAGACGCGTAACGCTTATCACTCGCTCAATGAACCCAGTAAATGGCCAAACGGCGAGTAACTAAATCTAACTGAATCTAAGTAAAACAAAGCGTTCGATGGAGTGATTTTATGTTGAGTAAACCGACCAAAATGCTTACTAAAGTAAGCATTTTTATATTCATAGCGATTGTGCTGTTAGCGAGCTTCAAAAGCCATGCGCAATCACCCAAGTTAGAACTTTTTGATAGCAATGGTGCGCCAGCAGGCCCAGCAATAATATTAAAAAGCGACGCCAATATGACCTTAACTGGCCTAATTAATCATGTTGTAGTAACGCAAACCTACCAAAACGAAAACCCGTTTGCAGTCAACGCGCGCTACGTTTTTCCATTGCCTGATGAAAGCGCCGTACATGCCATGACGATGCGTATAGGTGAGCGAGTCATTAAAGGCCAAATTGATAAAAAAGTGGAAGCCGAAAAAAAATACGAGGAGGCTAAAAAAGCAGGTAAGCAAGCGGCCCTTGTACGCCAGCAACGCGCCAATATGTTTATTACTAATGTGGCGAATATTGGCCCTGGTGAGCAGGTAATTATTGAGCTTGAGTATCAAGAAATAATTGATTATAGCAGCGGTACATTCGCTATTAGATTTCCGACTACCATTACACCGCGTTATCACGCGATTAGTGGTGAGGTTGAGGTTAATACTCAAAACCAAGCACATACTAATCCTTTACCAACTGGGTGGTTGAGCCCTGTTTACAGCACTCAAAACATCACTCAAAATAGTACTCAAAATGATAACGTACCAAGCAGCCAATTTAGCTTAAACATAGATATAGACGTAGGCTTAGAGCTGGTGGATATCAATTCTAAATTTCATAATGTTGATGTACAAAACACTGCGTTTGGACAATATAAAATAGCCTTAAATGAGACAAATGCAGTTAATCGCGATTTTGTACTTGAGTTTAAACCGCTGCAAAAAGAGCAGGCTCAAGCCGCTTTTTTTACTGAGCAGTTTGAAAATGGTGATCGATACGGGCTTGCTATGCTAATGCCACCGGGGGATCACTTTACACAAACTCAGCGCTTACCTCGCGAAATGGTATTTGTAGTTGATACGTCAGGCTCTATGCACGGGCAATCTATGGAGCAAGCTAAAAAAGCCTTGTTTTATGCGCTGTCATTACTTGATAGCGACGACAGCTTTAACATTATTGGTTTTGACAACTTAGTAACTCCAATGAGCGATAAACCACTTATAGCCAGTGACTTTAATTTACGCCGTGCAGAGCGATTTATTTATAGCCTAGAGGCCGACGGCGGCACAGAAATACAAGGTGCGCTTAATGCCGTACTTGATGGCAGCGAGTTTGATGGTTTTGTACGCCAAGTTGTATTTTTAACTGATGGCAGCGTAAGCAACGAAGACGTATTGTTTAAAAACATTCAAAGTAAATTAGGCGATAGCCGCTTATTTACAGTGGGTATTGGCAGCGCACCTAACAGCTTTTTTATGCGCCGAGCAGCAGATATAGGTAAAGGCTCATTTACGTTTATAGGCAGCACAAGCGAGGTGCAACCTAAAATGCAGCAGTTGTTTGATAAGCTTGCACATCCGGCTATTACTAATTTGGCGCTAAGCGATGAAAGCGGTAACAGCTTAGATTTTTGGCCATCACCACTACCTGATTTATACTTTGGCGAGCCTATTATGGTCGCTATAAAACTTAATAATGCTAAAAATGTGGTACTTGCTGGGCAAACAGCACAAGGTCCTTTAAGTATTAAATTAAGCACACAAAATAGCTCAAACGCTCAAGGTATTGCAAAACTATGGGCGCGCCAAAAAATCAAGTCATTACTTTTATACAACGAGCAAAGTGTGGTTAAAGATGAAGTACAGGAGCTTGCGCTTACTCATCAATTACTTAGCCCGTTTACTGCTTTTATAGCGATTGAACAAACTCAAATAAAAGAAGTGGCAGAGCAAACGGCGCAAGCTACTAATGCAGTACCACAAGGTATGGCGATGCGTTTACCGCAAACCGATGGGCAAAGCAGGTTACATATATTACTAGGCTGTATTTTATTATTGGGATTTGGCGCCCTTAAAATAAACCGATCATTTAAGTTAAGCAGGGCACGTAAATGAAAAAGTGGCTAAGCGTGGGCTTACTAATAGCTGGGCTTGGATTATTTGGTCACGGCGCTTATATGCAGGCAAAAGCGTGGCTTGCTCAAGTATTAATTGAGCAAGCATGGCGAGAGGCACTTAAATCACCAGACACTAAAGTAAAACCGTGGTATTACGCCGACAGCTACGTGACTGCAAAGCTTGATTGGCCAAGTCATAATAAAACATTAAGTGTATTAGCTGGAGCGAGTGGTCGTAATTTAGCGTTTGCGCCTAGCCAATTTTTACCCGCAGGGGAGCTTGGCGGCAAAGAATTTGGAAACGAAAAAGGCGCGCTAATAGCAGGGCATAACGACACCCACTTTGCATTTTTACAAAACGCACAAGTGGGAGAGGCGTTTACTTTGCAACTGCAAAGTGGGGTGATTCAAAATTATAAGGTAACGGGGATTGAGGTTATTCATCAATCCCAAAACTCATTTTTACAAACACCTGGGCTGTATTTGCTTACCTGTTACCCTTTTGATTCGCTTGCCTCTGGTACTGATTTAAGGTTGCTTGTATCTGCGCAAATGCCTTCGCCCGATTCGCTAAGCGGTATATCAACCACGAGCTCTTGATGGCGCTGGCTTATCATTACGCCAATAAATACCACAAATATGCTCAGCCATTGCCAAACGTTGAGCACTTCGCCCAAAATAATAGCTGACAAAATAAGTGTAAAAATAGGAATTAAATTAGAGTACGCAGCAGCGGTTAATACCGATACTTTGCTAATTGCATAGTTGTACATGCCGTAGCCGCCAAGGGTTACACACGAACCTAAATACAAAATGCTCATGAGCGCAGTTAAGTCGTGTTGATTTTCGCTTGGTAGGTCGATAAAAAATAAAAACGGCGCAAAAAACAAGCTGCCGCTAATACCTTGCAACGCAATTAAAGTCAGGGGCGAGTAGCGATTAGCTAAATGTTTAATACTTACGGTATAAAATGCAGCGCACACCATAGCCATAAGCTCTAAAAAGTTACCTAGTAACGGATTAGGTGCTTGGTCGGTACTTGGTGAAAGAAGCGTAAGTAAAATACTGCCGCCAATACACAGCGTAAAGCCGACAACAATGGCTTTGCTTATATGCTCTTTAAGTAATACAAAGGCAAGCAGCGCAATAATAATAGGCAAGCAAGAGACAATAACACCGGCCTGCGAGGCCGATGTGTATTCCATTGCATGGCCTTCAAATAAAAAGTATAAGCAAGGCTCAGCAAGCGACATACCCACTAAATACTTCCAGTCACCTTTTAAATACTCAAACCGAATAACGTAGCGCCATAAACAAAGCGACAAAACTAACGTGGTGAGCATGCGTAAAAATATCACCAATGCAGGGTCGTAAATGGCAATGGCGTATTTGAGCGCAATAAAAGAGCTGCCCCATAAAAAGGTGGCAATAATTAAACATAAACTGGCAGGCATAGAGAGTAATTTACATAATTTAATAAAATCAGATCCTAGCATGAATATTTTTAACTTGTTCAAAAATACCGAGCTGGTATAAATTAATTCATCTTTAATTAATCAGTAGTAAAAAGCACATGCAAAGGGAACAGGTAATAGTTGTAAAGCTTGGTACAAGCGTACTAACTGGCGGCACCGATAAGCTAGACAAAGCACATATGGTTGAATTAGTACGCCAATGCTGCGAGCTTAAAAAACAAGGCCACCAGGTTATTTTAGTATCGAGCGGCGCGGTTGCTGCTGGGCGCGAACAACTATTAAAACCCTGTGGCAGAAGCTTAATTGATAAACAAATGCTTGCTGCAATTGGACAAGGTCAACTTATTCATATTTGGCAGAGTTTGTTTGCTTTATATGTGGTAAATGTGGGGCAAATGCTGCTTACTCGCGCTGATGTAGACGACAGAGAGCGCTACCTTAATGCCCGCGATACACTCAATGCATTATTAAATTACGACGTTGTACCCATCATTAACGAAAATGACGCAGTCGCTACCAGCGAAATAAAAGTAGGCGACAACGATAATTTATCGGCACTTGTCGCTATTTTGGCTAATGCTAATAAGTTACTGCTACTTACCGATCAAGAAGGGTTATTTACCAGCGATCCGCGCACTAATGCCAATGCCACCCTCATTGGCGAAGTAACACATATAAACGATGAGCTGCGCCAACTTGCTGGTGGCAGTGGTACAAACTTAGGTACTGGCGGCATGGCAACCAAATTACAAGCAGCCGACATCGCAAGGCGTGCAGGCGTTGAAGTTATTATTGCTAAAGGCGCAGGTAAAAACGTTATTTTAAAATGCATGAGTGACGAGTTACCAGGCACGCGTTTTTTAAAACTCACCGCCCCAAAAGATGGCCGTAAAAAATGGTTACTAGCTGGGCCTAAAAGTACCGGCCAAATTGTTATAGATACAGGTGCTATTGCCGCGCTGCAAAATAAAGGCGCAAGCTTACTTGCTAAAGGCGTTACTAATGCATTTGGACGTTTTGAACGCGGTGATTTAATTGATTTAATAGATAATAAAAATCAAGTGATTGCACGGGGCTTAACGCGCTTTAGTAGTACCGAGGTAAATAAAATAAAGGGTGCGCATTCTAGTCAAATAGGCCAATTACTCGATTACGATAGTGGCGCAGAAGTACTTCATAGGGATGATATGGTATTGCTATAGAAGCACTTTTAGTAAATTAAATTACTTGGGTGTAATTCTCGCAGTATTACACTTTTTTGATTGTAAATTTGTGCTAAAATCTGGCTCCTTAAATTGTTGTAAGCAGAGCACAGAACATGAAATTAGTTCGTTGGTTTTTAGGTTGTATAATCTTATTCTTTAATTTTGTATTTACTCCTCGCAGTAAAAAGCGCGCAAGCGACGAGCAAGCACAGCTTGATCTGCAAACCTCACAATTTAAACTGTATCAATTTAAAGCATGCCCGTTTTGTGTAAAAGTACGTCGCGCTATTAAGCGCGAAGGCTTAAACATAGATACGCGTGATGCAAAAGACAATGAGCAATATCGTCAAGAGCTACTAGAGCAAGGCGGCAAAGTTAAAGTGCCTTGCCTGCGTATAGAGCAAAACGGCCAAGTACAATGGCTGTATGAATCAAACGATATTATTGCTTACTTAAACAAAGTAGCTGCATAAACCACTTTTATTATCTCACTTATTTAAAGAGAATATACCATGACAATTCGCACCCGTGTTGCCCCGTCGCCAACTGGTGACCCGCATCTTGGCACCGCTTATATCGCCTTATTTAACTACTGTTTTGCTAAACAACAAGGCGGTGAATTTGTACTTCGTATAGAAGATACAGACCAAGTACGTAGCACGCCAGAGTCTGAACTTGCGATTATGGATAGCCTACGTTGGTTAGGGCTTGAGTGGGATCATGGTCCTGATGTGGGTGGCGAATTTGGTCCTTACCGTCAATCTGAGCGTAGCGATTTATATAAAAAATACGCGCATCAGTTAGTTGACGATGGCAAAGCGTTTTACTGCTTTGCAACAAGCGAAGAGCTTGATCAAATGCGTGAAGAGCAAATGGCAGAAGGTCTACGCCCTAAATATGACGGTCGTGGTTTAAACCATACAGATGAAGAAATTAAAGCAAACTTAGCGGCAGGCAAACCCTACGTTATACGTATGAAAATCCCAAGCGAAGGCACATTTAAGTTTAACGACTACCTACGTGATGAAATTGAGATCCCGTGGGAAAACGTAGACATGCAAGTGCTTTTAAAAGCTGATGGCTTCCCTACGTACTTTTTAGCGAACGTAGTTGACGACCACCATATGGAAATTAGCCATATTTTCCGTGGCGAAGAGTGGATTAACTCAGCACCTAAATTATTAAAACTGTATGAAGATTTTGGTTGGGAAGCGCCAGTACTTGGTCACTTACCATTACTACGTAACCCAGATAAATCAAAGCTGTCTAAGCGTAAAAACCCAACATCTATTAATTACTATAAAGAAATGGGTTACCTGCCAGAAGCCGTGCTTAACTACTTAGGCCGTATGGGTTGGTCAATGCCAGATGAGCGTGAAAAGTTCACACTTAATGAAATGATTGAAAACTTCGACATGAAGCGTGTATCGCTTGGTGGCCCAGTATTCGACGTAGATAAATTAAGCTGGTTAAACGGCATGTGGATCCGCGAAAACCTAACCGACGAGCAGTTAATTCAGCGCTTTGTTGATTGGAAGTTTAACGGCGAAATGCTCGCTAAAATATTACCAGAAGTTAAAACACGTATTAATACGCTGTCGGATATGGTTGAGCTTGCAGGGCACTTTGTAGGGGGGATTCCAACTTACGATCCTGCGCTATTAACAGCCGGCAAAGCAGACGAAAACGTGATTCGCCAAGCGCTACAATTTTTTGTATGGCAGCTTGAAGGCTTACGTAGCTTTGAAAAGCCAGCTATTTTTGCAATTGCAAAAGAAGTTGCAACATTCCACGAGCTTAAAATTAAAGACTTTTTAGAGCCAATTTTTGTCGCAATTACAGGCAAAACATCAAGTACGTCAGTGCTTGATGCAATGGAAATATTGGGGTCTGACTTATCACGTGCTCGTTTACGTGTAGCCCTTGCTCATTTAGGTATTTCTAAAAAGCAGGCTAAAAATATAGAGCGTGCGTACCGCGAATACCCAAGTGCATAATTGCTAAACAATGTACTTTTAAAAGCCGAGCTTTACTAAGCTCGGCTTTTTTGTTTCAGGCTGTTTAGCTATATGACATCGTATTTTGATATTGTTTAGCCTAAGCATTCATAATTTACTAAATGCTACAATGCGGCATATAAACTCATAGGAGGCAGTATGATTGCAACCGTTAAAAACAAAGCTATTTTTAGCAGTAATACATTTTCGATAAACCTTGTTACTTACCCAACTAATCACAGCGTAATGAACCATATTGACCCTGTGCAGCAAGGGCGCTATTACAAGCTCAACTTTGTATTAGAAAAACCTAAAGCGGGTGGGGTATTTAAATGCTCAAAATGCATTATAAATTTATTTAATCGCGTGTATTTGTTTAGACCCGATAAATACGAGCACAGCGTATCTAAAATTGAGTCAGGAAAGCGTGTGCTACTTAGCTTTGCGCTTAATATATAACTTATTAATAGTCGTAGGCTTGTCCGCTACATAAAACAGATAAGTCGCAATACGATACAGACGTTTCGCTACAAGAGTTAATAGTAAAAGCATTCCCGCCTCTATTCATAGTATCATTTTTAAGCGCGTCAATGGCGTGAGACTTAGCACGGTTATAGCTAATATTAGGCTTAGTATCATGATTTTTGTTAATACAGAACTGCCCTTCAACTCTACCTAAAAGTTTAGCGCCGCTCTCGTGCGCTTCTTGATCACTATAAAACTGTTGAAGATCTCCTCTAGCAACACGAGTACTGACTTGATCTGCTAAAATATCTTTAGTTATATTGGTGTGAAAGCGAGCTCCAGAACAGCCCGCTAAAATAATGAGTAAGCTTAAGGTTATTATGATTCGTAGCATATCTAATTGATCCATCAATTTATTAATTTTGTTAGGGAATAAAGATACTTATTTAATTTAATACGCGCAAGGCTTGTAGGTTAATAAATTGTTTGTTTTTGTAAGTAACTTAAACATCACTGAGCATAGGGTAAGTAAACAAAAAGAAGTGGCAAACGTTCACTAACCAATGGCATAAAATAGCCCATTCTAAACGCTGCGTTTTATAAAAAATATAGCCGTATCCTAAGCCTGCTATAAACGAGACCAGCACATAGTTAATGCCCCCTGCAAAATGTGCCAAAGCAAAAATACCAGCCGTAATTAAAGGAGCAAGTAGCGCTAAACGGGTTGGTGTAATAATTTGGCTAAGCTTAGTTTGCAGTAAACCTCGAAATAAAGCTTCCTCGGCAACACAGGTAAATAAAAGATTAATAGCAATAAAGGCTAACCAAAAGTCGGGCACTTTTGGGTTAAAGCTTACAAGTCCAAGCATTAAAGCCGCTATGAGCGTAGCTAAAACAGTAGCAATAACTATTAAAATGGGTTGTTTAACGTTCAATGGACCCGCTTTATTAGATTCTGCTTTTAAAGGCCTTTTATTTGAATCTAAGTTTGAAAAAAAGTAAGCACAAAGAAATAACCCAGCCATAGCTTTATCAAAATTAGCATAAAGGGTAAAAGTAATCGCATCGCTGGTAATACGCTCGTTTATAACAATAGGGAGGTTACTAAAACCAGGCACCCAATGAAGTGCTAATGCTAATGAGGTAATAACAAAGACTGTACTTAATATAGTGCGTATTATTGCCCGCTTTGTATTTAGCGCACAGTAGTATAAAACAACGTAAAGCCCAGTGCTCAGCAGAGCATATAAATTTATATAACCTTCAGCATAAGCACTTATAACACTTAAAGCTACTAAGTAGTGCCAAAGGGGTTGTCGTATTATAAGAATATTGCAGCGAGAAAAAACGCATAATATTGACAATGCCAGAATATAAAAAGCCATTTATTTATCATTTTCTAGTGTTAAGTACTAAACAATAACGTGCAATTTTGTATTAATAAACCATTATATTTTCACTAATCGGTACTGTCATCGTTGGTGTGTGTTTATAGATTTAATGAACAGGCTTATCTTATTAAACAGACAGTAATGAGCGATAAGTAGCTAGGCAGTACTTACGTGTATGAAATTAAAATTTGATCTTGGTCAGCCTATAAAAAGCAACTGCCAAAGCAGTACTTGTTATTAGTAACACCGTCTTTTGTTATCAATTTAGTTGGTTGCCTAGGTTAATAAATGCTGTGAATACAGACAGTGATTGTTGTTTTGTCCAATATTACTGATCTCCACCATTTTGGTGTATTTCTACAATTATAAAAACCGGGTTGATATTAACCATTTGTTTACATGGAGTTATTTCGTGACTAAAATAGATGCAACGTAATATATGGACATTTGTCGGTTTATAAAACGACAAATGTCGTATACAAAATTGTTAGCTGATTGGCGCAAATAATAAGAACAGCTCAGCAGTTAAATATTTTCTAAAGGAGTTCGAAATATGCAAGAAGACACTGTTAAATCGACTATAGCAACCATTCAGAATGGCGTGGCTAAAGGGGATGGTAAACTCTGGGTAACTGAAAGCGAAGTCAACTTTGAATCGTTCAACAAGGACGCCGGACTTGGGTCATACAAAATTGAGCGAAAGTCAATTTCAAAAGTAGACAAATGTTTGGGCAAAGGAGCAGGTGTTATTCCTTTAACATCGGATGCCATAGAAATTTCGTTGCAAGACGGTCGTACATATCAATTTATCGTATCGAATCCAAGTGAATGGATAAGTTTACTTAACAAATAATCAGCTAACAAATTGCTTAAACGGAAAAATAACAGTTGGCCGTCGCTTCGCGATTGTAGCCAACCATTATTTTCCGCTTAGCAAGGCGTTAGGTTTTTAGAGTTACCCACATAGGATATTTGATGCAATCAATTGTAATTAAAAACGAAGACGATGCTTGGAAGCTACTAGAAAAAATCCTAGATTCTAAGGAATATGATGATTATTTGGAGTTCCAAAATTGGCCGAATATATCTATTAACATAAAAGGTGAAAGGTACTCTTCTACCTTACCAGCAGGCTTATTGGAAAAACTTTCATTTATTCAGAGAAACTTAAATAGTTTTTATGGTGAAACCGTTTATGGCGGAGATGCTAGATTTTTAAAAAAATCTGACAAACATGAAATCGAGCTTGTTTATACAATTGTAAAAGGTAGTACTGACATAAAAGCAGATGCTACCGGCTTGTTGAATAAACTTGGTGAATCAATGGCCAAACCTAGTACGCAAAAAATCACAGCGATTACTCTTTGTTTTATTTCGTTAGCTATTTCAGGTGCGTTTGTTCTTGGTACACATATGGATAACATTAAAGAAATTGAAATTGAAAAACAAAAGACTCTGCAGAGAGCTATTGATGCACTGCCGCAATTAAAAGATACATCTAGTCAATTGCACGGAACTTTTAGAAAAATAATATCAGCCGCTTCTGATGCGGATTCAATTCAACTTGGTGACATAAAGTTGGGTAAGCATGAAATCAATAAAATTGCAGAAAAAGATAAAAATAAATACGAAAAGGATGTTCTAGAAAGTGAATTTCAAGTTACCTCATTAAGGGGATACGACAATCATTACTCTGTAGGAATAACTGATCTAAAACAAAATCGAAAACTTATGGCTAAGCTTTTTAAAAGTCGTACTAAAGAAGGCGACTTAGCTTTATTAGCTAATTCATTAACAAGTGAAGAAGTAATTGAGTTAGTTGTAGGGGTTAAGGTCATTGATAATAATTATGCTAAGGCAGAAGTTTTAGAAATAAAACCTAACAAGAAAATCAACAAGGACACGTAACAGTTGGCTACGTTTCGCTTCGCTACACAATTTTAGCCAACCATTACTTAGCCTGTTATTTGGGCGTTGGTATGACTCCCACTGTCAAGTTAAACGCACTGATCCCTGCCTAACTTTTTTAAGCCATAATTACTTTAGCTCGAATTAGAGCGAGTTAATACATAGGATGAAGCAAGTAATGTCGTCGGTTATCTTGCTGATATTCGTTGGTTATTACTATTTCTAGTAACAGAGCAGACCTTACTTATTTCGTCGTGGCACCTGTCTTCAGTCTATGTTCGTGGTTCAATGAAGCGTTAGCTACATTGCCATCCTAACGCCGTCGGTGGTTGTGCCACTCCCGATGCTTGATCCTATGCATTAACTCTAATTCGTTTATCATGCAGGTACTCTTGCCAATCTAAGTTTTGTATTTACTGGCGTTAGCACCACTTCTTTTGCAATTGCCCATATGTATGCAATCATTTCTCGAGCAATGGCGGTGACAACCAGGTTGTAATGTTTCCCTTTGGCTATCATTTTTTTATAGCGCTTGCAGAGCCTAAGTTGTGCTTTCCACGCAATATCAATAATGTCCTTTGGTAAACCCTCTTGTCGTTTTTGCATATCTGTCGATATATTTGCCGCATACCGATAAGTGTGTGCGCCTTCAACGAGAAGGCGCCTCGCTCGGCCGTTTCCGCATTTTGTGATGGCGCCAATATGGCGTTTGCCACCACTCGAGTGCTCACTAGGTACAAGACCAAGATAACTCATTAATTTGCGGGGGTGGTCGAAGCGCGATAAATCGCCAAGCTCAGCAACAACGCCGGTGGCGACCAACAAACGAACGCCACGCATAGCTTGTATTGCTTTTACTACAGGATAATAACGCCACTGGTGAACATGGTGTGTTAGTTCATTGTCTAGCCGTTCAAGTCGGCTTATTCGTTCATTAATTGTGTGTAAAAACTCTTGTAAGACGATGTGCTGCGCGGGATGTGGCAACACAAGCTCAGTGAGCCAACGTAAATGTTTTTGTGACCAATTTGCAGTGCCTCTGTAATTAATATTATTGCGAAGCAGCAGTGCCTTTAATTGATATTTAGCATCTTTTAAATCCTTCATTGCCACTTCGCGTGCGCGAGATAAATCACGTACGGCTTCATCTTCAGGCTCGGGAACATAAATAGGTGTTAAATCTTCAGATTTAAGTAATTTAGCGAGCTTAAGGGCATCACGTTTATCGGTTTTAATCTTCTCACCTGGCTTTTTGGGAATAAGAGAGGGTGCAACCACATAACAGCAATGGCCGAGACTGGTAATTAATCTGTAAATCCAATAACCACATGGGCCAGCTTCATAAACAAAATGAAGTGTTGCGCCAGGGTATTTGGATTCAAACTGACGAACAAGCTTTTGAACAGCCACTTTGGAAGACGAAACTCGGCCAAGATGAACGGGTTTCGCACCTCTATGTTCTTCAATATAGGCGACTTCATTGAATTCTTTATGTGTATCAAGACCGATAAAAAGTATGCTATGTTTATTCATGTTAGCCTCTGCTGTTTAGTTAATTGACAAACTAATTATGGCTCTGGCTTTGAATTAAGCTAACCCACGAAAAGCGGAGGCTAACACCGTGTGGGAGTCATTATGTCTATGCGTATAGGATCATCCGGATGTTAAAATTATCTACATTAATTTCTCTTCTAATTTTTACCAATATTGCATTAGCTTGTGACTGTAGACTTGGCGAAGTAAATGATAAATTAGCGAATGCAAAATATGTATTTATTGGAAAAGTTTCATCTATCACTATAAAAGGAACTAAATCACCTTTCAATGAAGATCATATTCTAGTGGATTTTTCTGTTATCCAATCATGGAAAGGTAATAACAAAAAGGTCACTCTAGATACCGTAGCTAATAGAGCAAGTTGTAACGGGTATTGGTTTAATGAATCACAAACTTATTTAGTTTATGCTTACGATGTTAAAGGTAAACTTGATACATATTACTGCGGCGGAGTAATACCTAAAAATGAGAAAAGTCATTTTGATAGTGAGCTATCGTCTCTAAATGAATTGGTTGAAAATACGCATAACAAGTCAATTAAGCGGGACTAAAAACAGTTTGCTCGGTTTCGCTTCGCTACACATTTTAGCAAACAATTTTAGCCCCTTATTGGGGCGTTGGTGCGTCAAACTAAGCTTGATCCATCTTGCAGGGTGCAAGTCCCTGTCGGGCAAGGTCTAACTAACCTCCTGTATCGAGTGTTGCGCCTTTGGCGGAGTGTGGGATTAGCAATTGCTTTTCAGTTATGAGGATAGCATCACACGAACAAGATTGGCGAAGCGTACACAGAGAATTATGTAGGCCATAGGGGTTATCGTGATCCTGAAGTGCTGATATCGCTCCGATAAATATTAGATCTGACTGACGAGGTTTACAACGCCACCGAAGTCCATGCAAAACAGCCGTGTTAGTAAGGTTGTGGCGAGTCAGCGGAGTTTCAAAGCCGTGGCATGTATAAAGAGATGGTTTGAGAACTTGAGAGATCCAAAGGTGTTCCACAAGGATGGTGGTAGGAAAGCTTAACGAAAAGCAAAGCTAACGATGACCTTTTGGAAGTCAGATCAGCCCATAGTAGTCTGGGCAGGGGAAAGCCCTGTACATGGCGAAGGAGCTGACAGTTATATCGGGTACTAAGTCGACACATAGACCGGACAAAGTAGGGCTGGAAATATTATGACAACAACACTTAATACCCTTGCATTTAAAGCACATACTCACCCTAAGCACAGGTTTCAGAATCTATATGGATTGCTAGATGCCGCAAGCCTGTATGAAAGCTGGGGTCAACTCAATAAATTAGCCAGTCCGGGTATTGATGGCATTACGATGCCAAAATACAAGTCGACGTTAATTGAAAATATCGAACGTTTAAGTCAGCAACTCAAACAGAAAAGTTATCGAGTTAATGATATTAAACGCATCTACATCCCAAAATCCAATGGTAAAGAACGACCGCTAGGGCTTCCAACAGTTGATGACAAACTTGTGCAACAAAGTGTTAGTCAGATCCTGCAAAGTATCTGGGAGCAAGACTTTATGCGCAATAGTTTAATGTGCTTTATTTGTTTATCTTTTGGTATTGTTCACCTTGTTGGTTTAAAACAACAATGGGCAAGCTTGTGAGTAGAGTGTAATCTAATAAAGAATCAAACGAGGGCTATTACAATTGGCTTTTGGTAAAGCATTATATTTATAGTTAACTACTTCTCACCAATAATTGACTGAACAAGGAATATTAAAATGGATAAAATGTCAGTTCACATAAACTCTAAACCTTTAGAAATTTACCCGCAAAAACAAACTTTAAAGGTGGTAGCTGATGAAGTAACCGAAAAAGCGACTGTGCACAAAGCGGCGGTTCAAAGTGACCAAGTGGATATATCCGAAGAAGGAAAAGAAAAAAGTCTGGAAGATCAAAATCGAGAGGCGTTACGTAAGTTATCAGGCAATGAAGATGTAAATCAAGCATCACAATCTGAAGAAGATCCTATTGATGAACAGATTGCTGAAATACAAGAAAAGATAGAAAAACTACTACAGGAAACTGCATTATTACGCAGCAAAGAAGATGAAGAGTCGCAGGCTAAAGTGAAGGTACTAGAAGCCGAAATTACAGGGCTTAGCACTCAACTTATTGAGTTATTGAAACAGAAATTAGAATCGGGTAAATAACAAGCACAGTAAGTATATGGTACGCAGTTGAAAACTTAAAAACGTTATTAAGTACGTAATAAAGCCGCTACCTTACTCTAAAAGCGCAGCGGCTCTTACTCCCTTTGTGAATTAATTTGATGTCATCAACATTAGCTTTGCCTCTTTGCCGTCTGTTAATACCGCGACGTTACCTTTATCAGTTATAAACACATCTCTTAACCGGCCTGCGGCCTCAGGGAAGACGTGAGACTGCGTAAACTTACCACTTACCAGATTAACGCTGTAAAGCTTTTTATCAACAAGCGTGGTAATGAGTACATGTTTTTGCAGTGAAGGGAATGCGGCGTGTTTAGAACCGTAATACGCCATACCTGATGGCGCTATTGATGGCGTCCAATTAACGCTTGGTTTTTGCATGCCTTTATATTCGGTAAAGGGTGAAATACGCGCTTGCGAGTAATCTTTGCCATAGGTGATTACCGGCCAGCCATAATTAGTGCCAGCGTTTAAGTAGTTTAGCTCGTCACCGCCTGCAGGGCCGTGTTCGTTGCTAACAATTTGCTGCGTATCGTAATCATAAACTAAGCCTTGAGGGTTACGGTGACCAAGTGAGTAAACAGCATGTGCATTTGGGTTTTTGTGATTAATAAATGGATTATCTTTTGGGATGGTGCCATCTAGGTTTATACGTAATATTTTACCAAGTTGGCTTGTTATAACCTGTGCTTGCTCTCTAAAGTCAAACCCATCGCCCGTTGAAATTAATAATGTGCTATCGGGTAATACGAGGGCGCGACCAGCGTAATGTTGTGGTGTATTTTTATCAGTTGCTACTTTATAAATAACGTCAGGCTTTGAAAAGCTATTGCCATTAAACGTGGCTTTGGCAACAACAAGCCTGTTTGCGCTTGCATCACCTTGGGCATAAGTAAAAATAACTTCTTTTGAGTCGTTATAATCTGGTGATAATACAATGTCGAGTAAGCCACCTTGGCCTGCAATGTATAAACCTGTTAGGTTTAATTTTACTCTTGATTGCACATTGTTTTTAACTATAACGACGTAAGCTAATTAGGATGACACCCATCCTAATTATTACGAAAAAAGCCAACAAAAACAGCATGAAGAGTGCATTATTATAAATAATGAATCACGCAAAAAGCTGAGCTATGTAGACAAAATGAAAGTAAAAATAGATAGCCCGGTAATCCCCCCGAAAAATAATAGATGCCAAACGTAGAATTTTCTCTTATTGTAAACACAGGAGAAAATTATGAAAAAAGCACATTTTACAGACAGTCAGATCCTTGCCATTTTAAAACAATGCTAAAAGCATTAGATAGGCACGGTGTTAACAGCCATACTTTATTTCCTGACTTGGAAGGGCTTTGTAAATATCTAAACTGGAAGCACGAAAATTCATAACAAGAGACTATGGCGTTAATAGTTAATTTATAACTTTTGGCGCTTCCCATAAAACACCGTCTCTTAGTACAGTTAAAGTGGCTGTCCAGCTAATTTCTTTCTTACAACACCTAAAGCTAGTAAGTAGTGCCAAAGGGGTTGTCGCATTATTGATATTTTGCAGTACGGAAAAACACATATAATTGATAGCGCTAATAAATAAAAGGTCATTGTTTTTTATTGCTCTTTTTTATTTAGCAACTAATCTAACAGATTCGACCTCTCAATATTTTTTTTCTGGTAGTATGGACAGGTTATAAGCCGTTTAAGCAGTGAACAAACTATGTTAAGTCCTTTTTTTCAGCAGCATGCTGATTATGTTTCTATCTCTCGTGAGCAAGGTTGTCGATTCGCTAAATGCGTTGCTGATGATTACAATCCGCTTCACGACAAAGATGCCAAAAAGTTTTGCGCGCCAGGAGACTTACTTTTTTCATTGGTACTAGATCGCTACGGTATTAGTGAACAAATGGAATTTACTTTTGCTGGTATGGTTGATGAAAACACCAAACTTAACTTCCCTGAGGGGGCTGATGAGTTTGATGTAACCAATGGCGAAAAAGTTATTTTAAAGGTAAAGCGCAGCGGTAAAACCAGCCAATGCCCAGCATTAACTAATAGTCTTATAAAAAATTATGTTGAGTTTTCTGGTACTACTTTTCCGCACGTAATTATTCCATTAATGGGCAAGCAAGAGGTAATGATAAACCCTGCTCGTCCGATGGTAATTTACGAATCAATGCTTATCAATCTTGATAATCTTGATATAACAGCACCAGAACTTGAGTTTGCAGAGCCTAGTTTTGAGTATGCCGGTAAGCGCGGAAAAATCACACTACGTTTTAACCTGTTAGAAAACGGCGTTAAAGTGGGTAGTGGTGAAAAGCACATGGTGGTTTCGGGTATTCGCGAATACTGCCAAGCAACGGTTGACGATTTAATAGCGTTTTACAACGAACGTAAAGCAACACTAAAGCCAGCTTAAAGCTACAGCAAATTATAAAAGGCGCTAAATACAACGGTTATTTAGCGCCTTTTTTATTGTTTTAGCGCTAAAGCTAAAGAGAGCAATCACGATTAAATACTTTTCTGGACTGGTTAATTTACGCAGTACAGTAATATGCGTACAATAGCGCTCTTTGTTATTTTAAAGCTAAGCCTATGTCTGCCACTACGTTCTCATCACTTAATCTCGACCCGTTATTATTAACAGCGATTGAGCAAAATAATTACACTCAGCCTACCGCAATTCAGATTAAAACTATTCCGCCTATTTTAGCCGGAAGTGATGTAATGGGCAGCGCGCAAACAGGTACAGGTAAAACCGCCGCCTTTGTTTTACCTTTATTACATAAGCTTTTAAATACCCCTAAAAAAGATGAGCAAGGCCTTGCCCGCGTTGTAATTTTAACGCCAACCCGTGAACTTGCTCAGCAAGTATTTGCCAGCTTTGAAAAATACGCACAAGGCACTCATATCAATGGCGCTTTAGCCTATGGTGGCGCAAGTATTGGCCCTCAAATAAAAGCACTTAAAACAGCGCAAGTTATAGTGGCAACACCTGGGCGTTTGCTCGATCATATAGTTAAAGGCAGTGTGGTACTTTCAAGCGTAGACTCTTTGGTGTTTGACGAAGCTGACCGTATGCTTGATATGGGCTTTATTGATGAAATTAGACGTATATTGCGACATATCCCGGGCGATCGCCAAACTTTATTCTTTTCGGCTACGTTTGATGACAGCGTGTTTGAACTCAGTAAAAAACTACTTAAAAACCCAGAGCTAATTGAAGTTGATAAACGTAACTCAGCCGCTGTTGAAGTAGAGCAAGTTATTTACGCTGTAGATGAGGATCGTAAGCGCGAACTTGTATCGCACATGATTGGCATGAAAAACTGGCGCCAAGTGCTTATCTTTACTCGCACAAAACAAATGGCTGATCAGCTCGCTAAAGAAATGTGTAAAGACGGTTTAAAAACAGAGTCAATCCATGGCGATAAATCTCAAGGCGCACGCGACCGTGCATTGCAAAATTTTAAAGAAGGTATTACACGCGTACTTGTTGCAACCGATATAGCCGCGCGTGGTTTAGATATTTCTACACTTAGATACGTAATTAACTTTGAACTACCTTACATTGCGGAGGATTACGTGCACCGTATTGGCCGTACAGGTCGTGCTGGTGAGCAAGGGCTTGCCATGTCGCTGGTAAGTCTTGATGAGCAATGGCTGCTAGAAGAAATTGAAGTACTACTCGATACGCGTTTAACGCCGCAGTGGTTAGAAGGTTACGAGCCAGATCCTAATAAAAAGCCAAAAGATAATCGTAAAAACACCAACAAGTCGCGAAAAGATCGCGATAAAAAACGCATCACAGGAAAAAGAGAGCCAAGTAGGCGTCGTAAATAATAGCTTTTCCTTTTCCTTTGCTTTTTTGCCTATACTGAAGCTAATAAGTAGCTGAGGTAAAGCAATGTTTGAAATTGATAAGTGGGCATTTTCTGGTATTGATGGCCAAATATCTTTGCATAAATGGCAAAAAACAATTGATCTTATCACGGGGCTATTTTCGGCCCCGTCAGGTTATATAGTTCAGGCGACAAGCAAAGGCTATCGCATTGTTATTAGAAATAACGAAGGTGGCTCTAACTTTGAGACCAATCCTATCCTTCCCCCCCACACACCTCTTTTTTGTAAGTACGTAGCAGAGAATAACAATACCTTATACGTTAATAATGCAAGCAATAATGATGCATGGAACACTCTACCTGAGGTTGTTGAAGATGGTGTTGAATCCTACTTAGGTTTACCAATCCATTGGCCTGAAGGCGAAGTATTTGGCACGCTATGCTTAAAAGACACTAAAAAAACAACTTATACCAATGAATACTTTGAGCTCATAGAGCAGCTACGCGATTTAATTGAAGACGACTTAGCGCTTATTTATAGTTATGAACAAATGCGCGAAATAGCCATGCTCGATGCGCTAACTAATATCTATAACCGCCGAGCACTTAGTTTGCTCGCTCAGCAAAAGCTTAACTTAGCGCTACGCTTAGGTTTTGATGTGTGTTGTTTCTTTATTGATATAAACGACTTTAAAAAATTAAACGACGGATGCGGACATGAAGTGGGTGACAAAGCCTTAATTATATTGGCAGATACGCTAAAAACGCTAAAAACGCTAAAAACGCTAAAAACGCTAAAAACGCTAAAAACGCTAAAAACGCTAAAAACGCATTTAAGAGATGCTGATATAGTCGGGCGTATCGGAGGTGATGAGTTTGTTGTGGTAATGCAAGTAAGCGATAAAAGTAAGATTGGCTACATTATGGATAAAATTTCGACTGAGTATTCAAAAGCCTTACTCAAAGAAGACGTTTGCGATTTATCGCTCAGTATTGGTTATAGCTTTACTGATAAGCAAAGGCAGTCATTTGAAAAACTATTAAATGATGCAGACCAGGCAATGTATAAAAATAAACAAACGTATAAGTTGGCTAAAAAGTGAATTGTAAAGATGGTGCGAATTATTTTCTTCCTACAGGGCAACTTCCTTATCAAAGTTGAATTAAACAGAATTGATTGGAACTTTGATATTTTTTATTTAAATTACTCCAAAAAAATAACTTTCTCTCAATGAAATCCAAATAAAAGACCTAAGTGTTTGAAATTAAGCTAAGTTAAGTTATTTTGTATCGATAGGGTTTAAACAATCCATTTTACAGGTTTGTTATATTTATTAGGGCTAATTATGCAAAATACAGTGCTGTTTGGAAATGGGATTAATAGACTTTCGGATGATGCCGTTAGTTGGAATGATTTATTAGATAAAATTAAGGGGGTTAATAAGTTTGAAAATGGAAATCTTCCAAATACGGTGGTTTATGAGAGAGTTTTCATGGAAAAGCATATTCCAGAACATAGTCAGAAAGCTGATGAAGTTGATATTAAAAATACTATTGCGGATGCAATGAAGTCACAAGGTTCTAATGAGGTTTTTGAAAAACTAGTATCGCTAGATATTAATAATTACTTAACGACCAATTACGATTATGCTTTTGAAAAGGCTTTAAAAATTAATGCTCAAAAATTAAGTACCGAAGATATTTATAGCCTAAGGCGAAAGAGAGAATATAATTTAAATAAAAATGTTAAATACTTATGGAGTATTCACGGAGAAATAGAACATCCTAAATCAATTATGCTTGGATTAGACCATTACTGTGGCTCAGTTAGTAAAATTGAATCCTATGTTAAAGGTACTTATAAACATATAGTTGATGGTAAAAATCAAAGCGTAGAGCCAATGTCGACTAAATTAAAAAAAAGTAGTTATTGTTTTACGTCATGGATTGATCTTTTCTTTTCTTCAAATATTCATATTATTGGGCTCTCCCTTGATTACAGCGAAACTGATATTTGGTGGTTACTTAATAAGCGAGCTCGTTTTGCCGCTGATAATTTAGTGGATAACAAAATATATTTTTATACGAATCAGATTGAGCGGGAAAAATCAGAATTACTCAAATCATTCAATGTTGAAGTGGTAAACATAAAAGTTATAAATGACGACTATAAAAGTATGTATATGTCTGCAATAAGTAAAATTAAGCTAATGTCTGAAACTGTGTAAAATAAGTAACGAAAAAGCAAGCCATGAGGCTTGCCAAGAAGGGTGTTAATTAGCTCTCACCTAGCCTTTAAGCTATTAGCTTTTCCGCAAGGTTCAATTCCATTATTGCTTTTAATAAACGGTATAGGTTAATTGACGCGTCAATTTCTTCTTTACGGTTTGTTAAGCTTTCAATATTTAAGCCCAGCGGTACATCTAAATGCGCACAGCTTTTAAGTATTAAGTCGAGGTTTTCGCGGCAAATACGGACTGATTCACTTAATGTATTGTCTGCATCAAGCATGCGCCATTTAGTTGCCTCTGGCACTGAGATACCCAACCATTGCATAAACTCTAAGGTTTTTTCGCCGCCGCACGGGGTAAACGTTAATATAATACGTTGAGGTGTAATACCCTGTGCTTTACAAGTACGTGCGTAGCTAGTGATTAGCTCTATAGTAGCTTGTGCATCGTAAACAGCTTGCGATATAAAAAACTGACAACCTTGTGCTGTTTTTTCTATTAATCGTTCGTGCTCATTTCGTTTACTTGAATGGCGCTCGGCAATCGTAACGCCACCTAAAAAGAAATCATCTGATTGCTCAGCCATCGCTTTATACGCATCTGGCAGGCTTAGCTTTATATCGCCTATCGATGATGGGCTACCTACTAAAACAACATTTTGTAAATCGTAGTCGTTTTTAGTTTCACTTAGCCAATCTTTAAATTCGCCTACGCCACGCTGCGCCACACTTTTATAAGTAATCACATCTTGTGCAGATAAATTACGAAGTAAATGGCTGTATTCACGCGGATCAACGGTTTGTTTAAACGCAAATGGGCGGTCTTGGTTAGTTCGACTGCTTTCGTCTTGAATGTCGTAAATTATTACGCCGTCGTATTCAATTTCGTGTAAGCGACCTAATAGCTTTTCTGCAATGGTTTTTAATTGCGCTTTATCGGTGCCAATTTTAGGCGGGGTAGTACCAATAAGATAAACACCTTGATTGGTGTCCACTATCTTCTCTTTTAGTGATAAAGCCATAATCCTCATTCCAGCTAAGTTTGTTTTGATGGATTTAATATAGCAGCCATTTAGACGTCTAGATAGATTTATTTGGTGAAAGTTTTTCAACTAACATGATGTTTATTCATAGTGTTTGTTCCCATTATTTATAATTGACACAGTTGTTTACATAATAAATTCCCTTGGGACTCTTATATTTATTGGCTTTGGGGCATAATCGAGGGTGAGTTAGTGTTAAATCTGACAAAAAATTTGCTCAATTTAAAAAGGGACAACAATGAAATTTAAATTATTAGCAACCAGCTTAGCGGTATCGCTGGCGTTAACGGGTTGCGCCATGCAACAAAACCAAAGCGCGCAAACAACAGCACAACAAGAACAAGTAAATAAAGCTGATGACCGTGTTTTTTCACAAGATTACTTAATTGAAGAGCTAGAAAACGGCTTACGTGTCATGGTTGTTAAAACCGATTACCCTGATGTAGTGTCGCTGCAAATTCCGGTATCGGTTGGATCGCGTAACGAAGTTGAAGAAGGCAAAACAGGCTTTGCTCACTTTTTTGAACACATGATGTTTAAAGGCTCAAAAAAATACCCTGAAGATGTGTACTCAGACATATTAAAAAATTCAGGTGTTGATAACCGCGCTTATACAACAAATGATTACACAAATTACCATTTAAACTTTTCAAAACAGCATCTAGATAAAGTACTTGAGCTTGAAGCTGATGTTTTTCAAAACTTGACCTACACCGAAGAGCAATTTAGAACAGAAGCACAAACGGTAAAAGGTGAGTACTTAAAAAACAACGCGAGCCCAATTCGTAAATTATTAAGTGCTGTGCGCGAAGAAGCGTTTGACAAGCACACTTATAAACACACCACTATGGGCTTTTTTAAAGACATAGAAGCCATGCCTGATCAAATGGCGTACGGTAAAGAATTTTTTGCTAAATTTTATAAGCCTGAGTATGTGTCACTGGTTATTGTGGGCGATGTAGACCCGCAAGCAACAATGGCAATGGTTAAAAAGCATTGGGGAAGCTGGAAAAAGGGTAACTATGTTGCTGACATTAAAGCAGAGCCTGTTCAACAAGCACCAAAATATTTGCACCAGCAAGATGAAGCACTACCAGGGCATTGGTTACTCGTATCGTACAAAGGCGCTGCGTGGGAGCCTGCTAAAAAAGACAGAGCGGCACTTGATTTAATCTCACAGCTTTATTTTTCAAATAATTCAGATTTATATCAAGAGCTAGTGGTCGACAAACAAATTGCCAGCCAAATGTTTACCTATAACCCAGAGACTAAAGATCCGGGTTTATTACACGTATTTGTTAAAGTAGAAAACGCAGATGATTTAGCCACTGCACGCGATGCCATTAACCGAACTTATGCAAAAGCACGCACTGAGCTTGTTGATGAGCAAAAGTTGAGTGATTTAAAATCGAACCTTAAATACAGCTTTATTAATGGCTTAGACTCATCGCAAGCGATTGCATCAACCCTTGCCAGCTACATGCATTTTGAGCGCGATCCTGAGGTTATAAACCAGCTGTATAAATCGGCAGATAACATTACCAGCGCAGATATTAAAGCCGTTGCTAATAAATACTTTACTGATAACGCACGTACCACATTAACAATGTCGGCACTTGATAAAGCCCCAGGTTTTGAGCAAGAAGTTGATTTAAATACGCTTACTGCAAAGCTTGAACAAGCACCTGCGGCACCTGTATTTAAAGTGCTTGATAAAACCAATAGCTCGCCATTAATTGATGTTAACTTTTTATTCAATACCGGTGCGGCTGCCGACCCTCAAGGCAAAAAAGGTGTTGCTGCGTTAACTGCGGCTATGCTTGCACAAGGCGGCTCAGAGGCGACAAGCTATAAAGATATTCAAAAAGCACTTTATCCGCTTGCAGGTAGCTTTGGTTATCAAATAGATAAAGAAATGCTGTCGTTTCAAGGGCGTATTCATAAAGATAATGCGGCGCAGTGGTATACACTTGTGAGCGATCAATTACTAAACCCAGGTTTTAGAGATGACGATTTTAAGCGCCTTAAAAAAGAAATGATCGACGGCATTAAGTCAGGCTTAAAAGCATCTAACGATGAAGAGCTAGGCAAAGAAGTGCTCTACAGTGCGCTTTACAAAAATCACCCTTACGAAAGCTACAACTACGGTGATATTTCGGATTTAGAAGGGTTGACGCTGGATGATGTTAAAGCATTTTATAACAGCGAGCTTACGCAATCAAAACTCACGGTTGGCTTAATTGGGGCTGTGCCTGCAAACCTTAAAGTTAAAATGATGAGCGATTTTGCAACGCTACCAAAGGGTGAGCAAAGCCGTTTAAGTATTCCTGATGCGCCAGCGCTTAAAGGTCATCATGCAACTATTGTAGAAAAGTCAGCGCAATCGACGGCGGTATCGTTTGGTTTCCCTATTGATACAATAAGAAGTAGCGAAGACTGGACAGCCCTTTGGCTTGTGCGTTCGTACTTTGGTGAGCACCGTAGTTCTAACAGCTTTTTATATGAGCGTATTCGTGAAACTCGCGGCATGAACTATGGCGATTACGCATATATTGAATACTTTCCACGTGGTATGTTTCAAACCAAGCCAGATGCAAACCTAGGGCGCTCTGAGCAAATATTTCAAGTGTGGTTACGCCCACTTCGCTCTAATAACGATGCGCACTTTGCAACACGTACCGCCTTGTTTGAGCTAGATAAGCTAATTAAAAATGGTATGAGCGAAGATGACTTTGAAGCAACGCGTAACTTTTTAATTAACTTTGTGCCGCAAATGGTTGCAAGTCAAAATCGCCAATTAGGTTACGCGCTTGATAGCGAATTTTACAACACAGATAGCTTTGTAAGTTACGTAACTTACAAACTTAAAACGCTAACGCTTGCAGATGTGAATCGCGTAATTAAAGATAACCTGCAAACAGATAACGTGCAGTATGTGTTTATTACCGGTGACGGCGAAGACATGAAAAAACGTTTAGCGTCGGAGCAAACCTCGCCAATGGTTTACAACACGAATAAACCTGCCGAATTAGTGGCTGAAGATAAAGTGATTGCTGATTACAAATTAGCAATTCCTGCTAAAAATATTGAAGTGATGAAAGTCGATAAAGTATTTCAATAATTTAAGTGTTTTTTAAGCGTTAAAATAATGCCTCGGTGCTATAAGCATCGAGGCATTTTTATTATTTAATAATGAAACTTAATAAACAGTTATACCTAATAACCAGAACAAATAACTAAGGGATTAACACCTTAGTGGTTAAATCCGTTAGACTTGGGAAAAGGCTATTTTATATCAACTTAAGGCAGTGCAGTATTATGCGTCATGCAATTTGGCAACAGCTTCGCGACGAAGCTAACGATGTAGTAAAACGTGAACCATTATTAGCAAGTCATGTTTATTCATGTGTTTTAAATCATGATTGTTTAGGTTCGGCATTGAGCTTTATTGTTGCTAATAAGTTGGCTGATGCGGTGGTATCTGCATTCACTATCCGAGAGCTGTTTGACCAAGCATTTGTAAAATGTGACCGTATGCTATCTTTTGTTGCTGAGGATATTAAAGCTGTAAAAGACCGCGATCCGGCATCAGAAACCTATCTTACGGTTATATTAAATCTAAAAGGTTTTCATGCTATTCAGGCGCACCGTTTGGCTAATTGTTTGTGGCAACAAAATCGCAAAGAGTTAGCGCGCTTTATTCAAAGCCGTAATTCTGAAGTGTTTGGGGTCGATATTCACCCAGCATGTAAAGTGGGTAAAGGCATTATGTTTGACCACGCAACCGGTATTGTTATTGGTGAAACAGCGGTAATTGAAGATAACGTATCAATTTTGCAATCTGTAACGCTTGGCGGTACAGGCAATGAGCAGGGCGATCGTCATCCCAAAATTAGAGCGGGCGTATTAATTGGCGCGGGTGCTAAAGTACTGGGTAATATTGAAGTAGGTGAGGGCGCACGAATTGGTGCAGGCTCTGTTGTACTTAGCAATGTTCCAGCACACACAACCGCTGTTGGCGTACCCGCTAAAATTATTGGTCGACCGGATTGTGAGTGTCCGGCGCAAAGTATGAACCAAAACTTTTTAGCAAATCCTGAGCCTGAAAATGCTTCACATACAAGTGCAATGCTATAAAAGTAGGCGAAAATAAATGCCATATAAAAGTAACTTATTTGCAATGATACTCAGCTTTTTTGTGGGGGTAGGATTAACAAGTGGTTACTTTTTGCATTTGTATGAACCGTTTAACGATAAAACGGCTCAATTTATACATGCTAGCCAAGATGTTATTATTGAAGTAAGCGGTAATAAATCAGTTCAAAAATCACCTATAAACACTACAACTAAAGCACTTCAACAACCGCTGGGAAAAGAGTACATTACGAAAATAAGTGCGCTAAATAACGAATTGTCAGTAGCTACAAAACAGCTGAAAGTTGCTCAGCAGCAGTTAAAGCGAACTCGCTTAGAAGGCACTGATTTTGCTAAGCAGCTTGATGAAAAATTTGATAGTGAAAGTGAAAATACGCAGTGGAGCTTCGAAATAGAAACGGCACTTACTGACTTTTTAATCATCAGTGATTTAAGTAATACGGCGCAGCTAAGCTATTTAACTTGTAAACAAACTATCTGTAAATTTGAATTACTAGCCGATAAGAATAATGAACAAGGTCATGCACAGTGGCGTGAACTTAATGATAAGTTGGCAACGACACCTTGGTGGCAACAGTTTAAAATCACCTCATCAAGCTCAAACGACGAGCGAATAGAATTTATAGTGAGCACCAAAGAGTAAGTGCTCCTATTTTAGTTAAGCGTGCTAGCTCACTACTTTAGAATGTATAACACCATCAACAAGTTCGGTAATAAGTGCATCACCGGTTTTCACATCACTTACTGATTTAACCACTTTATTTTTTTCATTTTTTGTAATGCTGTAACCGCGTGCTAAAACATTTAGCGGACTTACCGAATCTAATTTACTTGCCTGTAGTGCCAAGTTGTTATTTGCTTGCTGCAATTGATGCTGTATAGCTTGGTTTAGTCTTGCGTGTAATTGCGTGAGTATATGGTTTGCTGTAGCGAGTTTTTTGTCAGGCGATTGGCGCATTAAACGCGGCGTTAAGTTATTAAGTGTGCGTTCTTGCTGGTATAAGCGATTACGCATAGCTTGTTGCAGTGCAATGCTTAGCTCATCCAAACGTTGCGTTTTTTGATTAAGCTGATTACGTGGATGACACAAATTAAGGCGGTGTTGTAACTGCGTTGCTAATGCGCGTTTATCGGCAATACCGTGCTTAAACGCGTTAGATAAACGATTAACCAATTGTGTTACTTTGTTGT
The DNA here is from genome assembly GCF_002407505.1 of Pseudoalteromonas sp. 1_2015MBL_MicDiv. Taxonomy (NCBI): domain Bacteria; kingdom Pseudomonadati; phylum Pseudomonadota; class Gammaproteobacteria; order Alteromonadales; family Pseudoalteromonadaceae; genus Pseudoalteromonas; species Pseudoalteromonas sp. 1_2015MBL_MicDiv. The sequence continues at coordinate 2,980,378 of NZ_CP012737.1, read as the reverse complement.
GTAACTCTTGCGTATTTGGGCTTACAAGCTCAGCTGCGGCTGATGGAGTGGCTGCACGAACATCAGCAACGTAATCGCTAATGGTTGTATCTATTTCATGGCCTACTGCACTTACTATAGGTAATTCACTTTCAAAAATAGCGCGGGCGAGCTGTTCGTGATTAAAACACCATAAATCTTCAAGTGATCCGCCGCCTCGTCCTAAAATAAGTACGTCAACTTCATCACGAACATTAGCTAATTCAATTTGATTAATTAAATGTAGGTGTGCTTCTTTGCCTTGTACCATAGCAGGGTAAATAATGACTTCTAATTGCGGCGCACGGCGTTTAAGTACCGTTAAAATATCTTTTATAGCAGCGCCGGTTGCTGAGGTAATAACACCAATACGATTAATATTTTGCGGTAATGGCTGCTTGTGAGCAGAGCTAAATAATCCTTCGGCGGCCAAACGCATTTTAAGCGCATCAAACTCTTGCTTTAGCTGACCTTCGCCTGCGGGCTCCATATGCTCAACAATAAGCTGGTAGTCACCGCGAGGTTCATAAAGTGATACACGCGCTTTTACTGTGACTTGTGCGCCATTTACAGGGCGGTAGCTTTGGTTGCGGTTGTTGCCGCGCCACATTGCGGCTTTAATTTGTGCTTTATCGTCTTTTAGCGAAAAATACCAATGACCGGATGCAGGGGTAATGAAATTAGAAATTTCGCCTGTTAATACTAATGAGGCAAAGCCTTGCTCAAGTAATGTGCGAATTTCTCTATTAAGGCGTGACACGGTGTAAACCGTCTGCGAAGGCTTCGAAAACATAAAAAACAACCTAAAACTATTTATGAGGCAAGTTTATCATAAATATTTACGAAATATTATTTACTCATGCCAACAACGCTGTTAAAATTTGGCCGCAATTCCTTATCGTAGTTCCACATGTGAGAAGTTGCCAAAATGCTTAGAATCGCTAAAGAAGCTCTTACCTTTGATGACGTACTTTTAGTACCTGGTCATTCTACTGTTTTGCCACACACGGCAAACATTTCAACTCGCTTAACGCGTGGTATCAAACTTAACTTGCCGCTTATTTCAGCATCTATGGATACTGTTACAGAAGCTCGTTTAGCTATTGCCCTTGCGCAAGAGGGTGGTCTTGGTTTTATTCATAAAAACATGACTATCGAAGAACAAGCGAAAAACGTACGTAAAGTTAAAACCTACGAAGCAGGTATTGTTTCTTACCCTGTAACGGTGACTGCCGATTTAACAATTGCTGATGCAGTTGAGCTTTCGCACGAAAAAGGTTTTTCAGGCTTTCCGGTTACCGACAGCAATAATGTACTTGTAGGCATTGTTACTAGCCGTGATATGCGTTTTGAAACTAAGCTTGAACAGCCTGTTTCTACCGTTATGACTAAAAAAGAAAAGCTTGTTACCGTTAAAGAAGGCGCAGCACGCGAAGAAATTTTAGGCTTAATGCACGAACACCGCATTGAAAAAATCCTTGTTGTTGATGATGAATTTAAACTCAAAGGCATGATCACAGTAAAAGATTACCAAAAAGCCCAAGACAAACCTGACGCATGTAAAGACGACCAAGGTCGTTTACGTGTAGGTGCTGCTGTAAGTGTTGGCGCGGGTACTGATGAGCGTATTGCTGCATTAGTTGAAGCGGGTATTGATGTTTTACTTATCGATACATCGCATGGTCACTCTCAAGGCGTTATTGACCGTGTTACTAAAACGCGTAAAGAGTACCCAGACTTACAAATTATTGCAGGTAACATTGCAACAGCTGAAGGTGCGATTGCACTAGCTGATGCGGGAGCGGATGCAGTTAAAGTAGGTATCGGCCCAGGCTCTATCTGTACTACACGTATTGTTACCGGTTGTGGCGTTCCACAAATTACCGCTATTTCAGATGCTGTTGAAGGCTTAAAAGGTCGCGACATTCCTGTTATTGCTGATGGCGGCATTCGTTTTTCTGGTGATATTGTTAAAGCACTTGTTGCTGGTGCATCGTGTGTAATGGTGGGTTCTCTTCTTGCTGGTACTGAAGAAGCACCAGGTGAAGTTGAATTGTACCAAGGCCGTTATTACAAATCTTACCGTGGTATGGGCTCATTGGGTGCGATGGATCAAAAAGAAGGTTCATCAGATCGTTACTTCCAAAAATCAAACGAAGCAGACAAGTTAGTACCTGAAGGTATTGAAGGTCGCGTAGCTTACAAAGGCCCTATTGCAACGATTATTCATCAGCAAGTGGGCGGCCTACGAAGCGCTATGGGCTTAACGGGTTGTGCAACAATTGAAGAGCTAAATACAAAACCACAATTTGTACGTGTTACTTCAGCAGGTATGGGTGAGTCGCACGTTCATGATGTGCAAATCACTAAAGAAGCACCAAATTACCGCTTAGGTTAAGCAGCGTAATTAATTTAATATACTGGGCTTGCTTTGCAAGCCCTCTTTTTAGTCGTTTATATAAATACCAATTGCATTAATAAAGTGGTCAATTATTGCGACAGATAAATGGCTCAATAACGAGGCAAAAATTTCGATTTTTAGTTTCTTCTAAATAAGAAATTTTTAACGTGGTTAGAGAGTTATTTAGCCTGCAAGAATTAGTAATGTTTAATAAAATTGGTATTCAAAGCGGCATTTAGCATTAGCATCTACTTTACGAGATACTCCATGAGCAAAGATATTCACGATTCACGAATTCTCATTTTAGACTTTGGTTCACAATACACTCAACTAATCGCGCGCCGTATACGCGAAATTGGTGTTTACTGTGAACTGTGGGCATGGGATGTGACTGAAGAGCAAATCCGCGAGTTTAACCCACAAGGTATCATTCTTTCTGGTGGCCCAGAATCAACAACACTTGAAAACAGCCCGCGCGCTCCTGAGTATGTATTTAATGCAGGCGTGCCTGTACTAGGTATTTGCTACGGTATGCAAACAATGGCAGCTCAACTAGGTGGTAGTGTTCATAGCTCTGATAAAAAAGAGTTTGGTTACGCACAAGTTGAAAAAGCAGGCAACTGTGCATTGTTTGATGCAATTGAAGACCACATCACTGATGGTGGCAACGGCGTACTTGACGTTTGGATGAGCCATGGCGACAAAGTAATGGATATTCCAGCTGGTTTCACTACAACAGCTAAAACATCTACTTGCCCACATGCTGCAATGTCTAACGAAGAAAAACGTTTCTACGGCGTACAGTTTCACCCAGAAGTAACACATACACATCAAGGTCAGCGCTTATTAGAGCGTTTTGCTATTGATATTTGTGGCTGTGAAAAATTATGGACTGCTGCAAAAATTATCGATGATGCTATCGAACGAATTAAAGAAACAGTTGGTGATGACGAAGTTATTCTAGGCCTCTCTGGTGGTGTTGATTCATCGGTTGTGGCTATGCTTATTCACCGTGCAATTGGCGCAAAGTTAACATGTGTATTTGTTGATAATGGGTTACTTCGTTTAAACGAAGGTCAGCAAGTGATGGACATGTTTGGTAATAAATTTGGCTTAAACATTGTTAAAGTTGAAGCTGAAGAGCAGTTTTTAAATGATTTAGCTGGTAAATCAGACCCAGAAGATAAACGTAAAGCCATTGGTCACACGTTTATTAATGTGTTTGATGAGCAAGCCAAAAAGCTTAAAAATGCAAAATGGTTAGCGCAAGGTACAATTTACCCAGATGTAATTGAATCAGCGGCATCTGCTACAGGCAAAGCGCATGTTATTAAATCTCACCACAATGTGGGCGGATTACCAGATGACATGAAAATGGGCCTTGTTGAGCCATTACGTGAATTATTCAAAGATGAAGTACGTAAAATTGGCCTAGAACTAGGTTTACCGTACGACATGCTTTACCGTCATCCTTTCCCTGGACCAGGTTTAGGTGTGCGTGTACTTGGCGAAATCAAAAAAGAATACTGTGATTTATTACGCCGCGCCGATGCGATTTTCATCGAAGAGCTACACAAAGCAGAGCTTTACCATAAAGTAAGCCAAGCGTTTACTGTATTCTTACCGGTTAAATCGGTAGGGGTTATGGGCGATGCACGTAAGTACGATTGGGTTGTATCACTTCGTTGTGTGGAAACAATCGACTTTATGACAGCGCGCTGGTCACATTTACCGTATGAGTTCTTAGGTGTGGTTTCAAACCGTATCATTAACGAAATTGATGGTATTTCTCGTGTTGTTTACGATATTTCAGGTAAACCACCTGCAACTATCGAATGGGAATAATTAATTTTAGTTTTAGTCAGATAAAATAAAGTGATTAAAAACGGCGGATTAGCATGCTTATTCGCCGTTTTGTTTATTTAAAAAGCAGTTGAACTAAAAGTGTGATTTTTCTCTTTACCTTTGGCGAAACTTCTCTATAATTCGTCGTCATTGCAGGGGCGTAGTTCCAATTGGTAGAACAGCGGTCTCCAAAACCGATGGTTGGGAGTTCGAGTCTCTCCGCCCCTGCCATTTCTTCTTTACATCGTATTTATTAATTCTTATATTACCTTACTTACTAATTTCATCGAGTCGTTATGCATTCACGGTACGCAGCTGTTTTTGGTATTGAAAACCTCGAATTAAATAAACACTTTAAACCAGCCGATAAATTTCCAGCGGATAGCCTTCCTGCAAATAATCTTTTAATAGATAGTGTTGCGGCAAGTAGTCATGCACCTGATACTGCATCAAAAAACAATGTACTTGAGCCTATAGTGCTTTGTGAACAATTATTTGCAGATATTAAACGTGCAGCATTACCAATTGCTATTAACAGCGTTGTACAAAGCGCTGAGATGCAATTAAATGACGATCAGCTAGTACTTACAAAACCACAGCTCAGCACGGCCGATAAGCGCGCTTTATGGGCTTTAATGAGTGAACACCTTGATAAACTTTAAACCAGTAGACGAAACCGCAATACCTCAATTAATGGCAATAGAAACAGCATGCCATAGCCATCCGTGGACGTTAAATACAATGAGTTCGTGTTTAGGTGGGCGCTATTTTAATGTAGCCGCGTTTGAAAATGAGACTATGGTTGGTTTTTATATTGGTGAAAAAGCAGGTCCTGATTTTACGCTTATGGATATTTGCGTAACACCAAGTTATCAAGGCAAGGGCATTGCTAAGCAGTTGTTAGCTCAGTTTATTGAATACGGTGAGCAACAAAACGCTGAAAACTTATTTTTAGAGGTACGCGAATCTAACACGCGAGCAATTGCGCTGTATGAGTACGCTGGCTTTATAGAAATGTCAGTGCGTAAAAACTACTACCCAAGCGACAACCCAGCTAAAAATGGCTTTGAAGATGCCATTTTAATGGGGATGGCATTAAGTTTAGGTTTCCAATAACAGCGAGCATGTGTTGTTTATACTTGCTTATTATTTATAGAGTTTTCAATAGCGGTAATTAAGTCGGCTATAAGATCATCGCGAACTATTTTGTTATCACTTTTTAATGAGTCTTCGAGTGCGCCTGCGCTGTGATAAATATCGTCAAAGTTAAAGCACCCAGCACTTCCTTTAATACTGTGGGCAACATTTCGTAGTGCTTCCCAGTCATCAGAACGTTGATATGTTTTTACTTCATCTAAGTAAGTCGGCAAATTAGCTAAGTAGTTGTCTGCAATTTGTTGGAATTTTTCACTTTTTAATAAGTTATCCCATTTATTTTGGTTATCTTTTTCAAGGTGTAAATAACTCACTAGTACGTTTTCTAATGCGTCTTTATCAATCGGCTTACCAAGTGCTTTATCACAACCAGCCTCCAAATAAGTGCCTATATCATGGTTCATTACGTTTGCGGTTAATGCGATGATAGGGCCGTCGTACGCAGCGTGGCGTAGCATTTTAGTTGCTTCTAACCCGCCCATAACCGGCATTTGCATATCCATAATAATTAACTGATAGTCGTTAACTAGCGCCATTTCTACTGCTTGTGCGCCATTACTTGCTATATCGGGTTCTAGGCCCCACGTTTGCAGAAGCAGTTTTATTAGTAATTGATTATCAGGGTTGTCTTCAGCCACTAAAATATTGGCATCAAAGTGGTTGGTTGCAAACGATAGTAGTGGATCTCTTTCTGGCGTTAATTGGCTTTTATCTGTAAGTAATTGTAGTGCGGGTTTTCTGCCTGTTAAATGACACGACACGCTAATAGAAAACTTACTTCCTTTACCTATTTCACTTTTTAGTACTACATCACCACCGAGTAGTTGCGCCAAGTTTTTGGAAATACATAAACCAAGCCCTGTACCGCCAAATCGACGGGTAGTCGTTGCATCAGCTTGCTCAAATGGTTTAAATACACGCTTTATTTGATTTTCAGACATTCCGATGCCGGTGTCTGTGACAACAAATTCAAGCATTTTTCTTTTTTGATGAAAGTGTACGCAAATAGAAACGCTGCCTTGCTCTGTAAATTTAACTGCATTATTCGCAACGTTAATTAATATTTGTTTTAAACGCGTAATATCACTGTATATGGTACGAGGCAGTGGTAATTCATAGTTTATATTTAAAGTAAGCTGTTTCTCTTTTGCTAAGGGTTCAATAATAGATTCAATATCATGTACGAGCTGTACTACATTGATAGGCGCTTGATCTACTGCAAGCTTTTCGGCCTCAATTTTAGATAAGTCCAAAATGTTATTGATTAGTTCTAGCAAGTGTTTTGAATTTCGTAAAATAGTACTGAGGTGCTGTTTATCGTTCGCTATTTTATCGTTGTGTAGTAATTGTTCTGTAAAGCCCATAATAGCAGTGAGCGGTGTACGTATTTCGTGACTCATATTTGCTAAAAAACGACTTTTAAGTTGATTCGCTTGTTCAGCTTGAGCAATCGCCAGCTCTAGTTGGCTGTTCATTGCTTCAAGTGCTTTGGTACGGCTTTCTACTTTATCTTCTAAGTGATGTTTATAATCTTCCAGCTGTTGTTGGTAGTGTCTTATCTGGTTAACCATGTGATTAAAATCGTTAAATAAAATGCCTACTTCATCATTTGTATGCGCAGGTAAATTCACCGATAAATCACCATCCCCAACGCGGTGGCTTGCTGCACCTAATAACTCGATAGGGTTGAGTAGTAAGTTACGCACAACCACAAAAATTAATATAGGCAGGGTGATCACCGAAATAAGAACAATTAAGCCTGTTATTAAACTAATAGCCTTACCAGATTGATAAAGTACAGCTTTAGGAATAGTAGAAACATAATAATAACCGCCACTCATTTGCACCGCAAAAATCATGCGCTCTATTTTATCTATACTTGATAGTTCGATAGTCGACAAGGTGCCAATATCAGCTAAATCATGTATTCGGTTTAGTTCGTATTCGCTAATGTATTGGCCGCGCATACTGTAATCGGAACTAAATAAAATTTTACCATCTTTGGTGAGTAGTAAATTAAGTGTATTGTTATAAGGCGCCTCTAAAATACTGGTATTGAGTATTGAAGGCTCAACATGGACAACGATAAAGCCTAACTGTTGAGGGCGTTTTAAATAGTAGTCAACACTATAAATTCGCTGAATAAAATACAAACTGGTTGTTCCGTCTGATTTTTGATCCATGAACTGTTGCTGGCTTAAATTACTTTGCAGTACTTTATTTAAAAAGGGATAGCTTTTAGGGGCTGTAGTCAGGTTGTTTGAATAATAAGCGTCGCTTTTTCCGCTTGCAGAGACTAAATTAATACTAACTATATCTGGATAGGCTTCGCTATAACTGGCAAATACATCCATTAAGGCACCTAGTTGGCGTGTATAACTGCCATTAGCTCGTACATCATTTGCTAAAAAGTCACTCAGTACGGGAGAAGTCGAGAGCAGCTTTGTAGTTGAGTGAAAAGAGTCTATATAGTTAAATACTTTTTGTTGTTGTTGCTCAACAAAACGACTCATTATTAGATCGGCTTGTTTTTGAGTGGAGTTAGTTACATTCGTGAGCGTGAAGCCCCCTAAAAATAATAGAGGCAATATAACAAGCGGCGTTATATACCATAATAATCGAATGCTTAACTTACTGGTTTTCATGACCAAACTACTTATCCTCCATGCAATTTATCAATAATATGCGTAACCGCTATATTACACAAGCCTGTAGGTGTCTTGATGGCTAATTTCTGTAACCAACCAAAGAAACTTACGTAAAATAATAAGGGGATGGGGAGGCGAGCTTTGCATTTTATTTTAGAACTCAACGGCCTTTAATAAAAAGATCAGTTAATAACTAACCATTGATTGTTTATAAGGCCAAGATCAGCGAAAATAGTCTTCAATTACGATTAACATAACGGATCGCATGTGAAGAGCCAATTTAGGGCTTTTCTGATGGTGTGTTGAGCTTTCGAGGTTGCTTTATACCAATTTTATTAAAAACATGATCATTCTAGCGTATTGAATAACTCACTAACTAGGTTAAAAAATTATTCATAGAGAACAACTCTATGTGATAATTTTCGCCTTGTTATTACACTATTTACTTATCGCTATAATAGATCACCAATTTAATGCAATTGTTATTATTTAAGCCTTGAAAGCTCAGCATACTTAAAGTGGATAATATCCGTATACAAACTAAAAGAACTTTTTAATGGCAGATCAAAATCTCCTTAGCGAAATTAATAAACGACGAACCTTTGCTATCATCTCTCACCCAGATGCTGGTAAAACAACCATCACCGAAAAAGTATTGTTATTCGGACAAGCTATTCAACGAGCTGGTACTGTAAAAGGCCGTGGTTCTAACCAGCATGCTAAGTCTGACTGGATGGAAATGGAAAAAGAGCGTGGTATATCTGTTACTACCTCTGTAATGCAGTTTCCATATAACAACGCACTTGTTAACTTACTTGATACTCCAGGGCACGAAGACTTCTCTGAAGATACTTACCGCACATTAACAGCGGTAGATTCGTGCTTAATGGTTATTGATGCGGCAAAAGGTGTAGAAGACCGTACCCGTAAGCTCATGGAAGTTACGCGCCTGCGTACAACGCCAATTGTTACGTTTATGAACAAGTGTGACCGTGATATTCGTGACCCAATGGAAGTATTGGACGAAGTTGAAACAGAGCTAAATATAGCCTGTGCTCCAATTACGTGGCCAATTGGTTGTGGTAAAGAGTTTAAAGGTGTTTATCATATTCATAATGACGAAGCTGTTTTATACAAAACAGGTCAAGGTCATAAAATTCAAGAAGTTCGCACTATTAAAGGGCTTGATAACCCAGAGCTAGATATTGCGATTGGCGAAGATTTAGCCGCGCAATTACGCGATGAGCTTGAGCTTGTTATTGGCGCATCAAACGAATTTGATTTAGATCTGTTTTTAGCCGGTGAACTTTCGCCAGTGTATTACGGTACTGCACTTGGTAACTTTGGTGTTGACCATGTTTTAGATGGTTTAACTAAATGGGCGCCAACGCCATTACCACGCGAAACCGAAGACAGACTTATTGTTGCAACAGAAGAGAATTTTACCGGTTTTGTATTTAAAATTCAGGCCAACATGGACCCTAAACACCGTGACCGTATTGCATTTATGCGTATTGTATCGGGTAAGTACAGCCAGGGCATGAAAATGAACCACGTGCGTATTGGTAAGCAGGTGAGTATTTCTGATGCGGTAACCTTTATGGCAGGCGATCGTGAGCGAGCAGAAGATGCTTACGCTGGCGATATTATTGGCTTGCATAACCACGGTACAATTCAAATTGGTGATACGTTCACGCAAGGCGAAAAACTTAAGTTTAGTGGTATTCCTAACTTCGCGCCTGAATTGTTTCGTCGTATTCGTCTTCGCGATCCGCTTAAGCAAAAGCAATTATTAAAAGGCTTAGTACAGCTTTCTGAAGAAGGTGCTGTGCAAGTATTTAGACCGCTTATAAACAACGATTTAATTGTGGGCGCGGTAGGTGTACTTCAGTTTGATGTGGTTGTAGCGCGCTTAAAAGCCGAATATAACGTAGATGCTATTTACGAAGGTGTAAACGTAAATACAGCGCGTTGGGTAAGCAGCGACGATGTGAAAAAGTTTGAAGACTTTAAGCGCAAGTGCGAAAGTAATTTAGCACTCGATGGCGGTGATAACTTAACTTACATTGCGCCGAGCCGTGTAAATCTTAACTTATCGGTAGAGCGCTACCCTGAAGTAACGTTTAGCCATACACGCGAAAACTAGAATCGACTGACTACAGTTAACTGAAAGCCTGCTTTGGCGGGCTTACAAAGGTAAAAAATATGAATATTCGTACTATTTTAATCGAAAAAGCCGTTGCAGCTATGGTTGGTGCAGGCTTACCTGAAGATACAAACCCGGCAGTAACGCAAAGCACGCGTCCACAATTTGGTGATTACCAAATTAATGCAGCAATGGGCGCGGCTAAAAAAATGAAAAGCAACCCACGTGAGCTTGCGCAAAAAATTATAGATAACCTTGATGTAAGCGATATTGCTCAAAAGACTGAAATTGCAGGCCCAGGTTTTATTAATATTCATTTAAAGCCTGAGTTTTTAGCGCAAAGCGTACAAGCCGCTAACAGTGATGCAAAGCTTGCTGTAAATGAGCATGCTAACCCACAAAAAGTGGTTGTTGATTACTCATCTCCAAACCTTGCTAAAGAAATGCACGTAGGTCATTTACGTTCAACCATTATTGGTGACTCAATTGTACGTGCGCTTGAATTTAGAGGCGACACGGTTGTACGTCAAAATCACATGGGTGATTGGGGCACACAATTTGGTATGTTAATCGCGCATTTAGAAGATCAAATTAGCCAAGGCGTTGATTTAGATTCTGTAGCACTTGCTGATTTAGAAACGTTTTACCGCGACGCTAAAAAACGCTTTGACGACGAAGAAGGCTTTGCAGATAAAGCACGTGACTACGTTGTTAAATTACAAGGTGGCGATGCGCATTGTGAAAAACTGTGGAAACTATTTATAGCAACCTCAGTTAAGCACTCTGAAGAAGTATACAAACGTTTAAATGTAACGCTTACTCAAGCCGATATTATGGCTGAAAGCGCATACAACGCAGAACTTAACGATATTATTAGCCTACTTAAAGATAAAAACATTGCTGTAGAGTCACAAGGCGCGCAAGTTGTATTTTTAGAAGAGCTAGCTAACAAAGATGGCGAGCCATCAGCGTTTATCGTACAAAAATCTGGCGGTGGTTTTTTATATGCAACTACCGATTTAGCAGCATGTGATTATCGTTCAAATAAATTAGGTGCTGATCGCATCTTAATTTTTGTAGATGCACGTCAAAATCTACACTTTAATCAAGTAGAGCTAACAGCGCGTAAAGCGGGTTTATTACGAGACGAAACAAGTTACGAGTTTTGCCCGTTTGGCACCATGATGGGCGCCGATAATAAACCATTTAAAACACGTACTGGCGGCACAGTAAAACTTGCTGACTTATTAGAAGAATCAATTAACCGTGCCGAAACAAAACTAGCTGAACGTGAGTCTGATTTAAGTGATTCTGAGCGCAGCGAAATTGCCCGTAAAGTAGGTATTGGCGCAGTTAAATACGCTGACCTTTCTAAGCACCGTACCAGCGATTACATTTTTAACTGGGACAGCATGCTAAGCTTTGAAGGCGCAACCGCTCCTTACTTACAATATGCTTATACACGTATACGCAGTATTTTCCGTAAGTCAGGCGTTGATGCAGCTACATTAAATTCAGACGTTACAATTGTTGAGCCTCAAGAAAAAGCGCTAGCACTTAAGCTACTACAGCTTGAAGAAGTACTTGATTTAATGATCAGTGAAGCAACACCGCACGTACTATGTGGTTACTTATATGAGCTAGCAAGCTTATACATGACATTTTATGAAGCCTGCCCAGTACTAAAAGAGGGTGTAGAGCCAAATGTACGTGATAGCCGCTTAGTGCTGTGTAATTTGGTTTCTAAAACACTAGAAACGGGATTAGACTTACTTGGCATTGAAGTTATGGAGCAAATGTAATCACCTTCTGCTGCGTGTAGTTCGCTTTAGCTGCGTTGGTAAAACTATTTAGCCTAAGTCACATACAAACCGTATGCTCCTTGGCATAAATAGTTTTACCGCCTTGCTAGCACTCCTACACTTGCAGATATCTGAGCTGTGTAGGTTGGGTTGAGTGAAACGAAACCCAACGATTCACCTGAGACTCTATACTTATTGCTATCGAATGCACCTGAGTCTCTGTGTTTATTGCTATCGTAACACCTGAATCTTAATGTTTGTTATTACTCAACATCTAATGTTTTAAGCTCGCTACTCTAAGCTCTTCTCTAAGGCTTTATTTAAAGGACTTGTTATGAAACTCGAAGATATCCGTCGTGAATACCTGCAAGACGCGTTAAGCGAAGATAACTTGCAAGATGATCCGTTTAAGCAGTTTGAAACGTGGCTTGAGCATGCGGTAGCAAGCAAACTACCCGATCCTACTGCAATGGTTGTAGCAACCGTTGATGAAACTGGTCAACCTTCACAGCGTATTGTGCTTTTAAAACATTTAGATGATAACGGGTTTGTGTTTTTTACTAATACCGGCTCGCGTAAAGCGCAAGAGCTTAAAGGTAATAATAAAATTTCCTTGCACTTTCCGTGGCACCACATGGAACGCCAAGTTATTGTCTATGGCGAGGCTAAACCATTACCTACATCTGCTGTGGCAAAGTACTTTTTATCTCGTCCTAAAGAAAGCCAATTAGCCGCGTGGGCATCAGCGCAAAGTCGTCCGGTGTCATCACGTAAAGTACTCATGGAAACCTTTGCCAATATGAAAAATAAATTTGCTAAGGGTGAAATTCCACTCCCTGACTTTTGGGGTGGATATTGTGTAGTACCCACTAAAATTGAGTTTTGGCAAGGTGGGGCGCATCGTTTGCACGACCGTTTTATGTATCAGCGCCAAGCAGATAATAGCTGGCAAATTACACGCTTAAACCCTTAATAAATCGATGAGTAAGTAACCGTGCAATTTATTGACTCTCATTGCCACCTCGACTTTAGCGAGTTTGATTCGAATCGTGAATCGCTTATAAACGAATGTGTAGCAAAGGGAGTTAATCAGTTTATTGTGCCTGGTATTACGCTTGCTCAATCGCGTACTCTCATAAAGCTCAAAGCAACCTATCCAAGTATAAAAATAGCCGCAGGATTACATCCTTATTTTTTAGATCAACATCAAGAATCGCACATTGAAGCGCTATATGAGTTCGCGACTGCAAATAAGCATCAGCTGGTGGCTATTGGAGAATGTGGGCTTGATAGAAGTATTGAAAACTTGGCTAAACAAACTTTTTTGTTTGAGCAGCAAATAGAGCTATCAAACAAGCTTAACTTGCCAATCATTATACACCATAGGCAAAGCCATGATTTAATTGCGCAATCGTTTAAACGTTGTAAGCCAAAAAATGGGGGAGTGATTCATGCATTTTCAGGTTCAATCCAACAAGCGCAGTATTATATTAAGCAGGGCTTTAAGCTAGGAGTAGGCGGTGTTATTACCTATGAGCGCGCAGTTAAAACACGGGCTGTTATTGCTGCTATCGAGCCAGAGAATTTAGTGCTAGAAACAGATTCTCCCTCAATGCCCTTAAGCGGCTATCAAGGTGAAGTTAACACGCCATTGCATATACCCGATGTGTTTAATGCATTGTGTGATTTAAAGTCACTCAGTAAGAGAGATACGCTTGCAAAATGCCTTTATGATTCTTGCTCAGATGTTTTTCGGATATAACGACTTACCTGCCAACTTTTTAATCCACGCCCTAATTGCCACGTAAAAATACAGGCAATCACTAGCATTAATAGTACTTGGCGACCTAAGTCATGAAAATGGCTATGACTTTGCGCTATGGCTGAGCGGGTTAAATAAGTGACTGACACAAATCCAAGTGGACGGTCGTCATCGCTAACTACGGGCTCTACAAAAGGGGTTTTTAATTTACTAATGCCAGGGGTTGAATCAGGAAGTTGGCCAAAAATATGGTGCGATTGCCAATTATCGCTACTGGCTATTAAAATGCCTTGCTGATCGTAAATAGTGGCTGAAAGTACAAACTCGTCTTTGCTTATATCGTTACAAATAGCATTAAGCTGTGGTTTGTTTTTTTCGATAAGCGGTGTTTTAACATTTAAGGCCATAAATTGAGTCAGGCTTTTGGCTGTGCTATCGGCGCTATCGTAGAGTAACTGATGGCTTTGAAAACTACTGTTTACACCCACCCAGCTTAGTAATACAAAACAGGCAGCCGCAAGAAATAAACGCACAAGTCGCTTTTTTTGAGATGCCGAGATTGGATTTTTAAGATGGTTATTTTTCATAGTCACCGTATATGCTACTGACAGGATTTTAATTTGATGTTACAACTACTACTATAACCTTAAATCCTACCTGATGGCGAATTTAGCGCTAATAATACCTAACATCAATTAGTTTTATATCAGGATAATAAAAATAAACACGGAGATCCCATGTCGAAAACAAGCATGGCACAGCCCAATGCTGAGCAATCACTATCAACGCTCACATTAAATCAATGGTTTAGTTATCAAGACACCACCTTTTTGCCACTCAATGGTACTCCAAATAGGCAGCGTGGGCTATTTAGTATTGCATTCGCAGGGGATTTTAATAGTGAAAAAATCCAATTGATTGCAGAATTTTTAGCTAAGCATAATCAAGGTGTTACAGCACTATGCCAATATCAGCCTGATTTAGAGTTAGCACCCGCATTGTGCTTTTATAGCCAAGATGCAAATCAAGCTATAAACCCATTAGTGCTACAAGCGCTCTCAAAAACCTTAGAGTGTCAGCTTGTACAAGTTAATACACCGCCTAACTTATATGAGCCTGGCTTATTGGTTATGGATATGGATTCAACAGCGATTACGATTGAGTGCATTGATGAAATAGCACGCTTAGCAAATGTATACGATGACGTTGCGTCAGTTACTGCGCTTGCAATGGCGGGTAAGCTTGATTTTAGCGAAAGCTTAAATCAACGAGTGGCTAAGCTTGAGGGTATTGAAAAAAGCTTAATTGAAGAATTAAAATATTCACTCCCTTTAATGCCCGGTATTAAAGCATTATGCCAAATTTTAAAGCAGCACAACTGGTATTTAGCAATTGCATCGGGTGGTTTTGTACCGTTTGCAGAGCGAGTGCAAGAGTTGATTAGCTTAGATGAAGTACATGCAAATACACTTGAGTTCAAGAATAATAAATTAACGGGTAAAGTGCTTGGCAAAATTGTGGATGCGCAGCAAAAAGCGGTGGTTTTAGAGTCATTGCAGCAAAAGCTAGGGCTTATAAAAACGCAAACCGTGGCTATTGGTGACGGCGCGAACGATTTAGTGATGATGGCTAAAGCGGGTTTAGGTGTTGCAGTGCATGGCAAGGCTAAAGTAGTTGAACAAGCTCAAGCGGCTATTTGCCAAGGATCGTTATTACAACTGTTGTATATGTTGGCGATTCCGCTTAATGAAGAGCCAAAAATTTAGACTAATCTCAGCCCTTAATAGTAAATATCTTAACGAGATCAGGGCAAGATCATACTTAACTTGATTATTACTTCGAATCTGTGATCAAATCGCCTTTTTCTCAAAGGCGATTAACATGTCATTCATCAACCATTTCAACGACATTCAAGATACTCGTTCACACATCAACAAAAAACATGAATTGCTGGATGTTATATTCCTTACAGTCACTGCGATTATTTCAGGTGCTGAAGGGTGGAAGGATATTAAGCAATTCGGTGACAGTAAACTGACTTGGTTACGTAAGTTTCGTTCATTTGAAAATGGTATTCCTGTCGATGATACGATTGCTCGTATCATTAGCTCACTGGCCCCTGAAGCTTTATTAGCTTGTTTTGTTTCTTGGGTTAATGAGCTTAGAGATGCGAATAATCAAAGCGTCATTGCCTTTGACGGTAAAACACTTCGCCATTCTTATGATGGTGATAAAAAAACAGCTATTCACAGTGTTTCAGCTTATGCAGTTGAACAGGGCCTAGTACTAGCACAATGCAAATCAAAAAGTAAGAAGAATGAAGTATCAACAGTGATGGCACTTATTGAATTACTTGAGCTTAAAGGCAATATCATCACAGCAGACGCGATGCATTGTTTAAAGAAAGTGACGAAAGCCGTCAGCAAGAAAGACGGAGACTATTTGCTGCAAGTGAAGAATAACCAAGGAAAATTGAACAAAGAAATTCAAGCCTACTATCACAAAGTCAGACGAGAGCAGCCATCACTCATCCAGCAAAATAGCCATGAAACAGTAAATGATGGGCATGGTCGAATAGAGCAGCGCACGTACACTCAACTGTTGGTGACAGATTGGCTTGAGCAGCGCCACGGTTGGGTCAATTTCAACTCCATAGTCGAGGTAGTACGACAGCGTTATGTTGGCGATAGTCATACAATGGAAACGAGTTATTACATCAGCTCGCTAGGGATAAACCCAGAGCAAGTAGCCAAGTCTATTCGCCAGCATTGGGGAATAGAAAACTCAGCACACTGGGTATTAGATATGACATTTAAAGAAGACGATTCACGTATTCGTCGAGGTGATGCCCCCGAGAATATGGCGACCTTCAGACGATTTGCGATGAACTTAGCGAAATTAAGCGCGATAAAAGACAGTATGAAAGGTAAGTTGAAACAGGCTGCTTGGTCAGATGAGGTAAGAGAGCAGCTTATTTTAGGATAAATAACGCTCAAGTATGATTTTGCCCTGAACGAGATTTTAGATTAAATAAATTAGCCTTGTATCCACTGAAAAGTATTGGTATGGAAAAATAGACAAGGCCAGCATGTTTTGCTAAAAGGGTTAAACCGCTTAGCGTAAGCGGTTTAACCAAATAAGTTTACGACGTCCCATTTGCTCAATTTGTTGTTGATTGAGGTCTAGGTGGCTAAGCGCTTCTTCAGTAATATCTACTACGTCACCTACGCCTGCTACAGACCATAATGCTTTTTCCAAATCTTTTGCTTTATGCATAGCGTATTGGCTTACATATTTTAATTCGTTAGATAAGTAATCGGTATCAGGACGTCCCGTACGTGATAAATATAAACGCATCACAAAAATTAGATCCGATTTAATACCTTGGCTAATTTGTTTCTCAAAGCCGCTGTAGTCTTCACCTAGAACACATTGGCTTGTAATAGCCTCTTTGATATCTCCTTTGCGGGGATCAAAATTAATAGCGATTGTAAATGCCAGAGGAGGATCTTGGCGGCTTCTATCTTTAATATGCGGCGAAATTACATTAATTATTTGCTCATCTGTCAATATACTAGATAAGTCTGTTTTATTACTCAGCAGCCCAAAGTTTTGTAAAATCACATGTAACGGGCTAGCGTATAAACCAAAACCAATGGCTCCCGTTTTAAAATGAGCAGCTTCTTTATGTAAGTATAATGGAAATTGACATACGCTTTTTGTAACCATGTTTCTAAGCGCGGTAGATAAGCCTTCTACTTTAGGTGCTTCTTCAGATACTTTAAGTTTGTCTTTGTTGTTTTCAATTAACTGAGTGAAAAAGGTAACGCCAGCATGAGGGAAGTCAGATACCCGACTTGCTTTTAAGTTAATGGTAGTAAACGATTTACCAATTGCCATTACTTCATATTTTAATTCACTAAGTTGGTGCTTTTTAGTTATTTTTTGCAAGTCAGGAAATGATAATAAAATAATGTCACCTTTTTTAAAGGTGATGGGTTGCTCGCACTCAAGTTGTAAGCCCATTACAGAAAAGTCACGCGTGTAGCCACTAAAGGTAATGTCACCTAAGGTTACTTTTGCTGCTGTTTTATATAGATAGCGCTTATGCGAACGTAAATTTACATATTCAAGTGCAACAATATCTAAATAAGGTGGTGTTTGATGTTTAGCATGACCAAAATGTTTAAGCTGATTAACAAGTGCTTTATCATAATTTAATTTTTTATACTGCTCTTGTTCTACAGCATTACCAATACTTGTTAAAACAACAATGTACTTTACATCTTTTACTAGCCCTTCAACGCGAGGCGAAGGCGGCTTATTAAGCTTTTCAATGTTTTCACCAGCACTATTGGGTAAAGAAAGTGGAATGTACGAATCGTCTGGGTGAGTAGGCATGATTTGAAGTTTAAAACATTGCCAACTTTCTTTTTGACTGCCAAAACTTAAAAATAAACTGCTCAACTCAGGCGTTTTTTCAAGTTCACTACGTGTTGCAGAATAATAGTAAATTTTACCTGAGGATACATGCGTAAAAGTATATAGATAATCTTCTTTAACGGCCGTTGTTTGCGTTAGCAATTGGGTTATACGCTGGTGATTGAGTACATTGTACAAGCAAGGGATTGCTCTTTCGTCAGTAAAATAGCGCTGAATAAAAATATTATTTTCTGTTGTTAAGCTCAAGCTTGGGTAATAGTGATCATCTTTTTTGCTTAAAAATACATATAAAGAAGTTACTCGCGGAATGTAATATTGCTCATAGCCTTTTGAAACGACAGCATCAAGAGTGTTATCAAGGTTGACTTTATAACGGCGTTTATTGCCATGAATAAAGCTCTTTAAAAAGCGATCAAATGCTTCATTATTTTCTACATAAGTACGCTTTAAACGAATGTGGTTGTATTCACGAGATATATTTTCCACAGCCACTACTTCGTATTGAATACCGTTTTTTAAGCCTAGCTCAAAGTCTTGCTCAAGCCCGACTAAACGCATTGCGATGAGTTGACCTTTCTTTAAAATATGGCGGGTAACGAGCTTTACTTTACAGCCACTAAGAGAAATGTCAGAGGTACTTGCCGCAATGTTTTTCTTGTCATCGTAGGTAATAGTGACTTTTATTGAGTAGTTCATCCGCTCTTCACGGCGACTCTCATAAGAGGCAAATTTAATGACATCTGTATCTAACGAGTCATCTAGTTCTGGTAATTCAGCCTTTTCTATAGCCTTTTTTTGTAACACACGATGATTATTCTCAGTATTCATTACTGCTTCGTAAACGGCTAACGTGTACTCACCATGTTGTTCTAAAGCTTTTTCAAAAACCTCAATGGCAGTATCATCCATAAAGTGCTGTTTGCCATTGTGCTCATAGGGCTTTACATGTCCGGTAACTAAACCGCGTAAATCAACAAATCGGGCAACAGGCTGAGATAAGCGTGACATCTCCATTTTCATCAAAAATTGTTCAGGCTTTGTAAGCTCTGCCGTTTTTGATTTGAAAATCATGTCAAACTTGGTGTTACCTAAATATTGTTTTAGCTCATTCACGAGGTCTTCGTGTTTGAGCATTATGTCATCAGCCATTTATAAAACCATCACCGTCTAATTGAAAAAGTAGGTATACTGTTGAGTCTATTTATTAAAAAAATAAACGTTAAACCATTCTATGTTATTAATATAGGTACGGTTATTTGAGTAACTACAGTTTAGCTCTTGTTATTATGTGTTAAATGCCATTTTTTTGGCAAGTTACTTTAAATTATTTCAAAGCAAAAAGTATGCCCTAAATTACAGGGAATAAAAACAGAATTGTATTTAATGATTGTGATGCTAGGTTTTTCACAGGTAAAAATCGTTGCTGAGAAAAAGCGTGGAATGGCAAGATAATCATTTAATAGTAAGTATTTTAAAAATTAAAGAATAGTAGGTAAGGTTATTAATGGCAAAAGCGGCAAAAGTAGAGTTTGTTTGTACTGAATGTGGCATGAACTACCAACGTTGGCAAGGTCAATGCCGCTGCGGTGCATGGAACACATTAGCAGAATTTAAACCTTCAGCAGGGCACAGTAAAAAAGCGGCAGTGCGAGCAAGTGTAGGCGGTTATGCTGGTGGTATTGGTGGCGGCTCTAAAAAAATTAATGACATTACTACAACAGAGGCTGAAAAACAGCTAACTGAAATCGGCGAACTCGATCGTGTGCTAAGCGGTGGTGTCACAACTGGGTCGGTTAATATAATCTCTGGCGACCCTGGCGCTGGTAAAACTACATTGCTGTCTGATTTAGTGGCTAGGATGTCACAGCGTATGCCATCACTTTATTGTACGGCAGAGGAGTCTTTATCACAGTTTAAAAACAGGGTTAACCGTTTAAAGTTAAACTACAACCCGGACGAGCTTTATTTACTTTCAGAAACAAGCGTTGAAACAATTATTGATGAGCTTGAGAAGAATAAAATTAAGTTTGCTGTAATCGACTCTATTCAAGCTGTTGTAACCGATACCGCTAATGGTAGCCCAGGCTCGCCTTCGCAAGTAAAGAGTGCCGCACAAGCATTGACTCAATATTGTAAGCAAAATGATGTCACCATGTTCATTATTGCTCATGTAAATAAGAATAACGAAATAGCTGGCCCGCAGACTTTGGTGCATATAGTGGATGCGCTTTTACATATTGACACCAACGATGGGCAAATTCGTACTTTGCGAGCCAATAAAAATCGCTTTGGTGATATTGATACTGTGGGCATTTTTAAAATGTGCGAACGCGGTATGTTAAGTGTTGATAACCCAAGCGAAATATTTTTATCGGGTTCAACCACCGATTCCCCTGGGTCTACAATTACTTGTATTCGTAAAGGAAATCGTAATTTATTACTCGAAATTCAATGTTTAACCACCGAAACTGAGGCGGAATTTCCGCAGCGTGTTTGCGTTGGTTTAAATATGAATCGTATAAAAATGCTGACCGGTATATTGCGCAAGCACACTAAAACTAAAATATTTCACGATACGTTTTTCAATATAGTAGGTGGTTTAAGAATTGATGAGTCAGAAACCTGTATTGATTTGGCGTTAGTTACCGCATTACTTAGTAGTTTAAATGAATTTGTTGTACCTCGTACCACGTGTATTATGGGGGAACTTAGCTTGAACGGCGATGTACGTCCAATTGATAGTGGTGTACCGCGCGTTAAAGAAGCAGCACAACATGGTTTTACTGAAATATTTATTCCATTTCGTAATTATCATAAATCCATGGAAGGGTTGGGTGCTAAAATTACCCCAGTAAAAACAGTGCATGAGTTACTTAGTTTAATTAACTAGCCAGCAAAAACGCTTAACCGGTAATGTTCATCAGTGTTACTCTTGAGTTAAGACCATTTTATATTAAGAATTAAATAAGGAGATAACATGAAAAAATTAGTTATAGTTGCCGCTATTGTTGCAGCAGGTGTTGGTGGTGTAAGTTATGCAAATTACGTAGCAACACAAGAAGTGCGTGCAGAAGTAGATAAGCAACTTGCTTTAGTAAGTGAGCAAACGGGCGCTATATTTAAATATGCTGGTTTATCAGCAAGTGTTATTTCAAAAAGCGTAGAAATAACAAATATGGAAGTAATAAGCCCTGAGGGTGACAATGTTGCTAAGATTCAAAGTATTGAAATAACGGGTTACGATCCGGATAATATTTCGCCTCATACATCGTTTGATGTAAAAAGCTTCCAGTTTGATAAAGACTTTGCCGCAAAATTACCAGCAGGTACGAACGAAATGTTAGCATCGGCAAGCTATGACTTACACTCATCGCTTGATTACGACGAACAGTCGGGCAACAGTGATGTGGTTGTTAAATTAGATGCAAAAGATATTGTTAGTTTTAATATGGATATGGGCTTAGCTAATTCAAAAGCATTAATGGATGCGTCATTGGCTATTAGTAAGGCGCAACAAGAAGCTGGTAATCAACCTCTGACTTACGAGCAAGAGTTACAGCAGCAAACACTTGTTATGCAAGCAATGAGCAAACTGGAGCCGCGCAATGTTAGTTTTGCCTTAAATAATCAAGGTAAGCTAAAAGATTTATTATCAAGTGAGCTTGAAAAGCAAGGTATGACGTTAGAGAAAATGGAACTTATGCTACAGCAGCAGTTACAACAAGCTCCCGTAACGCAAGACATAGCTGAGGCTTTAACTAGCTTTGCTAAAGGTTTGAATTCATTTAGCGTATCTGCAAAATTACCTGAAGGTAAAACCATGATGGAAGTTAATCAACACATTATGATGCTAGTAGGGCAACCTGAAGAGCTCGTTAAGTTTATTAATTTAGAAGTAAAAGGTGATTAATAATCGCGTTGAGCTGTCAGTGAAGCGAAAAGGTGTTGATAGTTCAATTTAAATGATTTAAGCGTGAGTTTTACTCGCGCTTTTTTGTGCCTTGAGGTTTTTATTTTAAACGGTGTTATTTAATATATTTAGATATGTAAAGCGAGGTATAAAACCTCACCTACAAATTATATATACCCAAGCGGTAGGTGCGAATTTATTTCGCGCTTTGTGCATTATCGCTTAAATGTTTAAACAGCGAGGTATAAAACCTCACCTACAAAATTATATATACCCAAGCGGTAGGTGCGATTTTACATCGCGCACATGTAACGCGTGTTTTTAATATGTAAAAGCGAGGTATAAAACCTCACCTACAAATTATATATACCCAAGCGGTAGGTGCGAATTTATTTCGCACTTGTGCATTGTCGCTTGAATTTTAAACAGCGAGGTATAAAACCTCACCTACAAAATTATATATACCCAAGCGGTAGGTGCGATTTTACATCGCGCACATGTAACTTATGAGAAATACACAGCTTATAAAAAAACACCGCGCTTAAATTAAGTGCGGTGTTTTTATAAAACAGTAGTTATTGCTCAAAGAGCCAATCTCATTATTAATGAAGAATACGTGCTCTAATTGTACCCTCAACAGCGCTTAGTTCTTTAAGTGCAACTTCAGAGTGATCAGTATCTACATCAATAACAACATAACCAATTGCTGAATCTGTTTGCAGATATTGCGCGGCAATATTAATACCGTGCTGTGCAAACGCTTGGTTAATTTGTGTTAGTACGCCAGGACGATTGTGGTGCACGTGTAATAAACGGCTACGATTAGCAAGCTCTGGTAGCGATACCTCGGGGAAGTTAACCGCAGTAATGGTTGAGCCGTTATCTGAGTATTTAGCCAGTTTACCTGCTACTTCAATGCCAATATTCTCTTGTGCTTCTTGTGTCGAGCCACCAATGTGTGGTGTTAAAATAACATTGTCGAATTGACGCAGTGGCGATACAAATTCTTCATCGTTAGATTTAGGCTCAGTAGGGAACACATCGATTGCTGCACCACTTAGCTTTTTCTCGGTAAGCGCTTCTGCAAGTGCATCAATATCAACAACAGTTCCGCGAGAAGCGTTGATCAAAATAGATCCCTGCTTCATAACAGCAAGTTCAGCTGTGCCGATTAGGTTTTTAGTTTGCGGCGTTTCTGGTACGTGTAAGCTAATAATATCAGAGCGTTGTAATAGCTGAGTTAGGTTATGAACTTGTTTTGCATTACCCAGTGATAACTTATCTTCGATATCGTAAAACTCCACGTTCATACCGATATTTTCAGCCATAATACCCAGCTGAGTACCAATATGACCGTAGCCAATAATACCTAATGTTTTACCACGTGCTTCAAACGAACCATTTGCTGTTTTTAACCAGCCACCACGATGAGCCGCTGCATTACGCTCTGGAATACCACGTAGTAAAAGCAGAATTTCGCCGAGTACAAGTTCAGCAACAGAACGAGTGTTAGAAAACGGTGCGTTAAATACAGCAATACCACGTTCGCGTGCGCTGTCTAGGTCAACTTGGTTTGTGCCAATACAAAAACAACCAACTGCAACGAGCTTTTCAGCGGCATCTAATACCGCTTCGCTTATATGAGTGCGAGAACGAAGGCCTACAAAGTGTACATCTTTAATGCGTTCTTTTAGTTCGTCCTCAGGTAAGGATGTTTTAACGTAATCGATGTTGCTGTAACCGTTACGCTTTAGCGTTTCAACAGCGCTTTGGTGAACACCTTCAAGCAAGAGAATTTTAATTTTGTCTTTTGCTAACGATACCTTACTCATAACCTCATCCTATTTAATTTGAGGCCCATTTTTAGTGCCGATAATCACTTTATCAGCACCACGCATCGCAAATAGGCCGTTGGTAACTACGCCAACAATTGAGTTAATTTGTGTTTCAAGTTGTTTGGCATTGGTAATTTTTAAGTTAAATACATCTAATATAACGTTACCATTATCGGTAACTACACCTTGACGGTAAACAGGGTCACCACCAAGTTTTAATAATTCTCGTGCAACGTAGCTGCGCGCCATTGGAATAACTTCTACCGGAAGCGGGAAGTCGCCCAATGTATCTACCAGCTTTGTGTCATCAACAATACACACAAACTGTTTTGCAACTGCTGCTACTATTTTTTCACGTGTTAGCGCAGCGCCGCCGCCTTTAATCATTTCGTTTTGAGCGTTTATTTCGTCAGCGCCGTCAACGTATACATCTAAAGCATCAACGTTATTAAGTTCAAACACTTCAATACCTAACGCTTCCAAACGTGCAGTTGACGCTTCTGAGCTTGATACAGCGCCTACAATAGTGTCCTTTACTGAGCCAAGGGCATCAATAAAGTGATTAACAGTAGAGCCTGTACCGACACCTACAATGGTGTTTTCTTTTACAAACTCGAGTGCTGCCCAGGCAGCTGCTTTTTTTAATTCGTCTTGTGTCATTGCTTTGTGCTCATGTATGTCAGAAATATGCGGCTAGTAACCAAAATTAAATGTTACCAACAGTATGTTTTATCTGGGGTGATAATGGTTTTAAGTGGTACGTCCCATGACTCGATTGGTAGAGCATCAACTAATTGGCATTCATGTGCAAGGCCAATTAGTTGCGGTTTTTGCCAATTTTGTTCATGTAAACGCGCCAATGTCCGGTCGTAAAACCCACCTCCCATTCCTAGGCGATTACCTTGTTTATCAAATGCAACTAATGGCATAAGGAGGTAATCAAGCGCTGGTAATGGGCATATTTGAGAGCAGTTCAGCTTAGGCTCCAAGATACCATAGCGATTTGCCCTCATGGGTGAGTTTTTCTCATAGCGCTGAAATAGTAAATTAGCGCCATTGAATGGGTGTATTATAGGTAGATAAACAACGTGGTTTAAGTTCCATAATTCTTTAATTAACAATGAAGTGTCTAGTTCTCCGTCGTTACTTAAATAAATGGCAATATGCTTTGAATTCGTTGTGTTTTCGCTTTTCAAGTGTTGAATAAAATTCATATATAGCGATTGCGCCGCTAAATTTTGTTGATTTTTTGACAAGTTATTACGTATTTCACGGATAGATTTTCTTATCTGCGCACGGTTATTATTCATTTGATGATTTCACTATGCAATTATAAAGAAAATAAGCTAGGAAATGCCAAATATACAGCCAATATAATAAGTAACGTCACGGCTGTTGCTATTAAAGAATATAAAAGCACATTACTGCGTTTTTTAGGTGTGCTTACTGACTCTTCATCAAGCAATAAATCGTCGTCTTGCCAATCGTCATCCTCATCTATTTCAGGATTTTTTGATTGCTCTTCTGGTAAGCGTTGTTCAAGCTCTTCGAGTTTTTCTTCAAGGCGAATTAAGCTACTGGTGATGTAATCAAGGGCATCAAAAATACGCTCATCACGTTGACTGTTTTGAGGTTGCTCAGTTGGCGTATTAGCTGCATTTGAAACTGCCTGCAACTTACTTTTAATGCCCAAACTAGCCAATAGTTTGGCTTGTTTTAGTGCTTTGTCTTTATGGCTCGGTGCAAACAGTGGCTTTCCTTTAAAAAAAAGAGCTACTTTTTCTTCTGAGGTTTTTAGTTTATCTGCAAGGTTGATAGATGCAGCGTTACTGTCTACTCCATCAGCAAGTCCAGCAAATATAACGCGAAAATTGTCGGCCATTTAAGTACCCCTAAAGCTTTTTAATAAAAAGAGTATAAACCGAACTCCTTTATAAAGGCATCCATATGTAAAATTAAATTATTTTAACTTATGAGCTACTTTCTGTGCGATCACAAAATAAAGTCTGTGGATTAGGGCTTGTTGGCCTTTCAGGATTGAAATTTGTTCAATCTAGGGGCTGTTTAATCGCGGCGTGAGGTTTGTAACCTAGTGGGCTCGGTAACGGCTCCTGCGCTGCGCTACTGGCTTACATCCATGTAAGAATAAGTAAAAACCGAGCAACAAAGAGTAAATTGCCTTAATATTTTTATTAATGTACCGTTATTTTAATTAAGTTTGAATTTATTCTGCTATTTATAATACATAAAAAAAGCGCCAATTGGCGCTTTTTTTGTATTTAGATAGTTACCTAACCAATTAAAGGCCAGCAGCTGCGCGAAGTGCTTCAGCTTTATCTGTACGTTCCCAAGGGAATTCGTCACGACCAAAGTGGCCGTAAGCCGCTGTAGGAAGGTAGATAGGGCGCTCTAAATCAAGCATTTGAATTAGACCATAAGGGCGCAGGTCAAAATGTTCACGAATAAGCTCGATTAAACGGCTTTCTTCTAGCTTGCTTGTACCAAACGTTTCAACGCTGATAGAAGTAGGCTCTGCAACACCAATTGCGTAAGAAACTTGTAGCTCACACTTGTCAGCAAGACCAGCAGCAACAATGTTTTTAGCAACGTAACGTGCAGCGTATGCTGCTGAACGGTCAACTTTTGATGGATCTTTACCAGAGAAAGCACCACCACCGTGACGAGCCATACCACCGTATGTATCTACAATAATTTTACGACCAGTTAAACCACAGTCACCCATTGGTCCGCCAATTACAAAGCGACCTGTTGGGTTAATGAAAAACTTAGTTGCACTTGTAATAAGTTCTGCAGGAAGTACCGGCTTGATGATTGTTTCCATCACCGCTTCTACTAAATCTTTTTGCGAAATGTCTTCGCTGTGCTGAGTAGAAAGTACAACAGCATCAATACCTACTGGCTTACCGTTTTCGTATGCAAAAGTCACTTGAGATTTTGCATCTGGACGTAACCAGTTAAGCTCGCCGCTTTTGCGTACTTGCGCTTGGCGCTGAACTAAACGGTGTGAGTAAGTAATTGGAGCAGGCATTAGTACTTCTGTTTCGTTACATGCGTAACCAAACATTAAGCCTTGGTCGCCAGCGCCTTGCTCTTCTGGGCTAGTACGGTCAACACCTTGGTTAATGTCTGGAGACTGTTTACCAATAGTGTTTAAAATTGCACATGAATCGGCATCAAAGCCCATGTCTGAATTTGTGTAGCCAATGTCACGAATTGTTTTACGTGTAATTTCTTCGATATCAACCCATGCGCTAGTCGTGATTTCACCACCAACCATAACCATACCGGTTTTCACGTACGTTTCACACGCTACGCGAGCATGAGAGTCTTGCTCTAGGATAGCATCAAGTACCGCATCAGAGATTTGATCGGCGATTTTATCCGGATGACCTTCAGAAACTGATTCAGAAGTAAATAAATGTTTTGCCATTGTATTTCTGCTCACAAATATTGCGCTTCACAAACGTCGGTATTAGCGCTAAAAAATTAAGGGGCGTATTTTATCGAAAACAAAACACCTTGCATAGTGTTTTTACGCCTAGACGTCTAAATAAAATTACGAATGTCGTTCTGGTCTTAAAAAATATTCATAATGCTCCCTTTTATGGGGTTTTTAATTGCACACCGCCCCCACAATAAGTAAGAATGGTCGGTATAACAGTATTCAATAAACTTGGATACATAAACGAATAATAAATACCCGTGCAAATACACATATAAAGGTAGGAGAATTCATGCCATCTCGCAAAGAACTTGCAAATGCAATTCGCGTCTTGTCAATGGACGCAGTACAAAAGGCCAAATCTGGTCACCCTGGAGCCCCTATGGGCATGGCTGATATCGCAGAAGTATTATGGCGCGATTATCTAAAACATAACCCAACAAATCCAGAGTGGGCTGACCGTGACAGATTTATTCTTTCAAACGGCCACGGTTCAATGCTTATCTATTCTCTATTGCACCTAAGTGGTTACGATTTACCATTGGACGAAATTAAAAACTTCCGTCAAATGCATTCTAAAACACCAGGCCACCCTGAATATGGCTATGCACCAGGAATCGAAACTACTACGGGTCCATTAGGTCAAGGGATCACAAATGCCGTAGGTATGGCCATTGCTGAAAAAGCGCTAGCTGCACAGTTTAACCGTGAAGGTCACGATATTGTTGATCACTTTACCTATGCATTTATGGGCGATGGCTGCCTTATGGAAGGTATTTCTCATGAAGCAGGTTCACTTGCAGGCACATTAGGTCTGGGTAAACTTGTTGCATTTTGGGATGACAACGGCATCTCAATCGATGGCGAAGTTGAAGGTTGGTTTACAGATGACACGCCAGCTCGCTTTAAAGCATACGGTTGGCATGTAATTAGTGGTGTTGATGGCCACGATAGCGATGCTGTAAGTGCTGCAATAGCAGAAGCAAAAAGCGTTACCGACAAACCTTCACTAATTTGTTGTAAAACAATTATTGGTTACGGTTCACCTAATAAATCTGGTAGCCACGATTGTCACGGTGCTCCACTAGGTGATGACGAAATTAAAGCATCTCGCGAGTTTTTAGGTTGGACCGGCGATGCGTTCGAAATTCCTGATGATATTTACGCAAAGTGGGATAGCAAAGAAAAAGGTCAGCAGCTTGAATCAAGCTGGGACGAAAAATTTGCAGCATACGCAAAAGCATACCCAGAGCTTGCGGCTGAATACAAACGTCGTATTAATAACGAACTGCCTGGCGATTGGGCTGAAAAATCTCAAGCGTACATTGAGCAATTACAAGCAAACCCTGCAAACCCAGCGTCTCGTAAAGCATCGCAAAATGCATTAAACGCATTTGGTCCGTTATTACCAGAATTTATGGGTGGCTCAGCCGACTTAGCAGGCTCAAACTTAACAATTTGGGATGGCTCTAAAGGTTTAACACACGATGATGCAAGCGGTAACTACATTTACTACGGTGTACGTGAGTTTGGTATGTCGGCAATTATGAATGGTATTGCCCTTCATAAAGGCTTTATTCCTTACGGTGCTACGTTCTTAATGTTTGTTGAATATGCAAAAAATGCTGTACGTATGGCTGCATTAATGAAGCAACCAAGCATTTTTGTATACACGCACGATTCAATTGGTTTAGGTGAAGATGGTCCAACTCACCAACCAGTAGAGCAAATTGCAAGCATGCGTTTAACGCCTAACTTATACAACTGGCGTCCATGTGACCAAGTTGAGTCGGCAATTGCATGGCAACAAGCTATTGAGCGTAAAGACGGTCCTACATCGTTAATCTTTACTCGCCAAGGTCTTGAGCAACAAGCGCGTGACGCACAGCAATTAGCAGATGTTAAAAAGGGTGGTTACATCCTTAGCTGTGACGGCAATCCAGAGATTATCTTTATTGCGACGGGCTCTGAAGTGCAACTAGCACAAGATTCAGCAACTGAGCTACGCAGCCAAGGTAAAAAGGTACGTGTTGTATCTATGCCATGTACTGATGCCTTTGAAGATCAAAGCGCAGCATACAAAGAAAGCGTATTACCGGCATCTGTTTCACGCCGCGTAGCAGTAGAAGCGGGTATTGCTGATTACTGGTACAAGTACGTAGGCCTAAACGGCGCAGTGGTAGGTATGACTACCTTTGGTGAGTCAGCACCAGCTAATGAGTTGTTTGAGCACTTTGGTTTTAAAGTGGCAAACATTGTAAGCAAAGCAAACGAGCTTTTTTAATAGTATTTGATTAAATAAAGTAAGTAATTGAAAAGCCCGCACTGTGAAAAAACAGCGCGGGCTTTTTTGTTTGTAGGTCGTGCTTTAGCGCGTTAAAGGTAAATCAAAAATATGACGCCATAAATGACGACCTACAATGGAGCCAAAAAGGTGCAATTCAACATTATAATACTGCGTTAAATTATTTTTGCTCTAAAAATTCGTTTACGGTATCATTTTAACCCAGACTCATTTACAAGGAAGAAATATGTCTTGGTCTAAACTCAATAAAACTATCAACGCTCATTCTGTTATCCCTCTTGACGCGCTTAGCTGTCGAGATTTTGGTGTTAAACTCCCTATTAACTTCCCATTTAGTAAAGCTAAATTTACCTGCCAAGCTCTCGCTATGCTATCGCAGCTCAATGATTATGATTTAAAAATGGTATGCGCCGATATTATTCAAATATGCGCTAATCCAAATGCTAACAACTCAATTAAGCATAGCCGTAACCCGCTGCGCCGTTTATGGCGAACAAAATATCCATTTCGTAATTATCACTTTTTAATAGAGTACTCGCTTAAAAATAATTTTATAAATTTAGAAGATATACTTTTCGATAGGCAATTGCAGGGAGCAAAAAGTAACTTTGCTGCAGAGCGCACCATGCTTTATGAGGTAAAAAGACGAAGTAACCATACTTATGATAGGGCTATGGGTGAAGAAGAGATAGAAGAAGTCAAAGGTGCATGGGGAAATGTTCCAACAGCGACTACGCAAGTTAATACGCAGCATGCGGCGGTCAATGGTATGCAAAATGAGCTTACCAAAGCCACATGGCTAATGGGCACCCACCTTGATAGAGCCTATGAGGGCGATGGCATAAAAGCTTATACGCTGTTTCATAACCCAACTGATCGACCAAAGCTAGATTTGGTCGAATGTGCGTTTGATAAACGCTTAGGTACTAAATCCCATAACGCTCAACATTTAGCAGCTGTGCTGGCACAAAATAACCAGCAAGGTAAGCAGGTTAAATGGTTAGCACACAGTCAAGGGGCAATCATTTTTTGCGCGGCCCTAGAACACTATCGTATATATTATGGTAAGTCACTTACAGGCCAGCAACTCGCGGTGCATGGCTCAGGCTCAAATATCGAGCGTTTAAAACGCATTGCCCATAGTACCGGATTAAAAGTTGTTGCGGTTCGTAACAATCCCTATGACTTAGTGCCTAACCTAGCTGGCCGTAATGACTTATCGTCAAGCAGTCTTGTACGTTCGATGAAATTTAAGGGCTTAGTTACAGGAGATGATGCTGCAGCAAGCCCACACACTTTGCCATTTTTAGGTCTAGTCACTTACGCTGACCAACTGCAAATGCTTGGCTATAATGACAAGGCCGATGTAGTAAGAAATTTTATTAAAACTCTACCTCATACGGATGCACGGTTATGATCAAATTAGCTAAAGCTTTTTATCGTGGCTTTGTCGGTGGGCCCAACTTTGAAAATTGCGTCCACCATCGCCTCATTTTAGAAGATAAGCTACTTACAATTGATGTACCCAACAGTAATGTTGCCGCAGTTCAAAAGCCTATGGATATTTCATTTCCATATAATTCAAAGGTTTGGTTTAACCAGCATAAAAAAAATTATCTATATCATGAATACGTTCATATGCTTACTAAAAATTGGATGTACTTACCGCCAGTAAGCTATTTGCCCAGTAATGAGTATGGCATGCTTAGTTGCCAACTAAGGATTAAACAAACCCAAAAAATAAATGTACAGGACTTTGAGCAACTCAAGCATTTTGTAATTGAATCATACGATAACTTCCATTGGGGACCTGATGGTGACAACACTAAAATTAAAAATGATACTACGTTAGAATCGAGTAAAAGAGCAAACCCATGGGTAGGTGAAGCTCTGAAAGAAGAAATATCAGGGCGGATTGAGGTTTACGGTCAACCGCCATTACCGGCGGCTAAAGAGATAATTATTAATAATCGCCAGTGGGTGTTTTACAAAGAGTGCAGAGGTAATGTTCTTTCTCGCCACGATTTTTATTGTTTACCATTAAGTGAACATGCTTTTTTAGAGATAAAATTTAACCATCGTGTTGATCGCTCTGATAAGCATAAAAAATGGGCTAAGCATGCACTTGAGTCACAACAGCGGATTATGGAATCAATAAAGCTTACTGAGTTACCCCCCGACCACGATAATTTAATTACTGATAATTCTAAAAGTGTTTAATTTAGCCAAGGCGTTTTATCGTGGTTTTATTGGTGGGCCCAATTTTGAAAATTGTGTTCACCATCGTCTTATTTTAGAAGACAGACTACTCACTCTCGATGTACCGGATAGCAATGTCGCAGCTGTATCATCTACCATTGATATATCGTTTCCCTATAATTCAACAAGCTGGTTTAACCAACATAAAAAAAACTATTTACATCATGAATACGTGCATATGCTCACTGAAAATTGGATGTATTTACCACCAGTTAGTTATTTGCCCAGTAGTGAGTATGGCATGCTCAGTTGTCAGTTACGGATTAAACAAACCAATAAAATCAATGTGCTTGATATCAGCCAATTAAAACATTTTGTAATTGATGAGTACGATGACTTTCATTGGGCCCCAGATGGAAAAAACACTAAAATCAAAAATGATACCACCTTAGAATCGAGTAAAAGAGCAAATCCTTGGCAGGGGGAAGCTTTAAAAGAAGAAATTATAGGTCGTATTGAATCTTATGGAAAGCCGCCATTACCTGCCGCTAAAGAGGTTATGATTAATAATCGCCAATGGGTATTTTACCAAGTAAAAAAAAGTAATAGGCGCTCTCGTCACGATTTTTATTGTTTGCCATTAAGTGAGCATGCTTTTTTAGAGATAAAGTTTAACCATCGTGTTGATCGCTCTGACAAGCATAAAAAATGGACTAAGCATGCACTTGAATCACAACAGCGGATTATGGAATCAATAAAGCTCAGTGATTTACCTCCAGATCACGATAATTTAATTGCTGATAATTCTAAAAGTGTTTAATTTAGCCAAGGCTTTTTACCGTGGTTTTATTGGCGGGCCCAGCTTCGACAACTGTATTCATCACCGGCTCATTTTAGAAGATAAGTTACTTACTCTTGATATACCGGATAGCAATGTCGCAGCTGTACCATCTACCATTGATGTGTCGTTTCCCTATAATTCGAAAACTTGGTTTAACCAACATAAAAAAAACTATTTACACCATGAATACGTACATATGCTTACTGAAAACTGGATGTATTTACCACCGATTAACACCTTCCTTAGCAGAGAGTTTGGTATGTTTAGTTGCCAACTAAGGATTAAACAAACCAATGAAGTCAATGTGCTTGATATCAACCAATTAAAACATTTTGTGATTGAATCATATGACAACTTTCATTGGGGACCTGATGGCAGAAATACCGAAGTTAAAAATGATACCACATTAGAATCCAGTAAAAGAGCAAACCCTTGGCAGGGCGAAGCACTAAAAAAGGAGATTTTAGAGCGTGTAGAAATTTATGGTTATCCACCATTGCCCGCTGCTCAAGAGACAATTATTAATAATCGTCAATGGGTATTTTATCAAATTAAAAAATCAAATCGACGCTCTTGCTATGATTTTTATTGCCTCCCTTTAAGTGATCATGCTTTTTTAGAAGTGAAATTTAACCATCATGTTGAGCTACCATATAAGCATAAAAAATGGGCTAAGCATGCGCTTGAATCACAACAGCGAATTATGGAATCAATAAAGCTCAGTGATTTACCTCCAGATCACGATAATTTAATTGCTGATAATTCTAAAAGTGTTTAATTTAGCTAAGGCTTTTTACCGTGGTTTTATTGGCGGGCCCAATTTTGAAAATTGCATCTACTATCGCTTTATTTTAGAAGGTAAGCTATTAACCCTTGATATGCCTAGTAGTAATGTTGCTGCTGTACCTTCTACAATTGATGTCTCATTTCCCTATAATTCAACAAGTTGGTTTAATCAGCACAAGGAAGATTATTTCCACCACGTATATGTACATATGCTTACTAAAAACTGGATGTACTTGCCACCAGTAAGCTATTTACCAAGTAGTGAGTATGGCATGCTTAGTTGCCAACTAAGGATTAAACAAACTAATGAAATCAATGTACTGGATACCGTGCAATTAAAGCGTTTTGTGATTGAATCATACGATAACTTCCATTGGGGACCTGATGGCAGAAATACCGAAGTTAAAAATGATACCACATTAGAATCTAGTAAAATGGCCGTCCCCTTTGAGCCTGATGAGTTAGAAGAAGAAATTTTAGGTCGTATTGAATCTTATGGAAAGCCGCCATTGCCTGCCGCTAAAGAGGCTGTGATTAATAACTGCCAATGGGTGTTTTATCAAGTAAAAAGAAATAATAGCCTCTCTCGTCAAGATTTTTATTGTTTGCCATTAAGTGAACATGCTTTTTTAGAGGTTGAATTTAATCATCGTATTGATCGCTCTGATAAGCATAAAAAATGGGCTAAGCATGCACTTGAATCACAACAGCGG
Organism: Pseudoalteromonas sp. 1_2015MBL_MicDiv; assembly: GCF_002407505.1. Taxonomy (NCBI): domain Bacteria; kingdom Pseudomonadati; phylum Pseudomonadota; class Gammaproteobacteria; order Alteromonadales; family Pseudoalteromonadaceae; genus Pseudoalteromonas; species Pseudoalteromonas sp. 1_2015MBL_MicDiv. The sequence continues at coordinate 2,946,106 of NZ_CP012737.1, read as the reverse complement.
ATTATGGAATCAATAAAGCTTACTGAGTTACCCCCCGACCACGATAATTTAATTACTGATAACTCGCAGGGCGTTTAACTTTGTCAGAGCCTTATCTCTTTTTTTGAAAGCGCAGTGTCTCTTATTCCTCCTTGTAATAAATTATAAGTTCTGTTGCGCGATCTCGCTGGTTTAAAATTTTGTAAAAGAGTTACTTTTAAAACAAGAAAAGCTAGCTTTACAAAAAGTTGCACCAAAAGTTAAGGAGCGTTATTTGTAGACGTAGAGCTTGCTCACGTGAGAAGCGTAGCTTCTAATTATTTAACGTATCCTCTAAAGCTAATATTCAATAAAAATAAGTTGTTGTTTGCCGTTATGATATTTTGACTTAATGTTTTTCGCTCCACTTCCTTGCAAGCTCATTATGTATCAGGCAATGTGACCGCAATTAAATATAAAAATTAGCAGGAGCTAAAAATGCCAAAGTTCGATAACGTAAGTGTAGTAAAAAAAGCCAATGTATATTTTGACGGAAAAGTGTCAAGTCGTACCGTTATTTTAGGTGATGGCGAAGCGAAAACTTTAGGCTTTATGCAACCTGGTGAGTTTGTTTTTGATACAAACCAAAAAGAATGCATGGAGCTTTTAGCTGGCCAATGGGATATTTTATTACCAGGTGCAAGTGAGTGGAAAACATTTAACGCGGGTGAGTCGTTTAATGTTGATGCAAATGTAAGCTTTAAAGTAAAAGTATCTGATTTTGCTGACTACTGTTGTTCGTACACAGATTAACCAATCTTAGTTTAAGTTAAGTAGACGTCTGAAAGCCCATGTACAATGGGCTTTGCATAAACTTTGCACAACGCATGATTTAAATCACCAAAAGCCGCAAATAAACCTCAAATATCTCTCTTTTTTCCTTGTGTTAATCTAAATAGCCCCCAATACTATTTATGAGGTAACAAATAAAAGGATACCCTATGAAAATTAATCTTTCTGGTCACCATGTTGAAGTTACTGACTCTATTAGAGAGCACATCAACGAAAAATTTTCTAAAATCGAGAGCCACTTTCCATCGCTTATTGCACTCGATATTATTTTGTCTAAAGAGCATCATAAAATCCAAGCTGAAATTAGCACTAATTACGAAGGCACGCGCATATCGGTAAAAGGGGAAAACGAAGTTATGTACCCTGCCATTGCAAGTGCAGCTAAAAAACTCGATGCGGCACTAAAACATCGAAAAGGGCAGATAAAAGCAAACCTACACGAAAAGCCTGTTAGCACGACACCTGAAATCGCACACGAGATCATCCAAGAGATGGATCTTAAATAAAATTTAGTTCCAAAGTATTATAAAAAAGAGCCGTATGGCTCTTTTTTATTGCCTGTAATTTAGGTAAGTTATGCGTTCTTGCAGTTTATTAATCAAAAGAATTAATAAAAGCAGCGTACAACACACATATTTTGAGAAATTAATGCACACAACAAAAGCAGTATGGAAGTCTCGACTAGGTGCGCTTGGACCTGGAGTACTCATGGCAACAGCCGCTATTGGCGGTTCTCACTTAGTTGCCTCTACACAAGCTGGGGCAATATTTGGCTGGCAATTATTTTGGCTTATCCTCGTTGTGAATGTTTTAAAGTACCCGTTTTTTCGCTTTGGGATGGAATACACACTCGCTACTAAAAATAGCCTAGTGGAGGGCTATAAAAGCAAAGGCCCGTTTTACTTTTATAGCTTTATCGGTTTAAACATTGTAGCTGCTGTAGTTAATACAGCCGGTGTATTGCTGCTTACAGCAAGTTTGCTACATTACGCTCTACCTGTGGTTATTGAAGTAACCTTGCTTTGTTGGATGCTGCTAGGCGTATGTTTAGTTATATTGCTACTTGGGCACTTTAAAGCGCTAGATAACGTTGCCAAAGGCATTATGGGGCTGCTGACGCTCGCTACTTTGATTGCCCTTGCCATTGCATTTAGTAACGGCCCAATGGCACCTGCTGATTACATAGGGCCTTCACCGTATGAACTTGCCATGCTTAGCTTTATGGTGGCTTTAATGGGCTGGATGCCAGCCCCTATCGAAATATCTGCATTAAGTTCTTTATGGCTAAAAGAAAAACAAGCACAGCAAACAGTTTCTAAAAGCCAAGGCTTGTTCGATTTTAACGTAGGTTACTGGCTTACAGCTGGCTTAGCCTTGGTATTTTTTAGCTTAGGTGTATTAGTGCAGTACGGGCAAACCAGTAGTATAGAACTCGGCGGTGTCGCGTTTGCCAAGCAGCTTATTGATATGTACGCATTAACAATAGGCGAGTGGGCAAGGCCGCTTGTATCAGCAATCGCCTTTTTATGTATGTTTGGCACTACACTCACCGTGCTAGATGGCTACGCCCGTACGCTTAACGAATCTCATAAACTACTTGGATTTAAGCAATCAAAACACAGTCTAAATATTTGGTTAATACTGCAAGCACTTGCCGGTATGGCCGTTATTTTATTTTTTAAATCAGCCCTTGGCCCCATGCTTACGTTTGCTATGACACTTTCATTTGTTACAACGCCTGTTTTTGCATGGCTTAACTTTAGCTTAGTTCGCTCAGAGCCTGCTATAAAGCATAGCGTGCTATTACGCAGCTTAACGTGGTTAGGGCTAGTGTATTTAGTAGGTTTTGCGGTTGCGTTTGTAGTATGGAAACTAGCGGCCTAAATATAGCTATTTACTTTAGGGTTTTAAATAAAGCCTAAAGCATTAAATTCTAGAATTAAACGAGGTATAAATGGATATTCGAGTAGGTGAGCTTTCAAACCCACACGTTATAAAATTACTACAAGCGCATCATAACGATATGTTAAAACACTCACCCGTTGAGAGCGTACATGCACTTGATGTGAGTAAACTCACTCAGCCCGATATAACTTTTTATAGCTTATGGATTGATAATAATTTAGCGGGTGTTGGCGCTTTAAAAGCACTAAATACAACGTATGGCGAAATTAAATCAATGCGCACATCAAGCAACTATTTACGACAAGGCATCGCTGCTAAATTGCTCATGCATATTATTGAGCAAGCGACCTTGCGAGGTTATAAAAAGTTAAGTTTAGAAACAGGCACTGCAAAGGCATTTTTGCCCGCACAAAAGCTTTACACTCAATTTGGTTTTAAAGAATGCGAACCATTTGGTGATTATGAGTTAGATCCGTACAGCTTGTTTATGAGTAAAGTGCTTTAAAAGTGAGTAGGGGATATTATGGTTTATAAAGTTGAATTTAAAGCCCCAGCACTGGATGAATTTGCTAATTTACGTACACAAGTAAAGTGGCAAAATCCTGACGATAAAACATTAAAAGCAAGCATCGAAAACTCACAGTTTTGGGTTGCCGTGTACGACACTGATAAGTTGATAGGCACTGGTAGAGTGATTGGTGATGGCGCAATGTATTTTTATATTCAAGATGTAATTGTTGCGCCAAGTTATCAAAGCAAGGGCATTGGTCATTTAGTTATGACCCACATTGAAAACTATCTAAGCAGCACCAGCTCTAATGGCGCTACAATAGCTTTATTAAGTGCTCACGGTAAAGAAAGTTTTTATACACAGTATGGTTATGTAAAACGTGATGGCGATGTTTTAGGGCTCGGAATGTGTAAGTTTATTAGCAAGTAGTAATAAATATTGCTGCATAATATAAAGATTATTTAGATAGCTTTCAAAGGTATGGCGCAATGAGCAAACGTGATTTATTTTCAGAATTAACGACAGCACTTGTGGACGCTAAAGCGCATTCACAAGGAAAGCTTACGTTACGTTCTCATAAGGTAAATGATATCAACGACCTTGCTATCTCATCGGATGAAATAGTAAATATTCGAGAAACATTTAATATGTCGCGTGGTGTATTTGCAAACATTCTATATACATCAGCAAGAACGCTCGAAAACTGGGAACAAGGTCGCAGCGCACCGAATGGGCAAGCGATAACTTTGCTAAAGCTTTTACAGCTTCATCCTGAAACATTGAATCATATAGCTGAGTTATAGAATTTTATAAACCTTATCAAAGTGAATGAGGCATTTAGACAACCTTGGCTTATTTGTTTTAAAATCAAAAGAGAGACGCAACTTAATAACTTGTTCTGGTGTGTATCTGAAGAATCGTAAGACTATTCTTCAGATGAAAGAGCCTCTTCCCACGCAGGAAGAGCTAACCTTTTTTCATCGGGGAAAAGTAACTCTTGTAGTTGCTCATAGTAATTATTAATTTCATAATAAAAACTTGAGAAATCTAAGTAGGCATGACTTGCTTTAAGGTATATCATCTTTGAGACAATTAAATTTGATTGGTACTTATCTGAAGGCAGCTTAGCTAAACTAACGAAAATTCCTTTTTTAGAGCTTTCAATGTTTATTACTACTTGCTCCATATCACTATGTATTTTATCTAAAAAGCTTTGTTGTACCTCAATTTTTCTCTTTAATGCATCGCTATTTGACCCACCACTTAGCTTGAGATTAGAGATTAGTTCTTTTAAGTTTTTGTGCTGCTTTTCAAATTCATTACTCTGACTAACATACTCACTTATATTAACGAAGTAATTAACTATATTACCTAGAAGTTCTAATTTCATTTCAATAGACTTTTGTGTAAGCCAAGAATTTCTGGCATTCCAGGCTAGATAAGCTAGAGCAACTGTACCAATCATGATCAAGAAAGTGCTGGTGGAAGTTATCCAGTTAGCAAGGCTGTCCTGTTTAAATTTACTTAGTAGTATATCCATAATTGAATTCGTAGAAATACCTACGATGAATCCAATTAATATGAGAAGAGTACAAACAAGCCATTCATTTAAATAAGTACTTTTTTTCATGTTATTCCTTTAACTCAGCTCTTTTATCGCTTTACTTATCCCATCTAAACTCAACGCGTACATGCGGTTGTTCATTAGCTCTTTTATAAAGCCAATCGATTGATAGTACGGCCAGTGTTCAACGGGTTGTGGGTTGAGCCAAGCGACTTTATCAAAGTGGTTTGTTATACGTTGCAACCATGCACTGCCGGGCTCTTCGTTGTAGTGCTCTACCGAGCCGCCAGGGTAAGCTATTTCGTAAGGTCCCATAGTGGCATCGCCGACAAATATGACTTTGTAGTCGCTGGTAAATTTATTAATCAGTGTCATGGTGTCTATTACGTTTGAATGGCGGCGCGCGTTGTCTTGCCAAACGTGTTCGTATAAACAGTTATGAAAGTAGTAAAACTCTAGGTGTTTAAACTCGCTGTGGGCGGCGCTAAATAGCTCTTCGCAGGTATGAATGTAGTCATCCATTGAGCCGCCAATATCAAATAGCATGAGTACTTTTACCGCATTGTGGCGCTCGGGTGCCATTTTTACATCAAGCATGCCACCTTGTTTTGCAGTAGCGCGAATAGTCTCGTTTAAATCAAGGGTATCGCTTGCGCCAGTGCGGGCAAATTTACGTAGCTTTTTAAGGGCGAGCTTTATTGTACGTGAGCCAATTTCTCTGTCGGAGTCTAAATTGCGGTATTCGCGTTTATCCCACACTTTTACCGCTTGGCGGTTACGATTGCCGTCTTGCCCTATACGTACACCTTCTGGGTTATAGCCGTATGCACCAAAAGGTGATGTGCCGCCAGTACCTACCCATTTATTACCGCCAGCGTGGCGTTTTTGTTGCTCTTCTAAACGCTCTTTTAGGGTTTTCATAAGCTCATCGAGCCCGCCCATAGCTTTAAGTTGGGCTTTTTCTTCATCGCTTAGGTTTTTTTCAAACTCTTTACGTAGCCAGTCTTCAGGTAAGTTGTGCTGTTGCTTTAAACTCTCGAGCAAATCAAGATCGGCAATACCGCTAAAGTAGTCGCTAAAGGCTTTATCGAATCGATCAAAATGCGTTTCATCTTTTACCATGATGGTGCGTGCTAGATGGTAAAAGGCGTCTACGTCGGCAAATATAACGCCTTTTTTTAAGGCGTTAATTAAATCGAGCAGTTCGCGCAGGCTTACAGGTAAGCGGTATTTACGCAGCGTGAAAAAAAACTGTACTAACATGTTAGCGACGACTCATAAACGCGAGTTTTTCGATTAGGCTTATGTCTTGCTCATTTTTGAGTAATGCGCCAAACATTGGCATTAAACCGCCTTTTTTAGCTTTATCGTGCAGTGTTTTGGCGTCTATGTCTTCAGCCATTAAAAGCTTTAACCAGTCGAGTAATTCGCTGGTGGATGGCTTCTTTTTAAGGCCGTTTGCTTCGCGCAGGTTAAAAAACACCTCAAGTGCTTGGCGTACTAAATCTTGTTTAACGTTAGGGTAGTGCACGTCAATAATTTGCTGCATTTCGTCGCTGCTAGGAAAATCAATATAATGAAAAAAGCAGCGGCGTAAAAATGCGTCCGGTAATTCTTTTTCATTATTGGAAGTGATGATCACAATAGGGCGCTCTTTTGCGACAATGCGCTCGTTAGTTTCGTAAACATGAAACTCCATTTTATCGAGCTCAAGTAGTAAGTCGTTTGGGAACTCTATGTCGGCTTTGTCTATTTCATCAATTAAAAGCACTGGGCGTTTACCGTTAAGCTCTGCATACGTAAATGCCTGCCAAAGCTTACCTTTAACGATGTAGTTGCCAATATTGTGTACACGCTCGTCACCTAATTGACTGTCGCGCAGGCGCGAAACCGCATCGTACTCGTATAAGCCTTGCTGCGCTTTAGTAGTCGATTTTATATGCCACTGAATAAGCGTAGTATCTAAGCTTTTAGCCAACTCCTCAGCCAGCATGGTTTTACCTGTGCCAGGTTCGCCTTTAATTAAAAGTGGTTTTTCGAGCATAATGGCAGCATTTACAGCTTGTTTAAGCGCGCTACTTGCTATGTAATTGTCAGTTGAATTAAATTGCACGGTGTACCCTTGTCTGGTCTGAGCAGTAAGTTATTTTGTTATAATGCCATAGTTAAGCAGCAGGTCCAATATAAGCAAAACGCTGTATGACCTCACCTTCTTTTTCAACAGTTTCTAAAAACATACTAAGTGGGCGCGCCCATATACCAAATTCACCATAAAGTGCTTGGTAAATCACAAGCTGTTCCTCGGTTTCGCTATGGGTGGCAACATGAATAACTTTATATTGCGGGCCTTTGTAGTGTTGGTATATGCCTGGTTTTAGGGAAAGTGGTTTTATTGCTGTAGTCATGTTTTGATCTCTTGTATAATTTGGCTTTGCACTTTTAATGTTAACTAATTTGCCAATACTATGAACTATATTTCTTTAGATGATTACAAAAAGGCGTGGGTTTTTCGCCACAAAGATTTACCTGTATCTGATGAAGACGCAGCAAAAATAAAGCCTATGAGCGACGAGCGCGCAGCCGTACTTTGGACAACCATGGTGAGCCGTGAGTTTGATCACCCTGATTTTTTTGAAGACACCGATTGGTGTGGTCAAGAAAAAAGCTTTAGCCAAGAAGTAGATTGGCAAGATGCGTGGGAAAATGGTGATGCGCTACCACCAGAAGCAATCTTAACGTTTTTAGATTGGGAAGCTAACACCACGGTTTATTTTTGTATGGCACGCGATAATATTATCGAAACGACGTTTGATGTATTTAAACGCAATTGGCAAAACTTTATGTTTTTAGCTGATGGCAGTTTATTAATTGGTAAAAAGCGTAATACGGTTGTGCAATTTTTAGAATCAGGTAAAGCTAAATTAGGTGAAAAGCCAAGCGCTTAAATTAGTATGTAATGCTTAAAAAGCATTCAGTACTGTGTTATAAAACATTTACCTGGATATTTTTGAGTACAGCTTTTGGTCGCTAAAAATCAGTCACTTGGTGCTCTGCAACAAGTTGAAATTTGGCAAACTGATGCGCAAAAAGTGTTATATGCACAATTGTGCAATGCATTTTATCAGCGTGAGGTTTTGCGTTTAGTCGCAGAGCCTAATGCTGATAAGCTACGTCGGCAGTTAAAAAGCCTACCCTATTATATTGAGCGAGCGGCAACGTTAGTTGCCAATGGTGACACACCTTTTACGTTGGACTCGCAAAATGGGTCTTGGCTTGAAAAACAAAAACCGACACCACCCGATGTGAATGTTCAAGCTAATGAACTTTTTTATCAAACACATGCCAAAGTGGGGTTAATAGTGCCTGTTATATTGCATGGCTACGATCAGGTGCGCCTGAGAATAGACAGTATCGATCAGTTAGATGAAAATAAGCTGCATTGTAACGAGCTAGGTTGGTTTGATTTTTTAGGAAATGGGCTTGAGCAGCAAAACGCTCAGTTAATAAAGCCAAGTAAGGTAAGTTTTACCGCAGCTTGTTGTGGGCATCAATGGCAGTTTTCAAAGCGCTGCTCACCACGGCTCTTATCACTACGCGAAATGCTTTTAGCGGGTAGTATTAATTGGCGCAATTTAAAGCGCCCTTTAGCTTAATAAAGTTAAGGTATTCGGGATTTAAAATAAGGAGTGTTAAATGCGATTTTTTCAAGCTTGCTTATTGTGCTTAGCACTGTTTGTGCAATATAGATTATGGTTTGGTCATAATGGCGTACAAGACTACACGCGATTAAAAGGTGCTGTCGCATCACACCAACACACTAACGAAAAGCTTATTAAACGAAATAAAGTGCTTACAGCTGATATAGAAGATTTAAAGCTTGGCCAAGAAGGTATTGAAGAGCGTGCACGCAACGAATTGGGAATGATTAAACCGGACGAAACATTTATTCGTGTTTTACCGGGCAAACAATATGACAAATAAACAGACTATTGCAGCAATTGTACCTGCTGCAGGTGTTGGCAGTAGAATGCAGCACAATGCGCCTAAGCAATACATACAATTAGCGGGTAAAACCATTTTAGAACACACCTTAGCTAAACTTTCTCAATTACCTAAATTAAGCACTATTGTTGTTGCTCTTAGCGACAGCGACCCCTATTTTGACGAACTTTCATTCGCTGATAAGCGCATTGTTCGCGCCAGTGGCGGAAATGAACGTGCCGATTCAGTGCTCAATAGCTTACTTTTTTTAGCGCCCAATCCTCCAGCATGGGTGCTGGTACATGATGCTGCACGCCCGTTAGTTAATATTAGTGATATAGAACGCTTAATTGATGAATGCATGTGTGCTGACGAAGGTGGTATTTTAGCTAGCAAAGTAAAAGACACCATAAAACGTGGCCACACACATGCCCTACAAACTGTGCCACGAGACGATTTATGGCAAGCACTTACCCCACAATTTTTTAAATATGACGAGCTTAAAAATGCACTTCAAAACGCATTAGCAAGTGGGGCAACTATTACCGATGAAGCCAGTGCTATTGAATGGGCGGGCAAACCGGTAAAGCTTGTGGCAGGGCGCAGCGACAATATTAAAATAACCACACCAGAGGATTTAGATTTGGCTGGGTTTTTATTACATAAACAACAAAACGAGAGTGCATCATGATACGAATTGGCCATGGTTTTGACGTACATAAATTTGGCGGCGAAGGCCCGTTAACTATTTGTGGTGAAAAAATTGATTACCCACAGGGCTTTTTAGCGCACTCCGATGGCGATGTTGCTATTCATGCATTATGTGATGCTATTTTAGGCTCCCTTGCTATGGGTGATATTGGTAAGCACTTTCCCGATACAGCTAGTGAGTATGAAAATATTGACAGCCGTATTTTACTTCGCCATGTGGTGGGCTTAGCTAAAGAGCAAGGTTATGTACTTGGCAATGGCGATGTGACTATTGTTGCGCAAGCGCCAAAAATGCTGCCACATATTCAAGCTATGCGTGCTAATTTAGCCAGTGATTTAAATTGTGACCTTTGCCAAATTAACGTTAAAGCCACTACCACCGAAAAGCTAGGCTTTGAAGGGCGCAAAGAAGGTATTTCGAGCCATGCGGTGGTTATTATGAGTAAAGAGCTTGCGAGTACAAAAAACGCATGAGCGATTTAAATTATTTATACGGTGCACCGCTTTCTAAAGCTGATTTTAAAACTACTGCTGAAGACTTTATGGTTGATGAAGACTTAGGTATAGAATTTACCGGCAGTGGCGAACACGTGTGTTTGCAGGTGGTTAAAAAAGGCGAAAACACGCAATACGTTGCAAAGCTAATTGCGCAGCGTGCGGGTGTTTCACCGCGAGACGTAAGTTACGCAGGCATGAAAGATCGCCACGGTGTGTGCTCGCAGTGGTTTAGTGTAAAAGTACCGATTAAAAAGCCTATCGATTTTAGCGACTTGAATAGCGAGAGTATTTTTATTGTTTCGCAACAGCGCCACGACCGTAAGTTACGTACGGGCTGCCACAAAGGTAATAAATTTACTATTACGCTTCGTAATGTAACCAAGCCTCTTGATATTCTATGCCGTATTAACGCAGTACGCGCAGGCGTGCCTAATTACTTTGGCGAGCAGCGCTTTGGTCATGGTGGTCATAACTTAGTTATGGCTGAAAAAATGTTTGCCGGTGAGCGTATTCGCGATAAAAAGCTGCGCGGTATTATTATTTCAGCGGCGCGTTCGCATGTATTTAATCAAATAGTAAATTTACGTGTAGCCGAACATGGTTTAGCTAAAACAATGCACCGTGAAGTATTTATGCTCAGCGGCAGTAATGCATTTTTTGAAGATGCAATTAACGACGAAAACATAGAACGATTAGCCACTGGCGATATTATGATGTCGGCACCTATGGTGGGGAAAAGCGAAAAAGGTTTAACTGAACAAGAAAAAATATGGCTTGAACCTTTCCAAACATGGTGCGATGGCTTAGGTGAGCTAGGCCTTAAAAATGAGCGCAGAATGCTGCGTTTAATTCCGCAAAACTTAACGGTTGAGACCATAGATGAAACGAGTTTAAAGCTGAGTTTTGGTTTGCCTAAAGGGTGTTTTGCAACCGCATTATTACGCGAGCTGGTGGATTATACAGATGCAAGCCCACGAGAGCGCAAAGAAAAGGATAATGGCATAAATGAAGATACTGTTAAGTAACGATGATGGCGTAAATGCCAAAGGCATTGCGGTTTTATATCAGGCGCTTATACAAATTGCAGAGGTAACTCTTGTTGCGCCCGATCGTAACTGCAGTGGCGCGAGTAATTCTTTAACATTAATGAACCCGCTACGAGCGACGACACTCGAAAATGGTTTTATGTCGGTTAATGGCACGCCTACAGATTGTGTACATTTAGGTGTAAATCAGCTGGTTGATGAAAAACCAGATCTAGTTGTTGCTGGTATTAATCATGGTGCCAACTTAGGTGACGACACGCTGTATTCTGGCACAGTGGCTGCCGCGACTGAAGGACGTCATTTGGGCTTACCTGCAATTGCGGTATCGCTTTGCTCACATAAAGGCGAGCATTTTGAAACAGCCGCTGCTGTTACCGTCAATATTATTAAGGGCTTGGCTTCGCATCCGCTTCCAAAAGATCAAATAATAAATATTAATGTGCCAGATATTCCACTAAGTGAATTAAAAGGGGTGCAAGTAACACGTTTAGGCGCTCGTCATAAAGCCGAAACCATGACCAAACAAACGGATCCCTGGGGTCGTGATATTTATTGGTATGGATCGCTTGGCACCGAAAGTGATGCAGGTGAAGGCACCGACTTTTACGCAATCAATAATGGCTATGCCTCAGTTACGCCATTAAGTGTTGATATGACCGCTAAAGATAGCTTAGAAGCGGTAGGAGACTGGCTTGCCGATTTGGAGATAAACCGTGCTCGCTAATTATACGCGCAGCGCCAAAGCGTTATCTGATTTACTACAGCGCGAAGGCGTAGAAGATACCCAAGTGCTTAGTGCTATTGCGAATATTCCGCGCCATGTTTTTATTGATGACGTGTTGCAACATAAAGCGTATGAGAATACAGCGTTACCCATCGGGCAGGGGCAAACTATATCGCAGCCTTATATTGTTGCCCGTATGACTGAGCTACTTCGCCTTGCGGGTGTTCGCAATAAAGTACTGGAAATTGGTACTGGGTCTGGTTACCAAACTGCAATTTTAGCTAAAACGTTCACTAAAATTTATTCAGTTGAGCGTATCAAAGCCTTGCAATGGCAAGCTAAACGCCGGTTACATCAACTCGATTTATATAATGTGTCGATGAAGCATGGTGATGGCTGGCAAGGTTGGCAGTCACAAGCGCCGTTTGACGGTATTATAGTGACGGCTGCGGCCTCTAAAGTGCCAAAAGATTTACTTGCTCAATTGGCTGATGGTGGCGTGTTATTAGCCCCTATTGGTGAAAGTGATCAAAAATTAATAATGGTTATTCGCAACGGCGACGATTACACAGAACATGTTATTGCACCAGTTAGGTTTGTACCACTGGTACCTGGCGATATTGAATAGGAATTCATTTTGAAGTTGTTTACTAAGTTATATGATATGGCCCTTGTATGGGCCAAGCATCGCCATGCCGAGCGTTATTTGGCTGCAATGAGCTTTGCTGAGTCTGTTTTTTTTCCAATCCCACCTGATGTTATGCTTGCGCCTATGTCGCTTGCTCAACCTAAAAAAGCATGGCGCTTTGCAAGTTTTGCCACAATCGCATCGGTTGTTGGCGGAATAATTGGGTATTTACTCGGCTTTTGGTTATTTGAACCCGTTGTTGAGCCATTAATTGCACAAATGCACTGGCAAGAAAAGTTTGATGTCGCATTAAACTGGTTTAAAGATTACGGTGTTTGGGTTGTTTTTTTAGCTGGTTTTTCACCTATACCTTATAAAGTATTTACGATTGGCGCGGGTGTTTTACAAATGGCCTTTTTGCCTTTTTTAATTGCATCTGCCATCGGGCGCGGTGCGCGATTCTTTTTAGTTTCAGCTTTAATGAAGTGGGGCGGAGCTAAGATGGAGCAAAAATTACGTCAATATATTGAAACACTTGGTTGGGGATTAGTAGTATTAATTGCAGTAGCGTACTTTTTGTTGCGTTAAGCTTTATAAAATAACTTTTTTACATAAGGAGCTAAATACAATGAATAAACAATTTATGCGTTATGTTGCTTTATTTATTAGTATTTTGCTTTTTGGCTGCTCGTCTCGTCATGTTCCAGCACCAGTCAGCAGCCTAAATAATAATGTTAACTATTTAGATCATAAAATTAACATTAGTGGTAATAAGTATAAAGTTCAAAAAGGAGATACTTTATATTCAATTGCTTTTAGTGCAGGTCAAGATTTTCGTAAATTAGCAAAAAACAATTCTATTTCATCACCTTATGTAATATATCCTGGGCAAGATATCTCTTTAATACCATTGCAGTCAGAAAATAAAAAGTCGAAAAAATATACGAATTCGAGTAAAAAGTCTAGAAAAAGCATACAAAAAAATAACAAAAAATTAAAGAAAGAGCTTGATCAGCCAAAACAACGAGAGTATGTTCAAAAACAAGCCAGTAACAAAGTTAGTAATAAAAAGTATTTGTCGAGTAGTAAGGTGAAGTGGTTTTGGCCAGCAAAAGGTAAAATTACTAAACGCTTTTCTAATAAGGAAAACGGATACAAAGGCTTACAGATTACTAATAAAAAAGGGGCTTCAGTATTAGCCGCGGCACAAGGAACGGTGGTGTACGCGGGTAACGCACTTCGAGGTTATGGTAGTTTAATCATATTGAAACATAATGATGATTACCTAAGTGCTTATGCACATAACTCGAAATTACTTGTTAAAGAAAAGCAGAAAATTAAGGCTGGACAAAAAATAGCAGAAATTGGTAATTCAGAATCTTCGGTCACCGCACTTCGCTTTGAAATTCGCTACCGAGGGCAAGCTGTCAATCCTGCTAAATACCTACCCTAATTTTAAGGTATTGATAATTGCTCGGGAGAAGGCTTATGGCTAACGCAGCAAAATTTGACAAAAACATCACGAATGATGACAAGTTCGATGATACCACCGTTGAAGAAAACACATCGTTACTTGAAAAAGTAGATGACGAAGATATATTTGCCAAAGAAGAAGTAACAAAAAACCTTGACGCCACTCAGCTTTATCTTGGTGAAATAGGTTTCTCTCCATTACTGAGTGCAGAAGAAGAAGTCTTTTTTGCACGAAAATCACTTAAAGGTTGTGACGCCTCTCGTAAACGCATGATTGAAAGCAATTTACGCTTGGTTGTTAAAATAGCTCGCCGATATAATAACCGTGGACTTGCCTTACTTGATTTAATTGAAGAGGGTAATTTAGGTTTAATCCGCGCTGTTGAAAAATTTGATCCTGAACGTGGCTTTAGATTCTCAACTTACGCGACATGGTGGATACGCCAAACAATTGAACGTGCCATTATGAATCAAACACGTACGATACGTTTGCCTATTCATGTGGTTAAAGAGCTTAATGTTTATTTACGTACCGCTCGTGAATTAACTCAAAAGTTAGATCATGAACCCACTGCTGAAGAAATTGCAGAGAGCTTAGATAGACCCGTTGAAGACGTAACAAAAATGCTACGTCTTAACGAAAAAATAGCCTCTGTTGATATGCCAATCGGCGGCGAAAATGACAGTGTATTATTAGATATTATTCCTGATGAAAAAAGTGCAGGCCCTGAAGGCCAAGTACAAACGAATGATATAAATAAACACATTGTAGATTGGTTAGGTGAGTTAAATCCTAAACAACGCGAAGTGTTAGCACGTCGATTTGGATTACTTGGCTATGAGCCATCTACACTTGAAGATGTAGGCCGAGAAATAGGCTTAACACGTGAACGTGTAAGACAAATTCAGGTAGAAGCATTACGTCGTTTAAAAGACATTTTGCAACAAGAAGGTTTAAGTACAGACAGCTTATTTAATCAGTTTTCGTAGCTAGTTAAATAGTTTAAGAGACTATTATGTGTGTTAAAAAGCCGAAGAATTTATTCTTCGGCTTTTTTATGCTTGTAAATTAGATGACATAAATTACAACAATGCTTTTAGTTTATATAACAAATCGTGTGCTTGGCGTGGCGATAAGTTATCAGGGTCGATTGCGCTTAACTGCTCTTCAACTTCTGAAGGTGTACTTTGTGCAATTTCGTTATTAAAAGTAAAGGCTTGTTGCTCTGTATTTGGTGCAGTAACGCTTTGATGATTTTCGAGTAGCTTAAGTTTTTGCTTTGCTTGTGCAATCACAGCTTTTGGCACACCCGCAAGAGCTGCTACTTGCAAGCCAAAGCTTTTACTTGCTGCGCCATCAAGTACTGTGTGCATAAAGGCGATTGTATCGTTGTGCTCTATTGCATCAAGGTGCACATTTACCAGGCCAGCTGTTTGCTCTGCAAGCTCTGTCAATTCAAAGTAATGCGTAGCAAACAATGTTTTAGCAGATATTTTTGACGCTAAATGATTCGCTGTTGCGTACGCAAGCGAGAGCCCGTCATAGGTACTTGTACCGCGCCCAATTTCATCCATTAATACCAAAGATTGCGCCGTAGCGTTATTTAAAATAGTTGCTGTTTCGGTCATTTCTACCATAAAGGTTGAGCGCCCTGATGCTAAATCATCGCTTGCACCAATACGTGTAAATATACGGTCGATATTACCAATTTTAGCGCTGTCAGCGGGTACATAACTGCCAATGTGAGCCATTAGTACAATGAGTGCTGTTTGGCGCATATAGGTTGATTTACCGCCCATGTTTGGACCGGTAATAATTAACATTTTACGCTGAGAATTTAATTCAACAGGATTAGCAATAAATGGTTCTTTCATTACTTGTTCAACAACAGGGTGACGACCTTGCTTAATGCTTATATTGTCGTTATCGCACAGTTCTGGTTTTGCATAATTGAGTGCAAATGCACGTTCGGCCAGATTATTTAATACGTCTAAATCAGCCAGTGCTGCTGCCATCATTTGTAACTGTTCAATATGTGGAGCAATAAATCTAAACAACTCCTCGTATAGCTGCTTTTCAAGCGCTAAGGCTTTTGATTGGCTACCAAGCACTTTATCTTCGTGCTCTTTAAGCTCTGGAATAATGTAGCGCTCGTTATTTTTAAGCGTTTGACGACGAATGTAGTCGGCTGGTACTAAGTGCGCGTTGGCGCGGCTTACTTCAATAAAAAAGCCATGTACGCGGTTGTAACCAATTTTAAGCGTACTAATACCCGTACGTTCTCGTTCTCGCAGTTCTAGTTGATCAAGAACATCGGTTGCACCTTTGCTTAAGTTACGCCATTCATCAAGTTCACTGTTGTAACCCGGGGCAATAACGCCACCATCGCGAATAAGAACCGGTGGGTTTTCTATCACTGCACGTTCTAACAATGCTTTTAAATCAGGGAGTTCAGGCGAGTGCTTGATAATATCTGTTATACGAGGATCATTAGCATCACCTAACAAAGTATGCAGTGGTGCAAGTGCTTGTAGTGCACTGCGCAGACGCGTTAAATCGCGTGGGCGAGCAGTACATAAAGCTAGGCGGGCAATAACACGCTCTACATCACCAATCTCTTTTAATGATTCGTGTAATTCACCGCACAGTTGTACATCTAAAATAGCGCTAATTGCATTTAAGCGAGAATTTAGCTCGTCTTTATTGCGTATAGGTGAATGGATACGGCGCTTAAGTAAACGAGAACCCATTGGCGTTGCTGTTTTATCAAGTACCTGGGCAAGTGTATTTTCAAACCCGCCCGATAGATTAACGGTAAGTTCTAAATTTTTACGTGTTGCGGCATCTAAAATAACTGCGTGCTCGTTGTGCTCAAGCGTAATTGCACGGATATGCGGCAATGCAATACGTTGTGTATCTTTTACGTATTGCATTAGGCAACCTGCAGCAACAAGTGCGCTGTGGGCTTTATCAACACCAAAGCCGACTAAATCTTTAGTACCAAACTGATCGCATAATAAGTGTTGGGCCGTATCTAAGTCGAATTCCCACTCTGGGCGACGACGAGCGCCTTTTATATGCTCAATTAAATGAAAGTTTTCAAAGCTTTCGCTATACAGAAGTTCTGCTGGTGATAGGCGCTGAATAGTTGAGCTAAAGGCTTCGTCGGTGTTTACTTCAACTATGTTGAAACGACCTGAATTAATATCAAGGTAGGCAATACCGTATAAGCCTTTTTTACTTTGCCAAACACTGGTAAGGAGGTTGTCTTGTCGTTCTTGTAAAAGCGCTTCGTCAGAAATTGTACCGGGTGTAACTATACGTACAACTTTACGATCAACGGGACCTTTACTGGTTGCAGGGTCGCCAACTTGTTCGCAAATAGCGACTGATTCGCCCATTTGGACTAGGCGTGCTAAGTAGTTTTCTACTGCATGATAAGGTACGCCCGCCATAGGGATAGGATCGCCACCGGCTTTACCGCGATGTGTTTGCGAAATATCGAGTAATTGAGCGGCGCGTTTAGCGTCATCAAAAAAGAGTTCGTAAAAATCGCCCATACGATAAAACAATAAAATATCGCGATGCTCTGATTTTATTTTTAGATACTGCTGCATCATAGGGGTTTGTTGTTTTATAGTGTGTGGTGCATAAAGATCAAACGACATGTATTTACCCAAAGGCTGAATATGGAATTACATCAAGAGATTAAAACACTTGCTGCGCAATTAGGCGCTATTTTAACGGATAAATGCTTATGGATCACTAGTGCTGAGTCATGTACTGGTGGCGGAGTGAGTTATGCCCTTACCGATACCCCTGGGAGCTCGGCTTATATTGACCGTGCATTTGTCACTTATAGCAACCAAGCAAAGCAAGACTTATTAAATGTAAGTGCAAGTACATTAGCAAAGTATGGTGCTGTAAGCGAACAAACAGTGCGAGAAATGGCAGTAGGTGCTATTAAAGCAACAAACGCTAATATTGCGATAGCTGTATCGGGCATTGCCGGGCCTGGTGGTGCAACTGAAGGTAAACCTGTTGGACTTGTGTGGTTTGGCATACAAATTAATGATAAGTTGCTTACATTTAAACAAGTATTTATTGGTGATAGAGCTCAGGTTAGGTTACAAGCTATTGTATTTGCATTAAAAAATGTAATAGATGAGATAAAATAAAAAAATTAGCTTGATACTGTGATTTCATACAGTATACTTGGTTCCATTAGCTGGATTTGGAGAACAAAATGAACGATAACAAACAAAAAGCGTTAGACGCAGCACTATCACAAATTGAACGTCAATTTGGTAAAGGCTCAATTATGAAATTGGGTGATAACAAAGCGTTAAACATTGAATCTGTATCTACAGGCTCATTAGGTATTGATATTGCCTTAGGCATAGGTGGTTTACCTATGGGACGTATTGTTGAAGTGTACGGTCCTGAATCATCTGGTAAAACAACGCTTACTTTACAAGTTATCGCAGAAGCTCAAAAAGAAGGCAAAACATGTGCCTTTATCGATGCTGAGCATGCTCTAGATCCAATTTATGCACAAAAACTTGGTGTTAACATTGACGATCTTTTTGTATCGCAACCAGATACAGGTGAGCAAGCGCTAGAGATTTGTGACATGTTAGTACGTTCAAGCGCGGTAGACGTTGTTATTATTGACTCGGTTGCTGCACTTACACCAAAAGCTGAGATTGAAGGCGACATGGGCGACTCGCACATGGGCCTACAAGCACGTTTAATGTCACAAGCATTACGTAAGCTTACTGGTAATATTAAACGCTCTAACACGTTATGTATTTTCATTAACCAAATTCGTATGAAAATTGGTGTTATGTTTGGTAACCCAGAAACAACAACGGGTGGTAATGCACTTAAGTTTTACGCATCGGTACGTATTGATATTCGTCGTATTGGTTCTGTAAAAGAAGGCGATGAAGTTGTTGGTAACGAAACTCGCGTTAAAATTGTTAAAAACAAAGTAGCGCCGCCATTTAAACAAGCTGAATTTATCATCATGTACGGTGAAGGTATTTCTAAGCAAGGCGAGTTAATTGACTTAGGTGTTAAGCACAAAATTGTTGAAAAAGCAGGTGCTTGGTATAGTTACTGTGGCAACAAAGTAGGCCAAGGTAAATCTAACTCAATTAAATTTTTGAAAGAAAATCCAGAAATTGCAGATGAGATTGAAGGTAAGTTACGCGAAATGCTTTTACTAAAAGCAACTATTGAACCAGAAGATGGTGAAGATAAGTTAGGCGACGACGCAGACCTTTAAGCTGTATCAAAATGAGTTTCTAAGCTTGATTTGACCCGAGCTTTAAAAAAGCGCTAACCAGTAATGGTTGGCGCTTTTTATTATTAAAAACTTAAAGTAGATAAGATAAAAACGACACATAGAAACGTGTTGTTTGTAATTTAACCTATAAAATCTACGGTTAAATCGCGCATGAGTAGGCACTGCATTAGTAATTACTATACTAAATGAAGAGCAGAGCGATCATACGCTATACGTTTTAATCAGATAAAAGCATTCTTTAGGGCGTGTTGATCTTTGTGGATTGAAATTTGTTCAATCTAGGGGCGGTTAAATCGCGGCGTGAGATTTGTAACCTAGTGGACTAAGTAAAAATCGAGCAACAAAGAGTTAATCGTCCCTAGAAAGAATCCAAAGGGCAGCGCATATTTGGTATTTATGCTGCGTTATCGCCTATTTATGGGGAATAACCACACTATATAGGCTCTGCCTTGCCTAAAAACCAAATATGCTGCTGCAAATTCAACCACCAAAGATAAACACGCCCTAATAGTTAAAGAATGCGACCTAATTAAAATAGAACTTTAGAAGCGATAAGTTAAGCTAACTTTTCCGCTAATAGGGGAGCCATAAAAACCAACATTGGCTAAGCTAGTAATATGTTTTTCATCTGTGATGTTATCAATGTTAGCTTGAATTGATAAGTCTTCGCTCGCATCCCATCGAGCAAATGCGTTCATAAGTAAATAAGAATTCTGCTTAACATTACTGGCTATATTTTCTGTTTTTGATTGCCATTTTCCGGCTAAACCAAACTGAAACTCAGGTAGTTGAGGCAGCGTATAATCCAATGAAAAATTAACAACATTTTCAGGCTCCCATTCGTGAGAACTATCGCCTGCGTCATCATTTATATCTAAGTATGTATATGCAAATACAGCATTTAGATCATCAGTTATATGTCCGGTTAATTCTAATTCAAAGCCTTGGGTATCTTGATCAGCTCCTTTATAGTAAGTAAATCCAGATGCGTTTAGCCCTGCATAAGTTGCAATATTATCTTGTTTGGCACTAAATACTGCAAAGGTTGCAAGTAGTTGATCATCAAACCATTGAGTTTTCACTCCAACTTCGTAATTAACACCTTTGCTTGGATCTAAAAAGTTACCATCGTAATCGTACTGCTCTTGTGGCTGATAAATATCGGAATAGCTCACATATACATTAACATCATCATTAATTGCATACGTTGTTGCAAGGTAAGGGCTTATCTCACTTTCATCATTATCTATATCAACGCCTTGGCTAAAGCCTGTACGCTCATAATCGATAGCGTTAAAGCCCGCAATAACAAATAAGTCACTTGTTAGGTTTAATTTAGTAGAACCAAAAAAACGCTTCAAAGTAACATCAATATCAGCATACTTGGTTTGTTCACCCCAAATAGGTTCAGCTATCGCATCTAATGCGTATGGAAAAGCAGGCGCCAAGCCATAAGCTTCAGTTGTTGCTGCATCGTAAGAGTTGGTAAAAGAGTAAGATGTGCTTTGCGAAATACTTCCACCAAGCATTAACTCATGTTCTTGACCAAACAAGCTGTACTCACCCTTAGCTGTTATATCAAATAAATCAGCTGAGAATTCTGTATCATATCGTCCTGGAAGACTGACTAAACCTAAATTAGTTTCACTATCAAACATTCCATAAGGGTCATAAAGATAAAGTAATTTGCTTTGATCTTCTGAGTCTTGGTAATTATAAGTTGTTTTAATTTCCCAGTTATTATCAAATACATAAGTATATTCAATAAAAGCAGTGGTATTAAGAGTGTCCCATTTAGTCCATTCTTGAGTTGGGCTCGCACTTACGTCCCACTCTGCTTGTGTACCATCGGCATATGAAAGCGGTAATCCTCCCCACATTGTTCCATCTGTATTTGCATCTTGATGTGAAGCACCAAATGAAAGTGTCGAATTACCAGTAAGTTGCCCATCAACTACAGCAGAGAAGTAAGTACGATCATTTTCTAAACCATCAAGGTATGAATCTGATCCTTCTACAACACCAATAACACGTGCAGCCCAGCTACCAGAATCTGTTAACAAAAATGAATAATCAGCTTGTAAGCGCTTTAAACCATAAGTACCTACAGAAATACCTACTTCACCTTCATTTTCATTTGTTGGGCGCTTTCGAACATAGTTAATAGTGCCCGCAGCATTACCTACACCTGTTAATTGCCCATTAGCACCACGAATAACTTCTATTTTCTCATAACCATAGCTTTCCATAGCACCAGTAACAAGACCCCAATTATTAGGTAGACCAACACCATCAACTTGAGTACTTTTAATATCAAAACCGCGAGAAGTATATCGTGTGCGGTTAGTTTCACCTTGTTCAACAGTAATACCCGTGGCCATTTTCAATGCATCATTAATACTATTTGCTGCAAAGTTTTGAAGTTGCTCTGCGCCAATTACACTAATCGATTGTGGTGTTTCGTTAAGCTCCATTGTTAAACCGGTAGCACCTTTGCTAACGCGATCTTGGCGTACACCTACTATTAATATTTCTTCCATTTTTTCATTATTATTTTCAACTGTATTCTTAGTTGATGTTTCTTGCGCTTGAGCTGAAAAACCCATGGCTAAAACTAAAGAAGAAAGTGCAAAAGTGCGATTGAGTTTCATGTTTTCCCTTAATTAATATTCAATATTATTTGAATTTATATAAATAATTAGGGCATTCTACTAGTTAGAATTAAAAAACTCAAACAAAAACCATTATCATTTACAGGCGCGTTAACATTTTTTTAGGGTAAATTACTTAGTCTGTAAATAATATTATGATTAGGATAAACGATACAGCTTATAAAAATATGCTTTGTTTTTTAACTTAAATTGAATTATTAAAAAAGCGGCCAAGGCCGCTTAAGGAAGTAATTAGATTTTTAGCTATTAAAAAGAGTATTTAACAGAAAATTGTAAACGGTCTAAATCACCATCAACGCCGCTTTCAGTTTCTCGCTCAGCATGCTTTAGTTCAGCGCCAAATGTTAAGCGTTTAACGGGGGAGTATAAGATATTTGCGCTGTAGCTTTGGCTTGATTCTGTAGGATCACCAGAGATAGCGAGTAAATCGGTATTGTTATCAGCAGAGAAGAAAGAGTATAAGAACGTTGAACGCCACTGACTGTTCCATTTATGCTGGTAAGCTACAAAACCTGATGTAGAATCAATAGCATCAAGATCATCACCATCAAGAACAGCGCCATGTGCTACGTTTAAGCCTACATAACGGCCTAAACCTTGCCCTTGGGTAAGCATAAATTTAAGGTTGTCTTCACCTAACTTAACCATACCTGATGCGCTAATGCCAAATGATGTTTCATCAGCGTCAATTTCACCGACTTTATAAGTAAGTTGACGTGCTAGTGCTGCAACAACGATGTTACCCCAATCAGCTTTGTGAGTATAACGTGCTGTAAAATCAGGTAGTGATGCATCATCAGTGGCAACACGTGTGCCGCCCGCTGTCGTAATTGTACTTTCTGGATTTTCTAATGAAAAAGACCATGCGCCAGTTGTGTATTTAATTTGAGATTGACGAACAAACACAGTGCCTTCAGCTGGGCCTACAAAGTCGAGTGTTTCTGCAAGAGCACCTACGTTTTGAAAGTTTGACCAAGTTTGACCAAATAACCAACCGTCATAAGTGATGAATGCATGTCTAATGCGTGGTGCGTATGAATTTGAAACGCGCTCGTTTCCACCGGCTGCAGACGCTAAAAAGTCAATTTCAATTTTAGTTTTTACCGTTTTACCGTTATCTAATAACGTGGCTGTACCAAAATTAAAACGAGATTGACGTGCGTGCATATCAAAAACTGCATCAGAGCTATTATCATCGCCAACTGTAAGTGTACTTGGTACGTAAAAATCACGACCAACACTTGTGCCTGCTGGTGCACCGGCTGAATAATCACTCCACATAGAGTCAAGTTTAATGTATCCGCCGTAAGTAAATTCGGTATCACCAACCTTTGCAACAGTTGCTGCGTATGTTGCGCTTGAAAGCGAGCAAAGAACAGCACTTGCTGCGAGTGTTTTTAATGGAGTAAATTTCATTTTGGTGTCCTTTATAGGCTACTTGTTTATTACTTTTTATTCATTTATTTTGTATTACTTGCTAAAGGTATTACTTACGAATAAAAAGTGCTTTTTTGCGTGACTTGTCATTACTAATACACATTCTATTTTTATTTGTTAAATAATAGATTAGTTAAGTTTTAGCAAAATTATTTTATTATTGTACGGCAACACTGTTAAATATGTACGAGATATACTCAATTACCTATTGGTCTATAAGACTAAGGTTTAAGGTATAAGTAGTTTGCATTTACTTACATTTAACATCTTGTATTATTTATGTAAAATAATTAAACCAAGCCAATTATAAACTACAACTGAAGAATTTAAAGGTGTGTACAACTAAGGTCTAATACTTAATAAAGCACTGCTGAGTAATCCTTGATAAGAGCCCAAGGCAAGTAATTTAAATGGAGACTAAGATGTCACAAAGTATCTATCCAGTTCCTGCGCACATTAAAGACGCAACACTCATTGATAAAAATAAATATAATACGCTTTATAAGCAATCTATTGACGATCCAGAAAGTTTTTGGGATGAGCACGGCAAACGCCTCGATTGGTCTACTCCTTACACTAAAGTTAAAAACACCTCATTTGATAAAGGCCATATCAGCATTAAATGGTATGAAGATGGCTACCTTAACGCTTCTTATAACTGTATTGACCGCCACTTAAAGACAAAAGCCGATAAAGTGGCGCTGATTTGGGAAGGTGATGATCCTTCTCAAAGTGAGCACATTACTTATCAAAAACTTCATGATGAAGTGGCTAAATTTGCCAATGGCTTAAAAAAGTTAGGTGTTAAAAAAGGTGACCGTGTAGCTATTTATATGCCAATGACGCCTCAGGCCATTTACGCAATGCAAGCTTGTGCACGAATTGGTGCTATTCACTCTGTTGTATTTGGTGGCTTTTCACCATCAGCGATTGCCGACCGTATTAGGGATTCGGGCGCTAAAGTCGTTATTACTTCTGATGAAGGTCGACGTGCAGGTAATTGCGTACCATTAAAAGCAAACGTTGATGAAGCGGTAGCGCAAGATTCTGTAACCACAATTGAACATGTTATTGTGCACCAATTAACCGGTGGTGAAGTTGATTGGAATAAGCACGATATATGGTGGCACGAGCTAGTTGCTGACTTACCAGCACAGTGTGAGCCAGAACCAATGAATGCTGAAGATCCTTTGTTTATATTGTATACATCAGGTTCTACTGGTCAGCCTAAAGGTGTTGTGCATACCACCGGTGGTTACTTAGTTTACTCATCAATGACACATGAATACGTATTTGATTTAAAAGAAGATGATGTGTATTGGTGTAGTGCCGATGTAGGTTGGATCACAGGCCACAGTTACATAGCGTACGGGCCATTAGTAAACGGTTGTACTCAAGTTGTATTTGAAGGTGTACCTACCTATCCAACAGCTGGGCGTATGGGCGAAGTAGTTGATAAACACGGTGTGACTATTTTATATACCGCTCCTACAGCAATTAGAGCACTAATGGCCAAAGGTGATGAGCCAACAGCTTCGTCAAATCGCGATAGTTTACGTATTTTAGGTTCAGTAGGTGAGCCAATTAATCCAGAAGCGTGGACATGGTATTACGAGAGTATTGGTAAATCTAATTGCCCGATTGTTGATACATGGTGGCAAACAGAAACCGGTGGCATAATGATCACACCACTTCCAGGCGCTACTGATACAAAACCAGGTTCTGCAACACATCCATTTTTTGGTATTGCGCCTGCATTATTTGATGCCGAAGGTAGTACACTCGAAGGTGCTGTAGATGGTAATTTAGTTATTTTAGATAGCTGGCCATCGCAAGCGCGAACTGTTTATGGCGACCATGAACGTTTTGAACAAACTTATTTTAGCGCCTACCCAGGAGTATACTTTACAGGCGATGGTTGTCGTCGTGATGAGGATGGTTATTACTGGATCACAGGTCGTGTGGACGATGTATTAAACGTATCGGGTCATCGCTTAGGGACTGCCGAAATTGAAAGTGCACTTGTATCGCATGAAGCTGTAGCTGAAGCAGCTGTAGTGGGTTACCCGCATGATATTAAAGGCCAAGGTATTTATGTATATATTACGCCTAACGAAGGTGTAGCGGTAAGCGATGAGTTAACCAAAGAGGTACGTAACTGGGTTCGTAAAGAGCTAAGCCCAATAGCATCTCCAGATATGATTCAGTGGTCACCTGGATTGCCAAAAACACGATCAGGTAAGATTATGCGTCGTATTTTACGTAAAATCGCTGCAAATGAGCACCAACAACTCGGTGATACGTCAACGCTTGCGGATCCTTCAGTTGTCGATGAACTAATCGAGAACAGATTAAATCGTTAAATGTGCGTTAAAAACTTGATTACAAGTTGATTCTAAACGTAGTATATCGGCTGTCAGTAAGGGTTTTAAACCTAACTGGCAGCCGAATTTATTAGGAGTGAACCATGAGTCAGTTTTTAATAGCGGACGACCATCCGTTATTTCGTGAAGCACTAAAAGGCGCACTGAGCGCAAAATTTGAAGGTTTAGCCGTTTTTGAATCATCCGATTTTGACAGCACATTGCAAGTGTTAAGCGAGCAAGAGGATCTTGATATATTACTGCTAGACCTTCACATGCCAGGTAATGGTGATTTATATGGCCTTATTCGTATTCGAGAAGAATACCCAAGTTTACCTATAGCCGTTGTTTCGGGTAGTGAAGACGTGAATATCGTTTCAAAAGTAATGGGTTACGGCGCTATGGGTTTTATTCCTAAATCGTCATCGTCTGATGATATTGCCAGTGCAATTAACCAAATACTTGAAGGCGATACATGGCTACCAAAAGAGTTAAAAAACAAAGTAGCTGAAATTGAAGGTGAAGATAGAGAAATAGCAGCGCAAGTTGCCTCATTAACGCCTCAACAATACCGAGTGCTGCAATATCTGCACGAAGGTTTACTTAATAAGCAAATTGCTTATGAACTACACATATCAGAAGCGACAGTAAAAGCACACATTACAGCCATATTTAGAAAACTTGGTGTGTACAATCGTACCCAAGCCGTTTTAATTGCCGCTAAATTAAAGCTCGAACCAATAGAGCAGGCATAATTTACATTTAAAAAGTTATTAGCTTATTTATGAGCAAAAAAATGCCAGCAACAATGCTGGCATTTTTTATATGTAGAATAATTAAGCAGTTGGAATAATGCTAAGAAAACACCACGGTTTTATTACCATTAATAAATAGCTTATGTTCTGAGGCAAGTTGAAGTGCTTTACAAAAGACAGTCTTTTCAACATCTTTGCCCATTTTAGCCATCATTTCAGCGGTATTCGCATGTGTAACGCTGGTTACATCTTGCAAAATAATAGGACCTTCATCAAGCTCATTATTAACAAAGTGAGCGGTAGCACCAATAATTTTTACGCCACGCTCAAATGCTTGATGATAAGGTTTAGCACCTATAAATGCTGGCAAAAATGAGTGATGAATATTAATTATTTTACCTTCAAATCGACCCACAAATTCAGGACTTAAAATACGCATGTATTTGGCAAGGCCAATAATGTCAGGGTTGTAGCTGGCAATTAAATCGCCTACCTTTTCATCATGCTCGCTACGGGTTAACCCTTCGTGCGATACAACATGAAATGGCACACCAAACCCTTTAGCTAGCGGCTCTAAATCAGCATAGTTAGCAATTACAGCGAGTACTTCAATATTAAGAGTTTGTTCAAATTGCTTTAACAGCATACCACCTAAACAATGAGCTTCTTTAGTTGCCAATAAAACTACTTTAGTTTTTGCGCCGCAATGTAGCGCAAGTTTAGCCCCATCTGGCAACAATGCGCGTAGTTGATCTAAAAAGTCGCTTTGTGGCTCGCCTGTAAGCTCTGTACGCATAAAAAATCGCTGCGCGTCTTTATCTACAAATTCGTTGTTACGCGTAATGTTTAAATTATTTTTATGGCAAAGCCCTGTGATTTTAGCTATTAAGCCTACATCATCAGCACATTGGGTGGTTAGTATATAGCTCATTGTCCTCATTCTTACCCTGTAATTAATCCTTTCATTATTTGTGTTTTGGCACATAAAGCAAGGGCTTTGTGAACTAATCCAATATTAATCATGTTGTTGAGTGCAAAAGAGGTAATAAAGTTAAAAAGTATTGAATAGAGGGTAAAAAAAATGCCACCTAAGTTACCAAGGTGGCATTAATAAAAATTATCTAGGTTTCAGGTTAATTAACTCTTGGGCTCGGGAGATAAGTTTTTTTCTTGTCTTAAATACCCGGCAGCTTCTTCATCATCTTTCGCTATCGCTTGCTGAGTAGGTATAGCGCGCGTTTGTTGGTTTAGTTGATGTATTTGTGACGCATTACCTAAATCGCGCTCACTGGTGATTGAGGCGATAGATTCGCGGTCTTTTAAGAACGCAATAACGTCTTTTTTGATTGCTTGCAATTGTCCTTCGTCTTTATGCATTTCCATAATGTGGCGAGGATGTTCAAGGTTTTTCATACCTGTTGCAGCAAACGTAGTAGAAATAACACGAGAAACAATAATCCAAGGCGTTATGCTACTGCGTACTAAAGTATTTTCTGAGCGGGTGCTATCGTGAATACCAGTACCTGTTGATATTTTAGACTCAGTAAAAGTACCTTCGCATTTAAAGTACACAAGCAGTGATTCAAATTGCATTTCGGCAAAAAACAGATGAGCCGTATTTGTTAGCAATTGTGCAAATGCTTTAATAAGTATACCTATTAGCAATAAGTGAAAGCTTGTCATTAATAGTTCACTAAATTGAATAACATGTTGGTTATTAAATGCTTGTTTAAAGCTATTGATATTTGCCGCATCAATGTAATGGTAAATATTAATAAACGAATACGCTAAAAACACAGTAAATGCTAACGCTACAATATAAAGTAAGTTACCGCTCACCAAAGCAAGTAATCTCGCGAGTGTAAAGTTTTTACCTAAGTCCATTGAGTGCAGTTTAGGCTGAATCTCTTGGATCATTTCACCTTTAAAACCGCCTTTACCTTCTATTTGTTCTTGAAGCTTAGGGTCTAATTCTCTGTAAACTCTGTTAGGTACTTCTTTATAGCGACGATTAGCCATTACTAGGTTATCGAGGTTTATGAAAATCTCGTCTGGATGAACAGACTCTTGCCAGTTTTCACGTAGTTCAGATACTTCAGCTGAAGGGGTAACTGAATTTAAACGCGCTTTGATCATGATAAAAGCAAGCGCACAACTTAGAGTCGCTAATATAATAATTGCAATTAAGTACATTCCAGCGTGAAGACTAGGTAGTTGCTCAAGCCAGTTATCTATTTCTTGTTTACTAATGCGCTGCTCTTTCATCAACCATGACATAGAAAGACCAATAGCGATGGGTAAAATAAAAGATAACGAAATAATTTTTGCAAGCGCACCAGTTCCAAGTGATTCAATATTCTTTTCTGCATTTCGAGAGATAGGTTTACCTGTAGAACGCCACGAAAAAAGCACGTAAAACATTAATATTGCACTATAAACCGGAAATGCTAATTCCCCAGCTTCACCGGTAAAGCCCGACAAAGACACAAATGCAACAAGGCCATAAGCAATAAGGGCGACAAAGGTGCTTACCCATGAGCCAAATAATCGCTGGGCAACATTACGAATAGGATATGGTAGAAACAATAACTTAGGGATTAAGCTGTGAAGTAAGCGTGATAAAAAACCATTAGGCTCTTTAAATGTACTGTTTTTACGACCAACCAGCATTTCTTCAAGTGATTGCGCTGTATAGGCTACTTCTTTTTGTTCTTCTTGAGCGGTTGATGCTTGCGATTTGCTGTAATTATAAGCAAGTGAAGTTGGGTGGTTTCTACCTACAAAGTATTTAAGTGTTGCATAAATACCTGCCGATAGTGAGCGAATGCCGAATGCTAAAATAAGCATGCCAAACACCATTAAAATCCAACCTGCGGTTGTATCTTCTTTCACAGAGCCTGCAGCAATAACAAGTAAACTAATACCAGCTATAGACTCAATGAGTCCTCTTAATGCTGTTACTTTACCTTCCAGTTTGAAGGGGTTTTTTAGTCCAAGATCAATCGATCCATAATCAAAAGCCATTGAATTCTCCTTTTAAACAGCATGCCCAATTAAAGGGATATAAGCGTAATTAAAATAATTAATACAGGTAAAGTATTTTTATCTTTGCTCTATTTTTGATTATATATCAATAAAGTCGTTCAGTTTAATGTTATTTTAAAGCGTAATATTCTATGATTTGAAATATACTTTTATACAGATTAAGTTAATTTGGTTTAAGAAGTGGTTTTGTAGGGGTAAATGATTTTTTGTCAAAAATTGGCCTGTTGTAAATTGGTGTTGGATATATATCTATTTTGGCTCAGGTGAGCTATGGATAGCACTTTTGAATTTTTACTTAAACACGAAGGCTGCACCGTGCAGCCTTCGTGTTTATACCAATTTTACTAAAAACATGAGCCCTTTATTGAATTAAATAACTTACTATTTTCGTTGGGAGTTCTTTACATAATAACCAGCATCATAATTTTAGCTCGTTATTAAGCTATTTCTTTATCGCCATAATAGATTGCTAATTTAATGCAATTGTTGTCGTATTACTGCAGCATGAAAGTTTCGTATTCTAAGTTTTCAAATTGTCTAGACAACCAAAATAAACCAATAACGGAGCTAATTATGGTCGCTAAAGCAAAACCATAACCGTAAAATTGTGGCCCAAATGCAATTGATAAGTAAGTTAAAACAATATTAGTGAATAAAAATAGACCCGCCAGTATCATTACCGTAATACGTTTATCTAAATAGAATAAAATATTAAGAATTGATAGAAAGATAACTTGTACACCAACGCCTACAACATCTATAAATAAGAGGGTTTTATAGTTTGGATCAATACCAATAAAAGTTAGTATTTGTTCTCCCCATAATAATAAGCAAGCGACAGTAATTCCTTGAATTTTAAATATGTCGTAAAGACCACTGCGCGCAGTGCGGATCATATTATCTTTCAAATGATAAATTTCTTGTAACGTTGAGCCATCGCGAATTGCAGAGTAAAAACGGTCATATTCTTCAACAAAGTCAGTTTCCATCCTTACTAAAAATACGGCCATACCTGGAATAATAGATAAATAGGCCAAAAATATAGGTAAGTCATAAATTGGGCTGGCTCTGAGAGTTCCAATAATTTGGATTGATGTACTTGGTGAATACCAAAAAATGATTTTATCGGCCCATACAGCGATGTTATAAAACAGGCCGCATAAAAATAGGCTGTAATACACTTTTTTATTGCTTAAAAAGTCAAAGCTTATAAGTTTTTCACCTGGGTAGCGGCGAATAATCATAAATAGAAAACTGAAAAATAATAAGGCTTCACCAGCAAAAAAGGCAAAAAACAACCCGTCTAACTGCCAGTCCCTAAGCAAGTATGCCAGTAATACCATGAAAGCATAGCCGCTCAGCATCGTGACTAAAATAAGCCTGTATTCTTTCATACCTGATAAAAATATTGCGCCAAGCCATTGATTACATAAGCTAATAAAGGCACCTAAAATAATCACTTTAGTCATAATAGGTAAAGGTAAAAATGGCCAAACAGCAAGACCGACCAATAGGGCACCAATTGTAGTAATTAGTTGTGCGCCAAGTAGGTTTGGTAGCACTAATCCATCATCTTTTGTAAAAAATAAATCGGCAATAAAACGGGTTAGCATCAATTGCAGGCCACCCGTTAAAATAAGCGATGCGGCCATCATATAGGTTACAAGCGTTAAGAACTGAATGATCAACACTTTCGGTAGCACAATACCTAAACTTAAAATGCCAATCAGCATAAGCGCAATAATTGACAGTAGCCACGGGCCAGAACCAATTAATCCAGCGTAACTATAAGCTTCAAATACTGAAAGTAGGGTGTTTTTTTTGAGAATTTTTCGTATCTCAAAACCTATTCCGGCCATGACATTGCATCCTTATAAAGTGTGTCGTATTGCGCAAACATATGGCTTTCGTCATAAAACGTTTTTACGCGCTTAAGACCACTCGATTGATACTCATGCCACTTTTCGTTGTTATTTAAGATATTTGATATTTGCTTTGCTGTTTCGCTAGGAGAGGCTATTGATACCACTTCTCCGGCTTTGCCAAGTACTTTGTCTTCGTCAGTTGCGCCTTCAATAATCTCCCGGCAAGAACCAACATCACTTGCAAGGACTGGAACGCCAGCTGCCATCGCTTCTAGTAGTACTAAAGGTTGTGCTTCAGAAATAGAGGTTAGTGCAACGATACCTAATTTAGGCAGTATTTCAGCTATATTTTGCATACCTAAAAACGTAACGTTATTTTCTAAATCTAAACTGCTGACAAGTAATTGACATTCTTTATAATATTGAGGGTCTTCTTCGTATGGGCCAATAATCCAGCCTTCAATTGTAGGTATACTAGACTGAACCTCTTTGATTGCACGGATAAAAGTTTTAATATCTTTTATAGGCACTACACGACCAATTAAGCCTACCGTGAGTGGAATCGTTTTTGGACGCTGTGCAAGTGCTTCAATAAAACGCGATGTTTTAATACCATTTGGCACTACGCGTGTTTTTTCTGGTGCGGCGCCATCTTTTATTTGTCGTTGTCTATTACCATCATACAAAGAAATTATTTTATCGGCTTCTTGATAAGATGTTCTGCCGATCTGCTCAAAGAAACTAATCCACATTCTGCGAATAAAGCCCATTTCGGTATTTAAATTTTTACCTAATACCTGCTCTGACTCTTTGATCCAGCTGGCTTGAATAAGGTCTATTTTACGCTCTTTGGTATAAATACCATGTTCGGTTAGTAAATACGCAGTGTTGCTAATTGCGCTTGCACCAGAACCTAGGAATCCCGCATAGCCTGTTGATATTGAATGTATAAGTTTAACATTAGGTAATTCGCGAGCTATCTCTGCTATTTTAAACAGCGGTTTGTATAAGTTACGATACGACCAAAAGAAATCGATAAATGATGATTCATCACAGTAGGTTAAATAATATTTTGCGAGAACTTGCCATGAGGATTCACTATACAAAAAGTCGGCTTCGTTTATGCCGTCTTTTTGGGCAAGCTTTTTAAAAGCAAACTTTAGTAACTCGCTAGGGATCGGTTCTTTAGAGTCACGGAAATAGTTTTGCAGTTGTTGCCAAAATTCGAACAACTCTTTTTTATACTTTATGCCATGTTTTGCTTTTATTTCAGAAGCGTTGTTTTCAACTAAATAATGAACATGTAATTTGGTTACATTTTTAGGTAATGTATATTGAATTTCACCATAATGCTCAGGTGCACCGCCCAAAAAAACCAGCTCAAAGTTATAGTGTGGTAAGCCTTCAATAATTTGATGGACCCAGCTCGATACGCCGCCTCGGACATAGGGGTAAGTGCCTTCTAAAAGCAGTAATACATCAGCGTTTGGTTTAGGCATTCCAATACTCCTGTAAATGGCGTAACTCGCTACCCTTTGGTTGCTCTGGTAGTTCTTTTAAATAACGTTTACAGTCATCGAATTTATTCATACAAAAAGCAACTTCAGCTTTATAGGGCAAAACATGACGACGTGCCATACCAAGGTCTGTGGCTTGTGCTAAATGACTAAGTGCAAGTTCATATTTACCAAGAGCTAAACAAAGCCGGCCCAAAAATACAAAGGTTGCAGGCTTTTTCACATATTCGATGCTTTGCAAGGAAAGTGTTTCTGCTTTTTTTAACACGTATTCTCGCAATGCACCTTGTGCCAATCCTAAGTAACTAAGTTCCCAATATATTTCAGCTAATTGTTGTTGCAAGTTACTCAGTTTTGGTTGCTGAGTCGTTAACAATATCTCTTGCTGATATAGGCCTATTTTTTCGTTTAACTTAGTTTCTTTAGCATCGAGAGTGGAGTAAGCAAGCAGACGAATATCATCTTCTAAGTCTTTAAGGGCGAGTTTTAAAATAGGAATTGCCTGCGTATCACTCATGTGACGTGCAGCCATTACTGCACTAAGACGTTTGTTTGGCTCACTTGCATACTTGAGGATCGCTTTCAATCCACCCATCGAATAGGTTGGATTAGCTGAAATACTACGAACTTCAAAAGGGAGACCTGGGATTTTGTGTTCTTGTATTTCAATATCATTATTTTTAAGCGGTTTACACAAAGCAAACGTGAGTGCGAACATAACGCCTAAAATACCAAATAGAGGAAGCGTAAACAGTAGTGAAAATAACAGTAATAGGGCACCAAATAATGTACTTTTGTATTTAGCTGGGATGACAATATAGCTTACAAAAGTAAAAAGCATACTTGCTATAGCATGTAATAAAATAGCGATAAGCCAATTGGGTGTATCAAGTGTTTCTATTAAAGCAAAATATTCACATATAAATCCCACTATTACAGCAATGACAATTCTAATCATGAAGTGTTACCAGTGGCTTAATCGCATCTTTACTAATTGGCAAAGCAATTTGTTGTTCAATAACGATATCTAATTCAGCTAAATTTTTACCTGTACGTTCTTTACTCCACCCATTTATACGCGTTATAAAACCGTCTTTTTCTAATTCATCAGTAAGTGGCATAAGTATTAACAGAGTTTGCTTCTCATCATCATATAAGTAAATATCTAAGCCTCGACGGGCTTCCGTTAAATACTCCATAAGTCGACGGGATTCGTTGGTAATATTTAATGTTTTAACTTTTAATAAATGTGCAGGAATTTTGTAACGTTTAGCTTCTTTGTTAGCTCGTTTTACTTGGCGAACAAAGTACGGAGATTCTTCGCTAGTCATTATCGGGTTGGTTATTTCATGTCGAAGTAAGTCTCCAACGTGTCCGGCCATTACGGCAAGTAAAGTAAGCGTGTTTTCTTTGAGCGCAAAAAACTGTACTTTTTCGACTAAAATAGCGCCATAAATGGTATCGTTTACATCAATAAGTGGAATTGCGATATGGTATTTACTGCTGCCTAAATAAACTTTAGAGCTTTTAACCGACACCAGTTCTTTTTCTTCAAACATAGCAAGGATTAGTGGGTCAGATGTTATTGGCGAAGTCATTTTACCAATAACAGCAAGAGGGGGCTCCACTATATTATTGTTTTCCACTTTATATAGCCCGGCTTTTTCTAATGCTCCATACTCTACAAATAAATTGATAATCACTTGCGCTGCACTATCTAAACGTCTTTCTTTAAGTTGGCCTATAGATGCTCTTACAGCTTGCAATGACTCCCTTAAACTCAATGTATGCCCAGCTAACATTTGTTCTATTCGATCGTGTGAAGAGCTAATTAAATGATATTGACGAGTGAATTTTTCAAGCCGATCAGACACATACTCTAGTTGAATAGTCTGTTGTTGATTAGTACGCTCCCAAACATCCCTAAATTCACCCGCGATCATAATTACAATAGTATAGCCAATCATGGCGTTGATATTGAATTCGCTTTGAGGTGCCAAAATATCGCTTTGCAACAACAGTAATTGGCCTACGAGTAAAGTTAAAATGCTGATAAAACCTTTAGAGAACCCATAACGCAAAGCAACCAGTAAAGGCCCTAATACAGGCCAAGAAAACCCTCCTTGCGTCCAAAAAGGATCCTCGGCATTAAACAGAACAGGCAGGCCTAAAGCCAATGTGGTAAATATAATTACCTCAGCCCATGTCTGTAGCTCAGGGACTTCTCTTGGGCGAAAGAAATGTGTTTTCACTCACTAACCTCTATATAAGAAATTAAGTCGGCAATTACATCTTGTGCCGTTGCTGCAATGCTATCGCGTCCCCAACCACTTTTTGCAATTGTTCCTGTCCATATCGGCGTGGTTTGGCCGTTCGCAGTTAACGATAAAGTAAGAGCAACAACGGGTTCGCCATCAAGACCAGCTTTGTAGCGCCACTCTTCAATGCTACCGGTGAGTAGATAATCCGCTTGTTGAGTGCTTAGCCATTGCATGGCGTTATCTAAACGATATTGATCGTCAAGTGGTGGTAGCTCCTTATTGCTATTTCTGGGTGCGCGAAGAAGCGTTGGTAATTTATTTTGTTGCCAAATACTTGTTAAAATGTCTTCAGCACGCTCACCAGCGAGAGGTGTTTGAGCATGATTTACTAGCGGTAATAAGGCAACTGTTGTTGATGGGTTTATTTCTACATCATCAGTAACTCTACTCGTTGTACAGGCTGATAGTAATAAAACTAGACATGGTATAACTAAGCGAAACATATTTTCTCCTAACATTAAAAATGTACGTAATATCCTAATTGTAACTGTGTATCTGAATTACCAACCTTATTACTACTTTGGTAACCCAGCTGTAATTTAAATAAATCATCACCTAAAATAGACCAACCAGCGCCACTTGAAACAGACACATCAATATCATCGTTGATAGTTTGGTAACCGGTGCTTATATCAAATAGCCATGATGGGCTAGTACCTAAATAGGGCGGTTCTAGTGAGCTGGTTGAGGAAAATGAGGTACCGAGCGCAAAGCGTCTAAATGGCTGAAGTTCTATATTTAATGCGGCATCGTTACCTGTATTTATAAGCGTGTTCACTTGTTCAAAATCTTGCCATTGCGCGCTAAAATAAGCAGTCCAAATTGGCCTATCTTTTAAAATACGGTATTGGTATCGGGCGTTATACTCTTGCCCGTTGATGAGTGAACTTCCACTATCTCGTCGTAAAAAAGACATTATAGCGGCCGATAATTGCACGTTTTGTCGACCATCAATATTATAGTTTACATAGGCCGTAGCTTTGTTAAGTTGCGCAAAACTAAGTAAGGCCTCTGACTGGCGATTTTCAACATTGTGTTCAAGCTTTAAACCAACTTGTGTACGAGAATCCCATTGATAGCGAGAATCTAAGCTAATACCCTGACGATTTGCTAAACGACCTTGGTGGGAATCAATTTTTGCATGGAAATACCAGCGACCCCATGTCATTTTATTTTCTACAGCAAACAGTAATCCATTATTATTAAAGTTTTTCTGATTACTTAGGCTTAGTTTCCACTGGCCATTGGCATAAGGAAAATAAACATTTACATCGTATTGGCTACTGTTTAATCCGGCCTCAGGCGATAAATTAATTTCAAGTGCTCTAAAGTATGAGCCTCGGGCATTACGAACCAAACTTAATTGTGATTCGCTCGGCT
The DNA here is from genome assembly GCF_002407505.1 of Pseudoalteromonas sp. 1_2015MBL_MicDiv. Classification (NCBI taxonomy): domain Bacteria; kingdom Pseudomonadati; phylum Pseudomonadota; class Gammaproteobacteria; order Alteromonadales; family Pseudoalteromonadaceae; genus Pseudoalteromonas; species Pseudoalteromonas sp. 1_2015MBL_MicDiv. The sequence goes on along the minus strand of NZ_CP012737.1, from coordinate 2,909,588 downwards.
CAGTTGTTAGTTCTTCGTACCAACGCTGCATTGTTGCGTAGGGTTGCCTGAGGTAGAGAAGTGCATTTAACTTATTTTCCTCGGTTAGTGCATTTTGCGTTATGAGCTGTTTAATTTTATTAAACTCGCCATTAGTCATGTAAAGTTGTAGTTTTTGCCAAGGAACTAACTTTTGTGCTGCTCGTCGTGCTAACCACCAGTTTGTTTGAGGCTCGCCAATTGTCTCGGGTGCTAGTTCATCCATTGAATTAAGTTGCATTAAATGTGGAATAGCCATCGCACCTGCCCAGCGGTACATTAAGCCTCGGTAGGCGTATTTATCTTTAGGTAAATGTTGTAATAAGTAATGATTAAGTTCGGTGGCATTTGCGTAATAACCAAGCTGTTTCATCACATCAGCTAAGTTAACCAGGGTTGTTAAGTCGTTTGGAGCAGCCAGCGCTAACTTTCGTAAGTAAAAGTAAGCGCTATTATATGATTTTTCATGAATCGATAAGCTAGCTAACAGTTGCGTCCAGCCGTGAGTAGTCTCATCTTCTGAATGATTATCTATAATGCGTTTTATCATTACTGTATCGTGCATTTGCAGTGCTAACCAACCTTGTGCAAGCACCACGTCTGGATTGTACTCACTTAGTTTTGCTGCGCGGTTTAAAGTGGTATAGGCTGAATTTAAATCGCTTTTGTTTTGATACCAGTTTGAGAGTATTAACCAAGCAGGATAAAGTGCTTTATTATAGCGCTGCTTTTCGAGTTCTTGGTGGATACGTTTTATCGATTCTTCATCATCAACGTGTGAACTCAATAATGCAACTTGGATTAATTGTCTAATTGTAAGCGATGGTTGCTGCCATAGGTAATTGAGAAGGCCTTGAGGATTGTTCTCAAAGCGCAGTTGTTGATAGTGCAACATATCACCTACACTGAGCTCACTAATGGTCATTAATTGTTCTAGCGCATAAAGCTCTTCTTTTTTATTTTGAACTCGTAATGCCATATCAACGCGTGCAGTCCAAAATTCAGTGTCTGTACTTTGTTGTTTTTGCTTTAAAATGGTAAGTGCGGTTGAAAAATCATCGATAAGCCAAAATGATCGGGCAAGCCATAATAGATCTTCTTCATTTTTTGGACCTTGGTATGTTGGCCATAGTGACCTTAAGCCTTTTAAGTTACCAGTATCGTGCAGTACTTTAGCTTTCCAGTATTGTGATAACACACTTTTACCACTAATTTGTTCAAATCGTTCAATATGATTTAGCTCTTTTTTTGCATTGCCGATGAACTCATTGGTTTGCATCCATTTAGCAAAACCATTGCCTTTCAACTGCCTATTTTGCGCTTTGTATTCGTAAATATCATTTGCATCTTGATACAAATAAAGAGAGGTTGCATCGTTTATGCTATCACTGAGCATGGCTGGTGTTACTGCATGATTTGCCATTAACCACTTAAATTCATTAAGTGCTTTGCTGGGTTTATTTTGCCAACGTTTTACTTTCCAATTTAGTAAATGGAGTTCTTTGTTATTTGGACTTTTTATTAGCAATTTTTCGAGTAATTGTTCGGCACCTTTTGCATTACCATTGGCTAAGCGTAAATACATTGCCTTAGTTAAATAGTGTGTATTATTAGGGGTAGCTTTTAGTAGAGCTTCTACCGCATCTGCAGCATCTTCTGTATTGCCGGCTAAGTCAGCTAAATAAAGAGTACGTTCAGTGTTAGCTTGGTCGCCATACTTTTTCCACCACATATAGGCTTGCACAGGATCATTTGCGCCAAGCGCTGTTTCAATTGCTTTTTCAGCTATATTTGCGTGTATACCTGCTTTATAAATGACTAATGCTTTAACTGGTTCGCCTGCACTTAACCAGTAATCAGCGGCGAGTAATGGCTTGTTTTTTAGCTGGTAGTACTGTGCAACACTTACATTTAAGCCAAGCGCTTTAGCTATGCTTAGCACTTGTTCATTCCAATTTTTATGGGCCTTTATTTTTAAAGATAACTCTTCAAATCTATCATCTATATTTGCACCACTTGCTAACCATAATGAGTAAAGTAGTTTGATTTCAAGTGTCGCTTTGCGCTCACTTTTAGGTAACTTTGCAAGCTCAATTTTCGCTTGTGCGTATTCGCTTAGCTCTATGTGTAGCTCAATTAGCTTAGCGCGCAGTTTTTCATTGTCAGGGTCAGTATTAAGCGCTGCATTTAGGTACGATGTTTCAAAAGTATAATCTTGTGAAAGCGTATCATCTTCAAAAAATAAGGTATGCGGAAATAACGCATAAAGTGCAAAGCAACTTACGGCTAATATCGTTAATATTGTTTTTATAGATACTAACTGAGGGCGTTTATTAGAATTCATTATGGGGCAGTCCCAGCACAGTTAAGGTAGCCATAAAAGTCACCCATAGGTATTTTGAAATGCGTTAATTTACCGTGAGTGATACCTTTAAAGTGCTCTCCCAAATGAGATGTAAATTGACATTCACGTCCATTCATTAAATCAAGTGAAGCGGGTACCCAAGCTTTAAAGCTTACTGCGCCATTTACCTGCCAATTATCGATAACCACATTAGCAGAAGCTAAATAAGGCTTACTATTATTTTGGCTGTGATCAAAGCTAAGGCGGGCAATATTATTGATAATATGTACGTAGTCGCCTTTTTGAGTTACACCAGATATCCCTTCACTTTGGGCTATATTTGGTATATCAAAATCGCTAGGTATTCGTAAAGTACGAATATATTTTGAGCTAAATAGCCATTCATCGTCATTATTTTTTGCTAATGCAGAGAAATAAAAATCTTTTGCAATTTTTGCAAAATGACTCAAATGTACAGGTGTATTTGGCCGTGCTAAAACATAGTCTATATTGTGTTTTAAGGCATCGAGACCAGCAGGTATTTCCCCCGAATAAAAGTGATAATAAATAGTGTAAGGCTTTAACCTGTATGGTTTTTCTGTTATTTCAAATGTTTCGGTTAAACGTTTAAACCCATAATAAGGCCCGTGCCATAAATTAGTGAATACATTTTCATTCAAGATAGGAGCATAAATTTGATATAACAGGTCGCGCTCAGGTCGCCCAATTGGCGATATATGAGACAGGCTAGGGTTATCGGCATTTGCATCGGTGTTGCCGCCATTAATGTTTAATACACCCGCGTCACGGGCAAGTTCAAGTGCTTTTGGCCCAGGTGTTGCGTCACCAGACCACAGCATTAATACTGTTTTTTTATTTTTTGGTGCCAGCTTTTCGTCAATGTATTTTATAGAGCCCGTAATTTCTTTTTTTAAACTTATAGTGTCGTATCCTGGCACATCAAGATGAAAACCATAGTCGGTGTCATCCTCATCTATTTTTTTCCGACCAGAGAGTGCGGTCCAAAAATAAGGGTGGCTATAAGTATGAGATGCAATTTCAACATAGGGTAAATCGAAAATACTGCGCGCAATACGTTCTAATTTAGGACTCGCTTTTGAGTGAAGTCCAGTAGCTTCAATATCTGCTTGAATAATTGATGATGTTAAAGGGAGTTTATAGCGTTTAATTATTTCATCGCGGATCACTTCTGCCGAATAAGGTCTACCTGTAAAATTTGCAATACTTGAAAAACCATCACCATCAATATGTAGAGTAAGCATGCGCCTACCACTTTCAGTTGTTGTATCGGGGACTAAGATAGGCGGGAGCTCCATCGCCTTTGTCAGCAATGTACGAGGGTCGATAACCCACTTACTACCTTCCATCGGAAAAGTATCAATTAGCCAAGGGGCAACCACCACAGCACCATATTTTGTTTTTGCACTTTGTACAACAATGCTGCCATCAGCCGCTTTTATATTAATAAGCGCAGTGGCATTTGGCGCTAGTTTCAGTAAATATGGTTTTACTATTGGTGGTGGTGTCGCGGCTTCACCTTTGAACCATGGGGCAAAGTAATTTAATTCATAAGGAGCAGGAGGTAATACATTGAGTGCTTCTACACCTAGTTTGATTAGTAGTGTAGTCGAAAGCGGTAATTCTCCCACAACTAACAAAGGGACAGCGCCTAAATTTGTTTCTAGCCAATTAGTTATCGCCGGGGTATAAAAAGCATCACTGGTAGTCCACGAAATAACGCCAGCATGTAAACTTGGATCTATGAGAGGAAGCGCTCTTTTTGCTACATCAATGTAATCAGGGATATACCCCAAATACTCAATCATGGTTGCAAGTTTTAAGTGCACCGTAGTATAGATAAGTGGCTTAATATCACTATTGTAAGGAATTAGAATACGCCTAGCTATTGGTGTGATATTTGACGTTCCCCATGTTTGTAGGTGTCCGTCAGTTATCCAAGGTGCATAACCGTTTTTTATTATTTTTTGAGCCATAGCAAGGCGATTTTTGGGCTTTGCATAATCAATCACTTGTACATTAAAGCCCAAGTTTTTTGCTGTATTTAATTGTGCAATTAGCCATGTTTGATCACTTTCAGCAGTGAGTTTGTAGCTATTATCAAGAGGATTGTAATGGCTATATAACCCCTCCGCTACTAAATCAGTTGCGAACCCTTTTAACTTGGGAAGTAGTTCAAACCCACGATTGAGTATTAAATGTTTATCAAATGAGCTTGAGAGGTCCTCAATAATTGAAATTAGCCCAGCTTGTTGGTATGCTTTATTGCTTGTTGTATCTAATAGCTGATAGCTATCTAGTGTATCTAAGAATAAGCCAGTGAAACCACGGTCTTTTAAATCATTAGCGCTGTTTTTTATGTGTTTATGCCAATACGTAGAAGTTAAATCGGAGATATGACTATTCCAATTGGGATTAACAACAAGTGATGACGTGTTTTTTTCGAATGACTCACCCACACTAAGATAAGCATAAACAGCAATGTTACGCTGCGTAAGCCAATTAAGCTCATGCTCTGTGATTAATTCTGGTTGCACTACCACACGAGAATAAAATGTCATTTCAGCAAGAGGCATCGGTGCTGAATAATAAAAAGCAGTGCTGTTGTTTATTGGCTTGGCGAATACATGAGCAGAAATTAAAAGCGTAAAATATAGAATGTACTTCATTGATGATTCATTTTGGTTGGGATTAAGCAGAGATAAGAAATGACGTGCGTTCCGATTTTATGCTAGGTAATTCGTATTAGTAAGATAGGGTGATTATATGTTAATAAAAATAAAAAAACTACATGATTGTTCCTAAGTTTCATCTTTGTTTTTCGTTGTTTTACTTATTGGTGGGAGTAATTGGTTAGGTTCATTATTTTGCTTACTACTAAGGTCGCAATGTTTTAAGTATTAAAATGTATGCCTTACAACTATAATATGGACAAAATCGCCAAGGTTGGTTTGGCTCTTACCTCGACATTTACCTTTAATATTTACACGCTTCGTAAATATTAAGTTGTATGTAAATAAACTAATTTACCTTTATCAGTGAGCATAAAATAAAAAGTATCTTTTGTTATTTTATGTTGTTGCTGTTTAAATTTACTGCCTTAGATTTGGAGAAATAATGAATAATTTAAGCTTAAAAAACAAATTGTTGTTATTAGCTATTTTGCCACTGATGTTACTTTTAACTAGCTTAATGCTGAGTTCTTATTATTTAGAGTCTAAAAATCAGCAGCAAAATTTTGATTCATTTAAGACTAAATTGATCAAAGATAAACAGAACTTATTAAGTACAGAAATCGAAATTGCGAGCAAAATTGTTCGTCACCAATTAGATACTGGCTCTGCCCAAGATGCTAAAAATGCGCTTAGAAACTTAACCTTTGGTCAAGGGGGTTACTTTTTCATCTACGATACAAACGGTGTTAGTGTTTTTCATGCGTTATTAGGTGATGCCATTGAAGGGCAAAATAAAATAGGGATGACAGACCCCAATGGTAAAAAAATTATAGTCGGGTTACTCGAACAGGCTCAAAAAGGTGGTGGCGCATTTAACTACCACTTTCAAAAACCTAATACGACAGGCCTAGTAGAGAAAATGGGCTATGCTGCCATGATCCCAGGAACTAATTGGATTGTTGGCACTGGCGCATATATGGATGATATAGAAGCAGAGCTAATTAAATACGAAGTAACGATGCAAGAGCATATGAATGATAAAGTAATTACCTTACTGCTAATTGCTTTATTTTGGGTTGTTTTAACGATTGCATGTGCATTGGTTGCGGCGAATACCATGGTTAAGCCAATTCAAAGAATGGTGCAAAGCCTTGACGACATAGCAAAAGGTGAAGGTGACTTAACTAAGCGCTTAGAGATAGACACGAATGATGAAATTGGTCAATTAGGTGAAGCATTTAATGTTTTTGTCAGTAAGCTACACGGTATTATTGCGAATGTGGTTGATGTTACACATGATGTGAAATCAGCATCCAGTGATATAAATAAACAAACACGACTAATTGAGGGCAAGCTACTCAATCATAATCATGAAACAGAGTTAGTTGCGACCGCCATTACTGAAATGTCTGCCACATCACATGAAGTTGCACAAAATACTACGCAAGTTGCTGTATCAACTCAGGCTGCAACACAGGAAGTTGCTAAAGCACAAGAGTGTGTTGATATTTCACTCAGCGAAGTATCAAAATTAATGGATGAAATAAACGTCGCTGCTGAACAGGTTGATTCACTGAGCGAGCAGTCTAAAAAAATTAATAGTGTGCTGAGTGTTATCGGCGGTATTGCAGAACAGACAAACCTATTAGCACTTAATGCCGCAATAGAGGCCGCTCGTGCTGGTGAATACGGTAGAGGGTTTGCTGTTGTTGCAGATGAAGTAAGAAGCTTGGCGAGTCGTACGCAAGTGAGCACACTTGAAATTAATGAAATGCTGAGTGAACTACATAATCTAGTGTCCTCAGCGGTAGGTGCAATGCAAGCAAGCCAACAAAGCTGCAATCGTTCAGTTGAGTCATCACGAGCTATATCCGATAGTTTAGGATCGGTTACCAATTCAGTGACATCAATTAACGATATGAGTACGCAAATTGCGACAGCCGCTACGGAACAAAGTAGTGTAACAGAAGAAATAAATCGCAATGTATATGCTATCCAAGAAATAGTTAATGAGCTTACAGTGTCGAGTAAAACAACGTCATCAGTTAGTGAACACTTAGCCGGAAGAGGTGAAAGTTTAGGGCAATTAGTTGGGCAGTTTAAAATTTAGTACTTATGTATTTACCGTTATTAAAGCCGCTAACTGCGGCTTAACCTTATTGGTAAGTTTTACAATTTTTTAAAGTAGATCATAATAGACTAAATTGAGTGGATTTTAATGCAAAGTATGACATCAATTAAACGCTGTACTCGCGATGAATTGGTCCCTGAAAAAGACCTAGGACGTTTGGTATCTTTTTTACGCTCAACGCTGGTTACGCATATTGATACCAAATTACTTCCTATGGATTTAACTTCGGCGCAGTACATAGTTGTTGTGTTGCTAGCTAAAGAGTCTGTTAATACGCTTGCTGGGCTTTGTGAGCATATGGTTTATGACCGAGGTGCAATGAGTCGACTATTAAGCCGTCTTGAAGAAAAAGGCTTAATAGCTAAAACACAATGTGAGTTTGATAAACGCTCAACCATTTTATGTTTAAGTGAAAAAGGAAAAGCACTTTACCCAGAAATAATGCCAGTAGTAAACGAAGTCTATACTCAGACATTAACTGGTTTTTTAGAATCTGAAAAAAAACAGTTAATGGATTTGCTGTTCAAAGCAATAAATAACCTAGAATCACTGCCTCAAACAGCCTCTAAAAAATAGATTATCAATAAAATAGCGATACTGTTTCAATAGAAAATCAAGACCCTAAACATGTGATTCCGTTGTAGGTAAAATCGAACTTTGATAATATAGTTGCCTAGGCAATCAGGGTTATTATCTTGTGAGGTTTGTTATGATTGAAAATGATTTGTTAGCGCAATTACAGCAACAATTTCCAGATCACACTTTTGTGCAACATCGTTTAAGTGTTGTTCATAAAGGACGTTTTGCTAATGCTATTGTTTATCGATATAAAGATGATGGATTTGATTTAATAATAAAAGACTTTAGCCAAAGTCCTTGGTTTATTCGTAAATCGTTTGCACGTATTTCGGTTAACCAAGAATATAAAGGTTTGAGTCGATTATCTGAGTTGGACGCGGTAGCAAATCGTTTTTGCCGTTTATCGCCGATTGCAGTGGCTTATAACTATATAGAGGGCACCTCACTTCGTTCTTTAATTCATCAAGGTAAAAAGCTTCCAGTTGATTTTTTTAGCGAGCTTGAGCGTCAAGTCGCAAAAATGCATCGCAAAGGGATAGTGCATTTAGATTTACGTAATATGGGTAATATTTTATGTGGTGCTGACGGTAAACCTTATTTTATCGACTTTCAGTCAACTATTAGCTTCGCTCGTTTTCCTCGATGGCTACAGCGCTTTATGCGAGGCTCAGATATGTCGGGTGTCTACAAGGCGTGGAGTAAACTTGCTGAACACCCTATGCCCCAAGCTAAGCAAGATTATCTGGAGCATTTTAATCATGTACGTAAACGCTGGATTTTTAAAGGTTACCCAATTCAACGGACGTATGCCTGGGGAGCTGCCTTGGTAACTCAATTCTTAGATTCTGAACTTGTACGCAGCATTACCGACCGCCTTTAAATGTACGCACCTATTTCATTCTTGTTTGCCTATATTAGTTTTTAATATGGGCCTTTTTTTGTAGCAAAAGCAATCTATTTGGATTGCTTATTGTGTTGACTCTCTCCTCAAAAATAATCCCTTTTACTGTTTTTTTAATTTTTTAAAATAAACATTAGTACCGTTTTTATTTTGCCCATACAATGCGCAAAAATAGCCTGTACATGCTTAATAAACTCAAGTTTTCTCAGCAAATTTTTGTTGTCAGGATAAACTGTAAGTAACGTGCATTTTTAAATTTTAAGGTTTTAAAATGATTGAGTATCCGGTTGATCAACTTCCACAACTAATAAATGATTTACTTCAATGCGATACAACAGAACGCAAAAATAAATTATTAGCTGATGCGCAGGTAACACTCTCTACTGAGCATTTATCTTTACTCTTTGAGGCGATACCAAAAGAGCAACGCCTTGAAATTTGGCTATTGCTTGATGAAGACACGCAACATGAAATTTTTGTAAATTTAAGTGAGGATAGCTGTCTATGGTTACTGCAAACGTTAGATGATAACGATGCATTTAAATTATTAGATGAAGTTAATGTAGAAGAGCTGCTTGAACTAGAAGAAGTTATTCCAGAACGCTTTGTTGAGTATGCTAAAAAACAACTCGACGAAGCGCAGATTAAACAATACGAATTAGCACAGCAATATCCACCTGAACAACTAGGTCATTGGTTGGGGTTTGATTTCTTAAAAGTATCAGAGAAATTAACCGCTGGTGGGGCTAAAAAGCTGTTGCATAAAGGTTTGCCACAATACAGTGAAGTTATCTATTTAGTCAGTAGAAAAGGCAGCTTAATAGGTGAGGTTGCTGTTAACGATTTAATAAAAGCGAGTGACACTGACAGTTTAATAGCTTTGGCTAATCATGATTTCTCATCATTACATGCAGATGATGATTTATATGAAGCGGCAGAAGTCGTTATTCACTCAGAGAAAATGGCAATGCCAGTCGTAAACGCAGATAACAAGTTACTTGGCAGATTAACGATTGCCTCAGCGTACGAATTGCGCCAAGAAATTACCGATGAAGCGGCAGCTAAAGCGGGTGGTTTAAGAGAAGACGAAGATTTGTTCGCAAGTGTGCGAAAAAGTGCTAAAAACCGAGGTATTTGGTTAGGCATTAATCTAGCAACGGCGTTTTTAGCATCGTGGTTTATAGGATTATTTGGGGCAACGATAGAGCAAGTGGTTGCGTTAGCGGTGTTAATGCCAGTAGTGGCTTCTATGGGAGGGATTGCAGGAAGTCAAACATTGACCGTTATTGTTCGCGGCTTGGCACTGGGTCAGGTTACCGACTCCAACCGTAAAGCGTTACTTAAAAAAGAGCTGCGCGTGGGGGCTGTAAATGGGTTGGTGTGGGCGTTTGTTATTGGTGCACTTACTTATTTATGGTTTAGCGACATTATGCTAAGTATTACGATTACAGTCGCAATATTATTAAACTTAGTTGCAGCGTCGTTAGCGGGTGTTGTTATTCCGTCTATTTTAGACAAAATGAAAATAGATCCAGCATTGTCGGGGTCGGTAATTTTAACAACCGTTACTGATATTGTAGGGTTTGTAACCTTTTTAGGTTTAGGCAGCTTGTTGTTGCTATAAGCTTTTTTAATAGGAAAATACAATGACTTTTGATGTCATGATTTGGTGTGCAATTGGACTGTGTATTTCACAGTCCGCAATGTTTTCTGGTTTGAATTTGGCGTTTTTTTCGCTAAGCCGATTACAACTTGAAATGGAAAGTACGAAAGGTAACGAAGCCGCTATAAAAGTAATGGCGCTGCGTAATGATTCAAATTTTTTATTGTCGACTATTTTGTGGGGTAACGTAGGTATAAACGTATTACTTACTTTGCTTTCTGATTCGGTATTAATGGGGGCAAGCTCATTTTTGTTCTCAACTATCGCAATTACTATCATTGGTGAAATTACGCCCCAAGCTTATTTTTCGCGTAATGCGCTTAAAATGGCGAGTATGTTGTCACCACTTATAAAATTTTACCAGATACTGTTTTACGTTGTAGCTAAACCAACTGCTTTGGTACTTGATGCATGGCTTGGAAAAGAAGGTATTACGTACTTTGCTGAAAGCGAATTAAGAGGCATTATTCGTAAACACATTGAAGCCGAAGAGGCTGATGTTCAGCATGTGGAAGGGATTGGCGCACTTAACTTTTTTAGTTTAGATGAGATCAGTGTAACCAAAGAAGGTGAGGTGATTGACCCTGATTCTATAATTGCATTGCCAACAAAACTAGATTTACCGATATTTCCTGAACTTACGTTGACTGCCGATAACGAATTTTTACGTAAGTTACATAAATCAGGTTATAACTGGGTGATCATTACTAATGAAGATGGTTGGCCGTTATTGGTGGTTGATGCAGATGGCTTTTTACGTTCAGCATTGTTTGAATCAGAGGCTTTTGACCCATATCACTATTGCCACAGGCCAATCATTGTTACAGATGAAACCATGCGTTTGAGTGAAGTTATTTTAAAAATAAGAGCAAACCATTCACTTGATAAATCGTTTGATGGTGCCATTGATCACGACGTTGTATTAGTGTGGAGTGATGAAAAGCGTATTATTACTGGCGCAGATATATTTGGTCGATTACTCAAAGGTATGAGCGCACCTAAGCTTGAACTGCATGAAAATACAGAGAACAAAAAGCCGCTATAAAGCGGCTTTTTTGTATACATTCAGCTGTGAGTTTATGCCCAACCTTCGTAGCGTTTACGACGCGACAGCACAATAGTTAAAATAATACCAAAAAACAGTCCTAAAAATGCAATTGCGCCACCATAAGTAAGTAGCTGGCGTTTTTCTTTAGAGCTGGCAGCTTCTTTTTGAGTCCGCTCTATCTCCAGTGTGCTCTTTAATTTAGTTATTTGCTCAGAAAGTTGTTGGTTTTGATCTGTTAATTTTTGATTCTGCTCTTGCAGCTGCGGTAATTCTATTTGAGCTAGGCGTAACTTTTCTTGCATTGTGCCCATTTCACTACTCAGTGTTTGGTATTGTTGATGTAAACCAGCAGTTTGGGTAACAAACTTGGTTTCTATCCAGCCTTCGCGATCTTTATCGTCTTTAATTTTGATAAAACCATTTTCTTCAGCTGATAATAAAGTTAACTTTGTTCCTGCATCTACAGAGCCAAGAAGGCGATAATTTGTACTCGCTCCAGAGCGCATAAAAGTATATAAATTATCGATGATATAAGCGGTTTTTGCATCAGTGGAATTTGCCGCTTGGGCTTCTTCTGCATGGCTCATAAATGTGGTGGCTGTTAAAAGTAGCCCTAATAAGCAGTGTTTTAGCATTTATCTACCTTGTTAATCTAACTGCGTCCATGATGAACGTGATTTTTATTTCACATAAGTAGCCAGATAGTATGGATTTAAGCGCTTAATAGCAAGACTGATATTGTAACCCAGTCATGATTTTAGGCATAAATAAGACTAAAAAATTTGCATTGTGGATGCGCTTTGTTTATTTTGAGCACTTATTTATTTTAAAGGTAATCCGCAGACCAAATGGATACTGAGATAGAACTGAAGTTTTTGGTATCAGATGCCGTAGTTCCACTGATCCCCTCTTTAATTACTCAATTTGCAAAAACGGTTATAAACAAGCCTTCACGCAGTTTGCAAAACTCATACTATGATACACCGAACCGTGAACTTAGAGCGCTTGATATCGGGTTTAGAACGCGTTGTGCGGATACCCAATGTGAGCAAACTATAAAACTTGCAGGTGAAGTTGTTGGTGGGCTGCATCAACGCCCTGAATATAATTTACCACTTGAATCAAATCGACCTAATTTGATGGCATTTAACGCCAACATCTGGCCTCATGGTATGCAAGTTGATTCAATTTCACAAAATTTATACCCCATTTTCAGTACTAACTTTATTCGCCGTACTTGGTTAATAGAGACTGAAACAGGGGCCAAAATTGAAGTCGTACTTGATAAAGGCGAAATTGCAGCGGCTGGTAAAATAGAGATTATTAGCGAACTTGAGATTGAGCTGGTTGAAGGCAGTCGCAACGAACTCTTTGCTTTAGCTAATAAGTTGGTGAGTCAAAACTGTATTCGTTTAGGTTTATATTCTAAAGCGGCACGTGGCTATCGTCTGGCTGATGAAAAACCATTAAAACCAAGTAAATCCATTGGCTTTGTGCAATTGTCTAGTTCACCAAGTCAAGAAAGTGCATTAGTTGCAGCAATGAATTTTGGTATCCGGTTTGTACAAAAACATGAGCAATGTTATTTCGATAAACCAAGTTTAAAAACACTGAAAAGAGTAACAGATGGTATTAGTTTAATTCGGCATACTTTTTGGTTGTATGACGATATTGTATCTAAAGAAAGCACAGACCATCTTCGCACTGAACTTAAATGGCTATTAAGTGAGTTAGCATGGGTTGAAAATGCAATTCAGCTTAAAACCTATACCTCTAAACGCCATGCTTTTTATAGAAAAATAAATGCAGCGCCGGCACTTGCACAAGTTATTAATGACTTAAAAGAGCTTCAACCCAGTATTGATGATATCAATGCGCTGTTTCATAGTGCGCGCTATAATCGATTACTATTATCGTTAACAACTTGGTTAATTGATAAGCACTGGCGTAAAGATTGGGGGCAGGTTGAACTTCAAGCTGCAGAAAAGCCAGTTTCATCGATTGCTAATCGTCTGTTTAATAAAGATTGGAAAAACTTGCATCATATGCTCCCAAAAGAGCAAACTCTCAGTATTACTGATTATTTAAGCTTGCGTACACAGCTTGAAAATAGCCTACTAAGTGGCAATTGCTTAGGTGCTCTATTTGATAAAGAGGAGCGATTGGAATTTAGGTTGCCTTGGTTGGATATTTCCCATGGAATGTATGAGTTAAGTACATTGGAGTATTTAAAGCAGTTATGTGCTGGGCAAGAAGATGAGCAACTCGCTAAAATTCAGTTGTGGCTTGAGCAAAAATCTGAGTATTTGGTAAATGCGATGGAGCAAAGCCGGCTCGCGTCATTTGATATAGAACCGTATTGGCAAAAATGATAACAAGGCACTTTTGTAAGCCAAACTTTATTCAAAAGTGCACTTGCTTCTTTTTTTTAATGCAAGCCTTTAATGCGTATGCTAATCCGATTTGGCATTTGTACAAAAATGAGAAAGGGGTAAGCGTATATTATCAAATTCATGATGATGATACGTTTGAAGTTAAAGGCGAGCTAGTTGTAAATGGTGTCACCACTGAGGATTTTTTAGCGTTACTTAGTGATACGCAAGTGGCGCAAAAGTGGATAGAGAACGCCTCGAAAGTTAGTGTTATTAAAATACTGAGCCCCTCAGAAAACCTCGTTTACAGCTATTTTGACTCCCCTTGGCCTGTTGCAAATAGAGACGCAGTCACGTATTCGTGTTATTCACAATTAACACCAAATCAAAGCCAGCTAGTTATTAAAGCGCGCCCAAAAGAGCTGCCACTTTATAAAAATGTGGTCAGAATTAAAACTTTAAATGCAAAGTGGTTATTAACTCAGCAAGGCAACAATTTAAGCATTGCTTATCAAGTTTATGCTTTATCCGCAGGCATGATCCCTACTTGGCTTAATAATAAAGTAGGTCTGAAAAGTACCTACAAAACCCTGCTCAATCTACATGACATTCTTATTCATCAGAGGTATCAAGTAAAATCGCCTCTGATTAAAGCTGGTAAATGCTGAACAGATAAGAATTTTATGGTGACTTACTCAGTCTTTAACTAAGCTAATAGTAATAACACACTCATATTAGGAGAGCTGATGAAGTATGTCGTTGCTATGTTATGTTTATTGCAAAGTTCATGGTTGTTTTCTCAAGAATATACTTTTGGTGTTGTACCTCAGTATGAATCGCAAAAATTGAATGCTATTTGGCAGCCTTTACTCAAACAAGTGAGTGAGCAAACAGGTGTAAAAATTGAGTTAATTACGGTTAAGTCTATACCTGTTTTTGAACAGGCTTTTGCTAATGGAGAATATGATTTTGCTTATATGAACCCTTGGCACAGTGTTGTAGCACATGAAAAACAAGGTTATTTACCCTTAATAAAAGATGCAGGGCGATCACTCCAAGGTGTTTTAGTTGTTAATAAAAAAAGTGGTATAGATAATTTAAGCCAGTTAGAGGGAGCTGAAATTGCGTTTCCTGCACCAAATGCACTAGGTGCTTCATTGTTAATGCGCGCCGATTTAGCCTTACTGTATGGACTAAAAATTAAGCCCGTTTATGTACAAACACACTCTTCGGTGTACTTAAACGTAGCACTGAACTCGACTAAAGCGGGAGGTGGAGTTTTAGGTACATTAAAACAGCAACCTAAAAATTTACAACAAAAGCTCAAAGTTATTTATAAAACTCGTGAAATTAGCCGCCATCCAATTGTTGCTCACCCGAGAGTTGCAAGTGAAATACAGCTTAAGGTACAGCGTGCTTTTTTAAATATAGGCGAAAGTGATGAGCATAAACACTTATTTGCAGGGATCCCAATTATAGAGCCCAGTATTGCGACCTTAGCGGAGTATCAACAATTAACTGAATGGGGGCTAAGCGCATTTTATGTTGAGAATTAATTGGTGGCGTAGTCTGCGAGTACAAAGTTTTGTTGCTGTAATAACATTTGGTTTTTTATTGGTTTGTCTTTTTATTTTTTACGCACTACCAGAGCAAGCTCGTTGGGTTAACGAAGGACTTTCTAAAACCGCACAACGGTCACTGCAACAACTGTCTACTTCAGTAACAACTCCTTTGCTTACTCGCCAATATGCTGAACTTTACGAGCAGATTGATAGCCAGCTAGAAATTCAACCGAATTGGAAAAGAATCCAAGTTATAGATGAGGTAACAAAAAACCAATTGTATCCATTGGACACTTGGCAGGACACAATTGAGCGTAGTGATGTTGTACTAAGTCAGCAGGTTTTATTTTTAGATAAACCTCTAGCAAAAATTATTTTAGTCGCTAATTTCACTAACGAAATAAATGAATCCTCAAAGCTGCATTACACACTAATATACAGTCAATTTACCATACTCGTTATTTTTTTCATGGCGCTTGCTTGGTTAGTTGATTATCGAATCACAACGCCTTTGCGCAGACTGGAATTTGCTTTTTCCAAGCTCGCAAAAGGCGATTTTAATTGTCATGTTGATAGGCAACAAAAGAATGAAATTGGCAGTGTTATCAATGCATTTAATAAAATGGCTATTGAAGTTCAAAGTAATCATCAAAAATTGAATAGGCTGCGCATTGAGGCGGAATCGGCAAGTAAAGCAAAGTCTGATTTTATGGCAAGTATGAGCCATGAATTACGCACTCCGTTAAATGCTATTTTAGGTTTCGCTCAGTTATATGAATATGACGAATTTGCTAATAATATACAAAAAGGTAACGCCAAAAGTATTTACCGAGCTGGTGAACACTTACTCTTATTGATTAATGATGTGCTTGATTTAACGGCTATCGAGTCTGGAAATATGCAATTTAATTTTGATTATGTGCCTATCAAACCACTTATCGAAGATTCTGTGGAGCTTGTAAGTGAATTAGCAAAAGCACAGTCAATGACTCTGTACACTGAAGGGTTCGATTTACTTAAAGGACTAAATTTTTATATTGATAAACGTCGCTTTAAACAAGTAATGTTAAATTTACTCTCTAATGCGATTAAATATAATAAACGAAATGGTGAGATTTACATAAGTTGTAAAATTTTAAATAATCAGCAGTGTGAAATTAGCGTTGCTGACACAGGGTGTGGCTTTGCAAATGATGATATTTCTCGATTGTTTAAACCTTTCGATCGATTAGGTGCAGAAACGAGCAAGGTCCATGGCACAGGTATTGGACTGGTCATTACCAAGGAGTTGGTTGAGCGCATGCAAGGAAAAATATCAGTACAAAGTGAATTAAATAAAGGATCGTGCTTCAGTTTGACGTTTAATACTTTTGAACAGGCTGGTTTTTCTTCTAATTCAGATGCTTGCGTAATCAAAGATAAAAACTTTTCAGCAAATTCTTTGCCTATTTTAGATGTATTAGTTGCTGAGGATCAGATTACCAATCAACAAGTATTAAAGCAGCAATTAACAATACTCGGTGTGCGCTCAACTTTTGTAAGTAATGGAGAGCAGGCTTGGCAAACATTACAAAACAAGCACTTTGATGTTTTACTTACGGATATCCAAATGCCTCTTTTAGATGGTTTTGAGCTAACGACAAGAATACGAAAAGATAGTCGTTTCGAACCTTTGATCATTATTGCCATTACAGCCAATATTGTTAAAAAGAATTTAGACGATTGCCATAAAGTAGGTATGAATGGTTTTTTAACTAAGCCTGTTGAGTTAGTGAAACTTAAATCACTTTTAATTAAGCACACGAAAACAGTGGTTAATTCTGAGGTTAAAACCAATCAAAAGCCTGAAACAGCGACCCATTCGTTTGATCAACTCGACTTATCTGTGTTGCGTGCAATGCTCGGAGATGATCCCGCAGTACATTGCATGGTATTTAATGCATTTTTGCAAACAGCAGGGGAGCAAGTTAAGTTGATACGTGAGTATGCAAGCTGCGATGACTTTACTGGCATAGCATTTCAGGCCCATGGCTTAAAATCATCATCAAAATCAGTGGCGACGATACGACTTGCAGATATATGTCAGGAAGTTGAAACTTTGGCAGAAAATAAAAGTGTCCAAAGCAACTTAATTGAAGAGTTAGAGTTATGTTTTAACGCTGTGATAGATCAGTTAAGTCGTTATTGTCAGCAATATGAAAATAAATAGGTGGCTCAATAAGAGCCACCTCTAGTAAATTTAGAGATTAGTATTTTGCAGCTTGGCCTTCTTTAGGCAAGGCATTTTTAATAAAGTTACGCAGGTCATTATTAGAGCTTTCTAGATCAGCATGGCGAAGGTACATCATGTGCCCGCTTCTATAGCCCTTAAAACTCAAACGTTCCCTCATTTTTCCGCTAGGATCTAACTGCCATAACGTGTATTTAGCATCAAAGTAATTGGTTGCGCCATCAAAGTACCCTGATTGGATCATGACGTTTAAATAAGGGTTTTGCGCCATTGCCAAACGAAGGTTTTCGCCAGTATTGTTACCCGTTCTATCCCAAGGGTGAACATTACCGAATAAGTTATATTTTATATCTGTTTTATAGTTTAACTCTTCACGTAAGTAGTAATTAATTGCAGGGGTAAAAGAGTGTAACCATGACGTAAGTTCAGCCCAGTAATCAGGAGACTCACCTGCGCCTCGTTTATCCATCCCCAAATAGCGAGAGTCTAGACGCCCTAAAGTTTGACCACGTTCACGTAGTAATTCTTTCCAGAAAAACTGGGTTGGAATATCTAAGTTATTTTGCTCAACAAATTTTTCTGACAAGCCAGCATAGTGCGCCATTTTTGTAATTATACGACGTTTTTCATCTGCATTAATAAAGCCACCTTTAGCAAGAGCTGGGATTAACTCATTTACAGTAAACAGCTCAACTTCTGGTAATAGCTCGTCTAAGTCTTTAGCTTGTAAATCGGCTTTAAGTGCTTTGTGATACCAAGCAGTTGCAGCGAAGTAAGGTAGGCGGTTGGCAGCTTTTATTGGGCCATCGCGCTTAATACCAATATCGGTAGGTGATACGAGTACAACACCGTTAATATACATCCACTGACTGTTTTGAAGCTCATGAGCTAAACCCGATACACGTGTTGTGCCATAGCTTTCGCCAATTAAAAATTTAGGCGAGCGCCAGCGCTCTGCTCTATTTACAAAAGTATTTAACCATTCAGCAAGGTATTTAATATCGGCATTTACACCAAAAAATAGCTCTTTTTGCTTTGCTTTAGAAAGGAGTTCGCCTTTCTCATTTTCAAGTACGCGAGAATAACCGGTATTTACCGGGTTTACATAAACAATATCGGCAATATCAAGCACTGAGTAAGGATTATCTTTTACGCCATAAGGCTGAATAGGGTAACCTTCGTCATCAATTTTTAATACTCTAGGTCCAGTATAGGCAAGGTGCATCCATACTGATGCAGAGCCGGGCCCACCATTAAAAGAAATGAGTAGTGGGCGAGTTGTTCTGTCGTCTACTTTGTCACGGGTATAGTAGGTATATTGAAGCGTTGCAATCGCATCGCCTTTATCATCCCACACAGGTTGCGTACCTGTGGCAACTGTATAGCCAAAACGTTGGCCGTTAATTTTGGCTTTGTGTTGAGTAATTACTTTACTGTCGACATCTATACGGCGTTGGTTATCTGCAAGTGAGGCAGTACTGAGGACTAAGGTGATAATAGCGATTGGTAAACTGATAATCCGACAAAGCGTCATGAGGTATCCTTATTATTGTTGATAGGCTATTAAAAGCAATTACTAGCTAAATAACAAAAGTATTGAGACTAGTGACCGATATTTTTGGTTGAATAAGTAATAATGTGCTTTTAGGTTAATTTATAATTTATTTATTTAGCTACTTATAAAAATCCGGTATATTTACGTGCCAGCTTATTATTGACTCTTTTGTATGATTTTATACCGTGAGAATGAAGTGGTGATATTTTGTACTTGCGGCTATACCGCAAAATTAATCAGAAGTTAAGAGAAGGGTCTATGCAAAGAGTATTAGTGGTCGAAGACAGTAAAGTAGTACAGCAGGTTCTACGCCACTTAACTGCACATTATTTAGACGTTACTGTCGATTTCGCTTGGTCTTTAGCTGAATGTGAAGCGAATGTTGAAAAACATAAATACTCACTTGCTCTTGTAGACTTAACGTTGCCTGATGCACCGAACGGGGAAGTTGCAAAATATACCTTATCTAAAAAAATCCCAACCGTTGTACTGACTTCAAAAATTGATGAATATAAACGCCAGCAAATGCTTGAGTTAGGGGTTGTCGATTACGTAATAAAAGATAATCGCGATTCATACCACTACGCGGTGAAGTTGGTAGCACAGCTTCTGCGAAACCAAGGGTGTAAAGCATTAATCGCAGATGATTCTGTATTGAGTCGTTCCTTGATGAAGCAAATGCTCGAAAAGCAATTATTTGATGTAACAGCGGCACACGATGGTCAACAAGCGCTTGATATATTAAAGGCAGACCCTGACATTAAGTTACTGATGACTGACTATGCAATGCCTACAATGGACGGTTTTGAACTAGTTAAAGCGGTGCGAAATTTTAGAGGCCGTGATGATTTAGCGATTATAGGATTATCGGGGGCTGGAAAACATGGTTTATCAGCCCGCTTTATCAAATATGGCGCGAACGATTTTTTAACAAAACCGTTTATGAATGAAGAGTTTCATTGTCGGGTGTTACAAACAATGGAACAGCTTTCGTTAATTGCAGATATCAAAGAGAGTGCTTTTAGGGATCATTTAACGGGTCTTTATAATCGACGTTATTTTTATCAATATGCAGAAAAATTATTAAAAACTAAAAATCAAAATAACACCTTAGCTTTACTTGATATCGATCTTTTCAAAAACATAAACGATACATTAGGACACGAAGGTGGTGATCAAGCGTTAAAGCAAGTAGGAGCACTGATTCGTTCTGCATTTGCTAACTTTACTGTTGCGAGAGTTGGGGGGGAGGAATTTGCCATTATTTTACCTGATATAGGGCTAGCTAGAGGGCGCGAATATCTCGAAGCATTTAGAAAGAAAATGGCAATGTATGATTTTTCTATCAGCGATCGGTCATTCACTATTACTACTAGTATTGGTTTAGCCGAATTTCAAAACACCAGCTTAAGCGATGCAATGCGCGTTGCAGACACTGCTTTATACGAAGCTAAAAATAGAGGACGCAACTGTATTGTATAAATGCATTATTGCTTTTAATTGGTGCAGAATCATCTAATGCACCAATGTAGCTGGCTTGTTAAAAAAATGCACCTAAATGGTGCGTTTTTTTTGTCTTTTTTTTGGGTTTTGTAGTTAAGTTATTGTTTAATAATACTATAAAATAGTGGCACAAAGGTTGGATTGTATTAGCTAACAGGATAACAATAAAGAGTCCGAGGGGGCCGCTATGAAAATGATTAGTGCAATCATAAAACCATTTAAATTAGACGACGTGCGTGAAGCACTCGCTGATTTAGGAATTGAGGGGATGACAGTAGTTGATGTTAAAGGTTTTGGACGTCAACGAGGTCATACAGAATTGTATCGTGGAGCTGAATACCAAGTAGATTTTATTCCTAAGATCAAACTTGAAATTGCAACTCGTACTGAAAATTGTCAACGCGTTGTTGAAGCAATTACTAAAATTGCATCAACAGGTAAAATCGGTGATGGTAAGATTTTTGTGTACGACCTAGATCAAATTGTCCGTATCCGTACTGGCGAACTTGACGAAGAAGCGATTTAAGGGGGAATCATGGAAAATACAATAATAGAACTAAAATTTTCACTCGATACCTTCTATTTTTTAATATCAGGTATATTAGTAATGTGGATGGCAGCAGGTTTTGCCATGTTAGAAGCGGGTTTAGTTCGCTCTAAAAATACAGCTGAAATTTTAACTAAAAATGTCGCGCTATATTCAATTGCATGTACGATGTTTTTATTAGTTGGCTACAACATTATGTATGTAGACAATGCCGAAGGTGGTTTTATTCCTTCAATAGGCGCTTTAATTGGCACACAAGCTGCTGATGCTGACCATTCTTTAGAATCTGACTTTTTCTTCCAAGTAGTATTTGTTGCAACGGCTATGTCGATTGTATCGGGTGCAGTTGCTGAGCGTATGAAGCTATGGGCTTTCCTTGGCTTTGCTGTAGTACTTACTGGCTTTATCTACCCTGTTGAAGGTTACTGGACATGGGGTGGTGGTTTCTTATCTGAAATGGGCTTTGTAGATTTTGCAGGTTCTGCAATTGTACATGGCGCAGGTGCAGCTGCTGCACTAGCTGGTGTATTAATCCTAGGTGCTCGTAAAGGCAAATATGGTAAAAACGGTGAAATATACCCAATTCCAGGTTCAAACTTACCACTTGCTACACTCGGTACATTTATTTTATGGATGGGTTGGTTTGGCTTTAACGGTGGTTCTCAATTACTACTTTCGGATAAAGAAAACGCAACTGCGGTAGGTCAAATATTACTTAATACTAATGCAGCTGCTGCAATGGGTGCTATTGCTGCACTGTTTGTATGTAAGATACTTTGGGGCAAATCAGATTTAACCATGGTATTAAACGGTGCATTAGCAGGTTTAGTTGTAATTACTGCTGACCCACTTTCACCTTCTCCATTAATGGCATGTTTACTAGGTTTACTTGGTGGCTCATTAGTTGTGTTTAGCATTATAGCACTTGATAAAGTTAAGATTGACGATCCAGTTGGTGCTATCTCTGTACACGGTGTGTGTGGTGCATTAGGTATTATGTTAGTACCGCTAACTAATGGTGATGCAAGCTTTGTTAATCAGTTAATTGGTCTAGTGTGTATTCTTGCCTTTGTATTTGTAGCATCATTTATTGTTTGGACTGTGCTTAACAAAACGATGGGTATACGTGTAACAGAAGAAGAAGAGTTAAATGGTATGGATCAACACGATTGTGGTATTGAAGCCTACCCAGAATTTGTTTCTGTTCGAAATAGCTAATAGTTTATTTAAATAATAGTGTGTTTACACAAAGCCCTACTTCGGTAGGGCTTTTTTTGTTTCAGGGGGGTTAACTTTTCGGATGTTAGGATATGCCCAATATGCTAAGCTCACACTCGTGAATAACCCTTGGAATAAATTACACTTAAATGGCCGACAATAACAAAACACCTACCAGCAAACCTGCAGCTAAACGTGCAAGAAAATCATCAAGCACGACAAAAAAAAGCACCTCAAAGGGGCGTAAAAAAACAGTTAAATCCACTGTTAAACGCTCTTTTATGCGAAAAACATGGTCAGTGTTTTGGAAATTAAGCTTGGCTGTTTTCATTGCTATGGCAATGTATTTAATTTATTTAGATTCAAAAACAACACGTATATTTGAAGGTAATAAATGGCAGTTACCAGCGCAGGTTTATGCTCGTTCAATGGCGTTTTATCCGGGGCAGTTTTTATCAAGTCAGGAAGTAGTGTTTGAGCTAGAGCGTTTAAATTACTCATCAGTTAATAGGCTGAGTCGAACAGGGCAGTTTGTTAAGACTGCAAATAGCATCAAAATTTATCGTCGTGATTTTGAATTTTATGATGGCCTTGAAGAGTCCCATATTATTGAACTTCGTTTTTCAGGGCAAAAAGTGGCTACTATTAAAGATAAGTTTGGTAGGCGTTTAAATAGTGCTCGCTTAGAACCGGTGCAAATAGCCCGCATTGGTAACGATTCTAAACAAGATAGAGAATTTGTGCCATTGGATAAGTTTCCGGCAATGTTAAAAGATACTTTACTCGTTGTTGAAGATCGTAATTTTTATGAACACCATGGTGTATCTGTTTTTTCTATTTTACGTGCACTTTATACTAATATTAGAGCTGGGCGTACAGTGCAAGGAGGTAGCACACTTACCCAGCAGTTAGCTAAAAATATTTACCTAACGCGTGAGCGTTCTTTAATGCGAAAAATAAATGAGGCATTCATTGCACTTATTTTAGATTATCGTTATTCAAAAGATCAGATTCTTGAAGCTTATTTAAATGAAGTCTATTTAGGGCAGTCATACAACCAAGGTGTTCATGGGATGGGGCTTGCCTCTGACTTTTACTTTTCAAAGCCTGTAGACGAGCTTGAGTACGATCAAATTGCTCTGCTGGTGGCAATGGTTAAAGGCCCTTCTTATTACAATCCTCGTCGTTACAAAGAGCGCACAATGGAGCGCCGTGATTTAGTACTTCGCCTTATGGTTGAAAGTAAACTGCTTAGTACAAAAGAATATCGCGCATCACTTAAACGTCCAATTGATATTGCACCAATGAAAGCTAGTTTGCAAAAATCCTATCCGGGCTATTTAGAGTTAGTAAACAGGGAGCTAAATAAATTGTTGCCAGATCAACAAACACTAGATGCAGGTGTTAGGGTGTTTACCTATTTTGATCTACAAAAACAAACAGCAATGGAAGAATCTATTGAAAAGAGCTTACCGTATTTAGAAAAACGCCCAAAAACTGAAAAATTAGAAGCCGCCATGATTTCAGTTAATGTCGAAAAAGGCGGTGTATCGGCACTTGTTGCTGGGCGCGATGTACGTTACTCAGGGTTTAATCGTGTTTTAGATACAAAACGTAATATAGGCTCGCTGGTAAAACCTGCCGTGTATTTAACGGCGCTTCAGTTACCACATTATAATTTATCAACACTGCTTGATGATTCACCGTTGCAAGTAACAAATGAGCAAGGGAAAGTGTGGCAGCCTGAGAACTTTGATCATCAATACCGTGGTGCAATGCCTCTTTACAAAGCATTTAGTAACAGTATTAATATTCCTGCAGTAAATTTAGGGCTTGATGTAGGTGTTGATCAAGTGGCAAAAACATTAAAAGGGTTAGGTGCTACCGGGTCTATAGACGAATACCCGTCTCTGCTTTTAGGAGCTGTTGAAATGTCGAGTCTTGAAGTCGCTCAGCTTTATACAACAATTGCTGCTGATGGCGAATATAAAAAGCTCACTGCAATTTCGGCATTAACTGACTCGGTTGGTAAAGTACTTTATAAGCATAAAGTAAATGCAGAGCCTCGTTTTGATAAATCAGCAATGTATATGACTAAGTACGCAATGAAGCGCGTAACGAAAGACGGCACAGCTAAACGCTTAAATTTACACTTCCCGTCAATTCAACTAGCAGGTAAAACTGGAACCAGTAATGATTTACGTGATAGCTGGTTTGCAGGCTTTGATCAAAATACAGTGACTGTTGCGTGGCTTGGTCGAGACGACAACAAAAGTACGGGGTTAACAGGCAGTGTGGGAGCGCTTGAAGCCTATATACGTTACTTAAAGCCACTTAACCCACAAGCAATCGCTGATACTCGTCCGCCATCAATACGCTGGGCATTTGTAAATGAGCAAACGGGTAAGCAAGCGCCACCAGGATGTGGCAAGGTAATTCAGCTACCGCTTAGAGCGAGTGAGTTTGAGCCAAGACCACAATGTATTCGTTAATCTAAGACTACCTTAAACAACAAAGCCGCTTATTTAGCGGCTTTGTTGTGAATTAAAGTCAATTAATTATGATTTAAAAAAGCTCATAGACTTAGTTAGGTCATTAGATAAACGACTTAACTGCTGGGCATCCTGAAGTGTTGATTGTGCCGAGATCAAGGTTTGATCCGCTAAGTTACTGACCGCTTGCGAGTCATTTAATGCTTGTGTTGTAGCATTTGATTGCTGTTTAACTCGTTCTGCAATAACTTCGCCCTGATGTTTAATATCACCCATGCTTTGTTCTGCACTTTGCAATACTTCGTTGGTTTGGTTGGCTGCTTTTACTGATTGTTCCATCTTCTCAACACTTGAACGCATTTTCTGTTGTGTGTCGTCAGAAGCTTGTTGCAATGAGCTAATAATTTGATGAATTTCTTGGGTTTGTGTTTGTGTGCGCTGCGCTAAGGTTCTTACTTCATCAGCTACAACAGCAAATCCTCGACCATGTTCACCAGCTCTAGCTGCTTCAATAGCGGCATTAAGGGCTAATAAATTAGTTTGATCGGCGATTTCACTAATCCCTTTACTTACTTTACTTATTTCTTGGCTATCTTGCGCTAATCTGTCGAGTGCTTGCTGGCTTTCTGCAAATTCAATTTGCAAGTCTTGCATATATTTAGCCAGCTCCATTGTATTGTCTGAGCCTTGTTTTACATGTGAAGCGGCATCTTGAGCTGTCAGTGTCGCTTGGTGAGCTGACTCTTCAACAGTATGTGCAGTTTGTGCCATATCACTTAAAGCATTATGGATAGCATTTACACGTGTTTGTTGTTTAGTAACATCGTCACTTGTTTGGCTACTTGCATGCGATAGTGATTTTGTGGCATCACACAGTTCTACCGTACTTGCCTTTACATCTGACAATAAATGCGAGAATGCATTTAACAAAGCATTATATCTCGAAGCAATAATACTCATTTCATCACTACCAGTTGAGTGAAGAATTGCTTTTAAATCCCCATTAGCAGCTTTATTTGCGGCTTCAGCGAAGCGGTTTATAGTATCAACCACAGCAAAGTAGAAGCCGACCATTAAATAAAAGGCAAAAATTAAGCTACAAACTGAAGCAGCTAATACAATGTTACGTGTCCATTGTTGCGTTTTCAGTTTATTTTCAACTAAAGATTCTAGAGTTGGAATACTCTTATTTATCAATGTACTGATACTGTTATTAACATCATTTGTTAGCTGTTCAAATTTACTTTTACTTAGTTCTATATCATCTGGCTCAAGTAACTTTTTGTCTATCGCATTTTTGAATGCATACACAGTTTCTTGTAGTTGCTGTAGAGCAGGGGTAAGTATTTTACTAACTGATTTGTCTGCTGCAGTTGCTACGGTTAAAGTTTTTTCTAATTGCTTTTCATACAGAGGCAATGACTTACTAAGATTGGAGAGAGCAATAAATGTATCGGGTGTAAATCTGTTACTGGTTAGTACTGTATTTGCGCTTTCGGTCGTTAAATTTATTTGCATTATAAGTGCAGGGATCGGGGTGACTAATGCGCGATTTACATAAGCACTGGCAAGTTGGCTATCAAGTGCTAAATTAGACTCAATTGAAACAAGTTCTAGCACATCATCAGCTTGACCATCTTTTATTGTGAAGCCTAGTTCGCGAGCAACTTTTATATTTTTACTGCTTGTTCCAAGCATTTGATTATTAAGTATGGCTTGATAACCTTTTAAGCCTTGCTGCTGCATTTTAGATACGTTAATGCTATCACTTAATAGCGACACTAGAAAAAACAAACTAATAGCAAGAGGAACTAACAATATACCAAATGTAAGGCTAATTTTTGTTTTGTACTTTAAATTAGCCATTAGCCTGGTGGCAGGTGCTGTGAATTGTCGTAATCCTGACATAAGACTCTCTTGTATTATTGAATAGGGAATTAATGCTAACTAGACCTTGTTAAGGTTAATTATCATTCATTTAAATTACTTTACAAATAAAAAAAGCCCTTTTGGGCTTTTTTTAATCATTTATATTAATTATACGTATTAAAAACAGGCGTTTAATTAATACAAAAGTAATTTTTAAGTTACAGTTTGGCAAATGAGCGTTCGGCAGCTGCGATGGTCTCTTTTACTTCCTGAACAGAGTGTGCAGCACATACAAAACCGGCCTCAAACGCAGATGGTGCTAAGTAAACACCTTCTTCAAGCATAAGGTGGAAAAAACGTTTAAAACGCTCTAAGTCACATTCAGTTGCTTGTTTGTAGGTTGTTACTTTTTCCGCATCGGTAAAAAAGAATCCATACATCCCGCCTGCGTAATTAGTCGTTAACGCAATACCTGCTTTTTTAGCGCCTGCTTCAAATCCTTCACAAATTGCTTTTGAAATTGCTTCTAGCTTATCGTGCAGGCCTGGCTCACTTAATAGCTCCAGTGATTTTAAACCAGCAGCCATTGCGATAGGGTTACCAGAAAGAGTGCCCGCTTGATATACAGGGCCAACAGGTGCAATGTAATCCATTATTTCGGTTTTACCACCAAACGCGCCAACGGGCATGCCGCCGCCAATAACTTTACCTAGACATGTAAGATCTGGTTTAATGTTGTAATAAGCTTGTGCGCCGCCAAGTGCCACTCGAAAACCCGTCATTACTTCATCAAAAATAAGTACTGATTTATATTCGTCACACACATCGCGTAAACCTTCTAAAAAGCCTGGCACAGGTGGTATGCAGTTCATGTTACCGGCTACTGGCTCTACAATAATACAAGCAATTTCGTCTGCGTATTTTGCAAAAATAGCCTTTACTTCATCTAAGTTATTAAACGATACCGTAAGCGTATGCTTTGCAAAGTCTTCTGGAATACCTGGAGAGTTCGGTACGCCCATTGTTAGTGCACCAGAGCCTGCTTTAACTAATAACGAATCTGCATGGCCGTGGTAACACCCTTCAAACTTTAATATTTTATCGCGACCCGTAAAACCACGTGCCAAACGAATTGCACTCATAGTTGCTTCAGTACCTGAGCTGACCATACGCACTTTTTCGATTGATGGGACTAGCTCTTTTACTTTTTCAGCCATTAAAATTTCGGCTTCAGTTGGCGCGCCATAACTGAGGCCGTTTTCTACTGCTTCGTGAACGGCTTGTTTAATCGCAGGGTGGTTATGCCCCATAATCATTGGCCCCCAAGAGCCAACGTAATCAATGTAACGATTACCATCAGCGTCAAATGTAAACGCACCTTCTGCTTTTGTAATAAATAGCGGCGTACCGCCTACACCATTAAAAGCACGAACTGGCGAATTTACGCCACCTGGAATAGAGGCTTGAGCGCGTTCAAATAAGTCTTGGCTAATTGTCATGAAAAATCCTATAAATTGTCACTTAAAAGGGGCTTAGCTATCGCGTTTGCGGCTAAACCAAGGTACGTCTACTTCATACTTCTCAACTTTGTTTTCTACGCCGAGTGTTAAAGCAAACAGTGCCATACGAATTAATACACCATTTTGTACTTGGCGAAATATAGCTAAATTGTCGTTAGCGTTTAAGTCATTATCGAGCTCGTTGGCTTCAATACGACTGTCACGCGGAAGTGGATGCATAAGAACAGAGTTAGGTTTACAGTGTGCACTGTAAATTGATTGGCTAATTCTAAATCCACCTCGGTATTTATTTGCTTCTTCTTGTGAAGGAAAGCGTTCTTCTTGAATACGTGTTTGATAAACGATGTCGGCCGCTAAATTGCCTTCCATCTTGTCTACCAATTCAATTTTGTGACCCGCGTTATCTACTGCGTCTAAGATGTAGTCAGGCATTTGTAAGCCATCGGGAGCAACCATCGAAAATTTTACATTTTTATAATGGCACAATAGTTTTGAAAGCGAGTGTACGGTGCGACCATATTTTAAATCGCCCACTAAGGCTATATGCATACCATCAATGTTTTGATCAAAACGGCTGAGTTCACGTTCAATAGTGAGTAAGTCAAGTAAGGCTTGAGTGGGGTGCTCATTTGGGCCATCGCCACCATTAATTACTGGTACGCTACAGCCCGTAGCAAACTCACTGACCGAACCTGAATCTGGGTGACGCATAGCGACAGCATCAGCATAAGCTGAAATAACACGTGCGGTATCGTAAAGTGATTCCCCTTTTGCAAGGGCTGAGCTTTGCATACCGGTTGTTTCACGAACTAAACCACCGAGTAAGTTAAAGGCTGTACCAAAGCTTACACGTGTTCGTGTGCTTGGCTCAAAAAACAAGTTAGCTAAAATAGCACCTTCAAGTACGTTGGTACGTTTTTGTTTTTTAGCATAAGGCTCCATTTTTTTAGCAACTGCAAAAATGCGTTCAATACAGTCCCTGTCTAGTTGACTAACAGACAGTATATTTTCACCTTGGAAACTTAACATGGGGTTATTCCTAGTTTTTCAAAAGGGCGCGATAATCCAAAAAATGGGGCACGCAATCGCGCGTATTAAAACAAAATTAAAATGTGACTTAACCTGAACTTTGGTTGGGTTGCTCACTAATGCATTGATAAATAATATTTAAATTTATTCATCTCTAGCCAGAGGTTTTCACAAGCTAGGCTTTATTACTGCTAATGCCACAATTATGAGTAGTGCAATAACAGGTAGCTCGTTAAAAATTCGGTAAAAACGATCCGTTTTAGTATTTCGGTCATGCTTAAAGTCGCTCAATAATTTAAAACAGTAGCCGTGGTATATATACAAAATAATAACGAGTACAAGTTTGTAATGTAGCCACATGCTGTATCTAAACCAATCACGACCATACTCAACAATGGTTAGTACTCCAAATACAGCCGTTAAAACAGCAAATGGGGTGACAAAATAAAGTAGTCTGCGCTCCATAACTTTAAGCATAGAGTTACACGACTTTTCTTCGCTCATGGCGTGATATACAAATAATCGAGGTAAGTAAAAAATACCGGCAAACCACGCAATCATAAAAAATATGTGGAGTGTTTTATAAATCAATAATGCGCTCATAATAATCCTTATTGTTTAAAGTAAGCTGTTACGAATGGTCAAAATATGATGAATTTGGTCCCAACGTAAAAGCCCCATAATTTGTTGATTATCTAAAAGGTTGTAAACGTACAGTGCGCCACTTCTTTTGTCTTTTAACATATCGAATGCATCGGCTAGTGTTGCTTGGCTACTAATTCCCTGCAGGCTAATGTAGTTTAAATTGATGGCCTGATCAGACATTAGACTTAAATCGTATTCAGCAAGCCTGTAGCCATTCTCCTCATCAAATACAATAAGTGGTGTTTGGCTATCCATAGCATCAAGGGTATTTTTTATTTGCTCTTTATCATCTGAATATAGCAATTTGAAATTTTCGTCCATGTCATCCATTATCCCTACTTTTTGTAGCGCTTCTGTGGCTGGAGATACATGATAGGGAAGTCCCTGAAAATCTAATTGCTGTAAAAATATGGAGCGATTTCCAAAAAATTGTAATGCAGTTACATAGGCTGTCGTTATAACAAGCATGGCAGGCACAATAATCTCAGGCGATGATGTTAGCTCCATAACGGTTGTTAAAGCAGCTAATGGGGCATGCAACGTTGCAGCCATTAATCCCGCCATTCCTAAAACCCCATAAGTACCTGCTATATCAGTTCCAGGACTAATAAATTGTGCGCAAAAGGCCATAAGAGTACCAATTAATACGCCAAGTCCGATCACTGGGCCAATTAACCCACCAGGAATACCCAAACCAATCGCAAATAAAGTGGCAAGTAATTTGGCAATTAAAATGGTGGTAAGTAATTTTACGTTCTCAGGGGATTCTACCGCAATGGTAATTGCACTCATACCTGACCCCATTGCTTGTGGTACTGCGTATGCAATTAAACTGGCAATACAGCCTGCAATCAATAGGCGAGGGAACATACTCAAAGGCTTAAATGTTTTAATAATTAACATTAAATTTTGATTAAAGCTAAATGCAATTGCACCGAGTGCCATGCCGCACAATATTAAATATGGGTAGTGCCAACCGCTAAGTGGCGCTATTGTAATAAGAGCAAGTTCAGAGCCTTCACCAAAAACAAATTGAGTAGCGAGTGCACCGGTAACCGCAGCAAGCATAATGGGCACAAATATATGTACTTTATATTCCCTAAGTACTACTTCCATTACGAAGATAACGGCTGCCAGTGGGGTATTAAATGAAGCAGCAATCCCAGCTGCAACACCACAACCCGTTAATGTACGCATCGCGTTATGAGGTAAGTGGAGCTTGTCGGCTAAAATGCTTGCACCAGTGGCGCCCATATGAACAGAAGGGCCTTCGCGGCCGACCGAAAAACCACTTATAAGTGCTAATGCACCACCAACAAACTGATTTACCGTATTATAAAGAGGCATTTGTCCGTAATGGCGCTTAATACGGTGAATAACAAAAGGAATGCCTAAACGGTAATGTTTAAAGCCAGTAAACGCAGCAAAACACGCAATTAATAGTGCGGCTATTAGCGGCATTAAAACACGTTCAAGAGTGGGTAGGGTAGTAAAGTCGTCAGGGGTTTCTAAAAATAAGCTTTGGAAAAATAAAATAGTTAAACGAAATAAAATAATAAAAAATGCAGCAATCAATCCGGCAACTACGCCTAATAAGCATAATTGTACAGATGTTTTAGGTTTTGCCAGCCGACGCCTGAGTTGCTCAAGCCACATGCATTATTTCCTCGTCATATTTTTCAGCGAGCAGTTTAGCAAATGCTAACCACTAAGTCCTTGTGATTTTGTAAAATTAATAACATAAATAGATTCACATAACTGATAAGGAAGTTGCTACTAAATTAACTTTATTTCCTTCAAAAATTTGCCTGAAAAAATATTTTGACATGTAAATTAACCTGCACTTTGGATAATAAATCTATCTCAAGCGGTTACTTTTAGCACTGACTGCGTAGAATCTACTCGCAATGAAAGTCTCTGGCTAGGGAAAATAAATTAAAATATCATATAATTCAATTTTTTAGTGTGTCACTTGAACAGTACTCAGGTTAAATTAGTTTTAATATTTATGGTGGTGTTCGTTGATACTATTTATAAACTTAAAATGAGTCGTTTTTATTTTTTAAATGGTTTACTTTTGTTAATATAAGGTATTAACAACTAATTATAATGCGTTAAGCATAGGAAATTTATGTATAAAGGACTAACTGCAGGGATTACTGCGTTATGTGTTTTTAACTCGATGGTAGCCCATAGCGCTGTTGTTGAAAGAATTACACCTGTAAATAAAGTGGAATTGACGGCACTTCTTAATAATTCATCTACAAGCAATTCAAAAAATATAAATCCAGTTTATTTCTCTGAAATATCAAAAAATAGCAGTATGTTATCTAAAGGGATTAATGGCTCTAAAAAATCTAAAAAGATGCAACAGTATTACGCTGGGGTTCCTATTTGGGGGCAGCAAATTAGTGTACAAAATAAAACAAACCATATCAGTGGTTTTTTTGCTAAGAACATCAGCGATGAACAGCTTAAAAAAACAATAAATAATCAGTTCAAGCCTGAAGATGCTGCTAAAGCAATATTAGCAAAGTCAAAACTAAATATAGCTTCGCGTTTTGATATCACGAGTAATGATCGTTACATCTACATAAATAATGGTAAAGCGCGCTATGTTCGACTTATAGAATTGCTTGTTAATGATCAGTCATTGGAGAGCCAACCAGCAGCGTTAATTGATGAGTCAGATTATTCTCTAATTAAAGTATGGAATAATATTCAACAAGCGCAAGCTTCAGGACCTGGTGGTAATACGAAGACTGGCCAGTATGAATATGGGACAGATTTCCCTGCGCTAGAAGTTACTCAAAATGGCACAGCATGCTTTTTAGAAAACGACAAAGTAAAGACAGTGACAATGGAGTCAGGCCAAGAACCTGTCGATGCATTTTCGTTCCTTTGTGATAGAAATACTCATAAAGAAATAAATGGTGCATATTCTCCTTTGAATGATGCGCACGCGTTTGGTACCGCTGTTTTTGATATGTATGAGCAATGGTATAATACGGCCCCATTAACATTTAAATTGTTAATGCGTGTTCATCAAGATAATGGCTGGGAAAATGCCACTTGGAATGGCTATGCGATGACATTTGGCGATGGGGCAGATCGATTTCACCCTTTAGTGTCATTAGATATTGTTTCTCATGAAGTAAGCCATGGTTTCACAAATCAAAATTCAGACTTGATGTATTTTGATCAGTCGGGTGGTATTAATGAGTCATTTTCTGATATGGCAGGAGAAACAGCTGAGTTTTTTGTTCGAGGCGAGACTGATTGGTTATCTGGCGCAGATATAACGAAACAAGCGACTGCTTTACGTTACTTTGAAACACCTTCTAATGATGGTGTCTCTATTGATCATGCTAATGATTTTTACTACGGAATGGATGTGCACTTTAGTAGTGGCGTATTTAATCGTGCTTTTTTCTTACTAGCGACAAGTGAAGGTTGGGATCCAAAAAAAGCATTTGAAATTATGCTTAAAGCCAATCAAAACTATTGGATTTCTTCATCGGATTATATTGATGCCGCATGTGGTGCAATAAATACAGCAATAGACCTTCGCTACAATGCAGGTGATGTTGTTAATGCATTTAATGCTGTTGGTGTTATCTGTAATAACATTCAGTTCATCGATAGTGATTTAGATGGAATGGATGATAACTGGGAGCGTGTTT
Organism: Pseudoalteromonas sp. 1_2015MBL_MicDiv; assembly: GCF_002407505.1. Lineage (NCBI taxonomy): Bacteria > Pseudomonadati > Pseudomonadota > Gammaproteobacteria > Alteromonadales > Pseudoalteromonadaceae > Pseudoalteromonas > Pseudoalteromonas sp. 1_2015MBL_MicDiv. Next base: position 2,875,965 of record NZ_CP012737.1, on the reverse strand, counting down.
ACAATTTAGACCCCAGCTCAGCAGGTGATGCAGATCTTGATTTAGATAATGATGGTCTAACTAATTTGGAAGAATACAATGCAAATACTCTTCCTAACAACGAAGATTCCGATGGGGATACGTTAACTGATTTTGCTGAATTAAATGAACACAATACTAATCCTATAAGTTCAGATTCAGATTTAGATACGATGCCTGACAACTGGGAGCTTACATATCAGCTTAATCCGTTAGATGGGAGTGATAGCCAACTAGATTTAGATGGGGATGGAATAAGCAACCTGATTGAATATTTAGCCGGTTCTGACCCATCTGATGCTAGCTCAACACCAGATGTTCCATCCACTACCACGATAAATTTTGATGACGGACTTGTACCAGAAAACTTTATTTCATCTGTACCTAGTACTCCTTGGTTAGTAGTGCAGGATGTTGAGACCAATAGTTTTGTATTAACTAATAATGATATAGGCGACTCCCAGCAAACGAGTGTTGAATATTCAGTACTTATTGATAGTGACAAATTTTTAAACTTTAACTACAACATTAATTCAGAAGAAAACTTTGATTTTTTCACTGTTTATATTAACGATGAATTGGTTTTAAATAAATCAGGTGTTTCACTGCAATGGGAAACATTTACTCATCCAATTTCTGCTGGTTTGAATAAGTTAACTTTTGTTTACAGTAAAGATATGTCCGTATCAACTGATTCAGATGCCGTATTTATAGATAATATTTATATTGGCGACGAATTTTCTGACATTGACGCAGACGGTATCGCTGATTATTGGGAATTGCAACACGGTTTAAATATTAATGACTCAAGTGATGCATTACTCGATAATGATGAAGACGGGCTGTCAAATTTACAGGAATTTGAAAACCAAGGCTTACCGAATAACGCAGATACTGATGGCGATAAAATGCCGGACGGTTGGGAGTTTTACAACGGTTTATCTCTAACAGATCCTAGTGATGCGACGAGCGATCACGATGGCGATGGTTTTAGTAATTTAATCGAATTTATAAGTGGTACAAACCCACAAGATATAAGCTCTTTCCCTTTGCATTTAGATATTACGGATTCATTTGAAGGCAGCGAACTACCATCATGGCTAGTGGATAATGAACAGAGTAATTCACCATGGTATATTGATACAACTTTTGCGACTGATGGTGCGCAAAGTATTCGGTCAGGAGTATTATCTGATAATGAAATTAGCCAATTTGATGTGACGGGGTTATTTAAGTCGGGTTACTTACTGTTTGATTTTAAAATAGAATCTGAAAGTTGCTGTGATAATTTACATGTGTATGTAAATGAACAACGAATATTTGCATCAGATTCCTCTTTAAAAGAAGGCCCACTGCTGTTAGAGATTGAAGAGGGGGTTCAAAATATTAGCTTCAAATATAGTAAAGACGGCTCTGCTAGTTATGGTCAGGATACTGTATGGATTGATAATTTTGTATATTTACCATTAGATGATATGCGTGATTCAGACGGTGATCTGTTACCCGATGTTTGGGAGGTCAAATATGCTTTAGATCGCCTTGACAGTACTGATGCGCAATTAGATTTAGATAACGATGGTTTAAGTGCTTTGCAAGAGTATGAATTAGGCACAAACCCTAATCTTGGTGATACAGATAACGATGAGCTAAGTGATGGTTACGAAGTAGATAATGGATTATTACCTCTAGATTCAACGGATGCATTACTCGACACCGATAATGATGGTTACTCAAATTACCAAGAGTTTTATGCACAAAGTCGAGCAGATAGTTCACAATCAATTCCTTCGACATTCTCTAATTTAAGTGAAAGTTTTGAAGGTAATTCATTACCAAGTTATTTAACACCCCTTGCGAATAGTCAAAAGGAGTGGAGTGCTTATCAAAATTGGTTTACTGACGGCGCTCAAAGCATTTCAATCATAGACGTAAAACAAGGTGAGCAAGTTGGGTTTGCACTCGCTGGTGTGTTTGAACAAGGCTATTTGAATTTAGATTATTCTTACTCTTACTCTGGCGTCTTTGCAGTTATTGTCAATGGTAATAAGCTCGATTTATTCACTAATGAATCAAGACTTCTAATTCCGATTAATGCCGGTTTCAATATAATTAAAGTCTCATTTATTCCAAACCACGATATACAATTCGCTTTAGCTGTAGACCAATTGCAATGGATTTCTGAAGTTGATCCGACGCTAGACACCGATAATGATGGCATTCCCGATTACTGGGAGTTTGAGCATGGTTTAAATGTACTTGATAGCTATGATGCATCCAATGATAACGATTACGACGGCTTAACTAATTTAATCGAGTTTGAGTTAAATACAAACCCTCAATCAAATGACACAGACAGCGATGGTGTTATTGATAATGAAGATAGTGCCCCAACAGACCCTACTCAGGGTGAGAACCAAGCTCCTACTTTTACAGATTTATCCGCTGTTACGATTGAGGCTGAACGTGAATACACATATTTGCTTGATCTCTATAGACCCGATGTAGTGGACAATGGCTATTTTACGCCAGAGGTTTACATTTCGAATGGAAGCAGGTTTGATGTAGGTGAACATCAAGTTACATGGATTGCGCGTGATAGGGCTGGGAATGAAACTCAAGCTGTGCAAACCGTCTTCATTGTTGACACCGTTGCACCGACTTTTGAAGCAAATAGTACACTTCATTTTTATGGTAATACAATTGATGGAATTAAAAATGAGCTACTAAACGGTTATGTCATTCGTGAGAATGTATCTGGTCTGAGTTCAGTAACAATAGATAATGATTTTGTTTTTCGTACTGGTTTAGTTAACGTTGCTGTTACGGCTGAAGATGGAGCTGGAAATAAAGCATCCGGGGTTGTGAATGTGCAAATATACCCAGAGATCGCGATTCAACCATTTACGCTTTCTGATTCGATTCATAAAATAGTTGTTAAACTTTACATATCAGGCGAAAGCCCCACAGGCTATGCTCGCTTTCAGTTACGAGCAGGTAATAATTATAAATCATTTAGTATAGATGAATCTGGCTCTATTGAAGTTGAACTAGATCCTAGCTTCATTGGTAATTCAACCCAGCTAGAGCTTGAGCCTAATTATAGCGTTTTTGTTACCGACAAAGCTCAAAGCAAAATTTTATTTCATGATGAGTTGATTGAGCCTTATATTTCTTTACTTTATAAACAAAATAATAAAGTAGTAACATCGATAGAGCGAAGTAACTCGCCTACTTCAGTGGTTGTAAAGTTAATGGGGACTACACCTGAATACGCGCAGCTGAACGAAAACACTGGCAGTGACTTAGATTTTTATAGGCTGAGTGATACGAGTTGGGAAATGACTTTTGATTCAAAAAGTATTAGCTCGGATGTATTTGAGTTGTCATTTTCAGCGACGATAAACGATGATGTTGTTGCGACAACTACACAAACAATCCCTGTTATTGATGAAGTAGTATTTAATGATCCACTAATAGATACTGATGGTGATGGTATTCCCGATATAGAAGAGGGTATGAGTGACGCTGACAGAGATGGGATCCCTGATTATTTAGATAATTCATCAATAATGAATATCGGTATTTTAGAATCGGGTAAAGTACTCCATAGCGTCAATGAGTTCAATTCAATTCGTGTTGGCACTATTGCTCGTTTGAGCAACAGTGATGTTATCCATAGTTTGACAATTGATGAGCAACAACTTGAAAATCACTTATCTGATTTAGATATTTTTGAGCCACATTTTCAAGCTAAAAGTGACTTAGTTAATCTAAACGTAAAATTAGCAAATGAAGCCGATTATGTTGAAATTGCTCTACCACAGTTAGATAACGCGTTATTGAGCTCGGATTTACAAGTTAGGTTACTTTCAATCTCTGGTTGGAAAACGGTGCCTAAGTTAACAGGGAATGTTTATCAAGAAATATGCTCGCAATGCACAGCTTTTGAAGTACTTGATGGTGGCGAATTTGATTTAGATGGTCAAAAGAATGGATTTGTGGAATTAGTTGCAAAACTTGCACAAGAAAGTTTGAATCAGGCACCTGTTTTAGCGCTTGAATTACCGGATCAAATGAATGAACTCGAAACGTTTAATTTAGATGCATCAAGCACAATTGACCCTGACGGAGATATACTTAGCTACAGTTGGTCTGTTGCAAACGAAGCCGTGACAATTAATACACCGGAACTCGATATAGCGACACTTACGGTAGGTGAATTAACGCAAAGTGTTGATAGTGTAATTACACTTATTATTGATGATGGCTATGAAGAGTTTACGTATACGCACAATGTTAAGTTTTTACATATCAACCAATTGCCAGAGATTACACTCGCGAGTACATATTCTGTAAATGAAGGTGATAACGTTGTTATTATCGCTGAAGCTACAGACAAAGAGTCTAGCGACTTAAGCTACTCATGGGTGCAAGTTCAGGGAGCCCTTACTCAACTAGACTCGGTAACTACAAATACGCTTAACTTTACAGCACCAGACGTAGCTCAAGATACTACTTTGGTGTTTAAACTTATTGTTTCTGATGGTGAAGATCAAGCTGAACAGCTGGTGGAAGTTAATGTAAAAGCTATCATCACTCCAACAAAAGCTAATTCAGATAGCGGTAGTGGTGGCGGTTCATTAGCGATGCTACTTATCTTGCTAGGTATGTTTATAGCTTATAAAAGATCATACTATTTCAATAAGTAGCACACAGGCATTAGCATTGAAAATACGGAGTCGATCATAGCAGCTGTTATGATCGACTTTTTAGCAGTATGTTTAATTTTTAGGCTGAGTAGAACATATGTAGTGTGGTTATTTCCATAAATAGGAGATCATGACGCATAAATATCAAATATGTGCAGCCCTTTCTAAGCTGTATTGATTAGCAGAAGTTTTAAGTTGTAATTAAATTGTTCGTAAATTGAACTAATTATAATTCGGAAAAGTCAAAATGCTCCTAAAATCCAAATCAATCAGTCTATTAGATCTTTTTAGAGCTCAGTTTTGTATCAATTTTTTTAACTTGGTTAAAGCTACGCCAAGTTCATAATACATGCGACATTAGATTAGGGTAAAGAGTTGTTTTACTATACTTGATTAAAACACTCGGGTATTAGATAATCACGCCATTACGATATTGAGGGTTTTAAAATGTCAGAAGAATTACCAATTAAGTTCAGCGATGCAGCAGCTGTTCGCGTTAAACAGTTAATCGACGAAGAAGAAAATCCAGAGCTAAAACTGCGTGTTTATGTCACAGGCGGTGGTTGTTCAGGTTTTCAATATGGTTTTACTTTTGATGAAAAAGCAAACCCCGGCGATTTAGAAATAGTAAAAAATGGTGTAACCCTAGTTGTTGATCCTATGAGTATTCAATATTTGGTTGATGGTGAGGTTGATTACACTGAAGGATTAGAAGGCGCACGCTTTTTTGTATCTAATCCAAATGCAACAACAACCTGTGGTTGTGGTGCAAGCTTTAGCGTTTAACAGCCAAACGCTAAATAGATTAAAGCCGCTTTTGCGGCTTTTTTAATGCCTATAAATCAGTTGGTGCGTATTCGGTTATTTGCATAATAAATATAAAAAAGCCGAGCACAAACACAGAAAAAGCTAAAATATACATAAAGCCTTTTTTACCTTGTTTAATTGGAACCCCGTTATTGCGCAAAAAAAGATACCAACCTAAGCACAGTAAAATTGGCAATAAAAATAGTATCCTGAACATGACTCAACCTTTTTAAAATTAATAAGACTCAATAATAAACATGTCGCATTAAAATGAAACAAAATCATAAAAAATTCAATTTTTGATGAAAATGGATGGATATTCAGTGTTTATAAACATTCGCTCAAGTTAATTTTGTACCGAACAACGCAATTAATCATTCAACCAAAGTATTAATAGTATATAATGTATCCAAGAATGAGACGGGCAAAATTTCATTCTCAATAAAAACAAACTTATACCACATTATTAGCGTAGCTTTTAGCTAAGTGGCTAGAAGTAAGTGGCAACAGTGCTTAATTGCAACACCTTGCTATTGAAGTGAAATTAAGTAGCGCTGCTTACTTACCTACAGCTATTGATAGGCTACTGCTTTAATGGGTATGTCAAATCATCGAGTAGGAGATGTAAAATGATGGGCAAAACCGTTTCTTCAGAAGAAAACGCAAAGCTAACAAAGTGGCTTAAGAGTAAGCGCCATGAAAAAGGGCATACAATGCGCAGCCTTGCACAAGTGCTAGGTACACCTCATTCGTTTATCGGTAAAATTGAAAATCAAGAGCGCCGTTTAGATGTTATTGAATTTGTTCGCTATTGTACTGCACTAGATGTTGATCCACATGAAGCATTAAATTTGCTGAAAGTAGATTAATTATGTGATTGTTTAGTTCATTTATGAGTTATATAAATGTTCTAGGCAGCAAATTAATGCAGGGATGCATTATATTTCTTAATTTTTTTGATGATAATTTCGCTCAAGTTCATACAGCTTGTGCCTAATTAAGTACAAAAATAGTAACGATGGTAAAACCATTAACGCTGTAAGAATAAAAAATAGCGACCAATTACCTGCCAACCAATCATCTATTACTACACCACTATAACTTGAAAGCAACGTTCTTCCTAAGTTCCCTAATGATGCTAGCAACGCATAGTGAGTTGCGCTAAATGCCCTATCACACAGCATTGATATAAACGCGACCATTGCCACTAACGACCACGCTTGTGTAAACCCATCAATAACAATAGCAAAGGCATACAGCCTTAAATCAGGCCCAACTAAAGCAATCCATGAAAATGCTAAGTTTGATGCTGCCATTGCAATACCACTTATAAATAAACCTTTAACAATGCCATATTTTTGATTAAATAAGCTGCCAACAAAGGTAAATATAATGGTAAGTACGGCAGTGCCTACTTTTGAAAATGTAGCAATATCGCTATTACTAAAACCAATTTCTTTATAAAACACAATAGACATGCGGCCCAAAAACGCTTCACCTATCTTAAATAAGAAAATAAATGCAAGTAACGCGAGTGCAGTTTTAACGCCGTTTTTAGTGAAAAAGGCTCTAAAGGGATCAATAACGGTTACCGCGAGCCACGCAACTGTTTTTGTAAGTGGGGTTTGTTTTGTTGATGAAAGTTTTTCAAGGTATACACGCTCAAGTTCAGCATGCACGGCTTCTCTGTTTGACTTAGGCTCTTTTGCGAACAAAGCTCCACCCATTAACAGCAAAATTATAGCGGCTAAAAAATAATATATTTGGGGCCAGTCAAGCGACGGGATATCAGCCATATAAAATGGAATAGCGCCTAAAAGGGCATAACCTGTCCACCAACCAGATGTTGCCATTGCGGCGGCTGCCGTAGCTTTATGAGATTCGTTTTCACTGAGAGTGTCAATTCTAAATGCGTCAATTGCAATATCTTGCGTAGCAGAAGCAATGGCGATTAATAAGCAAATTACGGCAACAAGCGCTAAGTTAGTTTTTAAATCAAGTCCAGCTAATAGTAACGTGCCAATTAAGATAAAGCTTTGGCACAATAGTATCCAGCTACGACGTTGGCCAAGCCATTTATATAAAATAGGGAGCTTGGTCCGGTCAATGAGTGGCGACCATAAAAAGTTTATACTGTAAGCCCCAAATACAATGCCAAATAGGCCAATCATACTGCGACTTAGGCCTTCATCCTTTAACCAAGCCGACAGCACTGAGCCAATTAAAACCCAAGGAAAACCACTGCTCATACCAAATATAAAAATGTGGATTAAGCGTTTGTCTTTAAAGTAAGAAAAATATTCGCTAATAGAGAGAGTTTTGCTCATAGGGCCTTCATTGGCGATTGGGTGTAGTTAAACTACAGCTCATTAATTATAATGGTACTTGCTCAAGGACTTTTATATTTAAGATAACAACAGGTACTTTTGGCACGAAATCGTAACCAATCTTTTCGTTAAAGCCTGTTTCGACAACCATTATTTTATCAAGTGTGTCGTAGCCATCCATTACATTACCAAATACGGCAAATCCCCAGTCTTTATCTGGATTTAAATGGTCGTTATTGTCCATATTAAAAAAGAATTGACGAGTACCAGAATGCGGCTCTCTGTCCTGATATGCCATGGCTATACTGTACATGTCATTTTTTAAGCCATTACCACTTTCGTTAAAAATAGGAGCGTTTTCATGTAAACCATCGTAGTCTTTGTCGTACCCGCCACCTTGAATAACAAAATCGCGATCATTTTCTACATCACGCTCAATACGGTGGAAAACACTCCCCTGGTAACTTTTATCTGACACGTACGTTAAAAAGTTATTGACTGTAATAGGGGCTCTTGAGCGATCAAGCTCGACTACGATACTGCCCATTGAGGTTACGATTTCGACGCGCGGAAAAATATTATCTTTTTGCACAAAGCGGCCTTCTTGGGCTGCTAAGCTACTTGCACTAAAAAATAGGCCGAAACAGATTAAAAAAAGTCGTTTCATGTTTAACCTTCTAAAAATTCTATTAATTCAGGATCTGATACAATGCGGGTAATAATTTGCTCAGTCAACTTATTGAGCTGGCCTTCTACTTTTGCTCGCTCGTGACTAAATGGGCCTTCTAAATTAGCACTACCTCGGTACACCTTACTAAAATTGCTTGAAGCGCGAATAACACGAACACCAAGCTCTATCTGAGCTTCACTGGTGTGGCTTACTAGTTTTTCGGTTACCACAGCTTGCAGTGCGTGAATATCTACTTCAAAACGCACAGTCGCTAGGTTTGAAATACCTGCTCCGTTTCGACTCAGCGCGCTATCTAAAACGTTTTTAACTGACTCTGTAATACCTTGACTTGCAAACGTTTTGGTTTTATCAGATTCAATCAGCTTAAGCGTTGCAGTGTCACCACGTAAATCAATCACGCTGGTACTTAAACTGCTGTTAATTGTACTAATTTGGCCATTTTTATAAACAGGGTTAAGGATCACTTGATTAGGCTGACTAGCACAGCCAGCTAGTACAAGTAACGCACATAGGCTAAAAGTAATTTTAATCATTAAATTCCTAATAATTTTTAGTGGCACTTAGTACTACAAATTTCTTGTTGGAGCCAAGTAGTTTACAGTTGCCAAACATACGGTTTAGTTTGTCGTGATAATCTAAATGACGGTTACCAATAATACGTAATTCGCCACCTTGTTTTAAGGTTTCTTTTGCTTGTTTAAACATTTGCCACGCTATGTGGTCTGTTACAGCTTGCGCTTGATGAAATGGTGGGTTACATAGCACCATATCCACACTGTCTTGATCAAAGTCGGTCAAGCAATCGTTTTCAATAAATTGGCAATTATCAAACTGCTCAGGCATGTTTTGTTCTACATTTAAACGTGCAGACTCAACCGCCATGTATGATTCATCAACAAATGTGACAGATGCTTTAGGGCAACGAGCAAGCGCCATAACACCTACAACACCATTACCACAACCTAAATCGATTATGCTAGTTTCTTTCTTGGTTTCTGGTAAATAGTTGAAAAAGAATCGAGCACCTATATCTAACGAATCACGTGAAAACACATTTGCATGATTTGTTATATTAAATTCAGTGCCTTCAAGTGGCCAAGTAATAGGGAAATCAGCTGCTTTATACCCACCTTTTGCCGTGCTTAATATAAGACGTGATTTTTTAACCGCTAAACTTGTTTTTGTTTCACCAATAAATTGCTCAAACGATTTTATTGTTGAATTATGAATTTCTTTTGTTTTACCGGCTGCAATTACGGGGGTACCAGGTGCAAGTATTTCGCTTAATTCACTTAGTTGAAATTGCAAAAAACCTACGTTACGCGGTATTTTTATTAGCACTAAATCTATGTCTTCAGGCAATGCAGACAGGCTATCTATTTGGCTAAATTGCGCTGTGGATAGTTTGTTTATTTGTAAGTTATATGCCACTGCTTGATGGCTAATATAAGAATCATTAACTGAACAAACCGTTAATTGATTAAAACTACAAGCAAGTGCACCAAAGCTATCGTTTAAAATAAGCAGTGAGCGACAATCAGGGTAATGTTCGTTAACATAATTGATAAGGTACTCATCGGCTGAATCCCACGCTTGTAAACTGCGGTTTTTTTGATCCAAAGGAAAGCGTTCAAGAGTAAAGGTTTTATCGCCTAGCTGGGCTTGCGTCGTCATAATGGTATTTGATCAGTAAACTAATGTAGGTAAATTCTAACATGCAACGGCAAAACGCCAACCCCCAACAGTTACCAAATGGCTTTTCTTATCAAAGTAGGGCACTTAGCGCGCAAAAAAGCCTCGATTTATTTTATTATTTACAAAAAAACCTAGTTTGGCAGCAACCCGACGTCACCGTTTATTCTAAAACAGGCCCAATTCCCCGACTTCAATGCTTTATTAGCGAGCATAATTTCGAATATGGTTATTCGCATAGTAAGTTAATAGTAGAGCCTTGGCCTGATATTTTATTAGCAATGCGTAAGCGCTTAGAAAAACATTTAAATCAGCCATTAAATTCTTTATTAGTTAATTATTACCGAGATGGTAACGATACTATGGGTTGGCACAGTGATGACGAAATAGAGCTGGGCCATCAACCTACTATTGTGTGTGTATCACTTGGAGCAGAGCGTGTTTTAAAGCTTAAACAAAAATCGACAAATAAAGTAACCGATTTAAAGCTGCAAAGTGGTAGCTGTTTAGTCATGAGTGGCGACAGTCAGCGTGATTATCAACATGCAATCCCAAAGCAAACTACATTGGCTCACCCACGAATTAGCTTAACGTTTAGATACATAAAGCAAATCAAGCAAGCTCAATTTTAGTTAGCCAATAGGCTTGGCTACTTGTTATGATAACAACATAACTTAACTACAAAAATGGTTTTTATGTCAATGCAGCAACAAATTCAAGAAAAAATCAGCAGCGCAATTGCCTGTAAGCATTTAAATGTAATTAACGAAAGTCACATGCACAGCAAAGGCACCGAGTCACATTTTAAAGTTATTGTGGTAAGCGAAGAATTTGCTGGCAAACGCCTATTACAACGCCATCGTCAAATTAATGAAATTTTAAAAGATGAGTTAGCAAATTATATTCATGCACTCGCTATCCATACTTATACACCGGATGAGTATACCGAGCAGGGCGGAGAAGCACCTGATTCGCCTAATTGTATGGGCGGCTCTAAAATTAGCTAAGTATTTTTTGAAGTATCTGATTAGTGATTAACTGATCAGATCAGTGTTTTTAGTATTAGCCTTTAAACTAGCGCTAATTTTTATTGTAAAAGATATAGGATCATCAATGGTCATTAAGCCTAAAATTCGTGGATTTATCTGTACCAACGCACACCCAACGGGATGTAGCGAGCATGTTCAAGAACAAATTAACTATGTAAAACAACAAGGCGTGTTAAAAAACGCACCAAAAAATGTATTAGTTATTGGCGCATCTACAGGCTACGGCTTGGCATCGCGTATTACAGCTGCATTTGGTGGCGGCGCTAAAACACTCGGTATTTTCTTTGAAAAAGAAGGCACTGAACGTAAAACAGGTTCTGCTGGTTGGTACAATACTGCAGCATTCCAAGAAGCAGCTGACGAAGCGGGTCTTTGGTCTAAAAATATTAATGGTGATGCGTTTTCTAACGAAATCAAACAAAAAGCAATCGACACTATTAAAGCAGATTTGGGTAAAGTAGATTGTATTATTTATAGCTTGGCGTCTCCTCGTCGTACTGATCCAAATACGGGTGAAGTGTTCTCCTCTACACTTAAGCCAATTGGTAACGCAGTTACAACTAAAAACCTTAATACGTCAAAGCGTGAAATTGATGAAATTACTGTTGAAGCGGCAAACCAGGACGATATCGACAACACCATTAAAGTAATGGGCGGTGAAGATTGGGAAATGTGGATTGACGCATTAAAAGAAGCCGACGTATTAGCTGATAACTTTAAAACTACGGCCTACACTTATATTGGTAAAGAGCTAACATGGCCAATATACGGACACGCTACTATTGGTAAGGCTAAAGAAGATTTAGACCGAGCAACTGCTGCAATTAAAGAATCTACAAAAGATTTAAATGGCGAAGCCTATGTATCGTCTCTTAATGCTGTGGTAACACAAGCAAGCTCGGCTATTCCTATTATGCCTTTATACATTTCAGCATTATTTAAAGTAATGAAAGCAGATGGTACTTATGAAGGTACAATTGAGCAAATTCAGGCTTTATTTAGTGAGAACTTATATGGTGATAACCCACGCTTTGATGAAGGTGGCCACTTATTTCAAAACTACAAAGAATTAGAAGACGATGTGCAAGCACGTGTTCAAGCTGTTTGGGATAGCGTAGATACAAGCTCAATTGATGAGTTAACCGATTATGTGGGTTACCATAACGAATTTTTACGTTTATTTGGCTTTGGTATTGACGGAGTTGATTACGATCAAGATGTGGATTCGGTCAAACCAATTGCAAATATGATTGATTAACCATATTTGCAAATATGTAATTAAAAAGTCGCTGAGTGCGACTTTTTTGTTTTGCGGGCTTTTTTGAACAATTGTGATTAAAAAATGTCATTCTTTGCTTAAGCTACCACTTTGGTCTAACTTAAATTTTATTAAATACACATAACAAAACTAAATAAGTGTTTCTGTCGTATAATTTTCATAATTAGACTCGCATAGTCGCCCACAATGATGTTAAAATTAAGGCAATATGTGAAGAGTTTTTACCGCGTTGCTTGTTTAGTATTCATAGCAAGTTGTTCTTTGTATACATAGATATAACTTGGGATAGCTCAAATGGCGACGTGGTTGGTACGATTTTTCAGTTTCTTTCCGTTAATGTAGTGCAAGTGCGTATGATCAACATAAAAAAAGGTCTGGATTTACCCATAGAGGGCGCACCTCAGCAAGTTATTCACGACGGTTCTCCCGTCAAACGTGTAGCTGTGCTAGGTGAAGAGTTTATTGGTATGCGTCCAACCATGCATATCCGTATGGATGACCAAGTTAAAAAAGGCCAGGTACTTTTTGAAGATAAAAAGAACCCCGGCGTCCTATTTACCGCACCAGCTTCTGGTGTTGTAAAAGAAATAAATCGTGGTGCTAAACGTGTGCTGCAATCTGTTGTTATTGAAGTAGACGGCAGTGAGCAAATCACCTTTGACTCTTTCTCTGACACTGAGCTTACGAGCTTAGATCGTGAAAAAGCTAAAGAAGTACTTATCCAGTCTGGTCAGTGGACGGCACTTCGTGCTCGCCCATTCAGCAAAGTTGCGGCTGTGGATGCAAATCCTAGCTCTATCTTTGTGACCGCTATCGACACTAATCCTCTTGCTGCAGATCCTGCGGTAGTTATTGCTGATAATGCGCAAGCATTCGAAGCGGGTTTAGCCGTTGTATCGCGTTTGACTGATGGAAAAGTATTTGTTTGTAAGCAAGTTGGCAGTCAAGTTCCTAGCTCATCTATAGCTCAAGTAGAAGTACATGAGTTTGGTGGTGTGCACCCTGCTGGCCTTGTAGGCACTCATATCCATAATCTTGACCCTGTATCTGCTAGTAAACAAGTTTGGCATATTGGTTACCAAGACGTTATTGCGTATGGTCACTTATTCCTTACGGGTGAAATTTACACAAACCGTGTTGTTTCGCTTGCAGGTCCTCGTGTTAAAAACCCACGTTTAGTGAAAACACAATTAGGTGCTTCATTGGATGATTTAGTTGCTGGAGAATTAGAAGACGGTGATAACCGTGTTATTTCTGGTTCTGTTTTATCTGGCGCTACTTCAAACGGTGTTAATGCGTTCTTAGGTCGTTACCACGTTCAAGTATCTGTATTACTTGAAGGTCGCGAAAAAGAACTATTTGGCTGGATTGCACCAGGTAGTGATAAATTCTCTGTAACGCGTACATTCCTTTCTCACCTTACACCAAGTCGTTTATTTAAAATGACAACGTCTACAGGTGGTTCAAAACGTGCCATGGTTCCAATTGGTAGCTACGAGCGCGTGATGCCGTTAGATATTTTGCCTACACTATTATTACGTGACTTAATTGCACGCGATTTAGATAGTGCAATTTCACTGGGCGCGCTTGAACTTGATGAAGAAGATTTAGCGTTATGTACCTTCGTTTGTCCTGGCAAATACGAGTATGGTTCTATCCTACGCGATTGCTTAACTACGATCGAGAAGGAAGGCTAGAGAGATGGGTTTAAAAAAATATCTAGAAGATATCGAGCCGAATTTTGAAGCCGGTGGAAAATATGAAAAATTTTATGCACTGTATGAAGCAGCTGCAACTATTTTTTATACACCAGGCTATGTAAATAAAGGCAAGACACACGTACGCGATAATATCGACCTAAAACGTATGATGATTTTAGTGTGGATGGCGACGTTCCCAGCTATGTTTTTTGGTATGTTCAACATCGGTCACCAGGCCGCAGGTGCTTTAGCACAAGGTTTTGAACTAGCAAATTCGTGGCAGGTTGGTCTGTTTCAGTTCTTTGGTGGTGAATTAACCGCTAATGCAGGCTGGGGCGCTAAAATGTTCTACGGAGCATGTTTCTTCCTACCAATTTACGCAGTCACGTTTGCTGTAGGTGGTTTTTGGGAAGTGATTTTTGCTTCTGTGCGTAAGCATGAAATTAATGAAGGTTTCTTCGTTACTTCTGTATTATTTGCACTTATTTTACCTGCAACAATTCCTTTATGGCAAGTTGCACTGGGTATCACGTTCGGTGTAGTAATCGCTAAAGAAATTTTTGGTGGTACTGGTCGTAACTTCTTAAACCCTGCTTTGGCTGGCCGTGCGTTCTTATTCTTCGCATACCCGGCACAAATTTCGGGTGACACAGTATGGACTGCAGTAGATTCTTTCTCTGGTGCGACTATGCTAGGCCAAGCTTTTGTTGGCACACTTGATTTTTCAAACATGGAATTATGGTGGAATGCATTTTACGGTTTCATTCAAGGTTCTGTTGGTGAGACATCGACACTTGCATTACTTGTAGGTGGTTTATTCTTAATTTACGTTCGCATCGCTTCTTGGCGTATCGTACTAGGTGTATTCCTTGGTATGGTAGCAACGGCATTCTTACTAAATGCTGTTGGCTCAGAAACTAACCCTGTATTTGCAATGCCTTGGTATTGGCATTTAGTGCTTGGTGGTTTTGCGTTTGGTAT
The DNA here is from genome assembly GCF_002407505.1 of Pseudoalteromonas sp. 1_2015MBL_MicDiv. NCBI lineage: Bacteria > Pseudomonadati > Pseudomonadota > Gammaproteobacteria > Alteromonadales > Pseudoalteromonadaceae > Pseudoalteromonas > Pseudoalteromonas sp. 1_2015MBL_MicDiv. The sequence goes on along the minus strand of NZ_CP012737.1, from coordinate 2,860,712 downwards.
GTTCTTTATGGCTACTGACCCTGTATCGGCTGCATTTACTAACAAAGGTAAATTTGCATACGGTTTACTAATTGGTCTTATGGTGGTTCTTATCCGTGTTGTGAATCCTGCTTTCCCAGAAGGTATGATGCTAGCAATTTTATTTGCTAACTTATTCGCTCCACTGTTCGATCACTTTGTAGTGCAAGCTAATATCAAGCGGAGGTTGGCACGTAATGTCTAGTAATAACGAATCAATCGGTAAAACGTTAGCAGTTGTTGTCGCACTATGTTTAGTGTGTGCAATTATTGTATCGTTTGCTTCTGTACAGCTTCGTCCTTTACAGCAAGCTAATAAAAATAAAGATATTCAAAGCAATATCTTAGCAGCTGCGGGCATAGATAAAGTTGAGAATGTATCTGATACATTTAATGCTAAAATCGAAGCGCGCGTTGTAAATATGACCACAGGTGAGTTTGTAGATACAGACCCAACAATCTTTGATTTTGAAAAAAGCAAATACGATGCAGCGCTAAGTGTTTCTCTAAAAGAGAAAGGCGTTAAAGACATTGCTGGTATTCAACGTGTGACTAAAGAGTCACCGGTGTATATCTCGAAAAAAGAAGATGGCTCTATTGATGCAATCATTCTTCCTATTCAGGGCTATGGCTTATGGGGCTTAATGTACGGTTTTATCTCGCTTGAGAGCGATGGCGAAACAGTTAAAAACATTATCTTCTACAAACATAATGAAACGCCTGGCTTAGGTGGTGAAATCCAAAATCCACAGTGGACTGCTACGTGGCAAGGCAAAGAGCTACCAATTCAAATCGTTAAAGGTACTGCTAACGGCAATGAGCATAAGATCGATGGTCTTTCAGGTGCTACATTAACGTCTAACGGTGTTGAACATGCAGTTGACTTTTGGACTGGCGAAAATGGCTTTGGCCCTTTCCTTGCGAAAGTACGTAAAGGAGCATTGAAATAATGGCTGATACTAAAGAAATGAAGGCGGTCCTATTTGGTCCGGTTTTAGCTAACAACCCAATCGCACTACAAGTACTGGGTATTTGTTCTGCGCTAGCGGTAACGTCTAGCTTAAAAAATGCGTTAATTATGTCAATCGCATTGACGTTAGTAACTGCATTTTCTAGCTTCTTTATCTCGATTATTCGTAACCAGATCCCATCGTCAGTACGTATCATTGTACAAATGACGATTATTGCATCATTAGTAATTGTTGTTGACCAAGTATTGCAAGCGTTTTCTTATGCTACAGCTAAAGAGCTTTCAGTATTTGTTGGTCTAATTATTACTAACTGTATCGTAATGGGTCGTGCTGAAGCATATGCGATGAAGTCACCACCACTTATGTCATTCCTTGATGGTATTGGTAATGGTTTAGGCTACTCTGTTGTTTTACTTACTGTTGGTTTCATTCGTGAGCTATTCGGTAAAGGAACACTATTCGGTGTTGATATTATCCCATTAGTACAAGATGGCGGTTGGTATCAACCTATGGGTCTATTAATATTACCACCGAGTGCATTCTTCATCATTGGTTTATTCATATGGGTACTTCGTACTTATAAGAAAGACCAAGTAGAAGCTAAAGCGTAAGGGGCACACAGTGGAACATTATATTAGTTTGTTTGTAAAAGCCGTTTTTATTGAAAACTTAGCGTTATCATTTTTCTTAGGCATGTGTACTTTTTTAGCAGTATCTAAAAAAGTGACTACTTCAATTGGCCTAGGTGTAGCGGTTATCGTTGTTTTAGGTATTTCTGTACCTGTTAACAACTTGGTTTACCATGCTGTGTTAGCACCAGGCTCACTTACGTGGCTTGGTTATCCTGATGCAGACCTTAGCTTTTTACGTTTCTTAACTTTCATTGGCGTTATTGCAGCGCTAGTGCAAATTCTTGAAATGGTATTAGATAAGTTCTTCCCAGTACTTTACAACGCGTTAGGTATCTTTTTACCATTGATCACAGTTAACTGTGCAATCTTTGGTGCGGTATCTTTCATGGTTGAGCGCAACTATAACTTCGGTGAGTCTGTTGTTTATGGTATTGGCGCTGGTGTTGGTTGGGCACTTGCAATTACATTACTTGCAGGTATCCGTGAGAAAATGAAGTATTCAGACGTGCCAGACGGCTTACGTGGTTTAGGTATTACCTTCATCACTGTTGGTTTAATGGGACTTGGCTTTATGTCATTCTCTGGTATTTCACTGTAAAGGTAGCGAGGATAAATCATGGATTATCAGATTTTCTTAGGCGTTGGTGTTTTTATCGCTATCGTTGTACTACTGGTTTTAGTCATCATTGGTGCTAAATCTCAGTTAGTTGCAAGCGGTGATATCATCATCGGTATTAATGGTGATAAAGATAAAGCCATTACTACATCAGCAGGTAATAAGCTTTTAAGTGCATTATCTGAGTCAGGTATATTTGTATCATCTGCATGTGGTGGCGGTGGCTCTTGTGGCCAGTGTCGTGTACACATTAAAGAAGGTGGTGGCGATATCCTGCCAACTGAGCTTGATCACATATCTAAAGGCGAAGCCCGTGAAGGCTGTCGTTTAGCGTGTCAGGTAAATGTTAAAAACGACATGGAAATTGAGCTTGAAGAGTCAATTTTCGGTGTTAAGAAGTGGGATTGTGAAGTTATCTCTAACGATAACAAAGCAACGTTCATTAAAGAACTTAAGCTTCAAATTCCAGATGGTGAGTCAGTACCGTTCCGTGCGGGTGGTTACATCCAAATCGAAGCGCCACCTCATCACGTTAAATATGCAGATTTCGATGTTCCTGAAGAATATCGTGGTGATTGGAACCACTTTGGTTTCTTCGATCTGGAGTCAAAAGTAGACGAAGAAACTATTCGTGCTTACTCAATGGCTAACTACCCAGAAGAAGAAGGCATCATTATGCTTAACGTGCGTATTGCTGCTCCGCCGCCAAGAAACCTTAGCTTGCCGTGTGGTAAAATGTCTTCGTACATTTGGTCACTTACAGCTGGCGATAAAGTAACTATTTCTGGTCCATTTGGTGAGTTTTTCGCTAAAGACACCGATGCAGAAATGGTATTTGTTGGTGGTGGTGCTGGTATGGCGCCAATGCGTTCTCATATCTTTGACCAACTTAAACGTTTGAACTCTAAACGTAAGATGAGCTTTTGGTATGGTGCACGTTCTGAACGTGAAATGTTCTACGTAGAAGATTTTGACGGCTTAGCCGCTGAGAATCCTAACTTCGTATGGCATACAGCGCTTTCAGATCCACAACCTGAAGATAACTGGGAAGGCTATACTGGCTTTATCCATAACGTGTTATTTGAGAACTATCTTAAAGATCATGAAGCGCCGGAAGATTGTGAGTACTACATGTGTGGTCCTCCAATGATGAACGCGGCAGTTATTACTATGCTTAAAGATTTAGGTGTTGAAGACGAAAATATCTTACTAGATGACTTCGGTGGCTAACACTCATACCAAAACAGTTTAGTTTTGGTTAAAATACCAGCCTCGTAGCACTTGTGTTACGAGGCTTTTTTATTCTTTAATTTTTTAATCCATTAAGTAGAGCAGCTATGAATCGAGTACGTACTTCACAAGGCATAATGGCTTTTTTGCTAATTACACTGACCTTATTATTGTCTGGGTGTGGTGAAAAGCCTGAGTTAAAAGAGACCTTTTTAGAAGGTAAAACTATGGGGACCACTTATCATATTAAATACTATGACGAGCAAGCTCAGCTGTCGGCCTCACAATTACAGTCGCAAATAGACGCTGTTTTAAAAGACGTGAACCAATCTATGTCTACTTACATAGAAGACTCTGAGATAAATACATTCAACAGATTACCAGCAAATCAGGTTATGCCGATTAGTGAAGATTTTAGAGCTGTTATATCTGAGTCTATTCGGTTAGGTGAGTCAACCAAAACACTTGATGTCACTATGGGACCTTTAATTGATTTATGGGGTTTTGGCCCAGATAAAAAACCAACTAAACGGCCAAGCGATGAAGAGCTTGTAAGTATGATTAAAAATATAGGCCTTGATAAACTTACGCTAACAGCTCAAGGTTTAGCTAAAACAGTGGATGGTTTAGAGTTATCGTTTTCGGCAACAGCTAAAGGCTATGGTATTGATAAGGTGGCGCAATTATTAGAAAGCCACAATATTACCAACTACATGGTTGAAATTGGCGGTGAGCTTCGAATTGCAGGCGAAAAGCCAAATAATAAAGATTGGGTAATAGCTATAGAGCAACCAGATGCACAACCTGGAGAGCGTAAAGTACACCGTATTTTAACGCCTGGTACTAATGGTATTGCAACGTCAGGTGATTACCGGATTTTTTATGAGATGAATGGTGAAATTTATACTCATTTAATTGACCCAACAACAGGAATGCCAACTAAGCATGACCTAGTATCGGTAACCGTGCTTCATCCAAGTGCTATGACAGCTGATGGTTTAGCGACAGCATTAACCGTTATGGGCATGGATAAAGCGCAAGCTTATGCTCAGGAGCATGACTTACCTGTATATTTAATCGCTAAATCGAAAGACGGTTTAATAACATACTCAAGCCCTGCATTTAAACCTTATTTATAGTAAGGCGCGGGCTTGTTTATTTCCACGTTATTTGGGTATATAATAGCAGTCGCTCAACAATGTTTTGAGCTTAATTTATTGCTGATCAATAGGGGCTAAGCAATGTCACTTTTTCTTCTTACTTTTGGCTTACTAATTTTGATAGTTTCGGCTATGGCCGTTGGTATGATCGTGCAAAAAAAATCTATGGCAAGCAGCTGTGGTGGTTTAGGTTCGGTTGGTATTGATAAAGCCTGTGATTGCGATGATCCATGTGATAAACGCAAAAACCGTTTAGCAAAAGAGCAAGCCTGGAAAGAAAACCAAATTATTTAAGTCTGTCTTAAATATTAAAAAGCGCTTTATAGCGCTTTTTTTGTGTCTGTAAAACGCCTCAACATCATAGCTTCCAAAGCAATCCAATCTAAATGTATTAGACAAAGGTATATAGTTTAGTTTTTTTCACCTATTAGGTTTATTTTTCTCGTTTGTCAAATTGGAGCTAACACTCTAAAGTTTAATCATAGACACAGAGCAAGGCTCTAGTCATAAGCTTGAGGCAACTTAGCCTCGCTTAAAAGAATCTTTATATTGTGTGTGAAGATGTTGTCAGTGTGAAAGGCAACTCAAGTTCGGTGGATTCACTTCCATAAAGAACGAGTTTGGGTTGTTTTTATTTCCTTTCAATTGCCACGCAGTGTAAGCCAAGAATCTTTATATTGTGTGTGAAGATGTTGTCAGTGTGAAAGGCAACTCAAGTTCGGTGGATTCACTTCCATAAAGAACGAGTTTGAGTTGTTTTTATTCCCTACAATTGCCACGTAGTGTAAACCAAGAATCTTTATATTGTGTGTGAAGATGTTGTCAGTGTGAAAGGCAACTCAAGTTTGGTGGTGACTGAATTTGAGTTGTTTTTATTCCCTACAATTGCCACGTAATGTAAACCAAAAATCTTTATATTGTGTGTGAAGATGTTGTCAGTGTGAAAGGCAACTCAAGTTCGGTGGTGACTGAATTTGAGTTGTTTTTATTTACTTTCAATTGCCACGTAATGTAAACCAAAAATCTTTATATTGTGTGTGAAGATGTTGTCAGTGTGAAAGGCAACTCAAGTTCGGTGGTGACTGAATTTGGGTTGTTTTTATTTCCTTTCAATTGCCACGTAATGTAAACCAAGAATCTTTATATTGTGTGTGAAGATGTTGTCAGTGTGAAAGGCGGCTCATGTTCGGTGGTGACTGAATTTGGGCTGTTTTTATTTGTGCCACACAATTATTACTCCCTCCTAAAAACCTAAAAACCTAAAAACCTAAAAACCTAAAAACCTAAATACCTATAATCCTATTAAATATTTCTCTTTAAATTGTTTTTTATTTTAGCTAACCAAATGTTTTTTATCGTGTTATTTTTTATTAACAAAATAGCTTCGAAAGCTTAACTCAAATTAATTGATTTTTAGTTGAACAGAAAATTCTCTTTGTTATACTCACGTTCGAACTTTCAGTAAGTTTTGAAAGTTTGGTTGATACGGATCAATTTTCGCTAGGTAAATATGTGCTAGCTGGATTTGATTGTATTTAGCACCTGGCTTTAGGGCTTACAACAGCAATGTTTTTAAAATTTTTCCATTGCAAACTGTATTACTCTAATTTTGTGATAGTCATTTTAGTAGGTTAATGTCTTTGAACACACTTTCGTTGCATCATACAAATACGGAACTTGCCTCTGGCGAGCCGCAGACGTGTGAACGCTTGAATAAAGCAGGCAAGGGCGTGTGTGTAGCTATAACTTTATTAGTGTTTAACACTGTAATGTTGCTAAGCGGTGCATTAGAGGATGTCTTCAAGCTTGAAGCGCTATTAAGTGATGGGTTTATTGTAGAGCCACTGTTACTTAATCTTGCGCAATTTTTAGCTCATCCGATCATATCAAGTCAGTTACTTATTGGCCTTTGTTGGTTATTGTTCCATATTTGTCCAGCACGTCGTGCTGGCATAATCCTCCGTAAAGCAGCCTTTGCTTTTAGCGAGGCTAAAGTTCTTCAGCCTGTGATCTCTTCACATGGTTGTCGTGCTCCACCTAGCTTTACAGGTTGCCTGTAACGCTGCATCTTGTTGCTGGTTTTAATTATTTGTTCTTGCTGTAAATAATTAAGGTTAGCTAAAACAAAGTAGCTCCGTGTTTTTTAAACACATTTCAGCCAACCACCACTCACCCAAGTTAATTTTTATTACGTTATATAAATGCGTTTAGAAAGCTGGGTTTGTTGCTAGGTCATTAATGGCATGAGCTCTAGGTTTTGAATAGCCCCCTTATTTTTATAATTTAATTCTAGTTAACTTGGGTTTTTATTGAAAAATCGTTGCTTTGTTTTTTATTTAAAGCAGCAAATTAGAACTTTTAGGTTTGTAGGATACTCCCTTGTTAATTCGTAACCTTTGTAATATTGCTTTAGCTAGTACAGTGCTGGCGTTGTCAGGCTGTAAAGGCGGGATACTCGATCCAAAAGGGCAGATAGGCATAGATGAGAAAAATTTAATCATCATCGCAACCGTGCTTATGTTGCTTGTAGTCGTTCCCGTTATTGTGATGACTTTGTATTTCGCATGGAAATATAGAGACACGCAAACTCATGAAATTTATGCTCCAAAATGGGCTCATTCAAATAAAATTGAAGCCGCAGTTTGGGCTGTTCCTATTGTTATTGTGATCATTTTAGGTGTAATTACCTGGCAGTCTACCCAAGAGCTAGACCCTTACAAACCAATTGAAGGTAAAGGTAAGCATCTTACTGTTGAAGTGGTGTCATTAAACTGGAAATGGCTATTTATATATCCTGAGCAAGGTATTGCTACGGTTAATGAATTAGTGTTCCCAGCAAATGTACCTGTTGAATATAAAATCACTTCACAGAGCACAATGAATTCATTTTTTATTCCGCAATTGGGTAGTCAAATATACTCAATGGCTGGCATGGAAACCAAGCTTCACTTAATTGCAAATGAGCCAGGTACGTTTAAAGGCTTTTCAGCAAATTACAGCGGCGCAGGTTTCACTGGCATGAAATTTAATGCCATTGCTACACCTACTCAAGCAGACTTTGATAAGTGGGTGAGTGATGTGAAAGCGAATTCAAGCGCTAATAACCTGACTCATGCAAATTATGTTGAGCTTGCAAAAGCAAGCGAAAATAACCCAGTAGCATATTACGGAAAAGTTGATGACGGCTTATTTCATACCATCGTGATGAAATACATGCAGGCGCATGGCGATATGAACAAAAAACACCATGCAATGGGCGAACATGGGCAAATGAGTAAAAAGCATCATGAAATGAATGAGCACTCAATGCCTTCATCTCACAGCCAAGGCGAGGAATAATAATGTCGTTATTAGGTAATCTTTCACTCGACGCAATTCCGTTTCATGAGCCAATTCTTGTGTTCACGATGTCGGTTATTGCGATAGCTGGGCTTATTATTGCCGGGCTTATTACAAAGTATAAAAAATGGGGCGTGCTTTGGCGCGACTGGATCACGTCTGTTGATCACAAACGCTTAGGCGTAATGTATATTCTTTTAGCACTAATAATGCTGTTTCGTGGTTTTTCTGATGCAATAATGATGCGTGCGCAGTTGGCACTTGCTACTAGTGGTGCGCCCGGTTATTTACCACCTGAACACTACGACCAAATATTTACTGCCCACGGCGTAATTATGATCATATTTATGGCTATGCCATTTATGATTGGTTTAATGAACATTGTTCTACCACTGCAAATTGGTGCTCGCGATGTTGCTTTCCCATTTTTAAATAATTTAAGTTTTTGGTTTACAGCCAGTGGTGCAATTTTAATTAACTTATCACTTGTGTTTGGTGAGTTTGCAAAAACAGGTTGGGTGGCATATCCGCCGCTTTCGGAGTTGACCTTTAGCCCTGGGGTGGGGGTCGATTATTATATTTGGGCCTTGCAAATATCCGGGCTCGGTACACTTTTAACAGCAGTAAACTTTTTAGCAACCGTGTTTAAAATGCGTGCACCAGGTATGACCCTAATGAAAATGCCAATTTTCACATGGACATGTACGTGGGCAAACATCTTAATTGCAGCATCATTCCCAATTTTAACTGCTGTACTTGCAATGCTAACGCTTGACCGTTATCTCGACTTTCACTTCTTTACCAATGAATTGGGCGGTAACGCCATGATGTACATCAACCTATTTTGGGCATGGGGTCATCCTGAGGTATACATATTAGTATTACCAGCGTTTGGTATTTTTTCTGAAATTATTTCGACCTTTGCAGGTAAGCGTTTATTTGGTTATAAATCGATGGTTTACGCCAGCGGTGCAATCTCAATTTTAGGCTTTATTGTTTGGTTACATCACTTCTTTACCATGGGGTCGAGTGCTAATGTTAACGCGTTCTTTGGGGTAATGACCATGGTTATTGCCGTACCAACTGGGGTTAAGTTGTTTAACTGGTTATTTACTATTTACAGAGGTCGTTTACGTATTAGCGTACCGGTACTTTGGACACTTGGCTTTATGGTTACCTTTACCGTAGGCGGTATGACCGGTGTATTACTTGCCATTCCTGGTGCTGATTACGTACTGCATAACAGCTTATTCTTAATTGCACATTTTCATAACACCATTATTGGTGGTGCTGTATTTGGCTACCTTGCTGGTTTTGTATTTTGGTTCCCTAAAGCAATGGGCTTTAAACTTAACGAAAAATGGGGCAAAGCATCATTTTGGTGTTGGATTATCGGTTTCTTCGTTGCATTTATGCCGTTGTACGTACTTGGTTTCTTAGGTATGACACGTCGTTTAAACCACACTAACAACCCAGATTGGAACATATGGTTATACATTGCCGCAGGCGGTGCTGTAATTATTATGTTTGGTATTGTTAGCCAAGTAATTCAATTATATGTGAGCTTTAGAGACCGTGAAGCGCTTGACGATACAACAGGCGATCCGTGGAACGGCCACACACTTGAGTGGGCTACAAGTTCACCTCCGCAAATTTATAACTTTGCAACAATTCCACACATCGATGATATTGATGCATGGACCGACATGAAAGAAAAAGGCCAAGCATATCAAGATAAAGCAAACTACAGCCCTATTCATATGCCTAAAAACACATCAGCTGGCGTGTTCATGGCAGCAAGCTTAACAGTATTTTGTTTTGCAATGATTTGGCATATTTGGTGGTTAGCTGTTGTTGGTCTAGTGGGCGGGATTGCCATATTTATCAAACGTTGTTACACCAGCGATGTTGATTACTATATACAACCTGATGAAATTGCACGCATTGAAGCTGCATATAATTCAAGTGGCATTAAGGAGCTAAAAGCGTGAGTACACTTTCTGCAAATTTAGAATCAGTATCGCATGATGCTCATGCCCACGCGCATGATCATCACGACACATCTGGCGATACGATATTTGGTTTTTGGTTATACCTAATGACCGATTGCCTACTGTTTGCCTCATTTTTTGCCACTTACGCTGTGTTATTTATGAACACAGCCGGTGGTGTATCGGGTAAAGATATTTTTGAACTCGACTTTGTAGCAGTAGAAACTGCAGCACTACTGATTAGTAGTATTACCTTTGGTTTTGCCATGATTGCCGCTCAAGGGCAAAAAAAGGCACTAACACTGACTTGGTTATTTGTTACGTTTTGTTTAGGTGCAGTGTTTATTGGTATGGAAGTATACGAATTTCATCACCTAATTGTGCATGGTAATGGCCCACAACAAAGTGCCTTTTTAACATCGTTTTTCTCATTGGTCGGCTTACATGGATTACATGTAACTGCTGGGCTGATTTGGATGACCATAATGATGATAGAAGTTGCTAAACGTGGTTTAGGTAAAGCAACCGTAACGCGTTTAAGCTGCTTAAGCCTATTTTGGCACTTCTTAGACATTGTTTGGATTTGTGTATTTACCGTTGTTTATTTGATGGGAGCAATGTAATGAGCCACAGCGAAACGCATGCGTTAAAGCAAACGCAAAGTGATCATCATGATGAATCTCATGGGAGTGTTAAAACTTACTTAATTGGCTTTGTACTATCGGTAATTTTAACTGCTATACCGTTTTATATGGTTATGGAAGGTGACTTCTCAAAAGCAACAACGCTTTGGAGCATTGTTACTTTAGCAATCGTACAAATTTGGGTGCATTTAAAGTACTTTTTACACCTTAATTTTACCACCGAAGATGGTCGTGCAAGTACATTCTCATTCCTATTCAGTGCTCTGATCATCGTAATGGTTGTTGGGTTATCTGTTTGGATCATTTATGAATCTAACGCAATGATGATGTACTAGGAGTTGAAGATGTTTCGTCGTTATTTATCAGTGACAAAGCCGGGTATTATTATGGGCAATTTGATCAGCGTAGCGGGTGGGTTTTTACTTGCCTCGCGCGGTGATATAGACCCATGGTTAATGATTGCCACATTAATTGGTTTGTCACTAGTGGTTGCATCAGGTTGTGCTATCAACAATGTTATAGATAGAGATATAGATGTAGCCATGGCGCGTACTCGTACGCGAGTAACAGTAACAGGCGAAATGTCGGCCTTTGCTGCACTTAGTCACGGTATTTTATTGGGTGTTGTGGGCTTTGGTTTACTTATCGCCTACACCACTCAAGCCGCAGTATTTTTTGCAGCCTTTGGCTACGTAATTTATGTAGGGGTTTATAGCCTCTACATGAAACGTAACTCAGTATATGGCACATTTGTAGGTAGCCTTTCAGGCGCTGTACCGCCAGTAGTAGGTTACTGCGCCGTAACAGGGCAGTTCGATATGGGCGCATTAATACTGCTTGTTATGTTTAGCTTGTGGCAAATGCCGCACTCTTACGCCATCGCTATTTTTCGCTTTAAAGATTACCAAGCTGCAGGTATTCCTGTATTACCCGTTGCGCAAGGTATTGATAAAGCAAAGCGCCACATTGTGCTTTATATTGCTGTATACGCCTTAGTGGTGATGTTACTGCCTATTAGTGGATACACCGGCGTGGCCTTTATGGCTGTTGCGTGCATCACCAGCTTTTGGTGGTTGCTAATGGCGCTACGTGGTTATCGTCGTAATATTGATATGAGCAGTTGGGCACGTAAAGTGTTCGCATTTTCAATTATTAATATTACAGCGTTAAGTATTGCTATGGCTGTTGACTATCATAGCGTTGCTCCACAGCTATTAACGCTTACCTAATTTAAAAATTTTTAACTATTCCAAAGTTAATCCAAAGGCTCGAAAGGGCCTTTTTTTATATTTATAGCATGTTTTTATAGGCGTAATTAGTAATAAACTTGCTAGAACTTTATTTCAATCATTTCAATTTAAGAGCAAGTATCACCTTAAGTCGATTTCAAGACCATTTTAAATAATACGACCCTCGTAGTTTGAATAAATAAAACACACGTTCGGAAGAACTCGCATTTAAGAAGAGCGTTTAAAATAGTTGGGTACAGATTGACTATTTAAACCTAACTTTAAAAAGATATAATGACAGTGAATGTTAATAAAATGTTGACGTTTGGTTTTGTTGTGCAATTATGCTACCGGTGGCATTGTTTTTTTATTTTCTTGCTTTGCCTAAGTTTTCGTTTATATCAAAAAGTATGAGGAAAATTATGAAATTCTTGAATATAAAAAATGTAAGTAAAATTGCACTTTCGATGATGTTGTTAAATTTAATATCAACACAGGCAAAAGCAGAAAACTGTAAAGCTCTACCAAAAAATAATCAACGGTATCAAATTGTTAACTTTAGTTCAGATAAAGCGATTGATGTTGATAAAAAATCAAGAGAGTCTGGTGCTAATATCATCTCTTATGCAAAAAATAGCGGAACAAATCAGCAATTTATCTTTAATGATTTAGGAAATGGTTTTTGGACAATTAAAGCTTCACATAGTGACTTGTTTTTGGATGTATCAGAGCGCTCTCAAGCTAATGGTGGCAATATTATTCAGTGGGCAGCGTCTGGGCAATCAAATCAACAATGGCGATTGTTACAAGATTCTACGGGGGCATTTAGTATTCGTTCCGCTTTTAGTGATAAGGCAATTACGGTAGCGGGGAGTGATAATGGGGCAAACATTTATCAAAATGATGATTTAAATGTTAGTTCGCAACGTTGGTACTTAAACCCAGTCAATGGAAGCTGCGATAGCGCGAACGATTCAAATATTGATGTAACGGGCTTTGCATCACTTCCAGGCAGTGATGGTTTAGCAACAACGACAGGAGGCGCAGGAGGGTCTTCAATAACGGTAACGAGCTGTAGTGCATTAAAATCAGCATTGGTATCGTCAAACACAACGATTATCCAAATTCCAAATAATACACACATTGATTGTCGTACCGGCGGTTCAACCGTAGCAGCATGTGCTATTGAGTGTCCTGAGTATCAGGATCCAGGAGAAATATTTTATCGTATACCTAATTCGGGACAAAGTTGTACATCATTAGGTGGTACAACAAATACGACCGTAAACAAGGTACGTAATGATATTTCCATTAGTGTTAAATCAAATAAAACCCTAATCGGTTTAGGTGACAATGCTAAAATTATTGGCGCGACATTAGATCTAAGCAATAGTAAAAACATTATTGTTAAAAACCTCAATATTGACAATATCAATCCTCATTTGGTTGAGGGGGGAGACGGCATCAGTTTGAATAGTTCAAGCCATATAGTTATTGACCATGTTAATTTTTCTAATATTTCTGATGGTTATGTCGATATCAAAAACAGTAAAAATATTACGCTAAGTCACAATGAATTTGACGGCTATAACCCATTCGTATGTGGTAACCAGCATTGGTATACTAATGCGGTCACTGATTCAGAAGTTACATTTCATCATAACTTTTGGAATTACACTGCAGGGCGAAATCCTAAATTAGATGGCAGTAAAACACGTGCCCATTTATATAATAATTATTGGCTCGAAATTACTTATTTCGCGATTAATACGACAAATGAGGCGCAAGCACTTATTGAATCTAATTATTTTGATGATAGCAGAAGACCACATTGGAATGTGTCAGGCTATATGAAAGCGAGCAACAATGTTTACGCTGCACAGTCTGCAACTGATCCGCAAAGAGATACTGGAAATAGTGTGTTTACTGATGTGAGTATGTATATTTATCAATTGGATGATGCTTATCAAATGCCACTATTGAATGGAGAGTCTGGCCCTGAGTAATAAATGCTATTGCTAATAATCGGGTTATTTAACTATTCATTGTTTAGATTAAGTTCGGGTTTAAAGGTTAATTGATATGTAAATTATAATTTTAAGTTAACCTTATTTTAGCTGAGATTACTTGAATTTTCTGAGTTTGATTTTTAATCAAGGGGCTCTTTAATGGCCCCTAACAAGAATTATTAGAATGCGAGCAAGGTTTTTTGCTAGTTAAATAACGCTGCAATACTACCTTTATTTTCACGTGCTAAGCTGTTTTTTATAGCTGCTCTTACATCGACTGGTTTGTTTTGATTTAATTTAAAGTTTCCTTGCCAGTGAATAGGAGTAAACGTTATAAAACTAAGTTGTTGATACATAGCTTCACGGTGATTTTTTGGCACCTCATCAATACTCCACATTGGCGTAAAGCCTTGCTCAAAATAGGTTGTTAATTGCCTCATTATTTTTTCTTTCTCATTATCGCTTTTAATAATATCTACTTTTGCGGTTACTTGTACTGATGAGTAAAGCCAGCTCGGCAGTGTTTTATTATTACTATACGAGGGAGATAGATAACAGTTATCGCCACTAAAGAGTAATTTTACTGACTGTTTATCACATTGCGCTAGCGGGTTATTTTTTGCTACGTGAGCAATAAATACATTACGTGAGGGCTCATATAATACAGGTACTTGGCATATATTATTTAAGTCACTTTGCGAGCAGGGCATTAAAATAGTTGCAAGTGGAAATTGCTTAACTAAAGCCTGCAAACGTTCAATATTATGTTCTTGAAAATGTATTGGTGGGTACATTAAAGCTTCTCCTCTAACTGTAATTTAATACTCTGCCAATGCTCGTCAATAATGCTAAATTTTGCAGTGCTTCTGTAACTCCCATCACTAAGGAGTCTGTCTTTATAAGCTACGCCCTCAAATCGGGCGCCTAGTCGAGTAATTGCATTTCGAGATTTTTGATTTTGTTCGTGAGTATTAAATGTTATTCGCACTAAATTCAACGCGTCAAAAGCATAGCTAAGCAGTAAATATTTCGTGTGAGTATTAATATAAGTTTGCTGCCAGTGATGGCTTATAAATGTATGACCAATTTCAGCACTTAAGTTATGTGTATCTAATCTAAATAGTCGTGTAGTGCCTACAACCTCTTTGCTGGCTATGTCTATTATGGCAAATACAATTTGTTCTTTTTTATTAAATTGTGCACTTGTGGTAAACCATTCCTTTAACTGTTCGGGTGTTTTTGTATAGTTGCTTAATACCCATTCCCATATTTTTGGATGCTGCCCAGCTTTATATAAGTCGTTTAAATGCTCATAATTTAATGGCTCTAGTATCACCTTATTTGTTTTATGTACCTGTTGAGTAAACATATTGCCTCTAAGCTTTGCTATTTGCGAGCAACAAATGTACGCTAATTTGGTTTGGTAAAAACAACCAGAATTGGCTTTTTAGCTATACCAGTTATAAGGGGGTAACATGCAACCGCTTAATATTGAATTTAATAGCTTAAACAAAGCTAAGTACTTACAAGTTGCAGATGCTCTGCGCGGTTCTATCGTAAAGGGAGATATTGCACCTGGTGCAAAACTTAGTTCTGCTCGAGTTATGGCGCAAACGTATCAGTTAAATCGCCATACAATAATGAACGCATTGCAGTTACTCGTAGCCGAAGGATGGCTAGAGTCCCATGAACGCTCTGGGTATAGCGTCACTCAAACACTGCCAATTCAAAGCAGTGCTAACTGTGAGCACACGCCAGTTTTAACACCAAAACCTTATAAATTTGCTACAGAGTTAGCCGTGCCTATTCCGGCAATGAATTTAAAAGACTACGTATATAATTTCGCAGGTGGACTTCCTGATTTAAATAGCTTTCCCTATAAAGAATTTAAACGCTCTATGAGCCATGTATTTAATCATTTAGACACCAGTAAACTTCATTATGGCGATATAAGTGGAGTGAGTGAGCTAAAAACTCAGATAAGCAATTATCTACATAAAACTAGAAGTTTAAAAGTATCAGACTTACTTGTATGTAATGGCTCACAAGAAGCTTTATTTTTAATTTCAAAGGCGTTTATAAATAAAAGCGATTTTGTCGCTGCCGAAACCTTAGGTTATCCGCCAGCACGTAAAGCGTTTGCAGCTTGTGGTGCGCAATTAATAGATATAAAACAAGACGAATATGGGTTGTGTGTAGATGATTTAAAAGCGCAACTTAAACGATATCCAATAAAAATGTTGTACTTAACGCCGCTGCATCAATATCCAACCACCGTGACGCTTTCGCCCACACGGCGCATGCAAATTTATCAATTATGTTATGAGTATGGCGTAATGATTATAGAGGATGATTACGATCACGAATTTCACTATCGCTGTCAGCCATTACAACCTATGGCTGGGAACGATCCCGCTGGGATTATTATTTACTTATCTACATTTTCTAAAATTATGTTCTCAGGCGCTAGAATTGGCTACATTTGCGCAGCCCCTGAAGTATTAACACAGTTAATCGCATGGAAGCAGTTAGTAAATCATAAAAATGATGTTGTTATGCAGTTAGCTGTAGCGCATTTTATGCAAGAGGGCGGGTTTGAACGCCACTTAAAACGCATGACTAAGCACTATAAACAACGTTATGAAGCAATGGGCAATACGTTAACGTTACTGCAATCACAGGGTTTACCAATAGAGTATAAAAAGCCTGATGGCGGCATGGCAATGTGGGTTAACTTAAATAAAAATACGAGTAATATAAAACAAGCAATGCAAAGTAAAGGCGTGTATTTACAAGCAGAATTTGAATTTTATTTTGCTAATTCAGTAAGAAGTTTAATGCCCGAGCAACCTAGCCATGTTCGTTTAGGTTTTGCAGGGCAATCAATCGATGCTATGCAGCAGGGGCTTAAGCTTATAACTGATTATAAGTAACTATTTTTTAAAATCATTTGCATTGTAGTAAAGTGGTTTGAGTGTCCCGCAATTAACAAATTTATAGGTAAGCTCATTTACAGGTGGAACTCGTTTTGAGGTGCGGAATTTTTGCATACACGCATTAACTAAATCGACAAAAATAAGATGGTTATAGCTCGGCGCTTGTTGAATTTTATGAATATAAATACGCTCAGTGCCGCCTAGGTTAATTATGTCGTAGTCTTGCCATTGTGATGATTCACTTAACCCCTTTAGTTCTCTGGCATACAACTGTTTACCTAGTACAAGTTCTTTTTGTGAGTAAATTAAACTACCACCTTGTTGGTAATCGCCTTCAAAAATATCGGCAATAATCGTAATTTCTTCACCACGCATTAAATGTTGAATATTAAATGCTTGTGGTTTTACGGTGATTAATTCAGCATTTCTGACAAAGCCTAAAAACGCCACATCGGGGTTACCTATTTTATAAACAACTTGTACATCATGAGGTGAATTATAGGTAGGCAAATTCATCGCGATGATAGACGAGCCTTTATTAACTAACACCATTGGATGTTTAGCTTTATAAGCAGGATCGACAGGGGGGAGTTCTACTTTTTTCTCTTCTTCCGCTGTTACAAAGCCACTTATAGTAATTAGTAATAAAGTAAGTAGTAGGCGCATAATAATCTCAATTAATTTATGAGTTTAAATTGTAGTATAAAAATGTATGTAATATTTATCTAATTACAAGATCAATTTAAAGGCTCAAGTGAGCCTTTATAAAATGATTAGGTAGCGCGTATTATCTGATGGCTTTTTTAACTTCTCGCCAATCAATTATTTTAAAGTTTTGTGGTTGCTGCGGCATTCGATTATAACCATCTTGTACTATTAAAATACCCTCAGGGTAACCTGGTAAAGGTTTTGCTGTAACAGTTAGTCCATCGGTTTCTGATGTGCCATCAATACCTGAGTTTAAATCAGCAATAACGCTAAATTTACCACTAAATTTGAGTGATGGCACTTCAGTGTTTTGAGTTATATTACCTATTTCGTATAACACATAGCTATTATCGCCTTGACTTGAAACAACTAAATAACGTGCGTTATCTGCATGATAAATTTCCATCCCTTCTACATCATCAACTAATTGCTTATTAATGTGTTGTAGCATGATAGGTGTTGTTCCGGTGCTTGGCTCAGCACCTATATACCAAATACCCGCATCCTCTTCGCCAGCATATAGCTGTGCTGCTTCATCATCGGTGCTACAGCCTTCAGGTTGGCTTGGCAGATTAAACTCGCGTACTAGTTCACCCGTTATTTTATTGGCTTGGTTGTGTAATTTATATTGTTGGAAAAGCCCTGATTTATCGTTTACAAATACATAATCACCAGTGGGTGATGAGTACATACACATACCATAAATTTCATCTAGGTTTGTAGCAATATCAGTCAGGTACTTTACCGTTTTTTTATTCTCAATAGTAAAGACACTAATGCTGTTGTGCGTCCGGTTGCTAGCAGTTATCCATGTCTTATTATGAATTATTTTACTTTGACGTACGTCAACATTATTTAAGCGGCCGATGTTAAGCGACTGTATTAATGCGCCTTGTAAGCTATAAATCATCAAACCACGACGTTTATCAGTGCCTAAAATAAGGCTGTTTTCAGCATCACTAGGGTTTACCCAAATGGCAGGATCGTCGGCGGCATCACCAAATGCGTTTACAGGTGTAGTTTGTGCATTTGCATGTATTTGCGTTATGTTTTGCCTATTTTTTTGAACCGTTATTTTTTTCACGGATAGTTGGCTTTGCATATAAGCCCCAGTCGTATCATTATAAATAACCGCAGTCGCTGTATTATTACTGGTGTACTTGATAGCGGCTGATTCAGGGTTTAAATTAGTATTTAACCTCCAGTGTTTTAATTTATTACTAATTGGGTTATAAGCATATAGGAGGCTATTTTCAGTGCTTGTAAACCATATCATGCCATCACTTGAGGCAAAGAGAGCGCCAAGTTCATTTTTAAGTTCGCCAAAGGGTGCAACAAGCGCAATTGGTTTTTTATCAGCTTGCGATTCAGCATTTGCATTTATAGCCCAAATCCCCACGTTGGATTCGCTAATAAACAACGTGCTTGTAATATCACTTACAGCACAACCCGCAGCTTCACTTACGCCAGGGAATTCTCGTATACTGACATTGACGGGCTGATTTTTAGCTGTATCAAAAATAGCCGTTTCGGTAATTAAGCCGCGAACATCGGCTATAAATGCAGTAACTGTCTGCGTGATATTATTAGCAAATAAACAAACTGTGTCGGGCTGAGCCTGTGGTGATATGATTCGGGTTAGCTCAGATAACTGCCATGTTTTATTTACATGTTGAAGTTTAAAAATAGCTACATTGTCTTGGTTGTTATCAATACTCGCCACTAAAAAAGCGTTGCTTGATAAAGCCCTAACTGAAAGAGATTCAAAATTTCCGGGCGCAATTATTTGGTTTGTATCTGTTTGGCTATTTACAAGTACTAGCCCTTTGCTTTCACTTGCTAATAACCAATTATTATTGCTTAGCCACGCGCCTTGTGAGCCTTGCATATTTTGATTTGGACCAAGCTCTACAGTGCTAACTATTTGCTTCTCAATGCTTACATTCTCACTTACAGCACCGTTACTACAGGCGGTTATGGCGCTAATCATTAAACAGCTAGCAAGTAAGCTAAGTGTTTTATTTAATCTAAAATTCATAATGGTTCCTTTACTGAACACAGCGTTATATTTTCTCAGTCTCTTCTAAAAAATCATGAAGCGAGTGTTGTAATAAATAGCTTTTCTTTATTAAAAACCATGCTTTATAGACCTTGGGCATGCTGACCTTTTTGATTGAAATTCATTCTATCTATGGTCAATTTAATCGCGGTGCGAGGCTTGTAACCTAGAAGGTTTAGTAAAAGCCGAGCAAAGCTGCTTCGCCCCTAGTCTAAATCCGTCTTTCAAGTTGCTTCTGATTCTAATATAGAAATATCTAATTTATTGTTAACGTTAAAATCTGCATTGATTTTTGGCATGACGAGCAAACTAAAGTTATTTTATGACGTAAATGTGACAGGGGTTACTTTAAACATATACAGTGAGCAGTGCTTTACTGTTATGAAAGGCTTTATGAGCTACTAGCACTCCTTATAAAGTGAGGTTTTTTGTGTGGTGTAAGATGGTTTTGAAAATGGTGATCATCTTGCTGTCATATAGTTGAGCTAATATGACCCTGCTGGCAAATATAGATATGAGTTAGCATAAAAATAGACTCTACAAAGAGAAGATATAATTAATGCGATTTAACCCATTTACCAGCCACCGATTATTAGTTAATTGTATTATTGCGATGTTTTTCAGTGCCTGCTTTTTAAGCGCTTACCTAGGTGTACTTAAAACGTATGCTGATATTCAATGGCTAGATATTATGGGCGAGGGCGGTATTGTACTCATGGCTCTGGTATGGATCACGGTGTTATTAATTTCAAGGCCCCCTAGTAAAGTAACAACTTATTTAGTGATTGGCGTAGGGTTGTTTATGTTCTCAGCTACTTTAGATTTACTCGATGAGTGGTTAATGCACCCAGCACACAAATGGCTAAGTTGGATTGAGTCATTACCAGCCCCTGTAGGCATGCTACTAACTAGCTTGGGGTTGTATTATTGGCATCAAGAGCAATATGTATTAAATCGCCAATTACGCCGCCGTGAAGCTAACTTGCGTGAACACAGTAAAGTTTGTTCTGTAACAGGGCTTTATAAAGCGCAGTACTTAGATTTAGCCATTAAAAATCAGCTTTTAAGCACACAGCCTTTGTGGCTCGGTGCTATTGATATACGCGACTTCTCGCATTTTAATAGCGAATTTGGTTTTAAAGAAGGCGATAGGTTACTGCGTGAGGTGAGCGAGTTATTGCTAATGAACTGCCGGCTAAGTGATGTTGTGTGCAGGTATGCAGGAGACTGCTTTATGGTGTTAATGCCAGAAACCACAGAACAACAAGCAAAAGAGCTTATGATGCAAATTAAAGGGGCATTGAGGTATTGCGCATTTAAAGTGGAAGGCTCAAAAAAAGCAAAGTTTCAGCATGTAACAACGGCTTTAATTCAAGGTCATGAACGTAATTACACAGGTACATTAACAAGCCAATTGCATAGCCAGTTACAACAAAAAAAGCACCAACAAAAAGTAGCGCAACGTGCACACCTTTGTTAATCAAGATGATAAGTTTGTAAGTGCACAAGGGCTTATAATTGCGATTGTTGAATTAACACAAAGTCGAGGTATTGAACTGCATAAACTACTGCGTGGTACGGGAATATTTGAGCAAGATTTATTTAACTTTCAACATGCGTTTAGTTTATCTCAGCAGGTGCGTTTACTAGCACAATTTAAACTGTTAATGAAAAGTACCGACAGTGGTTTTTTACTTGGTAGCCAGCTAATAAATGATACGCGAGTTGAAGTACAAGCGCTTATTTACAGTGCTGATTTAGGGCAAGTACTAAAGCAATTAGCGCATTTAAGAATGCAGTTAGCGCCTTTATTATTTAGCCAAACATACATTAAAAGCGAGCAGTATTATATTTATTTACAACCTGCTCATGGACTCAATGAAGAGCTGCACCACTACGTATTAGAAATATACAGCACCGCTTTTTATAGTTTACTCAAACGAGTAAGCGAAAGTTACCCGCATTGTCAGTTTGACTTTGCTTTTAAGCGCCCTCGGCATATTCAAGAGTACGAACAAAATTTAGGGCTAAAGATAAGTTTTGATAGGCCATGTACTCGCTGGGTATTAAATAAAGCCATGTTAAGGGCTAAGAACCCGTGCGCTAGTCAATTACGATTTATGCAAGCGCAGTCTCAATTACATAATAAAAATTTAGTTAGCATGACTTTTATTGAAGCCGTTTGTAGGTATTTATACTCTCACCCAAGTGCTAATTTAGAGTGTACCGCAAAGCACTTTGCTATGAGTTCAGCTACATTTAAACGAAAACTGAAAATTAACGGAGTAGGCTTTTCAGCGCTAATTGACGAGCAAAACAAACACAAAGCAATTTACCTACTTACCTTACGTGCTAAATGTAATGAACAAGTTGCTGAGCGTCTAGCATTTTATGACATCCCAAATTTTCGGCGTGCTTTTAAGCGTTGGACGGGTTTAACGCCAAGTCAGCTAAAAACGCAGTAAATTACTCTGTTTTTAGCTCCATAGAGTGAAGTAACGTACGTGCATTTAAATGCAAGTTTGCATCTTCTGGATTTGAGGTGTTAGTGAGCCAAATCACATCGCCCTGTTTATTAATAAATAACGTAGTAGGCGTACCTCTGATCCCTAACTGTTTAGCTATCGCATCAGCCTTTATTGCTGTTTTAAAAGTATAACCTCTGTCGCTAAGAGCTTTGGCGGGAGCAGCATCTTCATCTTCTTTAAAACTAACTGCAATGACCTTTAAGCCCATATCATCAATTTTTTGAAGTGCCGGTTGCAGCTTTTTACAGTATGGGCACCAAGTGGCCCAAAAATGTAAAACATAAGGCTGGCCTAGTAAATCGTGGGTATTAATTATAGAACCGTCGGCCATTTGTAAATTTAATGTAGGTAATTTAGGGTGGGTGGTATTTGTTATTTCCTGTTGCGCATGCGCTGTAAAGCTTAACAAAGTGAGTGTGATGGCGATAAATAGCTGTTTCATAGTATTTTCGTTTTTATTATATGTATTAAATAAGAACGAGAATTTAACATTTTTATTTCACACTAAAAGCGAGCGGCTTGCTCAACAACAATAGCGTGGCGTTTAGCGAGGCGAAGATGGTCTTTATCATAACCTCCACCTATTACTGTCGCCACTGGTGTGTTGTGTTCAAGGCAGCGTTTTAACACTAAATGGTCGCGTTTAATTATACCATCCCAGCTAATATCTAATTTACCCAAACCATCGCCTTGCCAAATATCAACGCCAGCATCATAAAGTACCAAGCTTGGGTTTAGCTCTTTAAGTAAATAACTCAAGGTGTCGTCAACTACGGCAAGGTATTCGTCGTCTTTCATATTATCTGCTAAGCCAAAATCTAAATCGCTAGCGGATTTTCTAAAGGGGAAGTTTTTTTCACAATGGATAGAACAAGTATAAGCGTATGCCTGATGCTGTAACATGGCCGCAGTGCCATCACCTTGGTGCACGTCTAAATCAAAAATAAGTACGTTAGTTACTTCACCCGATTCAATTAAAGTTTGCGTGGTAAAGGCAAGGTCGTTAACCATGCAGTAGCCTGAGCCAAAATCGGTATGTGCGTGGTGTGTCCCACCAGCAAGGTGACATGCTATGCCATGTTTTAGCGCTAAACGAGCCGTTTGTAATGTGCCTTGAGGGGCTGTAAATGTGCGCGCCATGAGCTCTTTTGACCAAGGTAGGCCAATGCGGCGCATGGCTTTTTCATCTAAGCGGTTGTTCCACAAATCGTGTATGTAATTTTCGCAGTGTATTAGCTCAAGTGGCGCTGGCGTGCCTAATATTGGCTCAACGAGGTTATCGCCAATCAAACCCAGCTCTTCAACATGCTGATATAAATGTGCAAACTTACTCATTGCAAAACGATGCTTTGGATCAAAGCTAAACGAATAGTTAGGATGATACACCAAAGGTAAATGTGGATTTAAAGTCATGTATTCACACGTTGAAAAATTTGCCCTATGGTAATCAACTAATCCTAATGAGTCTATTCTTGTGTGTCGTGAATCAACATGGCGAGTTCGCGATGTAATAGTTCGTCATCAGCTAAGTTTAGCTCTATTAAACGCTTTAAATAAGTAATGCTGTCTATATCAATATGGTGGCATTTTAAACCAATATGATCCGCTTCTATATGGCACACCACAACCTCCATTTTTATTTCTATTTCGCTTTGAGGCAGCGAAAAACGCAGAACAGCTTGGCTATTTTGGTTGCCAATAAAAGCATCACATTTAGTGATTAATGCGCCATGTAAAGATACATCAAGTAACTTACATGGGTATTGGTGATCATTAAAAATTACTTGTGCATCGGTTGAAAATAAAACACGAGAAAACTGACGACGATTTTGCATAACCTAATTTAGCCTTACTGTTTTTATAATAAATTAAGCATAGCGGGTAATTCTCTACATGCTAGCAAGATGTGCTCCTGTAATGCTGGTGGCATAAAAAAGCCCTGCAAAGTGCAGGGCTTAAGTTATACAAACATAAAATTAACCAATATTTTAGCCAATTTTTTTGTATTTAATACGTTTAGGTTGAGTTGCCTCAGCGCCTAGGGTCTTTTTAAGCCACTCTTCATATTCAGTGTAGTTACCATCAAAGAAGTTAATTTGACCTTCATCACGGTAATCTAAAATATGTGTAGCAATACGGTCAAGGAACCAACGGTCATGCGAGATACACATTACACAACCTGGGAACTCTAAAATAGCGTTCTCCAGTGCACGTAGTGTTTCAACGTCCAAGTCATTGGTTGGCTCATCGAGTAGTAACACATTGCCGCCAGCTTTTAATAACTTAGCAAGGTGTAAACGGTTACGCTCACCACCTGATAGGTCTTTAACAAACTTTTGCTGATCGTTACCTTTAAAGTTAAAGCGACTTACATATGCTCGGCTTGGGAACTCAAAGTTACCAATTTTCAGTACGTCTTGTCCGTCTGATATTTCTTGAAAAACAGTTTTGCTTTCGTCCATACCGTCGCGGAACTGATCAACAGTCGCAAGGTGTACTGTTTCGCCAACGCTGATGCTACCGCTGTCTTGCGTTTGCTCACCGCTTATCATTTTAAATAACGTTGATTTACCCGCGCCATTCGCGCCAATAATGCCCACAATGGCACCTTTTGGCATGCTAAAGCTTAAGTCATCAATTAAAACGCGATCGCCAAAACTCTTACGAAGATTAGTTACTTCAAGTACTTGGTCACCTAAACGCGGACCAGGTGGGATAAACATCTCGTTAGTTTCGTTACGTTTTTGGTAATCAGACTGCTGCATTTCAGTAAACTGAGCCATACGTGCTTTTGACTTAGCTTGACGACCTTTAGGGTTTGAACGAACCCATTCAAGTTCTTGCGCAATTGATTTTTGACGAGCTTTTTCAGATTTTTGTTCTTGCTGTAAGCGCGCATCTTTTTGTTCAAGCCAAGAAGAGTAGTTACCTTCCCACGGAATACCTTCACCACGGTCAAGCTCTAATATCCAGCCAGCTACATTATCAAGGAAGTAACGGTCATGCGTTACTGCCACAACAGTGCCTTCGTAATCGTGTAAGAAGCGCTCTAACCATGCAACCGACTCAGCATCCAAGTGGTTAGTTGGCTCATCGAGAATAAGCATGTCTGGTTTTTCAAGTAATAATCGACATATAGCAACACGACGACGCTCACCACCTGAAAGGTGCTCAATTTTAGCATCCCATTCTGGTAGGCGAAGTGCATCAGCTGCGCGTTCTAAAACGTTATCGATGTTATGACCATCGTGTGCCTGAATAACCGCTTCAAGCTCGCCTTGCTCTTTTGCAAGTGCGTCAAAGTCAGCACCTTCCATTGCGTACTCGTTATATACTTCGTCAAGACGGCTAAGTGCATGTTTAACTTCGCCAACGGCTTCTTCGACAATTTCGCGCACTGTTTTGCTTTCGTCCAGTACTGGCTCTTGCGGCAAGTAACCAATTTTTGTACCAGGCTGAGGATGTGCTTCACCTTCAAAGTCTTGGTCAACACCGGCCATAATACGTAGTAACGTAGATTTACCAGAACCGTTTAAACCAAGCACACCAATTTTAGCGCCAGGGAAAAAGTGCAACGAAATATCTTTTAAGATAGTGCGCTTAGGTGGCACAACCTTAGATACTCGACTCATCGAGAATATAAATTTATCAGGTAAAACCATGAAAGGAGCCTTCAAATAATAATAAAATTTTCAATGTTGTATTGTAGTGGCTCTCAGGTGAAACAGTCAACGAATGGCGGGTTTAAAGCACTAAAGCATGCTTGTAAGTAAAGTATAAAATCATGAATAAATTTCATTTGGACATCTATACATCTAGAGGTTGATATTTTTTACTTTCAGTTCATAATTAAGCTTCGGTTTTTATGAGCAGGAGTAAAGTATGCCAATTACAGTAAAAGACGAGTTGCCGGCAATTGCACGTTTACGTCAAGAAAACGTATTTGTAATGCCAAAAAGTCGTGCAAAAACGCAAGAAATACGCCCAATGCGTTTGGCTATTTTAAACTTAATGCCTAATAAAGTAGAAACCGAAGTTCAGTTTATTCGCTTACTTGCCAATTCGCCTTTGCAAGTAAACGTAGAACTACTGCGCCTCGACACTCACCGCAGTAGCAGCAATTCAGAAGAGCACCTTGATACCTTTTACCGTTATTTTTCTGAGGTTAAAGACAACAATTACGATGCATTAATAGTAACCGGTGCGCCACTTGCGCATTTAGAATACGACGATGTAGCGTATTGGGATGAGCTAAAAGTCATTATTGATTGGGCTGAGCAACACGTTACCTCTACGTTGTTTTCGTGTTGGGCAGCGCATGCAGCGTTATATCACCGTTACAATTTAAAACGCGATTTAAAAGACGATAAACTGTGTGGCGTATTTACTCACCAGTGTTATTTTGATCACGGTGCACTGACTCGCGGATTCGACGATACCTTTTTGGTACCGCACTCACGCTACGGCCATATTGATATAAATAAGATAAACGCCTGTGAAGAACTCGTTGTACTGGCAGGTTCTGAGCGAGTAGGGGCTTACTTACTTAAAAATAAATCAGGTAGCCAAGTGTTTATAACCGGCCACCCAGAGTACGACGCCGACTCGCTAAAAGCAGAATACGAGCGCGATTGTAAAAAAAGCCCTAATGCACCAAAGCCCGAAAATTACTTTCCGGATGACGATGCAACCAAACAACCTTCAAAAACGTGGCAAAGCCATGCTTTTTTACTTTTTTCGAACTGGTTAAATTACTACGTGTACCAAACCACACCGTATGATATTAATTTAGTTAGCCAAGACGTGAGGACTAACAACTATGCCGAATAACGCGCCTACAAATAATAAGCAAGCCGAAATAAGTGCTGCATTAAAAGAACGCATCTTAATTTTAGATGGCGCTATGGGCACCATGATCCAAGATCATAAGCTAGAAGAAGAAGACTATCGCGCAGAGCGTTTTAAAGACTGGCATGTATTAATTAAAGGCAATAACGATTTATTAAGCCTAACTAAGCCCGACTTAATCACTGATATTCATCGTGGTTTTTTATCAGCGGGCGCCGATATTATTGAAACCAACACGTTTAACTCGACCACTATTTCGATGGAAGATTACGACATGGCAAACCTAAGCCGTGAAATAAACCTAGAGTCGGCTAAATTAGCACGCGCCATTTGTGATGAATTTACGGCTAAAACGCCAGAAAAACCACGCTATGTAGCGGGTGTTTTAGGGCCGACATCTAAAACCTGTTCAATTTCGCCAGACGTAAACGATCCGGGTTACCGAAATGTCACCTTTGATAAGCTGGTTACTGCGTATATTGAATCAACCCTTGCATTAATGGAAGGCGGCGCCGATTTAATACTAATCGAAACTATATTCGACACGCTTAATGCAAAAGCCGCCTCGTTTGGCGTAGAAGAAGCCTTTGAGCAGGCAGGGCGTAAATTACCAGTTATGATTTCGGGGACTATTACCGACGCCTCTGGCCGTACGCTTTCGGGGCAAACAACCGAAGCATTTTATAACTCTATTCGCCATATTAAGCCTATTTCGATAGGTCTAAACTGTGCGCTTGGCCCTGATTTACTGCGCCAATACGTAGAAGAGTTGTCGCGCGTGTGCGAAACCTTTACATCGGTGCACCCTAATGCGGGCTTGCCTAATGAGTTCGGTGAATACGACTTAGAAGCGCCTGAAATGGCAACCGAAATTATCGATTGGGGTAAATCGGGCTTTATTAATATTGTAGGTGGATGTTGTGGCACCACGCCTGCGCATATTCGTGCTTTTGCAAAAGGTCTAGCGGGCGTTAAACCACGCCAACTGCCAGAGC
This sequence comes from Pseudoalteromonas sp. 1_2015MBL_MicDiv, assembly GCF_002407505.1. NCBI lineage: Bacteria > Pseudomonadati > Pseudomonadota > Gammaproteobacteria > Alteromonadales > Pseudoalteromonadaceae > Pseudoalteromonas > Pseudoalteromonas sp. 1_2015MBL_MicDiv. Next base: position 2,832,799 of record NZ_CP012737.1, on the reverse strand, counting down.
TTGAAGTACGCATGCGTTTATCAGGCCTTGAAGCCTGTAACTTAAATTAAGGAGCCAACATGACCCAACAAATAGCAGTATTTACTAATGTCGGCGAACGTACCAATGTAACCGGTTCTGCCATGTTTAAACGTTTAATCATGGAAGAAGACTTTGAAGCCGCGCTAACAGTGGCCCGCGAACAAGTAGAAAATGGCGCACAGGTTATTGATATAAACATGGACGAAGCCATGTTGGACTCAAAAGCCGCCATGGTTAAGTTTTTAAACTTAATAGCCTCAGAGCCTGATATTTCTCGCGTACCAATTATGGTCGACTCCTCAAAATGGGAAGTAATAGAAGCAGGCTTAAAGTGTATTCAAGGCAAGGCAATTGTTAATTCTATATCGCTAAAAGAGGGCGAAGAGCCATTTATTCGCCAAGCTAAAATAATAAAGCGCTTTGGTGCAGCCGCTGTTGTAATGGCGTTTGATACCGACGGGCAAGCCGACACGGCAGACCGTAAGTTCGCAATATGTGCGCGCAGTTATAAAATATTGGTAGAAGACATTGGCTTTGCGCCAGAAGATATTATATTCGACCCTAATATATTTGCCGTAGCCACCGGTATTGAAGAGCACGACAACTATGCCGTAGAATTTATTGAAGGCACACGCCGCATTAAGCAAAATTTGCCGCACTGTAAAGTGTCGGGCGGTGTATCAAATGTATCGTTTTCGTTTAGGGGTAATAACCCCGTACGTGAAGCCATTCACTCGGTATTTTTATATCATGCTATTCAAGCCGGTATGGACATGGGTATTGTAAATGCGGGGCAACTCGCCGTTTACGATGATATACCAGAAGAACTACGCAAAGCCGTTACCGACGTAATACTTAACACAGACCCATGTGCAGGCGAGCGCTTAGTTGAGCTTGCACCAAAATACTCGGGTATGGCGCAAGCCGAGCGAGTAGAAGATTTAGAGTGGCGCACATGGCCTGTTGCAAAACGCCTTGAGCACGCGCTTGTTAAAGGTATTACTACCTTTATAGATGAAGATACCGAAGAATGCCGCGCCGCAGCAGCTAAACCTATTCACGTAATTGAAGGGCCGTTAATGGACGGCATGAACGTAGTAGGAGATTTATTTGGCGCAGGTAAGATGTTTTTACCACAAGTGGTTAAATCGGCGCGCGTAATGAAGCGAGCTGTAGCCTACCTAGACCCATACATTGAGCTTGAAAAAGAAGAAGGCTCAACTAACGGTAAAATAGTGATGGCGACCGTAAAAGGTGACGTACACGACATAGGTAAAAATATTGTAGGCGTGGTACTACAATGTAATAACTACGAAGTTATTGATTTAGGCGTAATGGTACCTGCCGATAAAATACTGCAAACCGCCATCGACGAAAAAGCCGATATTATTGGTTTATCGGGCTTAATTACCCCATCGCTTGACGAAATGGTACACGTAGCAAAAGAAATGAAACGCCGTGGTTTTGAACTGCCGCTACTCATTGGTGGTGCAACTACCTCTAAAGCGCATACAGCAGTAAAAATTGAGCCGCAATATGACAAAGGCGTTGTGTATGTAAATAACGCCAGCCGTGCGGTGGGTGTGGTTTCGAACTTATTATCGAAAGAGTTTAAACCTGACTTTTTAGCTAAAACACAAGCGGAATATGTAAAAGTACGCGAGCAACAAGCGCGTAAAAAACCACGCTCTAAGCCTGTTACAATCCAGCGCGCACGCGATAACGCAGCAAAGCTTGATTGGGATAACTACACACCCCCAGTGCCTAAAAAGCTGGGCGTGACCGAGTTTAAAAATATATCAATCGCGACTTTACGTAAATACATAGATTGGACGCCATACTTTATGACGTGGTCAATCGCCGGTAAATACCCGCGCATAATGGACGATGAAGTAGTAGGCGAGCAAGCGCAAAGCTTATTTAAAGACGCTAACGATATGTTAGACGACCTTGAAAAAGCAGGCAGTTTGCAACCACTTGGCGTAATAGGTTTATTCCCTGCTAACCGCGTTGGTGATGACATAGAAATATACACCGACGAAACACGCAAAGAAGTATTAACTACTTCGTGCCATTTACGTCAGCAAACCGAAAAAACCGACTTTGCTAATTATTGCCTAGCCGACTACATAGCACCCAAAGGCACGCCTGATTACTTTGGCGCGTTTGCAGTAACGGGCGGCCTAGAAGAAGACGACTTAGCAAATGCGTTTGACGCACAGCAAGACGACTACAATAAAATAATGGTAAAAGCGGTTGCCGATAGGCTCGCTGAAGCGTTTGCAGAATACTTACACGAAAAAGTACGTAAAGAGTATTGGGGTTTTGCACCAGACGAAAACCTAGCAAACGATGAGCTAATACGCGAAAACTACCAAGGTATTCGCCCAGCGCCAGGTTACCCTGCGTGCCCAGAGCACACCGAGAAAAAGAAAATTTGGCAGTTGCTCGATACCGAAAAGCGCATTGGTATACAGCTAACTAGTTCGTACGCCATGTGGCCAGGTGCTGCTGTTTCGGGTTGGTACTTCTCACACCCTGAGGCTAAATACTACGCAGTAGCCGCAGTACAACGCGATCAAGTTGAAGATTATGCTAAACGAACCAATATGACGCTTGAAGAAGCTGAAAGATGGCTATCGCCTAATTTGGGTTATGAGCCGGAATAGAGCTAAGTGGTTAATTAGCTAAGCGGTCAGCTGTTAGTAAAACAGAAACGAGCCCAAAGTGGCTCGTTTTTTGTAGCTTTAAATTATAGGTATTTATGATAGAAATAATTATTTACCCAGTAAAAAACTGGGTACTGTAGGCATCGCACATAGCTCTGCAACTTTATTGTATTTGCTTGCTAAAGATTGCAGTTTCTTTATACCTTCCCCCGTCTTATCTAATAGCTCACCAGTTTTATTTGTTTTATTTAATGCATCTTCAAGGAAGTTTTTAACCCTAGAAAAATTATCAGACTTATTTGATGCTTCCTCTTTATTTTCAATATCCTCAATTTCATCTAGAGGTGCAGAAAGTCTTTCCATTTCTTTTTGAGAGCGTTTTAAGAGTTTAGCTGTGTCATTATTTGAAATTACATCCTCATCTTCTACTAAATCTTCGAATAGGTCTTGGCTCCAGCTTTTCATATCACTACTAAAATCCTTTAGCTGGATGTTTATACTAATATTTGATGTCAAGGTAGAACTTTGTTCATTATGTTGAGATGCGGTATTTGTTATTACAGGGTTTGCAGTCTGATTTTGTGTAATATTCACGGTAAGCCTCTCTTCTAAATCTTTATAACTTTGATGTCTACTTTCAGGCTTCTCAATGCCATCCAATATTTTTGCAACTGAATAATCAATATTTAATATATGGTCATACTGAATATCACTTCCAATACCTGTAAGTAAACGCTGCTCAATTTTTATTAATCGTTCGTAAGGAAGGTAACTTTCTTTATTGGTTTCAGTACATCTAAGCGGTAAAAGCTCTTCTAGACCAATGTTTTCAGTTTTATAACTTGAATGTATTTCAGAAAAATAGCTACGTAATACAGCTAAAAAGCTACGTCTCTCGGCTCCATCTACTTTGATTTTTATTATTCGGTCTTCTTTATCTTGAGTAATTAGCGCGGAAGATTTAAATGCTTTGTGTTTCAAAAGAACGCCGTATCTCCAGCACTTTTTAGGTATTTGATAGATGTGACTTTTAACTATAAAGCGCGCCATTAATTCTGGAGGCATATAGTCATTGTATTTATAAATAAATTCAATACCATCATCTACAGTCGGGTTTCTAGTCAGTTCTGTAGGTAATAAATCTGGAACCAAGAATTTTTTGTCATTTCGTTTAGTGTCTATACTGTAGCAAAGTTCGAACTGTTCCATCACTTGCATTAGATAAACAGACTTTCCTCTATATCTGGAAAAGTCTAGCTTTTCCTCAAGTATTTTTTCAGCTTCAGCGATAGTTATAACACCGTCATTTTTAGCTAGCTCATCTGAATTTAAAAGAGTGTAAATCCCTTCCGTGATCCAAGTCGGATTCAGGACTTGAGTTTGTAACTCTTGCAACTCTTTAAAATGAATTATGTGGCCTAAATCGTTTAAAAGTGTTAGAAGAATATTTTGTACTTGATGATCTTCAATCGAATGTTTTGTACATATTTTGGTAAAATCTTGGTGAGATATATGGTCAGACTCTTTTTTTAATTCTCCCAAATCGTCTTTTATTGCAAGCCAGTTTTTAGCTAATACAAAATTTCTCATTTCAAGCTTAGCGACTTCTTCTTTTATAGTATTTTTGAGCTTGGCTATACCAGTGCCTGATTTACATGACGCTTTATAAAAACCAAGAATATTAGGGTACTTTTCTTTTAAATGCTGTCTTCGAATGTTGTCATCATAATGGTCGTCAATTTTATTCAAAACAATGAGAATGGGGGAGTTTTTGCTTACAGCTAAGACTTGTTTCAGCCAATGCTCAGGGTTCTCATCTTTTCTTCCATCTAATACTATGACGTAAATACTTCTCTCAGAAAGGAATAACTGATGAGTCGCTCTCATTATTTCTTGCCCACCAAAATCCCAGCAGTGAAGAGTTATTTCTTCTTTATCTACATTTATTTTCCATGGAGTAATTGAAATACCATCCGTTTTGTCCTCTCTAGGGTTAAATTCATTTTTGGTAAAGCGATTTATGAGTGATGTTTTACCGGCTGCACCTTCACCGACTAGAACCAACTTAGCTTCGTTTAATTTTGATGTTTCCCCTTGTAATGACTGATAATACTTTTTCATTACTAGGTTTCCTTGCTTCACTATTTCTATTGGTGGAATAGTCAGGTTATTTCCGTAAAAGTTAGCTAATTTATCTTCATTGGTGAAGTCTAGGAAGTGAAAATCTATGCGTTGGTCCAAATGAACTTCGTAATTTAGATCTATAAAGCTTTCTGGAATTCTTTTTATATTACAATCCGCCAAATTTAACTTAGCTAAATTTGGAAAACCATTACTAAACAACTCTAGATTATTTATCTTGCTGCCAGATAAGTTTAGCTCTTTTAGATTTTTCAGCTCTTTGATGGGAAACAAAACGGATTCATCTTCGACGGTAACACTCATTTTCTCTAGGTTAGTTAGATCTTTTAAGGGGACTAAGTTTGATTGAAAGGAAGAGTTTAATTCTAATGTGTTTAAGAGTTTTAGCTTTCCTAGATCATTTAAGTGAACTTCATTGTTTGTAATAATAAAAATTTCTTCTAAGGATGTGAGATGAGATAAATATTCTACAGTAGCTAATTTATCTACTATAAGAACAAATCTTTTTATGTGGTTCAGCTTAATAGTTTTAAGAAAATCAAAATTAAAATCATCCTCACCTTCATGGACATAAGAAAATATACATATGTATATAATTTCTCCATCCTTATCTACATAATAATTAGTACCCTGTTGAAAGGAACCATTTTTTTTTGATTGTTTTGCTTCAGTTCTCCCTTGACTTGTGAGAGCTTCATTTATTTTATCAATTACTTTAGCATTGTACTCGTTAAGGGTGTACAACTCCTGAGTAGAGTCAATATTGTTGGAGTGATTATTCATTTTAGTCCCTTAAATTCATGATATTGATTTTCTATAGGTATCGTTTTCAAGTAGATATAGGTTAACTGATTTAAGAAATTAATTAAATTTTATTAGTAGGATAAAAATCAGTTTTACGCTTTCTGTAAAAAGTGAACTTTAATAAAGGTTATAAATGAAGTTTATAGACTACATTTGAGCGGAAAAGCCAAAAGGGTCACCCATTAGAAAGTTCCGGTCAAGCAGGCAGCTGTGTTTCCTTGATCTTTTTATTCAAAAACCAAGTGTTCTTATTATTTAAACTCAATTTAAATATGACTACGCACCTAGTAATGACGTCGATTGGTGTGAATATGCACCAGTCACCCATATGAATTTAGGCAGTTTAATTAAGCATTATTGATGATTAATTAAGGCCATTGGCTTTCGCCTCAGTCATCGTTTAGTACCATGTCAGTCCAGTTTATGGCTGTGTTTACACACTGCGCTGTAACAAGTCTGTGGTTTATGCTTACACATAACCAACCCTTTGTGGCTCAAACATTGGGCATATCCAGTATTTAAAATATGAGCGGTTAACGTGCAGGCTCAATCAAATCTAATGGTTTTACCAACCCCATTACTAGCTCAACACGTTAACCTAATTTGTATCAAATTGTGTATCGGCCAATTTATTCAGGTTTATCATATTCTCTTTTTGATGCTCAAGTTGCAGTTGTTTTAATGCGACCTTCGCGCTATTTTTGACCTGTTTCGCTTGTAATACTGCCTGATCTATCTCCGGGTTAGACATGCGTAAAATAACACTATCCGGTTTTACCGTCGCGCCAGGCTTCAACAGGACTTCTTCCACTACAGCTGAAAAGGGTACCGTGATTAGGCGTTTTCTTTCAGATTCCAGCACGCCAAATCCTTTGACTTCTAAAGGTAAATCACCTCTCTTTACCTCAGCAATAGAAAGCGATGACGAATCTACTTTGTGATTTTGGCTCGATTGAAATTTGAATACTATCCAGATTACTAAGAAAATTAAAACGGCTACTAACAGGTAACGGCGATTTACCGTCTTCTTGCTTGATGTGTCACGCTTTATGTCCATGTGAACTCTCTTTTTATAAAAATACTTAGCATGGATTAGCAATAAATCTGCCAACATTTAAGTTGTTGATTTTGCAATTTAAAACTGTTTTTAGATTGTTGTTCTATATTTAATTCTCGAAATCGTAAATTTTTTATTTGTGATTTCGAGAAAAACATATATGTAGCGGGCAAGATACCGTATTTTTTCGGATTGCATAATTTTTTGCATGAATACGCTTTACGTTGATACCAATCTGCTTAATTAAGTGAGCTATTTTGAGGTAAGAAAATCGTGTCGATAACACGGCAAAAATTTCGTTATTTAGTTGTTATCACTAATTGCTCCTGCATTGCTCTACTTCTTGCATCCGTGCAGTCGTATATCAGAAATTTTTGACACAGTTAGCGTCAGGTTTAAGCCCTCAAATTGAATCGAGTATTACTGCGGATTAGTATTAGTCATATTTCACTTGTGTGAGTTTAGTTTACTTTACTTACAGAGGTGTCCAAAATTATTGGATCAGAGCAATACGGTGTGGGGTATTAATAAAAGAGCAAAGGATAAGCCTGATATGGTTTTATTTAACGGCGATGTAACGGTTAGTGGCGCTGGCGGTAATCACCATTATACGTTTAAAAATGGGCGTTATAGTTACATACTACATGTAACCATTATTGGCTGCTATTACCTCACTGCAGGTTGGCTTTAGGTCTTAAAGACGTGAGTAGTTGTTATCCCAAGATGATGCAGAAGCTGCTATTAGAGGTATGTAACCTGAACTCTGGATAATAAATCTAAATATCATTATGGTTCAATATATTAGTAAATCTCTTAACCAGAGCTCAGGCTATGTGACAATTTTATTATTAAGCTCTAGCTTTAACAAATGCTGCTATTGCTTCGTCTTTACAATGCTTAAAGAAACAATCTTGAAACCGTGAGCCGCCAATAGCTTGTTTAATAAGGTCGGGGTCTATCGATTCAAGTGCCTTGAGATAATCTTTAGCTATATCTACTTTTAATTGACTTAAAATACCAGCGTTAGTCACTTGAGATTCTTTACGATCAGCTGGATAACCTTGACCTTTTTCACCTGTAAATGCTTTTTCGAAAATGTATTTTATATTTAGCTCAGCACCCCACCCAAAACCTTTTGCATACGGTAAAGCCAGTGCATTACCATTGTTTATTTGTGCAAATAGATATGCATCAGAAGGGTCAATACAATAACCACATGCAACACCCGGAAAAGCATTGCTAGCCATAAGTGCACCTTGGCCTGTGCCACAACCTGTTACAACAAAGTCCACAGCTTTAGAGTTAAGCAATAGACTGGCGATAATTCCTAGGTGGATATATGTTAATCTATGGTCGTTGTCACCATCCATGCCAACATTAAATACCTGATGATCTTGGGCTTTGGCCACAGTATTAAGTTGCTCAAGTACAATAGGGTTTTTTGCTGCTTGACTAAATTCATTCATTAATGCGATTTTCATAGATTTTACCAAATTAATTAATATTAAATTTATTCTACATTCAATTGCCACCGGTGGCAATTATGGGTTGTCAGAACAGTAATTTATCCATTATAAAGTTTTGGATAGCTACAGTGATGCACTACTTTAGTTAAAATGCTTATAAATTAATAACCTTTCTCAACTCATTTACTTTTCTTGGTTTAGCGTATTGTTGCTCAATTTTACCAACAAGCTGTTTACGGCTACCTAAATTTTATCTAAATTGTGGTTAGTTGGTTGTCCTATTTTTACTAACGTTCTAATAATTAGTATTTTTATAAAACAGATCTAAGTGGTAGGCTAAAAGTAGTAAGTATAAAATAGTAAGTAATTAAAAATAGTTCTCGCGCGACAAGGAACCCTCCTGTAAAGCGCTTTGCCAAGGAGTTTAGTATGATCACGCTTACCATTAATGGTAAAAAACATGAGTTTTCTGGCGATCCGTCAACGCCAGTATTATGGTATCTCCGAGACGAATTGAATTTAACCGGCCCTAAATTTGGCTGTGGTATGGCTCAGTGCGGTGCGTGTACTGTGCATATTGATGGGGTAGCTCAGCGCTCGTGTGTATTACCTGTAGCGGCAGTAGCGGGTCTTTCAATTACTACAATTGAAGGGCTAAGTGAAGATGGCGACCATCCAGTGCAACAAGCATGGGTTGAGCATAAAGTACCGCAATGTGGCTTTTGTCAGTGCGGCCAAATGATGCAAGCGGCGAGTTTATTAGCTGCCAATCCAAACCCAACCGATGATGAAATAGTAAGTAACATGTCGGGAAACATTTGCCGTTGTGGTACATATCCGCGCATTCATAAAGCAATTAAATCAGCCGCTAAAACTATTGCGGGCGTGCAGTATTTTGACCCAAATGAGCAAGGGGAAGAAGTATGAGCCAAGATAATAAATACTTTGATTTAAACCGCCGTCAATTTTTAAAAACCAGTGCAATAGGTGCGTTAGTACTCGGTACTTATTTTGTAGGCCGTGCGCCAAGAGCATTTGCGGGTGTGTTAGAACAGCCATCTGAGCTTGCAAAACGCGCAAACTTATTTATTGCACTGCGCCCTGACGGCATGGTTGAAATAACGTGTCATCGCTCTGAAATGGGTCAACAAATTCGCACCGCGATTGCACAAATAGTTGCCGATGAAATGGAAGCCGCGTGGGATAAGGTTATTGTTATTCAGGGGAAGGGCGACCCTAAATACGGCGATCAAAATACCGATGGCTCGCGCAGTATCCGCTACAACATGCAGCGCCTGCGTGAAATGGGCGCAAGTGTGCGTTACATGATGCAGCATGCTGCTGCTAAGTATTGGAAAGTTGAGCCACAAACCTGTACTGCTAATCAACACGTTGTTACACACAGCTCAGGTAAATCGCTTACTTATAAAGATTTAATCGACCTAGCGCTTACAATAACGCCACCAGAAGCTGACAAACTAACACTTAAAACACGCAAAGAATGGCGCTATATTAATACCGGCATGGCGCACATAGATTTAGCCGACTTAGTAACAGGCAAAGCTATATTTGCAGCCGATGTACGCGAACCACAAGCGCTGGTGGCTATAATTGAACGCCCGCCGGTAGTGGGCGGTGTTGTTAAGTCATTTGATGCCAGTGCTACAAAAGCGATAAACGGCGTTATAGATGTTATTGAAATACCTGCACCAAAAGGCGCACCGCAGTTTCAGCCAAAAGGTGGCATTGCGATTATAGCTAAAAACACATGGGCTGCATGGCAAGGGCGTAAAGCATTAAAAGTCGTGTGGGATGATGGCAAAAATGGGGATTACAATTCAAAAGAATTTAAAAAGTCATTATTAAAAACAGTACAAACTCCACAGGCAAACATACGTGATAAAGGCGATGCTATGGGCGTGTTGGCTAAATCGAGCAATAAATTGGTAGCTGATTATTACGCGCCGCACCTTGCTCAAGCCCCAATGGAGCCGCCTTGTGCAACGGCTATGTACAACAAAGACAGTATTGATATATGGGCTGCTACGCAAAATCCACAAGCCGATATGAAAACAGTGGCTGCAATGCTTGGCATGGATGAGAGCAAAATTAATGTTCACGTTACTATGCTCGGCGGCGGTTTTGGGCGTAAGTCAAAACCTGACTTTTCAGCAGAAGCAGCTTATCTTTCAATGAAAGTAGGCAAACCCATTCGTGTGCAGTGGACGCGTGAAGACGACATACAACATGGCTTTTACCATGCAGTTTCAGCTCAGCACATTGAAGCATCGCTAGATAAAAATGGCGCTATAGAATCGTATTTGCACCGCACCGCATTTTCACCAATTACCTCTACCTTTTCAGAAGGGGCGACTACGCCAGGGAGCTTTGAACTGCGCTTAGGGTTTACCGATAACCCAATTAACACACCTAACATGAAGTTAGAAAACGGTGATGCGCAAGCCAAAGCACGAATTGGTTGGATGCGTTCTGTATCAAATATTTTTCATGCCTTTGCTATTCAGTCATTTATTGGCGAAGCGGCGCACAAAGCTGGCCGTGACCAAAAAGACTATTTACTAGACACTATAGGTCCGAGTCGTATTGTTGATGTAACAGAGCAAAATGCTACATACGATAATTACGGTGGCGATAAAGCGGTTTATCCGTTAGATATTGGCAGGCTGCGCCATGTTATTGAAAAAGTAGCTGACATGAGTAAATGGGGTCGAGAACTTCCTAAAGGACGAGGTTTAGGTATAGCAGCTCATAGAAGCTTTTTAACTTACGTAGCGACGGTAGTTGAAGTAGAAGTATCGGATGCTGGTGATTTAAAAGTAATTAAATCGTGGGTGGCTATTGATGCGGGTACGGTTGTAAACACCGACACCGTTAAAAATCAAACCCAAGGTGGCTCTATTTATGGGATTACAGCTGCAATCAGCGATGGTATTACTTTTGATAAAGGCCGCGTACAGCAAAGTAACTTTCATGATTATCGCGTACCGCGTATGAGCGACTCACCTCTTGAGATTGAAGTTGAAATTGTACAAAGTGATGCACCACCAGCAGGGGTAGGCGAGCCATCTACACCAGTTTATGCGCCAGCATTGTGTAACGCTATTTTTGCAGCGTGCGGAAAGCGCATTAGGCAGTTACCAATAGGTGACCAGTTAAAAGCGTAGCTAAATAACTACAGCTTAAACAAAAAAACCGCCATTCGGCGGTTTTTTTAGAAGTTAGCGATTAGTGAGTTTTTTCAAACTCATCAACTTCACGCTCTGCTTCTTCTTTAGATTTACCATACTGCTGTTGGATTTTACCAACTAGCTCTGTACGGCTACCTTCAATTTTGTCTAAATCGTCGTTGGTAAGATCGCCCCATTTTTGTTGAGCCTTACCTTTAAGTTCGTTCCAATTACCTTTCATACGATCGCTGTTCATAAGTTTCTCCTTACTTAGATTTAATTAACGTTCAGTATAAAAGGAGCAAGGCGTGTACCAATAAGTTAAATTTTTATTTTGCATTTATAATCATGGTGTTATGTTTTTATTGAGGCAGTAATGATTAATGTTGTGAAAACATCCTTAAAAAATGTACAGAGCGGTCTGTAATTATTTCTGATTATGTAACCCTTTATTAAATCCCTTATAACCACATAGCTTTAGCGGCGCGTTTATTTTTGGTTTTTGTTACAATGCACGCAAAGCAATTTTGGGTAAATAGCAGTGCTGCCGGTTCAAGACATATATCAACAACTCGTTACTACATTACAAAGTAATCCTATTACGTTATTACAAGCGCCGCCTGGTGCGGGTAAATCTACGTGGTTGCCGCTGCAGCTTATGCGCGATGGGCATTTTAAACGTATTGTAATGCTAGAGCCTCGCCGAATAGCTGCACGTAATATTGCCAGCTACCTAGCAAAGTGCCAAAACGAGAGTGTTGGGCAAAGTGTGGGCTTGCGGATTAGAGGCGAGAGTAAAGTAAGCGCTAATACGCGCCTCGAAATAGTCACCGAAGGCATGCTAACGCGCATACTGCAAAACGACCCCGAATTAAGCGATGTTGATTTACTGATATTTGATGAATTTCATGAACGTTCAATTGCAGCAGATACCTCACTTGCCTTTGCGCTTGAAACCCAAAGTGCGCTACGTGAAGATTTAACCATTATGCTTATGTCGGCAACGCTTGATACAGAGCGTTACACTGCGTTTTTTGACTGCCCTGTAATTCAATCAAGCGGTCGCAGCTATCCAATAGACGAAGTATACATACCCATAAAAGATGAAAGTCGCTGGCTTGATGCAATTCCTAACATAATAAAACAAGCACTTAATGAGCAAACAGGCAGCGCATTGGTATTTTTACCTGGGCAGTTTGAGATACTACGCGTGCAACAAGCACTGAGCGATTTACCCAGTAACTGCCAAGTTACAACGCTATTTGGCGAGCAAGATAAGGCCAATCAGCAAGCTGCTATTGCTCCTGCACCAAACGGCATGCGCAAAGTAGTGCTTACCACTAATGTAGCCGAAACCAGTTTAACTATTGAAGGTATACGCATTGTAATTGACAGCGGCAAGCGCCGTGCAGCCACCTTTAATTTAAAAACAGGGGTTACAGAGCTCACAACACAAAGTATATCACGCTCCTCTGCTGTGCAGCGTGCAGGACGTGCAGGGCGAATAGAGCCTGGTATTGTTTATCGAATTGGCTCAAAGCAAACCTTTGAGCGACGTAATAGCCACGACAATCCCGAAATACTCACATCAGACATAAGCCAGCTTATGCTTGAGGCAAAGCAATGGGGAGCCAGTATTGATGAGCTAACCTTGCTCGATAAGCCCACTGAGCAACAATGCGAGCAAGCAAGTAACCTGCTTAACATGCTAGAAGCTATTGATAGCAAAGGTAAGCTCACACCGCTTGGCAGTAAAATGTTAGGTTTTGGTGCTGATATTCGTTTGGCGCATATGCTATTAAAAGCACAAATACTTGATGACCAACTCTCTGGTATTTTTAGGCTCGCTATTTATTTAGTGGCATTACTTGAGAGCCGAGTAAATAGTGCAAACGAGTTGAGTTTAGCGCTACATAGCCAACAGCAACGTCCGCATCCGGTATTTAAACAACAGTTAAAGTATTGGCAAAGCCGCTTAAAAGTAAAAGACGAAAACAGCGAATTAAATACGCATTATATAAGTTTGCTGGTGGCATTGGCATACCCAGATCGTATTGCTAAAAAACGTGGTAATGGTTATTTACTTGCCAATGGTGCTGGTGCTGAGTTAAATGCCGATTACTGGCACAACGACGATTACTTAGCCATAGCAACCATGGGCGGGCACAAAGGCGGGCGTATATTTGCAGCCACCGCGCTTAACCCATTTGAGTTACAAGAATTTTTACCGCATTTATTTAGTGAACTTACTCGTTGTGAGTTTGATGAAAAATCAGCGCGCTTTATTCATCAAGATGAAGTAAAGCTCGGGGCTATAACGCTCAGCAGCCAGCCTAGTAAACAAAAACTAGATAAGAGCGAGCGTGCTAAAGCGTGGCTTAGCTTATTTGCTAAACACGGTTTTGCTTTATTTAACGAGCAACCTGATGCGCAACAATTGCTGATACGTATGAGCCTAGCAAGTAATTTAATGCCCGATAAATTCCCGCAAATAAACGAGCAACAACTTATTCAAAATGCAGCGCAGTGGCTAGGCGTGTTTTTAGAAGATATTAAAACGCTCACGCAGCTTAAAAAGTTTAACTACTTTGAAGCATTACAAAACTGTTTTGATTGGCAACAACAAACCGCGTTAAAAGCATTGTTACCACTGCGCTTAACGGTACCAAGTGGCTCAAATATAAAAATAGAATACCAGCTTGATGGCCCCGCAAAGCTAAGCGTGCGTATGCAAGAGGTTTACGGCTTGACCAGTACGCCTATGCTTGCCAACGGTAAGCTGTCACTGCTTATGGAGTTGCTATCGCCAGGTAAACGCTCATTGCAACTTACTCAAGATTTAGCCCACTTTTGGGCTAGCAGTTACCGCGATGTGCAAAAGGAAATGAAAGGCCGCTACCCTAAGCACTTTTGGCCAGACGACCCCGCTAATAGCGTTGCAACCAACAGAGTGAAAAGTAAAATGTAGGTGTTAATTCACTTAAAACTGATTTTGTTTGATTATTGAACTTACTAAGGTAATGTACCTATAAAATATTTTTAGCTACAGGGAATAGTCAATGAGGTTACTTTTAGCATTAGGTTTGGCTTTAGTAACTGCTTTTTCGGCGAATGCTGAAAAGCCACTCGACTTAAAAGCGTTTGCGCAGCAGTACTATAAAACAATGTCCGCCACACAAGCACCCAACGCAGGTACTAAAGAGCTTGAGGCTTACCTTGCATTGTTAACCGATGATATTGGCAATCAGCACATTCCGTATCAACCGGATGACTCACGTACTCCTGATGGTAAAAAGCAGATGCGCAAAGGTATGAGTTTTTACTTAGGTGCACACACGTTGTTTGAAAGCACACTGCTTAATACATTTGTGTTTAACGATACAGGCTTTGCTATTCGTTATAAGAATTTTGCAAAAGGTATTCACCCACAAAGTAAGCAGCCAATAGAATACACCTCCACAATGATGGAAGTAATCGAAATTGAAAACGGCAAAGTGGCGATGATCCGCAAATACCATGAATAATACTTAAAGTCTTATAAGCATTTTTATTAATTACTTTTTTGGATGGTAGTTAATCTATGTAAAAGCGTCGTATACAGCTAGATGCAGAGTATCGGCGTGATCTAGGTTTTTAAAATAGCCTAATTTCACTTGGCTTTTATTACCAAAAATAGGCACTATTTTCTTATGCAATCGCCTTCCATTAATTCACCTTCTTTACCAACGTCAATATAAACCGATTGAGGAAACGATTGTGGCTCAAAAGGGCTATTTAGTAATTCATTATTGGCCCACCATAAGCTTGAGCTAATTATTACGTAATAATTAAAAGTTGCAGAGTGATTAAATAAAATATCGCTTGAAAGCAGACCAGCTAATGATTGACCAATTAAAGTATTTGTTGAGTTGGAACGGTATGTTTTATTAATCAGTGGGCGAAGCTTGTCGTTTATAAAACTAATAAAAAAGGTGCTATTAAAAATATATTTTTCATTCAATCTATTTAACCGGCTGGTTTAACATTAATTGTGCAGTAATTAAGTATATCCTATCAGAGCTCAATGGCTTTATCTTAATCCTATGAATCTCTAATACGATTAGGCCCTTTTCATTTTATGTCTATTTGTGAATTTATACTACGCTTTGATTAGAAATTAATACGTTATAGCGAAGGTACATAGGTTGGATCTTAAGAAAACTTGAAGTTGAACTCTGTTAATGATCAAATAGTTACGCCAATAAAAACATGACTAAAAACAGAGTTCACATGCAGATTAACCAAGTTTCAAACCAATTAAAAGCCCTTATCTCAGAAAAACACCTCATTGAGCTTGCAAAAACCTCTGGATTTCAAGTTCGACACCGTTGCCTGTCGATCGTTTCTCTGCTCAAAGCCGTGTTTAAAAGCTTATCTTGCCTGCAAGACGCTAACTTGTCAGATATCCATCAAAACTTGCGAACGCAGGCTAATTGCACGATAAGTTATAAACCCTTTCATAATCAAATTCGAAAACCAGCCTTGACTGAGCTTGTCCGTGAGCTCGTTATTCAAGCGATGTCTAAATTGACTGTAAACACGCTGGATAAAACCTTTTTTACCCAGCGAGGAGTACAGCGAGTGTTATTGCAAGATGGTTCTTCATTTGCTCTACATGATGAATTAGCGCAGGTTTTTGCTGGTCGTTTTACTGCTGTAAGTCCTGCCGCAATTGAGTTGCACGTTACCTATGACCTATTTAATGAACAACCCTGCGAAATAGATATTCGTCCTGATGTTGAAACTGAGCGCGCCTTTTTACCAGGTAGCCACACACTTGAAGATACGTTATTACTTGCTGATGCTGGGTATTTTGACTTAGATTACTTTGAGCAAGTAGCTCAAGATGGCGGATATTTTTTGATCAGAGCAAATAAAAACATTAACCCAATCGTTACATCAGCTTATTGCGCGGGTATAGAACTTAAAGAAAAGAACATTAAAATCAAAACGTTACTCGATAAATTCGCAAGCCAACCACTTGAATTAACAGTACGTTGGAAGAAAAATGGGCCCGAGTACAGGCTTATCTATTTACCGAATGAAAAGCGCCCCGTTTTCCTTGTTACTAATTTAAAAGAGGCACAGTTTAGCTTTGACGAACTACTCGATATATATGCAACTCGTTGGCAAATTGAGTTGTTTTTCAAAGAACTAAAGTCATGGAATAACCTTAAAGGGTTCATCACACGAGATCCTCATATTGCCGAATCATTGGTTTGGCTGAGCATACTGCAAACACTTATCAAGCGTTTTATCTGCCATAGTGCAGCGGGTATGTTTAAGTGTGCGATCTCGACATTTAGAGCGAGTAAGTGCAGTTATCTTTGGTTGGATGATATTCTGGATTGCATAGAACAAACACGGTGCAGCCATAAGATACATCGTGTATTTGAGCTACTAGCGGTAAATTGTAAGCGGCAAAGCATTGAGAAAAACAATGATATTTGCCGTTTTAAGATAGGAAGTCACACGGTCTGTGTTCCTTAAGAACTAAGCTATGAGCGAAGGTATAGTGAATGCATGAGCAAAAAATAAATATACTTTTAATTGATGATGACGAATTATTATTACGTGCACTAGCAAGAACGTTGAGCCGCTTATGTGCAAATGTAACTGTAGCCTGCTTACAGTTACCTATTGAATTTGAACGTTACATAGAAAACAATAATACACCCGACATTATTTTTTGTGATTCTATGATGCCACTTTCTTCAGGGCTTAAAGTACTAGAGCACGCTAAAGCGATCTGTCCTACAGCCTTAAGATGTTTATTTACCAGTGATTTAAGTAGTAACTATCAACTACAAGTTAACAACACAATCCACTTTCATCTTGTAAAACCTTTTACACAAAAACATTTAATAGCGGTGCTAGACAGCGCTAAGTTATTAAAATTACTTCCTATTCATGCTCCTCATCGCGTTATTTTAGGGCAGCTTTCAGACTTGCCATTTTTAGGTATTGTGACTCAAAACTTATTAAGTGAGTTAAATAAAAATGAGCCAAACATTTCTATTTTAGAAAATAATATTAGCCACGACCCTGTATTAACGGGAAAAGTTTTGCAGGTAGCCAACTCCGCATTTATGGGGTTTGATAGTCAAACTACAAACTTAAAAGAGGCGATTATAAGAATTGGTTTAGTTAGTTTAAAGGCGATTGTGGTTTTTTCTGAATTGTCTCAACAATTACTTAATAAGGCTAAGCAAGAGACGCTTAATGAGTTAATTAATAAAGGATATAAAAAAGCAAGTATGGCGCAATCGCTCGCTAAGTATTTAAAGCAAGATAGGCAAACACAGTTGTTTGCATTTGCAGTTGGTTTGCTTAGTGTTATTGGTGAATTAGCTGCTATGTGTATTGTGCAAGATAACGAAGATGAAAACGTGCCTAAGTACGCTCTTAGTGCCTACTTATTAGCGCTTTGGGGGTTTGAAAAGTCAATTGTTAGGGCGCAGTTACTGGATGATTTACCTGTGGATGAGGGGATATCATTAACTGTTATTCATATGATTGTTGAGCATGCTTATTGCCAGCAAGTAATTGAGTTTAATCAAACTGAATATGACTTTATTGATGATTTGAAAATACTAGAAGATGTACAACAATGGTTTTTAAGTTTTAAAAAGTGATACACGAGGGGATGTATGAAAGGTGTTATTTTTAGAGGACTTGAAGCCCTCGTTATTGAAAAGTGCGGCATGGCTGCGTGGGATGATTTACTTGAAAAAAATGCACCTAGTGATCGTATTTATATTTCAGCAGAAAGCTATCCAGATGAAGAAATAGTGGGGTTGGCGCAAGATGTAGCTGATGCTTTATCTATGTCTATGCCTGATGTTTTAAAGGCATTTGGTGAGTATTTATTTGGCCACTTAAGGGGCCGGCACCCTACAATAGTTGAAAACTTTAATGGGTTTGCGGACTTAATTATGGGTATCGATAAGGTGATTCATGTTGAAGTTGCAAAACTATATCAAGAGCCAAATTTACCAGAAATTAAAGCAGAGCTTATTGAAGATGGATTTATTTTGATGTATTACTATTCCAAAAGGCAGCTGTGCATGTGCGCTGAAGGGCTTATTTTTGGTGCAGCCTCTCATTACGGTATTGAGGTGGCGCTAAATCATGTTGAATGTATGCATAATGGTTTTGATAAATGTGTAATTGAAGTTAAATATGAGATTGGCAATGAGTGAAGATACCCACAACTACAAAAAAGCATACCTTCGTGAAAAAGCAGCAAGAGATGAACTAGAGATGCTACTTGAGGATAAAACACGCGCATTATTTTGTGCAAACCAAGATCTTGAAGAAAAGCTTAACATGTTAAAAAATCAGCAGGTTACTCTTATGCAAAGTGAAAAAATGGCTACTTTAGGGACGCTATCGGCAGGTGTTGCCCATGAAATAAATAATCCACTGGCATATGTAACAAGTAACCTTGAAAGTATTAAATTTTTTAAACCTACGCTGATAGCATTAATGACTGTTGCAAAACAATATATTAATAAATCAATATCTGCTGCAGAGATGGAAACATTACTAATAAAACTTGATAAAGAAAGTGATATTGATTTTATTTTAGATGATCTAGATGAACTATTAAATGATACGCATGAGGGATTACAGCGAATTGCGGCAATTGTTAATAACTTACTTAATTTTGCTAGACCTAAAAATAATTCCATGGCTATGGCTAATATTAGAGAGTCGCTAGAGGGGGCTATTAAGTTACTCGCTAATCAATTAAAAACATGCAACATAACGTGTTCGGATGATGAATTACCATTAAGTTATTGTAATTTATCGGCAATTAATCAAATCTTCGTAAACCTTTTACTAAACGCTAAATATGCCTGTGATTTAGTACAAGACCAGCAAGGAGAAATTCTTGTTAATTTATTCTCAGACGAGAAAAATATCTACATTGAAGTGTCCGATAATGGCTGCGGAATGGATGAAAAAACAGTCAATCATATTTTTGAACCATTTTACACTACAAAGCCTGTAGGTGAGGGAACTGGAATGGGAATGGCTATTGTATATAACGTATTAAAGGAACATAAGGGATCTATAGAAATTGAGAGTGAGCTTAATAAGGGCACTCTAATGCGTTGTATATTACCCATAATAACACTGCCAGACTCATCTCTAGCGTGTTAAAAGTAATTAACGTATTTATATTTAATAAATTACGTATGAGAGGGGTTTTGTTTACTTATATTTCTTTACCTGCGTGTCGCTCAGCTAGGTCATCAAGTTCTGCAATAGTGTAATCAAACCCATTTTCGTCATACTCATAGCTTACTTTTACACTGTCGCCACCATTAAAAAGACGAGTTTTTACATCGTTAACAGACCAATTTTTTAGTTCATGTGAAAATCGGTTGGCAACTTGTGAAGATTCAAAACGATAGCTAATTTCTGTTTTCATAAATAATAAAGCCCAGGCTAATTTAAACCACCGTATTTTTTGTGTTTTTGAGGGTTAGTCAAGTTTCGGTTACAAAAAATAAAGGGTTAAATTGTAAATTTTGTGTTTCAATAAATGCATCAAACTCGGTACATGGTAATGTACCTTTATTAAAAGACGATGACGACTTTCATGCATTATAAATATTTTTTGATGGCAAGCTCAGTTTTGCTACTAAGTGCTTGCGGTGGTTCAGGCTCAGATGATACGCCAACTATTAACGGAAATGAAATTCCTATTTTATCTGTGGCTAATATTCCAAGCGATATAACCAAAAGCCAAACTATTGAATTAACTGCAACAGCGAGCGATAACGACGGCACAATAACAAGTGTGATCTGGGAGCAAACTGCTGGTCTTAAGGTACTTGATGAGCCAATAGCTGCTAACTCTGTGATAATAAATATTCCTTCAGCATTGAGTTATTCACCAAAAGAGTATGCCTTTAATGTAACTGCAACGGACAACGAAGGTGCTATTGCAGTTAAAACGGTAAGTTTTATTGCCAGAAACGCGATGGATGAATTTGCTGCTGCACGTTTGCTACACCAAGGTAGTATGGGGCCAACACTTAATGAAATACGCAAAGCCCAAGGGTTAAGTGAGCAGCAATGGCTTGAAAGCCAAATAGCATTGCCAATTGAATACCACCGAAGTTATTTAGTCAAAAGTCCGGATCAAGATGACTTTAGATATATCAACCGTATTGATGGTTGGTGGAAGGCGACCTTGCGCAGTGACGATCAGCTTCGCCAGCGCGTTGCATTTGCATTGAGCGAGATATTAGTCGTGTCGGATGCCAACAGCAGCTTAAGCTCTCAACCAGAAGGAATGGTTACCTACTACGATTTACTGCTTAAAAATGCATTTGGTAATTACCGGGAGTTACTAGAGGATGTCACGCTTTCGCCAATTATGGGGACTTATTTAAGCCATTTAGGTAACGAAAAAGCAGATGATGCACTTAACATTCGTCCAGACGAAAATTACGCACGTGAAGTAATGCAGTTATTTACCATTGGGCTTGAAGAGCTAAATAAAGATGGTAGCGCAAAGCTTGATGCCCAAGGGAATACCATTGCCACTTACGGGCAGTCTCAAATTGAAGGCTTTGCACGGGTATTTACTGGTTGGACGTTTGCCGATAGTGAAACGTTTAAACGCAAAAGCCGTGATTATATTAAACCAATGCAAGCATTTAGCGAATACCATTCAAGTAAACAAAAAGTACTTTTAAATAATGAAGTAATCCCTGAGGGCTATGGGCCAGAGGAATCACTGCAAATAGCACTCGATAATTTATTTAATCACGCGAATGTAGCACCATTTATTACTAAGCAACTAATTCAACGATTAATTACATCAAATCCAACCCCTCAATATATTGAGCGAGTGGCTAATGTGTTTAACGATAATGGCGATGGTGTGCGTGGGGATTTAGCGGCTGTCATTAAAGCTATTTACTTGGATGACGAGGCTCGTCATTTTGGCAGTGTTTTAAGCTATCAAGGAAAAGTTAAGGAGCCCTTACTAAAAACAGTACAATTTTGGCGAAACCTTGATGCAAGGTCTTTAGAAGGGGAGTATAGAACATGGAATTTAATAAATAATTATGGGCAGGGGCCAATGCGTTCGCCATCTGTATTTAACTTTTTTAGACCCGATTATCAGCCAGCTCAATTACGCAGTGATGAGTTAGTCGCACCGGAATTACAAATAGCGGGTGATACTACATTAATTGGCACTATGAACGAGCATTTCTCAGGTTTAGTATGGGGAACTGCAGAAGCACGTGATGATTTAAATCCCAAAGAGTTATATGTTTATATCAAGAGCGATATGAGCTTTTTAAAAAGTAACGGGGTAGGTGCCTTACTTGAACAGTATAATGTTTTATATTTTGCCGGTTTAATGAGTGCTGATACGCGCCAAGCATTACTTGATTTAGATGCATACTTTAATGATGACGAATATCGAGAACGGGTATCGTATTTACTTTACATAATTGCTATTTCACCTGAATTTAATCTGCAGTATTAGGAGAGACATAATGAGCATAAATAGAAGACAGTTTTTGTCGTTATGTTTAAAAGGCGGTGTGTCGGCGGCCGCGTTAACAAGTTTACAACTGCAAGCATTAACGGGGTCAGTAAATGCGATTGAGTTGGGGGATTACAAAGCGTTGGTGTGTGTGTTTTTATATGGCGGTAATGATTCACTTAATATGCTAGTACCATTAGAAGGTGAGCAACGTAGTTTGTATGAACAAAGTCGTCAAAACCTTGCTGTTTCGGCGCCTATAGCACTTAATAGTGCAACTAATTTTGTTGGTGGAGTTGGGCTGCATCCTTCGCTTGCGCCTATTAAAAGTGTGTTTGATTCGTCTAATCTAGCGTTTGTTGGCGGCCTTGGAACTTTACTCTCACCTACTACTCTCGATGATTATAAAAATAAAACAGTGACGATCCCCAAACATTTGTTCTCGCATAATGATCAGCAGGCATCATGGATGTATGGGCGTGAAAAACAGTCGTTAAATAGTGGGTGGGGCGCACGTTTACTTGAGCGCTTAGAGCAGCAAGATCAGTTTGCCGCTAATATATCGCTTGATGGTACAAACCTTTGGCAAACGGGTAATCAAACAAAAGCATTTGCACTTAATAAAAGCGGTATAAGTAAAATTAATGCATTTAGTGATTATAAGCCGCGCATGGAACATGTAACTACTATAATGAACCGGATTATGAGTAATACAGTTCATCCCCTCAGTAGTGCTTACGCTGATAGCTTCAAGTCGGCGATTAATAACACCCAAGCGATGAATAATGCGCTAGAAACAGCGCCAGCGTTAATTACTTCATTTAGTGATACAAGTTTATCGGAGCAGTTAGCAGCAGTTGCTAAAACAATTAGCGTGCAGTCAAAATTAAGTACTCAGCGCCAAGTGTTTTTTGTGTCTATGGGCGGGTTTGATACCCATGATAATCAGCTAGATACTCACCCTGTATTGCTAAGCACATTAGCCCAAGGGCTTAGTGAGTTTGATAGTGCGATGAAAGAGCTTGATATGGCAGATAAAGTGACTGCGTTTACTATGTCTGATTTTGGTCGTACGTTGACCTCAAATGGCGATGGTACTGATCATGGTTGGGCAGGGAATCAAATAGTAATGGGCGGCGCAGTAAAGGGTGGCGATATATATGGTGAGCTTTTAACTCAGCATTTAGATGGCCCACAAGATACCAGTGGCGGGCGTTTAATTCCAAGCGTTGCAAATGAGCAGTACTTTGCCACATTGGCTCAGTGGTTTGGTGTGCCGAGCTCTGAGCTTGTTGATATTTTTCCTAATTTAAGTAACTTTGATCACACAACATTGGACTTTTTTGTGTAATTAGTCGCTAATAGTAATCTAAAAGCACTTATAGGCAGTATAAGCTACTCGTTAATAGCGTTTATCTGTTTAATAATAAAAATCACACATAATAAAGGAATCATAAAATGAAAATTTTAGTGAGCTTAGTTAGTTTAATTGCCTTTTTGCTGGTCGTTCTGCCTGGGCCTTTGTACAAATTTGGTATTGTAGAACTAGGAACTGCATTTACAGGCTTTCGATTTGGCGTTTATGCAGGTGGCGCTGCACTTGTGCTACTTTTAATACAGATAATCTTTATGCGCAAAACCGTGACATTTGGTAGTGCAGCTATTGCGGTTGTATTTTCAGCAGTGGCTATAGCAATGCCTTTAAATATGATGAACACAGCTAAAAGTGTGCCGCCAATACATGATATTTCTACCGACTTAGTTAACCCCCCTCAGTTTGTAGCTATTGCACCACTTCGTGTTGATGCGCCAAACCCAGTTGCCTATGCAGGCGAAGAAACCGCAATTGAACAACGCAAAGCTTACCCAGAACTTGCAACGCTTAGTTTTGCTCAATCTAAAACTGATTTGCTTGAAGCTACAGAGCAAGCAGTGAAAAACTTGGGTTGGGAACTTGTTAACACAGATACAAGTTTAGGTCTTGTAGAAGCGACTGATACAACAACATGGTTTGGTTTTAAAGATGATGTCGTTGTCCGCATTAACGATGAAGGCAGCGAACGTTTTGTCGATATTCGTAGTAAGTCGCGAGTAGGACGTAGTGATTTAGGCAAAAATGCACAGCGCATTCATACATTAATTAATGAACTAAACAGCTTACTTGCAAAATAATTAAATTTAGCGCCCTAGTACTAACGATTAAGCCCAAACACTGTTTGGGCTTTTTTTGTGCCTATTTTATATTGTCAGGTTCTATTCACGGGCTATGGGCTATGCTGTTGATGATTTAAATTTTTAACCACTATGGAGTTATTATGAAAACAGTAGGATATGCAGCAAAAAGCCAAGGTTCTGAATTGACAGAGTTTTCTTTTGAGCGCCGCGATTTACGAAATAACGATGTAGAAATTGAAATTTTATACTGCGGTGTGTGCCATTCAGATTTACACGCCGTATGAAATGATTGGGGCGGCAGTGACTACCCGTTAGTACCTGGGCACGAAATTGTAGGTAAAGTCATGTCGGTAGGTAGCGACGTGAAAAAATATAAGCAAGGCGACACTGTTGCTGTTGGTTGTATGGTTGACTCGTGTCAAAGTTGCGATCAATGTGATAATCACGAAGAGCAATTTTGCCGAGAAGGTATGATTGGTACATACGCAGGTAAAGACCGTATTAGTGGTGAAATGACCCAAGGTGGGTATTCTAAACATGTTGTTGTACGTGAAGAATTTGTACTTTCAGTACCAGAAAATTTAGACCTTTCGCGCGTTGCGCCATTGCTTTGCGCTGGTATTACTACTTACTCACCACTGCATAAATGGGGCGTAAAAAAAGGTAGCCGTGTGGGTGTAGTTGGCTTAGGCGGACTTGGTCATATGGCTGTTAAAAATGCAGTTGCGATGGGTGCAAGCGTAACGGTTATTGGTCGTAGTGAATCTAAAAAAGATGATGCCGTTAAATTAGGTGCTCAGCATTACTTAGTGTCATCTAATGATGACGAAATGAAAGACTCGCAATCTGCCTTTGACGTCATTATAGATACAGTCCCTGTAAAACATGATTTATCTATTTACACGCCACTACTTGATGTAGATGGTACATTAGTTATTGTTGGTCAAGTTGGTCCGGTAGATGAAGTAAATACAGTGCCATTATTAATGGGTCGCCGTCGTATTGCAGGCTCACTTATTGGTGGTATTGCACAGACGCAACAAATGCTCGACTTTTGTGGTGAAAATAACGTGCTACCTGAGTGCGAAATGATCAACATAGACGAAATTAACACGGCGTACGAGCGTATGGAAAAATCTGACGTACGATACCGTTTTGTTATTGATATGGCATCACTAAACGCTTAATTTTACCTAAAAAGAGCCGCTAATTAGCGGCTCTTTTTGTATTTTAAATTAACCAGAACTCAAGTTAATTAGCTGCTTGCGCTGTTGGTTGCTGTTTGTTTAGTTGTAAGTAACTTAATAGCCACATACCCAAACCACCTAAAAACAATGCAGCTGCTACATAACCTGTTTGATTAGGTGCAGCACCTTGCGCTATTGCAATTCCACCGACCCAAGGGCCTATAGCATTGGCAGTATTAAATGCGCACTGTACTAAGGCGCCAATCATAGCGTGGCCTTCGGGGGCGACGTCCATTAAAAGCGTTTGAATCAGCGTAGCCAAGCCCACACTGCAACCAATAAAGAAGATCACCGCATAAAGAGCCCAAATATTATGGCTTGCCGTTACATAAGTAAAAGCAAATACAATGGTACATACAAGTGCAAGACCAGTGGTTTTAATTGCTGATTTATCGGCTGCTTTACCCAGTACATAGTTACCAAGCGTACAACCGATACCAAACATTACCATTGCGATAGAAATAGTATACGGGGCTGTTTTTGTTACCACTAATATGGTGTCGGCAATGTAAGTGTAAATACAAAACACCCCGCCAAAGCCAATAATTACAATCCCTAAAATAGACCAAACCAGTTTGTTTTTAAGTACGCCAAACTCGTTTAGTAAATTAGAAGGCTTAGCATTGTCAATATTTGGCACCACTTTATAAACAAAAACAAAAGCAATAAATGCAAGCACTGCAGCGCCAGCTAAACAATAACGCCAACTTAAATTTTGACCTACAAGTGTAACTATAGGCACGCCAACAATAGTAGCCACAGTTAAACCCATAAACACCTTAGACATAAAGCTTGCACGCTTACCTTTTGGGGCAATATCCGATGCTAATAAAATAGCTGCGCCAAAATATGCACCATGAGGTAAGCCACTTAAAAATCTAAATATTACAAGCTGCTCAAGCGATGTTGCCATCGCGCTTAATCCGTTTGAGACAAACATTAAGCTTATAAAAATGAGCAATGCTTTGCGCTTTCTCATATTAGCAGTTGTTAGCATTAAAATAGGCGCGCCCACGACAACACCAATGGCGTAAGCACTAATTGCATAACCACTTTGTGATGGCGTTGAACCAAATGTTTCGCTAATTAGTGGCAGCATAGGCATCATCGAAAATTCAGATAATCCTAAAATAAATGTACCGAGCGCTAATACAAATAAAATAGCGGTTCTGTTAAGTTGACTAGATGCCGACGTTACATCTGATGTCATAAAAAATCCTTTGAAATTGATGTGAAATACATAGATAAAAGCAACAGTAAAATATGTAAAAATATTATATATAGGCTAGATTCTGTTTATCTTTCGAGATTGAATTTAACTGCAGTGTGTTTTTTAGGCAAGGCAGAGCTTGTTAGTGTGATTATTCCCTCATGGATATAGGTAAAAGGTGTTGAGCAGAACGCGGAAGCTTTGCTCTGTTTTTACTTAGCCCACTAGGTTACACACCTCGCGCCGCGATTAAATCGAACCTAGATAGAACGAATTTTAATCTATAAACAGACCCTAGAAAAAATGACGTGATTTAGAGATAAACAGGTGGTTATATTAAGTTAAAAAGTGCGCGGCGTCATGTGCCAAACTGAAATTAAATAAGATATATACGATTTATGCATTTAATAGTGATATTTTTATATATAAAATAGATTATTATTGAGCCCGTTTATCTTTGGAAATTGAATTTACAGGAACTTGTTTACTTTTAAGCACAGTGGCCTTATGTACCCTGGTTAACTCCTATAAGTGTTTGATAACGTAGCGTAAATGCAAAGCATGCGCTGTCTTTACTCACTCTTATGTCAATGTAAATCAGTAGAGTAAGCAGGATCAGTTACCTAGCCTACGCCGCGATTTAATCGGCCAAGATAGAGTGAATTTTAATTTTTGAAGATCAACAGGCTCTAGATAATTAACCTAAACTCAGATTGAGGTTTTTCTCTAGCCAGAGATTTTCTGTGAAAAAAGGCGAGTTTACGCGTTAATAGCTGGCCTATTGCAAGTAAATTAAACGCAGTTAGCGCTGAAAGTAACCACTTGAGATAGATTGATTATCCAGAGTTTCGGTCAATTAGTGTGATGCGGCGCATAAAGTCTAATTTATTAGATTAAATTTGTATTTTTGCCTATATTTAAATTTTATAGTTGTAGTATAGAGCTTAAAGAAACAGCTCATTCAGATTAAACATTTACCCTAAGGCAGCTTATATGTTTGGTATAAATAAAAGTAACTCGAAAATAGAAGCACTTGAGTTACAAGTCGCTCAAAAAGAATCAGTATTAAATGCAATAACGAAGCATGTTGCTTATATTGAGTTTACGGCTGAAGGGATTATTTTAGACGCTAATTTATTATTTTTGAACACAGTAGATTATACCAAGGATGATGTTGTTGGTCATCATCACCGTATGTTTTGTGAAAAATCATATGCGGAATCGAAAGAGTATACTCAATTTTGGAAAAATCTCAGAGATGGTAAGTCAGTGAGTGGGTCTTTTTTAAGATATAACTCCCAAGGCGAAAAAATATGGTTAGAAGCAACATACTTTCCAGTTGAAATAGATGGGGTTGTCGTTAAGGTAATTAAAATAGCCTCTGATATTACGGCTAATTACACGCAAAGAAAAGCACAAGAAGCAGTTGCAGAAGCATTAAGCAAAGCGTTGGCAACGATTGAATTTACCCCTCAAGGTGAAATATTAACAGCTAATAACAACTTTTTGTCTGCTACCGGTTATAAGCTAAATGAAATAACAGGTGAGCATCATAGGATGTTTTGCACCGACGAGTTTTACGATAAAAACCCACATTTTTGGGATGAGTTAGGGAAAGGGCAATTCAAATCAGGACAGTTTAAACGAGTAAAAGCAAATGGAGACATAATTTGGCTTGAGGCAACATATAACCCTATTTTAGATAACAAGGGAAACGTGATAAAGGTTATTAAATTTGCTTCGGATATAACTGAGCGCATGTCGCGTAACAGAGCCGTTACAGAAGCCGCAGCGATTGCACACGAATCAGCCGTTTCTACGGTTAAAACCGCCGTACTAGGCTCTGGTATTTTAAGCGATTCGATCGCAAATTCCGATGCCATCGTAAATCAGGTCCTTAAATCAGTTGAGTTAATTAAAAATCTAAATGAACAATCTGCGGTCATAGGATCAATTGTTTCTACTATAAGTAGTATTGCCGATCAAACTAATTTACTAGCTTTAAATGCAGCTATTGAAGCCGCTAGAGCAGGTGAATATGGCCGAGGTTTTGCAGTAGTAGCTGATGAAGTTAGACAATTGGCAGCAAGAACGAGTAGTTCTACAAATGAAATTGCAACGGTTGTAAAAAACAATCAAGAGCTGACCAATGATATTTCAAAGCAAATAACATCTGTTTCTGATTCCTCGGTTAAAGGGCGAGAGTTAATTTCAGAAGTATCTGACGTTATAAAAGACATTGAAGCTGGGGCGGAGAAGGTGTCGGAAATTGTGTCGCAGCTAAATGTATAAAATTTAAAGAATACATTTTTATATAAGGGTCACAGTTTTACTGTTGGCTCTTTTTTATAATTAAAACCATCCTTTATTTATGGCCTGCTTATCTTTTGAGGTTGAATTTTCAGCAGTATGTTTGGTATTTAAGTAAGGCAGAGCCTATGTAGTGTTTATTCCTCATAAATAGGCGATAACGTAGAATAAATGCCAAACACGCGCTGCACGAAGGGTTCTGTCTAGGGGCAATTTAACAACATTCTTAATTGATAAAGTGCGACAATATGTCGCGCTTTTGCTTTTGCAGTTCACACTATAATTACGCCAATTATTACAGTGGCATAAATTAACAATGGTTTATAAAAGCAAAACTCAAAAAACTTACTTACTTTCCCCTGTCGCACTTTTTATTAGCGGTGTGCTATCTCCTTTTGCATTTGCCGACGATACGCCTTTAGAAGTAATTGAAGTACACGGACATGCTCAAAATAAGCATTTAGCACTTGGTTCGTCAGAATCGTTATTAAGTGATTTAGGTGTCGACTTTTCAGATGCGGGCGGCGTATCTAACCTCCCTATTTTAAATGGTTTAATGGGCGACAGAGTTAAAGTGTTAATTGATGGTGCAGATGTAACCGCTGCATGCGCTAATCACATGAACCCGCCACTGTCGTATATCTCGGCTAATCAAATTTCGTCTTACAATGTGGCTGCAGGCGTGTCGCCAGTGAGCGCGGGCGGCGATAATATTGCTGGCGTAATAAGCGTTAATTCTATTTCACCACAGTATAGCGATAGCAATGAATTAGGTTGGCACTCAGGTTATGTGTCAGCAAAGTACAGTAGTGTTGATAACGGACGTAAACTTGGCGTAGGTGCACGTTTAGCAAGTGACACGTTTAGCCTTAATTACCAGGGCTCGTTTAGTGATGCAGATAGTTATGAAGACGGTAACGGCGATGTAGTGTTAGATACATTGTACCGAGCACAAAATCATAGTTTAACCGCAGCTATGCGCGATGATAAACAGCAATTAGTGATAAAGCTAACGCATCAAAAAATCCCGTATCAGGGATTTGCAAATCAGTACATGGATATGACCGATAACACCAGTTACGGCGCAATAGCTCAATACAAACGCTCTTTTGATAACAGCGAGCTTGAAGGGCAAGTTAACTGGCATAGCGTAAAGCACGAAATGGGTTTTTTCAGTGAAGAAAAAAGAGGCATGATGCCAATGAAAACCGATGCACAAGATATAAGTACGCAGCTTAAATGGCGTATCGCGCTTAATAAAAACAGCAGTATTTTACTCGCTCAAGAATATTACAATTACAGCATTGATGATTGGTGGCCAGGTATTGAAGGCTCAACCATGATGGGACCAGACGATTACGTAAATATAAATAACGGTAAACGAGAGCGCATAGCGGCATTTGCTGAATTTGAGAGTCAAATAAATACAAAGTTATGGTTAAACGTAGGCGTGCGTATTGAAAGTATTAATACCCACGTTGGGGAGGTTCAATCTTACAACGATGGTATGAGCATGATGGGTATAGGCAGTATGGAAACTATGACCATGAGCGATACGTCTACAGATAATAGCATTGCTGCACAGAACTTTAATGCTGCCAACAGAGATAAAACTGACACCATAGTTGATGCTAATTTATTAATTAACTACCAAATAACAAATTATGATGAGCTGCAATTTGGCCTTGCCCGTAAAAACCGAGCGCCTAATTTATACGAGCGATACAGCTGGGGCGTAAGCAATATGGCAACCACCATGATTGGTTGGTATGGCGATGGTAATGGCTATATTGGTAACCCTGATTTAGACGTTGAAACAGCGCATACAATAAGTGCTACTTATATTAAGCAGGCTAAAGATGATGGTTGGCGTTTAAGCACCAATGTTTGGTATACAGATGTGAATGATTATATTGATGCTGATATTGTAAGAAGCTTCAATAGTTATGATTTAGATAATACAGCGCGTAACATTTTGCAGTTTACTAATGTAGATGCCATTTTATATGGTGCAAAAATAGATTTAACAGCCAACATTTATGAATCTAAGGATTTAGGTAACTGGCAGTTGCACGCTAATGTTACTAATACGAGAGGTAAGCGCGACGATACCAACCAGCCGCTTTATCAAATTAAACCACTGCAAACCCAGCTAGGTATTAGCCAGCAAATTAATCGATTTGAAAATGCGTTATCTTGGCAGTGGGTAGATGCAAAAAGCCGTGTAGATAATAATCGTTTTGAAAACCAAACAGACAGCTACAGCCTGATTAATTTAAGCTCTAAAGCCACATGGGATTCATTAACGCTAAGCGCAGAAGTGAGTAACGTGTTTGATGAATATTACCAGCTCCCCCTTGGCGGTGTAAGTATTGCAGCGCTTAAACAAGATAGCGGCAACGGGTTTGAGCAATTAGCAGGGCAAGGTCGTTCATTTAATGTAAGCGTTAGTTACGCGTTTTAATTAACCTCATATTCAAATTTAAAATAAAGCAAAAGCCGTAGCTGTGTTATGGTTTTTTGTTTTTATGAAATATTTGTATGCAAAAAGGGTTCTATTAAGCACGCTTGGATTAATTTTACAGCGTTATTTTAAGGTAATGCAGTAAAAAGCAGTAACTTGTTCATCACCCAATGATTAGGAAGTACAGTGTTTAAGCAATTTAAAAATAAAGTGATGGGTGCGCCAACAGCTATGGCCGGTTTAGCTTTGGGTATTGCTAGTATGGGATGGACATGGGAAAACGTTTTTAATTTAAACTCTCAAGGGCAATTTTTGGGAGCGGTATTAGCTGGCGTATTAGTTTTACTTTTGGCTGCTAAGTTTTTACTACACCCTCATTTATTAAAAGCCGATTTAGCACACCCAGTTGCAGGAAGTGTGATCCCTACATTTGCAATGGCTAATCTTGTTATTTCAAACTCAATTGGGCAATTTAACCCATTGGCTGGTGATATTATGTGGGTTTTAGCTTTTGTGCTGCATCTCACATTTTTGGTGAGTTTTTTATACCAGCGAGCAAAAAAGTTTAACTTTGAGGATATGGCGCCCAGCTGGTTTGTGCCACCAGTAGGGATAATTATTGCAGATATTACTTTTTCGGGAAATCCGACATTAGCGTGGTTAGCTTATAGCGCGCTGGTTATTGGTATATCAACGTACGCGATAATGCTGCCAATTATGTTTTATCGTTTTTTATTAGCATTAAAAAGTGACTACGAAATACAGCCAACACTTGCCATTTTAGCTGCGCCTGCCAGTTTAACATTAGCGGGGTATTTTCATATTGTAGCTAATCCATCACTTGTTATAGTGGGGGCATTATTTATATTAGCGATAATAAAAACACTGATTGTTTATGTGTTATTTATAAAGTTATTACGCAGACCTTTTACGCCGAGCTACGCTGCTTTTACATTTCCAATGGTTATTGGGGCAACTGCATTATTTAAAATGAAAGACTGGATGCAAAGTATAAACCTCGCAATACCATATGTAGATACAGTTAATTACTTAGCTACGTTTGAGCTTATAGTTGCCACGGGAGTGATATGTTATGTAAGTGGTCGCTACTTTTGCCACTTTAAATTATCAAAGCAACGGGTAACGTAAAGTTACTCTTGGGTTACCTGTGGCTCATTACTTTCTTGTTCAGCTAGTTTTTCGCGCTCAGCTTTTGACACATAACCAGGTTTGTTGCTTTTGTGTAGTTTAGCGTTAGTGCGTTTATCTTT
The DNA here is from genome assembly GCF_002407505.1 of Pseudoalteromonas sp. 1_2015MBL_MicDiv. Lineage (NCBI taxonomy): Bacteria > Pseudomonadati > Pseudomonadota > Gammaproteobacteria > Alteromonadales > Pseudoalteromonadaceae > Pseudoalteromonas > Pseudoalteromonas sp. 1_2015MBL_MicDiv. Next base: position 2,800,217 of record NZ_CP012737.1, on the reverse strand, counting down.
CTTTTGAAATTTAGTGACGATTTTTTTACGACGGTTCACAATTAAAGACCCTGTTAATTTTAAGTCGCGCATTATACATTCATCCTCATAAAAGCTGCTATATAAATATTTACCTTAAGTTACCTGTGTGCCTGCCACAAATTGCTATATGTAAGCCTCCCATAGCGTTATAATTAATGCTCTTAGTTATTAATTAAATGGGAATTGTTTTGAAAAAGTTAGCTTTAGCCAGTATTGCTTTATTTGCATTTGGTGCTCATGCGCAGTTAAATAAAAATATTGATAGCGTTGCCGATTACGCAGTAAATACCTACCAAAATGCTCAAATACACACACTAACTAACTTAGTGGCTTTTCCGACGGTTAATAAAAACGACATTAGCGCTCCTCAAAATCCCGATTTTATTGGCTTTAAAGCACTTTTAAAAATGAAAGCCGCAGAGCTTGGTTTTGACTATCAAGATTTAGGCTACACCGTATTAATTGGTATGGGCGAGCAAAGCGAAAAAGTAACGGTAGTAACCCACGGCGATGTGCAACCTGCTAATGCTAGCAAATGGAAACAAAGTCCTTTTATTATTGATACATCTGAACCGGGTAAATTAGTTGGTCGTGGTACGGAAGACGATAAAGGTGCAATAGCAACAGCGCTTTACGCCATGAAAGCAATTAAAGATAAAGGCATAACCCTTAATAACCGAATTGAGCTGATGATTTACCTTGCAGAGGAGTCTGATTGGGGTCCGCTTACTAAATTCATGAAAACGTATGAACAACCAAAATATGCAGTAACGATTGATGCATCATACCCTGTAGTGGTTGCCGAGAAAGGCTGGAGCTTAATTGCACCTACTTTTAATGCAACATCACCACAGACGGGTTTATATGTAAAGGATGTAACTGGCGGTGCGTTTAGAAGTCAAATTCCAGAAGATGCAAGCTTAGTACTTCACAATGCAGACGCGGCACTTATTAATACATTAAAAGCAAAAGCAAAAACATTAAATAAAGTTGAATTTAACTTTAGTGAAAAAAGTAATAGCTTAGCAATAAGCGTTAAAGGTATGTCGGCACATTCATCAGAGCCAGAGTCAGGTATAAATGCCATTGCGTATTTGGCTGAATTATTTAAAGGCGTGGAGCTTGAAAATAATAGCGACGGCGAGCTAATCGACTTTGTAAACCAGTTAATTGGTTTAGACATTCACGGTAAACAATTTGGCGAAATAGCCTATAAGCACGACTTTATGGGCCCGATGACGGTTGCACCAACAGTTATTGAGCGCGATGGTAATGCGCTAACACTTGCTGTAAATGCACGTCGCCCTATGGGTAAAGACGAAGCTGTACTGCAAAAGCAAATTGATGATGCACTCGCGAATTGGCAGGCTGCTAACAATGTAACGCTTGCTAACATAGAAACAATTATTGGCACTCCAATGCTACTAGATGGTGCGCCGCATGCGCAAAAGCTACTTGATATTTTCAAGCATTTTACGGGTGACGAAAAAGCTGACTTTGTATCGATTGGTGGTGGGACTAATGCAAAGCTGTTTGATAACGCGGTATCGTTTGGTCCTTCAATGCCAGGTAAGCGCTACACAGGTCACTCAGAGCATGAATTTATGACGCTTGAGCAACTAGAGCTTAATTTGCGTATGTATACAGCTATGATGATAGAGCTGGGTAATATGTAAGTTATAGTTGTTTAGTAAAAGCCGCCTTGTTTGACTGAAGTGACCCCAGTAAGGCGGCTTTTTTGTACTTATTAAAATTGGGCTACAAAGCTAAGGTTGTATACATCGTAGTTATCATCATCAGTGTAATTAGCTGTAAAGTAGTAGCTATCATTAATAAAGTACTTACCTTCAATCACTAAATCAGAATCGTTTGAGCCAATACCGACCGCAACATGTTTATTGAAGTAATAGTTTGCGAGTACATTAAAAACTGAGTCGTCGCCAACATCTAGATAGTCAACATTTATAGCAAAATAGCTGTCATCATAAAGGTGGGCAAAGTAACGTGATGATAGATCCCACGACTCTGTTTCATCATCTGTTTCAACAGTAAAACCAATGTAGTCGGTGTCGTTAATCTCATGATTATACTGAGCTTTAAAAAAATAAACTGTATCACTATATTCATAATCTAACATACGTACAGATACTTTTAGTGAATCAGCAAACAAGTAACCTAAACCAAGCGAATAGTTGTCGGCATCACCAATGTTAGGTAGTTCAAAAGTTGCAAAAGCATTGCCGTAAAAGCCTTCTCCAAAAATACCTTTTCCACTGTAACCATCTGAATTAAAATAATTTAAGCCTATATTACTATCTGTATCCAAGTAGCCATAATCATCCCAAACACCAGAGTTTTGCTGTTCCTCAAAGTAATAGTGAGTTGATAGCCCATACACATCATCGCTGTAATAATCAGAATCAATTTTTGCGTAGTTTATAGAGTTAAACCATTGTTTTGATTCTGACTGCTCAGCGTTTGCAGACGCTGTGCAGCTAAGTGTGAGTAAAGTGAGTGGCATTAAAAAGCGCATAAGTATCCCTTCTTATAATTGAGTAAACTTGTTACTAGAATGGGCATTATATTAATGCAGTTTTATAAGGCAATTAAATGGTTGTAATAAATTGTTTGAATATTGTAGATTTTCTTAATTAAAAACGTAGGTTACCTCAGGCAAGTTTTCGAAGCTTGGTTTGGCAAATAAATACCCTTGCATAAGCTCAACACCTGCGTTTTTTAGCCACGTATATTCTTCTACTGTTTCAATTCCTTCAGCCAGTGCGGTAATGTTTAAGTCGCGAAACATATTTAAGCAATGAGTTACTATTAATTGGCGTTTTTTATCGTTGCTTATATCGCGTATTAGCGCCATATCAAGCTTGATAATATCTGTTTGAAAGTCAGCCAGTAGATTTAAACCAGAATAACCTGCACCAAAGTCATCGGTAGCCGTTTTAAATCCGAGAGACTGGTAGTAATCAACAACGCGTTTAATGTGTGCGGTGTCTTCTATTTTTTCTACTTCAGTAAATTCAAACATAATATTTTGAATTGGAAAGTTATACTTTTTTGCAGCTTCTAGTGTGGTGCGTATACATCGTTCTGGTTTATAAATAGCATTAGGTAAAAAATTAATACTTAGCATTGATGTTATGCCTAGCTTTGAAGCTAGTTGAATGGCTTTAATACGGCAAAGCTGATCAAATGCATAGCGGTTGTCTTCATTCACTTTTGAAATAATAGAATAAGCAGACTCGCCATTTAAACCTCTAACCAGCGCTTCATAGCCATAAATAAGATTAGTTTTACAGTTTATAATCGGTTGAAAAGCCATAGAAAAATCAAATTCGAGATCGTTAGCGTCAGCACAGTTACTACACGTCACTTTTTCGCAATCTTTTGATTTTTCGCTCACTTAGCTCATCCTCTTATGCATATTTGTTTAGGTTAGTTGAGATTAGATTCTAACACAAATAGATTAAAGTATTGTTTTTTATGTTTTTATACGTAATAAATAACTATGTAATTAAATGAAAAATAATGACTAATGTCAGATCACTTAGTGACATTTGGCAGGTGTGTACGTTGCTTATTAAAACAATAATAGCGACATAAATTACTTGGAGAATATAAATGAGCAATACAATTACAATAGGCAAAAAAATTAAAGCATATTTACTTATTTTAACTTTGCTAAGCGTTATAAATTTACTAACTTCGCCTAGTTATATCTGGGTAGTATGGCCAGCGCTTGGGATGGGAATTGGGCTAGTAGTAAGTGCTTTGAGTAGGAATAAACCTAGGGCGTGTTGATTTTTGTGGATTGAAATTTATTCAATCTAGGGGCGATTTAATCGCGGCGTGAGGTTTGTAACCTAGTGGGATCGATAACTGCTCCTGCTTTATTCTACTGGCTTACATCCATGTAAGAATAAGTAAAAACCGAGCAAAGCTTCCGCGTCCTGCTCACGCCCCTTACCTACACCCATGTAGGCAACAAAGAGTCAATCGTCCCTAGAAAGAACCCAAAGGGCAGCGCATGTTTGGCATCTATGCTGCGTTATCACCTATTAATGGGGAATAACCACACAACATAGGCTCTGCCTAGCCTAAATACCAAGCACATTGCTGTAAATTCAACCACCAAAGAACAACACGCCCTAGAGATACTTCTTTATAATAAAAAAGCCAAGTAAATATTTACTTGGCTTGTTTAGTAAGGGACTGTAATAGTTAAGCCTAAATAGTTAAAATGCTGATTGAAGTGTCGCATCTAATGATATTTCAGTATTTAAGAGCTTGGAAATAGGACAGTTCTTTTTGGTTTGCTCGCATAAGGCTTGGAACTGCTCATTTTGAATATCATCAATACGCGCTTTTACTTCAAGGGCAATATGCGTAACCGAAAAACCATCATCTACTTCATCAAGGCTTACAGTGGCTTTAGTATCAATTTTGTCTGCAGTAAAGCCTGCATCACCTAATGCAAGCGAAAGCGCCATACTAAAACATGCACTGTGCGCTGCACCTACTAATTCTTCAGGATTTGAGCCTGCCTTATCTTCAAAGCGGGTATTAAAACCGTAAGGTTGTTTGTTAAGCGCGCCACTTTGAGTTGATATACTACCTTTGCCTGTTTTAATGTCGCCAGACCATGTAGAACTTGCCGTTTTTTTAATAGTCATCATCTTCTCCTTGCTTGGGTGTAAGCTTTTCAGGTTAGTTAAGCGTTATTTACAAAATAAACTTATATAAAGCCTTAAAAGCACTAATTACTGATGATGTTGCAAAATAGACGCCAGCTAATTGTTACTCTTATTTATTACGTCTGCAGCGCTCTGAACAGTAAATAACGTTATCCCAGTCGCGTTGCCATTTTTTACGCCACGTAAAAGGTTTATTACAAAGAGGGCATATTTTTTGAGGTAAGTTTAGTTTTTTATGCGTCATGCTTACTTAGTCTCACTATTACTTTCAGTGTTATTTTTATTTCTTACTTGGCTTGTTTTTGGTGTAATTGCTACGTGCCTCCTAAGAATTTTCCCTATGGCGCGTTTAACATCGGCTCGCTCACGATATTGCCATAAGCGTTCGCGTGCTTCTTTTGAGGCTGCTGTTAAATCAAGCATGGGTTCAGGGTAATCCTCCCCTAATTTAAAGTCGTTAAAGAGTGCTTCCATTGGAGTTTGCTCCCAAGGCTGATGTAAATATTCAATAGGGAGTTTTTCAAGCTCTGGACACCACTTTTTAATAAACGAGCCTGTTGGGTCTTGATCTTCTGACTGCTTAATTGGGTTGTAGTGCCTAATGGTGTTAATGCCTGTTACCGAGGCTTGCATTTGAATTTGCGGGTAGTGAATTCCGGGCTCAAAATCTAAAAAGTAATTAGCGAGCGGAAAGCTTGCTTGCTGCCAACTTATATTTAAATGATGGGTTACAAAGCTTACAAGCATGGCGCGCATTCTAAAGTTTATATAACCGGTGGCTTTTAAGCAGCGCATGCAAGCGTCAATAATGGGAATACCTGTTTGACCTTGCGCCCAGCGTTCAATATCGTTTTTCACATGTTCATCATCGCGATACGGAAATACGTGATAACCCGAATTAAGGGCTAAAAATTCCATAGAGGATTCGCTTTCAAACTTTTGCATAAAGTGGCAGTGCCAATGCAAGCGCGATACAAACGCAGCAAGTGGGCGCTTCCAGCCTCTTTTATCGGGGTGCTTTGAGTGATATTCATCAATTGCCATTTGATACACTTGCCTAAGGCTAATGTTCCCCCACGCTAAATAAGGCGAAAGCCGAGAGCAATGGGTTTGGCTTAAACTTGGGCTCGATATTCCTTTTTGATAACCTTTACCGCGCTCGGCAAAAAAGCTCTGTATTACTTGGCGTGCATGCAACGGGCCGCCTTGTTGAAAGCTGTCGTGATCTTGCGTGTAAGCGCTTGGCAGCTCAGGTGCTTGGTAGTTATTGAGGGTAATTGTTTTTATACTCTTCCAATTAGGAACAGCAATAGGTGCTTGCATTGTTTGCTGCCAGCGTTCATTCCAATTATTACGATTTTTTTTGCCGCGAATAACCGCGCCTGTTTGCGACTCTAGCCAATTAATGTGGTTATGCTGGCACCAAGTTTTTATTGCTTTATCGCGCTCAAAGGTATTGTTTAAGCCTATTTCTTGATGGCTAAATATATTTACTATTTCAAACTGCGTCTTTAACGATTCAAGTAAATCGCTCATGTTTAAATTAAAGATATGAACACAGGCGTTAAAACGCGCTAGCTGATTATTTAACTCAACTATTGATTGATATACAAAGCGCCAGTGCCGCTCATTGTAGTGTGCATCTTCGAGCAGTAATGGCTCAAAGTTATAAAGTAACAGTGTCGGTAAGCCATTACTAAATGCACTTTTTAATGGTTGGTGATCGCTAAGACGCAAATCACGTTTAAACCACACTATGTTTATTTTTTCATGCATATTTTAAAAAATGGCTGCTGCTTTAATGTATTGTACGTAATAAACTTATTTTAAGATTTGCCGCGTGACTTTTAATAAAGGAAAAGTATGTTTTTAGATCTCACCGAAAATACCAACCAAAATGTTTACTCTTACTTAGTCGGCGGTATAAGCCCACGGCCTATCGCATGGATAAGTACATTAAATAGTGAAGGTATTGCGAATATTGCGCCTTATTCATTTTTTACTGTGGCTAGCTGCAAGCCACCTGTTTTAAGTGTTACGCAAGTAAACCCTAGTGATAAAACGAATAAAGATACGCTCAGTAATCTAATGGCAACTAAAGAATGTGTGGTTAATATAGTTAGCCAAGAGCTAGTTGAAAAAATGAATCAAAGTTGTGCAAATTACCCTAGTGATATAAGTGAATTTGATGCAGCTAACATCGCGCAAGCTCCAAGTAAGTTAGTTAATACGCCAAGCGTTGCCGATTCAAAAGTACGGTTTGAATGTAAGTTACGCGAAGTTATTAGTATTTCAAATGAGCCTGGCGGCGGAAAAATGATGTTGTTGGATGTAGTGGGTATTTTTATAGACTATGAAGTGATGAGTAATGGCTATATTGATCCTGAATTATTAAATGCAGTGGGCAAAATGGGCGGCGATTACTTTAGTACAACCAAAGATAAGTTTTTGCTTAAAAGACCACAGTTGTAATTTTATGTAGATTCTTCCTTTGTTTGTGCACATTGTTTGCACTTTTACTTGTTAACTTTGTTTTATTAAACGTTAAAGTAAAGGTTCAAGCATTGAAAACACTTCTTAAAACAAAAGCCTCTAATGTAACTAAGTTATTTGCATTAAGCGCGCTTTGTATCGCTTTAAGCGCATGTAACAGCGATTCTACAAGTACTACAACAGACGGCGAAACGGTCAGTAATAGTGCTCCAACGGTTGACGCCGGTATTGACCAAACTGTTAATGCGGGTGATACCGTTTATTTAAGTTCAACGGTTGAAGATGACGGCGAAGTATCTGTTAGTTGGTCACAAACATCAGGCACTACCGTTAGTTTATCTTCAAGTACCGCAACGTCTACTGAGTTTGTTGCACCTGAGGTATTAACCGATGAAGCACTTGTATTTGAAATCAGTGCAGATGACGGCACAAACGATGTCGTTGTAGATACCGTTATAGTTAATGTTATTGCTTCATCAGACTCAGATACTGGTGTAGTTGATAATAGTGCAAAACTTACCAGCTGGTTAATTAACAACGATACAACCTCCACTTATATACAAAACAATGGCGCAGTGGTTGAAGATGTTCAATCAGTTGAGGTTGTTACTGTTACTGAGGAAGATGCTGACGTTGAATACATGTATGTGCAAACAACTGACATTCCTAAATATGACGTAACGCTTACACAAGACCAAGTAGACGCACTTAATAATCGCCCGCGTGCAGCTACTGATTTTTATAACGGTGTAACCTCAGCAGCAGTAGGGCAAACCATTTCGTTTGGTGAAGATATTGGCTATAACAGCAGCACTGAAAACTGTGATGACACAGGCGGTGCAGGTTATTGGCCTCCAGGACCAGGTTGCCCGACAGAACAAACAGTTGAGGCGTATTTTCCGATAACACCTACCGACTTATCAGGCACTGAAACTTGTGAAACAGGTTTAGGTACAGTTGGCTTAATGGTTAATGGCACCAGTATATTTAACTGGGGCGATGGTATGAGCTACGGTAATAATATTTGGTATACACTAGCGCCCATTGCTGAGCAATATGATGTTGATGTGTGTGGCGGACATGCTGCTAACGGTGAATATCATCATCACTTTTATACGAGTTGCTTAGCTGATTTACTTGAAGATGATGGCGATGCGCATTCACCTATTTATGGGTTTGCAGCTGATGGCTATCCGCTTTATGGTCCTTATGAAAGTAACGGTCAACTTGCATTAAGCGGCTGGGAAATGCGTGATTATGGCGCATCAGAAAGTGAGGGTGGTTGTGGTACTGAGGGCGAGCGAAGCTGTACCTTAGTTGATCAATACGATGTTAGCCAAGGTACACAAACAAGTGATGCAGGTCCTGCTATTGGCGCAGAAGTAACGACGCTCTCTGGTAATACATTAAATGCCGACGATGGTTATTATTTTGAAGATTATTACTACGCACAAAAAACAGTAACCGGTGCTCAATTAGATGAGCATAACGGCCACGATACTAACGATGGCAAGGGTTATCACTACCATATAACACTAACGTTAGACAGCGATGGTAAATTACAGCCTTCTTTTCCTTATCAAATAGGGCCTCGTTTTAAAGGTCAATTAGCCGATAATTCAATTGGTCGCTGTGATACGGGCGAAACAATGGGTCCACCACCGGGAATATAAGGAGTAACTATGCGTTATTTTAAATACGCATTGATCCTAACTACTGCTGCGCTATTGAGCTTTAAGCTCTTTGCGCGGCAGGAAATGATGGATCATAGTCATATGCCTATAGCAGTGCCAAGTGATACGCCAATCCCGGCATTAAGCCTTAAGTTATTAAAAGATAGTATGTCGGGTTATAACTTAATTTTAGATACACAGAACTATGATTTATCTGTACCCCCTGAGGGCGCGATGAACATGCAGCAAATGATGAGCGTTACTACAAACGATGACACGGGCTTTTTACAAGGTCATGCTCATTTATACATTAATGGGGTTAAAATACAGCGAATTTACGGACAAGCGTTGCATTTACCTGCTAACTTATTTAAAACTGGTATAAATACCGTATCGGTTACTTTAAATAATCATGGTCATATGTATTGGACCGTTCAAGGCAAAAAAATAGTTGCTACGTTGTATGTTAGCGATCAAAGCAAAGAGTTTATAACATACCGATTTGAAAGCTTTCCTAGCAAGGTTGAAAACACGCATTAATGAAAATTCATAATAAACTTTTTTTAATACTATTTAGTTTTACCTTTAGTGTTATTGCAGGACTGGTGGTACTTATACAATGGAGTATAGGCCAAGGCGTAATTGATTTTGTTAATGCAAAAGAGGTGAAAGCGCTTGAACCACTTGTTGCGCAGCTGTCAAGACAGTACGAACAAACCCCCTCATGGCAACGCGTTGTTGGCGATGACGAAAATTTTAGAAAGCTTGTTGAATCGCAGCTAGAAAATAGCCAGTTTTTACCTAGACCACCAAAAGGTCCGGGTCACAGGGGAGGGATGATGCGACGACCGCCGCCAGATCATGTTCGTTTAGGGATGGATCGCCGCCCACCACCGGACAATATTGCTCACTACGCATTACTTGATGAAAATAAACAGCGAGTAGTGGGTAAATATCTCAGTGATTTAAAATATATAACAACCCCAATTACAGTGGGCGATAAAACAGTGGGTTACTTAGCTGTTTCCAAAAGAGATAACTTGGTTGATGGTTATGAGCTTGATTTTTTACAGCAGCAAACTAACTACTTATGGTTTATTGCTTTAGCTGCGGTATTGCTTACATTACTGGTTACCTTTTTATTGTCTCGCCACTTAGTTAGCCCAGTAAAGCAAATTGCTAACGGTATGCATCGCTTAACGCAAGGTAATTACGAGACCAAACTTACGCTTGAGCGAAAAGACGAATTAGGCCAATTAAGCGAAGATTTTAATATCCTTGCATTTACACTCGCTAAAGATGAGCAAGTACGTAAGCGATGGCTTGCTAATATTTCTCATGAGCTTAGGACGCCAATGAGCATTTTACTCGGTGAACTTGAAGCTATGCTACTTGGTATACGAGAACCGAACACAAAAAATATAAGTTCGGCTAACGATGAAGCTTTGCATTTAAAACGCTTAATAGACGACTTGCATATGCTCAATAGCGCAGAGTTAGGGGGTATGCATTACACTATGCAACCTACTGACATGGCGTTATTATTAAATACTATTGAGCAAAAATATCAGGTTGTGCTTGAACAACATAATATAAAAATTCATTTACTAAATAGCGCTAAACACATAACTGTACAAGCAGATAAAACACGCCTTTTGCAGCTACTCGATAATATTTTAATGAACGCAGTACACTATGCACAATGCTCAACTATTTCATTAACGGCTAGCAATATAAGTATTAAAGGGCAAACCTACTTAGAGCTTATAATTGAAGATAATGGCGTAGGTGTAGAGCAGTCGCATTTATCGCATTTGTTTGAGTATTTATATCGAGTAGATAGTTCGCGTAATCGCCAAGAGGGGGGTTCTGGTTTAGGCTTATCTATTTGCCAGCATATAGTTAAAGGCCATAATGGTGAAATAGCTGCTAAAAAAGCCAGTTTAGGTGGTCTTGCCATTATTATTAGATTGCCGACGATTTAGTTTATAAAAATAAAGTTGAGGTTACTTACAGAGATGCCTATGAGTGAACAAATTCTGATTGTGGAAGATGAAGTAAAGTTAGCTAACTTAATGAGTGACTTTTTAAGCAGCCACCACTTTATCACTCATCAAATACATCACGGGAATGAAGTATTACCTTGGCTTGAAATTAACAGCCCGAGTGTAATCTTACTCGACATAATGTTACCTGGCCAAAGTGGCATTGAATTGTGTAAAGCAATCAGGCGCTTTTCAAACGTGCCTATTATTATGGTATCGGCAAGAGTCGAAGAAATAGATAGATTACTTGGACTAGAGTTAGGTGCTGATGACTATATCTGTAAGCCGTTTAGTTATGCTGAGCTGGTGGCACGCGTAAAAGCTATATTAAGGCGATTAAATAACGCAAGTGATGTTACAGAGTCAACAATGAAGCTTGATGAGAGCACCTACAACGTAAAATACAAATCAAGCAGCATAGAGCTAACGAACTTTGAATTTCAGCTATTTAAACCTTTGTTTAACAACCCAAATCGTATTTATTCGCGCGATAGTTTAATGGACACTATGTACGCCGATCAGCGTATTGTGAGCCATCGTACTATTGATAGCCATATTAAAAAGTTGCGTAAAAAACTAGATGAAGTGACACAAACTGAAAGTGTTATTCAGTCTGTTTATGGGGTTGGCTACCGATTTGTGCACCCGCAGTAAGGGGGGGATTAGTGAGCTATGACGATGAGCTACTCATCATCGTCAGCATTTTTAATTCGCTCTAAACGGTCAAACTCTTCATATTCTGCCGCTTGGATTTCATCAAGAATAGAATCTACATCGGCAAGTTCGTCGCTGTCTTCAAATTCACCTGTAAGCGTTGAATTAGGCGTTAAATTGGCCTCTTCAAATAATGCCCACATTTCTTTAGCGTATTGAGTTTTTAGTATGCTTGGCGCAAATTCACCATAGTAGCGGCGTATGTTATTTACATCGCGTGCAAACATAGCTTGTGCACTGTTATTTGCTGAAGCGTTAACTGCTTGCGGTAAATCTATAATTACAGGGCCGTTATTATCTACAAGTACATTAAATTCAGATAAATCACCGTGTATTATACCTGCGCAAAGCATAAGCTTAATATAATGCATCATGAGTTTATGCTGCTCAATCGCTTGCTCTTCACTAAAAACGACATGTCCAAGTTGAGGAGCTACGTTACCATCCTCGTCCGACACGAGCTCCATAAGCAGCACGCCATCAATACAAAAGTAAGTATCAGGTACACGTACACCCACACCGGCTAAACGAGATAGCGCATCCACTTCGGCATTTTGCCAAATCTCTTCTTCTAATTGACGGCCATAGCTAGAGCGTTTGCCCATAGCACGGGCTTGGCGTCCACCACGTACTTTTCGGCCTTCTTGGTATTGTGCCGCTTTTTTAAAGCTACGTTTAACGGCATCTTTATACACTTTTGCACAGCGTATGTGTTCACCACAACGCACAATAAATACATCGGCTTCTTTGCCGCTCATTAGTCGGCTTATAACTTCGTCAATAAGGCCATCATCAACAAGAGGTTGTAGGCGTTTAGGTATTTTCACAGATTGCCTGCTAAGTAGGGTTGGTTATTAATCATTATTTATGAAAGTGCTCTGTATTTGTTTGTTTAATTGGCTCAAGCAGTATATCAGCTTTGAGAATTAAGGGCAGTAACGCAACTGCTCGTCAGTTATTAATCGTATTATTTTATTAGCTTATATATTGATTGCAATGCAATCAACCATAACTTTTTAAATTAATTTTTTTATCAAAATAATTTACTACTTCCCTATTGTTTGCACATTGTTTGCGTTTTTAAAGCGTAATCTTAATTTAATTCTTAAATACGAGGTTATTACTATGAAGCATTTTTCAACACTTGCCACTGTGGCAATATTATCTATTGCTTTTTCAGCTAATGTAGCTGCACGAGGCGGTGACAATCCTCCTGAAAGACCTGATTTTTCAACTATTGATACTGATGGCGATGGTGTAATTAGCTTTGAAGAGTTTAGTGCTAAAAAACCACCGCACGGCGATGCACAAACAATTTTTGATTCTATAGATGCCGATGGTAATGGCGAAATCAGTGAACAAGAGCTTAGCGATCATAAACCACCTCGTCGTGAACGTTGAAAGGGTACTAAAATGATTAATAGTATTAACAGCAGTTCTGCCAGTTTGATGTCGCAACAAAGCAGCCAAACAGCAAAGCTAACAACAGAGCAAAGCGATTTTATTAAAGAAACGCTTGCACAGTTTGATGCAGAAAACTTAACTAGCGACGATGCGCAAAGTATTCAAGCAGCATTTAAAGAACAAGGTATTGCACCCACTAAAGAGCTTGCTGATTTAATGGGCGAACTTGAATTTGATGCTAAAAGTATTGGTGATGCAGGACGGGCAGAAGGCCAGCGTCCGCCACCGCCACAAAACTCATTAGAATCAGTCGATACAGACGAAGTAGTCAGCTATTTAGATGAGCTCTTAACTGAGTATTCAAACCAGTTGTCAGGTGAAGATAAAGAATCAATCCTTGCATCAGTGCAAGAGAAATTTGGTTTAAGTGAAGGCGATTCGCTGCTAAATGTAACTGCTTAGGTATTATTACTTAGAGTAAAGCTGACTGTTACTCGAAAGTCTTAAGTCCAAAGCCCAACGGTTAATTCTGTTGGGCTTTTTTATTGGCTTAATTTAACCGTGTTTCTATTTTGTTGGTGCCATCTTCTTCGGTAAATTTAAATACAAAATCTTTTTTACCATCTTGGTTTATATCAACTAACAGAATATCTTTGTTATTTTTAGGCAGCGTTAATTTTAATTTTTTACGTTTTTTATTTAGCAGTGAATCTTGCTCTCCGTAATAAATATACAGTGTTTTTTTACTGTATTTGTATACCGCATCAATATAGCTGTCGCCGTTAATATCGCCTAAATAGAGCGCTGGTTTGGAATCATTGCCGTTCATTCCCACTTCCATTTCTAAATCAAGTTCGATACTCGATTTATTGGCAAATGAGCCGTCGGATTGCTGTTTATAAAGATTCATTTCTACATCTACATCAGTACTGCCACCGCCCAATGCCATAGACGCGATAGTACCTAAGCCAATATCTAAGTCCATTTTTTGTAAATCAATTAAGCCATCATTATTAAAATCAGTTTTGAGCAATAGTTCACTAGGGCCCTGTGTTTCAAATAAGGTAATGGGCGTATTAGTAAAACCTTTAGCGCTCCCTAGGTATAAAGTATGTGCTATTTTTATATCTAACGAATCCATACCTTGCGTAGGCTTAAACTGCCTGGTTGTAAAATCCAGAAATCCGTCGTTATTAATATCAATAATTTGCTTTATTTTTCGAGTTTCACCATTACTTAGTTCGCCTAACTCGATGTCAAAGTCAATTGAGGTAAGCTTTTGCTCAAAGCCCTCTGAATTAGCAAGGAGTACATCTGCTCCAAAGTCGTTTGAAAATACTAGGTCGTTTAAGCCGTCGTGGTTAAAATCAATAACGACGGGTTTATTGCTAATATTAACTTCCAGCGAAAGTCCTTTACTTGAAAAACGACCTTCATACAAAGGTGTTTGCATAAATTGGTTGGGCTTAAAGCTGCCGTCTTTGTTTTGAACATATAAGGTGCTGCTTGTTAAATTAGGGATAAAAATATCACTTAAACCATCGTTATTGGCATCAAAAACAAAATCAATTTTCTCAAACTCATCTACTTTTAATGTATTAAGCACTGATTCATAAGTAAACAATAATGTTGTTTTGTCGCTATTGGTTTTATAAACCCCGTCGTTTGCTAAAATTAGTGCTTGTTTGGTATCGGCATTGGCAAGTGTTGCTACATCAAAACCAATCGCATTATTGGGTAGGGTAAGTTGAATGCTTTTTGCGCTTAGTAAATTGATGCTCTCAAGCTGCTTTAGGGTCTTGTTATATGCAAATACAGTTGCGGAGTCGGTTGTAATTAATGCTTGTGTTGTTTGTATTGCTAGTTTTTGTGCTGATACAAGGCAAGGAGCTAAAGCACATAGCGTTATTATTATTTTATTCATTCGTTAATCCTTTAAATTAACGAGCAATATAGTATTGCTCAAGATTAATTTATAGTACCAACGACTAATTTTAGAACAACTAAATATATGTAAGAAAATGTGGCTGAATGTCTATTTTACAGAGTGAGGAAGCCACTTTAAAAGCTTTTCAAATAAAATATCTTGGGCAATTGGTTTTGATATATAGTCATCCATTCCGGAATCTAAACATTTAGTTTTATCACCCGTCATAGCATTCGCTGTCATGGCTATGATTGTAATGGCGTTTGCTTTATCTCTTGCTTCATTATTTCTAATTAAAGTTGTTGCCTGATATCCGTCCATAACAGGCATCTGGCAATCCATTAAAATAAGAGAGTATGGCTCAATAGTATTTTTTTGATCTAAGTAATCAAGTACCTCTTTACCATTGGTCGCAATATCTACAACACTAATTCCCATCTTTTTCAATGTTGTTGCGGCGACAATCTGATTAATTTGATTATCTTCAGCTAATAAAATACGTATATCTTCACGCCATACAATATCATTCGGCCCAAGTGGTTTTTCGGTTATGGTACAAGTTTGGGTATTTTCACTATGTAAAGTATTTCTCTCGGGTAAGCATTTTGTAAGAAGGTTAAAAATATCTTTAGTTGTCATCGGTTTTGGAAAGTAAGCAGTAAAACCATTTTGTTTATAGTGTTCATTAGTTTCAAACTGATCTATTGTGGTCATCAATACAAGGTTTGCTGTACTGAGAAGATTTAGATCATTAATCGTTTTACCGAGTGTTAATCCGTTACTGTCGCTAAGTTTTGTATCAATAATTACAATGTCGAAAGGATGAGCATGTTGGGTATAAAATTGCTCGTAAGTATTTAGCGCAATTTTTGCTGATGAGCTTATTGTTACGATTGCTCCCCATTGTGTAAGCTGCTTTTGAAGTACGTTAGCTTGGCTTTTGTTACTGCACGCTATTTGTATGTTAATTCCAGTAATATCTATAGGAGGCATTATTTTTTCTGTTTTTTTACTTTTCTTTAAAGTGATATCAAAAATAAAGTTACTCCCTTTATTTTCGTCCGACTTTACCTCTACTTCACCTTGCATCAAATTGCAGAGTTTTTTAACGATAGCTAAGCCTAATCCTGTCCCGCCGTATTTCCGTGTTGTTGAAGAATCTACTTGTGAAAATGATTTAAATAACTTGGCTTGTTGATCTACTGGAATGCCTATTCCGGTATCCTTCACTTGGCAGTTAAAGCGTATTTCATTCCCATTAGTGGGAATTAATTTAGCAATAATTTGCACTTCCCCTACATGGGTAAATTTAAGGGCGTTATTAACAAGATTTGTTAATATTTGTCTGAGTCGTCCAGGATCTCCAATAACGAAAGGGTATTTGATATCTGTAATATCTAAAATAAGTTCAATACCTTTACTATATGCTTGAGCTGCGACTGTTTCTAAAAAATCTCCTAGCATGGCATGCAAGTTAAACTCTAACTCTTCTAGCTCAAGCTTACCTGCATCTACTTTTGAAAAATCTAAAATATCATTAATTATATTGAGTAAAGAATTTGCACTGTTAAGTGCAATACGTGTTTGATATTGCTGCTTTTCGTTTAAAGGGCTATCTAAAATAAAGTTAAGCATACCGAGTACTCCATTCATAGGCGTACGTATTTCATGACTCATTGAGGCTAAAAACTCACTTTTTGCTATATTTGCTTGTTCTGCTAATGCTTTTGCTTCAATTAATGAATGATTGGCAGCAATCCGTTTAGTGATATCTTGCTGAATTCCTACAAAGGCGGTGAGTTTAGAGTGTTCGTCAAAAACAGGGGAGATTTGTAAACTATTCCAAAATGCGGTGCCATCCTTTTTGTAGTTTACTATTTCTACACGCTGAGTTTTTAATGTTTTTATTGCGTTTTTAATGACCGATATTGATTTTTTATCTGTGTTGGGGCCTTGTAAAACACGGCAATTTTTACCGATCATATCTTCTTTTTTGTAACCGGTTATTTTTTCAAACTCGCTATTTAAAAATACTAAAGGTAGACCAGGAACTTTAGCATCTGCGATCGATATTCCTACATTACAAGACTCTATAGCATGGGCTAATAAATCATTTTGTTCTTTGGCTTTTTTTAATGCCTCTTGTGATTTTTTTTGTTCAGTGATGTCAGTAATTGAGCCCGCCATTCTGATGGCAATATTATTGCTGTCTCGTAATGCCATGCCTTTCGCTCTAAAGTGACGGTATACACCTGATTTATTCTTTAAGCGGTATTCAATATTATATGGTTTATTTTGCGTTAAATGCGCTTTTAATTGTTTTTGGTTTTCATCTATATCATCAATATGAATTAGGTTATTAAATGTTTCAATTGTATTAGGTAAAAACTCTATATCGTTTTCATTGTATCCAAGTAATACTCTAATCCGTGGGGAAAAATATATTGTATTAGAGAGGATATCCCAATCCCAAATACCATCATTGCTGCCTTCAACTGCTAACTCATAACGGGCTTCACTTAATTTGATCGCTTTTTTTGAAATCTCAAGCTGCTTAAATGGGTTTAATAGTAAATGCCTACCAAAAATTAATAACACAACAGATGAAAGGAGTAGGCTTAAAATAAGAGCTACTGCTATATCTAGCATAAAGGCGGTTACTTTTTCAGCTAACAAGCTGTTTTTTATTAAATAATTTAACTCAATGCCTGTGGAGCCAACCGGTTTTTTACTGATTGAAATATACTGCTGTGTTTCATCTAAATTTGAAAAAGAGACCCAAGGGCCACTGAGTATGATGTTGTGATTATTTAATACAAATTTTGCAGGTAATAACTCCCTAAGCGGTGTGCTAAATTGTACTGTTAGCACCCCTTCACTGAGGTTGTTATATTTTATAGGTACTGCAATGGTAAAAAAATATTGCGATTGTGATGACCGTAAAATAACAGCGCTTTCTATTTGATTGTTAATTATACTATTTAGCCAAGTAGGTTCTGTCGCAATTACCTCAGCTAATGATGAGTCACTGCTATACACAACTTCTTGGAGAATATTTGTAATAACAAGCTTTTCGGTTTTTCCTAAAATTTTATATTCATCAAGGTAATCTAATAGCGCAGCTTTAGATGTCTCTGAGCCCATGATTGCATTTGACAAAATTGGCTGGCGAGCAATATCTTTGAGGATCTGTTCTCGGGTTTCTATAAAAAGCATTAAGTAGCTAGTGGTTAACTCCGATTCAATTTCTATACTTTTACTCTGTAAATCATAAATAGCATCATTAGCTCTGCTCCCAACAAGTAAAAGGCTTATTGTTACTGAAAGTATTAAACTCAATGCTAAAAAAGTATAAAATGCATTGTTTGTTGTCAGTTTAAATTTATTACTCAGTGAGTTTGGCATTATTCTGGACTGCCTTCTAAATTATTTAATATATGAATACTCCCATCAGGTTTATAATTTGCCATGCATAAATCATCTAACCCAAGTGCTTCATGTGCATCTGGATCATCACTAGACCACTGAGTAAAAGGCTGCTTATATTGTTTAATTAATCCATCGATTGGTTGATTTAAATTCTCTAGTGCGAGCCTAACATTCGCTCTGTTTTTTTGTATATCGTCGGTTAATGTTGTTTGCGAAATAGCTTGTAATAGAATTTTAGTAAGATCATATGCATGAATAAACCCAGCCGGAGAATCCAGCTTTTCTGGTGCTATAGAAGGGGGGGAAAGCGATAGCGCTTGATTTACCACGTTTTTGGTAAGCTTTGTTTGGGGTTTAGTTAAAAAAGAAAAACAGCTTTGTATGAAATGCAGGTTGAGGTTTGATTTTATTGCGTGCTCAACATTTGTGAAAAAATCCCCCCAGTGATCCCCCAGTGACTAATTATAGGTACTCGCTTATTCTCTACAAAGCTTGCCATAGCGTTAATTATTTCAGCTCCTTCAAGTGCGTTACCCACAAACAAAATACAATCTGCTTGGTCGCTTATGATTTCACGTAGAATTATTTTTGCACTATTCGCTTTTATGTTCCAATTAAACCAATTTACTTTAGTTTTAATATTCCCCAATGCTTTGCTCATCGCAATATTGTTAGACTTACCCCAAGGGGTATTTTCTAATAACAGTTGGGGTTTTTGACAGCCAAGAGTCTGCGTTGCAAATTGGGCCATTCGATGGCCTGCTTTTGTATCGTCTACAGAGAGTCTAAATACCCAGTTTTTCGCGTCAGGGTAGCGGGTAATTGGCCCTCCAGCAGCCCAAGGAACTAAAAGTAATAATTTATTTTTATTTATAAAATCTCTATTTTTAATATAGGGAGGAGAGTGTAGACCTCCCAAAAAAACTAACGCGTTTGAATCTTTTAAAAACTGCTGCATATGCAGCAAGCTGCGATTAGAGTTTCCTCTATTATCTTTTTCAATAAAATTTATTTGGTAACCTTGTACATTATTATTAATTTCGGCGAGTGCTGTAAGTGCTCCCATTTTCATTGCATAGGCGGATTCGTTATGATTAGAGTAGTCAGAATCGTGATAAATAGTCAGTGTTTTAATATTTTCAGCGTAGGTACTAAAGGAAAAAGAGGCCGTATAAAAGAGGCTTATGATGATGAGATAAATAGTTATACGCATAAAAACACTTAGTTTTAATAATTTATATTAAAGTTAGCTTATTTTGGAGCGTTTTCATATTTTAAAAGAAAATAATTTTATAATAAATGATTTAAATAGTTAATTTGTATTAAGCTGTTGCTTTAATTGATTTATTGGCAATAAATGGCGTGTTTTTTGAAGTATAAAAACCAGCAAAGATTACTGGCTTTTATACAAAGATAGCGTGGCTATTTTATTTAAAATCACTGCCTTTATGGCGCTCTGCCATTTGCTCTTCTTCAGGGCCCCATGTGCGATTAACACGACGACCGCGTTTTACAGCTGGACGCTCTGAAACCTGTGTAGCCCAGCGTACAACGTGAGTGTACGAAGCAACATCTAAAAACTCAGCTGCATCATACAAAGCACCTAGAACTAGCGAGCCGTACCACGGCCAAATGGCGATATCGGCAATTGAATACTCATCACCCGCCATGTATTCGTTTTCGCTTAAATGACGGTTTAACACATCAAGTTGGCGTTTAGTTTCCATTGTAAAACGGTCAATAGGGTATTGCATTTTACTTGGCGCATAGCTATAAAAGTGACCAAATCCGCCACCTAAGTATGGCGCTGAACCCATTTGCCAAAATAGCCAGTTACGACACTGCGTTTTAGCTTTTAAGTCTTTAGGGATGAGTACATCAAATTTTTCAGCCAAATACTGTAAAATAGAACCTGATTCAAAAATACGAGTCGGTGGCGTGGTTGAATGATCCATTAGTGCTGGGATTTTCGAATTTGGATTAATATCAACAAAGTCAGAACCGAACTGATCACCATCACCTATATTTATTAAATATGCGTCGTAGTCTGCACCAGTTAAGCCAAGCTCTAAAAGCTCTTCAAACATAATAGTGGCTTTTTGACCATTAGGTGTCGCAAGAGAATAAAGCTGAAATGCGTGCTCACCAATAGGTAGAGTTTTGTCATGAGTCGCGCCGGCAACGGGGCGATTAATACTAGCAAACTTACCGCCACTTTCACTTTCCCACGTCCATACTTTTGGTGGTGTATACTCGTTTTCATCACTCATAAATAACCTCAATGTTAAATAGAATTGTTTAATACTTACTCATAAATGGGGACATAAAAAATTAATTAAAGGTTTCGTTTAATATTTAACTCATCGACCTTTTAGCTTATCGTTTTTTGCTAATCTATAACCTAAAAACAACCCGCTTAGCGCTCCAAATAGATGGCTTTCAAACGATACATGGTAGCGCTGAGGTAAAACACCCCATATAAAACCGCTATAAAGTATGGCAACAGCAATAGCAATGATAATGGATTTTAACGAACGCCTGACCACGCCATAGCAAAGTATAAATCCCCACAAACCATATATAACACCGCTTAAACCAACATGTATGTTACTGCGCCCAAATGCCCAAACTAACAGTCCACCAACTAAAGCGGTAAAAATGAATACATTATAAAAACGCTTAACGCTGTATTGGCAAATTAGCCAACTTAATACTACAAATGGGATCATGTTACTGGCAAAATGCCACCAGCTACCATGTAAAAAAGGCGCGCATAGTATGCCAATTAAGCCTTGGATACTGCGTGGGTATATTCCTAAACCATTTAAGCTTATACCAGGGAGGCTATTAATTACTTGTAGTACAAAGCAAATAACAACAATACTAAAAATTGCGAAACGGGTACTGGTTAGTAATGACAGTGTGGTTGGCTTGGTTGCCATATAATTGCCCTAATTGACTTTCATAGGTTGAATCTTAAGAAAACTTGAAGTTGAACTCTGTTAATGATCAAATAGTTACGCCAATAAAAACATGACTAAAAACAGAGTTCACATGCAGATTAACCAAGTTTCAAACCAATTAAAAGCCCTTATCTCAGAAAAACACCTCATTGAGCTTGCAAAAACCTCTGGATTTCAAGTTCGACACCGTTGCCTGTCGATCGTTTCTCTGCTCAAAGCCGTATTTAAAAGCTTATCTTGCCTGCAAGACGCTAACTTGTCAGATATCCATCAAAACTTGCGAACGCAGGCTGATTGCACGATAAGTTATAAACCCTTTCATAATCAAATTCGAAAACCAGCCTTGACTGAGCTTGTCCGTGAGCTCGTTATTCAAGCGATGTCTAAATTGACTGTAAACACGCTGGATAAAACCTTTTTTACCCAGCGAGGAATACAGCGAGTGTTATTGCAAGATGGTTCTTCATTTGCTCTACATGATGAATTAGCGCAGGTTTTTGCTGGTCGTTTTACTGCTGTAAGTCCTGCCGCAATTGAGTTGCACGTTACCTATGACCTATTTAATGAACAACCCTGCGAAATAGATATTCGTCCTGATGTTGAAACTGAGCGCGCCTTTTTACCAGGTAGCCACACACTTGAAGATACGTTATTACTTGCTGATGCTGGGTATTTTGACTTAGATTACTTTGAGCAAGTAGCTCAAGATGGCGGATATTTTTTGATCAGAGCAAATAAAAACATTAACCCAATCGTTACATCAGCTTATTGCGCGGGTATAGAAATTAAAGAAAAAAACATTAAAATCAAAACGTTACTCGATAAATTCGCAAGCCAACCACTTGAATTAACAGTACGTTGGAAGAAAAATGGGCCCGAGTACAGGCTTATCTATTTACCGAATGAAAAGCGCCCCGTTTTCCTTGTTACTAATTTAAAAGAGGCACAGTTTAGCTTTGACGAACTACTCGATATATATGCAACTCGTTGGCAAATTGAGTTGTTTTTCAAAGAACTAAAGTCATGGAATAATCTTAAAGGGTTCATCACACGAGATCCTCATATTGCCGAATCATTGGTTTGGCTGAGCATACTGCAAACACTTATCAAGCGTTTTATCTGCCATAGTGCAGCGGGTATGTTTAAGTGTGCGATCTCGACATTTAGAGCGAGTAAGTGCAGTTATCTTTGGTTGGATGATATTCTGGATTGCATAGAACAAACACGGTGCAGCCATAAGATACATCGTGTATTTGAGCTACTAGCGGTAAATTGTAAGCGGCAAAGCATTGAGAAAAACAATGATATTTGCCGTTTTAAGATAGGAAGTCACACGGTCTGTGTTCCTTAAGAACTAAGCTATGAATTGACTTTAAGAGTTGCCAGTATAGGAATTGTATTTGCTAATGAAAAGCAATTAAAAAAGCACAGCATAAAATACTGTGCTTAATTTTAATTATTACTCGCTATTAACCTAACTTAGTTAGTAGCTTTTTAGCAGCTAGTTCAGAGCTTGCTGGATTTTGACCGGTAATTACTAAACCATCTACTAGTGCTAATACGCCCCAGTCGTCAGTTTTTTGATAATCGCCGCCTTTTTTAATTAGCTCGTCTTCAACTAAAAATGGCACGATATCGGTAAGTTGTACTGCAGCTTCTTCTGAGTTGGTAAAACCAGTTACTTTTTTACCCGCTACTAACGCATTGCCATCAGCATCTTTAACATTTAAAAATGCCGCGCTTGCATGACATACCGCAGCAACCGGTTTTTGCTCTTTTACAAAGCTTTCGATAAGTGAAATTGAATCTGTGTTGTCAACCAAGTCCCATAATGGGCCGTGGCCACCTGGGTAAAATACAGCGTCAAAATCGCTTGAATTCACTTCACTCAACACTTTAGTGTTTGCCATTAATGTTTGTGCTGCGCTATCTGCGTCATAACGTTTTGTTGCATCTGTTTGAAAATCAGCAAGTGTACTTGTCGGATCAATGGGTGGTTGGCCGCCAGCTGGAGACGCTAACGTTACTTCAACGCCTGCATCAACAAAGGCGTAATAAGGGGCTGCAAATTCTTCTACCCAAAAACCTGTTTTTTCGCCAGTGTTACCAAGTTCTGCGTGAGATGTAAGAACCATAAGTATTTTTTTAGACATTGAATATATTCCTTCTGATGATTTAAATTAGTAATCTTGCTTACCGATTACTATATGGACTAACACCTATTTAAACAACGATGATAAATTTAACTTTATTGATTTAATAATTGATACAATTAAGGGGTTGAATTTGAAACACATTGTGGAGCGTTTATGAAAGTGTCGTTTGAGCAGTTAAAAAGTATGGTGGTATTTGCACAAATTGTAGAGCAGGGTAGCTTAACCGCTGCTGCTAAACAGCTAGGGCTTACGCGAGCCGTGGCAAGTTATCATTTAAAGAAATTAGAAACCCAACTTGAAATCACTTTACTAAATCGTTCAACCCGCACCATGGCGCTCACTGAAGCCGGCATTGCTTATTATGAGCGTTGTAGAATAATTACCGAACAAGCCAATGCCGCTAATCAACAAATAGAAAATATAAAAAGTGAGCCACAAGGTTTGCTTAAAATTAGTTGCCCCGTAAATGTAGGAATGCAATTAATTGTGCCTGCAATAAATACCTTTAAACGGCAATATCCTAAAATAAAAATTGATTTACAACTTACGGATGACGTTATCGATATTATTAAAAATGGGTTTGATTTTGCAATTAGGGGCGTGGCGCTGAGTGACTCCAACTTGCAGGCAACCAAGCTGACCACAATGAGCACCTGTATTTGTGGCGCGCCGGAATACTTTGCACATTTTGGTAAACCTAAAACACCCTTAGAACTAGCAGAGCACCAATGGGTCGTTTACCAGCTCGGGAGTAAAACATTAACACTTCAAAAAGATGGCAAAAAACACGATATTACAATGCAAGGTGGGCTAAGTACTAATAACGCAGCCGCACGTACTGCCTTTGTAGAAGCTGGGCATGGCATTGGCCGTATTCCGCTTTACGATGCGTGGCCAAAAGTACAAGCTGGGTTGCTTGAAATTATATTAGATGATTATAAAAGCAAAGATATTGAACTGTATGGAGTATTTCCGCCAGGGGCTGCGGGATCTAAAAAACTACGATTATTTATTGATTACTTAAAAGCCTACTTTGTAAAACAGCATACCGCTTTAGGTATGCTGAAAGGCGTTTAATTATTTTCGCTTTTAAAATATTTATAAAGCACTTATAAAGTACGGCTAAATAATGCAACCGCTTGTTGATACATATTAATAGCAAGGGCAGCGTCGTATCGCTCACCTTCATCACGCATAAAGGCATGCTGTGCGTTAACTTCCTGCCACTGATAATTAATGTTTGTGCTTACACATTGTTGGTATATTTTAGCGCGGCCTTCCTTTGGTACATGCGGGTCTTGTTTTCCCCATATAAAGTGAATTTCACCTTGTATATCAGCCATACGCTCGAATGAGTTGTTGCTTAGTTTTGCCGGTAATGTATTGCTGTGAATATCAGTAGCGTATAAACAAAAAGCCGCTTTAATTTCAGGGTTAAGTGCTGCTCTGTAAGCTAAATGTCCGCCAATGCATACGCCCATTGCGCCTACGGTGCTTGTGCAGTAAGTTTGTTGCTTTATAAAGTCGATAATGGCTTGCGTGTCGCTATCATGATGCTCAAGTGGTTTTGCCCATTTGTCGGCATTGCCTTTGTCTTTACCTGCATCGTCGTAAGCAAGCACAGTGCCTATAGGGTTTAACTCGTGAAATACTTCCGGGACTAACACCACAAAGCCATGGCTTGCTAAAATAGCTGCGCTGCGTGCAATCGGGGCGGTTTGCTGAAATATTTCAGAATAAAAAATGATAGCAGGGAACTGTCCTTGCGCTTGAGGGCGATATACAGTTGTTCGCATTAAACCTGTAGATGTTGGCAAGTCAGCATTATGTTGTTGGATTATCATAAAAGCGCTCAGTTAAATAAAATTATATATAATGATATGGTAACTGAGCGCGATAAAATAAACGACTCTTGTTGTTGAGTATTTATACCAACCTGCATAAATCTTTGATCAATTTAACGAATTAAATTTCACTATAACGTCGTTAAAAATTTTTTATTTAGAACAACTAGATAAAAAATTTTTGCCTAGTTCTAGCGTAATTTTCTTAACGTTAAATAGACCCCATATATAAGCAGATTGGTATTAAATACTTGCAGGCATTTTATTACAACTGGCGTAATAACTTACCGTAGCAGGCCAATCTGAAAATATAGCCATGACCCCCACGTCTTTTGCAAGTACATCAACAACCGTCATCATATCGCCATCGTTATCTATAACATCAGCAATTGATTGATAGTAATAGCCGCCGCCTTCATTTAGCGGGCCTGATCGCTCAAGGCTCCATGCAATAAGCGCTAAACCTGCCGCTTTAGCGTCAATTGCATATTGCGAGGGGACGATATTGTTTTCGCTATCTATTGTTAGCATCATCCAAATAGGAGGGGCTAAAATTTTAACGCCATCGGCAACAAGTTCATCCATGCTTGGTTGCCATGTTTGCGGGTTACTTGGATCAAAACCGGCTTCACTGTCGCGACCATCTAGGTATACGCTTTTGTCTGCAAAGTCAGGGTTGTTGTTAATCCAGTATTTTACGTCATCAAGGTTAAATGATTGCGGGTAAACTTTTGAGGCTGGCACATCCAATTGTGTGTACTCGTCTAGCATTTTTTGCGCATATTGCTCTTGTGTCATTCCATCAAATGGCATACTTACTTGTGGCGATTTTAGTTCTGGGGTCATTTTTACACCCAGCTCATTAAACAGTGCAATGCTTTGTTTATGGGTCATCAATGTGCCGTTGGTGGCATATAAATCAGTGCGCCAACTTGGTGTACCATCCATGTAATCGGCAACGGTAGTTGCATTAGTGTTTGCACCATCCATTTTACCTTCAAGGGTTAAAAACTCCGCTAAGCTTATGTCGCTGGTACAACATTTAGCTGATGCAGCAATACCATTAGCAGGATCGGCTGGTGTAAATGGCACACTGCATTTCGCTGCAAGTTCAGGAATGGCTAAAATATTAGTCGTGGTATGCAAATCGCATTGAGAGTGGCGACAAACAAGCTCTTTGTCGTTTGTAAATGTAACATCGCATTCAACAATGCCTGCGCCCATTCTGGCTGCAGCAATGTAGGCTTCTTTAGTATGCTCAGGGTATTGCATTGGCGCACCGCGATGACCAATGGAAAAATCAGTACGATAAAATGGCCCTTCGCTGCATGACTCTAATTTTGTTTTTAGTGTGCTTTGCGCCATATCATCAATTAAATAGTCGGGGCGAGTGCCTAGCTGAATATTTGCGCCTTCAGCAACCTCTACAACAATGGGCGTAGGTACTTCAACAATTTCCACTTCGGTGTTGGTAACAACCACTTCTTTTTCTACTATTTCTACATCGTCATCACAGCCTGCAAGTGCGGCTAACAATATACAGCTTGTAAGTAAGGTAATACGTTTCATTGTTTATCCTTAAAAAGTAAAATTTGTACTACCTTAATGATTATTAATGACAATTTAGCTACAAACTTATTAATTCACTTTTTATTAAGCATTTGATTGACCAATAATGCACCTAACATTATAGCTGCTCCAATACTTAACCTAACTATGTCAGCGTCTCTGTTCCAAATAAGCACGTTAACAATAATCCCTGCTGGGATAAGTAAGTTATTCATGACTGCTAGAGCTCCAACGTTGACAAGTGTTGCGCCTTTATTCCACATAAAGTAACCAAGGCCTGATGCAACAACCCCTAAATAAATCAGTATGCCCCACTGAGTAGAAGTGGTTGGTAATTTGTTTGAATTGCCAAATAATGCATAACAAATTATGGCAATAATAAGTGCGCCTATAAAAAACCATCCGAACACGGTTTTATCATCAAGTTGATTTTTATTCATTAAGCGTTTATAGGTGACTTGGCCTACAGCAAAACTTATATTCGCACCTTGAACTAATAGTAAACCGATTATGAAATTGTTATTTAGGTTTTCGTAACGAATAGTAATTGCGCCGATTACAGCAATAAGCGCGACTATAAAAAAGCGTGGGTTAAAGCGTCTATTCAATGCATCATTTAGCAAGGTAATGTACAAAGGAGTCATTACAGTAAATAGCAGTACTTCAGGAACGGTTAAAAATAAAAATGAGTGGTAGTAAAAGCTATACATAACACCAAGTTGTATAGCGCCAATCAGCATAAGCTTTAAGGCTAAAGGTTTAGGCGTTTGTTTGAGCTTTAAAAAAGGTAAAAAAATCAGTGTTGCCAGTGCTATGCGTATTAATACGCTAAACCAAGCGTCAACTTGTCCTGCTAAGTACACACCAATTAAACTAAACGAAAACGCCCATAGCAAAGTGACTGTAAATAAGTACTGCATAACCATCATCTTTTAATAAATATTGAGCTAAGTTTATCTGTTATATGTGAGGGTATAAACAATAAAAGCCCGCAAGCGGGCTTTTATAAAAGTGAGCTTAATAAATTAAGTTATTTACTCAACTAAACCACGGCGCTTAAGTAATGCGTCGGTAGTTGGTTTTTGACCTCTAAACTCAATGTAGCTTTGCATTAAGTCGCGGCTGTTACCTTTTGATAGGATTTCTTTACGGAACTTGTCACCATTTTTACGTGTTAAGCCGCCGTTGTTTTCCATATGTGCAAAGGCATCTGCTGCAAACACTTCAGTCCATAGGTACGCGTAGTAACCTGCTGAATAACCACCTGCAAATGTGTGGCTAAAGAAGTTTGATTTGTAACGCGGTGGAACAGGGTAGTAAGCAATACCGTGTTTTTCTAGCGCGTCTTGTTCAAACTTTTGAACATCAGTAATTTTTTCATCAGAACCAAATGAATGCCATTCCATATCAAGTAGTGCAGCGGCTAAATACTCGGTAGTGCCATAGCCTTGGTTGAATTTTTGCGATTCAAGTACTTTATCAAGTAGGGCTTGTGGAATTGGCTCACCTGTTTTGTAATGCTTAGCGTAGTTAGCAAGTACCATTGGTTCAATCATCCAATCTTCGTTTGCTTGCGACGGAAATTCAACAAAGTCACGCGCCGTTGCAGTACCCGCTAAGCTTGGATACTTAACATCTGAGAATAAACCGTGTGCAGCATGACCAAATTCATGGAACATAGTAGACACTTCGTCAAACGTCATTAGCGTAGGTTCGCCTGCAGCAGGTTTTGGAATGTTCTGCGCATTGTAAATAACTGGTTTAGTACCTTTTAAGCCACTTTCGCTTACGTATGCACTCATCCATGCACCGCCACGTTTACCTTCACGTGCATATGGGTCTAAGTAAAATAAACCGATAGCACTGTTATCAGCGTTAAATACTTCGTATACAGTTACATCTTCATGATAAACGGGAAGATCTTTACGTTCTTTAAACGTAATGCCATATAGTTTATTCATCGCGAAGAATAAACCGTCGTGAATTACCGACTGCATTTCAAAGTATGGCTTAACAAGTGCTGGGTCTAAGTTGTATTTTTCTGCACGTACTTTTTCAGCATAAAAAGTCCAATCCCATGGTTTAAGCTCAAAGTTTTCGCCTGAATCGTTAATCACTTTTTGAATAGCGGCTGCTTCTATTTTGGCTTTTTCAACTGCTTTTGGCGCAAGGTCGTCTAGAATGCCATATACATTGTCAGTTGTTTGCGCCATACGCGACGTCATTACATAAGAAGCCCAATCTTTATAGCCTAAAAGCTCTGCTTTTTGGGCACGTAGGTTGGTTTCTTTAATAATAATAGGACCGTTGGTTTTTGCAGCACGATTTGCAGAAGCTTTAAAAATTTGCTCACGCAGGTCGCGGTTTTCAAGGCTGCTTAAAATAGGCTGTTGCGTTGTATTTACTAACGTGATCATGTAGCCGTCTTTACCCGCCTTTTTAGCAGAAGCTGCAAGACCTGCAATTTCACCTTCAGAAAGACCGGCTAATTTACTTTTATCAGTAACGACAATGACGTCTTCTTTATATGATTTTAAAATGTTTTGTGAAAACGCGGTCGACAGTTGAGCTAGCTCTGAGTTAATTTCACGCATTTTAGCTTTTTCAGCGTCATTTAATTTAGCACCTGCTTTTACAAACTGCTTGTAGTAAAAGTCAACTAGACGTTGATCTTCAGCATTTAATTTATCTTGATTGTCATAAATTGTTTGTACGCGCTTAAATAATGCACCATTTAAGTAAATATCGTCTGAGTGAGCTGATAATACCGGCGCCATTTTTTCATCAATGCGCTGGTATTCGTCATCTGAAATTAAACCCGATAAGTTGTAAAAAGCAGCCGATACGCGGTTCAATAACTCGCCTGATAGCTCCATTTTAACTAATGTATTTTCAAATGTTGCAGGTTTTGGGTTATTAGCAATAGCTTCAATTTGCGCTGTGTGCTGTGCAATACCAGCATCAAACGCTGCTTCGTAGTCTTTTGTGCCAAACTTATCAAATTCTGGCGCCATATATTGCAATGGGCTTGGTTTAAATAAAACATTGTTTGCGTTCATGTCTTGCACTTGTGCTGCGCCTTCTTCTGCCGTTTTTGTTGTTTCATCTGATGAACAGGCCGATAGTATTAGGGCACTAGCAATAGTAGTGGCGATCAGTGTCTTACGCATAATAACTCCATAGAAAGATTAGCCGGAATAGGCTTTATGAGTTTAAAAACCCAGTTAACTTACCAAATTCTGATTTATATACAATAAAGTTTATCGATATTAAGCGGGATTTGAACGCAAATTAGCTAATAACAGGCATTTAGGTAGGTAAATACAGCTCTAAAAGATCGTTTTAACTACTGCTGAGTATCAAAAGAGGCGCTGTTTATACATTTACTCTTGCTATGCAAGTAGACACCCTATTTTATTGCGATGCTCTAAAATGTAGGTTAGGGCGTGTTGAACTTTGGTGGTTGAACTTGCATCAGTATGTTTGGTTTTTAGGCAAGGCAGAGCCTATGAAGTGCGGTTATTCCCCATAAATAGGCGATAACGTAGCACAAAGACCAAGCATGCGCTGCCCGTCGGGTTATTTCTAAGGACGATTAACTCTTTGTTGCTTACAGGATGTAGATAAGGGGCGTGAGCAGGATGCGGAAGCTTTGCTCGGTTTTTACTGAGCCCACTAGGTTACAAACCTCGCGCCACTTTTTAATAACTAGAGGGGACTTGCTGCAGTAGGAGTTAAATCAGTGCATATTGAACTTATTAACAGTGTGTTTAAGTTATATTATGACGTGCTAAACTTACCCAACACTGAATCACTTTCACTCTATAGCGATTTAACTTTAAAGCGCTCCTTGCTTGTATTGGAAAATAAATGACGTTAGAACACATAAACCAAATTCTTGCCTTTGTTGTATTTAGTTACAGCGATGTACATATTACCGTTGCAAAAATCATTAAAGTACCTTTAATACTTTTCGCTATTTGGTTTGTTGTTACGCGTATTGGTAAGTTGATAAAAAAAACCTTACTAGCAAAAAAGTTAAGCCAAGACGCTGTGCATTTATTCACTCGTATCTACTTTATTATAAGCATTGCTATTTTAGTTTTTACGTCCTTAGAAGTGCTTAGTATCCCCGTTACTGCATTTGCATTCGTATCGGGCGCTATTGCTATTGGCGTTGGTTTTGGTGCACAAAATATTATCAACAACTTTATAAGTGGTTGGATATTGATGTGGGAGCGACCAATTCGTATTGGTGACTTTTTAGAAGTAGGTAATGCAAAAGGTGTGGTAGAAACAATAAATACACGTTCAACACGTATACGCCGAAACGATGGTGTGCATATGCTGATACCCAATAGCCAGCTATTAGAAAATACAGTAACTAACTGGACACTAATTGATGGTAATGCGCGTTCAGCGGTGAGCGTTGGTGTTGCATACGGATCGGACGTACTGCTGGTTAAAAAGCTAATTCAGCAAGTACTTGATGACCATGAAGCTATATTGGCTAATCCAAAGTCGTCAGTACTATTTGATGACTTTGCAGATAGCTCACTTGTATTTAACGCTATTTTTTGGGTGTGCGCAGAGTCGGAGACTATGCTTAGAAAAGTACGCAGTGATATTCGCTTTAGTATTTACGCTGTATTTGAAGAGCATGATGTAGTGATTGCTTTCCCGCAGCGTGATATTCATATAGATGGAGAAATTGCACTTAAGCGTATCAAATAAAAAACATTCAGTTATCTGAGTCCATAAAAAATAAAGCTGCCGTGTGCAGCTCTTTTATTTTCAAACTATGTTCGTGTTTTTTCATTTTTGTTTAAAAAGTGCAAGTGGCTACTTTGTTTGGTGTTTTTTTATAAGGACATATGTCCTTATTTGTTGTGTTTTATGCCTTTAAATGTATAAAAATGGCATAACGTGTAGTTAAATGTTGCAAAAGAGTTTACTTTTTTGCTCATCTTTTTGCAGTAAAATTATTACGTGGTGGTATAATATCGATCGTTCGTTCAGCCTTATAACATCGTTTTTGTACTCTCGATAATAAGGTCCGCGCAGCCTATAGCAAGACGCGAAAAATTGGTCGAACCCGCAATCTACCTCCATGGTATAAATTGCGCAACACATAAACCGTTGAATAAGAGTGCACACAAAAGGTTAAACCCAACATGAAAGCAATGAAACGATCTACGTTAGCAACCCTAATTAACGCAACGTTGTTCTCTGCAGTAGCAGGTACTTCATTTTCTTCTTTAGCTGCGCAAGAAACAGCTAAAAAGAGCAACCAATTAGAAGTTATTCAAGTAACCGCTCGTAAACGTGTCGAAAACGCTCAAGAAGTACCCGTAGCAGTATCTGCATTACAAGGTGATAACCTTGATGTGTATAGCTCTGCCGGTATGGATATTCGCTTTATGAATGCGAAAATTCCAAGTTTAGCGATTGAGTCTTCTTATGGCCGTACATTTCCACGTTTTTATGTTCGTGGTTTAGGCAATACCGACTTTGATTTAAATGCATCACAACCTGTGTCACTGGTTGTTGACGATATCGTTCAAGAAAATGCGATTCTAAAAGGTTTCCCTGTATTTGATGTTGAGCGCGTAGAGGTTTTACGTGGTCCGCAAGGTACATTGTTTGGCCGTAATACACCGGCTGGTCTTGTAAAATTTGATTCAGTTAAGCCAAGCCAAGAATTTGAAGGTTTTAGTTCAGTATCATATGGTACTGACAGTGCTGTAGATTTTAGAGGTGCTGTAGGTGGTGGCTTAACGGATAACCTTTCTGCACGTGTTTCTGTTTTATGGCAAGATAAAGATAATTTTATTGATAACCGTGCACCAGGTTTTGAACAAGACGATGTATTAGGTGGTTACACTGATAGAGCTGCACGTGTTCAATTCTTATATGAAAAAGATGATTTTTCAGCCTTACTTAATTATCACGTACGTAATATGGATGGCACACCTATTCCATTTCGTGCGAATGCAATTAAAAGTGGCACTAACGATCTAGTTGATGACTTTGATTATAAAGTTGTTTACCACGATGCAGCAGCACGTGAAAAGCAAACTGTTGATGCACAAGGTTTAAGCTTAAAGCTAGAATATGATTTTAATGATTATACAATTACTTCAATTTCAGGTTGGGAAAGCGCAGAAGTAAACTCGCGTGGCGATATTGATGGTGGTTATGGTGCTGACTTTTTAGGTGAGTTTCATGGTCCAGGTTCAATTCCATTCCCATCAGAAAGTGAAAGTGGTTTACCAGATCACGACCAATACACGCAAGAATTACGTTTAGCGAGTAACTTTGACGGCGAAGTTAATTTTCAAACCGGTTTATTTTATTTTGATGAATCAGTAACGATTGAAAACTTCGGCTATAACACTCTAGCTGGGGGCGCGTTAAACGGTTACGTTAATCAACAGCAAGATACTAAAGCTTGGGCTGTATTTGGTTCTGTAGATTACACTGTTTCTGATGATTTAAAACTAACGGCTGGCCTTCGTTACTCAGACGATGAAAAAGACTTTGAAGCAGTACGTAAAATAGTTAGCGATGACTGCCTAAATAACTTGATACAATGTACAAACGATATCACCCGTACAACTGATGTAAGTGATGATCATGTAAGTTGGGATATTTCAGCGTCTTATAAATTAAATGATGATGTTAATTTATATGCACGAGTTGCAAATACATTCCGCGCTCCTAGTATTCAAGGTCGTATCACGTTCTCTGACGAGGTTACTACAGCTGACTCTGAAACTGTTACTTCATATGAGACAGGTTTCAAATCAGACGTACTTGATGGTCGCGGGCGTGTAAATGCGAGTATTTATTATTTTACTATGGATGATCAGCAATTAACTGCTGTAGGTGGGACTGCAAATACCACAAGTTTGCTCAATGCAGATAAGACAACAGGTTATGGTTTTGAACTTGATACCGAGTGGGTATTAACTGATGAGCTTAATGCCACGTTTAACTTTAGTTATAACAAAACAGAGTTAAAAGATAACAGCATTACCATTCCTGTACCAGATCGTGACACATTGCATATTACTGATACGACAGTAAATGGCAGAGCAATCATTGATGGTAATAGCTTACCTAATGCACCTGAGTTTATTTCTAACATAACACTTCGTTATTCAAAAGAACTAGCCGAAGGTAACTTTTACGCTTACACCGATGTATCGTACCGCAGTAAAGTTAACTTCTTCCTATATGAAGCGGTTGAGTTTGAAGGCAAACCATTAACAGAAGTAGGTGTGCGCGCCGGTTATACTTGGGCTCAGGATGATAATGAATACGAAGTAGCTGTTTTTGCTCGTAACTTATTTGATGAGCAAGTTGCTATTGGTGCAATCGACTTTAATAACAACACAGCAATGGTTAATGAAGAACGCTATGTTGGCGCTGAGTTTAAAGTTAACTTCTTCTAAAGTTAGCTTTAAATTATATTGATTTTTAAAAGCCTGCCCTGTGCAGGCTTTTATGTTTTTTTAAAGCTGGTAAAGTAGCGTAAATTAATTTTAATGAGATAAGATAATGGCTGGATTTTGGAATTACCGTGTAATTTTTTGTGAAGCAACGAAAGACGAAGCAGCGCAAT
This sequence comes from Pseudoalteromonas sp. 1_2015MBL_MicDiv, assembly GCF_002407505.1. NCBI lineage: Bacteria > Pseudomonadati > Pseudomonadota > Gammaproteobacteria > Alteromonadales > Pseudoalteromonadaceae > Pseudoalteromonas > Pseudoalteromonas sp. 1_2015MBL_MicDiv. The sequence continues at coordinate 2,765,646 of NZ_CP012737.1, read as the reverse complement.
ATCAAATACACGAAGTGGAATATAACTTGAACGGCAAAGTAACTAACTGGTCAGAAACAGGCGCAGCCCCTTTTGGTACAACATTAGATGAATTAAAAGATGACTCAGAGCGTTTAAAAACAGCATTTGAAAAACCTGTACTTAAAGTTATGCGCAAAACGCGTGGCTATGAGCTTGTTGATGTTGATACGGGTGAGGAAGCAATGGGTGAGCCGCCAGCAGGCTTAACGCAATAACTGTATTTATATAAAAGGTGCTTAAGGCGCCTTTTTTTATTGCCAAAATTTAGCTTAGGTTAAATAATACCAATCTGCTTATATATGGGTTTTATTTAACGTTAAGAAAATTACGCTAGAACTAGGCAAAAATTTTTGTATCTAGTTGTTCTAAATAAAAAATTTTTAACGAAGTTATAGTGCAATTTAATTCGTTAAATTGATCAAAGATTTATGCAGGTTGGTATAAGGAATGAGGATGACTTTACAAGCAATATTATTTGATATGGATGGCACATTAGTTGATTCAGAAAGTATGCACTTTGTATGCTGGAGTAAACTACTTAAGCCTTACGGTGTTAGTTATTTAGAAAATGATTTTTGTCAGCGCTTTTCGGGACGGCCCACTTTAGAAGCCGCAATCGAAATTAAGCAAGAGCATAACTTATCGGTAAGTGCACAATTTTTAGCAGATGAAAAATACCGTTTATTTGGTGGATATGTAGTAACACATTTACCGCCACTGATGCCATTTACAGAGCAAACGTTGAAAGCTGTAAAAGAGAGTGGCTTAAAAATGGCGCTAGTAACAGGCAGTGCTAAAAGTGAAGCTATGCCAATACTTAAAGGTTTAGGGTTTTATGAGCTGTTTGATACGGTGGTAACAAAAGACGATGTAACTAATCCTAAACCTGCTGGGGACCCATATTTACTGGCACTTGAGCAGATAAATATACAGGCAGGCAATGCAATTGCTGTTGAGGATACATTTACCGGCGTTACGGCGGCCAACAATGCTTTGTTACGTGTGGTAGCCATTGCCAATAGCCATACTAAAGATCACGATTTTAGCCAAGCTACCTATCAAATGAGCAACTTAGATGAGTTTTGGCAATGGGCGCAATCTCAACTATAGTTTAAGCCAACTTTTACATGCTTGGATGCGCCAATGTTTACTATTAAACACCTGCTTTTAATTGTTATTGTACTTTTTACGCAATGCATAAGTGCAGCACAGCCGTCTGTTTTACTGGCTAAAGTATATGACGAAACTAAGCATTATGATGTAAGTAAGTATTTAGTCAGTGAAAAATATGATGGCGTAAGAGCTATATGGACCGGCACGGAGTTTTTAACTCGTAAGGGCAATATTATCAATGCGCCAAGTTGGTTTACAGCGCCATTGCCAAATGTATGGCTTGATGGTGAGCTGTGGACTAAACGTGAGCACTTTTCTGCGCTGAGTGGCATAGTCAGAACTAAAAAACCTAATAATCATGATTGGCAAACTATTACTTATAAAGTATTTGATATGCCAGATAAAAATCTGCCTTTTAGCACTCGCTATAAAAACTATAATGAGCTAATTACTAGCCTAAACTTGCCGCACATTAGTGCAGTAGGTCAATATAGCTTTACAAATAATGAGCAGCTTACAGAGTATTTTGAGAACATAACTAAGCAGGGCGGCGAGGGCGTAATGCTTCATTTGGCCAGCGCGAAGCACAGCAATGGAAGAAGTAATGCATTACTAAAATTAAAACCTTATTTAGATGCAGAAGCGGTTGTAATTGCACACTTACCAGGCAAAGGTAAATATCAAGGAATGTTAGGGGCATTAAGGGTAAAAACAGCGCAGGGGCAGGTATTTTCTATTGGTACTGGGTTTAATGATGCACAGCGCTCCATTCCACCGGAAATTGGTAGTACTGTAACGTACCGATTTCATGGCTTAACAAAAAATGGGTTACCGCGTTTTGCTAGTTTTTTACGGGTCAGAGATAGTTTATAACATTTATAAATTTTACAAAGTGTGCTAAATTGCGCGGCCTTTTTGGTAATGTGTGGTGAAGTATGTTTGTAGGTTTTGATTACGGTAGTTCTAATTGTGCTATGGGTGTAATGAGCGAGGGTAATGTTCAATTAGTACCGCTAGAGCAAGGAAAACATTACTTACCGTCTACACTTTACACTCATCACAGTGCGTTGGTTGTTGATTTTGTTGCTAAGCATTTACATGGCACAGCCCATGAGCATGACTTTTTAACGCAGCGCCAAGCATTATTAAATACCTTACCTCGTATTAAGTCAGACCTTGATTTACAACCTTCAGATGAAACCCTATTTATTGGTCGTGAAGCGATTAGCGAGTACGTGCAGTTTCCTGAAGAAGGCTATTTTGTTAAGTCCCCTAAATCATTTTTTGGTGCAACAGGTTTAAAGCAAGGTCAAATTAACTTTTTTGAAGATATCGCAACCGCGATGATCTTAAAAATTAAGCAACGCGCTGAGCGCTCTTTAGGTAAAACACTTACACAAACAGTGATTGGTCGCCCAGTAAACTTCCAAGCTGTGGGTGGCGATCAATCAAATCAACAAGCGGTCGGTATTTTAGAACGTGCAGCTAAACGTGCTGGTTTTAAAGACGTAGAGTTTTTATATGAGCCACTTGCTGCGGGTATCGATTACGAGAGTGATTTAACTCAGGATCAAAAAGTACTCGTTATTGATATTGGTGGTGGTACAAGTGACTGCTCATTTGTACAAATGGGCCCAAGCTTTAGAGGAAATAGCCAGCGCGATAGCGATTTTTTATCTCACAGTGGTAAACGTGTTGGCGGAAATGATTTAGATATTGCTTTGAGCTTTCATGGTTTAATGCCGTTATTGGGTTTAGGTAGTACGTTTAAATCGGGTTTGCCTTTGCCTAATCAAGCGTTTTGGCAAGCGTGTAAAATTAACGATGTAAACTTACAAAGCCAATTTTATAGTGAAAGCCATACCCGAGAGCTAAATGCACAATTACGTGATGTTAGTGCGCCTGAGCTTTATAAGCGTTTAATACATTTACAGCAAAACAAGCAAGGCCATCAATTAGTGCAACAAGGTGAAGCGGCTAAAATAGCACTTTCATCAGCTAGTGCGTTTGATTGCGATTTAAGCTTTTTAGTTAGTGGACTAAATAAAAATGTATCGGTAAGCGATTTAGCTGTTGCCGTTGAGAGTAGTATTAGCCAAATAGTTACTTTAGCAAAACAAGCAATCAGTGACGCTGCGACCACGCCAGACATTATCTATTTAACAGGGGGTAGTGCACAATCCCCATTGATTAAAGCGGCTTTAAGTGAGCACTTAGGCGATATAAAAATGGTTAACGGGGATCACTTTGGTAGTGTAACCGCTGGCCTGACTAAATGGGCCAGCATGCTTTATAAATAACCTAGATTACAATTGAGGTTTAAAGATCTATTTGTCGGGTTGCGAGGTATTTTTCGTAATCTGGCAATGTACGTTCAAGCTCTACGTCCATAAGCGGTGAGCTTAATAACATATCTGCACTCACTTCATTACACGCCACCGGAATATTCCAAACAGCGGCTAAACGCAGTAGTGCTTTAACATCAGGGTCATGAGGCTGTGATGCTAATGGGTCCCAAAAAAATATTAATACATGTATCTCATGTTCTGCTATTTTAGCGCCAAGTTGTTGATCGCCGCCCATAGGGCCACTTAAAAGCTGAACTACATCAAGCCCCGTCGTTTTTTGAATTAAATGCCCCGTAGTACCTGTGCCATATAAAGTGTGCTTACTTAGTATTTCTTTGTGTTTTTCACACCATAATTTTAGTGCTGCTTTTTTACCATCGTGGGCAACTAAAGCAATATTTTTTTGTGCGGGAAGAGATTGTGTTTTTTGTTCCATGCTGATTCTTTTTTATTAGTTAGCTTAAACTCTGGGTAATAAATCTCTTAACCAAAGTGCAGGTTAGTTAAAATAATAGATTGATAGCAAGGGCTATAAATACAGTGCCGGTGATCCTATCAATCCAAAGTTGGCTATTTGGGTTACGTCTAAAAAACTGTGCAATTTTGTCGCCAAAATAAATATACGTGCAGTCAATCGGAAAAGCAAAAATAGGGTAAAGCAAGCCAAAAAAAGCGAGTTGAAAAGTAGCAGATGAAAGCGTTGGATCTACAAATTGCGGAATAAATGCAATAAAAAACAGCGCCACTTTAGGGTTTAGCACTTCAGTCATCATGGCTTGAAACATGACATTACTTTTTTTACTGGTACTTATATGCGGTTTATCGGTTTGCTTGTCATCAGATATAGGCTCTGGCTGCTTTAGCGTGCCTTTAATCATCATAAACCCCAAATAACATAAGTATGCTGCGCCTGCATATTGCACTGCGGCATAGGCACTAGGGGAAGCTTTTAGGACTGCGCTTAGCCCTACAACAGCAAATAGAGTATGAATAACCCCACCTAATGCAAAACCAAAAGCACTTTGCATACCGGCGCTTCGACCATTAGCAAATGTTTGTGCCATCAAAAATGCATTTGATGGCCCAGGTGCTACCGCCATTAAAAAGCTGGCTAATAAAAACGAGACTAAAAAATCAGGATTGATCATTGGGCGCTTTTAGTTGGGTGTAAAGTATGTGCTTTTTTGCTCATTAAAATAAGCCAAAGCGGAACTAGTAATAATAAGTGAAAAGCAATTAGCCATGGTGTGCTTAGCCCTAAATACTGGGTCAATACTACCAATATGCTAGCGCCACTCATTTGCATAGCACCGAGTAATGCAGAGGCTGTGCCTGCTTGTTTAGGAAAGCTAGACAGAGACATTCCTGCTGCAGAGCCTAAACTTAAAGCAAACCCTAATGCAGCAATTAAGATAGGTAACATAAGCGCAAATGCTGTTTCTATACCGCTAAGGGCTAACATTAAAATGCCTGAGAAAACCAGTACACTCACACCGACACGCAAAGCACGTTGGCTATTTCGTTTAATGTAGGTTGGTAAAATAAAACTTGCGACAATACTTATTACGGCATTTAACGTAAACCAAAAAGTAAAGTCGGCTACGGTGCCGCCTAAATGTGTAATAAGCCAGCCTGGAGCGAGCGTTACATACACTAATATGGCCGACATTGAGACCATACAAATTAGGCTATTAAACAAAAATACCGGTGTTTTAATAATCGGTGTAAAGCGACGTAAATCTAAAATATGCCCTTGATAATGACTATCAGGAGGGCGAGTTTCTCTAAAAAAGAATAGGGTAACAATAAGGCCCAAAATGGCAAACGCGGTTAAAAACATAAAGTTCATACGCCAGCCAAACTGTACGGTAAGCCAAGCCCCTAAAATAGGTGCCATTGCCGGAATGAAACACACAATCCCGTTAAGGTAGGTGATCATCTGACCGCTTCGTTCACTACCATATTTATCACGCACTATCGCAAATGCGACAACAAACGTGGCACAGGCTCCAATTCCCTGAAAAGCACGTGCTATCAGCAATACCTCAAAAGAAGGCGAGTAGTATGCGAGTAATGCAGAGCTTGCATACAAACTAATGCCCACTACTGCCACTGGTTTTCGGCCAAATCTATCAGCTAAAGGGCCCGCAATTAATTGGCCTAGGCCTACTGTTAGCATAAAAATAGCAACGGTTTGCTGTACTTGTTGTTCAGTAACTGCAAATTGTTCTGCAATAGTTGGAAAAGCAGGTAGGTAAATATCGATTGCCATAGGGCAAAATATAACGAGTAACGCTAAGATAAGTAACAAAGTCATATTAGGTTTAGCGGGCTGTGTTTGCATTGAGTCTCCTTTTGCCGAGTATTTTAGGTGGGCACTCATAAAAAAGAAAGGGCTTATGACCCCTGCATAGGCTGTCATTCTTACTTTTTGATTGGATTAAGCTAAAAAGCCAGCATAAATGCACTTTTTAAAACTGGTCTGATGTGTTAATTTTAAAAAAGTAACTGTTGATGGAAAATAATAATGAGTAATAAATCTGCACTTGTAAAAACATGGCACAAGTTTAAGCGCTTACCTTTTGGGAATTGGCTTTTTACTAAAGCTGTTTGCTTTAAAGCGCCATATTTTGGTTCGATGAAACCTTACGTACTCGATTTGAGAGAGGGCCATTGTAGTGCGGTGGTTAAAAATCGTCGCAGCGTTCATAATCATATTGGAACTATTCATGCTATTGCGCAGTGTAACTTAGCTGAATTGTGTGCGGGTGTAATGGTTGATGCTACAGTGCCAGTTAAAACGCATCGTTGGATCCCAAAAGGGATGACAGTGCAGTATTTAGCTAAAGTAGACACTGATGTAACTGCAATTGCAGAGATTGATTTACCGCATAAATGGATAGATAAAGAGGACTTAGTTGTGCCAGTAAAGCTTTATAATACTCGCAATGAACTTGTATTCACTGCTGATATTACAATGTATATCACTGAAAAAAAATAATGAACAGTCAACTGAGTTGATTTAGTTTTTATCTGTGGCTTGTTTATTTACAAACGACAAGCCGCTGTCGTCTTCCTCTAACAACATCTTAACTTCACTGACTGGTTTTAATTCTTCACTAATAAGCTCAATTGCATCTTTTTCAAAACGTTGCTTTAAACTACCTTCAATAATCGCACCGGCATCTATGCTTAAGGTATCGTGGAATACATCGCCATGAACATGTGCGCCGCTTTTAACATTTACTTCACTGGCGTTTATTGAGCCAATAACTTTGCCTTTTACAACTACATTTTGTGCTTCAACCATACCTTCAATAATACCTGTTGAGCCAATAACTAAATGTTTTGCTTTAATATCACCATCAATACGACCATCTAATTGTACTTCACCTTGGCTAACTAAGGTGCCTGTGATACGAACATCTTGTGAAATAATAGAGGGAGTGTTATTTACTCTTTTTAAACTAGAGCTTCCTGGTTTTTGTTTCTTTCTACCGAACATGAGAAAGCGCCTTTGTTATTTTTAGAGGATTAACATGTTTGCCATCAAGTAATACTTCATAATGCAAGTGAGTACTGGTACTTCTACCGGTGCTCCCCATTAAACCTATTACATCATTTTTAGTAATTAGTTGACCTTTCTTCACTTTAATCTTATTTAAGTGGCCAAAACGAGTCACAAGGCCATTTTTATGTTCAAGCTCAATAAAGTTACCATAACCACCGTTGCGGCCGGCTCTGAGAACTATAGCGTCAGCAGGGGCAAAAATTTCGGTTTTATGCCAACCAGCTAAATCGACTCCTTTATGAAAGGCTCGACGATTATTCATAGGATCTTTGCGAAGACCAAAACTACTTGAAATGTAATATTTTGCAGCAGGCAAAGGTAAAGAATTCGGAAGCTCTGTTAAAAAGCTCTCAAGGTTATTTAATAAGAGTAGTTTATCGGCAATAAGTAAAAATTGGGTCGGAATTTTTGTTTCATCAAAAACATCAAGTGGGCCACCTTGTGCTGTTTTTTGTTCGCTTAGTGCCAAATGTTGTTTAAGTGCCGATTCAAGTCCTGCGCCTTTAAGCATTGCTAAAATATCGTCGTGTCGTTTATTTATTTGGCTATCAAGTAATGCAAAGTTTTTTTGATAAGCTTGTGCTAAATGTTGGTATCTTGCTGAAAAAGTAAGCGGGGTAACTAAGTTCACTTGCTTATTGTTTGGCTCTTCATCAAGTAGTGGAGCATGAAATTCTTCTTTTCGTTCACTAATTGGTGACTCGAGATTACTATCAAGCTGTATTGAATCTTTGCTAATCGAGGCCGGTAATGACTCTATCATGCTTTGCAATAAAGCCTGTTTTTGTTCAAGAATAGCCAGCTGTTCTAACTGATTTGTATAAAGTGCATTTTGTTCGCTGACTTTTTTCTGCCAAAGTAGTTGTTTATTCAATTGGTTTTGCTGGATGTTGGAAATTTTGTTCGTTTGTGAATAAACACGTAATGTAGAAATACTGATCCAAGCTAAAGTAGCAAAAACAAGTACTGCAACAGTAAGCTGAACCCAAGACGCCAAAACAACATGCTTAACTTCACCATTTTGGCGAATAAGTAACTGACGGGCTGGAAATGTTTTTTGATAAAAAGACTTTATAAATACTGACATGGCATATAAACATTGGCTATTAACCGAATTAAGATAGCAATTTGAGTTAAAAAAGCCAGAGAAAAATTGTAACTGTTCAAAAATTAATAAAAAAGGGCTGCTTTTAGTAAGCAGCCCTTTTATTTAATACTCGTATTATTTTGTAGGCAGAACTGTACTCTCTACAGAGCCAAAACCTATACGTGCATAGCCTTCTTTTTCACACCAGCCACGCATAATAACGTTATCGCCATCTTCTAAAAAGCTGCGTTGTTCGCCATTACTTAGCGTGATTTTTTCTTTGCCACCACGTGAAAGCTCAAGTAATGAACCTGCTTCTTCGTGCGTTGGACCCGACTGAGTGCCCGAACCTAACATGTCACCTGGCATAAAGTTACAGCCATTTACTGTGTGGTGAGTAACCATTTGTGCCACGCTCCAGTAAGAGTGCTTAAAGCTAGATGTTGATACGCGCGTTGGGTTATGGCCTTCGCTACGCATTTTTTGCGTTTGAATTTTAACATCCATTTGAATATCAAAAGCACCTTGGTCGCGATTCGCTTTTGATTCTAAATAGTCCATAGGCTGTGGATCGTTTTCATCACGTGTCCAGCTTGTTCTATAAGGCGCTAATGCTTCGGTTGTTACAATCCAAGGCGATACAGTTGAGGCAAAGTTTTTAGCTAAAAATGGACCAAGCGGTTGGTATTCCCACGCTTGCAAGTCACGTGCTGACCAATCGTTAAATACACAAAAGCCAAATACGTGGTTTTCAGCATTTTCGATAGCGATTGCATCGCCCAGTGCATTGCCTTTACCTAAGTAAATACCCAGCTCTAGTTCGTAATCAAGGCGTTTACACGGACCGAATGATGGCACTTCAGCGTCTGGCGCTTTGGTTTGACCTTTAGGGCGATGAAATGTTTGACCCGATACGTCAATAGATGAAGAGCGACCATGATAACCAATAGGTACCCATTTATAATTAGGTAATAATGGGTTGTCAGGGCGAAACAAACTACCCACAGCAGTAGCATGATAAATAGAAGTGTAAAAGTCGGTGTAATCACCGATACGACAAGGCAAAGAAAACTCTATATCAGACTGTGCAACCAATGTATCGCTAAGCGCTTGTTGGTGCTCAGAGCCTGCTCTTAGTGCTTTTGAAAGGGCCAAACGAAGGGCTGACCAATACTGCCCCCCTAAACCCATAAATGTATTTAGAGTTGTTTCACTTGCTGCATCAGCGGCTGTTTTAGCGTCACCTGTTAAAACGTTTAATTTACTTAGTTTTGCTAAATCGATTACTTGGTCGCCAATAGCAACACCACCACGAAAGGCTTCATCAGCGCCTTTACGACGAAACTCTGCAAACGGTAAGTTTTGAATAGGGAAGTCGCAGTTATCAACATTAGCTGATTCTACCCAGCTGATTAAATTAATATCGTGGGTTTCGTTAATTAGGCTCATTACATTTCCTTTGGATTTTACGGTATAGCGATAAAGTACAGTTTATTTAATCATACTTGTACTCAGCGCAATACTTTTTAAATATTAAAACGACAAAAAGCAGCGAAATTCGCTGCTTTTAATTTACTCAAATGTTTTATAAAACGCCGCGACGCTCTTGGTCGCGTTCGATTGATTCAAATAATGCTTGGAAGTTACCTTCACCAAAACCACCATCATCAACGCGTTGGATCATTTCTATAAAGATTGGGCCAAATAAGTTTTTAGAGAAGATTTGCAATAAGTAACAATTTTCACTTTGGCTATCAACGAGTATTTGATGCTGACGAATCTTTTCTTTATCTTCCGCAACCCAAGGTACACGGTCAAAAATAGTATCGTAGTACTCAGGGATAATATCCAAAGTAGCAATTGTTGATTTATCCAGCTTATCGAGAGAGCTTACTAAGTCATCTGTTAAAAACGCTAAATGTTGAACGCCTGGGCCGTTGTACTCACCAAGGTATTCATCAATTTGGTTGTTATCGTTACCTTTACCTTCGTTTATTGGAATAGAGAAGGTGCCACAAGGGGACTTAAGTGCATACGAAATAAGCGCTGTTTTTTGACCTTTAATGTCAAAGTAACGTACTTCTGTAAAACCAAATACGTCTTTATAAAAGTTAGCCCATTTTTCCATGGTGCCTTTATAAACGTTATTGGTTAAATGATCGATTCGGATAAAGCCTTTATCTTCTACAATATTTTGCGTTTCTAAGTCTTCAAAATCACTTTCGTAAATAGTGCCTTTGTCGCCAAAATTTTCAATAAAGTAAATTAGGCTGTCGCCAATGCCATAAATTGCAGGGTAAGGCATGTTTTTATGTGTTGAATCAGTGGCTGGTTTTGCACCTCGCTCTACAGCTGTTTCAAATGCTTTTTGCGCATTCTCAACACGCCAACCCATTGAACAAATAGCAGGGCCATGGCTTTTAGCAAATTCTGCAGAAAAACCTTCACGCTCGTTATTCAGTAAAAAGTGAATATCGTTTTGGTTGTAATAAACAATGTCTTTACCTTTGAATTTTTTAAGCTTAGAGAAGCCAAAATCAGTAAATACTTTATCCATATAATCAGCATCAGGTGTTGCGTACTCGGTAAATTCAATACCGACTAAACCTAAATAGTTATTTACTTCACTCATTATTATTACTCCCGCAATTAAGCACTGCGATTATGTGTTGTTGTCATATTACAGTAGATAATCAACCAGATTTTTAATTTGGGGAAGAGAAGGGCGCTATTTAGTGTCTAGTGCATGTGTAAATTTTATAGGACGGTTATTATAAAGTTACGTGTTTGTAATACAGTTAAGTAAAATGAAGTTATATGGTATAAATTCAAGTGGGAGTGCTTGTTTTTAAGTTATTGTATTTAAATACTAAAAAGGAGGTTTAACCTGCGTTAAACCTCCTTTTATAATTAATAAGTAAAAGCTTTTTCGTACTTAATTGTTTACACTTTGAGAGGCGTTGCCAAAAAACTTGTTTCGCTGCTCTAGCCATGGGTTAGTTTTTATTGCTGGAGCTGCTTTGTAGTGACGTTCAATTGTTTGGTTTAAAGTACGTGTAGATTGCTCAAATGTTAATTTTTGTTGTGCAGCGCCCATACGCTTAATTTCATCTTGGGTCATAGCACGGCCAGCATAAAGCAATGCATTCAAGTAACCCGCTACGGTTTCAAAATTATTATCGGTAAATAAAAGCACCGTTTTATTGAGTGCCCATTGACGGTCAATTTCGCCGTCTTCTTTAACGCCAGCTAATTCACCATCAATGTATACTTCAAATACCCCATTTGTAGGTGCTGTGTAGAAAACAAATGCGACACGGTGCCATGCTTCTGCCTGAGTATTACCAAAGTAGCCACTGTCGCTTGTTGATTTACCATAACCACCACTTGGGTCTATAAATATGTCAGCATCGTCATCCAGATAATTGGTTGTTTCTGCTTGCATTATTGCACGATAAATATCTTTGCCTTCTGAAGGCCAATATAAATCCATAACAAGTGTGTAGTCAGATACCATTCCTTCGTTTGCAAAATCACCATTTGCAGGGGTGTTTAATTCAATTAATAAGCCTTCTGTCGGGGAGTGGCGCGAAAATGCCATGACACCCGAAGGGCCGTCAGTTAAATCATCAATATTTAACTGAGTGGTGGTGTTATATTGGGTTTCATCAGTGCCCCAATTTGTTTCATCTGGATCAAAGTAGTTAAGTACTGAAGGCCCAAAATCAGCCGCTAACGGATTGTTAGTATCCTCAAAATTCCATACAGTTACATTTGCTACGTTACTGCACGAGTAAAGCTCAGTGTCGGTATCCAAATGTAGGCATTGGCTTGTTCTAAATCGAGCATATTTATCAAGTAGCCACCAAGCTTCGGCTATTGGCTCTATGTTTGAGAATGTCACACTATTAAAAAATAAATCAGGATTTAAAGCCGCGCCTTTAAATAGCGCAACTTCGTAATTATTTGTGGGTTGTATATCTTCAGGTTTAAGTGAAAACCAATCAGGTTGACTGGCAAACATAGCGGTTAAATCACTGCCTGATACGGTGACTTTATAAATAGAATTAAACCCAGGCGTATTTGATGGCTGCCTTTCTACATAAAAAGCTTTATGAAAATCTTCTTGGGTAAGCGCGCCCGGTGTCCAGCGTTTTTGTACTAGCTCAGGATTTAAAAGCGCTGCGCTTATTGAACTTGAATGCTTTGCAGCTAAGGCGGTTATTTCAGCTAATTGTAAAGTAGTTGGATAATTTTCTGAAATAGTTATTTCTGTTTCAGCGTCAGGAGCATAACGACCCATAATTTCATCAATAGCTTGTTTAGTCGTTTCATCTCGTTCATTAATAGAGTCGGTTTCAATTGTTTTGTAATCAACAACCGGAGATGATTTATCCGCTAAATCAAAATCAAGCGTTAAATCAGTAATCCCTTTAGCATAAAAATCTGGCTGAATAACAATCGCGCCGTTGTCTAGTGTCTCGAAACTTTCACCACCATGCGTGTGGCCGCCAAGCACTAAATCAATGCCTGCGACGTTAGTTGCCATATCAGTATCAAAACCGACACCTAAATGGCTCAGCATGATCATATAATCTACGTCGTCACGATATTGACTAACAATGCTTTGCGCCACTTGTTGCCATTGCCAACTCATTTTAAATTGTTTTATAAAATCAGGGATTGGTTCATCTTCAATTGGTTCATCAAGTTCATTCCATGGCACAGAAGTCATACCAAACAAACCTAAAGTGACACACCCTACTTGTACTTTTGCAAATCCTACGCCTGCAAAATCTTGTAGTTGCTCACCTTCATACCGTGTATTACTCGCCAGTACGATGGCATTCTCGTCTTGGGAATAACTTAGTAATTTTTCTGGGCCCCATGCGTAATCATGGTTTCCAACAACACGAACATCAAATTGCATCGCTTTAATTGCTTCTTCTGTTGCAGTACCTTGTGATAGTTGCTCTGCAACGGTGCCTTTTTCATAGTCGTCACCACCATTTGTAAATAAGGTATGAGGAGTTTGGCTTGCTACTTGGTTGTAGTAGGCTTTAATACGGCTGAAATATTGCTCTTGGTAGCCAAAGCGAGCATGTAAATCGGCAACATGCACAAACCTCACTGATTGTTTAGTGGCATTCGCATCACAAGTTGGGCCTATATTGGCAAAAGTTTCATTACGCTGCATTTGTATTGCGTAGGTGCCTAATGTGTTCACTTGCGCGCTAACGAAGCCATCTAACACGGTTGAGTTTTCGATTATGTCCCATGTATTGGTTGATAGTTTTGCTATAAAGAGTTGCCCGCCTAATGCATAGTCCACAGGGATTTTTATTGTAATAGTGATGGGGGTAATTAAAGTCAGCGAGTTTGGTGTAAGACTATGTAAATCTGAAACTATATTTTGTTGCTCATTTGCTTCATCTAATAGTATTTTCTCGTAAGTAAGCTCTGTATTACTAGAAGTCGCACCAGCAGGAGCGGTTAGTATAAAATTACCTTCATCTAATGTCGTGTCTAAACCAGTCGAGCTTGATAATGTTAGTGTACTTGGCTCTGGTTCAACTGGGTTGTTTGGATTGAGTGTAACCTCGTCACTGGAGCCGCCACAAGCTGATAAAAGCATAATTAAAAATGCTAAAATTGTGGCATGTAATATCGTTAACGATTGCATATACAGCTGTTCCCTGAGTCTATTCTCTAATCAATCAGGCTATAATATCAGTTAACGGTGGTGCGGCAAAGTTGAATAAAAAAATCCCTCATAGCGGTTATGAGGGATTGGCTTTTAGTTATATTATTTAAAAAACAATTAAGAAGCTTTTTCTTCTAGCCCTTGTTTTTCCCATACTTTAGCTTTAAATGTCATGAGCACTAAAACAACACCAACACCAATGCTAAATAATGCAATTTGTAGGTATAGGTTAGGGATTTCTTGGACATTATTCGGATCGAAATTACCAGCAAGTAAACCTGCGATGATGTTACCGATTGAGTAAGTTAATACAAATACACCCATCATTTGACCAGTGTAACGTTTAGGCGATAGTTTACTTACCGCACTTAATGCTACAGGGCTTAAACAAAGCTCACCTACTGTATGTAAAAAATAGGTAGTAACAAGCCAGTAAGGCGCTACTTTTAAGCCTTCAGCAGCGTAATGAGCCGCCATAAACATAACTAAAAAGCCTGACGCCATGATAATTAAACCAAGCGCACACTTAAGGCTGTAGCTAGGTGATACTAGACTTTTAGATAAATTAATCCAAAGCGCTGCAAAAAATGGTGATAGGGCAATAATAAACAGCGAGTTTAACGATTGAAACCACGTTGTAGGGATTTCAAAAGTACCAATAAGGCGGTCAGTATAATCGCGTGCAAATAAGTTTAATGATGAACCTGCTTGTTCAAAACCAGACCAAAAACATGCTGATGCAATACATACTAAAAATAGCGCCCACATTCTTTGTTTTTCAGCATCAGTTAATTTACCTGTAAAGTAAATAACACCAAAATAAACAAAAAAGATAATAGTGAATACAACAGCTACGTATCCTGCAACCACTGTTGGATTGATTACAATTGCGCCGGTCATTGCAGCTGTAGTCACTGCTGCAGCTATAATTACAAACGCAGCAATACCACCCCATGCGCGGGAAGTACCTTTAGGGCCTAATGGGTTGGCTGGTAAAACGCTATGCTCTGGCAAGTTATTAAGTGAGCGCTTATATTGCACTAAACCAATAGCCATACCAACAGCTGCTGCGCCAAACGCCCAGTGCCAGCCTACGTTTTCCATAAAGTAACCACAAACGTAGTAACCAATCAAAGAACCTAGGTTAATACCCATGTAGTAAATAGCGTAACCACCATCACGACGTTCGTCGGCATCACTGTATAACTGGCCAACCATTGCGCTGATATTTGGTTTTAATAAACCAGTACCCGTCGCTACAAATATTAAGCCAATAAAAAATGAATAATCATGTGGAACTGCCAAAATAATATGGCCACACATAATAATAATACCGCCATACCAAACCGCTTTTTGACCACCGAATAGTCTATCGGCTAGCCAACCGCCAGGTAAACCTAAAAAGTATACTGCGCCTGTGTATAAACCATATATTGCAGCAGCTGATGCAACGGTAAAGCCAAGGCCTTCTTGTTGTAAGCTTGCCGTCATAAACAATACGAGCATAGCTCGCATACCGTAATAACTCATTCGTTCCCACATTTCAGTGAAGAACAATGTCGAAAGTCCTTTAGGGTGGCCAAACCAGCCACTATCTGGAGCTGAACTCATATTTACTTCCTAACTTTAAGAATTGTTGTAATGGCCTTATAATTTTTTGCTTTAGCTATTTTAGTATTTGTATTTACTAGAATGCTCGACCATCAGTATAGTATTTGTAGCTAAGATAATGATTTGCTATAGGGTAATAACACCACAAGGTAAGAGGCACACCCTTATCCTAGTTACAATTGGGCACAAGTATACATATACCTTAGTGCTAGGGGAAGTATTGCGCGGTGTATCACCTTATGCCGAGTTAGAACTCGGCATAAGGTACAATTGGAGTGCCAGGAAATTCAAGAGTGCCATATACAGGGTTGAAGTAGTATCGCATATACAATTGGCCAAAGTTAGGCTCGTAAAAGTCTGAACGATCTATTGCCAGGTAACCACCAAAAAACCAGTGTGGCGTTATTCTATATTCAAAGCTGCCCTCTAGGTTATAAGAGATACTTGAACTTGTGTCGCCCTCAAACGCTGGATTTGCTCCTGTTTCAAGCTGACGAATAAACGCTTCTGCTTGTAAGTCTGGATCGTTAGGGAAAAAGTCAATTGCTTGGGTTTTAGTTTGTGAATATGAAACGCCCGTTTTCAAACGATAAACAAAATCATTGCCCCAACGTGCGTCATAACTAAGCGGTACTGATAAACCAACGTAATTTTGTGGACTATAGTAACCACCATGCCCCCAAGTTTCTTCACTTAAATTATATTGGTATGCCCAATGTAATAAGCTTGCTCCTACAGTGAATTCGCGTTCTTGATTGCTAATTACGCGATAATAACTGCCACCCATAATACGATATCGCTGATTGTCTTTTACATTTTGGCCCTTATATGAGGTAAAGTCAGCACTAGACCAAAATCCCCAATTACCACCTAAATCGTGTGATATATTTGCAGTAAGGCCTGTAGAACGTACGCCTCCCCATATTTTACCGGTGTTTATATCTTCAAGACCCGCATAAGAAAGTACTGAGCTGGTAACAGGACGCTTCTCTAATTCAAGGCTGTATCCAAAGTCGCCAATATCATCGGCGTAATTTACGCCCCAGACAATATCCTCAATTAAAAACCCTAAAGGGGTTGTACCTATATCTAAACGCCAGTTTTCATTCTGCCAGCCTAATCCAATATCTACGCCGCTTTCTTTCGGGCTTACTTCATCAAGAGAACACGTAAATATACATAAAGCACCTTGGCCATAACGGCTTCCCGCAAATTGCTCATCAAAACGTGTTGTTTGCGCACTAATTGTTGTCGGGTCTATTTTTACAAAGCCTTGACCTTGCCAAAGTGGGAAATAGGCTTCAATAGGCACTAAACCAGCCCCAAGGGTTGCTTCACTTTCAGTGCTTGTCTGGCCACTAAAGTTAACACCAATAGCGATGTAAGCTTGGTTTTTGTTTTGTTCATTAATAAGCTCACGCTTTGCGCCGTTTATATACCACTCATCGCTTTCATTTATTAGCGAAAGCGAGTTATAAAGCTCTTTTTCAGTTAATGTGCGGTTAGGCGAGAGTGTTTGTGTGTACCAAAGTTGAGCTTGTTCTGTTTCATTGAAATTGCTGGCCACTTGGGCGCCCAAATAACGTAACTCTGTATCATTTGGCGATTTAGTAATGAGTTCTGTAGCTAAACCAAGTGCGTCACCTGAGTAGTTAAAATCATTAAGAGATGCCATAATTTGACGTTGTAAATAGCTTTCCTGTGATGAAGTTTGCGTTATAGCTTGTTGTGTTACTTCTTTGGCTTGAAAATCATCACCTTGCTCTCTGTACGCTTTAGCAATCGCTAGTAAAGCTTGTGGCTCAATAATTTGCTTATTTTGTACTTTTTGCTGATATAAGATAATCGCTGCTTGGCGTTGTTCAAGCGCTAAATTTGCGTTAATTAATGCTGTGGTTATTGCTGCGTTATTTTTATATTTTTGGTCTAGTTGATTTAGTTTCGCAATTAAATCGCTGCCGCTGTAATACTGGTTAATATAGTTGTTTTGTAACTGTACATATTGATTAACATCATTTTCAGATGCATTTTCTGAAAGAGCATAACTGGTGAACCATTGTTTAGTTTGTTGCTCATTTCCTTGTTCTAATAGCCATTCGCCATAAAGCATATGCCAATAAGCAGCAAGTGTAGGTTGTGCCGTTAATGCTTTATTTATAAGTTTAACAGCGTATAGCTTTTCATTAATTCGATACCAATTACGTGCTAATTCGGCTTGCATTACGGGAGTTAAGTTTTGTGCTTCTAAGGCGCTTAAATGATAGATGGCCGTTGCTTTATTTTTAGCATCAAGATGGCGCTCGCTTTGAGTTAAAGATTCGTTAAGTTGTAGCTGTTGTTCTAGCGTAACAATATCTGCATTTCTGGCTCTAAAGGGAATATATTGCAAGGTTGCAATAGCGCCTTGGTAGTCATCAATAGATCGTAGAAAAAGCGCGTGGCTATAGCGCAGCTGAGGGTTTAAAGGGAACTGCCACAATACGTTATTAAACAACGTACGAGCTTTATCAGTAAGCCCTTTTTGTTGGTATATAAAAGCTAAGTCGTAATATAGCCAAGATTGCTCTGGTGCAATATCTATTGCCTCACGCAACACTTTTTCAGCCTGCTCTAAATCACCTGCTTGCGCTAGGGTATTTGCTTTTGCTCGATATTGGCTACTAAGCGATATTGAATAGGATTGCTTAATTTGCTCCTTTTGAGCAAATGTTAAACGGTTATAAAAAGACGTTAAAGCTTGTTCACTTTGTTCAAGTTCAGCTATTTCAAGCAAACCTAATAAGGCGCTGTTATTGAGAGGGTCATTCTTTAAAACAATTTGATAGGTTCGTGCTGCTTGAGAGTATTGCCCTTGAGCAAATTGTAACAAGCCTCTGTTATATAAAACTGCATTAGGGTTTTGCTCCAATGCATCAGCTAAGTCTAATTTTAGCTTTGCTATTTTAAATTCGTTCTTATTAATTGCATCTTTGGCTTGGCGTATATAAAGCCAAAACTTTGCTGTTTTAGCTAATCCTTTTAAGGTTTCTCTTTGTGCAAAATCGGCGGTGTGCTGTTGCGCTCGTGTAAAGTACTCATAGGATTTTTGATTGTCACCTAAGCGTAAATAAAGAATACCCAGACTTCGCATTATTGCACCGTCTTGAGGTCGCCCACTTATCGCTTTTAACAGTAACGGTTCAGCCGCTTTTAATTTGTTTTTTTCAAGGAGTTTATCGCCTCTAACCCAGAGCTGATAGGCTGGATCTGCAATTAAGGTTTGACGTGCTGTTAAATCTTTTTTGAAATCCTGATACTGTAACTCACCTTTAGTACTAAACGGGTAAAGCATAAAGTAGGTTTGAAACTCTTTATCAGTGGCACCACTAATTGGCATGTTTGCTAGCGAACCGAGCCAAATCTCTTCTACTTCATTACTAAAGCTAGAAGTTGAGCCGTATTTACTTAGAATACGAATAGCGTGCTTGTCACTTGGGTTACGTCTGAGTAAATGCCTCGCGTAAGCAATCTTAACTTGGCCTATATTAGAGTAACTTTGCAATAATGTTTCGTAACCATTTTTAACACTTTGCCATTGAGAGCTGTCTTGTGCGTACCAGCTTAAATGTTCTAGTTCATAATTGAGTGTTGGGTATACATTATTAAATATTTTATTATAAATTTGACGTGCAGGTTCGTACCGACCTGCGCGAGCTAGTAATTTAGCTTCTTGAATAGCCGATTTATCTTTGCCTTCAATTCGAGACATGACTTTGAGTTTTTCAATGCAAGGGGGTTGCTTAATAAGTCCGTTATCTAACTTGCTTAGTAGTTGATTTGCTCCATCTAAATCACCGTTAACAAAGTTGTAATGCGCTTGAGCACACTGTGTTTCTATGCGGGTTGGAGCAATCGCGACCAGCTTTTTCAAGCTATCTTCAATAAGCCTTTTATTTTTTTGTGCTTCACCAATATTTATTTGGCTTAGTAACCACTCAACAGATCGCGTATCAATATCATTTACTGTTTTTGCGTTTAGCATTGGGCTCAGTATTAATACGCAGAGTAGGGCAACCTTTAGCTGCATTCAGTACTCCATTTAGGTTGTAATGTTCCATCCGCTGTAATTGCAAAACGTTTATTTAAAGTACTTGTACCAAATAAATTTAATACACTGTCGTAGTAACGAGTTTGAGTGAATGACTTATCAACCATTAATTTTTGCTGAATTGTCATCGCTAAGGAATCATCGTCTTGTATTGCAAGTAAAGGTAGTAAAGCAGCGTTAAAGCCTAATGGGCCTCTTTTTTCTGATTTACCTGATTTCGAAAACGTATTTAATGGCACATAACCACGGTCATTAATTGTTTTTAAAAATGGATTAAATTGTGCTAACAATTCTTTTTTATAAGGCGCATCGTTTGCCATCATACTGGCCCATAAATAAACCCTAATAGCGTTGTAGCTTCCTACGTCACTTGTTTTTTTATCGTAATAAAAACCATTATTAGTGTCGTACATTACCCAGTCAGGGCTAACACCTTGTTTGGCCGTATCTAGAATTAACTTTGCTGAGCTTTCATGCAGTTGCTCCCAAGGAGAATGAGGGTATAGTTTTTTAAATTGTTGATATATAAATAAAGGTGAGTAACTAGGGTTTAATTTATATTGTTCATCTTTAAATTCAAAGCCAGCTGGGGCTGGTAGTAATGACAAACCAAGACCGGAAATATAGGCTGTTTCTTCTCGTATTATACGCTGAGCTAGCACGGCCGCTAATATACTATAACGACGGTCACCCCAGAGAATAGCAGCTTGTGATAAGCTATAAGCTATCCATAAATCAGAGTCAGCGGCAGGGTTTGAATCTAAAATTGATCCTGCATTTTTTTCATTTATACCCCATTGCCATGCTGGTAAACGCGTACTTAAATCACCTTCGGATAAATGATTTTCGGTCCAATCAAGTACTAAATCAAACATTGCTTTATCGTTTGCTATTACAGCAAAAAATAACGCGTAAGACTGACCTTCAGATGTTGTAATACTCTGCTTACTACCTAAATCAATAACACGACCATCTGGGCTTATAAAGTGGCTTTTAAATACTTGCCATGCTTGCCACGGTTGACACTGTTCTATCTGTGCTTTCGCATTAAAAGCAAATAATGCCACAGCAACGCAGAATACCTTTATAAGTGACTTCATTATTTATCTCCCTCAGCTAAACGCTTGTATGTAAGTGCTTGTAATAATCGCCATAGAATAAATGAGATCAGCAGTAGCGTTAAAATAGATAATAACGCTAATATAAATGGGTGATCTGATAAGTGAAACCAAATTAAGGTATGAACAGGGATCTGACCAACAAAATACTGTTTATCTGTTTTAATTGTTTCGATCCCTTGTGTTGTAATTATTGTTGCACTGCCCTTAATTTGTTCTCGACTTTGCGAGTTCATCAGTGCGTTATCTAATAGGCCAAACGCTTCATTTGTTGTTGCCGTTAACGATACTATAGAACGTTGCGAGCTAAAGGGGGACTGATAGCCTGTAATCACCGCCATATTGCCGCTACTCTTTACGTTTATTTGTATTTTTTCAGCTTTATTATCGTCATAAGCACCGTTATAAATAGCGAGTTTAATTGCACGTTGATTGTTGTTAAGCAAAATGTTTTTTGGTTCATCTTCTTTTAGCTTGTCACTGCGCGTACTTGGTTTGGTTATAAACAGTATGTCTTTATCGTTGTAGTTTATATCATCACTTAAATATTTTACTGTTAAACGGTGACCAGGGTAGCCTGTTATAGCGCCAAAATGACCTGTTAAATTAAAGAGCATTGAAAGTGCTTTAGGTGTTGGGTTTTCATTCAAAATAACTAATGTTTGTTGTAAATCGGCGTATTTTGTAAACGGGAATCCACTATTAGCAAATACATTTAAATCTGGTAGTGCGATATAGTGATTAAAATTACTTACATCAATATGAGAGTTACCGTCTATAACACCATATTCGCCGCCAAGAGGAGCTCCAGTACATGTTGCATTTTTTAGTACGTCAAATCGAAAATCAAAATTAAGCTCATTACGTTTAGCCAAGCTAATACCATTAAGCGAAAAGTTTTCAGTACTTTGAGTTGAATCTGTATTAGCAATTAACGGTAACAGTGTTTTTGTTGTACTTACAGTAGAGTCATTTTTTTCTAATAAAAAGCCACTAATAAACTCTTGGTTTATCAGCATATTCAGCCTAGAACTTAGTGTGTCATCTTCTGGCGTATTACGATATTGCAACGTTATCGGGATCCCTTTTTCACGCCACGTAAATAAATCAGGTGCAAAGCGAATATTCAACTTAACAGGACCGCTATTGAGCCCTGTAGTTTGTAACTGAGTTGGGTAGTCAATTAACTCATCAAAATGTACAGGGCGATCGCTTCTCAGCCATCGAGGTGCATCGTAAGCTTTGCGAAGTGGAATCTTATTCATGCCTTCAATACTTACACTTCGGCCAGTCATTACTTTATGGCCAAACACTAAACCGTTTACTGCGGTTTTTAAATCTTTTTCATCACGTCCTAATATAAGGAGTATTTTTTTATAACGGTGTATTGGATTGGAAATAATCTCTATTGTTGGTTTTTCTACATCAGGGTAGTCGGCTAAAAAAGCAGGTTTAGATGTGTTTGTAATAAATACAACACTGTGTTGATTAGGTGATTGATTAAGTACAACAGGGAAGTTAGCACCACGCCAATCAGCTTGAGCACCAAACCAGCTCGAAAGTGTTGCAGCGGCTTCTATTGCTTCTTCATTTGGTGTGCCGGAAAAAATAAACGGAAGAGTTAGTTTACTGTAATCTTTGCTATCAAAAAATGGTTCAGGTAAATACTCAATTTTACTATCAATAGCCAGTGAAGTTTGGTCGAGAGTTATATTACTTGATTTGTTTATTTCTACCCAAATAGCACGGCTAAAATAGTCTTGACATGACGTACTATAATAACCAACAAGCTCAAAGCGAATTTGATTGAAGTCTTGAATGTATTTTGCGTTGAGCGCTATATTATGTTCAGCGGTATTTTTAATAATATTGGAAGGTTCATTTATAGATAAAACTGTCACTAAATTTTCATTAAAATACACTTTTAAATGCGATACGTTGGCAATTAATGAAGGAGAGTTTGTGTATGAGAAATTCAACATCAAATTTTTACTCAACTTATCAATGCGATTAGTGAAGTCGACATTTGAATCGTTATTTATACCGTCTAGCTTATAATTATTAAAACCCAGAGCTTCAAAATCAAGACGTAAGCTAGTAACTTGAGCACTCTCAGGATAGCCATTGTTGAATATGGTCTTATCACTCATGGGCTCAATAGCATTAGCTTGCCAAGCAATGTTCATGAGTAAAAATATAACGAGTGTACTAAGTAGCTTATTAATCATAATTATTTTGCACTATAGGTTTTTTTGGAATGAATGAGTTTATATACATAACTAAACGAGTTAACAGTTTAATAGTCGGTTGTAATGGCCTAGGCGCATGAAATAGTAAATTACTAAAGCCTCTTAAACTAGTCTTTTGTACTTCTTTGAAGCTGTATGACGGGCGATCATGCCTAAAGTTATTTTGCCAATCAAGCCAGGCATCTGCTCTAGAAAAAGTACACTGTATAAATGCACGTTGTTTTTCGAGCGACAAATCTTTAAGTGTCAGGCCTATATGTTTATTACGGGTATTACACACATGAGTTGTAAACGAAAATTGTTTGTCTCCTCGACTCATTAACAACTCAATTTTATCGTTTACTCTACATATGTGGGCATGCTCTGTCTCAATACCGACACCATTATCTGAGTAATCAGTGATTCTAACTTTTAATGTGTGCCCATTCGCTAAGCGAATACCCGCTGGAAAGTTGGCTTTTATTCGGTGTGAGTGCCTTACTTGACGCGCTTCTGCTGCAACAGCAACAGCGGCTCCTAGAATAATCATGTTGTAGAGCGCCCAGCCCATACTAATCACTAACACACCTATTTGAGAAGGGTCACCAAAGATCAAACGCAGTACCCCAAACACGATGCCCAGAAGGTTAATTGCTAACAGTATGAGATAGGGTTTCGAAATTCCCCAGTCGTAATGCTCTTCATCATTTAGCCCACCTTTTTCTGTTACATTAAACTTACCTTTATTAGGATTAAATAAGGCAACAGTGGTTGGTTTCAATATGTACCAAGCCAACACCGATTCATACACTTCGCCCCAAAATGAGTACCTGTATTTACCTTGAATACGTGAATTAGTCGCTTTAATTTGAATAAGCGTAGGTACTACATAAATAAAAATAGCTAAAAAAGGCGCATAAATAATATAGGCATTAAAGTAGATCAGTGCCAAAGGGGCTGTTAAAAATACAATACGAGGTATTCCCGATAAAAAATGTAACATTGCGTTTATATAGCACAAGCGTTGAGGAATACTTAACCCTTTGCCCATTAAAGGGTTATCAAGTCTGAAAATTTGCGCCATACCGCGTGCCCAACGAATTCGTTGCCCAATATGCGCCGATAAACTATCAGTAGCGAGTCCTGCGGCTTGTGGAATGTTGATATAAGCTGTTTTATAACCAGCGCGCTGCATACGAAGTGCTGTGTGAGCATCTTCGGTTACAGTTTCAAATGCAAAACCACCAATATTATCCAGCGCTTCTCGTTTTAATACCGCACAAGAACCACAAAAGAAAGTCGCATCCCACATGTCGTTACCGTCTTGAATAAGCCCGTAAAATAACATGTTTTCATTTGGGATTTGGCTGTGATTGTTAAGGTTTCTTTCAAATGGATCAGCAGAGAAAAAATGATGTGGTGTTTGCACTAAACAGACTTTACTGTCTTTTAAAAATTGGCCCATGGTTGTTTGCAAAAAAGAACGCGCAGGAACATGGTCACAGTCAAATATAGCAATGTACTCACCGTGGGTATAGCGCATAGCGCTGTTCATATTGCCAGCTTTGGCATGATTGTTATCCGGACGCGTTAAATACCCTACGCCAACTTCTTTTGCAAAATCAGCAAATTCAGGACGTTTACCATCATCGAGAATATACACATTTAACTTGTCCTCAGGCCAATCGATACTTAGCGCTGCTAATGTAGTTGGTTTTACAACACTCAATGGTTCATTGTAAGTTGGGATATACACATCAACCGTAGGCCATAATTCAGTGTTTCTAGGTAATGGTATGGGCTTGCGTTCGAGTGGGTTAATAGTTTGGAAAAAACCAAGTATTAAAACAAGCCAAGCATATGTTTCAGCAAGTAGTAGTCCAGCTCCTAAGGCTAAAGCAAGAGGATCATCCCAATTTAGCGTTTCAGTGTAACGCCACCATAAGTAACGTGAGGACGTTGTTACCGATAAAGTGATCATTACAATCGTTGCCATCTGGCCTTTTATTCGCTTAAGTGAATAGGCGACTAATAAAATGAAGCTTATAAAAATGGCTTGCGCTTCTAGACTAAAAGGAATAGTGATAAAAATCGTTAATAAAAACAATATGAATGCAATCACAATGTATTTTACATATTTATTTTGCCAAACACGCGCATCGGCAATAGAGTAAAAAGCACTTTGTTTAGGTTTTTTTTTGCTTTTTGACAGTATACGCCTTAGTAACTTACCTAATTTTAAATCAAACCACCTAAACTGCCTAAAGAGACGATTCACTGAGTCATAGAAATGGTGTGATATTTTTTCTTTCGTCGCCCTTTTTTTTGTCGTTTTTTTAACGAACGTCAAAAAAACGCTTTGTAAAATAAAGCGTATTGAATTTGAATAAGGATGGTTTCTATACGGTTGTCTTAAATGCGGATAATTCACGCTTATCGATTCACGAATATTACGCTTATGAACGCTAATTTTTACAAATAGAGAACTTACTATAATCAGAAATGGCATCAGCAATGCTTCAATCGCATTCATTCTGTGTTGATTGAAGTAGCCGTGAAACTTAAACAGAATCAAACGGACTAATTTTTCGCTAAACAATAAACTCAGCACCAGTCGAAAGGTGTTTTGAAAAGGGTGTTTATGAAGTGCCTTAAATGAGATCATAATGCTGTTTTACTTACCAACCAGCCAGCCAGCGTTTCGAAATCGTCGTTAGCAATGCTATAAGGTGCACAGTTTAGTGCCACATTACGATAAGCCGTTGACTCTTTAATCACTTCGTCACTATTTATAAAAAAAGGTGCCATAAGTGGGAGTGTTGACTGCCAAAGTGAGAATAAATCGAATTCTAATTCAGAGGATGAATTGTATCGGTTAACTAAAAAAAAGTGATGCCACGAATTTTCAGTCTTTTTTAGTTTTTGCAAACGTCTATAAATAAGACTGTGGCATACCGCATCGCAATTGACTAACTCAATGACAATATCGTCTTTATGTAAGGTGTAGTTACTGATATCTATATGACTTGGACAATCGAAGAGTACCCAAGCGTTTTGAATATTGTCCAGTTTATTGCAATTATCAATCAGTTCGTTTAATGCGGTATTAGAAGGTGTTTTTTCGCCATGGGGTAAAAAAATGATGCCGTCACTATCTTGGTAAAAAGATGTCAGGATATCGTTGAAATTTTCAGCGTCGCTCCAGCCTTGTGTATTTTTCCAAGGCAAACCAAAATGCAGCCCTAAATCACTTTTTGGGTCTAAATCAACCGCAATTACGTGTACATCGGATTTTTTCAGCACGCAGGCAAGATTAGCCACAATTGCGGTACAACCTGTACCACCTTTTATACCTTTTAAAAAAATTCTTTGCACGTGATGGGGTTACCTATAGTTTCAACGGCTAGTAATAGACGCAAGTTCGTTATCAATTTCTTTTAATAACGCATATTTGTTTATAGTTTGCATGTTTTTTTGCGTATTCACTATTTCAATGTAATCTTCACTTTTACCGCCAAAGCGATGAGCTAAGTTTGCTATATCGTTAGATGTGAGTGTTTGAGGATTTTTTGAAATTAAGTTTTGCATTACTACCTGTATCAGTATGTTTTATTTTATAATATATGGACATTATTTGACTATTATATATAGAATAGCGGCTAAAACTAGTAAAAAAGTATTTTTTTTGAAAGGTGTTTTGTGTGCATAAGTTTAACATTTTGGGATTAGACCCCGCAGCTGAAGAAATAAAACCTGCTGCAATTTATGCTGTTTTAGCGCCTTTAGACAATTTTTCTATTGAGTTTATATTGCATTCAATAAGCCCCAATGATGTGAAAGAAAATATTTTTATAGTCTCTTCTCAGATAGAGTCATTCTTTGAATCTTCTTGTTCGAATTTACTACTTGATGCTAGTGAGCAAGGCCGAGTGCATTCTTTTTCATTTACAAAAGAAATTAGTGAGTGGAATGCAAAACGCATAAATAAAGGGATTATTAAAGAGTTAAGTGCGTATGAAAATATAAAAAATGCTCTAATCGTTGTTCATTTTAGTACTCAGCAATTACGTGATACCACTGAACAGCAATTTGAAACGCTTATTGAGCAATATAAATCATTTTTAATTGATACAAATACTAGTCTTCTATTTTTAATCTCAGGTCCTGAAGTTGCTAATTATCGATTTTTAGTAAGGCGCTTAAATCAACTCTTTAGCGGCGTTGTGTTCGTCGATAATGATTCGGCTGCACGAGTACTTGAGTACGACTATTGGAGACACAGCACAGGGATATTATCAAATACTCACTATCAGTTAATTTTGCAAAATGATCGGTTAGTTGTAGAAGAAGGGAAAATAGAAACCCAAACACTTAGCAATAAACATTTTAATGATGAAGATGTTGTGTGGTTAGTACAAAACTCAGTACCAGAGGGAACAAAGCTGCCTGCAAATTATCATGTTGTAAAAAGTAACAGCGATTTATTTGAAAAAGGTCCTCAGCTAGAAGCCGCAACATTAGTATTTTCGGTTACACGCTATACCGACTTATCTGAGTTGGGTAAACAATGTTTTGAATTGAGAAAAAATTGTGGTCGTTGGTTAAAACTCGTGATTCAAAATGTAGATGGGATTATCAGGCACCAAGACGAGTGCTTATTTTTAACGCTGGGTGTTAATCTTATTTTGTATAGCTTTTCCGAACCTTCTCGGTTGTTATCGCAAATTCAGTCGATCCAAGGCTTTCAATTTTCTCGACCATTGCCACCATCTGTTGAGCATGTATTACGTTATACTGAAAACACGTTTTCAAAAGGTTACTTACCATTTATTGATTTTACTCGCCAAGTTGAAGTGCACAGTGACTCGGCGGTTAATTTAGGTGTCAGTGGGGTACTGGTTGTACTTGAGTTATTACCAAGAATAGATCCTATTCACCCACTTCATCTATTTCACATAAAACGTGAAGGTGATGTATTTAGTGTTGCTGAAAACAAAGTTTACTTGTATCTACATGCTTGTAGAGAAAATGATGTAATGAATGCGATTAAACATTTATTCAAATTAGAAACCAGTGATTTTTTTGCTCAACAGAGCATTATTTCGGACCACTTCTATATTCAGCAAGAATGTAAACAATTACGCCGATATTATAGAGATAAAGATGTGAGTGATTTTACAAATCAACTAAAAGAAAATGACAGTTACAAGTTCGATCCTGCTTTAGCAAAAAATCCCAGTATTGATATTGCTACGCCTGAATTTTTCACTCAGGAACGCCCTGATGCAAAAGCTTTTACAATGAAAGTTAAAGAGCTGTGATATGAGTATTAATCAACTTTTAATTACAGCATTAATCTCGGGGTTATTTGGTGTTTTATTGTGCCTAATTGGCTCTTACATAGTATCTAAATTAAAAAAGTATTATTACAAAATGACATTTAAGCACGAAGTGCTAGAACCCTATACACCTAAAAATAAGGAACGTAAGTGAAATTGTCTGGTCTAGGGGTTTGGAATCTCTATTTTTTAGTTAAATTTGCCCTGTATTATTACGGTGTAATCGATTTTAGTTTTTTGAGCAATGCTGCGTTGGCCGCTTTGTTAGTAATACAATTTAAAAATGCGCGAGTTGAGAAGGTTAAACACATTATCGCACTGATTATAGCTGTGATTTTACTGTATAAAGATTCCTGGTTACCTCCCATTAATCGTTTAATTAAACAGGCTGGTAACGTTCAAGATTTTAGCTTTGATTATTTTATCGAACTAGTTGGGCGGGTAGTTAATGTCGATATGCTACTTGGCTTATTCATTATTGTTGTTTTATTTTGGTACAGCTCTCAATGGATTCGGTTTACTACAGTGACTATTATTGGCTTGGCGTTTATTGGCTGGCAAGGTCAAAGTAACTCATTAGATATTAATGAAAGCCCTACAGTGGTTAATAACAGTAGTATTGCAACTCAAAGTAAGGCGCCTGTTGTAACAACCCAATACCAATCGCCCGACCAAAAGCTTAGTGATTTTTATCAACAACAAAGCTTATTAACAAGTCACTTTCCAAAGGAATACAATGGCGAGTTGTTTGACGTTATTATTTTAAATATTTGTTCTATGGCAGTTGCTGACTTAAATTTTTTAGGTATTAGCGTTACAGACATGTATAAAGATTTTGATGTGGTGTTTCCTGATTTCAACTCAGCCACATCATATAGTGGTCCAGCAGCCATTCGATTATTAAGAGCAAGCTGTGGACAAACAAACCAAGCGTCTTTGTTCAAGGATGCGCCAGAACAGTGTTATTTATTTAAGAACTTAGAAAAACTAGGCTATCAAAACAACGTAGTGATGAATCACGATGGGCATTTTGATGAATTTAAAGGCCTAATAAATAGATATGGTGGCTTAGACAGCAAGCCATTTAATATTGATTCTATGCCTATTGCTCAGTATGGGTTTGATAATAGCCCTATTTATTCAGATGGTGCGGTTCTAAACGGCTGGCTTGACCAACAAGCTAAAGACTGTAAGCCTTGTGCAATGTACTACAATACCACGAGTTTACACGATGGTAATCAACTTGCTAATAGAGCCCGCATGAATAGCCAGCAAAGTTATCCTCTTAGGCATGCAAACTTATTTTCTGATATTAATGGCTTTATTAAAAACCTAGAAAAACGTGGTAGAAATGTAATGCTGATGGTAGTACCTGAGCATGGTGCTGCACTAAAAGGAGACAAAGTACAATTTGCTGGTTTGCGAGAAATACCAAGCCCAGCTATTGTATCAGTTCCAGTTGCAATTAAATTTATTGGCCCTGATGTGCAAAACTATTCCCAAATTGTAATTGATGATTCAATCAGTTATTTTTCATTGTCAGAATTAGTGAGTAAAACATTGAAAACTAATGTTTTTGGTGGGAAAAATAGTATAGCAAATTTGTTAGATAATTTACCGAAAGCTCCAAAAGTTGCTGAAAATGCAGATACTATAATGATGTATGTTAATCAACGACCATACATACAATTAGATGGCGGTGATTGGTCTGAATACCCACAAGGTGATTAATTTTTATTAAGAACTGCAATAGCAGTAGTGGCATATTTCATGGAGTAAATATGTTATTGCTGTTATTGCGTGAATAAATCCATGTATCTACTCATTTATTATAAACACTAGTATTGTCCAAAAATGTTTACAATAAACTACCTTCTCATAGCCACTTAGCGTATTATTCAATTAATATAGTTTTCCTTCCTTAGAGGATGTATGCGTTTAGATATTCATTGTGCTGACAGAATCGGTATCGCCCAAGAAATTCTCAATATTTTAGTTAATTACAGTGTTGATCTAAAAGGAATAGAGGTTGATTCAGTTAATTGTCGTATGTATGTAAGTTTCCCTGAAATTGAGTTTGAACAGTTCCAGAAAATAATGCCATCAATTCGTTTAATTGATGGTGTTCATGATGTACGTACAACCGCTTTTTTACCCTCTGAGCGTGAGCATAATGAGCTAAACACATTGCTTCGAGCATTGCCCGATGGTGTTATTTCTATTGATGCCAAGGGTTGGGTACGCTTATGTAACGATGCGGCTTGTAAAGACTTACAATTGAGTGAAAAAGAGGTTATTGGTGCAAATATCAATAATTTGCTGAAAGGCTTTAATTTTACTCGCTGGTTAGAAAGTAAAGAAGTATTAGGGCAAACCACCAGAGTGGAAGTCGCTGGTGAAGACTTTATAGCCGATATTTTACCTATTGCTGTGCCGCAAGGTGGTGAAGGTGATGTACTTGCCGGTGCTGTTATTAATATAAAATCACAAAGCCGATTAGGTCAACAAGTTAGTGCATTTAGACGTTACGGACAAGAAAGCTTTGCAACTATTCATAACTTTAGTACTGCTATGCGTCGTGTTGTTCGCGAAGCGCGTAAAATGTCTCAGTTAGAAGCACCAATACTAATTACGGGTGAAACAGGAACCGGTAAAGAGCTATTAGCACGGGCGTGTCATTATGCATCTAATCGCTCAGTGAAGCCTTTTATTGCGCTGTCGTGTGCTTCACTTCCTGATGATGTTGCTGAATCTGAGTTATTTGGCTACGCAGGCTATGAAGAAAATGCAGCACCTAAACGCGGCGTACTTGAGCAAGCCGATGGTGGGACTGTGTTTTTAGATGAAGTGGGCGAAATGTCGACTCAACTGCAAACTAAGTTATTGCGCTTCTTACAAGATGGCACATTTAGGAAAGTGGGTGATGAGAACGAAGTTAAAGTTAATGTTCGTATAGTCGCAGCTACTCAAAAAGACTTACCTGCTATGGTGCAAGAGGGCGTGTTCAGAGAGGATTTATACTATCGAATCAACGTATTAACATTAGATATTGCACCACTTAGAGATCGCAAAGCCGATGTTGGGCCACTCGCAGAGCATTTTATTCAAAAATATGCACAGCAAAATGGTCACGCGGTGCCACTGTTATCTCAAGAGTGCTTAAGCTTTTTACAACAGTATCCTTGGCCTGGAAATGTACGCCAATTAGAAAATGCAATTTATCGTGCGGTATCTTTATTAGATGATAGTGAGTTACGAGTAGAGCATTTACAGTTACCTACGTTTACGCATGACTTAGGGTATTTAGAATCTGATTTTGAAGGTTCACTGGATCAAGCGGTAAAACGTTTTGAAGCAACATTATTACGCAAACTTTATCCAGCTTATCCAAGCTCACGACAGCTCGCTAAACGTTTAGGTCTTAGCCATACAGCAGTTGCAAATAAACTACGAGATTACGGTATTAACCGTAAAACAGTTAAAGTTTAAAATACGGCAATATTTAAAATAGGGCGCTAATTAATTTTTAGTGCCCATATTTTTTTTGACACCATCAATAGCAATCGTCTTTATACCA
The DNA here is from genome assembly GCF_002407505.1 of Pseudoalteromonas sp. 1_2015MBL_MicDiv. Classification (NCBI taxonomy): domain Bacteria; kingdom Pseudomonadati; phylum Pseudomonadota; class Gammaproteobacteria; order Alteromonadales; family Pseudoalteromonadaceae; genus Pseudoalteromonas; species Pseudoalteromonas sp. 1_2015MBL_MicDiv. Next base: position 2,733,842 of record NZ_CP012737.1, on the reverse strand, counting down.
TCTTCATCAAATTTCATAACAATACTGGCATTATTACGAGCAAAAAAGTAACTTCGGCCATCTAACTCAATAACATAATTCCCTTTCACTTGATCACTAAACTGTTGTTTTTTTAGAGTGATGGTGTGCTTGCCTATTGTCCAATCAAACGCTTCTATAAATCCATTATTAAATTCTTGAACCCATACTTGGCTGCCGTCTTTTGCAAGCGTGATGGCGACTGAGTAAGAACTAGGAATTTGATCCATTTCATAACTCTTTGAGCCAATAGTAAACTTCTTAAATTTTTGTTGCCAAGCAAAACCAAATTCAAACGATTTTTCTACCCCTGTAGAGTAAGTAATAGAGCCATTACCGGGGAAATTAAAATCGGCTAACGCGTGGTGGCTCACTGTTAAGAATATACTAGCAATAAGGATGTTTAATTTTGAATTCATAAGTAAATTTTTAGTTGTATTTATAACTTCAGATTAAAGCAGAATATTCGTCTTAGCAAGTGCCTGTGTTACACTCAGGTAAATTGAACTGGTAAGACCTTTGCTGTGAACTTATATATTCGACTTCTTTTATTATTTTTTAAAATTAAGCGTAATCATCAATATCAAGACTTACTTGATACAGTAGATATTGATTACAAAGCACTACCAACTGATTGCGATATAAATCTGCATTTAACAAACTCACGTTATTTAGCCATGATGGATTTGTCACGTACATGGATGACGGAACGAGTGGGTTTGCTTAAGCAAATTTTGAAACGCCGTTGGTTTCCTATTGTTAATGCTACCGCTATCACGTATATCCGTGATATTAAACCAATGCAACGCTACACTATTAGTACAAAACTAGTTGGTTGGGATCATAAGTATTTTTATATAGAACAAAAATTTCATTCAGCACGAGGCTTACATGCTATTGCTTATGTACGCGGTGTGTTTAAAAGTAAAAAAGGCATTGTAAGTATCGAAGAAATGCTTGAAGTCGCTAGTTTTAAAGGTAAAACACCGATACTACCGAGTGAAGTTATGCATTGGAAAGAAATGCTTGAACAGAAAAAAGCAAATAACTTACCCAAATGATTAGTTAATTAAAATAAAAAAGGCCTTTCGGCCTTTTGCACACACATGCATTAAAGCATTTTTAAAAATTATACCTAACCCCAAACATGGCGACTACTGGGTCCAGTTCAACGGTTGAAGTGAGAGCTTTTGCGCCATTAGCATATACTGTTGCATCAGTATCAATATCCATAATTGATACCATTGCATGTAAACCCCATTTTTCATCAATTTTATAATTAGCACCTACTTGTGCTACAAATCCAAATGAGTCGTCTAACTTTACTTCTACATCATTTGTACCAAGCGTTGTTTTAAGCGCTTGCGACGGTTGCTCATCAAAGAATGTTGTATAATTAACTCCAATACCCACAAATGGTCTTAATGCATAACTTGTATCTAAAAAGTGATACTGAGCAATAAGTGAAGGGGGGAGTTGTTTTATATTCGCGATTTTATTACCCGCTAGCCCACCAGTACCATTAACATCATGCGAAAATGGCGTTGCTGCAATAAGCTCTAGCACCCATTGGTCGTTAAATGCGTAGTCAAGCGTAATACCTAGTTGCGTATCAGAATCACCTTTTAGACCTAAAGTCGGTGCTTCGTTAATTTTTGAGCTGCTGTTATCAGGGTTAATGTTAATAGCACCCACATTTACGCTAAAATTGGCGTGTGCAGCAGGAGAAAGTGCTAATAAAGAAGTCAGTAATGCAATACTAATAGTGGTTTTCATGTTGTTCTCCAAGAACTACTTTTTGATTGACGCTATTATTGCAGTTTTAAAATGTTCAAAACCTGTCCTAGATCAAAGTTTCAAAAATGTTTGAACGTTGTGAAGTGTTTTATTGATTTAGATTAATTTTGATGTTGATTAGCGACAGAGATACTTGACTCTTGATTTCTTAAATAGCTAAAAGCGCTGTTCTGAATGTGTTTAGTGCGTGCAAGTTCAGGTTTTTAGGTAGCAAAAGTTATAAATCCCCCTTAACCAGAATCGAGAAAACGACGTCTCTTTTTTTCATGATTAGGCTCTGCCTTACCTGATTGCCACACAGTTTGCTGTAAATTTAACCTCAAAAGTTAAACCGCTCATAATAATAAAATATAAAAAATAGTCACAGCTGTGTATTAATACTGACATCGCTTAGTCATAAATTCAGGCTTTAATAATAACTCAATATTTTCGTGAGTCTCTTAACTAAAGTTAGGGCTAAGCAATAAAGGGCGTTTGATATGGCTATCGCTATTTTTGATAAAGCAATCAGTGAAAGAGAATTCCAACGCGACGTTGTTGCATATTTACAAACGCTTATTCGATTTGAATCTGTTACACCTAATCAGGCTGGAGCAATTGATTGGCTTACTAGAGAATTGAGTGACTTGGGATTACAGTGTGAGCATTTTAATGTAAACGGCGTGAGTAATTTAATCGCTTCAATTAGTTTTGGAACCGGACCATGCGTCGCCTTTTCAGGGCATATAGATGTAGTACCAGCAGCAACAGGGCAATGGTTAAGCCCACCTTTTGCAGGGAATATTGTATGTGATTCAGTGTATGGTCGAGGCGCTGCAGATATGAAAGGTGGTGTGGCTGCAATGCTTAGCGCAACAAATAATCTGATTAATAATAGCGAGAATAAGCAAGGAACATTGTATTGGCTTATTACATCTGATGAAGAAGGCGAGGCTGAATTTGGCTCTCAAGTAATCGTTAATAAACTGGCCGAGCAAGGTGTTGTACTTGATGGCTGTATTGTTGGAGAGCCAACCAGCCATATGTGCGTAGGTGACACTATCAAGAATGGGCGAAGAGGTGCACTCTCTGCACGTATTAAGGTAACAGGTAAGGCTGGGCACGTGGCTTATCCTGATAATACGATCAATGCAGCTTTTATAGCTGCTAAAATAGTTAATTACTTGAGTGAACAAACGTGGCAACTTGATGAACAAAGCTCAAAAACTACATTGCAAGTAACGGGTATTAATATTGATAACGTTATTGATAATCTTGTGCCAGCTTATTGTGAGGTTACTTTTAACGTGCGTTATAGTCATGCATATAGCAGCGAGGCGATTAAAGCGTTATTGACACAATCGCTTAGTGAGTTTGCCCATTACTTTACAATAGAGTGGGAGCGTCCGTGTGAGCCATATTATACAGCAGACACTCATGACTGGAGTTTACTTTCTCATGTTGAGCAGGCTATTTACAAGCAAACAGGCAGTTATCCACTGCTCAGTACCAGCGGTGGAACATCCGATGGGCGTTTTTTTGCAAATAACCACACTCAAGTTATAGAGTGCGGTGTGCGTAATAATACGATACATCAAGTAAACGAACATGTACCTATAAGTGATTTAGTAAAAATAGAAGAAATTTATAGCTCTTTGCTCGAGCAGGTTTTTTTAAATAGCTAGGGCGTGTTGATCTTTGTGGATTGAAATTTGTTCAATCTAGGGTCGATTAATCGCGGCGCGAGGTTTGTAACCTAGCGGGCTCGTTAACTGCTCCTGCGTTACCCTAGTGGCTTACATCCGTGTAAGAATAAGTAAAAACCGAGCAACAAAGAGTTAATTGTCCCTAGAAAGAACCCTTTAGCCTGAACTCTACTTGAGATAGATTTATCCAGAGTTCAGGTTATTTAATCGGCCACGTCTATGCAATGCCGTTACTGTGCATAAATAGGCAATGAGATAACATGAATGCCAAACACATGCTGTAATAAATTTTTCTAGTTTTTGCACTAGTTATTATTTTTTTAAGTAACGTTTTGCTTTGTTCTCTTTTACGCTTTCTAGGTCGACTAAAACCAAGCCGTCTATACAATTGTTAAAGTCGGGATCAATACTAAAACTTAAAAACTGTACGCCACCGGGCATACAGAGCTCAGTGTATTGCTTAAATAATGTGGGGACTTGCGCTCCCATATTGGCTAGTACGTGCTTAAGCTCTACAAAATCTTCTTTCACATTGTTGCCACTGAACACTGTTTGGCATTGTGTTAGTTGTTGATCGCTTAGTCTAAATTCATTGTTAGGCATTGCTAGTTGCACATTGTTTTTGTAGTAATGTTGATAATAATAAACAAGCATGGCTTTTGCCTGCTCTGGTAGGGTATTAGGTACGGTTACAGCGCCAAATAAGTAACGGTATTGTGGGTAGTTTTTAATAAAGGCGCCGATACCATACCAAAGATAGTCTAAGCTTTTACGTCCCCAATACTTTGGTTGTACAAAGCTGCGACCAAGCTCAATACCTTGGTGTAAGTAGGGGGTCATGGCCTCTGTATAGGAAAATAAGCTATCGGTGTAGAGCCCTTTTCGTCCGTGTTTTTTTATTATATCTTGCGCACAAGCTAATCGGTATGCACCAACGAGTTCTAATTGAGTAGGATCCCATAATACAAGATGTTGATAATCCATATCATATTTATCTATATCTCGACGCTTACCGCTGCCTTCTCCCACTGCTCTAAATGCAATTTCCCTTAATCGACCTAGCTCTCTAAACACCGCAGAGCTACCGGTATATTGATAAAGGTGAATATGCATATCGTCGATTGTTTTACCCAGCAACTGGCATTGATCAATCGCTTTTTTTAGCTCTTTTCTGCATTCAGGTATAGCAAGAGGCATTTGTGTTTTTAGTGGTAACGGCTTTTTAGACGTTAGCCTATAAAGCTGCTTACGAATAAGGTTTACAACTTCTTTATCTTTTAGATTTTCTATCAAATAAGACTCAGGCGGAATTGAAGCTCCAATTTCAAACTCCAATGACTTTTGACGTTGCTTAAACATTTCTTTGACCAGTAGCAAACTCGCTAGAGGCTTATAAATCATTGATGTGCCATAAAATAAAGGGCTGTTTTTAGCTTTTATAAAAACAGGTAAAATGGGGCAGTTGGCTTTTTTTGCCATACGTAAAAAACCGCTATTCCACTTGCAATCTTTTATGCCTGTGGGGCTCAAACGAGAGACTTCACCGGCAGGGAATATAAGCAGTGCACCTTCGTTTTTTAAGTGTTGGTGGATATTATTGAGTTCTTGTTTTTTACTTGTTCCAGATAAGTTATCAACGGGTAGTAACAGTTCATGCATGGGGGTAACCGACATCAGCATGCGGTTAGCTACGACCTTTAAATCTTGTCTAACAGTTGAGAGTACTTTAATAAGTGCAAGTGCATCCAAAGAGCCGATAGGGTGGTTTGCAACAATAACCAGCTTACCTTCATTGGGGATATGTTCAATTTGTTTAGGTTTGTAGCGTGTATCAAAATCAAGCTCATCTAATACCTGTTCAACAAACTCTAAACCTTGCAAGTGAGGGTAAGCATCACCAAAGGCAACAAACTCCTGTTCATGTAACAGATACCCTAGCCCTTTTTTTACAAGGCCTTTTACTTTTGGTGATTTTTCTAATTGTGGTAAATTTGCTGCAATCACTTTATCAATACTAATCATATAAACCTCTTTCACGCATTGGCATGTTTACCATTTACTTAGAATAAAAAAAGGGTGTGACAGTTACTTTGCAGTTGTGTGACTTTTTAAAGTGCGAATTGAGCCAAGGCATGTTTATCTTTTGAGGTTAAACATCCGCAGCCCGTAGGACTCTGCCTAGGGGCAATTTACTCTTTGTTGCTCGATTTTTATACCAATCAGCTTATATATGGGGTCTATTTAACGTTAAGAAAATTACGCTAGGACTAGGCAAAAATTTTTGTATCTAGTTGTTCTAAATAAAAAATTTTAACGACGTTATAGTGCAATTTAATTCGTTAAATTGATCAAAGATTTATGCAGGTTGGTATTACTTATTCTTACATGGATGTAAGCCACTAGGGTAACGCAGGAGCAGTTACCGAGCCCGCTAGGTTACAAACCTCGCGCCGCGATTAAATACCCTAGATTGAACGAATTTTAATCTAAAAGGTCAGTAGGCCCTAGGCAAAGATATCTCGATTAGTATAATTAGTTAAACTCGAAACTTATTTGGAAATAAAGATGTCTGTATTAGTTGCTATCACAGGGCGAGATAACAAAAAATTAATGGCGCAATTAAAAATACGGTTACCTAATGTATGCATTGAAGAGTGGCCAGATTGCCAGAGTTTGGATAAAGTCGACTTTGTACTTGCTTGGAAAGCCCCGCAAACAATGTGGTCACAACTTCCTAATTTAAAAGTTGTCTCGTCTTTTGGTGCTGGAGTTGACAGTATCGATTTAGCATTATTACCTAGTAATGTTGAGGTTGTGCGCATTGTTGATACTCAGTTGGCAGAGGATATGGCTGAATATGTACTTGCTCATGTATTAGCGCAAAAGTTACGTTTTAAAGAGTTTTTTATTAAACAAAACCAGCAAAGTTGGCAGCCAAAGCGTGCTTATAGCTATAAAAATGTTGGTATTTTAGGATTTGGTGAGTTGGGCAAGGCGTGTGCAAAAAAGCTTGTTAGTAATGGCTTTCTTGTAAGTGCATGGGCGCAAAGAGAGAAAAAGGCAGTTAATGTTGAAATGTTTTATGCTAAACAAGGCCTTAATAAAATGCTTCCTAATATAGATTATCTAATTTGTTTATTGCCACTTACACAAGAAACTACCGGTATAATTGATCGCACATTATTATCAAAGCTTCCAGTCCATGCAGGACTCATTAATGTTGCCCGTGGGGAGCATGTTATTGAGCAAGATTTATTAGATGCTTTAAATACAGATAGCTTACGAGTAGCTACTTTAGATGTTTTTGAGCAAGAGCCACTCGCAATCGACCACCCATATTGGCAGCACCCAAAAATAACACTGACGCCTCACTGTGCCGCATTATCTGATTTAAGAAGTGTTATTGAGCAAATAGCAGAAAATATTGAATGTTTAAAGCAAGGTAGTAAACTTAATAATCTAATAGATAGAACGAAAGGTTATTAATGGATAGTTAAATAATTTAACAAACTACTTGTTAACACTTGTAATTTTTATTATTGTTGTTAGGTATTCTCATTAATAAAAACAATAAAGAGGGTGTTATGAAGACGAATCAAGGTGGTGTGAAGTTAAGTTTAATTGTTATTTCGATTATTGTATTGGGTGTATCTGCTTGGTTTAATCAACCGACTGTTCTGTAATTACACAATGCCACAGTCAATTATTTAATTTTGCTGTGGTTATTTCTAAATTTTTGCTTTTTTATCGTTTCCATAAATACTATTTAACCTAAACTTTGGTTAAGAGATTACTTAATCGACTGAAACCTTCGGGCTTATTGCAAGTAAATCCAACGCAGTTAGCGCTGAAAATAGCTGCCTGAGATCGATTTATTATCCAGAGCCAAGTTATTTCCTTAGAATTACCCACTCACATCTAGGTAGTACCAATCCGCAATAATACTTAATCAATTTGAGGGATTAAATCTGACGCTAACTGCGTTAAATATTTCTGATATACGGCTGCACGGATGCAGGAGCAATTAGTGATAACAACTAAGTAACGAAATTATTGCCTTGTTATTGGCACGGTTTTCTTACCTCAAAATAGATCACTTAATTAAGCTAATAGGTATAAGAATAAAAAATTCATCGTCTAATTTTTGAATCGAGCGTTGGATGTGGGCGAGCAAGCAATCCATTATACAAATTCAGCCTTAAAAGAGTAAACACGGCCTTACTCACCCAAAATTTCGCTAATGACAATAATTTTTCTAAATTTAGGATGTTTCCGAGAACCTTTCTATTTTTGCAATAAAAAGCCCAGCAATGCTGGGCTATAAAATAATCTAAGGGAAAGTTGTTAACTTTGAGTTACATTGAACTGTCCAAATGTATAAACTTTGAACAAGTAAAAAGTATTTATCAGCACCAAACTCATATTTGAAATAACACTCGACGACATAAGATCTAAGCTAAAAGATAAAAATAACAAACCACATGCACTAATCGCGGCAACGCGTAGCAGTGTTATCTGGTTAATAAAGAATGCACCTAAACCTAGTGCAAGTAGTATCGTGTTTAAAAGCCAATCTAGCTCGTTTAGCATGGTCGTTTCAATAGTTCAGTTGTAGAAAAAAGGAGCGCCATTATGTTGATATTTTGCGCACCTTTCAACCAAGTAATTTTAAATTTTCAGATTAGTTTTTTTAATGCTTAAAATAACTTCCAATCGCTGCAAATAAACCATGATCTGCTATGACTTGATACTTTTGACAGTTATTTAAACTTTCTGGATTAGTACATAAATAAAGGGATTTTCGTCTAGAATCTAATTGTGGGTGCAAGTTTGAATCTATAATGGTAGCTCCGTAGCCAAATACACCAGGCCAATAAATGCTTTCGCTTACCATCCCTAATTTTTTATAGGTGAGTAATGTCGGCTTTGGAAACGTTATTATTATTAATAGAGCAATGCTTAAAGTTATTATTAAACCTTTTTTTGACTTAGTTTCTTTGCCACCTTGGCTAGAAATAGTCGTACTTTGAGTTTCACTTATTGCGCCTTGCGATGCTGTACGAGGCCTACGTTGTTGTACTTGCTTTTTTTTGGCAGGCGTTTTTCCAAGTAGTGTTTGTTTTTTTTGTGTTTTTGACATAAAGCAGATCTGGCCTTTTTGGTGTAGGTCTCTATAATTAAATGAATAAATTTATATACCAATATAATAACGTAAATTTGGCTTGTAGCCTATGAGGAATGAAGATGAATACGCAGCTATCAATTTTAATTGTAGATGACGTTAGCACTGTACGCAGCTTTTTAAGTCAAACGCTGATGCATTTAGGGATAGATAACGTAAAGGAAGCATCTACCGCCTCACAGTGTATTAGCGAGTGCCGCGCTGCAAAATATAATATCATCTTTTTAGATATTGAATTACCTGATGGTGATGGTAAAGAATTAATTGCACAAATAAATGAATTAAGCCCTGAGACTAATGTTGTTATGGTATCGGCTCATTCGGGTATAGAGAATGTAAAAGATGCGATAGATAAAGGCGCTAAAGGTTTTGTGGTTAAGCCATTCACTCCTAAAAAAATAGCGGCAATGCTTAAGAAGTTCTATCCAGATTTAGAAAACGTGTAATTATATAATTAAATTTTAAATAAAAAAAAACCGGCAAAAGCCGGTTTTTTATATTTTATCAAAAACAAATTATAGAGCTTTAATCTTAGCTGCTATACGGCTCTTATGACGAGCTGCTTTGTTTTTGTGAATTAGACCCTTAGTTGCGTAACGGTCTAGGATAGGTGTAGCAACAGAAAAAGCTTGCTGTGCAGCTTCTTTATCGCCCGCTTCAATAGCAACAATTACTTTTTTGAAGTAAGTGCGCATCATTGAACGACGGCTTGCGTTGTGCTGACGGTTTTTTTCGCTTGTGATAGCGCGTTTTTTTGCAGACTTGATGTTAGCCAAGGTTTGCTCCTAACAATCTTAAAATAAAGCTTAAATTAAAGGCCGTGGAATATGCCTGTTTCAATCATGAATGTCAATTTAAATTTAACAATCCAAGAAAAACTGCACCATATAACGAGCATCAATTTGCCGCTTTAGCAGTTAATACCGACATTGTAACAAAGCACAGACCCCCAGCCTAGTGCTTTAAAGCGATTTATAAAAAAGACTATGGCATAATTGCCTCTCTTAGGGATTTTTGAGTAGGTTTAAGGTGTCAAAAGGTTTATTTCGCTCCGGTATGATAGTTAGTTGTATGACTATGATATCGCGTATTTTAGGGCTCGTTCGAGATGCAGTCGTTGCTAACTTGTTAGGTGCAAGTGCAGCTGCTGATGTTTTTTTATTTGCTAACCGTATTCCTAATTTTCTACGTCGTTTATTTGCAGAAGGGGCGTTTGCACAAGCATTTGTACCCGTGTTGAGTGAAATTAAAGAGCAACAAGGTGACGACAAGGTCAGGCTTTTTGTTGCACAAGCGGCGGGTACATTAGGAACCATTTTATTGATTGTCACCATTATAGGTGTTGTTGCCTCCCCTGTTATTGCAGCATTATTTGGTACTGGTTGGTTTATAGATTGGTGGCAGGGCGGGCCTAATGCCGAAAAATTTGAACTTGCAAGTTCATTACTTAAATTTACATTCCCCTATTTATTTTTTGTAAGTTTAGTGGCGCTTAGTGGTGCAGTCATGAATGTGTATAACCGTTTTGCTGTTGCTGCATTTACACCTGTTCTACTCAATGTTTCTATTATTACATGTGCAATTTTTTTACATGATAAATTTAGCGTCGGGGCTTATTCTCTCGCAATTGGCGTATTTATTGGTGGCGTTGTACAGCTTTTGTTTCAACTTCCATTTTTATACCGTGCAAAAATGTTGGCGCGTCCGCGTTGGGCATGGCAAGACGAAAACGTAAAAAAAGTACGAAAACTTATGCTACCGGCTTTGTTTGGTGTCTCTATTAGTCAAATTAATCTGTTGTTAGATACCATGATTGCGTCATTACTGATGACGGGCTCAATTGCATGGCTTTATTATTCAGACCGCTTAATTGAATTTCCGCTGGGTTTATTTGGTATTGGTATTGCGACAGTTATTTTACCGGCGCTTTCTAAACTACATAGCAGTAAAAAAAGTAGCGACTTTCAGCAGACTCTCGATTGGGGAGTGCGTTTTGTTATATTTTTAGGCCTACCAGCAATGATAGGTTTAATGATCATCAGTCCACTTATTATTACCGTATTGTTCGACCACGGTGCTTTTAAAGAAGACAGTATTGATCATGTCAAAGCAGTAAGCCTAGGCGTAGCCGCATATTCAGTAGGGCTTGTAAGTTTTATGCTAATTAAAGTACTCGCTCCTGGCTTTTACGCTCGCCAGGACACTAAAACGCCGGTTCGTATTGGTATTATCACCTTAGTACTTAATATGGTGTTTAACATTATGCTGGCTCCTTTCATTGGTTATTTAGGGTTAGCACTTGCTACTTCGTTATCGGCTAGCTGCAATGCATTTTTATTATACAGGCAGCTTAAAAAAGAAAATGTATACCAGTTCTCATCAATGAGTATACGTTTTACACTTAAATGTGTTGTTGCAAGTGCGGTTATGGGAGCTGTTACATGGTTTGTGAGCAGTTACTATTATTGGGCTGCATGGAGCTTTTCACATCAGGTAATGTTATTAATAGCATTAGTGGCTTTGGCAGGTATTAGTTACTTTGCAATGCTATTTTTGATGGGTGTTAGACTAAATACGATAAAAAGTGTAGCAATTACTGAATCAAATTAAAAAAAAGATTATAATCGGCAACTCTGCGACTTTAATTAATTTTTAGTCGTAATTAATAACTCGCTAAACAAGGCATTAGGTGGCATGGAGTTAATTAGAGGTATACACAATATTCGCCCGCACCATTTTGGTTGTGTGTTAACTATTGGTAATTTTGACGGTGTTCATTTAGGCCATGCAGAAGTATTAAAAGGTTTACTTAGCGATGCTAAAGCACATAGTTTGCCAAGCACTGTAATGCTGTTTGAGCCTCAGCCACAAGAGTTTTTTGCTAAAAATAATGCCCCAGCACGGCTAACGCGCTTGCGAGATAAGCTACGTTTGCTAAGTGATTTAGGTATTGAGCGAGTTATTTGCATTAGCTTTAATCAGCAATTTGCAAACATGCATGCTGAGCAATTCGTTAATGAGATTTTGATTAAAAAGTTAGGTGTTAAAGCACTTACTGTTGGTGATGATTTTAAGTTTGGAAAGCAACGCCAAGGTAACTTTCACTTACTTGCTAGCATGGGTAAGCAAGCGGGCATGGATGTAAAAAGCACCGCGAGCTTTCGTCAATTAAATGCTAGAGTAAGCAGCACTTTAATACGAGATGCTTTAGCATCCGGTGACTTAGCGAGTGCTAAAATAATGCTTGGTCACGATTATGCTATTTCTGGGCGTGTTATACATGGCTGGAAAAGAGGACGCGAACTCGGTTTTAGAACGGCAAATATTGCCCTAAAACGCCAAGTGTGTCCTGTTAACGGAGTGTTTGCAGTGCAAGCAACGATTGCAGGAAAACAGATTTTTGGAGTTGCAAATGTAGGTAATAAGCCGACATTCAATGGAACTCGTGCATTATTAGAAGTTCACCTTTTTGATTTTGCACAGGATATTTACGGACAATTTATGCATGTGGAGTTAATAAAAAAACTTCGCGATGAGAAAAAATTCGAGACATTAACACAATTAACGGCGCAAATAGCAACTGATGTTGCTGCCGCTAAGCAGTGTTTTGGTTTAAATCAGGTAGCCGATAGAGACGGAATGTAGGATAAATGAGCGACTATAAACATACTTTGAACTTACCGGAAACACCGTTTCCAATGCGTGGCAATTTGGCACAACGTGAACCAAAAATGCTTAAAGCATGGTATGAGGACGACCTTTACGGTCAAATTCGCAGCGCTAAGAAAGGTAAAAAAACCTTTATTTTGCATGACGGCCCTCCGTATGCAAATGGCGATATCCATTTAGGCCACTCAGTTAATAAAATATTAAAAGATATTATTGTTAAGTCTAAAACATTATCTGACTTTGATTCACCATTAGTTCCAGGTTGGGATTGTCATGGTTTACCAATCGAGTTAATGGTTGAGAAAAAAGTAGGCAAGCCAGGTGTAAAAGTTACTGCGAGTGAGTTTCGTGAAAAATGCCGTGCATACGCTAAAAAACAAGTTGAAGGTCAAAAAGTTGATTTTAAACGTCTAGGCGTATTTGCAGATTGGGATAAGCCTTACTTAACAATGAACTTTGACTTTGAAGCGAATGCAATTCGTGTACTTGGTCGTATTATTGAAAAAGGTCATTTGCATAAAGGTGCTAAGCCTGTGCATTGGTGTACAGATTGTGGTTCTGCATTAGCAGAAGCAGAAGTTGAATACCAAGATAAGCAATCTCCAGCGATTGATGTGCGTTTTACATTTGTTGATCAAGATGCTGTTGTGAGTGCATTTGATTTGGCTGATGGTCATAAAGGTGAAGGCAGTGTTGGTACTGTTATTTGGACAACAACACCGTGGACGCTTCCTGCAAACCGCGCTGTGGCTGTGCATGCCGATTTAGAGTATGCGTTGGTACAGGTTGAAGATGAAGGCGTACAACAACGTCTAATTTTAGGCTCTGAGCTTGTTAAAGATGCTATGGACCGCTTTGGTTTTAATCACTTTCACGTACTAGGGTATGTAAAAGGTGCTGCGCTTGAAAACTTGCAAGTAGCCCATCCTTTTTATGATTTTAATGTACCAGTGATTGTTGCTGAACACGTAACGACTGATTCAGGTACTGGTGTTGTACATACCGCACCTGGGCATGGTCAAGAAGATTTCGTGGCTGGTTTAAATTACAACCTTGAAGTGGCTAACCCTGTTGGTGCAAATGGTGTTTATTTACCAGATACCGAACTTTTTGCAGGTCAGCACGTATTTAAGGCGAATGCGAGCGTAATTGAAGTATTAAAAGAGCACGGTGCGCTTATGCATCATCATGCGCTTACGCATAGTTACCCACACTGTTGGCGTCATAAAACACCAATCATTTTCCGTGCTACACCACAATGGTTTGTAAGCATGGATCAGGCTAACTTACGTCAAGATTCTTTAAAAGAAATTAAAAACACGCAGTGGTTACCAGAGTGGGGCGAAAGCCGTATTTCTAACATGGTTGAAAGCCGCCCAGATTGGTGTATTTCTCGCCAGCGTACTTGGGGTGTGCCAATTGCATTGTTTGTTGATAAAGACACCGGTGCACTTCACCCAAATACACAAGAGCTAATTGCTCAAGCAGCAGCGCTTGTTGAAAAGTCTGGTATTCAGGCATGGTACGATTTAGAACCAGCTACATTACTTGGTGAAGAAGATGCCAAGCAATACATGAAAGTGCAAGATACGCTAGATGTATGGTTTGACTCAGGTGTTTCACATGCATGTGTTGTAGACGCACGTGAAGACTTAGTTGGTCCAGCTGATTTATACCTTGAAGGTTCTGATCAGCATCGTGGTTGGTTTATGTCGTCAATGATGACGTCAGTGGCAATTAATGGTCATGCGCCATACCGCCAAGTATTGACTCATGGTTTTACTGTTGATGAAAACGGCCGCAAAATGTCTAAGTCGTTAGGCAATGTTATTTCTCCACAAAATGTGATGAATAAACTAGGCGCCGACATTCTACGTTTATGGGTGGCTTCTACCGATTACACGGCAGAAATGACTGTGTCGGATGAGATATTTAAACGCTCAGCCGATCGTTACCGTCGTATTCGTAACACCAGCCGTTACTTGCTTGCTAACCTAAATGGTTTTGATCCAAAAACTGATCAAGTAGCTGTTGATGATATGGTTGAGCTTGATAAGTGGATTGTTGGCCGTGCTGCTCAGTTACAAGACGAGATTTTAGCCGCGTACGACAGCTACCAAATGCTATTAGTAACGCAAAAGCTAATGAACTTCTGTACGGGTGAACTTGGTTCGTTCTATTTAGATGTTATTAAAGATCGTCAATACACAGCTAAGAGCGACAGCCATGCACGTCGTTCTTGTCAAACAGCGCTTTATCATATAGCAGAAGCAATGACGCGTTGGATGGCCCCTATTATGAGCTTTACCGCACAAGAAATTTGGGAAGCTTTACCGGGTGAGCGTAGTGACTACGTATTTACATCAGTTTGGTATGATGGCTTACAAGCACCAACAAATAGCCAATTTAGTAACGATGACTGGTTAGAAATTCTAACAGTACGTGACGAAGTAAACCGCTTATTAGAAGCTGCACGTAAAAAAGAAGTCATTGGTGCAACACTTCAAGCAACGGTTAATTTATTTACGAGTAAAGAGCTTGCCGCTAAGTTAAATGCGCTTGGTGATGAACTGCGTTTTGTATTGTTAACATCAGCGGTAAATGTTACTGAAGTTGATAGCCAGCCTGCTGATACACAAGCTACCGAAATTGAAGGTTTGTTTATTAGTGTTGCTGCAACAGATGCTGCTAAATGTGAGCGTTGTTGGCATTACAGTGAAGATGTAGGTGTTAACCCAGCTCATCCTGAAATTTGTGGTCGCTGTGTAAGTAATGTTGATGGCGAAGGTGAAAAGCGTCAATTCGCTTAGGAGTTATTCTTAGTGAGCAAACTAGCCCAAAAAAGTGGTTTAGTGTGGCTTTGGTTGAGTCTATTACTTTTAGTAATAGACTTTGCCAGTAAAACACTTGTTGTAGGGACAATGGCTTATCAAGAGTCGATAAATTTACTCCCTGTTTTTAGTATTACTTATGTGCATAATTATGGTGCTGCTTATAGCTTTTTAAGTGAAGCGGGTGGTTGGCAGCGTTGGTTTTTAAGTGCAATTGCCATTGCTATTAGTGCTTTGCTTGTGTGGTGGCTAAAACGTTTACCTGCAACAAACAAAGTACTATGCGGTGCCTATGCACTGGTACTTGCAGGCGCTATTGGTAATTTATACGATCGTATTGCGTATGGTTATGTAATCGACTTTATTCACGTATTTTATAAAGACTCACATTTTCCTGTATTCAATATTGCTGATTGCGCTATTTGTATTGGCGCAGCACTATTGTTATTTGACGCCTTTACCGGTGAGAGTCCGAAGGAGCATAAAGCATGAGCCAAGCTGTAATTGGTGAAAACTCACAAGTTATTTTCCATTTTTCTATTAAATTAGAAGATGGTTCTGCCGCCGACTCTACCAAGGTGCACAATAAACCTGCTAAATTAACAATGGGCGATGGCAGCTTAACGGCAAACTTCGAAAAGTGTTTATTAGGGCTAACTGCAGGCGAAAGTAAAACGTTTGAATTAGAACCTGAAGATGCATTTGGTCAGCCAAACCCAGATAATATTTACTACGTTGACCGTAGTAAATTTGGCCCAGAAACACCAGCTAAGGTAGGTGCAATTATTGCGTTTACTCAACCTGATGGGACTGAGCTTCCAGGTTTAGTACGTGAAGTGCAAGGCGAGTCGGTAACGATTGATTTTAATCACCCTTTATCTGGTCAGCGTTTAACGTTTGAAGTTGATATTATTGAGGTAGAAGGTTAATGGAAATATTATTAGCTAATCCACGCGGCTTTTGCGCTGGTGTTGACCGTGCTATTAGTATTGTTGAGCGCGCTCTCGATATTTTTGAAAAGCCAATTTATGTTCGCCACGAAGTAGTTCATAACCGCTATGTAGTTGATGGATTAAAAAGCCGTGGTGCGGTTTTTGTTGAAGAGCTTGATCAAGTACCTGACGACAGCATTGTTATTTTTAGCGCACATGGCGTATCGCAAGCTGTTCGCAGCGAGGCTAAACGACGTGACTTAAAAGTATTTGATGCAACGTGTCCGCTTGTAACTAAAGTACATATGGAAGTTACACGTGCGAGTCGAAAAGGTATTGAGTGTATTTTAATTGGACACCATGGTCACCCTGAAGTAGAGGGAACAATGGGACAATATGATAACTCAGCCGGTGGCATTTACCTTGTTGAAACTGTTGACGATGTAATTGCGCTTGATGTAAAAAATGCTGAAAACCTTTTTTATTGCAGCCAAACAACACTCTCAGTTGATGATACCGCTGATGTTATTGATGCACTTCGCAATAAGTTTCCATCAATTGACGGACCGCGTAAAGATGACATTTGTTATGCAACACAAAATCGTCAAGACGCTGTGCGTGACTTAGCTGACAAAGTTGATGTGCTATTAGTCGTTGGCGCTAAAAATAGCTCTAATTCTAATCGCTTGCGTGAGCTGGCAGATAAAATGGGCACGGTTGCTTATTTAATTGATGATGCAACTGATGTGCAAGAACAGTGGGTTTCGGGTTCTAAATCAGTGGGTGTTACTGCAGGAGCCTCTGCGCCAGAAGTACTTGTACAACAAGTTATAAGCCGATTAAAAGAGCTAGGTGGCACACAGGTTGTTGAAAACCCAGGCGAAGAAGAAAATATCGTATTTGCTGTTCCTGTAGAGCTACGTTAATTTAAAATTTAGATAAAGGAGAGTCGTTATGAGCAAGTCACTTCAAAATGATGGTTTGCTTTTTTCGGCTCTTTTTAATGAGCGAGGCGTATTAGCTTCGCTTATTGTTTCTCAAGTTATTGCTATTGTTTTAGCCTTTGCACCCAATGTAGAAGGTGATATTTGGCTTCGACTTGGGATCATTAGTTTATTTTTACATTTAATTGTTTTAGTCGGCACTTCTTCTTTATATTTTTGTCGTTTTTTTTTACAGAACCGTACTCAAGCTTTTCAGTTAAGTCTATTTTTTGCCTCTTTTTTATTATCTACATGCATTTTTAGTATTTTATTTTCCCATTTTGCTTTTGATATAGATGATACAAAGAACCTAATTTATTTTACACTTCGCAATTGCATTATAGTGGCTTTGCTGGCGGCTTTATTCGTCCAATTTTTATTAATTCATTTTGAAAAAGCGCAACAAACTAAGGCGCTCTCTCGTGCTGAGCTTGATGCCTTACAAGCTAGAATACGTCCTCATTTTTTATATAATAGTTTAAACACTGCTGCAGAGCTTACCCATCATGATGCCGATGCGGCAGAGCAAGCCATTTTAGCATTAGCCGCCTTATCGCAGGCTGCAATGCACTCAGGAAAAAATGTACCTCTTGACGATGAAATAACACTGAGTAAGCAATATATAGCACTTGAAACTTGGCGTTTTGGTAACCGCTTAAGAGTTGATTGGCAAATACCCAATGAACTACCTGCATTGAGTATTCCTTGTTTAACCCTGCAGCCATTAATTGAAAATGCGGTATGCCACGGCGTTGAAACAAGTGAGCATGGTGCAGAAATAAAAGTAGAGCTGCATATTACTACCGGCTATATAACCATGATTGTATCTAACCCCATAATAATTTCTAATGCTCAAACTAGGCCTAATAACGGCATGGCGCTTGAAAATATTCGCCAGCGATTAAATATTTATTATAAAAATAAAGCGCAGCTAACAATTACTAGTAAAAATGATGTGTTTAGGGTCAAGGTTGTGATCCCTAAGCTAATTGAGGGCAGTGTATGAATGTACTCATTGTTGATGATGAACCTCTTGCGAGATCGCGCTTAATTCGTTTGTTAGCACACGACAAAAGTATAGTTGTACAAGGTGAGGCAAGTAATGGTAATGAAGCCCTAATACTTGCTAAAAAGCAAACGCCAGATTTAATTTTTTTAGATGTTGATATGCCTGGAATGAATGGTTTACAAGTTGCTAATGAGCTCAATAGTTTAATTCTACCTCCAGCAATTGTTTTTATAACTGCTCACCCTAAGCATGCCTTCGATGCTTTACAATTAAGCGCAGCGGGTTATTTAGTTAAACCTATTTCAGAGCAATCATTGCAAAAGGTGCTTAAGCAAGTCGGGCGTTTAAACAAAGTGCATATTCAAAAACAGCAAAATGTAAAAATTTCTTATCAGCTAGCTGGTACTCTACGTAGCGTTGATATAAAAGATGTTTTGTACTTTAGTGCAGAAGAAAAATACACCAAAATGGTATTTTTAACTGGAGAAGCTTTACTAGAACAAAGTTTAAAGCAGTTAGAATTACTCTATCCAGCGTATGTTTTACGAATTCATCGTAATACATTAGTTAATAAAAAAAGGGTTATTGCTTTGCATTCGCAAGGGAGTAGTCATCACATGATTGAACTTAAAGGGAGTCGCGAGTTACTGCCTGTTAGTCGTCGTGAGGTCAAGGCTGTCAAAAGCGCGCTTTGATTTTATACCTCTTAAATATATTCTGTTAACCGCTTATCAACAAATTTAACCGCCTATCGTAGTATTGATTGAACATTACCATTTAGCAGATAAACTAATAATTAGATAATTTTCATTTGGTTTTTTTATGCAATCTTACTCTCCTTCTTCCAAAAAAGGTTTCACACTGATAGAAGTGCTTATTGCATTTATTATTCTCAGCTTTGGTTTGTTAGGTGCTATCGCACTACAAGCTAAAGCAAAGCAAGCAAGTTTTGATTCAATGCAGCGCGCTGCGGCTGTAGCGCTTGGCAACGATATTATTCAACGTATTCGTGCTAATGATACGTCTCAATTAGGCACACTCTATAAACAAACGTTTAATAGCCAAACCGCTATGAAATCGACAACTACTTGTTTTAGTAATTCATGCAGTTCAGCACAAATTGCGCTGTTGGATATTGAACAGTGGAAACGAGCTATACGCGCTCGCGAAAATACAGGAACGCTGGATGGGGCCACAGTATGTATAAACCCTTCAGCTATTGGTGGCTCAGGCGGTAAAGCATTTAACTTAGAGGTTGTTGTCTCGTGGCAAGGCAGGCAAGAATTTACCGCTAATAAAGCGACGGGCGATATTGAATGCGGGACAGCAGATAAACGACGCCGTCTAGTTGTTTTGACCAGCTATATTTATCTTAGGAGCTAAGTATGAAACAAAAAGGGTTTACACTTATAGAAGTCATGATCTCTCTTTTTATTGGTGGTCTTGTACTTGGTGGCGTCATGTTTACCTACATAGGTATGAAAGTAACAACTCGAGATACTATGACAATAGGCGAGCTGCAAGAATCAGGTCGCTTAGCTATAAATATAATGCAACGAGATATTGAGCAAATTGGGTTTTGGGGAACATTTTATGATGATTCATTTTCATCAGCGAACACGACGACATTAGCAACACCTAATGCAGCAAACGATTGCCTTGAAGGCTTAAATAACGGCAGTTTCCCAGATCTTTCCAGTACCACTAACTTTCGCACTATTTATGCCAAAACAGCGGGAGCCGTAAAAGAGCTTAATTGCGTAACTAATCCAATAGGTGGAACGGATATCCTGCAGCTTAAGTTTTTACAGGGTGATCCAATTACAGTTAAAGCGGGCAGTAATGAAACACAAAATAAAGAAAATTACTTTATAGCAGAGCAAGAGCGTGCACAATTTGTGCGAAATATTGTTGATCCAGCGACGCTAAATGTTAATGCGACAGTGTGGCCGTATAGTCACCATGTTTATTATATTTCTAATCAAACCTATACGGTAAATAATAATAAGTTAACGGTTCCTGCATTAATGCGTAAACGTTTGGTTGACGATGCTATGAAAACCGAAACAATAATGGAAGGGGTCGAAAACATGCGTTTTGTTTTTGGCTTAGACACAACAAATGATAGTCGAATAGATATGTATAAGAGCATTGATAATATGGCTCCAGCCGATTGGGAAAATCGCAAAGGAATTTTAACTGTGCAAGTATTTTTATTGATACGGGCCCTGCAACCTGATGCAGACCTTAGCATTAAAAATCAAACATACACGTTAGGCGAAGATGCAGATAATAGAGAATTACAATTTACAGATAATTTTAGGCGAACTGTTTTTACAACGACTATTCGATTAAATAACGTTGGGGAAAATTTATGGCGCATTTAATGAAATCACAAATCAAGCAACAAGGTGTTGTACTGATTACTGCTTTGATAATGGTAATTGCTGTCACGGGTATTGCGGTAACATTAATGAGCAGTAGCAGTATTGATATTAAAATTACGAATGCAGCACAAGAGCGCGAAGTAGCTGAAAATGAATTGATAGGCGAAGTACTTCGCGTGATTGCTGAGGAAGCAAATAAAGGTGCGGCTAATCAGTTCTTCTTGTCACCCGAGGAAGTCACTAAAATAGCTGACGAAAGCACCGACGGAATGCTTATTGCTGAACATAATGGTATGCCAAGTAAAATGATTAACTTAAATAAAGGCGCACTTAATCTGGAGTGTCCGAGGTGCTATAGCTGCACAAAAGGGGTTGCTTGCAATATGATGCAAGTATCAACAACAATAGAGTATGGCTCTAAAAGCAAACATCAGTTAACCATTGTTACCGGTATTGCTCAACAAATGGCTAGTACA
Organism: Pseudoalteromonas sp. 1_2015MBL_MicDiv; assembly: GCF_002407505.1. NCBI lineage: Bacteria > Pseudomonadati > Pseudomonadota > Gammaproteobacteria > Alteromonadales > Pseudoalteromonadaceae > Pseudoalteromonas > Pseudoalteromonas sp. 1_2015MBL_MicDiv. The sequence goes on along the minus strand of NZ_CP012737.1, from coordinate 2,712,873 downwards.
GGCAAAGGAATTTAAAATGAGACTTAAATTAAATAAATTATTTGCTGCATCTCTAGGGTTAACAATGAGTGTACCGGCTATCGCTGAGGATATAGAGCTCTACGTGAATCATAATATTAACGTGGATGAAAAACCACGTGTGCTGCTTATATTTGATACATCGGGAAGTATGGCGTTTTCATCAAGTTCGGGTAATGATTGTGGGTACAGTAATAATCTAAGACGCTATATATTATGCTCGGATAGTCGCCTAGGTGCGGCACAATATGCGATGAATAAAGTTATAGAAGATAACGATAATATTGACTTTGGTTTAATGCGTTTTAAAGAGACTGATGGCGGTTATATTATAAATGGCTTGGGGAAAGACCCCTCTGTGGTTAAATCGTCAATCGCAAATTTACCAGCGGATGGTGGAACGCCGCTAACAGAGACACTCTGGGAAGCCTATTTATATATTACAGGGCAAAGTGTGAGCTATGGTTTGGGAGCAAGCGAAGTTGAAAGAGATACCAGTGTTGAAGATATTGTAACGACTCAGATAGAAAAAGAGCATTGCTATTGGACTGGTTGGGGGCGAAATCGCAGAGAGGTTTGTTATAACTATTATGATACACAAACTACTTATACGTATGTTTCTCCATTTAATGACAGCGTAGAGGAAGCGAAGCGTTGTGATAACTCGGTAAATATTATTTATATGACTGATGGTGATCCGTCAGGAGATAATGATAGTGATAGCGTAATTAGTGATGAGCATAAGAAGTACTTTGGGCAAGGCCTAAATTGGAGTACTGATAGTTATTACAGTAGCTATTTACATCAGTTGGCTAAAGTTATTCATGGTACGAGTAATGTAAAAGTAGATTTGTATCCAGCGACTCCTGATATTCACGAGACAGGGCGTCTATACACAATAGGTTTTGGTTCTGGAATGAGCGCTAAGGGGCAAGAGCTTTTAGTTAAAGCTTCGTCATTAGGTGGTGGCGAAAACTTTCCAGCCAGTACCCCAGATGAATTATCTAAGTCACTAAATAAAGCAATTTCTAAAATTCGAGAAGTAAATGATAGCTTTTCATCGCCATCTGTAGCGAGTAATAACGTCGATCAAACTCGTAGTCGAAATGCTATTTATTTCGCTATGTTTTATCCTGAAATAGGTACTAGGTGGAAAGGAAACTTAAAAAAATTAAAAGTTTCTGGTAGCCGTATTATTGATTCAACGAATAAAGCGGCGCTTGATTCGGATGGTTTGATTGATGATGATGCAAAAACCTATTGGTTACCAAGTGATCAGTCAGCTGATGGAAGTTTGGTTGCAGAAGGTGGTGTAAATTATCACTTAAGTTCACTGACTGGCAGTGATGCTTTAAAAAGGCGGAATCTTTATACAAATAAGCAAGGAAGTATTGTTGAATTTAACACCACGATTGTAAGCGAGATACTTGATTCATTAGATGACAATCCGATTACTTTAAGTAGCTCTGATATTAAATGGTCTATGGGCATTGATGTTGATGATGAAAACGGTGATGGCGATAGAACAGATCAAAGAGGTAATATTTTTGGTGACCCCCTGCATTCTAAACCGATAGCGATAGATTACGGCAATGATGATATTCGTATTCTAATAGGCACTAATGCTGGATTTCTGCATATGTTCAAAGATGATGATGTTAATAATGAAGTGAGCGAAAGTTGGGCATTTATACCTTCTGATCTATATGACATTATTAAACCTCTTCGCAATAATGAAACCGGTAAACTGTATGGTATGGATGGGCCGATTAGTGTTTATTTTAATAATAAAAACCTAAATGATAATGGCTTAAATGATGGTGTTATTGATGCAAGTCAAGGTGATCAAGTCTGGGCTGTAGCAGGTATGCGACGTGGTGGTAAAAACTATTATGCACTTGATATTTCAGACCCTAGTGAGCCAAAAAAGTTGTGGGCACAGCCAATCGAAGGTGGTAAAGGCGATTTTAAAGAATTAGCTCAAACGTGGTCAAAGCCACAGATTGCTTACATAAAAGCATTTGGTGACAAGCCGTTACTTGTGTTTGGTGCAGGGTATGATACGAATAAGGATGCGGCTATTCGAAGTAAAGATAATATAGGTAGAGGTATTTATATTGTTGAAGCTGAAACAGGAAAAAGAGTATGGGCGCTCACCCCTGATATTAATGGATTTGAGGGCGAACACAGTATTGCTGCTAATGTTTCTTTACTTGATTCCGATTACGATGGATACATTGATAGAATTTACGCATCTGATACTGGAGGAGATATATGGCGTATTGATATGCCAGGAGACGATGTAAATAAATTTAGTCACTTTAAGTTTGCTGAATTGGGGAGTAGTCAAGCAACAGAAGATAGACGCTTTTTTTATAACCCATTAATAGTAAGAACGATGTTTAGCAAAGTTTCTGAAGTGACTGTAAATGGTAAAAAAGTTATAACTCGGCTAGATACACCCTTTGATGCTGTGGTATTGGGGAGCGGTAATCGTTCGAAACCGAATGATACTAATGAAAAAGATCAATTGTTAATGATTCGAGATGAAAACACGGTAACACGAACGTTTACAACAAATACACCAGATGCGATTAAACTAGCTGATTTAATGCCGATGAATTTAGACCCTTTTGGTAATGCATTAAATGATGTTGATAAATTTGTCGACTTAGAAGTCGATTTAGCTGGATTCAAGGGCTGGCACTATGAATTAGGCACAGGTGAAAAGTCGTTAGCTGCAGCTGCCGTTGTAGGTGGTGTTGCTTATTTTTCATCATTTAAGCCAGCTTCAGATACGTCAACTGAAAACCAATGCTCGCTTAGTGGGGGAGGAGGTTCTTTATATGCATTCCATTTACACTACGGGACGAAAGTGTATGACGAATTAAAATTTTCCACGAGTTATGATGTACCCGATACAGCACAGCTTTATTTTGGCGAAGGAGAATCTTGTGTGGATGCAAATAACAATGGTAAATGTGATGCAGAGCCTATTCTGGATGAAAATGACCCCACACCACCAGATATCATTGATACAGACATAGATGTTAAAATGGAAAGTCAGTTCTATTTAATTGGCCCTGGCATCAAAGGCGAAAATGCTGAAAATCCAATGAAACCAGTCGAGATTGTAGGGCCTGGGTTAAATGTTGTTGATGGTAAGATTAAGTTAGTTAATGATGTTCAACCTATCGGCTTTGGCTTCAAAACGCAGCAAACCTATATTTATAAGCGTGAAGAAAATGACGAAATCAAAAATTAAGGAAAAATAGATGAGCAATAAACAAGGTGGATTTACGTTAATTGAGCTAATGATAGCTGTTGCTATCGTTGGTATATTAGCTTCAATAGCATTACCTAATTACACTGAGTATGTTAAGCGCACTTCGCGTGCTGAAGCCGCTGCGGCATTATTGGATGCGGCAAATAAAGAAGAGCAGTTTTTTGTTGATAATAGGGAATACACAGAATCGTTTGATAACCTTGGTATTAATAATAAAACAGAAAGTAAACACTTTGAACTCAGTATCGAAGTGAAACAAACGAATACGTTTACCATTAAAGCAAAGCCCATAGGTGGCGCAGTGAAAGGTGATGGTGATTGTACTGAACTATCTATTACTGATATTGGCTTAAAGGGTGCAAAAGGTACTAAAGGAGCTACTGACGTTGACTATTGTTGGGGTCGGTAATTATTAGTTAACCTGAACTTTGGATAATAAATCTATCTCAAGCAGCTATTTTCAGTACTGACTGCGTTGAATTTACTTGCAATAGGCCAGCTATTGCAAGTAAATTAGCCTTGTTTTCACTGAAAATCTCTGGCTAGAGAAAATAAATTTAAACATCACTATGATTAAATACGTTAGTAAACCACTTAACCAGAGTTCAGGTTAGTTACTTTTTTGACATATATCGGTTGATTTAATTCGTATTCGACCCGTTTGACTTACTGACAAGGCAAGCCCTTCAAGATTTGCCTTGTCGCTATTTGGACAATAGATAAAAGTGCCATTTTGAAAGCCATTTAGTGAACCGTCAGGCCTAAAAGTTATTGCATCACGAGGGTATTTTAAGCTATCTGCATCATGAGTATGTTCAAATGTACTCAAAAGTAGTTCATCGTTATTTAGTGTAGTGGATTTATCATTATCGATAAATAAAGAGATTCGACCGTCCCAATCATCTTTCACACATTCCTTTTCTTTTAACGTACATAGCGTAACATAGGTGCTATTTTCGATTGCATACAGCCGTGCGTAGTTAATATTACGATGTAATAGGTTAACTTGATTGTCGGCACGATTTAAGGCTAAAAAATCTGAAAAGAACCATATTGAAAGCTGACTGATGATAGCAATGATTGATAAAGCCACCATTAACTCTATGAGAATTATCCCTAATATTCTGTTTGAACGTGTTTTAAACCTCATCCCTGAAGCCTTAAATCAATCTAAATGATTAATTTAGTCTAGTAAATAATCAGAATATGACAAATTTAATTAGTGTGTTTTTTAATCACATTTTTCTGTGGTATCTCCTAGATAAAAGGCTGTTCCTGATTGAGAAACTCTGAGCGCTTTATTGTTTTCAGTACCGTTATTGGGGCAAAAGATAAAGTCGCCTGGATTAGTCGTGATACGACCGCTGGTATTAAAGCGCAGCATTTTTTCATTTCCAGTGTATTTTAATTTATCTGTAGAACTAATTTTTTCCATTGCTCTAAAAATAGTGTCTGTTTTTCTATTAAATTTACCATTGTTATTTTTATCAACAAATAATGCTATTACCGAATCGCCTTGCCATGTGTTTTGACAATTAAAGAATTTATTTTCGCTTATCTTATTTAATGGTCCAGGGCATAGCACCATTATTTCATCAGTACTTGCTGCTTGAGAACGTGCATAGCTAATATTTCTTTTCAACTCTAACAAAAAATTTTCAGCCCTATTTTCTTCAAGCATGTCGCTACTGTTCCAAAAGGCAATAGAGGCAATAATACCCACAATAGCAACAGTGACCATTAATTCTAAAAGGGTGAATCCGTTTTGTTTATTGTTCATATTAATCTCATTACTGCGAGTTGTTTAAGTATAGCTATTTTTATTTGGTAAATTATACCATGGTTGATTGTTTTATCACCGTCATTCAATTGCTTTGTTTGCTATGAACTCTATGATTGTCTAAAATCGAAGCATCTGAAGCTTTAAAAAAGTAGTTAACATGAAAAAAATAGAAGCAATTATTAAGCCTTTTAAACTCGATGATGTACGTGAAGCATTGTCTGAAATAGGTATCAATGGAATGACCGTAAGTGAAGTTAAAGGTTTTGGTCGTCAAAAAGGGCACACTGAGCTGTATCGTGGTGCGGAGTATATGGTTGATTTTTTGCCAAAAGTAAAATTAGACATCGTACTTGGTGATGATGATGTTGAACGTGCTATAGAAGTTATCGTTAAAACAGCGCAAACAGGAAAAATAGGTGACGGTAAAATATTTGTCACTGATGTTGAGCGTGTCGTACGGATCCGAACAGCAGAAGAAGATGAAGACGCGATTTAACGTTTAAATTAATACAGGATCTGTTTATACCAACCTGCATAAATCTTTGATCAATTTAACGAATTAAATTGCACTATAACGTCGTTAAAAATTTTTTATTTACGACTGCATGGATGCAGGAGGTAGAGCAATGCAGGGAGCAATTGCCGAGAACAACTAGGTACAAAAATTTTTGCCTTGTTCTAGCGTAATTTTCTTAACGTTAAATAGACCCCATATATAAGCAGATTGGTATTACCTTTCAGGTTTAAAATTTGTTCTATTTAGGGGGGTAATCGCGGCGCGAGGTTTGTAACTTAGTGGGCTTGGTAACTGCCCCTGTTTGATGTTATTGGCTTACATCCGTGAGAAAATAAGTCAAAATTGAGCAAAGATCCCGTGTCCTGCACACACCCCTAATAAAAAACCCCTGCTAATTACTTAGTAGGGGTTTGTGTATAAGAGGCAGCTTACAAGCGCTTTTCTATTTGGTTCTATTATTCAGTTTTCGCGTTTGCTTTGCATGTTTGCTAAGTTCAGTTAACCCTAGTTTGTCGTAACTTTTTTCCATCATTTCAAGTGCAGGGTCTAAATAGCTGCTTTGTGAATAATGCTCAACAACAAATTTACCACGATTAGCTGCTGCTAAATAAGCTTCACGTTCGTAATAGTAAGTCGCTACTTTTAATTCGTAACGTGCCATGCGGTTTAACAGCCACACCAAACGACGTTTAGCTTCTGGTGCATAATCACTATCTGGAAAACGTTTAACCAATGTTGATAAATCGGTAAATGCAACACGTGTTCGGTTTGCATCACGGTCAGCTCTATCTACACCAAAGTATTCTTGAAATGCATTTTTGTCTGCTTTGATGTTTACCAAACCACGCATGTAATACATGTAATCTAAATCTTTATGATTTGGGTTGAGGCGTATAAAGCGATCGACTGTTGCTAATGCTTGCTCTGTATTACCCGATTGATAATGCGCATACACTAGATCCATTTGTACTTGCTTAGAAAACGGGCCAAATGGATAACGAGAATCTATTGCACTTAGAAGCTCAATTGCACGTGCATATAAACCAGAATCTAGTGTTTCTTTTGCATCTTCATACAAAGCTTGTGCTGATCTGTTTGGTACACGTTGAATATCTTCTTGGTCAGGCGCAGACGAACAAGCGCCTAAACTAAGTACAGAAACTGAAAAAACAATGGCAAATGCACGTTTCCCTATTTTATTTATCATTTTATTTGTTACCTTCGATGTCTTCGGCTAGGCCAAGTCGGTAAAACCGAGTAAACTATACGTATTATATTATGCTTTTATTAAAAGCGATTCTAACCCAGTCGAGCAAAGCTTGCACTGGTAAATTGGGTAAAGTTACTAATGACAGAGCAAATTTCTCTTCAAGCCGAGGTTCCAACTGACTTAGGTGGTAAACGTCTAGACCAAGTATTAGCGCAATTGTTCCCTGATTATTCACGTTCACGTATAAAAACATGGATTTTGGATGATAAAATTACTGTTGATGGCGAAATATTAAACACACCACGTACTAAGTTATTAGGTGGTGAGCTTCTTAATGTTGAAACAACTATTGAAGCACCGCGAGAATACCTTGCACAAAACATCGATTTGAACATAGTTTATGAAGACGATCATATTTTGGTAATTAATAAACCAATGGGACTTGTGGTTCACCCTGGGGCGGGTAATCCTGATGGCACAGTATTAAATGCGCTATTACATCACTACCCGGAAATTATCAATGTTCCGCGAGCTGGTATTGTGCACAGGTTAGATAAGGATACGACCGGATTAATGGTTGTGGCTAAGACGATCCCTGCACAAACGCATTTAGTGACAGCATTGCAAAAACGTGAAAACTTCACCCGTGAATATGAAGCGCTTTGTAATGGAACCATGACCGCTGGTGGCATGATTGAAAAGCCTATTGGTCGCCATGCGACACAGCGTACACACATGGCTGTTCATGAAATGGGCAAACCTGCTATTACGCATTACCGTGTGGCTGAAAAGTTTCGCGCACATACTCGCTTACGTTTGCGCTTAGAAACCGGTCGTACACACCAAATTCGTGTTCATATGGCTTACTTAAATCACCCATTAATTGGTGATCAGTCTTATGGCGGCCGTCCGCGTCCACCAAAAGGTGCAACTCCTGAGTTATTTGAGCTACTTCGTAGTTTTAGACGCCAAGCTCTCCACGCGGTTAAATTAAGCATTGCTCATCCTATTACGGGTGAAATGATGACATGGCAAGCGCCTATACCTGATGATATGGTTGCTATGACGCTAGCACTACGCGAAGACACCAAAGCTAATCCTGATATAGATAGATAGTGCATTTATTATCAGCGACATGGCAAAACCTTCATAATGTAGGTACGTTAAGTACTACATGTGAAGGTGGTGTTTCTCAAGTCCCATTTAAAAGTTTAAACCTTGGACTTCATGTTGGTGATAATAAGGAGTACGTATTAAAAAATCGCGCATTGTTAAATACGCATATTCCAAAACCAGCGGTATGGCTAAATCAAGTTCACAGTAACAATGTTGTTATTGTTGATGAGCATTTTGACTTCACTGAGTTACATAATGCTGATGCTCTTTATACACAACTAATTGATCAACCACTTGCTATTATGACCGCTGATTGCCTTCCCATATTATTAAGTAGTAATGATGGCAATGAAGTTGCGGCCATTCACGGAGGGTGGCGAGGGTTAGAGCAGGGTATAATTAAAAGTACTCTTGATTGTTTTGATGCAAAGCATAAGGATATCAATGCATGGTTAGGTCCTGCTATTGGTCCAAATAAATTCGAAGTTGGCTCAGACGTTTTTGAGCTATTCCAAGCACAGTCATCTCTTTTTGTTGAAGCGTTTAAACTACAAACTAACCACAAATACCTTGCCGATATTTATAATATTGCTCGTATATTACTAAATCAATCAGGTATAAAAAAAATTACAGGGGGAGAGTACTGCACTGTTTCTCGCAAAGACCTGTTTTTTTCTTATCGTCGTGATGGCCAAACTGGACGCATGGCAAGTTTGATCTGGCGCAAGTAATTTATCATTGTTGTGATTATATTTTCTGCTACACCTTGAACAAACGCCTAAACATACCCATTAATTAAGCAATTAGATTATTTGATAGGTAAACCCTTATGCGTTTAGATCGATTTACAAGTAAATTTCAATCTGCGCTTTCTGATGCGCAATCGCTGGCACTTGGCCGCGATCATCAATTTATTGAACCTGTACACTTAATGTACTCATTGCTTCAGCAAAGCGGATCAAGTGTTCGAGCGCTATTTGCCCAAATAGGTATAAGTGCAGACGAACTCAATACCAAGCTCTCCCAAGAAATAGAAAAGCTATTTAAAGTAGAAGGGGTCGGCGGTGATGTTCAACTGTCCAATAATATGGTGTCGCTTATCAACTTATGCGATAAATATGCGCAAAAGCGTAAAGATAAATACATCTCTAGTGAATTATTTGTACTTGTTGCATGTGATGATAAAGGCCCGCTTGGGACTATTTTTAAAGCGTTAAATATAACCGCCAGCAAAGTTGAGAGTGCGATTAAGGCGATTCGTGGAGGTCAAAAAGTTGATGATCCAAATGCAGAAGAAACACGCCAAGCATTAGAAAAGTTCACCATTGATTTAACTGAACGCGCTGAGCAGGGTAAGCTTGACCCTGTTATAGGCCGTGATGATGAGATTCGCCGTACGATTCAGGTTCTGCAGCGCAGGACTAAAAACAACCCTGTACTAATAGGTGAGCCTGGCGTTGGTAAAACAGCAATCGCTGAGGGCTTAGCGCAGCGTATTATTAATGGTGAAGTACCAGAAGGATTAAAAAATAAACGCGTACTATCACTTGATTTAGGCGCGTTAGTTGCGGGTGCTAAATACCGTGGCGAATTTGAAGAACGTTTAAAATCAGTATTAAATGAATTGGCTAAAGAAGAAGGCCAAGTCATTTTATTTATTGATGAAATACACACCATTGTGGGGGCAGGTAAAAGTGACGGCGCAATGGATGCGGGCAATATGCTAAAACCAGCATTAGCGCGCGGTGAATTACATTGTGTTGGCGCAACCACGCTTGATGAATACCGTAAATACATAGAGAAAGACGCAGCGCTTGAACGTCGCTTCCAAAAAGTACTCATTGAAGAGCCTTCAGTCGAGGATACCATTGCTATATTACGCGGCTTGAAAGAGCGATATGAGTTACATCATTCAGTAGAAATTACAGATCCCGCTATTGTTGCTGCGGCGCAGTTATCTCACCGCTATATTAGTGATCGCCAGCTACCGGATAAAGCGATTGACTTGATTGATGAAGCGGGTTCTTCAATTCGTTTGCAAATTGATTCAAAACCAGAGTCATTAGATAAACTCGAACGTCGTATTATCCAACTAAAGTTAGAAGATAATGCACTAGCGAAAGAAAAAGACGAAGCAAGCCAAAAACGCCGAGCTGAAATGCAAGAGTTGATCACCGACCTTGATGGGCAATATCGTGAGCTAGACGAGATATGGAATGCTGAAAAAGCATCACTTCAAGGCACGCAAGTAATTAAAGCTGAGCTTGAACAAGCAAGATTAGATTTAGATGTAGCGCGAAGGGCAAGTGACTTACAGCGTATGTCAGAGCTGCAATACGGGCGTATCCCTGAACTTGAACGAAAACTTGATTTAGCCTCACAAGCCGAAATGCAAGAAATGACTCTGCTTAAAAACCAAGTCGGTGAGGATGAAATAGCAGAAATACTCTCTCGCTGGACCGGTATACCGGTATCGAGAATGCTACAAGGTGAGCGTGAAAAGTTACTGCAAATGGAAGATAAGTTACACAGTAAGGTAATAGGCCAAGATGAGGCTGTTGTTGCTGTTTCTAACGCAATACGACGCTCACGTGCCGGACTTGCTGATCCTAACCGTCCGATTGGCTCATTTTTATTTTTAGGTCCAACAGGTGTGGGTAAAACAGAGCTAACTAAAGCACTGGCTGGTTTTATGTTTGATACCGAAGATGCCATGGTGCGTATCGACATGTCTGAGTTTATGGAAAAACATTCAGTTGCACGTTTAGTTGGAGCTCCTCCAGGTTACGTGGGTTATGAAGAAGGGGGGCACTTAACTGAAGCAGTGCGTCGTAAACCTTATTCGGTAATACTGCTTGATGAAATCGAAAAAGCACACCCTGATGTATTTAATATCTTACTGCAAGTATTAGATGATGGTCGTCTAACCGACGGACAAGGTAGAACCGTTGATTTTAAAAATACCGTTATTATTATGACTTCAAACCTAGGCTCAGATATTATTCAAGAGCAGGCTGGAAATAATGATTACACAACGCTTAAAGCTAAAGTGATGGATGTATTAATAAATGAATTTAGACCTGAATTTATAAACCGTATAGACGAGACGGTGGTATTTCATCCATTAGCTAACGAACATATCAAAGAGATTGCTGATATTCAGTTAATGAAATTACGTGAGCGTTTAACTGAAATGGGTTACTTATTGGAAATAACGGACACTGCGCTTGAACGCATTGCAGCAAGTGGTTTTGATCCCGTTTATGGCGCGCGTCCACTTAAACGTGCGATTCAACAAACCATTGAAAATCCACTCGCGCAAAAGTTACTCAGTGGTGATTATTTACCTGGCAGTGTTATCATTATTGATGCAACCGATGAAGGTCTAGTATTTACAAATCGCTAATCAATAGAAGTTAAATATATAAAGCCGCTACCTAAAGTGACACCCAATAGTTGGACATTCCAATTATTGTGGGCCACTTCAATCAGCGGCTTTTTTATAGGTGCTAATTTAAACTTTAAACGTAAGTAAAAGGCCATTTACTTTACGAGAACCTTCAACCAACTCTGCTGCACCTTTTGCGACATTAAAACTTAAATTGAGATTTTCGTCACCAAACCCCTTAATCTGCGATACATTATTACCAATATCATTACTAACTACCTGTTGCTCTTCTGCTGCGGTCGATATTTGAATTGCTAGTTGAGAAATCTCACTTATTTGAACAAAAATACCATCAAGTTCGATCTGAGTTTTAGCGGTTGTATCTACGCAAGTATCGGCTTGAGTTTTAGTGCTCTGCATTACTTTAGACCAGCTAAATAAGGTATCTTGTATTTCTTTAATTGAGCTATGGATTTGTGTTGTTGCATTTTGAGTCCTTGACGACAGGGTTCTTACTTCATCTGCTACAACGGCAAAGCCTCGACCATGTTCGCCTGCTCTTGCTGCTTCTATTGCTGCATTTAATGCCAGTAAGTTTGTTTGATCCGCAATCCCTTCAATTTCACTCATCACTTGACCTATTTTATCAGCCTCAGAAGCTAAGCTGCTTGCGGTTGTCGCGGCTTGTTCCACCTGTGTTGCTAAATCAGACACCATGATACTGTTTTCGGCAATATGATTTTTAATATCAGAGCAGCTTTGGTGAGTGAGGTTTACTTTATCTGCTGTTTCTGTGGTGCTATTTGATATTTCACCAATTGTTGAGCTCATTTGTGCCATAGCTGATGCTATTTGTTCTAAACGCTCACCTTGTGCCGCAATACCTTTTTCAGTCATCGCGGATTGTTTATCTAAGTCGGTCGCAATGTTATTAAAGCTTAATGTTGAATCTTTCATACGACCCAATACAGTACGTAATTTTGCACTGATCATTTGTTCTCTGTAATCACTTATACTATGCGGGTTATAGCCGCTATAAATATAACGAGATACCGAATCAGACTTAGCTTTTTGATCACGTAATATTTTAGGTGTCACAATTAGCTCTTCATAATTAAGAGCAATAACTAAACAGCAAATAAATAAGTTTATTAAGGCAATGCTTAGCGAACCAAATAGAGCAACATAAATTAGCCATAGTAATACGCATACAAAGCTGATGCTTTGTCTTATTGTTGTTTGTTCTTTGAGGCTAAATAGTGACTTACCCGCATTTATTTTATTATATAAGTCTTGTGCTTGTTGTTTTAGTTGTTGGCTTGGTTTTGTTCTTACAGATTGATAGCCAATAAGCTGACCATGTTCAAAAATAGGCGTTACAAATGCATCAACCCAATAGTAGCGGCCATCTTTACAGCGATTTTTTACCATACCTCGCCAAGAATGGCCTTGTTTTAAGATATCCCACATTTCTTTAAATGCTGCTTTAGGCATATCAGGATGACGTACTATATTATGATTTTTTCCTATGAGTTCTTCTGAGGTGTATCCAGCGATGATACAAAACTCTTGATTAGCATAAGTTATTACTCCCCTTAGGTCAGTCGTAGAAACAAGTTCTTGTGACTCATCAAAATGGACTTCTTCATTTTTTAAGCTTTTATTATTGCGCATTGTATTTTTTATCATCCTTTATCGTTGGCGTCATTATATTGCTTGTTAACTACAAAGCAAAAAAACAAAGTATTTCTTTAGTACTTATAATTTAAATTTCATATTTTTATGATCTACATCAAGTAATTGAATTGTTAAGCTGATTATTGAAAGTTAGATGAGCCAATGTCGTGTAAGTGCCGGTCTATTTATTGATGAAATTTAATCTTTACTCTGAACGCAGATTAAAATGAATCGACTGCAAGTAGATTCAACACCGTAAGTACTGCAATGAGAGATTTTGAGTCGCGTGAGTCTTCACGTTTTTTAGGTTAAATACCCATGCAAAAAAATTGTATAATACCAAGAGCGGTGGCAATATTAGGGTTTACTGTATGATGCCTGCCATATCAAACGCATATCCAAATTGGATAAATGATAATTAATTTTGAGAAATTGTTTTGTTCTTAGCAATTTAATCTTGAGTCTAGGTAATTAGCCCCCATAACCCTATGATTAAGCCACGTGGCCCGAGGAAGCATTTTTGACAACACATGATTTAACAAATACGCTAAACGCGTTATCAGCAAATGAGCATAAACACGCAGTTAAAGGCATTAAGCGTGGTATTGAGCGAGAGTCGTTAAGAATAAAAAACGATGGTGTTATATCAGCTCAAGGGCATCCTAAAGGGGTTGGAAGTGCATTAACTAATGGGCATATCACCACTGATTTTTCTGAGTCTTTGCTTGAGTTCATTACCCCTGTTAGCGAATCGTCTATACAGACACTTAAGCAATTAAAAGATTTGCAAAAATTCACTTTAGAAAAAATGGGCGATGAATTACTGTGGCCTATTAGCATGCCGTGCTTTATTGAACATCAAGATGATATTGTATTAGCACAATTTGGCAGCTCAAATACTGGTCAAATGAAAACATTATACCGTGAAGGGTTAAAAAATCGTTACGGTAGTATGATGCAAGCAATTGCAGGCGTACATTTTAATATTTCTTTTCCTGACACACTTTGGCAATCAATTCATTCACTAAAACAAAGTAACGCCAGTTTACAAGATTTTATCTCTGATGGTTATTTAGCACTGATCCGTAATTTTAAACGCGAGCTGTGGTTAATAAGTTATATGTTCGGTGCATCTCCGGCGCTATGTAATTCATTTTTACAAGGTCGCAAAACCGACTTGCCATTTAAAAAATTAGGGAAAGGTACACTTTATTTAGAAGTCGGTACTGCACTTCGTTTAGGTAATCTGGGGTATACAAATAGCGCACAGTCATCATTGCGCGTAATGTATAATTCACTAGATGAATATGTAGCGGGTTTGAAAAAAGCGATCAATACCCCATCTGAAATCTATAGCGATATTGACGATTATACGAGTGAAGCTCCTAAGCAGCTTAATAAAAATATTTTGCAAATAGAAAATGAATTTTACTCACCAATTCGCCCTAAACGAAATGCTAAAAATGGTGAAACGCCGACAGACTCGCTGCTTAGAGCTGGCATTGAGTATGTAGAAATTCGCGCATTAGACGTAAACCCTTTTAGCGAAGTGGGTATTGATATAGAGCAAATTCACTTTTTAGATGTATTTTTAACATATTGTTTATTAAAAGATTCAGCTCCAATGGATTGGAAAGAACAAGCGCGTAGTACTGAAAACCTCGACACAGTAGTAAATCAAGGTCGAGAAGAAGGACTAATGCTTAACTTTAATAACGAAGAACGAAGCCTGCAGTCGTGGGGGGGCGAAATATTTACCCAGCTAACGGATGTTGCTAAATGGATGGATAATGCTTACGGTGTTAATTATTACTCAGATACTATAAAGCGTATGGCAACGTGGATTGATAACCCCGCACTGACTTACTCGGGACGTTACGTGTCACAACTAAAAGAATCTGGTTTAGATAACGGGCACTTCGCATTAGCATTAGCTAATAAGTATAAAAAAAGTCATGCTGAAACTGACTATAGTGAGTTTTTAAAGCCTTGGCTGGAACAACAAGTTATAGAGTCTAATGAGGCACAAGTGGCAATTGAGCAAGCGGATACGCAATCGTTCAAAGCATTCTTAGATGCATATTTTGCCAGTAAGTAAGTTTAATGCCCACTATTTTTAAACAAAAAAAACGCAGCCCAAGTTGGCTGCGTAAATACTTTTCAGGGATGAAACAATGCTGTACTGCTGCATTATAAAATCAGACCCACACTTTTTATAAAAGTTCAGTGAGATCTAAAAACATGAAAAAAAATGCACTAATGTTATCTCTAGCTATTACTCTTGCGGGGTGCGCTACAGCCCCACCAAAGCAACCGAATGATATTTGTAAGATTTTTAAGGAAAAATCCGATTGGTATTTCGATGCAAGAGACGCTCAAGAAAAGTGGGGTTCACCTAAGCATGTATTAATGAGCATGATGTATCAAGAAAGCTCATTTAAACACGATGCAGCGCCACCAATGGAATACTTTTTGTGGATAATTCCAACTGGGCGTGCCAGTGACGCTTATGGTTACTCGCAAGCTAAGACTCCTACATGGGCAGATTATATTCGCGAAACAGGTAATAATGGTGCTGATAGAGATGACTTTGATGATGCAATAGATTTTATGGCATGGTTTGTTTATAAAACGCATAAAGTGAATGGTATTTCTAAATGGGATGCTTATGCGCAATATCTTAATTATCACGAAGGCTGGGGCGGATATAAGCGTGGTACTTATAAAAAGAAAAAATGGCTAATGGGCGTCGCAAATAAAGTTAAACACCGAGCTAGTCGCTATGGCGCACAATTAAAGCGTTGTGAAGAAGAGCTTGATAAAGGGTGGTTAGAGCGATTATTTAGTTAATTAACCTGAATTCTGGATAATAAATCTATCTCGAGTAGCTATTTTCAGCGTTAATTTTATTGAATTTACTGAAAATCTCTTAACCAGAGTTTAGGTTAATTATTTTCATTACTAAAAAAGGAGCCAATTCGGCTCCTTTTTACTTTAACGAGTTCGTTTATTGGGATGTATTTTTACCTGTTTAATCATGTTCTCTTTTACTTCAAGTACTTCAACAGGGTATCCCGCAATACGTAAACTAATATTTGCATCAGGAATATCTTCTAAATATTCAACAATTAAACCACTCAATGTTTTAGGACCGTCAAGTGGGAAATCCCAACCCATTTCTTTATTTAAATCGCGTACGTTAGCACCGCCATCCACAATACAAGAACCATCAGTTTGGGTTGTTACTTCTTCGCTCGGAGTGCGTGTTTGTGTTGTTGTAAAATCGCCAACCACTTCTTCTAAAATATCTTCAAGGGTTACTAGGCCTTGAATATCACCGTACTCATCAACGACGAGGCCAATACGTTCTTTAGATAATTGGAATTTTAAAAGTTGAGTATTAAGGGACGTACCTTCAGGAATAAAGTAAATTTCACGTACAGCACGTAGCAGCGAAGGTTTATCAAACTGCTCTTTTGTAAGAAGCCTAAGCGCATCGCGTGAGTGAATAAAACCGACGGCATCATCTATGTTATCTCTGTATAACAACACACGGGTATGTTGTGCATGAGTTAACTGGCGGCTAATTAGTTTCCAATCATCATTTATATCTATCGCCACAATTTCGTTACGTGGGATCATGATATCTTCAACGGTTACTTGTTCTAAGTCTAAAATTGAGGTGAGCATGCTTTGGTGGCGTGCAGGAATAAGTGCGCCTGACTCATTGAGTACGGTTTTTAATTCTTCTTTACTCATACTGTGTTCGTCTATTTGAGCGGCGCTAATACCAAATAATCGCAGTATTCCGTTGGTCATCCAGTTAATAACAACGACAAAAGGGAATAGAATTTTTAGTAACCCTTTAAGTATTATTGAGCTTGGAAAGGCCACTTTTTCAGGATAGAGGGCAGCAAGGGTTTTCGGAGTTACTTCGGCAAATATAAGCACGACTAAAGTTAACACACCCGTTGCTATAGCAATACCAAGGTCACCGTAAAGGCGAATGCCTATAATCGTAGCCACTTGGGCTGCTGCTATATTAACAAGATTGTTACCGATTAAGATTAAACCGATGAGCCTATCTGGACGGCTAAGTAATTTACTGACTCGTTTAGCTGCACGATGATCCTCTTTAGCGAGGTGTCGCAAGCGTATACGATTGATTGACATAATTCCGGTTTCAGAGCCGGAAAAGTAAGCAGAAAAAAGCACCAAAAAACCTAAAATGATAAATAGGGTACTTGTCGATATGTCGTCCAACGATGGATCCTTTTCTTATAAATCAATGCGTATTAAGCTAGAGTGAGCAAGCAGAGTCAAGTTAAAACTTATTTAGTATCACTTCTTGTATGAAACGGCTGCCAAAATAAGCAAGTGTGAGGATAAATGCAGCAATCATAATTGTAATAACGACCGGTTTTCCTCGCCAACCTTTTTTCATATGACCTAATGCAACAACAGCAAAAATTACCCACGCGATTAACGACAGTATCGTTTTATGGATAAACTCTTTAGCAAACATCCCATCAAGAAATAAAAACCCTGACAGCAATGCAAAAGTAAGAAGGATTGTCCCTAAGTTTAAAAGTTGGTAGAGCTGGCGCTCAACAACCATCAGAGGGGGTAAATGACTGTGTACAATTGCTAAATCTTTTCGTTTTAATCGCTTATCGATAAAGTAAAACTGTACGCCATATAGGGTAGCAATAATCAAAATACAGTATGCGAGCAAAGAAATAGAGATATGTGTCACTAAACCTATTTCAACATTTATACTTTGTAGCAAAAGATGGTGCGGTATAAATAAACTAGCGATAGTTAGAAGTGCTGCGAAACCGTAAACAACCGGAAGTAATAGGGTCGCCGGAAACTTTAATGACACGGCTGTGACAGATACAACGATAACCCAACAGGTGAGTAAAGAGACATTAACGATACTTAAATCTTGACCATCGGATCGAAACACTGAATTCACTAACAGCAGCATGTGCGCCAATATAGCAACCGTACTTAATATTACAGTTACTTTCTGGCTAGGGCCTTGTTGATGAAACAGTCTTGATAGCACGTGAGACGTTGCTAACACATAAAATAAACTGGCAATAATAGTTAAACTAATAATCAGCATTGTGCTTGGGCCACTTAATTTGAGTCAAAAAATCCTTGTTGTTATATTGGCATTGTATTTTATAGCAAAGCAAATGGATAGACCTTAAAAAAAGAAACTCAACAAGCGGCACTTGAACACTGTATTGTCCGGCACCATTTACGGTATACTGTTTTTAATTCAAATTTAATAATATCAATATCCTTAATTGGATGGCTAAATAAAAAAGCTGTGTAATTAGATTGATATAACGTCTTATCGGAACCGATACATGTTTGAGAACCTCCAAGAACGATTAGGTAAAACCTTAAAAAATATCAGTGGTCGTGGCCGCCTAACTGAAGACAACATTAAAGACACTCTTCGTGAAGTGCGTATGGCTTTTTTAGAAGCCGATGTGGCGTTGCCAGTTGTTCGTGACTTTGTAAAGCAAGTAAAGGAACGTGCAGTCGGTGTTGAAGTTACAAAAAGCTTAAGCCCAGGCCAAGTATTTGTAAAAATAGTACGCGAAGAGCTTGAAAAAGCGATGGGTGAAGCAAACGAAGAGCTAAGCTTAAACGCGCAACCGCCTGCGGTTGTAATGATGGCTGGTCTTCAAGGTGCAGGTAAAACAACCAGTGTCGCAAAGCTTGCAAAATTTTTAAAAGAGCGTAAGAAAAAATCTGTACTAGTAGTGAGTGCCGACGTATACCGTCCTGCGGCAATTAAGCAGTTAGAAACGCTTGCTGCTGAAGTTGATGTTGATTTTTTCCCAAGTGATATCTCGCAAAAACCTGTAGATATTGCAACAGCAGCTATTTCTCATGCAAAAAAGAAATTCATCGATGTAGTACTTGTTGATACCGCAGGGCGTTTACATGTCGATAGTGACATGATGGACGAAATTAAAGACCTTCATAAAGCAATCAACCCAATTGAAACATTATTTGTTGTTGATGCAATGACAGGTCAAGATGCGGCAAATACAGCTAAAGCATTTGACGAGGCATTACCACTTACCGGTGTTATATTAACAAAGACTGATGGTGATGCACGTGGTGGTGCGGCTTTATCTATTCGTCATATCACAGGTAAGCCTATTAAGTTTATGGGTGTTGGTGAGCGCACTGACGCACTTGAACCTTTTCATCCTGACCGTATAGCGTCACGTATTTTAGGCATGGGTGATGTACTTTCATTAATCGAAGAAGTCGAGATGAAAGTAGATAAAGAGCAAGCTGCCAGAGTTGCTGAAAAAGTATTTAAAGGCGCAGGCTTTACCCTTGATGATTTTGCGGATCAACTAAAGCAAATGAAAAATATGGGTGGCATGATGTCGATGCTCGATAAGCTCCCTGGTATGTCTAACTTACCAGATGCAGTTAAAGGTCAAATGGGTGATAAAACATTTATCCAAATGGAAGCTATTATTAGCTCGATGACTAAAAAAGAGCGTGCACGCCCAGAAATTATTAAAGGTTCGCGTAAAAAACGTATTGCAGCTGGCTCAGGTACACAGGTACAAGAAATTAATAAGTTGCTTAAGCAATTTACGCAAATGCAAAAAATGATGAAAAAAATGAAAGGCAAAGGCGGCATGACCAAAATGATGCGCGGTATGAAAGGCATGTTACCTCCTGGAATGATGGGCGGCGGCGGCCCTAAATTTTAAATATTAGCCTTTAGCTATTTTTGAAAGAATAAATAAACGACAAAAAAGGAGCAAATAGCTCCTTTTTTATTGAATAAATTATGCGCGTAATACCTCATAAGCTCTAATTTTCAGTTGAGATCACGGTTTAACCTACTAAACTGCCTTTTTGCTGCACTTCTTACTTGCGTTATTGCCAAAAACTCGTACAATTCCCCAGCTCCCCATTCTGGGGAGTAAATCTTATTAATGAAAACAGTCAATCTTTATAGAGGACGGTATGGTAACTATTCGTTTGCAACGTGGTGGCGCTAAAAAACGCCCTTTCTATCAAATTGTGGTTGCGGATAGCCGTTTCTCGCGTGACGGTCGCTTCATCGAGAAAGTAGGCTTTTTTAACCCAATTGCTTCAGGTCAAGAAGAAAAAATTCGTTTAGATTTACCACGTGTTGAACACTGGGTAGGTCAGGGCGCATCTCTTTCAGATCGCGTAGCTAAGTTAGTAAAAGACGCTCGTAAAGCGGCTTAATAGGCGTAAGTGTAACCATGAGTCAAGAGAACACCTCATCAATAATTGTCGTAGGAAAGCTCGGTGCCCCATATGGTATAAAGGGCTGGCTTAAGGTACATTCATTTACTGATGATCCCATAGGGATCTTCGATTTCAGCCCGTGGTTGATAGGGCAGCAAGGTAAATGGCAGTCCTTAGAAGTGGTCGACTGGCGTCGCCACAACAAAGGCTTTATCGCTAAATTTGCGCAAATAAACGATCGAGACGAAGCAATGGCTTATACCCATGCAGAAATTTCGATGGATTCAGCGCAATTACCTGAACTCCCGCAAGGTGAGTTCTATTGGCGAGATCTCATTGGCATGTCGGTTGTAACTGATAAAGGTTATAGCTTAGGCATTGTTGATGACCTGATGGAGACAGGATCAAATGACGTACTAGTTGTGAAAGCAAATAGTAAAGATGCATTTGGTCAAGCTGAGCGTTTGATTCCTTTTTTAACTGATTCAGTTATTAAAGAAGTTAAATACGACGCAAGAGAAATTACCGTAGACTGGGATCCTGGGTTTTAATGACGCAAACTAGTTCATTATGGGTAGGGGTGATAAGCCTTTTTCCAGACATGTTTGACGCTATTACAGACCAAGGTGTTACCGGTCGCGCAGTAAAAAATGGCTTAATTGATTTTAACTGCTGGAATCCGCGAGACTACGCTTTAGATAAGCATAGAACCGTAGATGACCGTCCTTACGGGGGTGGACCGGGTATGTTAATGATGGTTGAACCATTAAAAAAAGCGATTGCCGAAGCTAAAAAAGCTGCTGGTGATGGTGCTAAAGTAATTTATATGTCCCCGCAAGGGCGCAAACTTGATCAGCAAGGCGCTAGCGAACTCGCTAACGCTAAAAAACTGATTTTGATTGCCGGTCGCTATGAAGGTATAGATGAGAGAATAATAGAATCATATGTTGACGAAGAATGGTCGATTGGTGATTTTATTTTGAGTGGAGGTGAACTACCTGCCATGACATTAATTGACGCAGTAGCGCGATTAGTGCCGGGTGTGTTAGGTCATAACCAGTCAGCGGAACAAGATTCATTTTCGGATGGCTTGTTAGATTGTCCACACTATACACGACCAGAAACATTGGACGACAAACAGGTTCCTGCTGTATTACTCAGTGGTAACCACCAAGAGATAGCAAAATGGCGGCTTATGCAGTCATTAGGCAGAACTTGGTTACGACGTCCTGACTTGTTGCATAACCTAGCTCTGACTGAGGAGCAAGCGGTATTACTCGCGAAATTTCAGCAAGAGTACCAAAAAGCTTGTGGCTAGAAGACAGTTACACCTAGGAAAGTGAGAAACATAATGGCAAAAGTAAACCAAAATATTATTAAAGCGCTTGAAGATGAGCAGCTTAAAACAGACGTACCTGCATTTGGCCCTGGTGATACAGTGGTTGTACAGGTAAAAGTAAAAGAAGGTGCTAAAGAGCGTCTACAGGCCTTTGAAGGTGTTGTAATCGCTAAGCGTAATCGTGGTCTTCACTCAGCATTCACAGTTCGTAAAATCTCGAACGGTGAAGGCGTTGAGCGTGTATTCCAAACGCACAGCCCTCTTATTGATAGCGTAACAGTTAAGCGTCGCGGTGCAGTTCGCCGTGCTAAGCTTTACTATCTACGTGAGCGTTCTGGTAAATCTGCACGTATTAGAGAAAAACTTAACTAATACGCGCTGTTTATCAACGCAAAAAAACGGGTTGCATCCTTCGGGTTGCAACCCGTTTTGGTTTTAGAATATTATTTTCTCAATTCTCAATTCTCAATTCTCAATTCTCAATTCTCAATTCTCAATTCTCAATTCTCAATTCTTCATTAGTAAAATTTCCGCTTTAGCCTTTTCTCAGTTACCTGATCCTGTTAGTATTTATCGTATTGATTAGTTTACTTTTATGTAAATTTATATTTACGTTATTTGTTTTTTAAGGTGGGATGAACGTGGCTGACATAAGTGATTTAGCACAGCTAAGAGAGGGTATAGATGAATGCGACGCACAACTTGTTGCCTTACTTGCTAAACGTAACGGTATTACGCAAAAGATTGGTGAGATAAAACAACAAACAGGCGCGCCTTTACATGCACCTGAACGTGAAGCAGAGCTATTAGCAGCAAGACGACAAGAAGCGATCAATCAAAGTGTAAGCCCAGATCTTGTTGAAGATATACTAAGACGCATGATGCGAGAAGCCTATCAAAACCAACAAGCAAAACTTGCATGTGCTGCGCCAGAGCTTTCACCTATTGTTATTGTGGGCGGCCAAGGTGCCATGGGTCAGTTATTTGCTCAGCAGTTTATTCGCTCAGGTTACAACGTTAAAATTTTAGATAAAGATCAGCAAAACGAAGCGCAAGGTATTTTAAAGGGTGCCAAGCTAGTAATGATCAGTGTGCCAATTAACGCATTGGGCGCTGTAGTAGCTAAGTTACCTAAACTAGATGATGATTGCTTACTTGTTGATATTACATCGGTAAAGCAATCGCCTATTAAAGCACTAAAAGCCGCGCACAGTGGCCCTGTAGTTGGCTTGCATCCTATGTTTGGCCCCGACATATCACACTGGGTAAAACAAACAGTCGTTGTATGTGAAGGGCGAGATCACCAAGCCGCAAAAGGATTATTAGAGCAATTACAGGTTTGGGGTTGTCAGCTTGTTGAGCTTGACGCAAAAAAACACGATGAAGCAATGCAAATTATTCAAGTAATGCGTCATTTAACAACCTTTGTCTACGGACAGTTTTTAGCAAAACAAAGCCATACACTTGAGGAACTACGTAGTTGTTCATCACCTATTTATCAACTTGAATTAATGATGGTAGGGCGTTTATTTGCTCAATCACCTGAGCTTTACTCTGATATTATGTTAGCGCAGTTTGATGATGTAGAGACTTTACTCGCGCAGTATCAAGATACCTTTGCTAACACATTAGCAAAATTAAAGGCGGGAGATAAAGCAGGACTTATTGATTCTTTTGCGCAGGCTAAAGTTTACTTTTCTGACTCGACAGAACACTTTTTAACGCAAAGCAGAAGCTTATTAAATAAAGCGAATGATTCAAAAGTGCTAGATTAATATTTGTTATACCGTTTGCTTAGATATGGGGGGGAATCCCTCAAATTGATTAAGTATTATTGCGGGTTGGTATTATACAGATTAGCACTGGTTAACTAAAAGGGCCTATATCGGCCCTTTTTGATTTATAAAATTGCTTATTGAGTATTCACGCTTACTGCTTGCAATGACTCGCTTTGGTAGCATCCTAAAATACGTACATATTGGGTGTGCTCTTTAAGTTCTTCTAGCGCTTCTTTTACTTGGCTATCCGCTAAATTTGCTTCTAAATCGACATAAAACACCTCTTCCCATGGGTTACCAGGCATTGGGCGAGACTCTAGTTTAACTAAATTAATCTTATGCTGTTTAAAAATCATTAACGCGTCAGCAAGCGACCCCGCTTGTTGTTTTGTAGACATGATCAAACTGGTCTTAGTTGGAATTTGATTCGAAACTTGCAGTGGTTTGCGAGCAACGACAATAAAGCGGCTATGGTTTTCACTTTGATTAGCAAGATTAGTTTTAATAACTTCTAACCCTACGTTTTTCCCTGCTTGCGCTGAACCAATTGCAGCACTCATTGGCGTATTTAGTGCCGACTGCAGCGCGCTTGACGTTGAGTCACAGGTTTCGTGTTGTAACTCACCTAAGCCCTGTAAAAAACGACTGCACTGCGCAAATGGTTGAGGGTGGGCGAATATTTTTGTTAATTGGCTTAGTTCTGTATTGGGTGTCGCTAATAAACAATGTTCAACGCTGTGTGTTACTTCACCAACAATAGATACTTGTGCGTGTTGGAGTAAATCAAACACCTCATTTATACTACCCGAACTGGTATTTTCAATAGGTAATAAACCAAAATCAGCTTGGCCGTTTTCTACTTTACCTGTTATTTCGTCAAACGATGTACAACCAATTTCAACTAATTTACCAGGTCGGCGGCTAAAGTATTTATGACATGCTAGCTGGCTATAAGAACCCTGACCACCTAAGTAAGTTACACGATGTGTTTCACTAAGGGCATCTGGATTAAGGTTTTTTTGTAGCATAGCTTGTTGGTGTAAAACAGAATCTTCCAAAATAGTTTGAAAAACATTATTTACGTAATAAGCATCTAAACCTAGTGATTTACCATAACCAATCAGTTTCTCTAAAAGTGCGAGTTCACGTGCTTCATCGCGAATTGGTTTATTGTTAGCAATTTTGTATTCAACCACACCATGGCTAATGCGGCGGCGCTTGGCGAGCAACACAAGTAAATCTGAATCTATTTCATTTATGTCGTGTCTTAATGTATTTAATACATCATTGGTCATTTTGGTTTCCTCATTCCAAAAAACAAGCTGTTATTATGCAGCAGAAATAAAAAAGCCTCCCGGTTGGGAGGCTTTACTATTCGATTGATTTTATCTCACAAACAGGTCAGCCTCTTTTATATAAAGAAGCTAAAAAACGAAAAGGTAGTGTGAGAACAAATAATATTCATAATTACAATGTATGGAGAGTTACCATTAATGTCAACAGACAGTTATGCGAAATAATGAGTTAACTATAAATTTAATATTTATCATTCTATTTTTTTAGAGATAAACTATAAAAAAATTATAATTACGAGGCGGATCTGGTATATTTCGGTTACTTGTTAAAAAATAATAACAATTACTAATAAGGTTGACCTGTGGTGTATCGACGCCCTCCATCGCGTTTTGGTGTTAACTCACTAAGTGTAAAATTATCATTGCTAATATCTGCAATTTGTTTAATTGCGGGCGTGTGTGCGGCCGCCTTAATGCTCAAGTCAGAAGAAAAGCAACTTGTTTTTGAAGAGCACGAAGTACTTAAAGGTTCAACAGAGTTACTTGTTAAGCAATTTGATGGATTGATTAAAAGCAAAGTTAATACCGCAGAGCAGGCCAATAAAGTTGTTGTAGAGCAGCTGTTCTCTACGCAAGTTTCAATTGATCTTAAAAACAGGTCTCAGTTACAGTTTAACAGTGATGGTACAATTCGTAGTGCGTCTGCAGATGGTTTATCAGCAGCTTATTTACCGCAAGAGAGTTACTCACCTTTTTATAAACAATTAATTAACGACTCAGAATCATTATGGCGAATTATCTCTCCAACAATTATTAATGATTTTTTTAATTTTTATTTAATTACTAAAGATAACTTTATACGGATATCCCCTCCTAATTGGGCACTAAATGCACCCGCCGAATTTAAGTTCACAAAAGGGCCTACATTTAATTACGCCCAAGGAAAAACTAACCCAAGCCGTGAACCAACGTGGTCAAATGTTTACTACGATAAAGTTTGGCGTAAATGGGTTATTAGTTTATTAGTTCCGATTTATGTCGATAATGAGTTTTTAGGTGTGACAGGTAATGATATTGCGCTTGATACGCTTATATTTCAGTTGCCTGTGGGCGACAAAGAAAAACATTTATTAGTATTTGATAGCAAAGGGCAGCTGTTAGCGCACCCAGAAGTAAGTTCGAGCTTATTAGCCAGTTACGGGAGTAAAGGTAAAGTACTTAAAACCTACGACTTTGTTAACCAAGAACTACAATCGATTATTAGTGATGCAACTAAAAGGAAGTTACCTGAATACGCGAATTCATTTAAGCAAAATGGTGAAGCGCATATTATTAATATCCGTAAAGTAGAAGGTTTAGATTGGTATATTGGTGTCTATAAAAAACGTTCATCGACGCTCTCAGCTCTTCAAGAACTGAAGCTTAAGTTTTTTGGGTTATTCATTCTATATGCGATTTTAGTTGCTTTATTGCTACATCAAGCACTTTATCAGCTTGTTCTTCGTCGCCTTCATACTTTAGTTTATGCAGTGACAAACTTTGGCCAAGGGAAGTTAACAACTGAATTCCCTGAAGAAAATAAAGATGAAATTGGCACATTGAACGGCTCATTTAGAGATATGGCAGTAGAAATACGCAAACTCATTGATGGCCTCAATATGCGTATTACAGAAAAAGAAATAGCAGAAAAAGCAGCTAATCGTTTATCCAAAGCGGTTGCATTTTCTGGGACTGGTGTTGTGATCACCGATGAAAACTTCTTTATAGAATATGTAAACCCTAAAATGCTTGAGATGACAGGGTATCAAGAAAGCCACTTTAGTAGAGCGCCGTTGTTAAGTATTATTGCCACCGAAATGGCCATTTTGGTTGAAGACATAGACATTGATCTGAGAAGTCGTAACTATTGGCGTGGTGATACGCTTATTCAAGCTTTAGATAAACAACCCATTTGGGTTTCGCTGAGTGTTTCTCCAATTCGCGAGGACGGCGGAAAAATAACAAGTTATGTTGCGTCTGCGCAAGATATTTCATTTGTAAAAGAAAGTCAGCGTAAAATGGAGCAGTTAGCTTATTTTGACACATTGACTGGCTTAGCAAATAGAACGTTTTTTAGAATGCAGTTACGCAAATCGATGGCACTTGCAGAAAGAGGGCATTATGCCTTTGCACTATTTTACTTCGATTTAGATGAGTTTAAACGTATTAACGACACACTAGGGCACGATGCTGGGGATCAGTTGTTAATAGAGGTGGCAAATAGGCTAAAAAAACGTTTAAGAGCAGAAGATACCATTGCTCGATTAGGCGGAGATGAGTTTGCGGTTTTACTCAGTGGTATTGAGCATCAAGAGCATGCTACCGATGTTGCTAATACGATTCAAAAAACGTTAAATGTGCCTATAAAACTTGGCAGTAATGAAGTCATTATTAGTGCCAGTATAGGTATTACAATGGCCCCTTACGACAGCCTTGAAGAAGATCAGTTGTTAAAACATGCTGACTTGGCCATGTATGAAGCCAAAGCAAAAGGGCGTAATACATTTCACTTTTATAGCCAAGAATTGGACTCTGCGGCAAATGAGCGATTATTTATAGAAAACGAACTACGACAAGCCTTGAAAGAAAAACAATTCGCTGTTTACTATCAACCACAAGTCGATAGCCGAAGTCAGCATGTTGTTGGCTATGAAGCTTTGCTTAGGTGGTTTCACCCAACAGAGGGGCTTATTCCTCCTACCAAGTTTATACCAATTGCCGAGGCAACAGGTTTAATTGTTGAGTTGGGTGCTTGGGTACTTCAAGAAGCATGCGATTTTGCAGTTAGATTACAAGAGAAAGGCCGAAGTAATAATATTTCGATTAACTTATCTGCTCGTCAATTTAAAGATGCTAGCTTAGTACCAATGCTTAGTAAAATGATTATTAAATCAGGGGTGTCTGCTAAGCATCTGCATTTAGAATTAACCGAAAGCATGCTAATGGGAAATGTCGAAGCAGCAATAACGCAGTTGCATGAGCTTAAGGCATTAGGTGTTTCGATTTCTATAGATGATTTTGGTACAGGTTACTCGTCTTTAAGTTATTTAAAACGATTCCCGGTCGACATATTAAAAATTGATCGTTCATTCGTAAAAGACATTCCAGAGGATAGCAATGATATGGAAATCACGGCTGCAATTATTGCAATGGCGCAAAAGTTAAAACTTAATGTGGTTGCTGAAGGTGTCGAGACGATAGAACAAATACAATTTTTGCAAAATAATAATTGTTTTATAGTACAAGGGTATTATTTTAGCCCACCAATTACTGAGGCTGAGTTACCAAAATTGTTTGATAGGCTAAAGGATATACCTGACTTTGAAGCGTTACAAAGTGAGTAGTAAAATGCGGGTTTAGCCACCCGCAATTTTCACTTTAAATTTTAAGCCTTCGAGAATCGCTTTTAGCTTGTCTCGATCATCACCTTGAACTTCAATAGTGCCATCTTTAACTGCCCCACCTTGGCCCATTTTGCTTTTAATTGTTTTGGCCAGCTTTTTTAAATCATGATCTTTTGCATCTATTCCAACAACCAGCATAACTCCTTTGCCTTTACGTCCTTTTGTTTGACGTTCAATACGCAAAAAACCATCTTTAAAAATTTTTCCGGTACTTTCTTTTTCTGGTTTAGGCTGACTAATGCGCCCAGAATCCGTCGAATATACTAAGTGATTATCACTCATACCTAACCTACATAGATAAAATGAATTAAACAATGGCTCAAATGATAACAAATTTGCGCTAGTGTGTTTTTCTTTTTGCTAATTAGTTTTAACAGGTTATATTTAGTTTAAAGGAAATATTATTGGAACCCATATATGAACTTAACTAAGAGCACATCAGCGGATGGAACGACCTTAACAATACAAATTAAGGGTAAGTTTGACTTTAATTTAGTGCAATCTTTTCGACAAGCTTACGCTCAAATAAATGAAAATATAGTAAAAGTAATTGTTGATTTAAGAGAAACAGAGTACATGGATAGCTCGGCATTAGGCATGTTACTTAACATGAAAAAAACAATAGAAAGCCAAGTAGGTACAATTGAGATAAGTAATTGTCAGCCACAGTTACGAAAAATATTACAAATTTCACGCTTTGATAAAAAGTTTGATATTTGCTGATGATCCATGTGCTTATTGTTGATGATCAGGCGCTTAACCGAATCTTATTAAGTAAGATGCTTGAGGAGGACGGCTACAAAATATCGATGGCGTATAACGGTCTTGAAGCATTAAAAGTGCTTGAAACACAAGATATAGATATTATTTTACTTGATGTAATAATGCCTGTAATGGATGGCTTTGAAGCAGCTCAAAAAATAAAACAACGCTTTGATGAAGTTTACCTACCGATTATTTTTATTACTTCTTTGGATGATCAAGGTAGTTTTGAGCGCTGTTTAGAAGTTGGCGGAGATGACTTTATTCAAAAGCCTTTTGAAAAAGTTATTTTGCATGCAAAAATTAAAGCGCACAGCCGCACTCGCCAACTGAGTAAAAAAGCCAATCAACAAAAAGAACTTCTTCAATATCATCACAACCAAAACGAAAGAGAGCATGAGATTATTGAACATATTTTTAATAACTCACTCGAAAATCAAGATAAATTTAAAGACCACCTCGATTTCAACCTATCACCTGCATCTATGTTTAATGGAGACATGTTTTTAGTTGCACAAAGTCCCATTGGTAACCTTTACTGTATGCTTGGCGATTTTACGGGGCATGGTTTAGCTGCTGCTATTGGTGCATTACCTGCCTCGCGTGCCTTTTATAGAATGGTAAGTAAAGGTATGGCTGTGAACGACGTCGCCTCTGAAATTAATACGTTACTTTATAACTTACTACCTGGTCATATGTTTTGTGCGGCAACAATTATAGAGCTTAGTTCTTCTGGGAAAAGCATATCGGCATGGTTAGGCGGATTACCAGATGCGTATTTAATTGATCAAAATGGTGATGTTAAGCAAGTCCTTGAATCTCAACATATGGCATTAGGTATTTTAGATGAAGATGAGTTTGAGCACGAAGTTATTCATTTTGAAACAGATCATGAAACCCGTTTAGCATTTGCAACAGATGGGATTATAGAAACAACTAATAAAAATGATGTTTTTTTTGGTGAAGAACGCTTTTTAGAAACGTTAAAAAGTAAACCCATGGTTAGCTGTGAAAACATAGTTGGATATGTGAGTGAGTTTGCGGATGGGAGCGAGCAACAAGATGATGTCAGTATTGTTTTACTTAATTGTTTGCCTCTTGCTTCGCAAGAGCAGGTTAGAGAGACGTTTTCAACGTTAGCATTTAATTTGTCGCTAAGTTTAAATGCTAAGCAAATAAAGCAAACCGATCCCGTATACGATTTAGTTAATATTTTAAGCGGGGTAGGCGGATTAAAAGATCATCGTTCAAATATATTTTTATTACTTTCTGAAGCTTATAATAATTCGCTTGACCATGGCGTATTGGGTTTAGACTCAAGCATTAAACTACAAGAAGATGGTTTTTTTAAATACTATGAGATGAGAGAAAAAGCCCTCGCAGCGTTGTCAGATGCGATGATTATTATAGATATGCGTTATTGCCCAGATACATTAAGTTTATATTTTATTATTTGCGACTCGGGTCGAGGTTTTAATCGTGGTGAAAGTGAACTTTCTGCTACGAATAGTGAATTTGGTCGAGGTTTGTCATTACTTAAAGAGATAGCCGAGAAAGTAACTTACAATGCCAGTGGGAATCAGGTAGAAATGTGTTACAAGTTGAGCTAGCTCTGTAAAAATATCCATGCTATTATTCTGAAAACTCTAGATGTATGGATGGCTAAATGATTTCTTCTTACCTAAAACAAGCACAACTAAGTGCAAATCCTACTTTGATTTCAACAGAGCTTGAAAAGCTTGAGTTGCATCTTACAAACACAATTTTGCCTGATGTGCGTTGGGAGTATCAAATACCTGAGCTTGGCGAGGGCGGTGCGTGTAGTTTATTTGGTTACCTACAAGATGAGCCATTCAAATTAACTGACTACCTTAAAAGTGATGAGCAAACACAGTTTAAGCTAGCTAGTCTACAAAGTATTGTAAGCTATATTGAGCAGCAAACAGGTGTCGACTGGTATGGTATTTATCAATCAACCAATACCAGTGAAGGTAAGCAATTGCTCAAATTGGCTTATCATGGGGTGCCAAGTCGTCCGTTGTTTCCATTAACAGAAGCTTTTGCTGCTGGTAGCAACAATGTACAGGTAGCGTTATCTCACCATGGTCGTATTATCAATAACGTCGAGGCGTATTTATCACAAGGTGGTGAATACTACACATGCGATCCTAAAGTTAAATCAGAAACCTGCTTACCTCTATTTAACGCGCAAAATGAATGCGTTGGTATTATAGATGCAGAAGCCTTTAAAAATGACTTTTTTGATGACAAGACACTTGCCGTTTTAATTGCGTGTTGTATTAAAATTCCTCACTTTCTAGTGTAAATAACACTAGTCAATGTGACGTGCTTTTATGTTAAGCTTAGGCTAACAGCTAACCCCTAAATAACGATAAGAGATAGCCAATGTTCTCAGTATTAAAACCATTACCAACAGATCCTATTCTTGGCCTTATGGCGGCCTATAAACAAGATACAAACCCTAATAAAATTGATTTAGGGGTAGGTGTCTACAAAGATGAGCAAGGCAATACACCGGTACTCAAAGCGGTTAAAAAAGCTGAAGCGTTTCGTCTTGAAAACGAAATGAGCAAATCTTACATTGGTTTAGCGGGTAACTTAGATTACTGCCAAAAGATGGAGCAGTTACTACTAGGCGAACATCAAGCATTGCTAGCAAATCGCGTGCGTACCGCGCAGGCTCCTGGTGGTACAGGTGCACTTCGCGTTGCAGCTGAATTTATTAAGCGTTGTAATACTAACGCGACTGTTTGGGTGACTAATCCAACATGGGCTAACCATATTAGCTTGTTTGAAGCGGCAGGCTTAACAGTAAAAGAATACCCGTATTACGATTATGAAAACAAAGACTTACTGTTTGATGAAATGATCAACACACTTAAACAAGTGCCTAAAGGTGATGTGGTTTTAGTGCATGCATGTTGTCATAACCCAAGCGGTATGGACTTAAACGAAACACAGTGGAACACAGTTGCTGAACTTGCAAAAGAAGTTGGCTTTACACCACTTGTTGATATTGCATACCAAGGCTTTGGTGCTTCACTTGAAGAAGATGCACGTGGCTTACGTATTTTAGCTGATGCAGTAGAAGAGCTAATTATTTGTTCTTCATGTTCTAAAAACTTTGGCTTATACCGCGAGCGTATTGGTGCATGTTCACTAATTGCAAAAGACAGCGCAACAGCAGATATTTCCAACTCTGTAATGCTAAGCGTTGTGCGTAGTATTTACTCAATGCCGCCAGCGCATGGTGCTGATATTGTTAATACTATTTTAAGCAGTACAGAGCTTACACAATTATGGCACTCTGAGCTTGATGAAATGCGTAGCCGCATAAACGGTTTACGTAGCTTAATTAAACAAAGCTTAGCAACTAAAGATATTGCGCAAGACTTCTCATTTATTGAACGTCAAAACGGTATGTTTTCTTTCTTAGGTATTAATAAAGAGCAAATTGCTCGCCTACAAAAAGAATACGGTATTTACATTGTTGGCTCAAGCCGCGTAAATGTTGCAGGTATTAGTCATTCAAATATTGAATACTTTTCAAATGCTGTAGCTGACGTTTGTAAATAAACGCAGTTAATATAAAAAACCGCACATCATAATGATGTGCGGTTTTTTATTATCTAAATTTAAACAAAAAGCAGTAACCTTTAACCGATAGCAGGAATAAGCCCCGCCATTTGCATAAACTGCGCAGCAATAATCGTTATGCCACATATCGCTGCTATGCCAAGCCCAACATTCCCACTTTTGACTTTGTAGCCTGTTTTATTTGATGTTGTACGCTGTTTATAAACCATTGCAACGGGTAAAAATACAGCAAGAACAACAAGTGCAATTGCCGCATAACCTAAAGCCATAATAAAGCCTTGTGGATAGAATAATGCAAAGCCAAGTGGCGGCATAAACGTAATTAAGGCTGTTTTAATTCGGTCTGTTTTATTGTCACCTTTTTTAAATGCATCGGCAAAAAAGTCGAATAAACCTAAACTCACGCCTAAAAATGATGTTGCAAGGGCTAAATCAGCAAATAACTTAACGGCGGTCGTTACGTTTGGGTTATGCGCAATACCTGCCACGCTAGATACAAACCCATTAAGGCCTTGGCTGTTGAGTAAATCAGCTTGGCTCATAATACCTTGGCTCAGTAATTGCCAAAAAATATAAATCACTAAAGGCAGAGCAGCACCCGCGATCATTACTTTGCGCAGTACTTTTATTTCAAGGCCTACGTATTTAACAATAGATGGAATAGAGCCATGAAAGCCAAATGAGGTAAATATAACGGGGATCGCTGACAATATTAAGCCTTGCTCTACTGGCATCTCTAATAAGTGCTTACCTTGAACGTAGGGCGTTAACATATAGGACAAGCTAGCAAGTACAATGATTTTTATTGTAAATAACACCCTGTTTAATTTATCTACTTTACTGGTGCCTAGTGTTACTACACTCGCAATTATGACCGCCAATACAATTGAACCAAGTTGTGGTGCTATATTCACACTTAAACCTATATTTATACGCTCTTGGAGCTGTGCTCCGCCACCTGCAATATAAGCGGCACAAAGTGCATAAAATAAGAAAATCATCGAAAAATTAGCCACATACTGCCCGCGTTTTCCAAGCCAAAGTTTAGCTAAAGTATTTAAAGTAGCATCACGTGGTGCGTACTGATGAAGCTCTAACATAAGCAACGCTGTGTAAGTCATTAACATCCAGCTCGCGACTATTAGCACTAATGCGGTATTAAAACCAAGACCGGCAGAAGCAATCGGTAATGCTAGCATTCCGGCACCAATAGTGGTTCCTGCAACAATTAACATGCTCCCTATTGTTTTATTTTTAAGCACTTAATTACCTTAATTATTATTAATATACATGCACGATATAACTAGTTACCTAAAACTTAAATAGTTTTATAATAAAACGCTGCAATTAAAATGTAACTTACAATTTACAGCTGTATTTATTAAGGCATTTAGTGTTTAAAAAGTACTAAAATACAGTAGTGAGCGTATAATTTATTCTTTAATATATTCATTTATAAAAAGCATAGGGATGGCACGTGCCTGTTAAAGCTTCGTATTTTTTAATGGTTCTCATATGGTCTACAACGCCGCTAGGGATAGTGTGGAGCAGCGAAAGCGTATCGCCAACACTTGCAGTCCTCATGCGTATGCTTGTGGGATTGTTTATAGGCGGCTTAATAGTTGCTATTACGAATATTAGAGTACCTTGGAGTAAAAATGCGTGCTTGCTTTATTTTTATTCGAGCATTGGTATTTTTGGTGGCATGTTACTTAGCTATATGGCTGCCAAAACGGTTCCCTCAGGAATTATCTCACTCATGTTTGGTCTAGCGCCGATTTTGTCGGGATTACTCGCTCAGCAACTACTAAACGAACCCAAATTTAGCCCAATTAAGTTAACGGCACTGGCATGTGCATTAATCGGTTTATATTTTGTTAGTTACAATCAAGTGCAGCACTCACAAACCCAAGGTATAGGCCTACTTTATGTGTTTATGGCTGTGTGTTTTTTTAGCTTAAGTGGGGTAATGATAAAACGAGTACAAATAGCAATTCACCCAATGGCGACCACCTTTGGTGCTTTAGTGTTTGTAACGCCACTATTTTTTATAGCGTGGTGGTTACTCGATGGAGAGTTGAATACTGCAAATTGGAGCGCAAAATCACTTTGGGCTATTGGGTATTTAGGCGTGTTTGGATCACTGATCGGTGCGCTTGCCTACTTTCATGTTTTACAAAACTTAAATGCAAGTACAGTAGCACTTACTACCTTAATTACCCCTAGTTTTGCTTTAGGGTTAGGTGCATGGCTAAATAATGAAATGCTTAGTCGAGAGTTGCTGATAGGCGCTGTTATTATTTTGATTAGTTTAGGTTTTTTTCAATTTGGAGACAAATTTTTGAAATCGACCAAATTAAAAACCCAAGACTAAAAGCGCCCTCAGTGTGATCACATTTTAGCTATTTGGATAACTAAACGACGGTTTTTATTACGCCCT
Source organism: Pseudoalteromonas sp. 1_2015MBL_MicDiv (assembly GCF_002407505.1). Taxonomy (NCBI): domain Bacteria; kingdom Pseudomonadati; phylum Pseudomonadota; class Gammaproteobacteria; order Alteromonadales; family Pseudoalteromonadaceae; genus Pseudoalteromonas; species Pseudoalteromonas sp. 1_2015MBL_MicDiv. The sequence goes on along the minus strand of NZ_CP012737.1, from coordinate 2,677,931 downwards.
AAAATATTTTCGTTTGTATCCACAAAGCGTTTTTCACCTAAACCAGTTGTTTGCACTTTTGCTTCATCAACACCTAAACTAACCATGTAATCTTTAATTGATTTTGCACGTTTGCGTGAAAGGTCAAGGTTATTCCAACGTCCACCATAGCTATCGGTATACGAATCAATGCTAATGGATTCAATACTCGGATCGTTTTTTAAATACTCGGCAATCTTATCTAAACGCTGCTGCGAAGATTTAGTTAACTTACTGCTATTTGATTGATAATTCATAATGGTAAATGAAATATCTTCAAAGCTATAAGGGAGTAATTCATCTCGACACTGTAAAAATGCCCAATACGCCTGTTTAAAATTAACACTTGAAATACCAACGGCAATTTTATCGGCACTGTTTTGCCAGTCTTGATAGTAAAAGGTAGGGTAAAAGCCCTTTTCAAGTTCGGTTAGCATTTCCCATGATGTTTTATTGTCTAGCTCACCGTCAAACTTTTTGAGTAGCTTCATATTGGCAATATCGCGCGTAGGTAAGCCCGCACGCCAAGTAGGGGGGACTGCTTTTAAACCCGCTATGTCATAATTTTCAGGCCTGACAACCATATCTAAATGAAAGCTGAGATTTTTGTTTTTACTTGCTGAAGCTTTAAAAATAGCCTCTCCATAGTAAGGAACTTCATGATTTAATTGGCATTGTAGCCTTGTTGTTTTAACCACTTCCCAGTTAGAGTTATCTTGATTAGCTGTATATTGGCGCATAGCAGCATAGGCACTACTATGGCATAGTGCGCTGGTGATACTCAGGCTAATTAATAGCAACTTAAACTTCATGGGGCATGCTCCAACACATCTTTCATGCCAATAATTTGGCAAAATACAGAGTAATTATATTTCAAGGTCAATAACACCTAGCTAGCTTAAACTTTAAAGCAAATTACATGCCTACAATTTAAGGCGCAATTAATCTAGCAATGCACTAGCCGAAAGGTACTCACTTTTGACATAATAGTGGGCTTATACCTATAAACCAAGAATACTATGGCAAATACTGAGCAAACACTTTTCGCAAAACGCTTTCGTGGCTTTTTTCCGGTTGTAATTGATGTTGAAACAGCGGGCTTCAATAAAAATACAGACGCTTTACTAGAAATTGCCGTTTCAGTTTTAAAAATGGATGACGAAGGGTTGCTCAGCATAGATCATACCGTGCACTTTCATGTAGAGCCATTTGAAGGCGCAAACATAGAGCAAGCTGCAATTGAGTTTAATGGTATCGATCCCTTTTCGCCATTACGCGGCGCAGTGCCAGAAGAAGACGTTATTAAAGAAGTTTGCAAAGTGGTACGCAAAGCTCAAAAAGCAGCAGGGTGTCAACGCTCTGTTATTGTGGCGCACAACGCAGCGTTTGATCATGGCTTTTTAAATGCAGCTATAGAGCGTAATAATATAAAACGAACACCATTTCATCCCTTTGTAAGTTTTGATACAACCACTCTTGCAGGACTTGCGTTAGGGCAAACTGTATTGGCTAAAGCATGCCGCGCTGCCGGTATTGAATTTGATAACAGCCAAGCACATTCAGCACTTTATGATACCGAGCGTACCGCTGAGCTGTATTGTTTAATTGTAAATCGTTGGCAGCAACTAGGTGGTTGGCCGTTAGCGCCACTAGATGATAGTGACGCCGAAGTGGATACACAAGATGGCACAGAAACTAAAATGACTGAGTAATTTTTCCTTCATTTAGTTTTAATAAATGGGGTGGATAAATACGCGAAAACTGTTTTGAATCTTTTGCTATTTTAAGTTCTACCCCTGGGTGCATTAACTCATTCACTTTTAAGCGGCAACTTGAAAGCAATTGCGTGATTTTTCGCTTAATCAACAATTTTTGACGATTAACATGCTCTGTACGTGCTTTTATATGTCGTTCATTTTCGGTTATTTTATTCAATAACAGCTGACGCTGAGTGGGCTCTGCAACTTGTCCCGCTTTTTTACGAGCTTGTTTTAAAGCAGTTACTTTAGTTGCAAGCACTTTTTCAAAATCAGCAATTTGGATCTGCTTGTCACGAAGTTCAAACCAGTTTTGTGCTAAAAGCACACGAGTTTTTGTTCCCGCTGGTGCACCGAGTTCGCCGGTTTCAATACGCATAGCGTCTAAAATATTGCCACCAATAATTTTACCGCGAGGTTTATCTGCTTTACCAACGCGTATTAACCGCCTTGCACTCATATCACAATGCAGTGCTTGGCGTTCAATAAATAAATCTTGTTCTGTTTTTATATTACAATATTGAGCGTAGCCAATTGAAATAGTACGCAAAGCTGTAATATGACATGTAAATGCTTCATTGTTTTCGCGTTTTCGACCAATAGCCCCCTGCATAATTGTTACAGCACTTTTGCTCTCAACAATACCTGATTCTACAAACCCTATAACGGTAATATCGCCGTTTGCTTTAACATGCATACCGTCTTTTATATCACCGCTGATTATTACGCTACCATCAAAATCGACATGGCCAGTACTTACATCAATGTTATCAAAGCATAAAACATCATCTACACGCATACCGCGAGGCAAAGCAACGGGTACACCTTTACAATCTGCAATAAGTATATCTGGGTTGTTGGGGTCTATTTTAGTCCCTTCGAAAGGTTGTAATTGATGTTCTTTTCCTGGTGTTGCAGGAATAATTTCACCAAATATAGTGTAGCCATCTTCACCGCGAGTGGCGGGTATGCGCTGCATAAGAGGTGTACCTGGTTTTACCGTGATGATTGCGCCAAGGTTTTTCATATCAACCTTACCGCCTTGAGTTGCTTGAGGGCTAAGCACACGATCTTGGGCTGTTGAGCATAAACGAACAAATCTAGCATCTTTGCCATCTTTAGGGTTACGTCCGTGAGCAATTATTGCACTGTAAGAGCTTCCAGCTGGTTGTTCAAACTGTTGACCTAAAAAGGAATCAAGCGCGCGAGGGCTTATTCCTTTTTTAACACCGGCATCAGCCAGTGCTTTTTGCGCACCTTCCATCGATAATAATAAACCACCTTTTGTAGTGGTAATGGTTGCTTCTGCTACCATGCCTTTTTCATCGATATTAATAACAACAGTTGCATTTACAGCCTGAGCAATAATTAACGACTCTTCTTTATAATCTTTGCTTTGAGAAAAAAGTTTATCAATGTTGGCCGAAATAACGTCAAAATCACAGTAGTCAGATTGTTCTAGCAGTTCAATTAACTGCGTTGCAGTTATTGGAAAACCACTATCAACAGGGTGTGCTATTAAAGATAAGTACCCCGTTTCTTCATTAAATGAAAAAACCGACATTTATTTATTCCCTACTTAATGTGCTTGTTATTATAATTGTTATATTTTTTCATTGCTTTAAGGTGCATTTTTAATACGATCAAAAAAGCCAGCACTCTATTGGAGCACAACTAGAGTCTCGTGTTAAGTAAATGTTGTTTAACTATGCAGCTATTTATAAAAATATGATTATTTAATAGCCAGTTAGTATGAGGGCCTGCTTATTTTTTGAAGTTAAATTTGCCGAAGTGTATTTGGTTTTTATGCAAGGCAAAGCCTATGCTGTGCGGTTGTTCCCCATAGATAGGCGATAACGTAGCATAAATGCCAAACATACGCTGTCCTTTGGGCTCGCTCCAAGGGCTATTTACTCATTGTTGCTCGATTTTTACTTAGCCTACTACCTACTGCTAGGCTACAAACCTCACGCCGCAATTAAATCACCTCTATATAGAACAAATTTCAACCTAAAAGGTCAGCGAGTCCTAACAGATAAAATAAAAGCGAGTTAGTTCTTGAGTATCAGCGCCTTACTCAGTTATACTGCTCGCACGCTCTGAATGAGTTTACTGATTCAGGGGCTGATTAGGATTCGACGGAATTCAAGACGCCCAAGGTGCATGTCGAGGTGCGGTTTGCCTCGTTAAACAGCCGCAACCTAAAGTAATCGCAAACGACGATAACTACTCTCTAGCAGCTTAGGCTAGCTAGCGCTCCTTCCATGTATTCTTGTGGACTGGATTTTGGAGTGTCACCCTAACACCTGATCGCGACGGAAACCCTGGCCGGGGTTGAAGCGTTAAAACTAAGCGGCCTCGCCTTTATCTATCGTGTTCGTCCGAGATTTAAAGGTTAATTAAATGACGATACTAAACATGTAGTACCGACGGTTGAGGCTTTTCGGACGGGGGTTCAAATCCCCCCAGCTCCACCAATAAAGGTTTTTGAACTCGTTATTCGAAAACCATAAGAAACCCGCAAATTTGTTAATCCAAATTTGCGGGTTTTTTTATGCTTATAATTTAATTATTAATGATTGTTCAACGTTTGTAATAACTAAGCCTTAGCTGCTATTTCAGCGTTGTACAGCGCAGTAAGTAAAACCAATATTAACTTGCCAGAGGGGCAATGTAGCCATGCTTTAAGGCATACTTTCGCGAGTCATTTTATGATGAACGGAGGGAATATTTTACTGTTACAACAAATACTTGGTTATGCTAGTAAGCTTGGACCAAAAGTATAAAAGTGAGTTAAGAAACTCATTGAATGAGGGTTCGATTTAATTCAAAAATTAAATCAATGTAAAGTAGCGCTTAGTCTTTTTTACTTACTAACCAGCATTCTTCAAAAAGGAAGCTCTGCTCTTCGAAAGACATTAGCTCATTACTGGCGTGTCTTGCAATCAGTAAAAAACGACTCTTCAAGTATACTTGCATATAGAGAGGGTAGTTAAATGGCTAGAGGCGGTAAAATAAAAAACAGGAAGTAACCGAACAAGCTACCAAATAATCAAATAAAAATATTATTTCCTTTATTAACAGTTAATTAAGTTTATTTAAAATCGTTCGAGTTTAATTTTAAAGAGTGATCGCTCTTATATTCGATCACCTTTGGTGCTCAATTTTATCATTTAACTACCATGTAAAAGTTAAACCAGAGTTTGCTTTGATAAATAGCATAACTTTATATAGTATTCTTATATACATTAATGGATTAGCCCCACTCTTAGGCTGTAAAGGAATACTTGTGTCACTCCCTGATTACCAATCTTTTATGACCCCGTTGCTAGCATGTTTAGCAAATGGTAAGACCGTTAAGCTGCGTGATATTGATGCAGATGTTTACCGTAAACTTGGGCTTAGTGCCGATCAACTAAAGCTCCGCATACCGAGCGGCAAGCAAACATATGCTTATCATCGTTTGGGGTGGGCTAAAACTTACTTAGTTCAAGCAGGTTTAATAGAACAACCCAAAAGAGCATTTTGCAAAATCACACAAAAATGGCTAGCTGCAATCGAGTCAGGCGCGCCAATCAATAACCAATACTTAAGTAAGTTCGATGCTTTCCTTGATTTTAAAACACGCTCTAAAGACGCAAATGAGCCCACACAAGTAAACACCACCAGCATAGTAAGTAATAACTCAGATAAAACCCCTGAAGAGCTTATAGAAGCTGCAGTAGACACGCTCAATACCAACCTAAGTGACGAAATACTAAAAGCGATATTAGCAGCATCCCCCGTATTTTTTGAAAACCTAGTGGTCGATTTAATGCTCGCCATGGGTTACGGCGGATCACGCAAAGATGCAGGCCAAGCCACTCAATACACGCAAGATGGTGGTATTGATGGTGTAATCAAAGAAGATAAACTTGGCCTTGAAATGATATACTTGCAAGCCAAGCGTTATACCAATAAAACAGTTGGCCGCCCAGATATACAAGCCTTTGCAGGTGCGCTTGATATGCACCGTGCTAAAAAGGACGTTTTCATTACCACCAGCAGCTTTAGTAAAGATGCCCTTGAATATGTCGGCATGATAGAAAAACGCATAGTGCTGGTGGATGGCGCACAACTAACCGAACTCATGCTTACCCATAATTTAGGCGTAAGCACCAAACATGTATTTGAAGTAAAAGCGCTCGATAGCGATTACTTTATGGAAGATTAAAATGACAACTAATAATAACTTTTCTCAAACCGCTGCATTTATCTGGTCAGTAGCTGATCTCCTTCGCGGTGACTTTAAGCAGTCTCAATATGGCCGTGTTATTTTACCCTTTACCTTATTACGTCGCCTTGAGTGTGTGCTCGCACCAAGTAAAGATGCAGTAGTAGCAGAGTTTGAGCGTATTAAAGTCTTAAACCTGCCAGAAGATGCACAAGAAAAACTATTAATAAGAGCTACAAACGGCTTAACCTTTTTTAATACCTCGCCTATGGATTTAGGTAAAATGGGGCAGGGTGATATTAAAGCTAATCTTGAGCGTTATTTTCAATGCTTTTCAGCCGATGCCCGCGAAATATTTGAGCACTTTAAGTTTGATGAGTTTATAGGGCTATTAGACGACGCCAACTTACTTTTTAAAGTCGTTAAAAAATTCGCAACGACCGACTTAAGCCCACAAGCTATATCAAACCACGATATGGGTTTAGTGTTTGAAGAGCTAATACGTCGCTTTGCTGAAAGTTCTAACGAAACCGCAGGGGAGCACTTTACCCCACGCGATATAGTGCGTTTAACTACCTCATTGGTATTTATGGAAGACGACGACGCCCTAACCAAAGAAGGGATTATTCGCACCATTTACGACCCAACAGCAGGTACTGGCGGCTTTTTATCATCAGGTATGGAGTACGTGCACGAGCTTAACCCTAATGCGGTTATGCGCGCGTTTGGTCAAGAGTTAAACCCTGAGTCTTACGCGATATGTAAAGCCGATATGCTTATTAAAGGGCAAGACGTTAGCCGTATTAAACTAGGTAATACCTTATCGAATGATCAGCTAGCAGTAGATAAGTTTGATTACATGCTGTCTAACCCGCCATTCGGTGTAGATTGGAAAAAAATTGAAGGCGATATTAAAGACGAGAATACAATTAAGGGCTTTGATGGACGCTTTGGCGCAGGCCTACCAAGAGTGTCTGACGGTTCGCTATTATTTTTAATGCACCTTATTAGTAAAATGCGCGATGCATCACCCTCTGCAAATGATTCTAACAGCGGCGGGCGTATTGGTATTATTCTAAATGGTTCTCCTTTATTTACGGGCGGTGCAGGCAGTGGTGAAAGTGAGATTCGTCGTTATATTTTAGAGTCTGATTTACTTGAGGCAATTATAGCTTTACCTACCGATATGTTTTACAACACAGGTATTGCTACCTATGTATGGGTTTTGTCGAACAAAAAAGCACAGCAGCAAAGCGCTGAGCGTAAAAATAAAGTTCAGCTAATTAATGGGGCTAACCTGTGCGGTAAAATGCGCAAATCTCTTGGCTCTAAACGTAACATTATGAGCGAAGACGACATTAAAGTAATCACTCGCAGCTTTGGTAACTTTGAACAAGTAGAAACAACAACACTTGAAGAGCTAGGCTTAGCTAAACCAACAGAAGTTAAAAGTAGTCGAGGTCGCCAAGCGGCTAACCCTAAAGCCGATGTAGCAAAAACCTTTGCCAGTAAAATATTTAACACCTATGAGTTTGGTTATCGCCGTATCACCATCGAACGCCCACTTAGGTTGTCAGCGCAAGTAACTGATGAAGCTATTGCATCACTTCGTTTTGCACCTAAGCCATACAATGCAGCCATGATGGCGCTGTATGAAAAGTTTGGCGCGCAGTGGACTACTGACGATCAATATGGCGATTTAAGTGCTATTGAGATTGAAGCCAGAGCTATTATTAAAGCTGACTTCCCCGAGCTGAAAGAAAAACAAATTAAAGATGTACTAGAGCCTAAGCTTTGGTTATTCCAAAAAGCCCTTATGAAAAAAGCACAGCAGCTACAAACACAATTAGGTGACGATGCTGGTGGCAAGCACTTGCAATCAGACGACTTTAACCAGTTTGATATTACCTATACACAAGCACTAAAAGCCTTAGATATTAAGCTCGATACTAAAGAGAAAAAACAACTGCTTGATGCTATTACCTTTAAAAACCCAGCGGCAGAATGCGTGGTTGATAAATTATTTAAAGATTCAGCAAACCCAATGTATGGCGCATTTGAATATCAAGGCAATGTTAAAAAGTGGCAAGGTAAGGTCGTGACTTATAAGCAAGATGGCGACTTGCGTGATAACGAAAACGTACCGTTAAAAGAAGCCTATTTAAACGGCTCAACTCAGCCAAGTATCAGCACAACCCAAATGGTAGAAAACTACTTTAACCGCGAGGTTGCCCCGCACGTAAGTGATGCATGGATAAACGCTACCAAGTGCGACAATAAAGACGGCGAGCTAGGTATAGTAGGCTACGAAATACCCTTTAACCGCCACTTTTATGAGTACCAACCACCACGTGATTTAACCGAGATTGATGCAGAACTTGATGCTGTGAGCAGTGACATAATGACCTTATTGCAAGAGGTACACTCGTAATGAGCAACAAACACCCAGCATTACTGCAAAGAGCAGAATACAAGCAATGGCTAACAGAGCTTAAACAAAAAGTGGCATCAAGCCAGCAAAAAGCCGTTGTTAAAGTGAATACCGAGTTTTTAACTTTGTATTGGCAGTTGGGCGAAGAGATTGTTGCCCGCCAACAACAAGCCGCGTGGGGCGATAAGTTATTAGCCCAACTCAGCCAAGATTTAATGGCCGAATTTCCACAAATGAAAGGGTTTTCAAAACGAAATTTAGAGCATATTCGCCGTTGGTACTTATTTTGGTGCGGTGATGATGCAATTGCGAAACAAGCTGTTTCGCAATTAGTGCAAATCCCTTGGGGGCACAATATTCAAATTATCAGTAAGTGCAAAACCACTGACGAGGCGGCCTATTATGTTAGCAACACATTAGCGCATGGCTGGAGCCGTAATGTGTTAGTGCACCAGATAGAAAGTGGCTTGTGGCAACGCGACGGCCAAGCCTTGCACAACTTTGAGCAGCGTTTACCTGCCGCACAATCTGAGCTGGCAATTCAAACCTTAAAAGACCCATACATTTTTGACTTTTTAAGCCTTGCCAAAAATCATTCAGAGCGCGAATTAGAGCAAGGGCTGGTTAAACACATTACCCAGTTTTTGCTCGAACTAGGCGCAGGCTTTGCCTATATCGGCAAACAATATCCGTTGCAAGTGGGCGAGCGTGACTTTTATATCGATCTGTTGTTTTATCATGTGCATTTACATTGCTACATAGTGATCGAATTAAAGCTTGGAGACTTTGAGCCAGAGCACGCAGGCAAGCTAAATTTTTATATTAAAGCTGTGGATGAGCAGCTCGCCAAAGCAGGCGATGCGCCCACCATTGGCCTGTTATTGTGCAAAACCAAAGATAAGTTAGTGGCCGAATACGCCCTGAGTGGCATGGATAAACCCATGGGCATTGCCGAGTACCGCTTAACCCAACAACTCCCCGACTCGTTGAAAAATGAACTGCCTAGTGTTGAAGTATTAGCCCAGCTAGGGGGCGATAATGAGTGAGTTAAAAGCTGGCAAGTATCAGACCTATCCTGAGTATAAAGATTCGAATATCGATTGGTTAGATGCTATTCCAGAACACTGGACGACAAGTAAGCTCCGTTACACATTTAGTTTTGGAAAAGGACTAACTATAACTAAGGAAAACCTTAGGGATACAGGGATTCCTTGTGTTAATTATGGTGAAGTTCATTCTAAATATGGCTTTGAAGTTAATCCACAAAAACATCCTTTGAAGTGTGTAGATGAGGAGTATCTTAAAACATCACCTTATGCGCTGCTAGAAAATGGAGATATTGTATTTGCTGATACTTCAGAAGATATTGATGGCTCTGGAAACTTTACGCAGTTGGTTTCAGATGAGCAGATATTTGCTGGTTACCATACTATTATAGCGCGTCCATTTGATAGAGAGTGCAGTCGATTTTATGCATACTTACTTGATTCTAAAGAGCTAAGAACACAAATCCGACATGCTGTAAAAGGGGTTAAGGTATTTAGCATTACTCAAGCAATATTGCGTGGGGTTAATATTTGGTTACCTCCAATAGGCGAGCGTACTCAAATCGCTAATTTCCTCGATCACGAAATCGCTAAAATCGACACCTTGATTGAAAAGCAGCAACAACTGATTAAGCTACTAAAAGAAAAGCGCCAAGCGGTGATCAGCCATGTTGTGACTAAAGGCCTTGACCCCCAAGCCCCGACGAAAGATTCAGGTGTCGAGTGGTTGGGCGAAATACCGGAGCATTGGGTAGTGAGCAAGTTTGGATATATTTCGCAGGTTGTTCGAGGTGGCTCACCTCGTCCAGCTGGTGATCCTACATTATTTAATGGCGATTATTCACCTTGGGTGACGGTTGCCGAAATAACAAAAGATGATGAAATCTATCTGACCGAGACCGAGACGTTTTTAACGCGTAAAGGGAGTGGGCAATGCAGAGTCTTTTCTTCAGGAACTCTATTGCTCTCGAATAGTGGTGCAACATTAGGAGTCCCTGCAATTCTTAAAATTGATGCTAATGCCAACGATGGTGTAGTTGGGTTTGAGAGCTTAAATGTTGATACGGAATTCGCATACTTTTATCTATCAACCTTAACAGAGGATCTTCGTGAAAGAGTTAAGCAAGGTTCTGGTCAGCCAAATTTGAACACTGATATCGTCAAGGATATCTCAATCCCGATTCCTCCAAAAGGTGAAGTTAGGCAAATCGTAAGTTCAATCCATAAGTTAAGAAATGATTATTCAAAGCTCATAATCAAAGCTACTTCTGCTATTAAATTAATGAAAGAACGCCGAACAGCCTTAATATCTGCTGCAGTCACTGGCAAAATAGACGTGCGTAATTGGGAGCAGCCTAATGACTAATGATGTTACACCACCGCTTGGGCAGTTTATTTTATTTGAAACAGGTGAAGGTCAAACTAAGGTTGAGTGCCGTTTTGAAACAGAAACGCTATGGTTAACCCAAGCTGATTTATGCCTGTTGTATGGCAAGTCAAAAGCGACTATCAGCGAACACATAACCAATATATTTAACGAGCAGGAATTGGATGAAAATACAGCTGTTCGGTTATTCCGAACAACTGCAGAAGATGGAAAAAACTACAATACTAAGCACTATAATTTGCAGTTAATTATTGCAGTAGGTTACCGTGTGCGCTCTAAGCAAGGCATCAAGTTTCGTCAGTGGGCGACGAGAACATTACAAGAGTACCTAACTAAGGGCTTTGTAATGGATGACGAACGTCTTAAAAACCCTGATAACATGCAGTACTTTGACGAACTATTAAACCGCATACGCGATATACGTTCATCAGAGAAGATATTTTGGCGCAAGGTTTGCGACATATACGCCACCAGCATTGATTACGATGGCAAAGCACAAACCAGTGTTGATTTTTTTGCTAAAGTGCAAAATAAAATGCATTGGGCTGCACATGGTAATACAGCAGCAGAATTAGTGTTTAAACGCATTGATGCCGACAAACCTCATTTAGGTTTAACCAGCTTTTCAGGTACAGAGCCAACCCGCAAAGAGGTGGTGACAGGCAAAAACTATTTAAATGAGCAAGAGCTTGATACCTTAAATAGACTGGTTAACTCCTACTTAGAATTTGCAGAGCTTCAAGCGCGCAATGGCAAGTTAATGAAAATGGCAGACTGGGCGAGCAAGCTTGATGACTTTTTACGCTTAAGTGACTATGAAGTGCTTAACCATGCTGGCAATATTTCACAGGCACAAGCCACTGAAAAAGCAAAACAAGAATACGATAAATACCGTAGAGTAATCGATGCACAGCCATCAAAGGTTGATTTAGACTTAGCCAATGCATTAAAGCAGCTGCAGGATAAACCAAATAGTTAACGTTAATTGATTTTAGGTTAAAAACCCAACACGTTAAATAAGTCACGTATAAGGAATAATAAAAGTGATAGATACAACCCAAGAACGTATTTTTCAAGACGACATAATTAGCCAAATGGTGGCAAATGGTTGGGTTGAAGGCACAGGCGCTGGCTATAACTGTGAAACCGCTTTGTATGAACAAGATGCACTGGCCTTTGTTAAAAACACCCAACCCAAAGAGTGGCAAAAGCTGTGTAAGGTGTTCCCTAATGATCCTGAACGTCACTTTTTAGAAGCGCTGGTGGCACAACTTAAAAAAGCGGATATAAACGCCACCGATAAAGCCTCTCGAACGTATGGTGTTTTAGGTGTGTTACGCCATGGTTTAAAAATTCGTAATGCGCGATTTGAACTGTGCCAATTTAAACCAGAGCACAACCTAAACCCCGAAACCCTAGCGCGTTACGAGCAAAACACCTGCCGAATAGTGCAAGAGCTAGTGTATAGCCCGTATGCCAGTGCAGAGCACTTAGCTGCAACAGGCAGCAAAGCCAAAAGCTGGCGTATAGATTTAGTGTTGTTTGTAAATGGCTTACCCGTATCAACCCTTGAGCTTAAATCAGAATTTAAACAAGCGGTTGAAAATGCCATTAAGCAATACAAACAAACCCGCTTACCTAAAGACCCTGCAACTAAAAAACCAGAGCCACTGCTTACCTTTAAGCGCGGTGCATTAGTGCACTTTGCCGTAAGTCAATTTGAGGTATATATGACCACGAAGCTTGCTGGTGACGACACTTTCTTTTTACCCTTTAACAAAGGCACAAGCGAAGGTGGGGCAGGTAATGATGTACCTGAAGACACTAGCCGTTACGCAACCGATTACCTGTGGAATGAAGTATTAGTGCCTAAAAATCTGCTTAATATTTTAGGCAGCTTTGTACACTTACAAATAGAAGAGTTTGAAAATTGGGAAGGGCTAAAAGATAAAAAAGAAACGCTTATTTTCCCGCGTTATCACCAATGGGATGTAGTAAGTAAGCTGATTGATGCAGCAATTGAAGAGGGCACAGGTAACAAGTATTTAGTGCAACACAGTGCGGGCTCTGGTAAATCAAACTCTATTGCTTGGACAGCCCACCAGCTTTCTACTCTGTATGACGAGCAAGGTAATAAACAATTTCATTCAGTGATTGTTGTAACAGATAGAACGGTACTTGATGATCAGCTGCAAGATACTATTTATCAGTTTGAGCATGCAGACGGTGTAGTAGGGCGTATTAATAATAAAGAAGGTGATGGCTCTAAATCAGAAAAGCTCGCCAGTGCACTTGAAAACGCTCAGCCTATTATTATTGTAACCATTCAAACTTTTCCGTTTGTATTGCGTGCTATAGAGAACAGTACCAGCTTAAAAGAGCGCAGCTATGCGGTTATTGCCGATGAAGCTCATTCATCACAAAGTGGCTCTACAGCTCGCCAGTTAAAAGAAGTATTAATGACTGAAGAAACTGATGACGATGTTGAGTTATCGTCAGAGGATATACTCGATGCAACCGTTGCAGCCCGCCGTGGTAGTGCAAACCTTAACTACTATGCATTTACTGCCACACCTAAAGCAAAAACAATAGAGCTGTTTGGTCGATTACCTAACCCAGAACTGCCTCCATCAAAACAAAATAAGCCAGTGGCGTATCACATATATTCAATGCGCCAAGCAATAGAGGAAGGCTTTATATTAGATGTGCTTAAAAATTACACTAACTATAAGGTGATGTACCAACTTGCTCAAAAAATAGAAGCGGCAGATGAAGAGGTTGATAGTAAAAAAGCAGCAGTAAAACTTAACCAATGGGTGCGTTTACACGACCATAATATATCGCAAAAAGTTAAAGTGATTATTGAACACTTTAAAGATAACGTAATGGGTTTATTAGGCGGGCAAGCCAAAGCAATGGTAGTAACTGGCTCACGTAAAGAGGCTGTACGTTATAAGTTAGCATTTGATAAATACGTGGCAGAGGCGCTTGCAGAGCAAAAAACAGGTTACTCGACAATACGCGCTATGGTGGCATTTTCAGGCGAAGTTGAGTTTACTAAAAGCGACCCTGATAGCGCTGCATTTTTAGATAAGAAGTTTACCGAAAAAAATATGAACCCTGATCTTAAAGGGCGCGATATGCGCAAAGCCTTTGATAGTGATGATTACCAAGTCATGCTGGTTGCTAATAAGTTTCAAACAGGCTTCGACCAACCAAAACTATGCGCTATGTATGTAGATAAAAAGCTAGGCGGCGTTGAGTGTGTACAAACCCTGTCGCGATTAAACCGTACTTACCCAAGTAAAGCTGAAACAGGCACGTTTGTATTGGACTTCTTTAATGCCCCTGAAGACATACTAGAAGCATTTCAGCCTTATTACCAAACAGCGGAGCTTGCTGATGTGACTGACCCTCAGATTGTTTTTGATTTGTTTGAAAAACTGCGTGCTAGCGGTATATTTTTGTGGGCTGAGGTTGAGCAGTTTTGTGCAGCGTTCTTTACCAAGAACAAATCAAACGCGGCGATTAGCAATATTATTCACCCCGCTAAAGAGCGTTGGCAAAAGCGTTACGCATCGGCAATTGAGGCGTATATAAAAGCGAGAGAAATGTTTGAACGCACCAAAAAGACTGAAGACGCTGTATTAATAGCTAACGCAGAAACAAGCTTTAAAGAGTGCAAACAAGAAAAAGACCGCCTAGAGATATTCAAAAAGGATTTAGGCAGCTTTACCCGCTTTTACGAGTTTATGTCGCAGCTGGTGGAATACGACGACAAAGAGCTTGAAAAACTAAGCTTGTTCGCCCGCCACTTACGCCCACTGTTACGTGAAAAAGTAGTGACTGAAGATGAGCTTGATTTAGACAACGTAGTAATGAGCCATTACCGCCTATCAAAAATACGCCAGCAAGATATACAGCTAAAAGAAGACGCGCCTGATTACAAGCTTGAGCCAAGTAATGATGTGGGTAGTGCTAAAGCGAAGGATAAAAAAGAAGCGTTCTTATCTCAGATAATCGACAAGCTTAATGAGGTTTTTATTACTGATAACCTAACTAATAAAGACATGCTTAACTATGCCTATACAGTACGCGATAAACTAACCGAAAACGCCTCTGTAATGAGCCAGATTGCAAACAATAGCCCAGAGCAAGCAATGCTAGGTGATTTCCCTCAAGCGATGGATGACGCCATCTTAGGAAGCAGTGATGCACACCAAGAACAAATGATGCAGCTACTGTCAGATCCCGCAAGAAACCAGCAATTCGCGCGAGTGATATTTGACATGTTGAGCGGGTTTAAGGGCTAGTTTTTTTTGAAATCGTAAGGTCTTTAATATAGGTATAGCGAGTACTACTTAACTTAAAAGGGAATATTATGAATAGAAAACAATTTGTAGAATCACTTGGCGGAGATTGTCAAAATTGGACATGGAGTTGGTCATTTATTAACAGGCAAAAAAAGCAAATTATATTTGGTGCATGGAATCATAATTCAAGTGATGGTAGTCAGCTTATTTTAAGTGACCGCTGGGAAAAAAATAAGAATGGCAGAAAGCAGAGTGGATATAGCCAGTCAATTGAGCATTTAAAGCTAGTTGAAAGTGGTGAGTATGAATTACTTACTTTTGAAATGTTTCGCTCAGAAGAAAAAACAAAAAATGGAAAAGTGAAAATCAAAAAAATAGTTCCGCTAGCTGTAAGTAAAACACTAACAAAAGAGGGGGTAACTTTTATGCAGATGAGCAGCCTGTCGAACAAGTATTGCCAGAAGAAGTAACTGGAGCGGATACATACATTGAGGGGGCAACTAAAGTTGTAACTATAAATAAGTATGAAAGAGATGTTAAGGCTAGAAAAAAGTGTATAGCTCACTTTGGCTGTGTATGTCAGGTATGTGGTTTTGATTTTGAGAAAGTTTATGGTGACTTAGGAAAAGGGTATATACATGTCCACCACATTGTTCCATTATCAGAGATCGGCAAAGAATACGAAGTAAATCCAGAAGAAGATTTGGTGCCTCTATGTCCTAATTGTCACGCGATGGTTCACAGAATAAAGCCAGCAAAGTCTTTAGCAGATTTAAAATCGGAACTTAATAAAAATAAGTTATAATAATTTATTAAAAGAATCTAATGTCGGGATTCAATTATGATATTTCTTTTTAGTACCAAGGTTAGTACCAATCAAGCTGTTTGTTGGTTTTGTATTTAAGTTAAAACAGTGTGTTACGATATTGATTAAGATTCCCCCAGCTCCACCAATAAAGGTTTTTGAACTACAGATCTTCGTTTTTAGGATTTTATTTTTGACTAATTAACGTTTGTCACTTAATACTTGAACTCAAGTAACAATAAGTAATACCAATCCGCAATAATACTTAATCAATTTGAGGGATTAAATCTGGCGTTAACTGCGTAAAAATTTCTGATATACGACTACATCTCGATGCTGGATGCAGAGCAATGAGTGATAACAACTAAATAACGAAATTTTTGCCTTATTATCGATACGATTTTCTTAGCTCAAAATAATCTCTTAATTAAGCGAATTGATATAATAAACATTAATTGATGCAAGGAAGTTAATTATGGCTAACTTAGTAATTTGCTGTGACGGCACATGGAATAATCCTCAACAAGAAGACAATGGTGCTCCCGCACCAACCAATGTCGTCAAGCTCTACCACGCGCTAGCGAAAAAAGATAATTCAGAGGTCACTCAAAAGTTGTACTACCACCCAGGTCTTGGGGGCGAAGAAACGGGGCTAAAAGATTCTATAATTGATGGAGCTTTAGGTAAAAGTATAAAAAGGCATATTTGTAGTGCTTATCATTGGTTAGCGAGTAACTACAACGAAGGCGACAAAGTATTTATTTTTGGGTTTAGCCGAGGAGCATTTACGGCGAGGAGTTTAGGTGGGCTGTTAGGGCTAGGGCTACTTGATTTTAATAAGCTTGAAAATAACAAAGCGCGGTGGGAAAAGACCCACGGACATTTTGAAAACTATAAGTCAAAACTAGAGAGGATCCCTAAGAGTTTATATATTAACAATAAAAAAAGCTTACCTATTCATTTTATAGGCGTATGGGAAACGGTGGGGGCATTGGGTATACCAAATGACATGGAGCTATTTAACTTGTTGGATAACCCTGCGTCATGGCGTTTTCACGATACTAGTTTGGGAAAACATATAAGTATTGCTAGGCACGCAATGGCAATGGATGAGAAGCGAAGTAGTTTTTGTGTTACTCGCTGGAGTGAGAATTTAGTTGATCGAGACGTTAAAGAAATGTGGTTTCCGGGCGTACATTCCGATGTAGGTGGCGGGTATTATGATACAGATTTATCAGATATCGCACTTGAGTGGATGATAAAGGAAGCGCAGGAGAGCGGTTTATTTTTTCGGGATAACATTTTAAATCAGCTTAATCCAAATCCTTGTGGCGTACTTCATAATTCATTTAAAGGAATATTTGCTAAGTTTAGATCTCGTCCGCGCAATGTGGATTGTGTAATTACAGCAAATAATGAAAGCTTCCACGAGAGTGTATTTAAGCGTCAAGAAATATCGCCTATTGAACATTCTGAATATTGGCCAACAATAAAATTAGAGGTTGGGGAATCGACGGTTGTTAATGTATTTGCTAAGCAACATTGGACTCCAACGTATATTTACATGAATAAGGGTGAACGGTATATTTTTGACTCTGAAGGCGAGTGGCAAGATAGTAAAGATGAATGTGATTGGCTTGGTACAGAGGATGGAAAATTAACGGCGGGCGACATTATTCGATTTGCATCATCTATTTTGGGAATGACTGAACGTAAATTTAAACAAGCAACGCAGAATCGCTCTACCGATTTTTGGGGAACTAAACGGGTAGAGCATATGCGATGGTTCATTGCTGTTGGGTGTATCGCAAACGATTCTGGTAAAGCGCAGGCGGTTACAAACGATGGTAGTCCGCACCCTCATCAATATGAAGCTCTCTCACATTATCAAAAAAACTCGAAGACGTTACAGATTAGCTCCTCGGGCTATTTTTATGCTTTCCCAAATGATGTGTGGTCTTTGTACCATAATAATCAAGGCTGCATTCAACTCAGGGTAACTCGAAAGTCATAGTGGCTAAAATATTAATGTGTAGCCTGTTTACTTAAATTATAAGCAGAGCTGTGAGGAGTCACTTCATTTTTCGTCCTTTTAGTGGCTTTTTCTATTATGTTTTCGAGAGGTTGAGTACGTACACACATAAGTACATTATTCATTGCTTGGCAAGTACCGGTTGCTTTTTGATTATGTGTTGTATAGGTGCACGTTTGGTTAAGGTTTTTGTTTTCACATGCATGCCAAGGTGCGGTATTACCATGGCCTGCGTGGCTAAACGCATAAAATGAGTTGCCTAATGTAAAAGTCACAATAACCATTTTTGATATAGTTAACATTTTCATTTTGTTGTCCTTTTTATTGTGCGGTTTCGCCTTTGTAACAACCAATAAACATATTTTCTGAGACGCTTGCTGCATGGTAATGATAGCCGCGTGTGTCGTCGTAATGTCCTCTGCATTCATCTAAATCAGTTGGTTCTGTATTATTGCTCCCTAGCATGGCAAAGATCCCAAAACCATCAAATGCATAACCTACCATTGCAGCATGTCCGTCTGATTGAGCTTGCGTTTGGCTACAACCTGCTTCGCCATGATAGTGGTAGCCTTCATTAAGGTTTATGTGGCCTGCACAATCATCAAATGCGGCTATGGTATAGGCACTTAAAATGGCATCTACAGGGGCAGGAGCAGCTAACACAACTCCATTAAGCGCGATGCCTATATTTGATCTACCAACACTATTTGCTTGGTTTGCGGTTACGGGGGTTATAGGTATTAAAAATGATTGCGAGATACCACCATTTACATACTCTATTGAGCATTCTACGCAGTGGTTTTGGTATTGTTCTTCTACATTGGGCCTTGCTGCACCATCGCATGATGCATACGTATTTGTGATATTTACTTGTCCTATGCTTTCGTCATAAAGTTGCCAGTGGCTATCATTATATAATGCGGGTAAATTTAAAATAAAATCACCGGTAATGTCATATACCTCGCCATTACCATCAAACCAAATACCCGCTTCATCAGCATTTGAGGTAATCGTGTTTGGGCAAAAAATACCTATTTCATGATTTGCAGGTGCACCTGCAATCTCAATTTTATAGCATGACGTTTCA
Organism: Pseudoalteromonas sp. 1_2015MBL_MicDiv; assembly: GCF_002407505.1. Taxonomy (NCBI): domain Bacteria; kingdom Pseudomonadati; phylum Pseudomonadota; class Gammaproteobacteria; order Alteromonadales; family Pseudoalteromonadaceae; genus Pseudoalteromonas; species Pseudoalteromonas sp. 1_2015MBL_MicDiv. The sequence goes on along the minus strand of NZ_CP012737.1, from coordinate 2,658,842 downwards.
TCGCCATTACTTAATGTACACAATTGAGTTGTTATAGCTGATACCAATGCACCACCTTCGAAATTAAAAGGGTCTACTTCTATTACTGTAGTCGTTGTTGTATTGGGTGAAGTATTATCAATAATAATCGCTTCTGTTTCAGTTGTGTCTTTGTCGTTATTGCTACCACATGCTGATAACCCAATGGCTGTTACACTCATGAAAACAAGCTTTAAAAACTCTGATTTTAGTTTTATCACGTGATTAATCCAAATAATGAAGTGGGGTATAGGGTATTTGTTAAATGTGCAAATAAAGCGCAAAAATTAAGTAACATTACACGCAGGTAAAATGGCTGTTCAGGCTGATGAAAAATAGCAGTAGACCTTGGTATATTTAATCGCCATTATTATGGCTCTATTAAAAGCATGGTTTACAGATGGATTTATTTACCACTGATCTTATTTCGCCTCTGTTGGCGAGCGTTTTTATTGTGTTAGCGGGCTTCACTTCATTTTTTTCAGCTGCATTTGGTGCCGGCGGCGGGTTGATGTTGCTTGTTGTAATGGCATCATTTATGCCAATGACGTTGGTTGTGCCTGTACATGGGCTTGTGCAATTAGGTTCGAACACAAATCGGTTATTACTCACTTTTAAGCATATAGACAAAAAAATGTTTATTTATTTTACGCTTGGAGGGAGTGCAGGGGCTATATTATCGAGTTTTGTTATTGTCGATATTCAACTTGATGCTATGAAATTAATAGCGGGGCTTTTTGTAATTTATTTATTGTGGGGAAAAATCCCCACTGCGTTACAAAGCAGTTCGGTCGTGTGGCGTTTTTTTTCCGGCTTTGTTACCACGTTTATTTCTATGTTTGTTGGGGCAAGTGGGCCACTCGTTGGAAGTTGCTTGCACATGAGCAATTACAGCAAGCTGCGATTTACGGCGACGTTTTCTGGCATTATGTCGGTTCAACATTTATTTAAAGCGGGTGTATATGCAGCGGTTGGTTTTAGCTTTTGGCAATGGTTGCCTTTGGTTGGAGCAATGATTTTAAGTGGTGCATTAGGTACATGGTTGGGTGTTCGATTACTGCATCGTATACCAACAGAAAAATTTAAGTGTATTTTTAAATGCATATTAACATTACTGGCATTACAGCTAGCTTGGCAGGGCCTTGAGGTAATATTTAATTAACTTGAACTCTTGGCAATAAATCTATCTCAAGTAGTTATTTTAAGCGCTAACTGCGTTAAATTTACTTTGTTCTCACTGAAAGCTCTGGCTAGAGATAAATAAATTTAAATATTATTATGGTTCAATATGTTAGTAAATCCCTTAACTAGAGTTCTGGTTAAGGGATTGGTATTACATTGTACTAATTTTGTGGTTTTGTTGGCGTTTATTTAACAGCGGATTTGATAGGTTTGTCACCATCGAACAGTTCAAAAATACGGTTGCTATTTGGGCTGTTAGTTGCAATATGAAGTAATGCATTAGCAACATTTTCTCGGCTAATTTTAGCTTTGTCACTGTCTTTAGGGCGTTCGGTTGTTACTGCTAACGATGCTTTTTCGTCGGTTAATGTAGCAGGGCGAATAATTGTGTAATTTAAGCCACTGTTAATTAAATGCTCATCAGCCATATGCTTAGCTACAAGGTATGGTTTCAAGTCGCCATTTATTGAGTCGGGATCGTCTGCACCAATAGAGCTAACCATGATGAAGTGTTTTGTTGAATGTTCACGGGCGTAGTTTGCAGCTTTAGTTGCTGCCCATAAATCAATTAAAACGGTTTTGTCGTCGCCAGTACTACCGCCCGAACCTGCAGCAAATATAACTTGATCGCAGCCTTTTAGTGCGTTGCTAAAGTCGCCTTCGAGATCTTGCTCTACAATACTTAAAAAAGGGCTTTTTAAATCACTCAGCTTGTTTTTATCACGCACTAGGGCAACCACATTTTGTTCATTTTTTAATAATAACTCAGTGGTCATTTTACCAATTTTACCGCTTGCGCCAATAATTAAGGTCTTGCTCATAATTAATTCCTTCTTAACTAGTACCAATTTTATTAAAAAGTGAATATTCTGGCGAAGATAGTAACTTACTAACGTTGTTAAAATTATTTATACAGATCACTCTATGTCATAATTTTTACTTTGTTATTAAGCTATTTTTCATCGTTATAATAAATCACTAATTTAATGCTGTTAGTATAAATAAATTGAAAAGTAATGTGCTGTGTAAACAGACCTTGGGGTAGGCGTTTATTTTTAAAGGGTAAATTTGAGTTTAAATGAGCTAATTTCAAAAAATACTTTAATTAAAATACGATACTTAACTGAGTATTAAAATTAGCTGTTTTTATCGTGTTTTTTAGAGTTTTTTGATTGGTTGTTATGCTTTTTACATATTATCGCGATGGTGTAAGTTAACAATACTTTTTGGCAGTTATATTTTTAGGTTGTGTAGCGTTTTTGTTGGGAAGGCTTTTAATTATAACTTTTTAAGCGGTGTTTTTTAGCTTACCAAAAAGCACCGCTGTTGCTTAAATTTTATTACGAATTAAATCTCTGACGATAAACCGGGCAGGATGAATCGCTTGGCTAACACGTTCGCTTAACGGGCGAGGTTCATTGTTTAAACAGCTAATAAGGTGCTCTGCACTGAGTGGGGCACTACACAAAGCACGTGCCCCAAAACCGGTAAAAATATGCAGACCTTGCTGTGATTTAGTTAGTTGCTGGTACTGATAGCGCTTACCTAGGCGCAAGTTAGCAAAGGCTGTAATGTAATCACTTTGTTCACACCATTGTCCTGCCATTGGCAGGTGGTCGATAAATGTGCAGCGCACAGCCGCTTTTGCAGAAGTTATGTTGCCAAGCGTTGTTGCAAATTCACTTTGTTTATAAAAGTTAAGCAGTTGTTCGCGGTTTAACTGATTGTCGAGCGCTGTAACTTGACGGCTTTTGGTATTTTTTTCAAACGTGGCACCCATACAGTGATGATCTAAATAGGCTGGGGTAAAATAGCCTTTATGGCACAGCACTGTTTTAAGTTTGCGTGATTGCTCACTTGCCTGAACATGCGAAACTTGCCCGCGTACGCCTACTATTGGTAGTGCTTTTGTTTGCTCAAATGCATCACTGTGCTCGCCTGCACAAATAATTACATCACTAAAAGGACCTAACTGCTCATCATTCGTTAATAAAAACCAACCGCTGTCAGTTTTTTTAAGCTGTTTTATATTGCAGTTAAATACGCTTTTAAATGGGTTTATGCTATTTGCAGCGCTTAACATGGCGTTTACTAATTGCGGAGGGTTAACCCAGCCGCCTTGTTCAAAAAACACGCCCGAATAACCTGTTTTTACACCCACTATTTCATCACCTTCCTCGGCTGTTACATTACGCATTAGCTGGGTTGGCCACAGCTGTTTTTGCGCTAAGTTTCCGTGTTTATCGGCGAGAGGCTTTTTTACTGCGTGTTGTAATACGCCGCACCAATCGTAATCAAAGCTAAAGCCGCTACCGAGTAACTGGTTATACAAACGTTTTGCGTATAAAAAACTATGTGCGAATAATTCACTGTGCGGTGAATTTTTAGCTTGTAGGTGAGGGTAAATAGCACCTTGTACATTATGCGAAGCGCCCATTGCGGGCTTTTCATCTTGGCAGAATAATTGGCTTGCAATACCACGCTTAGCTAAGCTGTATAAAACACAACTACTGGCAATACCACCGCCAATTACAGCCACATTTTTAAGTGTGCTTTTATCTTGGTTAAAATAAGCTGGAGCCGATTGTGAACTATTAGCTTGTTTGAGCTTTGCGAACAGTATGTTTTGTTTTTTGCTAAAGCCTTTTGTTTTTTCAGCACTAAAGCCAGCCTCTATTAATCCTCGTTGAACAAAGTCAGCGGAAGTAAAAGTCGATAAGGTTGCATTAGCTCTTGTTATATCAGCCATGGAGTTAAATAAACTTTGTTGCCACATATCAGGATTTTTACTTGGCTCAAGCCCATTTAAATACCAAGCATCAACGATTCCAGATTGTGGGTAGCTCATTGCTTGTATTGATTCAAGTGCATCACCTAAGTACAAATCGAGGATAACACGGCCATTATTAAATTCGAGTCGATGACATCCTTCTAAATTTATAGGGTACTGGGCAAGTAACTCTTCACTTAATGGCTGAAAAGAAGGCCATGCTTGTAAAAGTTGGCTTAAGTTAGCTAATTTTAATGGGTGCTTTTCAAAGGAAATAAAATGCAGCCGTTTAACACCTATATCTAATTGATTTTGAACTTGTTGGCGTGCAATGTGGTCATTAAAGCACTGCCATGCATTTAAAAAATTAAGGCCGGTACCAAAAGCGGTTTCGGCTATAACAAAATGTGGTTGGTCATGATTTTGTAATCGAGTATCTATATTGTTTTGATCATAAAACACATAATGGGATTCGGCCAAGCCATTATCATCAGAAAAATAAATATCATCGAAGTCGCTGGCAACAGGAGTACCTGAGTGATTAAAGTGTATTTGCGCGTTTTTGATCATGACTTATAAGGTTTACAAATAATATTTTTAATTATTTTACGTGTTTTCTTTGTAATAGTCTGGCGTTATTTATAAGCTAGCGGTTCAGAGTACAAGTGTACGCTAGAAAGCTGACCACTTAGGTGATTAAATTCGCGTAAAATAGAACACAATTGAGTATTAAGCTAAGGGAATTACCCATGAGAAGAGCTGTAATTACAGGTATCGGTGTTGTATCAAGTATCGGTAACAACAAAGAAGAAGTATTAGAATCGCTAAAAACAGGTAAGAGCGGTATCGCTTTTAACCAAGAATTTGCTGATTATAAGTTACGTAGTAACGTATCGGGTAAAATTGATATTGATGTTAAAGCCCATGTTGATCGCAAAGCAATGCGCTTTATGGGTGATGCTGCTGCTTATTCTTATATTTCGATGACACAAGCAATCGAAGACTCAGGTTTGTCTGACGAACAAGTATCTAATGAGCGCACGGGTATTATTGTTGGCTCTGGTGGCGGTTCGTCTAAATGGCAAGTAGAAGCCGCTGATATTTTACGTGAAAAAGGCGTAAAACGTGTGGGGCCTTATATGGTGCCACGTACTATGGCAAGTACAACTTCTGCTTGTTTAGCAACCCCTTTTAAAATTAAAGGTGTTAACTATTCAATTAGCTCAGCATGTGCAACATCTGCGCACTGTATTGGCAACGCGGTAGAACAAATTCAACTTGGTAAACAAGACGTTGTATTTGCTGGTGGCGGTGAAGAATTACACTGGACATTAGCAATGGAATTTGACGCTATGGGCGCACTTTCTACTAAATACAACGAAACACCCGAAAAAGCATCTCGTACATATGATGCAAACCGTGATGGTTTTGTTATTTCTGGCGGTGGCGGTATTGTTGTAGTTGAAGAACTTGAACATGCCCTTGCGCGTGGCGCACACATTTACGCTGAAATTGTTGGCTACGGTGCAACATCAGATGGCTACGACATGGTTGCGCCATCTGGCGAAGGTGCGGCACGTTGTATGCGCCAAGCTATGCAAGATGTAGACAGTATTGATTACTTAAATACTCACGGTACATCTACACCTGTAGGCGACGTTAAAGAGCTTGGTGCAATTCAAGAAGTGTTTGGCGGTAAGTCACCAATGATCAGTGCAACTAAAGCTATGACAGGCCATGCTCTAGGTGCTGCGGGTGTTCACGAAGCAATCTTTTCATTATTAATGCTAGAGCACAGCTTTGTAGCGCCTTCAATTAATATTGATGACCTAGATGAGCAAGCGGCTGGTTTAGATATTATTACTGAACGTCGTGATGTTGAACTCAATACGGTTATGTCAAATAGCTTTGGCTTTGGTGGCACAAACGCGACTTTAGTAATGAGCAAATATAAAGGCTAATTGGTTCTACTTAGTTTTTATATAATTTATAGCCGCTCACTTTATAAGTGAGCGGCTTTTTACTTAAGAATTTATAAGTTATTGCGATTGTTTTTCGTGCTTTTTATTAATAATCATTTGTGGAGGGCCTATGCTGTTATTTACAGAACGATTAAAAATGCGGCAATTGAGTGATGCTGATTGGTCTGTTTTTTTGCAGCTCCATCGTGAACCCGACGTGCTTGAATATTGCTTTGACATGCCAAAAGAAGTATTTGTGAGACAGCGGTTTGAGCAGCGCTTACCTATTTGGGATCCAGACTCTCGCCATCCATTATGCTTTGCTGTTATAAACAATGAAACACAGGAGGTTATAGGTGTTACTGGTTTTACTTATGATGGAATAACTGCTGAACTAGGGTATTTATTTTTACCAAAACACTTCTCTAAAGGGTACGCAACTGAGTCGTTAAGAACCGTAATCGAATGGGCGTGGCAAGAATGTGGTATCAAACAGTTTAAAGCTGTGGTGACACGGGGTAATACAAGCTCAGAAAATGTATTGAGCAAATGCGGATTAACACAGACAGATGCTATACCTCAATCACATATTATTGCTGGTACGCGTTATGATGATTTAATTTACACACTCAAAGTCTAATACCAATGCGCAATAATACATAATCAATTTGAGGGATTAAATCTGGCGCTAACAGCGTTAAACATTCTAAGTTATAAATTTATCAAGGCTATTAAACAGCCCAAGACTGGAAGATTCTAATCTTGAAAGGTTAACAACGTTAGGTGGGTTTATTGGGCTAGAAAGCTAGCCCCTAATAGAAGTAGACGTTTACAAATGCTGCTCTATTGTTTTGCGATCTTTTTCTGGCATGTTTTCCACGACTAAATTAAATGAATTATCGATCATTCGTTCTATTTCGCCTTGTGGAATCGAACCATCTAAAATAACAGTATTCCATAACCGTTTATTCATATGATAGCCTGGGATCACTGCAGGGAAAATGTCGCGTAACGAAAGTGCTTCATCGGGATCGCACTTTAAATTAAGCCACCAAATAATTTCTCCATCGTCATTTGTTTCACCATCATTGCCAACGGCAAGAGTAGCAAACATTTTATGATTCACTTTATAAACATCAACCTCTTGAGCAAACGGTTTTGTAACTTGAACAAGTGGCTTTTTAATTAAATACTCATGCACTCTTATTTGGTCCATGATCCATTCCTTGAAGTCATACTCGGTACACATACCATAGCATTATTTTATTAGTTTTGTGATACGAAATATCGATTGTCTTCATTTTTTTTAGCATTAATACACTGAAGTATTGGAAGTTATTTATATTGATACAGAGATAAACCTTCTAAATACAAAAATCAGCCTATGAGATATTATACCAACCCGCAATAATACTTAATCAATGTGTGGTATTAAATCTGGCGTTAACGGCGTTAAAAACTTCTGACAAAGAGCAACTAAATAATGAATTTTTACCTTGTTACCAACAAGGCTTGCTTACCTAAAGTAAACCAGTTAATAGGCTAAACTGACTTTGGTAAAGACGAATAGGCAATGACAGCGGCATCACGTTGAGCGAGATCTGGTTTAGTTGTATTTTTACTATAAAGAAGGCAAAACTCTGTGGGATCCCCTTTGGCTGTTAAGTAATATTCATGAGTGAATTGTAATAGAACTTCTTTCCAACGCTTTGTAATTGAATCGGGGGCGCTTGGTAAAGAATTTAAAATGAGTTTCGATTCTTCAAAATTACTATTAATTGCAACATTCAGCATGTCATCGTTAGCAGCCGCCAACCAACTAGATCCATTATTACCTACGCAAAGCAATGGCATATAAGGTGCTAGAGCTGGGCACACATCATTTTTGTATATTTCGACTTGCCAGTATGGACGGGCTATTTTTATAAACTGAGTAAAACTTTCAATTGTTGTAAATTTGGATGTTGCCAAAGGTAAAATTTCGACTCTTGGCTTATTTGCATTAACGGTGTCATTGGCAACATCGATATACCATGGCCCGAATATGAGTGCGTTTTGAAAGTATTCATCTCGTAATGACCCCCATGCTTTTTTTAAATCGGTACCTTGGTTAATACGCTTTTTTAATAAGCACAGACCCGGTTTATCTGTTTGTGGTAGTTGTGTTTGCAATAATGAAAACACTTCATCGCGAATTTCTCTACAACGCCCTATTGGGTAGGGTTTATTGGCAAAATAAGGCATTTTAGGCGCAAGTGTTAAATCGGCAATTAATCTAAGTTGTGCTAAATCGTTGCACAACATAGTTAGCTGCTTTGGCGTAAGGCTGTTATTAAGCACTCATATTCCTTATAAAATCTACTGCGACTATTTTAGCTGAGCTTGTGTATAAGCGTCATTTCTTAGCCACCTTAACATGTTTGGATAACCGTTTGGGTGATTGGGCTGTTCACACATAAACCATGAATATAAAAGAGGGTAACCAAAACCAGTGCTGTTGGTAAAGGCCTCGATTAAGTTATCAGATGCCCCTTTATAACCCTGTTCATGAAATAAAATATTCGGGGCGATATTTAAATAGCAAGCTGCAGCCCATGACCAAGCTATTGCGGTCATTTCTTCGGCCGCTTGATGATCATGGTTTTTCATATCTCCTGTTAAACACGTTCTTGTCGTTTCTGAGGTAACTGCAATATGACCTGCTTCATGAAGAATATCACCTGGGTATAACAGCTTTTCTAAATCAAGTAATAAAGTGCCTTGTTCTATTTTAAGGCCAGGTAAAAAAGTCTTTTCGTTTAGCGTTTCATACCGGTGGTTTATATCTATATCAGTAAGAAAGGCTAAAATATTTTCAACCTCAGTTAACTGCTTATCTGTATTGTGTTCAGTGCTAATAGTCATAATGATTTGAGATTACTGTTAGTGACTAGCCAATGTTCAAATTCTTCAATACGTTGACTTTGATAAAGTGCTGCCGTTGTTTCATGGTACGGCAGCGTTAATGAATCTAGTAGCTCTGTCCATAATGCCCATTCATCGTCGGCAATACTAAAAGGGTGACCGGATTTAGCTGCTTGCGCATGCTCAAACATACGCTTTACACCAGGCAATCCCAAGTTATTGAGATCTGTAAATCTTGCCAATTCATTAATCGTTTTAATCGTGTTTTTTATTGGGAATGTAAATATAAAGTCTGCATTGTTAGGTGTTATGTATTCATAATGAATAGCTTCACCGCCACGAAGCTGCGCATCATGAGGTAAAAAAATAAGCGGTATATTTAAACTACATTGATTTTCCGTTAGTTTATGGTGTTTGTATACTTGAATGTCGGTTGTTAGTTTGAGTCTGTAATTAGTATCAACGCCATTTGGGATCAGCATATTACCTTTGAAAGAAGATGCGTCTCCTGCATTTAAACGCCTTGCTTCGTCGATGTTTAAGCAATAAAACTCTTTTAGGAGTATGTCATCTGTAGTATTAGCTTCTGCAGACATTAAAGATTTAAAAGGTGTTAGCCATGCCTTTAAAGAAATATTTTGTGGGATCAAGGTGCCAGAATTATGCAGGTATTGGTATAAATGAGAGAAAATGAACACTTGAGGTTCTCGCTTTAATAGCGCTGTCATAGTTTCTGAAATAATGATGTCAAATTGCTGAGAGGGGGGCGCTTGCCAGCAAGTTGCGTCATCACACGTAATTGCAACAATGTTTTGGGTGATTGAAAAGTGCTTTACTAGCTTTTTAATTGCACTGATGTTTTCTGGATGAATGTCAATGAGTGTGACTTTTATACGTGAGTTTGTGGCAAGACCTAAATAAGGAATAAGTAACGTGCCATAAGGACCTGTACCGGCATAAAGAACATGAATATCATCAGTCGTTGCTTTTAAACGTTCTTCAATAGCGAGTTTAACACCTTGCATAAAGATTTGCGTACGAAGAGTTTCTTCTATGCATTTAGCTGCTTGTACGGGAGAAATTGCAACGCCTTGGGATGTATTTTCATCATTCCAGTCATTCATATCTAAGTCAGTTGAAATAGACGTAATATTCCCTAAGTAATTTTTTAAATCGTTGATAAAAGGCTTCATCAAGCCCGCATCGGCTGGCTCATTTAGCAAATGTGTAATCGCATTGCGGTATCTGTTCAGTAACTCACTATCCATATCACTCTCTGTATTTAGCTACAAAAATCGTTGCTTGCAATAATATAGCACTCTATTCTAATTAAGTTTAGTCAGCGTTAAGAAATCAATTTAAGGAGTTTTACGCGTGGCAGATTCAAGTCTAAAATCAGGCAAGAAAAAGGAGTTATTATGCAAAATGAGTTGATAGTAAAAGTACCACCTCCGCACACAATAACGCAGAATACACTTCCTTGTTATAAAGAAACTGGGCGCTTAGGTCTATTTCAATTAAAGCGAATGTGGCACAAAGTACAGTTACAAAAACAAGGCTGTGCGGATAAAAAAATAATAGAAGATGAATGGTCGCTTGATGTCATGATTATGGACACTTTAGGCTTAGGGCTCACACCGACTATAGAGTCTATTTTTGCGAGTGATAGTTTTTTCGAATTTGAAAGTTGGGTAAAAAAAACGCATGGTAGAGCTATTTCAAACGCAAAAATAAATCAGCTTAATAAAAACATTGTTTCATTTTTTGAGAAAACAGACATAAAAAATGAAACAGTATTAGTAGAGACGCCTCGTCACTATATTTTAACGCCAGTGCATTGGCAAAGCTGGGATGATAATGGTTATGTTATTATTCCAGCGTTGGTGTCAAAAAAATTATGTGAAGACGTTTGTAATATGCTTTATGAACGTTTGAAAATGGATAAAAACAACCCCGCTTCATGGTATAGCTGTCATGCGCTTAAACAGGGGGTTATGGTACAAATATTTAATGATATAACCATGCAAGTTATACGTTCTCTTCCTCAAGTTCGAGATGTTTTTGAGCAACTTTGGGGGAGAAAAAACTTAATAGTAAGCACTGACAGACTTAGTTTTAATCCACCGCAGACAGAAAGTTGGCAGTTTCCTGGGCCAAATCTTCACTGGGATATAGACTTTAATAAAGCACTCACCTTTGCAACGCAAGGGTTGTTGTACCTTACTGACGTTGCCGCTGAGCAAGGTGCGTTTAGTTGTGTACCTGGCTTTCATAAAAAAATAGATAACTGGCTAGCTAACTTACCTAAAAATACTAATCCACACTCTTTTAATTTCGATAAATGCAACAGCACTCCATTAGCGGCAAAAGCAGGTAGCTTAATTGTTTGGCGACATACATTACCGCACGGTAGTTGTCCAAATAAGGGAAGTAGACCTCGTATTGTGCAATATATAAATATGGCTCCATTAAAGTAAGTAGCTAAAGACTCGCTATGAGTAATAAACAATGCCGTGTAATAAAGTGTAATATTTTTTATCTTTAACTTGTGCCACACTTATAGATAGTTTGTTAACAATAAGTTGATTGGTTTTTAGTGTTTTATGCAAGTCAGTGATTATTAAAAATAATAGAACTAGAAAAGTTGCACTCTATACTTTCTGGGTTATTATGTTATCTGAACATAATATTAATTTGCGATAGAATTTTATATTGCAATAAAAGCTCAAAAGAGTGTTTAAGTATGAAAAAACATAGTCCACAGCTTATAGCATGTTTAGAGTACGCACTACCCAAAATTAATAAGCTATTAAAGCACTCGATTCGTACTCGGTTTGAATTTCTTTTAAAAGCGAAATTAACAATCAGGCAACAACACCTACTTTTGCAAAATAGTTTTATTGATGCGATGGCTTTGGCTTTGAGCAACGCTCAAGTTGAACACCTTTAATTAGTTAAAGCTTTTAAGGCCATACATGATCAAGTTGTGCAATCAATAATATTGATAAAATGGATGGCTTCACAGTTTAATTGCTACATCATTGTACGCTAAGAAATATATATTATAAATTATAAGGAGTGTGTGGTGCTACACCATCAATTGTCTAAGTCAGCCGCATGTATTAGTGAAGAGCCAGTTGTAACTGGGTTACTTAATCAGGCACTGCGCGATCAAATTAGTTTGCTTAAACAGCAACCAGCTACAGCGTTGACTCTACAGCAGTCTTTTTTAGCAATCGCAGATCAAGCACTGACTGAAAGAGACGATGCTGTGTTAATTGAAAAACTTTTTGTTGACGCTTACGAAGAAGCAATGAAAGTCCTTAGGCAAGCTCAATTGCATGAAGTTGAAATGACAAAACAGTATATTAATCAACATGGCCTAGTGATGTCGGTTTTAAACTGCACAACAACAATAAAAGATGTACATCGCAACACCCGTTTCTACAAAGGGATTTTTGAGCTTATTAATGATTTACAACAACGGGATTCGCAAATAAATATTGTCTACCCAGCTTGTGGGCCATTCGCCCCGTTATTATTACCTATTTTGCTGTATATGGATCAGCAAAAAATTATTTCACCACAAAAAGTACGCATTTCTTTAGTCGATATTCAACCTGGAGCGATCAAATCTCTCAAGGTGTTAGTTAATGAGTTGCAACTTAATGACTATATCGATGGCATTTACGAGGCTGATGCTGCTTTGTTTAAAGGTAACAAAGCGTTTGATATTTTTATTGCTGAGGCATTTCAGCATGGTTTTTCTAAAGAAGCTCATTTGAGTATATGCAGAAACTTTGCCTCTCAACTAAGCCACCATGGAGTAATGTTACCGTGTAAAATCATGGTTAATGCTGCATTAGTTAATTGCCAACGAGAATATGTTGAACAGTGGCTGCAACCGCAAAGCGATGCTGCGAATCCGATATTAAATCAAGATACGTTGAATGAAAGAATTGAGCTGGGAAATATATTAACTCTTGATCGTCATAGTTTGCTCACGCTAGACATAATTGCTCTTGGAGAACAACAAGTTGTACGCTGTAACACAGTTTCTATTCCTCAAACAGCCACTGATGTAAGCGAACTAACGCTTGTCCTTTACGCTGAAGTAATGACGTATAATGGGCATTGGTTACAGCAATATCAGTCAGGCATTACGCATCCATTGCCTATTTTTTCGGTATGTATTGATTTTGTACCAAAGGCCCCCGCAGTAGATGGTTTATTACTTACAAAAAAAGATAAAATAGATTTTTATTATAAGCTTACCGGTTTAACAGGTTTTTTGCCGACGAAAGCTGACGAAGAGGTACACTATGGAGCAAATTAGCAAGGTAGTGTTATTTACTTCAAGTTGTTTATCTATACCTACGATTGATATGTTGATACAGCGCCAGTTGTTAGGCGCTGTAGTATTAGTGCCAACGCAAACAAATAACATGCAAAGCGAAATTGGTCAATTGCAAGCACATTGCACATCACAAAATATACAATTTTCAGTATGGAATAATGATGATACGTTGCTTGCACAACTCGATGATTGGCAAGTATCAATGGCCTTGAGCTGTTTTAATGCGGGAACTCAAAGTCAAACGATTATTGATTTTTTTCATGGTAATGCTTATGGAATTTACCCTGCAAAGTTATCAGATTATCAAGGTACTGATCCACTCTACTGGCAAATTAGAGAGCATCAAGATAATTTGTTACTAACTGTTTATCGCTTAAGCTGCGAACACCCCCTACAATTTTCGTTACAGCAGAGTATAGCCATTCACCCATTTGATACTTATCAAAGCCTTGCTATTCGCGTTGCATCTGCAATCCCACAAGTGTTGAGTATTTTCTTCGAACAATTTGATAATTTGCATTGGCAATCAGATACCGACATTGAACAAATCAAGGTCGCGACAGCCCTGAACTATGATAATTTAACATTGTCTTTTGAACAGTACAGCGCGGTTGATTTAGTCGCGGCGGCAAGAGCGGGTAACCCGCTTTATGGTGGCTTTATTTTATCGGGTAAATTTGGTGATTTTAATGTGCTACAAGCATCCTTTGTTGATCAAGCCTCATTCACAGAGCCAGCTGGTACGGTCTTAAGTATTGACAAGTCACAAGGGTTAGTTGTGCAGACTAAACAAGGCTCAGTGGCATTAGATATTGTTTCATGTCAGTTTGGGTGTATTTCAGGTTATCGTTTTGCATCTTTAGCTAATATTACAGCTGGTATGCAATTGTAATTATATAAATTATTTTAAAAGGAAATACGTTATGAGCGCAGACCCATTTTTAGGCGAAGTGGAGATTTTTGCAGGAAATTTTGCCCCTAGAGGTTGGGCTATATGTGCAGGACAGCTATTGAATATTGCTCAAAATACCGCCCTTTTTTCACTTGTTGGTACTACTTATGGTGGTGACGGCCGTTCGTCAATGGGGTTACCAGATATCAGAGGACGTACACCGATAGGTGTTGGTAGTGGGGCTGGCTTGTCCAGTCGTAGGTGGGGCCAGCGTGGCGGAAGTGAACTTAGTAATATTACATCTAATAATTTGCCACCGATGCAAAGTACGATTGCATTGCCAAGTTTTGCACAGTCAGTTTCTGTCAGTATTCCTGGGCAGACGATAAGTGGAGTAACGGGATCTGCAAACATTGCAACAACACAAGATGCTAATAGTGGAGAACCAACAGCAGGTGCAGTACTTGCTACGGTTGTTGCTGGTGGTGGGCCTGATAAACAAGAAAAAATATATCAATCTACGGCACCAAGTTCATTGATCAGTATTGGTAATGTGACAGTTGATACATTTGATGTTCCAGCACAAGATAACATTGCCCTAACTCTGCCCGCGAATAGTTTAACAGGTATCGTTAATTTACATGGTGGTGGCCAACCGCTTTATTCTCAGTCACCATTTGTTGCTATGCATTATATCATCGCCATGCAAGGGATTTATCCGAGTCGGAGTTAACTATTTATGTCGCGTCATTATCATTTTATCGCTGGTTTACCGAGGACTGGTTCAACATTATTGGCTGGTATATTACGGCAAAACCCCGATTTTCATGCCGATATGTCAACCCCTGTAGCTGGTTTTGTTACTAGTTTACTTGAGCAAATGGGAGCTGGGAGTGAGTTTGCTAGTAGCATAAGCTCAGCGCAGCGCTTGAATATATGTCATGGGGTTTGGTCTGGGTATTACCAAGATGTTGAAAAGCCCATTATTTTTGATACCAATAGACTGTGGACTGCAAAGCTTAATATCTTAAATTCCTTATTTGGTAATGATTTTAAAGTGATTTGTTTAGTCAGAAATCCAGCTTGGATAATGGACAGTTTTGAACGTGTCTATAGGCAAAACAGTCTTGAATTTAGCCGTATTTATTCCCCCGCAGCACGACAAAACGTGTATACCCGCTGTGAGCACATTGCGTCTAATCAAGGGCCTTTTGGTAGTGCTTGGGCTGCGCTAAAAGAAGGTTTTTATGGTGAGTTTTCGGATCAGTTATTACTGATCGACTACGATTTGCTCGTAAGTAAACCTGAAAAGAGTGTGGCTCTAATTTATCAGTTTTTAGGCTTACCGAACTTTGCGCATGACTTTGAAAATGTGACATATAACGCCAGTGAATTTGATAAAAACTTAGGTGCAGATGGCTTACATACAGTGAAAAATAAAGTGGCTTTTACTGGGCGTAAAACAGTACTCCCCCCAGAACTATTTAAAAAATACAGCGATATGGCTTTTTGGTTAGAACCACAAGGCAGTAACGCAAGTTTAATAACACAAAAAACACCTTAATTTACCAGTAATGGTATTAAAAACGTTGTTCTCCATAAATATATTAAAGGATTGAATACATGCTGAAATTCTCCTTATCGCCTATTTCTATTGTTGTCGGTTCGGTTTTAGGGCTCACTCAAACCGCAGGCATTGCACAGAGTGTACAAGTGCCAGTGCAATCAGAGTTTAAACTCACCCCACTTATAGTGCCAAGTATTAATTCATTTAAGGCAAAGGCTGATGATCTTGTGTTAACTGCTGCAAGCAGTGTTAACCATCTAGTCATTATCGATGCGGGAGTACCTGATAAAGCCTTATTTTATAGCGATTTAAATGCAGAGACAGAGATTGTTGAACTCAATGCTGATGAATCAGGTATAAATCAACTTGAAGAGTTGCTTGGTCGTTACCAACAGTTAGAGAGCGTGAGTATATTTTCTCATGGGCGCAGTGGCGAGCTACAACTAGGTAACAGCCAAATAAATACTGCGGTTATTGAAAGTAACCCACAATTTATGGCGGTATTTAAGGGGGCTGTAAAACCTGGTGGGGATGTTTTTTTTTATGGCTGTGACATTGGTAAGGGTCTGCAAGGCGATCAATTTTTAACACTCTTTAGTCAGTCAACGGAGCTTGATGTAGCCGCTTCTAACGATTTAACCGGTAATAGTCATAAAGGCGGAGATTGGGATTTAGAAATAGTTAAAGGGGATGTCGATTTTGCTGATAGACCATTTTCAGAGCGAGCCTTGATTGACTTTTCTGAGGTGTTAGCGTTTGATGGTACATTGAATTTTGATAATGTACCTACGGGATACGCTAATAATAAGAGTTATATAATACCGGGTACCAGCTACAGCATAAAAGTTAAGTCTGGGGCTGGTGGGGGTCAAGATTTATATAATTTTTCAGCGGGCTATGTTTATATATCTACAGACTCATCAACTCAGACATACAGTAAAATATATTTTACAAATAACGAAACGTTTGATTTATCTAGTTTATATGTTTATAACTCAAGTGGTATTAATAGAGTTATACGACTAACAACGGATAAAGGAGGCGTAGCGGATAGCGGGACTTTACCGAGCGGTAGCAGCGAGACTATAAATGCTTCTGGTGCGTTATTTACAGAAATAAAATGGTTAAAAATAGCTTATTCTGATAACTCTACTCTTAGCTGGTTAAAAATTGACAACCTTGCCATCACTAACTTGTCTTCAACTCCTGTTAATTCAGCGCCTGTTGTTGATTTAAATGGTGGGATTCCAGGTACAGGGAGTTTTTCGGCGTTTACTGAAGGCAGCCCTGCTACCGTGATTGCACCCGATGCTGAAGCCGGTGATAGTGATGGCGACTCAATAACAACAATAACCGTTGCATTAACAAATGATCAAGATGGCGCCTCAGAAGGTCTTAATGTATCTGCCAGTGCGCAAAATGCACTGAGTGGAATTAGTGGTGCATCAGATATTAGTTTACAAGATACAATTTCTATTACAGGTGCAACTGCAACAACGGCTGAAGTTACCACTTTCCTTAAAGCAATCACGTATAACAATACCAGTTCGTCGCCCAACACAACTTCGCGGACAGTATCAGTTGTTATCAATGATGGCACTGAAAACAGTACTAGCCGTACCGCGACAATTTCAGTGGCTAATCTTACAGCAGCTAGCTCTACAGCAGCGGGTTTTAGCACCTTAGATGGTACAAATTTAAATCCGGCAATAACGTTTAGTAGTGACTCCGAAACATTAACGATAAGCAATCCATCACATATTACAGGTTCAGTGGCTGATGGTGGTACTGGTACAGATACCATTCACGTTCCGACTGGATCCGATTTAACGGCTTTTACTACATTAACAGGCTTTGAAACATTATCAGTGCCTAGCAGCGTCACTTTAACGTTAAGTGAAGCGCAGCATGAGCAATTTACAACGATTTCGGGGAGCGGGGCTCCTGTTTTTACGATTACAGCAGGCAGTGGGGGCGATGCAAATTTAACGGCAAATAGCACCATCGCAACATACGTTTTAAATACACCAGTTTCATTAACGCTTGTAGACAGAGACCAGTCTGTTACAGGCAGTAATTTAGCTGATTCAGTCGATATTTCCAACTTTTCGTACCGAGGAACTCTCGATGGTGGGGATGGCACAGATACACTTACGCTAGCTAATGGCGCGAGTTTAGCGGCGGCAACGATTTCGAACTTTGAAACACTTAATTTGAGCGGCGGCGTATCTGTCACGATGAAAGAAGCGCAGCATGATGCGTTTTCTACAATTTCAGGCGCAGGTACAGATCAAATTACCATTTCAGACGCAACTAATGGTTTAATTGCTGCGAATGATATTGAAACGTATGTGCTCGGTAGTGCAAACACAATTACCTTATCAAATGGCTCACAAAATATAACAGGCAGCACGGGCAATGATACGGTAAATATTGCAGGTTTAACGGTTACAGGTACACTCAATGCAAATGGTGGTACCGATACATTAAGCATGGCAACAGGTGCCGACACCACAAGTGCTACAGTGTCTAGTTTTGAAAACTTAACCCTTGCAACAAACTCATCGGTGGCTTTATCTGCAGCGCAAGTGAGTACATTTACAGGCACTATTACAGCGTCTGGCGCTGAAACGATTACGGTTTCGGGTGATGGTAACTTTACAACACTTAGCAATATTGAAACGTTTAACGTTGGTGATGATTCAACAAATACACGAACAATTACGTTAGGTTCTTTGTCTGTCAATGTGACAAGCGCATCAACAACCGATGCAAATACGTTTGATGTCAGTGGATTAACGTTTACTGGAACAATAACAGGTGAAGCAAGCGTTAATGATACGCTATCTATCAGTAATACGGGGGATATTACTGGAGCAACAGTTTCCAATATTGAAAACCTAACACTTAGCAGTGGTGCACGGGTTTCAATGACGCGTTCGCAACACGCCGGTTTTACAGGCACTATATCTGCAATAGGTTCTGAAACAATTGATGTTTATGGCGATGGTGATTTTTCTACTTTCAGTGATGTTGAAACTTACAACGTATTTGATGATTCTTCAAACAGTAGAACAATTACGATAGTCTCAGCGACCCAAAGTATAATAGATAGATCTAGTAACACAGCAATGACCTTTGCACTTGGTGGCGCTGGCTTTAGTGGTTCATTAACCTCAGAGCTAAATGCTGCAGATAAGGTGAGTGTTACTGACGGTGCTGACGTGACTTCTGGCTCATTCTTTAATATTGGTACATTAAGCTTAGCCTCTGCAGCAACAGTAGCAATTGATGTTAATAATATTAATGATTTTAATACTGCAATTACAGGCTCTGCTGGCGCTGATACGCTAAAACTGATGGATGGTGGTATTTTTAATTTTTCCAGCACCACGGTATCGGGTATTGAGAATCTGGCAATCGGCACTAATAACAACACGACTATCACCTTAACCGATAATTTTAATACTGATGCTGGCGTTGTATCTTTTTCTAATGCTAGTGGCAGTGCTATTACAGCTGCAGTGACGCTAGATGCAAGTGCATTTAGCGCTGACATTTTAACAATGACCTCATCAGATTTTAATGGTGATGATGTACTTAAAGGTGGCTCTGGGGCCGATACTTTACGCCCAGGCGCTGGTACAGATACGTTAACAGGTAACGCAGGTAATGATAATTTTGTAGGTAGCTCATCTCAATTATCAGGAGATACAATTACCGATTTAGCCGCAGGCGATCGTATTACTATTGCTGGTATTACAGGGCTTTCAGCCAGTAACGTGCGTTTTAATGGCACGAGTACATTAGAAGTAGATACCAACGCCACCGATTTTAATATTTCTGAACTGACTCTTTCACTTACTAATGCGCCAGGTAATGATTTGGCCTTTACGGTTGCTGATAGCGGATCAGATTCCGTTATTACATTTGTTTCAGCAAATTCTGCGCCTACATTTAGCTCGCTTAATGGCGGTGCTACGTTTATCGAAGGTTTAAGTGCAGTGAGCATTGATAGCGATATGACAATTGCAGATGCTGAACTTGATGCACTTAACAGCAACGCAGGGGATTACAACAATGCTAGCTTAACTATTCGCCGACGTGGCGGTGCGAGTGCCGAAGATCGATTTGGTCATTCGGGGCTATTAGGGACGTTAATTGAAGGTAATACATTTAGTTATAACGGTAATAATGTAGGGACTGTTACCACAAACTCGGCAGGTACTTTAACGCTAACATTTAATAGCAATGCTACTTCTGTAATTGTAGACTCTGTTGCGCAAGCAATTACCTACGCCAATAACTCAGATATTCCTCTAAATGCAACTGTGCTTGACTATACCTTTAATGATGGTGTCGTAGATAGTACAGGTACTAATCAGGCATCAGTTACAATTACCTCGGTTAACGATGCTCCTACTGTATCAGCAGTCGGGGCTAATCCAACATTTACAGAAAATGGCTCACAAGTTGGTATTTTCTCTTCAGCCTCTATTAATGCTATTGAAAGCGGACAAAATATTGAGCAAATATTACTGACGGTAAGTAATGTAAAAGATATTGGCAATGAGTTCCTTCAATTTGGCACTGATGTTATTAGGCTAGAAAATAATGCATCCGGTACATATTCGGGGTCAGTTAATTTTAGTTATGTTGTCACTCTTAGCGGTTCAAAGGCAACGGTAACGATTGTCGCCTCAGACACTGCGGCCGTATGGCAGAACTATGTTCCTTTCTTAGCTTATAAAAATACGAGTGAATCACCGACAGAAGGAGATAGAGTTGTAACGCTAACGTCTATAAAAGATAGCGGTGGTACATCTAATGGTGGTGTTGATAGATCTACAGGTAGTTTTGGTTCTTCTACGGTTAAAGTAGTGGGTGTAAATGATGATCCAACAGACATTACTTTATCGGCAACAAACATCAATCAATCTTTAGTGTCTTTGGGCGCTGATGTTGGGACTTTAAGTACAACGGATCTTGATGATAGTACGCATACTTATACATTGGTAGCTCCTAGTTCATCAGCCAGTGGTTCGTGTTCATCAAATAGTGGTAACAGTAGCTTTCAAATTAATGGGAGCGTGCTAGAAACTCAAACCGCCATTTCAGCAGGCACCTACATAGTATGTGTGCAAGCGGATGATGCTTCGTCATCGTTTAAAAAATCATTCACAGTAACGGTGACTGATAATATTGCACCGACAGGGCACAGCGTTTTAATAACTCAAGATACGATTACTCGAGATAATGAAGCCGCGTTAGGTTTTACTCTAAATGGGCTTGAAAGCAGCGGTTCATTTACTTACAAAGTGACTGATGGCTCTAATGAAATTATAGGTAATTCTAGAGCAATAACGGGAGCTTCAGCTCAGGTTACGGGTGTTAATGTAACCACTTTAAATGAAGGTACACTTACACTTTCGGTGACAGTATCAGATACCGCAGGGAATGAAGCCAGCGATGTAACGGCAACAATTGTTAAAAGCTACAACATTAAACCTGTACTATCAGGTACGCCATTGGCGACAATAGATGAAGATTCTCAATACAGCTTTACCTCAACGCTCACGGATCCGGATACAAGCGACATACATACGTTTAGTATTACTAATAAGCCAAGTTGGGCAACATTTGATACGGCCACAGGTTTACTGTCAGGAACACCCACCGATCAAGATGTAGGTACCTCAGCGAATGTCAGTATAAAGGTATCCGATGGTACTGAAGATAGCGCAGCGATGATATTTGATATTGAAGTAAAAAATACCAATGATGCGCCTGTAGGTCAAAACTTTGCATTTAGTTTAGATGAAGGGGCATTATTTGCAGCCACCCCTGTTAATGGTGTATTAAGCAATGCCACTGATGATGACCTTGATAGCGGTGATACACTCACTGCAGTGAAAGTGACAAACCCGTCATCGGGTACGGTTACGCTTAATAGCGACGGTAGCTTTAGTTATCAACATGATGGCAGTGAAAGCACGTCTGATAGTTTCACCTACCAAGTAGAAGATGCCGCAGGAGACAAGTCAGCAGTTCAGACGGTAAGCTTTACCGTTACGCCAGTAGAAGATGCGCCTATTGTGGTTGCCGACTCTATAACAACTGATGAAGATACTCCTGTTACTTTTAGTGTTGTTAGTAATGACAGTGACGCTGAAGATAATATGGTTGTATCTTCTGCTGCGATAGTGGACACACCGACTAAAGGGCAAGCTAGTATTGCAAATGGAATCGTAACTTATACACCATTGAGTAATGTATCTGGTACAGATTCATTTACATATACAGTAAAAGACAGCACGGGTTTAATATCTGAAAAAGCGACTGTATCGATTACTATAACCCCAGTGAATGATGCGCCGATTGCTATTAACTTTAATGAGATGGTCGATGAAGATACACCAACTTCTGCACTTTCAATTAGAAGCAACGCTACCGATATAGAAGATACTATTCCAACGGGTGATATTAGTGTTGTAGCACAACCATCCAAAGGGTCAGTGAGTGTTGATCAAAATGACGGTACTTTAATTTATACACCTACAGGCAATGAAAACGGAAGCGATACATTTACTTATACGATAGCCGACAGCAATGGTTTGGCATCAAATACAGCCTCTGTGACGGTAAATATAGGTGCGGTGAATGACCGTCCGGTTGTCGTTAATGATGCAGTGACGACCGATGAAGATACTGCAACCAGTGTGGCTATTTTAGCGAATGATTCAGATGTAGAAGACCAAGGTTTTAATGGCGCAAATGTGCTGTTAGAAAATAAAGGCGATGGTGCAGGTGAATATGATTTTGCCAGCGTAAGCGTGAACCTTGATGGTAGTTTAGCAATTACCCCTAAAGCAAATATAAATGGGGTTCACAGTTTTACTTACACCGTTACTGACAGTGAAGGACTTACTTCGCTACCAGCTACAGTTACACTGAGTATTACGGCGATAAATGATGCCCCAGTTGCCGTTGATAACACTGCACAGTTACAAGAAGAAGGGCAGTTTGAGGTCAATGTTCTGGGTAATGATAGTGATGTTGATATTGGTGATAGCCTTAACGCGAGCTCTGTAACGATTGTTACTAACCCTGCAAATGGATCCGTGAGCGTATCAGTAACTGGTGCAATTGTTTACACGCCTCAAGCGAACTTTTTTGGCGATGATAGCTTTACCTATACGGTTGAAGATAGCAACGCAGCTGTATCAAATATAGCGACAGTGACTATGAGTGTCGCTCCCGTGAATGATAAACCGATTGCCGTTGCGCAATCGCAATCACTGGATGAAGATGGCTCAATACTACTGACGTTAGTTGCAACAGATATAGATCAAGACACGTTAAGTTACCGGATAGTCAATGCGCCAAGCAAAGGAACTTTGGTACAGCAAAGTAACGATAGTTGGCTTTATACGACGAATGAAAACATTAATGGTACAGACAGCTTTACGTTTGTGGCCAACGATGGTGAAATTGATTCTGATGAAGTCACTGTATCGTTAATTATCAATGCAATTAATGATGCACCTACGGTCGCTGGGCAAGTACTTTCAACACATGAAGATACAGCGCTAACGGTTACTCTATCGGGTAATGATATTGAAGAGCAGTCTCTAAGCTATCGAGTGGTAACTGAGCCTGCTAATGGCAGTACGACCTTAACCGGTAACATACTTATTTATACACCAAACAGTAACTTTAATGGCAGTGACTCTGTGAGCATTGTGGCTAATGATGGTGAGCTTGATTCAGAGTTTGCACGTATTTCGATTACGGTCGACAGTGTTAATGATGCACCGTTGATAAGTGGGATACCTGCGGCATCAGTGAACGAAGACAGTGAGTATTTATTTATCCCGATAGCAAGCGATACGGATAATGATACGCTGACATTTAGTATTAGTAATAAACCTAGTTGGGCGAGCTTTAATAGCGAAACCGGAAAATTAAGTGGTACGCCACTCAATGCGCAGGTAGGTAGCTACAGTAACATCGTTATAAGTGTTAATGATGCAACAGTGACTCAAAGTTTAGCGCCATTTAATATTACGGTTATTAATACTAATGACGCACCAACAATAACGGGTACGCCGACAGCACAGGTTAATGAAGAAGAGTCGTACAGCTTTACACCAAGTGCACAAGATATGGATGGGGATGCATTAACCTTCAGTATCAGTAATAAGCCAAGTTGGGCTAGCTTTAATAGCGCAACAGGGCAACTTAGTGGCACACCACTAAGAGAAAATGCAGGTCAATTTACTAATATTGTTATTGCAGTAACTGACGGACAACTTGAAGCACGCTTACCTGCATTTACAGTAACAGTAAATAACACAAATAAAGCCCCAGTGTCGCAAAGTATGATGTTAGATGTTCTTGAAGACGCTTCCATTACTTTTGCTCCAGATGTCTCAGATCTTGATGACGATATACTTACGCTAACAGCCATATCGCAGCCTCAATTTGGTACTTTAAGTAAGCAAGGCAATGTGTTAACGTACTCACCAAATGCGAATTACTTTGGTATTGACAGTTTTACGTACATTGTAAGCGATGGTACAGAACAATCTGCAATCGCTACGGTAAGCTTGAATGTTATTTCAGTGAATGACAGACCTGTTGCAAATCCTGATGTATTCTCATTAGATATAAATGAGGAAAACACGTATTTATTGGATGTATTAGCCAATGATACCGATGCTGATGAACAACCATTGAGTATTATCGGTGCAAGCGCGAGCGTGGGGAGTGTAACAATTGAAAATGGTGTGATTGCATATAAATCGCAAGCGAGTACACAAGGGATTATTCAGATTAGTTACCTGATTGAAGATCCAGATAAAGCAAGAAGTAGAACGACTGCTAAATTAACGTTGAATAAACAAACAGATGGTGTGCCAACGATTGAAACACCGGTTGATTTGGATATTAATGCTAAAGGATTGTTCACTAAGGTGGATTTAGGTGTACCGCTTGCTACTGACAATCAAGGTAACCGATTGGCAGTATCACTCGTTGATTCAACGTCACTGTTTACTCCTGGAAGTCATTTGGTCTATTGGCAGGCTTTTGACAGTAATGGGCTTGAAGCAATTGCTACACAGAGCATTAATGTTAATCCGCTTATTTCTTTAAGTAAAGATAGCCAAGTAGCAGAGGATCAAACATATCGCTTTAATGTATTTTTAAATGGCGAGTCACCGACCTATCCAGTAACAATTCCTTATACTGTTTCAGGTACGGCCAACAGTGCTGACCACGATTTAACATCAAGTGAATTAGTTATTGAAAGCGGCGTCCAGGGGCAAGTAAGCTTTACTGTTTTTGCTGACTCAGAAATTGAAGGCAACGAAACAATTATTGTTTCATTAGCGAATACGTTAAATCTGGGTGCGAGATCAACGGTTAATATCACGATTGTTGAAGATAATGTAGCACCTACAATCTCTACATCGATTAAGCAAAATGAGGAAGCTAGATCGCTTGTCGCGATAGGCGAGGAGTTAGTCACTATTACTGGGGTCGCAGAGGATATAAACCCAAGTGATAACGTAACACTAAATTGGTTATCACAAGATGATCAGTTAACTAATACCAGTACAAATGAGGGGGAATTTGTTTTTTCAACGCAATCACTTGCTCCGGGTATTTATAAAGTGTCAGTGACGGCTGAAGATGACGGTGAACCAAACTTATCAACAACAAAAGAAATCTATGTTGAAGTAGTACAGTCTCTTGATACCCTCGATTCGGGTGATTCTGATGGCGATCTAATACCGGATGATCAAGAAGGCTTTACTGATACTGATAATGACGGCATACCAGATTACCTAGATGCTATTAGTCAATGTAATGTGGTACAAGGTCAAGTCAAAGACAGTGACAAGTTTTTAGTTGAAGGCGAGCCAGGTGTCTGTGTTAGAAAGGGCGTGACTGTTGTACAAAATGTGACAGGAGGGGTTCAATTATTAGAGAGTGAATTACCAGCCGACGCTAACGCATTAAATATTGGTGGAGTATTTGACTTTATTGCGACAGGGCTTCCAAACCCTGGAGATACCTACAGTATTGTATTTCCACAAAGAAAGCCAATCTCACAAAATTCCACTTATAGGAAGTTTAAAGAAGGCCAATGGGTTGATTTTGTATCTACAGCACATGACCAAATATTATCTGCTGCGGGTGAACCAGGTTATTGCCCACCACCAAGAAGTAGTGAATGGACGCAAGGCCTAGCGGAAGGCGCATGGTGTGTGCAACTACAAATTGTTGACGGTGGTCCAAATGATGATGATGGAAAAGCAAATGGCTCTATTGTAGATCCTGGCGGTGTTGCTGTTGTGCGTACAACGAATCAATTACCACAAGCAAATCAAGATGAAGTAACGATAGGTGCAGGTGAATCTATTACTATTGATGTGCTAGAAAATGACACAGACATAGATGGAGATGCATTAACACTGACGGGTGCGACGGTTGATTTTGGGCAAGTGAGTATTATTGATAATCAGATACTTTATACTCCGCCTACATCATTTATCGGTATTGCGACCATTGAATACAGCATTACTGATGGACAAGGAGGAACATCTAACAATAATGCTAAGGTTAACTTAGTGGAAAATAATGCACCAACAGCAATATTTGATACAGCTAGTACCACCGATCGCGTATCAATAGAAATTGATGTACTTGGTAATGATACTGATATTGATATGGATGAATTATTTATTATTAGTGCAGCGGCAACTTATGGCACTGTATCAATTAATATTAATGGCACTTTACAATACATGCCAAAGGTAGGTTTTGAAGGTGTTGATACTGTCGACTATACTATTAAAGACAGTAAAGGAGCTAAATCTTCGGCACAAGTTGAAATTACCGTTAGTGCAGTAAAATCAGTTTCTATTAGTAATAAGTCATCGGGAGGAAGTATGGGAGGCGTTGGGTTGTTGCTGATTTCAATGTTGGTATTTAGCCGTCGAAAGTCATTGTTTCCAAGTTTTGCGATAATTACTACAAGTTGCTTAATAAGTGGCAGTGCACTCGCTGATGCATGGTCTTTTGAGGGAACTGTAGGTCAAGCTAAAGCTAAGCATTCTTTGGCAATAACGGGCAGTGATGTTAAGACCATTTCAGTTGATGATAAAGATACTAGTTGGTCAGTGGGCGCTTACTATGAGCTAGCTCCTAATTGGGAAGTTGCAATACGGTATATTGATTTAGGGCAAGGACGTGTTGAATTAACAGCGGATACAACAACACCAAATGACCTTCATCATGACTACGCGCGTTATGCTCCAATCTTACCAAAAGGTGTTGCCACGGAAGTCGGTTATTTATTTATGCCTGCTGAATCATTTAGTACTAAGTTGTTTTTGGGGGCTTATCGCCATCAATATAAAATACAAAGTGATATAACCAATGGTGCAACGCTAGAGTCTAAAAAGCATACGACCAAGCTTTATGCGGGTGGTTCAGTTGGGTATTCGATTTATAAAAATACCGAGTTACTACTCAAGTATAGCTACTATAAAGTGTCAAAAAACGATGTAAGTGAGCTATCTGCTGGCGTTAAAGTCCGCTTTTAAAGTCACTCTTAATAAATCAGCGCGCCATTAAGGGGCGCTGATTTTAAGTATTATTCAAAAAGTATCACTAAGTTGTTTTGTTTCTATTGAAGAATCCTGAGTTCGTGGTATGTTTCTCGCAATCAAAAAAATAATAGGAATTCACACATGCCAAAGGCGAGTGATGTTAAAAAAGGTACTGCTATTGATTTTAATGGCCGAGTGCTAGTTGTAAAAGATATTGTGCGCTCTGTGCCGCAAGGCCGTGCTGGTGGCAGTTTATATCGAATGCGTTTATACGATGTAGTAACTGGCAGCAAAGTGGATGAAACATTTAAAGACAGCGATATGCTAACGCTTGCTGATTTAACACGTCGCGAAGCAATGTTGTCGTATATTGATGGCGACGAGTATGTTTTCATGGATAACGAAGATTACACGCCATATAACTTAAATAAAGATGCTATTAGCGAAGAGATTCAATTTGTAAATGAAGAAACCCAAGGTGTGCATGTTATTGTCATTGACGGTGCACCAGTAGGCCTTGATTTACCATCAAGTGTTGAGCTTGTTGTTGAAGAAACCGACCCTTCAATTAAAGGGGCTTCTGCAAGCGCTCGTTCAAAACCTGCACGTATGTCTACAGGCTTAAATATTTCTGTGCCTGAGCATATTTCAACAGGTGACCGTATTCGTATAAATACTGTTGAACATAAATTCATGGGCCGTGCTGAAAAGTAAGTTATAAACTTTAAAAAAGCCGAGCCTTAATTTAGATGGCTCGGCTTTTTTGTATGTAAGAGGTTTATTGCTGTAAATTCAACCAAAATAACGCTAGAATACACGCCTTATTTTTAGGCTATTTAATACCAATCCGTAATAATACTTAATCAATTTGAGTGATTAAATCTGACGTTAACAGCGTTAAAAATTCTGATACATGACTGCATGGATGCGGGGTAATGCAGGAGTTAAATAACGAAATTTTTGCCTTGTTATCGACACGATTTTCTTACTTCAAAATAGATCACTTAATTAAGCGAATTGGTATAGGGTGTAGATTTGTTTATTGTTTTACTAAGTTGTGTGTTTATAGCCGTGATGTATTTGGAAACGATTAAAAAAGGCATGCCAATTAAGCGATGGCTTATTTTGGCTGGTTTACTTGGGCCGGTAGCATGGTGCTTGTTTAACTTACATTATCGCCGCGCATTGGTACGAAATGTAGGGATCAAAGCATGTATATGGCGCCCTTAATTTATACCGTTCTGAATAAGTGTTGGGACAATTTAACGAATTAAATCACCCCATACCTAAGCAGATTGGTATTAACTGGAAGTCTGGTTAGCTTATTGATGCCATATTTTCAGTATCCGTTCTAATTAGACTAGGCGCAGCTTTAGTTTGTTGTTGTTTCAAAAAATCAGTAAACTCGTCTTTAGAGAGTGGCTTAGAATAAAAGTAACCTTGTACTGTTTCACAATTCAATTTTTTTAGTATTTCAATTTGTTCAGCCTGTTCAACCCCTTCGGCAACGACATGTAAATCAAGGTTATGTGCAATCGTCACAATTGAGTCGACCATATTACGACCACGTTCATTTTTCATATCATCTATAAATGCCTTGTCTACTTTTAACGTGTTAAGCGGAAATTGTTTTAAGTACGCCAAGGAAGAGTAACCGGTGCCAAAGTCATCCATTGCTAAGTGAATCCCTCGGGCACTTAATGAGCGCATAATCGCAATGGCTTCTTTGGGATCATCCATTACAGTACCTTCGGTAATTTCAAGCTCTAAGAAATATGAAGGTAGTTCATTTTTTTGTAAAATAACGTCAATGCGAGATGTTAAATCGGGTAGGCTGAATTGTTTAGCTGATAAATTAACGGCGACTCGACCACTAAATAGACCGCTATCAAGCCATTGTTTAACATCTCTGCAAGCTTTGTTTAATACCACTTCACCAATTTCAATTATTTGACCTGTTTCTTCAGCTATAGGTATAAATACACCAGGGCTAATAATGCCTTTTTTAGGGGTTATAAAGCGAACCAACGCCTCCATCCCTGTTAACTTTCCGGTGCGAATATTCATTTTTGGTTGATAGTAAACCTCAAAATGATCTTCTTTTAGGCCAAAACGCATAAGGTTTTCTATTTGCAGGCGTTTAACTGCTTGGCGGTTCATCGTGTCGTTAAAAAACAGATAACTATTACCTTTCTTTTTAGCGTGATACATGGCCGTATCTGCATTTTTCAAAAGTAGTTCTGGTGTATTACCATCTTCAGGAAAGAGTACAATGCCAACGCTTGAAGTAATCGCGAGCTCATGACCAGCCATTTTAAAAGGTGTAGCAATAGCGGCTAAAAACTGTTTAGCCGTGCGGGTGATCACATGAATATCATTGGTATCAGACATTACTAGAGCAAACTCATCGCCCCCTAAACGGTAAAATACATCGTTCTCTCGGGTTAGTTTATTTAAGCGCATAGCGAGCTTTGCAAGCAGGCTATCGCCTAACTGGTGTCCTAATGAGTCGTTTATCTTTTTAAAGTTATCTAAATCGAATACAAGCAGCGCATGGTGTGAATTTTGTTTAACTAACTTATGTAAATCGGTAAAAAATAAATTTCGGTTAGGCAGGCTTGTTGTACGGTCGCGATTTGATAAATTATGCAGTTGTGATTCTGCTTTTTTACGTTCAGTTAAGTCAGAGTAAACAATCACGTAATTTGTAATTTGGTTTTGATCATTTTTAATTTCATCAATTGAAATTTCAAATGGTAGTAAAACGCGTTCGCTATTACGTAGCTTTACCTCTCGTTGGATATGTTCATTCTCACGTACAATTTCGATAATTGTATCAATGAAGCCTTGTTCATAACCCGGTAAGGTAAAGTCTTTTTTAAGGTATTGTTCTCGCACACCGCCAAAGAGGGTTAAAAAACTAGGGTTTATATCAACTAACTTAAAGTTTTTGTCGTAAATAGCCAGCGCATCAGTTAGCGACTCAACACATTTTGCAAAGAGATTCAAACGCTCTTCGGTTGATTTTAACTGTGATATATCTCGTACAGTACCCGTCATTCTTAGTGGTGATAGGTTGGTATCTTTTTCTATAATTTTGCCGCGATCAAGTACCCAATGCCAACGGCCAAAGGTATCTTTAATACGATAAGTCGCTTCGAAAAAAACGGTTTTTTCTGCAAAGTGTTTTTTAAGTAAGTGTTCAACGTTTGTAATATCGAGTGGGTGAATGAGACTTTTATTTGGAGGGAAACCTATTAACGTAGTTGAGTTCATCATATATTTGTCGTTTATTCGAATAACTTCCCCCGTTTTTATGTTCCAATCCCATAAAGTATCACCACTGCCTTCAACAGTACTTTTAAGGCGCCTTTCGGATAAACGAAGTTGTCGACGTGAGCGCTTAAGTTTGTGGATGACAAACAACAGATAAGGCAAAGCAAGCGCTATAATGGCGCTTGCTAAAATAAGGATGGTATCTGAATTGTAATTAAATGATGACTCAAAAGCATAAAGCTTAAATGAGTAAGCAAGTAATACAACTGACAAGCTTAATTTTGTTATTATTTTGATTATCATTTTTTTATTACTTCAAATTTACAAATGATAATCTAAAACAAGCTAAACCAAGAGTCAAAGAGAATGCGAATAAACAGGCATATTTTGAGGTTTATTGTCTTTAGCTGAGCTTAAAAGCTCATATCTTGGTCGATTTTCATCAAATAGGATGACGGCATACTCTTTTATATCTTTGAGTGTTAATGCGTTTAATGCATTAAGTAACTTTTGCTGCATATTAAATTCATGATCTCTGTTGCCTATTGCAAGCCAAAAACGTTGCGAGCGTAACCGAAGGTTTTTATCTTTTTCAGCAATATGGGTCGTTAAGCCATGTTTCTGTTGCTGCCAATTTTCTTCATTAAGCTCATCGATGTTGGTTAAATATTTATTAACAAAGCTGTTATGTCTATGCATTAATGTTTTTGCGATAAACTTTGGCGATTGTATATAAAAAGCAATACCCGCACGAGTGTTAAAAGGAGCATAACCAGCCCCAACTAAATAACCTAGCTGTTGTGTGGTTCGTAACTCGTTAAAGTAGTCTTGGTTCATTAAGTGATTAAGTGCCATTAATTTAACTTTTTCGATTACACAATCAGTTTTTGCTTGATAATACACAACCATTGCATGGTCACTGCAAGGCAGCTCTAGTTCGTAGCGTGTTACTTTTTCAATTTCAAATAGCGGACGTCTTAAATCATCAATTATGGCTGCGTTTTTTAAGTGTTCGGCGACCTTTTTTTGAAAGGCTATTGCATCACTTTGCTGCCAGTTACCATGTAAAAATGATTCAACATGTAGTGCTTTAAAAAAGTCTTGTCTGAATTCATTAAATTGCTGAAAACTTGTGTTTTTTAATGCTGATGCAAGTTGGTCTGGTTGTGGATTCCAAGGCATTACTTTAGCACCTAAAATACTAAACAGTTCACTAACTGGTTTGTTTTGGTTGCTATTTCGCCAGTGCCTGACAAGTTGTTTTTTGTATTCAGCAAAACGTTTTGCACAAATGTCGACATTAAAGAGGGCGTCAAGAAGCTCATCAACTAATTCTAATTGGCTAGACGATAATCCGGCTGTATGCAGTGTTAAACCGCCTTGGTGAGATGTTAAATGGTAACTTAGCCCTGCCAGCTCCGCTGGGTAAAATTGTTCACCTACGCTATCCATAAATAAATCAGTAAATAAGCGAGTCAGTGCCATGTGTTTTACGTCTTTTACTGCAAAGTCAGAGTCCAAGGCTAAATAAAAATGGCCTTTTGCTACTCTAAAAGTATTGTCTTGCTTAAACCAAAAGTCAAAACCGGGCTCTTTTACTAAAAGTTCAGGTTTTATTTGTGGTTTTTCTACATCATATAGCACTACATTTTTTGTTAAGTAAGGGTTTGCCGTTGGCAGTAGCATATCTTTCAGTGGTTTATTTATATCACTTAAAGCATCGAGCCAGCTGGGTGATATTTTTTCAACTTTATAAGGGGTGTTATACCATGCAGTTTTGTGTTCTGCTTCTACATCAGGGTGGATAAGAACAATACGCATATTATGCGGCGTTAACCATTGCATTGCGATTTCGTGGGTGGCTTTTTTAAAGCCCTCCATCAAGTAGTCGCCTTGTACATAATTGACTTCATCGTAATGTTGCATATTTATACTTAAATTACTGACCCAATCGATTAGACGTGACTTTTCTTGATTATCGAAAGCAATTTGTAATAGGTTTTTTTTATCTTGATAAAGACGAGGTAACTTCTCTGTATTGGCATTAATTAAGCAAATATATTCAAACACCATTTCAATAATGTCTTCAAAATATTCAATACCTTCGTCAGTGAGCGCCATGCTTATATTAAAATCTTTAAAGTTACTGCCGTTAATACCGCCGCCAGCTGAGAGCGCATTTATCCAACCTTGTTCTTTTAAAATAGAGTAAAGAGAACCTGCACCTTCATAACCTAATAAATGAGCAATAAAACTCACCGTTTTATGGCGATAAAAATCATCAATATTTGGCATCGCAAAACTGACAATCAGTTTTTGCATATGTTTGTGCGGCTCAATATGCAGCACTTTCCCTATATCTTGTTTACGGTAAAGTGGCTCACTGATCTCTGGTTTTTTAAGGTTTTTATTACCGTTAATTTCGTTAAAATATGTATTAGTCCAGCTTTGTAAGGTGTCGAGCTCTTCATTGGCGCAAATAACTAACGTCATCCACTGGGCTTGATAAAAAGCATTAAAAAAATCCCGAAGTTCGTCACTTATACAGCGCTCCCTGTCTGCCAACGTTTGTAGATTACCAACTGAAAACTTGGCAAAAGGGTGGGCTGGATTTACCGTTTCTTTATGTGCTTGATAAATACGGCGGCCATCGTCTTTAATTTTTAGTTTAAATTCGGCTTCAATTGCGTTGCGTTCTTTTTCGGTTTCGGCTGAGTTTAAAAGTGGCGCAATAAAAAAGCGGCTAAATTGCTCTAATGCATTTTTAAATTCTTGATTATTAATATCAAAAAAATAGCAGGTATGCTCTGTGCCAGTCCACGCATTAGTGTTTCCACCGGCTTGAGATACATAATTATTAAAACTACCAGAGTCTGGAAATTGGTCAGTACCTAAAAAAAGCATATGTTCTAAAAAGTGTGCGAGGCCTTGTCTATCAAGAGGATCGTCAAAATGACCAGCATTTACTGCCATAGATGCAGCCGCTTTTGTTGAATCTTTATCTTGCACAAGTAGTACTTTTAGACCATTGTCCAGTGTAAGAGCTTTATATGCTCTGTTATCATTGCGACTGATATTCAAATGATGCTCCTGAAATTAAACGTTTACTTGTTAACAACAGATGATAACTTCAGGAAAGTGGAATACGACTAAAAGGTTTACCTGAATATCACGAAAGAACTATTTTAGAAAAAAATAGGTTTATGTTTTTAATATAGCGGACAAATGGGCAAATTGGCTACTGTTTTATACTCTTTAATCGGTTGATTTTTTATGAAAACAATCCTAATAATGCGCCACGGCGAAGCAACACCGATGCAGGCTGATGATGCGGCTAGAAATTTGACTCAAACGGGTCATACTGAAGCCGAGAAAATGGGCCTATGGCTTGCTAAACACTACCCACCTGATGCCTTGTTAGTTAGCCCTTACATTCGTGCTCAGCAAACTGCAGAAAACGTTGCTAAAAATGCAGAGTTTAAATTTAGCGAAACATGCAGTGATATTGTGCCTGAAGGAAAACCGCAAATAGCAGCGGATTATCTCGAAACGCTTATAGCAGCACACCCCCAATGCAACACTTGGCTTGTGTTAGCACATATGCCAATTGTGAGTTATTTAGTTGATCAATTATGCCCTGGTAACATGCCTATTTTTAATACGGGTGCCATTGCTGTAATAAGTTACGATGAAAGAACTCAACGCAGCCAGTATATGAGTATCAATGCTCCCGATAATGTATAAATTTAATTAATAATATGAGTGAAGAAATGACTATTGAACGCCTTCAAACCGGTGCGCGCATGAGCCGCATTGTAAAACATAACGGCACTGTGTATTTATGTGGGCAGGTATGCGCCGACGCGCAAAAAGATATCAAAGAACAAACCCAAACTATGCTTGATAAAGTTGAGGCGCTGCTTGATGAAGCGGGAAGTTCAAAAGAACATATGCTTAGCGCGACTATTTATGTAAAGAACATGGAATACTTTGCTGATATGAATGCAGTATGGGATGCATGGGTAACCGAGGGTTATGCACCAGCACGTGCCTGCGTTGAAGCTAAAATGGCACGTGATGCACTGCTTGTTGAAATTTCAGTAGTTGCAGCTTTAAAAGAATAGTAGCTTTAATGAATCGCTCCCCCGTTGTACTTATCACAGGCTCTAGCCGAGGTATTGGCGCAGCTACCGCACTATATTTTGCAAAGCACGGTTATAATGTTTGCATTAATTATAAAGCAGATTTAGCTAGTGCAATGTTAGTGGCAGAAAAAGTAAAGCGATTAGGCGTTGAGGCTGAAGTAATTCAAGGTGACGTATCACTAGAGGCTGACGTTTTAGCTTTATTTATGCATATAGATAAAGTCTTTGGTCGGCTTGATGCACTAATAAATAACGCTGGTATTTTAAAACCACAAATGCCTTTGTTAGAAATGAGTGCTGAGCGCATAAACGTAGTTTTGACTACAAATATTACCAGTGCTTTTTTATGTAGTCGTGAGGCTATAAAGCGAATGGGAAATGGCGGCAGTATTGTTAATGTATCATCGAGGGCTGCTAAAACGGGCTCTCCTAATGAGTACATTGATTATGCAGCATCCAAAGGTGCAATGGACACATTTACTATTGGCTTGGCAAAAGAGGTGGCAAGTAAAGGTATTCGTGTTAATTCGGTTAGACCAGGGCTTATTTACACTGATATGCATAGCGATGGTGGTGAAAAAAACCGAGTCGATCGCCTTAAAAGTAAATTACCCCTTGGCAGAGGCGGTACACCCGAGGAAGTTGCTGCAGCAATTTACTTTTTAGCTTCGGAGCACGCTTCTTTTACAACGGGTAGCTTTGTTGATGTAGCCGGCGGTTTGTAAGCTAAAGTAATAAAGCTAGCCAAAACGTAAAGCTAATAACACTTAAGATAGTAGAAAGTACGACAGCCCCAGCAAGCGTGGCTTCATGCTGCTTTATTTGATTCGCAATAAGATAAGCATTTACGCCAACAGGGGACGCACTTAAAAGTACCAATACATTAAGTATTTGCGTGTCTAGCTTAAATACATAGGTGCCTACCAATAAAACTAGCGCAGGCAATAAAAATATTTTTAAAATTGATGCTATTAACGCCGGTTGCCAATTTGCAGCTATTTTATAAAAAGCTAAATTTGCACCAAGTACAAATAGCGCACAGGCAATTGCTGGTTTAGCTAATAGCTCTAAACTATTTGCTAAGTCGGTAAACATTGTTACTCCTAATATGTTTAATATAAGCCCGCACCCAATACTCAGTACTATTGGGTTTAACACCATACTTTTTCCAAAGTGCGACCACGAAAATTTATCGCTACTACCTTTAGCGCCTATTAAAAAAGTAAGTGCAAATAACAATGTGCTATGAAAAGTAATGATCATAAACGCAATGGCTATCATCTCTTTGCCAAGCGATGCAATAACAATAGGGATACCCACTAACACCATATTTGAATAGCTAGAAGCAAGTCCAAAGACACCGTGTTGTTGGTAATTTTTTAAATGTTTTTTACTTAAATAAAAGCGGTCAATTAAAATACCCACCCCAAATACACTCAGAACAGGTACGTAAAAGCTCAAAAATGCAAAAAGGCTAATGCTTTGCTGTAAGTTAATTTGCGACATATTTAATAATAAAAAAGCAGGCAAACTAATATAAAAGGTAAACTTACTCAGGCCTGCAATATGCTGCTTGTCGAAAAATTTTAATCGGCAACAGCTATAACCAAACGCAACAATAAAAATGAGCGGAAAAATAATTGAAAAAATATGCACGTAGTTACATCCTAGTAATGGCTAAAGTTAGCGTCTAAATTCATCACTTTGCGGTAAATTAATTAAAATAAGTACAGCGCCTCTCCCACCATATTCGAGAGGGGCTTGATGCATCGCTATTACGTCAGGGTGCTGTACTAAATACTGCGGTACTTTGTGCTTTAGTACACCGCCACCAATACCATGCACTACACATGCACAATAATAATGCTGCTTTTTACATTCGTGAATGAGTCCAGCGAGTTCATCTTTAGCAAGTTCTTTATTTAAGCCATGTAAATCTAGCGTCAAATCGGGTGCAAAGTCACCACGGCGAAGCTGTTTAGCTAGGAAAGTATCTTGGCCAGGTTTCACATATTTAACCGTGCCGTGGGTGTCTATATCGGGAATATAAACGTCTGAGAAAAAAAATTCAGACTGAGCCTGCTTTTTTTGCTGGGCAAATTGCTTAGCTTGTGACACCTTAGGTTTTGTATCAAAACGATGAGTATCTTGTTTAAATACTTTAGCGCCTGTGATCGTTTGACGAAATAAGCTTATGTCGTCATTGCTTAGGGACGAATGTGATGGAGTGTCTTTTTTCATAACTATTACCTAAACAAAAAAACGTAAAAACGCAGCGCAAAAGGCGGTACAATACTTAAATGAGGGGGCAATTGTAATTTGCCCAGCGCAGATAGGCAATGCAATCGTCTTAAAGACTCAAAACAGTCAGTAAGCTAATACAGGTAAAAATATATGAGCGATTTACAAATAGAAGAAGCAACACTCGAAGAAGCCGTTGCAGAACTGTCAACTTTACATGACTGGTTACGTTGGACTACAAGCCAATTTGCAAGTAGTAGTATATTTTTTGGACACGGTACAGATAACGCATGGGATGAAGCTGTAAGCTTATTACTGCCTGCGCTTAGCTTGCCTGTTGATGCGCCAAAAGAATTAATGCACGCGCGTTTAACAAGCACAGAAAAAAACCGACTTGCGGGTCTTATTGCAGAACGTATTAACGACTGCACACCAGTACCTTACTTAACAAACATTGCATGGTTTGCGGGTATGCCATTTTATGTTGATGAACGGGTACTTATACCTCGCTCACCGTTTGCTGAGCTTATCAGCAACCGCTTTACACCCTGGCTTGAAGAGCCACAATCGGTAAACCGTATATTAGATTTATGTACGGGTTCGGGTTGTATCGCAATTGCACTTGCGCAAGCTTTTGAGCAGGCACAAGTTGACGCGGTAGATATATCGTATGAAGCGCTTGAAGTGACAGACATAAACATTAACGATTACATGTTAACTGAGCGCGTGTTACCGATTCAGTCTGATGTATTTAGCGGTGTACCAGGTCAAAAATACGACCTAATAGTAGCAAACCCACCATATGTTGATGCAGAAGATATGGCTGACTTACCACGCGAATTTCATCATGAGCCAGAGCTTGGACTTGCATCAGGCCACGATGGTTTAGATGTAACCCGTACTATATTGAGCGAAGCGAGTGAACATCTAACTGATAACGGTTTGTTATTTGTAGAAGTTGGTAACTCTATGGTACATATGGATGCACTGTATCCGGGCGCGCCGTTTGAATGGATTGAATTTGAACAAGGCGGCTTAGGTGTATTTGTAATTAGCAAAAAGCAGCTAGATGAGTATTTTGCAAAATAAGTAAAAAATGAATAGCCAAGCCCTGTGCTTGGCTATTGGTAGTCATTAGGAATGAGGAAAGTTAATGGCAGGTAATAGCATTGGGCATTTATTTAAAGTGTCCACCTTTGGTGAGAGCCACGGCGTTGCATTAGGCGGCGTTGTTGATGGTACTCCCGCAGGTCTTGAAATCACAGAGGCCGACTTACAAATTGATTTAGATCGCCGAAAACCAGGCCAAAGCCGTTACACAACGCAGCGCCGTGAAAGCGATCAAATAAAAATATTAGCAGGCGTTTTTGAAGGTAAAACCACAGGTACTAGCATTGGTTTATTAATTGAAAACACCGATCAACGTTCGCAAGATTACGGCAAAATTAAAGATGTATTTCGCCCCGGTCATGGCGATTACACGTATTGGCATAAGTACGGCCTGCGCGATTATCGTGGTGGTGGTCGTTCGTCTGCACGCGAAACCGCGATACGCGTAGCGGCAGGCGCTATCGCTAAAAAATACTTAAAGCAATTTCATGGTATTGAAGTTAAAGCATGCTTAAGTCAGCTTGGTCCTATCAAGGCGGAAACGTTTGACTGGGATGAAGTGGAAAACAACTTATTCTTCTTCCCTGATGCAAGTAAGCTTGAAGCGCTTGACGAATACATGCGTGACCTTAAAAAGCAAGGTGACTCAGTTGGCGCTAAAGTAAAAGTAGTGGCAAGCAATGTACCTGTTGGTCTTGGTGAGCCAGTATTTGACCGTCTTGACGCCGAGCTTGCGCACTCATTAATGAGTATTAACGCAGTTAAAGGCGTTGAAATTGGTGATGGCTTTGATGTGGTTGAGCAAAAAGGCTCTGAGCATCGCGACGAGCTAACCCCTGAAGGTTTTACATCAAATCATGCAGGTGGTGTACTTGCGGGTATTTCGACAGGGCAAGATATTATTGCTTCTATTGCGCTAAAACCAACGTCGAGCATTACCATCCCAGGTAACAGCATTAATACAAGCAACGAAGCGGTTGAGATGATCACCAAAGGTCGTCACGATCCGTGTGTTGGCATTCGTGCAATCCCGATTGCTGAGGCAATGATGGCTATTACATTAATGGACCATTTACTGCGTCAACGCGGACAAAATCCACATGTAAACCACGAACACGGGCCAATTAACGGCTCAGTGTGATTAATTTATTTTTTAAATTAAACTGAGTGGTTTAGTGTATTAGAGCACGGTTTTATATCGTGCTTTTTTACGTTTACTCTTTTATAAATCAAGTTTTGTGACTATTAAAAATTTGCAGTGATTATTTCACTAACTCTTGTTTTAGCGGATTATGTGGTTGCTTGCTCGGTGTTACAGTACTAGGGCGTGTTGACCTTTGTGGATTGAAATTTGTTCAATCTAGGGTCGATTTAATCGCGGCGCGAGGTTTGTAACCTAACGGGTTAAGTAAAAACCGAGTAACAAAGAGTTAATTGTCCCTAGAAAGAACCCAAAGGGCAGCGCATGTTTGGCATTTATGCTGCGTTATCGCCTATTTATGGGGAATAACCACACATCATAGGCTCTGCCTTGCTCAAATACCAAACATACTGCTGCAAATTCACCCACGAAAGGTCAACGCGCCCTCATAGGTTGGATCTTAAGAAAACTTGAAGTTGAACTCTGTTAATGATCAAATAGTTACGCCAATAAAAACATGACTAAAAACAGAGTTCACATGCAGATTAACCAAGTTTCAAACCAATTAAAAGCCCTTATCTCAGAAAAACACCTCATTGAGCTTGCAAAAACCTCTGGATTTCAAGTTCGACACCGTTGCCTGTCGATCGTTTCTCTGCTCAAAGCCGTATTTAAAAGCTTATCTTGCCTGCAAGACGCTAACTTGTCAGATATCCATCAAAACTTGCGAACGCAGGCTGATTGCACGATAAGTTATAAACCCTTTCATAATCAAATTCGAAAACCAGCCTTGACTGAGCTTGTCCGTGAGCTCGTTATTCAAGCGATGTCTAAATTGACTGTAAACACGCTGGATAAAACCTTTTTTACCCAGCGAGGAATACAGCGAGTGTTATTGCAAGATGGTTCTTCATTTGCTCTACATGATGAATTAGCGCAGGTTTTTGCTGGTCGTTTTACTGCTGTAAGTCCTGCCGCAATTGAGTTGCACGTTACCTATGACCTATTTAATGAACAACCCTGCGAAATAGATATTCGTCCTGATGTTGAAAC
The DNA here is from genome assembly GCF_002407505.1 of Pseudoalteromonas sp. 1_2015MBL_MicDiv. Lineage (NCBI taxonomy): Bacteria > Pseudomonadati > Pseudomonadota > Gammaproteobacteria > Alteromonadales > Pseudoalteromonadaceae > Pseudoalteromonas > Pseudoalteromonas sp. 1_2015MBL_MicDiv. The sequence goes on along the minus strand of NZ_CP012737.1, from coordinate 2,618,604 downwards.
TGAGCGCGCCTTTTTACCAGGTAGCCACACACTTGAAGATACGTTATTACTTGCTGATGCTGGGTATTTTGACTTAGATTACTTTGAGCAAGTAGCTCAAGATGGCGGATATTTTTTGATCAGAGCAAATAAAAACATTAACCCAATCGTTACATCAGCTTATTGCGCGGGTATAGAAATTAAAGAAAAAAACATTAAAATCAAAACGTTACTCGATAAATTCGCAAGCCAACCACTTGAATTAACAGTACGTTGGAAGAAAAATGGGCCCGAGTACAGGCTTATCTATTTACCGAATGAAAAGCGCCCCGTTTTCCTTGTTACTAATTTAAAAGAGGCACAGTTTAGCTTTGACGAACTACTCGATATATATGCAACTCGTTGGCAAATTGAGTTGTTTTTCAAAGAACTAAAGTCATGGAATAATCTTAAAGGGTTCATCACACGAGATCCTCATATTGCCGAATCATTGGTTTGGCTGAGCATACTGCAAACACTTATCAAGCGTTTTATCTGCCATAGTGCAGCGGGTATGTTTAAGTGTGCGATCTCGACATTTAGAGCGAGTAAGTGCAGTTATCTTTGGTTGGATGATATTCTGGATTGCATAGAACAAACACGGTGCAGCCATAAGATACATCGTGTATTTGAGCTACTAGCGGTAAATTGTAAGCGGCAAAGCATTGAGAAAAACAATGATATTTGCCGTTTTAAGATAGGAAGTCACACGGTCTGTGTTCCTTAAGAACTAAGCTATGAACGCGCCCTAGGTAACTGAATCAAATACAGAAACCAATATTGTTGCTGTCATTAAGAGGGGGATATAACTTAAATACGAAGTGGTTTTTTATATTTTTAAGGGGGCTGTACCCCCAAGTTTAGCTTAAAATTTTAATAGCGGTAATGAGCTATTTTTTTGATCTGTCCAATGTACTAACTCAGTTTTTGGATAGGATTTCAACGGCGATAAATCACTTACCTTAATAGCATCCAAAAATAGTTGATTACTTGTTAACACAACCCACTCCGAACCTAAAGCGGTGAGCTTTGTTGAATTATGTTTAAATTTTATTAATGCTTTTGCAAAGTTAGTACTATGCGCTTGGAGTACTGGTAGTAAATCTATATGGTTATTTGATATATGGATAACTAAAATACCGTTTTCACTTAATCGTTGCCAGTAAAGCTCAAGCGCTTCCTGAGTTAATAGGTGGGCGGGAATTACATCACTAGAAAATGCATCAATAACCAAGGCATTCATTAAAGGGGCATTGTTTTTAAGCTCGTTTACTAATGAGACTCTGCCATCACCAATGGTTACATTTACTTTAGCTTGGGTGTTTTTAAGATAATCAAAATATGTATTAGCCATTTTGTATACTGCGGGGTTTAGCTCATAAAAATGGACTGTATCGTGCTTGTCAGCCAGGCTAGCCAATACTCCTGCACCTAACCCTATGACGCCCATGCTGAGGTTTTCTTGGCTTTTAAGTATCGCCAGCGACTTAGCTACGCCAGTGTGCTGATGATAGTAACTGTTAGTGAGTGAATTTTGACCATGCAAAGGCTGCGAACCATGAATTGTGGTGCCATCAATTAAACGTCTTTGTGCAAGCTCTGCAGTATTGATATCTTTTACTGTGAGGTAGCCATAAAAATTTCTTTGTGATGCAACGTTATATTGATTGAAACTAAAATAAAGAACGAGATAACAGCCACACCACAGAGCTGACGCGCCGATTTGCAGCGTATTTATTTTTTTTAATTTAGTTATTTGAATGTAGCTAATGAGAGTAAGTAGTACTGCCAAGCTGACTATATATTCGGTGATTTGTTCAAATAACACCGGAGCAAGTAACGTGGTAAATAAGCTGCCAAGCGCGCCACCTAAAGCAATATACAGGTAAAAGTGTGTTAGTAATGTGCTTTGTGGTGCAAGTTCTCTAAGTTCACCGTGGCAAATCATGCAGCCAGTAAATAAAATAAAGCTATAAATTATAATTTGTGAAACAGCGTTAAATTGGCTCCCTAAAAAGTACATTATCAACCCTGCAAACGCGCTTAATATAAAAGCATATACCCAAACAGAACGGTTATAGTTGTTTTTATTGGCAAACGTATAGCTAAAAGTCACTAAATAGATAGCAAGCGGCATGACCCATACAAGTGGCATTGGTGGGATATTAGTACTGATCATTTGTGTTGTCGCAATTAACATGATTGAGCTTGTCGCGGATAAAATAATCCAAAGTACATTTGGTTTTTTTGACATTTTTTGTGTAAGCGGTAACGGTGATTTATTTTTTTTGGTGCTCATGCTCAATAGCTTATAAGCTAAACTGATTAATAGCATGCAGTAGATAAGCAGCCCGATTTGCCAGTAATCTTTTTGTTGCTGTAGTGAAAAAAACACCTCAAATATAATTGGGTAGCTTATTAAAGCTAATAAAGAGCCGAGGTTAGAAACCGAATACCAATGATAAGGCACTGTATTTTCACCGCGCTCTATGTACCATCGTTGCATAAGCACACTTGTGGCACTTAGCAGCATAAATACTAAGCCAATTTGATTCAGCAAGTTTGCAATCACTGACCAGTAGGGGGTTAAAGTAAAATTAACTTGGAACTTGTTAAGGCTAATTAAGCTTGCTAAAACAACAAGCGAAATATGGATTACCATTTGTTTTTTTAGTGGATAACGAGTTAAAAAGTGTGCGTAAAAATAGCCAAGTAATAAAACAGTTTGATAAAAAAATAGACTGGCAGACCACACCGATGCGCCGCCCCCAAATCGAGGTAACAGCTCTTTAGATAACATAGGTTGAATTTGAAATAGCAAAAAAGCGCTAACAAAAATGGTTAAGATAAATAAGATACGAAGCATGGATTTTAATTGTTAATGAATAATGCGAGCAGCATTGCGGATAATAGATTAAGCAGCAATGGAATTACCCTAGAGTTTCTCTTAAGAAAACCTTAATATATGATTTATAGTAATTTATTGGAGTAGCCAGTGGGCCGTTTTGTAATAGGGGAATTTGCTATAGATGTAAGCCGCTGTAAAATATCATCAGCTGACACAGAGCAAGTCGTTGAACCCAAAGTAATGGATGTACTGCAATATATGTATTCACATCGGGGCTCTGTGGTTAGCCAAGAACAAATTTTTTCAGCCGTATGGCCAAATGCTACATTTAGCCCCAGTTATGTGCAGCGCTGTATTGCATTGCTTAGAAAAGCATTGGGTGAAGATTCAAAAAATCCACGATATATTATTACTCATCCAAAACGAGGCTATAGCCTTGAAGTAGCTGAGCCTCAGCCTAATAAACCCAAGCGTATATACTTATCAGCGTTGGTAATTTTAATGGTTACACTGGGTGGGATCGCAAGTTGGCTTTACCCCGATACACCGCAAGTAAAGACACGTTTTACCAAATTGATGCCTATTTCTTCGAGTGAAGAAAATGAATCGAGCATTTCTTTGTCACATAATGGTGAGTATATAGCCTTTGTGCGTGGTGATAAGTCAAAGCAAGCTATCTGGTTAAAAAACTTACGCTCAGGAAAAGAAGTTAAATTAACACAAAAGCAATCAACCTATCACAGCCTAGGGTGGAGCAGTGATGACAGTGAAATCGCATTTGTGAATCAGGATGATACCCAGATATTGGGGTATTTCACTTTAGACAAGCTGACATTACAATCGGCAAACTATAGAACAATTTATACTTTTAAAGACTTTAAGATTACGAGCCAGCAGTTAGAGTGGGCGAATAACAATCATATTTATTTCATTGAAAAACGCCAAAGCGATAATCATACTCAACTAAGTACAATTGATTTAATAACCCAAGAAAAGCGTGTTATTAAGGAAGCTGCGGGGCAAGATTGGATGATGTTACATGCATTATCACCGAGCCAGAAGTCTATTGCTCTAGCTTCTGAATCTGGTCAAAACCAATACAGAATTGATTTGTTCGACATTGAAACAAGCTTGACTAAAACATTAGCAACGGTTGAAGATGGAGTGCAGGGGTTGAGCTGGCACCCCAATGCACAACAATTATTGATTAGTAATAAACATCAACTTCAGCTATTAAATTTACAGGGGCAACTGACAAAGTTGGCGTTTAATAACTACCACATTATTAGAGACGCGCATTTCTCGTTGTCAGGTAACGACATTTTAATGGAGTTAGTAAAGGTTGATGTGGATATTATTCGCTCAACTCGTCAAGAGCCAACGCAATTTGAAACGCTTGTAGATACCTCATCAGTTGACTTTTTACCGGTGTACTCTCCCGATTCGTCTAAATTTGTATTTGAATCTCACCGATTTGGTACAAAGCAATTATTTTTGTATGAGAATGGGACGCAAACGCTGATTTTTTCTAACCCAAACAATGAAGAATTATTTGGTATCGTGTGGTCAAAAGACGCAGAAGAAGTGATCACTGCCAGTAAAAATACACTCTTTAGAATTAATCTAAAAGAACAAAGCTTTGATAGTATTCCTCATTCCTACCATTCATTTTATCTACGAGAAATGTATCACCACGAAGCTGCTATTTTAGTTTCTTATCGCGCTGCAGACGGAGTTACTTTCCATCCTGCTAAATTTGATTTAGAGACGCTTGAATTAACACCATATACAGGTTCAGGAAAGCGCTTGGCGTGCTATGCAATGGATATTGATGAACAGGATCTGGTTTACTTTTCTAATGAAAAACAAGTGTTTAGGATGAACGAAAAAAACGAGCTAGAAATTATTTGGAAATCACCAGCAAAAGAGATTATTGGTTTGGCCGTTCACGAATCGGTTATGACAGTAACATTTGCAGATAAAGACGGGTATGAGATGAATGAAATAGACTTCAGAACAGGAAGTAGTAAGGCGATCTTTAAAGGCAATGATGATGGAAAAATGTTAATAAACGCATCTCATGACTTTCAGCAGTTTCTTTATTTAACAGAGCCGAAAAGAATACGTACCTTAGTGCGCTTAAATTAACAGCTTTCATGAATGAGTAGGCGTTAATTTATGATTATTAAAGTGAGATTTTATGAATAATAACGCCAAAAAAAAGCAACACTCGCAAGACTCGAGCGTTTTAGTCAGATAACAGATAGTAGTATCCGAATTCCCTTTACCAATTTTAAATTTGGGGTTGAAGCAATAATTGGTATTGTGCCAGTTATTGGTGATTTTGCAGGCTTAATCTTATCAAGCTATGTATTATTTGAGGCTCAAAGATTAGGTGTAAGCTGGCATATCAAATTTCGTATTTTACTAAATATTGCAATTGATTTTATTGGCGGGTTAGTTCCTATACTTGGTGATATTTTTGATGCCTTTTTTAAAGCAAATACGCGTAACACCTGCTTGTTAAAAAATCATATCAAAAAAATATGAAATTAACTTAATATAGTATTCAGAATATGAGCTTCGCGTTGAAGCTGTTTATATTAAAAATTTAAATAAAATTGATAACTTTTCTTACGTATTGTCCATTCACTTGCCTGTAACATATTGGCAGCAAAATGTAGCGGCTATTCCTAAGACGTAATCATAAACGATTAGTTTTTTACAAAAAAATATACACAACTTATAGAATAAATCGTCAATGTTTAGAAGTTTTTCTCATTAATGAGTTTATTTTTTCGCAATTGATTTATTAAACTCTTCAACAAGGGTTATTTTGAGGAATTATCTTCATATCAAGCAATGCTAAAGTGGTTTATATTCATCAATAGATGAATTAATAAGCAGAGAGCATTATGACAGCCAAAGCAGGCAGACCCAAACAAGATGACCCTAACCAAGAATCAGCCAGACAAAGCCTGATTGACGCCGCCAAAATTTGTTTTTCAGAAAAAGGGTTTGATAGCGTTTCAACGCGAAAGATAGCTAAAGAAGCGAATGTAGACGCTGCAATGATTCGCTATTATTTTGGTTCAAAAGCAGGTTTGTTTGAAGCCGTAATGCAAGATACATTAGCGCCCGTGATAGCGCAATTTCAGCAAGATTTGACTCCAGATGCACAGCTCAACCCATTACGACTAATGCAGACCTATTACCGGATGATAGCAGCAACTCCGATGCTACCAAAACTGATTTTACATGTGCTAGGGCAAAAGGATAATCCGCAAACTTTCGCTATTTTAACTAGTGTTTTTGATAACATTTTACGGTGTTCCGAAAGCTGGATAAAAGCATTTGAGCAGCAGGGTCACCTTAATCCAAACCTTAATACAGATTTTATACGTTTAAGCTTTATGAGTTTAATGGTGTTTCCGTTACTAGCTCCTGAATATGTACAAAAGCAACTAGGTGTTGAGATAAGAGAACGCTGGTTAATGGGACTGGCGGAACATAATCAGACTCTTTTAGAACAGGGGTTGTTTAACTTTCCAAATAACCAAAGTGATGACAATGAGGAGGGCGGATCATTATGAAAATGTGCTTGTTATTGTTATTTATAGGTCAACTTTTTCTATCTGGTTGCGATACGCAAGATATTGATTATGCAATGGGAACTGTAGAGCGCGACAGAATTAAGCTTTCATCCCCTGCGTCAGAGCAGATTGTTGATATAAAGGTACACGAAGGGCTTGTTGTTCATCAAGGAGATATTTTATTACAGCTTGATACAGTGCGTGCGAATGCACTGGTTTCTCAACGAAATGCCGAACTAGCACAAGTAAGTGCGGCATTGAGTTTACTAAATGCTGGTACTCGTGTTGAGCAATTAAATGCGGCAAAAGCAGCCCTAGATGCTACACGTTCAGACAGTAAAGAAGCTCTGCATCAGTATCAACGTATTATTAAACTTTATAAAAACCATGCTGTTGGTACTGCTGATATGGATGTAGCAAAAGCAAAGAGAAATAGTACCAAAGCTAAACAAAATCTTGCTCATGCGCAGTGGTTAGAGTTAAAAAATGGCGCGCGTCAGCAAGATTTGTCACAAGCTCAGGCTCGAGTGGACGCTGCAAAATCGGCTTTATTATGGCAACAAAAAACAGCAGAAGACCTAACTATTAAAGCACCTGTCGATGGCATTATTGACAGCCTACCTTGGTATAAAGGTGACCGTGTAATTACAGGGACGGAACTAATGAGTGTTTTAGCTATTGCTAAGCCTTATGCCAGAGTTTACTTACCTGCATCAGCATTGATGAAGGTTAAGGTAGGTGATCCAATTGATGTATTTGCTGATGGAATTAATACACCTATTAAAGGACGAGTACGCAATATTCGTTCACAACCTGCCTACACTCCATTTTATGCTTTAAATGAACGCGATAGAGCGCGATTAATGTACTTGACTGATATTGATCTTTTGCAAGCAGAAAGCTTACCCACAGGGCTTGCTGTTGAGGTGCATATACCATGAGTAACTATGGAAATATTGTGTCTGAAACAGTTGAGCATGCAATACAAGCTAAAGGTTTAAGTAAACGTTTTGGTGATAAACTAGCTGTGAATAAGCTCGATTTAAATATTCCAAAAGGAAGTATATATGGTTTTTTAGGACCTAATGGGTGTGGTAAGTCGACCAGTATTCGTCTATTAACCGGTTTATTAACGCCGACAGAGGGAGACGTTACTATTCTAGGAAAGCCATTATTAGGTAATGAAGAGTTGTTTAAAAAGCGTATAGGTTATATGACGCAAAAATTTTCCTTATATGACACTTTAACAGTAGAAGAAAACTTAAATTTCGTTGGTTCAATTTACAGCTTTTCAAGACAGCGTAAGAAAGTTCGGGTTCAAGAGTTACTCCACTTATATGGCTTAGAACAACAGAAAAATCAATTTGCAGGCTCTATGAGTGGCGGACAGAAGCAACGTTTAGCACTTGCTTGTGCAACTTTACATTCCCCTGAACTCTTATTTCTTGATGAACCAACTTCTGCTGTCGATCCTCAAAATCGACGTGAGTTCTGGGAGCGGTTATTTGATTTGTGTGATGTAGGAACCACTATTTTGGTATCTACGCATTACATGGATGAGGCCGAACGTTGTCATGCACTGGCTATCTTAGAACAAGGTAAAAAGCGCGCTGATGGTTCCCCTCAAACATTAATGGATGCAATGCCAGCGCATGTTGTCGAAGTAAGTGGAGACAAATTAAGAGAGTTAAAGCATACACTCATTATAAACTCTAACGTCTTGTCAGCGGCTCAAATTGGTGCACACCTTAGAGTATTAGTAAAACATTGTGTACAAGACCCATTAACGTTTATAGCAAAATTTAGCAACAATCGAAAAGCACTAATCGTTCGCCCAAGTCTTGAGGATGTTTTTGTCGCCTGTACTGGAGGTAGAAATGTGGACTAGAATTTATGCGATTTTTATTAAAGAATTAAAACAACTATCTAGAGACCGAATGACTTTTGCTATGATTTTGATGATCCCATTAGTACAACTAATGCTATTTGGTTATGCAATTAATACTGATGCAAGGCATATCCCGGTTGCGCTCGTGGATTTTAGCCAAACATCACAAAGCAGAGCCATTGAACAAGCAATTACGGCTACTCAATCGGTTAACTTTGTTGCACGATATAATTCAATCGAAGAAGCTGAGCAAGCAATTATACAAGGCAAAATTAAAGCGGTATTATATTTACCAAGTGATTTGACTCGGCGGCTATTTGATCATTCTCTTTATAATCATCAACAAATTAATTCGTCAATGACTAGACCTATTGGGCAATGGATAGTGGATGGTTCTGATACGGTTATTTCATCTGCAATTAGAGGGCTACGTAATATGCCGTTGGATGAGATAAGTAATCGGCCTATTATTCAAAAGGCTCCCAGTTTTGCTGTGGTTCAGTATTTTAATCCAGAGCAAAGAACAGTGGTTAATATTGTTCCAGGTTTAGTGGCTGTTATTTTGACAATGACAATGATTTTGTTTACTTCATCGGCAATCGTTCGTGAACAAGAACAGGGAAATATGGAGTTTTTAATAACTACTCCGGTGCGGCCGATTGAGTTAATGGTTGGTAAAATAACTCCTTATGTGTTCGTTGGGTTGATACAAGTTGTTATTATTTTAAGCGTTGGTTTTTGGGTTTTTTCTGTCCCAATTCATGGAGGGATACTTTCTTTGCTAGTAGGATCTATTTTATTTATTGCAGCAAGTTTAACATTAGGGTTAATGATTTCAACGATAGCAAAAACGCAATTGCAAGCTATGCAAATGACTATATTTATTTTACTACCCTCTATTCTGCTATCAGGGTTTATGTTTCCTTATGAGGCGATGCCTATTGTTGCACAATGGATTGCTGAGGCGCTTCCTGCAACTCACTTCATGCGAATTATCCGTGCTATTGTATTGAGAGATGCAAGTATTTTAATATTAGAATATGATGCTATTTGGTTAGGGGTATTTGTCTTCGTTGGGTTAATTATTGCTTCGTTGCGCTTTAATAAAACATTAGAATAGGGAAGTTTCTCCAGAACAATTATATGGATTCACATAATTAATCAATTCGTTCTACACAATAGAGTTTAGATGAGCACTTATGTATAGCTCTAATTGCTTTTTATGTCGCTGGTCCAGCTGTTTTGTAGTCATAATTATTTTTATTAGTGCGTAAGCTCTCCTGACCGTTTTGTTAGTAAACGTAGTTAGTGCTGAAAATAGCTGCTCGAGATAGATTTATTACCCAGAGTTCAGGTTAACTATTATGTTGTCAGGAAAAGGTGCTTTACATACTTGAAAAACATCTTTGCTAAATCAATAGCCAGTACATTATGATATTTTAATTTACTTTTCTCTAGCTATGCACTTTTAATAGTAACTAGTCAGATTTATGCGTAAATAGCTAGTTCATTGCAAGTAAATTCAATGCAGTTAGTCGAAAATAGTTGCTTGAGATAGATCTTTCCAGTGTTCAGGTTATTCATTTTCCCAAATATGTATTACTTAGTGAGAAATTTAAATGCATTTATTTATTGGAAACAAAAATTACTCTAGTTGGTCGCTCCGAGCTTGGTATTTGATGAGTAAATTTAATATACCGTTTGAAGAAACCCAGCTGGTACTCGACACCCCCGACTTTTACAATGAACTAAAAAAAACCTTTGCTTTGCAAAAAGTCCCAGCGTTAATTGATGGCGATTTACAGGTATGGGATTCGCTAGCAATTTGTGAATATATTAACGATGCTTACTTATCAGGCGCTGCATGGCCAAAATATATTACCCAAAGAGCTAAAGCGCTAAGCGCTGAAATGCATTCAGGCTTTATGGCGCTGCGCAGCGAAATGCCAATGAATATAAGAGCTACCCGTAAAGTAGACCTATCGAGCGAAGCATTAAAAGACATAGCCCGTATACACGAGATATTTGTACAGCAACAAGATGTGTTTCCAAATGAGTGGTTTTTTGGTGACTTTAGTATTGCTGATGCCATGTACGTCCCTATTGTATTGCGTTTAAAAACGTATCAAATTACGTTATCGCCTGAGGCGCAACAATATTGTGACTTTGTTATGCGTTGCCCCGTATTGCAAACTTGGATTACTCAGGCATTAACCGAGACCGATATTGTAGAGTGTGATGAAGCAGGAACGCCTGTATAATTATTGTTTTTCATATGGCATGTTCTATGCTTTAAAATCATAACTTTAAACTAGGCAGCTCATGTATCTAAATCACCCAAGGTATGGCAATAAACCGATAACTACCAATACCTCAGCGACAATAGAGGCGATAGAGAATGCGCACTGGCGTTACTCGAGGCTTAAATACTTCCCTAATACGGTAATATTGGCTGATATAAAAAAGCAAAACTATGCCATTGACCCTCGGGCACTTTATGTTGATATTGAAGAGAAGTGCGAAAGTTGCTCTAAGGTATTTATTTTTTTTGCTCAAGAGCAGCAATATTGGTTTGAGGTACTTGATTTTTGGGTCGATTCACACTGTACACGTTGTTTTGAATGCCGTAAGCATGCCAGATATATACTAACTCTACGTAAACGGTACGATATGTTAACTAGCTTAGCCAATAAAACCTCAAGTGAAAAAACAGAGCGTAAAGAACTTGCCAATACGCTTTACTGTTTAGGTATTATTAAAAATATCAATAAAGTGAAAGATTAATCCGCTTATATTTTACTACCACGCCTTATTTTTACTTTAGTTGTAAAAGCCCGTACAATTCGTCTCGTTTTTAGTGCGCTAATATGGCGCTGTAACCGAGACGAATTAATCAATTTTTATGCATCAAATAGCTGATCTAATTTCAATTTTTGAGCGCACTTTTTATCAAAGTCACAATACACGACTGATAAAAGGCGATTGTGAGCCTGTGTATTTACCAGCAACAGAGCAGGTGCCATATCACCAAGTTTTATTTGCGCATGGTTTTTATGCCAGTGCATTACATGAAATAGCACACTGGCTGGTGGCCGGTGATGCACGTCGATTATTAGAAGATTACGGCTACTGGTACTGCCCAGACGGGCGCGACAAACAAAAACAAGCTGAGTTTGAAAAGGTAGAAGTAAAGCCCCAAGCTATAGAGTGGTTATTAAGCACCGCAGCAGGGTTTAATTTTAATGTGTCGGTGGATAACTTAAACGGCGAGCAAACATGTCGGTTTGATTTTCAGCAGCGAGTACATGCACTGGTATTATCGCTAATCGAAAATGGCTTTAACTCTCGTACAGAGTCACTTTTAAAAGCACTGTGTGATTTTTACAATACAACGTGGCCCTTAACAGCGCAGCAATTTAATTGGCAACATCCAAAGGAGCTTTGTAATGGCGTTTAAATTAGGCTTAATTGTAAACCCTGTAGCAGGTTTAGGCGGCACAGTTGCCTTAAAAGGCAGTGATGGCGCGCACACAGCCGCTAAAGCAATTGAATTAGGTGCAGAGCCAAAAGCAAATATCCGTACAAAAGCAGCGCTTGAGGTGCTATTACCTTATAAAGAACGCTTAACTATTTACACTGTTAACGGTGACATGGGTGAGCAAACAGCAAAAGCTTTGGGCTTTAATGTAGAGGTTGTATATAACACTGCAGCAATAACAACCTCAGATGACACAGAACAAGCAGCAAAAATACTTAAAAACTCTGGTGTTGATTTAGTTTTATTTGCCGGAGGCGATGGTACAGCACGTAACATTTGCCATGCAATAGAGGATACCATTCCCGTACTTGGTATCCCCGCAGGTTGTAAAATTCATTCTGGTGTTTACGCTATTACGCCAAAGGCTGCAGGGCGCGTAGTCGAAATGTTGGTTAAGGGTGAGTTAGTTACCTTAGCCGATGCAGATGTAATGGATATAGATGAAGATGCTTTCAGACAAGGCACAGTAAAAGCCAAACGCTACGGCGAAATGCAAACACCTAGCGAAGTACGCTATATGCAAGCGGTTAAAAATGGCGGTAAAGAAACCGACGAACTCGTACTTGCCGACATTGCAGCGCATGTTGTATCGCAAATGGATGAAGACACATTTTATATTATGGGTAGCGGCTCAACGGTTGAAGCCATAATGGAAGAAATGGGTCTTGAAAATACGTTACTTGGCGTTGATTTAATAAAAGATCAAACCTTAGTTGCCCAAGATTTAACGGCTAAGCAATTGCTTGAGCTTACACATGATCAAAGTACTAAGTTAGTCATTACGCTCATTGGCGGGCAAGGGCATATATTTGGCCGTGGTAACCAGCAATTGAGTCCAGCGCTTATACGTGCAATTGGTAAAGAAAACATTATTGTAGTAGCAACAAAAACAAAACTACAAGCGCTTAATGGCCGCCCCCTTATTTGTGATACAGGCGATGGCGAATTAGATGATGAATTAACGGGTTATATTAAAGTAACCACCGGATTTAACGACCATATTATGTATGCAGTAGGGCACCAAAACCTTGAAAATACAGGTGCTTTGCAAAACTAGGAGATTAATAAATGAGTTTAGTGAACTATATCGATGCAGCCCAGCAGTACTTCGATGATTTAGTAATAAAAGCAACTGACGATGAGTTATTTGCAGGCGGCTATTTACGAGGCCACTATGATCTTGCAGTAGGCTATGCCGAAGTAGAAAAGCTAACAATTAGTATCGATGAGCTAAACGAAACAGTAGAGCAAAGCTTAGTAAAAGCATATCGCAACGGCGAGCTTAACGAAGAAGACAAAACATTAGTTGCACGCTTGTGGGAAGAAGTTAAAGCCCTCGCTTAACAGTAAGTGGCAAAAAAACACGATTTGTTTATCACTATCGTGTTTTTTTGTGCCCAAAACTTTTAAAGCAAATTCCAATGTTAATTTACTGTTTTATTTTTGTGCGGTATTGTTACTGAAATAAATTTTAGGAACAATAAGAATGAATAATAATCAAGATGCTTTACCTTCAGGGGTTGTAGCGCGTTTTTTAAATTTCGTTGAGCGGGTTGGGAATAAGCTTCCAGATCCAGCCGTAATATTTCTATTTGCAATGTTATTAATTTGGTTTTTGTCGTGGTGGTTTTCAGGCGTGAGTTTTGATGCAATAGACCCACGTACCGGTGAAGCGATTATTATTAATAATATGCTGGCAAGTGATTCGCTTGCTACCTTTTTATCCTCTATGGTAAAAACCTTTACTGGCTTCGCTCCCTTAGGTGTCGTTTTAGCAGCTATGCTTGGTGTGGGCGTTGCCGAACATTCTGGCTTTATTAATACCGGCCTTAAGTTAATGCTTAAAGTGACTCCTGAAAAGCTATTAACGCCTTCAATCATTTTAGTGGCCATTGTGAGCCATACCGCTACTGACGCAGGTTATGTATTAGTTATTCCACTTGCAGGTGTTATATTTTATGCTGCAGGACGCCATCCGCTTGCGGGTATTGCAGCTGCATTTGCAGGAGTCAGTGGTGGTTTTGGGGCTAACTTTATTCCATCGGGTATCGACCCATTGCTACAAAGCTTTACCCAAAGTGCGGCGCAAATAATTAATCCTGCAATAACAATTAACCCGTTAAATAACTGGGCATTTGCTTCAGCATCTAGCTTATTTATTGTGGCATTAGGCTGGTACATTACCGATAAAATTATTGAACCACGTTTACAAAAAACAGCGGTTGATGGTGCTAAAGAGGATTTACCTGTATTTGAAGATGCACGTAGTGATGAAAAACGGGCCTTTTATATAGCCAGTACCGTGATGATTGCAGGACTTGCGTTATTAGCATTTGTCTCTGCTCCAGACGATTCTGCAATGCGCAGTAGTGACGGATCCCTTACTAATTTTAGCTCTCCTTTAATGCAATCAATTGTCCCACTAATATTTTTACTTTTTTGGATTCCAGGCACTGTATATGGTTTTACGGTAGGTACCTTTAAAACTTCAAAAGATATGATTGATGCAATGAGTAAAGCGATGAGCGGCATGGCATATTATATCGTCATGGCATTTTTCTGTTCGCTATTTATTGCTGCATTTAGTAAATCAAATTTAGGTGCACTGCTCGCAATTGAAGGTGCGCAGTTATTAAAGGCGATGGAATTGCCAAGTGCAGTAACGGTTGTAGGCATTATCTTTTTAACTGGCTTTGTTAACTTGTTTGTAGGTTCAAGTTCAGCAAAATGGGCGTTACTTGGCCCCATTTTTGTACCAATGTTAATGCAACTTGGTATTTCGCCAGACTTAACTCAAGCCGCTTATCGTGTAGGTGACTCAAGCTCTAATATTATTACACCGTTAATGCCATACTTCCCATTAGTGGTAGTGTACTGTCAAAAGTATGTCAAAGGCACAGGTATAGGCACTTTAATTGCTATTATGCTGCCGTACTCAATTGCCTTTATGATTGGCTGGAGTATCTTTTTATTAGGTTATTGGGCACTTGGTATTCCACTAGGGCTTGATGCCAGCTATGTTTACCCGGCGCTAGCGCTTTAGTGTATTGTAAGTAAAAGTTTTATTAATAGCCCTATTATGAAAATGATAGGGCCTTTTGATCGTTAGGTTTCTAAAGTGTGGGTTTAGTATTAATTATAGAAAAGTTTAAAAATTAGAGAGTTCAATTTTTATAGTTGTTTGTATTCAATTTAATAAGGCGATGGCTTGAGTGACAGAGAAATAGTGGGTTAGTTTTCGGAGTCTTTTTTTGGAGGATTGTTGAGTAGCTCGATTAGCTCTTTTGGTACAGCATGCTTTTCAAGATAAGCTTCTCTATCTTTAGACTCTTGAATTTTATTATTAAACCAATAGAGGTTAGTTGTAAATGTAACAATTGAAGTAGTCACAATTGTGATTATAACACCATCTAATATACGCTTTTTCCAAGAGGGAGTAACTGCTTCTATTATTGTTTCGTCACGAACTTGGTTTTTATAATTATCCATTTCTTCAGAAATTGTTGCAGAAATAAATCTGTTAACTATGCTAACAGCCTGTTCTTTATATCTTTCAATGCTAGGTTCACTTTCTGCACTAGAATGAAAATATTCATCAATTATATTTTGAGAAGGGTATTCATCATTTTTATTCTTTTGATCATTTATCCAAGAGAGCTTATCATTTTTATAAATTGTATAAGCAACCATACCTGTAAAATCAGATTTACTTTCAACTAATTTTTCAAATGTATTATGCTTCCACAAAATTTAGGCCTCCATTTTTAATGCTTTAGCATACGCTGCATTTATTTGTTCTTTTGAATATTTTTTACTCACTATAGACTCTTTAACCTTTTTGGGTAAATTATATGAATCTATATTCTTGCCTTCAATTAAAGCTCTATTAGCTCTTTTGATTATTTCTAAGGTCATATAACCTCCTGTATAATTATTTATTCATTATAAACCAAAATACCTTATTGTGGTAATGCTGATTGTTATAAGGTCGGTCCATCATATAGAGCGATAGTTTCTATTGGTATTCGGGATAGAAAGAAGCTACTAAAAACCACTTATAGCTTTAGACTCAATATGTAATCTCTATAAACTTTTACTTTAGCTAACTTCTTTTAAGTCCCAGACACAAAAAAACCTTGTCACTTTCGTGGCAAGGTTTTTTATTAAAGAGTCGTTGCTTATTTAGCAGTGAAGCTTACTGGGCGACGTTCTTTACGAGGACCGCTGCGCTTATCACCGCGTGCGCCGTCATCTTTATTAAAGCTGCGTTTCTTATCACCAGCTGGACGCTCAGAGCGTTCGCCACGTGGTTCAGCAGGACCTTGATCAGTTGTAATTGTTAAGCCCATAGGGCGTTTACAAATAAACACTTTTTGGAAGTGATCAAGTACATCTTTAGGCATGTTTTGCGGTAATTGAACCGTGCTGTGATTGTCGTGTAGACGAATATCACCAATAAACTTGCTTGAGATGTCAGCTTCGTTAGCGATAGCGCCAACAATGTTTTTAACCTGAACACCATGTTCACGACCTACTTCGATACGGTAAGTATCCATAGGACCTGCATCACGGCTGTTACGTTCGCGAGGTTTACGCTCAGCGCGTTCACCACCACGTTCGCCGCCACGTTCGTTACGACGTCCACGGTCACCACGATCATTACGTGGGTTGCGGTCGTTACGCTCGTTACGTTCACGAGGTTGAATCTTAACTTCTTCAACTTTAATTGGCGACTGTTGCTGTGCTAAACACAGTAACGCACCCGCTAAGCTTTCAAGAGGAAGGTCAAGTTTTTCAGCCATGTTAGTAGCTACTTCATTGAAGAACGTGATGTCTTTGTTTTCAAGCGCAATAGTTAATTTTGCTTGTAACGCTTCGATACGTTTTTCTTCAACAATTTTTGCTGTAGGTAATTCAACTTGAGCAATTTCAGACTTTGTATGACGAATGATATTTTTAAGTAAATAACGTTCGTTATGTTTTACGAATAAGATTGCTTTACCAGTACGACCAGCACGACCTGTACGGCCGATACGGTGAACGTAGGCTTCAGAATCTTGTGGGATATCGTAGTTGATAACTAAGCTTAAACGGTCAACATCTAGACCACGAGCTGCTACATCTGTTGCAATAACAATGTTTAGCATGCCACTTTTTAAGCGATCTACAGTGCGTTCACGTGCTTGCTGGTTCATGTCACCGTTAAGTGGAGCAGCAGAGAAACCTTCGCGCTCTAATAACTCAGCAAGTTGTACTGTATCGTTACGTGTACGAACGAAAACAATAGCACCTTCATATTGCTCAGCTTCTAAGAAGCGAACAATTGCTTTATTTTTATGTACGCTTGCATTCCAAAACACTTGCTCAACAGATGATACTGTAGAGTTACGCGCAGAGATATGAACCTGTTCAGGATTGTTCATATATTTGCTGCTGATGTTTTGAATTTGCTTAGGCATAGTCGCAGAGAAAAGACATGTTTGCTTTTCGCGCGGAGTTTTTTCCATGATGTTTTCTACATCATCGATAAAGCCCATACGTAACATTTCATCGGCTTCATCAAGTACAAGTGCTTGTAGAGCATCAAACTTGATAGTGCCACGGTTAATGTGATCGATTAAACGACCTGGAGTTGCAACAATAACCTGAGCGCCACGACGAAGTGCGCTTAATTGGATACTGTAGCTTTGGCCACCATAGAGTGCCAATACTTCAATACCACGAACATGTTTAGCATATTGTTCGAATGCCTCAGCAACTTGGATCGCAAGCTCACGTGTTGGTGTGAGTACAAGGATCTGTGGCTGTTTCACAGACGGGTCAATATTATTTAGTAATGGCAGTGCAAATGCTGCGGTTTTACCTGTACCCGTTTGAGCTAGTCCCAGTACGTCCTTTCTTTCTAGCAATAACGGTATACATTGAGCTTGGATTTCAGATGGTGTCTTGTAACCCAACTCTTCAACTGCCTTCAAAATTGCAGGAGAAAGATTTAGAGATTCAAACGTGACTGGTTCTGACATTAATACGCCTCAACGAATTTAAAGAGGCGCGCATTATATAGGATTCGCGAGGCAAATGCTTGTATAAATTGAAACTAATTTCTATGTGTTTGATGTTGGTCGAAATTTAACCAGCTCAATATTGGGTTTATTGATCTGGTTAACATATTTAATACAAAGCTTATTTATACAAGCCTAGGTTTTCTTTTGCGTAAGCTTCAAATTCGGTAAATCCACCAATGTGATTTTGGTCTACAAAAATTTGCGGCACTGTTGGGCAAGGTTTGCCTGCTGACTTTTCAAGATCGGCCTTACTAATGCCTTCTTTAATTATATCGATGTAACGAAATTTAAAGTCATCACGTTCATTTGATAGTTGCTCCGCAACATCTTTTGCACGTACACAAAATGGGCAGCCTTCACGGCCAAAAATTACTGTTAGCATAATGCTCTCCTTTATTTGATTGATATCAGTTTAAATGATTAAAAAATATTTTAAAGCGCAAAAAATCGATTGGACTGTTCGAATAAAGCATAAATATAGGAAGTCACCCCAATATGCTTCGCATTATGATTTTTAAAATGCGAATACGGCTAAAGTGTTTTTAATATTAATTTTTAAGTTATTGAATATAGTCAATAAAGAATGTTTATAAATGTGGCATGTAACTTGATTTAAGCTAAGTATACAAAGTTACATAAGATATATATGAATACTCAAAGCCATATTTTAAAGATTATCCAAGGGGTAATAGGTAAATACTGCGAAACACAAGAGCGGTATATGTCAATTACTTTAATCAATGAGTTGCAATGCAGTTACGTATGTTTACATGCGCCTTATGAACACGTTTTAGCGCAGTGCGAAAAATTTATTATTCCTGCTTTGAAGTCAGTAAATGATAATTTTGTGCTAAAAGTTAGAGCGAATACCTTAGGAGTTAATGTTTGCTATTGGATAGATGATGCTAACCAAGAAAATACATTTGATGTGCATGGTCTGTTAGTTACCAAACAACCTATTGATTTAGCACTTAAGCTTAATCAAAATGTTGGTGTTTTAACTGATTGCGAAACGTTATTTAAAAGCTGTTCAATAATGTCAGCGCACACTCATGAGCTGTATGCTTTTAATTTTAGATTATACGAAAATACTTGTAATGAATTTCTACAACTCGAGGACTTACGACACTTAAATAGTCATTCTCTAATGCGAAAGCTGGATACTAACTTTTTAAAAAATAGTATAAAACTTTATGCTATTGGTAAAGTTGATGAACTAAATAAAGACATAGAATTATCAGGCAATGTGCTTGGATGGCCCTTTTTTGATACAGACTTGGTCGCTATTCGAACTTCATTGTATGCCCAGAAACGCTTGTCTGTATTAGTTGCTGACGATAGCTTACCAAGTCAAGTAGCGACTAAAGTGATGCTTGAAATGCTCGGTTGTTCGGTAACATGTGCAGATAACGGTGCTAGTGCATTAACGCTAGCTTTAAATAATCAATTTGATTTACTGCTTTTAGATGAATGTATGCCAGAAATATTTGGCAGTGATGTAGCGCAGCAGTTAGTAAGCAAAAGTACTTTAAATACTGATACACCAAAAGCTATCTTGTCGGGTCTCACAGATGATGTTCAAATAGCAAAATTATTTAAAAAAGGCATTACGCATTATTTACAAAAACCAGTCACAAAAGCGGATCTGGAAAAATTTATTAAGCCTTGGCAGCTTAATTAAATTAGCCGGCTAATAATACCAACCTGCATAAACCTTTGATCAATTTAACGAATTAAATTGCACTATAACGTTGTTAAAATTTTTTTATTTAGAACAACTAGATACAAAAATTTTTGCCTAGTTCTAGCGTAATTTTCTTAACGTTAAATAGACCCCATATATAAGCAGGTTGGTATAAGTGAGTTTTTACAAATGAGTGCAATAAAACTACATAACCTGAACTCTGGTTAAGAGATTTACTAACATATTGAAAACATACTAGCTTAGCTTAGTTAACCATGGCTGCCAAAGCGGGAGTGAGAGCTGAGTTAGTGTGTTTTCAATATGTGTTAATTTTTCAGATGCCTTGTGCATCTCACCTTGCTCTATATTTATTAAATAAAGTTGATATATAGCAAAGGTGTTAGGGACTGTAGCGGTGTTACAAATTTTGTTTAGTGCGTTTAAAGAAACCGCGAATTTTGAACTGTTCCTAGTTTTCCGGTAAATAAATAATGAGATACACAACAAGCTCGGTAGTGCAATATCTTCGTCACTTACTAAGGCAATACTCTGGGCTATAAGTTGCTCTGCAAGTACATAGTTTGCTTTTGTGCAATGAATAGCGGCTAAGTATCCTTTTGATACCGCAACACAGCGATTATACCCAGATAGATTGGCTACGTTTAGTGATTCAGCGCAAAATGTATACGCTAATTCAATATCGCCTTGTAACAAATAACACGCGCCGAGCAGCTGTAAAGCGGTACTCTTAAATAGATTCTTTTCTATTGAATCGGTTGTTATATCACATTCGTTTAAGCATAAATTAGCTGATTGGATTGCAGCGTTTATATCACCAGAATATAAATAGAAAAGTGCATTTGTGCTGTAATAGTGAGCCTTCTCTTGGTTCGCGTGTTGTAATGTGGCATTACATATTACTAAGTAATGGTGTGACCTTTTAAACTCACAAGAGAATACTAAAGTAATTGCAGTGCCTAAATTAGCAGAAAACACTAACGGAAGATCATTCACTTTAATTGCTTTATTAAGGCCTTTATCAAAATATTGTAGTGCTTTTTCATATTGACGATGAATAAGCGCGGCATAACCAAGTTTAATATAGAAGTTGGCCACAATAGCGCTTGGTAATGCGGAGTGAAATGTTGATTTAATTAAAGAAATAGCGAGCTTAATCTTGTTGCTTATCATTAGTTCATACAAAAGCCCATCGTTATGCAATTCATTTACTAAAATATCTCGGTTCTCTTCACTCGGGTAAATATCCACTTCTGAACGGGCAATCAAGCTTCCTTTTTCACAATTTAAAGCACTTGCAAGCTTATTTAAATTACTCAGACGTATTCTTGTAACTGAGCCATTAAGCCATCGAGTAAGGGTTTTTTCGCTTACACCTATTTGATTGGCAAGCCATAAATGTTTTATCGATTGCTCTATTATATATTGCTGTAATTGCCCTCGATTTAGAAGGGCAGTTTTTGAATTGTTCAATTTTCACTCTTGTAAGTCGGTATTAAATATTTTACGGCTTAGGAGGTATTTCAATTCTGACAAAAGGTTTCCTAACGCAATACTTAAAATGTCCGGTTATGTCCGTGGATTAATTTGGGTACGCTTAATATCATATATTGAACACACCCTTGGAGCAACAAAGTGTCGTTTTAAGGTCAACTCAATATTGGATAATAAAATGAAAAAAATAATCACACTTAGTGCATTCACATTGTTAATGAGTAGCTTTACTACACATGCCAATGAGGCTCAAATAAGAATGGGCGTTGAGCTTGGTACAGGAAAAATAAAAGTAGATAAAGATTTTGCAATTTTAAAAGAAGATTTTGACACCGACGGGTTTTCGCTTGGTTATATACTCGGTTATAAGTTTGAAAACAATGTAGTCACAGAGGCTAATTTAGCCTATACATCAAGTGATGTATTATTTGGTACTTTTGATAGTTACGAAACGTATGAATTTAAGGCAATGGTAGGGTATTCATTTGATTTAGCAACACACTTTAGGGTTGTGCCAATGGTTGGGTTATCGCGCTGGGAATTAGACACTAAACAAGGGTTTTTTTAAACCCAGGCCCTGAGGCAAAAGAGGAATTTTCAGGAACTGATTTTACTTATAAAGTAAGATTTGAAGTACCGCTGGGTGATTTGGTTTTACTTTCACTTTCGTATGCGAGTACTGAAGTTGAGTTCGGCCGCAATGAAACAACTCAATTGGGTATATTATTTGAGTTTTAAAGCTCGTAGCTAAATGGCGAGTAGCCTCGCCATTACTGACTATGTAGATTGATATTACATAGATTCGAGCGTTTTACCGCGTGTTTCTTTAATATATTTAACAACAAAAAATATGCTTATAAGTGCCGATAACGCATAAAAGCCATAAGCGCCTGCAAGTCCAATGTTAGCCAGCATAATAGGGAAGGTCATGGTAATGGCAAAGTTAGCAATCCACTGCGCACTGGCAGCAACGGCAAGGGCAGCACCACGAATACGGTTATTAAACATTTCGCCCAATAATACCCATACAATTGGGCCCCAACTTAAGCCAAAAAACACCACAAATAAGTTAGCCATAATAAGCGCAAACGTACCCATGTTATCGCTAAGTGCAAGTTTGCCTGCTTCATCAAGGCCCGCACTGCCAAATATATAAGTAAGCGCGCTTAAGCTGATAAACATACCAATACTGCCGACTAATAGCAGTGGTTTACGGCCAATTTTGTCAACTAGGGCAATGGCAATAAAGGTCGATATAATATTAGTAGTACCTGCGAGTACATTTATAAATAGTGATTGCGACTCGTCAAACCCAGCGGCTTGCCAAAGCTCAGAGCCGTAATAAAACACCACGTTAATACCCACAAATTGCTGAAATACGCTCAGCGCCACACCTACCCAAACAATTGGGTGTACTTTTTTACTGCCATCAATAAATAAATCACGAATACTTGGCTTTGTATCGCTATGCAATGAGCGTTTAACATCGCTTATTTGCGCATCAATATTGTCGTTCGATATTTTACTAAATACCGATTTTGCATCATCCACTTTACCTTGCGCCACTAAATAACGAGGCGACTCAGGAATAAACAAAACACCGACTAAAAACAACACAGCAGGCACAAGCTCAGCCCAAAACATCCAGCGCCAAGCGGCTATATCAAGCATTAAAATATTTTGCGCACTGCCTGCTGCATCAGCTATTAAATAGTTACTTAAAAACGCAGCAAATAAACCCAATACAATAGCGAGTTGTTGCAATGTAGCTAAACGACCACGAAGTGCTGGTGGCGCAACTTCAGCAATGTAAGCAGGCGCTAATACCGATGCAGCACCAATACCTAAACCACCAAATAAACGGTAAAAAATAAACTCCGCAGAGCTTTCGCTAATGCCCGAACCAAATGCACTAATGGCAAAAATAATCGCGGTGATGATCATAATTGTACGGCGGCCAAATTTATCAGCCAGCGGCCCCGCAGCAAGTGCACCTAAGGCGCAGCCAAGTAACACAGACGCTACGTTAAAGCCCGTAGCTACACTGCTAGAATTAAATGCATTACCTAGCGCCGACACTGTGCCGTTAATAACGCCCGAGTCAAAACCAAATAAAAAGCCACCAATAGCAGCCACAGCCGATATAAATATTACGTAAAAAAGAGAGGTGTGTTCAGCTGTGTTGGCTGAGTTGGAAGGCGGTGTGTGCGTTGTCATTATATGCCCTGAAAGTTAAATTAAGTTCAAAGGAGCATAATATCGTAAAGCGTTATGGCTGAATACGCTTGTTTGGGTATAACTGTTTAGCGGGTGTAAATTAAGCAGTGTTTTGAAGGTTTTAATTTAAGGGCTTTAGTTTAAAGGCTTTGAAATTAAGTAGCTGCCTTTTTAGATAACACAGACTGAATTTTAATAAATAATATGCTTTGTATAGGAAGTGGCTGTTTTTTCCAATATCACTGTTCTCACCCTTTTGGTGTGTTTTTGCAATTACATAAACTGATATGAGGTTTAGTAATTGTTTACATGTGGTTATTTGGTGGTTAAGGTTAATAGATTGTAAAGCAGGGGCATTTATCGGTTTATAAAGCGTCAAATGTCGTAGATTAAATTGTCATATTTATAGAGATACCATGTCTGTAATTCGTAGCTCAGTTTTTCAAATCATTTTTAAATCAATTTTTTTACTATTATTTAACTGTATTGGATTCTTTGCAATATATGCTGGCGCTCTTTTATTCCTTAGCGAGAGCAATACTTCGTTATCGCCAAATGAACAACTTTTGGCGTTAATTCTCGCTTTGGTTACAACATCTATTTTTGCTTGGTGGATGGTACTCAGCTTTCGGCAATACGAAATCAAAATAGACAGTGAAGTAATCCTACTTAAAGGATTATCTGGCTGGAAAAAAATTGACAAAACTTTTCCACTCTCCGATCTTGACGGTGCAGAATTAGGAACGGATTTAGCTCTATTTAAGGGGAAAAAATTGGTGGCGAAACTTTCAATGGTTTCTATAGCATTTGACAATCATTCGCTAAATAAAAGTATTACAAAAACTTTACCCGCTCCTGAATTGGGTAAATAAATATAACAAGCCAATCCAGCAGCGGCTGATTGAGGCATTATACAACCGAGTGTTATGTACTTATGAAATTTTCATTAGTTGACGGATTTAAGCAAGCTCCTCTGCCCAAGATTAAAGGAGTTTGTATATATTGTGGTAGTCCAACCGTAGCAAAGTGTGGTTCAAAAATTAGATGGCATTGGGCGCACAAGGTAAAATGTAGTTGTGATCCTTGGTGGGATAATGAATCCCAATGGCATCGAGATTGGAAAAATCATTGGGAAGATCATAATCAAGAAATAGTATACTTTGATAAAAGTGGTGAAAAGCATATTGCAGATGTTGTTAATGAGCAGAATATTGTAATTGAATTTCAAAACTCCCCAATGTCTGAAGCTGAGTTGAAATCAAGAGAGGATTTCTACGGGGATATGATTTGGGTAATTAATGGTTGTAATCTAGCGAAAAACATAGAATTACGTGCGATGCTTCCTGATCCTCTGCATGAATCAATGGAAGATATATCTATTCATTCAAGTAATCATAAAACTCATTTCGTTTATTCTTTTATTTCTGAGTATCGAGGTCCGAATGAGTTAGTAGAAATACATAGCTCAGATAAAATAGATGGAATAATTAAATCCACGCATGTAGGACACTTCCTCTTTGAGTGGAAAAGGCCTAGATATGTTTGGTTTAAAGCAACAAAACCAGTTTATTTGGACTTTGGACAAGGTGTCATCTGGCAATTAATGCGTTTTAACAATTATAGTAGTTTCTGTATTAAGGCATGTATTAAAAATGATTTCTTGGCAAAGTTTAAATGAGTTGCATAACAAGTGATCAATCTTATCAGTGCTAATTCATTACAGGCTATAAATAGAATTATTAGCACTATTTATAGTGTTAAATCCTCCCCAGTCTCTGCCTTACACCTCAAAGTTCTCAAAGTACTCTTTTTGTAGCTCTATAGTCAGTGCTTTAGGGCGAATGCCTTGCACTAGGCCGTATGCTTCTTCTTTTGTGTAACCTGCCGAATTTAAAATAAGTGCGGCGACCAACCCTGTGCGGCCTGTACCGCCTTTGCAATGTATGGCAATGGTTTGCTTGTTCTGCATGGCTTGTAGTATTTCGGTTTTATGCGTGTTCCAGCTTGATGTAAAAGGCTGTTTTGGTGCTTCGTCATCATTTATAGGTAAATGAAACCACGTTATATCGTGCTTGTTGCACTCACTATTTATTGTTTCTACGTTGTTTTTTTCAAGCTCCTTTTGCGGCATAAGTGAAAGCAGCATGTGAGTTTTAGCAGCTTTTAATGTGGCGATTGAGTCAGCTAGGTTCTGTGTTTTTGTACCAGGGCAAGGCGTAAAAATAATATTTGCGCCGTTATTGAGTGATAAAACATCGTACGGGTGCGCGCTCATGGTAAGTCCTTTATTTTTAATGAATTTGCTTTTATACGCTCACTATAGCGTGTTTTAGTTACAAGTTTAAGATTGAATAATAAGCACAAATGCTAGATACTGTTTTTATATACAGTTGTGGCGATATTATGAAAAAAGAATTACCAGCAAAATACTATTTAGCGCATTTTAGAGAGCTTATTGAGTTTGTAACAAGTAAATGTATGCATTTACTTGAGCCTAAACATAGTGAATTTATTAGTCAAATTAATCAGCTAGATGAGCAAAGCCAATGCATGTTGGCGCGGGTGTACTCGCGAAAGCCTTATTTGGTGCAGGCGCAATCGCTTAATTATGAAGAAATAACCTCGCCGCATCAGGCTATTTATACGCTAAAGAAAGCAGGTATTTTATTTGAGCCAAACGAGCAGCATTACCAGCAGCTTTTAGCGCACTTAACCAAACCTTCTTTGGTTGAGTTGCTAAGTAATTACAGTGAGCAAATAAGCTTTAAAAAGAGCGCCGCTAAAGGCGCGCTGGTGGATATTGCGCGTGAGTTTTTTAAAGCGTGCCCACAAGAGCTTGCGCCACTTTATAGCCAGTATGTGATTAATAACCGCAGTGATTACTACGAGTATTTTGAGTTTTTATTTGCAGGTAAACTAAGCAGTGGTGATGTGAATCATCAAAATCGTTTTGTAATGCGAGACTTAGGCTTAACCGCTACGCGCGAAGGACACAGCGAGAGCTTGTCGCGTTTTGAAACACTTGACGAAGCGCAATCAAACTATTTATTAAACCGTTACCGGTTAGCATTTAAAAATATAACAGATGAGAGCGACTATGTTGCTTTAGCGTCGCAGGTTTTAGTGCAAGCTGCACATGGTGCAATAGCCGTTGTATTAAAAAACAAACTATTAGTTAGGCTTTATAGGCAGCTAAAAACAGTTGATAGCAAACTTGCTTTTAGCTTACTTGAAGGGTGCGAGGATGATAGCGAAGCACAAGAAATTC
Organism: Pseudoalteromonas sp. 1_2015MBL_MicDiv; assembly: GCF_002407505.1. Taxonomy (NCBI): domain Bacteria; kingdom Pseudomonadati; phylum Pseudomonadota; class Gammaproteobacteria; order Alteromonadales; family Pseudoalteromonadaceae; genus Pseudoalteromonas; species Pseudoalteromonas sp. 1_2015MBL_MicDiv. Next base: position 2,591,973 of record NZ_CP012737.1, on the reverse strand, counting down.
AAATAAGAGAGCAATACAGGCTTGGCAATAAAGAGTGGGTAAAAGCTCGATTAGAAGCCATTATCGAAAACCCGCTCACTGATGATTTACTGTATTTTGCTGACGATTTTTTAATGCGTAAGTTTAATAAAAAAACACGTTCGCGTTTAAGTGCCATGCTTGCCGACACCCAATGCGTGCTAGAAATAGATGAACTGTACAGAGGAGAAGTAGAGCAGGGCGTAAACGATTATTATACTCGCCAAGGTATGGCTGTATTTAATACCGAAAACACGCTTTGGCAAAGTTTGTTTGGTTTAGTATTTTGGCATGAGTTATTTGTGGAGTCGCCTTATCCGCCATGTAATGAGTTTGATATTTATCCGCAAGTATTAAGGCTTGGTAATTTTTATGAAGCGCAGCAAACACAGATAAATGAGCTCTTAGCGCAGTGCCAAACGTCGCAAGCATTACTTAATCTAGTATGCAAACATGCAGCGCAATACTTTGATCAGCCCAATGGATTATTTAGATGGCGCAGCAATTTATTAGAGCCACTAGAGGCGCTTATTTTAAACAGCCCTATTAAGGCGCTAATTGCGCACTTAACAGCCATGAGCAAACATTATTTACAGCTGAAAGACGGCTATCCCGACTTAATGGTCATTAATAATGGCCAAGTACATTTTGAAGAGGTAAAAGCCCCTGGCGATAAGCTTAGGCGCAACCAACTTACCACCATAGATAATTTAAAAAATGTGGGCTTTACAGTACATATTGCTGCGGTTAAATGGTTTGTAGATCCAAACCGTGTTTACAGCATCGTTGATATAGAAACCACCGGCGGCTTAAAAGGCGGTAACCGTATTACCGAAATAGGCCTTGTAAAAGTGCAATACGGTAAAGTAATTGATAATTGGACGAGCTTAGTTAACCCCGAGCGCCATATACCTGGCTTTATTACGTCACTAACTGGCATAAGCGATAACATGGTACGCAACGCGCCTGTATTTGCCGATATAGCCAAGCCGCTATTAGATAAACTCGCAGGCAGTATTTTTGTAGCCCATAACGTTAATTTTGACTATGGCTTTATTAAAAAAGAATGCGAGATGGCAGGGCACTTTTTTAAAATGCCAAAAATGTGCACCGTGGTTGAATCGCGCAAAGCGTTTAAAGGCTTAAAGTCGTATTCGCTTGGTAATCTCTCATCGCATTTTAATTTAAACTTAACCAGCCATCACCGCGCCCTTGCCGATGCAACCGCTACTGCTGAGTTGTTGTTACTTATTCAGCAATCCCAAATTAGTGAATAAGCAGTAAATCTTGACGCAAGAAGTAGTATGCAATTTTAAGCACTTAGCTTACTTTAGCTAAGTGTTTTTTTTCGTGGTAAAAATCCAGTTACAAGCATCGTACCTATAATTACAAATAATGCGCCGAGTAACGTATTTGGCCCAATTTGCTCATCTAAAATTAAATGTCCCCAAAAAATGCCAAATAGTGGAATTAAAAACGTGACTGTTAACGCCGATGTAGGGCCTATATCGTCGATTAATTTAAAAAATAAAATATAAGCAAGTGCGGTACACACTACTCCTAATACGAGTACACCTAGCATAACGTTGGTGCTTGGTATTTCTCGTATTGGCATAAATAAGATAAGCGGTAATACCATAAAGCTTGAAGCCCACATTGAGCCATGGGCGTTATCAAATGGGGCCAGTTTAGGCGCGTTTTTAGTGTAATGCGATGCAATGGCATAGCAAAGTGATGCGCTTAATGCTGCTACTATGGCTAAAATTGATTGGCTATTTAATACAAAATGATTTTGCCCAACAAGTATTGCAACACCTATCAAACCAAGCAGTAAACCAAGCACCATACTTTTTGTGGGCTTTGTTTTTGTCCATAAAATTCCAACTACAACACCCCATATTGGTGTTGTAGAATTTAAAATAGAGAGTGTGGATGCACTAATAGTTTGGGCTGCGTAAGCAAAAAATAAAAACGGCAGAGCAGAATTAAACGCGCCTATAATAAAAAAGTGTTTTTTATGCTGGATAAACGCTAAACGGCGTTTTAAATACAAAGCAACAATAAATAAAGTAACTGCAGCAAAGCCTACTCTAAACTCAATTAATACTGCAGGCCCCAAGCTGTTAGCTGCCATTCGCATAAATAAAAAAGAAGCGCCCCAAATAGCGGCCAAAAAAAACAATCGTAGTAAGCTTGCTAAGGTCATGATAGTACTTTAATTATACTGGTTAGCTTTTAGAGTAACAGGGTTTATAAATGGTGTAAGCCATATTCGGAACTGACACATAAAAATAATAAACCAAGGTTAATAAAGAAAAGTTAATTGTGAGAAATACGAAGAGACTGTAACTACCTATCCAATTGAGCATGCTAAATAAAGTTAACTTTCGGTTCGCTTCTTTTCAAAGTCGCTTTTAACTATTTCAAGTGCTTTTAGTACTTCTTCTGGAGCAACATCGTGTTGCTCTAATATCATAATTAAATCTACTGCAAGTTTAATGTATGTTGGAGCTTGATCAAGTGGGTTGGTCATGGTGCTTTTTCTTTTTAGAAATTTGACTAATAGCCACATCAATCGCAGTTTGTACGCGTTCTTCCATATGTGTACGTTCGGCTTGTGGTAAGTAAAATGCCATGTCTACGTCATAGCGAATATATCTTGGTGGCAGTTGGTTTAGTACAGTACAGCAAAAGTCAGCCATTACATCTTCGTTGTATTGTCTATCAAGTTTTCTTTTAATTATTTCTTCTAGAACAATTTTTTCGTAAAAGTTGTGTATATCGTCATGTAATCGCATATTCCTATCACTCTTTGTTAATCCATTTAATTGAGTTTATACCAAGGCTTACTATAAATCGATAGCGGCTTTAAATAGTTGTTTATGTACATTAACTAATGAGGTTAAATTACGTTGATAACCACCGCCAAGGCTGCACATGAGTGGTATTTTCTGTTGTTTACAAAAATTGAGAACAAAAAAGTCACGTTTATATACGCCATTGAGCGATACATTTAATAACCCTAACTCATCTTTTTCGTAAATATCTGCGCCAGCATTATATAAAATAATATCGGGGTTATGAATACGCACGCAAAAATCGAGTGCTTGTTTTAATGTAGTGAGGTACTCAGCGTCGGTTGTTTTAGCGGGTAATGCAAAATCGTAAGTGGATTGCTGTTTATTACGAGGGAAATTTTGCTCACAATGAATTGAGCACGTAATAATTTGGTCATGATTTTGAGTGATTTGTGCTGTGCCATCGCCTTGGTGTACGTCGCAATCAAAAATTAAAACAGTGTCGGCTTGCTCTGTATTTATTAAATGTGCTGCTGCAATAGCTAGATCGTTAAAAATACAAAAACCGCTACCGTAATCACTGTATGCATGATGATAGCCACCACTTAAATTAGCCGAAAAACCATGTTTTAGCGCGTGTTCACTACTTTGGATGCTTGCCCCAACTGATAGTAGTGTGCGCTCTACCAATTCATTTGAATAAGGAAAGCCCATTTTTTTTATGGCTTTATTGCTAAGCGTGCCGTTTAAAAAGTTATTTATATAAGTTTGATTATGGCACAGCGAAAGCTGAGCAGGCGTTGCTTTTATAGGTGAAGTAAAATTATTGGGCATTAAGCCTAGTCCTTCAATTTCTGCTTTGAGCTTTTGGTATTTTTGTATTGGAAAACGATGGCGCTCAGGAAGCGTTAAAGCAGAATATAGCGGGTGGTAAAAAAGCTGCATTAGCGTAATTGTTGTTTTTCGACTTGTTGAATTTTATCTTCGGTGGCAGAAATTGCTTTTCTGCAGCGGCCTAATCGAGCGTGTGTGCTTAATATTTCAAGGTTAAGCTTTTGTGCTTTAGCAGGCGAGGCTTTATCCATTTGCATTTTTCGCTCTTCAATCATGAGCACTAAACGGCGTTCAAACTCATGGTTTTGTTTTAATTCGTCGTAAAGCTCATGCGACGATTGCATTATTTTTTGTACCGCTTGCTTGTAAACAGTTTGCTTAGGGCGTGGTTTATAATGGCTTTTGTTTTCTTTAACCCAAATAGGCGTTGATTTAATAACGTTGAATACAGCTTGTACTTGAGCTGCAATACGTTCAAGCGCGTAGGTATAAGCATGGCGATGCTCACTTGGCGGTAATCTTGACACTTCATCTTCTATTTCTATTACGTAATCGACTAGGTTCATGCTCTTTGTGCTAAAAACTGCGCGGTCAAACAAGCTAGGTTGCGCTTGCATGTAACGGTTTTTAGAAAAAAGTTTAGCTTTATCAAATTGCTCAGCTTGTTGTTTTAGCGTTGTAACTTGTTGGCGTAGTTTATCTAAAGCCATTGAATGCATATTAAAAGTAAGCCTCGTAAATTAGTTTTAATGCTAAAAGTATAACCATAGTATTAAAGACTGGACGAATAAATTTGCTGCCAAAGCGGATTGCTGAATGCGCGCCAAGCCATGCGCCTAGCATAATAAAAAAGCCCATTGTTATGCCAAGTAAAAAGTTTACATGGCCGAGTGCTACAAAGGTTATCAACGATATAAAGTTAGAAACAAAGTTCATTGAACGCGCTAAGCCACAGTTAAGTAGCAGGTTCATTTTGTAAAGCATGCCATTGGAGGCAGTCCAAAAAGTACCCGTACCTGGGCCTGCTAAACCATCAAAAAAGCCTAATAATAAACCCTGTAACCACTGTTTTATTTTCATCGCTTTGTTTAGTTTAGGAAGTTTATCACCTTCGGTGGTACTTAAATTACCAAATAAACTATAAGCGGCAACCAAAATAATAATAATTGGAAGTAGTTTGTTTAAAAAGTCGATACTTAAATGATCAACAATAACAGTACCTATCAATGCACCTATTGCGGTAGCAATAATAGAGGCAGCCCAAAACTTAGGACTAAATAAGTTCTTTTTATAGTATGTATAGCTTGCCGTTAACGAGCCAAAACTTGCTGCTAGTTTATTGGTGCCTAATGTTAAATGTGGAGGCAAACCAGCAGTTAATAAAGCGGGTACAGTTAACATGCCACCGCCACCGGCGATAGCGTCTATAAAACCTGCGGCAAGTGCAACAGCACATAAAACAGCCCAGGTTGTTGGATCGAGTGCGAGTTCAAACATTAATAATCTATTTGTCTTTTAAAAGGTGGTAGGGTGTCGAGCATGGCTTTACCGTATCGCTTAGTAACTAAGCGCCTATCGAGAATAGTAATACAGCCTTCATCACTCTCTTTTCGCAGCAGTCTACCACAGCTTTGTACCAATTTCTTTGCGGCGTCTGGCACGGTAATCGTTAAAAACGGGTTACCACCTTTGCTTTGTACAAATTCTGCTTGCGCTTCTTCTATCGGCGAAGTAGGTACAGCAAACGGAATTTTAGTGATTATTAAGTTCTCTAAATATTTACCAGGTAAATCAAGGCCTTCCGAAAGACTCTGGGTTCCAAATAAAATACTGCCTTTGCCTTCGTCTACATTTTTGGTGTGTAATTTAAGCAACGCTTCTCGAGACATCTCACCTTGTACTAATAAGTTAAAACCTTTTGTTCTAAGAAACTTTGTTACGTGGTCCATTTGCCAGTAAGAAGCGAATAGTACAAGGTTCGCTTTTTTATCATTTAGGTACTCTGGCAATGTTTTAGCTAAGTGGTCACTAAAGTCTTTATCGGTAGGTTCTACTTTTGATACCGGAATACGTAAAGTGGCTTGTTTTGGGTAATCAAAAGGAGAAGGTACTTTAATAAATTTAACGCCTTCTTCTTTAGCAAGCCCTGTTTCGTAAGCAAAGTGATCAAACGAGCCCAGTGCACTTAATGTAGCAGAGCATAAAACAGCGCCCGCGCATTCTCGCCACAATTTATCTTTTAAGTAGTAACCGACTTCAATAGGGCAGTCGCTTAATAAGTGATCGTGATGGCTTTTATATTTAAGGCGTTTTATCCACCGTGCATGAGGTGTACCTTCGCCTTTTTTAGCGTAACTAAACCAGAGTTTGTTTAGTTGCTCTAAGCGGTTTATGTATTGACCACTTTCGCCTAGTATTGGGTCGGCAACGTAAGGTTTTATATCGCCGTCGCTTACATCTTGCGTAAGGGTGTCGTGCATTTTGTTTAAACAGCGCAGGGCATCTTGTGTGGCTTCGCTTATGTCTTTAGCTTTACTGTGCAGCGATTCTGGGATTTCACCGTGTTCAAAGCGGTAAGTATCGTCTTTTGAGTATTCAAAGTCGGCATTATCAAGAATATCGCGAACTACTTTTAAATCTTTATTTGCGTTATTAATACTGTCGCAAAGTTTAAAGTTTTGCCCAATAGCTCTTTGCCCCACTAAGACCTTCGCCATTTTCCCGCTAAACTTAGTGAGCTTATCAAGCCATTCTATTGTGCCTTTTATTGTGGCAGCAGCAGATGAAAAATCGCGTGTTATATGTGCTAAATGGTGCGCTTCATCAATAACGTAAATGGTGTTGTCGGGCTCTGGTAAAATTTTACCGCCGCCTAAGTCTAAATCGGCAAGTAACAAAGAGTGATTAATTACCAGTACATCCATTTGCATTAATTGATTACGGGCAAGTTGAAACGGACACGTTTGATGGGCCTTCATTTGGCGTTGGCATGAATGTTTATCGCAGGCTATTAAGTTCCACACTCTATCGGGTACAGTATCGGCCCAGCTGTCTCTATCGCCTTGCCATTTTTTATTAACATAGGCGTTATATAGCTCATTTAAACACTTGGTTTCCATTGCGCTCAGTGGTGAAGCAAGCGATGGCATAAAATCCATTTGTGTTTGGCTATCGCCATTAACAGCATTGTGTAGTTTGTGAGCGCAAATATAACGATGACGACCTTTTACCAAATCAAATTTAAAGTCGAGGCCTGAATGCTTTTTAAAAAACGGGAGCTCTTTTGCTATTAATTGTTCTTGCAGTGCAACGGTAGCAGTCGAAATAACCAGTTTCTTTTTTTGTGCCAAGGCCAGTGGTAATGCACCTAAACAATAGGCAAGAGACTTACCTGTACCGGTGCCTGCTTCAATAACACATATGCGTTGTTTTTTGTGATAGTCGCCTGCGAGTGTTTTTGCTATTTCGGCAACAAGGTAGTTTTGGCTACTTCGAGGGCGATAATCGTTTAGGTTATTAGCCACATGCTGGTGTACTTGCCTAATTGTTTTTTTTAGTGAGTCAGAAAGCATGGGATGATTTACCTAAAGTATGTATATAATTACAGTGTATATATTAAGTGGGATCGTACGTTGACACAAGCAATCTATCAGGGCTTTATTTTATCAAGGCAACAATACTCGCCTAAGAGTAAGCGTGGGATCACGCTTTGCTACTGGCTCGTATCTGACAATGGCCCAATTAAAGTACTAATTGAAAACCAGCAAGCTGTTTTTTTTATCCCACAAGATGAACACAATTTTGCACAAAGCATATTAAATAAAGAAAATATAAGTGTTAATTTTAAAACGGTAGAAATGCGCCATTTTAGTGGTGTTGTGTGCATAGGCTGTTATTTTAATGATGTAAGTAACCTTTACAAAGCACGCACATTACTTGAAAAGCACATAAGTATATACGAAGCGGATATACGCCACAGCGATCGTTTTTTAATGGAACGTTTTATTAAAGGTGGTGTATGGGTTACGGGTGAAGTATCTCAAAAAAACGGCTTTATTTTAATTAGCAATGCTAAATTAAAAGCGAGCCCTGAATATACACCCACGCTGAAATCGCTTTCATTAGATATTGAGTGTAATGGTGAGGGCGTATTGTTTTCGGTTGGGCTGGTAGGAAATGGCCTTGATACTGTATTAATGATTGGTGAGCCTCAACAGCATAATCAGCCATTTAATATTGATTGGTGCTTTGACGAGATTAATCTACTACAAAAGCTACAGCAGTATATCAATAATAATGATCCTGACATTATTGTGGGTTGGAATGTCATTGAATTTGATTTTACAGTGTTAAACTCTAGGGCAGAGGCACTAGGGGTAACGCTTAATTTTGGCCGAGATCAGCAGCCTTTAAATATAAAAACAGGGCATTACACTCGCCTCACCTTACCTGGGCGAAGCGTTATAGATGGCATTGATACCTTAAAAAATGCCACTTATCACTTTGATAACTATTCGCTTGCGAATATTTCTTATAAAGTCCTTGGTGAATCTAAACTAATTCAGGCAGATAATCGTTTAAGTGAAATTGTTCGTCAATTTAATGAAGATAAGCTCAACTTAGCAGCTTATAACCGACAAGATTGTATACTCGTTAAGAGGATTTTTGCAGAGTTACAACTCTTTGAATTTGCAATAGTGAGGACTCAGTTAACCGGTCTTGAGCTTGAGCGAATGGGCGGCTCGGTTGCTGCATTTACTAACTTATATTTGCCATTACTACATCGCAGCGGGTATGTTGCGCCAAATTTAGGCGATCACGGTTTATCTTTTGAAAGCCCCGGTGGTTATGTAATGGAGTCAGTGCCTGGGCTTTATAAGAATATACTTGTTTTAGATTTTAAAAGCCTATATCCCTCAATTATGCGAACTTTTTGTATTGACCCTCTTGGGCTTATTAAAGGGTTAGACTCACCTGAAAATGCAATTGAAGGGTTTAATGAAGCCGTTTTTTCACGAAATGAACACCACTTACCGTCGTTAATTAAGCATTTAACACATACACGGCAAAGGGCAAAAGACACAAATCAGCCAATGTTATCGCAAGCTATAAAAATAATAATGAACAGCTTATACGGCGTACTTGGCTCTAAAGGGTGTCGATTTTATGATCCAAGATTATCGAGTTCAATAACATTACGTGGGCATGAAATTATGCAAACAACCCGTAAATGGATTGAAACGTTAGGTTATGAAGTAATTTATGGCGATACAGACTCTATTTTTGTAAAAGCTGACGATCAGCTAAGTGCTCTGAGTTGCAATCAAATAGGCAAAGATTTAACGATCTATATTAATAATAAATGGAGCTGCGATATTAAAGACCGTTTTGGGCTTACTAGTTATTTAGAAATAGAGTTTGAAACCCACTATAGCCCATTTTTTATGCCAACAATAAGAGGTAAAAAAACAGGTTCAAAAAAACGCTATGTAGGACAAATTATAAAAAATGGGATGCCTGAACTTATATTTAAAGGAATGGAAACCGTACGCAGCGATTGGACCGAATTTGCACAAGAGTTTCAAAAAGAGTTATTCAAAACTTTATTTAATGAAAAATTTGAAATAAAACAACTTCACGAGATTATAAGTGACTACACCAAAAGATTGTTCGCAGGTGAATTCGATGAAAAGTTAATATACCGTAAAAAGTTAGGACAAAATCTAAATGATTACGTAAAAAATGTTCCTCCCCAAGTGCAAGCGATTAAAAAGTATAAAGCTAGTAATCCTGATTTTGAAATTAAACGAGGTCAAATTATTGAATATGTTTATTCTGATGATGGGGCGCAATTATACAATGGTTCAAATAATTTTAATTATTCGGTTTACATACAAAAACAGCTAACTCCTATCGCCGAAATGGTACTTGATGCCTTGAATTTGAAAGAAATTGAATATCAAGGGGCTCAACTTTCATTTTTATAATTACTTTACAGTTTTCGTATTTAAATAGTCATATTTTTTGTATGAAATTCAATCTGATTTAGTGTGGGATGAAGTGTTTTTCTCTTTTTTTGTTAAAATTTATGATTCCCTCATGTTGTTTTGTTAATAATTTCCTGTTTTATGTAATTTAAATTGAACCTTTTTACTTATTTTTTTCTTCTTTTAAAACAGTTGGTTATGCCTTTGTGTTTTTCTAAGTGATTGATATTTAATTGTGTATCTAAGCTTTTTTTGTAATTTAAAAGGGTTTAAGGTTAATTGATTGTTGACGTTGTTGTTTCACTGGTATTATCATTCATCACACAATTGTAGCGTTTGGTAACACTTTGCCACCACGCTAGATTGAAAATTATAATTAATAAAATGTATTCTTGGGAGAATCAAATGTTAAATAATCAAGTAACAAAAGCTGTTCGCTTAGCGATTGCTTTTGGTGCAGCATCAACAGCTGCATTTTCAGCAAGTACCATGGCAGCAGAGGGTGCAGGAAAAGTAGAACGAATAGAAGTTACTGGCTCACGAATTAAAAGAACGGATATGGAAGGTGCGAATCCTGTACAAATAATTTCTCGTGATGATCTTGTTACTTCAGGTATCAGTAACGTTGGTGATATTCTTCAAGAAATCCCTTCAGTAGCTGGCGCTGGTACAAATGCAGCAGTTAATAATGGTGGTTCAGGTGCAGTTCGTGTTTCTTTACGTGGGTTAGGTTCTTCAAGAACCCTGATACTCCTAAATGGCCGTCGTATGGTTGCATCAGGAAGTGGTGCTAACTCTTCTGTAGATTTAAGTACAATACCTACAGCAATTATTAAACGTGTTGAAGTCCTCAAAGACGGTGCTTCTGCAATCTATGGTTCAGATGCAATTGGCGGCGTGGTTAACATTATCACACGTGATGACTTTGAAGGCTTTGAAGCTACAGCAAGCTATGACGCGTCAACGCATGGCGGTGATGGTGAAACTAAAAGCTATGACTTTACTGTTGGTTTAACAAACGACAAAGGTGGCGTTGTAGCCAGCGCTTACTATGTTCAGCAGGGCTCTCAGTCTTCTGGCGATCGTGATTGGTCTAAATTTTCATTAGATATGGATCACACTGGCGAAATTTCTAAAGGTGGTTCATCTGCGGGACCTTGGGGCCGTTATGGTGGCATTGATGGCTCAATTGCTGGTGAAGATTGTTCTACGTTTACTCACGGTGCAGCTAATGGACCAGGTCAATCAGATCCAAGTGACTTTGCTAACCCAACAGGCTATGATTGTTACGGAAGCAAAGATGCATATAACTTTGCCCCTGTTAACTTCCATTTAACGCCAGCAGAGCGCTACGGTATATTTGTACAAAGTAATTATGAATTTTCTGAACATGCTCGTTTCTTTTCTGAAATTAGCTTAAACCGCCGAATTTCTGATACTAAGCTTGCTCCATTACCATTAGCACCGCTTGCATTCTTTGGTGTGACTGATGCAAATTATTCTGCGGATAATTACTACAATCAACAGTTTGGTCCTAAAGATCGTAATGGTGACACAGTAGAAATATCTGATTGGCGTCGTCGTATGGTTGAAACTGGTGGTCGAGATACTCAATTCCGCGTTGATACTGTTCGTGCTGTAGTTGGTTTTGAAGGTGATATTAACGATGATTGGGGCTATGAAGTTTCATACATCTTTGGTTCAAGTGATTCTACAACTAAACGAGCTGGCGGCGTAAACTTTGAAAAAGTTACACAAGCTGTAGGTCCTTCGTTCCAAGATACTGATGGAAGTATTGTATGTGGGACTGTAGATAATCCTATCGTAGGTTGTACATCACTAAATGTATTTGGTATCCCAGGAACTGATACTCAAGTTACCCAAGATATGTTAGATTTTATTTCGTTTGAAGCACATGACTTTGGTTCAAATGAACAGCAAATTATTAGTGGTAGCGTATTCGGTAGTGCATTCGAATTACCTGCTGGTAGTTTAGGTATGGCATTTGGGCTTGAGCACCGTGAAGAAAAAGGTGGTGACTTCCCTGATGCTCTAATTGCATTAGGAATTACATCTGGTTCTAGTCGTCAAGAAACATCAGGTAGCTACACAGTAGATGAAGCTTATGCTGAGTTTAATGTACCACTATTATATGACGCACCTTTTGCTAAGGTATTAGAGTTAGATTTAGCAATTCGCTATTCTGATTATGACACTTTTGGTGATACTACAAACCATAAAGTAGGCATTAAGTGGTCTCCTATGGATGGCCTGATGTTCCGTGGAACATCATCTACTGCATTTAGAGCTCCTTCTACTTCTGACCTGTTCTCAGGTGCATCAGATAATAGCCCTGAAGTTTCGGATCCATGTGCTACAAACCCAACATCGTTCTGTATAGCTGATGGTGTTCCAGCAGCTGGTTTTGAACCTATCGGTGATCAGTTATCTTCTACTCTAGGTGGTAACCCAGATTTACAACCAGAAGAAGCTGATATATTTACAGTTGGCGTAGTTTATAGCCCAGAGTTTGTTGATGGTTTATCTTTCACAATTGATTACTGGGATATTGAACTAGAAAATGCAATCAGTTCTGTAGGTGAGCAGCTAATTTTAAACAAGTGTGCCGAAAGCGGTACTTATTGTGATCAAATCACTCGTTATACATCTGGTATTTTAGCTGGTAATTCAAGCGATATTGATAACAGAAATATTAACGTAGGTGGTGTTGAATCATCAGGGTATGACTTCAATATTGCTTATACTACAGATACTTCGATTGGTTCATTATCAACAAGTTTAGATGCAACTTACTATGATGATTACACTATTACTCAAGCTGATGGTTCAACGCTTCAAAATGCTGGCTACTACCGTCGAAATAGTGGTGATGGTAACTTCCCTGAGTGGAAAACAAACCTTAATGTTTCGTTAACTCAAGAAAATTGGTCTGCTACTTATGCACTGCGTTATATTGGTGAAGTTGAAGAGAACTTCACAAATGTTGATCCAGAAGATTTAGCTGATGTTAATTCATCATTTAGAACTGAAGCTGTTAATGTTGCAGGTGTTCTTGATTCTTACGATGTAATTAGGACTGTTGACTCTCAAGTTATTCATAATGCTCGTTTTAGTTACTTCTTTGATAACTACACAACGACATTTGGTATTAATAATATCTTTGACGAAGATCCTCCGTACGCAGCTACAGGATTCAATGATAATACAGACCCTCGTACTTACAATACAACAGGTCGTCATTTGTATTTAACACTTCATGCTAAATTTTAAGTAGTTGTTATTTATTATAACGTCAATACATAAGTATTGACGTTATAATTTAAGGAAATCGAAATGAAAAAGTTGTTAGGTATATTAAGTATCAATTTATTATTACTAAGTGGCTGTACAGCTCTAACAAAGGACGATAACTCTAATTCAAATTTAGTATGTGAAAAAATAGCTGTTACTGGGAGTAATATAAAAAAACGGACTTGTATGTCAAAAGAATTAGCTGAAGAACAACGTAAGAAAAACCAAGATGCTATGAGAGAAATAAATAAAAGAGGGAATATCTACCAAGATAGGACGTAAAACTATAACTTACATTAAATCTATTTGCGGATGCTTTGTGGCGACAGCTTATATTAACTTATTATTTCGTTAGATAATTAAAATTGTGCTACTAGTTATATTTAGTAAACAAGCATATAATAAACAAGAATATAATAAGCAAGCATAACCAAATAAATTTAGAGAGATATAAATGAAAGAAGTCCGATCTTTTATTAAAACTGCATCATTAACAGAGCTTGAAAAAGCTCAACAGCTTATCAATGATGCAATTTCAAAATATACCCAGCAACAAAAAGCAAAACAGGAAGTTTTGGAACTTTTAAAAGAAAAAGGACTTACGCTAGAAGATTTACAAGATGGAGCATCTGACAAACGCACCAAAGTTAAGCCTAAGTACCGCATGGAACTGAATGGTGAGACTATTGAATGGACTGGCCGTGGCCGTCGCCCTAAAGCGTTTGAAGGTGTTGAACTTGAAAATTATTTAGCCTAAAGCTAAATATAAGAGAAGCCGAAACTTCTCTTTTTATCCCTCAATAAAATATAATTAAAGTTTAAAACTCCTAGCTATTATTTGCTAAAATCTCCTCACTCAAACCTATTTGTTTTCCCATGAGCTATAAACTAAGACCTTACCAGCAAGAAGCCGTAGAACGAACTGTTTTACACTTTAGAAAGAGTAATGATCCTGCCGTTATTGTCCTACCAACCGGTGCAGGTAAAAGTTTGGTTATAGCTGAACTTGCCCGTATTGCTAAGCAAAAAATATTAGTGCTTGCTCATGTAAAAGAGCTTGTAGAGCAAAATTCGCAAAAATATAAAAGTTTTGGTTTAGAGGCGAGTATATTTTCAGCAGGCTTAAAAGAAAAATCATTAAACCATCAAGTAACCTTTGCCAGTGTGCAATCACTTTCCCGTAATTTAAATAAATTAAATGAGCATTATTCATTACTTATTATTGATGAATGCCACAGGGTAAATGGGGATAAAAAAAGCCAGTACGGAAAAGTAATAAACAGTTTAAAAGAGTATAACCCTCAGTTAAAAGTATTGGGTTTAACAGCAACACCTTATCGGTTAGGAATGGGGTGGATATACCACCACCATTATCATGGTTTTGTTAAAGGGACTAAAGAAAGCCCGTTTAAAAGTTGTATTTTTGAATTGCCGCTCAGGTATATGATCAAACATAATTATTTAACGCCGCCTAACGAAGTTGATGCAGCAATTAGCCATTATGATTTTTCGTCCTTAGATAGCAATGCATTTGGGCAATATACGACTGATGATATGAATGCGCTTTTAAAAAACAGTGAGCGCGCAACGAAAGCTATATTACAGCAAGTAATTCAATACAGTGAAGAGCGCGAAGGTGTTATGGTTTTTGCCGCTACGGTAATGCATGCTCAGGAAATATTAAGCTACCTACCAGCTCATCAAAGTGCACTTATAACAGGTGATACGCCAAACACTGAGCGCGATAAAATCATTAAGCAATTTAAAGCTAAGCAATTAAAGTATTTAGTTAATATATCGGTATTAACTACAGGGTTTGATGCCCCGCATGTCGACTTTATAGCTATTTTACGACCTACAGAATCAGTTAGTTTATATCAACAAATTGTGGGGCGAGGTCTCAGGTTATCTGAATCAAAAACAGATTGCTTAGTAATCGATTATGCCGGCAATGGTTTTAATTTATTTCACCCAGAAGTAGGCGATAAAAAAGGCGATAGTGATAACGAGCCTGTGCAGGTACTTTGTCCTGGCTGTGGTTTTGCGAATATATTTTGGGGTAAAACTGATTCTGCAGGAAAAGTAATAGAGCACTTTGGCAGGCGCTGTAAAGGGTTATTAGAGGACGATAGTGGCCATAACGAGCAGTGCGATTATCGTTTTAGGTTTAAAGAATGTGAGCAGTGCGGTGCCCCAAATGATATTGCTGCACGACAATGTCATGATTGCGGCGCGGTAATGGCCGACCCTGATGATAAGCTACGTAATGCATTAAACTTAAAAGACGCACTTGTGCTTCGATGTAGTGGGTTATCAGTAACTCTAATTAAAGATGAACTTATTAAAGTAACGTATTTTGATGAAGATGGCGCAAGTTGCGATGAGGTATATAACCTCGCAAATAAAGGCGGGCAATTTATATTTAATAAGCAATTTGGTCTACGAGTAGGACTTGGGCAAACACCTATTAATTTTAAAACTGCAGAGCAAGTAGTAAAAGCACAATTTGAATTAGTACCACCGGATTTTGTTATTGCACGAAAAAGCAAAAAATATGGTTGGAAAGTAGCTGATAAGCTATTTGACTATAAAGGGGGTTTTAGAAAGGCAAATCAGTTAAGCCGCTAAGCTTAACTGATAGAGTACATTGGACTAATACAATTAAAAGGCAATTAAGCCTCGTCACCGTCCATTAATCCCCAGCCATCACCGTATCCATTAAAGCTATTAGCAATGCTTTCAATGTATTGCTCTGCTTGTCCTAAAAGGGTGTGCTCTGGCACCATTTGTACTTGAGTGATTACTTCCCAAACGCCAGTATCTTTACATTTTTCAAGCTCAGCATTTTGAATTAATGCATCAGAGACTATTTCTTTAGCAAATTTTTCAGCATCGGCTTCTTGTTCAAATAAAATAAAAAAATCGACTTGGTGCATTTTATTTAAATCAATGCCAGCAGCGGCTATTTCGGCTAAAAGTTGGCCGTTATCATCATCAGGGAATTGCATTAAAAACTCATTTAAAATTAATTTTTTATTCGTAGGCACTATTGTAACTAAAATATTGTCTTAACGCGTACTAATTTTAATTATGCTGATATTTATTCAAAGTTAAATTTACGCGTTAGATTGTCATTAAGTTAATGTGTTGCTCATTATGGCTATGCTAATATGCGCGTAATCAGCCAGTTTTATGTAAGATATTAAAAGTAAGGATATTTACTTGTTTATTAAGTTTTTACGTTGCATGTGTGTTGTGATCGCTTTAATTGCGACAAATAGCTATGCGGCAGAAAAAGTCATAGAAGATTACGAAATTAAAGGGTTAAATGGTGATTTAGAAAGTAACGTAGCCCTTTACCTCAAGCAATTAATTGGTGAGAAGCCAACCCGTACACTTCGCCGCTATGCTCAAAAGCAAGTACAAAATAGTATCAAAGCACTTGGTTACTACAGCCCAACCGTTGAAGTTGAGTTTGATAAAGACGACAGTGAATTAATCGTTAAAGTTGAGCGAGGGCCTGCAACTCGTATAGAAGCAATTAACATTACTTTAAATGGGGATGGCCAAAGTGATACCCAATTACAGGCATTAATTAACAACATCAGCTTAAAACAAGGCGATGTTCTAAATCATGGTAAATACGACTCAACCCATAAAAAAATAGAATCGATGCTACTAGAACTAGGTTATTTTGATGCTAAGTGGCCAGCGCGTAAATTAGAAGTATCGCTTAAAAAAAATAGTGCTGTTATTACTTTCATAATTGATACCGGAGTTAGGTATGAGTTTGGCGATATACAAATTGCCAGTAGTACACCCGCTGAAAAATACATACGCTCTATAGCGCCTTTCTCGCAGGGCCAACCTTATAAATCAACACATATTGCTGACTATAACTTGGATTTATCAAGTACCCCTTATTTTGCCAGTGTACGTGTTTATGCTGACATTGCAGCGCGCAAAAACAGCCAAGTACCGATTAAAGTTGAAGTATTACCCAAGCCAGCTAACAGCTATGAAATTGGCGGTGGTTTTAGTACTGACTTAGGGCCTAAGGTGCGTTTTAAATGGAGTAAACCGTGGATCACAGAAGACGGCCATTACCTCGAAACTAATTTCAATGTGGCACAAAAGCAGCAAGATATTTCCATGGCTTATACAATTCCGGTTGATGATCCTAATGATGATTTATGGCGATTCTCTGTCGGTTATAAGCTAGAAGATGAGCTCACAAACGACACTTACAGTGAAATATTAACAGGGCAAGTTCAGCGCCAATGGTTGACCGAAAATAAGTGGGTGCGTACTGCATTTTTACGCCGCGACCAAGAAACCTACCGTATTGGTGATGAAGACGAAGAAAGTACCGAAATGTTAATGCCGGGCATTAGCTACGCGCGCAAAAAATCAAAAGGCGGCACGACTCCTTATTGGGGAGAGCAGTGGCTTATATCTGCTGAGTTTGGCTTAGATGATGTGCTTTCGAGTACTAATCTGATTAGGGTGCAAATGCAACATGCATGGCTACGCACTTATTTTGACCGTCACTTGGTGTTTTTAAAAGCGAATGTGGGGGCAATGCTTGTTGATGATATTAACAACGTGCCATTTTCACTTCGGTTTTACGCAGGTGGCGATCAAAGTGTTCGTGGTTTTGCGTACCAATCAATTTCGCCTGAGAACGATGACGGCGAGCTAATAGGTGGTAAGTATTTACTATCGGGCACGATGGAATATAACTACCAGTTTGCTAAAAATTGGCGAGCAGCTTTATTTGTTGATGGTGGTACTGCGACTAATGATTTTTCTGATTATTTTGAAGTAGGTGCTGGTTTTGGTTTTCGCTATTTAACACCCGTTGGCCCAGTGCGCGTAGACCACGCTTGGGGATTAACAAAAGAAAGTAAAAGCACACGTTTAAGTATTACCATAGGGCCAGAAATTTAATGTCAGTATTAAAAAAGATAACAGCCGCCGTAAGTGCTATTTTTGTCACGTTAGTTGTTGCACTATTTTGTTTGTTATTTACCGCACCCGGTAATCAATTTATTGCTTATAGTGCAAACAAAGCAGTAGATGGACTACATATTGAAATTAAAGATGGTCGTTTTATTTATAATGATGCCTTTAATGTACGCTTTGCTAGCAACGGATTGGACTTTAATGCACAACAATTGAAAATTGATTTGTTTTGGTGGCAGTGCGATGGAATTTGTATAGATAACTTAAGTGCTAAATCTATAAATTTAACATTACCAAAAACTGCAGAGTCACAAGAAGAAGCCCCGACAGAGCCGCTTGAAAAAATCAGCTTACCTTTTAATATTGCTGTAAAAAACATTGCGATCAATAAATTTACGCTAGAGCATCCAAGTGCAAACGTAAGCGTTAATAACTTTAAACTCTCAGCAAAAGCTGAGGGTTCAAAGCTGACGGTTAAAAGCCTGAATATTCCCACCATACTTGTTGCCTTAAAAGAGCAAGAACAAGATGCGAAAACACAAACGGCGCAAAATACTCAAGCGCCTTTAACGCACCTACCCGCATTGCCTAATATAGAATTTACTTCGCCACTTGATTTAGTTGTTGAAGACTTTGAAATTGCTAAAATTACGATTGAGCAAAACGAAGCCCAACATGTTATTGAAAACATCTCGCTGCAATTAAGTGTGGAAGATGCGGTTATTAATTTAGAGTCATTCTCAGCAAAGTATGAACAGTGGCAGCTTAATACGCATCTTAACGCTGAGCTTGCAGGGAATTTGCCCGTGAAAGGGGATGTTGTTTTACAAAGTGATGAGCACCAAGCCAATTTGCAGTTGAATGGCGACTTGTCAAACCTAAACCTAAATTTAGAAACGCAGGGACAATATCCGCTTAGTTTAACGGCAACGGCAAATTTAAAGCAAAAAAACTATCCGTTTGAGTTAAATGGAAAAATTAAACAGTGGCTTATTGATGCGCAAAGTAATGAGCTTAAAGTGCGAAATGTAAGCCTTAACGCACAAGGTAATGCTGACGACTATCAGCTTAGCCTTCAGGCGAATAGCCAATTAGGTGCGTACCCAGCTGTTGACTTAAATACCCAATTGAAAGGCAGTCTCACCAAAGCAACTTTACAAGCGCTAAGCATTAAAGCGAACGAAAGCAGTGCAACTATAAAAGCCAATGTTGATTGGCAAAAAGGCATACAGGCTAACTTTAATGGCACGCTTGCTAACTTAAAAGCGCAGTACTTAACTGATGCCGTTACCAGTGATATTTCAGGACAGTTTAAAGGCTCGTTTAGTGCAGCTGACGACAAGTGGCAGCTACAAATGAATAATACAAAGTTAAACGGATTACTTAACGACGTGCCACTAGAATTTGCCTCAAACTTTAAGCTTGACAATACTTTAAAAGCTAATATTGATAGCTTTTATTTAAGCAGTGGTACCAATAAATTAGCACTAAGCGGGCAAGTTGATGATACTTGGCAGGTTGATGGCAAAGTAACGCTAAAAAGTGATGAAAAAGCTTATATTCCATTTACTGCCGACGGCAACGCAAATTTAAAAGTGAGAGGGGAAAGGTTAACGCCCTCTGTTGATTTAGCACTAATACTAGATCGCTTTATTTTTGATGAAATAAACATTAATAAATTATCAGTAAAAGGGCAGTTAGATACCGCAGCCGATTGGCAAACTGATGTTTCGGTAAGTGTTGGTTCGGCGCTTGTAGCCGAACAGCAAATTAATAGCGTTAAAATTGATATTAGCGGCGACAAAACAGATCACCAACTTACGGCATCTTTAGATGCCGAGCAAGGCAGTATAGAGCTTGAAGTTAATGGCAAAATTAATAATACCACTTGGAATGGCGAGCTTAGTAATGTAACGCTTAGCGATAAAAAGCTTAGTTTTAGTAATACTAAAAATATTGCCATTATGTTTAATTCTCAAACTAGTGACTTTGATGTAAGTGCACATTGTTGGGCATCTGAGCAAAGTGAATTATGTATAGACACGCTAGCGCAATCAAAAGAACTTGGTCAATTAAATGCGAAGCTAAGCAACTTAGCACTTGAGGAGCTTAAGCATTTTTTACCTAATAGCATTCGTACTCGTGGTAATATAGCTGGCGATGTAGCACTTAATTGGCAAAGCGGTGCGCTTAAAACATTACGCGCAAATATCGATTCTAGCGACTTAGAAGCGGTGCTTACCTCGGAAGAAGATCGTTTTAAATTACCAATCGAAACTTTAACTATTAGTGCGTTTTCGGACTCTCAAATTGGCAAGCTTGAAGCTAATTTAGAATCAAGTGTGCTTGGTAAAATAAACACACACATTGATATTGACGACATACAAAATACGCAAGCGCTTAACGGCACTATTAATATTGATAAAATACTCCTTTCAGACTTACAACCATTTCTTGAAACCCTAGAGCAGTTAAAAGGTGATATTAGCGGAAAAGTCGCGTTAGCTGGTACGTTAAAAGATCCATTATTAAATGGCGAGCTTAATGTGAGCGATATTAGTTTAGAGGGCGAGCAACTACCTATAGCGCTGCAAAAATCAAATATAAACGTATTGTTTGATAAAACAACAGCCACAATAAAAGGCAACTTAAACGACAACCAGGGCGGTAAAATAAACCTCACCGGTGACGTTGATTGGCAAGGTGCGCAACCTGCTGTAAATGTGGCGGTAGTTGGCGAGCAGTTTTATGTACGTGCGCAGCAAGGGGTTACTTTTAAAGTATCACCGGATTTAAAAATAGGCTTGGCTAATAATGCACTCAAGCTTGCTGGTGAGGTAGTTGTGCCTTACGGTCGTATAATGATTGAAGAGCTCCCAGAGGGCGCAGTGCAAGTTAGCGATGATGAAATTATTGTTGATCAAAAAACCGAGGCCACCGAAACAGTTCCATTTGATTACGACATAGATTTAAAAGTGATTGTTAAAAACGATGTAAAAGTAGAATCGTTTGGCTTGGAATCAAAAGTTGCGGGTGATTTAGCCATAAAAATGAGTCAAGGCGCACCAATTATAGCCACAGGTGAGCTTAACTTAATTGAAGGTACTTACTTAGCCTTTGGGCAAGATTTAATAATCAGCACCGGGCAAGTAGGTTTTAGCGGTTCAATTGAACAACCATTTTTAAATATTAAAGCAATACGTAACCCCGATACGACTGCAAATGGTGTCATTGCAGGGGTTACGCTCACGGGTAATGTTGAACAACCAACGCTCAAAATATTTTCTGAGCCTGCGATGGATCAAGCTCAAGCACTTGCATATTTACTTAATGGCCAACCTTTAGGCGATGGAGAAAGTTCGTCAAGCGATGCTATGCTCACACAGTTATTACTCTCTCAAGGTGTTAGCCGCAGCGAAGGAGTTGTTTCTAAGGTAGGTGAAACCTTTGGGCTGTCAGATGTAAGTTTAAGCTCATCAGGTAGTGGTGATAGCACCAAAGTAGAAATATCAGGTTACGTAGCACCCAGCTTACAAGTTAAATATAGCGTGGGTGTATTTGATTCGCTCAGTGAAGTGGCTGTGCGTTATCAGTTACTTTCACAGTTATACATAGAAATAACGAGCGGCCTATATCAAAATGTTGATGTGCTATATAAGTTTGATTGGGAATAACCAAAACTATAATAATTATAAGGATATAAGCGATGAAAAAAATTATATTGCCAGCTCTGCTTAGTGTTTTGTTGAGCGGTTGTGCTCAACAACTCGGTGATGATGTTGCTAATCAAGAGCTACCTTTATTGAGTGCGAGTGAGGTAATTGCTAGTGCAACAGATAATGATTGGCGATTAGTGGATGCTCAAAATATTTTAAAGATAACACTGCCAACGGGTGATGCGTACATTGAGCTTAATGAACGGCTTGCCCCAAAGCACGCTCAAAATATTAAAAAGTTAGTACGAGAAGGGTTTTATAAAAATACCAGCGTTTATCGGTTTGTTGAGGGTTTTGTAGCGCAAGGCGGGGACAGCTCGGGTAAAAAGTTAATTAAAACGGCAGACAAAACAGTCCCAGCTGAGTTTTATTTAACAACAAACAAACCACTTTTAATTACTGAGCTAAATGGCGACGGATATGCACCAGTTACCGGCTTTTTAAACGGCTTTGCAGTAGCTCAAAACTCAGCACATACGCAAACATGGCAAGTGCATTGTAGTGGCGTGTTTGCCATGGCGCGCGATAACGACATAAATAGTGCGAGCACGGAGTTTTTTGTAACGATAGGGCAAGGCCCGCGCTACCTCGATAAAAACATTACGGTGTTTGGTCGAGTGCTCGAAGGTATAGAGCATTTTAACCGTTTAGCGCGTACACCAACTGAAGGAAAAGCATTTAACTCAATTAAAAATATACAAGTGCTTGGCGATATACAAAGCGATAAAAGTATATTTAAAGTGATGAAAACAAACTCATCAGTGTTTAAAAACTTAATCAGCGCTCGTAAAAACCGTGTTGAGCCATGGTTTGTTAAAGCACATAATTACGTTGACGTGTGTGGTATGCCCATACCCACTAAGCGTGAAGTTATACCAATCCGCAATAATACTTAATCATTTTGCGGGTCTAAACGTGTCGCTACCTGCGTTAAAAGATTCTCATTTACGACTGCATGGATGCAGAAGGTAGAGCAATGCAGGAGCAATTGCCGAGAACAACTAAATAGCGAATTTTTTGCCTAGCTATCAACACGTTTTCCCAGCCTCAAAATAGCTCACTTAATTAAGCGAATTGGTATTAATTAAATATACAAATAGAAAAGGAGCCTAGGCTCCTTTTTTAATACTCATATTCCAGTTTAAAATAACCTACTGACGATTAATTTTAACTGCAAATGGCGTGTCGTTATAATGCGTAGAGCGATACGGGTTTATATCAAGCCCACCACGACGAGTATAACGCGCGTAAACCTCTAACTCTTTAATATTAAGTTGTGTTGTTAAATCACTATAAATACGCTCAACACACTGCTCATGAAATTCGTTATGTGTTCTGAATGAAATTAAATAACGCAGTAACGATTCGCGACATATTTGCTCGCCTGTGTATCGTATAATTACACTTGCCCAGTCAGGCTGGGAGGTAATTAAACAGTTCGATTTAAGTAAATGGCTATAGAGCGTTTCAGTCACTACTTCATCGCTTTTTGCTTTAAGTGAATTAGCATCAATATCGTAATTACTAATCTCAATATCTAAGTCATCAATACATTCACCTGGCAGCGCCGTACATGGTAAGCAATTGTAATCATCAGGATTATATAAAGTTACTTTGACAGGGCTGTTAACCGCGTTTGATAAATCATCAATTAAATGCTGTTTTACTACATCAATGCTTTCAAATCGGGTTTGGTTAAAGCTATTTAAATAAAGTTTAAACGACTTTGACTCAATAATATGGCTGCTTTGGCATTCAAAGGTAAATAAGGCCACGGCAACTTGCGGTTTACCTTTAGCGTTTAACCATGAAAGCTCGTAACCAGTCCAAATATCTTGGCCTTTAAATGGCAGCTCTGCTTCGTCAATATTTAAAGCATCACGATTTAGTTTGCGCGCAATAGGGAAAAGCAAGCTTGGCGTGTACACATCTACATACTCAGTAGATTGGCCTAATACGCTACCTTTAAGGTCTGGAGAATTGCTGTAATCTGTCATGTTTGCTCTTAAATAGTTACAATAGGGACATTATATCTAATTTAAATGAGTTTCACAGTATGTCTGTTGCATTGCTTATAGAACAACTTCATCAAACATTTAGCGAAAATACCCTTAAAAACACTACAAAGTACCCACTTATTGCGCACGACGAACAATGGCCAAGCCCATGTGAAGTTGGTGAGGTTGACGAGCAAGGAAACATTCAATGGCAGGGGGCGCGTCAGCAACCTGCAGGTTCGCTTAATGATTTAGCCAGTGCACTAGAACTTGAGTTTCCAAAAGCGCTTAGCGAGCTATACGGACATATGTACGGTGGAAGTATTTTAGCAAGTATTGATGGGCATCAGGTTGAATTACTACAAGCATGGAACGAAGAAGACTTTAATTTGCTACAGCAAAATATAACGGGTCACGTTTTAATGAAACGCAAGCTCAAGCAACCAGAAACAGTATTTATTGGTTTAACTGATCAAGATGATTTACTAGTAAGTGTATTGGTGCACACTGGTGAAGTATGTTTAGAGCACGTAGGCAAAAAAACACACCATGTACTTGCACCTAACATTAATACTTTTTTAAAGGCATTAGAGGTTTAAAACGTGTTTAATAAATCAGCTTAGCGTCATCACTAAGCTGATTTTAAGCACTCATTAAAGTGGTTATTGAAAATCCCACGATATATTAGACACTAAGCCACACGGCTCACACCTAAAGTCGAATAACCCAAACCACGATTCAGGTAATTTCCAATCGCCATTACAACTAGGGCATTTTCGTTCAAGTTCAGACGCTTTATCTACGCCGCCTACACGGTATAAATAATAATAGGTTGGCTTTTTAGTTAAAAAACTAATTCGCTTTGTTATGTCTTTTCCGCGTCTATATAGGTCGCTTTGGACACTCGATATTTCTTCAAGCGCCGGAAACTCACAACGAGTTGCGCCATTAATTTGAATTTGATCGCAGGCTTGCCAATCTTCTTGCCATTTTATAAGCGTTTTATAGTCACCATTAGCAATTGCCGGAATACGAAATAGCGGCACAGGCAAAAAGTCATCACCACAATAAAGCGGGCTGCACGTATGCACATAGGTTGTATATAAAATATAACTTGATGGTTCTTTGCAGCAATCAGCGCCGTTGGAGTGAATATCTTGTCCGATCACTTTTACTTTTGGCGCAAGTAGCCCAGCACTATGTAACTTTTCGATACTGTGCTTAACAAACGGGCTGTTATTTAGCGGGTGCATTGCATCTTCGGTCGGGCACATTACGCGGGTAATAAAAAATCCATCTTTTAAAACGGTTGGAAATTCTTCCCCCATTATTTGACCATTAAAACGCAGTGCATTTACTAAGCGATTTATTGCTTGTTCGGCTTGTTCTAGGGTGGTGTCTTGGTAGCAATCAAAAGTTAAATCAACAACGAACATTTATAGTCTCAAATTATTTTTGTTCTAGCAGCGCAAGAAGTTTATCGAGTTTTTGCTCAATTCTATCTAATTGACTTGTTTTAAGCTCAGTATTATCTGACTGCTGTGGGTTTCTCATGAAGTTATTAATTGAATCAGGATTGTTTTTATATTGGCTTACTGCTGCAATAATCATCGGCATTGGAACCGGTTGCGCCAAACGGCTTTTAGTTAGTGCTACAGTAGGGGTTTTGCCTTCATCGAGAAGGGCTTTGATTGCATCAAATACAACTGAATTCATTAGATATATAACTCTTTAATAAAATAAATACGCAGCATATAAATGCTGCGCAAATGCTATGTTAGCAATAAATAAGGGAGGGTACATTAAATAAAATTACTTACTTTGACGAATGCGTACATCTAACTCGTCAATTACTTCACTCCAATCTCCATCTTCTGCAAGGGATTCAGCTAAAAAGTGTTGTTGTGCTTCATCCCAAAAAGAAGCTTCTTGGAGTAATGTTGTGTCTTCTAATTCATGTGAGGCAATAAACGCATCTATTTGCTCATCACTATTTGGTAATCCAAGCTGTGCAAAAAGTGTGTTAATGTCGTGTTTTGTCGTATCCATGATATTGCTCCTTTAAATGAATGAAAACTCATACTAGTGCCTAACTGTACCTCTTGCTAGTTAAACTCTCGCTGAATTTACGGTTAATAATTTTAGGTATATAGTTAGGTTTAAAGTTAAACAGCCTATAGCTAAAATAATAAAGGAAATACAATGAGTGTAACCACACCAGCTGATACGTTCAGCGTACAGTATTTAGCTGCAGAAGATATTAGTACTGCAGCGAGCCTAATTTATCAGGCTTATCATGACGATCCTGTATTACTAAACATGCTTAGCTACAATGACGAAAATAAATCAGTTTACGAAAAAAAACTACGATCATTAATTCGCGAAGAACTCAGTAGTTTTTGGCAAGAAAAACAGCCACTAATTGGCCTATACCGCAACGATAAATTAAAAGCAGTAGCGTGTGTATTTGAATCTAATAGCCAATTACAAGCGCAGCGTTATTGGCACTGGCGTTTAAAATTAATGCTGAGTGCGGGCTACTTGCAAACAAATCAATTAATAGATAAAGAACAAACAATTAGAGACGCGCTTAAACAGAAAGGTAATTACTATTTTTTAGCTTTTATTGCCGTAGATCCGCATTTTCATGGGCAAGGATTTGGCCGTTACTTACTACGTGGGCTGGATGACTTAGTTAAATGTAACGCTGAGTCAACAGGGATGGCTGTATTTGTAACACGTAAGGAGCACATTGAATTTTTTAAAACTGAAAAGTTTGAAGCATTTAAACACCTTACTTTTAACCAAGTAGAGGGCGAATTACTGTTTAAATCAATAATTGAGCCAGCTATTTAAAATTATAATGTAAGCCAATGCGCCCAAACGGACATAAGGCCGTGAGACATCTCTTACATTGTTGTGAGCATAATCAGTTTAAGGCTACTATTAAGTGGCTTTTTTTAATTTAAGTTGCTGTTATTAAATGTTTATTTTGTTTTTTCATTTTTGTGACGCTTATTTATTTAATGTTAAGTCCTATTACTCACACTCGTTTGCTTTAAACTTTACTTTGTCAAGAAGACATAGCTCAATGATTGAGTTACTGCCAAGGATATGGAATAGGCAACGTAGCGGACGCTAGCAGGAAGCAAAAAGGACAAGTTAACAAGGAAAGCAAGGACGAATAGGAAGTGCAAGGTGCGCTAAAGTAGCAGGAGCTACTTAAAGGATTACCACGGATGATGCTAAAGGATATAGCTAAGCGTTAGATTACGCATAGGCCAAGGTGGCGAGAGGACATGGCAGGATGCAAAAGTGGCAGGAGCTACTTCAAAGGATTACCAGGGATGATGCTACAGGATGTAGCTAAGCGTTAGTTTGCGTGGATTTGCCAAGAAGGTTATGGATATTGCAGGATGCAATGTGAGGGTAAATAAGGCTGTTTACTCGTTCAGGGGATGATAATACGGATTAATAGATAACGGATATCTAGCAGGATGCAGTCCAGTTGGGGCGTAACTTTAGTTACGCCTTAGTTTTTGTGTTTGAGTAAATTTAATTTAGCCCTAAATTAAATCCATTTATATTTTATGTGGTGGAACAACCACGCTTTTCAAAAACTCATTTTCCATAATTAACACGCCTTGATAAGCATTTTCACCATCGCTTGAAAATTCAAATATGAATTCACTTTTGATGCCAGGCTTGCCGCTCTTTAAAAAACCAAAGCGGCGTTTTGTGCAAGCAACACTCATCAACTGCACCTGCAGTTGCTCACTTTGGCGTTTAGCATGAACGTTCGCAGCTTCTGCCACCTTTCGGTTAAGCCAAAATAAGTAAATTACACTACCAATAAGTATGAACGTCCATAAACTTGCCATTTAAGAGAATAACCTTCCAATTGCACGCGCGAGGGTTTCGCTGCGATTTTCTTTACGTAATAAGCCTAATAAATGCGGGCGAATAGTCGGTATTGCAACTAAATCAGCAAAAATACTTGGAAACAATTCTTCAATTTTTTGATGATGCGCGCAATTATCCATAAATACATGCAAGCGTTCAGGGTTTTCTAATTGCTTAAAACAACGCCCAGCTACCGTTAATAACACATCTGAATCTTGCCCTGCAGGTGAGCTTAGTACAGTATCAACTAATTGAGCGCATAACCCTTGAGCTTGACCTTTTGATGCAGATCTTAGTGCTGCGGTTATAGCCACTGTGTCGTTGTTACTAATTGCGGCCTGCATGTAATCAACAAGTAACTCACTCATTGATGTTGGTATTTCAATGTGTTCAAGCATGGCACTGAGTGGTTGCAGTACTTCAATAGGTAAATGCGCCCATGCTTTTTGCAGATTACTTAAGTTTGTATCGCTGCCCAAGCGCAGTGCAAAATCGGCAATACCCTGCAGTGCAACACTTTGCCAATTATCAAAACCAATTTTACCGCTAAAGTAAAGCTGTGCATGCTCGTAATACTGCGACGCAGGCTGTTTTAATAGTACTTTTACTTGGGCGTTAAATGCCGCTAATTTATTTGCGTTTGGCGTAAAAACATAAGGATTATTATCAAGTTTTCCATCGGCTTGTTCGCCTGTAATTTCAGTGCCTAGCGCTTGAATAACCATATCAGCAAAGTGATCGCGGCTAGCACTTACCAGCATACTTTGCTCATCAAGTGGAAACTTTAAAAACCATACATAAGGTTCTTTACTGGCTTTAGTATCCCAAAATTGAATAGCGAGCCATGCATGACCAGCAAGTGGGTAAGGGTAAGGCACTTGAGCTTGTTCAATAGCTAAAAATTGTTTTTTATCAAGCTTAGTAATGTGCCTGCCAATATCAAAAGTACGCCACTGAGTACCCGCACCATCTAAAAGCTGACCTAATGTAGCTATTTGATCACTCATTGTTTTCTCAACTGTTTTTACTGCAAAATTACATTAATTATACGTCATAGCCGCCTATGAGGGAACAGGGTATAATTGCATTACATATATAAAAGAGGGTGGTTATGTACCAGCAAACCCAAACTTATTTAGTGCAGCTAACAGCACTTTTACAAAAGCACGCGCTTTGGCAAAGTGAGCCAATAGACGCTGAGGCACTGCTTTCAAATACTCCTTTTTGTCACGATACAATGGCATTTGAGCAGTGGTTACAGTTTGTATTTATTGAAAAAATACAGCAACTAATAACACATAGGCAACCACTGCCGCGTAACTTTGCTATTGCCCCTATGGCGCAAATGACACTTGTGCATAAAGCCGGAAGCGATGAAATAATTGAATTACTAACAGCCCTTGATACCTTTTTAGGAGAACCAAATGAGTGAGCGTCCAGCGCCTATTGAATATGGCGAGCTGACTATTTTGTATCAAGATGAAAACTATGTGGCTATAAATAAGCCTTCAGGTTTATTAGTGCATCGCTCGTTTTTAGATAAACACGAAACCCAGTTTGCTATGCAAATGTTGCGCGACCAGCTAGGGCAACATGTATTTCCAGTACATAGGCTCGATAGACCTACGTCGGGCGTATTACTGTTTGCATTGAGCTCGGAAGCTGCTCGCGATATGAACCAGCTATTTATTGAAGGTACCATTGCTAAGCGCTATTTAGCCTTAGTGCGCGGTTTTGCGCCAGAGTCAGTATTTTTAGATAAACCGCTTAAAGAAGAGCTGGATAAAATAGCCGATAAATTTGCAGATCAAGACAAAGCACCACAAGAAGCGCAAACCCAGTTTAATTGCTTGCACCAAGTTGCACTGCCTATTCCTATTGGTAAGTACCCAACAGTGCGTTACTCGTTAGTTGAGTGTTTTCCAAAAACAGGGCGCAAGCATCAAATTCGCAGGCACTTAAAGCACTTATCACTGCCTATCATTGGTGATGTAAATCACGGTGATAACCAGCATAATCAATTTTTTAGGGATCATTTTGAGCTAAGACGGTTAATGTTATTTGCAACAGAGCTTAGTTTTGTGCACCCTTATAGTAATGAATCAATAAAAATTAAAGCGCCACTAGGTGAAGACATGCTTGAAATATGTAAGCAGCTAGGTTGGCCAGAGCAAGAAAAGGATTATTAATGGCACATATTAGTATTTTTGTAGGCAGCGTTAATGGCGGTGCTGAGCGTTTAAGCGATGAAGTTGCAGCCACAATTGAGCAAGCGGGTCATACTGCTACAGTAATTACTGAAGCATCACTTGATGATATAAAAAATGCATCGCATATTTTAATTGTCACCTCCACAACAGGGCAAGGTGATGTACCGAGTAATTTGGCCGGATTGTACTTTGCAATGAATAGCACTTTCCCAATGCTTACCGATAAACCGTTTGGTGTAATCGCAATGGGTGACAGATGCTACGGCGATACATTTTGTGGCGCAGGGCGTAGCTTTGACGAGTTACTACGCGATTTACAAGCAAAGCCTGTGGGCAACCGCCTAGAAATAGATGCATGTGAAGATTTTGAACCATGGCCAGTAACTGAGCCTTGGTTAAAAGTATGGCTAGAAAAACTACCTGCTTAATCCTTAACTTTAAGGTATTAAAAAAGGAGCGCATGCGCTCCTTTTTGCTTTTATAGCTTTATAAATTAACTACTTCTGACATCTACTTTAAGTTTTAGCTTTTGGCCAGGTTGTAAGTATTTTTGACCGGCTAAATTATTCCACTTAATAATTTCGTTAACGCTTAGATTAAACTTAGACGCAATACGTGCAAGAGAATCACCTCGGCGTACTTTGTATGTAATAGTACGGTTGGTGCTTGCCGTTGCTTGTGGTTTATTAGCTGACTTATACACAGTTAGTTTTTGATTTAGGCGCAGTACAGAGTTTTTCTTTAGTTTATTCCATTTAGCCAACTCATCCATAGTTACGTCATATTCGCGGCTAATATCCCATAACGTGTCGCCACTTTTAACTGTGTGCGAAAGTTTTGTGCGAGTTGCTTTATTAGCAGCTAAACGCATCTGCTTTGGTAAATGCTCACTATTTATAGCGCCATCAGTAAGCGGGACTAATAATTCTTGGCCTACTTTAATCGTATTTGATTTGAGTTTATTAAGCGATCGGATTGCGCTTGAGCTTGTTGTAAACTTTTTGGCAATTACCGATAAGCTGTCGCCTCGAGCCACAATATAACGCTGCCAGCGTAATCTGTTTTTAACATCAGTGTTTGCTAGTTTTTGGCTAAATTCCTCTGCTTTATCAACAGGCAATAATAAAGAATGAGGGCCATTAGGATCTGTTGCCCAGCGATTAAAACCGGGGTTTAATCTGTATAGCTCAGTAAGCGTCATATCAGCCATATCAGCAGCAAGTGCTAAATCTATTTGCGAGCCAACATCAACCACTTCAACCACTTGTGCATTAATTACTGGTTGCCATGTAACGTTAAAATCATCTGAGCGTTTTAATAAATCGGCAAGTGCTAATAACTTTGGTACGTAGGCTGTTGTTTCGCTTGGTAAATCAAGAGACCAAAAATCGGTAGGTAAATGCTTTTTACGATTCTTTTTAATCGCGCGCATTAAACGCCCTTCACCTGAATTATAAGCAGCAATCGCATTTAGCCAATCGCCTTCAAGTGTTTTATGTAAATACGATAAGTAATCAAGTGCTGCGCGAGTCGACTGCACTATGTCGCGACGACCGTCGTACCACCAGTTTTGTTTTAAATCGAATCGCTCACCGGTTGCAGGCATAAACTGCCAAATGCCCGATGCGCTGCGATTAGAATAACCAAACGGGTCAAATGCACTTTCTACAATAGGCAGTAGTGCAATTTCGATTGGCATTTCGCGCTTTTCTACTTCTTCAACTATAAAGTGTAAGTAAGGTTCTGCACGTTTAGAAATACGATCTAAATAGGCTTGGTGGCGAGCGTAATAATTACGTTCAGTAACAACAGGGCGGTTTTGCGGTATTTCAATAGAAAGTTGGTAGCGAATTCGCTCCCACACATCATCAAACACGGGAGCTTCTTGCTCATCAGGGTCAACTTGCTGATATTGTGCGTTTACCATCAATGCATTGTTAATGTCGTTAGGACTTGCGCCTTCGAGTTGTTGGTTTGTTTGCATGGCGACTTGAGAGTCTGAGTCTAAAGTTGTCACAGTTTGACAACCACTTAGCGCTAACGCCAAGGCTATTAATAGGGGAGATTTATTCATAAATACCAATACATCGGGTAAAAAACTCGGCGAATACTACCTGTTATGAGTTAACATTGCCACTGAATGACTTTTTAAAACGCAGAAATAGAATCATCACTATATCTTAAGTTAATGATTCTAATAGAATAAATGTTAAAGTATTAGTTTGTGCATTAAAAATTGTCTTTGAACTGCCTCAGACTAGCAAAGTTTCCCCAAGGTTCATTGTTTTTTGTAACCGAGGTAAACTCTTCTGGCACTAACTCTGTAATGGTTGGCAAATCGCTACGCATAAATGGATTTATTTTTAGCTCTTGGCCAATAGAAGTGGGTAGGGAGATTTGGTTATTACTGCGTAATTCATCTACTTTTTTACTGTACGCAAGGAGTTCTGGGTTACGTGGTTCAACGGCTTTGGCAAAGGCAAGGTTAGCTTGCGTGTATTCGTGCGTGCAATACACACTGCAGCTTGCAGGCAGCTCTCTTAGTTTATTAAAAGACTCCCACATTTGCTCTGGCGTGCCTTCAAATAAGCGCCCACATCCACCGCTAAACAATGTATCGCCGGTAAAAGCAAGTTCATCATTTGTGTAACAAATATGATCAAGCGTGTGCCCAGGAGTTGCTAAAATAGTAAAGTTAATATTAAGCACACTGATGCTTTGTCCATCAGTGAGTGCGTGAGTGACGCCTTTAAATGGACTATTTGCAGGGCCATAAACCGATATATCTGGATAGGCGTCAACTAATTCAGCTACGCCATCGGTGTGGTCGTAGTGATGATGCGTAATTAAAATGCCACCGAGCGTTAGGTTATGCTCAGCTAAGTACGTTAATACGGGATGTGCTTGGCCTGGATCGACTACCCATGCTTGGTTACTGTTATCGGTAGTTAAACACCAAATGTAATTATCAGAAAAGGCTTTAATTGCTTTGACTTGCACCATGGTAAATTGCTCTATAAAGTGACACTTATCGCATAGTATAACGAGCTCAAAAAATGAAACCAGCCCTTAGTTTTCAAGAAGGACCCAAACCACTGTCGTGGCAGCAGTTTCCTCATGGGGATTATTTACGCACAGATATTGAACGCAAAATGGAGCAATGGCTGCCGCGTATGTTTGGCTATCATATGCTTAAGTTGGGTAATTTAAGTGGCGAATTAAACACAAGTACAAGTACGATTAAACATCAAGTGTGTGTTGCAGAGCCAGGACCTTACACCGGGGTAGTTGCTGACATAGATGAACTGCCATTTTACGAGCACAGTATTGATGCTTGCATACTAAGCCATTGCTTAGAGTATCATTCAGACCCGCATCATATTTTACGAGAAGCACATCGCACGCTTATTCCGGGCGGTTATATACTCGTGACTGGTTTTAATCCGTTTAGTTTGTGCGGGCTTGCACAAATGCTGCCTTTTAGTGGTCAGAAATTACCATGGACAGGGCGCTTTTTTACCCCTGCGAGGGTTAAAGATTGGCTAAATTTATTGGGTTTTGAAATTGTAAGTGACGAACGTTTTATTTATTCATCACTGGCTAGAGGTAATAGGTTATCAAGATTTGAGTTTTGGCGTACTTTTGCAAAACAGTATTTAAAACCAATGGGCAGTGTTTATATGCTGGTGGCACGAAAAAGAGTTGCGCCACTTACGCCAATAAAACCTAAGTGGCATGCAAGGCCGCAGTTTGCACCAGTAAAAGGGGCAGGGCTTAGGCAAACCTCTAAGCAGCATTACAAAACGTGTGACCAAAAAAATAATACCAATTGCATTAAATAAGTGATCTATTATAGCGCTAAGAAAATAGCACATTAACAAGGCGAAAATTGTGACATATAGTTGTTCTATATGAATAATTTTTAACGCAGTTAGTGAGTTATTTAATGCGATAGAATGAACATGTTTTTAATAAAATTGGTATAACAACTAGCTTAGAATAAATTTAAGGCTGGTAGCCTACATCTTCTAGTAAATCTTTACTGCCTGCGGCATCGCGCGCTAAATCGTCAACTATTTCGTTGTACTTATGGCCGCTATGCCCTTTAACCCATTTCCAGGTTACATTGTGCTCGCTACAGGCTTTATCTAGGCGTTTCCATAAATCGACGTTTTTAACTGGCTTTTTAGCTGATGTTAACCAGCCACGTTTTTTCCAGTTAGTGATCCACGATTCAATGCCTTGCTTAACATATTGGCTATCGGTTGTTAGGTTTACTTCGCATTCTCGAGTGAGTGATTCTAGGGCTACAATAGCCGCGAGCATTTCCATTCGGTTATTTGTTGTGAGTTTATAACCTTGGCTCATTTCTTTTTCGTGGCCGTTATAAATCATAAAAATACCATAACCGCCGGGGCCTGGATTACCTAAACATGAGCCGTCGGTGTAAATCTCTACGGTTTTTTGCACTGTTTTACCTTGATCTTATGTACAATAAAGTGATTATAGAAAGATACCAGAATCAGGCTAAATTCGATATGGCACGTAGACAAATAGTTTTAGATACAGAAACCACCGGCATCGACCCTAAACAAGGGCACCGTATTATAGAAATTGGTTGTGTGGAGTTAGTAAATCGCCGTTTAACAGGCAATAACTTTCACGTTTATATAAACCCACAACGCCCAAGCGAAGAAGAAGCAATCGACGTTCACGGTATCACTAACGAATTTTTACGTGATAAACCACTGTTTCATCAAATTGCGCAAGAGTTTTTCGACTATATTGAAGGGGCTGAACTAGTTATTCATAATGCGCCGTTCGATGTTGGTCATATGGATAACGAATTTGCGTTGCTTAATCAGGGTTATCCTAAAACGAGTACGTTTTGTGAAGTTCTTGACACGCTTAAAATGGCGCGTGACTTGCATCCAGGTCAAAAGAACAATCTTGATGCATTATGTCGTCGTTACGATGTAGATAACGCAAAGCGAACACTTCACGGCGCGCTACTGGATTCTGAAATTTTAGCCGATGTTTACCTTGCCATGACGGGTGGTCAAACAAAGCTGAATTTGAATCAAAACAAAGATGACGGCAGCGAGCAGCGAAAGGGGGGTATAAAGCGTTTAAATAGTGACAGAGCCCCACTAGTTGTATTGCGAGCAAGCGATGCTGAGCAAAGCGCACACGAAGCCCGATTAGATCTTGTAAATAAAGAAGGCGGCCAATGTTTATGGCGCGCTGAATAAGGCCATAATATGAAAACGATGTGTTTTGTAACTGTGCTAATAGCGGTTAGCTGTTTTACAAATAATGCTTATAGCGCTAAGCAAGTGGAAGTACTTAAACGCGATGGCCAACAAAATGAAATACCTTTATTAGAAAATCGTTTTCGTATAGATAGTCAAATTGATGAAATAACGTTACTTTTTTTTAGAAAGGCAGGTACACCTGCTGTTATTTTAGTAAGGCCAGATGGCAGTAAATACTTTGCTCCCGACTCAGTTAAAGATCCTAACATTGAATGGTTTGATGAACTTAACTACGATCTCGTTACAATTAAAAAGCCAACGCCTGGGCCTTGGCAAGTTATAGGCAGCATATTACCAGATAGTCGAATCGTGGTATTAGGTGAGGTGTCGTTGCAGGCAGAGTCGTTACCATCGGTGTTATTTAGAGGCGAATCTGTAAAGGTTACGGGTAGAGTATTAAATGATGGCGAACCAATTAATGCTAACTTATTTAAAGATGTGGTTAGTTTACATGTCGATTTTGTCAGTACTAACAACGAGAGTTTTGCGAATTTCGGTGCTGGTATACAAGAAGTTGCTGAGTTTAAAGATGATGGTCGTGGGTTTGATGAACGACCAAAAGATGGTGTATTTACCGGTGAATTTAAATTAGATTTCCCTGCAGGAGAGTGGACACCAGAACTTTACATTGCGACTCCTTTGCTACAAAGGCGTATAATCCAAAAAGCACTTATTATTCATGAGCCGCCTTTTGAGTTTGATATAGCTTTAGCTAAAGAGGATTTTGATGATCATATTTTAGCTATAACTATTGATGCAAACATTGTTAAACCTGAAACCGTGATAATTCAGGGCAAAATATATTATCCCAATAATGAAGAACAAATGTTTACTATTGATGCAATGGCAAATGTATCACGCCAGCTTACGATAAAAAATTATGACTGGGGTCGGTATAGTGTTGAACTGTCTGTTTTTGGCACTAATATAAATGATCGTGAATTTATGGCAACGCTACCCACATATAAATTTGAGATAGAACGACCCATAGAAGCGGTGCCCGAAATTGACCCTGCAACGATTATTACGCCTGATGAAATGATTAAAAGCGATCCTGATGAAGGAAAAATGACCACATCAACAATAATTAGTTTGATTGTCGGCTGTAATATATTCATATTATTGGTTGGTTGGCTGTTAATTCGTATATTTGTTCAGAAAAAGTCGATTAAATTTAACGTCAGGCTGCCTTTTTTAAAGAAAAAGAAAGCAAGTGAAGATGACGTTACTGACTCAGAAAAAAATCAAGTCGGTAAAAATGGCTCAAAAAGTGACAAATCAGGTGAAATTTTAAACCTTTCGATGACAGATGACTAAAAAACCTATAAAAAAACAAAAAAGCCCTTGACGAAATAGGGGTTGGTTCGTATTATTCACGCCGCTGTCAGGGAGACCTAAACAGCAACGAAAATATGGAGTGGTAGTTCAGTTGGTTAGAATACCGGCCTGTCACGCCGGGGGTCGCGGGTTCGAGTCCCGTCCACTCCGCCATTTTCGAAAACTTGTAAGTAAAAGCTGGAGTGGTAGTTCAGTTGGTTAGAATACCGGCCTGTCACGCCGGGGGTCGCGGGTTCGAGTCCCGTCCACTCCGCCAACACTTACACAACGTATGGTTGTAAAACATATTCTTATTATGGAGTGGTAGTTCAGTTGGTTAGAATACCGGCCTGTCACGCCGGGGGTCGCGGGTTCGAGTCCCGTCCACTCCGCCAATAAGAAGAAATAACAGTTTAAATATGCGCTGGAGTGGTAGTTCAGTTGGTTAGAATACCGGCCTGTCACGCCGGGGGTCGCGGGTTCGAGTCCCGTCCACTCCGCCAACTATTTAAGCAATGTTATATTACAAAATTTGTATGCTGGAGTGGTAGTTCAGTTGGTTAGAATACCGGCCTGTCACGCCGGGGGTCGCGGGTTCGAGTCCCGTCCACTCCGCCAACAAATTAAGTAATAACAAGTATAATGATATCTCTGCGGAGTGGTAGTTCAGTTGGTTAGAATACCGGCCTGTCACGCCGGGGGTCGCGGGTTCGAGTCCCGTCCACTCCGCCATTTGATATCATGATTAAAATTAGTAAGTGCATTACCCCATGCACATACCACTGCGGAGTGGTAGTTCAGTTGGTTAGAATACCGGCCTGTCACGCCGGGGGTCGCGGGTTCGAGTCCCGTCCACTCCGCCACTTGTTATTTCCTCAATAACAAGCTTATAAAATCCTTGATTAAATAATTTAGTAAAACATTTTTTGGCTATCAGCTAAAAACTCGACTTTTTAATATTACCTTACTAATATTTCTCTTATTCCTAAATATTCATCTTCTTCTATCTCCATGAATAGTTAAACACTTAGCACTGAATACCGCTCCAGTCTTAAATTGCCCCATGGTGTCACACATGACGTAATTAGCTCTTATCGGGTATAACGGCTTAGTTAAAGTATTTACTCGTGCCAGAAGCTATTTCAACGATTTTAACAACCTTAATTTTTTCATGGGTGGTATGCAGTGTGAGCTACAGCACCACTCCAATCATTATACCAATCCGCAATAATACTTAATCATTTTGCGGGGCTAAACGTGTCGTTACCTGTGTTAAAAAATTCTCATTTAGAAAAACTAAATAGCGATTTTTTTGCCTAGCTATCAACACGTTTCTCCATCCTCAAAATAGATCACTTAATTAAGCGAATTGGTATTAGTTGTTTCTCATAACAGAATTCTTATAATGAATAGTCAGTTTAGAGGGATATTTTATGATTGAAGTCATAAGCTTAAATAAGCAGTTTTCAGGCAACGTTGTTTTTAAGGATTACAACAAAGTTTTTTCAGATCAAAAGGGGTGTATTGAAGCGCCTAACGGCCAAGGAAAAACGACATTACTGATGATGCTAGCAGGACTCGAAAAGCCGCAAAGTGGTTCACTTTTATTTGCTGGTAGCCGATTGAACACTCCAACAAAAACCGTAGCAATTGCCAGTGACCGTATTGCGTTACCAGATTTTTTAACTGCAAATCAAATTATTGATTTATCTGTTAACACATTAGGTTGCGATTGGCCCCATTCGCTGGTTAACGGGTTTAACTTTAATGCATTTTTAAATACGCGATTCGAAGCACTGTCGTCGGGCAATCAAAAAAAATGCCAGCTAATTTTAGCATTAATGCGTAAATCACCTTATTTATTATTAGATGAGCCAAGTGCTGCGCTCGATCAAACCAGTATTCATTATCTTTTAAGCCAACTCGATGCTTATTTGGCTGACAAACCCAATGGGCAAATTATCATTACTTGCCATGAGCTCGCTGTGTTTATTGAGCATGGTTTTAAGTGTGTCTCGCTATGAGTATCATAAGCATAAAAAGCAAACTTAATCAGTATCTCGCGTTTATAGGTTACCGGTATTTAGCGTACACGTTTGAGCTTAAGTAATTGCTTCAACAGCTAAAAAACTTTGGTTTGTTATTTTTAGTGGTGTTGGGATCACCCGCTCTTGGTTTTGTATTATTGCTTTTTTTAGGCTTAGGGAAAATTATAGATAGTGCAGATACGCCTTTATATGGCGCGCAAATGGCACTATTTTACTTGTTATTGCAAAGCGTGATGATAAGCGCAATGAAACTGGCGATTAAAAATAGTAACCAACGGCTGTTTCAACTTACGATCGCTCACCCTAGCTGGCTTTACCTTGCTGATATTAAATTGTTATTTATCAGCAATGGCTGGCTTATCGCTAGCTTGTTGATAGCGCTTGATCTTACCTTTGAACAGTGGTTAAAGGTGCCGCATTTTATAGTATTTATGTTTATTCAGTTAGGATTAGGCATTGTGTGTTTATACAAACCTAGCGCACTAGTTTATGGTTTTATGTTAAGCGGCCTTTTTTTATTCACTCCCATCAACATACCGCCGCTTATTTATCATATTGGTTTTTCAATCATCTTTAGCATTAGCTTGCTTATACCTAGAGTTAATATAAATGGGCGTGTTAGTGTTCGGTCACTGTTTGGTTTTTGGTTTTGCTACTTTATAAATCACAGCTGGACACTGGTATGGCGTATGTCATTACTTTTATGTGTGTTTATGGCCTCGACTACTTTAGTCGCTGAGCGTGCTGATCTCGTTAATATACTTGATGCTGTGGCGATGGCTTTTATTGTATTATTTTGCAGCTCATTACAATTTGATTGCGCTAAAATTTATGCACAATATCGCTTGTTTTTTAATATATGCCAAAAAGCACGGACGTTTTATATTAGCCAGTTTATACCTAGTATGCTGTTGTTTTTAGCGACCTTTGTAACTTACAGCATTACGTTTGAGAGATTAAACATTATTTTGTTGAGTTTAGGTTTACCGTGGTGTTTGTTGCAGGTTAATTTTGCACAAAAAAAGCCAGCGCATTAGGCGCTGGCTTTTAGTATTCAAATGCTTACTTAGTTAAGCCGCATCAGCTTCTTTTTTAACGCTATTTCGTGCTGCTTTGCCTGCAAGTAAATCAGCAGGGTCAAAGTCA
This sequence comes from Pseudoalteromonas sp. 1_2015MBL_MicDiv, assembly GCF_002407505.1. Taxonomy (NCBI): domain Bacteria; kingdom Pseudomonadati; phylum Pseudomonadota; class Gammaproteobacteria; order Alteromonadales; family Pseudoalteromonadaceae; genus Pseudoalteromonas; species Pseudoalteromonas sp. 1_2015MBL_MicDiv. The sequence continues at coordinate 2,552,407 of NZ_CP012737.1, read as the reverse complement.
TCAACGTTAATAACATCTAAACGAGATTGCTCAACGGCAGCTAGTTTATCAGCCTCTGCTTGGCTTAATATACCGGCTTCAAGTCCCATTTGCGCTACTTTATCAAGCTGGAAGAATGGCAGTTTAAGGCCTTTCTCTTTACATACTCTTTCAAATAATGGCTCAACGTCTAGGATGTCTTTAAGCGTTTGCTCTTGACGACCTACAAGGTTAAGCGGCTCATTTTTTAAGTATACATAGCTTGCTAAGCGGTTACGCGTTTCGCTAGGTACTTGTAGCAGTTGTGCAAGTTTATGCTCAAGCTGGTCAGTTGGTTTACGAACAGGGCGACCAAACGGGAATAACAATACTTTTAACACGGCACGTAGTGGAGCCGAAGGCATGTTATTAATTAAATCAGCAAGTGCACGTTGGCAATGGTAAAGATGATCTTGGCAACTCCATTTTACTAGAGCAAAATCTTCTTTTTTACGGCCTTCGTCGTTGTAACGCTTAAGCGTTGCAGACACTAAGTATAAGTAACTAAGTAAGTCACCTAAACGTGCTGAAATACGTTCTTTACGTTTAAGTGAGCCACCAAATACTGCCATGCTAATGTCAGACATAAGAGCAAGTGATGCACTAAAGCGCGACGCTATACGGTAAAATTCAGCTGTTTCGTCGTTGTACGGCACACTTGTAAAACGAGCGCCGGTAAGTGCAAGCCATTTAGTACGTACAAGGTTCGACATAGTAAAACCAATGTGACCCATTAGCGCTTTATCAAATACGTTAAGCGCTTCTTCGCGGTCTTCAATTTCGCACGCACCTAGTTCGGTAAGTACAAATGGATGACAGCGAATTGCACCTTGACCGTAAATAATCATATTACGGGTCAAGATATTTGCACCTTCAACGGTAATGGCAATAGGTGCACCTTGATAGCCACGACCTAAATAGTTATTTGGCCCAAGCATGATGCCCTTACCGCCAAGTACATCCATTGCATGAATAGTTGCATCACGCATTTGCTCTGTCAGGTGGTATTTAATAATGGCAGAAACAACTGATGGCTTTTCGCCTAAATCAACCGCACCTGTAGACATACTAACCGCAGCATCAGAGCTGTAAGCGTAACCAGCAAGTTTTGCTAGTGACTCTTCAACACCTTCCATTTTACCAATAGGTAAACGGAACTGGCGACGAATGCGGCTATACGCACCCGTTGCAACGGCAATCATTTTAATGCCGCCAGCAGAATTTGACGGCAATGTAATTGCACGACCAACCGATAAACACTCAACCAGCATGCGCCAGCCTTGACCTGCCATATCTGGACCACCAATAATATAATCAAGTGGTACGAAAATGTCTTTACCGCGAGTAGGACCATTTTGAAATGGTACGTTTAGCGGGAAATGTCGACGACCAATTTCAACTCCAGGAGTGTCCGTTGGGATAAGTGCACAGGTGATGCCTGGCTCTTTATTGTCGCCAATTAGGCCGTCTGGATCTTGTAATTTAAACGCAAGTCCAAGTACGGTAGCCACTGGGGCAAGTGTAATGTAACGCTTATTCCACGTTAAACTAACACCCACAACTTCTTCACCATTCCATTGCCCTTTACACACCACACCGTAGTCTGGAATTGAGCTTGCATCAGAGCCCGCTTCTGGCGAAGTTAACGCAAAACATGGAATTTCTTGACCGCTCGCTAAGCGCGGTAAGTAATGATCTTTTTGCTCTTTTGTACCATAGTGTTGTAATAATTCACCAGGGCCTAAAGAATTCGGTACACCCACAATTGACGAAAGTAATGTTGATTTACTTGTTAGTTTTTGAAGTACACAAGACTGTGCAAATGCAGAAAACTCTAAACCGCCATATTCTTTTTTGATGATCATGGCAAAGAATTTATTATCTTTTAGATATTGCCATACATCTTGAGGAAGGTCGGTTAGTTCGTGCGTTGCTTCCCAATCGTCCAACATGCCACATACTACTTCAACAGGGCCATCAACAAAGGCTTGCTCTTCAATAGTAAGTTTAGGAACTGGGTATTGGTGAAGTTTTTTCCAATCTGGGTTACCGCAAAATAAGTCAGCTTCCCACCAAGTTGTACCGGCATCAATAGCTGATTTTTCAGTATCAGACATGCTTGGCGTTACTTTTTTGAACACAGCAAAAATAGGCTTGATGATATATTGCTGACGAAGGCCAGTAACAGAAAGAGGAACCGCGATGATCAAAAAGATCAACCAGCTAATTAAACCAAAAGCACCGGCGAAGGTACCTATAAGTAGGGTTGCGGCAGAAACACCAAGTGCTGTGTTCCAACTCGCTCTGTGGTAAATCGCTGTGCAAAGCAGCACGATTAAACCGAGTGTAAATATGAGTGTCATTTTTATTCCTTAATAGAGGTCAGACCACCTCACTTAGAGTAGCGCTAGTCACAGTAATTTTCAAGTACATAACGATGTTAAATTGTAGTAGAAAGTAACTTAAATACGATATTTATTTACCCGATAGAGGAAGGCTTAATAACTATCGTATAGTCAAAGCATTAGCCGTAAGCAGTGTTACCGTAAAAATAAATAAATCTAATAGTAAAATGACACTTTTTAAGTAAATATAGCCGTTATAGTGGGCTGCAAATTAGTGTACGCTTAATACACAAATATAACGCTATTTATTTTAATGTATGGTTTTTGAGGGTTATTTTATTAATGTGTGAATTACTTGGCATGTCAGCCAATGTGCCTACTGATATCTGTTTTAGTTTTTCAGGTCTTTTAGAGCGTGGCGGAAACACGGGACCACATAAAGATGGTTGGGGTATTACATTTTACGAAGGTAAAGGCTGTAGAACCTTTAAAGATCCTGAGCCGAGTTATCAATCTGAAATTGCAAAGCTCGTTAAAGCATACCCAATTAAAAGTGTCTCGGTTGTTAGCCATATTCGCCAAGGTAACCGCGGTAGAGTATGCCTTGAAAATACTCATCCTTTTACGCGAGAGTTATGGGGGCGTGAAATCACTTACGCTCATAACGGGCAGCTATCTAATTATCACGATTTAAAACCACAGTACTATCGCCCAGTAGGTAACACCGATAGCGAACTCGCTTTTTGTTGGTTACTTGATAAAATTCGCGAAAAATACCCAAAGCGTCCATCTAATATGGCGTCGGTTTTTAGATACGCCGCTAAGCTTTCGCATACCCTTCGTGAAAAAGGCGTATTTAATATGCTGCTAACCGATGGCATATTTGTTTTAGCCTATTGCACTAATAACTTACATTACATAACGCGCCGTGCGCCATTTGGTAAAGCAACATTGATTGATGCCGACATGGTGGTTGATTTTCAACAAGAGACCACACCAAACGATGTAGTAACAGTTATAGCTACAAGGCCTTTGACGAATGATGAGCGCTGGCAAAAAATGGAGCCGGGGGAATTTGCATTATTTAAAATGGGTGAGCTAATTTAGCCCACCTATTTTAAATATTAGGACCTGTTTATCTTTCGAGGTTAAATTTTCAGCAGACTGTTTGGTATTTAGGCAAGGCAGAGCCTATGTAGTGTGGTTATTCCCCATAAATAGGCGATAACGTAGCATAAATGCCAAACATGCGCTGTCCGAAGGGTTCTGCCTAGGGGCTATTTACTCCTTGTTGCTCGGTTTTTACTTAGCCCACTAGGTTACAAACCTCGCGCCGCGATTAAATAGCCCCTAGGTTGAACAAATTTTAATCCACAAAGGTCAACAGGTCCTAGCTTAACTTTGGTTTAATTAAATTTAGTTAGCTTCTTGAGGTTGTTGTGCTGCAGCAGGCGCAATAGCTGTTGGTGCAGTAACAGTAAATGAATTTATTTGAACTTCAAACTGCTCCATACCTTTCTCGCCTTTCCACATACGTACCAGCATGTAATCCATTTCTGGCGCAAACCATGCAATTGCTTGGCGTTTATCGTTATCGTATAAACGTTTAACTTTAATGGCTTCTACATTACCGATAGGTAGGGAGATCATCTCTTTTTCAACAACTTCAAAGTTGTAGTCGCGGCGGTTACCTTTTTTGTCTATAAGCGGGAATGAAAAGCTCGTTTCGCCTTTTTTCAACCCTTCGCGCACTTGCACTTGGTATGAAATAGCATCCTGAAATTCATCAGTCCATTCGCACTTAAGTGGGTATTCGCTAGCGCTGCTAGTCACTACTTTGTTTGTTGTATCAAAATCAATTTTATAATCTTTATCTGGGCCTGTACCGGTGCGGATCATATTGTAATGATGCGGGGTAACCTTGCCATCTTTAAAGGTAAACTTTGATGTTTCTTCACGAGAGTCAGAGAAAATCATCCACTCAATATTGCTGTGGTATGTTAGTTCATAAGTATCGTCGCCCATTTTTTTGAGCTCACGAACAGCCTCACCATGATTTTTACCTTTGCGTAAAATATCGTAGTTAGCTTGATATTGGGTCAATTCGCCTGCAATTAGGCTAGTTGGAAGTAAAGCGCCCGCACATAACAACAGGGCACTTATTTTTTTATTGTGGGTAGTGCGCGCCGTGTGCAGGAAGTTGTTTTTTGTCAAGAACTGCATAATCTGCTTCCATAGTAAGTCTGTGTTCACTGAACCACTTGACCACCAAAGGATAAATTACATGCTCTTGCTCATGCACGCGTTTTGCTAATGTTTCTGCTGTATCATCCTTGAGTACAGGTATTTGCGCCTGAAGAATAACGGGACCGCCGTCTAACTCTTCAGTAACAAAGTGAACACTTACGCCATGAACATTATCTTTTGCATCAATTGCTCTTTGGTGGGTATTCAGCCCCTGATACTTAGGCAACAAAGATGGATGAATGTTCAACATTTTTCCAACATATTTTTGCACTAAGCTAGGAGTAAGAATACGCATAAATCCAGCTAATACAACTAGATTTGACATAAAAGAGTCGATAACGTTCATTAATTGCGCATCGTACGCTTCGCGCGAGTCAAAATCTTTATGACTGAGCACTTTTGTAGCAATACCTGCTTGTTTTGCACGCTCTAGGCCATAAGCGTCTGCTTTATTACTAATAACAGCCGCTATATGTCCGTTTATCTCGCCACGTTCGCAGGCATCTATAATGGCTTGTAAATTAGAGCCACTACCTGAGATTAAAACTACCAGACGAGTCGGTGCCATTACTTAGCACCACCTACAATTTCAACTTGCTCTTCGCCAGCTGCTGCATCTTGAATTTCACCAAGGTGCCATGCATTTTCGCCCAAGTCTTTTAACATTGTTAAGCTTTGCTCAAGTTTGTCTGCAGGGACTACTAAAACCATGCCTACACCACAGTTAAATGTACGGTACATTTCGTGTGTAGTTATATTGCCGTTTTCTTGTAGCCAGTTAAAAATAGATGGCCACTGCCAGCTATCACCTTTAACTACTGCTTTTGCAGAAGCGGGTAATACGCGTGGAATGTTTTCCCAAAAACCGCCGCCAGTAATATGCGAAAGCGCATGTACGTCAACGTTTTTGAATAACTCAAGTAAAGGTTTTACGTAAATACGAGTAGGCTCAAGTAAGGTTTCGCCTAATGTTTTACCTTCAAAGTCAGCGCTGGTATCAGCGTTTGACACTTCAAGTACTTTACGAATTAAAGAGAAGCCATTTGAATGAGGGCCGCTTGAAGCAAGTGCAATAAGCTGATCGCCTGTTGCTACTTTTGTGCCATCAATAATTTTTGATTTTTCTACAACGCCTGTACAAAAGCCTGCCATGTCGTAGTCTTCACCATCATACATACCTGGCATTTCAGCTGTTTCGCCACCAATTAGGGCACAACCTGAAATTTCACAACCTTTGCCAATACCTGTAACTACGTCAGCTGCTGTGTCTACATCTAGTTTACCCGTTGCATAGTAATCTAGGAAAAACAGGGGTTCAGCACCTTGAACAATTAAGTCGTTTACACACATTGCAACTAAATCAATACCAACCGTATCGTGTTTTTTTAAGTCGATTGCTAAACGTAGTTTAGTACCAACGCCATCTGTGCCTGCAACTAATACTGGTTGCTTGTAGCCTTCAGGAATTTCGCAAAGTGCGCCAAAACCACCAATTCCGCCCATTACTTCAGGACGACGAGTTTTTTTAACTACGCCTTTAATACGCTCAACAAGTGCATTACCAGCGTCGATATCTACGCCCGCGTCTTTATAGCTTAGAGACTGTTTTTGTTCGCTCACAGGTTTTCCTCAAAATAGTTGTTTTGGGTTGCTTAGAAACGCGCGTATTTTACAACAATTGCAAGGTCGCGGCCAGCGTAAATGTAATTTTGAAATAATTAACAAGGACACTTGTCCGCTGCTTGTTGTTTAAATAAACAAAAAAACGCCCGTAGGCGTTTTTTTAGTAATTAAATGCATTAAATTAACCGCTATGCTTTTGCGGTTAATATGGCTCTAAGTGGAGCAGGATAGCCCTCAATAGTTTTACTTGTGTCGTTTGGATCTAAAAAGTCGATTAACGATTCGTTTTCCATCCAATCGGTTTTGCGTTGTTCTTCAAGCGTGGTAATAGCGCAATCTTTTATTTGCACATCTTTAAAGCCAACGCGTTCCATCCACAGCTTTAATGCTGCAGTGCTTGGTATAAACCAAACGTTGCGCATTTTAGCGTAGCGATCAGTTGGGACTAGTACTGTGTTTTCATCGCCTTCAATTACCAGAGTTTCAAGCACAAGTTCGCCGCCTGGGCGAAGCTGCGCCTTTAATTGTGCTAAAAAGTCGATAGGTGAGCGACGATGATAAAGTACGCCCATCGAAAAAACCGTATCAAACGCTTTAAGCTCAGGTAATGCTTCAACGCCTAGTGGCAGTAAATGCACGTTTTCGTCTGGGTTGTAGTGTTTAATTGCCTGAAACTGACATAAAAATAAATCAGACGGATCAATACCCACGACAAACTCTGCGCCTTCACCGCGCATACGCCATAAATGATAACCTGAGCCACAACCAATATCTAAAACAGTGCGGCCTTTTAATGGCTCAATATGAGGAAGCAGGCGGTCCCACTTCCAATCACTGCGCCACTCTGTATCTATTTCAATACCGTGCACACTAAACGGGCCTTTGCGCCATGGCATCATGCGTTTTAATAAATGCATGGCTTGCTTTTGCTCGCCATCACTCATCTCCCCTGGCGCGCCAATTTCTACCTTAGTAGAAATATCAACATGCGAAGTTGTCACCTCAGGCAAGTTTTTAAGTACTTTTTGCCATTTAGGCAAATCACCATGGCTTGCCTCGTTTTGCCAATGCTTTAATTGTGCAGGCAGGGTTTCTAGCCAGTGGCTAAGTGGGCTTTGTGCAATAGATGCGTAAAATTGGTTAAACCATTGAGACATAAGTCACTCTCTTTATTTAATTGCTACCATTGAGCAAAAATTAAAACATTGATACCACACTTGAGTTTGGCTAAAACCAATATCTTGTAAGCGAGTAAAGTGAGCGCTTAGTGTATCTGGGCGCATAACGTTTTCGATGGCGGTACGTTTTTGGCTTATTTCAAGCTCTGAGTAGCCATTGTGACGTTTGAAGTCGTGGTGCAAATCAATCAATAAATTGTCGCATTGCTCATTTTCAGCTTTAATTTTTTCGCTTAGCAGCAATACACCACCAGGTTTTAAATTAGCATATATTTTTTCAAGCACAGCTTGGCGCTGCGCGTGTGGAATAAACTGCAACGTAAAATTCATTGCTACTACCGAGGCGTTTTGAATTTCAAGCTCGTTAATATCGCCTAAAGTAACAGTAACAGGCACATCTGATTTAAAACCTTGTAAATGTACCTTACAACGTTCAACCATTGCTTGAGAGTTATCTACCGCTATTATATGGCAGTTATCGGTACGAATATTACGGCGCATACTAAGTGTTACGGCGCCCAGTGAGCAGCCTAAATCATAAAGATTTGAGTTACTTTGCGCGTATTCACCGGCGAGTTTACCCATTGTACTGACAATAGTTGCGTAGCCCGGTACTGAGCGTTGAATCATATCGGGAAATACTTCGACTACATTTTGGTCAAAGCTAAAATCTTTTACTTGTTGCTCAGAGGCATAAATACTGTCTTTTATGGTCACGAAAGCAGTCTCTTTTAAAATAATAGTGTTATTTTAACATTTTATACTGGATAGTCAGTGATAAATTCAGTAGCTTGACTAGAATTATGAATAATAAGCACAAAAAGAGATTATTAAATGAGTAAAAGTAAGGTGATTAGTACCGACGATATTTTAGCAACCCTGTGTCATTCTGTAACAGGCGTACTTACCTCAGCCAGCGGCAACAGCATTAGCTATTCTGCAATGGTACAAAAAATAACGCGAACATGTATGCGCCCAGATATTGGTTGCTTTGTTTTGTTTGATGGTGGCTTTACCGGATTGGTAATTACTAACTTCACCTCGCAAGCAGCAATGGAAATTTATGGCGATTATATGCGTAATATGGGGATGCCAGAAGAAGAAATAGCGCATAGCCATTTATCAGACGATGTGTCTAACGTATTAGGTGAGTTAATGAACCAAATTGTTGGCGATTTTACATCTAAAGTACGCGAACAATTACACACTTCTATTACGCAAAATCAGCCAAAAATGATGGCAATTAACAAACAAGTGCAAATATCGGTAGATACCACGATGGATCGCCCACAAGCACGTCGCGTGACATTTACTACCAGTAAGCAAAATATCTTTTACCTAGAACTTGCTATGGATAAAACTGAGTTTATTAAACTGCATGATTTTGACATTGTAGAAGCTATAGACCCTGATGACATTATCGAAAATGAAGCCAAACAACAAGCTGAAAAATCTAAAGCAGCTGCGTCTTCTGGACAAGATGACGACGATGACGACTTCATGGCAGGCTTAGGGCTTTAAGTTTATTTATGTAGGTTGGGTTGAGTGAAACGAAACCCAACACGCTTTTGAGCTGCCAGTTTATAGCTATAAGCGGTTAGTAGAAAAGCTACCAAAGAAAACGCGATTTTAAATCGCGTTTTTTGTGAATAAAAATAAAACCTAAAGGAAAGGGGTTACATGGCAGTTATCCATAAGAAAAATAATAAAATTTTTAAAGGGGTTTTGATTTCTTTAATTGTATTAGCAATAGTTCCAATGGTTATCATCTTTACACTTTGGTTCAAAGGTTTAGGTGTAGGAATCGGTGGAACCACTGGAACCACTGAGACTTGGTCTCACTTTGGAAGTTTCTTTGGTGGGGTATTAGGTCCTATACTTTCTTTCTTCTCTTTTACTGCGATTATATATACTGTTTATCTTCAATCGGATAGTAATAAAGTTCAAGCTCTAGCCAATAAACAGGCAGCAGAGGATAGGCTTACTTCTGAAAAGTTAGCTATTAAGTCCTAAAAAGACCAACGTGATGCATTCCACAAGCGCATAAAGCATGAAAAGCAGCAACAGTTACTATCATTTTTCATTAATACCTTTGATGAACTCGAATCACTAGGTTGCAAAGCATTAGAAGATTTTACTTTAAAAAACAATCTAGAGCTCCCCACTTTAGCATCTAATAGTAACTCGTATGCTTGGAAGGCACATTCAACGTCGCTAGTTTTAAAAAGATGTCTTGATAAATTTGATAGTGAAAGTGCAGAACTCATTTATATATACGCTACTAAATGTTCAGGACAGATAAATGGTTTTAAGAGGAATATTGGTACCTATCAGAATACACTTAACAATAGTACTGAAGAAATAAAAGAGATCTTAAAAGAATGGGAAGCTACGCATTGCAGATTTGAAAATTCTCTACAAATTTTGAAGAATAAGTACTTTTCAATCAGGGAAGAGGAAAGTAATAATGGAAGTTAATCTGAGATTACTAGCCATAAGGATTCTCTCCCATCGCCACTACCACACAAAATATCCTTAAATCTAATTCCAATTGGTGGTAACTCGGCTCCATGTGGCAGCAAAGTTGGTAAAAGCCTTTGTTATGGTCTTTTTCTTTAAAGTGGGCGAGCTCATGTACCACTAACGCTTTTAATAATGGCTCGGGGGCGCGCAGCAAGTCGCTATTTATGGCTAAATCGTGCTTTCGGGTTTTGCCTTGCATTCGATACGTATGTGTACCCAGTGCGTTGGTGACCATATCGCCTTGCTTTTTAAATGCTGCGCGCCCAAACGGTGGTGCATTTTTTAAATACTGTTTTTTAAGCTCGGTTGCATAGCTATAAAGTAGTTTATCGCTGGTAATAGTGTGTGCTTGCGGATACTTTTTAAGTAAGTAGTCACATACCTTTTTGTTATTTATAAGGCTTAATACTTGCTCAACAATGTTAGCTGGGTAGCCGGTAAAGTAACGTGCGTATTCACTCATTATTGTTTCTCTGTCGTTTTACTTTTAAAAAAGTGCTTGCTGGTGGGCTTCTTTTTCGCCAGTAAATGGGTTTAATGCTTTGTGATCATAACCAAGGTCTTTGCAAAACTGCCTTGCTAATAATGGCGCTTCTCGGTTATCTGCCGTATGAAAAAACACATAGGGCGTTTTTCCTTCATCAAGCCATTGTTTTACTTTACTTAGCCACGGTTTATAAAAGGGTTTATAGTCGTTTTGTAAATCGGCTATTACGAAGCGCGCCATAGGCTCTGAGCCAGTAGCTATTGCATGTACCGGTAAGTGGGGCTTTTTTTGCTGTGCATCTATTAGCGCTTCGGTTGTTGGTTTTACCGCAAATAGGGCGCGAGTATCCATCGATATACGATTTATGTTGTTTGCCATTAATAATTGGTTAAGCGCTATTTCGGCTTCACCCTTTTGAAAAAACGCAGTATGACGTACCTCTACACCGTAATTAACCTCTTTTGGTAACAGGCTAATAAATTGAGCTAGTTTGGGTAAGTCACCAGGGCCAAATGCTTTAGGTAATTGCAGCATGATTTGCCCTGTTTTTTCTAAAATAGGGGTAAACAAGTTTAGCCAATCAGCAAGCTCGGTTTGAGCATTGGTTAGGCGCAGCTCGTGGCTAAAGCGACGATTAAACTTAAAAGTAAATTTAAAATCGTTGGGTACGCTGTTTGCCCAGCGCAATACGGTGCTTGGCGATGGGTTGGCGTAAAAGCTGGTATTGCCTTCAACAGAGTTAAAGTGTTGGGCGTATTGGCTAAGCATATCGGCGTTTTTACATTGGCTTGAAAATAAATTGCCTTTCCATGCGTTGCTCGACCACTGAGGGCATCCAATATATAACATATAAATGACTGATAAATTACTTCGTGGCGCAAGTGTACCAAATACATGCGGTGGTTGCTGCAAATTAACATTACAAAGCTAAACACACGCCCTAGCATCTTAATGTTAGTTGAGTATAATGCAGGGCTTAATTTGATTATTTTTAGATTGCTAGCGGCTTTATTTGTATTGTGGTGACCTGTTTTTTAAATCACACGCCTTAAAACAAATAAATATAACCGTTTAAGCCTTTTATCTGACAGGAAAACTATGCGCTCTATATATTGCGGACAGCTAAATAAAACTCACGTAGATCAAGAAGTAGAACTATGTGGCTGGATCAACAAACGACGTGACCTTGGTGGACTTATCTTTGTCGATTTACGCGATAGAGAAGGTTTAGTACAAGTTGTATTCGATTCTGACATTGAAGAGTTAATGAGTTCAGCTAACACACTTCGCCAAGAATTTTGTGTTCAGTTAAAAGGTATTGTTCGCGCACGCCCTGATAGCCAAGTAAATAAAGACATGGCAACAGGGGAGATCGAAGTTTTAGGTAAAGAGCTTAATATTATTAACCGCTCTGAGCCATTACCGCTTGATTTTAACCAAGTAAACTCAGAAGAGCGTCGTTTAAAATACCGCTACTTAGACCTACGTCGTCTAGAAATGAGTGACCGTATTAAATTACGTGCTAAAGCAAGCAGCTTTGTTCGTCGCTTTTTAGATGAAAACGGCTTTTTAGACATCGAAACACCTGTACTTACTAAAGCAACGCCAGAAGGTGCGCGCGATTATTTAGTACCAAGCCGCGTTCACAAAGGTAGTTTTTACGCTTTACCACAGTCGCCACAGTTATTTAAGCAATTGTTGATGATGTCGGGTTTTGACCGTTACTACCAAATTGTTAAATGTTTCCGTGATGAAGATTTACGTGCCGATCGTCAACCAGAATTTACCCAAATAGATATAGAGACCTCGTTCATGAGCTCTGATCAAGTCCGTGGTATGACTGAAAAAATGATCCGTGAAATGTGGCAAACATTACTAAACGTTGATTTAGGCGATTTTCCAATCATGCCTTACAGCGAGGCAATGAGCCTTTACGGTTCTGATAAGCCAGATTTACGTAACCCAATGAAATTAGTTGATGTTGCAGATTTAGTTAAAGACGTAGAGTTTAATGTTTTCTCAGGTCCGGCTAACGACGAAAAAGGTCGCGTTGCTGTATTAACTGTGCCGGGTGGCGCTAAGCTTTCTCGTAAACAGCTTGACGATTACACTAAGTTTATTGGTATTTACGGCGCTAAAGGCATGGCGTGGATGAAAGTAAACGACCACACTGCAGGCGCTGAGGGTGTTCAATCACCAGTGGCTAAGTTTTTAAGTGAAGACGTAATTACTAAATTACTTGAGCGTACTAATGCTCAGTCTGGCGATATCATTTTATTTGGTGCCGATAAGCGCAACACAGTAAATGAAGCAATGGGCGCACTGCGCGTTAAGGTTGGTGTTGATTTAGAAATCACTAACCTTAATAGCTGGGCACCACTTTGGGTTGTAGACTTCCCAATGTTTGAAGAAGATGACGAAGGCACATTACATGCTGTGCATCATCCATTCACTGCACCAAAAGATATTACTGCAAGTGAGCTTGAAGCAAATCCAGCAGCTGCTATTTCAGATGCCTACGACATGGTATTAAACGGCTACGAAGTGGGTGGCGGTTCGGTACGTATTCATAATGCAGATATGCAAGAAACTGCATTTAGAATTTTAGGTATTAACGAGCAAGAGCAACAAGACAAGTTTGGTTTTTTACTTGATGCACTTAAATACGGTACACCACCACATGCAGGTTTAGCATTTGGTCTTGACCGCTTAGCAATGCTTTTATGTGGTACCGATAACATTCGTGACGTTATTGCTTTCCCTAAAACAACACAAGCGTCGTGTTTATTAACTAACGCGCCTAGTAAGCCTAATATGGATTCGTTAGCTGAGCTTGCAATTAGTGTTGTTGAAAAAGCGATACCTAGCGAAGAGTAATTTTTGTTTAGCTTATTGAGCTAAATTTAAAAACCCTTAAGTTATATGCTTAAGGGTTTTTTTGTGGTTAAATTTGCAGCAGAGTGTATTTTAACTGAACAGACGAAAAAGGAATTATTATGTCGATCAATGCAACCTTACTTGGTGAATTTTTAGTTTTTTTTATTGTGCTGAGTATTCCTATTTTTGCTGTAATTAGCTACAAAATAGGTAAGCGTAAAAGTACTATGCCGGGGGTTTTAGCTTTTGTGGGTGGCTGTTTAGCGCTATTTCCACTATTTGCTTTGATTTTTATTGCAGTGCTTGCGCTTAAAAAAGATTTACCTAAAAATAGCGTCTATGCCCATTAAAAACTAGGTTAATAGTGTCAATTTCAAATAATAATCACTACTTCGACGAGCAATTTAATGCTTTGCAGCACGAAGAGCAACTAACTGAAAATTCTGAGTTTGAAGAGTGCACATTTACCGATTGCGACTTTTCAGGCGGGCAGTTTAAAAATTGCCGATTTATACAGTGCAACTTTAAAAACTGTAATTTATCGTCACTTAAATGGAACTACAGCTCGCTTGAAGATGTAAGTTTTAGCCACTGTAAATTAAATAGTTTGCAATGGGCTGATGTAGATTGGCCAGCGCTTAGTATTAACGCACCGGTGAGTTTTAATTATTGCGAGCTCAGTAATAGTTCTTTTTTTGAATTAACCCTCAAAGCCCTCAAATTAACACACTGTTTTGCCAAAAATGTTGATTTTAGACATGCAGATTTAAGCGGTAGTGAATTTACAGGAACAGATTTTCGCGATAGTGAGTTTTTTCAAACTAACTTAACAAAATGTGATTTTGTAGGTGCGACAGCATTTAATATAGATTTGAATAATAATATTTTAGCGAATGCTAAGTTTGATCGCTTCGAAGCACTTAATTTACTTACCAGCCTTAATATAGAGCTTTGTGATTAACTGAACACCTAGAAGCGGCAGCTTGGCTGGGCTTCTAGATACTGCGTGACTGCGTAATTAACGGCTTGGGCCATTTTTATTACGTGCACTGGCAAGCTGTCTTGCGATTTCTAATAACGCAGGTGAAATATCTTCAGCGCCATCTTTAATTAGTTTTGTAACGTCACCTGATGAAAACAAACCGTCACGTGGTGATTTAATACCTAACTCACGAACAAAATCCTTCGTTTTACCTGTGCTGCCTGTTTCAATAAACTTAAAAATAATACGTTCATTGTTGTTTTTAGCAGGGGTTTTTAGTGTTTCGATTTCGTCATGTATTGCCGTTAGTTTGTCTTCTAAAATTTCTATACGTTCTTGAATGCTATTGTATGATTTCATTTATTGGATCTTTTACTAAATATATTTAAACAATGGCGACTATTATCGCATAGTTTGACAATAGAGAATGCAAACCTATAAAGTAAAAATTATTTTTAATTAAAAACAATAATTTATATAAGTTTAAATATGCAAAAAACACTTAAAAAGCTTTTTATGTTAAGCGCACTAGCTCTAAGTGCATCAGTTATAAGCACATCAGCAATAAGCGCAACAAGCTATGCAAACGATGGCGTTATAACTGATGAAAGCCGTAATCGCACTATTCCTATCAATATCACACTACCAAGTAACAATGCTAAGTGCACTGAACAAGTAAAATGCCCTGTAGCGTTTATTAACGCAGGTTACGGGATTAGCCATAACGGGTATACGTTTGCCAGTAATGCGTTTAGTCAGCGCGGATATTTAACAATAGCCGTTGGACATGAGCTAAAAAGTGACCCTTACTTAAACCGTGAGCAGCCTTACTTAACAACTCGCATGGAAAACTGGCATCGTGGCGTAGTAACGCTTAAGTTTTTAGTTAATGAGCTATCGAGTAAATACCCAGCATACGACTTTACAAAACTCACCTTATTTGGGCACTCAAACGGCGGGGATATTTCCGCATTATATGGCTCTATTTATCCAAACGAAGTTAGCACTATTATTACGCTCGATCATCGCCGCATGTTGATCCCGCGCAATAAAAACATTCGCGTACTTACTCTACGCGGTAGTGATTACCCAGCTGATGCGAATGTGCTGTTAAACGATTCAGAGCTGGATAAGTTTCCTGTTACACAAATAACAATAGAAAAATCGCGTCATAACGATATGTACGATGGCGGGCCAAAATGGCTGGTGGATAGAATGAGTAAAGAAGTAGAGGCGTTTTTTAGATAGTAAAAATTAGGTTTATAAAAGTTAAATCACAGCGCAGTGTGACCTGCGCTATATTAATTTTACGGCAGTTATTCTACCAGTTTACTTACAATAACTGGGTTATTATGTAGTGTTTTATGCACAGGGCATTTGTCGGCTATTTCGAGTAAACGCTGGCGTTGTGGCTCTGTTAAGTCGCCACGTAAGGTGATTTTACGGGTAATTGCTTCAAGGTTACCTGTTTGCTCACAATCGTCGCAATCTTTGTTGTAATCGCGAGTGTGATCAAGCTCTACTTTTACATGCTCCAGTGGTAAGTTTTTACGTGTAGCGTACATACGTAGTGTCATGGCCGTACAGGCACCAAGCCCCGCTAATAAGTGATGATACGGATCAGGACCTAAGTTTTTACCACCTACTTTTATTGGCTCATCTGCAAGCCAAGTATGATCTTTTGTACTTACGTGCTGAGTAAATACATGGTCTTTTTCTTCAACGAGTACATTGCCACCCGTTAAACTTGCCGTGTATTTAGTTTTGTCGTACTTAACATAACGGTTTGCCCACGTTGCAATTATTTGTGCAGCGTAGTCGGCATCGTTTTTATTAGTAAGTAAGTGATCGGCGTTATCTAGGCTAATAAAGCTTTTAGGATGCTTAGCTGATGCATAAATTTTTTCAGCTTCACTAATATTTACAGTCGCATCAATAGGGGAGTGCATTACTAATAATGCGCGCTTAAGTTTACTAATGTGGCTTTTATCGTACTTGGCTATATCGTCAATAAATTGCTTTTTAATGGTAAATTCACGACCAGCTAAGTTAACTTTAGCTTCACCTGCTGCGTTAATTTCATCAAGGTGTGCTTCAAAGTTATGCGCTACGTGCTGCGCATCTGACGGTGCGCCAATGGTTGTAATAGCCGATACTTCAGGAATATGCTCAGCAGCAGCAAGAACCGCTGCCCCGCCTAAACTGTGGCCAATGAGTAGTTGCGGCGGAGCAAAATGCTCACGTAAATGATTTGCCGCAGATACTAAATCTTGAATGTTTGATGAAAAGTTACTGTTAGCAAAATCACCATCACTATTACCTAAACCGGTAAAGTCGAAACGCAGTACGGCGATACCTTGTTGTGTGAGTGCACGGCTAATCCGTGTAGCTGCTGCAATGTCTTTACCGCATGTAAAGCAGTGTGCAAATAGCGCGTAAAACTTAACGTCACCAGAGGGAAGTTCAAGTTGGCCGGCAAGTTCTAAATCGCCGCTTTTAAAAGATACTTTTTGTCGCATGGGGAGCCTTATTTACACAAATAAAATATATTCTAATAGTAGACCAGAGATAGTTACTAAACCTTGCAAATTCAACGTTTTTTTATAAGTTGATCTTGATCAAGCAAAGTGTCGGTGACCATGTCTTGAGGACATATGTCCTTATGTTTTTGAGGTCATTTGTCTATCCTCGCATAGCGCTATAATGAAGGCTTTGCTACTTTATATAAGTAATTTAGCACTATTAAAAGCAACTCACTTCACACAACCTATTCACTGGAACGTACAATGCAATTACCTACTGTTGATTATAAAGCTCCCGATGCGGCTGCACAATTTGTTGAATCGTTAAGAAATACTGGATTTGGCGTTTTAAAAAACCACCCAATCCCACAGTCTTTAGTTGAGTCTATTTACAAAAATTGGCAAGACTTTTTTAACTCAGAGCAAAAGCACGACTTTTTATTCTCTAAAGAAACTCAAGACGGTTACTTTCCGCCTTCAGTATCTGAAGTAGCGAAAGGCTTTACAATAAAAGACATTAAAGAGTACTTTCATGTGTACCCTAAAGGTCGCGTTCCTGCCCAGCTTGAAGCTGATGTACGTCAATACTACCGTTTAGCAAGTGAATTTGCTGGCACATTATTAAGCTGGGTTCAGGCTGAAGCACCAGCTGATGTGCGTGCTAAGTTTTCGATTGATTTAAAAGACATGATTGCAGGCTCTGAGCAAACATTGTTACGTATCCTACATTATCCACCAATGACGGGTGATGAAGAGCCAGGTGCTATTCGCGCAGCAGCCCATGGCGATATTAACTTATTGACTGTATTACCAGCTTCTAATGAGCCTGGTTTACAAGTTCAAAAAACAGATGGCGGTTGGTTAGACGTGCCATGTGATTTTGGCAGCTTAATTATTAATATCGGCGACATGTTACAAGAAGCGTCGGGCGGGTATTTCCCATCGACAATTCACCGTGTAATTAACCCAACGGGTAAAGCATCTACTAAATCGCGTATATCACTACCGTTATTTTTACACCCGCATCCAGATGTTGTGCTTTCAGAGCGCTACACGGCAGATAGCTACTTGCAAGAACGTTTGCGTGAGTTAGGTGTTAAGTAACTCTAATACTTAGAGTAATTAAGTATAAACAAAAAAACGGCCTATGGCCGTTTTTTGCATTTTTAAGCAACTTAATCACAGGTTTAATTTTAATAAACTATGCTCAATTGCCTGCAACGTAAATAATGGCATGCATTCTTAGCTACTACAGGTATAATGCGCGCAACTGGCTAATGTAGCCTTATTTAAAAGAGAGTTTATATGAGTTTTGAAGGTTTAGGTTTATCACAGTCTTTGGTTAATGCGGTTTTAGAAAAGGGCTATGAAACGCCAACGCCGATTCAGGCTCAAGCAATTCCTGCAATTATTGAACGCCGTGATGTTATGGCAGCAGCACAAACAGGTACAGGTAAAACAGCGGGTTTTACATTACCACTTATTGAGCGCTTGTCGTCGGGCCCTAAAGCTAAAAGTAATCACGTACGTGCGCTTATTTTAACGCCTACACGTGAACTTGCTTTGCAAGTAAGTGAAAACGTTGAAGAGTACGCTAAGCATTCTGATGTGAGCTCATTTGTAGTTTACGGTGGCGTTAAAATTAACCCACAAATGCAGCGTCTTCGTAAAGGTGTTGATATTTTAGTAGCAACGCCGGGTCGTTTAATCGACTTACATAATCAAAATGCAGTTAAATTTGATAGCGTTGAAGTGCTTGTACTCGATGAAGCTGACCGCATGTTAGACATGGGCTTTATTCATGACATTAAACGCTTAATTGCTAAAATGCCTGCTAAACGTCAAAACTTGATGTTTTCGGCTACATTTTCAGATGAAATTCGTGCACTAGCAAAAGGGTTAATTAATGACCCAGTTGAAATTTCAGTTGCTGCAAAAAATACCACAGCGAAAAGTGTTACTCAGTGCGTTTACGCGGTAGATAAAACACGTAAAACAGCATTGCTAAGCCACTTGATTCGCACTAACGATTGGCAACAAGTATTAGTGTTTAGCCGTACAAAGCACGGTGCTAATCGCTTAGTTAAACAACTTGAGCGCGATGACATTGTAGGCGCGGCTATCCATGGTAATAAATCACAAGGCGCACGTGTTAAAGCACTTGATGGTTTTAAAAGTGGTGAAGTACGCGTATTAGTAGCAACAGACATTGTTGCACGCGGCTTAGACATTGTTGAATTACCGCATGTTGTTAACTACGACTTACCAAACGTATATGAAGATTATGTTCATCGTATTGGCCGTACAGGCCGTGCTGGTGCGTCGGGTCATGCGATTTCGTTTGTAACAACAGAAGATGCTGTTGATTTATACGGTATTGAACGCTTTATTGGTGAGCTTATTCCACGTGCTGAAGAAGACGGTTTTGAGCCTATTAATCCAGTAGCTGAACGCGCATTAGATGCTCGCCCACTGCCGGCTAAAAAGCCTAAGAAAAAGCAGCCTTTTAATAAGCCTAAATCTGATAGCAGCAAGCCTAACAGTAAAAAGCCGAACAATGGTGGAAATGGTACCGGCCCACGCCGTGGTGGTTCTAAAAAGCCAGCAGCTAAAACAGATGATAATGCGCAAAACCCATGGGCAAAGCGTGAATCTGTTGGCGGTAATGGCCAACGCCGTCGTCGCACAAATAATGATTAATTGCAATTGCGTTTAGTAAAACGCAATTGCAAAAAACGCGCTTACTTTTACAGGTAGCGCGTTTTTAGCGATTAAATTAGCTTAATAAAGTATAAGGTGGTAACACCAATAAAGAGTGTGACGATGACGCTTAATAAAGTACCTAGCATGACGTATTCGCTTTGCCCTTTACCCTCATTATGTTTTAAGTCCCCGAATCTAAAAATAGACTTTGCAGCTATCAGAAAGCCAATGCCAGAGTATTCTCCAATGAGGATAAAACTAAGAATTAGCACTCTTTCAAGTAGTCCTAAGTAATGACCAGACTTTGCAATACTTTTTCTTGAGGCTTTAAAGTTTCCTGTTATTTTATCTAGGATGAGACCAATTAATAAAGAACTTGGTTTTAAAACTAATAGGTATGAGCAGATAAAAATTAATGTATCGATAGCAACGAGTTCTTGCCACATTAAGACATAAAACTCATTTTTATCTGCAAGCCACACGACAAGTACTAATATTACAATAAGGTGTGTTATCTGGTCGACTAAAAAAGGTACCACGCCTTTATTTGAATATGACTTGGCTAGATCAATAAAATAATGGGTCAACATAATAGTGAGGGTTGCCAAAAACACTCTTGCAAATTCTTGCCAGCCGTAAGTATATTCCCACATTGTAAGCACCGTTAATGATGTCAGGCCGTGTATTACTGCGTGGACGTAGAGCTTTTTCGCACGAAAATGGTGTTTGTTTCTGTCGTGTACCCAGCTCATTGGTTGCCAATAAAAGTCAGCAAGCAAATGGCCTAGTATTAAAGCGGTGAGTAATAAAGTAAAACTGCTCATAGCAATCCTTTGAGTGTTGTTTGGCTGTAGTTTACAAAGCGATCAATGAGACGATAATGGGCTAGGTTTAGTAACTTAGTGACATTCTCTCTGCTAGTGATGAGCTCTATGGCAAGCTCTGCATGGTTGTTATTTTCTGCGGTTAGATAATAAAACAGTGCATTAGCTTGCTTTTGGCTCATTTTTTGAAGCAATATGTCGATCAAAGCGATATTAAGTGTAAAGCCTTCCTCGATGGCTTTGTTTTCAAGGTTTAGGACTAAGCGTTGCTGGCCCATGGCATCTAAACCACGGCCAGATAATGTATAAGCACTGCCTGTGGCTGTTTTTATATCAGCGCGAGGATTGTCGAGTGAGCCTATAGCAAGGCTTTGCCGCAGTTCGTAATTTGCTGCTTTCAATTGTAAATACAATAAGATTGCGGCTTGACACACTTGCTCAGGCTCTTGTAGCTGTAGTTGTAACGCATCACCACGGTAAATGCTAAAGCTTGCATTAAAACGTTTGGCGATAAAGCGCAAGCTTTGATCAAGCTGATAAAGCATTGCATCGTATTCTTGTTGTGGAATATTTTGTGATTTAATTAAGTCTCCAGTGATGACCGCAATTCTCACAACTTAAATCCTTTATATTTTTGAACTATTAAACTTTGTATTCTTTTTTATGCTAAATTATAGCAAAACGAATATAAAGTAAATTATGGCAGCATTAGATAAGCCAAAAGTAGGTATTTTTGTCGATGTACAAAATATTTATTACACGTGCCGCGAAAGCTACGGAAAAAATTTTGATTACAATGCGTTTTGGCGGGTAATGCGGGCACAATACAATATTGAGTGTGCTTTTGCGTATGCAATTTATCGAGGAGATGAAAAGCAAAATCAGTTTCAAAATATTTTGCGTGCGATTGGTTTTGAGGTAAAGCTAAAGCCATTTATTCAACGCCGTGATGGAAGTGCTAAAGGCGATTGGGATGTAGGCATAACAATAGACATGTTAGAGCAGGGTAAAAATCTTGATAAAGTTATTTTGCTCTCTGGCGATGGTGACTTTGCTTTGTTACTTGGGCATTTAAAAAATCAATATAATGTACCGTGCGATGTATACGGTGCTGACAGGTTAACTGCTGAGGTATTAAAACAAAGCGCAGAGCAATTTCATTTAATTGATAATACTTTGCTACTTTAACAGTAAAAAATAGTTAAAAAAGTGCAAGCTAAGTGCCTGCAACATGAGAGATTTTAATACAAAGCCGTAATAGATGAATTAAGCCTTATATAGGCTTTTTTTATTACTATAATCAATTGGGTTTGCTAAATGATTATGGTAATTTTAAAGCATAACGAGTTACCAAGGACTTACATGCTTCATTACAGCAACATGCCACTAGATAGAGGTTCAAATTTTCGTAAAGACCCATCGTGGCTTAAAGCGCAAATGTCGGCGCAAAGTAAATGGGTTTTAGTTAAAAATAATCAAACCCTATTTATTAAAGATACCCCTAAAGTAAGCTATTTAACGTATCAGCAAGTGGCGCATTTAGATTTAACGAGTGCTATTTTTGTTGGTTTAAACAATGCTAAACATGGTGTGTTTGCATTGGATGTTTCTGATCTGGATGAAAGCGTACTTTCGCCTTTAATAGAGGGCGCTCAGTTTTTTGATATTCGCCAATATGGGCCTCAAGTAACCATTAAATATGCCTCAATAGCCGCCCTTGCGAGAGGGTTATGTTATTGGCATGCCACGCATCGTTTTTGTGGGCGCTGCGGTAGTAAAAACCGTTCAGTGGAAGCCGGGCATTCTAGAGTCTGTGAAAACGAAAACTGTAAGCATCCTACATTCCCTCGTACCGATCCTGCGGTAATTATGGTCGTTACTAAAGTCTTTGCTGACGGAGTAGAACGCTGTTTATTAGGTCGCCAAGCTGCGTGGCCCACTGGTATGTATTCGTCGCTTGCTGGATTTGTAGACCCAGGGGAGACACTGGAACAAGCTGTTGCGCGTGAAGTTAAAGAAGAGGCAGGCATAGAGGTTGATAACGTAAGGTATGTTGCATCTCAGCCATGGCCGTTCCCATCGTCAATTATGCTAGGTTTTTTTGCACAGGCGACATCTGAGCAAATTAACGTAGATAAAGAAGAGCTAGACGATGCAAAATGGTTTAGTCGTGAAGACTTAGCGCAATTTGGTAATTGGCACGAAGAAGGCGAGCATTTAAAGCTGCCTAGAACCGATTCTATCTCTCGTTATTTAATTGAGCATTGGCGCACAAACCCTTAAGGATTAACAATGTCGAGTAAAAGTAATAAAAACACTCAGCTAGTATCATCAGGGCGAAAAAAAGCCTATACACATGGCGTAGTAAATCCCGTTGTACAGCGTGCATCTACCATTGTATTTGATACCGTAGCAGATTTAAAAGAAGCAGCTAAAACCCGTGGCGATAAAACGTTATTTTATGGGCGCCGAGGAACAACAACACACTTTGCGCTACAAGAAGCGATTACAGAACTTGAAGGCGGCGAAGGGTGTGCATTGTACCCTTGTGGCGCTGCGGCGATCAGCCAAGTATTTTTATCGTTTTTAAAAACCGGTGATCATATTTTAATGGTTGATAACGTGTACGAACCAACTCGCGATTTTTGCGATAAAATTTTAGTGGGGCTGGGCATTACAACAACCTACTACCCGCCAACCATTGGCGCAGGTATTAAAGACTACATTCAGCCAAATACTAAAGTGTTGTTTTTAGAATCCCCTGGTTCTATTACGATGGAAGTGCAAGATGTGCCCGCTATGGTAAAAGTAGCCAATGAGCACAACGTAATGACCATGCTTGATAATACCTACGGTAACGGTTTGCATTATCGCCCGTTAGAGCACGGTGTTGATATTAGTATTCAAGCTGCAACAAAGTATATTGTTGGCCATTCAGACGTGATGATGGGGGTGGCTGTTGCTAATAAAAAGTATTGGCCAACCTTACGCGAAAACTCATACTTACTAGGGCAATGTACCAGTGCCGATGATGCGTATTTAGCACTTAGAGGCCTGCGTACAATGGCTGTGCGTTTAAATCAACATGAAAAAGCAGCAATAGAAGTAGCTAAATGGCTTGAGAAACATGAGCTTGTTGATCATATTCGACACCCTGCATTTGAAAGCTGCCCAGGGTATGAGTTCTTTAAACGTGACTTTGATGGCAGTAATGGGTTGTTTTCATTTGTTATGAAAACCGGCAATCAAAAAGCGATTGATGCATTTTTAGATAGCCTTGAGCATATTAAAATGGGCTTTTCGTGGGGCGGTTTTGAAAGCTTAGTAACGGCTAATTTAACTATGAAAGGGTTGCGCTCAAATACAGGTTGGGATTTAGGGCCGGTTATTCGCCTGCACATAGGCCTTGAAGATGTAGAAGATTTAATTAGCGATTTAAGCCAAGCACTTGAGGTTTATAAGCAGTATTTATAATTTATATCGCAATTTATGTTGTTACATTTAAATGTATTGTTACAAAGCTCACCACAGGTGAGCTTTTTTTTGCTGGTAATTCAAGGTGTTTACACTTAGTGTGGATAAATACACAGAAAATAAAAAGTCATTAAGGATAGTCAATGGCAACACCATTACCGATAAACGTAGGGCGATTAACGCAAATAGCGGGATTTGAGCTTGTACGTATGTTTTTAACTAAACGTGGACTTATTGCATTAGCTGCCTTTGCATTGGTGTGGCTAATAATACTGCGCTACCCAATAGGGCAGGCAGTAGGCATTGTAAGTGCGCCCGATTTTGAGCAAATAGCCCGTGATATATCAGGTTCTATTGGTTTAAGTAAATTATTGGATTGGCCTGAGGCCGAATTTGCTATGTACTGGTTAATAGCCCTGTATAGCTTTCCTGTTTTTGGTTTATTTATTTGTAGCGACCAAACGGTAGGCGACAGAGAGCGCGGCACACTAAGGTTTTTATCACTGCGCTCCACTCGCTTTGAAATACTGTTTGGCCGTTTTTTAGGGCAGCTAGGAGTATTAGCCTGCTTGGTGGGTATAACGCTTGTGGCTACGCTCGCGGTACTAGGGTTTAGAGATCCAAGTTTACTGGCTGGTGGTTTTGCTCGTGCGCTTTCTATATTTTTAATATTAGTGATTACTCTGTGCCCATTTGTAGCACTTATGACGTTAATAAATACCTTTGCTCGCTCATCGCGTTTATCTATTGTATTGGCAATTTTATATTTTGCAGCAGGCGGTATTGTTGTGGGAATACTACAATGGCAAATACCCGCATTAGGCTTGCTTGATTATTTATTTCCGGGTGTGCAATTAGAGCTATTAGCGGGGCAAAATTTACCATTATTGAGCGCTGTGGCTATTCCCCTTGTGCAAACTGCAGTGCTACTAAGCGTTGCTCAACGTATTTTTGCAAGGAGCTCACTATGAGACCATTAATTACAGCTAGCGGTTTGAGTAAATCGTATGGTGCAAAACTTGCGCTTAATAATGTGGACTTTGAAATTAACAAAGGCGCGCCAGTGGCGCTTGTTGGGCCAAATGGTGCGGGTAAAACTACCTTATTTAGTTTGTTGTGCGGCTATTTAGCACCAAGTAAAGGCAGCCTTGAAATATTAGGGCATAAACCTGGTAGTGCTGCTTTATTTAATAAAGTAAGTGCATTACCGCAAGACGCACAACTTGACCCCCGTTTTAATATAGACAAGCAACTCGCCTTTTATGCAAAGCTGCAAGGTATGGGGGCAAAGCAAAGCCAAACTGAGGCGCTACGTGTACTTGATTTGGTTGGCTTAAAAGAAATTGCAAAGCAGCGTGCAGGGGACTTATCGCACGGTATGCGCAAGCGCGTTGCGATAGCGCAAGCACTTATTGGCGCGCCACAAATTGTAATGCTTGATGAAGCAACCGCAGGGCTTGATCCGATTCATGCCAGAGAAGTACGTGAGCTTGTATCTGAATTAAGTGAGCAGGCTACATTTATTTTAAGCTCTCACGATTTAACAGAGCTTGAGCGACTATGCTCACAGGTACTTCATTTAGATAAAGGCGTACTAAGCGAGCATCAAACAAAAACTAATAATACAGATAAACACTTTTATACATTAATGCTAAGCGAGGCTTATCAAAATGTTGAGCAACAGCTTCAAGCAATTGCAGGTGTGAGTCGTGTGTATATGAGTCAACATAAAGAATATGTAGTTGAGTATCAGCCAACGAGCGATCCACTTGATATTGCACTACTGAATTTTTGTCATCAACAACACTGGCAGTACAGGCAGTTAGTTAATGGTCATACATTAGAGAATCAAATATTTAAACAGGAGAAAGTATAATGGGTTTACTTAGCGGACTTATGGGTAATGCAAGTGAAGTTGACGATTCTGATTTAGAAAAAATCCTCGCCAATACATTAATTGACGGCGAGCAAGTAGAAAAAGCATATAAAGTAGTACGTGATATGTTTATTTTTACTAATAAGCGCTTAATTTTAATTGATAAGCAAGGTATGACCGGCTCTAAAATGGAAATGGTGAGCATTGCTTACTCTAAAATAACTAAGTTTAGTAAAGAAAGTGCAGGCCATTTTGACTTAGATGCCGAACTAAAAATATGGGTTGGCTCAGATCCTACACCAATTAGTAAAGAATTTAAGTCTGGCGATAACATTAATGATGTTTATCGAATTATTAGTCAACATGCACTTTAGGTACAAATTGCATTGTATTTATTGGCTTTTTTATTGATGCATATTTTAAGTAGTTGTTGACTAAATGTAGCAACTACTCTAAGTTAACATTTAGTAACAATAACTTATAATTTATCTAATAAATACAGGTGGTTAGTTGAGCTGTCGTTCAGTTTTGATTCAGTTTTTAGGCGCTAGGATGTGCCCCGACTTTAGCAACACAGCTAGAGCGTAAAAAGTAATATACATAGGGAAATTAAAAATGAAAAAGTTAGCCGTTATTATTTCGAGCATTTTATTATCAAGCGCTGCAACCACTGCAATGGCCGCAGATACTTACCAATCAATCAGCCATGTAGGATACATGGACACTGATGGTAATGACACGGTGAGCGTTGACTCAACTTATTATTTTTCTCCAAAAGCGACTTTAGGTCCTTACGATCAATTTGAGTACATCAATAAGCAAACAAATGTTTATGGTGCATACAGTGATAATGACTTTGGAGATGTTACTCGCGTTGGCGGTGAGTATTTTGTAGAAGATTTTGTATTAGGTGCACAGTACAATAATTTCGATAGTGATTTTGGCTCAAGCACGGATGTAATTGAACTTTCTGCTGGTTACTTCTTTAATCCAAACCTTGTACTAAAAGCAACGTTTGTAGATTTCGAAGATGCTGACAATCATTTTATGTTTGACTTAGCATATAATCACGAATTAAACAGCACTGATTACATCGGCTTTACAGTAACATCAGATGATGAGTTTGATTACCGTGCAGTAGCAGCAAAGTACTTTGTTGATTTACAACAAGGTAACTACTTAACTGTTGAAGGTAAATTTGAAGATGTTGATGGCGGTTCAAGTAACTGGGAATTAGCATCTAACTACTATTTCAGCAAAGCAACATCGGTTTTTGTTACAGTTAATAAAAATGATGATTACACTCTTGGTGCTCAACACTTTTTCAACAACAATGTTGGTTTAGAAGTAGGTTATGGCAATAACTGGGATGATTCTGATTATGATGCTTACTTTGCAAATGTAAGCTTACAGTTCTAATTCGGCTGTAAATTAGTAATATAATACTAAAAGCCCGCTCAATTGAGCGGGCTTTTGCGTTTAGCACTATTTATCAGCGGCAGTTACGGCCTTCATTTTGCTTCGCGTGTACTTCTTTTGAGTTTTTCAAGTTTGCGTATATTCATACCAATTCCAATAAATAGCTGATCTATTTTACTTGCTAAAAACAACCCATTTCTTTGTTGTAAATTTCGCAAAGGGAACAACCATTTACATCAATTTACGCCTAGAACTGAATTATTTTTTCGGCGTAAAATTTAGATCACATACTTAATGGAATTGGTATCGCACTGCACGGTTCAGTTCTTTTTCTGTTTTTTGTTATAAATGCATTTGCATCTTAAGCAGTTACGGCTTTTTAATTTGTGTTGAATCTCTCGTATCTATGATATTCCTTAATTTATTATTTAACCTGAACTCTGGTTAAGAGATTTAGTAACGTATTGAATCATGGTGATATTTAAATTTATTTTCTCTAGCCAGAGGTTTTCAGTGAAAACAAGGCGAATTTACGCGTCAACAGCGGGCCTATTGCAAGTAAATTCAACACAGTTAGCGCTGAAAATAGCTGCTTGAGATAGATTTATTATCCATAACCCAGCTTATTTAGATCAAAGATAATAGTAGTGAATTTTTAAATAATAGAATGAATGCGTTGAGGCAATAGAGTCACTGCGCAAGGATTGTATTTAAACTAAGATGGGTCATAATTGAGCTACTATTTAATTCAATGTGTAAGGAATGTGCGCATGTCAGTATTTATTATTTTACTGGTTGTGGTGGTGGTTATTTTTGCAGTTAAAGATATACGCCTTAATCTGATCAGTAGACCCACGTTTAAAATGTTCAAAAAGGTACTTCCGCCGCTATCGCAAACAGAGCGAGAGGCGATGGAAGCAGGTGATGTTTGGTGGGATGGTGAGTTATTTAGTGGTAACCCAGACTGGCAAAAACTGCACCGCTTTCCTAAACCAGAGCTTAGCGATAAAGAAAACGCATTTATGGCTAACCAAGTAGAAACCTTATTGGCGATGCTTGATGATTATCAAATTGTACAAAAAGACAAAGACTTACCAAAAGAAGTGTGGGATTACCTAAAAACAGAAGGTTTTTTTGCACTGATCATTCCTGAAAAATTTGGGGGGCGTGAGTTCTCCGCAATTGCTAATTCAACGATAGTGTCAAAAATTTCGACTAAAAGTCTAACTGCCGCAGTCACTGTTATGGTGCCTAATAGCTTAGGTCCAGGCGAATTGCTTCTTCATTATGGTACTAAAGAGCAGCAAGATCGTTGGCTGCCAAGTTTAGCTAATGGCACAGATGTGCCTTGTTTTGCATTAACGGGCCCAGAGGCGGGTTCTGATGCTGGCAGCATTCCTGATTCAGGCGTGGTGTGTATGGGGGAGCACAATGGCGAGCAAGTAATAGGCCTGCGTTTAAATTGGTCAAAGCGCTACATTACACTTGCACCAGTGGCTACTGTACTAGGCTTAGCGTTTAAAATGTATGATCCAGATGCTTTATTAGGTGATAAAAAAGAGCTGGGTATTACGTGTGCGCTTATACCAACCGATCATCCGGGTGTTGAAACGGGTGAGCGTCATTATCCGCTTAATATGGCCTTTATGAATGGCACAACGTACGGTAAAGATGTATTTATACCACTGGATTGGATTATTGGTGGACAAGAGTGCGCAGGACGTGGTTGGAGAATGCTTGTTGAGTGTTTAAGTGCAGGGCGTGGTATATCGCTACCAGCATTAAGTGCAGCAACCGGGCACTTAGCTTCAAAAATGACATCGGCATACGCCATGGTACGCCAGCAGTTTGGTGTATCTATAGGGCAATTTGAAGGTGTGCAAGAGGCACTTGCGCGTATTGGTGGTTTAA
Organism: Pseudoalteromonas sp. 1_2015MBL_MicDiv; assembly: GCF_002407505.1. Taxonomy (NCBI): domain Bacteria; kingdom Pseudomonadati; phylum Pseudomonadota; class Gammaproteobacteria; order Alteromonadales; family Pseudoalteromonadaceae; genus Pseudoalteromonas; species Pseudoalteromonas sp. 1_2015MBL_MicDiv. The sequence continues at coordinate 2,523,398 of NZ_CP012737.1, read as the reverse complement.
CTTACACACTTGAGTCGTGCAGATTAATGACCGCAGGTGCGATTGATTTAAAATTAAGCCCGTCGGTTGTAACAGCGATTGCTAAATACCATATGACTGAAATGGGTCGTACGGTAATGAACGATGCAATGGATATTCATTCAGGTAAAGGAATTCAAGTAGGGCCTAATAACTATTTGGCGCATGGTTATATGGGGATTCCGGTATCAATTACGGTAGAAGGCGCGAATATTTTAACGCGTAATTTAATGATATTTGGCCAAGGTGCAACACGCTGTCATCCATTTGTTTTAAAAGAAATGGAAGCCGCTGCAATGGAAGATGACGACGCAGCACTTGAACAATTTGATGGTTTATTAATGAACCATATAATATTTGCAGCAAGTAATGCAGGTATGGCATTTGTGCATGGCTTAACACGTAGTTATTTTGCTAAAGCGCCTGTAGGTGGTGAAACGGCTGTTTATTATAAGCAACTGAGCAGAATGAGCCGAGGCTTAGCTATTTGCACAGACGTGGCTATGTTAATGCTTGGCGGTGAGCTTAAACGAAAAGAAATGATATCGGCACGTTTGGGTGATGTATTAAGTCATTTGTACTTAGCATCAACTGTTTTAAAACGTTATGAAGACGAAGGGCGCCAACAAGCTGATTTACCATTTGTAAAATATGCAATTGAGAACTCATTATTTGAAATTGGCCAAGCGTTTAATGGCTTCTTTAAAAACTTTTCAAATCCGGTTGTTAATTTTACCCTTAAACGTATCGTGTTCCCGCTTGGAAATCATTACCACAGACCAAGTGATGAAATAGCGCAAAGTATTTGCGAGCGTATGACTCAACCTGGAGTATTTAGAAACCGCTTAACGCATTTATGTTATGTAGATGAAAATGCAGGTACAGGGGTAATGGAAAGTGCATTTTTAGCTATGCATGATATGCAAGCGCAGTTTAAAGACCTAAAACAATGGCAGCGTAAGGGCAGTGTACCTGCAACGCTTGATATTGAAGGCGCTATAAATTATGCACTTGAAAATAAGTTGTTAGAGCAAACGGATGCTGATGCTATGCATCATGCTAATAAGTTACGAATGAAAGCCATTGCAGTTGATAACTTTCAACCAGGTGAGCTGTAGCGCAGTACTTTAAATACTAGGGCGTGTTGACCCTTCGTGGTTGAATTTGCAGCAGGCTGTTTGGTTTTTAGGCAAGGCAGAGCCTATGTAGTGTGGTTATTCCCCATAAATGGGCGATAACGCAGCATAAATGCCAAACATGCGCTGCCCTTTGGGTTCTTTCTAGGGACGATTAACTCTTTGTTGCTCGGTTTTTACTTAGCCCACTAGGTTACAAACCTCGCGCCGCGATTAAATCGCCCCTAGATTGAACAAACTTCAATCCACAAAGATCAACACGCCCTAGCTAAAGCGAAAAAGGCCTTACAAATGTAAGGCCTTTTTTATGTGTAATACATTTATTTTAACGAGCGTACGGGTCGGCAACTATTTTATCTACGTACCATTTTCCTTTTTTACGAAGCATTTTAACACTGCGCATTTCATCAATTTTCCCGCCATTTAGGGTGCCAGTAAAAATCAAATTTATTTTAGCTTTATCACCATATTGTTCTCGTAAACTCATATTTGACATGTCGACTTCAATAACTACCTCATCATATTGCATGTTTATCAAGTTACGAGAGAATTGTTTAGCTGTTCCGTAAGATTTCATTATGCGAGTTAGGTTAGGTGTTGCCATTTTGCTGGCTTTTTGAAGGTCTTTTTGGTTATAAAGTGCATCAAAATAAGCGGTTGCTGTATCACCTGGACTATCGCTAGATATTTTGGCATCGTCGCCGCAACCTACAATAAATAGGCAAGTTATGACACTTAGAATAGTTAGTAGTTTTTTCATTGTTATCATTATTGTTGTTGATTAAGCTTTTTAAAGTGTGTGGCTAAATTATGAATATGTAAAGAGGGAGGCAATATTTAAGGGCTGATCTTTCGATAAATAATAAAAAAGGATGCCATAAGCATCCTTTTTAAACATGTGTAGATTACTGTACTAGCTCTTGTTCACTAAACTCTTCATCAAACATTGGGCTTGATAAGTAACGCTCAGTTGCACTAGGTAGGATAACAACAATATTTTTATCTGCGTTTTCAGGTTTTTCTGCGATACGTTTAGCTGCAACAACGGCTGCACCTGATGAAATACCCACCAAAATACCTTCTTTTTTCATTAATTGATGCGCCATAGCTATTGCGTCTTCGTTAGATACAAGCTCTGCACCATCAATTAAATCCATATCTAAGTTGCCAGGAATAAAGCCTGCACCAATCCCTTGGATTTTATGAGGGCCTGGTTTGATTTCTTCACCGGCAAGCGTTTGGCTAATAACAGGAGAGTTAGTTGGCTCAACAGCAATAGACTTAACGTTTACACCTTTTTCTGTTTTAAGGAAGCGGCTAACACCTGTAATAGTACCACCAGTGCCTACACCCGCTACAAAAAAGTCTACTTTGCCGTCAAGCGCATCATAAATCTCAGGACCTGTTGTTTCAAAGTGAATTTTAGGGTTTGCAGGGTTTTCGAATTGCTGTAATAAAATATATTTATCAGGTGCCGTTGCTTGAATTTCTTTTGCTTTTTCAATTGCGCCATTCATACCTTTAGCACCGTCGGTAAGCACTAGATTTGCACCTAATGCTTTTAATAGCTTGCGACGTTCTAGGCTCATAGTATTAGGCATAGTAAGCGTTAACTTATAACCGCGTGCTGCTGCAACAAATGCAAGTGCAATACCGGTGTTACCCGATGTTGGTTCAATAAGCTCCTTACCTTCAACAAGCTGACCTGATTTTTCAGCTTCCCAAATCATTGATGCACCAATACGGCATTTGATGCTAAAGCTAGGATTACGAGATTCAACTTTAGCGTATACATTCCCACCTGTAACACGGTTAAGTTTTACTAGCGGCGTATTACCAATACTTAGTGAGTTATCTTCAAAAATAGTAGACATAATGTTCCTTTGGATACAATCTGATCAACGTGTTAATAGCCTTTGCCACTAACTATATAGACACACTTTACTGAGAGTTTAAAAAAACTAAAGTAAAGTTTGGCTATAACATATATCTATTGAGCTTATAACTAAGTGAAATTAAAATCCACAATAGCTGATACTTTAGTTATTAAAGGTGTGTACTAAATTTTTAAAGTAAGTGAGAGATGATTAGTTGAGCAATTTAAGTTAAAAATTAACTTAAAATAAGTGCAATTGATGTTTATTTGTGCAAATGAACTTCACTTGAACAGTTTTATGACACAAGCTAGGTAAAACATGATAAAAACACGTATCTAAATTCAATTAAGCAATCACAATGAAGTTAATCTTAAAATTAATTGCCGGTATTGTGGCCGGTATTTTAGTCGGACTTTACGTACCTATAACGGGTGTTGAACTTTTATTCACAGTAAAAGAGCTGATTGGTCAAATTATCTCCTTTACCATTCCACTTATTATTTTATTTTTTATTGCATCGGGTATTGCAGGCCTACCAAAAGGGTCAGGGCACTTACTTGGCAAAACCGTCGGCTTTGCTTATAGCTCTACAATTATTGCCGGTACACTTGCATTTTTATTAGTAAGTGCTGTTATCCCTTTTTTAAGCGGTGGCATTACATTCGAGGCAGAAGTTGCTACAGAAATTGGCAGCTTTATTGATTTAGAAATTCCACCTCTGATGGGGGTAATGACCGCATTAGTAACTGCTTTTGTATTTGGTATAGGCATGAGCCAATTAGAACTTGATACGCTTAAAAAGGTGTCTGATCAGGGCCGTGATGTGATTGACGGTTTATTATCAAAAGTGATTATCCCTGCTTTACCATTTTACATTGCAGGTGTATTTGCCGAAATGACGGTGGCAGGCACTGTGGTAGATACATTGCAAACATTTGGTGTAGTACTAATTGCAGCGCTTGTTATGCATTGGTTATGGTTAAGCGTTTTATATATAGCGACAGGTATATTGTTAAAACGTAATCCAATCGAATTAGTTAAAAATATGCTACCTGCCTACTTTACTGCACTGGGGACAATGTCGAGTGCGGCAACAATTCCAGTTTCGCTACAATCAAGTAAAGCAAACAAGGTAAAAGATGATGTAGCAAACTTTACCGTACCACTGTGTGCAACCATTCATTTATCTGGCTCAACTATTACTATTGTAACGTGTGCAATGGCTGTTATGTTTTTATCGCCAAACATGGAAGTACCTTCATTAATGGGGATATTGCCATTTATTATGATGCTCGGCGTCGTTATGATAGCAGCACCGGGTGCTCCAGGTGGTGCAGTCATGTCGGCGCTTGGTTTATTAACAAGCATGCTTGGGTTTAATGAAGGCGCTGTTGCATTAATGATTGCTCTTTATTTAGCACAAGATAGCTTTGGTACTGCATGTAATGTAACCGGTGATGGTATCATTGCATTATGGGTTGATCGTTTTAGCGATAAAAAATCATCTTAAACTATTAGATTGAGACAATAATATTAGTTATTGTCTCGCTTTATATATGTTACTGTGGCAAATTAATTTATTAAATTGCATGTTGTTAGGTAAATGAGGATGTTCCATTGATTAATGTACTTTTAGTTGATGACCATGAACTTGTACGAACAGGCATCAAGCGCATTCTTGATGACGTACGAGGGTTTAAAGTAATTGGCGAAGCTAAAACCGGCGAAGAGGCTGTACAGTTTTGCCGTCAGCATGCGCCAAACATCGTATTAATGGATATGAACATGCCAGGTATGGGCGGATTAGAAGCGACTAAAAAGATTTGTCGTTACTGTCCCGATGTAAAAATTATTGTGCTCACTGTTAATTGCGAAGACCCATTTCCTAGTAAAGTAATGCAAATTGGCGCGCATGGCTTTTTAACTAAAGGTGCAGGTTCTGACGAAATGGTGCGTGCTATTCGCTGTGTTCATGCAGGTCAGCGATACATAGCTCCTGAAATAGCGCAGCAAATAGCGCTAGCGCAAGTGACCGGCCGTACAGATGAAAACCCTTTTCAGAGCTTATCTGAACGTGAGCTGCAAATTATGCTTATGATCACCAAAGGTGAAAAAGCACAAGATATAGCTGAACGTTTGAACCTAAGTTCTAAAACAGTAAATAGCTATCGTTACCGTATGTTTGAAAAGCTTAATGTAGGTGGTGATGTTGAGCTTACCCACTTAGCTATTCGTCATAAAATGATTGATATAGACGTGTCGTACTAACCTATAATTTATGTCTGAATTTGATCACGTACATTTCCTCAAAACGCTATCAAGCGAGCCTGGTGTTTACCGTATGCTTGATAGTGATAGCCAAGTTATTTATGTTGGTAAAGCCAAGCATTTAAAAAAGCGTGTCAGCAGTTACTTTAGAAGTAACATTACCGACAGTAAAACACGCGTTTTAGTGAGTAATATTTGTGATATTGACGTCACACTTACTAATACTGAAACCGAAGCGCTGCTGCTTGAAAATAATCTAATAAAAAAATATCAGCCTCGCTATAACATATTATTACGCGACGATAAGTCGTATCCCTATATTTTACTAACGAGCCATAAACACCCTCGTTTAGCGTTTCATCGTGGTAGTCGTAAAATTAAAGGCGAATACTTTGGGCCATTCCCTAGTGCAGGAGCTGTATCTGAAAGCTTGCGCTTAATGCAAAAAATATTTCCTGTTCGTCAATGTGAAGATGCTTATTACCGCGCAAGAAGTCGCCCGTGTCTGCAATATCAGCTTAAGCGTTGCTCAGCTCCGTGTGTGAATAAAGTTACGGATGATGATTACAGCGAGCAAGTTGACTATGTCCGTAAGTTTTTAACGGGTAAATCTCACGAAGTTATTGCTGATTTAATAAAAAAAATGGAAGCAGCCAGCCTACAATTAAATTTTGAACTGGCGGCAAAAGTTCGCGACCAAATAATGCTACTTCGTAAAATGCAGGAGCAACAGTCTATATCTGGTAATTTTGCTGAAATGGACGTAGTTGGTTTTGCCCATTTAAACGGATTAAATGGCATTCATTTATTAATGATCCGCGATCATAAGGTACTGGGCAGTAAAACGTATTTTCCTAAAGTACCTAAAGATTCAAGTGAGCAAGAAATCCTAACCTCATTTTTAGGCCAATACTACTTAGCGCCTGGAGCAACAGGGCGTATTGCAAAAGAAATCATATTACCGTTTGAAATAGAAGAGAGCGATGCACTCGGCGAAGCACTCACACAAGTAAGTGAGCGCAAAGTAATACTTAAAGTAGTTACCCGTGGTGAGCGTGCTCAATACTTACAACTGGCCAACAAAAATGCATTAAACAGTATTGCAGTTAAGCAAAGTACCCAAGACTCTATTAATAAACGTTATGCACAATTAAAAGCAACACTGCGACTTGACGATATTACTCGAATGGAATGTTTTGATATAAGCCACACCATGGGAGAGAACACTGTTGCAAGTTGTGTTGTATTTGATTCTCAAGGACCAAATACTAAAGAGTACAGGCGCTATAACGTAACGGGTATTACCGGTGGTGATGATTACGCTGCAATGGAGTTTGCGCTTAATAAGCGTTACAACAAATTAGTAGATGAAGACAAAATTCCAGACGTTATCTTTATAGACGGTGGTAAAGGGCAACTGGGGCGTGCGGAGCAGTACTTTTCTAACTGGCCGCATACAAAAATGCCATTATTGGTCGGTGTTGCTAAAGGTACTAGCCGTAAACCAGGCCTTGAAACACTATTGATTGACGGTGGTCGAAAAACTATCCCAATGGATTCTGATGCACCAGCACTGCATTTGATTCAGCATATACGCGACGAATCTCATCGCTTTGCTATTGCAGGGCATCGTAATAAACGTCAAAAACAACGAACACAATCACTATTAGAAGAAATAAATGGAGTAGGTTCTAAACGTCGCCAAACATTATTAAAATATTTAGGGGGCATGCAGGGAGTAAAAGCTGCTAATATAGAACAGTTAAAGAAAGTTCCTGGGATCAGCCCTGACATGGCTGAGAAGATATTTAACCATTTGCATGACAAGGGCTAGCCCTACATGCGAATATAGAAAAAAAGACATATCCAAGTAGTTATGTGGAATATTCCAAACACACTCACAACATTTAGACTTTTTCTTATCCCCGTTTTTTTGGTGATATTTTATTTGCCTTATAGCTGGGCTTTTTTTGCTGCCGCTTTTATTTTTTGGCTTGCATCAATAACCGATATACTCGACGGTTATTTAGCAAGAAAGCTTGAGCAATCAACTCCTTTTGGTGCTTTTTTAGATCCCGTTGCTGATAAAGTAATGGTATGTGCTGCGCTAGTCGCATTATCTGATCAGTACCAATCAATGTATATGACAATACCCGCTCTTATTATAATAAGTCGTGAAATTATCATATCTGCACTTCGTGAATGGATGGCAGAGCAAGGTAAGCGTGGTAACGTCGCCGTATCAAATATGGGTAAAATAAAGACGGCTGCACAAATGTTAGCCATTATCGGTTTGATTTGGCAATATGATACGTGGATGAACTATTTAAGTTTTGGACTACTGTATATTGCGACCTTTTTAACCTTGAGTTCAATGCTGCAATATTTACGTGCAGCGTGGGGCGAATTGACTAAAAATTAACTCTAAATGTATAATAACGCACCGTTTTAGATAAAAAACAAGCAAACAGTTCAAAACTAGCATTTTTTGTATTGACGCGTTTAATAATCTCTGTAGAATGCGTCCGTGTTGAGAGGGCATAGCCCCCTAGATAAACAAAACGGTAATTAATCAGTTACCTAAATGACTCACATAAGTAATCATGTGATAATTAAAATAACTGATAAATAAAATGCGGTACTAGCTCAGTTGGTAGAGCGCGACCTTGCCAAGGTCGAGGTCACGAGTTCGAGCCTCGTGTACCGCTCCAAGTTTATCTTAAGGTTAATACCCCGTACAGGGGCGGAATGGCAGAGTGGCCATGCACCGGATTGCAAATCCGTCTACCTCGGTTCGACTCCGGGTTCCGCCTCCATTTCAACACTCCACACGCTTTAATTAGCAAACTCGATGCCCGAGTGGTGGAATTGGTAGACACAAGGGATTTAAAATCCCTCGACTAACAAGTCGTGCCGGTTCAAGTCCGGCCTCGGGCACCACTTTGTGGTTTAATTGCATTACCAAGTGTAATTTATAAAATGGTTAATTTAGAATTAATATGATGCGGTACTAGCTCAGTTGGTAGAGCGCGACCTTGCCAAGGTCGAGGTCACGAGTTCGAGCCTCGTGTACCGCTCCATATTAGTTTTATCCACTTGCTTTTAATAGCAAACTCGATGCCCGAGTGGTGGAATTGGTAGACACAAGGGATTTAAAATCCCTCGACTAACAAGTCGTGCCGGTTCAAGTCCGGCCTCGGGCACCACTTTAAATTATTTTACCAAGATGATTTAAAGTTGATAAAACAGTATTTTGCGGTACTAGCTCAGTTGGTAGAGCGCGACCTTGCCAAGGTCGAGGTCACGAGTTCGAGCCTCGTGTACCGCTCCAAATTATTTGGACACATTTAGGCGGAATGGCAGAGTGGCCATGCACCGGATTGCAAATCCGTTTACCTCGGTTCGACTCCGGGTTCCGCCTCCATATAATTTACTCCACACGCTTTAATTAGCAAACTCGATGCCCGAGTGGTGGAATTGGTAGACACAAGGGATTTAAAATCCCTCGACTAACAAGTCGTGCCGGTTCAAGTCCGGCCTCGGGCACCATCTTTATATTAAGTACTCCGCTTAAAAACCATTTAATACACCTTCTAATATATAAAAAATACCCAGCAAGAACCTGATTTACTATTTTTATGTTTTCTATGATTTATATTATCTTGATATGCACTATTTTATGCATAGTCTACCCAATAATAGCGTTGTGTGATAGTGCATTAAGAGTTTGTATATCTATTGTATTAAAGATATATATGAGTAAGCATAATGTAATATTTCCAAACCCAATCCTATAGCGCCTCAAATAAACCAGCCATGCAATCCTTAGCGACACACAGTACTAATGCTAATGAATACACTTTGAACTGAACTAAGCGTCATAGACTTATGATACCAACCAGTAAAGTAGGCCATTAGCTTTAAAAAATTCAAAACAGTAAAGCAATCTACACCTCGAGAGCAAACAACCTTGAAAGCAAAGTTCAAACACTCATGTACTGGTAGCATAAAGTAATACCAATCTGCTTATATATGGGGTCTATTTAAGGTTAAGAAAATTACGTTAGAACTAGACAAAATTTTTTGTATCTGGTTGTTCTAAATAAAAAATTTTTAACGACGTTATAGTGCAATTTAATTTGTTAAATTGCTTAAAGATTTATGCAGGTTGGTATAATTATCGAATTGGTTAGTAATACATGTTCATTGGAAGTTAAAAATCACGGGTAATAGTAAGTCTAGAGTTATGGTGAGAACTCCAAATAGGCAATCAATAAAGCACTTATGCAGAATTATTGGCATTGAACACCTATTTTTTGTAGGTTGTCTTATCTAAGCTAATAATTAGATAATATCTATATAGTACATATCGTCCGTAACTGCTTTTCATTTATAAAGGGTAGAGTGACTTAATGTAAGTGCTTTTTATTTTAGAACTAAAAAAGCGAGCCGTAGCTCGCTGGTTGTTGTTTATTTCCAGGCCTCAGGATCGACCTCTTTAGCAAGTTTAGGATGCTTACTTTTGTCAAAGGTGGGTATTAAGCCCTTTTTGTGTTGTTCGTTATAGTCTTTTGAAAGCCATACAACAACACCTGAAAGCATAAATAGCGCTATAACGTTGACAATGGCCATTAAGCCCATTGATATATCTGCCAGCGTCCAAATTAAACCAAGCTCACCAACAGCACCAAACATCACCATACCTAAAACCACCAGTCTAAAGATAAACATACCTTTATTAGAGTTGTGCTCTAAAAACATTAAATTTGTTTCAGCGTAAGAGTAATTAGCCACAATAGAAGTAAAAGCAAAAAACAATATAGCAATAGCAATAAAGTAAGTACCCCAATCGCCAACATGTTCTTGTAATGCTGCTTGTGTAAGTTCAATCCCCATAACACCAGATTCAGGTACTAATTGCTGAGATAGTAATATAAGAGAAGCAGTCGCTGTACAAATAACAATAGTATCGATAAATACACCTAACATTTGCACATAACCTTGTGATGCAGGATGAGGAGGGTAAGGCGTCGCAGTAGCTGCGGCGTTAGCTGCACTACCCATACCGGCTTCGTTTGAGAATAAGCCACGCTTTATACCTTGGATCATCGCTTGTGTGACACCGTATCCAATAGCACCAGCACCAGCTTGTTCAATACCAAAAGCACTTTTTATAATAAGCACTAGCACATCTGGTAGTGCAGTAAAGTTAGTGGCGCATACATAAAGAGCAACCAGCAGGTAAGCTAATGCCATAAATGGCACAACCATTTCAGCAAAACGTGAAATGGTTTTTAGGCCACCAAAAATAATGATGCCAGAACCAATAACCAACAAAATGCCTACTATATACTTAGGTACATCAAACGCGACTTCAAATGCTGCAGCAATAGAGTTCGATTGTACGGCGTTAAATACTAAACCAAAGGCTAAAATTAAACATAACGAGAATAAAACGCCCATCCAGCGTTTACCTAAACCATTTTGCATATAATAAGCAGGGCCACCTCTAAAATTGCCTTCGGCGTCTTTTGTTTTATAAGCTTGTGCTAAGGTACTCTCGGCAAAGCTTGTAGCCATACCAATTAAGGCTATAGTCCACATCCAAAAAATAGCACCTGGGCCACCCAAATATAAAGCAACAGCAACGCCAGCCATGTTACCCGTGCCAACACGTGCAGCTAATGAAGTACAAAAAGCCTGAAAAGATGAAATTTCGTTGTCGGCACATTTACGAGAGCCAAACATAACTTTGAACATATGTGGAAATTGCACAAATTGAATAAAGCCTAGTCGAAAAGTAAAGAAGAGGCCCGCTGCTATTAATAAGTAGACGAGAACTTGCCCCCATAGAAGGGCACTTATACTATTTATTATGTCTGTCATGGATACTGCCTAAATACATGAGTTAAAAAAAGTGACCGCAACTTATCACATCAAGATAAAAGTGTTTAGTTTTAAAGTTCAAAAACAGAGTTATCAACAGGGTTTTGTGGGTAACTTGTGCTTATCATGTGCGCTTGCTTGGGGCTTAATTTTAATTACTATTTTATGTAAATAACGCTTGCGTAAAATGCGCCGCTCCCTATAATGCGACCCCACTGAGACGGGAAACGCCAACGCATAGCGAGGCACGAACTACTCAGAGAGTTAAATAAAACTTCGGTTTTAAATCTTCCAAAAGAAAGTTTAAAACTAAGTATTGACTCGAAAAATAAAGGGTGTATTATTCGCATCCCTTGAGTCGCTAAAGCGACTCAAAACGTTCTTTAACAATATAAAGCAATCATCTGTGTGGGCACTCGTACAGATTGAGTTCTAACAGCCAAGCTTAGTTCGCTAAGTAAGGCAAACAAATTAGAGTCTCAATTGAAAACTGAGTGACCAACAGAATAGTTATTTCGGTAATTATTCGGCACAGTCAATTCAATATCGAAAGATATTAAAAAATTCAGAATTCATTGAGCTGTCGAAAGACATAAAACTTTTTAATTGAAGAGTTTGATCATGGCTCAGATTGAACGCTGGCGGCAGGCCTAACACATGCAAGTCGAGCGGTAACAGAGAGTAGCTTGCTACTTTGCTGACGAGCGGCGGACGGGTGAGTAATGCTTGGGAACATGCCTTGAGGTGGGGGACAACAGTTGGAAACGACTGCTAATACCGCATAATGTCTACGGACCAAAGGGGGCTTCGGCTCTCGCCTTTAGATTGGCCCAAGTGGGATTAGCTAGTTGGTGAGGTAATGGCTCACCAAGGCGACGATCCCTAGCTGGTTTGAGAGGATGATCAGCCACACTGGGACTGAGACACGGCCCAGACTCCTACGGGAGGCAGCAGTGGGGAATATTGCACAATGGGCGCAAGCCTGATGCAGCCATGCCGCGTGTGTGAAGAAGGCCTTCGGGTTGTAAAGCACTTTCAGTCAGGAGGAAAGGTTAACGGTTAATACCCGTTAGCTGTGACGTTACTGACAGAAGAAGCACCGGCTAACTCCGTGCCAGCAGCCGCGGTAATACGGAGGGTGCGAGCGTTAATCGGAATTACTGGGCGTAAAGCGTACGCAGGCGGTTTGTTAAGCGAGATGTGAAAGCCCCGGGCTCAACCTGGGAACTGCATTTCGAACTGGCAAACTAGAGTGTGATAGAGGGTGGTAGAATTTCAGGTGTAGCGGTGAAATGCGTAGAGATCTGAAGGAATACCGATGGCGAAGGCAGCCACCTGGGTCAACACTGACGCTCATGTACGAAAGCGTGGGGAGCAAACGGGATTAGATACCCCGGTAGTCCACGCCGTAAACGATGTCTACTAGAAGCTCGGAGCCTCGGTTCTGTTTTTCAAAGCTAACGCATTAAGTAGACCGCCTGGGGAGTACGGCCGCAAGGTTAAAACTCAAATGAATTGACGGGGGCCCGCACAAGCGGTGGAGCATGTGGTTTAATTCGATGCAACGCGAAGAACCTTACCTACACTTGACATACAGAGAACTTACCAGAGATGGTTTGGTGCCTTCGGGAACTCTGATACAGGTGCTGCATGGCTGTCGTCAGCTCGTGTTGTGAGATGTTGGGTTAAGTCCCGCAACGAGCGCAACCCCTATCCTTAGTTGCTAGCAGGTAATGCTGAGAACTCTAAGGAGACTGCCGGTGATAAACCGGAGGAAGGTGGGGACGACGTCAAGTCATCATGGCCCTTACGTGTAGGGCTACACACGTGCTACAATGGCGCATACAGAGTGCTGCGAACCTGCGAAGGTAAGCGAATCACTTAAAGTGCGTCGTAGTCCGGATTGGAGTCTGCAACTCGACTCCATGAAGTCGGAATCGCTAGTAATCGCGTATCAGAATGACGCGGTGAATACGTTCCCGGGCCTTGTACACACCGCCCGTCACACCATGGGAGTGGGTTGCTCCAGAAGTAGATAGTCTAACCCTCGGGAGGACGTTTACCACGGAGTGATTCATGACTGGGGTGAAGTCGTAACAAGGTAGCCCTAGGGGAACCTGGGGCTGGATCACCTCCTTATACGATTTAGAACTTATTTGTTCGTAGTGTCCACACAGATGATTGTTAATTAGTGCTTGTCCCTTTGGGATAACTAATTAATATGCTCTTTAAAAATTTGGAAAAGCTGATAATAAAATTCTGATGAATACATTGTATTTATCAAGAGTTTTCAAAAGTAAAAAAACAATGGTAGCAGTACCATTGAGTGCCATTTAGTTAACTCTTATGAGTTGATTGATTGGTATCTACTTTAGTATTCAATATTAACTTCTGGCGAAGTTAAACTGTCACAAAACAAAGACCCGTTTGGGTTGTATGGTTAAGTGACTAAGCGTACACGGTGGATGCCTTGGCAGTTGGAGGCGATGAAGGACGTATTAACTTGCGATAAGCCTAGTCAAGCTAGTAAAAAGCGCTTGAGACTAGGATTTCCGAATGGGGAAACCCACCTGCTTGCAGGTATCGTTAACTGAATACATAGGTTAACGAGGCGAACGCGGAGAACTGAAACATCTAAGTACCCGTAGGAAAAGAAATCAACCGAGATTCCGAAAGTAGCGGCGAGCGAAATCGGAACAGCCCTTAAGCTTATTATGTGTTAATGGAAGGCTGCTGGAAAGCGCCACGATACAGGGTGATAGTCCCGTACATGAAAAGACATTTTAAGTGAAATCGAGTAGGTCGGAGCACGTGAAACTTTGACTGAATATAGGTGGACCATCATCTAAGGCTAAATACTCCCAACTGACCGATAGTGAACCAGTACCGTGAGGGAAAGGCGAAAAGAACCCCTGTGAGGGGAGTGAAATAGAACCTGAAACCGTGTACGTACAAGCAGTAGGAGCCCACTTGTTGGGTGACTGCGTACCTTTTGTATAATGGGTCAGCGACTTATATTTTGTAGCGAGGTTAACCGAATAGGGTAGCCGTAGGGAAACCGAGTCTTAACTGGGCGAATAGTTGCAAGGTATAGACCCGAAACCCGGTGATCTAGCCATGGGCAGGTTGAAGGTTGAGTAACATCAACTGGAGGACCGAACCCACTAACGTTGAAAAGTTAGGGGATGACCTGTGGCTAGGAGTGAAAGGCTAATCAAACCGGGAGATAGCTGGTTCTCCCCGAAATCTATTTAGGTAGAGCCTCGGACGAATACTTACGGGGGTAGAGCACTGTTAAGGCTAGGGGGTCATCCCGACTTACCAACCCTTTGCAAACTCCGAATACCGTAAAGTAATATCCGGGAGACACACGGCGGGTGCTAACGTCCGTCGTGAAGAGGGAAACAACCCAGACCGCCAGCTAAGGTCCCAAAGTCATAGTTAAGTGGGAAACGATGTGGAAAGGCCCAGACAGCCAGGAGGTTGGCTTAGAAGCAGCCATCCTTTAAAGAAAGCGTAATAGCTCACTGGTCGAGTCGGTCTGCGCGGAAGATGTAACGGGGCTAAACTATGCACCGAAGCTGCGGATTCAGAATTTATTCTGAGTGGTAGGGGAGCGTTCTGTAAGCGGTTGAAGGTGTACCGGGAGGTATGCTGGACGTATCAGAAGTGCGAATGCTGACATGAGTAACGATAATGGGAGTGAAAAACTCCCACGCCGGAAGACCAAGGGTTCCTATCCCATGTTAATCAGGGTAGGGTAAGTCGACCCCTAAGGCGAGGCCGAAAGGCGTAGTCGATGGGAAACAGATTAATATTTCTGTACTCGATATAATTGCGATGGGGGGACGGAGCAGGCTAAGCAAGCATAGCGTTGGTAGTCTATGTGAAAGTGAGTAGGGCGTTTGTTTAGGTAAATCCGGACGAACACTAAACCTGAGACACGAGACGAGTCACTACGGTGATGAAGTTGCTGATGCCATACTTCCAGGAAAAGCCTCTAAGCTTCAGATTATATGGAATCGTACCCCAAACCGACACAGGTGGTCAGGTAGAGAATACTAAGGCGCTTGAGAGAACTCGGGTGAAGGAACTAGGCAAAATCGTACCGTAACTTCGGGAGAAGGTACGCTCCTATCTGTGATGAGACTTGCTCTCTAAGCGGACGGGAGCCGCAGTGACCAGGTGGCTGGGACTGTTTATTAAAAACACAGCACTGTGCAAAATCGCAAGATGACGTATACGGTGTGACACCTGCCCGGTGCCGGAAGGTTAATTGATGGGGTTATCCTTAGGGAGAAGCTCTTGATCGAAGCCCCGGTAAACGGCGGCCGTAACTATAACGGTCCTAAGGTAGCGAAATTCCTTGTCGGGTAAGTTCCGACCTGCACGAATGGTGTAACCATGGCCACGCTGTCTCCACCCGAGACTCAGTGAAATTGAAATCGCAGTGAAGATGCTGTGTACCCGCGGCTAGACGGAAAGACCCCGTGAACCTTTACTACAGCTTGGCACTGAACATTGAACCTACATGTGTAGGATAGGTGGGAGACTTTGAAGATGAGACGCTAGTTTTGTTGGAGTCAACCTTGAAATACCACCCTTGTAGTTTTGATGTTCTAACGTTGGCCCCTGAATCGGGGTTACGGACAGTGCCTGGTGGGTAGTTTGACTGGGGCGGTCTCCTCCTAAAGAGTAACGGAGGAGCACGAAGGTTGGCTAAGTACGGTCGGACATCGTACGGTTAGTGTAATGGTAGAAGCCAGCTTAACTGCGAGACAGACACGTCGAGCAGGTACGAAAGTAGGTCATAGTGATCCGGTGGTTCTGAATGGAAGGGCCATCGCTCAACGGATAAAAGGTACTCCGGGGATAACAGGCTGATACCGCCCAAGAGTTCATATCGACGGCGGTGTTTGGCACCTCGATGTCGGCTCATCACATCCTGGGGCTGAAGTCGGTCCCAAGGGTATGGCTGTTCGCCATTTAAAGTGGTACGCGAGCTGGGTTTAGAACGTCGTGAGACAGTTCGGTCCCTATCTGCCGTGGGCGTTTGAGAATTGAGAGGGGTTGCTCCTAGTACGAGAGGACCGGAGTGAACGAACCGCTGGTGTTCGGGTTGTCATGCCAATGGCATTGCCCGGTAGCTACGTTCGGAACTGATAAGCGCTGAAAGCATCTAAGCGCGAAGCAGGCCTCGAGATGAGTTCTCACTAGACTTTTAAAGTCTCTGAAGGGCCGTTGAAGACTACAACGTTGATAGGCAAGATGTGGAAGTGGTGTGAGCCATTAAGCTAACTTGTACTAATTACCCGTGAGGCTTAACCATACAACGCCAAACGCGTTTTATGTGATAGTGAAACACGCGAAGAAGTTAATATGACTAAAGTAGATATTACTTAGAAAGACTTAAAAAATATTATCAGATATTTTCCAAATTCAAGAGGTGACTCTTAGCGCGTAGCGTTAAAGTTGAGGCACCTTGCGCAAAGAAAATGGTAGCACTACGTGCTTGTCATTAATTCTTTGCACCTAATTTGCTTGGTGACAATAGCGTTTTGGACCCACCTGATCCCATGCCGAACTCAGTAGTGAAACGAAACAGCGCCGATGATAGTGTAGCATTTGCTATGTGAAAGTAGGACATTACCAGGCTTCAAATTGTAGAGAGCCCGACTAGAAATAGTCGGGCTTTTTTACGTCTGCAATAAAGTTAAAGGTAGGTGAATAGCGTACTACGCACTTATTTATATTTAATCTTTTTTACTTTCTACAAAAGCCAATTACTTTCATTTCCTTAGATAACAAATTTAATTTTGCTTTGTTACTGTCTTTGATTTAGGATCAAATCAGTTTAAAACCAAGAACTAATAGCCTGTGTATAGATTATTAATTAGTGCCATATCCATTTTATTTTGTTTTTCTGTAACGGCAGTTGAAGTAACTGATCTATATCAAGATATTTTAAAAGTGGATGATAAAACACGAGATACTCGATTAGCGGCGAGTCGCAAAGCTTTACTCAATGTTTTAGTGAAAGTAAGCGGTGATGAAACTGCGGATCAAAATAAATTAGCACAGCAACGCACTAAAGATATTTCTGATTATATGCTTAAGTTTGAATATGACGAGAGAGCAAATGGACAATTGAAACTCGTTGTTAAATTTGAAGCTCGAAAGATCAACGCGCTAATCAAAGAATTAAACTTACCTTTATGGGGAGTGCAGCGCCCATTAGTTGCAATATGGCTAGGTATTGAAGACAACTGGCGCAGAGAATTAGTAACACAAGAAAGTTACCCGCAGCTAGAGCAGTTAATTTATGACAAGGCAGGACGCCGGGGGCTACCCGTTGTAGTGCCATTACTTGATTTACAAGATAGACGTTTAGTAGGTATCCCTGAAGTATGGGGTAACTTTTCAGAACCAGTAGAAGAGGCTTCTAAACGCTACAGTGCTGAGCGAAGTATTACGGCAAGAATGTATAAAGAAGCGGATAGCGAAAATTGGATTTTAGATTGGCGTTTTACAAATGATGATTTATTTGATTCAAATAGATTAACGGGTGATAAGCAGCAAATAGTAAGCCAAATGATCGATACCCTAGCACGAGGTCTTGCAAGCGAGTACGCTATTGATCCAAATGCTTATTATGAACAAGCTACTGCTATGCTTAGGCTAAAGGGCACGGAAAGTTTTATTGATGTTGAATTAGCAAAACGAAGGTTATTGAGTTTAAGCGTTGTTACTCAAGTTAAAATTGTTCGTAAAACACCGGAGTTTGTAGAGTTTAAGCTAAATCATACTGGTAACCTAAGCGATCTTAAAAAAGGATTAGGGTTAGACTCCTCATTTAAAGATTATGAGGATCCACGCGCATTTTATCATGTTGTTGATAAAAATAGCTTAGAGTATCAATGGGTAACACCATAATGCTAATGTCTGAGCCGATGCAAATGGCACTACCGGTTACTTTACCGGATGACGAAACATTCGCATCGTATTTTGGTGGAGAAGATTCCTTGGAGGTTAATCACCTAAAAGATAGCTTTTCTAAATTAGCAAAAACGTTTCAGTATACTTATTTATGTGGGTTAGGTGATTCGGGTAAGTCTCACCTTTTATATGCAACCTGCATTAAAGCACAAGAGCGTGGCCTATCTAATATGCTGCTGTCTATGCGCGAAGTAATTGACTTTGGACCTATGGTATTAGACGGCTTAGAAGCACTTGATGTTCTATGTATTGATGACGTGCATTTAGTTGCAGGCAATGATGCATGGGAAAAAGCATTATTCAACTTTTTTAACCGGTTTAACGAACCCGGAAAAATGTTAGTAGTAACTGCTGATTTACTTCCGAGCATGCTCAATATATCTCTGCCTGATTTAGAGTCTCGTTTAACGTGGGGAACAACCTTTCAAATTCGCTCTATGAGTGATGACGATAAAGCACAAGCACTTGTTAAGCGCGCCCATATGCGCGGCCTTGAATTAAGTGATGAATGTGCACGTTTTTTATTAACGCGTTTAAGCCGTGATATGCGTGCTTTATTAGATGTACTCGACAAATTAGATCATGCGTCAATGGCTGCACAGAGAAAATTAACAATTCCTTTTATAAAATCAACGTTAAAGCTGTAGTAGGTCTAGAATCTAGACCCTGCTTTCAGTTATCATAAGCTATTACTTAACAGCAATCACCTTCTGTGAAAGATCAGGTATCGAATGAACTTAGAAAACATATTAGCGCAAGCACTTGAGGCGGTAGCCAGTGCCAGTGAAATCGCGCAGTTAGAAGAAATCAGGGTTAATTACCTTGGCAAAAAAGGCGAAATCACAAGCTTGCTTAAAACGCTAGGCAAAATAGCACCTGAAGAACGTAAAGAAGCAGGCCAAGTTATAAACCAAGCTAAACAAGATGTACAAGCTGCTATCAACGAAAAGCGTGAATTGCTAGCAAGTAAAGCACTTGAAGAAAAGCTAGCTGCTGAAACTATAGATGTAACTCTACCTGGGCGTGCTATGCCTACTGGCGGTTTACACCCAGTTACGCGCACTATTGAGCGCATAGAAAGCTTTTTCGGTGAGTTAGGTTTTGAAGTTAAATCTGGTCCAGAAATCGAAGACGATTTTCATAACTTTGATGCGCTAAATATTCCAGAGCACCATCCAGCACGTGCTGATCATGATACCTTTTATTTCAATCCTAAATTAGTACTACGTACACAGACAAGTGGCGTGCAAATTCGTACTATGGAAACTGAGCAGCCACCACTGCGCATCATTTCACCTGGACGTGTATACCGTAACGATTACGATCAAACACATACACCTATGTTTCATCAGGTTGAAGGTTTAATGGTTGATACCGATGTTAGCTTTACTGAGCTAAAAGGTATTTTGCATGATTTTTTACGTAACTTTTTTGAAGAAGATATGGAAATTCGTTTCCGTCCTTCATTCTTCCCATTTACAGAACCTTCAGCTGAAGTAGATGTTATGGGTAAAGACGGTAAGTGGTTAGAAGTACTAGGCTGCGGCATGGTACATCCAAATGTACTTAAGTCTGTGGGCATTGACCCAGAAAAATACACCGGCTTTGCTTTTGGTATGGGTGTAGAGCGTTTAACTATGTTGCGCTATGGCGTAAACGATTTACGTGCATTTTTCGAAAATGACTTAAAATTCCTGAACCAGTTCCGTTAAGAGTGAAACAATAAAATGAAATTTAGTGAAAAGTGGTTAAGAGAGTGGGTAAATCCTGCTATTGATACGCAAGCTCTTTCGGAACAGCTTTCAATGGCTGGTCTAGAAGTTGATGGCGTTGAGCCTGCTGCGGCCAAATTTAATGGCGTAGTTGTGGGTGAAGTTGTTGAATGTGGGCAACACCCTGATGCAGATAAACTACGTGTTACCAAAATTAACGTAGGTGGCGATGAGCTACTTGATATCGTATGTGGTGCAGCAAATTGTCGTTTAGGTATTAAAGTTGCTGTTGCAACTGTGGGCGCTGTACTTCCTGGTGACTTTAAAATTAAAAAAGCTAAACTACGCGGTCAACCTTCAAACGGAATGCTATGTGCTTTTGTTGAGCTAGGTATTAGCGAAGAAGGCGACGGCATTATGGAATTGCCAAGCGATGCACCAGTAGGGACTGATTTACGTGACTACCTAGGTCTTGATGACAACATTATAGATGTTGATTTAACGCCAAACCGTGGTGACTGCTTAGGTATAAAAGGTCTAGCACGTGAAGTAGGTGTTTTAAACAGCATTGACGTAAGTGTATTAGATATTCCTGCGGTTACGCCAACAATTGATGACAAAGTATCAATTGAGCTAGTTAACGAAGATGCATGTCCTCGTTACCTTGGCCGTGTGATCAAAGGCATTAACCTTGATGCAGAAACACCACTTTGGATGGTTGAAAAGCTACGTCGTAGTGGTGTACGTTCAATTGATCCAGTAGTTGATGTGACTAACTATGTATTACTTGAGCTTGGTCATCCAATGCACGCGTTTGATTTAAATGCGATTGAAGGTGGTATTAAAGTTCGTAGTGCAAATGCAGGTGAAGAACTTGTTTTATTAGATGGTAATACCGCTAAATTAAACGACACAACACTTGTGATAGCCGATCATAACAAAGCACTTGCAATTGCGGGTGTTTTTGGTGGTGAGCAATCAGGCGTTACAGATAAAACATCTGATATTTTACTCGAAAGTGCATTTTTTAATCCTGTTGCAATTGCAGGCCAAGCACGTAGCTACGGTTTGCACACTGATGCTTCACACCGTTATGAACGCGGTGTTGATTTTGCTCTGCAACACGATGCAATGGAACGTGCGACAGCACTTCTTCTTGAAATAGTAGGCGGTCAAGCAGGTCCTGTTGTCGAAGCTGTCGCAGCTGACAAACTACCAAAAGTGACTGAAGTACGCCTTCGTCGTGCACGTTTAGACCGTGTTATTGGCCATCATATTGAAGATGCTAAAGTAACCGATATTCTTACGCGTTTAGGACTTGATGTAAAAGTAGAAAATGATAGCTGGAGTGCTGATGTACCAAGCTACCGTTTTGATATTCGCATTGAAGAAGACTTAATTGAAGAAGTAGCACGTGTTTACGGTTACAACAGCATTCCTAATGTTGCGCCTACAGCAAAACTTAAAATGACGACACATAACGAAGCAACGATTGCGCTTAGCAAGTTCCGCAATACGTTAGTGACTCGTGGTTACCAAGAAGCAATTACATACAGTTTTGTAGACCCTAAGGCACAAGCTATTTTGCATCCAGAATGTAAAGCAATGGTATTACCGCACCCTATTTCAATTGAAATGTCGGCAATGCGCGTAAGTTTAATGCCGGGTTTATTAGCGTCTGTAGCGTATAACCAAAATCGCCAACAACCTCGTATTCGTTTATTCGAACATGGTCTTAAATTTATAAGCGACGAAAGTGCAGAAAACGGTGTTTACCAAGTACCGGTTATTGGTGGTGTTATTACTGGTCTTGTAAATGGTGAACATTGGGTTGAAGAGAAACGTAATGTTGATTTTTATGACCTAAAAGGTGATGTTGAAGCCTTACTTGCAATTACCAATGACGTTACTCGTTTTGAAATTAAAGCAGAGCAGTCAGATGGGCTTCACCCTGGTCAATCAGCAGTAATATATGTTGATGGTAAAAAGGTTGGCTTTTTTGGCGCTTTACATCCACAAGCTCAAAAGTTGTTAGATATCAACAACGCAACTTTTGTTTTTGAAATTGAAATGTCAGCAATAGAGAAAAGAAATTTACCGCAAGCAGAAGGGGTGTCTAAATTCCCTTCAAATCGCCGCGACATCGCGATTTTAGTGGCAGACAGCGTTAAATCGGGTGACATTTTAAGCGTGATCGAAAAAGTTGGCGGAAATCAATTGGTTGACCTAAACTTATTCGATGTGTATAAGGGCAAAGGTATTGAGCCAAATTATAAGAGTTTGGCGATTGCTCTAACACTGCAAGCGGTTGATAGAACACTCGAAGAGAAAGATATCAATCTAGTAGTTGATAACGTGGTGGCCGAATTGGCCGAACAGTTTAATGCATCGTTGAGGGACTAGATATGGCGCTTACTAAAGCCGACATAGCTGAACACCTATTTGAAAAGCTCGGGATCAATAAAAAAGATGCCAAAGATTTAGTTGAAGCGTTTTTTGAAGAAATCCGCTCAGCGCTAGAAAAAGGCGAGCAGGTTAAGCTCTCTGGATTTGGTAACTTTGATCTTCGAGACAAAAAAGAAAGACCAGGCCGCAACCCGAAAACAGGCGAAGATATTCCTATTTCGGCGCGTCGTGTGGTGACCTTTCGACCAGGTCAAAAGCTTAAAACCCGCGTAGAAGTGGGCACAAGTAAAGCAAAATAAAAAAAGGCAGCGTAAGCTGCCTTTTTATTTTACATGAATAAGCTAACTAAAAAGTTAGCTTATTTTTATACTAATAAATTAAAACTCTCTAGGTGATACAAACTCACCGTTTTGTATTTGCAAATATGTTTGCTCTGCAAGTATATCTAAGCTGTCTAAGCTTTTACCGCTACTAATTAGTTGATGTTCTATTGGCAGCAGTTCAATATTTTCAATACCGAACATTTGGGCCACTTTAGAAAATATATATGCATGCTTAAATTTATCATGTTTATAAAACAGGCTAATTAATGAGGTAAGGACTTCGGGGTTAGGTACGGTGTCTTTTTTATTTAACTCTAATGTTTTGTAGAGTAAATCAATGGTTTTTTCATCATCGAATTTAATGTAATACGACGCTAAGAAAAATTGCATTTCAGCACTTTGTGTCACACTCGTTTCGTTTTCTAGCGAAAGAAGTTTAGTTAGTGCACTTTGATTATTATTGCGCGACCAATGGTAATAAAGTAAACCTGGGTGGTTAGTATTTTTAGTATCTCGGTATAAGCGTGTTATTTCTTTAATACTAGTTAGTTGTCCATCAATACGAGAGGTTGTTTTTTCTTTGAGTTTTACGTGCTCGATTTTTGCAGCCAATGTTATGCATTGATTGTAATCTTCAAATCCTTTAAGTAATTGGTATTTATTTTCATCTGTCGGGTCTTTATATTCTGTGTAGCGTTTTATAATAACCTCTGCGCGAGGCTCCTTACAGTGGCTATCTTTATTTAGATCGGCACAAAACCCTGGTGTTTCTTTGCATACCTTTGAGAGTGTCAACTGATCTCCACACCCAGTTAGGGCTACCAACCCTAGTAAAACACTTGCTTTTAGAAACATCCCTTAACCCCAAATGAATATATACCCTCCTATTCTAGCTCAATCATTTAACTCCTAACAGTAGAGAATAACGTCAGATTAAATTAGAATGGCAGTGCCCATTTGGGCTATCCGTTCAAAATGTTTAACTTAGGTAAATAAAATGACCTCATCTCACGAGTTAGAATACACAAATAGTTGGCAAGAGCGCCAAGATTACGCAGAAAGTATGCAACCAATCATTGGTAAGCTTTACCGTAATCGTGGTATTGAAATTGCGGTATATGGCCGTCCTCTCGTAAATGCCAGTACTATCGATATTATCAAATCTCACAAAACCGTTGCTCAGTTTGAAGGCACTAAATTACGTTTGCGCGAAAGCTTCCCATTTTTAGAAGCTATCAGCAAAATGGAATTAAACTCTGCACGTATTGATATTGGTAAGCTTGCATATAGTTATTTATTCACTGAAGCCGCAAATGGTCGTTCAGTCGAAGAGTTTGTTAAAGACGAACTTGCAGAAATAGCTGATTTACCAGCGAAAGAACCACGCGATGTTGTGTTGTATGGTTTTGGTCGTATTGGTCGTTTACTCGCGCGTTTATTAATTGAAAAATCAGGTCCATATTCAGATTTACGTTTGCGCGCTATTGTTGTGCGTGGTGGTAAAGATGGTGATCTTGAAAAACGTGCAAGCTTATTGCGTCGCGATTCAATTCACGGTCCATTCAATGGCTCAATCACGATTGATAAAGAACGTAATGCAATTAAAGCTAACGGTAGCTACATTCAAGTTATTTACGCTAACTCTCCTAGCGAAATTGATTACACCCAATACGGTATCGACAATGCATTAATCGTTGATAACACCGGTATTTGGAAAGACGAAGCGGGCCTTGGCCAACACCTAGAGTGTCAGGGCGCTGCAAAAGTATTATTAACAGCACCAGCAAAAGGTAATATCAAAAACATCGTATATGGTGTGAATAACAAAGATATTTTACCTGAAGATAAAATTGTTTGTGCAGCAAGCTGTACAACCAATGCAATTACACCAACGCTTAAAGCATTAAACGATAAGTTTGGTATTAATAATGGCCATGTTGAAACTGTACACTCGTACACGAACGATCAAAACCTTATTGATAACTACCACAAAGCAGAGCGCCGAGGCCGCGCCGCAGCACTTAACATGGTAATTACTGAAACGGGAGCTGCAAAAGCGGTTTCAAAAGCATTACCAGAGCTTGAAGGTAAGTTAACAGGTAATGCTATCCGCGTACCTACGCCTAACGTATCGTTAGCTATTTTAAACCTTAATTTATCAACAAGTACTTCTGTTGAAGAGCTAAACGCATTTTTACGCGACACAGCACTTCATTCAGACTTACGTGATCAAATTGATTACACTGCATCAACGGAAATTGTATCTACCGATTTAGTCGGTAGCCGTTACGCAGGTGTTGTTGATTCACAAGCAACAATTGTTGAAGATAACCGTATTGTTTTATATGTATGGTACGACAATGAGTTTGGTTACAGCTGCCAAGTAGTTCGTTGTATGCGCGATATGGCCGAAGTGTCATTCCCAAGCTTACCTCGCTAATTTGTTTGCAGTGATGTAAAAGCCAGCATGTTGCTGGCTTTTTTGGTCGTGTATTATTTTTAAAGCGTATGCCTTGTGATAGGCTTTAATTATTCAAATGTTAGCAATGCTCAGTTTTTATTAGTATTGCAATATTTTACTACGTGTATTTAATACCTGTAGTGTTAGTTCTGCAGAGTAAAAGCAGATAAACTTATTCAACCTAAAGGTTTTTTCATGAAAATCAGCAGCAATTTCGACAGTGGTAATATCAAAGTTATTGAAGCCACCGATCCTTTAAATATTCAATTAGAAATTAATAAAGATCACCAGTCTGAATTTTATCAGTGGTTTCACTTTCGTCTTGAAACAACGCCTTACCAATTGCATAAGTTAAATATTAATGAGCTTGATAAATCAGCTTACCCCGATGGTTGGGAAGGGTATCAAGCCGTTGCATCATATGACCGCCAAACATGGTTCCGTGTACCATCAAGCTATGAAAATGGCACATTAAGCTTTGAAATTGAACTAGAGTGCGGCAGTGTGTATTTTGCTTACTTTGCACCATATAGTTACGACCGCCATTTAGATTTATTATCTTGGGCACAAAGCCAAGGCGCTTGCCAATTAATAACGCTTGGTGAAACACTCGATGGCCGTGATATGAGTGTGCTTAAAATTGGTGAACCAAGTGAAGACAAGAAAAACATCTGGATCACAGCACGCCAACATCCAGGTGAAACAATGGCGCAGTGGTATGTAGAAGGTCTATTGCACAAACTTCTTGATGACGAAGACCCACATGCAGCTGCGCTTCTATCAAAAGCAGTATTTTACGTTGTGCCAAATATGAATCCAGACGGTAGCGCACGCGGACATCTTCGTACTAATGCTAAAGGCGTTAACTTAAACCGTGAATGGCAAACACCAAGCATGGAAAATAGCCCTGAGGTTTACCTAGTGCTAAATAAAATGCGCGAAGCTGGCTTAGATATGCACCTAGACATACACGGCGATGAAGCGATTCCGTATAACTTTGTGGCAGGCAGTGAAGGTATTCCAAGTTACGATGCACGCCTAAAAGGCCTTGAAGATAGCTTTAAAGCCGCGCTTTTAACGATTACTCCAGAGTTTCAAGATGAGCATGGCTATCCAAAAGATGAGCCAGGCCAAGCTAACCTAACGGTAGGTTCAGCAGCAACCGCTGAAGAATTTAAAGCATTAACGTACACAATTGAAATGCCATTTAAAGATAATAACGATTTACCTGATCCAGACTATGGCTGGTCAGACCGTCGTTCGTATCAATTTGGTCAAGATACGTTAGCGGCAATTGTTAATGTTGTTGATAATTTAAGATAAAACATTTATTTGAAGGGTATCAATAGTTTTGATGCCCTTTTTGTTTTTAGTAAAACCCCTTTTACAAAAAATAATAATCATATAGCAACTTCATTCCAAAACGTTTTTAACGTTTCTTCGCTGCGTATCATCACCGTATCGGTACAAATCAATCTACTTTCCTTTAAATACTGCTGATGTAGTGCCTTGCAATAGCTACGTAATTAGATATTTTGAAAATTAAGTGTTAACAAAGTTAGGTTACTTAAGTTAAGATTAATTAAATCATGAGTCGGGACGGGAGAGGCAAAACCTTATTTCGTAAAGCTTATGTTGCGTAGTAGCTAAAGCAGAGTCTCGTAACTAAAAATAATAAATATAACTATAGAGGATATCCATGGAAGCTATTGTAAGCGCTGTTAATGATGTTGTTTGGAGTAATGCACTCATTTATTTATGCCTAGGCGCAGGCTTGTTTTATTCAGTATTAACTCGATTTGCTCAAGTTAGACATTTTAAAGAAATGTGTAAGTTATTATTTAGTCCTAACACGTCTGATAAAGGTATCTCATCTTTTCAAGCCCTTGCAGTCTCGTTGTCTGGACGAGTAGGCGTCGGTAATATCGCTGGCGTTGCAGCGGCTATTGGTTTTGGCGGACCAGGCGCTATTTTCTGGATGTGGGTTGTTGCTTTTCTAGGCGCAAGTACCGCATATGCAGAATCTACTTTAGGTCAAATTTATAAAACAGAAGAAGACGGGCAATACCGTGGTGGCCCAGCGTATTATTTTGACCGTTGTTTAGGACAAAAATGGCTAGCTATTTTATTCGCTGTTTCGGCAATTATAGCATGTGGTGTCTTTCTGCCTGGCGTACAAGCAAATGCGGTAGGTAATGCGTTTACCCAAGTGTTTGGCAATGGCAACATTGTTTCTACTAGCTTTGGTGATGTAGGCAGCTTTAAATTAGTCGCTTTAGCAATTATTCTTATTGTTTTGGCATTTATTATTTTCGGTGGTATAAAACGTATTGCGAACTTTACGCAAATTGTAGTGCCATTTATGGCGCTTGGTTACATAGTACTGGCATTAATCGTGGTATTTTTAAATTTAGATAAAGTGGGCGATATATTTTATTTAATTATTAGTGATGCATTTACTGCGCAGGCAGGTTTTGGTGCCGCTATTGGTTGGGGCGTTAAACGTGGTATATATTCTAATGAAGCTGGCCAAGGTACTGGGCCTCATGCAGCAGCTGCAGCAGAAGTTGATCACCCGGCTCAACAGGGTTTAGTACAAGCTTTTTCTGTTTATGTTGATACCCTCTTTGTATGTACTGCAACTGCATTAATGATTTTAATAACGCAGCAATACAATATTGTGGGTGAGCTACCAGCAGGGCAATTTATTGTACAAAATGTTGATGCAGCCACTGAAGTGGGATCAGCAGCCTTTACTCAAATGGCTCTATTTAGTGTATTTGGCAGCTTTGGACAAGCATTTGTCGGTATTGCATTATTCTTCTTTGCCTTTACCACAATACTTGCTTATTACTTTATTGCAGAGACTAATATTGCTTACTTAAATCGTTATTTTAAGGGCAGTATTCCGCTTGTTCTTGTGAAGTTTGTAATTATGTTTATGGTTGCATACGGCATGGTAAATAATTCAGGTTATATTTGGACTATTGGTGATATTGGCGTTGGCTTAATGGCTTGGATTAACATACTCGGTATTTTAGCCATTTTCTTTGTCGCTAAGCCTGCTTTGCTATGTTTGAGCGATTATGAAGAACAAAAGAAAAAAGGCGGAAAAGTCATATTTGATCCAGTTAAATTGGGTATAAAAAACGCCACATTCTGGGAAAAACGCTTAGAAAAGCAGTCAAAAGACGCAGAGTAATTAAACTTAGTGGGCAACTTGGAAAATTATCGCCCCTAAATTAGTTATTGGTTTGAATTCAAAAAAGACAACGAGAAATAAAACACGTACAATAAAGGCGCCGAAAGGCGCTTTTTTTATGCGTAGTATGGAGAGAAGTATGGCGATTATTCGTTGCCCAAAATGTGCAAAATCAATTTCAGATAAACATAAGCAATGTCCGCATTGCGAAAGCAACATTGCAGA
This sequence comes from Pseudoalteromonas sp. 1_2015MBL_MicDiv, assembly GCF_002407505.1. NCBI lineage: Bacteria > Pseudomonadati > Pseudomonadota > Gammaproteobacteria > Alteromonadales > Pseudoalteromonadaceae > Pseudoalteromonas > Pseudoalteromonas sp. 1_2015MBL_MicDiv. Next base: position 2,494,888 of record NZ_CP012737.1, on the reverse strand, counting down.
GCTAAACGACGAGCAAGTTTTACAACTTCAGCGCGAACAGCGAATTAAAAAAAAGCAGATGTTTATAAATCACTCCTTTTTGGCGCTTATCTTATTTTTAGGTGGTTTTTTCTGTTTGTACTTTCTACAACCGCAAGAAGAAACACTGCAGTGGTACGCTTACACCGCCGCAATTGGCGTAGGGTGTATTTGGTATCTTATAAACCGTATTGTTTTAGTGACTCTAAAAAAGAAAAAATGACATGAACATCGACAATCTTGTACAAAATATTACTCCCGAATTATTCGAACGCTTACAATACGGTGCCTCTACTGGTAAATGGCCAGACGGTACCGTTTTATCAGATGAGCAAAAGCAACAAACAGTGCAGTTGGTTATGTTGTATCAAGCAAAAGTGGCTCAATCAAACGAGCAATTTACGATTGGTGCTAATGGTGAGATGATCCAAAAGACAAAAGCTCAACTACAAAAAGAATTTAAATCAGACAACGAAATAGCTAGGTTTAGTGAACATGATCTTTAAGCACCTTTTTACACCAAAATGGAAACACCCTAAGCAACAAGTACGTCTTGATGCTATCGAAAAATTAGACATTGAACGTGATGCAACCATATTAAACACGTTAGCACTTGAAGATAGCTCCGCTGAAATACGCCGTAAAGCGCTCCAAAAAGTGAACGACTTACCACTTTGGTGGAAAGCATATAAACAAGATCAAGCATTAAAAGATATAGCCGAGCTACAAATATCTAATGCTGTTTTAAATAGCGAAAGTACGCTAACAGCAAAAATTAAAAACGAATACATAGAGCGTTTTGCACCCGTTAAAACACTTGAAAAGTTAGCGTTTGCAGAAAAAGAGCTGCAAGTACGCGTTAAATTACTGAAACGTTTAGCAAATCCAAAACTAGTAGAAAAAGCATTTAAAGAAGGTAGCGAAGAGCTACAAACTCAATTAGTTGAACTTGTTATTACTCATCAATTAACTAAATCATTAGTAAAGCATGCAAAGGGTGGTGCAAAAGCAGCACTTGAAACGCATATTGAAAATGAACGTTTAGCAATTGAAATGCCACTTGAAGTTGAAAATGCAACACGTGTTATTTTAGCTAAATTAAATGCTTTACGTGAAAAAACAGATTTTGGTATTGTTAATCCACAAGCGAGCGATTTAATCGCTCAGTGGCAAGCACTTGAGCTTAAATGGTTAAGTGATGAGCGCGTTAAGCTGCTTGACGAAAAATATACTTCTATCACCACTAAGTTAGATACACACATTGAACAGCTAAAAGCGGTACATGACAAAGAGCAGCAGCAATTAGCGCAACAACAGCGTCAATTATTAGCACTTGCAACACTTGAAGCTTTGGGTGAAGAAATTGAAAATGCCCTACAGCTTGGTCTTGAAACGCCAGAGCAAATTCAACAAGATTGGCTTGATGCAAAAGTAGCGCAAGCTAAGCTAGCTATTAGCGAAACAGAATTTGCTAATAACGCACAATCAAAACTCGCTGTAAGTAAGTTAGAAAAACTATTTACTCAAGTTGCTAAGTTACCTGAGTTAACAACGGCTATTAAAGAGTACAAACTCGCTTTTGCAGCGCTATGCGAAATTACGCCAGCAGAAGATTTAGCACAATACGATGCAACTTTAACTGAATTTAATAATGGCTTTAAAGCAGCGCGTAATCATTTAAATATTTTAGATGGCGCACTACAAAGTACGTTTAAAACACAGTTAAATGCGCATAAAAAGCAATTTTTAGCATCAATGAATGAGCTAGTTAAGCCACTTGAAAAAAACCAAAGCCAAGCAAAGCGCAAAGCGCGTGATGTTAAACGCCTAATTGAAGAAGGTCGTTTTAACGTTGCTTTTGGTGTGTTTAAAGGCTTTGAAGAGTTATTTAATACACTTACTGAGCAATATCAACAGCCGCTTGTAAACATAAAAGCGGAACTTGAAGCGCAACTTGCAGATGCTAAAGATTGGCAAAAATACGCAGCAGCACCAAAGCGTGAAGCCTTATTAGAAGAAGTAAGTGCATTAGTAAGTGAAGAATGCACCGACCCACAACAACGCGCAGAGCAAGTAAAAGCGCTACGTAAACGTTGGAATGAGTTAGGTCGTTTAGATACAGATGAAGAAAAGCAACAAGGCGTGCAGTTTGATGAACAAATCGAGCTGTTATTTGCGCCTTGCCGTAGTTACTTCGCAGAGCAAGAAGTACAACGAGAAGCATCAAAAGCACAACGTGAAAGTATTATTAACGACATGCATGCGCTCCATTTACAGCCAACTGCTGAGGATGACTTTGATTGGAAGCAATATGAAAGCCAATACAATCGTTTAAATAAAGCGTGGCGCAGTGTGGGTAAAGTTGACCCTAAAACATACCGTACACTAAACGATCGTTATAAAAATGAGCAACAACAAGTACTGGCTTTGTTAAATGCATTTCATAAAACTAATGCCACACTTAAAAACGAACTAGTAGAAAAAGCGCAGCAATTGTCACAAAGTGATGATTTAGCGGCTGCTTGCCAAGAGTTGAAGCAAATGCAACAACAATGGCAAGCTATCGGTTTTGCAGGTTTGAAAGCTGAAAATGCGTTATGGCAAAAGTTTCGTCAGTTTAACGATGAAACATTTACCAAGCGTAGCAGTGAGTTTGAGCAGCAAAAACTCGAGCAAAACGAGTCAGATAAGCAAGCAGTTGCAGAACTTGCTGAACTTGAAGCAGCATTGAGTGATGTTAATCAAAGAGCGCAGTTGCACGACCTCGAAACAAAAGTGAAAGGGTATACGCAATTTAGATCGTTAGCGCCAAAGGTTACTAAGCTACTAGCTGCTATTGACGATAAACTTGCATTGCTAACAAGTAAATCAGAGCAAGCTAATTTAGATGCATTAATTACTGCACTTGAGAACAATGAAGCATTACCAAGTCAGTATCAAGCACCGCTTAAAACAGCATTAAATACCGAGCAGCTTATTACGCGCATGGAAATACTAGCGAACGTAAGTTCAACCGATAAGTCACTTAGAATGGCAGAGCAAGTAGCCATGCTAGATGACAAACATCGTGGCGATCATGCTGATTTAAACTATTATTTAAAACAGTTATTAGCGCTCAGTGACGGTTCAGTTGAACCTGACACACTAACGCGACTTAAAGCGACACTTGCAGCTTAATAAAACCAGCATAATATGTGCTGGTTACTATTTTACTAAGCCGCTTTAATAGCGGCTTTTTTATGTATCACTAATTCATAAACAAAAGGGTTCTCATGAGAATTTTAGTTATTATTGCAGCGTTATTTTTAACTGCCTGTAATACCACGCAAGGCATATCAGTATATTCATTTACTAACTCTGAGGTTGAATCTGTACTGGGTAAGCAATTACCAAAGTTAAGTGAAAAAGTAAGCTTAATGGGTTTACCCGTTCAGTTTGATGTAAACGACTTAAGTGTCAACATTGGACCTGATAACCGCGATGTTGTTGTGCTTGGTGCTGATTCAAGCGCTGAAATTAATGCATTCGCACTTAAATACCCAGTGCGTTTAAAGCTACAAATTGAAGGAAGCCCATTTTACGACAGTGAGAAAAAAGCGGTATTTTTACGTAATATTAAATTACTTGATTCGAGTGTAGATGCCGGTGGTTTTAAAGGTAATTTAGGTGCACTTGATAGCCAAGCAATGGATGTTATTAATGCTTTTTTAGCGGTTAACCCAGTTTATACTCTAAACATGGATGACCCTAAAATGATGCTACTTAGTAAACTTCCACTTGATATGAAGGTGGTTGAAGGCGCAATTAAGCTAGTACCTCGTCTATAAGTAGATCGACCTACTTACAATATACGTATTGATTAGCCTGACTTTCAGGCTAATTAGGTTTTAATATTATGGCGGCTCCTCACACTGTTCCCACTTCTCGGCTTTCTCGATTTGCAAAATTAGGCTCACTTGCAACAGGTGTTGCTACCAACATGTTAGTTGATGGTGCTAAGAGTGCGCTAACAGGTAAAGGTTGGGATAATAAAAGCTTACTACTACAACCTAAAAATATTGAAAAATTAGCCACACAGCTATCACATTTACGTGGTGCAGCAATGAAACTGGGGCAATTGCTTTCAATGGATGCCGGTGATCTACTTAGTCCTGAATTAGCTCAGTTACTTGCTTTACTGCGCTCAGACGCGAACCCAATGCCTCATAAGCAGCTTGTTGAAGTGTTAAAAGAGCAATGGGGGGATGAGTGGCTAGCGCGTTTTTCTCACATTGAGCTAAGACCTTTTGCAGCGGCTTCTATAGGGCAAGTTCATTTAGCTTATAAAGAAAATGGCGATCAGCTTGCTGTTAAAATTCAATACCCTGGTATTGCAAAAAGTGTAGTAAGTGATGTCGATAACGTTATTTCTTTATTAACGATTTCTCGATTATTGCCAAAAGATCTTAATATTAAACCACTTATTAGTGAGGCTAAAGCGCAGCTATTAGCCGAGGCTGATTATAAACGGGAGGCTCAGTACTTAATACGTTATAAAAATGCACTAGCAAGTAATCCCCACTTTAAAGTGCCTAACGTATATCCAGAGCACAGCACACAACACGTGCTAACTATGGAATATATAAAAGCAGAGCCCATTGAGAGCATTACAGAGCTACCTGATAGTCAAAAAAGCTTTGTTGCAGAGCAGCTCATTGATTTATTTTTTAAAGAAATGTTTGAATTTAAATTGATTCAAACCGACCCTAACTTTGCCAACTTTCATTATCAGCTTGATACACAAAAAACTGTTTTATTTGATTTTGGTGCAACGCGAGAAATATCAACCGAGCTTAGCTTAGCGTACTTAGCTTTATTTAAAGCGGGTAGTGAAAACAACCGAGAAGGTGTACTTAAAGCGGCATCACACATAGGTTATTTTAAAAATGACTTAGTTGATGAGTATAAAAACAACGTCATTGATTTATTTTTAATGGCGTGCGAGCCACTAAGAGCAGAAGGGGAATTTGATTTTAAAAATAGCGAACTCGCGCTCAAAATTAAAAATGCAGGGCTTGCTCTTAGTGGGCAATCTCAGCAATGGCATACACCGCCCGTTGATGCGCTATTTATTCACCGAAAACTTGCAGGACTTTACTTAATAGCCGCAAGGCTAGGTGCAAAAATAGATGTAAAAACGTTATTTAAGCACTATTTATAGCTTTTTAATTTACACGTAAGTGCGCTTTAAGTAATGAGTGCACTTAGCGTATAAAATTGCCATAATGCTCGCGATATTTCGCGAGGTGTATTTATGATAAAACAATTTTTAAACGATCCTAAATTATTGCTAAACGCAGTCGGTGAGGGTATATACGGTTTTGACCTGTCGGGTAATGCGGTGTTTGTTAATCCTGCCGCTGAGCGCATGACAGGTTGGTGCGCTGAGGAACTATTAGGTAAAAAAATACATCAATATCATCACCATACTCATGCTGATGGCACACCTTATCCCGCTGATGAATGCCAAATTTACTGCACCATGTTTGACGGAAAACGTCGTGAAGTTAAAAATGAAGTTTTTTGGCGCAAAGACGGTAGCTCATTTGCAGTTCAATACACCTCAACACCGGTTTATCAAAATGATGAGTTAATTGGTGCTGTAGCGGTATTTCGCGACATATCACTGCAACAGCAAACACAAAATGCACTGCAAGAGGCACTTGAGCAAGTAAAGCATTTAAGTGAGCAGCTAAAAGATGAAAACAACTACTTAATTGCAGAACTTAACGAAGATTGGCAAGACTCAGGGCTAGTTGGACAAAGTCATATATTTCAAACCATGTTAGATCAAATAAAACTGGTGAGTGAAACCGACAGCACAGTGCTTATACTTGGCGAAAATGGCACGGGTAAAGAGTTAGTAGCTCGTAATTTGTATAGGCTAAGCAAGCGTAGCGAACAAGCCTTTATAAAAGTAAATTGCGCCGCATTTACCCCAAGTTTGCTAGAATCGGAATTGTTTGGCCATGAAAAAGGCGCGTTTACAGGTGCAAATGAACGCCGTAAAGGGCGTTTTGAACTTGCTGATAAGGGCACCTTGTTTTTAGATGAAATAGCAGAGCTGCCACTTGAGGCGCAAAGTAAACTACTAAGAGTTCTGCAAGAACAAGAGTTTGAACGTGTGGGTGGCAGCAATACGCTAAAAGTAAATATTAGAGTGATTGCAGCGACTAATCGCGACCTGTGGGAAATGGTACAAAAAGGCACGTTTAGAATTGATTTGTATTATCGGCTTAATGTATTTCCTATAAAAGTACCCGCCCTTAAAGATCGAAAAGAAGATATTCCTTATTTATGCGCTAATTTAATTGCGCAGCTAAATAAGCGGCTCGGGAAAAACTTAAAAGGGCTAAGTAAAAAAGCAATTACGCAGCTGCAAGCTTACGATTGGCCAGGCAATATTAGAGAGCTGCAAAATGTACTTGAACGCGAAGCTATTTTATCTAATCAAGCGGTACTTCAGCTAAGTCAGCCTTTGCAAGCGGGTGGTGAAGTAGTTATTAATCCTTCACTTACGCTCGATGAAGCACAAAAGCAGCATATAACTTCTGTTCTTGCGTTATCGCACTGGCAAATATCGGGTGATAAAGGAGCGGCAGTTAAATTGGGTTTACCTGAGAGTACACTACGTTCAAAAATGCGAAAGTTAGGGATTGCTAAAAATTCGTGATATATCGCGAATTACGCTTTATATCGCGAGGTTGGTTTTTGTTTTTTAAAATAATTTCTTTAATATCAATTAAGTAATTAAAGTTTCAGCTTGGTCTGAAAGTTGCAAATACTTGCTTAATACCCGTCATTATGAAGCAAGTATTATGAAGTTTGATATTAAAGAAGAAGACATGATCATTAAGCCCTATAACACCGAAGGGCCAATTTATATCCGCGAGCAAAAAGGATTTTTTCAGCGCATACGCCGTAATTTAGGTTGGCTGCTAATGCTAACTTTTATTGCAATACCGTGGATCCAATATAACGGTCACCAAGCTGTGCTGCTTGATGTGGCAACGCAAACTTTTACTATTTTTGGTCTAACACTCCTTCCTCAAGATTTTATGATTTTAGCCCTGCTATTTATGGTGGGGGCTTTTGCATTATTTTTTGTAACTAACTGGCTTGGTCGGGTTTGGTGTGGATATACGTGCCCGCAAACAATATGGATGCTCATGTTTTCGTGGGTAGAACAACGCATAGAAGGCACTCGAAATCAGCGTATTAAATTAGATAAATCGCAGTGGACGCTGAGCACTTGGCGCAAAAAAATTACTAAGCACAGTGCGTGGATTGTTATTTCAGTTTTAACCGCCACCTCGTTTATGGCGTATTTTATCCCAGCAAAAAGTTTGTATATGGAAATACTTACGTTTGAATGGTCAGGTATTACGAGCTTTTGGGTGTTTTTATTCGCTTTTTGCACCTACGGTAATGCAGGGTTTTTACGCGAAAAAATGTGCACAATTGCTTGCCCGTATTCTCGTTTTCAGGCTGTTATGTTTGATAAAGATACGTTGCTTGTTACCTATGATAGCAAGCGCGGTGAAAGCCGAGGACCACGTAAACGCAAAGCCGATCCAAAAGAGCTTAACCTAGGTGACTGTGTAGACTGTAACTTATGTGTAGAGGTATGCCCTGCAGGAATAGATATTCGAAATGGCTTACAATATGAATGTATAAACTGTGGCTTATGTATTGATGCTTGCGACGATACTATGGAGAAATTTGGTTATCAAAAAGGCTTAATTAAATACGTCAGCGAAAAACAAATGGAGGGTAAAAAAACCAATCCATTTAGATTAAAACTAATAGGATACGGCGCATTAACGGCTTTGTTAATAATTTCTATGTTTGCATGGATGCTACAACGCACACCAATAGAAGCCTCAGTACTACGAGATAGGAATGCGCTTTATAGAGTGAACTACGAGGGCCTGGTAGAAAACCCTTATACACTTACTATTATTAATAAAACGCAGCAAGCACTGCATTACACCATTGCCATAGAGGGCTTGCCAGAAGCAACACTCTCAAGTCCAAGTTCTACACTTATACAGCCAGGTGTGATGAAAAGAGTCCCCGTTACTGTAACTGCAGATGGTTACGATATTGAGCGTAAAGTTAGCAAGTTACAATTTGTAGTAACAGCGCAAGAAGACGCCAGTATAACCATAACTAAAGATAGCCAGTTTTATAAAAACTAAGATTGATAAAATTTCATAAACAACATGCCCAAGTAGATATTCCTCTTGGGCATTTTATCTGTAGTTTTTATTATGTGTTTGCATTTATATATTTGAGTGCGCTTGTTATAACGGCCACTTGAGCTAATATACATTCTTCATCTGTGGCTGTTGGGCTATCTGGGTACACTTCGGTTGTGGTTACATAGGGCGCGTCAGTAAAGCCCATACACAAACCTAACTCACGTGCCGCATAGTTAATAACGCCAAATTGCTCTTGAGGGACGCCTATTAGCTGGTTGTTTTCATCGCTCGGGGCAATGTGCGTGACCTTTGCCACATCTTCGATAATTACTTTTTGAAATTCAGGCTCAGGCTTATTGGTATCGGCCACTAAATAAAACCCATCAGGTATGTTCCAATTGGTGTTTGTAGTGCCTTCACGGGCAGCAAGTGCGGGTCTAAATTCACTGTTATCGCTATCTGTTGTTTCGTGTAAATCAATATGAGCAACTAAGTCTATATCGAGTGATTTTACAAACGCCATAATAGCTGCTGATTCTTGAGCTGGGCTGCCCTCGTAAAATGAGCGGTTAGGATCAATAGCATCAGGGTTCCAGCGGTTTATAGTCTCATATCCCCAAGGGCTAATGCAGGGCGCAACAATAATATTAAACTGCTTTGAGTGTTGCACAGCCGATGTTTTAGCAAACCTAAGTGCGCCATGTACGCCACTGGTTTCGTAGCCATGTACACCTCCGGTGATTAAAACTGTTGGTTTATTAGCATTAAAGTTAGGCGTTTTTAATATATATAATGGGTAAGTGCCAGCGGCGTAATTAAGCTCGCCGTATTGCTCTATATCTAAGGTGCTTTTAAGATCATTAATTAGCGTTACTACTTCATTTTGGTAACTGCGTTTAATGTTTTGGCGTGCTAACCACAAGGCTTTATCGTTGTTATTCCATTTTTTGCCAGGTGTGCCAATAGGGTATGTGCTGTTAGTCATAATAAACCTTTATATCAATTGTTATTAGCCCATATAAAAAAGTAGGCAATTACAATTGTTAGAATTACTTAATAAAGGCGTAGCTTAACGCTGAGTAAATTAGCGTGCAAATTAAAACGTTAAAGTCATATTATTTATTGTGCGCTGTTGTTTAGCTTGAATATAACTTTGACTAGCAAACTCCCCTGAAATAGCGCCAGAGCGAACCCGCTCAACCAAAATAGTTAAATTGCATGCCTTACTTTTATCTATTTGCGTATCATTAAACATTATCAAATTATTTAGATTAAATGAATAACTCGACGATGTAACAGATGAAGACGTAGATTGTATTAATGTAGAGTTGTTATTTGTGGTGCAATGACTGCTTAACTCAATTGTGCTGGCGCTATTGGTATCTATACCATCAAGTTGTACTGTTATTGTGTTTGTTATGCTAAAGTTTTGCTCACTACTTGGTGTTAAAATAATAAAGTTATGAGGAAGTTCAACAGTTGAGCGTGTGCTTATTTCATCATCACGGTTAAACAATATATCAAACGGCTCGTTATCATCAGTTATGTTGATGTAGGCTTGGTAATCTACATCTAAAAAATCTGTATCTTTACTAAGTTCAACAGCTGTGCCTCGCACGATTACTTGTAATGTGTCGCTATCGCTTAATACGATGTTAGACCCATTCATATCACCTGCATTTAGCTCTGCATTAATACGAGTACGACTTCCGTCAGACACAAGCTCAAAACCCGCCCAAATACCTTTCGTTTTAATTAGATCTGATGCTGTTTCTGATGTGCAAGCACACAGCATTAATATGATGCCCACGAGGGAAAAGCTTTTTTTAAACATGTTAGCTCCTTTATTTGTGAGCGTATTGTTACACAAGAAAGTACTTTTAGATGTTTAAAATTGTTAACAACTGTAAAATAAATTTTAAATAAAAGATCTTGGAAGGCAGTGTTGTTTTATTTTTAGTAAAATAACGGCCAGTATTGTGAGTAAATTTATTATAAAAGAGTATGTTACAATTAGTTTATAGTCTGCTTTTGTATTGAGTATTATGGTGCAGTATGTTGCCACACCAAGTTGGTTAGGTCGTTTTTTTACCCGTATTAAGTGGGTAAGTATTGAGCAAGACGTGCTTGTTGTCCACTTTAGAGATATGACTAAACAGCAATTTTTATTAAGTGATTTCAGTAACTTTTCTGTGCTGCAAAATAGCTTGTTTAGCGCAAAAATTTATTTATGTGATCCTAATAACACATGCGTTAGTTTTTTAAAAAAAGCCGAAGCAGATGTGCTTAATAAAGCGTTAAATAAATATTTTTTAAATACGTTAGAACGAAAAGTGAATAATGCGAAAACACTTTTAAAGCGTTATGCCATTGATGAATTTTTACGCGACAGTTCCATTGAAATCTTAAATAAAGCTGTTTTTTCTTTAAGTAAAAATTACGCACATAATCAAACCGTGTGGCAACAGCATTTATCACCAATTAGCGTAAAATTTTTAAGTATTTTAAGTAGTACACCAAAAACAGCAGACGCTGTAGCGCAATTACGCCATAAATATGAACAAAAGCAGCTTACCTTAAGAGATAACTTTTATAATAATGTTGAGTCTAACCCGCTCACTACAGAGCAGCGTTTAGCGGTTATACGCGATAACGATAAAAATCTAGTACTTGCAGCAGCCGGCACAGGAAAAACCTCAGTTATGGTTGCCAAATCGCTTGATTTAATCGCGCGTGGAATAGCACTGCCAGAGCAGGTATTGGTACTTGCTTACAATAAAACGGCTGCACAGGAATTAAAAGAGCGCTTTATTAAACGTGCAGCACACGCCAATTTAAGTATTAAACCACCTGCCATTTTAACGTTTCATGCACTAGGATTGAAGCTATTACAAGACGCGAAAAAATCAACGAAGCTTTCTACATTTGCAACCGATGAAATACAGCAAAAAACATGGTTAACCGCATGGCTTTATAAGCAAATGCAGACCGACTCTACATTTTTGAAAAACGTTGTTGATTTACTTCACGAACCAGTCGATATTTTTAGTTTTAAAAGCAGTGCTGAGTATGAGCGCTACCTAAGAGATAACGAATATAGAAGCCTTGCAGGGCTTAAAGTTAAAAGTTATCAAGAGCTACTTATTTCAAACTGGTTATATTTACAATCAGTTGAGCATGAGTACGAGCCTCACTACAAAAATAAGCTAGAGATTTCAGCAGAAGACATAACCCTAAACGCACAATATAATCCCAATTTTCACTTATCAAAATACAATATTTATCTAGAGCACTTTGACATTGATAGAGAGGGTAATGCACGCGCCGATATAAATAAAAAACGCTATAACGAGCAAATAGCTTTTAAGCGAAAACTGCATAAAAATAATAACACTATTTTACTTGAGACTTTTCACTACAATTGGTTCGAAGGCAAGTTAGAGCGGCGCTTAAGTAAACTTTTAAAGCAACATAGTGTGGCGCTTGTACCTTTAAATGACGATGAAGTATTTAGCACGTTAAATAACTCAGGGCTGTTACAACAAGGGGTTGAAAAATACTTAAAGTGCTTGCAAGCCATAAGAGCTGAGCAGCTCACTAATACGCAAATAAAACAACGTATAAAACAAAGTGGACTCAAAAACCATCAACGTTATGCCGCAATGCTTATAGCTATATATAATGCTTATATGCAAGAGCTACATACGCAAAACGCCATTGATTTTGACGATATGATTATTCATGCAACAAAGGCTGTAAAAAAAGGTGAATTTAGTGTGCCTTGGAGCCATATTTTAGTTGATGAGTTTCAAGATATATCAGGTGCGCGTATGGCCTTTTTAAACACACTTATTAACAAGGGCAAAAGTGTACGTTTTACTGCCGTAGGTGATGATTGGCAGGCAATTTATCGTTTTTCGGGTGGTAAGTTAGCGTTTACAACGCGTTTTAATGAGCTGGTGGGTGGCCACTCACTTACTATGTTGCAAAAAACATTTAGATATAACAACAGTATTAGCGATGTAGCAGGGCGTTTTGTAATGCAAAACCCTGAGCAATATAAAAAGCTGATCAGCACACATACACAAGTAACCACACCACACGTTATTTTATTAGACGATTTATACCAAGGTACTAAATCGATAGAAATAAAAGTGCAGCAGAGCATAAGCACGATTCAAAAAAACGATGCATCAGCGAGCATTGCCATACTTAGTCGATATCGATACATGTTAAATAGCGTACAGCAGCATTTAAAAGATAAAAAGCATACAAACTCTCTTTATTTTTGGACATTACATAGTGCTAAAGGGCTTGAAGCCGATTACTGTATTATTATTGGTTTTGAACAAGGTAAATTAGGCTTTCCTAGCGATAATCAAAATAGCGTGCTGGTGGAGTCGTTATTACCAGAGCAAGATGAATTCACTCACTCAGAGGAAAGGCGTTTGCTTTATGTAGGCATTACACGTGCTAAACATAAAGCGTACTTAATTGCAGACCCTTATGCATGCTCAGCGTTTGTAAAAGAACTAGTAAATGACGATTATCCTATTCAGATCGCTTCAACGTTGTTTAACAAGTCGCAACTAAAGCAAAGAGAGTGTAATACATGCAGCGACGGATTAATCGTGCCAAAAACGGGTCAGTATGGTAATTATTATAGCTGTACTAACACGCAAATTTGCGAAACTAAACTACGAGTGTGTAAAAGTTGTAGTAGCCCATCGGTTGATAAAAGCACGTATTCACAATGTGTAAATATAGAATGTAAAACACAGCATCCAATTTGTGAAAAATGTGGGCGTGAAATGCGGAAACGCAAATCTAAGCATGGTGAATTTTTAGGATGCAGTGGCTTTGAGCTCAAAGAAGACAGCTGTAAAAACACTCGAAAGCTAACTGTTACATGAATAGCCTATTTAAATTAATCTTAAAGTAGTACTTAAATTTTAATTAGTCGTATTTTATTGCTTTTATTTAGTATCAATGTTTAATTAACGCTACCTGAGTCTCATTATTGATTACCATGCACTTTTTCAGTCGATTTTTTTTGCTTGAAGACCATCATTTACCAACAGGGCAAATACCTAATTGGCGTGTGAGTGCTTTACGTATTATTTTTGCAACCGGTATTTTATTATGCCTAGCTATATCGCTTCATAAATCTAAACAAGCTGCTGAATTTAATATTTTATACTTTGTAGGACTAAGCGTTAGTTTCTTTTTTATAACGACCTTATTATTAGCAGCAAGCAAAAGGTATTATATATTTTGTGCGCATGCACTGCTGCTCTCTATAGTTGCAGCAAGTCTGTGTATTAACTTATTCGTGACCGATTTAGAGCTGGCAAAAATTGGCTCGATATATATGTTTTCGTGCCCTTTAATCGCACTAATGTTAATAGGGTGCAGAACGGCCATTTTTTATGCTGTGTTAAATATAATTCCTTTTTATATTATAGTTAACGACATAAATCTATCTTCTTTATCTGGTGTCTCAACTAAACTTTCTGATGAAAAGCTGTATATTACAAGCCTTATATTTTTATCTTTAAATGTTTGTATTCCACTTGCTTTTGCTCGCACTATTGTTGCGGCAAAACGCTTAAATAAAAGTATGAAGAGCGCTAATACTTACCTCAAAGATAAAAACGATCTTTATAGGGCTCTTTTTACTGAATCAAACAAAGCGAAGATTATTGTAGATGAAAATTTTGTGATTACAGATTTTAATCAACATGCTATTGATATGTTTGATATTAAAAAACATTTAAAAGAACATGGCGTTAAACTATTCAATTTATTACCTTCGCTTGATGTTGATGTTGATGAGCTTGATGCTCAAGATCAAATTGTTAAACACAAAAACAGTTTTTTTCGGACTAACTACCAGCACGTAATGAGTGCTAATTATCGTGTTTATGATTTTTATGATTGTACTCAAGAACAGTTAATCAAACAAAACTTAACTATAATGGAGCAAGAAAACAAGCGCTTACGCTTTAGAGATCCACAAACAAAGCTACCAAATAGAGGATGGTTTGAAACACAGTGCAACAGATTAACCATTAAATATCACAAAGGCTTTTATATTGTGGTTACACAAACGGCTAATAGTGAGTATTTAAATTTAAAGTTTACTAAAATTGATTCACAAGCTTTGCTAATTAGTGCATTTAAGCGTTTAAAAAAGATGCCAGAAGGTCCTTTGTTGTGTGCGCATGTAGGAGTGGGGAAACTGGCTTTTATTGTTGGAACACATTCGGCAAACGAACTAAAAGATAAACTTTTGGTAAATATAAAAAACACGTTAGACGAAGCATATAATGTACTTGGAAATAAGTGTCAGCAAACTTTTTTATTTGGTTTTGCGCGCTACCCAAATCATGGGAAAAGTAGTGCTGAAGTGTTAACAAATGCCTGCGAAGCACTTAAATTAGCAAACAGTAATTCTCCTATTTGCAGCTATAGTGAAGAACAATCACAAGCGTTTATAGAAAAATACGAAATATCAATGTTGCTCGATGAAGCGCTTCAACAAGGTGATTTATCGGTGCATTACCAACCAAAAGTGAATGCTAAAGGAGAGTGTATAGGGCTCGAAGCACTCACGAGGTGGCATAGTTCAATACTTGGCAACGTATCACCAGTTGTATTTATACCTATTGCAGAAGAGTACAGAATGATCAGTAGGTTAACTGATTTGATTATTCAAAAAGTGTGTGCTCAAATTGCTCAGTGGTCTACAGTAGATATGCCAAGTGTGCCTATAGCAATAAATATATCTTTAATTGATTTCAGCCAGCCTGACTTTATTTCAAAACTAGTAAAATCTTTAGCTGATTTTAACGTAAAGCCGCAGCAAATAGAGTTAGAGCTTACTGAGACCTCACTTGAAGCAAATCAAGGCCATTCATTAAAGCTAATGCAAACATTGCAATCGTGGGGTTTTATAATATCAGTTGACGATTTTGGGGTCGGATACTCAAATATTGCTCGTCTTGCCCATTACCCTATAAATAAGCTCAAACTCGACCGTTCTCTTATCAGTCAAATTACTCATTCTTCACGTCAAAAGAGTTTAGTAAAAGCGATACTCGTTATGTGCGAAGAATTAGATATAAAATGTGTTGCCGAAGGTGTTGAAACGCAAGAACAAGTTGCTATTATGGCGGAAATGGGTTGTAAAGAGTTCCAAGGTTTTTATTTTGCACAACCTATTACGGTTAAAAATTATGAGGCTCATATAAATAAACACGGAACAAAATTTATAGCTGCTAAAAATAATGAAAAACAAGTCTTTTAATTCCGGTAGTAATTGGCGACTACTTTATTGAGTTTATGTTTTAGATTTAACAGAATGGCTCAATTTACTAACCATTACTATATAAATCAACCTAAAATCTGGTTAAGAGATTTACTAACGTATTGAATAATTTGATATTTTAATTTATTTTCTCTAGCCAGAGACTTTCAGTAAATTCAACGTAGTTAGTGCTGAAAATAGCTGCTCGAGATAGATTTATTATCCAGAGTTTAGGTTAAGTACTTATCCTACGAGGCTAAAAATATCGTACTGCGATTAAACCGCCCTTAGATAGAACAAATTTTAATCCTGAAAGGTCAGCAGGCCTTAGAGTTTATATTATGAAATGCGTATTTTTGTTTTGCCAAAAACTGCAATTAACACAATCTTTTGCCATATTTTTAATGGTTGTATTTTCAACAAACTTAGCTTGTAAAGAGCAAAGCCAAACGTTGGTTTTAGCCGGTAGCACATTTTCGGTATGCTCTAGTTCGAATTTAAAAAGTTGTAAAAATAACACGAAAATTTTAGGTAAAAAGCATCGTTTATTTACAATCACAAGCGCTAAAATTAATCAAATTAACTCACGCTGGCCCAATAATAACAGCGTAACTAAGTTGGAAACGTTTAACTCGTTGACCGCATTACATCCTAAAAGTACTTCACCAATGACTAAAGCTGAATTGCTTTGGCTATGGCGTGATATAAATAACGAAGAGCTAAGTCGTTTGACAGATCAAGAGTTCGATTTTTTGTTTGATATGTTAGAAACACATCAATTAGATAATGATGGCGAGCGTTTAAAAGAACAAGTAAACACTGAACTCAATAACGAGAGCGCGACTAATAATATTTTACAATTTGTGTCGGGCAGTTTAAAAGTTAATAACGCAAAACCTACAATGCTTGCTATTACGGCATCGAGCCGCGACCCTTATGAGTCGGCAGATGTAGCGCAAAGTCTTTTGGCACAATCAAATATAAACACTCAATGGTTAGCACTAACGCCAGCGCTTGCTAAAGCGATTACGAGTAACTCGTGCGATAAATTACCAGCGCTCAGAAATACATTAATGAATGTGTATAACCGTGAAGTGATTTATCCCGATCGCACAAAGGCCGAATACGCTTTATGTAAAAATGGCACTAATGCACTTGTATCACTTATTAAAAATAGTACCGGTGTGATGTTTAATAGCGGTAATGCAGCATTAACTCATAAGGTATTATTTGATCAAAACAATAACCCATACCCGTGGACGCAAGCATTGCAAACTCGCCCAGTAATTGTAGGTGAAGGAGCGGGCGCAGCAATCCAAAGTAAAGTGACGGGCATGCTTACAAATACGACAAGCCTTGAGGCACTTCGTAAAAGTGAAAATAACACTAATGCTGGTGGGCTGGGCAGTTTTAACTTTGGTGTACTAGATACTCAATTTAGCGAACAAAACCGTACATTTAGGCTTACAGCAGCGTTAAATAAAAACGAAGTAAAAAATACTAAAACAGAGATTCAACATGGTTTTGGTATTGATGAAAATACGGCTTTGGTTGTTATTAAATCACCAGAAGATAGTTTAATAACCGTAATAGGCAAAAGTGGTGTAGTGCATTTAGCTAACCAAGGTAAGGTACAGCCAAATAGTAAAAGTTATAGCTACTCCTACTGGCCTACAGGCAGTGTAATTGATATTACCAATAACACGTTTACTCTAAGTGATCGCACTATAAGCCAAGCGTTACCGGCTATAAAAATACCTCCACTGCCTGTGCAGCGTTTTGGTGCAATTTTAACAAATTCAAAACTGCGCTCACTAACTCAAGCTATGTGCCTAAGCCAAGAGCAAAGTGCGGTAGCCCAACAAGACGAGTTTATAATTAGCCTCACAGCAACGAGTGACACACAGTATCATCGCATCAATGCAAAAGAGTTTGGTTGTGCGCTAAGCAATTTAGAGTTAGCTATAAAGTCGATTTAGTGACTAACCTGAGCCAAGGGTTTAAGTTTTTGGCTCTTCTCTATAAAATAGCCACCATAATGATTTAAAAGCCTTACTAAAAGAGTATTAAAATGAATAAAGAAAATGATGTAATTTCTAGTCTAGCCGAATTAGAAAGCTTTTTATTAAATGTAGAAAACGGCGGTCTTGGCCTTAAGGGTGTTTCGGGCGTTGGTATGGCAACAAACAATAGTGATAGTAGTCGTTTTGTAGCCGTGTTTGACGACCAACAAAAATTACTTTTAGCGCGCGGTATTACAGAAGACGTATTCCAAACCGGGCAAGACATGGTACGCAATGGTGTAGGTCGTAAGCACTAAAGTAGTACCTTTTAAATATTATAGATGCGCCTTTAGGCGCTTTTATAACTTAGTTTTTATAAAATAAATGCTTAGCTTGTCATCTTATCTTAAAGTTAAACTATCAAAAAATTCCTTTCATAAAATAACCAATGTGAACTCTGATATAAATATTTAATAACATAGATTTATTATCGATTTGCTCGGTTTTTACTTAGCCCACAAGGGTACTAAAGCAGGGCGCGAGCATACTTTGTTAAAAATGTTAACCAAAAAGAAGTTCTTCTCTAAAAGCATCATCATAACAAGCTCTTACACACTTACTTCTTATTGACCCCTTGCTTTTCGTATGCTGCTTTATCATGTTCCTAACGACGCGTCTAAATAGTGCCATATGTTGCGCACTTAATGGCTCATTTATTTGACAGGCATCTTCTTTAAATACGACATCCAGTATCCAGTGTTGCTGATTTTCTATCAGCCAATGTTGTCTTATTGCTTTACTTATCAATATATTGTCTGTCAACGATGTTAGGTAGTAATGTGTGTCAATACTCGTTCTATTACCCTTCGTTCGCTCTCGCTGCACCGCAACGATTGTCCTAACTGATGGCCAGCTCTCTTTAATTTCACTCGGTAATAAACGCGCATCAAGACAATCTATCGTGCGTACTTCTTTTCGCCCATGCCCTGCATCTTGTGTTACATGACTAAGTATCTCTGAGTTTTCAGATTCATACTGGTGTGTAAATGCATCTTGAATCGCGCTATAAAGTTTCTTTTGATTACCCTTTGCTTGCACTAGATAATCTGCATGTCTGCTAATTAGCTGTTTTAGCGTTTCTTTTTGGCAGTGCAAAGCATCAAGTGTAATGACGGTGTTATTGATATCGAGTATTTTCAATAAATCCCGAACTGCCGGTATTTCATTCGTCTTACTGCCAACTGTTTGGTGGAATAATGTGAGACCTGCCTCACAATCAAATGCTGAGACGAGGTGTAATTTATCAGCAATGTGTTTACTTGCTCCGCGAATAGTTTTGCCATCGAAGGCAATGACAGGATGCGCTGATTTAACGCGGTTTTGATTGACCCAGCTATACATCGCGAGTAGTAATGAGTCAGTATCAACGGTTCTAAAAATCCGAGCAATACTATGTCGAGTGGGTATGCCATTTTTGAAAGAACGAAATCCTCTTAACCAATTAAGCTTACTTTCGCCATAGACTTCAATATCTTGCCAGTTTTCACACCCTGATGTAACGGCAGTAATAATAAGAAAAAGCACATCAACTAAGTTATGGTGTTGATTTATATGTGAACGATTATCTTTGACGAGTTCTAAATGGGAGAAGAGTGACATAATAAGTTTAAGGTGATTAAATTTATGGTATTAGATCATAAAATTTGTTTATTTACAAAGTGTGATCCCGCCCTGGGTACTAAAGCATGTCTGTCATACCGTTTAAAAAGTAAGAATATTTCTTTTAAAGGGAATTAATAAAATATAGAAGTAAATGCACCAAAAGAGAGCATTATTTTTCGTTATCATCATAATAGTTAATTACTTATAAATTAAAAAATAAAATACTGTTTAAAATCAGGTCATTAAATATTGGTTCGTATCTTGCAATTAAAAATCATCCGCATTCTTAATTGGACTACACTACTTTGATAATATTTTTACCTATAACTTTATTAATAAAAAATTTAGGATTAAAAATTTATTTTTGGATAACATTAACTATCTTCTTTGGCTTTTTTGTAAGTTTATTTTATTTTCCAATAGTGAAGTTAATCTTTGTTTTTGTCGTTCTTTTATATCTTCTATCGGGCATTGCTTGTATTGCAAGTTCACAATTAAAACAAATAAAGAGTGTTATTGAACACATTAATACTAAAAATTTCGATCACCGCGATATTCATTTTAACAGTTTGGCAAACTCAGAATTTATTGAGGAGTTACTAGTAAAATATCGTGAGTTAGGTCGAGTTATTACCCATCATAATGAAAAAAATAAAGAGGTTGAGTATTCCGCGATTCAGGTTATTGAAATTTCATCGGAAGTAAAAAATAATGTTTTGCTTCAATCCGACGCTATAAATTCAACAGCATCAGCAGTGACACAAATGAGCCATTCACTAAGCGAGATCAATAACGAAATATCTAAAACACATCACTCTTCATGTTTAGCTTCAGAAATAGCTAATCAGGGTAGAGACACTTTAGTGTCACTAAGTAATGCGGTAACCAACGTAAATAAAAGGGCCAAAATAACCCAGCAGCGTATGGTTTCGTTGAATGAATTAGTTATAAATGTTGAAAAGATCACTGAATCGATACAACAAATTTCTCAACAAATAAATCTACTAGCACTTAATGCTTCAATTGAAGCGGCTCGAGCAGGAGAGTTTGGTTTAGGTTTTGCTGTTGTTGCAGAAGAAGTTCGAGCTTTAGCTAAACGTACACATAATTCTACGGACAGTATTGTGGCCAATATTGATGATGTATTGAAAGAAAGCAGTGAGATTGTTAGCACGATGAGTGAGGTCGTTATACAAACTGATGTTTGCCTTCAAAAAGTTAATGAGGTCGATATTTCATTTAACGATATCGAAAAAGCAACTGAGCAGGTTAAGCATCAAATGGAAATAGTGAGTAATGTGTCAACCGAGCAGGCAGCTGCAACCCATGAGATTTCTGAACATATTGCGCAAGTTGTTCTTGGTGCACAAGCTAATTCAGATATAGCGGTCCAATCTCAATTAGTTGCAAATCATTTACGTAAATTAACCCAAAGGCAATAGTCGTTCTTATTAAGGAGTGTAATATGCAATGGATAACCTTAACTACAGCTACTTTTTGTATCATTATTATTTTTTTGATAAAAAAAATGAAAATAAGCAACAATAAAAAAATACAAAAAGACGGACTCGTACATATTTGTCAGATCAAAAGGATAATTATTTTCGCTCAACAACACCGAGGACTCACTGCTGCTTGGTTAAATGGCGATACTAACGCAGAGGCTAAATTGACTGGTATTAAAAAATTAATTTCTCAAGAAATTAACTCTTTAATGCTTTCACCTGTTGCTAAAAATGAGCGTTGGGCAGCCTTTACTGATCATTGGGGTAGACTTCTTAGTTTTAACAATAAATCATCGGTCAGCAATAGTTTTGAACAGCATACGATGATGATTAAAAACTTAGCCTATTTATTAGAGGATACCGCTGAAAGCTCGCATTTAACGGCCGATTTTTTACCAAAAATAAATAATATAGGGTATGTTTGGCGCGAGTTAATATTAACGACAGAAAATATAGGCCAGTCACGAGCCATTGGAGTGAGCGTTGCTGTTCAACAATGCTGTTCAAGTGTTGATAGAATCAGGTTAAATTTTTTAATTCAAACAATGGCAAAAACCACTATTGATACTTTACAACGATTATCACACCTACCAGAAGAGCACCATACCCATACTAATCTAGTGAAAAAAGCGACTGAAAGTATGAATAAATTAATAGAAGTGATGACGTCAGAATTAGTTGGTGCAGCTAAAGTTGCGATAGATAGTAATCAGTACTTTGAACTCGCAACTGAGACTATGTCAAAGATGAATGATATTTTTGATCACCAAGTGAAGCAATTAAATAAAGTTATATAAGATTTAAAATTAATTTCATATAGCTCTGCGGCCTCCGTTAGAAATGGAGATTACCAACGCTCAACCCAAGAAAGTAAATTTAGTGCATAGGTTTGCTTAATTAATGAGACTGTCTAATTTAGTTAATGATAGTAAAACTCATTTACCTCACCTCTTGATGGTTATATGCTTTGATACCATTAAAAAAATAACCCTTAAGACACTTAGTTTTCTAAATGGCTGCCTTAAATCTCGATAATTTAAATCTCATTTACAAATTATGCAAAGGAATACAGAAGTGCGTCTTTATAAATTAGCAGTGCTCTCAGTACTAGCTTCAGGCTATCTTTCAGCAAATGAATCAACCATCCCACTAAGTGAAATTGCCCTAATGGATCGTCAATCTTTGATTGAAATCTTCAAAGAATCTCCGACGGTTGAAATAGAAGTTAATCTTACCTTCAATGAAATTGGGAGTGATAAAGAGAATTTATTAAAAAAAATCACAGCTAAACCATTACCTAATTTTGAAGGTTTAGCCTTTTCCGTACCCAATAAGCAACAATATTTATCGAAAAAGAACAATCTCATTTCCACACAACCTATTTGCAAAGCTGGACTAGTATCTGCGGGTAAAACTGTTTATAAAAAATCTAAAACGAGTGCATTAGAGTTAATTCACAGTTGTGGTACGAGTGGTTGTGGGTATGACTTCAAACTCCACCTTTTACCTGCTAAGGAGGTTTGCAAAGTGCTGTAGTGGTAAAAAGTTAATTCATTGAGTGATGAAATTAAGGGGAGGCAGAAAAAAGCAGCTACAGACACTGCGGTTAAAAAGCGAAGTAATTCGCAGCAGCTTGTTAAAAAACAGTTAAAAAAACCAAAGAAACGGGCGAAAAACCAACTCAACAGGCTGCTGTACTTTATACCAGTCTTAGTTTAAGAACATAAAAGATATTGGATAACTTAATGTGACAGGGTACTTAGATTAAAATTAAACAGCAAAATATGAAACTGAGACAATAAGGTTTAGAACTTTCAGGACTAGTTCCCCGACCGCTTAGTGCCAAGGGCAGCCGTTGATAACCTTAGCCTATTTTTTATAATTCTAATTTTACAAGTGCATCTTGCTCACCTTGATATAAATAAACTGGGACGATTTCATGTTTTCCATTATTTTTTCTAAGCTGAAAGTAATTTTCAGTACACTCATAAGAGTACGAGTTGTTTTCCCGGGGTATGATTTTTAGTTTATTCTCACCTTCATATTGGGAATAAAGTGTACCGTTTTCGAACGAAATATTTAAAATTTTCGAATCGGAAGAACGATAACTTCCAACTAAAGATGCTGCTAGGGCCTTTGCTTTTTGACTATTTACTTGCTTAGGAGATAAGTTTAGTTGTAGCGCTATCATGTCTAATAGAGCAGGGCCTGGGTGTTTTGTGTCGATGTTGGTTAAAGCTGTAGCGGTTAAATCTTCATTTGGGAAATAGACATGCCAAGCAAAAAATCCGGGAACCTGACCTTGGTGGCTAAAGCTATCTAATCCACTTATTTTGTATATATCTAAGCCGTATCCATAATCCACATGCGAATTATTATTTAATAATGCCTTGGTGGTCATTAGTTTATAGTTTTCTTTTGAAATTACATGCCCTGACTTTAATGCATTTTGCCAAAGGTGCATATCAGCAAGTGTAGAAGCAATAGCGCCCGCAGAATAGATCCAACTACGATCAACATTCCATTGCCTTTCAGTTGAATCTTCAGGGTTAATATACTTTTTAGGCTCATTACGACTAGTAGTGTAGCCGTTTACTTTCCCAGCAGATGTTCCTTTAGTAATAACAAAAGTATTATCCATTTTCAGAGGTTTAAAAAATGTGTTTGACATGAACTGGTCATATGGAGTATCAGAAGCAACTTCAATGACTTTTCCCAGAAAGACGTAACCCAAATTTGAATAACTATATTTTTTACCAGACTCAGAGTTAAGAGGTTGTTTACTTATACTTTGTATAACTAAGTCAATAGAAGCATACTTATCATAAATTTTACTTACTGAAGGTTCCCCTAAGTAATCTGGCAGGCCAGAAGTATGGCTTAAAATTCTATCAATCGTTAAATACCTAAACTCAGGGTTAATATCAGGAATAAATTGCTCTAATGTATCTTGTAATGATAGCTTTTTTTCTTCCGATAGTTTCAAGATCGCTGCAGCAGTAAATGTTTTCGTGACAGAACCTATTTGAAATATGTCATCTACATTGAGAGGCCTCTCAGTATCAATATTTGCCAAACCAACCGCACCACTATAAATATGTTTACCTGACTGTTCTAATCTAACAACCATGCCAGGAGCTTCTGAAGAGTTATGGCACTGCATTAATTCAGCAAAGTTGTGTTGTTGTGCAACAGCTTTTACTCCATACAACCCTACAAAAAGACAAAAAAATATATTTTTTCCCATAAACTATGTTCCCTTAATCATTTAATAAATCTGTAAATAAAAACACAGATTACACTTGTAATCAATGATATTACATATAGCAGCTGCTTGCAATTTAATAAATAAAACCAATATTATTCAATAGCTTATTTAATTTTTTCAATGAAGGTATATTTGCTTATAATGGCCAAGTGAATGTAACAGCTTTATCAGAGGTCATTTTTTACCTTAACGTGGTAGGGTTCTTATTTTAGTCTTTTCTATTAATAGTAAAAGGGTAAGTTATTGCTAATTAAGAGTATTATTAGAAGCGAAGATTGTTTTTATATAAAAACTAAAAAACTTCTTTTATCATATTACTTAGATGGTACGAGTTAAATCAACTAGCTACTCAATGTCTACTTTATCGGGTCAGGTCAACCCGCTGCTTAGTCCCAATTGCGGACATTAGTCACGCCTCGTTAACGGGACGATTTTAAAAATGTGATTTTTCTGACCGTCTCTGACATAACTGATTTCCATACACTGGCCTTCAGTGATAAAGTTATCGGTATGATCATCGCCAGTAAAATATAAACTTTGAGTGTAATTGCTAAATTGGAATTTTGTATTTTCGATTACGAACGTTTCCGTACGGTAGTTTGTTGGTGAAGTCTCAGAATTGTAATGTTTCACGCATCCAACTACCATCTGATACTTTTTCTCATCAATGATTTGGCGTAAATGTGAAACTTTAAAGTAACCAAAGATACTATCCGATACCAAAACGCAAGATAAAAAACCAAAACCCAAAAGAAATTTGTTGCTACTTATTTTTAAAATCTCTGAAATATATTGAGTAACGTCAGAAAATTTAAATAATATAAATAAAAGCAGTGCTATCGGGAAAATAGGCAAAAGCTGAACTAAAGCAAAACCTATCTGAGTTTCAAAATATGCACCTGAGTTCAATTTAGTCCTGCTAATAATTTAATAGTGCGATAAAGAAGATAATTTAATTTGTAACAAGTTGAAATAAAGAGGGATTAAATGGTCGGTATGGAGAGATTCGAACTCTCGACCCCTGCCACACCATAAAAGTTACGATTAGATTTAAGTAGAAGTAAGTAGCTACAAGTAGTACTGAGTTTTTATTTAACTGATTGTTATTAGTGGTTTAAATTTAATTTATTAGTGTGGGTTAGCTCTAAGTAGAATTAAGTGGTTGAATACGGGTGATGCTACATATATGCTACATGTACTTTATGTTTAATATTTGGTGCTACATATGTCTGTCGTGAAAATGTTATTAACTGATTCGTTATTAAGCTCAGTCCCTGAACCTATTAAACGGATAAATGACACAAAGTTAAGTGGTTTTCATGCGCGTGTAGGTAAAACACAAAATGATAAAAAGCGTAAAATTGCACTTTACTTAAACTATCGTTTTGGCGGCATCAAAGGTAAACAGCGTAATTACCATTTAGGGTACTTTGGCGAGTGTGATTTAAAAGACGTACGCAAGGAAGTTGAAAGTCTAAAAGGGCGAGTTGCTTTAGGTGAAGACGTATACGAAACAAAACAGCTATCACTAAAGCAGCAGTTTATCGAAGATACATCACCAACCGTTGATGAACTTGCTAAAGAGTTTATTGAAAGAGATATCAAAGTTAACAGAAAAGACGTAGACCCCGTAATTAGAATGTTCAAAAAAGACATTTTGCCCTTTATAGGCAACTATAAGCTCAAAGAGATAACTCGGCGTGACATTCTTAATAAGGTGCTTGATGCAATAAAAGATCGGGGTTCAAATACCCAAGCAAATAAAACACTCTCTATTTTAAAACAAATGTTCGACTTCGGTGTTGAGCGAGACCTTATGCAGGGCAATCCTGTAAGTACGGTTAAAAAGAAAAGCGTAGGCGGCCTTGAAAAGTCGCGAATCAGAGCGCTCGAGTTTGAAGAGGTTATTCAAGTATTTGACCGCCTACCAAAGCTAGGTATAAGCCAGCAAGTTATTTATGCATTGAAATGTATTACTTTAACAGGTTGTCGGCCAATAGAAGTTACGGGCGCACAGTGGCAAGAATTTGATTTTGACAAAATGATTTGGACAATCCCAGCCGAGCGAGTAAAGCAAAACAAAGATGGCGAAAGAACTCATAAAGTGCCAATTACTCAAAATATGGTTATTTTGCTTGATGAGCTACGTGCAGCATTTGGCTATCTCAATTCTAAATATGTATTCCCGAGTACAACAACTAATAAATCAGGCCCAGGTGAGCAGCCTATTGATAGGCACTCACTGTCACGCTCCATAAGTCGTAAATTAGAACAATTAGGAGTACCTAAATTTGTACCTCATGATTTACGTAGGACAGTCGCTACCCGTTTAGGTGATGTCGATATTGGGGCTGACCCTATAGTGATTGAAAAAATACTAAATCATCAATTACAAGGAGTGCAGGGCGTTTATAATATGCAGGAGTATATGGGAAAGCGTCGCAAAGCTCTGGAAGAGTGGGGAGAGAAGATTTACTTCAAATAGTACTAGCTAATCTTTTACTGATTTAAAGTCCCATATTTGCACTTTTCCTGTAAATAAACGACTAAGAATTATCTTATAATGATTTTTATGTTATCCTCAGACTAACAAATTATTTTGGATTATAAATATAATGTTTATTGATTTTTCTGTAAGGAACTATAGATCGATCAAAGATACTTTGACCTTTTCTATGCTTAAAAGCTCAAGTTCTGAATTAATGGAAAGTAATACTTTTAAAGTAGAAAAACCATCAATAGAACTACTACGTTCTACAGTCATTTATGGAGCTAACGCTTCAGGAAAGTCCAATGTAATAAAAGCAATTAGAACCCTTAAATCTTTAGTTATTTCTTCAGCAAATGATCGCAACTCAGGTGAAGAGTTAGATGTAAAGCCTTTCAAATATGATGGTATTTGCGCTCAAAATCCGACAGAATTTGAGATTACATTTATTTCTGACGGTATCAAGTATCAGTACGGGACTGTTATGAGTCGCAACCGAATCGAAGAAGAGTGGTTAATTGCTTATCCAAAAGGTCGACCTCAAAGATGGTTTACAAGAATTTATGATGAGAATTCTGGTGAAACGCTTTATAAATTTAGCGAATCATTTCATGGTCCGAAATCTACATATCAAGAGACAACAAGAGAAAATTCACTGTTTCTTTCTAATGTAGTCCAACTAAACAATAAACAGCTTTTACCCGTATATAACTGGTTTAAAGAAAAACTTCATTTTGGTGGTATCTTTGGCTATAGTAATGTTTTCTCAGCTAAGTTATGTACTGACAAAAAAACTAAAAAAGAGCTACTTAACTTCTTAAATGCTGCTGACATGTCTATCGATGATATTAATGTTAAAGCTGTAACATTTAATGTAGATGACCTACCTGTCGATGTTCCAGAAGAGGTTCGCTCTCATCTTGCTAACGAGCTTAAAGAGCACGTTGATTACGAAGTCAACATTATTAGAAATGATCATAACGGGAAGCCTGTTTCTTTAGAGATTGATGAGGAGTCAGATGGGACTCAAAAATTATTTGGTTTGATTGGACCAGTTATCGACACACTTAATTCTGGATTGATTTTAGTGATTGATGAACTACATTCAAATTTACACCCAAAGATGGTTGAATATCTAGTTTCACTGTTCAATAGCAAAGATATTAATAAATATAACGCTCAGCTTATTTTTACTACTCATGAAACATCAATTTTATCTCAGGATATTTTCAGAAGGGACCAGATTTGGTTTACTGAAAAGGTTAATTTAGAAACTAATTTATATTCACTTCTTGATTTTTCTCCTAGAAAGGGGACGGAAAATATTGAATTAGGATATTTATCAGGAAGATATGGAGCACTTCCATTTATTGATAAACTAATTAAGTGGGTAAATTAGATGGGAAAAGATGATATCTTCAACCGTAGAAAAAGAGCTGCAAAGATAAAGCAAGAAAGAAAAGCGGCAAAACGCGCACCATATGAAACGGTTTTAGTCGTGACTGAAGGTTTAAAAACTGAGCCTAACTATTTAAATGAACTTGTATCAAGATACAAGCTGAGTGTAGCAAATATAGTAATAGATGGTGAATCAGACTCATCACCTAGCAGTATATTAAAGTACGCTAAACAGCAAGTAAAAAAGTCAAAAGCAAAGGGATTTAACTATGATAGGATCTATTGTGTATTTGATAAGGATAGCCATACTTGTTACGAAAAAACGGTGATAGCGATAAAAAACCTTCCAGGATATTATTGTATTAAGTCAGTACCGTGTTTTGAGTTTTGGTTATTACTACATTTTACATATACGACAGCCAGTATTGTTAAAGCAGGTAAAAAGTCACCAGGGGATAAAACACTTCAGAAGCTTAAAGAGTTTTTGCCAGATTATAGTAAAGGAGCAAAAAATACCTTTAGTCAATTAGAGGATAAATTAAATGTTGGTATTAGAAACTCTAAAAAATCACTCGAAGAAAGTTTAAAAACTGGGTGTGATAACCCTTCAACAAATATGCACGAATTAGTTGAGTTCTTAATTAACATTAAAAAGTAAAGTTTAATTTTGATATAGAGATACTCTTTTAGACAGTGGTTACTTATTTGGTTACACGTTAATTCATATTCCGCAAATTTGATTAGATTGTAGTGTAATTTCGCAAATCTGATTTTCATCAGATTGCCAATGTTGTATATCTGATTTTGCAGTACACCCAGCATCCTCGATAAGTAGTGTTTCTTCCTCACACAGCAATAAAATCGCATTTTTTTCTTGAATAACGACTTTTAACCGATAATTTTTAAATGGTTCAAGTCTGGTTTTATCGTCTTTTATTGCGGCGAGTAGTAGCTTATGTGGGTCAGTATAAGGTTCAGAACTAAACTTCAATGTTCCATCAACAGCTGCGGAAATATCTTTTAATTGTGAGGCAAGGTCAGCCATTTTTTCAGGATCATGAGCATTGGCTAAGCTAGAGCAGCCCACAGATAAAATAATTGTTATAATTAGAAATATGTATTTCATTTTAAATACTCCACGCTGTTAGATTTCCATTTTCGTCTTTGCCGTTGTCTAAGTTCCAGTTGTAAATCTGGGTGCATTGTTCATCATTAAAAACAGCATTTGCAATGATTGATATAAAATATTTAATATTTTCAATCGCTAAATCAAATATTTCGTTATAGTGCATCACTCCTTTAGGAGTATTAAGGTTTTCTATAAAGTTATAATCAATTTCATCTTGTCTAGGGTAAAGAAGGCCATTCTCAGCTGCAACGTGTCTCGCCCAAGGGAAAAGCCTATAGCCTTCTTCAGCATTATTTACAACTAATTGAAAACCGCTATGCCAAATATCAAAATTTGGTGCGGTCGAATGAGCATATTCACTATGTATACTAGTTAAAGCGTGACCCCAAATTTTCTTTATATCATCATCGAGGCAATTACCTTGATTTGTACATGAACCAATGTTTAGCTCAACTCGATCAGCCAGACCAATTTCCCCAAGATTTAACCTGGGCCAAATAAACGAGTCTTGATTCATTTCGCATGTTCTGTGCGCGGCCTGGTTATGTTCATATAGACCAACTTTTAGTTCGACTACAGGGTGTATAGTTATATCTGCTGCAACATGCGACATATAGCCACAAAGCCATGCAAAGCATTTTTCTTTCGCATGCCCTTCAAGACTTTTGCAATATTTTACAGCTTCTTTAATTACATCACCTGTACCTTGATAATGCATTAAATCAGCCCATTTATTTTGTTCTGAATTGCCAACAGCGAGATAAGGATAATCAGGTGACACGCAACCTAATTCAATATATTTCTGGTTTGTGCTTAAAATTAATTTTGCTTGATTTGGAATATTCATTCTTGAAAGGGCGTTATTATCAGTTGCTAAGTTAGCAGCTGTTATATGAGCGAATGCACCAGGCATGAGTAAATCCTTTTACTTAATCTTTAATGTATTAACAACTTACAATAGTGGAATAATTAGTCAAGTAATTAAGGAGAGCTTACCTGAGATAAACCTCGGTAATTTCAGGCCTAAAATGTCCCATCTCTTGTGAAACGATCTATAGGGCCATTTTATATTTAAATCCTAACGCATTGAGCTCAACCACTCTTTCTTGAGCATAGCTATGTCTGAGACCATGTGCACCTGTAGAAAAGAGTAGGGGGCGGTTAAGGTGAGCACTTAATACTTTTAATTGAAACCTACCTAGTCTCAAGTGCGCCAAAGAAGTATTAAAAGCCATTATGTTAACGTATCTATAATGCTTGATTTTCAGGTTCAATTCAAAATTACACCTTTTCGATTTAGTGAAAAAGTAACTATTTATCAATTACAACCTCCAAATTTTTGTTTAAAGCTATACTCATAATTGAGGGACTTCCTCTTAATTGAAAGGATAACGATTATGGCTCTTAAACCAGGACCAAAACCAATTGCTGATTCAACTGGCAAACCTGATAAACGTAGACGTGATAACAAAAATACTCCAGGGAACACCCCTGGATTAAAACCTAGTAAATCTTCAAAGAAATAGATAAGACTTGAAATTAAAGCTATCTTCACGGTAGCTTTAATTTAACGTAAATACACCTCAGTGATTTCCGGCCTAAAATGCCCCATTTCTTGTGAAACGGTCTCTAATGCTATTTGATATGGATATTGATTAAGTATCAGCTCTAATAGTCTTTCTTGTGCGTAGCTATGCCTTAGTCCATGTGCGCCATTGGAAAAAGAGAGAGTACGATTTGATGCTTTATTAAATGAATCAGACCATTTTTTGCCACCTCCAATATCGTAGCGCTGTAAGTAGTTTATTTTTCTATCAACAACAGTGGCAGGTTGTTTAAGTTTACGAAGTTCTAATTTAGCTGATAAATCGTGGGGTATTAGCACTTCGCGTGTTAAACCTCCTTTGCCTGTTACGGTATATAGTACGCCGTTTCTACCAGACCATTTTGAATCAAAAGCTGGTCGTTTATCTGCTTTGCGTTCTTCAACTTTGGCTATGGTCAATAATTCATGTGCACGAAGCCCCGCAGAGAGTGCTATTTGTGTTGATAATGAATACTTAGATGTTTGGTGCTTACTTATTATTTGTGCTTGCTCTGTGGTGTAGGCGCGTGATTTAAGAATTTGCTGATTAATTGATTTAATAACAGGGAGTGTTTGCTTATCTTTAAGTTTGCCGTTTAGCCTCATCATTGCTTGTATAGCTTGGCGCTCCATATCCAGTGACTTTTGACCCACTATTTCTTTA
Source organism: Pseudoalteromonas sp. 1_2015MBL_MicDiv (assembly GCF_002407505.1). Classification (NCBI taxonomy): domain Bacteria; kingdom Pseudomonadati; phylum Pseudomonadota; class Gammaproteobacteria; order Alteromonadales; family Pseudoalteromonadaceae; genus Pseudoalteromonas; species Pseudoalteromonas sp. 1_2015MBL_MicDiv. The sequence goes on along the minus strand of NZ_CP012737.1, from coordinate 2,463,616 downwards.
CGGTAATCTAAATAATTGAGTGCTTGAACGATGGTCATTGCTTGAATACCGTTTATACCAATATCTTTAGCCCATGAAGCAACGGTGCTAAGTGATTGCTCGTAGTTTCTGGCAGTTCCAAGAGACTTTATAAGCTTACTTTTTGTAAGCCCTTTTATGACATTGTGTGCTTGAGTTTTTGGTTTCGAAAATTTAGCCATGTTTTTTAATCCATCTTTGAATTGTTGACCAATGAGCATTGATACCTTTACGCTTTAGCCAGCGCTGAAGCTCGACAATGTTAGACCCTTGCTTGTAAATTTCTATTAGCTCAAATTTATGTTTATCAAGCTTAGATGTTTTTTTTCGGCTTCCTGCGATTAACTTACTTTCATATTTAAGTTTTTGGACTTCGGCTAGTGCATCGAATCTCATGGTGTGACTCCAGTCGTATTAAGGTTGTAAGATTGACTGGCAATAAAGCTCAGCGGCACTTAAGCCTATTCGCCCCTGTTTTTCGCATATGCGAAAGGCTCGGACTGATCTCGCCTGATTATTAACCTCATTTCTACGTGTTGTCAGCAGCTGGAGTGCGCCGTTTTTGATTGGTTACTACCTTTAAAAAGATAGTATTTACCTCGTTACTACGTGTTGAAGGCAGCAGAATAGCGCCTGTTTTTTTCTGGCTCGTTAGAGCTTCAGTAGCAATAAGATTATCACTTTAGAAATATTTTTCAATCTGCAAATAAAACCTGCGTATAAGAGTATGAATGTGTTGTCCCCCGCTATGTGTAAGCCGATTTTCGGCTTCGACATAGCGGGGGACAGGGGCGAAGCCCCAATGTTTAAAGAGAGGCTATTGCTCATGATGCCTCTATTAAAATTGGTTTTAAATTAATTACTCAACAACAGCATAAATTGACAAGTTTATTACACCAAGGTTACTTGCATTGGTTGTTAAGCACTTTTACACTAATCATTTTACTGGCGTAATTAAATGACTAAATACGAAACTGATTCTATTGAAGCGCAATATCAACTAGGATCTGAAAAACTAGTTTTAGCGAACAAGTTAGCGATTGTTGATGCAGCAGAGATGGATGATGTTGAGGCTATTCTTTTAGTTAAACTATATGAAAAAATATTTACAACGCCAGAGCCAGAAGATGACGTTTTTTCTTTTCAAAATGTTGCTAATTGGCACAGACAATGGCTAGGTAATGTATACGAGTGGGCAGGTAAAATAAGAAGCGTTGATATGGGCAAAGGTGGATTTCAGTTTATGTCACCTCTGCAAATTGAAAGGCATATTAGCGTATTTGAAGATGAGTATTTATCTCGATTTAATAACTTACCAGAAATGACCGATGAAGAGCTTGTGTCATTTTTAGCTCAGAGCCATGTTGAGTTTATTCTAATTCACCCATTTCGTGAGGGTAACGGCAGGGTAAGCCGTCTGTTAATGGACTTTTTGTGTAGCAAAGCTGGAAAAGGAACGCTTGATTATAGCTTGTGGGATGAGCATAAAGATTTCTACATCAAGTCAATTCAAGCGGGTGTAAACAGAGATTATCAACACATTGAAAGGCTTGTGAGAGATATAATTAAATAGCGAGTGAAAGAGACTCATATTTAAGTTTATTTGCTTTTAACCTTTTCTCGATTGTTTTTACTGTTGCGCCAGTTTCAATGGCAGTTGAACTAGCAACAGATCTCAAAATCATACGTTTTGTGATTTTTTTCTTATCTTTACTCATTATTACCACCTCGAATAAATCATCTACATTTAATTCTACACCTAGAGCCTTATGTTATCAATTAACGTTATAAGATTTATGATTAAGAATTATAGCGGCTAAATTATCCTCTTCGCAGTAAAAAAATGCTGTTGGCACTTCTAATACTTTAGCTAGTGCCCGCACTGTTTGAAAGTCGGGTGAGTGAACGCCTTTTTCGTACTGATTCATTCTAGGCGAAGCCGCAAACTGATCCATTCCCGCCAGTATTCCTAGCTTTTTTTGCGAAAGTCCTTTTGCTAGTCTTGCCTCTTTTAGCCGTTTTGGAAACGGTGAACCATCATTCGTTTTCATTATATTTAATTCTTAACTTGAAAACTAAGAGTTTCTTAGCTTTAATGTATTCACGATACTAAGGAATACTTAGATGTAGGCGGGTGAAGTAAATGTTGTGGAAAGCAGTTAAGTTTATAGGAGCCGTTACGGTTGATATTTTGCTGGATGTTGATGATAAGTCTGAGCAAGATAAGTTCATTGATGAATACAATGATGGAACAGGAAATGTCGATCATTGTGGTGATAGCTACACAGAGCAAGAAGCGCGTGACGCGCATAGCCGTGGTGAGTTCTACAAATAGTTTTGACAGTTGCTTTTTTAAGTGCAATTGTTAGATGGGTTTTTACACAAAATACAGGCTACGCAGTTGAAAAGCTGCGTAGTTTTTTATGATTAATTTTAATATTTATGCATTTTTACCCGCGATTGATTTTTTATATATCAGGTTGCAAGGCCAAGATAATAGCCGTGATAAGTTATTATCGATTAGAAATAACCTAAGTAATCTTAATGAAGCACAAGTGCTTAGTGAGTTACTTACCTTAGACTTCATGTTTTACGATTATAGTAACGAGCAATCAGAGGTTTGGGATATACAACTAGAGTCTTTTTCATCGTTTTATAATCGTTCAGAAAAAGTGAAGAAGTTTGATAATTACTACGCTGAGGCACATGTTCAATCAGTGTTTAAGTGGATGCTTATGCTCTGTGATGATTGTAGCGATAGTTTGAAAATCCAGCGCTCGGTAATTCATTAGCAGAGCCTTAGAGCAATTTTATTCTTCAAGTTCACTTGATTTATCACTATATCTCATTTAAATTCATTTTAAGCATACTTATTGTGCTTACTTATAATGCAAAGAGATAAAAAGATTTACCACAGAACATAGTAAAGTTAATAAAAAACAGGCGCCCAATGTTCGGGGCTGCTTTCAATACGTAGAAAAGAGGTTACTAGGGTACGCATATATTAATTATATGTACTAGCAAGTCCACGGCTCACAGAGCAATGTGGCATCTCTTTGCTCTAATTTACGTATTGGAGAGCGAATATGCAGTCATCAGAGATCTTATCAGTAAAAGAGCTGTCAGAGCTTTTACACCTATCTACAGGCACAATTAATAATCGTCTGAGCGCCCAGCGCAAGGCTATTGAGTCTGGAAAAGATGCCAACCTTTATCAAGTTCAACGTTTAGCTCCACCTTCTATTAAATTGGGACGAGTTCGCCTATTTAAACGCGAAACAGTTGAGCAATGGCTTGCTCGCTTTGAAGGAGTGGAGGTGTAAGAAAGGCGAAAGGGGCTGCTTGACCGGCGACACCCCAAACGCACTTTGCATCTTAATATTATATGCTTGCCTTTAAAATAAGGCCACAATATGAGTGGCCATAATATACTATTGCCTATCCGAGTCAGTTTTATTCTTTAATTGAATTCAAGACACCTAAATATGTTCGAGGGTTACTAAGTAAATGCCATAAGTCTAAAAAATTTATTCATTTACTTGGGAACAGTAAATCAAAAAGCTTAACCGATTTTCGAGCTTTTAGACGGGACACTAGTAAGTTTGTTCGAGGAGTATTGTATAGTACAAGTGAATCAGTAGACTGCTATTACACTCCAAACGAATTTTTTAGTTGGCCTAGGGAGAGCAACCTAGCTCTACTGTCAGCGAATTGGATTGAAATTGATCTTAATCATAAATGTGATCCATTTGATGTTAGAAGGACAGAGGCTAAAATTGTTCCTGAAGTATTCAATAGGTTAAAACTGAGTAAGCTACCGCCGCCAACAGGCTATGTCCTTTCTGGCTCAGGTGGAATACATCTATATTGGATTTACAATCCTGTAGATGCAGTCGCAATTAACAAGTTGATATGGCAACAAATTGCTAAAAGTCTAATTGAGAGTTTTGGAACGTCAGATAGTTTTTGGCATATAGATCTTATGGCTACAAAAAGAATTAGCGGCTTTTTGCGCGTCCCAGGGTCTGTTCACAGTAGAACAGGATTGCATGCCAGGTATTTTGGCTCTGGTACTAAATATACATTTGATGAACTGTTGATGTGTTTAGATCTATGTCATTTACGGAAGAATATAGAGAAATCACAGCTAGAATTCAAAACTAGTTTAGCTTCAAGCCCTAGAAATAAGATAGCAAAGCAACCAAAGCAAGCAGGTCACCAACGCTACGGTCATAGCATTAAAGAATGGTGGCTAAAATGTATTAACAGTATTCAAAACCATTTTTATAAGCAGGGTGGGGTGCCAAAGGGTAAGCGAGATAAAACAGCGTTTATCCTGTTTGTTGCGTTTCAACACCTAAATAAAAACACCGCATTTGAAAAGCTAACAAAAATAAATGATGAGCTAATTGGTTTATCATTAGAAGAGCTTGTTAGTTTAACTAGAACAGCAAAAACAACACACTACAAGTACAGAAAAGAGACTCTAGCTGATTACCTGAAAGACTTGTTCGGCTATTGCCCTGAATATTTAAATATTAAGTCAAAAGTGAAGCTTTCAAGTGGTGAAATTAAGGAGAGGCAGAAAAAAGCAGCTATAGACACTGCGATTAAAAAGCGAAGTAATTCGCAGCAGCTTGTTAAAAAAGCAGTTAAAAAAATAATCAAAGAAACGGGCAACAAACCAACTCAAAAAGAGGTTGCTGAAAGAGCTAAGCTTAGCTTAAGGACTATAAAGAGGTATTGGTAGTAGGGCAACACTCAAGAATTAAAACTTTAGACAAAAGGATTTAGCTGTATTCTTATAAGAAGAATACTTTGAGAAAACATTGTTGTAACGATTAATACCTAATTTTAGATTTATCCCACTTTTCCAGAATGTTTTTCTGAAACCACAAAGGCTTCAACTTATTATATTTATCAACTTTTATTTTTAGTAGACCATTTACCGATTTTTCAGCAAATAATTCTTGTTCATATGAATTATCGAAATAATAGACTCTTTCACAAAGCATAGTCATTTCGTAAAGATTTTCTAAGCTTCGTTTATATCTACCAATAACTTTTTCATCTGGTACGCCATGTCCGCCAGAACCAACTCGCTCTTTGACACGAGCAATATTTACTTCAGGGTCGTTTATACATACGTAATATAGGTATGTTTTATAGCCTTTAGCTTTAGCTCTTTTAATATATTCAAGGTGTGATTCATGACTCATTACAGATTCGTAAGTTAGAGAAAGGCCTAAATCTAAATATCTTTCCCGAAGACCTGTACAAATTTTTTGAGACATTTTTGCAGTGTTTTCGGGATCTATTAAACTCCCGTTCACTGAGTAATCTTTTAGTGTCAGGGCAACATCATCAGGATTAATATACTGTCCAAAGTGAACATCATTATGCTCTTGAAGTGTAGTAAATAGAGTTGTTTTTCCTGAGCCATTTGGTCCAGCAATTAACCTTATTCTGGGCATTAATTAGTGACACCTAGAGGCTTGAATTTATCAACAGAATTAACTCCTTTCAATACTTTTTCGTTACCATCTGGGGTTACTTCAACGATATAGCCGTCCTTAATTACAGTTACTGTTAAGCCCTCTCTATGTACTCGACGCTTGGCTTTTCGAGCACCTGATATAGCATAGCTCGCTAAAGTGTTAAAATTTTCAAGTGCATTTTTACCTGCACTATATTTAGCTTTTGTACTATCTTGAGTCATATTAAAAACACCTACTTAATAACTGATAACTTAGCATACCACTCATTTATTACTACAACAAAATAATAGTTACTAAGCTCTTACATGTGTCGTTAGTTTGCTATAGGTAATTGGGTAAATCTTTCGCATCTAATTTAGGGAATTAAGGGGAAGATAGAGTTTATCGAAGGTGCCATTAGCTGTCTTCCTATATATCCCCCCTTTTATACCTTAAAAGTATAAAATAATTTAAGGCAAGTATCGTGCGATAAATGTGCGATAAATATTCAGAAAGGCGAATTTAATAGTGCGATATAGAGGGTGCTTTAATTTATAACTAATTGAAATAAAAAGAGGTTAAATGGTCGGTATGGAGAGATTCGAACTCTCGACCCCTGCCACCCCATGACAGTGCGCTACCAAGCTGCGCCACATACCGATTTGTATGCAATAGTACGTGTATTTTTTTAAAAATCAATAAGCGATTGTTTGTTTGGATGTTTATTACGCAAGAGACCTAAAAAGGCACTCTTGCGATGTACTAATTGGCTAGTCTTTATTTAACCACTTTTTGATCGAGTCATACATCTCATCGCGTATTAATAACTGAGCTTTTTTGTTAGGGTGTAAATTGTCGTTTTGCATTAATTCAGGTTGGCCGGCAATGTTTAGCATAAAAAAGTTCATTAAATGCGCATTTGTTTCTTCGCTAACGCGCGAAAAAGTGTCTGTAAACATTTTACTGTAACGCGGGCCGTAATTAGGGGGAATGTAAACCTCTATTAAGGCGGTCATCGCATTAGCTGCTTGGCTTTTTTGAATAAGAGACGTTAAGTTAGTTTGCATTTTTTTAACAGGGAAACCACGTAAACCGTCATTAGCACCTAGCTCAATAAGTACATGAGTGGGTTCGTATTGCTCAAGCAATGCATCTAAACGGCGTAGGGCTCCACCAGATGTTTCGCCACTAATACTGGCGTTGATAAGTTCAATGTCGGCTTGTTCGTCATCGTATTTATCTTGTAACAATTTTACCCAGCCTTCTTCTTGTTGAAGTCCGTAGGCTGCGCTTAAACTGTCACCGAGTATTAAAATCGTGTTGTCGGCTGCTGCGCTCAGCGGTTTGATAACTAAAAATAAAATGAATACTAAACGAAGGATTGAATGAGTCATATGTCAGCGCTTTCTCAATTAAATATAATTCAGGTTAATGGTTTGTCTAAAGTAGTCTCTACCTTTGAAGGTGAGCTGCCCATCCTCAGCGACATCAGCTTTAATGTCAAGCATGGCGAGTCTGTTGCTATTGTTGGCACGTCGGGCTCTGGTAAATCAACGTTACTCAGTTTATTAGCAGGGCTGGATACCGCAAGCAGCGGAGAGGTGTTTTTAGATGGTGAGCCATTACACAATTTAGATGAAGAAGAGCGTGCTGCACTGCGCGCGGCTAAAATTGGATTTGTGTTTCAATCGTTTATGTTAGTACAAAGCTTAACGGCACTTGAAAACGTTATGCTACCAGCAGAGCTTGCTGGCGAAAGTGATGCGAAAGAGCAAGCAATTGCTTTGCTTGAAAAAGTAGGCTTGAGCCATCGAATTGATCATTACCCGTCGCAACTTTCTGGCGGTGAGCAACAACGTGTTGCTATTGCGCGAGCATTTATTGGTACACCTAAAATACTATTTGCTGATGAGCCTTCGGCTAATTTAGACAGCAAAAACGGTAAAATGATTGAATCCTTATTATTTGATTTAAACACGCAACACGGCACTACCCTTATTTTGGTGACTCACGATGAAGGGCTTGCACAAAAATGTGAGCACATTATTCAAATAGAAGCGGGTTTACTGGTAAAAAGCCAAGTAGAGGACGTTGCCGATGTGGGTTGAGTTAGCGCTTAAATTATTTTCGCGAGAATTTCGCCGTGGTGAGCTCACGGTTATAAGCGCAGCTATCGCTCTTGCTGTGTTAACCGTGCTTACATTGTCGATGGTTACTGAGCGAATAGGGCAAAGTATTGCGCAAAAAAGCAGTGCTTTTATTGCAGCAGACCGTGTACTTGCAAGCGATCATGTTCTGGACACCGCTTTTATTACTCAAGCACAGAGCCAAAATTTAAAAACAGCGCAAATGGTGTATTTCGACACTATGTTGTTTGCCGATGATGAAATGCAGTTTAGCTCAGTAAAAGCGGCATCTAATGCGTACCCGCTAAAAGGGCAGTTAAAAGTTAAAGATACCCTAACCGGTGAAACTAAAGTTGCTAATAGCGGACCAACGACGGGTAATGTGTGGCTAAGTGAGTCGGTATTTTACAGTTTAAATATTGATATTGGCGCGCAAGTAGAGCTTGGCGCTGCATTATTTAATGTTTCAAAAGTTATTGTAGAGGAGCCAGACGCGCCATTTAATGTATTTTCAAGCAGCCGTCGTGTGCTTATTAATATTGACGATGTGGCAAAAACTGAAGTCGTGCAGCCGGGTAGTCGTGTTTATTACCGCCAACTTTATGCAGGTAGTGAGGCCGACATAAATAGCTTTTACGAGTGGCTTAAACCACAAATGAAAGAAAACCAACAATGGTATGGTGTTAAAGACCGCCAATCACCCATTTCAAACAGTTTAAACCGCGCAGAGAGCTTTTTATTACTTGCCGGCCTATTAGGTATTATTTTGGCTGCAGTGGCTATAGCTGTTTCAGCAAAACGTTATTGTGAACGCCAATACGACCCAGTAGCGATGATGAAAACGCTAGGCGGTAGCCGCTCAATGATCCGCAAAATATACATGCTGCATTTATTGCTTGTATGTGCAATGGCGGTAAGTATAGGGCTGTTAATTGGTTATGGCTTGCAAGAAATAGCAACAAGTTACTTATCAAAAAGTATGGGCACAGAGTTACCCTTAGGTGGCTTTAAACCTTGGCTGGTGGCTATAAGCACTGGCGTAATTTGTGCTGTTATGTTTTCTATTAAACCATTATTTGATTTATTTGATATTCCGCCGCTTAGAGTACTGCGCCGTAACTTAGGTGACAAGTTGGCAGTAAGTCGTGTGCATTTAGGTATGAGTGCGCTAACCGTGTTTTTATTAATGTGGTTATTTAGCAACAACATAAAAATAACGCTTATTTTGTTTATATCAACACTTGCGCTAATTGGTGTGCTGTTTTTAGTATCTAAATTAATATTTGGTGGTGGTCGAAAACTAGGGTTAAAGCCAGATAACAGTTGGTCGCTTGCAATTGCGTCTATTCAAAAGCGTGCAAATGTGAACGCGGTACAGTTAATTAGTTTTTCGTTAGCGATTAAATTACTGCTGTTTTTAGTGGTACTTAAAAACGACATGATATCTGATTGGCAATCGCAGTTACCAAGCGATGCACCTAATGCGTTTTTAGTGAATATTACGCAAAATGAACTTGAGCCAATTAATGAATATTTAGCTCAAAAAGATATTCAGGTATCAGAGTTTTATCCAACTATTCGTGGGCGCGTAAATGCGGTAAACGGCGAGTTGGTAGCACGTTCTGTATCGCTGCAAGACAATGAGAAAAAAGACGAAGAAGCCCGTGCAGGTATTGGCCGTGAGCTAAACCTTACATGGCTTAAAGATGTGCCTGATCAAAATGAAGTAACACAAGGCACGTGGTTTGGTGAAAATGCGATGGCTGAGGCTTCAGTAGAGGAGTCGATGCTTGAGCGTTTAGATGTTGAGATAGGCGATACGCTTACATTCTTAATTGGTTCGCAGTCGTTCGATGCTAAAATCACCAGTGTGCGAAAAGTAAATTGGGCCACGCTTAAACCTAACTTTTTTATTATTTTAAGCCCAGATGTACTTGCAGATTTTCCGGCAACGTATATTTCGTCGGTACGTATAAATCCAGATCAAAAACGTGATTTTAGCCAGTTATTGCGTACTTACCCTACTATTACAGCAATTGACATTGATAACTTTGTTAAGCAAATACAAACAACTATTTCGCAAGTATCACTCGCCATCGGCTTTGTACTTGCAATTGTTGTGTTGTGTGGCGCACTTGTACTTATATCGCAAGTGCAAGCTAGTTTAGGTGAGCGTATGCAAGAAATTGTAATACTCAGAACGCTAGGGGCTAAAAGCCGACTAATTAAAAATGCGACCTTGTATGAATTTTTATTACTAGGCGGTTTAGCTGGTTTAGTGGCCGCACTTTTTAGCGACATAGCGCTTTTAATTGTGCAGCAACAAATGTTTGATTTAGCAGGTAAGTTACACCCGCATATATGGATTATTGGTCCGGTAGCTGGCGGCGTATTTGTAGCGGGTTTAGGTTATTTAATGATTGCCCGAACACTAAAACAAAACACCCAAGGGTTAGTGCGCGCCCTAGGGTAAGCTTAAACTAACTTAACACGTATTGGATTAAGTATTAAATGCCCACCTAACACGTGGGCATTTTTGTTTTCTTTGTACTGGTAATTTATACAGTGCTCTGGCATTATTAGCGTAATTTAAAAATAACAATAATGAGAATGCAGTTTGGCCATTATTTTAGGGATTGATCCTGGTTCACGTTTGACCGGGTATGGCGTTGTTGCCCACCAAGGTTCTAAATTTACATACTTAGGCAGTGGCTGTATTAAGTTAGCCGATCATCCTTTTCCGGTTAGACTTAAAATGATCTACCAAGGCATTACACAACTTATTGAGCAATTTTCGCCAGAAACCTTTGCCATTGAAAAAGTATTTATGGCGCATAACCCCGATTCAGCTCTAAAACTAGGCCAAGCTAGAGGCGCTGCGATTGTAGGTGCAGCAATGGCCGACTTACCCGTATTTGAATATTCAGCTAGACAAATTAAGCAAGCAGTAGTAGGTAACGGCGGCGCTGATAAAACACAAGTGCAACACATGGTAAAAAATATTTTAAAGTTGCCTGGCACGCCACAAGCCGATGCAGCTGATGCACTCGCTATTGCGATTTGCCACGCTCACTCAGAACAAAATTTAATTAAACTAGCGGGTAGCGCAAGCAAAACCGTTAGAGGACGTCTAAGGAAATAACTATGATAGGCCGCTTAAATGGTATTTTAGTCGAAAAACAGCCACCAGAAATATTACTCGATGTAAGTGGTGTAGGTTACGAAGTACAAATGCCAATGACCTGTTTTTACGATTTACCAAAGATTGGTGAAAACGCGATTGTTTACACTCACTTTGTAGTGCGTGAAGATGCTCAACTGTTATTTGGTTTTAATAATAAAGTTGAACGTGCCTTGTTTAGAGAGCTATTAAAAGCAAATGGCGTAGGGCCAAAACTTGGCTTAGCTATTTTATCGGGCATGTCGGCAAAGCAATTTGTAAGTTGTGTAAATAACGAAGACTCAACGTCGCTAGTTAAATTACCGGGTGTCGGTAAAAAAACAGCCGAGCGTTTAGTACTCGAAATGAAAGACAGACTAAAAGATTGGGGTAATGATTTATTTACGCCATTTAGCGACAGCGCAGTAATAGAGCCAATGAGCGATGCGACAATAGCTAATAACGCAGCCGATGATGCCGTATCAGCACTGCTTGCATTAGGTTATAAATTGCCACAAGCTCAAAAAGCAGTAAAATCGATAAGCAAACCCGATATGTCTACTGAGGTTCTTATTAGAGAATCTTTAAAATCTATGTTGTGAGTAACCCATGATTGAAGCGGATCGCTTAATTGACGCGACTGAAAAAACAAATGAAGACTCTATAGATCGTGCAATAAGACCAAAACTTTTAGCCGATTACAGAGGCCAGCCTCATGTTAAACAGCAAATGGAAATTTTTATTGAAGCTGCCCGAACCCGTGGTGAAGCGCTCGATCATTTATTAATATTTGGCCCACCTGGGCTTGGTAAAACCACGCTTGCAAATATTGTCGCTAACGAATTACACGTAAGTATTAAAACAACATCAGGCCCTGTACTTGAAAAAGCAGGCGATTTAGCTGCGCTGCTCACAAATTTAGAGGAAGGCGATGTACTGTTTATTGATGAAATACACAGACTCAGCCCGCAAGTTGAAGAAATACTCTACCCCGCAATGGAAGACTACCAGCTTGATATAATGATTGGTGAAGGCCCAGCTGCGCGTTCTATTAAATTAGACCTACCTGCATTTACACTTATTGGAGCAACCACCCGAGCAGGCTCGCTTACATCGCCACTACGTGACCGTTTTGGTATTGTGCAGCGATTAGAGTTTTATTCTGTAGAAGATTTGTCGCACATAGTAGGGCGCTCTGCACATTATCTAGGTTTAGAAATGTGTGACGATGGCGCAACCGAAATTGCACAGCGTTCGCGCGGTACACCACGTATAGCTAACCGCTTATTGCGCCGTGTACGTGATTACACACAGGTAAAATCTGACGGTACAGTAAACGCCGAAGTAGCTAAGCAAGCGCTTGACATGATTGACGTAGATAAAAGTGGTTTTGACTATATGGATCGCAAATATTTACTCGCCATAATTGAAAAATTTATGGGCGGCCCAGTAGGGCTCGACAATGTAGCGGCTGCTATTGGCGAAGAGCGCGAAACAATAGAAGATGTGATAGAACCATTTTTGATCCAACAAGGATTTATTCAGCGCACACCTCGCGGGCGAATAGTCTCTGACAGTGCATACCATCACTTTGGATTAATGCCAAAAAAGACGACTTAATCTAAATTTCAATTAATCACTTGCGCTTGCATAAGTAAATGTACAGCAAGCGCGTATACCTAATTTTATAATGTTACCCACCATATTTTCACATCGTTACTCTAAACCAAGTTATTACAATTTTACCCACTATATAATCAGTTAACGCTTAATTCACAGAGCGTTAAGACTTGCGTGGCTATGCTGCGGGCTATTCGATAGATAGAGTATATTGCATAGCCGTTATCGTATTAGGCTGTTACAGTGTTGTTTAGTTTGCAATAATACTTAATCAATTAGAGGGATTAAATCTGACGTTAACCGTGTTAAAAATTTCTGATATACAACTGCATGGATGCAGAGCAATGCCGGAGCATGAGTGATAACAACTAACTAACGAAATTTTTGCCTTGTTATAGATACGATTTTCTTACCTCAAAATAGATCACTCAATTAAGTAAATTGGTATTAAATGATTTCAATTTTTTTGGCAAAAAAAAACCCGCAAAAAATGCGGGTAAACAACAAGTTGAAGGAAGTAATCTTGGGAACTACATTTTACACAACTAGGTTTTATCCTAAAAATGTAAAACAATGTAATACGATAAAATATCCTATTACTAAGAACTTTGCTTAATGAAGCTATTTCACTCAGTGCCAGCTCGGTATGAGGAGATAATACGCAATATATATTTATTATTCAAACTAGAAAATTTATAATTTCGGATTATAAAAACTAATGCAATGAAATTTTTGGTTGTTTAAAACTTGTTCATTAATGTTTTTTTCTGTTTGTAAGTTAATGAAAATTAGTGATTAAGTTTGAGTTTGCACTGCTTGTCGCTATTAGTTTTACTATTACCTTTAGGTTTTGTTTAAGTTTTTTGAGTGTTTATGCAGTGATTTTGAATAAATGAGGCGTTTTATGGTGTTTTGCTTGTATATTTAAGCATATCTTGAGCGCATTATTAAATAGCGGAAATGGCTTTAAATTCTTTTGCTAGATAATTGCGAAATAAAGGTTATTTCAACGTTTTTTGTTGCTTGTTCATAGCAATATCGTTGTCAGTTTGAAATGGACTCGATACACTATGTGCAACTTTTGGCTGCACGAGCGGTCATATTTACACAAATCAATCAATTTGACGTATTTTGATACTATTTAGGAGTTTCACGTGGGATCAGGGCTTAATTTTTTGGATTTAATATTAGAAGCCAGTTTGCTTGTTCAACTAGTAATGTTAGGGCTAGTTGCTATGTCTGTAATGTCATGGGCAATTATTTTTCAGCGTAAAAAAGCAATATCAGATGCGTTAGCAAGTGCTAAAAAGTTTGAACAAAAATTTTGGTCTGGTATTGATTTAAGTAAACTATATAACGAAATTTCATCACGTAACGGTCAATCTGAAGGTATTGAAGCTCTATTTACAGCTGGTTTTAAAGAGTTTGCGCGACATAAGAAAAATACCTTTCAAAGTGCGAGTATTGTAATGGAAGGTACACACCGCTCTATGCGCGTGGCACTCTCTCGAGAAATAGAGAAAATAGAGTCAAGCTTATCATTTTTAGCGACAGTGGGTTCAATTAGCCCATATATAGGCTTGTTTGGTACTGTATGGGGCATTATGAATGCTTTTATAGCATTAGGTGAAGTTAAACAAGCTACGTTGCAGATGGTAGCACCTGGTATAGCAGAAGCACTTATTGCCACAGCAATGGGTTTGTTTGCAGCTATTCCTGCTGTTATTGCTTACAACCGTTTTTCTAATAAAGTTGAAAAGCTAGAATCTCACTACATTAATTTTATGGAAGAGTTTGCTAATATTTTACACCGTCAAGCAGCTACACAAATAGAGGCCCAAGCGAATGTATCAGCGTAAGAAGCGCCGTCCGGTCGCAGAAATTAATGTAGTTCCTTACATTGATGTAATGTTGGTGCTACTGATTATATTTATGGCAACAGCGCCACTTATTACACATGGTGTTAAAGTCGACTTGCCTAAAATGACGGAGTCAGATTTAGTTGATACTAAAGATGCGCCACCTATTATTGCTTCGATTGACGCACAAGGTAAATATTACGTTAGTGTAGGGACTGATCCAGAGGCTCCGATGGAGGCGCTTGATGTAGCGGCTGTGATTAAGTTACAGCTAATGAAAAATCCTGATGTACCTGTAATGATAAAGGGATCTGGAAAAGTATCATACCAAGAGGTATTGCTCTTAATGGACTTTTTAAAAAGTGCTGGTGTACCGTCAGTTGGATTAATGACAGAATCCTTCGAAGGGACAAAATAACGGTATGAGTAGTTCATTAATTAAATCAGTAGTTTTGCATGTGGCGCTGGGTGGTTTTTTATATGCATCGGCAAACATTCACCCGCCAGCACCAAAGGTTATGGAAGTAACGCTTAATAAAGCTATACCTGATGTTGATAAAGCGGTGTCAGCTGTGACAGTTGACCAAAAAATGGTTGAGCAGAAAATAGCTGAACTCCAAAAGCAAGAAAAAGACAAAAAAAAGGCAGAAGACAAACGCATCCGTGATTTAGAGCGCAGAGCTGCAAATGCACGCAAACAGCGCGAGTCAGAAACCCGTCATATTAAGAAATTAGAGCAAGAACGTAAGGCTAAAGAAAAAGAAACAGCCGAGGCGCAAGCACAAGCTAAAAAAGCACGCGCAATAGAACAAAAGGAACGTGCTAAAGCAAAACAAGCCGAAAAACAAAAGCAAGAGTCTGAAAGTGCAGCAAAAGCAGCTGCCGATAAGCGTAAAGCTGAGGAAGAAGCACTTAAAAAAGCTGAAGATGAACGTAAAAAGCGTGATGAAGAGGCTAAAGAACGTGCTAAAAAGGCTGAACAACAGCGTCAACAGGCCCTACAAGAACAAATGTTACAAGAACAACTTGCTAAAGAGCAGGCTGCGCGTAGTAAAATACGTCAACAACAGGTCGTGGGTGAAGTTGATAAATATCGCGCTCTAATTATGGCGCGTATTCAGCAGAACTTACTGATCGACGAGAAAATGAAAAATCAGCAGTGCCGAGTAAATATTCGTTTAGGCTTTAATGGTTTAGTAACACAAGTTAAATCATTAGGCGGCGATAAACTAGTCTGTGAGGCTGCACTTAGGGCTGTTCGTATGGCTGACACATTACCGGTATCTAAAGACAAAGACGTATTCGAACAACTTAAGAATATTAATTTAACAATCAAGCCAGAATTTTAAAGGAATGATATGTTCAACAAAGTAAAAATTGCCTGTTTAGTGCTGTTATTTGGTTTTCAGGGCATTGCTAACGCAGCCCTTGAAATTGTAATAACAGAAGGTGTAGATGGTGCAAGACCTATTGCAATTGTGCCGTTTAAATACAATGGTGTTGGTCCAATTCCTGAAAAAATAAGTGATGTTATTGCTGCAGATCTCATGCGTAGTGGTAAGTTTAAGCCTGTAGATGTTATGCAAATGCCGCAACAACCAAACAAAGATGCTGACATTGATTATGCATCTTGGGTTAATAAAGGTGTTGAAGCGATACTTGTTGGCGAGGTTGAGCAACAGACTGATGGACGTTATTTAGTACGTTATGAGTTAGTCGATGTTATTCGTGGTCAAATCACGGGAGGTGAAACGCAAATGATGAGTAATGGTAAGTTACTTAAAAGCCAAGATCATATTTTAGAAGCACGAGATAGTGTTATTGGCATAAGTGGTTTCCGTCGTTATTCACATCGTATTAGTGATGTCATTTATGAGAAATTAACGGGTGAGAAAGGTGCTTTTTTAACCAAGATTGCGTACGTAATTGTACGTGATGGTGATGATAAGCCTTATCAGCTTGTTGTATCAGATTATGACGGGTTTAACGAACAGGTGTTACTACGTTCGAAAGAGCCACTAATGTCACCGGCTTGGTCACCTGATGGCACAAAATTAGCGTATGTGACATTTGAAAACCGTCAAAGCCAAATTTATATTCAAGATTTGTATACCGGTAAGCGTGAAGTTATTGCAAGTTATCGCGGTATTAACGGTGCTCCGCAGTTTTCGCCAGATGGTAAAAAGCTTCTTTTAGTGCTCTCTAAAGACAAAACGGGTGCTACAGAAGTTTACTTATTAGACTTGGCAACACGCAAAGAAACACGTCTTACGCGACATCGTAGTATAGATACTGAACCATCTTGGTATCCAAATGGTCAAGATATAGTGTTTACCTCTGAAAGGGGTGGTAATGCTCAGATTTATAAGTTAAATTTAAAAAATGGTAGGTCACAGCGATTGACCTTTGATGGTGATATGAACCTTGCGGGTTCGATAACACCAGACGGTAAAGAATTAGTGATGGTTAACCGTACCAACGGGCAGTACCATCTTGCTAAGAAAGAGCTTGCTACGGGCGCGTTTCAAGTATTAACGCGAACTCGCCTAGATGAATCACCGAGCATAGCACCAAATGGTTCGATGATTATTTATAGCACGCTTCATAATAATAAACAGGTACTCGCGCTGGTATCAATGGACGGTCGCTTTAAAGCTCGTTTACCTGTGCTTGACGGACAAGTAAAGGCGCCAGCTTGGTCGCCATATTTACAGTAATATTACTGGTTTACTCAAAATAGGAATCTACTTAATGCAACTTAACAAAATACTTAAAGGCCTGCTAATTGCTGTGCCAGTAATGACATTAGCAGCTTGTAGCTCATCTTCGGATATTGATGAAGGTGCTGCAAATCAAACAAATGAAGCTGTTGTTGAACAATCGACAAATACAGACACAGTTGAAGTGGCTACAATTTCTCCTGAGCAACAAGCAGAAGAGCAACTTCGTCAAAAATACGAAGCACTACGCCAAGAGCAAGTAATCTACTTTGATTTTGATAAAGCGACAGTTGAAGGCAAATACGCTGACTTGCTTCGTGCTCATGCTGAATTTTTAGTTCAAAATTCATCAGTTAAAGTACTAATTGAAGGCCACGCAGATGAGCGCGGTACGCCAGAGTACAATATTGCACTAGGTGAGCACCGTGGCCAAGCGGTTGAGAAATACTTACAAAGTTTAGGTGTTTCAGCTAGCCAAATGTCAGTAGTAAGCTACGGTGAAGAGAAGCCAATGGTTAAATCTCGCACTGAATCAGCTTTCGCTAAAAACCGCCGTGCGGTACTCGTTTACTAAGATAAGAGATATTATGAAGCCGAAACTTATTTTGGCAGCCATGATATTGAGCGGGAGCACCCAGTTAATGGCTGCTCCCGCTCCTGTTTCAGAAGCTGCAGGTTCACAATCAAGTATTGAGAAGCGTTTAGCATCATTAGAGAGCATGATGCAGTCGCGTAATTTTTTACAAGTAGAGTTACAGCAACAACTTAATCTATTACAAGATGAAGTAAGTCAAATCCGTGGCGTAACTGAAGAACAAAGCTATAAGCTTGAAAAAGTACTGCAGCGTCAACGCGAACTTTATCAAGAAATTGAAAATCGCGTAAGCCAAGCATATGCACAACCTGCTGTAGCGCCTGCAGCTGATTATACGCAACCAAGTGATGCACAGACATACAGTAACGATTTATCTGAAAACGAAGCATACGAGCGTGCTGTAGCGCTTATAATGAAGGATAAGCGTTATGATCAAGCAATTCCTGAGTTTCAAACTTTTTTAACGTCATACCCAAACTCAGTTTATGCATCTAATGCACATTATTGGCTTGGGCAATTGCTGACGATTAAAAATACGCCAGTAAAAGCAATAGAGCACTTTAAAGTGGTTGTTAATGAATTTCCTAATTCAAATAAACGACCAGATGCAATGTTAAAGCTAGGAACACTTTTGCAAGAGCAAGGTTTAGCAGAGGAAGCTCTAAAAATTCTGAATGATCTTGTTAATCAGTATCCAAGTACAACTGCTGCAAAATTGGCCACAGAACGCTTATCAAAATAATTGAATCGGCTTGATTAGACTGCTTTTTGCCATAAGCGGTCTAAAATTGGTCAACTAGGCATAAAAACTTAAAAAAAGAGACAATTTCGGTTGCACTCATTTTATAAATAAGTATTATAAGCGCCCGCAGCAAACGAATGGTTACCCCACTCGAAATGCGGCAAAAAGAGCGGGTTATTAGCTCAGTTGGTAGAGCAGTTGACTTTTAATCAATTGGTCGATGGTTCAAATCCATCATAACCCACCATTTTTAAAATGGTCTTTTATCGGCGGATTTACGTAGTATTTAAAGTTGTTAAATTAGAGCGGGTCATTAGCTCAGTTGGTAGAGCAGTTGACTTTTAATCAATTGGTCGATGGTTCAAATCCATCATGACCCACCATTTTATATTTATAAATAATATAATGGTTTAACTTAGACTTTAGTACAGACAATTATATCAGAGCGGGTCATTAGCTCAGTTGGTAGAGCAGTTGACTTTTAATCAATTGGTCGATGGTTCAAATCCATCATGACCCACCATTCTTTATTCCTTGTGAATACGGTTTGGTATCAATCGGCGGATTTACGCAAGCTTATTTATTTTAAATAGGTGCATGAGCGGGTCATTAGCTCAGTTGGTAGAGCAGTTGACTTTTAATCAATTGGTCGATGGTTCAAATCCATCATGACCCACCATTCTTTATTCCTTGTGAATACGGTTTGGTATCAATCGGCGGATTTACGTAAGCTTCATTCATAATTGAATAAGTGCATAGAGCGGGTTATTAGCTCAGTTGGTAGAGCAGTTGACTTTTAATCAATTGGTCGATGGTTCAAATCCATCATAACCCACCATTCTATGAAAATTTATATAAGAGCGGGTCATTAGCTCAGTTGGTAGAGCAGTTGACTTTTAATCAATTGGTCGATGGTTCAAATCCATCATGACCCACCATTGTTTATTCCTTGTGAATACTGTTTGGCATCAGTCGGCGGATTTACGTAAACTTCATTCTTAACTGAATAAGTGCATAGAGCGGGTTATTAGCTCAGTTGGTAGAGCAGTTGACTTTTAATCAATTGGTCGATGGTTCAAATCCATCATAACCCACCATTCTATGAAAGTTTTAATCGGCGGATTTACGCAGCTTTTTACAAAGCAAATTTATATTAGAGCGGGTCATTAGCTCAGTTGGTAGAGCAGTTGACTTTTAATCAATTGGTCGATGGTTCAAATCCATCATGACCCACCACTCTCTAATACTTTCCTTTATATTCTTTTTTAAATTCCCACTTTATTTTTTATAAACAGCCTCGCTAGTTTGCTGTTATTTGCTTTGATATTCTCGTATAATTCGCCCTAATTAATGCACTGTAGATAAGTGGTCGAGAACATGAGTCTAGCTCAAACTATTATGCCTGAAGGTTATATCTTTCCCCCTAAGCCAGCACCGTTAACACAAGACGAGCAAGGCGAATATAAAGCGCGTATAAAGCAATTACTAAAAGATAAAAATGCAGTACTTGTTGCCCATTATTATACCGATCCTGAAATTCAAGCACTTGCTGAAGAAACCGGCGGTTGCGTTGCCGATTCGCTAGAAATGGCACGTTTTGGCGCACGTCACGATGCAGATATGATTATCGTCGCGGGCGTAAAATTTATGGGCGAAACAGCTAAAATATTAACACCCAATAAAACGGTTGTTATGCCAACACTTGAAGCAACATGTTCGTTAGATATTGGTTGCCCGATAGACGATTTCTCTGCGTTTTGCGATCAGCACCCAGATCGTAAAGTTGTTGTATATGCAAATACCTCTACTGCGGTCAAAGCGCGTGCCGATTGGATTGTAACGTCATCGTGTGCACTTGAAATTGTAGAGCACCTAGATGAGCAAGGCGAAAAAATCATTTGGGGACCAGATAAGCACCTTGGTAGTTATATTCAAAAAAATACCGGTGCTGATATGCTTATGTGGAATGGTGCATGTATTGTACATGACGAATTTAAAACTAAAGCTTTAAAAGATATGAAGGCGCTACACCCAGATGCAGGCGTATTAGTTCATCCAGAATCGCCAGCAGAGATTGTTGCACTTGCCGATGCAGTAGGATCAACGAGCCAACTCATAAAAGCTGCGCAAACAATGCCCAACAATAAATTTATTGTTGCAACCGATCGCGGTATTTTTTATAAAATGCAGCAACTATGCCCAGATAAAGAGTTTTTCGCGGCTCCAACGGCAGGTGAGGGCGCTTCATGTAAAAGTTGCGCTCATTGCCCTTGGATGGCAATGAATGGCTTAAAGGCGATTGAGGAAGCCCTAATTGACCCGAAAGGCAAAGAAGTATTTGTTGATATGGATTTACGCGAAGGCGCACTTAAGTCACTTAATCGCATGCTTGAATTTACCGCGAGTATGGCTAAGTAACCTAAACTCTGGCTAGAGAAAATAAATTTAAATATCATCATATTCAATACGTAGTAAATCTCTTAATCAGAGTTCAGGTTAAGTCATTTTAAAGTTTAAATTAAAAACGGTTAAATCTTGAATTTAGCCGTTTTTTATACTTAAACGTAAGTTATTGCTTGATAAGTAAGCACTTGAAGGTTCATATTTAAAAATGCCTTGCACCTTGTGGGCCTATTTCATACTATAGCGTGCCGTTGCATTATACAATTGCAACACTGTGGAGGGATGGCTGAGTGGCTGAAGGCGCACGCCTGGAAAGTGTGTTTAGGTTTATCCCTAACGAGGGTTCGAATCCCTCTCCCTCCACCATTATTCTTAAGGCCTAGTTATTAATTTAACTGGGCTTTTTAATGTAAAGTAAACTCTGCTCAACTATTGGTTAGGCGCGACAAAGTAATTTGGAGTATGTTGTTAATTCAATCTACTTAAACTTGATTTGTTGAGGCATATCAAATGTTTTCCTCTGTATTATTCATATGTAGTGCTTTTATTAATTCTTGTTTTTCAATAGGCTTAGAAATATAGCCATCAAAAAGTTGTTTATATAATTCTTTTTGTTCAGTAAAAACATTGGCCGTTAGGGCTATAATGACTTGTTTACTATTTATTTTTTTACAGGCCTCAAAACCATCCATTTTCGGCATCTGAATATCCATAAGAATAATGTCAGGTAACAACGATTCATATAATGCAATTGCTTCAAGCCCATTATTAGCTATTACAATATTGGCTTTAGTCGGCTCTAACATTGCAGTTGCAACCAGTTGATTAATTTTGTTGTCTTCTGCGATTAAAATTGTTTTGTTTGATAAATCAGGAAATTCTAAATACTTTGTATTTAGATCTATTGCTTTTATATTTGCTTTCTTCAGTGGTAAATAAACACAAAATTGGCTTCCAGAGTTTAATGTGCTGGTCACTTTAATTTCACCTTTCATGAGGCTAATTAACGATTTTGTTATCGGTAAGCCAAGCCCTGTTCCACCATATTCTCTGGTAGTAGACGTTTCTGCTTGCTCAAAGCGTTCAAATAATCGATCAATTGCATTTTGTGATATACCAATGCCTGTATCTGAGACAATGCCGTATATTTTATTATCGTCAGTTAACTTAAACTCAACGGTTACACCACCTTCGTGGGTGAATTTGATGGCATTAGAGATTAAGTTAATGAAAATCTGTCTCAGCCTAACCGGATCACCTATCCAATAGTTGTGATCAATATTAGATATGAAACGTAGGTAAATGCCTTTCTCATTAGCAAAAAGTGCGAGATCCGACTCTAAATGGTTTATTAACTCATTCAGTTCAAAGTGCATGCTTTCTAATGATAATTTACCGGCTTCGATTTTAGAAAAGTCGAGAATATCGTTAATGATGGTTGTTAATGCTCTTGTTGAGTATAATGATTTTTTTAAATATTCTTGTGATTTTTCGTTAAGTGGCTGCTCTTGTAGTAGTTGCAAAGTACCTAAAATACCATTCATTGGGGTACGAATTTCGTGACTCATATTTGCTAAAAACTCTGATTTAGCCTTAGAGCTTTGCTCTGCTAATTCTTTTGCTTGTGCAAGTGCTTCTTCATGTTTTATTTGCTGTGTTAAATCAAATGCGATACCTAAAAAACCAACTACTTGACCTCTATTATTGAGCAATGAGGTAATGCTTAAATTAATTTGGATATGCTTACCGTTAGAATCTATGTACGTCCATTGGTTTATATCAGGTTCGGTGGGTGTTGCTTTAACGACAAATACTTCAAAGCCAGGTTTAATAGGTTTGTTTAATTCTTTTGTTAATTGCTGCGCTTTTTTAACTACTTCATCTTCTACATGAAAAATACTCGGGTTTTTGATACCAATAATTTCGCTGGCTTTGTAGCCAAGTAGTTTCTCTGCAGCAGGATTAAATTCAGTAATTAGGCCGTCTTTGTCTGTAGCAATAATAGAGTAACTCGCACTGTCTAAAATACTGCGTTGTAAAGTACTTATATCGGCTATTTGTTGGGTGCGTAACTTTACTTCAATTTCTAGTTTTGAATTTGCTTGTTCAAGTATTTGTTCGTGCTTTTTAGCGGCTTCTACTTTGAGTTTTATTCTTTGTGCCCTGCGATAAAAAAATAGCTGTAGAGCGAATATAAAAAACATTGAGAAGACGGTTAAAAAGACTCCATCAACGAGTGCTTGATATTTATTAGCTAAATGGAGGTTGGCGATAAAAGATTGAGAACCATGCAGTGTTACTTTCCAGCTTCGTCCCATAATATTGATAGTATTAGAAGTTTGAAACGCGGTGTTATTATTCTTATTGCCGTAATTAAAAAAGGTAAATTCAGTACTGTTATTTAAATCACTGATGCTTAAACTATTTTCGTCTACTTGAGAAAGTGACTCTAAAATATTATTAATTAATAGAGGGGCATAAGTCCAACCTACTAATTTTTCTAGGCGGTGTTGTGTATTTTTTGGCACGATATTTTGTTGATATACAGGGAGTAAAATCAAAAAACCTTGCTGTGGTTTTTTGTCAGCCTGTACTAAGGTAATTGGCGCCGATAATTGGGTGCTATTGTTTATTGCTGAGTTGAGTGCTGCTTGTCGGCGTATGTTCTCAGAGCCAATATCAAGACCAAGTGCTTTTGAATTATTTTTTTCAGGAAAAATATACTGAATAATAAAATGCTCATCGTTGTCGTCTTTGAGTGACTTTAAACTAAAGGTATTATCGGGCCGCTCGTTTTTAGCGTGTTCTAAAAATTGAGCTAAATGCGCTGGTGATACTCTTTTAATAAAACCTATACCATCGGCACCAGGGAATTCTAAAGTATAATTTCGGCTATTTGAGTAGTTTTGCATCGCTTGATAATTTAAATTATCAATGCCAATACCGTGTATAAATCCTTTTAAGCCGAATAGCCCATATTGATATAAATTAACCCTATTGATGATACCTGTGGATAATGAGGAAAGTCGGTTGTTTAGAGCCGTTGAAATAACAGCATTACGTTCGCGTTGATATTGAATATGCTGAGAATAAGTGAAAGTAGCACCTATAATGAGGATAATAATTTGGATGATTACTTGTAGTAAAAGCCCATTATTAATCCTGCTTTTTGCAAGCATTCATTCGTCCTTTTATATGTACTTATATAAGCGTTTAGTATCTTATGCTCGGACTAAATATAGCACTTATTTTGAATGTTACAACTTAGGCTTTTTTTGTAATTTATATAATGGACAATACCTTATAGAGTTGTATCGACTTAAATTCGAGGTAATGTGTTAATCTTAAGTTGTTACTTATTGTGTTATTTGAGCTGGACTTATGTGTAATAGGAAATAACTAAAAATGTAGTTTTATATTAAAGATATAAAAATGAAAGCCCCATAGAATCAACATAAGGGCTTTTTACTTGGGAAGGTTACTGAATTGTTAATTCATCTATCGTAATAGTTGCCTCACTCTCTGTACGGATAGTTATAAAAGAGGTTGGTGTGGCAACAAAACCATCAACAGTATAGGTTTGCCCCAGTACTAGCTCTTCCAGCTTTATAGAGTAAAACTTAGAACTACCGTTATGTATTGAATTAGCACTTCCTGAGGTATTGTTGTCTACGTATATCTGAAAGCTTTTAGCTGTATTACCGCTTACAGCATCCACCTTGAACGTTACTTGGTAGTTATTTGATAGGTCTAATAATCCGCTTGTTTGCGTATCGCCACCCGTGGTGTTAATGGTCGGTGTTGTATTTGCAATACTAATACGTGTACCGGTCATGGTTAGTTTTCCATTACTTACCTGAACACTGCCTGTAACACGGTGAAATAGGGGGGTGTTGCTCCCTGCAAGGCCTGATAAGTCACGGTAACGATTACTGAAAAATTCATCAGCGTTGTTTGCAGAAAAATTTTCAGTAAATGGTAGCCCTAACGGCTCTTGAATCGGCGGCTCTGTAGGCACTTCAATCGTTGGGATATCTAAATCACTTTGATCTATTTTACCAATACCTGCATGCGCAATAACATGATCTTTAATAGCCATAACAGGGGTTAGTGTGTACTCATAAGGCACTTGGTAGCTACTTGTTGGTGTAATTCCATTTTCGGTTACTTCACCCGCTACGTCACCGTCTGGTACTTCACCCCAGGTAACTGTATCACTGAGGTAGTTACCCGATGTATTCCAATAGCCAATAGTATCTGAATAAAACGAGATCACTGGGTTTTTGGTGTTTTCAAAGTAGTTACCTTCTATTTGAAGCTCCGCCCCCATACGTGAGTTTATGGCACTAGAGGTAATGTTGTTGTAGTAGTTATTAAATACATGGCCGCGACCGAATCTAAATAAGGGTACTCGCGATACAATATTTTCAAATCGGTTATGGTGAAAAGTAATAAAGCGATTTTTGTTGGTACTGGTGTCATCATCACTATGACCGTGTAATGAGGTTTTCCAGCTATCGTGTAAGTAGTTATAAGAAATTGTGATGTTTTGCGCGCCAGATTTAGAATCAATTAGGCCATCATAAAAATCTTGATCTGAGTCTAGCGATGAATATAACTCATTGTGGTCAATCCAGATATTAGAGGTACTTCCGTTTTCATCACCTTCAATTGAAATACCATCCTTACCACCGGTAAGCACTTGATTAATTTTTAAATTTTGAATTATGATATTATTCGCTCTGCGAATTTCGATGCCAATACCATCCAAATGACCACGATCTGCTACGCCCACAATAGACACATTATCCATATCTTTTATCTGAATTGATAAGCCATCACCGCCACTGTTCGCATCAGTAATAACACCATCAACATAAATGATAATAGGTGTACTGGTTGCTTTTGCTTCACTTAATGCTGCTTTTAATGATGAGCCATTATCTACAGTTACCACAGTGCCATTAGTACCACCGGTCACATCAAAGTTATAACCAGCAAATCCTAAATTCACGTTAACAGATATTACTTTTACAGGTTCGTCAGGTAACACTGGCACTGGTAAAGGGGTTGGGGTCCACCCTGCGCCATCGCTATAACTTGCAAAAATACTATCACGTTCAAGCAGTTGAGCTACTTCACTTGTTTGTAAAATATAACCACCATTACGGGTGCTTAAATCTAGTGCGTTACCTTGCATATCCATGCTGCCGTATTCACGCCAGCCGCTTGTTGCTGAAGGTGCTTCTGGATTTGGAGCTGGTTGATTTTCAACACCTTGAACAGCCCAGCCAACAGTTGCAATGTGGGTATCAAACTTGTTATTGATAAGGGTTACATTATCAAAGTATGAAGAGCTACCACTACTGCGAGCAAGATATGTTGAATTGTCTAGTACGCCATTACCAATAGGGCCAGGACCATTGGTAAACTCATTGTTTAAGAAAATAAAGCCAGGATCGGTTTCTACCGGTACACGCGCTTGTAAAACGTAGCCACCTTTGGTGTCTTGGGTTGGATCACCATTTTTAGAATCACCTAGGGTACGTATTTCGCTATCTTCAAATAACGAAGTAACTGGGTATCCCCATATGAAGTCTACGTTACCGGCAACTAGCGTGTTGTAAAACCAAGTATAGCCTTTTAGTAGTAGGGTATCTTGCTCACTAATAAAGTTTGCGTTGTTGGCAACTAAACGATATTGGCTATTGAAATAAATAGTTTCAGCTTGATTTGATACGCTGTTACTACGAATGTGCGTGTTTTTTAACGTTAGATTGTTAATAACCAGCATATCTGTGCCTTCAACCAAAAATACACTACGGCCACCGTTTGGAGTACCACCGCCAAGTGCCGCGCTACCACCTGAACCGCTATTAAGTGTTTCGTAGTTTTCGTACTGAATAATAGTATTGTTTTGGCTTTCACCTTGTAGCGTTATATTATTTTTATTGCGCAGAAATAGCAGCTCATTGTAAGTCCCGTCTTTTATTGAAACCGTTGTTTGCTCATCTTTATCAAGATGCTGCATTGCAAAATTAAGTGCGCCTTGCACGGTTCTAAAGTCAGCAACGTCATTATCGTCAACGAGTAGCTCATTTCCTGCTGGGATATTTACTTTGGTTGTAAATGTCCACTGACTGTTATTGCCAAGTCCAGCGAAATCCATGTCATTTAATTTAGCACCAGTAACAACGTCGTCACCGATAACTACACGATAAGTTTGGCCATACTCAAGCACACTGTTGCGAGGCTTAATGATTAATGTATTGTCCTCTAAGCTAATAGGGAAGTAATTTACAGCACGTATGCGATCTTGCCCAGGGTAACCAATTACATCGATGTTTTTACCTACTTGTAGGGTATCAACTAAAGTGTCATCACTTTGTTTATAAATCCTAACTTCGCCAAGACTACCTAAGGTTGGTGTTACACCGGTAGTATCAAAATCAATTGAAATTAACGTATCAACAAATTGATTATCTGCTGATTTTTCAGGCATTAGCTTACCGCTTAGGTCACCATAATCGGTGCTTGGCATCACAAAGGCTTCGACAACATTTACTTCAATCGTTCTGATTATTGTTTCATCAGAACCTGATACAAACTTAATTGTTGCTTCACCAGCACTGAGCGGGCTTAACGTAACTACATCGCCTGAGACATCAGCAGACACTACGTCTTTATTACTCGATGTAACGCTGAAGGTATCGGGTGTAACACCATCGTCTTTAATTGCTGTCACATTAATTATGAGCGGATCAGTGGTTGTACTGGCATCCCATGCAGGATCTTTATAATCAAGGGTTAATTGAATTGGCTTAATACTTGGATCGCCGACTTTAACGTTATCAAGTTCAAATGAGCGGTTGTTAGTAAACAAACCAATTAGGCCACGAGCGCTATACGTGCTGTCGCTAATTGTGCCCATTTTTTCACCATTCAGGTATGCAGTAAGCTCTGAGTCTATCATTTCAAAGCGGGTGGTATACCAAACGCCATCAGTTGTACCGCCTTTTTCACCTAATAAGATAGGAGACTTAGCTTGTACAGGTCGAGAAATAGAACCGTCAACAGTCACAGCCACTTCTACTTGTGTGCTACTTGTTGAGTTTTGTACATTTAAGCCACCAGCAAGCCAGTTGCCTTCACTTTCATAACGAGCCATTAAGTAGAGCTGTTTGCTCGCTGTTGTACTGTTTTGACGTGGTCGAATATCAGCTTCAAAAAAGTAGTTACCGGTATCTGGCACATTTTGTAATGCGTCTTCAGTGGCTAAAATGAGCTCACCACCAACACCACCGGCGGTGTAACGCATAACGTTGTTACCACTTAAATCTAAAATATCAAATTCACCCACGGCGCCCGCTGTGTTATCTGGTTTTGCAATAATTTTCCAGTTGGATAAATCGCCTGCTGAAAAGTCATCACAAAAATACAGCTCAGGAGAGCTATTACATTTAAATACGCTCGGATCGTCTAAGTATTCGATACGTAGATTTTTAATAACAACCGTCCCGCCATTTTCAGTACGCAGCTGTAAAAATGAAGTTGCTGTTGCAACTTTACCTTCAACAACTAGCGTAGTGTCAGGTACTAAGGTGTTAATTAATTCATTGTAAAATTTTGAGCTAGAGCCATGAATTGACTTTGAGCTGCTAGAGGTATTGTTATCCACGTAAATTTGGAAGTTATTATCACCATCAGGATCGCTCACACTCACGATATCTATCAAAATTTGATAGGGGCGCGATAAATCAAAGCTACCAGTTGTACTTTGATCTGTTTCGGTCGTCTCTACATTTGGCGTTGTATTACCCATTGTAAAGCGGCCACTATTAATTTCTAAACCGGTATCAATAACAGAAACCGATCCACCTGTCTTTTTAAACATAGGGACGATAGAGCCGTCAGCTGCTGTAATCGCGGAAAAATCAGTTGAAAATAAATCACCTGTTACCGTTGTAAAATCAGTAACAAATGGGAATGGCGTTGTCGTGTCTCCCCCTGTTGGTGGTGTGGTTGGATCAGTAGGCTCTTCAATTTCAGGTACATCTGTGGCAACCGTAATTAACTCTAAATTATCTAACGTAATTGATGCCGCGCTATCAGTTCGAATCTGTAAAAATGAGTTTTTAATCTCTGCATTTAATACGCCTTGCGCGCTTTCGCTGTCCAGATCAGGGCCTGTTACTACGTCTTCACCTGGTTTATAGGTATATGTAAAGCGTTGACCTTGAGGTAAATTTTCAGCTGTAATAGCTTTTGAATAAAATTTAGATGCTTTGCCATGTACTGAGTTGTCTTGGCCAGTCGTATTATTGTCAACATACAATGACAGAGTACCCGCATCATTATGGGCAATAACATCAAAGCTAATTGTAAAGCCTTCACTTAAGTTATAAATACCTTTACCCAATGTGTCACTTGGGCTTGTTTCTTTGCCTGGCAGTGTGTTACCAATACTAAAGCGGTCGCCTTCAAGCACTATATTGCCATTTTCAGCATCAAGTTCTAAGCTACCACCGGTTTTGAAGTAAAGAGCAGCACTGCCAATCTCATCACTTACGCTTTTATAGGTAGACTTAAAGAAGTCTTCAGTGGTGGTGTTAAAATCTTCAATAAGTGCTTTGCTGTTCTGTTCTGCTAAATTGTTGAGGTTTTCAAGCTCAATGGCAGCTTGCTCTTCACTAAATACGATAACGTTATTTTTAGCATCGTCGTTACTATCGCATTTTGCAATCATGTCGCTAAGCGATGCGTCATCAGATTGGTGGCACAAACTATACACACTATCAACCGTATTAAATGAACGTGAAATTAGGTATTGTGTATTTGACTCACCATTAACAGCAGTTGTAAAAGCGAGTACGCGATCACCAAATATAAATTCATAATTGCCGTTGCCAATAATTTCACCATCAGCTGTTCTAGTAAATGTGCCCGTGGAGTTAGTATCATCAGCGGGGCTAAAATTAAGTATTTCAATACCGGCAGTACTGCCTTTTACCAAAGGGTTGTATACATCACCGGTAAATAGTGACAAGTTAAATGCATTAGGCTGTGTACTGTTGTATTGCTTATACACAAAATCAACAAAATGTAATATAGCCTGATCAGCATCAATGAGTTCCGTTGTTGGTGTGCCTGCATTTGCTAGCCAAACGTTTACATCTGCCGCAAATTCATCTTCACTACGACTAAAATAATCGGTAATTGTTTGGCCTTCTGATAAGTTGATCGTTGCTGCATCGGCTGTTGTGGCACTAATGGTAATACCGTTACTCACATCGCCATCACTATCAAGTGATTGAAATAATCGCAAGCTGTTTACAACAGCAGGATGAAATACAGTATCGGTTGAAAATAAATTTAAAGGTGACAAGATATTACTTGCCGCAATAGATGGAAACGCAATATCTCCTATTGCAAACGTAATCGCTTCGCCGCGAAAATAGTTAAATTGACCGTTGGCATCGGTTACACCATCAGGTACTGATAAACTTGTGTAACTTAAGCCTGCAACAGGGCTATCTACAAAGGTTCCTTGAATAGCAGGGGCGGGTGCTTCTTTAACGTTAATTGAACTTTCTTCCTGGCATCCCGTTAATATTGTACTGAGTAATAATGTGGTGATTACACTTATTTTTGTTTTCATACATCCCTCCAAGGATGAACTTTTTAGCGTCTGTGTTGGCAGTGTGTGATGCACACGTAGAGTGTGCTAATTTTTAGTTTTGTGTATTTAATCTGTACTCTGGTTAAGAGATTTATTATTTAGAGTTCAGATTATTTAGTAGAATTTATAATTCATACCAAGTTGAAAGGTTCGTCCATAGTTCTCACGCTGATACAGGACAGCACCACCAGATAGCTCATTACCTGCGAAATAGCGAAGATCAGATTGATCGGTTATGTTAATTGCATCAAAGTAAGCGCTTAGGTTTTTGCTAAAGTCATACTTGAGTTTAAAATCTACGGTAGTAATTGCGTCTTGATATATATCCGCCCATTTTTTACATTCGTGGGGATCAGATATATTTGCAGAAGCAGGGCAAGCACCAACTTCTTCAAGGATTTTTGAACGGTAATTACTGATTAAACGAAGTGACAAATCGTCATCTTCCCAACCGAAAGAGATGTTAGCAGTAATATCTGCTTGTCCAGGTAGTGGCATTTTATCTACACGTATAGAATCGTCTAGCGTTGCTTCACTGCTTACTACCGTCATATTACTTTGCCAAAACAAACCATTTTCAAAAAATTGATTAAAGCTCAATTCCATACCATATACATTGGCAGTGTCACCATTGAGTGTGATATCTACTTGATTTAGTTGTAAGTCTTGTAAAATTGCAAACTCAGAAACTTGATTAACGGGCAATGTTAAAGGCAATTCATCCAAGCGCATTTGAATACCTGAAACATCAACGATAAAATTATCAATATCCTTATAAAAAACAGCAAGTTCCATAAAGAGTTCTTTTGAAGGATACCAACCAATTGATGCATCGAAGTTAGTTGAGCTCATTGCAACTAAGTTTGGATTACCTACTTGTAATGCGTTATCAGGGCCTAAAACATAGTTTTGTAAATCAAGTGCGCTTTGGCCATCCTGCGAGTTAAAACAGTCATCGGTGGCTGGATCACACAAGCTAATGTCATTATCAAATTTCGCATAACCACGTGCTTGTTTAAACGAAGGTCGGGTATAACTAGTCCAAAGTGATGAACGTACTAATACCGTATCAGATGGCTCATACCGTATATGCATACTCGGAAAATATTCACTGTAAGTGATACTACTTTCGGGAAGGGGGACAGCTAGATCGAGTGTGTTTATACCATCGAACTTCCAATCATCATTCTCAAGTGACATAAAACCAGTGGATGAGAATTCAGTGTGCGCATAGCGTACCCCAGTGATTACTTTTAAGTTATCCGCTAGACGTAGCTCAGTCATTACGTAGGCGGCATAAGTATCTTCGTTTAATGTATAATCTTCTTTAGTACTATCAATTGACGTTTCACCACCGGTGGCACTTTCGCGCGTAATTGATGTTGCATCAACCATGTATTCCATTTGCGAGCGAGATACAAACGGATAAGAGAAATCACTATTATTAGGTATTGCGTAGTCATAGTTAGTTATATTAGAGTTCGCAACAGTAATACAAGTTTCATCCCCATTGCAGTCACTATCATCAATGCTATAACTCCAGCGATCTTTGTTGTTATAGTGCTCGCGTTCATTATAGGTACCACCAAACTTGATATAATTTATATACTCCGAGTCAAACTGTTTGGTTAAATCTAATTTTAAGCTACTAATTTCGTCAGTACGAGTGCTGTCTTCCATAAACAAGTTATCGTATTCCATGTTGGAAAGATCGCTTAAATCTCCATCAGCTTCACCGTTGAATACATCGCCTTCGTTACTTAATGCAAACCCGCCTAACTCAGCGGCTTCTGCGGGAGTAAGTACACGTGCCACAATACTGTTTTTAGACGCTTTGCCGTAGACAATATTTTCTCTTTCACGAAATTGCACACGACGGTCACCTACAGACTCATCATCTGTTTTTGAATATGCATACTCATAATTTATTTTCCAGTCATCACCTACGTAATTTTCACCCCCAATACTCATATTAATAGTGGTTTTTTCGCCTTCTTGAACAAAATATTGGTTCATTACATCAATGTCAGACAGTGCAAATTCTTTAGTTTCTGAATTTACATAAATAACTTCGTCATCTTGGTCGCCATTATAAAAATTATAGAATTCACGTAGTGCTATATCTTCATCTGTATAGTTTGAGTAATTGGCACGTAAATAGTAGAAACCAGAGTCTGTTGGTTTAAATTCGATATTAACCGTTGCGGTAGTTCTTTCCCTATTTGCTATTTCACGGCGGTTTTCTAATTGCGCAGGAGCTAAAATTTCAGGTGCGCTTTCAATGTCTTCCGCAGTTAAGCCTATTCCACCTTTTAAAAAATTTAAATCACGGGTACTGTGATGCCTATTTTCATCCACTTGTGTTTTACGATCTTCGTAAGATAAGGCAAACCCAATACCAATGGTGTCATCAAGAAACAATTGAGTCCCATCAATACTAAATTTAGGAGAGTGTTTTTCGCGCAGCTCATTGTAAGCGTCTTGAATTTTTATTTTTAGGGTATTCTCACCTCGATCATAAGCAGAGATCGATTTAACATTTACAGCACCACCAATTGAATTTAGGTTCATGTCAGGAGTCAGTGTTTTAAAAACTTCAATGGAACCAAGAGAATCACTCGTTATACCGTCCAAACCTACTTTTCGGTCATCTCCTGCGCCAGATAACTCAGCACCGTTCATATTTATTGCTACAAACTTAGGTCCTAAACCACGAACAGCTACGTATTTCCCTTCTCCTTCACTTCTTTCCAGTGTTACACCTGGCATTCTTCTTAATGACTCTGCGACATTTTGATCAACAAAGTTGCCCATGTCATCAGTTGCAATAACTGAACTAAATGCATTACTGTCTCGCTCAAGTGCACGTGCTTTTAAATCAGCTTGGTAAATACCGGTAACACTAATAATTTCAATATCATCTTCTGGTGTTTGAGGTTTACCTTCTTGTTTCGATAATGCACTAGAGATCGGCTTTTCTTTATTGTTAAGCTCATCAGCGGTTGAAGAGCTTTGCCCATAAGAGGGAAGGGCTAATAATAATGCAGCTGCTATTGTGCTGAGTCTCATGCTTTTCATGATTTTTCCTTTATATAAGAGCGTTGTGTGTAACAAAAATGATACTTAGATGCCTATTGCCACCGGTGGCATTTGTGTTTTATGACGTTAACACTTCATTAATAAATATGTCAATCGTTTAATATTCGGGCAGTTGATTTGTGACTACGTAGTTGAATATAGTTATAAAGTATTATTTGAAGTTTTAGTATGTGTTATTTAAGGCGCTGTAATCGTGGTTTGTTCATACTTTTAGATGTGTTCTAATTAAAAAAGAAAATAAATCAGCTTGGGTCGTTAATCTACTTATTTAAAAATTTATTATAAATACGAAAAGAGTATAAGGTTTTGTGCTAATAAACTTTTTATAGTTAAAAAAAGCGACTGACTGTTTAGTTAGCCGCTTTTTAAATTTATTTAGGAGCTGTTGATTTTTTCGGATTAAAATTTTTCCTAAATATCAATTTTATTACCTCTTCATATCACTCTTATGATAGAACTACACAAATAAATAATAAAAATTAAGCTAATACATGGTTTCCCTACAGCAGTGGCAGTCTAAGGGTTCATTTACCCAAATTAATGGTCATCAAATATTTACAAAAGTAGCCGGCGATGTAACAAAACCTGCAATACATGGCTTTCCAAGTGCTAGTTGGGACTGGGAAGGTATGTGGCAAGCGCTTAGTGAACATTATTTTGTAATTACACTCGATATGCTAGGTTTTGGTTTGTCAGATAAACCTAAAAATGCAGGCTATAAAATTACTGAACAAGCCGACTTATATACTCAATTTTTAAAAACGTTAAATATTAATGATATACATATTTTAGCTCATGACTATGGCGATACTGTGGCTCAAGAGTTATTAGCAAAGCAAGTAGTTAGCCAAAGTGACTTTAAAATAAACAGTGTCTGCTTTTTAAATGGTGGACTGTTTCCTGAAGTGCATAACCCCTTATTTATACAAAAATTATTATTATCTAAGTTTGGTTGGCTAGTGCCAAAATTAATGAATAAACAAAAATTTGCCAATAATTTAGTGACTATTTTTAGTAAAAGTACACCCCCTTCAAAACAAGTGGTAGACACACTTTGGGAGTTGCTAATTTATAAAGATGGTTTAGCCGTTATGCCTAAACTTATCAGTTATATAAAGCAGAGGCAGCAAAACAGAGAGCGTTGGGTTGGTGCCATCATAAATAGCAATATACCACTTACGTTTATAGCAGGCGCAGAAGATCCCATCTCTGGTAAGCACATGATTGAACATTATAAAAAGCTGATCCCCAATGCGCGCATACAAGAGTTTGTAGAGCTTGGGCATTATCCGCAAGTAGAAAATCCAGATGCAATTACGAAGGCTTATTTGAATTTTAGATATTGCCAATAAAAACGCAGCTACTAAATTAAGTGCCGCGTTTATAAATTTTAGAACTCTGAGTATTTAGGCTTTGAACCTTAATATTTTTGCTTTGGTGCTTTTAATTGTTTTTCAAACTCATCTGAAAACAATATCGTGCCGTCGTCTTCCTCAGTAGGAAAGGCTGCAATAAGTAAATCATCCTGTTCAAGGCCTGGTGTCCAGCGACTAAACCAATCAGCAAGTGGAATTGCTTTAGCGCTACAACCAACCCATTCGCCAGTTGCCCATGCCTCTGCAAATTCGCGAGTTGGCCAAACTGGCACACAGTCGTCATCTTCGTTGGCAAGCATAACGCAGCCATCATCATCGTTTAAAATCCATACTTGTTTAAATTGTTGTACGGTTTCGAACATATAGGCTAGGCGTTTTTTTGCCCCAAGCCCTAAAATTACTGCGTGTTCTTCACTTAAATTTGGCGTTGCCATAATTAGCTCACTCTTAATTACTATATCTAAATTATATGCACACAAGTATATCGAGTTATATGACAGAGTGTTGAAAAGTTGTTATTTAATTTCAGCAATGCAGATCTAATTTGTATATTGACCAGTATAAGTCCTCACTAATTTGAGCGATCATTCAAGATAAGCTTGAATGTTTGTAAAAAGGCCACATTGTAGTAAGCATATATTTAATGAAGGATTAAAAAATGACAACCGATCTACTTGCTCCGTTTAAACTAAATAACACGATTGAGCTTAAAAACCGCGTAATTATGGCGCCATTAACGCGTTGTATGGCTGACGATAACTTAGTGCCAACACAAGATATGGTTGAATATTATGCTCGCCGTGCCGAAACCGGTTTAATTATTAGCGAAGCAACTATTATTCGTCCAGATGCGCAAGGTTACCCAAATACACCGGGTTTATTTACCAGTGAGCAAATTCAAGGTTGGAAAAAAGTAACAGACGCAGTGCACGCTAATGGCGGCAAAATGTTTGCACAGCTTTGGCATGTTGGCCGTGTTGCACATCCTCACTTTTTTGATGGCGATGTACTGGCACCATCGGCAATTGGCGTTGAAGGCTCTGTGCCTCGTATGCGTGAGCTTACATACATCACACCAAAAGCAGCGACTATAGATGACATTAAGGGCCTAGTAGCTGATTACGCAAAGGCGGCAGAAAATGCGATTGAAGCGGGTTTTGACGGGGTAGAAATTCACGGTGCTAACGGGTATTTGATTGACCAGTTTTTACATTACGCTGCAAATACACGCAGCGACGAATACGGTCAAACGCCTGAAAATATGTCGCGTTTTGCACTAGAAGTAACCGATGCAGTTATCGCCGCTGTAGGTAATGAGCGTACTGCTTTACGTGTTACACCGGGTGCTTATTTTAATATGAGCGAAGATAACCGTGATAAAGCGGTATTTGATTACTTATTACCAGAGCTTGAGAAGAGAGATTTAGCATACTTACACGGTGGTATTTTTGACGACAGTACAACGTTTGATTCGCTTGAAGGTAAAACAACGTCTGAATTTTTACGTGCAGGCTACAAAGGTACATTAGTAGGCGTTGGCAGCTATACTTTTGAGTCAGCAAAAGAAGCAATTAACGATGCTAAGTTTGATCTTATCGCTATTGGTCGCCCGCTTATCGCAAACCCAGATTACATTAGCAAAATTGCAAACGGTGAAGAACTAGTACCTTACAGCGATGAAATGCTAGCTGAATTAAAATAACAGCTAAATATCATATTTAGTTATTAAGGCACCTTAAGCCAAACCTTTGGGTGTCTTTTTTTGTACATATTCCCGCCATAAATCTTCCATATTTGTTTAACCTTTATGTAAATAAAGTTCATCCTCGTTGTCATATTTAAAATTCATACTGTGCTCGTTTTCATATTTCATAATTAAAACTAAACGGGACAACAATGTACGCCTTAAAAAACAAATCGCTATTGAGCATGGCTATTGCCATGGCTGTATCAACATCTACTTATGCTAACGACAGCACCATAGAAGAAGTAACCGTTGTAGCTAAACCAACGAGCTACGCTAACAATGTTATTGAGCCTGCAATGCTTGAGCAGCAAAGTTCGGTATCGAGCATATTATCGGTTATTGATAACTTACCAGGTATTAGCATAAACGAAGGTGATGCATTTGGTGGCGACGATTGGTCTACTACAATCACTATGCGTGGTTTTAGTATTGATGGGAACCAACAACAATTAGGAATGACCGTTGATGGCATTCCCAATGGTGGCTCTAATTACGGCGGTGGTGCTAAAGCTAACCGTTACTTGGAGAGCGAAAATTTAGCAACGGTAGAAGTAGGTCAAGGTACGTCTGATATTAAGTCGGCTTCACTTGAAGCACTAGGCGGGACATTTAACTTTGTAAGTAAAGACCCAAGCCTTGAAAAAGGCACTACCTTTGCTTATACATCAGGCAGCCACGATGCCACGCGTTATTATATTAAACACGAAACAGGCACTGTTTTTAATAACACACAAGCGTACGTAAGTTACTCGCAAACAGATACAAGCCGCTGGATTGGTTCAGGCAGTAATGGGGGCAAAGACAACCAACACGCTGAGCTTAAGTTTGTATCTAATTTTGACGATTTAACACTTACTGGTCGTTTATCTTACGATGATGTAAGCGAGACAAACTATAACAGCGTAAGCCTTGAGCAGTTTGAACAAACACCCGATTGGGATCAGCTAACATGGAATTGGACAGGAGTTCCGCATTTTGACCAAATGTTTGCAGAAGGTTGGGGAACGCTTCGTGAAAATACCTTAGGCTATTTAAAATTTGAATACGCGATTTCGCCAACTTCATTATTAACCGTTAGTCCTTATTATCATAAAAATTCAGGTCGCGGCGATTGGATCCCACCTTATTTAACAACGCCTGTTGATGAAAATGGCGACCCAACAACCGAGGGTGGCACTAATGCAGGCTCTTATGGTTTTGCTGATAGTGAAGGCAACCCGCTTGCACCCAATGCCGATTGTACGCAAAGTTTGAGCTGGCCATGGGAGTCGGGTCCTGGTTTAAATCCTGCGTGTTACGATGCAACAGCAACGCCTGTTATGTCTTACCGCCATACGCATTACAACAAAGATCGTTTAGGTGTAACGGCAAATTACCAAGCTACATTTGGTGATCACGATATCGAAGCGGGCTTTTGGTATGAGCAAAGCGAACGTGATGAATCGCGTGATTGGCACAAAGTAATTGATGCGCGTATTTATCATCACTTTGATAGCACGCCTTACTGGACACAATACAAAAACACTTTTGATACCGATACATTCAAATGGTACCTACAAGACTCGATTAATTTTGGTGACTTAACATTAAATATTGGTGCAAAACAATATTTAGTTGAATTACAAAAATACGACCACTTTGCTAACGAAAGATCAGATAAAGTAGATAGCGATTCAGACGTGTTATTTAGTGGTGGTGTATTGTATCAGCTAAATAACAGCACAGAATTATTTGCCAGTTACAGCGAGAATTTTTCAGCAATTAAAGACGGTGTACTTGAGCGAGATAGCTCAACACTTACAAACATAGAGCCAGAAACTGCCGACAACATCGACTTTGGTGTACGTTACCAAGCCGACAGATTAACCCTTACAGCAACGGCTTACAGTGTTAAGTTTGATAACCGCATTACCTTTATTGCCCCTGGTAGTGGCACAGATGGGATTGATTACACCATTGGTACAAATGGCTCGTACGTAAATGTAGGGGGTATTGACTCAAATGGGCTTGAGCTTGCAGCAAGCTATATGTTAACACCAAGCTGGAGCGTGTATTCGTCGTATACTAATAGCAGTTCTGAGTATTCGTCGGATGATCCAAATGCATACGATTCACAGGGTGTAATATTAAGAGATGAAAGTGGTAATGAGGTAGCACCGAGCTTTAGAAAAGGCGACAGCATAATAGATTCATCAGAAGATTTATTTGTGGTATCTACCGATTACTTTAGCGATGGCTTTCGTGTTGGTTTATCGGCTAAATACACCGGTGAGCGCTTAGGTGCATGGCAAGACGAAGACACTCGCACGCGTAATAAAGTAGACGGCTACACCGTACTTGATTTTAATGCAGGTTATTCAACTGACGTAGATGCAGGTCCGTTTAAAGCCATTGACGTATCGTTTGTTGTTTATAACGTTACTGACAAAAGCTACTTAGCAGGTGGTACTGGTAACGGCGCTACTTATTACATTGGCGCGCCACGCACCGCAGCAGTTACATTTACCGCTGACTTTTAATTAAGTTTTAGTAATTGAATTAAAATAAAGCCCATCATTGATGGGCTTTATTATATCAAAGGGCGCAAAACGCGATGAAAACGATTTTAAAAGTAACACTATTTAGCTTAAGTGTATTAGCGAGTAACTTTGCAGCAGCAGCGCAAAATGTAGTGCTGGTAACGCTTGATGGAGTACGCTGGCAAGAAGTATTTAATGGGGCTGATAATAGCTTAATTAATAATACTGATTTTGTTAAAAAGCCAGAGCAATTAAAGACCCAGTTTTGGGCAAAAACAGCAAATGAGCGCCAGCAATTACTAATGCCTTTTTTAACGCAAGTAGTGGCTAGAAAAGGCATTATAATTGGCGATAGAGCTAACAGCTCTACTATGTCGGTAAGTAACCCGTGGTATTTTTCATACCCTGGTTATAACGAAATACTCACCGGTGAAGTTGACGAAAATATAAATAGTAATAACAAAGTGCTCAACCCAAATAAAACTATTTTAGAGCGTTTAGATAAGTTACCTGGGTTTAAAGGTAGCACAGCCTTATTTGGCAGTTGGGATGTATTTCCATACATTGTAAATACTAAGCGCAGTAACGTGTATGTAAATGCAGGTTTTATGTCAATTGCAGAGAATTTATTCACTGATGCGCCATTATTAAATGCGTTACAAAATGAAATCCCCAGTCCTTGGCATAACGTACGACTAGACAGTTTTACATATCGCTTTGCTAAAGCGTATATGTTGGCTAAAAAGCCTAAGTTGTTAGTGATAAGTTTAGGCGAAACCGATGACTTTGCGCATGATGGACATTACGATCAATACCTTAAATCGGCAAGGCAAAGTGACGCGTTTATAAAAGACTTATGGGCAACCATTCAAACTACAGCAGGTTATAAAAATAACACCACACTAATTATTACTACTGATCACGGCCGTGGCAATAATGCCAACGATTGGCAACATCACAGCTCTAAACGTGCACTTGCTGAGCTAGAGTTAGGTGAAAATACCTACCCAGAAGGAATTGTCGGCTCTGAACATATTTGGCTTGCAGCCATTGGCCCCGCAATAAAAGGTAGTGGCTTAATTAAAACTAAAAATGAGCTTAAACAAGCGCAAATAGCGGCGACCGTTTTAAAGGCGCTTGGGCAGAATCCAAATGAAATAAATTCAAATATGGCGCCTGCTATTAGCGAGATTTTAAAATGAAGAACCTATTAAAACCATTAACCCTAACTGCCTTGGCGTTGAGTTCGGTTATTAGCGCAAGTATTACTGCCGCGCCATCTAAAATCCTATTTGGTTCGTGTGGGCATCAAGATAAAAACATACCCATATTTAATACAATTAATAAAGAGCAAGGGGGTTTGTTTATATTTTTGGGTGACAATATTTACGGCGATACCAACGATATGGATGTACTTGCCGATAAGTACCAACGTTTAGGGGCAAAGCCTGGTTTTAAAACGTTAAAAGCGCAAACGCCTATTATTGCTATATGGGATGACCACGATTATGGCCAAAACGATGCCGGTAAAGAGTATCCGCATAAAGAGCAATCACGCCAAATTATGCTTAATTTTTGGGATGAACCTGTAAACTCAGCGCGTCGCACTCGCCCTGATGGAATTTATACCTCGTACATGTATGGTGAAAATGAGCAAACCATACAAGTAATAATGCCTGATTTACGTTGGAATCGTGATGCGCTAAACCATGTAGGTGAGCTTGAATACTACACTAAACGTAAGTTAAATAACCAAGGCCCGTATAGTCCCAGTGAAGTGAAGGGCGCATCCATGCTAGGTGAAGCCCAGTGGCAATGGCTTGAACAAGAGCTTAAAAAGCCTGCTGCAATAAAATTGATTGCCTCAAGCTTACAGCTTTTACCCGATTTTACAGGTTGGGAGTCATGGGCAAACTTTCCTGAAGATAGAAACCGTTTATTTGCATTGATTAAAAAGCATAAAGTAAATGGGGTAGTGATCATCAGCGGCGATACGCACTGGGGTGAAATATCAAAGTATCAGCAAAACCTTGATTACCCATTAATTGAGATGACCAGCTCTGGCTTAACTGAAAAATGGAAAGACGTAAGCCCTAATAAACACCGAGTAGGGGATTTTACTCATAACGTAAATTACGGTGATTTAAGTATAGACTGGCAGCAAATTGATCCCACTATTTCACTTAAATTAAAAGGCATTGATGGCGAAGTAATAATGCAAAGTGACTTTAGTTTATCAAGTATTAGCCCTTATAAATAAACTCACTACTACGCACAGTATATAAAATAGATGCTGTGCGTATAAAAATCTGTAAATTAGTTCTTAACTCTCTGATTTATTAAAGCCAATTACCCGTTTGCGCTACCCCTAATATTGAAAATATCTTACACTGGTTTTATCTCAAGCAAGGTCAGTGTTATATGCTAAATATTATTCAATCAAACCGGATGGAAGCCCTGCAAGCGCAGTTCCACCAGCTGTTAAAAGTAAACCCATTGCAAAGCCCGTTCGACAAAGAAGTAGTGCTAGTGCAATCGCCGGGTATGTCGCAGTGGTTAAAAATAGGTTTGAGTGAAAACTTAGGGGTTGCAGCGCAGGTAGATTTTCCGCTGCCGTCGAGCTTTATTTGGCAGCTGTATCAGCAATTGCTGCCAAATGTCCCTAAAGAGTCGGCATTTAATAAGCCCAACCTTGCTTGGAAACTGTTTGCAATTTTACCAACCTGTATTGACGAGCCATTATATTTGCCGCTAAAAACTTATTTAGAGGGCGATATTGACGGGCAAAAGACCTTTGCGCTGTGCGAAAAAATAGCCGATGTGTACGACCAATATTTAATGTACCGACCGCACTGGATAGCCACATGGGATAGCGGAAAAGATGAGCTTGATGATGTAGATGTAGCCATTGCCCCATGGCAACCTGACTTATGGCGACGCATTGTAAAACTAAGCCAAGAGCTTGGGCAAAGCCAATTTCATCGCGCTAATATGCAAGGGCAGTTACTTGCAGCACTTGAAACCATGGATAATAGCTTACTGCCACAACGCATTAGCTTATTTGGTATATCGGCGATTGCCAGTTCCCAGCTAGACGTATTTGAAGCGCTGAGTAAAAAAACAGAGGTTATATTATTCTTTTTTAACCCAAGTGAGCATTACTGGGGCGATATTATAGATGAAAAAACAGCAGCTAAAATAAGCGCTAAATACGCCAAAATGCCGCTGGTGGAAGCGCAACAAAAAAAACAAACCAATCCAGATGAAGAATACTACTTTATAGGTAATCCGTTGTTATCGTCGTGGGGTAAATTAGGTCGCGACTATTTTGAACAACTTGTACAGTTAGATGCCCGTTGGATAGATGGTTTTATTGATGTGTTTGACGACACCTTACTAGGGCAAGTACAAAGCGAGATTTATCAGCTTGCGTTTAAAGGTGAATCGCTGACCGATAACAAAGAGTGGTTTATAAACGACGAAGGTAAGTTACCAATCAGCGCAACCGACACCAGTATTACGCTAAGCGATTGCCATACACCGCTAAGGGAAGTTGAGCGCTTGCACGACTACTTACTTAACTTATTTAATCAAAACCCAACGCTTACTCCCAAAGACATAATCGTCATGATGCCCGATGTAGGTACTTACAGCCCCTACATTGAAGCCGTATTTGGCGGAGCACAAGGCAGCCGTTTTATTCCTTACGCATTGGCCGATTTAGCCATAGAGCAAGAAAAGCCCGTCCTTAGCTCATTTGCGAGTTTAGCTAACTTACCGTTTTCGCGCTTTGGTGTGTCCGATATTCTCGATTTATTACAAGTGACGCAAATAGCCGAAAAATTTGGGCTTGAAGCGCACGAATACGAGCAAATTCAATACTGGCTTGAACGTGTTGGGGTTAAATGGGGTATAAACGCAGCGCATAAAAGCAGCTTTGATTTACCCGCTATCGATTTAAATACCTGGCAACACGGGCTCAACCGTTTATTGCTTGGCATTGCCATGCGCGACGAACAATGCCCGTTTAACGGCATTTATAGCGCTGACGAAGTAGAAGGCATGGCGCTTGATACACTCAATAAGCTCGTGCACTTTATTGATGTACTGCAAAGCTTTAAAGAGCAGCTAACGCCCGATGATACGCTCACTAATAAAGCGCATATTTTAAGCGAGCTATTAAACGCCATATACGAAAGTGAAAGCGACGACAGCTGGGATTTATTAGTACTTCAAAACGTGCTCGAAGAGTTACAAAAACACCACGACAACGGCGATTACAGCAAAGCGGTGTCGCAGCGTATTGTTAGTTACTTAATTAAACAAGGCATTCAAGAAAAAGGCGTAGGGCAGCGGTTTTTGGTTGGACAAGTAAACTTTTGTACGCTTATGCCCATGCGCGCCGTGCCATTTAAGGTGGTATGCATGCTGGGCTTAAACGATGCTGACTACCCGCGTAACGTACAACCCATTGGTTTTGACTTAGTGCCTTATTCTAAAAAGCAAAAAGGTGACCGATCACGTAAATTAGATGACCGCTACTTATTTTTAGAAGCGCTACTGAGTGCCCGCGACAACTTATACATGAGTTACATTG
Source organism: Pseudoalteromonas sp. 1_2015MBL_MicDiv (assembly GCF_002407505.1). Taxonomy (NCBI): domain Bacteria; kingdom Pseudomonadati; phylum Pseudomonadota; class Gammaproteobacteria; order Alteromonadales; family Pseudoalteromonadaceae; genus Pseudoalteromonas; species Pseudoalteromonas sp. 1_2015MBL_MicDiv. The sequence goes on along the minus strand of NZ_CP012737.1, from coordinate 2,419,879 downwards.
GTCGCTCGTGTTTTGATAACCAACCGCGCATGCCATCAACGCTTGTAAGTGAGCTGTTAGAATATATTGGCCGTAGTTTTGTATTAAACGATAAAAGTGAAAAAACGCTGCCCGCATGTCTAATCAATCAGCAGCATTTACAGCCCTTTAATAGCCATTATTATTTAGCCGATGAGCAAGCTAATACTGTGCTGAGTAACCACAGTTACAACCCAATTTGGCTGCCAAGTGAGTCAATTAAACCAGAGCCAGTTATTGCACTTGATGTGACTGTGCCAGAGCAGCTAGATCTTGATGTGTTTATTAGAAGTGTGTGCAGCGCACAAGAGAGCTTTTATCAACAAACATTAGGTTTACGCCTGCCACAATTTAACGAAGTAGCAAAAGACGAAGAACCCTTTAGTTTAGATGCGCTGCGCCGTTATTTTTACCTTGATGAAATACTTAAAGCCAATATAAACGAGCAACCACTAAATACCGAACAAATACTGCAGCGAGGTGAGTTACCTCAAGCCAATGTAGGCAGCCTCATATTTGAGAGTATGGAGCACCGAGTTGACGCGCTTGCAGGGCAAGTAAAAGAGCACATTAAAGGCGGAAAAAGTGAGCCGATAGAAGTTTTGCTTACCATTGAAGGCAGCAAAATAGAGGGCTGGCTCAATCATGTGTATTTGCAAAAACAAGTGTTTTACCGCAGTGCGAGTATTAAAGCGAAAGATTTAATTAAAGGCTTTATTTATCACCTCGCAGCGCAAAGTATGGATCAACAAGTAGAAACATTGTTACTTGGGCTCGATAAGCAAATTACCTTTGCGCCGATTAATAAAGCTGATGCCGATGCATTGTTACTTGATTGGTTTGAGTTATACAAAGCGCTGCGCGCAGAGCCTGTGCCATTTTTTCCGGTAAGTGGTTATGAATACGTTAAAAGCGGCGGCGATATAACAAAAGCAATGAGCAAATTTAGCCCGCAATACATAGGGCGAGGTGAGGGCGAAAATCCGTATATTCGCTTAACGGTGCAATCGCTAAACGACTGCCAAGAAGAATTTATAAAATGGAGTGATAAATTGCTCACGCCGTTATTTGAACACGCAAAGGAGAGTGACCATGCAAGCACTTAATCCTCTTACTATGCCGCTCATTGGTCAAAGCTTAATAGAAGCCAGTGCGGGTACTGGTAAAACTTATACAATTACGGGGCTGTATTTACGTTACTTACTAGGTATGCAAATAGAGGGTGAGTTAAATACGCCGCTCAGTGTTGAGCAAATTTTGGTAGTAACCTTTACCGACGCTGCCACCCAAGAAATTAAAGACCGCGTACGTAGCCGAATTATTGCTGCGCGCGACGCATTGCTTGGACAAGACCCAAACGACGAACTCATTGAAGGCGTAATTGCCAAAATTGATGATAAGCACCGCGCGTTTGATTTACTCGATGCAGCTGCTAAATCAATGGACGAAGCGGCTATTTTTACTATTCATGGCTTTTGTCAGCGGATGCTAAAACAACATGCGTTTGAGTCGGGTGTGGCGTTTAATCTCGAATTTATTTTAGATGAGCGCGACATACTGCTCGAAACCATTAAAGATTTTTGGCGCGCGTTTGTATACCCACTTAACAAAGAACGCACCGATGCTATTTTAGATGTATTTGCCGCACCAGAGGCTTTATTCGCTCAAGTGGCGAGCATTTTAAATAAAGCTAATGCGCACATTACACCACAAATAAATTTAGATGATGTATGGAAAGCCCGTGACGAGTATATAATCCGTGTACCTGCATTTAAAAAAGCGGTGTTAGAGCAAGAGTTTATAGGTGCTATTAAAGGCTCGGGTTTAAGCGGGTCTAAAACGCCAGCACGAAAAGGCAGCCTTAGTGCGCTTGAGGCATTTTGTTTAGGCGGCGATTTGTTTTTTGAATTTGGCACTAGCAAGTATTCGTTTGAAGTATGGAGTACAGAAAACTTAAGCGATGTAGCTAATTATAAAAAAAATCAGCCATTATTTGTGCATCCATTACTGAGTCAGTTTGACGAGCTTGCCGCCCTAAATAACACCATAAACCAAGGGCTCAAAATAGCAGTTATACAACATGCAGCACGCTGGGTAAAAGGTGCAATAGTTAAGCGTAAGCAAGAGCAAAGCGTGATCACCCCAGATGACTTACTGACTAATTTACACAGTGCGCTTAATAACGAGCAAGGCGACGTACTAGCGCAAAAAATTGCGCAGTTATTTCCGGTTGCCATGATTGATGAATTCCAAGATACCGATCCGATTCAGTACGGTATTTTTAGTAAAATTTATGGGCAACAAAATACCACGCTTGCCATGATAGGCGACCCCAAGCAGGCTATTTATGGCTTTAGGGGCGCGGATATTTTTACGTATATTGGCGCAAAAGAAGCTGTACAGACTGATCAGCAATTTACGCTGGGTACTAACTTTCGCTCAAGCACCGACATAGTCAATAGCGTTAATAGTTTATTTGGCAAACATGCTAACAGCTTTATTTATAACGACGCTATACCGTTCAACGCAGTAGCTGCTAAAGGTAAAAAAGCGGAAGACTCTTTTTTAATTGATGGCAAACCCGCGACCGCATTCGAATTTAATGTATTTGTGGATGAAGCCGCCGATGAAAAAAACAAACCAACCAACAAAGGTGTAGGGCAAGCACATTTAGCCACTCACTTTGCTAATAAAATAGTGACCCTGCTTGAAAAAGCAAAACAAGGGGATGCGTGTATTGGCAGTACCCCTGTCAGCGCTGCCGATATTTGTATATTAGTGCGCGACCGTGTTGAAGCGCAAATAATGAAAAAAGCGCTAGGTGATGCCAAAATAGCCAGCGTGTATTTATCGCGAGAAAGCGTTTTTAGCCAAGAGCTTAGTCATCACCTACTTAACTTTTTAACAGCGCTGCATGGACAATATGATGAGTCATTGCTGCGCGGTGTTTTAGCTGGTCCGCTATTTTGTTTAAGTTATAACGAAATACATGCACTCGCTGATGATGAAAATAAATGGCAAGACTACTTAAACTTTTTTGCACAACTTAGCCACATTTGGAACAAGCAAGGCGCTATGGCAATGCTTGAGCGCTTAATGAGCCATAACCAACTTAGCGCTAAATGGCAAGGGTTAGGATATAACGTTGAGCGTTGGCTGACGGACTTTAGGCACTTGGGCGAAATACTTCAGCAAAAACAAATAGAGCTTGAAGGCACGCTGCGTTTACTGCGATGGTTTGCACAAAAGGTAAGCCAACAAGACGGTGAAACAGTACAAGTACGCCTAGAAAGTGACGCCAACTTAGTTAAAATTGTCACTATGCATGCCTCAAAAGGGCTTGAATACCCACTGGTATTTATGCCGTTTGCCAGTGGTTATCGCGAAACAAAAGAAGCGCTTTATCATAATAATGGCAAGCTAGTTTACGATTTAAGTAAAGACGAAGATGCCCTTCAAAAAGCAGAACAAGAACGCCTAGCTGAAGATTTACGCCTGCTTTATGTAGCACTTACTCGCGCTGTGCATTTTTGTGCGCTGGGGGTTTATAACATTGGACAAGGGCAAAGTAGCCGCTTAGCAATGCAAAGTAGTGCACTAGGGCATGTTTTATTTGCAGGGCTAGAACTTGCCAGTAGCCAAACATGGCGCACGCATTTAAGTGAGTTTTGCGACGCTAATAGCGCAATGAGCTATCAGCAATTTACCTCACAAACGTTATTAGAGCAGGGCACGCTTTGTTTTAGTAATAGCAAAATTGCGCAGCAAACGTTAAGTGTTAATAAAGTAACGGCAAATATTGAGCGTAATTGGCGAGCAACCAGCTTTAGTGCGTTGAGCTTTAAAAAACACAGCGACCAATTAGCCCCAGGGCGAAGTGATGAAGATCACGAAAAAGACGAGTTTGCCGTGCAAGAGGACGAACTACCATCACCTTATAGTTTTCCTAAAGGGGCAAAGCCTGGTAGTTGTTTACACGAAATATTTGAACAAATAGATTTTACTAGCCCAATAGTTCACCCAACTAATACTGAGCAAAACTTATCTGAGGTAGTTAAGCGCAGCCTTGAAAAGTACCACATAGGTGAGCAATGGCGAGAAGTGGCTGAAAAATGGGTGCTTGATGTTCTTGCGTGTCCCCTAGATAACAGCCTTCTTTCATTGGGTGTGCTTACACCCAATGATTGCCTAGTCGAAATGGAATTTAATTTACCCCTTGAGAGCTTAAGTGCACCTAAGCTAAACGAAATGCTAATTAAACATTTTGGTTTTGCACAAAGTAAGCTTGAATTTTCGCAAGTAAAGGGCTTGTTAAAAGGCTTTGTCGATTTAATATTTTGCTACCAAGGTAAATATTATATTTTAGATTATAAGTCTAATTATTTAGGTAGCACGCCAGCTGATTACGAGAGCGACATGCTTGAGCAAGCGATGAGCAGTCATCAGTATCATTTACAGTATTTAATCTACACGGTAGCGCTGCATCGTTTATTAAAACAACGTATAGCTGATTACTCGGTAGAAACCCATTTAGGCGGCGTGTATTACACGTTTTTACGTGGGATGCCCGCAGGGCAAGGCGTGTACTTTAAAAAGCTAACTGAAGAACAAGTGATTATTTTAGATGGCTTATTTAGCCAAGGAGCCATGCTATGAGCGATTTAAATGAGCAACCTGGCTTGTTTGACGATATAGACGAGACACTTAATAATGAAGCCGTAGAGCCTCTTACTTCAAAAAATGTAGCACAAGATGCTTCATTAGAGGACATTGTGTTAAATAATACGATTATCGAAGTCCCGTTACTTGAGTATTTATTAGCGCAAAATCGACTACGTGTGGTTGATGTTAAACTCGCAGAATTACTGTGTGCTAATGACATTGAGCAAACTCATAATGAGCTGTTTTATATTATTTTATTACTTTGCTTATCGCAGCAAAGTCAGCATAGCTGCCTAACTTTAAATGAGGTTGATTGGAATAATCCTTTTAACTTGCGCAATAGTGACTTTAATAAACTCGATGGCAATGTACCCAGTACGCTAAGCCCATTTGGTGATGACTTTAACGTACACACAGCGCTTAGTTATTTACAAAGCCATGAAAGCGTAGGCGAAAATAAACCACTGCAACTGTTTAACGAGCGACTTTATTTTGCGCGCCTTGCCGGTTATGAGCAAACACTCGCGGATAGATTACTAAGTATGAGCGAGCGAAAGCTCAATATTAACAATGAAGTATTGGCTGAACTTTTAAATACCTATTTTCCTGCAGATTCTGCAATTGAAACTGATTGGCAAAAAGTGGCATGTGCGATTGCCGCCACCAAAGGCTTTAGCGTGATCACGGGTGGTCCTGGGACAGGTAAAACTACCACAGTGACTAAGTTACTGGCTATTTTACAGTCACTTTATAAAACCGCGCCGCTTAGCATTAAGCTGGTGGCACCGACTGGTAAAGCCGCTGCACGTTTAAGTGAGTCTATTTTGGGCGCTAAAAATATGCTCACAACGATTCCTGATGATATAAAAACGCTGATACCGCAAAGCGCCCAAACTATTCATCGCTTATTAGGCGTAAAACCGTTTACTAATAAATTCAGACATAACAAAAGCAATCCGTTGCATTTAGATGTACTAATTATTGATGAAGCCAGTATGGTCGATTTATCGCTGATGGCTAAATTAATAGAAGCACTTCCTGCGCACGCGCGATTAATACTCCTAGGTGATAAAGATCAGCTTGCCTCGGTAGATACCGGCAGCGTAATGAGCGATTTATGCCAAGGTTTAACACTTGGACAAACGCCACGCTACTCGCAAGCACGTTGTGATGAGCTAAATAGCTTATGTTTTAATAATGAGCCTAAGCTCGTAGCGCAAAGCGTGAGTGAATTTAAACTCGCAGATTGCGTTGCCTTTTTACAGCACAGTTATCGATTTGATGCACAAAGCGGCATTGGTCAACTCGCACTTGCGGTAAACACCAATAACACCGGTATTTTAAATTACGTTGAGCAAGAAAGTACTGAAGGGCGTTTTAACGATGTAATTTTAGATTACGACTTTGTAGCAAAACCGATTGAAAAGCTAGTTAAAAGTGCAGCAAGTCATTATGCAAAATACCTTAACTTAATTGCCCAAGGTGCAGATGTTGCACAGGTGCATGCTGCTTTTGCTAGTTATCAGCTTTTAGCTGCGGTACGAGAGGGCGATTACGGCGTGCATAGCTTAAATCAGCGAATAGAGCGCGTATTGCAGCAGCAAGGTTTAATAACAGTTAGCCCTAATACTCACCACTATACGGGTATGCCTATTATGGTGAGCCAAAACGATTACCAGCTTAAGTTATTTAACGGCGATATTGGTATTTTAATGCCCGATGAAAGTAATCAGCTCAAAGCCATATTTATTGATGAGCAAGGTAATCAACGAGCATTTTCGCCAGCACGACTCCCTGCACACGATAAAGTATACGTAATGACTATTCATAAATCACAAGGCTCAGAGTTTAGTTACACCGCTATGGTATTGCCACCGCTAAAACAAGCGCGTATGGGTATTAACCGGCAATTGGTGTATACGGGGATAACCCGCGCTAAAAATAAGTTTGAACTGGTGGCTGACAAAAAAGTACTGCAATTAGCAATGAATAAAAGCGTATCTAGGGCATCAGGTTTATATGAAAGGTTACAATTTTAAGCTTAGTTTGTATTTTTGATTAATAATTTAGCTTCAAACTGCTTGTTATTTATCGCGTTATTATAAATGTCTTCTATACTAAAATTAACTTTATATTGAATGTATTCGGGCGTGTTGATCTTTGGTGAGTGAATTTGCAGCAGTGTGTTTGGTTTTTAGGCAAGGCAGAGCCTATGTAGTGTGGTATTCCCCATAAATAGGCGATAACGTAGTATAAATACCAAACATACGCTGCCCTTTGGGTTCTTTCTAGGGACGATTAACTCTTTGTTGCTCGGTTTTTACTTAGCCCACTAGGTTACAAACCTCGCGCCGTGATTTAATCGCCCCTAGATTGAACAAATTTCAATCCACAAAGGTCAACACGCCCTAGTAAGGATATTAATGTTTTTTTCTAAAAATAAGCAAAATGAAATAGCCTCTTTAAAAGCAGAACTCTATCCGTTACAACAAGTGTGGGAAGGGCTTTACCGAGAGATGTTAGTACTAAACATTCTTTATGATGGTAGAATTTCGCACGCTAATGATAGGTTTTTAGAAAACTTAGGCTACAACGAAGACGATCTTACTAATAACTCTTTTGATGATTTTATTACTGAGTCGTCTCGTCAATCTTCAGAATTTAAAAGCCTACAGCAAGCTATAAAAAAAGAAGGGCATTGGGGTGGCGCATTACAAATAATACGCCGTGATGGTAAATCAGAATGGCTTCGCTTAATAGTTCATCCGGTGAAAGGCGAGCAAGATCAACTTCTTTATTTTTCTATATTTGGTAGTGTGCTTACAAAAACAATTACAGCTTCTCGCGAGCAAAGCGACACTATTAAAGCAATATATCGCTCTATGGCTGTAATCGAATTTGATTTAGAAGGACATGTTTTAAAAGCTAATGATCAATTTTTGGTAGCTATGGGCTATAAAGAAAGTGAAATTATAGGCAAGCACCACCGTACATTTTGTGAGGGATCAGAAGCAAACTCTCAAGAGTACTTGCAATTTTGGACTAAGTTGCGGGAAGGAAAATTTATTGCGGAACGTTTTAAGCGCGTAGATAAACATGGCAATATTGTATGGTTAGAAGCGTCATACAATCCAATCTCAAATGATGCAAATGAACTTTATAAAGTAATGAAATTCGCGACAGTTATTACAGAGCAAGTAAATCAAGAAATAGCAATATCACAAGCGGCCGAAATTGCTCATGGCACCTCAACCCAAACCGATAAAAAAGCAGAGCAAGGTGCGCTTGTTATACAAGATACAGTCGCTGTTATGACTGAGTTGGCCGTTAACATGGAGCAAGCTGCTAGTGAAATATCAGCGCTCGATCAGCAGTCACAACAAATTGCGAGCATTGTACAAAGTATCAGCAGTATTGCCGAACAAACAAATTTATTAGCGTTGAATGCCGCAATTGAAGCAGCTAGGGCTGGAGAGCAAGGTCGAGGTTTTGCTGTTGTTGCAGACGAAGTAAGGTTGCTTGCATCGCGTACCTCAAAAGCAACAGAAGAAATTGTTGAAGTTGTGCAGCGTAATCAATCACAGACACAAAATACGGTGGCTGTAATCGAGAAAGGTAAAGAGAAAGCAGAGCAAGGTTTAGCATTATCTAAAGAGTCAGGTGATGTGATGCAGGAAATTCAACAAGGTGCGCAAGAAGTTGTGAATGCTATAGGGCAATTTACTAATGAACTTAAAGCTAATGGTTAGCCTAATTGTCTCCTCATTTTAAAGCTGGTCTTCCTAAAGCACTTAAACATTAAAGGTTTAAATGCTTTAGAAAAACTTAGCCACATTTGCATTCATAAACACGAAGCTAACCGAATTAGTTTAATTTTAATACTCCTCAGTGTAATCTTTTAAATCAGTCCAATAATTTCAAATTTAACAATTATCGTTTTGTTAACCCATTAATAAATGTGAAATAAATTATTTTCCAACACAAATGATAATAAAATGTTGCATTTTAGTGGTTTGTTCCTAATACTGTTGAATGCCTGAGCTGACAAGCTCAAGTACATTGAACATGAATACCTTAAATATAAATAACCTGAGCTTTAGATAGTAAATCTATCTCAAACTGCTACTTCAGCGCCAACTGCGATTGCAACAGATCCACTACTGACGAGTGAATTAGCCTTGTTTTCACTGAAAATCGCTGGCTTAGAGAAAAACAAATTTGACTATCATTGTGGTTCAATATGTTAGTAAATCTATTAGTTAGAGTTGAGGTTAAATAGTAAATATAAAACACACCACATTAAGGAATTGTATGAACAACAACAAACGCACACACAAACTAATAAAACCAAGCCATTTACTTGGTGCGGGACTCGCTATGTTAATGAGTTTTTCCGCAGCGAGTAAAGATTACAAAATTATATTAATTCATGGCTTACAAGTGTCGCAAATAACAAATAAATCAGGCAGTGATGTTGTCAATGATGGTGAAACATATTGGCAATCGTACTGGAGTAATCGCGCTGACGAACGCATTGATTGGCCTTCATACGAGCGTGTAGAGGGTAAAATAGCCACTGATTGGGTTTGGCCTAAGTTGAAACAAATTTCGCGTTCTAATTTGTGTAACGATGGCTGTGTGCTTGTAACTCATTCTACAGGTGACTTAGTTGCACGCCATATTATTGATAATCAAGAAAACTGGTTAGAAAACGCGGGGCTACAACCGCTTAATATTGTTGCTACGTTTGATTTGGCAGGGGCTGGCGGTGGAAGTGAGCTCGCTGATATTGCAGTGAGTGCATTAACCGGTGCTTCATGGAACTTTGCGATAGATGCTGCACTCAAATGGTGGTTAGGCAGCGATGTAACGCAAGCAATTGGTGTATTACACGATTTAAAAGTAAATAATGCACGTAAAATTTCACCATTTCCTGACGCACGCACACCACGCTTACGTTTTGTTGCTGATGGTAATGCATACTTAGGCCTAACGGGTGGTTTTTTAAGAGGTAACGATGACTCCGTTGTAGCATCACACTCATCATGTGGGGCAAGTTCTGTAGGATCGTTTGGAAGCTGTAGCCGCAGTATCGATACAGATGGACAGTTAGATTCACAAGGCGATGCAGTAACAAGCTTTATGCCAAACCATTATCCTATGATGATGAGTGATAGCTATAGCCACAATGAAATTCATAATGCACAACGCAAAGGTAATGTAACTATTGCGATGAATAATGTGAATGTTGATGGCCAAAACGTAGGTTTTAATACGTTTGATGAATCAACAGGTACTTGGTTTTGGAAAAAACAATACCGGTACATAAAGGATTCTAATAATTTAAGTGCATCGGCGCTTATTTATAATGTGATTCCATAATATAAAAGCGTGCAGTTACTAACTGCACGCTTTATGCAGGATATGAATATAGCCTATGAAAAAATTTTATCTGATCACTTTAATCATTAGCGTTGCTTTATTTGTGCTATGGTTTACAAATAATAATGACTCAAAAAAACTGGATGAGACAGAAAAAAAACCAATATCAAAGTCTCTTAGTGCCCCAAATACAGATCCTGTAAAAGTAATAGCCATTGATGTACCTAAAGTAAAAAAAACACCATCTAAACAACAAATTGCTTTTAATGAAGATTTAACAAAAGCAGCTGAACAAATAGTTATGCAATACGAAAGTGCACTTAAATTTCCTCCTTATTCTCAACCGTTGAGCACATTAGATGAGGATCGTCTAAAGCCAAACCAGTTTTATCCGGTATCGAGCCCAATTGACGAAACTGGCTCTGCGCTTACGTTAAGCCTTGAGCAGTATCGTTTTGTATACCCAGAAGAAATAAGGTTAAACGTAAGCGCGCAAGGGCTCGGTAAAGTGGTGGTTGAGCTGGCAAATACAGACACAAAAGAGGTATTAAATACTCATACTGGCAGTGCACACGAAGGAGAGGCGAGTATAACGTTTAAAGCTAAAGAAGATTATCCTCGTAGTTTACAATTGTTTGTAGAGGCTGATGTGGCAGGTAAAAAAGTACCCGTAGTTGCGCAAATTCAATATATGCCACCAAGTGCAACCTTAATTGGCTTTAATACAGCCTATGCACAAAATGAAAATATGCTTATACCAGCAAATCTAACCGTCATAAAAAGCGGTTTATATCGGGTGAGAGCTAATTTATATAATGGTGATACACCACTAGCTCATTTAGTATCAAAGAAGAGGTTAACGCAGGGGAGTCAAACACTTAATCTAAAAGCTCACTGGTCTGTATTACCACAAGGTATTACAGAAATGCGCTTAAGTGACTTTGTTGTTGAGAGAATGTCACCAAGCCCAGGTGAGCGAAACAGCTTTGGGAATAGTGAAATAAGTCAATTTGATATTAACGATTTTTCGTACGATAGCTTGCAGCAATTACCCTATCAGGCTAATGCACAAGAAAAGCTGAGCTTGGAGTTTTTACAAGGCTTAGCTGAGAGTTGAAAATAGAGCGTAATACTAAATTGGTAAATTATAAGGGTTTGTATATAAATACAAACCCTTAAATTAGTTAGCTTAGGTTTATAGTAACTAAACTTGGCGCTTCTTGTTCATCAAGTTCATTTGTAACAGGCACTTTAGGAATGTCGGGTTTATCAAGGGCGATATCACCACCATTAATTACTTCACCGGTTTGTAAATTTTTAAAATCAAATAGATCAGCATCGGCCAAATGCGAAGGAACTATATTTTGCATTGCAGTAAAAATGCTTTCTATACGTCCTGGGTGCTCAGCATCCCATTTAGCGAGCATCGCTTTTGTATGTTTACGTTGTAAGTTTTCTTGCGAGCCACATAAATTACAAGGAATAATAGGGTAACCTTGTGCAAATGCGTATTGGGCTATATCGGTTTCTCTGCAATATGCAAGCGGGCGAATAACCATGTGCTCACCGTTATCACTCATTAATTTAGCGGGCATACTCTTTAGTTTACCGCCGTAAAACATATTTAAAAACAAGGTTTCAATCATGTCGTCGCGATGATGGCCAAGCGCAATTTTTGTAGCACCTAGCTCTTTTGCTGTGCGGTATAAAATACCACGACGTAAACGAGAGCAAAGTGAACAGGTTGTTTTCCCTTCAGGAATAATATCAGTAACAATACTGTAAGTATCTTCTTCTACAATTTTGTATTCAACATTTAATTTATCAAGGTATTGGGGCAATACATGCTCAGGAAAATCTGGTTGTTTTTGATCAAGGTTTACAACAACTAGATCAAACTTTATTGGTGCAACACGTTTTAAATGCTGCAGCATTTCAAGCATTGTATAGCTGTCTTTGCCACCTGATAAACACACCATTATACGGTCACCTTCTTCAATCATATTGAAGTCCATAACGGCTTGACCAGTTTGGCGACGTAAACGCTTTTGCAGCTTATTTAAGTTAAATTGAGCTTTAGCTTGATCTGAGTGTGACAATTACGCCCCCTAGTAAAACAATGCAGCAAAGTTATTTGCTAAAAATAAAGGGGCGTATTATACCCAAACCACCTGAATATGCGAGTTTAGGATGTAATTAAACGCGGTATTTTTAGCAAGTAAGGTACGTGCTGTTATTTGCTAAAATATTTTTTGGTTAATCTAGCTTTTTTGCCAACGGGCTTACGTAACCATCGGGTTTAAGTGCCAATACATCGCAGTCAAGGCTATCAATTACATGCTCTGCAGTATTACCTACAAGTGCTGCACTTAAACCTGTACGACCTACAGTACCAATAACAACCAATTCACTATTTAATCGCTTAGCCACATCAGGAATTACATCCTCTGGTAAGCCTTCTTCAATAAAACATTGTTCTTGGCTTAAATTAAATTCAGCGGCAAGTTCATTGGTTGATTCGTGGTGATGTTTTTTAACTGATTCGTTATAAAGTCCAGGGTTAAACTCAGGGATTTCGATAGCGATATTAACGGGGGTTGCAGGGTAGGCATTAACTAAATTGAGTGTTGCATTGGCGAGTCCACATAAAAATTGTGCATCTTTGATAACTCGTTTATTAAGTGCTACATGTTCTTCGTTTTCACTAACTGCATTTACAGCAGCTAAAATATTTCCGTTTGCTGGCCATGCCATTTCTTTTACAAACAATACCGGAGCTGGGCATTTACGTACTAAGTGCCAATCTGTAGGGGTGAAAATAACGGATTTAAGTGCACCATGTTGATGTGTGCCTTTAATTACTAAATCGTACTTTTCATCAATTACGGCATCAATAATAGCTTCATAAGGGCGGTTATGCCATACAACTTGAGTTTCAATACTTATATCTTTGTAGGGAGAAACCAAATCACTTAGCCATAGTTCGCGGTCTTTAACAACAGCGTCGCGCATAGCTTCTCGTTCATCGCCAGAGAGCATTGTGGTCATTTCATAAGAGAAGTCATAAACCGTCATAAAGGCGGTAATACTTGCGCCAGATTTCTTAGCTAAATCTATTGAACGTGCTAAACCGTGTTGATCGTCTTTGGTAGGGTCAATAACTGCAATAATGCGTTTAATAGTGTCCATGTGCTACTCCATTTACTTAACGGGTGTATTTTTAGTGTAACGTAAATACAAAACAGTTAAAGGGGTAGCACATAAATTGTTGTTCTAAATCAAACTATTTTATTTAGCAAGATTTAACAATTGCTGCGGCTTTAGCTAATGCATTGTTATCTAAAATAGTAATAAATTTACCTTCTACTTTAATTAAGTCAGCTTTTTGAAAACGGCTTAATAAGCGGCTAATAGTTTCTACGGTAAGGCCTAAGTAGTTACCTATTTCACCACGAGTCATGGTAAATCTAAATTCTTTACGCGAAAAACCACGCTCGCCAAAACGCTCTGACAGGTTATAAATAAAACTAGCTAAGCGTTCTTCTGCTGATTTTTTATTAAGTAATAACAGCATTTCTTGATCGTATGTAATCTCACTGCTCATTAAACGCATAATTTGTTGACGAAGTTTTGGTAATTTACCAGCAAGTTCATCAAGTGTATCAAATGGAATTTCGCATACCATTGACGTTTCGAGTGCTTGCGAAAAGCTCTGATGCGCCATTTTGCTTATCGCGTCAAAGCCCACCAAATCGCCCGCTAAATGAAATCCGGTTATTTGCTCATCGCCTTGTTCTGATAGTGTATAAGATTTAAATGAACCTGAACGTACTGCATAAATAGCTTGTAAAGGGGCGCCTGATTCAAATAAGTAGTCGCCTTTATGGAGTGGTTTTTTTCGCTCAATAATTTCGTCAAGCTTATCCATTTCTTGGCCATTGAGTGAAAATGGCAAACACAATTGACTGATACTGCAGTTATTACAGCTAATAGCACAATTGCTTTTAGCGCGACTTTGAGAGAAATCCATATTTTAATCCGTTTTTAATTTTTATGCACGACGTTGTCTAGATTAGTGTACCAGCTTGTCGGTTGCAATAATCAATAAGTAGATACCATACCAAATTATAACACTGCCTAATACAATGCGAGTCCATGGATGGTTAATAATACTATTTAGCTTTTGTGCGGTGATACCTAGAGTGATCATTGCCGGAAAAGTACCTAAAGCAAAACAAAGCATCACTAAAGCGCCATCTAAAGCACTTGGACTAGTCATCGCCCATGTAAGCGCTGAGTATACAAGTCCACAAGGCAGCCAGCCCCACAATGCACCGTAACCTAGGGCTTTAAAAGGAGAGTTAATAGGCATTAAATATTTATTTAGCTTAACAATGTGTTGCCATACCAAGGTTTTACCTATTTTCTCTAACCACTGCAGCGTAGGGCCCAAGCGCATTATATATACGCCGACTAGGAGCATAAAAATAGCTGCAATGAATGAAAGGGCTAAAGAAAAAGACGTATTTTGCCTAGCAAATTGACTGCTAATACCAGCAACAAGCGCGCCTGCTGCCATGTAGCTAAGTGCGCGTCCAATATTATAAGCAAATGAATAGGTAAATGTTTTACGTTTATCGCTTGCCAGTTGTAATGAGCTTGCAATACCGCCGCACATAGCAATGCAATGGCCGCTACCTATTAGCCCCATTAAAAATGCACTGGTATAAAGAGGATCAATCATTACTTTTGTTGTGTTGCTCTTTGTCGTCTTCAAACAAAATACTATGACCTTGTTTGTTTAAATCAGAAAACTGCTCACTTTTTACGGCCCAAAAAAACACGCCAATAGCAATAATGACAAACAAAATGGCAATGGGGATCAAAATGTAAATTATGCTCATAACTTTAATAGCCTTAGTGAATTACTAATCACGATAATTGAGCTGGCAGACATGCCAATAACAGCCATCCACGGAGCAACTAAGCCTAATGCCGCCAATGGTAATATGGACGCATTATACAATAGAGACAGCGCAAGGTTTTGCTTAATAATACGCCGGGTTTGTTTTGCAACATTGAGTAAATGATCGATTGAAGCTAAATCGCTATTAAGAAGCACTACATCGGCGCTATTTTTTGATATGTCAGCACCTGTTTCCATTGCAATGGATAAGTGTGCACTGGCAAATACAGGACTGTCGTTTACGCCATCGCCGACCATTGCAACTACTTCGTTTTGTGACGCCCATTGTTCAACGGCTGTTTGTTTATCTTGTGGCGAACATCCAGATTGCACACTTGCAAGGTTGAGTTGTTTAGCTACTTTTTTCCCTGCATCCGACGCGTCACCGGTTAACATATGACACGTTAAATTTTGCGATTGAAGTGAGTCTATAAGCTTTTGAGCATCGTTTTTCACTTTATCAATAAAGTAAAAACGTGCAACAACTTGCTTATTAATATACAAGCTCGCTTGTGCATTTGATTTTTTGCTATCAAACCAACCACTTTTACCAATTGCGTAATGATTGTTTGCATCTTGTGCGCTAATTCCCAGACCTGGATGCACTTCAACGTTATCAAGGTTGTGGTGAGCAGGGGTAATTTCATCAAATGCGCTGGCTATAGGGTGTTCAGAATAACGCTCTAACATAGCTGCCATATCTAGCACTTGCGCTTTTGTGTATTGCTTATCGATTATATCCACTTCATCAAGGCTAAATTTACCTTGGGTGAGCGTGCCTGTTTTATCAAACGCAAATAACGTAATTTGTGAGAGTGTTTCGAGCACATGTGCTTGTTTTATCAACACGCCTTTACGAGTAAGTGTTGCAACCGCGCATGTAAGTGCGGTTGGTATCGCTAAACTCAGGGCACATGGGCAGGTAGCAACTAAAACCGAAATGGTGATCCAAAATGCGTGTTCAGGGTCAATTTGGTACCAGCCAATAGCTGTAAGTGAAGCAAATATAAGTAAAGACGCAATAAACCATTGCGCAACTTTATCTGTAATTTCAACCAGTTTAGGACGTTTAGTTAATGCGTTGTGTTGCAAGCGTATAATTTGATTTAAAAGCGTATTTTGGCCAATTTTATTAATTTTTATTTCAATAACGCCGTCGTGGTTAACGCAACCGGCATAGACATTGTGACCAATAAATTTAGTGACAGGCTGGTGTTCTCCCGTCATCATTGATTCATCAACCGTAGTTTTACCTTTAATAAGTTCGCCGTCGGCAGGGATTGTTTCACCCGCTTTAATGAGTACTACGTCATTAAGTTTTAGTTTTTTGGCTGCAATTATAAGTTCTTCACCACTGTCGTTAATGGTGCGGGCTGTTAATGGCAATAATTTTTGTAAGTTGGCAGTAAATTCGCTCGCTTTTAAACGCGCTCTAAATTCAAGGTACTTACCTAATAAAAGTAAAAAGGTAAACATGCACACAGATTCAAAATACACTTCGCCGACTTGCATAAATGTGGCGTAACAACTTGCACTAAACGCACCAAAAATAGCCAGTGATACGGGTAAATCCATATTGAGCTGTTTTGCTTTTAGTCCATTTATAGCATTGGTTAAAAAGGGGAGTGCACTGTATAAAATAACCGGAGAGGCTAGTACTAAGCTGATCCATCTAAAATACTGCTCAAAATTGCTGTCCATACCGGAGAACATGCCAAAGTACATGGCAAATGCAAACATCATAACTTGCATGGTCATTAAGCCTGCAACACCTAAACGGCGAATATAGGCTTTGGCGGTTTGCTGTTTTTGTTGTGCTTCAATATCTGATTGAAACGGGTAGGCTTTATAACCAATTTTAGCTAAGGAAGTAATAACTTCACTTAATGGGGTGCTGGTTTTATCCCATTGGATCATCGCGCGGTTGGTAGATGTATTTACATCAACCCGTTTTACAGTATTTAAGCTTAAGAGTTGTTTTTCGATAAGCCATGCACACGCTGCGCAGGTTATACCTTCAACGCTCAACAATACCTCAGAGATATTATCGTTAGTGGCTATAAATTCGTCTTGAATGTCTTCGTTGTCATAACTTTTTATAAATGCGAGTTGCTCAGGTACTAGCTGTTCGACTTTTCCAGCGCGAACTGTTCGGTATTTATAGTAGTCGGTCATACCTTGATCAACAATATTTTGCGCAACAGCTTGGCAGCCAATGCAACACATCGGCTGGGCTTTATCGTCAATGATAACGCTTGCGCTAAATCCGGTTGGCACACTTTCAAGGCAATGAAAGCAAAAGTTAGACATAGTAATGACTACTTATAGTTAGGATTAACTAAAACGGTTTCAGCCGTCGGTAGAACAATGTTCTCTTTTAGTTTCCAACTACCATCAATTGGCTCAATAAATACAGAATATGCACCCGCTGTGTACTCATCAAGTAATGCAGTAAACTCTTGATTGGCATTAGGCGTAAGTGTGGCTTCAAAGTCATGCGCTTTAATGGTGCGATGGTAAAACGAGAGCTTTAATACATGCACATTGCTGCTATCGCCTTTTGTAAATTTAAAGCTTACACGTTCATTAGTAACATTTAATTCGCCGTGTAAATAAAGTGCTTTTGCTTTTTCAAACTTGGTTAATTCTAAGTTTATTGCTTTCCCTTTTTTGTAGTAGTCGTCAACAACCATATCTGGGCCGTTACCTATCGCCGTAATAAACAAGCTAATACAGCCAATAATGGCAACTAACGGAAAAAAGATTAAAAACCAAGGCCAAAAATTTTTATACCACGGAGTAGGTTGCATAGTGTCTCTAAAATTAGTTTAGGAAGCGTTATTTTATAGGAATTATACGTAAAAGACTAAAAAAAAGCCTCACAGTGGAGGCTTTTTTGATCTGGATTAATCTATTGAATTAAATAAATTAATTTATAAACATTTTATTAACCGCGTGCTTATTTATCTTGCGATAAACTGTAAACGTAGGCTGTTAATAAGTGAATCTTATCTTCACCTAAAATGTCTTTCCAAGCAGGCATTACACCAGCACGGCCGTGGTTAAGCGTTTCTTCAACAGCGCGTTGAGAGCCACCGTATAACCAAATATTATCAGTCAGGTTAGGTGCGCCAAATGGTAGGTTATGTGCAACCGACCCTTTACCATCAGCACCGTGACATGCGGCGCACATTGCAAACTTAGCGGCACCTGCTGCTGCATCTTTTTGGTTAACAGTACGGCCAGAAAGGCTCAGCACATGTGCTGTCATTTCTTTAACGCCTTGCTCGCCAAGAGCTGGGCCCCAAGCAGGCATCGCTGCAATACGACCATTAAGCAGAGTTTCTCTAATTTTGTCTGGTGTACCGCCATATAACCAATCTTTATCAGTTAGGTTAGGGAAGCCAGTTCCACCACGCGCATCAGAGCCGTGACATTGCGCACAGTTTTGTGAGAATAAACGCTGACCAATTTCGATGGCTAATTGGCCATCTGTTTGCTCATGTTTGTCGCCATTTTTTAGAGCAACTTGCTGCGCTGCGTCACCTTCAAACTTAGAATTAACTAAATCTAAAACCGGCACTTGTGCAAGTCGGTTAAAAATAGGACCAAAGCGTTCTTCTGCGGCTTCGTACTCTTTATCGAGTTTAACAAAACGACCTTCAGCTTTGGCCTCTGCAACTGCTTTTTTAGACTCAGCTAAAGACGTAATACCTTGATTAGAACTAGTCCATTTACCTAACCCTTCCCAGTTACCTAAACCTGGGTAAGCTGCAAGGTAATATACTGACCAAATAAAAGTTGCGAAAAACATGTAAGTCCACCATTTTGGTAGTGGATTATTTAGCTCTTCAATGCCGTCAAATTCATGTCCACAGCTTTCACCTTCTTTTACGCCAGCATAGTTTTTTAAGTTCCAAACTAATAAGCCAAAGATGATGCATAAGCATGCAAGGGTTAATACAATAACCCAAATACTCCAAAAGCTAGTCATTTTTCAGACTCCTTTTCCTCGTTAGAGAGTGTGTTGTTATGTTTTTTTTCATCTTCGAAAATGGCATTAGCAGCGCTATCAAAACGATTTTTGCTACGCTTGCTGTATGCCCATACAACAATCACAATAAACAATACTAAAATTACCAGAGTCAAAATGCCTCTGTATGTTCCGTAATCCATAATAATTTACTTCAAGTGGGTACCAAGTTGCTGTAAATACGCGATTAGAGCTTGCATCTCTGTTGCGCCTTCGCCGTTATTCATAGCGTTAACTTTTTCAACATCAGCTTTAAGTTCTTCGTCGCTGCCATAACCTAGGCCCGGGTGTTTAGGGTTTTCTGGGTTAATAGCAAAAGTATCACGGAAAATTTGTAGTTTTTTCAGAGTCAGGCTTGTATCTACCTTATCCTCTGCTAACCAAGGAAAACCTGGCATATTCGACTCAGGAACCACGGCACGTGGGTCAACTAAGTGAGCATAATGCCAATCGTCCGAGTAACGTTTACCAACGCGAGCAAGGTCAGGACCAGTACGTTTAGAACCCCATTGGAAAGGGTGATCCCATACTGATTCGCCTGCTACAGAGTAGTGACCGTAACGCTCAACTTCATCACGAAAAGGGCGGATCATTTGTGAGTGACAGTTATAACAACCTTCACGTACATATATATCACGGCCTTCCATTTCTAAAGCGTTAAGAGGGCGTAGGCCTTCTACTGGTTTAGTTGTGTCGTCTTGGAACATTAGCGGAGTAATTTCAACTAATGCACCAAAGCTGATAGCAAAAACAGTCAGAATAGCCATAAGGCCAACGTTTTTTTCTACTATCTCATGTTTATTTTGTGAATTTTTATTGCTCATCATCTCACTCCGTTATGCTAATTGTGCTTGCGCGTCTAACTTCAGAGATTCTTTCTCAGCTGAAATTGTACGGAAAACGTTATAAGCCATAACTAACATGCCTGTTACGATGAATACACCGCCTACAAAACGCATGATGTAGAAAGGATGCGACGCTTCTAAAGACTGCACAAAGCTGTACATTAATGTACCGTCAGCATTCACTGCACGCCACATTAGACCTTGCATTACACCAGAGATCCACATTGCAACAATGTATAAAACAACACCTACAGTGTGTAACCAGAAGTGGGTATTAACCAATTTAACGCTATACATACGACCTTGCGCAAATAACGCAGGAATTAAGTGGTAAATAGCACCAATTGAAATCATAGCAACCCAACCTAGCGCACCTGAGTGTACGTGGCCGATTGTCCAATCTGTGTAGTGAGATAACGCATTTACAGATTTAATTGCCATCATAGGACCTTCAAACGTAGACATACCGTAGAAAGACAATGAAACAACTAAGAAGCGTAATACTGGGTCAGTGCGTAGTTTATGCCACGCACCAGACAGTGTCATAATACCGTTGATCATACCACCCCAAGACGGTACGAATAAGATAAT
This sequence comes from Pseudoalteromonas sp. 1_2015MBL_MicDiv, assembly GCF_002407505.1. Taxonomy (NCBI): domain Bacteria; kingdom Pseudomonadati; phylum Pseudomonadota; class Gammaproteobacteria; order Alteromonadales; family Pseudoalteromonadaceae; genus Pseudoalteromonas; species Pseudoalteromonas sp. 1_2015MBL_MicDiv. The sequence goes on along the minus strand of NZ_CP012737.1, from coordinate 2,399,382 downwards.
AGACATAACCATACCTAAACTTTGCGTCCAATCAGGAAGTGCAGTGTAGTGAAGGTGATGAGGACCTGCCCAGATGTATAATGAAATTAGTGCCCAAAAGTGAACAACCGATAAACGGTATGAGTAAACTGGGCGACCTGCTTGTTTTGGTACAAAGTAATACATCATACCTAAGAAACCAGCAGTTAATAGGAAACCTACAGCGTTATGACCGTACCACCACTGGACCATCGCATCTACCGCACCTGCATAGATTGAGTATGATTTAGTTAACGACACAGGCACAGCCATGCTGTTTACAATATGAAGCACTGCAACAGTAATTATAAAGCCAGCATAGAACCAGTTAGCAACATAAATGTGCGACACTTTACGCTTGATTAAAGTACCAAAGAATACAATGGCGTAAACAATCCAAACCACAGCGATTAAAATATCGATTGGCCACTCAAGTTCTGCATATTCTTTTGAGCTAGTAATACCTAAAGGAAGCGTTATTACTGCTAATACTATAACCAGCTGCCAGCCCCAAAATGAAAAGGCGGCGAGTTTGTCTGAGAAAAGACGCGTTTGACAAGTACGTTGTACGACGTAATAAGACGTCGCAAAAAGTGCACTAGTACCAAATGCGAAAATTACTGCGTTCGTGTGTAACGGACGTAGTCGAGAGTATGTTAACCATGGTGTATCAAAGTTAAGTGCTGGCCAAGCTAATTGGGCAGCAATCAGAACCCCAATACTCATGCCAACGATGCCCCAAATCACTGTCATAATAGCGAATTGGCGTACAACTTTATAGTTATACTCAGTTTGTGATGCTACTGTTTGGCTCATTTTCTGGCTTCCGCTGCAATAAATGCGTTTAGAAATGAATTACCCACTTTTAAAAAGTGGGGCCTACTATTACTTCACAAGCATGTTACCTAAAACGTTCAAAGCATGAATGCTTCAGAAAACAAACTCGAGAAACCCTTAATTTTTGCGGGTGAAATGATAAATTTTTTGACCTAAAAAAGATAGGTCAATTACGTAATATTATGACATCAATCAAACTTTGTGAGCTTGTTGTTTATTTTTTGATACAGTTTGTGCCATATTTCGACTAATAGTAACACTCCCACTTGTTATTTATAGACCCGATTATTAGTATTCGCTTTTATTTACAGCGAGATTGTTATGCTTATATATAGATTACCCATATTTTTTGTAGCGTTTTTTTTATTAATAGCATGTGATTTTTCTGAAAAAAATGAAGCCCAGCTTCTAAAAACAACGCAATGTGATGCCAATTTACCATGTACTTTCCCAAGTGGTGTTAAAGTATGGTTAAGCAATTCTACACTTTCCCCCGAAACTCCATTTACAATTTTTAGTGAGCTACCAAACGGATTGCACATTACAGACGCAAAATTAAAAGGCGTTACTATGTATATGGGGTACATACCTCAACAGTTCATAAAAAAGGGTGGACTTTGGCAAAGCAACACTATGGTCGGTATTTGCTCTGAAAAGAATATGCTTTGGCGCTTGGAGCTTACAATACTTAATCAAACATCTTCAGTAGAACAAGTACTTAACTATAATTTTTATGTAACGTACTAACATATAAAGTTACGATATTTAAATTAATTAGATCACCCAGAAGCGGTTTATCTTTCGAGATTGAATTTTCAGCAGAATGCACCGTTTTTAGGCAGCGTACGCCTGTGCAGTATTTTAATTTCAACCAAGCGGTGATAACGCAGTATAAATGCCAAACATGTGCCGCCCTATGAATTAGACCTAGGGGCGATTTCCCTTTGTAGCTCGCTTTTTTAGCCTGCATGGTTACAAATCTCGCGCCGTGATCAAATTCCATTACGTAGAACAAACTTAATTCTGCAAGGTCAACAGTCCTTAAAGCTTTTACATAAATTAGCACGTATTAAGTTTTTATTGATTGGGTAGGAACTTATTAAAGTGATGACGCAATTTATGACCTAACCTTGTTGATAGCCATTCCTAGTTTATATCCACAGTCCTACACTAAAGAATAAGTAATCCGATTTCAGGTTAAGCAAAGCCCAGTTCTGATCACTTGTAACTACTAGGCCAGCAAAAAACATTTTAAAGAGATATTTTGAACAGCGAGTATTTGGTGTTTAATAATTATTGTCAGCTATCTATAAAGCAACGGTACGAAACAGGCTTTTACTTAAGCTAAAAAGTAAATGTATGCTTTTAAAATAAATATCTAAAAGTAAGCCATGGCTAAAATTATATTTACTTTTGATGTGATTTTAAAAAGTTCAATTTTTAATGTTTCCTGAATAAAAAATTTCTCCTGAAACGCCTCCTAAGCAGCTAAATAAGACTAATTAATCGCTCATTCTGCATAAATATGGTTAGTAATTAACATTTAGTTTTGCGGTTTTAATAATGCGCTGTGATTAACTTGTTAATTAATCAAATATCGGGATATTTTTCCACTAATTACATTTGATTACAAAGTGAATCACTTTGATTTCAGGTGTTTTTCGAATGTATCATAAATCATATAAGCCACTGATATTTATGTGTATTTATTAATTAACAATGAAACAATCTGTAACGTGTGTACCTTTACTGGTTATTCTATTTTTACAGAAATTAAAATTTGACCGCTCGTTAAGTTTTCGTTCAGTTAAAAGCGCCTAAGTTGCCGACCTGACTCACTATTCTTATAACAAGTGAGCATTACCAATCACGGTAAATTTCCAACAAGTAGGGTTCTTTAATGAAAAAATCAACTCTTGGTTTAGCTGTAATCGCAGCAATCCCGATGTTCTCAAGTGTGCAAGTTTTAGCGGCTGACGAAGCAGCAAAATCAATCGAAAAGATTCAAATTACGGGTTCTCGCATTAAGCGTTCTGACATGGAAACCGCTAGCCCAGTAACGCTAATTGGCGCAGATGAAATCAGAGCTTCTGGCGCAACATCTGTAGACAGTGTGCTTCAACAAATGACAGCCACTGGCGGTGCAATGACTAATCCTGGCGTGAACAATGGTTCAGGCGGTAATGCATCTATTGATCTTCGTGGCTTAGGTTCACAGCGTACTTTAGTGCTTGTAAATGGTCGCCGTATGATCAACTCAGGTACTGGCGCTTCATCAACTGTTGATTTGAACACTATTCCAGTATCAATGATCAAACAAATTGAAGTGCTTAAAGACGGTGCTTCAGCTGTATACGGCACAGATGCGGTTGCAGGTGTAGTAAATATCATTCTTAAAAATGATTTTGAAGGGTTAGATTTAAACGTTAATTCAGCAATGACATCTAAACATGATGCATCTGAAACGTCGATTGACTTTACTGTAGGTACTTCATTCGATAAAGGTAATATCGTTTTTGGTGCGCAGTACACTAATCGTGGAGAAGCAAGCCAAGCTGATCGTGGTTTTTCAAATTGCCCATTATTTGAAGGCGACAATGGTCTTTACTGTGGTGGTTCTTCGTTCAGCGAAGGCGGACACATTTACAACGTAAACACTGCTGGCATAGTAAACAGTGATGGCGAAATAGAACAACAAGGCGTTGCAAATGATAGCGGCTTAAGCGGACTTGGTGGTAGCTTACATCGCTTTACCGATGCAGCTGATGCATATAACTATGCAGCAAAGAGCTACTTATACACACCTATGGAACGTTTAAACATTACAGGTGTTGGTAAATATGAAATAAGTGATGATACTAGACTTTTCAGTGAATTTACTTATACCAAGCGTTGGTCTGAGCAACAATTAGCACCGCAACCTATTAATTTTGGTTTTACTTATGCTGATAGCATGGGTGATAGTTTATTAAGCCAAACTTATGATAAACGTCAAGTTGCTAATAATGCATTTGTAAAAGATGCAGATGATAATTACGTAACTACAGCAACTAACTACGCTTACAATGACAAGATTAGCTACCGTCGTCGTATGGCTGAAAGTGGTACGCGTGATTTATCTCAAACGGTTGATACCGTTCGTATCGTGCTAGGCGCTGAAGGTGAAATTAGCGATTACTCTTGGGATTTTTCTGCAAACTTTGGTCGTAACGACTCTGTAGATAAAATGAGTAACTTGCACAATGTTTCTGCAATTAATTCTGCAATTGAAGCCGGTACATTTAATCCGTTAGATGAAGCAGCTTGGGCTCAGTCAAATGTACAAGAGTATATTTACACAGAACAAAACTCAGGTGGCAGCCAGTTATTTATCCTAGCGGCATCACTTTCAGGTGAACTATTTGAAATGCCTGCTGGCTATGCAGCATTTGCAGCCGGTGTTGAACACCGTCAAGAAAAAGCTTGGTACACACCTGATTCAATTGCAGCACAAGGTTTAGGCAATGACCCTCGTGTAGATCCAACAAGCGGTGGCTTTGATGTAAATGAAGCGTTTGTTGAATTTGCAATTCCTTTATTAGCTGATGCATCTTTTGCTGATTCTATCGAACTAAGTGCAGCGATTCGTGCGTTTGATTACAGCACATTCGGTTCAGATGAAACTTGGAAACTAGGCTTAACTTGGCGTGTAAATGATGAACTAATGCTACGCGGTGTTCGTTCTACGGCATTCCGTGCACCAACTGTAGATGAGCTTTATTCAGGTAACGCGCCATCTTATGAACAAGTAAGCTACCCAGGTGCTGATAGCCAAGCAGAAGTAACTGTTGGTGGTAACCAAAACCTAACACCTGAAGAAGCTGATACGCTTACATTTGGTGTTGTATATGAGCCAGAATGGTTTGAAGGCTTTTCAATGACGTTAGATTACTACGACATTGAAATCGAAAATGCTATTTCTACTTACAACAACCAATTTGTAGTTGACCAATGTATTGGTAATGCAAATAGTAGCTCTAATGATGTATGTACTAGTACTTCAGCCGTATTCCAAGCTGATGGCCGTATTGTTTTCAATAACCAACTACGTAACATTGGTTCAGAGAAAACATCTGGTATCGATTTAAACCTTAACTACTCATTTGATGCGTTAGGTTTAGCGTGGAAAGCAGGCCTAGATACAACTTACTTAGATGAGTATGTTGTTGATACTGGTGCTATCGTAGATTATTCAGGATTAATTACCAGTGGTTCAGGTGGTTACGCAGACATTAAGTCAAACTTTAGCTTAAAAGTTAAAGGCGATAACTGGGATGCTACTTATGAAGCTCGTTACATAGCGGGTATGGATAGCTTTGCATGTGTTAGCGATGATAGCTGTTATGCACCAACTACACCATCAGTTGTATACCACGACATTAGCGCATCTTACATGATCAATGATGTATTGACCGTTTCTGCTGGTGTTAATAACATGTTTGATAAAGAGCCACCGTATTACTCAGGTAACAATGACTCAAACACTGACCCATTTACATATGATGTACTAGGTCGCCGTTTATTTGCTGGTGTTAATATTAAACTTTAATTAGCAATATAAATTGATTAAGGCTTAGTATTTACTGGGCCTTTTTTATTGAACAAAACGAAGGAGGCAAGTACACTTAAAGAGTAAATTAGAAGGAGAACTGATTGTTAAAACAAGACGAAAACTTATCTTTTGTCATTGAACCAGAACTGAACCCCCGTTCTGAGCAGCGTATTGATCTGTACTTTTCGATTCCGAACGAAATGGGGATTAATCCGCAAACCCTCACTGAAGAATCCTACTTTAATAACCATTTTAAATCGCACTTAGCGTATAACGCTAATAATATTCATTTGCCCTTGGTGCGAAGTCGTTTTGTTAGTAAAAACAAAGGCGAACAGCAAGATTACCGGCAAAATCTTAATTTATTCTGTTACCAAGTACGTTTAGCACTCGACGCCGATATAAAAGATGCGTTAAAAATTAGCGAGGCTGATGATTTTTATAAACGCGCCAATGAAGTGTACGAACAAAGTGAAGGACTTTTAAAAAAGCTGCGTCGATATACGCCTGATGATGAAAAGTTACTGCCATTTTTTACCAATGCCGATAATTACTTGAGTTGGCATGTTGAGCAATCTTTTTTAAAGCTTTTAGATGAAGGTCCACGTAGCAGCGATTATGCAAAAGAACGTAATGAGTTACTGCAATTTTGTAAAAATGAAAATACGTACCGCGCTGATAAAAATTATAATTCTGAAACCACCATGCAAGATGCTAATCGAATAACGAATAAGATGCGCTTGCTACAACGCTTAATTGAGCATGGCGTTATATTACAGCGGCAAACGCGATTTTTGAATAGCTATCTAAAACGTTTGGTTAAAGGTACAGTGACGGCCGTTATAATGGCTTTTGTGATGGTGGTAATATTAAACGCGCGCTCAAGTTTTACAGAAGTAACTGCAACCCTTATTTTGATTTTAGGGGTGATCTATGGCTTACGAGAAATATTTAAAGAAGACATAACACGTGTAATCTGGCGGGCTATTGTGCAGGGTAGACCTAAATGGCGATTTAGTTTTAAAAATAGCATTACTAAAGATAAAATAGCGAGTCAGTTTATTTGGCTCGAATACACACGTTTTAAAAAAATCCCTAAAGAAGTTAAATCTATCTTTTCAAAACGTCGTCAGCAAAATAAACAAGCGGCTCAGTGGTTGCATTTTGCAAGTGAAACGCGTGTAAGCGCAAAAGAATTTTTACCAGGTTATGATACGCTACAGCAAACATTACATTTTAACCTTGCACCGTTTGCACGTTACTTAAAGCGGGGGAGGGGAAGTTATATCATTTAGACAGTAATAAAATTTCTAAGCAGGCAGTAGAAAGGCGCTATCAATTAAACATGGTGCTGGTGTTAACTGAAGAGGATAAAAAGCTTTACCAACGTTATAAAATCACCCTTAATCGCAGTAAAATAGTCAATATAGAACTTATTTATTCTACAAAATAATACGCCTTTTATTAAAAACATGATCATTCTAGCGAATTAAATAACTCACTAATTTAATGCAATTAGTATAAAAAAGGAGGGCAGACTTAAATCTGCCCTCCTTTTTTATAAGTATACGTCTATTTAGTTAAACCGTGCTTACTGTATAAAGTTACTTTATCTGATACTAATGTGATTTCTATATTTTTAGTCTCATCACCCCAAACGCAATTAGTATGAAGTGTTTTTTCTACACAGTTATCCGCACTACCTAATAGTGTTTCTACTTCAGTTTTATCCATTCCGATTTCTATTTTTTCGTAATTCTCTAAGCTTACTTTTGAACAAGCTGCAAGGCTAAGTGTAGCCACAATAATGAGGAGTTTTTTCATTGTTATTTCCTATTTGGTAAATACGATTAATGATTAAATTTTCTTATTTGTACAATCATTCCCATACGAGGATGATCAAAGTAATGAATCTCGCTGCTTATCACACGTCTAAACTGTGAAAAGCGGGCTGATTCTATGTCGCCATTTTCTAGCTTTTGACTGATATCAAAATCGGCTGTTATGTAGAGATAATGACGTAGATGGATTTTAAATAAGCCCTCTAATTCCCAATTAACGTTTAGTTTATCTGGATCGTTAAATAGCTTAGGTTGGGAGTTTAGTAAGCTGACAAAATCGGGGTTTGAGTAGCTAGGAATGGTGTTTATGTTATTTCTTATATGTTTACCTGCAATTAAGCGCACGCTTGGTGCACGGGACTTACTCGCTTCTTCAAAGCGCCAACCAGTATGCAGAATAGGTGTTAATCCTTTTCGTACAAGCTCTGTGTATTGAGTTTTAAACTGTAATTGTTCAGGTGATAAGAGATAGGTTTGTTCCATAGTTTCTTGCGTTTCAGCAATTGGCGTTACCGGGAGTTCATCGTAGCTTTGTATATAGTCAATACTATCGTCACACACATTCGACTGTGGATTTAGATTAACTAAAGAGTCGGTAAATGAGCGTTTTTGAAAACGAACGTCACCATCAATACACGCTTGCATTGCTTGCTCTTTATAAAGAGGTGTTAGTAAGTCTAGGGTGTTCTTATCTTCGATAGCTTTGTGTTTAAGGCTAAAGTCTTCTTGTAAGTAAGGGGCGGGGAGTTGTTTAAATACAAGCACCTCAACCTCAAACCAACGCTCTGCAAATGCAGTGCTGCTAAATAAGCAGCATAAAACAACAAGCGATTTTTTTAGCAACATTAATGGCTAACCTTTTTTTCGAAATCTGCAATCATTGCAGTGACCATTTTTAAGCGTTCGCGGGCATTTGCCTCACTAATTGCAAAGCGCAGTTTATTTGCGCCATCCATTTTGTACACCTTAGGCGCACTTTGTATCAAGCCAATGATGAAGCTAGGGTTAACCTTGGTATCTTGGCTAAACTCAAAGTAACCGCCTTTAGGGTTCGCTTCAATTTTTGTAATGCCTAAATTACTGGCTTGCATTTTAAGTTGCTGCAGGCTAAATAAGTTTTTAGCAGCATCAGGCAGTAAACCAAAACGGTCTATCAACTCGACCTGTAGTTCATCCATATCATCAAGGTTAGCACAACTAGCAACGCGCTTGTACATACCTAAGCGTGCATTTACATCGTGTATGTAGTCATCAGGTAATAATGCAGCCAGTTTTAAATCTACTTCGGTTTGTTTTTGAAGTAGGTTTTCAAGCGTTGGTTCTTTACCTTCGCGCAGCGCATTTACTGCTTGTTCGAGCATTTCCATATACAAACTAAAGCCGATGGTTTGCATTTGACCTGATTGATCATCGCCAAGTAACTCACCCGCACCACGTATTTCTAAATCGTGTGTAGCGAGGGCAAAACCTGCACCTAAATCTTCTAACGATTCGATTGCTTGTAAGCGTTTGCTCGCATCTTTAGAAAGCGCTTTAGGGTCACCTGTTAGTAGGTAGGCATACGCTTGATGGTGGCTTCGACCCACTCGCCCACGTAATTGGTGTAATTGCGCAAGGCCGAGTTTATCTGCTCTATCCATAATAATGGTATTGGCCGTAGGTACATCGATACCTGTTTCGATAATTGTGGTACATACCAGCACGTTGTATTTTTGATGATAAAAGTCAGTCATTATTTGCTCAAGCTCTTGCTCGCGCATTTGGCCATGAGCTGTAGTCACACTCGCTTCCGGCACCCATTCACTAATTTCTTGTGCAACACGCTCAATAGTTTCTACATTGTTATGCAAAAAGTAAACTTGGCCACCGCGTTTAATTTCTCGCAGTACTGCTTCGCGTATTAGTTCTACATCGCGTTGACGCACAAAGGTTTTTACCGCTAAACGTTTAGCAGGCGGCGTTGCGATTATTGATAAATCGCGCATGCCGCTCATGGCCATGTTAAGTGTACGAGGTATTGGCGTTGCAGTCAGTGTGAGTATGTCTACGTCAGCGCGCAGTGCTTTAATTTTCTCTTTTTGGCGAACACCAAAGCGATGCTCTTCATCAACAATAAGTAAGCCTAAATCGTTAAATTTAATGTCTTGTTGAATAAGTTTATGTGTGCCAATAACTATGTCGAGCTTACCGTTGGCCATTTTCTCAAGCGTGTCTTTTTGCTCTTTAGTGGAGTTAAAGCGTGAAAGTACACCAACTTCAATAGGAAAATCAGCAAAACGGTCTTTAAAGTTTTCATAATGCTGCTGAGCCAGCAAGGTGGTAGGCACTAAAATTGCCACTTGTTTATCATCGTTAACTGCTACAAAAGCAGCGCGCATGGCCACTTCTGTTTTACCAAAGCCTACGTCACCACACACTAAGCGGTCCATGGCTTGTTTTGATTGCATATCGCCTAACACTGCTTCTATGGCGTTGCGCTGATCGTCTGTTTCTTCAAACGGGAAGCTATCGCTAAATTGACGATATGCGGGGGCGTCTAGAGTAAATTTATTACCAGGTTTTGCTTGGCGCTGTGCATAAATGTCGAGTAATTCTGCTGCTACATCACGAACTTTTTCAGCCGCACGTTTTTTTGCTTTTTCCCATGCATCTGAGCCAAGCTTATGCAGCGGGGCGCTGCCTTCTTCACCACCAGAGTAACGACTCAGCATATGCAATGCAGATACTGGCACGTACAATTTAGCTTCACTTGCGTAAGTAATCGTAACAAACTCAGTAACTACACCTGCAGCATCAATTGTTTGCAAACCTTGGTAACGCCCAACACCATGATCGAGATGCACAACAGGTTGACCTTCTTTGAGCTCTGCTAAATTACGGATTAGTGCATCTTGGCTGGCTTCGTACTTGTGCTTGCGGCGTCTGCGCTGAGATACTTTTATGCCAAGCAGTTCTTGCTCGGTAATAATAGAAAGGCTTGGCTTAGTGCCAAGTACGACACTTTGCTCGAGCGGACTTACTATTAAGCCTACGTCACTTGCACTTTTTATAAATTGTTCGAGTGTTTCAAATTCTTTAAATTTTAAACCGCTTGGTTTTAAAATGCTCAGCAATGATTCGCGACGACCGTCCGATTCAACACTGAGTAATATGCGGCCTTTTTTCTTTTTTTGTTCTGCTACATAATTTATAAACGCGCCATAAGGTTCATGCTGTTTATGGTCTATTCGAATTGCTGGCAGCTCGCTAACGCTTAAGTTTTTATTACCTGCTTTAGTGCCAAGCTTTGCAAGGGATAATCTAATACGTGCAAAATTGCCTAAATTAGAAAACAGCTCTTCAATAGGCTGATAAAGCGCATTAGGTTCAAGTAATGGACGAAGTGGGTCAACTCTGCGGTTTTCATAGCGTACATTTACATCGTGCCAAAAGTTATCTGCCGCATGCTCTAAATCACCCAGCTGCATAACGGTTGTTGTATCTGGCAGGTAGTCAAAAATAGTCGCGAGCTTTTCAAAAAACAACGGCATGTAGTATTCAATACCTGCAGGCCAGTTACCTTTGCTTACTTGCATGTATACTGAATCTTGCTGCGAGCTTGCGCCAAATTTTTCACGGTAGCTTATTCTAAAACGTTCAATATCAGCGTCGTTAGTAGGAAATTCATGCGCTGGAAGTAGCTCAATTTTATCTACTTTTTCATCAGAACGCTGCGTTTCTACATCAAATAAGCGAATTGTGTCGAGTTCGTCATCAAAAAAATCGAGTCTAAATGGATGCGGGCTACCCATTGGATATAAGTCAACGATAGAGCCGCGTATAGCGTATTCACCGTGCTCCATTACTTGTTGAACATTTAAATAACCAGCTTGTTCTAAGTTGTCACGAAAGTTATGTGTGTCTAGCTTGTCGCCTACTTTAAAGTTTATTGTTGAACCGTAAATAAACGAGGCTGGGGCTGTGCGCAACATTAAGGTAGATACAGGCACAATTAACACACTTTGTTGTTCTTTTTTTAAGGTGTTTAATGTCGCTAATCGGGCTGAAATAATATCTTGATGGGGAGAAAAGTGATCGTATGGCAGAGTTTCCCAATCAGGAAATACCATTACCGGGTTATCGGGTAATAAATATTCTAATTCTGTTTCAAGGCGCAGTGCGCTTGGTGTATCAGGCGTAACAATTAAGACTAAGTTGTCTTGTTGTTTAACGCCTTCAGCAATGGCAATACTTAAACCACTTCCGCTTAGCTGGCCCCATTGAATTTTATCTTTTTGAGATTTTACCCAAGGCAAGGCTGCCCATTGCTCAAACGCCATTTATTACTCCATTTATAGTTGGCTCTTAGCAAGTAAGAGCCATCTTGAGTTAAGTTTACTTAGTCTCGGTATATTTTTGTTAGGTCTTTATAGTGATCAATTCGTCTATCACGTAAGAAAGGCCAGATACGTCTTACGTTTTCTGAGCGTTTTTGATCAATTTCAACCACTAAAATTTGCTCATCAGTATTATTAGCCTCTGCTAATAATTCACCTTGTGGGCCTGCAATGAACGAATTCCCCCAAAACGCAATACCATCGCTTTGCCCGCTTGGGTCACTTTCATGACCTACGCGATTACAACTAATTACTGGCACACCATTGGCAACAGCATGGGCACGCTGGGAAATAACCCACGCATCTTTTTGACGAGTTTGCTCAGCAATGTCGTCGTTAGGATCCCAACCAATAGCGGTTGGGTAAATTAACACTTCAGCGCCTGCCATTGCCATTAAACGTGCAGCTTCAGGAAACCATTGATCCCAACATACTAGCACGCCTAATTTACCCACCGAGGTTTGAATAGGCTCAAAACCGATATCACCTGGGGTAAAGTAAAATTTTTCATAAAAACCTGGGTCATCAGGAATATGCATTTTACGGTATTTACCCGCAATGCTGCCGTCTTTCTCTAATACAACCGCAGTATTGTGATAAAGGCCCGTAGCGCGCTTTTCAAATAAAGAGGCTACAATAACAATGCCTAGCTCTTTAGCAAGCTCACCTAAGGCATTACTGCTAGGGCCTGGAATGGTTTCGGCTAAATCAAATACGTCAACATTTTCGGTTTGGCAAAAATAGAGGCTTCGGTGTAGCTCTTGAAGTACAACCAGTTTTGCACCTTTTTGAGCTGCTTCACGAATGGCACTCATTGATTTTGCCATATTGTCCTGAGCGTTATCGGTATTGCTTTGTTGCACTAACGCAACGGTTAATTTTGCAGGGCTTGTCATTGTGCTGCTCCAGCTAAAAATCCACGAGGTAATTGCATTGTAATACAGTGCAGGCTGCCAAATTGTTCAATTATTGGTTGGCAATTAACGCCAATAATAGTGTGTTGTGGGTATGCTTTTTGAACTTGCGCAAGAGCACGCTCATCATTGGCATCATTATACGTTGGCACAAGCACAGCATTATTAATAATTAAGTAGTTAGCGTAGGTAGCCGGTAAGCGTGTTTGCTCATCGTCATAAGCGGCTTTTGGCCACGGTAACTCAATTAAGTTATATGGGGTGTTATCGGCAGTTTTAAAGGTTTTTAGTTGTTTTTCCATCTCATAAAGTGCGCTGTAGTGCTCATCAGTTTTATCGTCACACTGCACATATACAAGGGTATCATTTGGTGCAAAACGCACTAAAGTATCAATGTGGCTGTCGGTGTCATCGCCCGCTAAATAGCCATGTTCAACCCATAAAAAACTGGTCGCGCCTAAGTGCTCTTTTAAAAGTGCTTCAATATCATTTGGGTTTAAATCAGGGTTACGGTTTTTATTAAGCAAACACTCACTGGTTGTTAGCAACACACCGTGCTCGTTTATTTCAATACCGCCACCTTCAAGTACCATATCGAGCGCTTGATATTGGTTGTTTGTGCTACTTAGCTCTTTTACCAAAGTACGATTAATTTGATTGTCCAATGCGCTTTCAAATTTATTGCCCCAACCATTAAAAGTAAAATCATATACTTTTAATTGCTCTGGTGAATCAATAGCGGCGCAAGTAAGCGGACCATGATCGCGCGCCCATGTATCGTTAGTAGGCGTTACTACAAAATGAACACGATTAAGAGAGACGTTAGCACTATTTAGTAAAGCTGTAATATGCACTTTTAAGGCACTGTTATGCGCCACAATAACAAGCTGTTGCTGCGTTGTTATGTGTTTAGCAAGTTCAATATATACAGGTTCTACACGCGATAAGTTGTCGGCCCAATCGGTGTCTTTATGAGGCCACGTAAGCATAACGGCGTCTTGCTCGGCCCATTCTGGTAAAAGTCTAAAGTTCATGAATTTTATATACTAATTAAGATGACGCTAGTTTAGCATTTTACATAAAGATGTCAGCTAATTATCACTGTTTAGGTCGCCTTGGTTTAGTTCAAGTTCTTGACGTTTTTTAAGTTGGCGGGTTTGAGCATGTAAACTCGCTCTAACAATAAGTTCTTGGTCGGTGGTTCTAATTGCGGTAAAAAGCAGGGTGTATTGGTAATGTTCACTATCTTGTTTCTCTACTGCCACAACTTCAGTATAACAGTACACAGCAGATGCTTCGTGATGTAAAAACAGTTTTGTTCTAAATGCTTGGCCAATTGAGTGTACTTCTGGTGATGTAAAGCGAATACCGCCACCGCCATAGCTGTCACATTGGATTGCGTTATCTTGGGCTTGTTCTGAGGCCAAGATATGGCTCATTATTAAATCTATTTTACGTGACTGCGCTTGTAAAAAAGCGGCTAACTCTTGTGCTATATCGCCTAAGTTACGCAGAGGACGCAAAGAACTTTGTTCGAGTTCACTGACTTCGTTGGCTAATTTAAATAATGGAGGAATATCGTCTTCAAGCTCAAGTTGTGACTTAGGGACTTGCTTATTTGTCACAGCTAATAAATTCACTCTAATACTTTCATCAATTTGAAAGTATTGCTCAAACTCACCTAATCTTTGACTTTTCATTACACTCTCCACCACGTATTTAGTTAATAGTAGCGTTGTGAGTACTAAATTGCTAGCAGATAAAATAACGCATAGCGGGCTAAATACTTTGTTTACATTCAATTTTTTAACATGCTGATTATGAGAATAAATACCGTAAAGTTCAACACGCTCTAGGAGTTATAAAAAAGCGGCCAATGTCATCCTAACATTGGCCGCTTGGGTATTGATTCATCAGCGCATACTTATTTAAGTAGAGCGGCTAATTCATGTAAATCTTTCACAACGTGATCTGGTTTTTTAGCTAATGGATAAAGTGCTTTACCCGGGCGTGCTATAAAAGTGGTTTGTAAGCCAGCTTCTTTAGCACCAGCAACATCCCAGCCATGGGCTGCTACCATCATTGCTTCATTTGGATCTACATTTAACTTTTTAAGTACCCACTCATAAGCACGTAAGTCTGGTTTGTAAATTTTAATATCTTCAATGCTGTAACGTGCATCAAAGTAAGATATTAAACCAGCGCTTTCAAACTGTGCCTTTACACCTTTGTTTGAAGAATTTGTAAGGCTCACTAATTTATAGCCCTGTGCTTTGAGTTTCGCCAGTCCTTCTTTAACATCGCTGTGTGGAGGAAGCGTTAAAAGAGGTGTAACAATAGCTGTTTTAGCTTGTTCACTAGTAATATCAATATTGTTGTTTTGAGCGACCATGAGGAGTGACGCCACCCCAATTTGCCCAAAGTCATGATAACTACCGCTTACTGTATCTACTAATGAATGGTGCAGCATAGTTGAAAACCACAGTGGTAATAAATCTTCACGTCCGCCTAATGCTTTACCAATAGAGGTGCGCATTGACGTTAAATCAAGTAGGGTTTCGTTTACATCAAAAATAAGCACTTTAGGTTTTGCTTGTTCTTTTGGTTCATCAGCTACGGCGTAACCAGATACAAGGCTTGTGCCCACAAGTAGTGAAAGAGTGAGTGTTTTTAACGATTTTAAAATAGACATTAATTATTCTCCGATTCAAGTGCTGCCATAACATCAATAGGTTCTGCGCGTAGGGTGTAATCTTCGCTTAAAAATGCGTATGTAATAACACCTTCTTGGTTTATTACATAGGTAGCCGGTAGCGGCAATTTAAAGCTTTTATCACCGTAGTAGTGTTCAAAATCAATACCAAATTGTGTATATAACGCTTGGATACGCTCATCAAGTGTAAATAATAAACCAAATTGCTCAGCTACTTTATTGCTCACATCGCAAAGCACGTCAAATTCAAGGTTGTTTTTTTGTGCAGTTGAGAGAGTCTCATCAGGTAGTTGTGGTGATATTGCGACTAACTGAGCACTTTGAGTTTTAAATTGTGGTAAGTAGTCGTTAAGTGCTTTTAGCTCTAAATTACAATATGGGCACCAGCCACCACGATAAAAGCTAATAATTACTGGGCCTTTTTTTAATAAATCCGCAAGCTCAACGTTTTCGCCGTTATGGTTGGCTAAGCTAAAGTTTTCTACTTTTTGACCAATTTGCAACGCATTACCTTTAATATGCTGTGCAATAAGCTCTTCGTTTGTAGTGTTCATTAATGCTAAAACGTCAGCTGGTAACTTGGCCTCTTTTTGTACGTTATAGGCATCTATTTGCGCTTTTAAACTCATGATTGAACCTCAATAATTAAACTATCTACAATTATAGTGTTCCAGTTATTTAAATAAACATTGCAAAACTGAAAGCTTCATTCGAAAATGTTAAACATTGAAAATAGAGATTGGCAAGTTTGTGTATAATTTGAGCGACCTAGAAACATTTATAGCTGTAGTTGAAAACAAGGGAGTACTTGCTGCTGCCCGTGAGCAGCGTTTATCGCCTGCAACAGTGAGCCATCGCTTAAGTAAACTAGAACGAGAGCTTGCTACAGTGCTTGTTTTTAGAGATAGTAGACGAGTACGGTTATCTCCCGCTGGAGAAATATTTTACACCCGAGTTGGCGCCATAATAGAAGCTTTACGCGATGCTGAGCATAGTATTGGTGCGCGTAGCTCATCGGTAAGTGGCTTACTAAGAGTGACAATGCCCCCATGGGTTTTTTCAAAATACGTAATGCCTAAACTCAATGAGTTTGAGCAAGCTTACCCTGAACTAAAGCTTGATTTTTTAATAACGGATCATTTTGTAAATGTGGTTGATGATGCGCAAGATGTTGCAATTAGGGTGGGAAAATTAAATGACTCAGGATTACTTTCTCGTAAAATCGTAAACAATAGTCGCATACTGTGTGCAGCCCCTAGCTATATAGAAAAGTACGGCATGCCTGAAAATTTAACGCAATTGAGTGAACATTATTGGGTTTGCCTGCCGTGGCAACGCCAGTTAAAGCTTTTTGACGAACACAAAAAAATCTATACCTTTAATGCTAAAACTCGTTTTACTATTTCAAACTCCGATAATATGACACAAGCTGCCATTGCAGGTCATGGTATTGCTATTAAGTCAAAAATAGCGATTAATGAAGATCTTAAAAACGGTATTTTGGTTGAAGTTATGCCAGGGGTAATGGCACAAGATGATGCACCTGTTTGGTTTTTACGTCCGCAAAATAGTTTAACAACCCGCAAAACCGATGTATTTTATGATTTTATGAAATCACTATTTTTGAGCTGCGAATAAGCGTTTAAATGAGCGTTTTACTCCAGTTAAAAACAAATAACCAGTAAGCTCTGCAAGCAAGGCAACAATTATGGCTGCAACAATGGCGGCTATAATAGAGTCTTTTTTTAAAATGATTTGACCTTCAAAGCGTTGCCATACTTGCTGTTTTATATCGCTTAAATTACTGGTTATGGTAAATAAGTAGGGAGATTCAGAAAACGCATTAACAGCTGCTTGTAAAGCTTGCTGGCGTTTATTTAACACATTAATATTGTTTGCACCTTTATTAATAATGTCATCATCTAAATGTTGATAATGTTTAATGAGTTTATCTAAGTCATTATTAAAGTATTGCGCTGCGTCATTCTTAAATGGCTTAATTGCGTTGTTAGCTTCAATTAACTGCGCATTTATAGCTTGCCCAAAATCACTCACAAATGCAGGTATTTGCACACCTAGAAGTAAACCACACGCAAAAAAACTTAATCGTATATAGTCTAAAAGTTTACTCATAAACTTTCCTTTTTAAAAACAATACATATAAATAACCCAAAGTTAACATTTTGCTTGTTTTTATGCTCAAAACTCGTAATCTAAAGGTAATAAAAATAACAACAGGTGCTAGTTAAGGATGACGAAAAAAATAACGTTTACGTCAACATTTGTTGATATTTCAAGTCAACTTAAGCGCTTTGTCTCTCGAATAGTTCAGCCCGATGACGTAGAAGACATTGTGCAAGAAACATTTATAAAAAGCTATGAAGCTGACTTAAAGCAAGATATTCAATTTACTCGCAGTTATATGCTTAAAACAGCAAAGCATTTAGCACTTAATCATATTGCTAAATGGGATAATAAATTTAACGAATCCCTTGAGCAAGACAGTGAGTTGCCTGTATTACTTAAATCAATGCAGTTAGAAGATGAATACACATCTAAAGAGCGCTTTTTACTTTTTTGTAAAGCCACAGAGCAATTAAGTGTATCAATTCGTAAATGTTTTATATTAAAAAAAGTATACGGCATGAGCCAAAAAGAGATAGCGAGCGAGATGCAATTAAGTCAAAGTACGGTTGAAAAGCACATTGCCAAAGGATTACTACAGACTATGTTGTATATGCGAGAGCATGACAAAACCCACGAACTTCCTGATGCAAGTATTATGTCAGTGCAATCGTTACCCCTAGAGAGGGTTTCAAAATGAGCAACGTACATCAATTTACCTCAAAAGATTTAATTCTCGAAAAAGCCTGTAATTGGATAAGTGCAATAGATCGCGGCTTAAGTGCTGACGAAAAAGAGCAATTTAAATTGTGGATGATGCAAAGCACTGCTCATCAAGATGCTGTATATGAACTTGCTCAGCTTTGGGATGAAATATCTGTTTTAAACGAATTAAGTCATTTATTCCCGCACCGTAGTAGCAAACAGTCTAAAAATAGATGGATGTTTTCTTACTCGATTGCAGCCAGTTTATTTGCAGCATTAATGGTGTGTAGCTATTTACTGATCAATTTAGAAAATGGTTATAACCAAGAACTTGCTAAAGTTAATTATACTAAAATTTATAAAACGAAAGTAGGTGAGCAAGCTACTTATGTTTTACCCGATGGAACGATTGTTCAGTTAAATACCAATAGTTTACTTGAAGTTGCTTACAGCAAAGGGCGCAGGCAGCTATTACTCAGTCGTGGAGAAGGGCGATTTAATGTGGCTAAAGATACGACGCGTCCGTTCAGTGTTATGGCTGGTGATAAAAGCTTTACCGCGTTAGGCACGGTATTTAATGTGCAACGCAATACTTCATCAGATTTAGAACTTGTGGTTACCGAAGGTAAAGTGATGATCACCGACCCAAGTGTTGCTGTAGATGCTAATGATTTTAAAGCATATCAACTTGCTGATAATAGTACGCAAAAAATTCGCAAAATTAATGCAAATATTGTTACTTCGGGCGAGAAAGCGATTATTGAGCAAAGTATAACAAAGCCGATAACGCAACTTTCTGCGGGCGATGTTCAGCGCGATTTAGCATGGCAAAATGGTATGTTAATTTTCAATGGTGAACAATTAAGCGATGCTTTAAATGAAGTAAGCCGTTATACCGCAACGCGTTTTGAATTGTCGTCAGCTGAACTTGCTAGTATTAAAGTGGCTGGTGTATTTAAAGCCGGCGATGTAGCTGGCTTACTTGAGAGCTTACAAACTAATTTTTCGATTGATCATGAACGCTTAGGCGAGCATGTAGTTAGTCTTAAACGCCATACAGAATCATAAGTAGCAGCTATGCAAATCAAGCTAATGTTAGATAAAGTTGCACCTATAAAGATATCACGTAAAAAAAAGATTAAAAAAAAGAAACAAAACCATAGAGGATTTTTGTTTGTCAGCTGTTTATATAAGTTGCGCAGTAACCATACGTATTTATTGGGTGGTTTAAGTGTGCTTGTCCCCGCTATTTTTAGCATCAGTGTACAAGCCGCGACGCAAACCACTGGGCAAATGGTGCAATTTGATATAAAAGCGCAGCGAGCAGACAAAGCCTTAATTGAATTTGCTAAGCAAACAGAGCAAACCGTGGTGTTTTCTTATGAGTTAGCTAAGCAGTATGATGCAAATTCGGTATATGGATTTTATACCCAACTTGATGCTTTACAGGCATTACTAGGTGGAACTGAGCTCGATGCGGTTGTTGATCAAAATGGATTACTGAGTATAAAACTCAAACAAATCAACAGGAATGATAACAACATGATGAAGCTTTCAGCGGTCAGTGCAGCTATATTACCAGCGTTACTTGCGGCAAATTCGCAAGGTGTGAATGCAGCAGAAGAAGTTGCTCAAGAAAAAATTGAAAAAATTGCTATTGTCGGTAGCCGTGTAGCGGGACGTTCAGTTGAAGATTTACCCGTTCCAGTAGATATTCTAAGTGCAGAAGCGCTTGAAAATACGGGCCAAACAGAAGTTGGCCGTATGTTACAGTCTATTGCCCCTTCATTTAACTTTTCAAGCTCGTCGATTAGTGATGGTACCGATGCATTAAGACCTGCCACACTGCGTGGTTTAGGTCCAGATCAAACGTTAGTGTTGATCAATGGTAAACGTCGCCACCAAGCAAGTATTATTCATATTAATACATCAGTAGGACGTGGTACTGCGGGTACTGACATGAATGCAATACCTGCGTCAGCTATTAAACGTATTGAAGTTCTGCGTGATGGCGCTGCGGCTCAGTATGGTTCTGATGCAATTGCCGGTGTAATTAATATTGTACTTAAAGATGGTAGTGAAGGCGGTAAAGCGGCTATCAATTATGGTCAATATTCAGAAGGTGATGGCGAAACAGTTAACGTCGATTTTAACAAAGGTTTTGCACTAGGCGATGACGGTTATTTAAATGCAACAATTAACTATCGCGACCGTTCACCTACTAACCGTGCTGGTTTACATGGTTCATGCCAATTTTACGGTTGTACAGAATTAAGTGACGGTACTTTACTGGCTGGCGATCCACGAGAAGTGACCGCAGACAGAGATACATTTAGAATTGGTGATGCCGACTCTCAACAGTTTGGTTTAACAATTAACACAGGTTATGAGTTAGGCGATGGCGAGCTTTATGGCTTTATTACTTATTCAACGCGTGATAACGAATCAGCTGCATTTTTCCGTCACAATGCAAATGCGGGTGGCAATCCAGTACTACAAGATAATGATGCGACGATTCCGCTAGGTTTTTTACCAAAAATCAACACAACGATCGATGATATTTCATATAACTTTGGTTATAAGACACAATTTGATAACGATGCTAGCTTAGATTTATCCTACACTTACGGTGAAAACAGCATTGATTACACGACAAGTGACACAATTAATGCTTCATACGCTAATTTTTTACGTTACGACCAAGGCTTAAGTGCAGCTGATATTCGTACAACTATTCCACGTGAAGCATACGCTTATGGCATGGAGCTCTCACTACAAACAATCAATCTTGATTTCACACAAAACTTTGATGATTATTCTTTAGCAATGGGTGCTGAGATTCGTACTGACGAATACCGTATCCTAGAAGGTAATGAATATGCATACCGAGATTATGATACAAACAATGGCGTAAGTATTTACGATGGGTTAAGTGGTGGTGTAGGCAGTGAAGATGCATCTGGTGGCACACAAGGTTTTGGTGGTTCATCTCCAGCATCGTCGGTTGACGAGTCACGCGATGTTATTTCATTTTATATGGATGCAGAAGCCTACTTTATTGAAGATGTTATTATATCTGGCGCACTTCGCTACGATAACTACAAAGGTTTTGGTGATACTGTTAACTTTAAACTAGCGGGTAACTGGTCGGTTACAGATGATATTTCATTACGTGGTGCATTAAGTTCAGGCTTTAGAGCGCCATCTATGCAACAACTATACTTTAACAATATTAGTACGCAGTTCGTGACAGGCCCTAATGGTACATTAGTTGCTGAGGAAGTAGGGACATTTAGAAATGACTCAACACTTGCACAAAGTTTAGGTATTCCAAAACTCAAAGAAGAGAAATCTCAAAACCGTAGTTTAGGTATCGTTTACAACATGACAGATAACATCAACTTAACAGTTGATTACTACTCAATTGATATTGACGACCGTATTGTTATTAGTAACCGTTTGGGTAAAGGGCTTTCTTCAAGCTTAGATGCGGCCTTAGTTAGCTCAGGTGCAGGCGCTGGTCAGTTTTTCTTAAATGGTGCAGATACAGAAACTCGTGGTATCGATTTTGTTGCAACATGGAATACAGAAGGCTTAGGCGGTACGCTTGATTTTACACTTGCGGCTAACTTTACTGAAACTGATGTTGTATCGTTATTTACGCCATCAGGTTCTGGTTTAGAAACTGTGCCGGTTGAAGATGTATTCTCGGAACAAGAGATTTCAATCATCGAAGAGTGGCAACCAGAGGATCGCATTAATTTAAGCGCGCTTTATCAACGTGATGACTGGACGGTTAATTTATCACTGAATCGTTTTGGTGAATACACCGTAGAGGATGGTGATAGCCAAACTTATTCGGCAGAAATCTTAACGGATGTTAAAGTTAATTACTTCGTAACAGAAGATTTATCTGTGAATATTGGTGCTAATAACCTGTTTGACGTTTACCCAGACAAAAACAAAATTGGTAACTCACGTTCAGGCACAATCGTTGATGCTAACGGTAACACTGTAGTAAGCAGCTCCGGTGTATTTGAATACTCTCGCCGTTCAGCTCCATTTGGTTTTAATGGTGCTTATTACTACATAGGCGCAGAATATCGTTTTTAATAAATAACTCTCCTATTGTTATTTAAAGTTGAAGGGCCGCAAGGCCCTTTTTTGTTACTTTAAGGAGTTATCCTATATCTAATACCAACCTGCATAAATCTTTGATCAATTTAACGAATTAAATTGCACTATAACGTCGTTAAAAATTTTTTATTTAGAACAACTAAATACAAAAATTTTTGCCTAGTTCTAGCGTAATTTTCTTAACGTTAAATAGACCCATATATAAGCAGGTTGGTATAATACCCATCCGCAATAATACTTGATCAATTTGAGGGCTTAAACCTGTCGCTAACTGTGTTAAAAATTTCTGATATGGAACAACTAAACAACGAAATTTTTACCTGGTTATCGACACGATTTTCTTATCGTTAAATAGACCACATTTAATCCGCTTAGTATTATTTCGAGATTAAAGAAATGGAGTAGTTTTCATACTCTTTAATATTATTCATCACGTTCATTAGGGTGTTGTGATTACTGTTTTCGTCAGCTTTTATCAATACTGAACTTATTTCATATTTTGCGGCAAACATTGCTAGGTTAGTCGACACTTGCTCTAAGTCAATCAACCTACCTGAGAAATAAACCCCATTACTTTCATCTATACTAAATAAAGCATTTTTAACCGGTTTATCTATTTGAGGGCTATCGAGCGGACGATTTAACTCAATGGCCACAGGTTTAACAAATGAAGTAGTAACAATAAAGAAAATGAGTAGTATAAATACAATGTCTAACATTGGAGTCATATCTACATCAGCATTATTTTGCAGTTGAGCTAGTTTTTTTTTCATATTGGGACCTTATTTATAATTTAAAGCTGCGGCGCCACAGCAAGATTTCAGGATCCTATTAATAAAACTAGCACAGCTAAAATAAAATATAGTTAATTAAATATTCTAATAATATTAAATATTTGTATAAATTATGTCGTTATATGTAAGGTAAAATAAATGAATACTTTAAGACAATAAAAAACCCAGCGCTATGGCTGGGTGCTTGGCGTCAAAATCAAGTTTAATGGTTTTTCATGCGACTCATTTCTGCATGGCAACTCTGCATTGTTAGTAGTGTTTTAGCCAAAGCAGCTTCACAGTCAGCAGGTTGTGGTTTATCCATCGCGGCTTTAATTTCTTCAAGGGTTTTATCCTCAACTTCCTCTAGCTCCTTCACATAGGTGCTGTCGTTGTGTGAGCTAAATGTTGTGAGCAGTTCAGTGTATGCACGGCGTGCTTCAATAGCGAACGAAGAGCCATCTTCGCGTTCACCTTTTTCATTAATAGCATAGGGCTGCAAGCGCTCAACACTCACTTTACGTGCATCGATCATGCGCTGAAAAAGAGCGCCAATTGCAGGGTCTTCAATTTTTTCTAGGGCTTTTTCATAAAAGTCGATGCCACTGTTCATTACTTGAATGATGTCTGTAATATGATTTACTTCTGATCCTTGATGGGTGTTCATAATGACCTCTTTAATTAAATGAATATAAACTTCGATTTAATTAAAGCAAAGGTCATTCCATAATGCCTTTCATGTATAAATATTTGATATTAATTGCTTTATTATTTATTTTTAAATTGCTAGGTTAATTTTTTCTATTAGCCTAGCAATTTTTACAAGGTATTATGTAATAAAGCTACTTTAGTTCCTCGGCAACTTCAGCTACTTTTTGGCGCAACCAAATATGACTCGCATCTCGGTGTAGCAGTGGACTCCAAATCATATCAAGTTCAAAAGGAGGAATAGGAAAAGGAGGTTCTAGTATTTTAAGTCCTGGATCGTCGACATAAATATTAGCGGCTTTAGATGGTAGAGTGGCAATAAGGTTTTTCTCTTTTGCTAAATGAATCGCTACATGGTAATTACGCGTAAATGTAGCGATATTACGATGTTTACCAAAGTGAGCGAGGGCTTCGTCAACCCACCCTAGCTTTTGCACGTCTTTTGGATCCATTCCTACACCAACACCAAAACCTGTTTTACTTACCCAAATATGGCGTGCTTTTAAATAGCTATCAAGGCTAAAGCTTTCAATTATTGGATTATCGGCTTTTACTAAACAGCAAAAACTGTCTTTCCAAATACGCTTATGATGAAAAGATTGTGGTAAGTTTTCAAAACGATTGATAGCCATATCAACTTTACCATTTTCTACATCATGAAAAGTCACATCACTTGGGGTAAGTATATCTAATGTGGTGTCGGGTGCCTCGTCATGTAATTTACTAAGCAGTTTAGGCGCTAGGGTACTTGCAGCGTAATCGCTGGCCATAATCCTAAACACACGTTTACTTTGGCTTGCCTCAAATTCTCGATTAGGTGCTAGAGTTTCTTCGAGAGTCATTAATATGCCACGTATAACAGGTTGTAACTCCAAAGCACGCTCAGTTGGGACCATACCATCGCTGGTACGAACTAAAATAGGATCGTTAAATAGGTTACGAAGACGTTTAAGGCCATTACTCATTGCAGGTTGTGTAATACTCAACTGGTTTGCAGCGCGTGTTACGTTGCATTCTCGTAGTAGTGTGTCGAGGTAAACCAGTAAATTTAAATCTATTTTACTTATATTCATTGTGTGTCCTTTAGCGCCTACCAATGGTGAATAAAGCGCTGTGCTGTCGGGTATGGGTAAATATGACTCACATGCCCATTTTTTATGTTTTGCTGTGCTTGCTTCCAAAAACTAACATCAACTAATTCGGGATGTGTACTTAATAAAAACTGTTTATAAGTTGGGTTAGGTGTAACAAAAGTACATAACTGCTCCGGGAAAACATCTTGTGGAGCGACAGAGTAACTTTGTTCACTCATTAAATAGTCATCGTAATTTTTAGCTTTAGGTAATTCTCTAAAGTTCATATCTGTAAGGTATTGTACTTCGTCGTAATCATAAAAAATAATACGTTTATGCTTACTTACCCCAAAGTTTTTTAATAGCATATCACCAGGGAATATATTAACGGCAATCATTTCTTTAAGTGCTTGGCCGTACTCCTCTATTGCATCTGCTGCACTTTCGTCATCAGCGTTTTCTAAAAACAGATTTAGTGGTGTCATGCGCCGTTCAATGTAAAGGTGTTTTATAATCAACCAATCGCCTTCAATTATCATAGAGGAGCCAATTGTTTTATGTAATTGCTCAAGCAAATTACTATCAAAACGAGCCAAAGGAAATACGACATTAGAATACTCTATAGTGTCAGCCATACGCCCAACGCGATCGTGACTCTTTACGAGCTGATAGCGCTTTAAAACGGTGTTGCGACCAAATGGTTTGCTTTCACCAAACTTATCTTTAATGACTTTAAATACATAACCAAAAGAGGGGAGGGTAAATACCATCATCACCATGCCCGGTGTACCAGGTGCAATTGTAAACTCATCACTTGAATGCGTTAAATGACTTAAAAACTCGCGGTAAAATTCAGTTTTGCCTTGTTTATGAAAACCGATCGCGTTGTATAGCTCTGCAATTGTTTTGTTTGGCATTAGCTGATTTAAAAACCTTACCAACGCTGAAGGTGCATGAGTTTCCACCATAAAATAAGCACGCGCAAAGCCAAAAATAACACGCATTTGTGATGATTTAGTGAGCAAGGCGTCTAAGTATAAGCCTTTATCTTTATGATGTAGTACTGCAATAATAAAAGGTTGCACACCGCTTTGAGAAACTACACGGCCAACAATATACGCCGCTTTGTTACGATAAAATGCAGTATGTAATATATCAAAGCGCATTTGCCAAGGTTGGTGGTGAGTATCGGGGGCTTGTTTGTAAAATGCTTTAACAAGCAAGCGTATATCTCGTTCTAAATCTACAAATGGGGCTTTAAAATCAAAGTGATTGATAATACGTTTTATCGTAGGCTTTAAACCATCAACTACCGGGAAATAACTTCTATACTCGGATTCAACCGGTACAGATGGCGCGTCTTTTAATGTGGCTTGTACAAATATAAAGTCATTATGAAAGTAACGTCTATGGTAAAGACGGCAAAATACAGAGTTATAGAATGTTTCGGCAAGCTCTGCTTGTGGATGAAAGCATAAAAAGTGTTGATATATTTTTTTTACTGCAAGCCAAAGAGATTCATCAAGGGTATCTGTAGGATGTTCTATTTTTAAAAATTGTGTCGTTTCGTTAACACGATCATCATAATAGCTAATACGTAAACGGCTTATATCGTTAATTGCTTGCCAATCTTTATTAGCAAAAGCGAGAGGAGCCTTTGCCGTGGTTTTTTGAAATAGCTTATAGTGCTTTTTAAAGCCAGTTAAAATTAGTTCAGCAATACGATGTGGCTGCATAAGCATTCCTTATTATACGTTAGAGTTTATACTCTATTGTGTTAAGGGTATGTTATTTTAAGTTTAAAACCAAGCTAAATTACGAACACGCTCATAATGCTTTATGAGCGTTTTATTTGTATATTAATATTTTTTTTTCTAGTTCTTTAATTTTTTTAGCAATAGCAGATACTTCTTTTTTATATTCTTTATTAATTCGTTTAATGTTCTTGGTAATATCTTTAGTTATTCTATTTTTCTCATCGTCGGCTAAAATATGGTTAAGGCGCTGTTGTTGCTTGTATTCAGCTCGCTCTTTTTCACGATCGAGTATCGTTAATTTATGGTTGTTACTGCGAAGTTCAGCTTGTAACCCAGCCAAAAGCCTTTCTCGCTCAAGATCGTTTAGTTGTTTTCTATAATCAACTTCAGGGCCATTTTGCAGTATGTTTGTGGTATTTACTTTGTATGTAGTTGCGCGATGATCGCAAGGAAACTGAGAAAAAACAGTCTCTTTTTCTGTCACGCATTTGTAGTAAGTCGTGGCGTTATTATAAAAGCAGATAAAGATGCAAAGTGAATAAAATAAGTAACTAACAAGTTTAATCATAGCAGGGCATCCATGAATTTATTTTGCGTTGCTAAAAACGCAGTTCCAAAATAAAAACTATAACCTAGCTTGACGTTATAGCAAGCTAGGTCAGGATTACAGTTATTGAGTGAAAGTTTTTAACTTCTTTATGCTTTGTACTAAAAATGGAATATCTAAACCTTGCTCAATAGAGAACCCTTCAGCGGCAGAGATGTTTTTAAAATTCCCATCAGAGTCTATTAATGTGATCCTATCTTTTTTGTATGCTATGACTACACCTTGGGAGTAATTAACACCCATATTGTCTTTTTTCTTGTATAAGTTAACACCTAACATTGTTTGTTTGGCAATCGCTTTACAATTTAAGTACTGACCGACACTAGTCGCAATTAAATCACTTGGTTGAATTAAGCCTTCAATTTTTGAGATTCTTTTATCTGAGCTGTATAAGGTTGATGTACTTACCACTTCTTGAGTATCATTTACTAAGCTAAAAGCAAATATTTGCGTTGCGTTATCGCGTGGGGATACAACTTTTGAACCGCTAATAACTCTAATCGCACTGTTAGTGTGAGCTTGGTCATTAATAAAACTCAGCTCGTTAATACCACTTACTTCAATACTGCGACGTTGGCTCTGCCATGCGGGAAGAGTGTGCTCTTCAATTATCGCAACTTTATAAAAGGCAGGTAAACCGTATACCAAACTAAATAGCATGTCGCTATGATTAGTTGGCTGTAAAAATTGCTCTGTTTTATGTAGACCTTTATTTTCTGAAATAAAGTCGGCTAATTGTTGGTCGGTTTCAAAAACAAAAATGTCGATATTAGCCTGAGTGTAATCTTCACATTTCTCAAGAGGAGTTGGTATTTGGTAGTTAATATTTTGGTTATTAATTTTAACGCTATGAGCTTGTTTATATGTTTCGATATCTAGTAAATCATTTTTAGCTAACAAACTTTTAGCTGTTGTAGGATATGAAAGTGGTAAAACATTATCTTGCTTTGTTACATCAAATTTTAAGTTAGCATCTGCCCAAATATGAATGCTGTGGCTAAGCGCAAAACATATAACTAAAAATGAGCTTGCGTAACGTGCAAATTTAAACTGTTTTAGACGCGCTAAATGCCGCCATGTAAGATTACTGGCAACGAGTTGAAAACCTAAGATTAGCAGAACAATACCGCCGGCAAAAAGAGTTGTTAAAGCAGGCGAACTTGTTAATCGATGCCACAGCAGTGAGATGATTTCAGGCAAAGCGGAAGTGCTTAAATGATAGCCCAAATTAACATACACATAAGCATCAAGAGTAAGCAGTGATGCGCCAAACGTAGCAATTACAGCAGCCATTCCACGAATGTGCCTAGGATAGGGGAAAATCAAACTAAGCGGAAATACCGTCAGCACAAATGCTAAAAAGGCAATAAAACTAGTGTGGCTAAGCCATGTCACTAGCATATAAGTTATGCCCATAAAGCTAATTGGTGGCGAATCGGCAAATAAATAGCTTAAGCTAATAAATAGCGCTAAGCCGATGTTGGCAAAGGTGAACCAATGCCCCCAGCTTAATAACTGACTCGCTTTTGATGAAAACTGATTGTGCTGCGATAAGTTCATAGAGTTTATTTAACCGACTGTGACAATGCTTTTGCAAAGTTCTCAGTTACGGCTTGTCTTTTCCCTGTTGGTACATGCTCTTTTAAGATATGCGTGATAGAATTTCCTAAACACATAAGGCTTAAATCAACCGGTGCATTATGTTTAGTTAGCACATCAATAAGCTGATCGACGATTTGTTCTACTTCTTCATTAGAGTATTTTGATAAGATTGGCATCAGTTGGTTCAATAAAATAGTTATATTCCCGTATTTTAACACTAGAGGCGTGAAAAACAAAGATGACAACAGACGTTAAAAAATTAGTCGTTCATTATGTAGACAAAAAAGACGACGATACGCAAATTCACCTTCGAAATGATGAAATGATCATCAACGATAAAGTGGCCGTGTTCATTGAGCAGTTACATCATGCGTACAACGGTAAACCTGGTAAAGGTTATTGTGCTTTCAGTGGAGATAAAAACAGTATTGTAGCATCAGCAATGCAAAGTTACCGTAATGATGAGTTGGGCTTTTGGCATATGACAGAGCAAGCTTCAACAGTCTTAAAAGAAGAGCTTGATAAGTATGCTTTTAGCGAAACAGGTTATTTAGTATTTTGTCATTATCAGTATGTTGCTACCGATTACATGTTAATTGCGATGATTAACATCAAAGAGCATTATTCAATGACTTCAGAGCTTGATTTAGCAGCTTCTCGCCATTTAGATATATCGCGTATGCAACTCGCTGCTCGCATCGACTTAACAGCGTGGGATACACAAGCTGACGACAACCGTTATATTTCATTTATCAAAGGACGAGCTGGACGTAAAGTTGCTGACTTTTTCTTAGACTTTTTAGGTTGTGAAGAGGGTATTGATTCAAAACAGCAAAGCCAAGTAATGCTTAGCGCAGTAGAGGATTATTTATCAGAGCAACAGTTTGATAAATCAGAAAAAGACGACTTACGTAAACAAGTATTTGATTACTGTAATGATTGCGTAACTACAGGCGAAGATGCCAGCGTAAGCGAGCTTTCAGCAACGCTCACTAAAGGCGATGACAGCCCGTTCGATAGTTTTTGTAAAGAACAAAGCTATGACTTAGAAGAAACCTTCCCTGTAGATAAAAAAACGGTAACCAGTATGGTTAAGTTTTCAGGTCTAGGTGGTGGCGTAAGTGTAAGTTTTGAGCGTAAACATTTAGGTGAGCGCGTTACTTATAATGAAGCGACTGATACCTTAGTGATTAAAGGTATTCCGCCAAATTTAAAAGATCAGTTACAACGTTTTATGGAACAAGAGCAAGAATAAACGTTACATAAATAATGTTTTAGCTTTATTGAAAACGCGGCAAGTAGACCGCGTTTTTTTTATGAGAAAACTTATTTTTAAACGCCAGCAAGCTGTGCGTCTACAGGTTATGGATTTAACGTTTGGTGCTTATCTGTAGACGTAGAGCTTGCTCACGTTAGAAGCGCAGCTCCTCAAAGCTTTAAATAGTGAATTAAAAAAGGTGAGGTGAGTTTTAATGTATTGCAATGCATTAAAAAGGTACTGCTAGTTAACAATTTTGGTAAAAACGTCGTTTTTAAACGCCAGCAAGCTGTGCGTCTACAGGTTATGGATTTAACGTTTGGTGCTTATCTGTAGACGTAGAGCTTGCTCACGTTAGAAGCGCAGCTTCTCAAAGCTTTAAATAGTGAATTAAAAAAGGTGAGGTGAGTTTTAATGTATTGCAATGCATTAAAAAGGTACTGCTAGTTAATAATTTTGGTAAAAACGTTATTTTTAAACGCCAGCATACAGGTTATGGATTTAACGTTTGGTGTTTACTTGTAGAGCTTGATCACGTTAGAAGCGCTTTACATAGCACTTAAAGCAAAAAAGCCCCGCTATTGAGTACATAGCGGGGCTTTTTAATGAGCGTTAGTTACTAATCAGCACTCATTGTTTTAGTCATTGCAGAGCTTGCACGACCAGCAGGTTTGATTGAGCCTGCACGTAAGCCACTGTCGGGTACTAGTTCACGTTTGTCGTGAGCCATTGCAACAGAGATATGTTTTACTTCGCTATCAGCTACAGGAGTAGGTTGTGCCATTGGCGCACTTGCAGATCCTTGCGAAACGACGGTTTTAACATGCTGTACTGATTTTTCAACTTTAGCTGGTTGCTCAGTCACTACAGGCGCTTCAACTTTAGCTGGTTGCTCAGTAACTACAGGTGCTTCAACTTTAGCTGGTTGCTCAGTCACTACAGGTGCTTCAACTTTAGCTGGTTGCTCAGTCACTACAGGTGCTTCAACTTTAGTTGGTTGCTCAGTCACTACAGGCGCTTCAACTTTAGCGGGTTGCTCAGTCACTACAGGTGCTTCAACTTTAGCTGGTTGCTCAGTT
This sequence comes from Pseudoalteromonas sp. 1_2015MBL_MicDiv, assembly GCF_002407505.1. Classification (NCBI taxonomy): domain Bacteria; kingdom Pseudomonadati; phylum Pseudomonadota; class Gammaproteobacteria; order Alteromonadales; family Pseudoalteromonadaceae; genus Pseudoalteromonas; species Pseudoalteromonas sp. 1_2015MBL_MicDiv. Next base: position 2,368,269 of record NZ_CP012737.1, on the reverse strand, counting down.
ACTACAGGTGCTTCAACTTTAGCGGGTTGCTCAGTCACTACAGGCGCTTCAATTTTAGCTGGTTGCTCAGTCACTACAGGCGCTTCAACTTTAGTTGGTTGCTCAGTCACTACAGGTGCTTCAATTTCAGCTGCTTGCTCAGTCACTACAGGGGCTTCAATTTCAGCTGATTCTTTAACCGCTTCAACTTTAGCCAAGTCTTCTACAGCAAGTGCTTGTTCAACTTTTTCAGAAGCATCAACAGCGGTTTCTTGCGATTTAGCTTTAAGTTCAGCTTCATACTCAGCTGCAGCTTGATCTGCTACTGGTACAAATGCAGGTGTTTCGTCTGATTTGTTTTCAGAACCTTCACCTTCTGGTCGGCGGCGACGTTGACCAGATGCACGAAGATGACGAGGAGAGCGGCGTGAACGTGTACGTGTTTGCTCTTGTTCTTCATCAGATGCAGATGTTTCATCGTTAGAATCAACAACGTCAACTTTCTCTTCTTTAATATGCGCTGTTTTTTCTGCTGGAGCTTGCGTTTGCTTTTCTACAGTAGGCGTAACTTGCTCTTTAACTTGTGGTTTTTCATCACTTACCACAGTTTGTTCTGTTATTTTATCTACTGTTTTTGCTTGTTCAGCATTTTCGTCTTGTAAACGTACTTTTTTACGTAAATTACGTCGTTGACGGCGAACTTTAGGCTTCTGCTCTTTAGGCTCTGCAGCTTGTGCTAGTTTAGAATCAGTTTCTACTTCCGCCTTTGCAGGGGCTTCAGTTTTAACTTGATCTTTTTCTTGGTTTTTATGCTCTGGGCGCTTACGAGAGTTAGGATTACGACGACGCTTGTTGCGATTTTCGTTTCTTTCTTGGTTCTCGTTAGTTACTGGTGAATCAGTTTTAGCTTCATCTTGATCAGTATTGCTGCGTTCAGCACGAGGCTTAGTGCGAGGGTTATTTCGACGACGTTGATTGTTATTTCGACGGCGGTTATCGTTACCTCTGCGGTTATTGCGTGCTTCTTCTTGCTGCTTTTCAGCGGCTTCTTTTTTCTCTTCTACCGTTTCAGTAGCAAATAACGACTTAAACCACTTAGTGATTGCTGTAAATAAGCCACCATTAGCTTTAGTCTCTTTGGTCACTGGCTTAGCTGTTTGTGCAGGCGCTGCTTGTGGAGCTGGTGTAGAAGGCATTACTACACCTTTTAGCATTGGCTCTTCACGTACTGGTGTACTTGGAGATTTAGACATCTCAAATACTTCAGGCTCAGGCGCAATAACTTGTCCGTAGCTTACCGTTTCAAGTGTTTCGTCTTTACGTAAACGCATAACTTCGTAATGTGGTGTTTCCATATGTTGATTAGGAATAATCACTACATCACATTTATGATGTTTTTCAATACGATGAACACTACGACGTTGCTCATTTAACAAATAAGCGGCAACAGCAACAGGCACTTGTGCATTTACTTGTGTCGTATTGTCTTTTATTGCTTCTTCTTCAATTAAGCGAAGAATAGAAAGTGCGATTGATTCGTTAGAACGAATAGTCCCTTGTCCGCTACAGCGAGGGCATGGGCCCTGGCTTGCTTCACCTAATGAAGGACGCAAGCGCTGACGCGACATTTCAAGTAAACCAAAGCGTGAGATTTTACCAATTTGAACACGAGCACGATCTGGGCGAGCAGCATCTTTTAAGCGATTTTCTACTTCACGTTGATGACGTGGAGGGGTCATATCGATAAAGTCGATTACAATCAAACCACCTAGATCACGAAGACGTAACTGACGTGCAATTTCATCAGCAGCTTCTAAATTAGTATTTAGTGCTGTTTCCTCAATATCACCGCCTTTTGTTGCTTTAGACGAGTTAATATCGATAGATGTTAATGCTTCAGTAGGGTCAATAACTATTGAACCACCAGACGGAAGACGCACTTCACGCTGAAACGCTGACTCGATTTGGCTTTCAATTTGATAATGTGTAAATAATGGCGTATCGCCTTGATAAAGCTTAACGCGGCTCATGAAATCAGGGCGAAAACGCTCAATGTGCGCTTTAGCTTCTTCAAAAACACGTGGTTTATCAATTAATATCTCACCAATGTCGCGACGTAAATAATCGCGAATGGCGCGAAATATTACGTTACTTTCTTGGTGTATTAAAAAAGGAGCTTTAGCACTGTCGGCTGCTTGGCCAATAGCCTCCCAGTGTACTAATAATGCTTTTAAATCGTAGTTAAGTTCTTCAAATGACTTACCAACACCAGCAGTACGAACAATTAAGCCCATACCTTTAGGTAATTCTAAACGACCTAATGCTTCTTTAAGTTCAGTGCGCTCATCACCTTCAATACGGCGAGAAATGCCACCGGCACGAGGATTGTTAGGCATTAGAACTAAGTAACTACCAGCAACGCTGATAAAAGTAGTTAACGCTGCGCCTTTTTGGCCTCGTTCTTCTTTATCAACTTGTACTATTACTTCTTGACCTTCTTTGATTACGTCGCGAATATTCGGACGACCGTGAAAAGTGTAACCTGCAGGGAAGTAAGTACGGGCTATTTCTTTTAAAGGGAGGAAACCATGGCGATCAGCACCGTATTCAACAAATGCTGCTTCAAGAGATGGTTCAATGCGGGTTATTTTGCCTTTATAAATATTGGCTTTTTTCTGTTCGTGACCTGGGCTTTCTATATCTAAATCATATAGGCGCTGGCCATCAACCAGTGCTACGCGCATTTCTTCTTGCTGCGTTGCATTGATTAGCATACGTTTCATATTGTTACTCTACTTATTTATGTCGCTGACATGACGATGTTTTTATCGCCTGTTCAGTTGTTCCTATTTTTAGAATGTGCAGCCTCACGACTGGGTCTTTAACGGAACGGCTCTGTATTTTCGTACGCAGTATTTTAAATGCTGGCAAACAATAACGTGTATTACCGTTATTAAATTCTAAATGGTGTTAAAACAGTCGGCTTTTCAGCTACGTTTACATGTTTTACCCAGAAGTTGGCCTGTCATATCAATCTTACTAAATGTCATTCATATTAGGTGCGTAGGGCTCATTAAGTTGGTGAGTAATACATATTTATGTATCACTAATATCCATTTTAAGAGCAAAAGTTGCTACCAATGTTAATGAACGCTTATTTATTAGATTTTTTTAGTTCTAAATAAGCTGCTGTACGGTACTACAATAATTGAGCAAATGCTGAACGACGTGTTTTTACGTCGTCACTATCAGACAAATTATCTGTTCATTGCTTTCTCAATCGCATTAAAAACCACTTCATGTTCAAACTTAACCAGCAATATATTACGCGCATTGCCGTTAATTGATCGCACGTGTTGACTAGGTATGTATAAAAGCTTTGGAAAACTTAACTCGGATCTGTATGATCGGCTACCCAGAATGTGCATCACGAATGTTTTAATGTGTTAAAAAGCACCGTTGTTATTTGCAAATACTAAATATTTGCGCTGCTGATTATCCCACTATTATTACAGTGTTAGCAACTAAATTATTTTACTTAAATTAGTGATTAGGCAATGTCAGAAAAAAACGACTTACAAGTAACTTATGTCACGATCAATGAAGACCATTTAGGTCAGCGTATTGATAACTTTCTTATTACCCATTTAAAAGGGGTGCCTAAAAGCGCTATTTATAAACTTTTGCGCAAAGGTGAGGTACGCGTTAATAAAAAGCGTATTAAGCCTGTATATAAACTACAGCTTGACGATGTGCTTCGTATTGCACCTATCAGGGTTGCTGAGCGTGAAGAGTTTGTACCATCAAAACTAGATAAAGTAACTCGCCTTGAAAACGATATCTTATTTGAAGATAAATACCTTATCGTTATAAATAAACCTTCAGGCATGGCTGTTCATGGTGGCAGTGGTTTAAGTTATGGTTTAATTGAAGCTTTGCGCGCGCTTCGCCCAGAGGAGCGCAGTCTTGAGCTAGTTCACAGGCTTGACCGTGATACATCGGGTTGTTTACTTATAGCAAAACGTCGTTCGGTGTTAACAGCATTGCATGAACAGCTTCGTGAAAAAACAATGGAAAAAAATTATTGGGCACTAGTTGAAGGGCAGTGGGACTCTAAAACTAAAAATGTAACCGAAGGGCTGCGTAAAAATACGCTTAAATCGGGTGAACGCGTAGTACGTGTAGATAACACTGAGGGCAAGCCTTCGCATACGCGTTTTAAAGTACTTGAACGTTTTAATGATTGCTCGCTTGTACAAGCGTCGCCTGTTACAGGTCGTACACACCAAATTCGTGTGCATACGCAGTGTAAAGGTCATCCAATAGCGTGTGATGATAAATACGGCGATCAAGGGTTTGATGAATCTATGCGTAAAGTTGGCTTAAACCGATTATTTTTACATGCACACGATTTAAGTTTTTATCATCCTAAAAACGAAACAACGATGCGTATTGAAGCGCCCCTTGATAAAACGCTTAAAAATACATTACTAAAATTACGAGACGCAAAACAATGATTGCAGTGACGCCAATTAAAAAATATAAGCTTGTCATTTTTGATTGGGATGGCACCGTTATGGATTCAGTCACTAAAATAGTTAACTGTATTCGTAGTAGTGCTGAGTCACTTAATTTAGTGTCACCAAGTGATTTAGCAATTAAAAATATTATTGGTATGTCGCTTGAAAAAGCAATTGATGTTTTATTTCCTGATGATACCGCGCAGCATCAAGCGCTAATTAAAGGGTATAAACACCAATATAGTGTTGATACCACGCCAACTCCTGTATTTGCTAATGTTGTCAGCGTTTTAACTGTTTTAAAAAAGCAAGGCATTGTTTTAGCTGTTGCCACAGGTAAAGGTCGAGATGGATTAGAGCGCTTGCTTGATCAAAGCCAACTTAGACATTTTTTTAGTGCAACACGTACAAGCGATGACGCACTGTCTAAACCGTCTGCGGATATGCTGTATCAATTACTTGAAGAACTTGGCATAAGCGCTCAAGATGCCGTAATGATTGGTGACACTCAAATAGACATGACAATGGCAAAAGCTGCAGGCATGGATAGAATTGGTGCAACCATGGGGGTGCACAACGCACAGCAATTAAATGAGCTTAATCCGGTTGCAACGGTAGATAACTATCTGCAGCTGCAACAGGTTTTGCTTGGCTAATTTATTTAACTAGAACTTGTTTTGAGCGGTAAGTACATCAATACCAAACTCAGCCAGTAATTGGCTGAGTTTAATTAGTGGCAACCCAATTAAGCTATTAGGATCGTCTCCGCTTAACTTTTCAAATAAACAAATACCTAACCCTTCACTTTTAAAACTCCCAGCACAGTTATATGGCTGCTCTGCGTCGCAATAAGCACTAATTTGTGCATCACTGAGTGTTTTAAACGTCACATTAAACGGTTCTACGCAGGTTTTTTTTGTTCCAGTTACAATATCGTAAACACAAAGCCCAGTTAAAAATGTTACAGTATTACCGCTAAATAAATTTAGTTGTTTTACGGCATTTTTTTTATTGTGTGGTTTACCTAAAATTTGATTATTAAACACAGCTACTTGGTCTGATCCAATAGCTAACCCTTTGTTAAAGTGTTTATTAGCTGCAGAGGCTTTTAATTCACTTAAACGCTTAACCAGTTCGGTAGGTGTTTCGCATTCAAGTGCTGACTCGTCAACGTCTGGTGAAAATGTATCAAATGGTAAATTAAATTTTTGTAATAAAGACTGCCTAAAAGGCGAGCTTGACGCTAAAATAAGTGGGTGCTTCACGGACTGTTTCCCTAAGATAATTCAGATTGAGTTAGGATAAATCAGATCCGAGAGTAAAACACGTTAAAAACCAAGTAAAAATGGTTTTTTACTTTGACTAACAAACTAACTATCTATATGATGCAGCCCCTATGCAAAAGGTGAAAATTCCCATCACTCTTCATCCAGGCAAAGCAGCGCAGCACCGTTTAAAGTATGACGGAATTGTACCGCTTGAAAAACTTACTCGTTTAGAGAAAGTTGTGCAGGAAGAAGTAGGTGAAATAGCGGTAAAAATACATTGCAAGAATGATGATCAAGGTTTCGCTGTGATTAGAGGCAATTTGTCCACACACGTGACTGTCATTTGTCAACGTTGTAATGGTGATTTAGGGTTGGATTTGGTTCAAGACTTTGCATATTCACCAGTAGGTGAAGATACAGAGTTAGATATTTTTCCAGAAGACTACGATGAAGTAGCGCTTGATGAAAATGGTGAAGTTAACGTTTTTGATTTAATTGAAGACGAACTAATTTTAGCAATTCCATTAGTAGCTACCCACAACGAAGCTTCATGCAGTTATTCAGCAAAGCCTGCCAGCTTTGGTGTTTTAAAGGCGGAAGATGATAAACCTAATCCATTTGATATTTTGAAACAACTTAAGAAAGATTCTTAGGAGAAGACTATGGCTGTACAAAAAAGCAAAAAGTCTCGTGCAAGACGCGGCATGCGCCGTTCACACGATGCGATCAGTGGTCCAACTTTAACTGTAGATCAAACATCTGGTGAGACTCATCGTCGTCACCATGTGACTGCAGATGGTTACTACAAAGGCGTTCAAGTAATTTCTAAATAAGAGATTACTTATATGCTGAATGATCTAACCATAGCGTTAGATATGATGGGGGGCGATTACGGCCCCCGTTCATCTATTCCTGCTGCCGTTCACGCAGTAAACGCTCATGCCAATTTAACTCTCATTTTATGTGGCAATGAAGACGTTATATCTAAAGAACTCGAATCCCTCGATTCCTTACCTCATCCTAGACTCATAATTCGTCACTGTAGTGAAATAGTCACTAATGCTTGTGAACCTGCAATTGCTGTGCGTTCAAAAAAAGATTCATCTATGCGTGTTGCCCTTGATTTAGTTAAGTCAGGCGAAGCTCAAGCGTGTGTTAGTTCAGGTAATACTGGTGCGCTATTTTTTATGGCTCACTATGTGCTAAAAATGCTGCCAGGTGTAAAACGTGCTGCACTCATTTCATCCGTTCCTACAGAGCTTAAAAACCCAGTATATTTACTCGACTTAGGTGCTAATGTGCATTGCGATGCGCAAATGCTGTATCAGTTTGGCATTATGGGCTCTGTAGTTGCTGGCCAAGCACTTGGCTGCGATAACCCTCGCGTTAGCTTATTAAATATTGGCGCTGAGGATATTAAAGGTCACGATGACATTAAACAGGCTGCACAATTAATGCAGCAAAGCCCACATATTAATTACATTGGTTATAGCGAAGGAAGCGATATTTTTTCTGGCAAGGCTGATGTTATTGTATGCGAAGGTTTTGTGGGTAACGTTGCACTTAAAACATGCGAAGGCATTGCCAAGCTTATTATGAATAAGTTTACAGTTGCGCTCGAAAAGCACCTTTTATATAAATGTATGGCGTTTATATTGCGTCCAATAATAAAAAAACTCTATAAAAGGGTGAACCCCGACCAGTATAACGGTGCTTCTCTGGTAGGATTGCGCGGTATTGTCGTTAAAAGTCATGGAAATGCGTCAGCTAAAGCATTTCAAGCAGCAATTGATGAAGCGGTAAAGGAGGTTGAACGTCAACTTCCTGATAAAATAGCCGCTATTTTCGAAAAAACACATTCTAAAGACACGGCGGTTAATCAATAATTGATGTGCCGTGTATTTCATTATTTATTTGTTTAATTAAAAAGAGCAAAGTATGGCACAAAAAATTGCACTTCTATTCCCAGGTCAAGGCTCGCAAAGCGTTGGTATGTTACAAGGGCTACTAGAGAGTTCTGACATTGTTAAAGCAACATTTGCAGAAGCATCAGATGCATTGGGTTACGACTTAGCAGAGCTAGTTCTTAATGGCCCAGAAGAAAAATTAAATCAAACTCATCGTACACAACCTGCATTATTAACTGCAAGTGTTGCTATTTATCGTGATTGGCTTGCAGCAAACCCAGATGCCGACGTTGTTATGGCCGGTCACAGCTTAGGTGAATATTCAGCACTAGTGTGTAGCGACGTACTAAGCTTGAGTGAAGCTGTTAAGCTTGTTGAAAACCGTGGTTTATATATGCAAGAAGCTGTGCCTGCAGGCGTAGGTTCAATGGCTGCGATTATTGGCTTAGGCGATGAAGAAATAAAAGTGGCGTGTTCTGCCTCAGCGCAAGGTGAGGTTGTATCTCCAGTTAACTACAATTCTCCTGGTCAAGTTGTTATTGCAGGGCATAAAGCGGCAGTAGATAGAGCATCACAAGCATGTAAAGATGCTGGTGCTAAACGCGCATTACCACTTTCGGTTAGCGTACCTTCACATTGTGAACTAATGAAGCCAGCAGCGGATAAGCTAGCGGTAGACTTAGCCGCTTTAACATTTAATACACCTAAGTGTGATGTAATTAATAATGTTGATGTAAAAGCTGAATCGACCGCTGATGAAATTAAAGACGCACTAGTACGTCAACTATACAGCCCAGTTCGCTGGACAGAAACAGTACAAGCCTTGGTTGCGCAAGATGTAACACAAAGCTACGAATTTGGTCCTGGTAAAGTATTAACAGGACTTGCTAAACGAATTGATAGAGCAATGATCTGTGGCTCAGTAAACGACGCCGCTTCAATTGATGCAGCTAAATAAGAGTATATAAAATGTCTAATTTATTTTCATTAGAGGGCAAAATTGTCCTAATTACTGGCGCCAGCCGTGGTATTGGTAAAGCAATTGCAACAACATTAGTTGCACAAGGTGCAAAAGTTGCAGGCACTGCTACAAGCGAGTCAGGCGCTGCTAAAATCAGTGAGTACCTGGGTGATAGTGGTAAAGGTTATGCATTAAATGTAACGAATCCTGCATCTATTGAAGCGACACTTGCCGCAATAAAAGCTGATTTTGGCGATATTGACGTACTTGTTAATAACGCAGGTATCACACGTGACAACCTATTAATGCGTATGAAAGAGACTGAGTGGGACGATATAATCGATACTAACTTAAGCTCGATTTTCCGTTTATCTAAAGCGGTACTTCGTCCAATGATGAAGAAAAAGAAAGGCCGTATTATCAATATTGGCTCAGTAGTAGGCACTATGGGTAATGCAGGGCAAGCTAATTATGCAGCGGCTAAAGCAGGCGTAATTGGTTTTTCTAAGTCACTGGCGCGCGAAGTTGCATCTCGTGGTATTACAGTTAACGTAGTGGCACCTGGTTTTATTCAAACTGATATGACTGATGATTTAACTGATGAGCAAAAAGCAGCAACGCTTGCCAATGTTCCAGCAGGGCGTTTAGGTCAACCAGACGAAATTGCTGCTGCAGTGTGTTATTTAGCATCTGACGCAGCTGCGTATGTATCAGGCGAAACTTTGCATGTAAATGGTGCGATGTACATGGTTTAGTAGTCATAATATCGGCTAAATAATAAAATTAAGTTAAGTTAGTTAACTCAAAAACATTGAATTATTTGTGAACTTGCTTTAAACATACTTGAAATTGCTGTGAAAATAAGCGATAAAAGATAAAACTTACACTCAGAGGTTTGACCAGACAATTATTTATGGCCAAATCATTGAATCAGAGAATTATGCGGCGTAAACTACGCCGCAATCTGAAAATAACGCATTGGCGTTTTTAATAAAGGAAAGAAGAATGAGCGATATCCAAGAACGCGTAAAGAAAATCATCATTGAACAACTAGGTGTTAAAGAAGAAGAAGTTAAAAATGAATCTTCTTTCGTAGATGACTTAGGTGCAGATTCTCTTGATACTGTAGAACTAGTAATGGCTCTTGAAGAAGAGTTTGATACTGAGATCCCAGATGAAGAAGCTGAAAAGATCACTACAGTTCAAACTGCAATCGATTACGTTACAGCTCACGCTGAGTAATTAATCGCAAATTAAGGGCAGCATTCGCTGCCCTTAATCTATATATCCAAACCACCTCAAAGTTCGTGATTCAAAAACAAACCTTAACTCCCAATCTTAACTAAAAATTATTTTTGCTAGTGTTATGCGTTTTTAATCTATTTTGGGACTAGCACTTTGAGGTAGCTTGGGTATGATCATCCACCTTATAAAAATATCCCTTATTGGAGGCAAACCGTGGCTAAACGTCGAGTCGTCGTAACTGGCTTAGGAATGTTGACGCCGCTAGGTAATGATGTTCAATCAACCTGGCAAGGCTTATTAGATGGTAAAAGTGGTATTCAAACAATAACCCACTTTGATACATCAAAATTTGGTACAAAGTTCGCTGGTTTAATTAATGACTTTGATGCATCGGCTTATATGTCACCAAAAGATGCAAAAAAAATGGATTTATTTATCCAGTACGGCATTGCAGCGGGTGTTCAAGCTTTTGAAGATTCTGGCCTCGAGATAACAGAGCAAAATGCAACACGTATAGGTGTGGCTGTAGGTTCGGGTATTGGTGGTTTAACGCTTATCGAAGAAAACCACATTAAACTATTAAATAGTGGTCCGCGTAAGTTATCGCCATTTTATGTGCCATCTACCATTATTAATATGATTTCAGGTCATTTATCAATAATGCATGGGCTTCGTGGCCCAAATATTTCTATTGTAACGGCTTGTACAACAGGTTTGCACAACATAGGCCATGCTGCGCGTATGATTGCTTATGGCGATGCTGATGCAATGGTTGCCGGTGGCGCCGAAAAAGCCTGTACACCAATTGGTATGGGTGGCTTTAATGCTGCACGTGCACTATCAACCCGCAATGACGATCCACAAGCGGCTTCTCGCCCTTGGGATAAAGACCGCGATGGTTTTGTGCTTTCTGACGGCGCAGGTGTTGTTGTAGTTGAAGAGTACGAACATGCTAAAGCACGTGGTGCTAAAATTTATGCTGAGCTTGTAGGCTTTGGCATGAGTGGCGACGCGTACCATATGACATCACCACCAGAAGACGGTGCAGGCGCTGCCCTTGCAATGCAAAATGCACTAAATGATGCGCAAGTGAACGCTGAGCAAATTGGTTACATTAATGCACACGGCACATCAACGCATGCTGGTGATAAAGCCGAAACTGCCGCTGTTAAATCTATTTTTGGTAATGCAGCTAAAGATGTAATGGTCGGTTCGTCTAAATCAATGATGGGTCACTTATTAGGTGCTGCGGGTTCTGTTGAATCAATCGTTTCGATTTTATCGTTAACGGATCAAAAAGTATCGCCAACTATTAACCTTGATAACCCAGACGAAGGGTGTGACTTAGATTATATTGCGCACACTGCACGTGATGCAAAGCTAGACTTTGCACTGTGTAACTCGTTCGGTTTTGGTGGTACTAATGGCTCGTTGCTGTTTAAAAAGGTATAATCTTTTTTAACAACGAACCAAATTATAAGAGCTCAGTTGTTTAACTGGGCTTTTTTTATATGCCAAATAAAATGCAAACAATAATAGCAGTAGATCAAAACAGCACTTTAAGCACGCGTGACAGAGGCTTAAATTACGGTGACGGCTTTTTTACAACGGCTAAAGTTGTTGATGGGCAAGTACAGTATTGGGCTCACCATAAAGCGCGTTTGATTGAATGTGCACAGCGTTTGGGTTTTCCTGAGCTAGATTTTAATAGCCTTGAAAATCAAATTGCTTTGCATATAAAAGCAGCATCACTCAACGTGCTTAAAATACTTGTAACGCGAGGCGAAGGCGGACGTGGTTATGGGCTGCCAAGTGAGTGTAATGTTACTATTTTATTGAGTGTATTAGATTACCCTAGTAATTACAGTGCGCTTACTAAAAAGGGTGTAAATCTCGAAATAAGCCCGATTAAATTAGCTGCACAACCTCATTTAGCGGGTCTTAAAACATTAAACCGGCTTGAGCAAGTACTAGTTAAAAAAGCCATGCAAACGCAAAACTGCGACGATGTGTTAGTGCTTGATTACAATAACAATGTAATTGAAGCCTCAGCAGCTAATATTTTTGCGATTAAAAATAAGTGTGTGTTTACGCCACTGCTTGATGAGTGCGGAATAAAGGGCGTTTACCTACAATCGTTATGTGCTAAATTACCAGTTGAATTTAAACGCGTGAAAGTAGAAGACCTAATCCAAGCAGACGCCGTATTTGTGTGTAATAGCTTAATGGGAGCAGTACCCGTAAAACGTATTGAACAACAGGTATTTAATACAGACGACAGCCACGCATTATTAACTAAATTATTAGCCAAGGAGGCTGAGTGTTAAAAGTTATTTTATCGGTACTCTTTTTAGCTGTTATAACCACTGCTGTTGGTTACCAGCAATTACAAGCAACAATAAATAGCCCGTTAAAGGTAGCTCAAAACACACAATTTGAAGTTAAGCATGGCACTGGCTTTAATAAGTTATGCCAGCAATGGCAAGCTAATACCTGGGTCGAAAGTTGCTGGCGCTATCAGGTAATTGCCAAATTAGATCCCACACTCACCGACTTAAAAGCGGGGCTTTACGAGCTAACAGCCGATAGTGTTATCAGTAATATAAAAAAAATTAATCAAGGCCAGCAAGTCAGTTTTAGTTTTACCATTATTGAAGGGCAAAACTTACGTGAAGTACTAAGTGCTATTAAAAAAGCCGATAATTTACAAAACGATTTAAAAAGTGATGAACTAAGTACTCAAATACTGGGTAATGACACGCACTTAGAAGGCTGGTTATTCCCCGACACTTACCATTATCATAATAACGATACTGCAAGCGGTGTATTAAAACGTGCAGCACAAAAAATGCAGCAAACATTAGATGATGCTTGGCAGCAGCGCGCTGCTAATCTACCCTATAAAACAGCATACGAAGCACTAATAATGGCTTCAATTATTGAAAAAGAAACAGGCCTTGCCAGCGAACGTCCGTTAATTGCATCAGCGTTTGTTAATCGATTAAACACCAATATGCGCCTGCAAACCGATCCCACCGTAATATACGGGCTAGGCGCTGATTTTGATGGTGATATTAAACGTAAAGATTTGCGCGATTATACGCCTTACAATACGTATCGTATTAATGGTTTACCGCCAACACCTATAGCAATGCCATCAAAAGCCGCTATTTTAGCTGCAGTTAATCCGCCGCAAAGTGAATACGTTTACTTTGTATCAAAAGGCGATGGTAGCCACCAGTTTTCAACCACGTTAAAACAGCATAACGCGGCAGTTAAAACGTATATATTAAATAAAAAGAATTAATATTTTATGAAACCAAAATTTATAGTAATAGAAGGGCTAGAAGGCGCTGGTAAATCAACAGCTATTTCGTTATGCCAAGATTTTTTAAACAAAAAACAGATCGACTTTATAAATGTACGTGAACCAGGCGGAACACCACTAGCCGAATCACTGCGCACACTTGTAAAAGCAGAGCATGAAGAAGAAATTGCCTTTGAAACCGAATTGCTGATCATGTATGCGGCGCGTTCGCAGTTAATGCATAACGTCATTAATCCTGCGCTTGAGCAAGGTCAATGGATATTGGCTGATCGCCATGATTTATCATCTCAAGCATATCAAGGTGGCGGACGAGGTATTAGCTCAAATACACTAGCGTCGTTATCATCAATGGTATTAAAAGGATTGAAGCCCGATTTAACTATTTACCTTGATATTGACCCTGTTATTGGCCTTGAACGTGCAAAAGGGCGAGGCGAACTTGATAGAATAGAGCAAGAAGCTATTGAGTTTTTTCAGCGCACTCGCATGCGTTACCTTGAGCTTGCTAACGACGACAGCTCAATTAAAACAGTTGATGCAAACCAAGACATCGATAAAGTACACCGCGATATAACTAACGTACTACGTACATTTTTTGAAGGGCTAAAATAATATGGCACTGCCTTGGCTACACGATACACAGCAACGCTTAGCGCAGAGCTTTCGTGGCCAACGTTTTCATCATGCACAGTTGTTTTGTGGACCCATTGGCGTTGGTAAATTCGAGTTAAGCGATCAGTTAGCTAATGCCTTATTGTGCCAAAATATAGTACAGCAATCAGCAGCTGCTAATAGTATTTTAGCACCGTGTGGCCACTGTAAAAGTTGTTTACTCACACTTGCAGGCACGCACCCTGATAAACGTTTAACGCAGGTTGATGGGCAAAGTATTGGCGTAGACGATATACGCGGGATCAGTGATTTTATGAATCACTCTGCGGCGCAAAATGGTAACAAAGTAGTTGTTATTAAAAATTGTGAAAAAATGACAACCGCCGCAGCAAATGCATTATTAAAAACGCTAGAAGAGCCAAGTAATAGCCGATTTTTGATACTTACAACAAGCCAAGCTGCACAGCTTCCGGCCACGATATTAAGCCGGTGTGCTAAAACAGATATAAAAGTAATAAACACACAACTTGCCCAGCAATGGCTTGAGTCATTGCAAATTAAAGGTTATAGCTGGTTGCCACTTTTTTATAGCCAACCATTACAAGTTAAGCATTGGCAAGAGCAAAGTCAGTTACAAAGTATTGATATGCTTTATAAGTTTGCAACTGAGTTTAAACAAAGTCATAATTTTAAAGTGTTAGTCGATATTATAAATAAACAGCCTGAGCTTGTTCGCATATTTACTTTGTTCTTAAGTGAGCAACTAAAGCAGCAGTTAATGCAAGGCATGAGCTTTGATGCATATCAGATTGCGCAACAGGCTCTGAGTGAATTTTTGCAAAATAACACAAAAATCCTTGGGCTTAATTTACCGCTTGCAGTATCGCGATTAGCGCACATATTACGTAATTCATAAAAAGGATTAAACATGCAAGAGCTATTAGTTGATATAGATGATCTAGATGAATTATATCGTTGTTATATGCCTTATTTAAAAAAAGGTGGCTTATTTGTACCCACTAATATGCGTTACGAAGTAGGGCACTCATTGGCACTTAGAGTTACCTTGCCTGATGCACTAGAAGATGATGTAGTGACGGGTAAAGTGTCGTGGATCACCCCACAAGGTGCACAAAGCTCTAACCCACCAGGGATAGGTATTACTTTCTTAGATGATAAAACAAACCTTAATTCTAAGATCGAAAAGCTACTGGGGACTATGTTAAACTCCGGTAATCCGACTTACACCATGTAGTAAAAAACAGGCCCAATTTTGATTGTAGATTCGCATTGCCATTTAGACCGTCTTGATTTTGATAAACTTGATTTAAACCTTGACCAAGTGCTTGATAAAGCACGTGCTAAAAAGGTTGAGCATTTTTTATGTGTAAGTGTAACACTTGATCAGTTCCCGAGTATGCTTGATAAAATTCAGCATTACGACGATGTATCAGCTTCTTGTGGCGTACATCCACTTGATCAAAAAGACGCACTTAACAAGCAGCAGTTAATTGACCTAGCATCGCACAACAAAGTAGTCGCTATTGGCGAAACAGGCCTTGATTATTATTATTCAAAAGATACACATGCAGTACAGCAAGCCAGTTTTGTTGGGCATATTGAAGTAGCTAACGAATTACAAAAGCCGTTAATTATTCATACTCGCGATGCACGTGTCGACACCATAAACTTAATGCGTGAACATAAAGCGGAAAATTGCGGTGGCGTATTGCATTGTTTTACTGAAGACTGGGATATGGCCAAAAAAGCGATAGACATGGGCTTTTATATTTCGATTTCCGGCATTGTTACCTTTAAAAATGCTTTAGAACTAAAAGAAGTCGTAAAAAAAATCCCACTCGATCGCTTATTAATAGAAACCGACTCGCCTTATTTAGCACCGGTACCGTATCGTGGGCAAACAAATCAGCCAGCATACGTAGAAGACGTTGCTTATTACATTAGCGAACTTAAAGGCATTAGCTTTAATGAACTGGCTAAAGCGACTACCGAGAACTTTTATTCTTTATTTAAATTAGCAGCTAAAGGCTAAATGCATGATTACTAACACGGCAAACCTTCCTATTTTACTAATGGGGCCAATGGTGCGCCGTGCAGAGCAAACTGGAGTCTGTATTCAGTTTGCTACCAGCAAGTCTGCAAACTGCCAAATAAACTTATTAAATGTTGAGTGTTATAGTGATCAACACACTGTTTCTTTAGGGGAACATTTGTATCTGCATTTCGTCATTATAAAGCCAATAGACAACAAACTCCCTCTAGATAGCTTATTAAACTATGAGCTTGTAATTGACGATACAGTAATCGATTTATCGCCTTGGTGCTATAGCGGTCAAACAACGCCTGCATTTGTAATTCCTAATAAATTAAATGATATTTTGCATGGCTCGTGCCGTAATGCACATCATCCAGCAAAAGATAGCTTAGTGTCTGCAAGTCACTGGCAAAATAATCAGCGCGGTAATAATAATCAAGGCGCACAATTGCTATTACTGAGCGGTGACCAGGTTTACGCCGATGACGTAGCAGGCCCCATGTTATTAGCTATTCATCAGTTAGTTAAGCAACTCGGTATTTATAAAGAGCAACCACTTGCCATTGAGTTACCGGACGATATAAAAGAGCAACTTTATAATCGTCATTTGTATTTACCAAAAACGCCTTGGCAAAAACGTTCAAAATTAGGTATAGGTTACTGGCTAAAAAAAGACGAACCTCACTTTTCAAGTGTAAAAGCCTACAATCACCTTATCCATTTTGAAGAATACATAGCGCTTTATTTATTAAATTTTAGTGCTGCTGCTTGGCAATGCGTTGATATACAAAATACAACGTATTCAGGTCAAAACAAGCAAAACAAAACTATTTTTGACGCTGAAAAAACAGCACTGATTGATTATGCAAAAGGCTTAAGTGAAGTAGAGCGGTTGTTTGCCAATGTATCGACATTAATGATGTTTGACGATCACGATGTAACCGATGATTGGAACCTCACCGCTGGGTGGGAGCAAGCTATAAATGAAAATCCAAGTAGTAAACGAATCATTAATAACGGCTTAATTAGTTATTGGCTTTTCCAAGGAATGGGGAACGACGCACTAAATAAAACAGGCGAGTTACTAACACCTTTTAAGCAAAGCCGTACTGCTAATAATTTATGGCAGTTTAAAGCATTTGATAAACCACTAAACGATTTTAGTTTTTGGCATTACGAGTTAACTACAACCCCAAAAGTAGTGGTGCTAGATACACGTACGCACCGTTGGCGAAATGAGCAAAATTTTAACGAGCCTTCAGGTCTACTTGATTGGGAACGCCTAACAGAGCTTGAAGAAAGCCTATTAAGCCACGATCAGGTTATTATTGTATCACCAGCCCCCGTATTTGGTGTTAAATCAATAGAAGCTATTCAAGCCATGTTTAATATTTGCGGGCAACCGCTTATGGTTGATGTAGAGAACTGGATGGCACACGAAGGATCGGCTAAAAAACTACTCGATACGTTTAGGCGAACTGATACACCAAACGAAACGCTTATTTTATCGGGAGACGTGCACTATTCATTTTGTTTTTCAGTGCAAAAACGTTTTGGTAATCACCCAAACCGAATTTGGCAACTTACCGCCAGTGGTATTAAAAACGAATTTCCACGTAAATTAATAAACGTACTCGATGAACTAGATTCAATTTTATATGGACCAAAAAGCCCACTTAACTTTTTTACTAAACGTTGGCATATGGAAGTAGATAAACACCAAACTAAGGGCGAAGGGCAAAAGTATTTAGTAAGTGACTCTGCGATTAGTTTAATAACACTCGAACAAGGCAATTTAGCGCGCTATCAATTGATTCATGGCTCTGGGGAATTAACCGAATTTGATTTAGTTGAAAATTAAAAAATGCCCAGAGTAATTAGGAAAACTCTGGGCTTTAGAATGACTCTCTGTTGAGTCTTGCGTTAACTAAAAAAACTTTCTAGATTCTTAGGGAGAAGAAGAAAGTACTTAAAAGTGTAGTTAAGTAATGATAAAAGGCATAACTAAATTTTGCATTTAGTTATATTTAATAACAAATGCTTAGATTTTTTATGCGCAGTTTAAAATGGTTATCCATTTTTTATACCCAGCTTATTAACTGCGTATTTTGCACGAGATCTCGCGGCAGTGAGTTTTTAATCTTATTTTTTTGCCATTTTCCCAGCCCAATAGGGCACCCACACAGAGTTAATACCACCTCACCTATTGTCTGAGTTGCTTCAGTTAAGCGTATATCTTTACCTTGAAAACAATCATTTGCTTGCTCGTTATTTAAAGCAAATACATTAGTTTTACACTCATTGCCAAATACGGTTGCAAACTCGTGCGTTAGCCTTACGCCATTTTTATGAATAATGCCAATTTGAATACCTAAGCGTGCGTACTTAATTTTATTTTGCAGGGCTTCAAACCCTTGTGGAAATAACCACAGCTCTTTGTCGCGCTGCATTAAGTTGCCAGGAAGATTAGTTAATTCAAAGTGCTTTTTAAGCGACTGCATAAACGCGGCACTTTGCTTTTTATCAAACTCGTTAAACGGAAACGCGCCTTTTTTAACAGTTTGATTTGGGTTATCGCAACTTGCGTGCTTTTTAAATTTAGCAATAAAAAAGCCTTCGCTATCGAAGGTTTGTGGCCATACATGTAAATAGCCCTCATTAGTTGTGGCTTCGCTTGCACCTTCAAATAAATCACTTAGGGATTGTGGCTCTATATAGTCGCCAAATTCACTGAGTAAATAATCGCATACTTGCTGGTTTTCGAGCGGAGTAAGTGTACAGGTTGAATACACTAACGTGCCACCTGGCTTTAATGCGTAAAATGCGCTTTTAATTAAGTCTTTTTGTACTTGGGCTATTTGTATGTTTGATTCTATTGACCAATTTTTTAGTGCGTCGGCGTCTTTACGCACAGTACCTTCGCCAGAGCATGGCGCGTCTAGCAATATGCTATCAAAGCATTCAAACATGTAGTTGCCAAATATAACGCCATCAAAGTGCGAGAGCGCACAGTTACCAACCCCCATGCGTTTTAAGGTGGCGCTAAGTACCTTTAAACGAGATGACGAAAGCTCATTTGCAACAAGCACGCCTTGGTTATCCATAAGTGCTGCAAGTTGTGATGTTTTAGAACCCGGTGCTGATGCCATATCAAGCACGGTGTTATTTTGCGAATTAGCGAGTTTAATACTTTGTTTTAAGGCAATAGGCGGCAGCATTGAACTTGCTTCTTGTACATACATAGCACCGCTTAAATGCAAGTCGGTATTACCTAGGGCCAGGTTTTGTTCTTCATCGCTTGGACGCTCTAACCAAAAGCCTTCACTGCACCATGGGATTGGGGTTAGCAGCCAATTTTTTTCAGTGGCACGTTTTACAAATTCTTCAATGCTAATTTTTAATGTATTAACGCGGATAGATTTTCTGAGCGGCCTGCGACACGCATTTAAAAAGTCATCTAAGTTTAGATGCGCTGGTAAATAGGTTTTTACGTCATCAATAAAGTGCTCAGGAATAAAAGTGTTGGCGTTCACGCGTTAGCTCATACTATAAAAATAAAGCGCGATAATAGCATTTATATTAGGTATTTTCAGCGCTAAAAAACGTAACATCAGTTTGACTGTAGTGTCGACACTTTGTTGTTTCTCTCTATCTTAAAAGTGATTTTATACGACTTTAAATTAATAGTGTCGACAATGGGTGTGTTTTTTAGTCGTTTTGATAGGTTTAAGGGTTGACATGATTTTTTAATAAGCCCATAGTAATCACATTAATTGTCGACAATCTAAAAAATAACTTATGACACACACATTTTTAAACGAAGCGCCTATAACTACCGCATCAGATCAAGTATTTGTAGATATGCGCCGTGAGATTGTTGAAGGCAGCATAGTTCAAGGCAGTAAAATATCAGAACCTGAACTTGCAAAGCGTTATGGTGTAAGCCGTGCAACGCTTAGAGAAGCGTTAAATCGCTTAGAAAGTTGCTACCTTGTTGAACGTAAAGCTAACGTAGGTTGCCGAGTAGTTGCCCTTACCGCTGAGCGTTTGATTGAAGTTTATCAAGTTCGCAGCTCGCTTGAAGGTTTAGCATGCAGGCTTGCTGCCGACAATATGGAACCCGAAGAAGTAAAAGGCTTAAAGCAATTACTTAATCAGCACCTACAAACACAGCGTGTTAAAGAGGGCGAATCTTACTATCAAGAAGCCGGCGATTTAGACTTTCATTACCGTATTATTCAAGGCAGTAAAAACGCGCATTTAATTCATTTACTGTGTAATGAGCTCTATCAATTAATACGCATGTACCGTGTGCAAATGGGCATGGTGGGGCCGCGTGTATCAAAAGCGTTTGATGAGCATTTAGCGATTATTAACGCCATTGAAAACCACGATGGCGAGCTGGCCGAAATGCTCATGAAGCGCCATATCAGTGCGTCGCAAGCAAATATTCAAACCAAATTCGACTTATTAGCTAAGTAAAAAGCATAAGCTGCTAAAAGCTAAAAGCTAAAAGCTAAAAGCTAAAAGTTAAAAGTTAAAAGTTAAGTAGAGCAGTTAAACAGTCATAATTACAGATTAAAACTATAAGTTACTCCACGTAGCAACCGTTCAAAGTGAGGAGAAAGTAATGTCAGCAGGGTTAAAATTTAAACACGCTATTGCCAATAACCGCCCGTTACAAGTGGTAGGTACTATTAACGCCTACACCGCGATGATGGCAGAAAAAATGGGTCACCAAGCTATTTATCTTTCAGGTGCCGGTGTTGCAAACGCCTCGTTTGGTATGCCAGATTTGGGTATGACAAGTCTTGATAACGTGCTTGAAGATATTCGCCGTATTACGGGTGCTAGCGACTTGCCGCTACTTGTTGATGCCGATACCGGTTGGGGTGGGGCGTTTAACATTGCACGCACAGTAAAAGAAATGACTAAAGCCGGTGCGGCGGGTTTTCATATTGAAGACCAAGTAGCGCAAAAGCGTTGCGGGCATCGCCCAAATAAAGAAATTGTAAGCCAAGGTGAGATGGTTGACCGTATTAAAGCGGCGGTTGATGCAAAAACCGACAGCGATTTTTACATTATGGCCCGTACCGATGCGTTTCAAAAAGAAGGTTTAAATGCCGCTATTGACCGTGCAGCTGCCTGTGTTGAAGCCGGTGCTGACGCTATTTTTGCAGAAGCCGTACACGACCTTGCTGATTACCAAGCATTTGCAAAAGCGATCAACGTTCCAATTTTGGCAAACATTACTGAGTTTGGCCAAACACCTATTTACACAAAAGAGCAGTTAAGCGATGTAGGTGTTGAAATGGTGCTTTACCCACTAAGTGCATTTAGAGCCATGAACAAAGCAGCATTAAACGTGTATTCAGCAATTT
Source organism: Pseudoalteromonas sp. 1_2015MBL_MicDiv (assembly GCF_002407505.1). Lineage (NCBI taxonomy): Bacteria > Pseudomonadati > Pseudomonadota > Gammaproteobacteria > Alteromonadales > Pseudoalteromonadaceae > Pseudoalteromonas > Pseudoalteromonas sp. 1_2015MBL_MicDiv. The sequence continues at coordinate 2,347,012 of NZ_CP012737.1, read as the reverse complement.
TAAATGAAGGCTCGCAACAAAGCCAAATTGAAAATATGCAAACGCGCTCTGAACTTTACGACTTTTTAGATTACCACACGTACGAGAACACACTCGACACACTTTTTTCATCAAAATCTGACAAATAATAATTATTAAAAAATAAAATCACACACAAATTTAAGATAGGAGAAGAACATGGTAGATAAAGCATTAGGCGGCGCGGGTTTACGCGGACAAGTGGCTGGTCAAACAGCATTGTGTACTGTTGGACAAAGTGGTTCTGGTTTAACGTATTGTGGTTACGATATTAGCGAACTTGCCGAAAAAGCGCAGTTTGAAGAAGTGTCTTTTTTACTTTCACGCGGTGAGTTACCTACAACTAGCGAATTGGCAGAATATAAAGCAAAACTAAAAAGTTTACGCGGCTTACCAGATGCACTTAAAACCGTGCTTGAAAATATTCCTAAAGACGCGCACCCAATGGATGTAATGCGCACGGGTTGCTCAATGTTGGGTAACCTTGAAATGGAAAACGATTTTAGCCAAGCTAATGATGCAATCGACCGTATGGTTGCTGTGTTCCCAAGTATTATTTGTTACTGGTACCGCTTTACACACGATGGCGTACGCATTGAAACACAAACAGATGACGACTCTGTTGGCGCACACTTTTTAACACTGTTACACGACAAAGCACCCAGCGAGTTATTTGCGCAAGTGATGAACGTATCACTAATTTTATACGCAGAGCATGAATTTAACGCCTCTACCTTTACGGGACGTGTATGTGCTTCAACTTTATCTGATATTCATTCTTGTGTAACTGGCGCGATTGGTACGCTGCGTGGTCCACTTCATGGTGGTGCTAACGAAGCGGCTATGGATATGATTCAAGGCTTTACAAGTGCTGAGCATGCTGAACAAGAAGTCATGGGCATGCTTGAACGTAAAGACAAAATAATGGGCTTTGGTCATGCTATTTATCGCGAATCTGATCCACGTAATATAATTATTAAAAAATGGTCTGAAAAACTAGCAGCAGAGGTAGGCGATACCGTGCTTTACCCTGTGTCAGTTCGTTGTGAAGAGATTATGTGGCGCGAGAAGAAGCTGTTTTGTAATGCTGATTTTTTCCATGCGTCTGCTTATCATTTTATGGATATTCCAACTAAATTATTTACGCCAATATTTGTAATGAGCCGTGTTACTGGTTGGACTGCGCATGTAAAAGAGCAACGCGCTAACAACCGTATTATCCGCCCAAGTGCCGATTACACAGGCCCTGATGCTCGTAGTTACACACCAATAGAGTCACGTTAAAAAATGGGTGAGCACGCATGTGCTCACTTTTTATTGCACATAGCCACTAGCGAGCAGTTTTTCTCAAACTTTTCATTAAACACGCTAGCTGTGAGCAAACACCGTCACCAATTAGCGAATTTATTATGACCATAATTAATAATACCCAATACCGTAAACCTCTACCGGGCTCAAATGTCGACTATTACGATACGCAAGAAGCCGTAGATGCAATTAAGCCAGGTGCATACGCTACGCTACCTTATTCATCACGTGTATTTGCCGAAAACCTAGTACGCCGATGCGACCCTGCCATGTTAACCGATGCACTTAATCAGCTAATTGAGCGAAAGCAAGATTTAGATTTTCCGTGGTATCCGGCGCGTGTGGTCTGCCACGATATTTTAGGCCAAACAGCACTTGTTGATTTAGCTGGGCTTCGTGATGCAATTGCAGCCAAAGGCGGCGATCCGGCAAAAGTGAATCCTGTGGTACCCACGCAGTTAATAGTGGATCATTCGTTAGCGGTAGAGCATGCCGGTTTTGATCCTGACGCATTTGAAAAAAACCGCGCCATTGAAGACAGACGAAATGATGACCGTTTTCACTTTATAAACTGGACAAAAACTGCGTTTAAAAATATTGACGTTATTCCACCGGGTAACGGCATTATGCATCAAATTAATCTTGAAAAAATGTCGCCGGTTATTCAAAACCGAGATGGCATTGCATTTCCAGATACACTAGTAGGTACCGACAGCCACACGCCACATGTTGATGCGCTGGGTGTTATTGCTGTGGGTGTAGGCGGGCTTGAAGCTGAAAGCGTTATGCTTGGCCGTGCTTCTTATATTCGTTTGCCTGATATTGTCGGTGTTGAATTAACAGGCAAGCGCCAACCCGGTATTACCGCAACCGATATTGTGTTGGCCATTACTGAATTTTTACGTGAGCAACGTGTTGTTTCTACTTATTTAGAGTTTTACGGTGAAGGTGCCGACGCGCTTACACTTGGCGACAGAGCAACCATTTCGAACATGACGCCTGAATTTGGTGCAACTGCAGCCATGTTTTATATCGATGATAAAACAATAGATTACTTGCGTTTAACAGGTCGCGAAGAAGAACAAATTGCCCTTGTAGAAAACTACGCAAAAACAGCAGGCCTTTGGAGCGATAGCTTAAAAACCGCAAAATACGAGCGCGTACTTAAGTTTGATTTATCAAGCGTGGGGCGCAATATTGCGGGTCCATCTAATCCGCACCGCCGTGTATCGACAAGCGATTTAGCTAAAGAAGGTATTTCGGGTGTTGTTGAAAATGAAGAAGGCTTAATGCCAGACGGCGCATGTATTATTGCGGCTATTACTAGTTGTACCAATACTAGTAATCCACGCAATGTAATTGCCGCTGCACTCCTTGCCCGTAACGCAAATGCTAAGGGTTTAATGCGCAAACCTTGGGTTAAAACCTCATTAGCACCAGGCTCAAAAGCAGTGCAATCATACCTTGAAGATGCAAACCTACTAACAGAGCTTGAGCAACTTGGCTTTGGCATTGTTGGTTTTGCGTGTACTACCTGTAATGGTATGAGCGGGGCGCTTGACCCTGTTATTCAAAAAGAAGTAATCGATCGCGATTTATACACTACAGCGGTGCTTTCTGGCAATCGTAACTTTGATGGACGCATTCATCCTTATGCTAAGCAAGCATTTTTAGCGTCACCTCCTTTAGTTGTTGCGTACGCTATTGCGGGTACTATTCGCTTTGATATTGAAAAGGGGATACTAGGGCAAGATCAACAAGGCAACGATATTACGCTTAAAGATTTATGGCCATCTGACGAAGAGATTGATGCAGTAATTAAGCAAAGCGTTAAGCCAGAGCAATTTAGAAAAGTATACGAGCCGATGTTTAATTTAACCGTAGATTACGGTGAAGATAACGATCCACTTTACGACTGGCGCCCAGAAAGTACGTACATTCGTCGCCCTCCTTATTGGGAAGGTGCACTTGCGGGTGAGCGCACAATGACCGGTATGCGTGCGCTTGCAGTTCTTGGCGATAACATTACAACGGATCATTTATCGCCATCAAACGCAATTATGGCAAGCAGCGCTGCTGGCGAATACCTGACCAAAATGAACGTCCCAGAGGAAGACTACAACTCGTACGCAACGCACCGGGGCGATCATTTAACAGCGCAGCGTGCAACATTTGCAAACCCTAAACTACTTAATGAAATGGTACTGGACGAAAACGGCGAAGTTAAGCAAGGCTCTTACGCACGCTTAGAACCACAAGGCACTAATACTCGTATGTGGGAAGCAATCGAAGCTTACATGGAGCGTAAACAACCGCTTATTATTGTAGCCGGTGCCGATTACGGGCAAGGTTCGTCGCGCGATTGGGCAGCAAAAGGCGTAAGACTTGCAGGCGTTGAAGTAATAGCAGCTGAAGGTTTTGAGCGTATTCACCGTACTAACCTAATTGGTATGGGTGTTTTACCGCTTGAGTTTAAAGCGGGCAGAACGCGTAAAACGCTAAAGCTGGATGGCAGTGAGACGTACGATGTAGCAGGCGATTTAAAGCCAGGTGCTACTGTTAATTTAATTATTACCCGTAAAGATAGTGAAGTACTCACTGTGCCTATGAAGTGCCGTATCGACACCCAAGAAGAGCTTTCTATTTACGCAGCTGGTGGTGTATTACAGCGCTTTGCTCAAGACTTTTTAGAAGCAACACAATCTGCATAAGGGCAAGCATTATGTTTAAACCGCAAATTAAAGTGCCTGCAACCTATATGCGTGGCGGCACCAGTAAAGGTGTATTTTTTAATTTAACTGATTTGCCAAAGCCTGCTCAAGTAGCAGGCGAGGCGCGCGATAATTTATTACTGCGTGTTATTGGCAGCCCCGATCCGTATGCTAAGCAAACGGATGGCATGGGCGGTGCTACATCAAGTACCAGTAAAACCGTCATTTTAAGTAAAAGTGAGCAAGCCGAACACGATGTTGATTACTTGTTTGGTCAAGTGGCTATAGATAAACCTTTTGTAGATTGGAGTGGTAACTGTGGCAACTTAACGTCAGCAGTCGGTGCTTTTGCCATTAGTAATGGTTTAGTCGATAGAAGCAGAGTACCTAATAACGGTGTTGCTATCGTGCGTGTGTGGCAGGCTAATATTAAAAAAAGCATATTAGTGCATGTCCCTATGACAAATGGCGAAGTGCAAGAAATCGGTGACTTTGAACTCGATGGTGTTACTTTTGCTGCAGCTGAAGTAAAACTTGAATTTATGGACCCCGCTGATGGCGATGGCGCGTTATTTCCAACAGGTAACGTAGTTGATGACTTAAAAGTACCGGGTGTTGGTACTTTAAAAGCAACCATGATAAATGCAGGTATTCCTACTGTATTTATTAACGCCACTGATATTGGTTATATCGGCACAGAGCTGCAAGACGATATAAATAACGATGTTGCAGCGCTTGAAAAGCTTGAAACCATTCGTGCTTATGGCGCTGTTAAAATGCGCTTAATCACTAACATTAGTGAAGCGCAAGCTCGCCAACACACACCAAAGGTTGCGTTTGTTGCAGCGCCTTTAGATTACAAAGCGTCTAGCGGAAAGCTTATTGAAGCTGCAAATATCAACTTATTAGTGCGCGCTATGTCGATGGGTAAACTGCACCATGCCATGATGGGCACAGCTGCTGTTGCTATTGGCACAGCTGCAGCAATTGAAGGCACACTCGTTAATATAGCCGCTGGTGGCGGCGCATTAAGTGAGGTTAACTTTGGTCATCCGTCGGGCACGCTAAAAGTAGGGGCTGAGGCTAAAAACAGTGCAGGTAATTGGCTTGTCACTAAAGCAAGTATGAGCCGCAGTGCACGGGTATTAATGGAAGGGGTTGTAAGGGTTCCTTATTAAAATAAAGTCCCTCTTGTGATTATACAGTGGGGTTTTCTATCGAGTAATTATTTCAATATCTGGGTCTATTTATCTTCGAGGTTGAATTTGCAGTTGTATGTTTGGTTTTTAGGCAAGGCAACGCCTATGGTGTTATTTACTATAAATAGGCGATAACGCAGCATAGATATCAAACATACATTGCCCTTGGATTCGTCTTGGGGACTGTTTGTTCGGTTATTACTTAATCTGAACTCTGGTTAAGAGATTTACTAACATATTGAATCATGCTGATATTAAACTTATTTTCTCTAGCCAGCTATTTTCAACGCAGTTAGCGAGCCCACTAGATTACAAACCTCGCATCGGGATTAAATTGCCTTAGGTAATAAAAAGAAAAACCAAATATATGACTCAATGCTTAGCGATAGAAAAAATTTGAATGTTGTCATAGTCATATTTTTTAGTTAATTTTCATTCCAGTTCAGTAAAAAAACCGCTTTTTTCTTCGATTCATCGCATTTACTTGAAGAATAATATTAACAAACTAAATTAAATGTAATATTCAATTCACAAAATGGATATACTATATTTTAGCGTCCTGAGTTTTTATGATTTTTAATTAGATTACTGAGGGTCATAAAGAAATAGTATGTAGATAAAATCAAAATACATTTAATAAAATGTATAAATATGTAGCAAAAATATATGGCTTAATGGTATTTTTAGAATTCTAGTAACAAAGGTTAGTATTGCGTGTTCGTTTATTATTTTTGTAAACTTATAAACTTGAACAATGCAAATTGTGACTAAACTAATTTCTGATACTCATTTCAAGCTATCAAGGAGAAATAAATGTCGAAGCGTATGATCAAATTTACACCAATTGCAGCATCAGTTGCACTTACATTGGGTTTAACAGCTTGTGGTTCTGATAACGATAGGAATGTATACGTACCTCCTGTTGAATCTTTTAGCTCATCAGATGATGCTCAATTTAATGTTGAAGTAACTGGTAAAGCTGTTAAAGGCGCAATGATGAACGCGGTAGTAAGCGTTTCTACATTAGATGCAACTGGTCAAAGTGTACCTGTTGCATTTAGATTAGAAGCCTCTTCTGAAGCTGAATCTTTCTCTGGAGAAGGTTTATCGCAAGATGCCGCAGATGCTGATTTAGAAGCAAACAAAATTGCAGGTAACCCTGATGATGTTCTAACAAATGAAAGCGGACGCTACAGCATTTTCTTAGAAGATAACTTTACTGGACCAGTTTACATCACAGTTAAAACGTCAGCAGAAGGCGATGAGAGCTTTTTAAGATGTGATGCTTACTTAGGTTGTGGTTCTTACGCAACGGCCCCAGAAGTTGATGATGTAAATGATGGCGATACTGCAATTGAATTTGGTGAATGGTACAAAACTGATCTAGAACTTTCAGTAATCAAATTTGTCCCAGCAATTACAGCTGATACGTCTGGTGCAAGTGGAGCTCAAGGCGACCCAGGTGTATCTCGTTCTTTAAGAGCTAATGCTACATTTTTAACGACTATCGGTTCTCAGTTACTTCTTGAATCTCAAATTGAAGTTCATCCTACTTTTATTGCTGAAGTAAATATGAGTAGCTTGTTTCAATTGATGGGACCTGATAACACATTTCTAATACCAGAGTTACTTGCTGACCCTTCAAATGGTGGTGCAGTTGATTTAAGTGATGTAGATGGTGAAGAAGAGTTAAGTGAAGGTATTTTAGCAATTTCTCAAATAGCGTCATCTATTCAAGGTTTAGATTCTATCAGTGATGTGCTAAGTAAATTAAAAACGGGCATTAAAGATGGTAAGTTAAACGGTAGTGATGATACTGAAATTGCAGCGTTAGCCGCTAAACTTCAACAAGCAGTAACAAACACATCTAACATCTTTTTAGCCGTAGCTACTGGTGATGATGCTGCTATTGAAGCTGCAATTTTAAATGCATTCAATGTTGTTAATCCAAATGCAACAGATGCTGAAAAAGATGCATTTATTTTACAAGCAGCCGGCATTGCTGCTAAAGCAAAAGCCGCAAAAAATAAAGCAATTAAAAATGGCGCAGCAACTGACGCTAGTTTAGCGCTTATTGCTAAAAAAGTTAAAAAAGCATTAGAAAAGTTAGGTTGTACAGATAACTGTGAAGCTGATGACAATTTTTATGCTCAATTAGCTGTTTCTGTTACAGCAGAAGTTACAGCATCAGAAGCTGAACTTGTTACTTTACAAGCTTTAGTAGTGACAGCTGAGACTAACTTAGCAGATGCTCAATCTCTAGGTGGCGATACGGTTACTGATGCAGCAAGTGCTGTCGCATTTGTAAGTGCAGTAGCTACACTTGTTAATGAAGCTGAAACTGCCGATTTAGCAAATAAAGTAAATAAATTATTTATTAAGTCTCAAGGTCTTGTTTCAGCAGCAACATTACTTGTTGACCAAAATAATACATACCAACAAATTCTTGATAATGCGGAAGATTTACTATCTGATGCAAATACAGAAGTTGACAAAGTAAGTGCGTTTGACGCAGCGCTTGCTGAATTAGTTATTGCTGCTGATGCGGCTGTTACAGAGTTTGATGTAGAAGTAACGGCGGCAAAAGCTATTGCTATTGATGCAGCAGATGTTGCAGATGCAAAGCAAACCCTATCAATGACAGCAGAAGCTGCTTCTACTTCAGCGCTTGCTGATGCACAAAACGCGACGATCGATACCGCTGTTAATGCAGCGGCTGCTCTAGAGCTTGCAACAGCAGCCGTCTCTGCCGCATCTGAATTTGCTGCATCTGTAGATGCATTGGAAATTGCTATAGCGCAAGCTAAAGCAGCTGCACAAGCATATTTAGATGTTGCTGTAACAGATGAAGATAAAGACGCAGCACAAGCATTAGTTGATGATGCTGATGCAATGGTTAAAGTTGCTACAGATAAAGCTGAATTAGCATCAGAGCAGTTTACAGCTGCGTTAGCGCTTCAAGTTGCTGCAGAAGAAGCGCTTCCTAAACTAACTGTACTAGCTTCTGTTAAAGCTACGTCAGAGTCATTAGCGACTATGACAGTGCTAACGAGTACTGGTGGTGATGCTATTATTGATGCTGCTGAAATTGTAGCTGATGTAATCGATGAAGTTTCTGGTATGGGTGATTCTGCATCGGGTACATCTACACGTTTCCCTAACTGGGCTTACAATTACAGCTTAGATGACCTTACACTTATGCTTAGCAATGCTACTACAGGTGAAATGATTAACGCAGCGGCTTCTTATGAAGGTGATAAGCTAGTTGTTGCTTGGGGTGCTACGCTGGTAGGTGAAAATGATGCATCTATTAAGCTTGTAACTGCTGATACGCAAGTAGCAGCATTGACAGATTGTGTTGAATTTGCAGCAGGTACAATTGATGCTACTCAAATCGATTCATGTTTAGTATTTACTTTTGATGGCGCAGTGAGTGCTGATAATGTAGATGATGCAGAAATCATAATGACTGAAACGACTAACCATATTGAAATCATGGATGGCGATTCTGGCTTTAACGGCGTGTTAAGCATTACAGCTGATGAAGAAACAGATTCAAGTTCTATTTCATTAGAAGGTGTATCTGGTGATGTAGACTTTAAAGTAATGACTACATACCTTGACAGCGACATGGAAGAAGCTAGTGCTTTAGATATTACAGTAAATAATGCAATGGGTTACACGTTGTCTATTACTGGTAATGAAAGTGCAGGTTACACTGGTGACGTTATGGCTATGTACAATGAGATGATGATCTCTTTTGGTACTGCAGCTAAAACAACAAACGGCCTTTCAATTACTTACATTGATGGTGACGTGGTTGATTACACTGATGTTGATTTAATTGATTCATCTAAGTAATATTTAAACTATAAAAGGGGAAAGCAGCGCTTTTCCCTTTTTTTATAGAAAGCGATTAAATTATGAAAAAAAAAATTCTCTTGTTAGGATTTTCAACAGCTCTTATTTCTCCACTTGTTTCCGCAGATAACCAATTTCAAATATTTACCCATTTTGACGCAGAAATTTACACCGAAGCACAGCCAGTACAAGCTTTTGTCGATGATTTCGATGCACCACTAAAATCGGGTGACAGTGCATTTACTTACAATATATTTGAAGTCGGTGTGGGTTTCGGGAATTTTAAGGTTGGTTTACAAAGTCGCTATGATTACGTGCTTAATTTTGATCCAGATACGGCCAAATACACTCACACTGAAAAAAATGATTTAGAGTTTGAGGATCGTTTTTATACATATAATTTAGATGCTAAACAAGCAACGTCTAACGGTGTATTTGTATCTTACGATTTTAATTTTTTAGATAAAAATACATTAACAATTACACCTAAATTATCCGTTTTTGCGAGTACGCATTTTCAAGATGCTACTGTAAATGGCGAAATTTATAGCGATGAAGTTGAAGGTGCTGTAACTGTTGATTACAATTTTTCAAAAGATATTTTATTTAAAAAATTCACACCAGACCAGAAGCCTGAAGGGCTTGGCTATAGCCTAGATATTTTTGCTGATTGGCAAGTGAATGATGAATTACAACTTGGTTTTAGTGTAAAAGATTTACTCTATAAAACAGATTACGACGATAGTGGCTTTGTTAAAGGCCAAACTACAGAAGTTCCATTTAGTGAAAATGACAACGGCGACATTACTACCCAGCCAACAGTATCATTAAAAACGTCGGCATTTGGAAATACCGAATCGCATGATTTTGAGATGGAGATGCGACTACAAGCATTTGCTGATTATAGAATAAATGAGCGTTTTTCAACCCAACTAACTTTAAAACGTTACGATAAAGACACGTTTAGTCAATTGAAAGGCCGCATTCATTTTTGGGATCATTGGAAAATACAAGCAGGCTACGAAACAAAAAGTGAAGCGTTTTTGGTTGGTATAGAAAGTAAATATTTTGGTCTTAATTTACAAACAGATAGCTTAGATTTAGATAAAGCCTATTATGCGAATGTGAATTGGTACGTGAACATTAAGTTTTAAGGAATGAAGATGTTAAAACAAATTATACCTTTAGGGGTCGCTATTGCATTGGTAGGTTGTGGTTCTTCATCAGACAGTGACAGTTCAGAATCTGTTGCAGTGAGTGAAGTTTCAACATCTTCTTCTGTAAATTTTTATGTATCTAATTGGCAATCACCACAGGGAACGCTTAATGTTTTAGATAGCGATGGGGTGGTGAAAGAATCAATTGAAGTCGAAAACATCAATACTGCGAGTATAACTGTAACTCCACTTACTTTTAATAGCTTTGAGTTTATACCTAGTGATACAACGCTACCTTGCCCACGCTTTACAGGTTGCGGCAGAACAGTTCGTGGTGATGCAAATGACTTAAACGCGAACCGTTTAATCGACTATCAAGAATTAACAGCCGTTACTCTTAATTACAAAGCAGCTGCTTTTAGTGCTCCTGGTGTAAATACGGTTTATTTATCGCCATTGAGTAAAGCAATTACTGACGAAGGTTTTGGTGCTACACAGGCTAGTTTATCAGCCACGCCTTTTTATCATTTAACGCACAGTAATTTAAATGCAAGTGTTGAAGCAGAAATGGTTACTAACGCATTTACTTACGCGGCAATTTTAGCTGGTGTTGCTGATAGTACGTTTAGCGTTGTAAGTGCTTTTAATGCATTTACTAACTTGGAGACTGACCAGCAAGCGTGGCAAGATTACAGCGATTTAGCAGTGCAGTATGTTACAGATAACTTATTTAGCGACCAAGGTAATGCTTTGCTGAAAAATGTCGCTGGTCAAGTTAAGCAAACCATTGCGAGCGTAACTACATTCACAAATTGGCAGGCTCGTTCAGCAGAAATACAAAGCTTAGATTCAAGAGAGTTACTTGTTGATACGCGAAATATAATAGGTGTTGCAAGACTTCAAGAAAAAGCTTACTCAGATGAATTAGACGCAAAATTTACTGAGCTTGAAGGTGCATTTGATGAAGACACACAAAGAACTCTTAGTGCGCTTACTAATGCTTTAAATGAAGTTATTACAAACTATTCTCCACTTGCAGAAGGCTCTACGCCAGCAGGACAATATAAGCTTCGTGATTTGGATATCATTTATAGCCAATCACCTTATACATGGGCTATTACTGGCACATATGATGATTTACCTATAGCAATTGATTTATCAATCCCAACATTTAGGGTAAGTGGTGTACTGGGAGATAAAATTGAAGGTGTAATGAGTGCAACTGTCACAAATGGCGCTACGGTATTAAGTGTTGATGTGAGTGAGCTGGTGATTCAATTTGATGGTATAGATGCTCAAAGTGAATTAAACCCAGAAGCTGATACAGGTATAGCGCAGATCACGACCAATGTAATTATCAATAAAGCAGCGGGTAAACTAGAAGGTGACTTATCATTAAACTTAAATCGTTTTGTTAATTCACTAGGTGAGGAGTCAACTACGTTATCTACCTTTGATTTTAATGGTAATTACGTAAGCGGCATTCAAAACACTGCATTTCATATCACAGCAGTAGAGGCTTCGCCTTTTATTGGCGAAGACAATGATGATTTAGCCTTTACTTTTGAGTTAGATTTTCCATTGAGTGGTGCAAGCGATTTTAAATTTGCATACGTAGGTGATGTTGAAAATTTATCTGAACTTACTTCTACAGATATATTTGTTAGTGTAAAAAATAGGGCGTTGGATTTACGTATTCGTGATGTTAGTGGCAATATTAACCTCATTGCGAAAGGCGAAAATGGCCGTTGGTTAGATGTAAAACAAAAGGGCCGTAATTACAGTGGAGGTTTATATTTTGGTGATACTAAAATAGCTGACGTTACTGCCGTTCGTGGCATCCCCGGGGTTTTATTTTCAAATGGCGATTTTGAATCGTTGTTCTAATTAATTGACTTAAATATTAGACATAAAAACCCAATATTAGTTGGTTTTTTATGTCTAATAGTAAGCATTTATAGCAACTCAATACTTACTGTTGCGCCTTTTTCGATATTGCCGCTTTGTGCTGGCACTACAATTAAGCAGTTAGCTTTACTAAGCGACGAAAGCACACCCGAGCCCTGTTTATTAAACGGGGCAACCACCAAGTCACCTTGCTCGTTAGTTGTTGCAGTACCGCGCTGAAAGTCAGCTCTGCCAGGGCGCTTTTTAATAACGGATGTAGTAACCGCGTTAAAGCGCATTTTAGGGTTTACTTCACCAAGCCCCGACAGCTTTTGCAGTGCAGGCTCTACTAATTGATTAAACGTAACAGCAGCCGACACAGGGTTACCTGGCAAGCCAAAAAAGTAACTGTTAGCTAGTTTACCAAAGGCAAAAGGTTTACCTGGTTTCATGGCTATTTTCCAAAAGTGAATATTGCCAATTTCGTTGAGCACTTCTTTTGTAAAGTCGGCTTCACCAACGGATACACCGCCTGAGCTTATTACGGCATCGGCGAGTTCGTTCGCTTTTAAAAATGCATTAGTGATGAGTTCTTTGTCATCAGGGATAATTCCTAAATCAATCACATCGATATTTTTTTGTTGTAGCGCACTAATAATAACAGCGCGGTTGCTTTCAAAAATAGCGCCTTGTTTAAGCGGCTGACCAGGTTCAATTAGCTCATCGCCTGTAGAAAGCACGGCTATTTTTAAGGTTCTTACCACGTCTATATTGGCAATTCCTAAAGATGCAAGTAACCCCACATCAACGGCTTTTAATTTATCGCCTGCTTTTAAAATAACATCGTCGATTGCTATATCTTCGCCAGCAAAACGCACGTTTTCATTTAGCTCAGGTTGCGCAGTAAACGTAATTTTATCGCCATCAACCGAGGCGTTTTCTTGCATTACAACGCCGTTAGCGCCAGGTGCAATGGCGGCGCCGGTCATTATTCTTACGCATTGACCAGGGGTAAGTGTTCCTTCAAAAATTTGACCTGCAAACACACTACCTACTTGTGTGTAGGTTAAGCTTTTATCTGAAATACACAGCGCATAGCCATCCATTGCAGAGTTGTTATGAGCAGGTACGTTTATAGTTGACTTAACATCGCTTGCTAAAACGCGATCAACACTTTGCATTATAGAAATGGTTTCAACGTCTTTAACAGGCGTTATTGTGCCAAGTATATTTTGTATTGCAGTTTCAATTGGTAATAAACCGGGTGCATTGCAAACATCGTTCATATATATTGCTTACTTAAATCATTTTATTTTGAAACAATACTTATAATGTCAAAGCTTTACAATACATGGTTGGGTTATTTTTTGTGTGTGATATGCATGCTTTCGTGCAGCGTAAACGCAAAAGAAACGCTGCAAGTAGCCGTAGCGAGTAATTTTAAAACTGTATTGGAAACCCTACTAAAAAAATCCCCATTACCTAATGTTGACGTAAAAATATCAGCCGCTTCTAGCGGTGTTTTATATTCGCAAATAGTGCATGGCGCGCCATTTGATGTGTTTTTATCGGCCGACGATTTTCGCCCACAATCACTTATTAAAGAAGGCTATGCCGAGGAAAGCAGCTTAATCACTTACGCGTTAGGCGAACTTGCTTTGTGGCAACCCAAAGCTGAAAAAGTAAATGATAAAGTAGCCATTGCTAATCCGCGTTTTTCACCATACGGACGTGCCTCAGAGCACTACGCGAATAACCATTTTAAAAAACCAATAAATTATGTGTACGGGAATAATATTACGCATGCGTTTCAGTTTGTGCAAAGTGGTAATGTAGGAGTAGGGCTGGTGGCTGTTTCATCCCTAAAGGCGGCTTACAGTAACACGCTAGATCAAAAATATTTAGATTATACCGTGCTGCCTACCAATCAATATCCCGATATAATTCAACAAGGCGTTATTATTAGCTCGACTAAAAAGCATGCTAGCGCTAAGCAACTTATGCAATTTTTAATGGCAGAAGCTACGCAGCAGCAGTTAATTGAATTAGGTTACAGAATAAAGGACAACAATGCTTCAAAGTGATTTAACCGCGCTGTGGTTAACTATAAAACTTGCCTTTATAACCGCAGTGCTCCTTCTTGTTTTTTGTATTCCACTGGCTTACAAGCTTGCTGGCTATAACGGTAAATTCAAACCATTTTTAGAGGCATTAATTGCAATGCCTTTAGTGCTGCCGCCTACGTTATTAGGGTTTTACTTACTTGTTTTATTTTCGCCTGATCACGCTTTTGGGCAGTTTTGGTTTTGGCTAACGGGTACGCAGCTTGCGTTTAGTTTTCAGGGCGTAGTTATTGGCTCGCTTTTTTATTCGCTGCCTTTTGTAATGCAGCCTCTTGTAGCTGGGTTTAAGCATATTAATCAAACCTATAACGAAGCTGCCATTGCGCTTGGGTTAAGCCCGTTTAAACGCTTTGTGCATTTAATTATTCCGCTTTTAAAACCCAGTATTGGTAGCGCGTTTGCTTTAGGTTTTGCGCATACATTGGGTGAATTTGGTTTGGTATTAATGATTGGCGGTAATATTCAGGGGCAAACACAGGTGGTGTCTATTGCGCTTTATGACCATGTTGAATCGTTAAATTATACGGCGGCGCATCAGCTTTCACTTATTTTACTGGCTATTTCGTTTGCCTGTTTAGTGCTGTTATTTAAGTTTAATAAAAGCATTGTAGGGGTTAAGCAATAACATGATTAAGTTAAGCCTTTTTAAAGCACTCAATAATTTTGATTTAGATATAAACCTTGAGCTTGAGTCGTTTAATGTATTGGGTGTTTACGGGCCTTCAGGCTCTGGTAAGTCAACATTACTGCGTTGTATTAGTGGTTTAGAGCCTGCAAAAAGTGTTCATATTAATAATCAGCCAGTGCATGAGTTGCCAAGCGATAAACGCGGTATAACGCTTCAGTTGCAATCGTGCCCGTTGTTTCCTCATTTAGATGTGGCAGGTAATTTAGCGTTTACACAAAAACACTGCGGGAATAAGCAAACCAGCTTAACGCTTCAATACGTTGTTAAAACACTTGAATTACAAGACTTACTAAATCGTGATGTACAAAGCTTATCGGGCGGCGAGCGCCAGCTTGTAGTATTTGCGCGCACTTTGCTTGCCGGTCAAAAATTTATAATGCTCGATGAGCCTTTTAGTGCGCTTGATTGGTCATTGCGTTTTAAAACGCTCACTAAACTCAATGAGTTAGCCGTTAAGTTTTATATTAAATTTATAATAGTAAGTCACTCATTAAAAGAGCTGCTATTTTGCTGCGATATCCTTATTCAGCTTGATAAAGGTAAGGTGATAAACCAAGGTGCAAGTGCACACGTTGCAAAAGCTATTTATGCAAACGATAAGCAAACACCGCTGAGCTTAATTAATTACGATGTGGTCAAATTTGATGAAGACTACGGGCTATATCAACTGCAATTACAGCAAAGTGAGCAGCCGCTTTTTGTGCTCCCTGCACTTGTCGATAACAGTAATAAGCTAATTATAGAAAGTGAGCAAATGTCGTTTAGTGCGTTAAAGCCTGAGCAAACAACGCACAGTAATGTTTTAAGGTCGGTATTAACTCAGGCTGAGCTTATTAATAATAAGTGGCAGTTAACGCTTAATGTAGATGGGCAAACTTTGTATTGCTTGGCTTCAAGACGAGTGTGGGATAAAAACGACTTTAAAGTGGGCGATGTGCTTTATACAACAATCAGTAATCTAGAATAACTAAATGCTGCACACTGCACATTGACTGTTTTTAGCTATTTTAAAACGATTAAATTCCATGCTTAAACCATCCACCAGCAATAAGTGCTCGCTTAAGCCACTTGGCAAACCAGCAAGCATTTTTAGCGCTTCAGTTGCCTGAATACTGCCTATTAGCCCCACAATAGGGGAAAGTACGCCAGATTCGGAGCAGCTTTGTGTTTGTTCACTAAAAAATTGCGATAAACAACCATAACAATGGCTATTTTCATCCATAGTAAAACACGCGACTTGTCCTTCCATACGTATTGCAGAGCCAGACACCAGTGGAACTTTAGCTTTAAAACAAGTGCTATTAAGTGCGTTGCGCGTTGCTAGGTTATCTGAGCAATCAATCACTATATCAATGTTATTAAATAGCTGTTCTGTAGAGGTATTTACATCAAAAAATGCCTCAATGGTGTTTATGTCTATTTCACTATTAAGTGCGTTAAGCTGTTTTTTTGCAGCACTGCATTTTGAGCTACCAATATCACTTTCTTTATACAGTATCTGCCTTTGCAGGTTGGTCACGTCTATTTCATCGTTATCAATTAAGGTAAGCGTGCCAACGCCAGATGCCGCTAAATATTGACTTACCGCACATCCAAGCCCACCCACACCAACAATTAAAGCATGCGATTGCCATAGCTTCTCTTGTCCGTCTATATCGAGCTGCGGCAGCATAATGTGCCGAGAATAGCGTAGTTGTTGTTGGTACGTTAACGGTGCTTTTTGCATTTTTAAACATCTCATACTTTTTTTGAACAATACCAATTTGTTAAATCCTAGAGCAAGTAGTAACGCTTTTTATTTGCACTGTAACAGCCCATACCCCCTCACTCATATAGTGCAACTATAACGCATTAAAATAATAAATGCATATAACCAACTGAAATATATGGTTTTTAATTAGTGGCTCAGTAATTGCTCTATTGGGTTAACTAAAATTTAACAAAGTTTGGGCTGCTACTCATATAAAAGAGTGGGGCATTTATAAAATAATAATACGTTTACGAGGAAATAAACATGCAACCGAGTTCTGGATTTAACTTAATATCCTTTAAAGGAAAAATGAAAGTATTACATCTAAGTTGGATGGTCTTTTTTGTGTCATTTTTTGTATGGTTTAACCATGCTCCTTTATTGGGTGCAATTGCGGGCTCGCTTGGTATTACCATGGCACAAGTTAAAACATTACTAATTTTAAATGTAGCGTTAACTATTCCTGCCCGTGTTGTGGTGGGTATGCTGACCGATAAATTTGGTCCCCGGATTGTTTATGCGGCGCTACTTATTACCTGTAGTATTCCGTGTTTTATGTTTGCTATGGCAACCACATTTGAACAAGCCGCTATAGCGCGTTTTGCGCTAGGCTTTATTGGTGCTGGCTTTGTTGTGGGCATTCGTATGGTGAGTGAATGGTTTCCTGCTAATGAGTTGGGTATAGCGGAAGGTATTTATGGCGGCTGGGGTAACTTTGGTTCAGCAGCAGCGGCTATGTTATTACCAATTATTGCACTTATGTTTGGTGGCGAAGATGGTTGGCGTTACGCAGTAGGTTTAACGGGTGTATTAAGCGTTATATTTGGTATTATTTGGTACTTAAATGTAACCGATACACCAAAAGGCGGTACATACTTTAAGCCTAAAAAAGTAGGCGCAATGGAAGTAACCAGTAAAGGCGACTTTGTATTACTTCTTATTATGAAAATCCCTATGTATGGTGCACTAGCATTACTTACTTGGAAGCTTTCACCAACCGGTGCTAACCTAATTTCGGCTAACTTTGTACTTGCCGTGTATGCTTTTTTAGTTCTGCTTTATATTTACGAAGTGTATAAAACCTTTGATGTAAATGGTCATATTTTTAAAGAGCCTGTACCTGAGTCGCATCGTTATGAGTTTAAGCAAGTGGCTGTTTTAAATATTTTATATTTCACAACCTTTGGTTCTGAACTTGCGGTTGTATCTATGTTACCGCTGTTTTTTATGGATGTATTTGCGCTTGATATGGTCTACGCGGGTATTTTAGCCTCTGCTTATGCATTTATGAATTTAGCATCTCGCCCAGGTGGCGGTTGGATTTCAGATAAATTGGGTCGCCGTATAACCCTTATTGTACTTACGACGGGTCTTGCTGTTGGTTATTTTGTAATGGGCTTGGTTGATGCATCGTGGCCTTTATGGCTTGCAGTTGTTGCAGCTATGGCGTGTTCGTTCTTTGTGCAAGCTGGTGAAGGTGCTGTATTTGCGGCAGTACCGCTAATTAAGCGTCGTTTAACAGGGCAAATTGCAGGTATGACAGGCGCTTACGGTAATGTTGGTGCAGTTGTTTACTTAACGGCATTGTCACTTGTTAATTATCAAACCTTCTTTTTCATTATTGCAGGTAGTGCATTACTTGGTCTAGCTGCACTGTTTTTTATGACCGAGCCAGACGGACATATTACCGAAGTAAATGAAGACGGCACCGTTGAACTTATTTCAGTGACTTAAGGCATTATTGACTATGTTTGATGAAACACTCCACGTTAAAGCGCTAAAAAATGAACTCAACGTTTCATTTGGCGGACACAGCGCAAAAGGCTTAAAAGCAGAAAACCAAGATGCGTTTGCAGCTCTTAATACCAAAGCGCAAGAAAAAGAGTCTAAAGGCGTTATTGCCTGCTTAGCCGATGGGTGTTCATCAGCAAAAAATTCTAAACAAGCGTCTCAACTTTCGGTTACTCATTTTATAAATGAGTATTTAAATACCCCCGAAAGTTGGGCGGTTAAAAAGTCAGTGTCGAAGGTGTTAGCAAGTTTAAATCAGTGGCTTTATTCGCAATCAGTTAATTACAATCACTTAGGTCAGCGCCAAGCCGATTGGATGACGACTTTTACAGCACTTATTTTAAAGTCGGCAACGGGTTATATATTTCACTTAGGTGATACGCGTATTACTCGCTTGCGAGGAAATAAAATAGAGGCAATAACACGGGATCACAAAGTAAACGATACGCTAACGCGTGCACTTGGCGCACAACTTCATCAAGAAATAGATGTATACGAGGTTGACCTAAAAGCAGATGATATTTATATATTAACCTGCGATGGCGTACACGATGTGCTTCCAAGTAGTGATATAGCTAAATTAATTAACGAGCACACTGATTTAGAAAATGCAGCTAAAGCAATTACCGAACTTGCATTAGCGCGAGGCAGTGAAGACAACGTAAGTTGTTTACTGGTAAAAGTAGAAAATATTGCCGAGCAAAAGTTAGATGAACTTTATCATTCGCTAACACGACGAAAAATCCCACCTGCGCTTAATGTTGGGCAAAAAATTGATGACTACACGGTTATTCGTAAATTGCATGCCAGTAGTCGTTCGCACATTTATTTAGTGCAACAAGCGCCCGATATACCGCCAGTGGTTTTAAAAGCACCTTCGGTTAATTTTGAAGACGATGTGCACTACCTTCAAGGCTTTATAAGAGAAGGCTGGGTAGGGCAACGCATAAACCATTTAAACGTGATGAAAGTACTGAGTACGCAATCGCAGAGTCGTTTTTTGTATCATATTTGTGAGTACATGGACGGGCAAACACTCAGTGATTGGAAGCACGACGTGCCGCACCCAGAAATAACCCAAGTGCGCAGTATTATTGAACAAATAGTACATGCACTAAGGGCGTTTCAGCGACTCGATATGGTGCATCGCGATTTAAAACTCGATAATGTAATGATAGATGCGCACGGTAAAGTAACGCTGATAGATTACGGCACAGTAAGTGTTGCGGCTATGGACGAGTCGGTTAAACAAATTGCGGATGATTGCCCGCAAGGCACAGCCGATTACACCGCACCCGAAACACTTATTACTATGCACGCCGATTTTAAAAGTGATTTGTTTTCACTTGGCGTGATTGCATATGAGTTATTGTGCTCAAAATTGCCTTATAAACCACTGCCACTTAACCACGTAGCGCCAAAAGATTACAGCCATTGGCATTACACAAGTATTCGTAAATACAGAGCCGATATTCCGTTTTGGTTAGATCAAGCCCTTATGAAGGCGCTTGCCCCTAAACCTGAGCTCAGATACCAAGCTTTTTCTGAGTTTATAAACGATATCAACAAACCTAATCCTTATTTAGAAAGTACCGCTAATAAAAGTTCAATAATGAAACGCGATCCAGTTATGGTGTGGAAATGTATTTCGCTGTGTTTATTTATTGCTTTGGTATGTGTATTAATAATTAAAACTTAGAGAACCAAAATGCTTAATTACAAGAACAACTTACCTATTATTTTTATACTGGGTTGCTTCACTGCGCCTTCAATAAGTCAAGCTGCGCAAACTGATCTTGATTTTAGACTGCGCTTTGAAAGCGTTGATCAAGAAAATGCTCTAAAAGATGCAAGCGGCTTAACACTTAGAACCCGCTTAACGCATCAAACAGATGAGGTGAATGGTTTTTCAGCCCTTATTGAAGTAGAAAACACTCGCAACCTATTGGGCGTAGATGATTACAACAATACGGTGGGGAAAAACACTAATTATTCTGTTATTGCAGACCCAGAAAACACTGAGATAGATCAAGGCTTTGTTAAATATGCCCGCGATGGTCTATCACTAAAAGTAGGACGCCAAGTAATAGCTCTTGATGGGCAGCGTTTTGTTGGGCACGTAGGTTGGCGCCAAGACAGACAAACCTTTGATGCCGCAACCATTAATTACGCATTTAATAACATAGATTTACAGTACAGTTATTTAAATAAGCGTAACCGCATATTTGCTGACGATAAAGACATTAAATCATCCGATCATCTAATTAATGCAAGCTTTAAAACAGACTACGGTAAAGTGGTTTTATACAGTTACTTATTAAGTGACGATGCACTACAAGACGACAGTTTAGACACTTATGGCGTTTCTTTTAACGGTAATAAAACCCTAAACGACATAAAATTTTATTACAAAGCGGAGTATGCAACGCAGTCTGCCTCAACAAGCGTGAGTGATTTTGATGCCGATTACTATGCACTTGAAGGCGCTGTGGATATAAATGGGTTGGGTGTAAAAACAGTAACATTAAAAGTTGGCATAGAGTCACTTGGCTCTGATAATGGCGATTACGGGTTTGCAACACCACTTGCCACGTTACATAAATTTAATGGTTGGGCAGATACGTTTTTAAATACACCCGCACAAGGCTTGGACGACACTTATATAAGCTTAAATGGTAAAGCGTTTGACGGAAAATGGTTGGTGGCTTATCACAGTTTTGATGCTAATGAGCAATCAAATGGGGTTGACGATTTGGGTACTGAATTAAACGTACAATACGTTAAACCTATTAATAAACAATACGCAGTAGGTGTTAAATACGCTGATTACTCAGCGGGCGATACCGCTGCTAATAAAGTCGATACTCAAAAATTGTGGGTATGGATGAGCGCTAAATTTTAACCCTCATTATCTTCTAATATTCACTTGTAATTTATAGCGACACAAGATGGTGCAATTGCACCATCTTGTGGGGCTTTATGCTTTTCACCTCTGCACCAATGTAGGCAACTTGTTGATTTTAAATGCTTATATATTTGGCTTACATATTGCTATAACAAACCTATAACAAATTATTCGATTTCAATTTTAGTCAATTACTAAAATAGGTATCACTTTAAGGTGGGTAAATGTTAAGCAAGCAGCGTGTTGTAGTGGTAGGAAACGGAATGGTCGGGCACCATTTTGTGCAGCAGCTAGTTTCTCAAAATCAAGCTGATGAGCAATTTGAAATTACGGTACTTAGCGGTGAAGACCGTTTAGCGTATGACCGTGTACAACTATCCTCTTTTTTTAAAGGCAAAACCGCAGACGACCTCGCACTTACATGTAATAAAACCTATGACGATTGGCAAGTACGCTTTCATACTCATTCTAAAGTGGTTGATATAAATCGTGATACGCAAACTGTAACGACCGCTAAAGGGGAATTGTTTGAATACGACAAACTTGTGCTTGCTACAGGTTCATTCCCATTTGTACCGCCTATACCGGGTAAAGATCGTGAGCATTGCCTTGTTTATCGCACCATTAACGATTTACACGCAATAAAAAATTCAGCCCACGGCAGCAAAGTAGGCGTGGTAATTGGTGGCGGTTTACTGGGGCTTGAAGCTGCAAACGCATTAAAGCAATTGGGTTTACATACTCACGTAATAGAATTTGCACCGCAACTTATGGGTGTACAAGTTGATGCTGGTGGCGGTCGGTTACTAAAAAACAAAATTACGGATTTGGGCGTTACTGTGCATACAGCGGTAGCAACTGAGGAAATAGTAGAAGGCGAAAGTTGCCGTTATAAAATGTGTTTTAAAGGTGGCAAAACCCTTGAAACAGACATGATTGTATTTTCGGCGGGTATTCGCCCTTATGATAATTTAGCCCGCGAGTTTAATTTAGAGTTAGGCGAGCGCGGCGGTATTGTAATTAATAACCACTGCCAAACAAGTGATAAAAACATATACGCTATTGGTGAATGTGCACTGTGGAATAATTTTATTTTTGGCTTAGTGGCACCCGGTTACGCCATGGCTAAAATAGCAGTTGGGCATATTTTACAAGATACGCAGCAAGGTACTTTGCAAAGTACTGGCTTAGACAATAAAGCCGATGAATTTAATGGTGCCGATATGAGCACCAAGCTTAAATTAATGGGTGTTGAAGTAGGCTCTATTGGCGATGCGCATGCACGCAGCGAAGGCGCAATAAGCTATTACTTTGAAGACCAAGCCAATGGTATTTATAAAAAAATAGTCACTAACTCACAAAGTAATAAGCTGATTGGCGCGGTACTTGTTGGCGATACCAGCGATTACGACAATTTACTGCAATATCATTTAAACGACATTGAACTTACCACTGCCCCCGAAGCGCTCATTATGCCCCTTGCTGGCGAAATAGCAGAGCTAAGCGCCGACGACTTGCCTGATGACGCTATTATTTGCGCTTGTCATAAAGTAACTAAACACACCATTGAACAAACAGTCGCTAACGGCTGCATAGATTTGGCAAGTGTGCAGCAAAGCACCAAAGCCAGTACAGGTTGTGGAGGCTGTGAAAAGCTCGTTCAAAATGTAATAAACAGCGCGCTCGCTAAAGCAAGTAACACTATTAACGTAGTTACCCTTAATGAGCCTGTAAAACAGCCTGCATAAATTAAAGCACACTAAAAGAGAGCAGTAGTATGACAACCGCAAACACGTCACCAACTATAAATAAAACCAGTTTAAAACAAACAACATGTGCTTACTGTGGTGTAGGGTGCGGTGTTGATATTTCACTTTTTAATAATGTGCCAACCAAGCTTGAAGGCATGCGAGAGCACCCCGCAAACTTTGGTCGTTTATGTGTAAAAGGCACCCATTTGCTCGACACCACAGGCAGTGATAACCGCTTAACGTCGCCTCTTATTAATAATCAAGCTGTTACGTGGGATGAAGCCACTGACCATGTTGCCAATAAATTTAACGACATAATACAAAAGCACGGACCTGATGCGGTGGCATTTTATGTGTCAGGGCAGTTACTTACTGAAGATTACTACATCGCTAATAAATTAATGAAAGGCTATATAGGCTCAGGCAATATTGATACAAATTCGCGCCTGTGTATGTCGTCTGCTGTGGCAGGTTATAAACGCGCTTTTGGTGAAGACGTAGTGCCGTGTACTTACGAGGATTTAGAGCAAACTGAGCTACTTATTTTAATTGGCTCAAATGCAGCGTGGACTCATCCGGTTTTGTATCAGCGAATGGAACGTGCAAAGCAGCTTAACCCAAATATGAAAGTGGTGGTTATTGATCCGCGTAAAACCGACACCGCTGAGCTTGCCGACACATTTTTAAATATAAAACCAGGCAGTGACGCCGCGCTTTATAACGGTTTGCTTAATTATTTAAATGAGCATAACCACCTCGATACGCAATTTATTGCTCAGCACACAAACGGCTTTGAAAGCGCATTGCAAGAGGCACAAAAATGGAGCTGTGAGGCAGTTAGCGACTTTTGCGATATAGCAATTGAGCAAGTCACTGAGTTTTACGCGCTATTTGCTAACAGCCCAAGTGCGATTAGCTTTTATTCAATGGGTATAAATCAATCAAGCTCGGGTGTAGATAAATGCAACGCCATTATCAATGCTCATTTAGCCTCAGGTAAATTACTTAAGCCAGGCAGTGGTCCGTTTTCGATTACGGGGCAACCCAATGCGATGGGCGGCCGCGAAGTAGGTGGTTTGGCTAATCAGTTAGCGGCGCATTTAGATATTGAAAACGAAGCGCATCAATCACTTGTACAACGCTTTTGGCTCTCGCCAACTATTGCTAAAAAAGCAGGCAGTAATGCCATTGATATGTTTGATGAAATAGCCGCAGGCAAAATAAAAGCAGTGTGGATAATGGCAACAAACCCAATGGTGAGCTTGCCTAATAACGCCGCTATTAAAAAGGCATTAGAGACTTGCGAGCTGGTGGTTGTATCTGACTGTATTGCAAAAAGTGATACGTTAAAATTTGCCGATGTTGCTTTTCCATCAACCGGTTGGGGTGAAAAAAACGGCACAGTAACTAATTCAGAACGCAGAATATCAAGGCAACGACCGTTAGTAGCGCCTTATTCGGGTGCTAAAAACGATTGGCAAATTATGTGCGACGTTGCTAAAAAAATGGGCTTTGAAGGATTTGATTTTATAGATCCCAGTGGCATTTTTGAAGAATGGGCACAATTAACTGATTTTGAAAATAACGGCAGCCGATTGTTAAACCTCTCTGGTTTAGTTGGGCTCACAAAAAGCCAGTACGATAATTTAAAACCCATTATGTGGCCGGTTGTTAAAAATCAGCCTTATAAAAATGGTCAGGTTTTTACAGATAACCAATTTAGCACCGCTGATAAAAAAGCACGTTTTATACCGATAACGCCGCAATTACCTGTGCAAAAAACATCAAGTGATTATCCGTTTGTAATGAACTCAGGGCGTATACGCGATCAATGGCATACCATGAGCCGCACCGGTAAAAGTACCGCGCTTTCATCGCATATTACACGCCCGTATATTGAAATTAATCCGCTTGATGCCAGTAAATTAGCAATTAAACAAAACGATTTAATTAGTGCAATTGCCCAAACAGGGCAGGTTACCGCGCATGCAAAAGTAACCGATGCCGTGCGAAAAGGCGAATGCTTTATGCCTATTCACTGGAACAAGCAATTTGCATCGTCAGCAACAGTAAGCGGGCTGTATCAATCGGTAGTTGACCCTCTATCTGGTCAGGCTGAGTGCAAACACGGCGCTGTTAATATAGTTAAAGCACCCTTTGGGCAATATATGCAGCTGTTTGCTAAAAACGAACTTGTTATAAACAGTGATTTTTGGCTCAAAGTTAATGCTAGTAATTGCTTTAATTACCAATTGGCGCTTAATGAGCCACAAAGTGATTTACTGTATTACTGCCAAACCTTAACCGGTTTACAAGGGCAGTGGTCGGCTATGAATACGGCAAAAGCCATGCACGTGCAATGTATTCAAAACGATCAATTAGCGTTTGTTGGTGTTATTTCTAACGAGCAAAAAGAAATATCACTCGAGTGGATAAACCATTTATTTGCAGAGCCATTACTAACTTTCACCCAATTACAGTCTTTGCTTTATGCAACTCCCGATGAAGAATTTACCCAAGGCGTGCAAGTGTGTAGCTGCTTTAAAGTTAGAGAGCAGCCAATTATAAACGCCATTAAAAACGGTGCAAACACCGTCGAGCAATTGGGGTCTGAACTTAAATGTGGAACGAACTGCGGTTCGTGTAAAACACAATTAAGCCAATTAATAAAACAACATTACAAAGCAGGCTCTAGCAGCATTGATGTTGCGGTTGTAATGTAAAGAAAAAAAGGAAGCATATGCTTAATGATCAATTTGGTCGGCAGTTTAACTATTTGCGCCTCTCAATAACTGATGTATGTAATTTTAGTTGTAGTTATTGTTTACCAAACGGGTATCAGTGCGATACGCCGCGTAATTTTTTAAATAAAAACGAAATTAGCACGCTAGTAAATGCGTTTGCAGAGCTAGGTACTAAAAAAGTACGCATTACAGGTGGCGAACCGTGCTTGCGAAACGACGTAACCGATATTATAAAACTCTGTAAAAATACACCTGGCATAGAAAAAGTAGCCATTACTACCAACGGGTTTAATTTATTAAAGAAAATTGATGAATTTGCAGAAGCCGGGCTTGATGCGCTTAATGTCAGTATTGATAGCTTAAATCCGAGTATGTTTAAACTCATAACAGGGCACGACAAACTTAACCTTATTTTAAAAGGGATTGAACGCGCGGTAGATCTGGGCATAAAAGATATAAAAATAAATGCAGTGCTTGCCAAGCAGTTTAATAAAAACCAATTGAAGGATTTTTTAGCGTGGGTAAAACACCACAAAGTTACAGTGCGCTTTATAGAATTAATGGAAACCGGTGACGGCGCAACCTTTTTTGAAGAAAACCACTTAAGTGGGCAAACGGTTAAAGCCCAATTACTCGCCCAAGGCTGGTTACAAGTCGTTAGGGGAAAATTAAACGGACCCGCAGAGGAATTTTGTCATCCTGATTACGATGGTCGTATTGGTTTAATAATGCCTTACAGCAAAGATTTTTGTAAAAGCTGTAATCGCTTAAGGGTGTCGGCGCTGGGTAAATTACACTTATGCTTGTTTGCCGAGCAAGGTATAGATTTACGCGAACTACTCAACGAGGACGATACTGCAGCGACCGTAAAGGCAGTTCAAGCCGCTATGGGCAATAAAGAAATAAGCCATGAGCTGGATAAACGCTTAACAGGTGCGACAACTCACTTAGCCATGTTAGGCGGCTAATATGAAAGTTAAGCGAGATTTTACAGGTGTTGTGCTTGCTGGTGGTAAGTCATCAAGAATGGGCACAGACAAAGCCGATTTAGTTTTAAACAACAAAACTCTATTGCACAATGCGTGTGATTTATTAAAAGACGCAGGCGCTAAAAACATACTAATAAGTCGCAACGTTACAAATCCAGTTAAATCATCGAGCCATTATTCACCGAGCGATTATCCCTCAGAAAAGTACGTTAAAGATATATACCCAAATAGTGGACCCCTTGGCGGAATTTATTCCATATTAATAGCCACTGAGTACGACTTACTTATTACTGCGGTAGATATGCCTCTACTTACGAGTAGTTTGTTAAGCACAATTGTGCTGGCTTCTCAGTCAAATAAAGTACAAAGTGTGAGCAATCAATTAAATCAGTCACAAATACATGCTTGGCACTTTGAAAATGAACCACTACCGCTGTATATTCGTAATACAAGCAGTGTAAAAAATCATTTAAAACACATACTCACAAACGCTAACAGTCATAAATCAATAAAACAGTTTACCCAAAGCATTGGTGTGCAAACGCTTTTATGTAATAAAGCGCACGCATTAATAAACACCAATACACCGGCGCAATTTAAAGCTGTAAATGAGCATTTTGACCAAAGCATTAATCAATTAAGAAGAGCATTATGAGCCACACAACTGAGTCACAAATACCTTTAAACATTGCCGTACTTACAGTAAGCGACACGCGCGATGCGATTACCGATACTTCTGGTCATTACTTAATTAAAGCGCTAACTGAGGCGGGTCATCACTTAGCGGATAAAGAAATTGTAAAAGATGATGTTTACCAAATGCGCGCTATTGCATCGCAGTGGATAGCCGATGACACCATTCACGCTATTTTAGTGACTGGCGGTACAGGTTTTACCGAGCGCGATTCAACACCTGAGGCATTTGCGCCGCTGTTTGATAAAAGCGTAGATGGCTTTGGCGAGCTATTTAGACATATATCGTACGGTGAAATTGGTAACTCAACTATTCAATCTCGTGCATTGGCAGGACTTGCTAACAACACGGTTATTTTTTGTATGCCAGGCTCTACAGGCGCATGCAAAACAGCATGGACAGGCATTATAAAAGATCAACTTAACTCAATGCATAAACCGTGTAACTTTGCACCGCACATTACCATTGGTAAAAAGTGTGAATCGCGTGAGCAATAGTATGCTGAGCCACGTTGACGAAAACGGCCAAGCGAATATGGTTGATGTATCGCTCAAAGACGTAACCTTGCGCGATGCCTCAGCTGAAGCATTTATTAGCATGAGCAAACTTGCCTTTGAACAAGTAATGCTTAATCAAAACAAAAAAGGCGATGTGTTAGGCGTGGCACGTATTGCAGGTATTCAAGGCGCTAAAAAGTGCGCCGATTTAATCCCGCTTTGTCATCCGCTTGCACTTAGCAAAGTCGCTGTTGATTTTGAACTTGATGAAGCAAACAGCCAAATTAAAATAACCAGCTACTGCAAACTTGCCGGTAAAACTGGGGTTGAAATGGAAGCGTTAACAGCGGTATCTGTGGCTAGCCTTACTTTGTTTGATATGTGTAAAGCAGCCGACCCACTAATGGAAATTAGCGGCATGCGCGTTACTCAAAAAGCTGGGGGAAAAAATGGCAGTTGGCAACGAGATTAATCCAAACAATGTTATATCTAGCGCCCAAAATGTAGAGTTATTGTTTTTTGGGCAACTAAAAGAGCGGTTAAAGTGCAGTAAATTAAGCCTTGAGATTACGCAGCCGCTTACTATTTCAGAGCTTAAATTAAGATTAGTAAGCCAATACCCGCATTGGCAACCGTGGCTGGAGGAGCGTGAGCTACTTGCAGCGCTTAACCAAACTATGTCATCAAGCGACGAAATAGTGAAAGCAGGGGATGAGCTTGCCTTTTTCCCGCCGGTTACAGGTGGCTAATGAGCATACATATTCAAGTGCAAACCGATGATTTTAATGTAGGTGACGAGCACAATACGCTTTGTAGTAATAATAAAAGCGATGGCGCTGTTGTCACCTTTACAGGTTTGGTAAGAGAGTTCAGCAGTGGCGATAACGTTATTGCACTTGAGCTTGAACACTATCCTGGTATGACCGAGCAACTGCTTCAATCTATTGCAGAGCAAGCACAAACGCGCTGGCAACTGGCTCGAATATGTATTATTCATCGCGTTGGTTATTTAGCACTTGGCGAGCAAATTGTATTTGTTGGCGTAACGTCCCGCCATCGCCAAGCCGCGTTCGAAGGCGCACAATTTATAATGGATTACTTAAAAAACCACGCCACGTTTTGGAAAAAAGAGCACTTTAAAGACTCATCAAATTGGGTTGAGTTTAAACAAAGTGACAAACAAGCATTAGGTAAATGGGAGTCTTAATGAAAATAATCTCTACCAATATCTCTAAAATAAAAACGGTTGTGCATAACGGCAAAGAAGTTAAAACAGGTATATTTAAAACGGCTACTAACGAACCGGTAACTATTGAAAAGCTAAGTATTATAGGTGATGAGCAAGCTGATTTAGTTTACCACGGCGGCGTAGATAAAGCGGTATATGCTTTTTCGCACAATCATTATGACTATTGGAAGAAAACGCTTGCAAACGAGGATTTAACCAGTGGCATATTTGGTGAAAACTTCACAATTTCTGACCTTGATGAAGCGAATATACATATAGGCGATCATATTCGAATTGGTACTGCACTGCTTGAAGTAAGCCAGCCTCGTGTGCCCTGTTTTAAATTGGCTATCGCCCTTAATAATAAAAACAGCCTTAAACTGTTCACGCAGTATTATTGCACGGGTGTGTATTTTAGAGTCATTGAGCAAGGAGTTGCCAAAACAGGCGATACAGTCACTATAGAAAAAAAAGCGGCGCATAATATTTCAGTTAAAAAGCTGTTTCAGGCGTTTTTTGACAAAAAATACGTAGGTTACGAAGACGTACTTTTAGAGGCCCTAACTTTGCCAGAGCTTGCTGTAGAGTGGCAAGAAAAGTTAAAAAAGAAACTTGCTATTAAAGTTGAATCGGCCAAATGAATGCGGTGCAATTCTTATGCAGTAATTAAATTCTCTAAATAAGCGCAAAACTTATACATTAACTAGTAAAAAAAAGAATGCCTGCTATAACTAAGGTTAGAAAAACCATAATAAATATAGTGTTACGGTTATTAACCAATAGCGAATAGAAAAACAGGCTTCGTATATGAATATAACTAAAAAATTGATGCTTATAGTAATCTTAACGACAGCCGAAGTAAGTATTACCGTTTTTTCTGCCTTTGAAATAGCTAAAGGCGCTAAGTTTCATCAGCTTAATTTTCTTCATTTAAAGTATATTAACCAATTAACAAAGACAGTAAAAAAAATAAAAAACGACACCCCTGTAGACATAAATACAATAGAGTTTGATATATTGGCTATAAAGCAGCAACCTATTGATTGTCTTGATGAAGTTAATTATTTAAACCGTGTTATTATGAAAGTCATTAAGACTGATCAAGCTTTAACTATTTGCGAAAATGATATAGAAATTGCGGATAAAGCACTACTGTCAGTTACTCAATATAAGAAAGGTGAACTCAGTAGAGATGATTTTTTACTAAACCTTAATGTTGCACTTGATGGATTCAATCAACATTCAGAAATGTTTGAAGAACCAATCAGAAAAACAGTGTCGTTTATATTGAGCACTTTAATACCACTTGTTTTAATCATATCCCTTTTTAATATTATTTTAATCAGTTACCTGTCACGTACCATATCTAGCTCTATACGCAATTTAACCATTCTTTTAACTAGTAAACCTGAAGATAGTACTAATTTAGATGACGAACTTGATAAAAATACCACGGGTGAATTAAAAGCATTGGTAATAGCAGCAAGACAGCGTATCAAAGATGATTTATTAAACATAGAAAATAGTATCGAGCTAAAAGCTATTGTAAACAGCCAAACAGCTTCTTTGCAGCAGGCAAATGATGAACTGGCTCAGTTTGCTTATAGGGCATCACATGATTTAAAGTCACCGTTATCAGGCGCTAAATCTTTGGCCCAATTTGTTATTCAAGATATAGAAGCTGGTGATATTAAAGAGGCCTGTCAAAATGCGAAAATTATTTACCAACAAATGGAGAAGTTAGAAACACTTGTTGTTGATATTTTATTATTAGCAAAAGCAGATATAGGTAATGAAAATGAAGAATTAATTGACTTTAATCAGCTGATTACTGATATGGAAGAACGACTGGCTTGGTTAATGAAAGATAATCCTTGTACATTAACAACGAATATTAATTTATCGACACCTATCAAATCAGAAAAAGCGCGTTTTGCTCAAATCATCGAAAATTTGATATCAAATGGGTTGAAATATTACGACACAAATAAGGATGCGCCCTATGTTCACTGCGATATTTTTAACGAACAAGAGACGTTCAATATTACAGTTACCGATAATGGGATTGGAATACCTGATAAGCATCACAGCGAAGTGTTTGATATGTTCAAGCGATTTCATGTTGAGACGAGTAGCGGCTCAGGTTTGGGTATGGCACTAGTTAAAAAACATATAGAGTATTTAGATGGAGAAATATCATTGCAAAGTTCTAATAGCGGTACAACATTCAAAATAACAATACCTATGGATAAATTAAGATGAAAAAAGTAAAACCACCTATATTAATTATCGATGACAATGAAGTTGATCGGTATATCCTTAAAAGATTAATAAAAGAAGCTAACTTAGAGCTTACCATTTTTGAAAAAAAAGATGGTCAAGAGGCGTTAGAATTTCTCGAAAATTATGAAGCGAATAGAAAAGAACACCCAGATGGCTTTCCCCCAATATTGATTTTTTTAGACATTAATATGCCCAGAGTTAATGGTATTCAATTTTTAGACGAGTTTGCCAAGCTCAGGAAAGTCATTGAAATAAGTTCTTGCGTAGTTATGATGTTCAGCTCATCAGAACGAGAAGAAGAGAAAAAAATTATTATGGCGCATGATTTTGTTAAAGGCTATTTAGTTAAGGGAACTTTTAAGGCTGAAGATCTAAAAGAGAAGGTACTGTCTGTCATTGATACTCCAATACAGGGAGATTAAAAATTATTATGATCTCAATATATTATTAGTTTATATTGAGTGAAAATAGAGTTTTAGGTGTTTTTCGGTTTAGCAAAATACAGCCTCTGTTATTTTATTTTGACGATTTCAATATAGGTAATATTTCTAGATTGAATCGTCGGCGTTCTTAGTGAGTAATAAGTCTATGTCGTTTGCAGGCATGGGCCTTGAAAATAAAAAGCCTTGCAAATAGTCTATCTCTAATTGTTTACATAAATTGTGCTGTGCTTGGGTTTCAATACCTTCGGCGACAATATCAAAATCTAACTTTTTAAGCATCAGAGACAACCCTTCAATTACTCTTAGTCGTTTCCCTTTTTCACTATCAGATGATTGCATGCTTTTATCTAACTTAACAATATCAATGGGGTAAGATATAAGATGAGATATAGATGAATAGCCCATACCAAAATCGTCCAAAGCAATTCTAAAGCCATTATTAGATAAGGTGGTTAATATATCAGTAACTTCTTCGTTATCTTTGATAAAGGCTGTTTCAGTTATTTCTAAAATTATACTATTAACATTCACATCATATTGCTTTACAGCTGCGAGTAAATAAGCGAGCAATCCTTCACTCTGAAGTTGTATCGGGGAAATGTTTATTGATAAATTTAGCGGAATTTTAAAACGAGTTTGCCATAATGATAATTGCTGTAGAGCTGTTGAAATAATCCACTCGCCAAGCGTCACAATTAATCGGCATTCTTCCGCAATGGGTATAAATTCATCAGGAGTATAACTAATATCGGAATCTGGCCAGCGAATTAAAGCTTCTACACCTGATATTTTTTGCCGTTTAGAGCAATAAACAGGTTGGTAAAATATTCGAAAATTTTCTTGTTCTAAATTTTCTTTAATTTTGTTTTGAATATCAACGCGACGACTAAACTCGTATTGATATTGTTCTTTATAAAAACTAATTTTTGCCTTACCGTTTTGCTTAGAGCGATACATTGCAATATCAGCACATTTAAGCAGTTCATGTGACTCCGTCGCATCTTGAGGATATATAGCACTGCCAATACTCACACTACAGTTAATCGTTCTACCATTATGTAAAAATGGCTCAGAAACATTAGCTAATATCCTATTTGCTATCATACCTATTTGATTAATATTACTTATACCACCAATAATAACAGCAAATTCATCTCCCCCTAATCGAGCAAACCCTTCGTCTCTTCTTAGGCAGTGGTTAATTCTTGTTACAGTTTGTATTAAAATCTGATCGCCAACATTATGCCCTAATGTGTCGTTTATATGTTTGAAATTATCTAAATCCAATGCCAAAAGCGCGACACTATTTTTAGTCCGTTTATTATTGGCAATCATTACTTTTAATATTTCTTCAAAATGGTATCGGTTTGACAAACCCGTTAGCTGATCCCTTTCTGCCATATGCTTTACAGCGAGGTAACTGTCATGCATGCGTTGTTCAGCTTCAAATCGCTTTTTAGCGTATATAAGTGCTTTATTTAAACTACTACGTGTAATATCACCCTTAGGTAAAAAATCTTGTGCACCGGCTTCTATACACTCAATTGCGAGGGTTGAGTTCTCTGATGAACTAATCATAATTATTGCAGTATTACCAAGTTTTGGCTTTGCTCGCATTTCAAGAAGCATTTCGATACCATCTTCTTTAGGCATATTATAATCGAGTAGTATTATGTCAAAATGCATACTTTCAATGGCATTTAAACCTTCTTTAACACATGTTACTTCAGTAATATCATGAAGTTGAGAGCCGTCTGAAATAAGCATCTTTTTAATTAACTTACGATCTACTAAGTCATCATCAACTATTAAAATATACATAAGTTCCTTAAGGGTTTAGCACTATACCAATACTCATCTTTAATTAATAAAACAATTTTATTGCTAAATTTTTGGCCAAAAAATAGTAAATGTACTGCCAAGCTTCCCATCAGATGCTACTTCAATCTTACCGCCATAATTAATAATGAGTTTTTTTGCTACACAAAGGCCAATACCACTGCCCTCTACGTCATCACGAGATCGCAGAGTTTGAAACAATTTAAAAATGAGTGAAAAATACTTTGGATCTATTCCAGGACCATTATCTGTTATTTCAATAAGATAATAATGATCAGAAGGCCGTAGAGAAACGTGTATAACACTAAGCTCTTTATCGTTATGTTTTATAGCATTACTAATTAGGTTTAAAATGACTGTTTTGAAGGGGACTACTGGTATGTTTAATAATTTATCATTTGCATCTATATGAACAGTTACTGTTTCGGGGATCTCTAAACATTCAGCGATTTCAAGATAAACATTTTCTAAAGACAAGTCAGAGCGGGTAGAATCACAGCGATCTACTCTCGAATAGCTCAGTAAATCTTCTAGTAATACCTGCATTCTATTAGTGCGATTAATTACTAATTGAAAGTTTTCTAAATGCTCTTCAGGAAGCAGATCTTTACAGTCATCCGAAATCCACTCTAATAAACGCTTAATTGCATTTAATGGCGATTTTAAATCGTGAGAAGCAATACTGGTAAACTCGTCAAGTTCACTGTTTGCTTTTTGTAATTTAGATATTAAATTTTCTTTTTCAGCTATATCTCTGCACACACCTAAAATATAATGTTTACCAGACTTATCTTCAAAGCGTTGTTTTATAGTTTCTACAGTAATTTGCATGCCATTAGGCATTGCTAAATTTTCGACTGTTTTACTAATGCCGCAATTTAAAGCAATTTTGTCTTGCGCTAAAAATGCTGTAGCCGCATCTTCTTCGTAGTGTTCAATTGTAGTAAAGCCGATTATTTTGTTTTGCATTTTTTTTGGATAACTATTTTTGAAGGCATCATTTGCGTATACAATTTTAAAGTTTTCGTCCTTTATAAAAACAAAATCTCTATTTAGCTCAGAAATCATTGAATGAAGTTCAGCATCTTTTTCTTTTTTAAATATAAAATTAAGTTGGAGTAATTGATTTACAATATTTTTTTGTATGGTGGCTAATATCGTTTTATCTTTTTCTGTAAATGCGGATTCACTTTTTCGTTCAAATATCAACCAACCCAATTTTAAGTTCGATGGTAAAATAATGAGTGATATAACCCTACGCATTTTGGAGTTTACATTTAAGGGAGTATTTGAATTGCTTTTTGAGTTACCCTCGATAATAGATTCATTAAATACTTCACTATTTAGCGCCTCTGTGGTTATGGCTATTTTCGAACCATATTGGTACAACTCAATTTGACCCTGTGGTGAATTTGCAATAATAGAGCATGCCGTAGCATCAAAAACATTTAAGATTAGTTCAACAATGTGCTCTAAGTTTTTTTGAATGTCGTTATCAACAAAAAAATTCGAATCTGTTGGTAATATATTCTCAATATAGCGTCCTACATTAGGCATTAACACTTCCTTCAATCTAATCACTTAACTAGTACCTGTTGAACTTTCATGATTGAAATTCGTTCAATCTAAGAGCTGTTTAATCGTGGCGCGAGGTTTGTAACCTAGTGGGCTCGGCACCTGCTCCTGCGTACTCTAATGGCTTACACCACTGTAAGAATAAGTAAAAACCGAGCAACAAAGAGTCAATCACCCTTAGGTAGCGCATATTTGGCATTTATTCTGCGTTATCGCCTATTTTTGGGGAGTAACCACACTACATAGGCTCTAACTTGCTTAAATACCAAACAGCTTGCTGCAAATTCAACCTCGAAAGATGAACAGGCCTTAATATAAAATGCCCTCACATTAAAACGCTATGTAACAAGTAATTAACTTATTGTAGTTGATTATTATGAGTTTGCTTAAATAATCTATTTTTATAAATTAACTTTTTAAATTAAAAGCTTACCTAATTTAAATACACCGTGTTTTAGGTTTTTAAAAGCAATTACACAGGCATTTTAATATACGGTTTAATATCAGTTCGCAATAATGCTTAATCAATTTGAGAATTAACTCTGACGCTAACCGCGTTAAAATTACTGGTTTACGACTATGGATGCAGAGGCAACTGTCGAGAACTACTAATAACGAAATTTCTGTCTTGTTATCTATCAGGTTTTCTTATCTCAAAGTAGCTCACTTAATTAAGGGAGTTGGTCATAATTAGTTTAATCAGAAAAGGTATAATAGGGCGTGTTAAGCTCGCAAAATTAAACTTTAATTAATGAAGTTTAATCACACGGCTAAATTTGGGTTTAGTGGAAATTGAACAAAGCTAATGCTACTTGCAATACAGGCTAAGTAAAATTTTTGAATTGTAGTATTGACCATTTTATTAACCAGAAAGTAGATTATTTATTACTTCAATCACTCAGTTCCACAATTGTTTGCGCTACGCTGTATAACGTTTTATGTGAATTCATCGCTTGCTTTTGAAGTTGTTTATGGGCTTGTTCTTCAGTGAGCTTTAACTGCTCAATAAGTATGTACTTGGCTTGGTGAATGACCTTTTGCTCACTAATAACTTTTTTAGCGTCAAGTAACGCTTGGTTTATTTGTTTAATATGCTGGCTTTGCTCGATAATTAAATCATACATACTTTTATTACTATTGAGCTTATCGGCCGCTATATTTTGGCTTACTTCTGGCTCTGGTTGCTTAATGGCTAATTGCCCAAAAATTGGGGCTATGTGTTGCTCTGCCATATTGTTAAGTACCTGCTTATTGGTATTTAAGCTACGTTGAGCACAGGCTATTTGCATTGCTGCGGTATCAATTAATTGATCTGCTATATTTTGTTCAATTTTGTGCATTATATCTATGCGCGTGGTGGTTACTTCGTACCATACTTCACTTAGTTGCGAGAGCGGTTGAGCGTTCTCGTCATCGAGTTTTTGCAGTAAACTTCTAAGTTGCTCTACCTGATTATTAACCTGATGTGTTGTTAATGTGGCAAAGCATTTTAAAAGGTGCGTATCGGCGTACTCATTAAAAAAGTCAAAACTGTGGTTTTGTTCTTGTACAAAATGCGCGAGTTGTTGTTTTTGTTCTGTGGTAAATTTACTCGCTGCAAATGCTTGTGCACCACAGGCACGCTCTTGTCCTGCGTACTCTTTACCTTGCATAAAATTAAAAAATGCGACTAATAAGCGCGTTATTTTGGGATCGCTTGCGCCATCTGCTGCCTCTAAAATAATATTGAGTAAACTAGCAATTAACTGAGTGAACGACTGCGTAGCATGCACTGCACTAATGTTTTGTTGTGCTATTTGATTGCGTAGTACGGGCAATGCCTCAAGTGTTTGCAGGCTATAGGTAATTAAATTAAATAACCGAGTATGACCAGTATCGGCGTTGTCGTTTATAAATGTTTGTTTAAGAGAATCATAAAATGCAGTTTGTGCGCTGCTGCTTAAAGGGATTTGTTCTTGTAATTGGGTTTTAAATCGCTCGCGATTTGAGGCCAAAAATATATTACTCATCGCGCGCTCTTTTTGTAACTGGTGTACAAAATCGCCTAATTTAGTAAGCGAGGCACAACTGTTTTGTAATTGCTTTAGGGCATGTATTTCTTGATACTTAGCCGCTAATAAAAACTGTTTTGTGAGAGGATTACTTGTCGCCATTGGTATGATTCCACACTTTTTTGTTTTTAAAGTGCAACCACTGTTCCAATCATTAATAAATTTCATCATTGAATTTAAAATCAAGCTAATACAATTACTTAAAGTATAATTTTTGTTTGTCACTGTATTTCTATAATTTAAATTGCCATTACTTTTAACTTATTTGGTGCATTTAAACATGTTATTGCACACAACTTGAACCCAAATTAAAAACAAAAAAAGCGCCTACTCCTGGGGAGGTAGTAAGCGCGAAAAGTGCATTATTCATTTTGTATCATGCGTTAACATTGATACTGTTTAATAACTCAGGACTAATTGCCATTTTATGATTTATTACTTCACCAATCATAATTAGGGTAGGGCCTTGAAGGTTGTGTTTAGCATGCTCATTTACTATTTTCTCAAGCGTACTGGTAATTACTTTTTGCTTAGTAGTAGTGGCATTCTCTATTAGTGCGATGGGTGTATTACTTGGCCAGCCCACTGATTGCAAACCGCAGCTTAGCGTTTGTAAGCGCGAAAGCCCCATATAAACCACTAAAGTGGGGTTGTTATTGCCTTGCTCAAATGCGTAATTTTGCCAATGAGGTTGCTTGTTAGGATCGGCAAACTGCGCTGTTAAAAACGTAACACTGCGCGCTACGTCCCTTGCTGTTAGCGGAATTCCCGTATAAGCGGACGTAGCACAAGCCGTTGTCACACCCGGAACAATAGCAAAATTAATATTATGCTCACTAAGCGCATCGGCTTCTTCGTTAATACGTGCAAATATACTCGGATCGCCGCCTTTTAAACGCACTACGTTTAAGCCTTGTTGTGCGTATTTAACCAGTAGTTCGCAAATGTTAGCTTGGGTCATCGAATGTTTACCCTCACGTTTACCTACAAATACTCGCTGTGCTTTTTTAGGAAGCGTTTTTAATAAATCATCGCTTACTAACCAATCGTATAAAACAACATCGGCGGTATTAATTAAACGCTGCGCTTTTACCGTAATTAGCTCTGCGTCTCCTGGGCCCGCACCAATTATATAAACGTTGCCGCTTTTGACGCTGCGACTATTTGAGCTTGTTAGCTTAGTAACAAGCTTATTTAGCCACACGTTTTCAATACCCGAAAAATAAGACAGTACACTCATACTATTCCCTTAAGCCACAGCTATTGTAACTTTTGGTTCAGAGCTTATAAATACACTGCCGTCTTCAATTTTTGCATTAAAAACCGGTAAGTGTATTGCTTCTGCTTCTAAACATTCGCCTGTTTCTAGGCAAAAGTGTTGCTTATATAAAGGCGATGCGACAACTAATTTATTGTCGATTGAGCCAATAATGCCACGCGACAATACATTGGCTTTGCCAATCGGGTCGTAGTTGCTAATGGCAAACACAGCCGTTGGATTTTCTGGCATGTAAAAAATAGCCACTTGCTGATTATTAACTAATGCGCATACGCCGCTATTAGCCACTAGGTTGTCGATTGTTCCAATATTATGCCAAGACATCAGCTTGCTCCTCTTCAACTTCCATTACTGGAATACGGTTTTTTGTATTACGTTGCTCACGCTTTTCGGCTTCTGTAGCAGGGCGGATTTGGTTACGCTCTTGTACAAATAAAATGTTATCGTCGGTTTCGGGGCTATTAACAAACTGGCGGAATCGTTTGGCAGCATTTGGGCTTTCAATGGCTTTTTTCCACTCACACGCATAGGTTTGTGTAATTAATTCCATTTGCGCTTCTAACTCGTCGCAAATACCTAAGCTGTCGTCAATTACTACGCTTTTAAGGTAGTCTAAACCGCCCTCAAGATTTTCCATCCATACCGATGTACGCTGTAATTTGTCAGCCGTTTTAATGTAAAACATAATTACGCGGTCAATGTATTTAATCAGTGTTGGCGTGTCTAAATCGGTCGCAAATAAATCAGCATGGCGAGGGCGCATACCGCCATTACCACATACGTACAAGTTCCAGCCGTTTTCGGTGGCTATAATGCCAATATCTTTACTTTGTGCTTCGGCGCATTCGCGGGTACAACCCGATACCGCCATTTTAAATTTATGCGGTGCACGTAACCCTTTGTAGCGGTTTTCAATTTCAATTGCGTGTCCAACGCTGTCTTGCACACCATAACGACACCACGTACTACCCACACACGATTTAACGGTTCTAAGAGACTTACCATAGGCATGACCGGTCTCAAATCCGGCTTCTATAAGTCGCTCCCAAATAACAGGAAGCTCTTCTAAGCGCGCACCAAATAAATCAATACGTTGACCGCCAGTGACTTTGCAGTACAGGTTAAAGTCTTTTGCTACTTGTCCTATTACAATGAGTTTGTCGGGGGTTATTTCGCCACCAGCAATACGCGGTACTACAGAGTACGAACCATCTTTTTGCATATTTGCGAGGTAGGTATCGTTAGTGTCTTGCAAGCCAACATGAGCGGGTTCTAAAATAAAGTCGTTCCATGTTGAGGCTAAAATAGAGCCAATGGCAGGTTTACATATTTCACAGCCATGACCACTGCCGTGTTTAGTTAGTAAGTCATCAAAGTTTTTAATGCTTTCTACTTTTACCATGTGCAGTAGTTCTTGGCGTGAATATGCAAAGTGCTCACATACATGGTTGTTTACTTCAACACCGCGACTTGCTAATTCGTTATCAACAACAGATTTTAATAACGCTGCACAACCACCACAGCCACTTGCTGCTTTAGTACATGATTTTACAGAGGCTAAATCGCATGAGCCGCCATCAATTGCACCTACAATGTCGCCTTTACTCACATTGTGACACGAACAAATAGTGGCGGTATCGGGTAGGGCACTGCCCGATAACGACGGCGCGCCGCCGCTGTCTGGTAAAATTAAACACTCAGGGTTTTCTGGTAAGTCCATGTCGTTAAGCATGTACTGCAATAAAGTATCGTAATCGCTGGTATCGCCAACAAGTACAGCGCCCAGTAATTTGTCGCCTTTTTCACTTAGTATGATTTTTTTATAACAGCCGCGAATAGCGTCTTGATATATAAGCTCTTTACAGTCTGGCGTTTTTGCGTGAGCGTCGCCAATTGAGCCTACTTCTACGCCTAACAGCTTAAGTTTTGTGCTCATGTCGGCACCTAAAAACTCAAGCTCGCCACCACTTAATTGACTCGCTGCAACGCGCGCCATGTTGTAACCCGGTGCAACTAAGCCAAATAGTTTTTTGTCCCACAGGGCACATTCACCAATGGCTAAAATATCAGGATCTGACGTTTGGCATTGGTTATTAATAATAATACCGCCGCGCTCACCCAGTTCTAAATCAGCAATTTTGCCGAGTTGGTCATACGGGCGAATACCGGCAGAAAACAAAATTAGGTCTGTTTCTAAAAATGACTCATCCGAAAAATTTAATCTAAAGCGGCTCGTTTCACCTTTTACTATTTCGCTGGTTGCTTTTGATGTATGTACTGTTACGCCGAGTTTTTCTATTTTATTTTTTAGTAGCGTACCGCCTTGTCCATCAAGTTGAACAGCCATAAGTTGTGGCGCAAATTCAACTACGTGGGTATCAAGCCCTAATTGCTTAATGGCGTTTGCCGCTTCAAGCCCTAACAAACCACCACCAATAACAACACCGCTTTTACTTACAGCGGCACTGGCTTTTATTTGTTCTAAATCTTCTAATGTGCGATACACCAAACAATGGGGGTGGTCGTTACCTTTTATAGGCGGCACAAATGGGAACGAACCGGTTGCAAGTATAAGTTTGTCGTACGGGTATTGCTCACCGGTTAATGTGGTCACTATTTTTGCTGATCTATCAATGCCTTCAACCCACTGGCTGGTATGCACATTAATATTAAGCTGTTTATAGTTGTCGTGAGTTGTAAGTGCTAAATCGGCGGCTGTTTTGCCATCAAATACACTTGATAAGTACACGCGATCGTATGCAAGATTTGCTTCTCCGCAAAGTACGGTAATGTTTGCGTTGGCATCGCTTTGGCGCATTTGCTCAACAAAGTGGTGTCCGACCATACCATTACCAATAATGAGTATTTTTTGCGAGGTTTGCATAGGGCATTCCTTAAAGTGACGGTTTAAATACAATTAACAAAAAAGCCCGCCACAAATACGCAATATGCATAACTGTGTGCGGGCTTCTTTGCCTATGGTTGCTAATAGCTATTGTGCTCACAACCTAAATTTTTGCCGTAAGTAAAACGGGCTTGTTAACAGAGTGTTTGCAAAAATACAGCCAGTTTTTTAAGTTATTGTTTAAATTGTATTTAATGTTTTTTTAGAGTGAGGATAAAACCCGTTTTGTTA
Organism: Pseudoalteromonas sp. 1_2015MBL_MicDiv; assembly: GCF_002407505.1. Classification (NCBI taxonomy): domain Bacteria; kingdom Pseudomonadati; phylum Pseudomonadota; class Gammaproteobacteria; order Alteromonadales; family Pseudoalteromonadaceae; genus Pseudoalteromonas; species Pseudoalteromonas sp. 1_2015MBL_MicDiv. The sequence continues at coordinate 2,305,105 of NZ_CP012737.1, read as the reverse complement.
TATGCTGGTGCGCGACTGGCACTAAGAGGGTGCAAGTATTGTCATTGTTTTGTGCATTATCAGTCAATAAAACACCCATTATCATTTATTGTGTATTGCGTTAAATTTAGCCCATGAAATACGCACACGGATTTACAAGCAAAATGATAAACACAGACTCAATAGGTGCTTCACCTTTTCATGAAGGCGAGCTGGCAATACAAGACAAACTCGGTAAACGAGAAATAATGGCAGCATTTGGTAAACGTGCCGTGCGCTCATTTATGCCAGAGCAGCATCAAGCATTTTTTGAGCAGTTACTATTTGTGGTTGCAGGCAGTGTTGATGAAAACGCTAATCCGTGGGTATCTATTGTTTCAGGGCAGCCAGGCTTTTTAAGCGCCCCAACGCCTACGTCGTTATTAATGACCCACGCGGTTGATAAAAACGACCCTCTACATAACACGTTAAATATTGCCGGCTCGCCAATTGGTTTATTAGGCATTGAGCTAGGCACGCGCAGGCGTAACCGTTTAAATGTGCGCGTGGGTGAGGCAATTGACGATAATCAGGTGAGTTTTAATGTTGATCAATCCTTTGGAAATTGCCCGCAGTATATTCAAACGCGCGACTTAACGTTTAATAGAGATCCTTTAGTTAAAAGTAGTGCAGTACAAAAAGTTGAATTTAATACACTTGATAACGTAGCCAGTGCGTTAATTGACACCACCGATACATTTTTTGTATCGAGTTTTATAACCGCAAAAAACAATCCAAAAATTGAAGGGGTTGATGTTTCTCACCGTGGTGGGTTGCCGGGCTTTGTAAAGCGAGAAGGCAATACATTAACGATTCCTGACTACGCAGGTAACAATTTTTTTAATACCTTGGGTAACTTTTTGTTAAACCCAAAAGCAGGTTTGTTATTTCCTGATTTTGACACGGGTAATGTATTAATGCTTACTGGCAGCGTTGAAATTTTATGGGACGGGCATCCAGAGTTAGAGGGCTTTATTGGCGCAGACCGAGGCTGGAAATTTACCCTCACTAAAGGAATGTGGCTAAAAAACTTACTCCCGTTTAGTGCTAAATTTGATGCTTATTCCCCTAATACTAAAATGACGGGCACGTGGCTTGAGGCTGATAAAAACAAACAAGCCGAAAAACTAAAACATACTTGGCAGCCTTTAAAAGTAACCAAAATAATTAAAGAAAGTAATGTAATTACCTCCTTTTATTTAGAAGGGCATAACAATACAACCTTGTTACCGTTTAAAGCTGGGCAGCATTTAACTGTACAAATACCGTGTAAAAATAGTAGCAATAACAGTAATAGCAAACCTGTTATTAGAACCTACACCGTGTCATCGAGCCCGCATGAACTATTTTATCGGTTATCGATTAAAAAAGAGCTAAATGGCGAGGTGTCTAACTACTTTCATAATAACGTAAAAGTAGGTGACGTTATTTTAGCTAAATACCCACAAGGGCAATTTTTTATTGACCCAACCAGTGCTAAACCTGCGGTACTCATTGGTGGCGGAATAGGTATTACACCTATGATCTCAATGGCTAAACATATTGCCAATGAAGGGTTAAGAACCCGTTATACTCGCCCGTTGCATATTTTTCACAGTGCTAAAAATAAACAGCAGCGTGCGTTTTATAACGAGCTAAAAACACTTGCAGACACGAGTGGCGGCGCAATTGATTACTACTCACTTTTATCTCAGCCTGAGCTTGATGAAAAGCAAGGCGGTGGCTCTAATTTAAAAGATGAGAGCTTTGATTTAAAAGGGCGCATAAATGCGGATGTGTTTAGGTACTATTTACCACTTGATGATTACGAGTTCTTTTTATGCGGACCTGCTGCGTTTATGCAACACGTATATAACGAACTGTTATTGCTCGGTGTGCAGGACAAAAACATATTTGCTGAAGCATTTGGGCCCTCCATTATTAAGCGCCAAGTGCTTAACACAAACGAAGCACCTAATAAAAGCAAAGAGATTAGCACTGAGGAAGCCGACAACACCGTGATTAAATTCAGTAAATCGGGCTTTGAACAACGCTGGAATAAAGGCGATAACACTATACTTAATGTAGCCGAATCCCATGGTTTAGAACCTGAATTTGGCTGTCGAAACGGCAGCTGCGGCAGTTGCGCCGTAAAAATAAACGCAGGCGCCGTAGTGTATCGCAATAACGTAAGCTACCCAGTAGAGGCAGGTCAGGCGCTAATTTGCTGCGCCGTACCGGCTAAAGGCATAGAGGAGCTTGATTTAGAGCTGTAAAGCTTGAAAAGAAAAATATACAGGTGGTATTTCATTAAATTCAGTATATGTATTATATGTGAGGACGTTATTGTTTAATGGTTTGCCAAATTAGCACTCTACTTCAATTTTTGTTTAAGTCATTACTAGCCGATTTTCATATTGAGCATTCTATTTTTATCAAGTGTATCTGATGGTTATGCTATATTATGATCATTTAATAAAAAGGCTGATTAATAAGGAAATTCTTGTGACCACTACTGTACCTAAAGTATTTATCTCATATTCTCATGATAGCCAAGCTCATAAAAAGTGGGTGCTAGAACTAGCACAACGATTACGAAACTCAGGTATTGATGCCGTTTTAGACCAATTCCGACTTGGTTTAGGTGATGATTTAGGAAGATTCATGGAAGCAAGTGTGGCGGAATCAGATCGTATTATTATGGTTTGTACTGACGTATATGTTAATAAAGCTAATGACGGTTTAGGTGGTGTTGGTTATGAGAAAATGATTATTACTTCTGAATATATGAATCAGATTGATACAAAAAAAGTTATCCCTCTAATTCGTCAAGATGGAACTCATACTGTTCCCACGTTTTTAAAAAGTCGTTTACATATCAACTTTTCTCGCGAAGATGAATTTGAATTGCAGTTTGATAACCTTCTCCGTGAAATTCATGAAGCACCACTATTTAAAGAACCACCTGTCGGCAATAACCCATTTGAATCGGTTTTCGAAAAGCCAGTTGAAAGTGTTATGGATAAAAAGATTGAATTATTAAAGATCTGGGTTGAAGGTTATAATAAAGGTGCTGGTTTTTACACACTCGATGATGTACAGAATCTATTAGGGTGTTCAAGAATATTTAGTGAGGTCTATGTTAATGAATTAAAGTCAGGCGGTTTTATAGTCGGATCAACATTATTTAATGGTGCTCAATACATAAGCGGTTTTGAACTAACTGACAAGACAAAGTTATATGCAATTCAACAAAACTGGGTAACGGAGTAGGTTTTAGGTTAATCTAATTTACCGACAGCTTATTCTCATAATAGCTTAACAGAGGGCATTCATTGTTTACATGAAGAGGCTCCATATTGTTAATTTATATCAATAGCAAACTTTGTAACCTATTACCAATTATAAATATTATCACTGAATCTCAAGTAGCACTTAAACAAGCACAAAAGAAGAGGCTTAATAGCCTCTTATAAAACAATATTAAAAACTTAAAACTAAGCGAGTAAACCCGCTTTTGTTTCAGGCATTGCTATAAAACCATCAAGTTTACGTACATTGTTTAACCATCTTAAAATATTTGGGTATTGTTCAAGCGATACGCCGCCCTCTGGTGCGTGCGCTATGTACGAAAAATTGGCAATGTCGGCAATAGTAGGCTGAGTGCCTACTAAGTATTCGCGATTTTGTAAGTGTGCATCCATTGTTTTAAATAATGTGTGGGCAATATTTATCGCGTTTTGATGATCAAGCTGCGCGCCAAACACAGTAACTAAACGCGCTGCACACGGTCCTGAAGCCACAAGCCCTGCAGCAACGCTCAACCAGCGCTGAATGTGCGCTTGCACCGTAATATCTTCTGGGTACCAGGTTCTTTTAGCATCAAACTTTTGTGCCAAGTACAGTAAAATAGCGTTTGAATCGTTAATAATGTCATCGTTATGTTTAAGTACTGGTACTTGTCCAAAAATATTCATTTTTAGAAAGTCGGCTTGTTTTTGTGCGCCGTTTTGCAATGCCACATCAACCATATTTACATCAAGCTTTAAAAGCGATGTAAATAACTCTGCACGATGTGAATGACCAGATAAAGTAAAACGGTATAGCGTTAGATTGCTCATGGGTTGTCCTGTTTTTTTAATTTGAATAGTGATTTTTAATAACGCTATTCTTTCACTATTAACAGTTTTGAAAAACCGAGCTAGTAAGGAATAAATGTCAATGCTATATTGACAATCATGGATACTATTATTGGCATTAAAACAATCATAGCGGTTGTTGAAACAGGCTCTTTTACAGCCGCAGGCGACAGACTAGGGCTTTCAAAGGCGCTGGTTAGTAAATACGTGGGCATTGTAGAGCAAGACTTAGGGGTTAGATTATTTAACCGCTCCACGCGCAGAATTTCGATTACCGAAGCGGGGCAAAGTTATTACACAAGCGTAGTGCCGGTAATTGAAAGCTACAGTGAAATGCTCGATAACTTATCGGGTCAAACAGCGCTTGCTAGCGGCAAACTTAGGGTGAGTGCGCCGGTGTCGTTTGGTGAATCAAACCTTGCGCCGTTAATGCCTGAGTTACTGAGCCGATACCCCGATTTAAGTATTGATTTAGTGCTTTCAGACAAAACAATTGATTTGCTAGAAGAGGGGGTTGATTTAGCAATAAGAATTGGCAGTGTGTCTGACTCTAATTTAATCGCGAGGCAAATTACCAGTTACCCTTTAATTTTATGTGCGTCGGCAGATTATATAAACCGCTTTGGTGCTCCTACGAGTGTTGATGAGCTTGAACAACACGCCACAGTGATTGATAGCAACTTTAAAATAGGTCGCCATTGGCCACTTGTTTCACCTACTGGTGAGGCATTAACGGCAAACGTAAACTCGCGTGTTTCGGTTAATAATCCTCAAGCAGTAAAAGAGGTGGTTGTAGCGGGTGGCGGTATTGGCTTAATCCCTGAAATAGTGGTGAGAGACGATATTGCATCGGGCAAGCTTGTGCAGGTTATGCAAGGCTATAAAACCTTTGAGTTTGGCTTATTTGCTATTTATCCGCATAGAAAGTTTGTGGCTCAAAAGGTCACGTCGTTTATTCAGTTTTTATTTGAAAAGTTTGAAGCTAGGCCAAAAACAAAAACCTAAAATCAGTTAAGTGATTTTAGGCTTTTAAGATTGATTTTAAACTTATTTTAAAATAACCACAGGCACATCGCTGTTTTCGAGCATTTTAATGGTGTTACTGCCCACAAAAAACTGCCTTAATTTAGAGTGCCCAAATGCACCCATTACAATTAGTTCTACATTATTTTGCTCTTTATATTGCATTAACGAGTCAAAAATATTGCCCTCTAAAAAGCTTGCCGACACTTCAAAGTCCATACTGACAAGCTTGTGCTGTGCATTAACAAATTTTTCTTCAAGGTCTTTTTCGTTATTTTTAATGCTCACTAAATGACAATGCAAGCCATGTAATAAGCCACCATCAATCACTTGTTGTAGCGCTTTGTCGGCTGTTTCGCGGCCGTCGTACGCAATCATAAATGATTTAGGTTGTTTAAATGTTTCTGGAATAAGCAAAATAGGTTGTGTTGCATTACGCACTAAGGTTTCTATATGTGAGCCCAGCACCGCAAAGCTATTACTATGTCCAGCACCATTTTGGCCAATAATAATAAGGCGTGTGTCGTCTTTTAAGTCTATAACGGTATCGAGCAAATCACCGTGGCGTTTAATTAATTCAAAATTAGTAATACCTGCCGATTTAGCATGCTCACTTACTGAGTTTAATAATTCGTCAGCCATTTTTAAACTTACTTTGCAGCGTTGTTCGTCAAGCTTAGTCATTTCATCAAGAAGTGTTGACTGTGCACCAAGCCCAATACTACCAGAGTAGTCACCAACATTTGTTTGCTGCGTTTTTTCAATTGTATGCACAAAGCTAATTGGTTTATTTAACTTTTGTGAAGCCCAAATAGCAGCATCGGTTACATTTTTTGTAATGGCTGAGCCATCTACATAGGTAATTATTTTAGTCATTGCATTCTCCTTAATGTCCGCCAAGTAGTTTTTCGACTTCTTCAGGGTTGTTATGCACACCAAATTTATCAATTACAGTTTCGGTTGCGCTATTCATACCAATAATATTAACCGTTGCGCCTTCACGTCTAAATTTAATAACCACCTTGTCGAGTGACGATACACCGGTTATATCCCAAAAATGTGCATGGGTTAAATCAACTACGACGTTAGAAACCGCATTTTTAAAATCGAACGATGCAATAAATTGCTCAGCTGAGGCAAAAAATACTTGGCCAACGACTTCATAGGTTATTTTATCGTTGCTTTCATCATGCTTGGTTTTAACCACCATAAAGCGACCAATTTTATTGGCAAAAAACAACGTAGCTAACAACACACCAACTAAAACGCCAATGGCTAGGTTATGCGTGGCAACAACCACAATAACGGTGGAAATCATCACTACGTTTGATGAAAGCGGGTTCTTTTTTAAATCCTTAACAGATGTCCAAGAGAATGTACCAATCGATACCATAATCATTACGGCAACTAGGGCTGCCATAGGAATTAAACGCAGCCACTCATCTAAAAACACCACCATTATGATTAAAAATGTGCCTGCAATAAAGGTAGAAAGCCTGCCGCGCCCCCCCGATTTAACGTTAATAATTGATTGCCCAATCATAGCGCAACCCGCCATACCACCAAATAAGCCTGCGCCAATATTAGCAATACCTTGGCCTTTACATTCTTTATTACGATCGCTCGTTGTATCAGTTAAGTCATCAACAATAGTGGCGGTCATCATTGACTCAAGTAAGCCGACAACAGCAAGACCAATTGAATACGGTAAAACAATTTGCAGTGTTTCGAGTGTTAGCGGTACATCGGGCCATAAGAATATAGGTAGAGTGTCTGGCAGTTCGCCCATGTCGCCAACGGTTCTTATATCAAGACCCAAAAATATTGAAACCAGTGTAATAACAACAATACACACTAAAGGAGAGGGAAGTATTTTGCCAATAGTTGGAATATATGGGAATAAGTAAATAATACCTAAGCCCGCCGCGGTCATCGCATAAACATGCCAAGTAACATTAGTCAGCTCAGGTAACTGCGCCATGAATATTAAAATCGCCAGCGCGTTTACAAACCCTGTTACAACAGAGCGCGATACAAAGCGCATTAATTCACCGAGCTTTAAAAAGCCTGCAAATATTTGTAGTACACCGGTAAGTAAGGTAGCAACCAGTAAGTATTCCAAACCATGATCTTTAACTAGCGTCACCATTAACAGTGCCATTGCACCGGTGGCCGCCGATATCATGCCAGGACGTCCGCCTACAAAGGCAATAATAACGGCGATACAAAATGAGGCGTATAAACCTACTTTTGGATCAACACCGGCAATAATAGAAAAGGCAATCGCTTCAGGTATTAGGGCAAGCGCCACAACAATACCAGCAAGCACATCGCCACGAACATTAGAGAGCCAATCTCTTTTTACGTGATCAAACATGTAAATAACCTAATGAGTTAGTTTCCCAAAGTATAAGGGAATATTTTATTTAAATAACAGTGATTCTCGCACACCTAATAAAGCTTACAGATAAAGCGCTGACAAACAAGGAAGATAGATTACCTAAGGGCATTTTAATTTTAAAAAGCACCTATGGTTAGATAAAAAGTTAATATCTTGGTATTTATAGAGTTCATAAGCTAGCTGGTTTATTTGCGATACTAATAATTTTAACACCTCTCATACTTAGAACTTTTTCCGTCATATCTATTTTATAAACACGGTATTAATTCGCATAATGCAAATTAATAGAGTTGCAACATGCATAGAAATCGCTCTATTTTATTTTTTTATAAAGAATTCAATGTACTAAATTTTGGAATGAAGTCTGCACTGATTTATTTACTTAATAAATAAGGGCAACTAATTATGAAATTAACCCAATTATCCACAGCACTTTTATCACTAGTTCCGTGTGCTGTTTTAAGTCAGCCATTTGATGAATGTCCAAGTCAGGCTTTTTTAATGCAAAACTCAAAAGCACAACTGTATGGAATAGATTTAGTGTCTGCTAAACCTACCGTTTTAACGACAGAGCTGACATTTGCAAATGAGGCTAATAATGAAAGTGTTAACGCAATAGGCTTTAATTATAAAGATCAATATTTATACGGGTTTAGTAAGCAATTACCAAGTAGTGTTGTGCAAATCGATGATGATTTTGAAATGAAACGCTTAGATGTTGTGGGTCTTCCTGCAACAAATTTTTACGTTGGTGATATTCAAGTCATTGAAGATGAAGGAACTCAGAGCGCTTCATATTATGTTTATACTCCAAATTTTGGTCTTTATTCTATCAACCTAGATGGTGATTTAGATGCCTCTATTACGGCCACACTTCTACCTGATTCAGATACATGGAAGCTAGGTATATTTGATTTCGCTTTTCACCCAAAGAGTAATTTATTATACGCTGTAGAATCTAATGGTGACTTGCATGAAATAGACATAGCAGCTAATACCGCTCGATTTATTACTCAAGTAGACATTGGTGATGATACTGGGGCTTTTGGAGCTGCATACTTTGATATTAATGGGCAATTTTATTTCAGTAATAACAAAAGCGGTAAAATTCATAAGGTTGATTTAAGCATTAGCCCAGTTGTTGACTATACGCCGGTTGCTAACGTATTTACATCAGGCCCTAAATCAAGCCAAAACGATGGGGCACGTTGTGCCATAGCTGAAGTTAAAGTCACCGATAGCTCAATTGATTTTGGTGATGCACCAGCACCTTATAACACGAGTCTTGAAAAAAGTGGCGCTAGGCATCTGTTTGATCCTAATAGCACTGGCAGTGAGTTAATTTATCTAGGAGATTCTGTTGATGGCGAAAATATAAATACAGAAGCTGATTTAGTTAATTTTCCGATTGATGGATCGGATGATGGGGTTAGTTTTGTAACTGCAATATCTGCAGGTCAAGATAGCCAAATCATAGTTAGGGCATCAGCGACTAGCTTTTTATATGCATGGTTTGATTGGGATCAAAACGGAGCATTTAGTGAAGATGAACGAACGGTCACCAAACTTCAGCTTAATGAGGGTGATAACAGTATTCTGGTCAGTGTTCCTAGTAATACAAAATCAGGCCAAACATGGGCTCGATTTAGAGTAACTGATGGTACCGAAGCCTCGCTTATCACCGCAACAGGGGGAGTACTTGGCGGCGAAGTTGAAGATTACGAAGTAACTACATTTGCCAGTGCAGTGTATCCAGGTGAGAGTGATTGGGTAACGCTTGCTTACGAAGATAAATGGCCGTTTGCAGGTGATTACGATTTTAATGATGTCGTACTAAATTACAGAACGACTCAGCTAATAGAAGGGAGCAGTGTAGTTGGCTACAAAATAGATGGTCAACTTATAGGTATTGGTGCGACCTATCATAATGGCTTTGCTGTGAGGCTAAAGGAAACGGTAAATGGTAATCCACTCTCAATTTTAAGAAATGAAGTTGATGAGAGTGCTATTTCTTTGGTTATTGATGGGCAATTGCAAAATGGCCGTTATTTAGAAGAAAACCGCGATGAAGCTATTCTAATTTTTATGCAAGATACGTGGGAGTACGTTTCTAAACAGTCCGGTTGTGAATACTTTAGAACAGAAAATAACTGTGATGATAACGTTAAAGTCACATTTAGCATGACCATTCCATTAAAATTACCAAAAGCAATCACAGCCTCTCCAGGTACACTTCTTGACCCCTTTATTTTTGCAACAGATGGTTTTTATCACGGAGACTTTTTGGTAGGAAAAGAATCCAGAAGCTGGGAAGTGCATATCAAAAATCAAACGCCGACTGAAGCGTTTGACTCCTCATTTTATAACTATGTTGGCTCTGATGATGTGAGCGATCAAAGTAAAGGTTTGTATTTCCTTAGTGAAAGTGGCTTACCTTGGGCAATGGAAGTTGGTATGCAATGGCTCCATCCACTTGAGGGTGTTGATATAACTGATGCCTATGGCAGCTTTGCCGAATTTGCAGAGTCATCGGGTGCGCAAAAAACAAAATGGTTTAATGATTACAGTATTAATAATGTTGTAAAAGGGGATCAATAATGAATAACGCTATTATAATTTCAATGTTATCACTAGGTTTAATTGCATGTGGCGGCTCGGGTTCAGAAGAATCAAAAGCTCCTGAGGCAGCGGTATCTCTACCTTTGGAAAGTTCAAATGAACCTGCAGGAATAGCAGCTTTACAAATTGATGAACAATTTAACCTTTCCACTAAATACTCACTTAATCTTGATGTTGATCTTGGACTGGGAGAGGTTAGAGCGTATTTAAATGTATGCCAAAAGAAAATATCAGCACAGCGGGCAGATTATAATAACTGCGTTTATAGAGGGCCATTGGCCAATAGTATGCTTGAAAAACAGCTTACACTGAGTCGCGAAGATATTGAGTTAATAGCCGAAATTTGGTTTTACGATAGCTCTACTCAGCCACTTTTATATTCATGGGAATATAATTCAGGCGAACAACAACAGTTATTTATAATGCGATAACCTTTGAAAGTTTTCACTCACGGGGTCAAAAATTTATGTTTAGAGCCTTAGGTATTAATAATCCGCAACGATTTTTTTTGCGGATTATTCTTTTGTTAGCCGCATTGTTATTTATTGCACTTGCGTATAATCCTTTAGAGCATTTTTATGCAGATGTGTTTATGTCTCTGCGCTTACAATTATTGTCAGCTGCGTTAGTGTGTGCGCTGCTATTAATTACCCTCAAACTATTTAAATTAGGAGCCGCATTACTACTTGTGTGTATTGTAGGGGTTACCCCTGTGTTATTTAATCTATCTAGCTCAACATCCTACAGTGGGCCGGTATTATCTGTTAAGCAAATAAACTTAAACTATAGTAATAAATATATAGAAACTCATTTAGCAACGTTGTTGCAAAAAAAATGGGATGTGTTGATTTTACAAGAATTCAGCGACAAAAATCGTAATTTACTGAACCAATTTTTAAGTACAACTGATATGTTTGGCTATGAAGAGATAGAAGGAATTCCCTATGGCATAGTTGTTTTATCACGAATACCTATGGTGTATAAGCATCAAGTTAAACTGGATGCTGATAGATTAGGTTACATTAAATTGAAGTTTTTATTTATAGATCGCATTGTCACGGTTTTTGTAGCTCATCCTCCTTCCCCACGGTCAAGACAACATTGGCAAAATAGAAATACGTTATTAGCAGCACTAAACACGGCAGCACATAATGAAAAGGGCGTTTGGGTAATCGCTGGTGACTTAAATATTGTCCCTTGGTCTCAATACTTTAATTGGGATGATAGTAAAACGTGTTACGGAGAAAGTGAGCGGTATGTGAGCTTTATGCCTTTTGAACGTGGGCGATCTATTTTTACAGGCTTAGCCATAGATCATTGTATAATGAGTGAAGGCATTAATTTGCAAAGATTAACAGCGAGTGACTTTAAAGGCAGTGATCATAGAATGCTTAGTTATGATTTAATTATTGATTAACCTTAAAGGCTCAGGATTTTATGCTGAGCCTTTAAAAGTCGGTTTGCGTAAGCTATTTAATGGGCTTTGGTATATAAAAATTGCTCACGATGGCTTAATCGTCTGTTTTATATCATGTAATAGGTGCTGAAAATTTCGTTTGTGAGGAAATAACATAAAAGCAGCCGCTGTAATACGTAAGGCTTTAAATTTGAGCCCGATTTCCCTGTAGTACTCACCATAACACTCTAACATTCTCGCTTTAGCTTTAAGCTTTGTATCAAATCCAGTATCGTTTTTGCATCGAGAAATGATTACTTTCATTGCATTAAGTCTATTTTTTCTATTTGCTGTGATTGAGCCTGCCCTCATTAAATAGCCCATTGATGTTTGAAGTGAAAATGCAACATCACCAATTCGAGCTAATTTTAACCAACAATCCCAATCACTTGCGCTATTGAGTGAAGTATCAAACTTTCCAACGAAGCTGATAGCTGATTTTTTTACCACCACAGAAGACGTGCCTATCACATTAGCAAATAGGAGTAAGTCCATAGGTGATTTAAGGTTTTGATACCCTGTGCTATTTTTATCTATAAATTTTGAGAACTCCGGCCAATAAGAGAAACAATCAATAATTGGTTCATATTTTTCATTTACATGCATGTAATTAGTAAAACTTAAAACACAGTCACTATTTTGTTTCATATAGTTAATTTGATTGGATAACTTGTCGTCTGTCCAGTAATCATCGGCGTCTAAAAAGGCAATGTAATCGCCTTTAGCCTCAGATATTGCTCTGTTTCTCGCTTTTACAACCCCTGTATTTGGTTGTGCAATGACTCTAATTTCAGGCAGTGTTTTTTGAAGATTTTCTAACCATTCGACACTGCCGTCAGTTGAACCATCATCGACGACGAGTATTTCGTAGCTAATATTCTCTTGTCTAACAATGCTTGATATTGCCTTTGCTAAATAGGGTTTACAGTTGTAATTAGGAATAATAACGCTTACTTCAATGCTCATATTAAGTAACCTTCATTTTCTCAGGTAGTTAGACTACGCAAGATAAGCGCCAACGATTTTAATACGCTTCGGGGCGATTTTTTGTTTAATGGTTTGCATATTGCGATTTATCTTCGCATATTGATTTTTTAATGCTCATTTAAGCCGTTTTTTGCAGGGCATAGTTCTTGCGAAGTAACATTAAGTTTATCTGGAGTTTTTAAAATGAAACATATTGGTATTGTTGTCCCCAGCTTTCACATTCCATCAGAAACGTTTGTCGTTACTGAAATCAATGCTTTAGTTAAAGCAGGACATAAAGTAAGTGTGCTGACGTTCGAAAACTTGAATGAGTGCATCAATTTAGATAATAGCGTTCGTATTATTGTTATAAAAAAATCGACTCAGTCTGCTATTAGTTTTGCATTACAACACCCTGTTATGGCACTTAAAAGTAGCATATTGGCCAGTAAATTTAGCGCTATCTCTCTTGTATCGCTAATGGGTTATGGACTGAATATTGCTGAGATAATTCATTCTCGTAAAATCTCTCATATCCATTGCCATTTCATGCATGCCCCGCTCACATATTCAATAGTTGCCAGCAAAATTGCAGGTGTTAGCGTGTCCTCAATAGGGCACGGTCACGATGTTTACGTGAACGATTCTGATTTAAAACTTAAATTATCACTGTGTGATTTCTCAGTTGCGGTATGTAAAGACATGCAGATAAAGCTAAATAATTACAGCGCAGGTAAGGTTCAATTACTGCACTGTGGTATCGATTTAAGTATGTTTAACGCCAAACCAAGTCGTCTAAATGAGTCAGTAAAGCTCTTATTTGTAGGGCGATTAGTTGAAAAAAAAGGTCTGCAATTTCTATTACCAGCAATAAAAAAGTTAAATAAAAAATACTCTATTTCGCTAGATATTGTAGGGGAAGGGCCTTTATTAAATGATCTAATTTATTTATGTGAAGAACTTAATATTGTTACTGAAGTTAAGTTTTTAGGTGCAAAAAGCCCCACATGGCTAGCAAAAAACACCAGTGATTACTCTGCCTTAGTGGCTCCTTTTTGTGTGTCTAGTAATGGTGACCGCGATACCGGACCTGTGGTTTTAAAAGAGGCGATGGCCAGTGGTATTCCTGTAATAACGACAGAACTGATGGGAGCAAAAGAAATTGTTAATGACTCCGTTGGGTTTAAATGTGAGCCTTCTAGTATTGGCGGTCTCGAAAGAATTTTAACTGAATTTTGTGACCTTAGCCCGTATGAAAGATACGCAAAAGGACTAAATGCTAAAAAATTAGTGACTAAAAAGTTTGATGCAAATTCGCAAGCTAAAAAGCTATCTAACTGGATTCAAACTGTGTAGGTGAAACTATGAATGGAATTAAGCAAATTGCATATTTTGGTTTATCTACCTTATCACTTAAAGTGCTGGGGTTTGCTTTATTACCTATTTCTACACGTATTTTGAGTCAAACTGAGTTTGGTGAGCTAACTTTTTTAGTGTCAATATCAGCGGTTATGTCGTTACTTTTATGTTTAGGCTTACCGGAATTACTTTTTAAGCAACAAATAAACAACCCTCAAAAAAAGCGAGCATTATTTAGAGATGCATTTATTTTATGTGGTTTATTCAGCAGTATCTTTGTGTGTGTATGTGTTTACTTTGCAGAGCCGTTTAGCGCGTTACTGCCTGTTTCATTAACTTTGATAGATATAAAACTGTTGGCTGTTAATTTAGCACTATCATCGCTGCTTTCAATTTTATTTTGTTACTTTAGATACTACGAGATGGCTAAGCAGTTTTGTATTTTAGCTATACTACAGGGCATTGTTCAAACTGTGTGTACGCTTGTATTGCTTTATTTAGGCTATGGGGTAACCGGTGTGATGGTGTCGGGTGTTGTATCGAGTGCTTGTGTATTATTTATAGCATTATCGGTTGTTTTTCAGCAGATTAGCATCGGCTTTAAATATATTCCTTGGAATATTAGCTATAAAAATAGTCTGTTTTTATTAAGCATTATTATCTCTTCATTGTTTGTATACGCAAATAACGGTGCTGAAAACTGGTTTATTGTAGCAAGTGTAGGTAAAGAAAAACTAGCTCAATACTACGTTGCAGTGCAGTTTGCATTAATGGCGTCGTTTACTTTTGAACCGATTAGAATGTGGTGGTTTTCTCGTCGTTTTAATGAGTTAGCACAAGATCGTACTCGTTATGTGTTTTTATGCGAACTTAGTTTGGATATTGGCATATTACTTTGTGCGTCTATGACGATAGTGGCGCCTCATCTTTTAGTCGTAGTATTACCCGATAGCTATCAATTAAATATATGGCTGTTACCGAGTTTAATTGTGATTGTGGTACTAAGACACCACAGTGATTTATTAAATATTGGTTGTTATACCAAATTCAACGGTTTTTTTGTCACTGTAGTGAATGTTATTAGTGCTTTAACAGCACTGATACTGCTTTTCTTTTTGGTGTCTGAATTAGCTGTACTGGGTGCTGTTATTGCTTTAATGGCAGCCCAGTTATTAAAAGCAATACTTTTTTTGTTATAAGTCAAAAGCTTGAATATTTGTCGTTTAGTGTAAAAAACCTTGTGCCGAGCTGGGGATGTTTTTTAGTCATTTATATGATGAGTGCTTTTGACTTTCCACAATATGTAATCTGCCAACTCATCACATTTATCTGTTTTTTAATGATCCTTTGTCATAAATATAATCAAATAATTAGCAATGTCATTCATCACATATTGAAGGGCAGAGTGCATGATTAATTGGTATAAAAAACATTGTTTAATTATAAATGGGTTGCTTATTACAGCGCTAACGCTTGTGCTGTATATTTTATTTGGTCCTATTGCTGCATTTGCATTATTACTGCTGCCATTTGCAGGATACTTAGCGGTTAAGATAAGTACTGTATTTATTATTTTTTTTATTCTATTTAGTTATTTTAGATTACACGAAGCCTTTGTTTTTTTAATGCCCCTCAAAATACCTAAAATGTTGGCGCTCGCCTCGCTGTTAGGAATTACATGGCATTTGTTTATTTCAAAAACCTTAAAGCCGCATTGGAGCTCAACACATCTGATTTTTGTTATTTGGTTTGCTTGGCTTACGGTGTGTGTGTTTAGTGCAACAAACAAAGGGCTGGCAATAGAGTATTGGATAGGGGTACTGGTTAAGGTATTTATTATGGTGTTTGCTATCAGCTGGTGGCTAACACGGTTCTCTCATTTTAGTTTTGTTCGCATGGGGATCATGATCTCTGGTGTTGCTGTTGCATTGGTTGCTTTAAACAACAAAATTAATGGCATTGGTCTAATTGAAGGTACTCGGGTGACTATTTCTCGTGAGTATCGCTCACAACTGGGTGATCCAAACGATTTATCTTTAGTGTTAATGTTTCCCGTTTCTTTTTTAGCCGCTGAGTTATTCAATTCACAAGTTAATAAATACCGTCGAATATTTGCAGCAATCGGTTTAATTTTTACTATTTCTGGTGTTATTGCTACGCAAAGTCGCGGTGGGGTATTAGGAATTGCGGCTATCTTAAGCTTCTTTTTATATCAAAAAGTAAAAAATCCTGTCGTTGTTGCAATGTGTGCAGGTGTTGCGATGTTAGCTATGATGGTTTTTGCTGGTATAAGCGACAGGCAAAGCGGTGGAGCTGCAGAAGATGGGGTTGATGAATCTGCAATGGGTCGAATATACGCGTGGCAAGCGGCAATTAATATGGCGCTGTCGAACCCCTTAACAGGCGTTGGTGTAGATAACTTTTTTGTAAATTATTACTTTTACAGTCCTCATTGGGATGGCAAGAATCATGCAGTACATAGCACCTGGTTTCAGGTTTTAGGTGAAACAGGTTTTGTTGGAATATGTATATTCCTGGTTTTAATTGCCAGTATTTACCGAAGTCTTTCGAGAGTTTATTGCATTAATAAACTTAACTACAACCACCAAGTTGTTGTTAATGCTAATGCATTAAAGGCTGGCATTATTGGGTTTATGGTTGCTGGTACATTCCTAACACAAGCATTTACTTGGCCTTTATATATTATTCTGGCACTAACAATTGCGCTAGAAAAGCTCACAATACAAAGCAATAAGGAATCGTAGTATGTTAATACATTTTAAATACTGGCTTAAGAATAGCCCTCATCCTGTTGCGAAATCGCTGTTTTATTTTGCAACTTATCTTCGCAATCCACAAATGGTGGTTATTCCGTTATTTCACTCTGGATTCTATTACCTACATC
Source organism: Pseudoalteromonas sp. 1_2015MBL_MicDiv (assembly GCF_002407505.1). NCBI lineage: Bacteria > Pseudomonadati > Pseudomonadota > Gammaproteobacteria > Alteromonadales > Pseudoalteromonadaceae > Pseudoalteromonas > Pseudoalteromonas sp. 1_2015MBL_MicDiv. The sequence continues at coordinate 2,288,240 of NZ_CP012737.1, read as the reverse complement.
AATTTTTAAAAACATTTTCCCATGAATTACTAAGAATACTTTATTACACCCCACTGTTTAAAAGTCAGATAAAAGGGAGTAAAAAACAGTTGTTTCTTTACTCAGGTATGCCACAAGTTTTAGGGGAGCTTAAAATTGAGTGCAGCGATAATGTACGGATGTCGGGTATATCGACTTTTTGTGGGCGGATGGGTAGCGTTACCACGCCAACTTTAGTTATTGGTAATAATGTAGATATAGGTTGGCAGAATGCATTTTCGGTAGGTCGAAATATTACGTTAGAAGATGATGTGCGGCTCGCGGGACGTATTTTTTTAGCTGGTTTTCCTGGCCATCCAGTTAATTGTGAACGAAGAGCACTTGGGGAGAGTGATGATGAGTCTCAAATTGGCGACATTACTATTAAACGTGGTGCGTGGCTTGGTACTGGAGTGACTGTTCTTGCTGGCGTTACTATAGGCGAGGGGGCAATTATAGGCGCAGGAAGCGTTGTTACGAAAAACATTCCGCCTTTTACTATTGCAGCAGGTAATCCAGCTAAAGTGGTCAAACACATCAAGGAATAATAATATGAAATTTATCGTTTTTGGCGAAGATTGGGCAAGTCACCCGAGTAGTACGCAACATTTATTTTCTCAATTGGCTAAGAATCATGAAATACATTGGGTTAACTCAATAGGTATGCGAAAACCTCGCTTTAAATTACACGATATAAAACGAGTTTGGGGAAAGTTTAAGCAGCTTTTTAGTAAACCTGAAAACACGGTAATTAAAACACCTTCGACGATGCAAGTTTACCGATTACCAGTCTTGCCATGGCACGATAATCGCTTTGTGAGGCGTTATAATAGGTGGGTTTTTTCTTTTTATTTTAAAGATATTCAAAGTAATGGCCCGTTAACGTATTGGTTAAGTGTGCCTACCGCAGAATACTTTTTCACTAAAAAAGCACAAGACACCCTTATTTACTACTGTGGTGACGATTTTAATGCATTGGCAGGTGTCGATCCTAATTTAGTGTCATCCTTTGAGAAAAATTTAATTAAGAAAGCCGACCTAATTTATGTTGTGAGTGATTTTTTAAACAATAAAATGCCGGCTCATAAAACAAAGCTACTTCCCCATGGTGTGAGTTATGATTTATTTACGTCTGATGTAAAGAGAGCCCCAGAAATAGATGTTTTAAATGGACCAGTAATTGGGTTTTATGGAAGTATTAATCAGTGGTTAGATATCAGTTTATTAACAGCGCTTGTTGCGGAGCGACCAAATTATCAACTGCTTTTGGTCGGAGATATTGTTGCTTGCACATCTGAGCTAATGCAGTTTAAAAACGTTACACATGTGCCAGCTGTTGATCACGAACGTTTAGTGGAGTTTTCGGCACATTGGGATGTGTCTATTTTACCATTTGTAAATAATGAGCAAATTAGAGCATGTGATCCGTTAAAGTTAAAAGAGTATTTAGCCGCAGGAAGCCCGATTGTTGCCACGGACTTTCCAGCCGTAACACGTTATAAGTCGAATATTTACATAGCAAAAAATCAATTCGATTTTATAAATAAAATAGATCAGGCAATTGCCTTAGATAAAGAACAGTTAAGCTCTCTTAAATCAGCGCAACAGGACATCGCTAAAGATCATAGTTGGGAGTCAAAAGCATTGCTCGTTCAACATGATATTTTAATGTTAAATAAAGCGCCTTAGGCAGTAAACGATAATCTTGGCGCAGCCTGTGCAACTACCTTCTTAAAGTACGCTATTTGCAGCTTAAATTTTTATTATGCAAATAGCAGCTAAATTTCGCATAGCAATATGCAAATGTATAGGTAGGGTTTATGTTAGTAAGAGAGCAAATAAAAAGGTTACTTTATTTAACCTTGTATAGTGTTTATACAAGGGCAAAGCTATTCATTTTACCACTTTTGATTGTTCCTTCAGTCGTGATTATCTTGGCTGTGACTGCGCAAAAGCAATACACAAACCATGCAACTATTTTAATAGAAGAGTCTTCGTTACTTAATCCATACCTGGATGATTTATCTTTTTCTTTCGATTTATCAAATCGAATGGCGGCGCTTAGAACACTTGTAATTAGCCGAAAAGTACTAATAGCTGTAGCAAAAGAAACAGGCTTAATTTCTGAAACGGCTACCTCAGCTGAGATAGAAAAAATCCACCAAGAGCTTTCTCAAGCACTTTCTTTATCACTTGTTGGCGATGAACTTGTTCGTGTGAACTTCATATGGCATGACCAGACAAAAATGAAGATGGTGTTGGAGAAAGTGGTCGAAAAATTTATTGAAAGTTTATTAGCCCCAACAAGAGCATCACTTGATACATCGGAACAGTTTTTTTATCAGCAACTAGTCAGTCTTCGGGATGAGCTTGAGGTATCGGAAGAATCACTGGCTATGTTCAAAACTAAAAATAGTAACACTCTGCCTGCCGTTTTACACAGTAACCGACAAACATTCGATAAGTTATTGAGTGACCAACAGCAAAAATCTATCGTTTTATCGGGTGCGCAAGCCAAACTTAAAGCGTTGACAACAAAAATGGGACAAGCCAATCCAATCCTAGGACGTATTGAAGAAAAAATTATTGCAGTAGAGTCTGAACTTAGCTTTTTAAAAACACGTTATACAGAAAAGCACAGTAAGGTAATTTCAAAAAAAAGAGAGATGCAAAGTATAAGAAATCGTCAACAGTCATTAATTGAAAGTAGCAAAGAGCTTGACCTTACTAACCTTGATCAGCTTTGGCAGATGGCCAATACCTTACCCAGTGGCGGGGATAACGAAAGCAGTGTACTTGTCTCTCAAATTCTTAATTTAGAAGAAGCAAAAAACTCAGTTACTCAGCACCAGCAAGAATACAGCATGCTCGAACAGCAAGTTAATACAGTAAGCGAAAGACTTTTAGTGACAAGTGATATTGAAAAGCAATTAAGAAAATTAGAACGTGATTACGATGTTAAGCAATCATTATATAAAGATATGTTAAGCCGTTACGAAATGGCGAAGGTAACAGGAAAGTTAGTTAAATATGAAGGCCCAGATAAAGTAAAAAACATCGAGCGTGCATATAGCCCGACACAACCTATCAACACATCTTTTGCCGTATCAATTATTGTAGGCATCATTTTAGGTATCTTTACAAGTAGCACAATAGTGTTTGTTGCGACTTTATTCGATAGCCACCTTAAGGATATTCAAACCATAGAGAAGCTCTCAGCTCTTGAGGTCGTGACTATTTTACCCATTGTTAGAAATACTCCTGTGGATTTGGTTTTCAATTCATCAGTGAACTCTATTGATCAGAGGAAATAACATGAATGTATTACATTTGGTTCAACATTTCAAAATAGGTGGCCTTGAGAAAATGGCCGCGACACTAATGCAAAAAAGTCAATTTTCTGATACGAGTGTTTTTGTTTCACTCGAAGGAAGTTTTAGTGAAGCAGTTAGAGACTGGCCGCAGCTAGCTGCGTTTGAGCACAGATTAATTTGCCTAAATAAGGCTGAAAAATTTGATCTAAATACAGTTCGAAAACTGTCAGCTCTTTTAAAAAAACACAATATAGATGTCATCCATAGCCATCATATAGGGCCAATGCTTTATGCAAGTATTGTAAGTTTAAAAAATCGCCAGATAAAGCACGTTTCGACTATCCATGACGCGTGGTATTTAAAAAGTTTTAAGCAACGTTTAATAACTAAATTATTAAATAAGCTAACAAAAATACACTGGGTCGCGGATGCACAAGTTGTGGCGAAGGATTTTTATAACGAAACAGCAATTAGAACCGATAGAACAATCCTAAATGGAGTCGATTTTAAACAGTTTTTTAGTACCAATGAGTTGGACGCTCGGCATGAATTAAATTTACCTAAAAAGGTGAGTTTGATTGGTTGTTCTGCTCGTTTAGAGCTAGGGAAAGGGCATTTTCCGCTTATAAGGGTTTTATCTTCATTGCCAGCAAACATCGAATTAGTGTTTGCTGGCAGTGGTAGCTTACGCAGCAAACTTGTTGATTATGCTAGCTCATTGGGTGTTTCAGAGCGAGTACATTTTTTAGGTAATGTACAAAGCATGCAATTATTTTACTCTGCAATCAATGTAATGTGTCTTTACTCACAAAGAGAGGGGTTACCGCTATCAATTTTGGAATCTATGGCGTGTGGTAAAGCTATTGTTGCCACTGATGTTGGGGGGATCAGCGAAGTATTAACCCATAAGCAAGGTGTATTGGTTAAACCAGGCGATGAAATGGGGCTTAAACTTGCGGTTATTAAAGCGATTAATATGAAACAGGGAGAATGTATAAGGGAGCATATTTTTTCAATCGCTGATGCTAATAAAATGAGTGAAGAGTACGACCATTTTTATAATGGCTTACCATCGTAAGGGGAAAATCATGACTTATTTAATAATTGTTCTCATGGTGTTGATTGTAACCGTTGTGTACCATCACGTTGGCTATTTAGCGCTGTTAAAGTTGGTTAGTCGACGGGCTCATAAACGTATATTCCCAGAGGGGAATACAAGAAAAAATAATCGATTTGGTATTTTGGTGTGTGCTTTTAATGAGCAAGAACACATTAAAGAAAAATTACATAACCTCGGCGCTATGCTCTATAACACTGAGCTTTATGCCATTCATGTTTATTTAGATGGATGTACAGATAACACATACGAAGAAGCGATGTTAGCTCAATCACATCTTGCTCAGCAAAACGTAGTGTGCCACTTGCATTATAATAAACAAAACCAAGGCAAAGCACATGGTATTAACGAGTTAATTACACTAACTAAATCAAATTACGACGTCTTGCTGTTTACCGATGTGAGTGCCTTATTAAGTATTGATGTATTAAATAAAATTGATACTGATTTTAAAGATCCTGATATTAAGGTCATTACAGGTGTTTATGTTCTAGATGAACACGCAACCCCAGAGCAACAACACTATTGGCAATATCAAAATAATGTAAAAAGTATGGAATCATCACTTGGTGCGGTGATTGGTGTGCCAGGAGCCATGTTTGCTATTCGTTCAAAATACACAGATATATTGGATGAAAATACAATAAATGATGATTTTATATTGTCTATGAAAGCCTTAAAAAATGGCGGCAAAGCGGTCGTAAATAGCGATATTAACATTATTGAAAGAGAGTGCGATGAGCAAAGCCATGACTATGCTAGAAGAGTGAGATTAGGAGCAGGCAATTGGCAACAAATTAAAATATTATTTGAGCTATTCAATCCTAGATTAGGGTGGGTTAGTTTTAACTTTATTTCACATAAAGTTTTGCGTGGCGTAATGCCAATATTGCTTGCTTTAATTTATATTTTACTGTTTTCAATGGCATTTTTCTCGAACTTATTGTTAGTTAAGTTGTTGTGTTGCGTGATTGTAGCCGTCCATAGTCTCTTTGTGATTAAAAATACCCTCAACATTAAGGCCAAGATCCCTATCGTTGATAAAGTTAATTATATTCTTAATGCTTATTTTTTAGCGTTATGGGGCATTATTAAATTTGAACGTGGTGATTATAAAAAACACTGGGAAAGGGTTCATGATAGAGAAGCTGAACCAAACGTCAGCATTAAAGTTATAAAACGCATAATTGATATTGTTGGCTCTGTGGTAGGACTAACTTTACTGTCTCCGATCATGCTTTTAGTGGCTGCAACAATTAAAGTAAGTTCACGTGGACCGGTACTGTTTAATCAACTTAGAGTGGGAGAGAGTAATGATAACTTTGTTGCCCTTTTTAATGTCCTTAAATTTCGCTCGATGGTGGTTGATGCTGAAGTAGCAAGTGGCGCGGTATGGGCAAGTAAGGACGACCCTAGAATTACACCTATAGGGCGTTTCATTCGTAAAACGCGTTTAGATGAATTACCTCAATTATGGAATGTGCTGGTAGGCGATATGTCACTCATTGGTCCTCGACCAGAGCGACCTGTATTTTACTCCAAGCTTGAAAAAGATATTCCTTATTTCTCTCAGCGTACCTACGGTATAAAGCCAGGTATATCGGGGCTTGCTCAAGTAATGAATGGATATGATGAAAGTATTGATGATGCAAGGAAAAAAATAGGTTGGGATTATGCTTATATGTTAAGTACATCATCTCCACGTAGTTGGTTTTATATGGAATTGACTATTTTTTTGAAAACACTCGTTGTTATATTTACTGGAAAAGGGCAATAATTATTTTTGCATAATGCAATCCTACTTTTAAAAGGGAATTGCATTATGCTTTACTATCCTCAAGTGCTCCCACCGACAAATGAAAAGCCATTAATTATCAACAACTTAAAGTTGGTTCGTTTCTTGTAATAGTTATATTGAATTTAATATTTAATAGGTAACTACGATGATAAATTTAACCAGTGAAAATGAACATAAAATAGTATCGCTTCCAAATGACTTTTCAGGTTTTACTGTTGATGGATTTAAAGATGAATTTGAAGAGCTAGTTGATACAGGTACAGACTTTATTATCTTGGATTTTTCAAAGACTGAGTTTATTGACTCTTCGGGTATTGGCGCGATTGTCTTTCTTTATAAAAGAATAGAAAAAAGAAGCCATAAATTGTCATTACTCAATGTAACTGGGCAGCCGTTTAAGCTAATGAATCTTCTAAGAGTGGATAAAACCATTCCATTTATTGATTCGCTTTAACGATAAGGAGAGCGATATGAAAGCACACATTTTTTTCATCATAACCTTGCTTTTAAGTGGGTGTGCTTCTTGGCCTGATGAGGGGCAAGGGGGTTGGGCCGAAAAATATCAAAACTATCCATTAAATGATGAGCAAACAGATAATAACTTTACACAACCCGAAGATGTGGTGAGAAGTGAATTTGAACACCTTGTTTTTAAATTAGAACTTTTAAAGTCACAAGATATAAAAGCATGTATGCCTGCACAGCTTTTAAAAGCTCAAATTTACGAAAATCGTATTCGAAGGCTTATAGCTGCGCAAATGTGGGAAGATGCAGAGCATGACTTATTGATTCACTACCATGGGCTCAATCAACTAACAAACCATTTTGATACGGTTCAAAAGCTCACTCATTGTGCAGTTAATACCACTTCAGAAACGACTGTATCTAGTGTTAAAAAACAAGTAGCGGATTTACTAAATAGTGATAATCAATTTGCATTTAATGCGTTTGAAATAACCCCTAAATATGCAGCAAGGCTTGCTCAAGCTGCTGATTTAGCTAAGCAACTAGATAGTATTTCAATTTTGTTAGTGGGTCATACTGATTCAGTTGGTGAAGGGAATAATAATTATGAGCTTGCATTAAAAAGAGCTGAAACAGTAAAACATTGGCTCGTCGTTTATGGTGTTAAAACTCAAAGTATTACCACACTTACACAAGGAAGCTTAAAGCCCTATAGCAAGCAATCCCCAACGGAAAGTGTCCGCCATTCTGATAGGCGAGTTGAAGCGATAGTCCTCAATGCAAGCAATAATAATATGCAAGGTGATAACGCTAAAGCACTTGTTAATTGGACAAAAATTATTAAAAGCAAAGAGGAGTAAATTATGAAATATATATTCGCGATTGCGGTGTTTATTTTATCATTCAGTGTTTACTCAGCTTCTGATGAAAGTAATGCCATAGTGCAAGTGGGAAATAAGCTTTTTCTATATATTCCAGGTGAAGCAGAATTTGATACAACGTTTGAAGTGGATAAAAGAGGACAAATTAACCTCCCAGAAATAGGCCAATTTAATGTGGCTGACAAAACGACTATGCAAATTGAAAGTGAGTTAACCCCCGTACTTGCTGAACTATTTGTTGCAATGGATGATTTTTATGTAGCGATCCACAGCAGAGATATTCTTATTAATGTACTTGGTTATGTAGTGACACCATCGCAAGTGAGTATTCCTGATGATGGCAATATTCAAATGGTTATCTCTAAAGCAAACGGTTTAAAACCCGGTGCTCAGCTAGATAGAATACAGATAAGGCGTGGTAATGAGGTAATTGAATTTGATTATAAATCATATTTAGATACAGGAAATATTAGCCTGTTACCTTCTCTAAAAAGCAAAGATACTGTGTTTGTGCCAGTATCGCCTTTGCTTGGTAATGTGCAAATAGACTTTGATGCGCAAACACTCAGTGCAACAGGGGATGCCAGTGATAGCAGCGCGATAACTATTCTAGGTGAAGTACATAATCCAGGGAGTTTTTCCTTTAAAGAAAATATGAGTATTTTAGATGCACTGATGCGCGCAGAAGGGGTCACTCGTTATGCTGATGTAACTAAAATAAGAGTCATTGTTGATAAAACACCTGTTATTTTTGATTTGAAAGGGTACCTAGATAAACCCTCAAATAGCACTATGCAACTGCTAAAACCTGGTTCTACTGTGTATGTGCCTATTATGGTTGATGACGTAAACACAACGTCACGTACGGTTTATATTATGGGAGAAGTGCAAAAACCAGGCGCGTACGAAGCGGCCGATAGCACAAACTTTTTAGATATTTTAGCCAATGCAGGCGGACCAACACGATTTGCTGAAACTCGCCATATCAAAATATTAACACCAGAAGGAGACAGTATTTTATTTGATTTACAGCGTTATAGCGAAGGCAGTGTAACGACCAAAGTACCAGATTTAAACCCTGGCGATGTAATTTTTGTACCTGAAAAAACAGATGTTAACGAAAAAAGCTGGCTTAAAATTCCGACTAAACGAGCTATCAAAATAATTGGTGCCATACATTCTCCAGGTCGATACGAATGGAGTAATGAAATGGATTTTACAGACTTAATAGCTCATGCAGGGGGGCCTACAAAAAGCGCTAATATCAATGATATAAAAATACTGCGTAATGGTGATGTTACACAACGCTTTGATCTTGAAAAGTATACTATTACTAATGGTGACACACCGCTGCCAAATTTAGTTGCGGGTGATACAGTTATATTTGAAGAGCTACCAGTTGATCCGTCGGATAATAAATCCCAATGGATCCGCCAAGAGTCGAGTAAGTCTATTTATATTATGGGGCAAATAGGTTCGCCAGGTCGTTACTCGTTTAACGAAAACATGCACTTTATTGATATTTTAGCTGCAGCAGACGGCCCAACATCGACGGCAGATATTCGTAATATTAGAATCACTCACCGTAATGGTAATCGAGCTAAAGTAAGTAAATTAGATCTCGCCATGTACTTTGAAACAGGCGATGAAACTTTGTTTCCTAATGTATTACCAGGAGACACCATTTTTGTACCTGAAAAAGACAAAGATTGGCTCCGTACACCTAAAGAACGGGTAGTACGTATAATGGGGGCTGTGCAAAAACCGGGTCGATACAATTTTGACGATACAATGTCCATTTTAGATGTATTAGCTGAAGCAGGCGGCCCTTCTAACTCAGCATTGATAGATAAAATAGTTGTCGTTAATCATTCATGTTGTAAAGAACAGTCTCGTGTATTTGATTTAGAGGCGTTTATTAAATCACCAAATTCAGTAAATATTCCAGTATTAAGAGCGGGTGATACGCTTTACATACCAGAGAAAGGGCAGGATTTACTTAGTCAATTTAAAGATAACTTTTTAGATGTTATTACTATTCTTGCATTAGTGGTGGGCTTATGAAATTAATACCAAAACAGTATTATGAGCTGGAAGTTATATGTAACATGATGATTGATAATTCAGCTCGTTGTATCACTTTTATCTCTTTATCAGGTTCAGAAGGGTCATCTAGTGCATGTGTTAGTGTTGCTAAGCGATTACAAAGCCAACTTAAATCAGTGCTAATAATTGATTTAAACCCAATCAATACATTTTGCTCAGATGATAAGTTACCAACAATTTCTAAACCATGGTGCTTTGATGATATTTCTTGTCAATTAGGCGTGACTAATTATGAAGGTATCAGTTTATTAACCATTAAAAACCTAGCTAGGATTGAACCGGCGAAGAACAAACATGTACTAAATGACGCAGTTGATCGGCTAAAGCAAGAATACGATTATATATTAATTGACATGTCACCGGTGTTAAAATTGAACAGGAATAATGTGCCACTGCATTCCTTAAGTTTATGTAGTGAATTAACCTTCGTTACCGTGGGGCTGGGGGTTAACGATGAAGAGTCGCTTTGCAAAGGTGTGAGAGAATTAAAGCAAGCAGGGCATAGCAATATCAAAATATTGATAAGCCAACATAATTTTGCGCCATTAGGTGAGCGTATAGTTAAACTTTTAGAAAAGCATACGACAAAATGGCCAAAGTTATGTACTACTCTTAAAGCAAGAATTAATAAACAAAGATGGTTGTTTGAACATCATTGAGGGTGCAATGGATATATTATTTGAAAGACGCTTTGAACTACTATGGCCAACATTGACTGAGATTCGCCTCATTCTAAAGCACGTTTTAAGAGCGCTCAATGTAAAAAAGGATGAGGTGGATGCTGCGGGCTTAGTTACTACAGAGTATTTAACAAATCTAATTAGACACAACCAAGGTTCTGAGCATCAAATTTTATTACGTATTAGCCAGCCTAGTAGCGACAGCTACATATTAACATTCATCGATGAGCTAGCCCCATATAACCTTTTTAAAAACAACAATTCATCGTGGAAAATAGACTCTGGAAAACTCGTTGAAGGAGGAATGGGAGTTGAGTTAATTCGTTATTATTTTAAGGACGCAGATTATATAACGAAAAATGGCAAAAACTTTTTTTCATTCCCTTTAGAGCAAATAGATAGGCGTCCAACGATTATCTACGTTGATGATGATGTCACTCAGCTTGCCCTCATGAGCGCTTATCTAAATGATAAATTTCAAGTGATTGCCTGTGAAAGTATAGAATCAGGATGGCAGGCAATTTTAACCGCTGACGCAAGTATTTTATTACTGGATCATAAATTAAAAAATGGGACATGTGAGCCCTTATTAGAAAAACTTAATAAGTCTAATTTAAAGTCGCAACTATCAGTTGTTATGTTAACTGGCGATGACAGTGATGAAGTGATACATAAAATAAATCGCTTAGGTGTTGACGATTATTTAATTAAACCGATTAAAAAAAATAAGTTACTACAAAGCATCGAACGTGTAACTCATCGTTTTGCTTACTTGTCTTATCAAACTACTTTTGAGTCAGCGCCTTCTAAAATTCATTTACAAGATGAGAAAACCGCTCATATTTTTGGTTCAATTAGTTTGGGTAACGGCGGCGATTTTTTTATGCCCATTAATGATGAATGTAGTGCTTTTATTCTAGGTGATATGATGGGACACGGATTACAAGCATTAAAAGAAAGCTTTGCTATTAAGGGTTTTATAAGTGGCTTTTTGGCAACCGGTCTTCCTTATCAAAAAATGTTAGTGGCTTTAAATAACGCGATCTATAAACAACAGCTATGTAAATCTAGTTTAGTTACGCTTGTCATATTTTTTTTAAAAAATAATAAAATATATTGGTTAAATGCAGGTCATCCTCCACCTGTCGTTTTGCGAAAAACAGGCGAAATTTGTCAATTAAAAGGCACCGGTCCGCTGCTTGGTCTCGCTCAAGATCATAGTTATACACTTTATGAAGCAGCGCTTGATAACGTTGAACATATTTTACTATATACGGATGGCTGGACTGAAAACCGCTTTACCGATAAAGATGAAATATGTGAATTAACTAAAATTATACCGTTAGATAAACACGCTCATGCCGAGTTTGCTAACACGTTATGGGAAAACTCACAGGTTACGCTTTCAAAAGAAATTGATGATGCTTCGCTTATTGTAATTAATTGAATTTGCTTTAATTAACCTTTTATAGTTAAATCATTACAGATTCACAGCTTCTTTTTGGCTTGCTAACAAGGAATTAACTATGCCACCAACAGTGTTAATTGTCGAAGATACTCAATCTCTTGCAATGATGTACCAATCATATTTATTACCGACAGGAGTAAATACACTCGTGGCAAGTGATGGTGCAACTGCAATAGCGATTATTAATAAGGTTCAGCCTGATCTAATCGTGCTCGACGTAATGCTACCGGATATGAATGGATTAGATATCCTTGCTACATTTGATCCAGAAAACTGCCCACAAGTTGTTGTATTAACAGGGCATGCTACAAAAGAAATAGCAATTCAGTCAATAAAGCTAGGTGCATGTGACTTCCTAGAAAAACCAATAGAAGCCGACCGTTTTCGGATTACAGTTAATAATGCGTTAAAAATTAAAAACTTAAAACAAACGGTTAGCCAATACAAAAACAAATACGAAAACGGAAAATACTTTGATTTGATTGGTAGTTCAAAACAGATGCAATCTGTTTATCAAATTATAAGTTCTGCTTCGGCCAGTAAAGCCACTGCATTTATTACAGGTGAAAGTGGTACGGGAAAAGAGCTATGTGCTCGTGCAGTTCATCAAGCTTCAAATCGCGCTGATAAACCTTTTGTTGCACTAAACTGCGCGGCTATCCCTAAAGATTTAATTGAGAGTGAAATTTTTGGTCATTTAAAAGGTGCTTTTACGGGGGCAATTGCGAATCGCGTTGGCGCTGCAGGTCAAGCCGATGGTGGAACATTGTTTTTAGATGAACTTTGTGAAATGGACATTAACCTACAAAGTAAATTACTTCGCTTTATACAAACAGGTAGCTATCAACAAGTTGGCAGTGAGAAAGTTGTAAAAGTAGATGTTAGATTTGTGTGTGCAACAAATAGAGATCCATTAGTTGAAGTGGAAAGTGGCCGGTTTAGAGAAGATTTATATTATAGATTACATGTTATACCTATTGAATTACCGCCACTAAGAGAGCGCGGCCAAGATATTATAGAAATTGCTGAAGCTTTATTTGTTAAAATAGCGAAAGACGAAGGTCATCCATATAAAGGCATGGCAGGGGGGGTTAAGCAATTACTTATGCAATATAGTTGGCCTGGTAATGTAAGGCAGTTAGAAAATGTGATTCGTAATGTATTGGTACTCCATCCTGAGGCATTTATAGATATTGATATGCTTCCCGCTTTACCTGAAAATTCAAAAAAAGCGATTGAACCAGCGCCAATGAGTATTCAAACTAAACCTGCGAATATATTAATTGACGATTTACCAAATACACAAAATGATGTTAAAGCATTATGGTTAGCTGAAAAAGAATATATTGAACGTGTAATAAAAATATGTTCATCAAATATACCTAAAGCCGCTTCACTACTTGATGTTAGCCCATCGACACTTTATCGAAAGATTAAAAGCTGGGAAGAAAATGAATAGTTTATTTTCCTGTATACGCTTGGTGAAGCAATAAAAATTGTTTTTTACCAGAGAAACGCTCCTCTAGCATGTTATATGCGTCATTTAATAAGTTAACTTTTGCTTGGGGAGGGAAATCAATTAATTGCTCTATGCTTTTTTGACAATCTTTAGCATCACCAACACTCATTAAAAAACCAGTTTTGTTATTTTTAATGATACTTGGTATAGCGCCAACAGCACTGCTTATAACCAGTTTATGCTGAGACATTGCTTCTAATAATGTCATAGGCAAGCCTTCTTCTCTAGAACAAATAAGTAAGACATCTATTTGATTCCATATATTATTGCGTTCAGTTAAGCCATGATAATGTAGGTTGTTTATAACAGGTATTTTATTTTTTAGAGGGCCGTCACCAAAAATGTGAAATTCAACATTGTTAGACTGTTTCATGTTTTCAGCTAATTGAAAAAATATATCTGGTCCTTTTTCATAAGAAAGCCTGCCAACAAACCCAATCTTGATAGTTGATGTATGAATAACCGGTTTTGAAGGCGCTGGTAAAGAGATAAAATTTTCAAGTAATTTTACATTGCTAATTGTATTTTTTATTTTGTTTGAGACCGCAAAATTTATAGATAACGATGAAAGCCATTGATCTAGTTTATTATAATATTTAACTTTTCCATTCCCAACTTCGCCAGCATGGTATGTGCTAATACAGCGTTTGTTGATAATGTTACATACTAATCGGCCTAATATACCTGCCTTATAGCCATGCGTATGAACGACAGTGTTGTTATCATAACTGAGTAGTTTATTAGCGAGGTTTTTAATTTTCCCTTGTAAAAAGTCATACCTTATGTTTTCTTTAATCAATAAATCATAAAATTTTTGATTGCCATGATTTTTATAAAATAAAATTGAGCTACGAACATTATTTTTACTCAGTAGTTTTGATAATTCAACGATGTGGGTTTCAATCCCCCCAACATGGAAGAGTCAACAAACAAAATAACTTGGTAATTCATAATAAACTCCAAAAGGTAGATATGATAGATTTAGCGGTAATAGAACAGCTCAAGAATGATATTGGCGACGACACAGCTGTTGAACTACTAAAATTTTTTGTCGACGAATCAAAAAAAACAATGGCGATAATACTTAATTCAAATGAGCGTGATGAGATAGAAATTAACGCACATAGTCTCAAAAGTAGTTGTTATAGCTTTGGTGCGATAGCGCTAGGTGATACATGTAAATATATTGAGGAACTTATAAAAACCGAGCACTCAAAAAAGGATTTACATAATCTTCTAGAAATAGTCGAAGTGCAAAGCAAGCAAACATTCAACGAAATGGCATTTATTATTGCAAGCAATCAAGATTGCTCACAAAGCTGAATTGGTACTTTAAGTAACTCCGAGAATATGTTTTTTAGTTCGTCAATATCATGCAAATGTTCTCTGGACTGTAGTGCATTTTTATTGTCATTAAAAATCTCTTCAATTGCAGAAGGTGAAATACTTAAATCGTATATTTTAAAACCTAGGTGCTCTTGTAGCCAGTCGATCCCAGTAGTTGACGTGTGTTTCATGACGCTATTTTCTAGTGTTGTGTTCTCAATGAAAATACGACAGGCAGATGTTTCTTGAATAGCTAAAGAGATCTCTTCTACTAAAAAGGCAGGCATAACACTTGTAATAATACTGCCTGGACCAATTATGATTAAATCGGCTTCCAAAATAGCACTTACGCACCCTGGCGCTGCGGGCACATTTTTAGACAAATGCACTTTTGTTGGTAATGTGTCTAACGCATCAATAGCACACTCACCAAAGACCTCTTTATTATTTTTAAGGGTGGCGATTAGATCTGTAGGGATCTCTGTCATAGGCAAAACAGTTTCTGAATTACCAAGTATTGCATTAAAGTAAGCAACAGCTTTGGTGGGAGATTTGGTGAGCTCAGTTAAGCCCAACAACGTTAAGTTGCCTAAACAATGGCCGTCTAACACACCTTCTGAAAACCGGTGTTCATAAATTGAGTTAAGTGCCTTTCTATTTTCTGCAAGTTGCAGACAACAGCGCCTAATATCACCCAGAGCAATGCATTCTTGAGATTCCCTTATTTTTCCCGTACTTCCCCCGTTATCAGTTGTTGCGACAATTGCTGTTAAATTATTACACATTGGTTTAATTGCGCTTAAAACCTGCGCTAATCCATGACCGCCGCCTATACACACTATTTTCATTGTTATGCCTTTGTGTTTTATTTTCCTAACTTGATATAGCAGGAATTATTCCAAGACACATAAATTTATAATCTATTGATTTATAATTATTTAATGAGTTCTAAAAGAAAAGGGTCCGGTTGTTATTGCTCTTTTTTGCAAAGTGCAATGCATTTTGATGAGAAAAACTACAATGCAGAGTCATTCAAATATAGGTATAGGAAGGTGTTCAATCTAGGGGCGATTTAATCGCGGCGTGAGGTTTGTAACCTAGTGGGCTCGGTAACTGCTTCTGCGTTACCCTAATGACTTACATCCATGTAAGAATAAGTAAAAACCGAGCAAAGCTTCCGTGTCCTGCTCACGCCCCTTACCTAAATCCATTTAGGTAACACAGAGTAAATTGCACCTAGGCAGAACCCTTCGGGCTGACGAATCCCCAAAACGTGACAGGCACAGCAATTTATGATCTTATGTAAATCACCACAACCCACATAAGTCACAACTGCTATGCCTGACACATCAGTTTGCCATAAGTACTTTAAACATGCATTAGCGCCATTCAATAATGCCAGAGTAAAAACATTACTAAGCTGCAGTAATGCATTAATTTCGGGCAATAAACTTACCTTAACTGAAATCGGCAGAAATTTGTCTGGCGCTGTGGATGTAAAACATAAAATAAAACGCGTTGATCGCTTCTTAAAAAATACTCACCTCTACAATGAAAGGGTCGCTATCTATAAAGCATTAGCTCATCCTATTATCGACTCTTTACCAATGCTTGCAATTGCCGTTGACTGGAGCGGTGCCTGTGGTCACGACTATCACTTACTGCGAGCAAGCTTACTTGTGGATGGGCGCTCTATCGTGATTTATAACATGATTGTTGAGCAGAAGAATTTTGATAGCCCAGCAACCAACAGCCTGTTTTTAGATGAACTTTATGAAGTGCTTGGACGACATCCTAGTGTCTATATTGTAACAGACGGCGGCTTTCTTACGCCTTGGTATAGTAAAGTACGCGAACTTGGTTGGCATATGATAGGTCGATTAAGAGGCTCAATGAAGTGTAAACTAGCCATGCAATCACAATGGCATACATTAAAACAACTTAGGGCTGGTGCCAGCGATATACCAAAGGCGTTAGGTCAAGCACGACTAACTCAGTCCAGCCCGACAGCATGCGATGCATTTTTACACGTATATCATGGAAAAAATAAAGGAAGAAAAGGAAAAAGCAGATTTACGAAAGATACAAAAATGTATCAAAACTTAGCGAAAGAGCCATGGTTACTCGCGACATCAGACAATACAATGACGAGTAAGCGAGTAGTTGGTTTATATAGTAAAAGAATGCAAATAGAGCAAAATTTCCGCGATGACAAAAGTTTGAGATATGGTTTTTCGTGGCGTTTTAGTAAAAGCACCGGCATAAATAGAATAGGAATATTATGCTTGATAGCCACAATAGCGAGCACTGCGTTATGGTTTATAGGGTGTGAAGCAGAAAAAAGAAAGTGGCATATAAAATTTCAAGCAAATAGTGTTAAGAATCGCCGAGTTCTTTCATTTTTAACCTTAGCCAAGCAAGTCATAAAGCTATGTAAGAGACGTATTACACAAAGCTATATAGAAAAAAGTTTAAAAAACTTTATTTCTAATTATCAAAAAGAGGCCGCTGGATAAAGTGGGGAGCCCTCAGCCCGAAGGGCAGCGCATGTTTGGTATTTATGCTACGTTATCGCCTATTTATGGGGAATAACCGTACTTCATAGGCTCTGCCTTGCCTAAAGATTCAACATGTTGCTGCAAATATCAATAAGTGACGTATATTGTTAAATGATAACAATTTTTAAAAGCTTGTTAATATATAACAAGCTCAACGGGAGGTTTATATGTGGTAAGCTCTTTTGGGCTTCACACTAATTGGATGATTTTGTTGTTTCATTAAATAACGGCATGACTAAAGTTATCTTGAAGCTTCTAAAAAATTAAACTTATTATATAATTGACCAAATAAAAGTTACTAAGTATTAATAAATATACGCACATCTTTATTTTTAAGAACGGTATCCTGACTGTAAATTAATGGAATGAAATAATTGAAAACGCAGCGGCTAAAAAAATAGTGGGTTTACCCTTACTGAATTAATGATAGTAATTGTAATAATTGGGATTTTATACGCAGTTGCACTTCCAAGTTATACGAGCTATATACAACAAAGTCGCAGAGCCGATGTTCAACAGGTTTTATTACAGCAAACGGCTGTTTTAGAAAGGCAGTACACTCGTGTTGGTGGCTATCCTGCTACCTTTACTTTTTCGGCTTCAGATTATTACTCATTTAAATATACAAGTGATGCAAGTAAAGGCGCTTCAAATGGTTCTGAATTTATAATAGAAGTTACACCTAAAGGCGCGCAAAGTGGTGATGAGTGTGGCAAGTTATCAGTAAACCAAAGCGGCACTAAATCAGCGAGTAAATCCCAATGTTGGTAAAAAAAAACATTGGTTTTACTTTACTCGAAATTTTAATAACTATAATCGGCATTTTAGCAGCAGTTGCGACTCCTTCGTTTATTACATTTATAAAGCGAGATAGACTAGTTACAAACTCGAATCAACTGCACAGTGTTTTTAAATTTGCACGCAGTGAGGCAATCAAGAGAGACCAAACTACTTTCCTTAAAGTTGAGAATAATCAATGGCTGGCAAAAACGGCAATTAATTCGACGCAAACTACTTTAAATGTTTTTGAAATTACACACAGTAGTATTTCTGTAGATTTAAAAGATATTGAGGTTACAAGCTCAGGTGAATTAGATAAAACGTATCAAATTTTAGTGAGCGATAGCGATAGTACAACTGCCGATTTTGTTCTATGTATTTTACAAAGTGGACAAAGTTGGTTAGCTGAGGACCCTGAAATATGCTAACAAACTACAGCAAAGGATTTTCTCTTTTAGAGGTTATGATTGCATTAATTGTTGCGACCATTGCTTTATTAGGATTAGCATCAGGGCAATTAAAATCATTGCAATATATTACAAATAGTTTTAATTATACGGTGTCCATCATTGAAGCTAATAATGTTTTAGAGCGCATTTGGCCTCACTTATGTGAGTTGCAACAAACCAATCCAGATTTATACAATGACGCTGGTTTTAGAAGCTATTTATCTCCGCAAATTGATGCATATACACTCACTTTACCTGCTAATTTTTCAAATGAGCTGTCGGTTGAAGTAACATGGCAAGATAAGCGCTTGACTGATAATTTAGAAAATCGCGTTGTAATTACGGGCAGTTTCCCAACATTACCCGCCGGATGTACTCCATGAAACAGTTAATTAATAAGCACAGGGGTTTTACTTTAATCGAACTTATGGTCGCGCTTGCTGCTGGTATGTTTTTATTAGGCGGTGTGAGTTTGGCTTATTCTTCAATTAACAATAGTACCACGACGGTGAAAGACTTAGAAAATTCGCTAGATGTGATCCGATTTAGCAGCAAGATATTTACACGAAGTTTAAAGCAAACCAACTCAATTCCTACTTATAGCAATAAAATTTTAAAAGTTACTCAAGAAGCGGGTGTACTTGCTTGCACAGGCTCTATAATTAATGCTGCATTTACCGAAGAATATAGCCACGAAAATGACTCATTATTTTGCGATATTGGCAACGGCAAGGTCAAAATATTAAAAGGCGTTAATACAATTAGCTATGCAATTGATAATAATATGGTGAGCATTTTTGTTGAGCTTATAAATCTACCAAGCCAATTTAATAAGCGTTTAGTTATTGATATATCTCTTTCACAGATAGTAATGAATAAGGCGTTTCAATAAATGAAAAACACATCCGGCTTTACGCTTGTTACTGTACTTATTTTAACATCAATGGCTTCAATTGTTGTACTGAGCACGATTAGGGACAGTGTTATTCAAGAGCGTTTGAGTGGTAACTTTCAAAAAAAACTAAACGCAAGATTAATGTCTGAAAAGGGGTATTTTCAAGCATAGAGAAACTTGAAGCAGAAATGCTTGCAGACCCTACTATAACTATTAATGATTTAATTGCTAACAATACCCAAGTTTCAGGCACTGGTTCACTTGAGTCTAGTACTTATAACGCAACTATCAAAATTGATAGCAACGGTGATGTACTAATTTCAAGTGAAGGTACTCGCTTTGAAGGCGAGGATCAAATGCAAGCCATATTCGAATTTGTTGCAGGTCGAGGCGGAACCACCAGTGATTCTGTTTTCTCCCAAGGGGTTACAGGGTGCTCTGGTGTTGCAATTACTGGTAGTGGCTTAATTGATAGTTATGATTCGTCTTTAGGGGATTATAACGACACTCTAGATGATGGCAGTAAAAATATTTCAGAAGAGTCTTTCGTTAATACAGTTAACGATACTGGTGATATTACTCTAAATGGTAGCGGTACAATTGAAGGTGATGTTTTATCCTCTAGTAACTTATCAATTAGGCAAGGCGCAGATGTCACAGGCAATATTCATAGTAATGGAAATTTAATACTCTCTGGTGGCGTGGTCATTGGGGGGGATGCATCAGCATATTTAAGCTTCACACAAAGTAGTGGTACTGTCTCGGGTAGTATTTCAGCAAACCAATCTATATCAGTAAAGCAAACTCAGGTTGGTGGTGATATTAGTTCATCAGGTCCAATTTCTATTACAGGTAATACCATTCAGGGAACTGTTCGCTCATATGATTTAGTCGCTCTTAATCAAACAACAATACGTAACGGCGTTTATACATCAGGTAATTATGAGCAAACAGGTGGCAGTGTCTACGGTGGAGTGCGTGTTCAAGGCAATGTGACGCTTAAACAGTGGGGCAGCACTATTGCAGGTAAAGATTTAAGGTATGCAGGTCGTGGCTCTTTTAAAGGTGATACTCCTGAATATGCTTTTTCACCTTACAGGGTATCAAGTACAGAAATATCAATGCCAACTATTGAGCCGGTTGAAAAAATAACACCAGAGAGTGAAAATAATAGAGGGTTAACTGCGTGTGATCCACTTGGTATTGCAACAGCAATTGATGGCGTGTCAGTTAATACAACAAGCCCTGACCTTTTTATAAATAACAATAGCAGAGCTGGTGACTTACTCGAGTTAGAAACTAACACGGCTAACTTTTTAGTAGATTTTGGTAGCACTCCAAATGGTACCATCAATGCTAAAACTGCTACTTTTCTTGATTCAGCAACTCAAATATTTTATTTTGATGATGTGACAATTAAAGGGCGAATGCAGGTAAAAAGTAATCATAATGCAGTTATGTTTGTTGCTGGCGATTTTACAATGAGTGGCGCAAGTTCGCTAACGATCCCTGATAACAGTAGCTTAACTATCATAATTAAAGGAAAGCTTAAGATAGGAAATGGGGCACAAGTGTACACCCCCGACAATGGAGTTACGGATCAAGGTAAGCCTGTTTTTAGCATTTATAGTTCATACAATGGAAATGACACTGGGATAGAGTTTTCAGGCGGTACACGAGAGCTTTACGCTGTTATATACGCACCACTTACAAAAGTAAAAG
The DNA here is from genome assembly GCF_002407505.1 of Pseudoalteromonas sp. 1_2015MBL_MicDiv. NCBI lineage: Bacteria > Pseudomonadati > Pseudomonadota > Gammaproteobacteria > Alteromonadales > Pseudoalteromonadaceae > Pseudoalteromonas > Pseudoalteromonas sp. 1_2015MBL_MicDiv. The sequence continues at coordinate 2,267,144 of NZ_CP012737.1, read as the reverse complement.
TTACTTCGGCTGTCGGTTTTAAAGGGTCTATTTTAGGAGACACCGTTATTGTAAGCGGCGCCGGTGGTATTCACTTTGACACGGCATTAAATGAAGCAAGCTTTGGTGGTTCTTCATCTGGTGGTAATGGATCTGCAAGTAAGTTAGTTTTCAAAGGGTGGCGCTTTACCCCTGTTGAACAAAGCAATGAATAACAAAGCTATTAGGTCGTTATTCAAAGCTCATTTCCCTAAGAGAATTTATCAAGATTGTTTAATTAATTGCTTTGACTAATATTTGCATACTTAAAACTCAAACGTAAAACCAAACTCTCTTAATTTTTCATACACGTTTATGTCAAAACGATACAAAGTCGCGGCTCTGTGAGCTACATTTGTTTGTTTTTCTTTGCAGTTTATTAGTAAGTTCATTTTTTGAAACTTACGTCTAAAGTTAGGTTTATCGAGTGATTTATTTAAAATCGACTCGTAAATTCCTTGTAGCTCAAGCAGGGTAAATTTTTCTGGGAGTAAGCTAAAACCAATAGGCTCGTGTCTTACTTTGTAGCGTAAGTAGTCTAAGCCACTTTTTAAAATATCGGCATGGTCAAACATTAAAGCGGGTACACTATTTACATCAAACCATTCACACTCTAAAGCATTGTCGCCACTCACAAGGTTGGTTTCTTCAAAGCGAACGAGTGAATAATAAACAATAGTAATAATACGTCTAGCAGGGTAGCGGTCTACGTTACCAAATGCACCTAGCTGATCTAAATACAGGTTTTCAACACCGGTTGTACTTTTAACGACACGAAGTGCGGCTGAATCTAGGTTTTCATTCTTTCGAACCCAATGACCAATTAAACCCCACTGGCTTGTTGCAAGGCCGCGGTTATATTTAACCAGCAACACCTTTAACTTACCTTCATGAATAGCAAATACAATATTATCTACGGTTAGATTACTAATGCAGTCATCAGGAATCGATTCTTCGTCGATGTTGTTAGAAATGTTTGATGTTTTATAGTGCATAAATTACTCAGCCAAAGCTATACGTAGATATTGTTATAAAGACTATTAAGGGTATATAAAAGGTGGGTAAAGCGCAAATAAAAAGCTTTTATAATTCCTATTTAAAACAATCACATCTATTTAATTACTCACTTTATAAACTGTACCTGTTTTTACGCGTTCACGCCGATATTCGACTTTGATTTGGTATTGGTTTTTTATTGAACGGATAATACCTTTGTATGTTAGTAAATTTAACGGCTAATTAGCGTCGTGTATTAAATACATTACTAGCAAATTAAAAATGTAACATAAATGTTTACATGCGCTAAAAATGCATATAGTATTTTTGACTATATCGATTTGCATTGAAAATTGAGCACACATGAACAACACAAAACACACACTCACAATTAAAGAAAAAATAGGGTACGGCCTTGGTGATACAGCCAGTAATATTGTATTTCAAATGGTCGCTAACTTTATGTTGATATTTTATACCGATGTTTACGGTTTATCTGCAGCCGCTGCGGGTACCTTATTATTAGCGGTTCGTTTATTTGATGGTTTTACCGACCCAATAATGGGCAGTATTGCCGATAGAACGCGCAGCCGTTGGGGCTCTTACCGCCCATATATATTATTTTTAGCCGTGCCTTACGGTGTGTTTGCTTGCTTAGCATTCATAACTCCAGATTTTGATTCTACGGGCAAGCTTATATATGCCTACTTTACTTACGGGCTATTAATGACGTGTTATACCGCCATTAATATACCGTACGGCGCACTTGGCGCAGTAATGACAAACGACCCTAAAGAACGTGCATCGCTTCAGTCATACCGATTTGCAATGGCAATGGCTGCACTGCTTGTAATTGTATGGGCACTGCCTAAGCTAGTTGCTTTTTTTGGCGACGGTGACGATGTAGTAGGTTACCCGCTAGCAATGGTGTTTTTAGGCGGACTTGCAGCGGCTTGTTTTTTACTGTGTTTTAAAATGACCAAAGAAACCAAACAAGTTAAACCCGCGCAAAGTAAAAAGAATGCCTTCCTTGAATTTTTAAGCTTATTTAAAAACGATCAATGGGTTGTTATAGCCGTTATAAGCCTAGCAACATTAATATTAATTGGCGTTAGAGCCTCAGTAGCACCGCATTATATTAAGTACTACGTAGGAGAAGCCTCACTTACTTCTAACTTTTTAACACTCTCAGCAATTGGCTCAGTACTCGGCGCTGTGTCTACCAACTTTTTAACCAAATTTATTGAAAAGAAAACGCTATTTATAGTCGCTTTAGTTGTCGTAATTATTTCTCACAGCATGTTTTACGTACTTGAGAGCGACGCCATAGTCACCATTTTTATTGTCTACTTTATTGCTAACTTTGCTCACATGATAATTACCCCAATCATGTTCTCAATGGTGGCAGATACGGTTGATTACGGCGCATTAAAAATTGGCCGTAGATTAACCGCTGTTACGTTTTCGGGCCATTTATTAGCAATAAAATTAGGCTTTGCAATCGGCGGTGCGATTGCTGGGTGGATATTATCTGGCTATGCATACGTGCCTAATCAAGAGCAATCAGAACACACGTTATCAGGCATTTTACTCGCCTTTGCTGGCATTCCAGTAATTTGTACCGTGGCATGTTTAATTTTTATAACACGTTACAAACTTACCGAGCCTGAAGTAAAGCGCATTCAAACGCAGCTGGCTGATAACAAAACCATAAACTAATTTAGCAGCCCACTTTGCACCTTTTACAAGTGCAAAGTGGGCAGGCAATACTAGGAGTAAAAATGCAAAATACAGCGCAAGCAGCACCCCCATCTAATGGATTAAGTGACGCTGAACTTAAACAGTTAAAAGACCTACAACGAGCCAACTCGTTAATACAAAATCATAATGTGTTAGTTGATCACATGTATACAGCCGATCCGTCTGCGCATGTGTTTAACGGCAAAGTGTATATTTATCCATCGCACGACATTGAATCAAAAAATGAAATTAATGATAACGGCGACCACTTTGCAATGCGCGACTACCATGTGTTTTCCCTTGACGAAAGCTCAGGCAAAGCCATAGACCATGGCGTAGCACTTTGTGTAGATGACGTAAAATGGGCAAGCAAGCAAATGTGGGCACCCGATGCAGCGCATAAACTTGGTCAGTATTACCTTTATTTTCCGGCGCGCGATCAGCAAGGTATTTTCAGAATTGGCGTTGCAAAAAGTGACAGCCCAACAGGTCCATTCAAAGCCGAAGATGATTACATTCAAGGCACGTTTAGTATCGACCCAGCTGTATTTGAAGATGACGACTCAAGCCATTATTTGTATTTTGGTGGCTTGTGGGGCGGGCAATTACAAAATTGGCAAACGAGCGAATTTAACAAAGAAGACGCGTATCCCAAAAATGGTGAACCTGCAATCCCTGCGCGTGTAGCAAAATTATCTGAAGATATGATCAGCCTAAGCGAAGACGTAAAAGAGGTTGTTGTATTAGATGAGAGCGGCTCGCCAATTACAGTGTGCGATAATAACCGCCGCTTTTTTGAAGGCCCTTGGGTACACAAACACAATGGTGTTTATTATTTTTCGTATTCAACGGGTGATACGCACAAAATTGTATACGCAACAGGCGATAACCCATACGGACCATTTACCTATCAGGGCGTTATTTTAAACCCAGTACTAGGTTGGACCACGCATCACTCAATTGTTAAACACAATGGTGATTGGTTTTTATTTTATCACGACAGCACGTTGTCGGGCGGGCAAACCCATTTACGCAGTATGAAAATGGCTAAGCTCGAACACGACTCAAACGGAAAAATTCAAACAATAAGCCCATATGAACACGCTTAGTAAAAATAGTTACAAACAATGCAAATTATCTGCGTAAGCAAAGCTTAAGCTTTTATTTGCATAAAAACGATATAGTCAATATGACCATTAATTTTTTATTGTTAATGGTCAAAATAAGAAGAAGCTGAGGACATATGACAAAATGAAAATATTTTAAAGCAAAAAATTAGCACAAAGAATTAGCATAAACATTCTGTTATTTAACGGTTTTTAGTTAAGTAGCACATGTTTAAAACTGGTTGTGGTCTTTGTAAAACGTTTAAAACATACACACACAATAATTATTTATTGACCGTAAAATGAAACAAATAGTTTACAATTATGTTTCGAGTAATTCTTAAAGTCTTGCAGTACGTCAATAATAATTAAATAAGAAAAAGGCATCATGATGTTTAAGAAAAAGATAATTTCAACAGCCATACTCGCTGCAATGGGTACCGTTACGCTTCCTCACCAAAGCTACGCTGCCGAAACTGTTGCCGATGAAGATGTAGAAATAATACAAGTAACCGGCATTAGAGGTTCATTGCAACGCTCTATGGATGTTAAACGCGACTCTTCTGGTATTGTCGATGCAATTTCGGCTGAGGATATGGGGAAATTTCCTGATACCAATCTTGCTGAATCGCTACAACGTATTACCGGCGTATCAATTGATAGAGCGGGCGGTGAAGGTAGCCGCGTAACAGTACGTGGATTTGGACCTGCTAATAACTTAATTACTATTAATGGCCGCCAACTTCCAAATACAACAGGTGACCGCACATTTGATTTTGCAAATGTCGCATCTGAAAGCGTATCGGGCGTGCAAGTTTATAAAACATCAGACGCAAGTGTTACCTCAGGTGGCATTGGCGCAACTATAAACTTAACAACCAACAGACCCTTAAATAGCCCCGGTATAAAAGCATCGTTTGGCGTAAAAGCTGTAGACGATCAATCAACCGACGAGGGCAGCATTACACCAGAGGTAAGCGGTTTATATTCGCAAACATTTGGGGATGACAAGTTTGGTATTTCAATTTCAGGTAGCTACCAAGACCGTGAAAGCGGTATGCAACAGTTTATTCAAGATCAAGGCTACAGAGCATCTGATTACACAAATACAGGATGGGGCGGTGTGCCTGCAGGCGCAGAAGGCGGAGCAAACAGACCTACATCAGGCATTTACTCAAACCCGCAACAACCACGTTATGTGTTTGAAGAACGTCAACGTGAACGTGTAAATGGTCAGTTGGTATTTCAATATCAACCTGTTGAAAACATTACAGCAACCCTTGATTACACGGGCTTTAAAACAACCGTTGAAGAGCAGCACACTGATGCCTCAGTTTGGTTTAACTATGCTGGCGACAGAAGTGAATCTGTTTGGGCGGGCGAGTCTAACGCGTACCCACTTATTTACTCAGAAATTTATGACATTCAAAGTGATGCCGATTTCCGCGATACGTCGCTTACGGTAGGTTCTTGGGGTCGCGAAGAAAAAACAGATTCATTAGGCTTTAATTTAGAGTGGACAGTGTCTGATCAGCTTAACCTAGAGTTTGATCACCACAGTTCAAAAGCATCAATGAAAGCAACTGATCCACGCCACGGTACACGTAACAATATTCAGTTACCATCGTACACACGTTCACGTACCGGGCTTGATTTAACCGGCGACTTACCCGGTATTGCTATTGGTAACATTGAAAATTTTACCCCAGAAACCATGCGTTTATCGGGTAGCTGGTTTGCAAACGACAAATACGATTCAGAAATCGATCAAACACAAATCTCAGGTAAGTACTTCTTAGACGACAGTTTAAGTATTGATTTTGGTGTTGCAGTTAATAAAGTAAATAACCATTACCGTCATACACAAGTGCAGCGCCCAGATTGGGGTGGGGTTGGTGTTGAGGGCGACTTTGCTGATATCGATTGGCGCCAAGATACTATTTTAGATAAGTTTCAAGCTAAAGCGGGTAACTTTGAAGGCACTGCAACACAAGGCGAATACGATTTATTTAATACAATCTTTTTTGCCGACTTTGATGCGATTGTAAATGCAGCAGAGTACGCAGACCCTATTGCCAACGTAGATAACCTTTATGGTGATTGTAAAGCAGCCGACGGCGCAGCGGCAGGACCAAACGGCGAAGGACAATTTTGTGCTTCAACCGACTGGGATGCAGCAACAAACCGCTTTACTGAAGAAAAAACGCAGTCTGCTTTTGCACAAGTAAACTACAAAGGCGAATTGAGCGGCATGTTCTTCGACCTGCAAATTGGCTTACGCTACGAAAAAACAGACGTATTTTCTAAAGCAACCGCACCAGGTTACAGCCGCGTAGAGTGGAACGAAGATACAGCCACATCAGTAACCGGTGTTACCGGTATTGAAACGCTAAGCCAATCGGCAGATTACAGCCAGTTCCTGCCAAATATTAACTTTAATATTGAAGTTGTTGAAGATGTAATGATCCGTGCAGCAGCGAGTAAAACTATTTCAAGAGCGGGCTACGGTCAGCTGCAAGGCGGTACAACTATTAATACCGGTGGTAGTTTAAGTGGTTATTCGGGTGGCTCTGGTAATCCAGGTCTTAAACCGCTTGAATCAATTAACTACGATTTATCAAGTGAATGGTATTACGACGAAGGAAGCTATATTTCGTTTGGTTACTTTAAAAAAGACGTAACAAATTGGATCACTACAGGCACTATCGACTCAAATATATTTAACTTATATGACCCATTAAATGGTGAAAAATTTAGAGCTGCATCAAGTGCACTAGGTGGTAATGCATCTAACGAAGACATCAGAAATTACATTTTTGAAAACTTTGCTGATGATCCAAATGTGCAGCCTAATTTTGATGAAGATGGTGAATTAGACGGTGGCACAATTGTTGCTGACCCAGACTCAGATGATCCAATTAACTTTAGAATAAACGTGCCTGTAAATGGCGACCAAGAATACACTATTGATGGCTTTGAATTTAATATTCAGCATTTATTTGGTGAGTCAGGTTTTGGCGGTATTTTTAACTACACTATGGTTGACTCAGGCCTTGAATACGACAACGACTCACTAGAGGATACAGAAGCACTAGTAGGGTTAAGTGACACGGCAAACGTGGTGTTCTTTTACGATAAAGAAGGCTTACAAGCGCGTATTGCGTATAACTGGCGCGACTCGTTTTTAAATGAGCGTCGTGTAAATGGCGATTTAACCGCACCAATTTACACTGATGAGTATTACCAAATAGACTTTAACGTAAGTTACGAAGTACCGGCAGTAGAGGGACTTACCGTATTTATTGAAGGTATAAACATTACTGACGAGTACGTAACATCGTACGGGCGTAAGCAAGAGCTGATTTATAACATCACTCAAACTGGCTCTCGTTACGGTTTAGGTGTTCGTTATAATTTTTAATAAATTACCCTTGTAGCAACCTTATAAAAGCCGCATTTTGCGGCTTTTTATTTGCCTAAATTAACCTAGTAATAATAATACCCAGCTGTTATAGTCAATGTGAATTTAACCTATTTGTTACATTTAACTCGTAGCAGTAGGTAAAGGCACACAACAACAATTGGAGCACACAATCCATGGCCAATCATGCATTATTAAATAATGTTGAGCATCAGCATTTAAAAATAAACCCTGCACGCAGCACACACTTAGGTGACGGGGTTTGGTACAGCGATACATTTGTGAGCGAATTTAGAGTCGCTCAAGCACATTATCCAATATTTTTTACCAAGGACGATACAACAAATACATTTTCGCCGGTGTGTTTGTACGGCATAAATAAAGACGAAAACTTATTTTTAGTAAACCAGCAATGGCAAGCACACTACATTCCGTTAAGTATGCAGCGACTGCCTTTTGCTATTGCTACTCAAAATACAATGCAAAACGGTGTAGCAACGCAAGAGCGCATGCTTAGCATTGATTTAGACTCGCCAAAAGTGACAACAAAGCAGGGTATTAACTTATTTTTAGAACACGGCGGGAATAGCGATTACCTCGAAAACGTAATAAATGTGCTCGACAACCTGCATCATGGTTTACAACAAAACCAGCCCTTTATTAAAACCTTAATTAAACATGGTTTACTTGAATCAGTATCACTAGAGCTTGATTTAGTAAACGGGCTTAAACATAACTTACTTGGTTTTTATACCATAAACGAAGACACGCTTAACCAACTAAGTAGCGATGCAATTGCAGAGCTGCACTCACAAGGGTATTTAGCGTGTATATACATGATCATTGCATCGCAAGTACATGTGCGTGATTTAGTGGCGCTTAAAAACGAGCAACTTATGCTACAAAAGCACGCTGTGTAAGTATTTCGCTATGGAAAATTTAGCAAATAAAATTCAAACGCTTAATGGCTTAACTCCCAGCACGTTGCCCAAGGAGCTTTTAAACTCGTCTGTGCCTATTGTACTAAAAGGGTTTGTAAGCGATTGGCCCGTCGTTATTGCCGCTAAAAAATCTGATGCAGCTGCGATTGATTATTTAACACCGTTTTACGAAGGTTTTTTAGTTAACACTTGCACAATACCTGCCAGTCAAAGCGGGGTTGTAGGGTATAACTCCGATATGAGCGGTTTTAACTTTACTAATCAACAAGCGGCATTTATTAATGCGCTTGAGCAAATAATGCAAAGTGCAAATAACCCACAAGCGGACACTTTATACATTGGCTCTACTAGCATTGCACAGTGCTTACCTGGTTTGGTTAATCACTGCCAAGTTAACGCATTAAACGAAGGCTGTTTATTTAATGTATGGGCAGGCGGAAAAGTTACCGTGCCAGCACATTACGACGTAGCGCAAAATTTAGCATGTTGCGTTGCAGGTAAAAGGCGTTTTACTTTATTTGCCCCCGATCAAATAGATAATTTATATATAGGCCCGCTTGATAAAGCACCCGGTGGTCAGCCAATAAGCTTAACTACCACAACTGCGCCCAACTTCACGCAATACCCTAAGTTTGAGCAGGCAATAAAAGCGGCAATTACCGTTGATCTTGAAGCCGGCGATGCCCTTATATTACCCAGCATGTGGTGGCACCAAGTAGAGGGGCTTGGCAGTTTAAATATACTGTTTAATTATTGGTTTAAAAATACGCCTGCGGTGTATGGGCAGCCTACTAATGCGTTGCACCTTGCTATTTTAAACATACGTAATTTACCAAAGCATGAGCGCGCAGCATGGCAACGTTTGTTTAATTACTACGTATTTGCTGATAACGAATTTACCCACATACCAACGCCTGCACAGTCTATTTTAGCAAAGCCAATGGATGAGCTTACAGCGCGTAAATTAAGAGCCGAATTACAAAATAAATTAAGACGCTAAGCGTACTTGTAAGGTTTGAAATATGAATCAAAATGCAATTAAAAAAATCGTAATAGCAGGTGGCGGTACCGCCGGTTGGATGTGTAGCGCTGCAATGGCAAAGCTACTAGGTAAAAATATTGAAGTGTGCTTAGTTGAATCCGATTTAATTCCTACCGTGGGGGTCGGGGAGTCAACTATTCCTACGCTGCATATATTTCATGATTTACTAAAAATCAGCGAATCAGAATTTATGGCAGCCACTAGCGCCACGTTCAAATTAGGCATATCGTTTGAGGGCTGGAAACAAAACCAGCAAAGCTACTTTCACTCATTTGGTTATGTTGGGCAAGGCTGTTGGGCTGCAGGTTTTCAGCACTTTTGGCTAAAAGGTATGCAACAAGGTGTTGCAGCCGATATTGGCGACTATTGCACAGAGCACGTAGCAAGTCGCTTGGGTAAATTTGCCGTAGTACCGAATCAAGACCGTAACCATGCTTATCAGTTAGATGCCGGTTTGTACGCTAAATTTTTACGAAATTTTGCAGAGCAAAACGGCGCTAAACGTATAGAAGGCATGATAAGCAAAGTTAATTTAGAGCCCACCAATGGCTTTATAAAATCGCTTACTTTAGGTGACGGGCAAATTATTGAGGGCGATTTATTTATAGATTGCACCGGCTTTAAAGGTTTATTAATAGAGCAAGCGCTACACACCGGATACGAAGATTGGAGCCATTGGCTCCCGTGCGACAGCGCAGTAGCAGTACAAACAGAATTAGTAAGCCCAATAGTGCCATACACACGTGCAATGGCGCATAAATGTGGTTGGCAGTGGCAAATACCGCTGCAAAGCCGCCGTGGTAATGGCTTAGTGTTTTGTAGTAAATACATGAGCGATGATGAGGCCAAAACAGCGCTCCTCAATAACGTAGAAGGCAGACCTATTAATGAGCCGCGCGTTATTAAATACCGCACCGGTACACGGCGTAAACATTGGAACAAAAACTGTGTGGCTATTGGCTTAGCAAGCGGTTTTATTGAGCCGCTTGAATCAACCAGTATTCATTTAATTCAGCAAAGCATTATTAGATTAATGCAAAACATGCCAACCAAAGCAATCGAGTCGTGCTATCAAGATGACTTTAATAACAAAATGCGCTTTGAAGCCGAAAACATTCGCGACTTTATTGTGCTTCATTACCATGTGACGCAGCGCACCGACAGCGACTTTTGGCGTTACTGTAAAAACATGCCAATTCCAGAGTCGCTTGCCAAACGCATTGAGCTATTTAAGCAAAGCGGGCATGTATATAAAGCAGAGCAAGAGCTATTTGGCGAAGCATCGTGGTTACAAGTGATGTTAGGGCAAGGGCTACTGCCGCAAAATTATCACCCAATTGTAGATAGCATGAGCGATGATGAGTTAAAACGCTTTTTAGAATCAATAAAAAATCATGTGGCTAAAAAAGCAAATAGCTTACCGAGTCACATTGATTTTATTAATCATTATTGCAAGGCTAAGTAAGTATTATGCTAACACTTGGCAATAACTTACAGCCGCAATATGAGTTTATAGGGCAAGAGCAAACGCCAATTATTATAATTGACGACTACCTAAGTGTGCCGCAAAAACTTATAAACCTAGCGCAAAGTGCTGCTAAAAGTAATGGGGAGTTTAAACCCGACGAACTCACTCAATACCCAGGTTTACGCATGCCGCTTCCAAAGCAATGTGTGGTTGATTACTTAAAGCCTCTTATACAGGGGCTTTATAACGTATTTAATATTGGGAAAACACTTACCCCATACCCAAAAGATAATACCTTATCGTTAATTACTAAAACGGAGCGGCAGCTATCACCAATACAAACCTTGCCACACTTTGATACAAACGATCCAAACTTAATTGCCATTATTCATTACCTTGGCGAAGGCGAGCACGGCGGCACTGGATTTTTTAGACATAAAAAAACAGGGTTTGAATCAATAAGCTCAAAGCGCAAAAACACGTATTTAACATATGCTCAGAAATACCTTGAACTAGATAATGCAAAGCCTAGTTATTGCACCACGCAGCACAGTGAATTTGAGTGCTACAAGCACATAGAATATAAGCCAAATAGGCTTATTGTGTTTCCTGGATATTTGCTGCACACCAGTTTACTTAATACATCTACCGATATTTCGTCGTGTCCACAAACAGGGCGGCTAACGGCCAATATGTTTGTTCATTTTAAATAGGATTACTATGTCTTTTTCTTTACCTCGATTCGCATATAAAGGTTGGCTATTAAGCTTTGTTGTATTGGCGCTGAGTATGGCAACAGTGCAAAAAAGTCATGCTACAGGGTTTGATACCCTCCCTAAAAAGCAATTTAATGTGCTGCTATTTACAAAAACTGCAGGGTGGCACCATAAGTCGCAAACCGAAGGCGTTAAAGCGCTAGAAGGCTTAGCCGATAAGCACTTTTTTAACTTAATTTGGCACGAAGAAAGCCATTATTTTAACGACGATTACTTAAAAAATGTTGATGTAGTGGTATTTTTATCAACCACGGGCGATATTTTAAACCCAAAAGAGCAAGCCGCGCTTGAGCGATTTGTAAAAGCAGGCAAAGGCTTTGTTGGCATTCATAGCGCATCAGATACCGAATACGATTGGTCTTGGTACCAAAAGCTGGTGGGGCGCACCTTTAATATTCATCCTGTTATTCAAACTGGTGTATTAAGTAAAGTGCCTAATACTAACTTTATTGGCTTAAATCACATGCCGCAGCAGATGCTTTGGACAGACGAGTGGTACGAGTTTGGGCCAGAGCTGACTAAGTTAAACTACTTACTCACCGTTGATGAGCAAAGTTACAACCCAACTGCCGATTGGGGTAATAACAAAACAGGCTCAGGTATGGGGGCGTTTCATCCTATTTCGTGGTATCACAATTACGATGGCGGACGCTCGTTTTATACAGCCCTTGGGCATACTAATGCGGTGTATCAAAGTGAGTTTTTAACCGAGCATATTTATGGCGGAATTTATTGGGCTGCAACAGGTAAAGGGTTAAAAAGCAGTAATTAATGAATAACTCATAAATGTACTTTTTAGTATTATTTACATCGACTAAGGCCGCTTTTTTAAGGGGCCTTTTGCATTTTAGGCACTGTTTAAACACCTTACTCATTTCATGTAGTTTATAAAACAAACAAATAGTTTTGAGAACCCCTTGATCAAATGGTCAAAAAGACTATATTAAATTTGCACGCTAATATAATTCAAATAAAGAGGATAAACATGAAAGTATTTTTTAAAATAACAACTTTATTGTTAACACTAATAAGCTATCAATCACTTGCTGCATTTAATAGTAACCCATCGAGTGTAGGCGCTGACAGTTCAGGGGCATACCGTAACCTCGCACAAGAAATGGGTAAAACAAACATACAACAAAAGGTGAATAGTACTTTTGACAATATGTTTGGCTATAACAACACACAACAACTTTACTACCCGTACACCGAAAACGGTGTTTATAAAGCACACTACATAAAAGCAATTAACCCAGACGAAGGCGACGATATAAGAACAGAAGGGCAATCGTGGGGAATGACCGCCGCTGTCATGCTTAATAAACAAGAAGAATTTGATAACCTATGGCGCTTTGCAAAAGCGTATCAAAAAAATCCAGACAACCACCCTGATGCTAAAAAACAAGGCGTTTACGCGTGGAAACTAAAGCTTAATCAAAACGGCTTTGTTTATAAAGTAGATGAAGGCCCCGCTCCTGATGGCGAAGAGTACTTTGCGTTTGCACTACTTAATGCGTCAGCTCGTTGGGGTAATTCGGGGGAGTTTAACTACTACAACGATGCTATTATCATGTTAAATACAATTAAAAATAAGCTGATGGAAAACCAAATAATCCGCTTTTCGCCTTACATTGATAACTTAACAGACCCTTCTTACCATATACCTGCGTTTTACGACTACTTTGCTAATAACGTAACTAACCAAGCAGACAAAAATTACTGGCGACAAGTAGCCACAAAAAGTAGAACCTTACTTAAAAACCATTTTACAAAAGTAAGTGATAATCCGCATTGGAATTTACCTACATTTTTATCGCGCTTAGATGGCAGCCCTGTTATTGGCTACATTTTTAACGGCCAAGCAAACCCTGGTCAATGGTATGAATTTGATGCATGGCGCGTAATTATGAATGTGGGTTTAGATGCGCATTTAATGGGTGCTCAAGCGTGGCATAAAAATGCAGTAAATAAAGCATTAGGCTTTTTAAGTTATGCAAAAACAAACAACAGTAAAAACTGTTACGAGCAAGTGTATTCGTACGGTGGTGCGCAAAACAAAGGCTGTGCAGGCGAAGGTCAAAAGGCCGCGAATGCAGTAGCGTTACTTGCTTCAACAAACGCTGGGCAAGCAAATGAATTTTTTAACGAGTTTTGGTCTTTATCGCAACCAACCGGTAGCTACCGTTACTACAATGGTTCGCTGTATATGTTAGCTATGCTGCATGTATCGGGCAATTTTAAGTTTTATAACAACACGTTTAATTAAAATAACACTACCTAAGCGGCAAAAGCTTAGGTAGCAATAACTTAAATAATAAAAAACCGGTATAACCAAGTTACACCGGTTTTTACGCTTAACTAATAAACTTAACTTTCTCTTTAATACGTTGCTTAACTAATTTAATTAATTAGCCAAACCAGCTATTTTTACATCAAGTGTAAATAACCCCTTAGCGGTAGTTATTAATAACGTTTTTCGGTTTTTACCACCAAACGCAAGGTTAGTTACATTAGGGCCCAGTTCAATTTTATCGATAAATGCACCTTCTGGCGTATAAATATTAATAATGCCTTTTTTGTGGCTGCTAACGTAAATATTGCCAGCAGAATCTACTTTTATACCATCGGGCGAGGTTACTTTAATAAAGTCTTCGCGTGGTGAAATATCACCGTTTTCATCAATAGTGTATTTGCTTACGCGATTGCTAAAGTCGCCAATATAAAGGGTATGCTGATCTGGGGATAGTGCAACACCGTTGGGCTTTTCAAGCGTAGCGTCAATTAAACTAAGTGTGCCCGTATTGCTTAACTTATACACACCGGTATAAGACATTTGCTGAGTGCGTTCGCCTAGTTGCCAATTAGGATCGGTAAAAAATATATCGCCATTTTTATGCATAGTCATATCGTTTGGCGAGCTAAAGCTTAGCCCATCAAATTTATTGACTATTACGGTATTGGTCTTACTTTTTATATTAATTTTAGAAAGCGATTGCGTACTATGGTTAAGCGTATAGAGGCTCTCTCCTTTGGCATACAAGCCGTTTGTACCACTGTGTTTTAAATAAGTGGTGAGGGTATTGGGCAGCACTAATTTATAAATGGTCGAATCAGGGCCAAGTGCTTGCGAGCTAGCAAAGTTCATTTCTGAAAAATAAAACGCATTGTCTTGGCTTGACCACGTTGGGCCTTCTAAAAATAATAAATTGTCACTAACAAGTGTGGGTGTTACGCCCTTTATTAATGGCGACTGCTCATTGCTTTGGCTGTTTACAGTGTTTAACAAAGGTGTATTTTCAGGTTGTTGTGCCAGCGCTGCTTTATTAAAACAGAGCATTAATACAACTAAGCTTAGCATTTTTTTGTGTGTTTTTAGCATGGACGTTTACTCAGGTTTGTTTAATTTATAATTAATGGTCATTTTGACTATATCATTTATTTTTTTCGTTGTATGATATTTATCGAAAATAATAACGATTCAACGGAGCACACACATGCATAAAACACACACACTCAGCCTGCTTTTACTTGCAGGATCATTAAGCGTAAACGCTGCACAAGACCAAGCTCTTAAAAACACCTTTGCAGACTCATTCAAAATGGGGGTTGCTGTAAATCAAGATATAGTGACAGGCAAAAACGCCGCCGCGCAGTCAATTATTGCTAAGCAATTTAATACAGTCACCCTAGAAAACGCCATGAAAGCAGAAGTAATTTACCCACAGCAAGGTAAGGTCGATTTTAGTGGTGCAGATGCGTTTATAGATTTTGCCAAGCAAAATAATATGTTTACCGTAGCCCACACCTTAGTGTGGCATAACCAAACGCCCGACTGGTTTTTTACAAATAGCAAAAATGAGCCAAATACCCCAGCACAGCAGCTTGAGCAAATGCGCAAACACATAGAGCTTGTAGCAGGGCGCTATAAAAACAAAGTAGATGCGTGGGATGTAGTTAACGAAGTGATTGCTGATGACGGCTCTTATCGCCCAACTGTGTGGGTTAACCGCGTAGGTGATGGCGATACCATGGTAAAAGCCGCATTTAAATACGCCCAGCAGTATTCACCTAATACCGAGCTTTACTACAATGACTTTAATGCATGGCGACCAGAAAAAAGAGACGGCATTATACGTATGATCAAAATGCTGCAAAAAGAAGGTATCCGCATTGATGGCATTGGCATACAAGCGCACTGGGGGCTTAACTTTCCTGAAATGCAATATATTGAACAAGCCATTGACGCCTACGCCGCGCTGGGTATAAAAGTGATGATCACTGAGCTTGATATAGACGTGCTGCCTTTAACAAAAGAAGGGCAGATTACCGGCACCGATATGATGAAACCGCAGTTTCAGCTAGAAGAGTTTGAAACCTACCTCGACCCATACAAAAATGGCTTGCCAAGCGACGTAGAGGCGCAACTAAACGCCCGTTATAAAGCCTTGTTTGAACTGTTTTACGCAAAGCGCGACAAGATAGACCGCGTAACCTTTTGGGGATTACACGATGGTATGTCGTGGAAAAACGACTACCCAATCCCAAACAGAACAAACTACCCATTACTATGGGATCGTAATTTAAACCCTAAGCCAGTTATTAAAACAATTGCTGATGTAGTTAAGTAAATCGCATTGTGTAGTCAAAGCCGAGTATTTTTAAATACTCGGCTTTTTTTGTTTGCAAATTTTTATATGGAGGCAAATAAAAGTCATTTTACTAAGCGATGAGCTGGTAAACCTTGATCTTACCTAAGTAATACAAGCACAAGTATCACTTACACCTTCTCTTTAATTATTTTTATCAAACTCAAAGCATACTCAATATTAAACGGGTCAAATTTTAGCCTTGATCCTTATTGTTAAATGGACTATAACAATGTTGGTTTTAGGTTGATTTTATGATTGCATATTCACACACACGATATAAAACAATAAATTTTAATTTAAACCTTAACTATAACTTTATGATTTTAAATTTATATTTGTACCTTTGTACAAAGTAAATATTAACGTTTGAAGAGATATTAAAATAATAAATATAAATGACTGTTTGTTTTTCTAATTAGTTGTAGTCATATTGAATAATAGATTTTGATAATGCAGTAGAAATACTCTTATCATATTTTATTCACTCAAATGGCTTTACTGCACCTAGTTTAAAAACGACTCATTTATTGCTTTAGTCTAAGGAATAAAAAATGAATAAATCGATTTTTCGTAACACCGGATTAGTGACCTTAGTATCACTATTAATGGCGTGCGGGGGGAATAGTAAAGATACACCGGTGCCTGAACCTATACCGGAAGTAGTAGCCCCTGATACTCCAGCGCCTGAAGCGCCAATAGCAGCTGAAATAACAAATGGTGGGTTTGAAGAAGACACTACAGGGCAAACAACGCCTGTCGGAAATTGGGTATTTAGACCAGATCAAGAATCAAGCGCTACTTCTACTATAGAGATAATTGAATCGCAAGAAGGCGTTAATACTTACAAAGGCACCAAAGCAGCTGAGGTTATTGTTAATACATTGGGTGACAACCCTTGGGGAATTGAAATAGCTTATGAAGACCTTCCTATCACTGGAGGTAAAAATTACGAGTTTAGTGTTTGGGCCAAAGGTGAAGAGGGAACCAGTGCCGATTTTTGGATTCAAACACCTGCGCCAGATTATGGCCAACTTAGCCTAGTAAAAGAAACACTCACAGGCGAGTGGCAAAAAATAACATTAACAGCCGCAACAGCCGAAGCTGACTCTTTAGTTAGGCTGGCAATTCACTTTTCAAAAGAAGAGAACATTAACAAGTCTATATACTTAGACGAATTTTCAGGCTTTATTTTAGACGATGTACCAGCAGAAGAAATACCTGATGTTCAATACAGCGAAGTGACAGCACAAAGTTTAAAAGCATTAGCACCTAATTTTAATATTGGTGTAGCTGTTCCTGCGGGTGGATTTGGTAACAGCATAATAAACAGACCAGAGATTAAAACGATTATTGAACAACATTTTAATCAACTCTCTGCTGAAAACATTATGAAGCCTACCTATTTACAACCAACCCAAGGTGAATTCTTTTACGATGATTCTGATGAGCTAGTTAACTACGCCAAAGACAACTCACTCACGGTACATGGTCATGTTTTTGTGTGGCACTCGCAAATTGCGCCTTGGATGCAAAGTTTTCAAGGTGATAAAGCCGCGTGGATAACCATGATGGAAAATCATATCACTCAAGTTGCCACTCATTTTGAAGAAGAAGGTGATAACGATACGGTAGTTAGCTGGGATGTAGTTAACGAAGCGTTTATGGAAAACGGTAAATACCGTGGTGAAAAAACCACAAACGACAGCGCCGACGAATCTGTGTGGTTTGAAAATATAGGTGCTGAATTTTTACCGTTATCATATAAAGCGGCAAGAGCGGCCGATCCTGATGCCGACTTATACTACAACGATTACAACCTGATTTGGAATGCAGATAAATTAGATGCTGTTATCAATATGGTTAACGATTTTCACAACAATGGCGTGCCTATTGATGGTATAGGGTTTCAATCTCATATTTCACTTAACAGCCCTGATATTTCAACCATTCAGGCACACCTTCAAAAAGTGGTCGATATTCGGCCTAAAATAAAAGTGAAAATTACCGAGCTAGATGTTCGTATGAACAACGAAGGCGGCATTCCTCTAACTTACTTAACAAGTGAAAGAGCGGATGAACAAAAGCAGTACTACTACGATATTGTTAAAACATACTTAGAAACGGTACCTGAAGATCAACGCGGTGGCATTACTATTTGGGGCGTAATTGACGAGGATAGCTGGTTACAAAACTGGCCAGAGCCAACAACAGAATGGCCACTGTTATTTTTTAATGACTTTACTGCAAAGCCTGCCTTACAGGGATTTGCTAATGCATTAAAAGAGCTAATTGAAGTAGCTGAACCAGCACCTTCATCAGAGCTGCTAACTAATGGCGACTTTGAAGCCGGACTAGATTCATGGCAAGCCCGTGGCAGTGCAAGCATAACTCTTGAAACAACCCAAGCTCACAGTGGCAATAATAGCGCTTTAGTACAAGGGCGAACTGAAACGTGGAATGGCATACAAAAGGATGTAAAAGGTTTATTTACAGCAGATAAAACCTATAACGTATCTGCATGGGTTAAGTTATCTGACGACAGCACTACAGTGTCGCCAGATATAAAACTAACGCTACAAATAGAGCACACTAGCACTGAATACCTTGAGTTGACGCCTGTTACAACCGTTGCAGCAGGCGACTGGGTACAGTTATCAGGTACTTACACACATTCAATTACAACGCAGGAAAGCGCCGCTTTACTTTATGTTGAGTCAAGTGAACTCACCGCTGACTTTTATGTAGATGATGTATCGGTGACTTTGGTCGAATAATAAATCTAACTAAAAGTAATTAACCCCAAATTAAATAGTCTGTATTTTTATACAGATTATTTTTTATACAAAGCGAAGCAAGGTAGCCGACGTTACTTTTCGGGGTTGTTTGATAGCATGCCTTAGTATAACGATTACCCAATCCCAAATAGAACAAGCTACCCATTATTATGGGATCGTAATTTAAACCCTAAACCGATTATTAAAACAATTGCTGATGTAGTTCAGTAAACCGCATTGTGTAGTCAAAGCCGAGGATTTTTAAATACTCGGCTTTTTTGTTTAGAATACAATTTATATTTATAGTCAGGGTATTAATACTGACCTAAAAGAAGAAGAAGGCGCTAAAAGCGCCTTCTTGAAAGGTTGGTCTCAAGACTTTCCGGGAACTACCCACAGTCAAAAGCGGAGACCGTTTTTTTCTGAATCAACAGTTATAGATGAACTATTGATATAAATTTGATAGATTAATTATAACGAACTTTAAATGGCTGCGCAATAATTGAGAATACAAAATAACATTAGCCGAAACTTAGAAAAACAACAATTGTTTTTTTTAGAATGTTGGGCAAGTATGAGTAATGTACGAAGCCTTGATAGTGATCGAGTTTCTTATAATAACATTTTAAATTCCGTTCTAGAACTTTTAGACCTTTACGCGTTAGGCAATAAATATAGAGCGTCAGAGAAAAGGTTACATGTAGCTGAGGAATTTAATCAATTAATTGAAAGCAATGATTTATTGAATAAAGCCGAGTTTAAAGACATACCTAAACAATTAAAGGCTATCTTTAGCGAGTATGATAACCCTTTAGAAAACAAAAAAGAGCTCATAATTAGCTTTTTAGTAGAGCTAAAGGGGTTACTTGAAAAACATTACCGAAGAGTTTCTGTTGAAGAATTAACTAGGCTTTTGAAAGATGGTGCAGATTCTTCTGATGGATCATTGACCAAAATATACAACCAAACAAATGCACTAATGCAGGGCGCGAGCATACTTTGTTAAAAATGTTAACCAAAAAGAAGTTCTTCTCTAAAAGCATCATCATAACAAGCTCTTACACACTTACTTCTTATTGACCCCTTGCTTTTCGTATGCTGCTTTATCATGTTCCTAACGACGCGTCTAAATAGTGCCATATGTTGCGCACTTAATGGCTCATTTATTTGACAGGCATCTTCTTTAAATACGACATCCAGTATCCAGTGTTGCTGATTTTCTATCAGCCAATGTTGTCTTATTGCTTTACTTATCAATATATTGTCTGTCAACGATGTTAGGTAGTAATGTGTGTCAATACTCGTTCTATTACCCTTCGTTCGCTCTCGCTGCACCGCAACGATTGTCCTAACTGATGGCCAGCTCTCTTTAATTTCACTCGGTAATAAACGCGCATCAAGACAATCTATCGTGCGTACTTCTTTTCGCCCATGCCCTGCATCTTGTGTTACATGACTAAGTCTCTCTGAGTTTTCAGATTCATACTGGTGTGTAAATGCATCTTGAATCGCGCTATAAAGTTTCTTTTGATTACCCTTTGCTTGCACTAGATAATCTGCATGTCTGCTAATTAGCTGTTTTAGCGTTTCTTTTTGGCAGTGCAAAGCATCAAGTGTAATGACGGTGTTATTGATATCGAGTATTTTCAATAAATCCCGAACTGCCGGTATTTCATTCGTCTTACTGCCAACTGTTTGGTGGAATAATGTGAGACCTGCCTCACAATCAAATGCTGAGACGAGGTGTAATTTATCAGCAATGTGTTTACTTGCTCCGCGAATAGTTTTGCCATCGAAGGCAATGACAGGATGCGCTGATTTAACGCGGTTTTGATTGACCCAGCTATACATCGCGAGTAGTAATGAGTCAGTATCAACGGTTCTAAAAATCCGAGCAATACTATGTCGAGTGGGTATGCCATTTTTGAAAGAACGAAATCCTCTTAACCAATTAAGCTTACTTTCGCCATAGACTTCAATATCTTGCCAGTTTTCACACCCTGATGTAACGGCAGTAATAATAAGAAAAAGCACATCAACTAAGTTATGGTGTTGATTTATATGTGAACGATTATCTTTGACGAGTTCTAAATGTGAGAAGAGTGACATAATAAGTTTAAGGTGATTAAATTTATGGTATTAGATCATAAAATTTGTTTATTTACAAAGTGTGATCCCGCCCTGTGCACTAATGAGTCACTTAATAACATTAGGTATGCCTACATCTGAATGTTATTTATTATGCAGAAATTTTTTGATAAAAAGAAAAACGCAAATTAATTTCTTAGAAGCATTTAACAGCTTAGCAAGTCATATAATAATTAGTACGCAAAAGTATGATGTGAAATTATCGTTAGATAATAAACCTTTGTATGAGCTACTAAAAAATACGACGGTTGATACTCAAGGAGAATATCAATTTATTATTCAGCCAAGAACAGAAAATGATAGAAGTTATATAATTAATTCCAATATTAATGTAGACGCTATTTCTTTTAGCGCAGCTAGAAATATTGCTGAAAAAAAATTATTACAAGCTCTTGATATTTTTTCATACTTCTTAGGTAAAGATCAGATCAGTATACTTGTCAAAGCAGATATAACTGATGAGAGTGGGCAAACAAAAAATTTAGCTAGATTTGATAAAGACTTGGAAAATTCATTAGATAGGTGGATTGATGACGACCTTACTGTTTATATGAGTGCAATAACTCATTTAAGGCAAAAAGGTTCTATAAAAACGAGTAATAAAATTAGCGCTGCTTTTAGATTTTTTCAAAATGGAGTTAATGAAAAAGGGTTGGAAAGTCGCTTTACTGCATTTTGGTCTGCATTGGAATCATTAACGTTAATAGAGGAAAATAGTACTTTAAAACACGATGAACATGTAATCAATGCGGTTATTCCATGCATCGCAATGGATTATCCATTAAAACAACTCTTTGCATTTAGAGGCTGTGCAAAAGCACTAGACTGGAAACCAATTGACTTAGATGGAGTATCTTTCGATGTCCAAACTTCTAATCTTGGTGAAATATATACAGCTTTAAAAAATTCGAATTTTGTAAGTGAAGTGTATACACGATTAGAAACTTATCCGTATGCGCAATTTAGGTTTAGAAAATTTATAGGTCTTTGTACATCACCTTTCGATTTAGCCCAGAAAATTGAGTCTCATCAGCGTAAAGTCGAATTGCATATAAATCGACTTTATCGAGTAAGAAATGCAATTGTACATAATGCGACTTCACACGAGCGTTTGGAACTATTGGTAGTTAACCTTGAACATTATTTAAAAAGCACCTTTAATGCTCTTTTTTATACTGTTGAAAAATCAACGAGCATAACCTCCTCAGAAGAAGCTTTTATACGCTATCAGTATGAAGCCAATAAGATTTTTGAAGAAATGGACCCATCTTTAAAAGAAGCAGTTAGGAAAAGAGAAGGTAAGAAAAAGTCCATTAAAGGAGGAACTGTTTCAGTTTCAGATACTAAACTAGTAAGTTGGTTAACTATGCATGGGTAAATCTTTGTTATATAAAACGGTAGTTCATAATTTCTTCTTGATGGCTTTAGAAAAAATAGATAAGACAGCCTGAACTCATACAGGCTGTTTTGTTTTCCTCTCCTCTAAAAGCGAAGCGCCTCTTAACCTCTTTGTGCATAATTCACTTAGTCTATTTCACTAAAAAACTAAAAACTAAAAAACTCAAAAAGCCATTCAAAACTACTGAGCCTGATATCTCACGACTACAAACTTAAGTGGCACATCGCCGTTGTTATAAATGCCGTGTACGTCGTTAGGGGCTGCAAATAAAATATCTCCAGTATGCGCTGGTTGGCTTTTTCCATTAAGCGTCCAGGTGCCAGTACCCTCAAGAATCATTAAGTATTCTTCATCGGGATGCTGGTGGGCGGGATGTATTTCGTTATTAGGTTTAATAACCGCAACGCCCGTAATAGCGCCTTTGGTGAGTGATGTATTGCCGTAAAAGTAGGTATGAAAATCACCGCCTTCGTAGTGAGTGATGTGCGCGTCTTTTTGGCTCACTATAGATGAGGTAAGTTGCTTTGGTTTATCTGCTGCGCTGACAGGTAATGCAGCAGTTAATGCGACCATTAATGCAAAAATGGCTACGGCTGTTAGTGATAAGGTGTTTGTTGTGTTTTTCATGTGTGTCCTTGCTAATTTATTTACTAATTATCTTGCTAGTTAGGTATGCAATTAAGAAATGTATGCTGTGTTATTTTTGTTCAGTCTATTTTAATAAAACGTTGTTGTCAAAAAGACTATATGGTGTTAAGTTTACCTTGCACACTAAAAACACACAACAGGTACATCATGCATAAAAATAAACTAACGATTGCTATTTTATTAGGAATGTCGAGCCTTGCACTTGGCTGTAATGGCTCAGCAGAGCAAAGTAAACCGACACTAAAAGCACAAAAAGCGCAGGAGCAATTAACGCTTAAAGCGCAATTTAAAGATCACTTTAAAATAGGTACAGCGATTAGCCGCGACCAAATATTAGGGGCTTTGCCTGAAGATTTAAACGTAGCTAAAGCGCAATTTAATACTTTTACGCCAGAAAACTCAATGAAGTGGGAGCGTATACACCCAGAGCTTGAAACGTATGACTTTGAAGCCGCTGATGCGTTAGTTCAGTACGCACAAGAGAACAGCCAAGAATTAGTTGGGCATACATTAGTGTGGCATTCGCAAACACCTGATTGGGTTTTTGAAGACGAGCAGGGCGAGCCGCTAACGCGCGATGCATTACTTAAGCGTATGCAAAACCATATTAATACTGTTGCAGGGCGTTATAAAAACCGTATTTTTGCATGGGACGTGGTAAACGAAGCACTTAACGAAGACGGCACACTGCGTGAATCTAAATGGAGCACCATTATTGGTGATGACTTTATAGAATACGCGTTTAAATACGCTAAGCAGGCAGCGCCTAATGCCAAGTTATATTACAACGATTACAACTTATATAAGCCAGAAAAAAGAGCCGGTGCAATTGCGCTTATTAAAAATTTGCAAAGCAAAGGTATTGAAATTGATGGTATTGGTATGCAAGCGCATTACTCGCTTGATAACCCAGAGCTTTCGTTAATGGAAGACTCTATTGTGGCATACGCTGCAACGGGCATTGATGTGATGATAACCGAGCTTGATATTTCGGTATTACCGTTCCCTGAAGGTGAAGAGCAAGGCGCTGACATTTCGTTAGATATTGCGCTACAAGAGCGATTTAACCCATACCCAGATGGTTTACCGAGTGAAGTAAACACCCAGTTAGGCGAGCGCTATAAAGCCGTGTTCGACATACTTAAAAAACATGACGATAAAGTAAGCCGCGTTACTTTTTGGGGTATAAGCGATGCAGGCACTTGGCGTAACGATTGGCCAATGCAAGGGCGCACCGATTACCCATTATTAATTGACCGTGAGCTTAAACTTAAAAGCTTTGTAAGCGACTTATAATCGCACTAAGTATTTAACCTCCAGCAAAGGATCGCTTAATAGCGATCCTTTTTTGGTTTATAAAATAGCTATTTTTTATTGGTTTTAGTTAAGCAGTAACTAATATGCGTTTGCAAAGGCACTTGTGGTGTTAAATAGCTAAATGGGAAGTGTGGGTTATTGGGGCTGTCGGGGCAAAATTGCGGCTCTAGGCATATACCGTCGTATGCATTAAACGGATTTTTTAAGTGCTGCCCTGTATATACCTGAATAGCAGGGTAGTTAGAAAGCACACTCAGCATTACTTTTTCATCGGCGCTTGTAAGCGTCGCGTGTTGCTTATTGGTTTGCAGGTTAAGTACTTGCTCGGTTACAAAGTTATGATCGAGTTTATCGATTTTATTAAGCACGCGCATATTTGCGTAGTCAAAAGTGGTATTTGCTACAGGCGTTATTAAACCTGTGGGAATGGCGTTTGTATCTACGGGGGTATAATGCGCGGCAGCCAGTTTTAATGTATGCCCTTGTGCGCTGTTAGTAATGCCATTTAAATTAAAATATGGGTGCGCTGTTGGCCCTGCAATGGTTTTTTTATTACTGGTAATCGTAAATTTAATATCAAGATTACTTTGGTTTTTACTGTTAGTGGTAAAGGTATACAGCACGTTAAATATAGTTTTACCGGGGTAGCCGTTGTAACCATCAGGCAGGGTAATACTTAAACTTAATGCATTTTTTTGATGATAATCGAGCTGCCAAAATAAGTCGCTTAATGCTTTTTGGCCGCCGTGAAGTTGGTTTACTCCTTCGTTTTTATTAAGTACATAGGTTTTATCATCAATGTTTATTTGGGCGTTACTTAGCCTGTTTGCATAAGGGCCGGCTATAGCTCCTAAGTAAAACGTGTCGTTTAAATAGTCATTAATATTAGAATAGCCAAGTATAATATTTCGTTTTTTACTATCAATATGGGTAACCCAGCTGGTAAGCCGGGCACCGTAGTTAATAATAGAAATAGTGTCGTTTACCTCATTACTTAGTGTGTATTGAATAAGTGAAGTTGTCATTGTGGTTACTCTTTTAATTGTTCGTTCTAGCTTTTTTAATTTCTTCTTTTACGATTGGGTACAGATCGTAAGTTGGGTAAAACTCAGTGCTGTAAGCTTTCCAACCATAACGTTCAATCGATAAGTTTACTTTTGGTAACAGCGCTGCCGGAAAGCGCAAAGTGACTACTTGCCCTATGCCCATCATTACTTTCCAAGATTCTACCGTTGTGCCCTCTGGCGGAAAATGTTTGTAAAAGTTAGCATTGTTGAGTATTTCTTTTATTTCAGAGAGATTTTTTGATTGGTCGTGTTTTAAAAAAATCGTTAGCATTAGTTCATCATTTTGCTCGTCATTTGCCCATGCGTTAAAACTAGTG
The DNA here is from genome assembly GCF_002407505.1 of Pseudoalteromonas sp. 1_2015MBL_MicDiv. Lineage (NCBI taxonomy): Bacteria > Pseudomonadati > Pseudomonadota > Gammaproteobacteria > Alteromonadales > Pseudoalteromonadaceae > Pseudoalteromonas > Pseudoalteromonas sp. 1_2015MBL_MicDiv. The sequence continues at coordinate 2,241,317 of NZ_CP012737.1, read as the reverse complement.
CTTGCACTAAAAAGCATAATTAATAGTAAGTATTTCATAGTTCACCTTTGTTGGTTAATTGTAAAAATGCGCCGAGCTTTGGGAGGCTTAGCGCATTAATTGGATAAAGTTTGGATTATTTAGCGCATTACGCGTACTAAATATATTAAGCGTTGGCTTTAATTAACGCCTGCGCGGTGCTCACTACATTTTTGGTGGTAAAGCCAAAATGCTCTAATAACACATTACCTGGCGCCGACTCACCAAAAGTGCTCATACCAATTACTTTGCCTTGTAAGCCTACATATTTAAGCCAGTAATCTTGGTGTGATGTTTCAATTGCAATACGGTTTACAACTGAGTTTGGCAGTACACTTTGCTTATAATCGTCTGATTGCAGGTCAAACAATGTGGTGCTTGGCATTGATACCACACGCACTGCAACGCCTTGTGCTGTGAGCTCTTTAGCAGCTTGCATTGCTAAATCTACCTCAGAGCCTGTTGCAATTAAAATAAGCTCAGGTGCTTTATTGCTTTCGCTAAGAATATAGCCGCCTTTTTCTATGTCACTAATTTGCTGAGCGCTGCGTGGCTGGTGGTTTAGCCCTTGGCGACTAAAAATAAGCGCAGTAGGTTGCTGCTGATTTTGTATCGCGTTTTTCCACGATACTGTAGTTTCTACTGCGTCACATGGGCGCCATGTGACTAAGTTTGGCGTCATACGTAGGTTGGCTAGTTGCTCAATAGGTTGGTGAGTTGGACCGTCTTCACCTTGGCCTATAGAGTCGTGGGTATACACAAATATATTTTGAATACCCATAAGTGCCGACATTCTTACTGCGTTACGGGCATATTCCATAAACATTAAAAATGTAGCGCCGTAATTAATAAAACCACTGTGCAGTGATATGCCATTCATAATGCCGCTCATACCGAACTCGCGCACGCCATAAAATAGGTAATTACCGCTGGCGTCATCTGCGCTTATGCCTTTAGAGCCAGACCACAGCGTTAAATTAGAACCAGCTAAATCGGCAGAGCCACCCAATAACTCTGGTAAATGCGGGGCAAAGGCTTCAATAGTGTTTTGCGAGGCTTTTCGGCTGGCTATATTGGCAGCGTCTTTGTTGCACTGTGCAATGTAGTCGTTTGCAATAGCTTCAAAACTTTCAGGTAGGGTGCGTTTAATTACGCGGCGTTCAAATTCTTTGGCAAGCTCAGGGTGGCTTTTGGTGTAGTCACTAAACAGTTGTTGCCATTGTTTTTGTTTTTTATCACCGCTTTGTTTAGCGTCCCAATGGGCGTAAATATCATCACTGATACTAAATGCTTCATTTGGTAGGTTTAAAAATTTGCGCGCCGCAGTTATTTCGTCATCACCTAATGGCGAGCCATGGCAATCGTGCGAGCCTGATTTATTTGGCGAGCCAAAACCAATTACGGTTTTACAACAAAGTAGAGTAGGTTTATCGCTCACTTGTTTTGCTTGTGCAATGGCGCTGGCAATTTGTTCTGGGTCGTGGCCGTCTATATCTTTTATTACATGCCAGCCGTAAGCGTCAAAGCGTTTTGCGGTGTCGTCGGTAAACCAGCCCTCAACGTGTCCGTCGATAGATATGCCGTTATCGTCCCAAAAAGCAATAAGTTTACCCAGCCCTAATGTGCCTGCAAGCGAACATGCTTCGTGCGATATGCCTTCCATTAAACAGCCATCACCCATAAAACAGTAAGTGTAATGATCTACAATATCAAAACTCTCTTTGTTAAATTGTGCTGCTAGGGCTTTTTCGGCAATAGCCATACCTACGGCATTTGATAAACCTGCGCCAAGCGGGCCTGTTGTTGTTTCAACACCTGGGGTGTAACCGTATTCAGGGTGCCCTGGGGTTTTTGAATGCATTTGTCTAAATTGTTTAAGCTCGCTTAGTGGTAGTTCGTACCCGCTTAAATGCAATAAAGAATAAATAAGCATAGATCCGTGACCGTTACTGAGTACAAAGCGGTCTCGGTTTGCCCAATTTGGATCGTTTGGATTATGGTTTAAAAAATCGTTCCACAGTACTTCGGCTATATCGGCCATACCCATAGGTGCGCCCGGATGCCCTGAATTTGCTTGCTGTACCGCATCCATGCTAAGTGCGCGAATAGCATTTGCAAAAGGCGCACGAGAAGAAAGCTGAGTCATGTATTACCTCAAATAAAATTAAAAAAGCCTGCACATAATATGGCAGGCTTGAGGGAAATTAGTTTAGTAAGTCTTCAACCAATTTAGCCAAAATACGCTGATCTTTGGCAAAGTTACGAATACCTTCACTGAGCTTTTCGCTGGCCATTGCATCTTCGTTGTGCTGCCATAAAAATTGCTCGTGGGTGAGTGGGGTTATGTCGCTTTGCGGTGCTTTGGCAATGTTTGCAGCGTCAAGCTTTGTAACCAGAGTACCTTCTTGGCTTTGTAAATCATTGAGTAATGATGGCGAGATAGTCAGTAAATCGCAGCCAGCAAGTTCGATTATTTCTTCAGTGTTTCTAAAGCTTGCGCCCATTACCACTGTTTTATAATCGTACTTTTTGTAGTACTGATAAATACCTGTAACCGACTGCACACCAGGATCTTCGCTTGGTGTGTATTCTTTGTTTTCAGCCGCTTTGTACCAATCAAGAATACGCCCAACAAACGGAGATATAAGCGTTACGTTAGCTTGTGCGCATGCAATGGCTTGAGCCATCGAAAATAGCAGGGTTAAGTTACACTTAATACCTTCTTTTTCTAACTGTTCGGCGGCTTTAATGCCTTCCCATGTTGAAGCAAGTTTAATAAGTACGCGGTCTTTTGAAATACCCGCTTGCTCGTAAAGCGAAATAAGCTTACGCCCTTTGGCAATACTTGCTTGGGTGTCAAACGATAAACGCGCATCTACTTCGCTTGATATACGCCCAGGTATTACCTTTAGTATTTCACAGCCAAAGTTAACAATAAGTTGGTCGCAAATAGCGTCAACGTCGTTGCCAGCTTTGCTTATAGCATCACTAATTAAATGTTTATACTGAGGTAATTTTGCAGCTTGTAAAATTAACGAAGGGTTGGTTGTTGCATCAACCGGTTGTAGAGCTTTGATTGACTCTACATCGCCACTGTCGGCAACGACTGTGGTTACTTTTTTGAGTTGTTCTAACAAGTTCATAATGATGTACGCCTCGGCTTTGAAACCGAGGCGATGTCCTTATACGTAGCGGTTAACAATATTCTCAAGCAGTTCTTGGCGACCAGAAACTTGCTTAGGATCAATGTTGTTCTCGTGTACTAAGGCTGAAAGGCTCTCAAGTGATTGCTCACCATTTAGAATGCTTTGACCTAGGTCTTCTTTCCAGCCTGCGTAACGTTTTTCAACAAAGTCAGACAGCTCGCCACCTTCAATCATTGCTGCTGCATTGAGTAATGCTTTAGCCATCGTATCCATACCGCCAATGTGACCAATGAATAAGTCATCGCGTTCACACGATTGACGACGAAGTTTAGTGTCAAAGTTAAAGCCGCCCGTTGTAAAGCCACCCATTTTTAAAATTTCGTAAACAACAAGTGTGCACTCAGCTACGTCGTTAGGAAATTGGTCAGTATCCCAACCGTTTTGCATGTCGCCACGGTTAGCATCAATACTACCCATAATGCCTTCTGCGCAAGCAACTGCAATTTCGTGGTGGAAGCTATGACCCGCAAGTGTTGCGTGGTTTGCTTCAATGTTTACTTTAATTTCGTCTTGTAAGCCGTGCTTATACAAAAAGCCTGCAACTGTTGCTGTATCGTAATCGTACTGGTGCTTAGTCGGCTCTTGTGGTTTTGGCTCAATTAATAATGTACCTTTAAAACCAATTTTTTTCTTGTGCTCTACAACCATTTTTAAAAAGCGTGCGTACTGTTCGCTTTCTTGTGCAAGGTCTGTATTTAGTAGTGTGTCGTAACCTTCACGACCACCCCACAGTACGTAGTTTTCGCCGCCTAAACGATGCGTAATTTCCATTGCATGTTTAACTTGTGCTGCTGCATATGCATACGTATTAGGATTAGGGTTTGTTGCACCACCGGCACAAAAACGCTGATTTGAGAATAAGTTAGCAGTACCCCACAGTAGTTTTACACCTGTGCGCTGCATTTCTTTTTCGATAATGTTAGCGATATGCGTTACGTTATCGTGGCTTTCTTGTAGTGTTTTGCCTTCAGGGGCAATATCAACATCATGAAAACAAAAGTAAGGAACGCCTAATTTTTCATAAAATTCAAAGGCTACTTTTACTTTTTGTTCAGCAAGTTCTAATTGATTGCCTACAGGTTGGATCCAAGGACGGTCAAACGTACCTTCACCAAAAATATCAAACCCTGTAGAACAAAAGTTATGCCAGTAACAAGCTGCAAAACGAAGGTGCTCTTTCATTGTTTTGCCAAGCACTACTTGGTTTTCGTCGTAGTAACGAAATGCAAATGGGTTTTTAGAGTTTTCACCCTCAAATTTAATTTTTTCAACGTTTGTAAAAAATTGCTCGCTCATATTGTGCTCCATTAATTTTATAATAGTGTATTAAAAGTATGTTTTTACACTTTGATAAAGTGCTTTGTATGTTGTGTATTGCTGTGCGTAAAAGTCTTGCATGATTGGGTCTGGCTCAATGGTTTGCGTTACTTTGCCGTTAACACACACTTGTTGTGCAGAGAGTTGTGTTACTGCTATTCGGGCAAGCCTTGCTGCGCCAAATGCGGGACCAACTTCTGAGCCTTCTCGGTAAATTAGGGGGCGGTTAAGTACGCTTGCGATGATTTTTCCCCACAGTGGGCTTTTAGCGCCACCACCAATAACGGTTACATCGTCAATTTGTGCGCCGGCATCAAGCAGTACTTGCTGGCCATCGGCAAAGGCAAAAGCAACGCCCTCGAGTACTGCACGGCCAAGAGCTGCTGCATCGGTATCGCTGTCTAAACCAAAAAATACGCCTTTGGCATCGGGGTTATTATGCGGCGTACGCTCGCCAGTTAAATAAGGTAAAAATATGACTGAGCTTGGTTTGCTAAAATCGCATTTACTTACTTGTTCAAGCAATGCGCTTTCGTTTTTAAAACCGGTTAATTTAGTGACCCAGGTTAAACAGCTTGCTGCGCTTAACACCACTGACATTTGGTGCCAGGTGTTTTCAATGCAATGACAAAAAGTATGTACAGCACCTTCTGGGTTAGGCAGGTATTTATCGTTAGCAACAAAGTAAACGCCAGAAGTACCTAATGACAAAAACGCTTGTTTAGGCCTTACTACGCCAACACCAGCAGCGCCTGCGGCATTATCGCCACCACCTGCAACAACAGGCACTTGCTCCATACCCCATTTAGCAGCAACTTGGGCTGTTAATTTGCCAGTAATTTGTGTGCCCTCAAAAAGGGTAGGCATGTGTTGCTCTGTTAAGTCGCAAGCGCTAAGCATTTTTTGCGACCATGCTCTTTTTTCTACGTCTAGCCACAGTGTGCCTGCTGAGTCAGACATGTCTGATGCAAAATCACCGGTCATTAAAAAGCGTAGGTAGTCTTTTGGTAATAATACTTTGGCTACTTTTGCAAAGTTTTCTGGTTCAAACTCTTTTAACCACACCAATTTAGGTGCAGTAAAACCAGGCATTGCTATGTTGCCGGTAATATTACGAGAATTTGGTTCGCGTTTTTCAAGCTCTACACATTGTGCTGCACTGCGCCCGTCGTTCCATAAAATGGCTGGACGAATAATATTATTGTTTTTATCAAGCAGCGTTGCGCCATGCATTTGCCCAGAAAGGCCCACAGCCTTTACCGATTTTAGTAATGCAGGGTGAGTATTTTTAAGCTCCTCGATTGCACTACAGGTAGCAAGCCACCAATCTGTAGGGTTTTGCTCAGAAAAAAGGGGGCTGGGCGTGAAACGCTTAAAGATCCATTTGCTTGAGCAAGCAATTGGTCTTGCTCGTCTAAAATAATTACTTTTACACCTGAAGTGCCTAAATCGATACCAAGGAACATAAATGTGATACTTAATGTTGTTTTAGTGTTAGCGCTAACATTAATGATTTGATATTGTTAAGTCAAGCTAGTTTTAAACTATGTTTAACAATTAATTTGCAAGTTTATTGCTTGGTTGTTGGAGTTCACTTAAATTTCTTTTTAAGATCATAAGGAAACACTATGAAAAAAATAAACTGGGGTATTGTTGGTTGTGGCCGAATTGCTGCACAATTTTGTGAAGACTTAGCACATACAAATAATGGTGTTGCGTACGCAGTTGCAGCAAGAAATGGAGATGATGCAACCGCTTTTGCGAGCAAGTATGGTGCGGCCAATGCCTACGAAGGGTATCAGGCATTATTTGACGATAAAAACGTTGATGTAGTTTACATTGCGACCCCGCATAACTTTCACTTTAAAAATGCCAGCGATGCTATTAAAGCAGGTAAGCATGTATTGTGCGAAAAGCCCATTACGGTTTCGGCTGAAGAGTGCAAGCAGTTGTGTTTACTGGCTAAAAAGCACGACGTATTTTTAATGGAAGCCATGTGGACGTACTTTTTACCTGCAATACAAAAAGCAAAACAATGGGTAGAGCAAGGGCGAATTGGCACTATTAAACATGTTAAAGCTGACTTTGGCTATCCTGTGCCTTTTAATCCCGATGGGCGTGAATACAACCCAGATTTAGCGGGCGGTTGTTTACTTGATATGGGAATTTATCCGCTTGCGATTGCCAATTACTTTTTAAATAACGACCTTGAAAACTTACACGTAAGAGCAAATATTCGCTACAAAGGCGTGGAAGACGATGTACTTATTACTGCTAATTGTGGCGACGTAATGGTGAGCTTAGCAACGTCATTTCAATGCCGGTTAGGGAATGGCGCGTATATTATTGGCGACAAAGGCTATATAAAAATACCCGATGCATTTAGGGCTTATGAGTGCTCTTTGTATGAGCTTGATGACTTAATTGAGCATTTTGAAGATGGGAGGCAGTCACAAGGTTACAGCTTTGAAGCCCAAGAAGTAGGGCGCTTACTGAGCGAAAATAAACGAGAGAGTGACATTATGAGCCACTCTCAAAGTTTACTTTTACAATCGCAAATGGAGCGTATTAAAGCCCTGTTTTAAAATAGTTTTAAAGCAGTTTCAAAAAGCTTTCAATCAAATAATAAACTTAACTGGCGGCGATTTATTCGCCGCTAGGTTCGTCATAATTAAAAAATGAATAGTGAGCTTCTTTATTTTGTCCCGATAAGTCTTGGCAGGCCATACCAACAAAAGCGCCGGTAAAACACGGGCGATACCCTTGCGGTGATTGCTGCACGTAATCATCAGATAAAATACTGCCATCGAGCACTGGACCAAACTTTATCCAGCAGTTTTTCTCGGTAGCATAATAAAACTGTAGCTGCGCGCCATTAAAATCAGCTTTTAAGTAAACAGGTTTGTTTGTTTTAAGCAAAAGCGGTGCAACAGGCGTACTTGTTTGGTATTTATCGCAGCTTATTATATTTAAATAACGCGGTGTGGTTTCATCGCCTACATCGCCGCCGCTTATATGCAAATAGTAGTAATGCGCGGTGTTGTAATAACATACTAGCCCCGCCATTTGTTGAAAACTGCTTGGCGCAAAATCAACGCATGTGCTGCTAACAGTATGATGGGCCTGTACACGCCTGGCAATAAAACTTTGCTGATGCAATGAGCTTAAAGACTCTTTACCTACTAGGGTAAGCGATGCTTTTTGAGTGTTTTTATACACCCAATTTTTGCACATAGGTATGCGCAATGACTGAAAATCAACAGTCAGATCATCTTTACTAAAATCAATATGTGTTGTGGGTTGCGGCTGTGGGTTTAGTGTTAAACCCTCAACGGGTACGTGTATTCTCGGGGCTTTATTTGTGTGTTTGGCATAAGGCCAGTCATCGTCTTTCCAGATTATTTGCTCAATCCCTGTTTCACGCCCTGTAATGCAGCGGCCAAGCTCAGTCAGTGGTCTAGATGTTAAAAATACCGTGTACCAATCACCGTTTTGCGTTTGAAAAAAATCCCCATGGCCACATTTTTGCAGCGTATTACTCGGCTCGTGGGCTGCTGTAATAACGGGGTTGTGCGGGTGTACTTGGTAAGGGCCAAATACGTTTTTAGCACGCGCTACACTAATGCAGTGTTCATACCCAGTGCCACCTTCAGCGGTAATTAAATAGTAGTAATCGCCGCGCTTTAAAATATGTGGGCCTTCAGTGCAACCAAGTTTTGTGCCTGAAAATATAGGTTTAATATCGCCTATTAACTTATTGGTTTTTAGGCAAAGCTCTTGCATTACTATGCCACCAAATAGTGCGTTATTACGGTGATCAACCAGCATGTTTAGCAAATAGCTTTTACCGTCATCATCGTGAAAAATAGACGGATCAAAACCGCTAGAGTTTAAGTAAGTCGCTTGTGACCAGTTACCGGTAATATCAGTGGTTGATACAAAATAGTTTGGTGTGTCTTTCCAAGGGCCATCAAAGCTTTTTACATTGGTATATACCAAATAAAAACGGCCATTATTGTAACTAAGTTGCGGTGCCCATACGCCGCAAGAGTCGGGCACTCCTCGCATATCGAGTTGCTCTACGGTGTTAAGTGCTTGGCCTATAACTCGCCAATTTACTAAATCGGTAGAGTGGTGAATTTGCACACCGCCAAACCATTCAAATGTTGAAGTGGCTATGTAGTAGTCGTTATTAACTCTGACAATGTTGGGATCTGGGTTAAAGCCTCTTAGAATTGGGTTTTGCAGCATGCTCATAATATAGGCCTTTTTAAGTTTTTTATATTATTGGGTGTGAGTATTATAAATTTGTTGTTAGCGCTAACATTTTCAGTGTAGTATAAGACTTTGTCAATAAGTAATCATTTAAAACGCGCTGTAAACAATATCAAGCTTTACAATTATGTATAATGAAAATTAAGAAAGTTAATTATAACAATCCACTGATTGTGAGTAGGTAATAACAGTAATGGCCGATCCTAAAAGAGCAAGAATACAAGATGTAGCCGAGCAGGCTGGTGTATCAATGATGACAGTTTCGCGCGTGCTCAACCAAGACAAAAAAGTAAGCGACAAAACCCGCGAAAAAGTAATGGCTGTTGTAGAGCAATTAAATTACAGGCCAAATGTGTCTGCTAGGCGCCTTGCTAGTACTAAGTCATTCTTTTTAGGGCTTTTATACGATAACCCAAGTGACTCTTACATAAGTCAATTTTTATTGGCAGCGCTTAAAAAATGCCGCGCACTGGGCTACCACCTTGTTGTTGACGAAGCGCATACCGATATTGACAAAACAATTGAATCGGTAAAGCAACTTATTGATGTTACACAGGTTGATGGCATGATTTTACTGCCACCTATGTGCGACAACGAAGAGGTTTTAGATGTTCTTACTAAAGCAAATATTCCGTTTGTAAGAATAACGCCAGATACAAAATTAAATCGCTCCCCTTATATATGCATGGACGATTATCAAGCGGCGTTTGATGTTACAGAGCATTTAATAAATCAAGGGCATAGCAAAATTGCACATATTATTGGCGACACTAAACAAGGTGTTAGCCGTTTGCGTTACCAAGGCTATTTAGATGCGCTGCGCTCTAATAAAATAATAACGCCACCTGAGTATATTGAGCAGGGCAGTTTTACTTATCAATCGGGCATGGAAGCGGCAATAAAATTACTTTCGCTTGATGATAAACCAACAGCTATTTTTGCAGCTAACGATGATATGGCAGCCGCTGTAATCTCAATAGCTCAAAAACAAGGTATTAATATTCCAAGCGAACTGTCGGTTGTTGGCTTTGATGACACGCAACTTGCAACCATAGTGTGGCCAAATATTTCTACGGTAAAACAGCCCATTAATGAAATGGCTGAGCTTGCGATTACTTTACTTGCATCGGGTCAGTATAACGATTTAAGCAATGTAAAAAGCTTAGACTTAAGACATATTTTAGATTTTGAATTAATAGAAAGAGAATCAAGCTCAACCAATAAAAATAACTAAATAAGCGAATATGCACACCCTTTTGAGCTTCAAAATCTATATAAAATAACAACAACACACAATATGGATACTTATGAACGAGAAAGAAAATGTACTTTTAATAGTACTGGTTTGCTTTGTTGCGACCATTGGCGGTTTTTTATTTGGGTTTGACAGCGGCGTAATTAACGGCACTGTTGATGGACTCCAAACGGCGTTTGGCTCCAGTAGTGCAGGTACGGGATTTAACGTATCGAGTATGCTGATTGGCTGTGCCATTGGTGCGTTTTGCGCAGGTCGGTTGGCTGATAAATTTGGTCGGCGTCTAATTTTACTTTTTGCCGCTGCTTTATTTATTATAAGTGCTTGGGGCTCGGGTGTGTCAGTCACATCGTTTGAATTTGTGATTTATCGCATTTTAGGCGGCTTAGCGGTAGGGGCTGCATCGGTTATGACCCCAGCTTATATTAGCGAAATTGCCCCCGCACGATACAGAGGCACGCTCTCTACACTGCAACAAGTGGCTATTATATTTGGTTTGTTTAGCGCATTTGTGAGTAACTATTTTTTAGCAAATACGGCTGGCGGCTCTACGTCTATATTTTGGCTCGACTTTGAAACATGGCGTTGGATGTTTTGGGTTGAGTTATTACCTGCATGCTTGTTTTTAATCGCTTTATTTTTTATCCCTGAAAGCCCACGATACTTAATTATGGCTGGTAAAAAAGACGCTGCTGCACGTGTTTTATCGTCATTATATGGTGCTGAAACTGCCGCTCTTAAATTAAATGAAATAGCAGAGTCTCTTGCTGGCGATAAACACCAACCTAAATTATCTGATCTTATTGATAAACCTAAAAAACGTTTACGCCCCATTGTTTGGATAGGAATTGGCTTAGCTACATTTCAGCAATTAGTCGGCATTAACGTTGTTTTTTACTACGGCGCGGTACTTTGGCAAGCAGCAGGCTTTACTGAATCTGACGCGTTACTTATTAATATAATAAGCGGCTTTGTAAGTATTTTAGCAGTGTTTATTACCATGTATTTTATAGACAAAATTGGCAGAAAACCTTTTTTGTTAACCGGCTCAATTGGTATGACGGTTACGCTTTCGGTTATTGTTTATGCCTTTTTAAATGCAGATATTGGCTCAACAGGTAATTTAGAATTAGGAGAGCAGGGCATAGTTGCTTTAATAGCCGCTAATGCGTATGTGTTCTTTTTTAATCTATCGTGGGGCCCTGTAATGTGGGTTATGCTAGGTGAAATGTTCCCTAACCAAATTCGCGGCTCTGGCCTTGCAGTTACCGGCTTTGCCCAGTGGATAGCTAACTTTTTAATTACCTGGTCGTTCCCTGTTATGCTCACAGGCATTGGTTTAGCTGGGGCTTATGGTTTTTACGCATTTTGTGCGTTTGTTTCAGTTATATTTGTATTTAAGTTTTTACACGAAACCAAAGGCAAAGAGCTTGAACAAATGAAAGGCTAGTATTATCCCTTTAATAAGCGCCAAAACTAAAGCAATAGAACTAGAATAATAGAACTAAAGCAATAGTTTTGGCGTTGTTAGACTGCTTCACTCGTTAAGCTTTTTTTACCAAACCCAAACATTTTATAAACTCGTAGTAATTACCTCATTTCTCAATAGTTAAATTACTAATGCACTTAAGTAAAGTGTGAGTCGCTTGTTCAATATCACGATTTGCAATAGCGTTTAACATCATTTTTTAAACTTTTATTATTTCGATTTAAGCTGCCTCGATCGCTGTTTTCCCTTAGTTGTTAACTGGGTCATCAGCTTTCGAATATGTTTAAAGATGAATAATATTAGACGTGACGTAGCTTTTTTAACAAGACGTAGTTGCGCAGTTTGTGTAATAAGCAACTAAAAAGCAAATACAGCTGATAGTCTGCAGTGAGCGAGAAGCAGACGGTCGGTTAAACTCGTTTTTGGACAATTTCGAGTTAGAGCCTAAGGTCAGCTTTGTGCCAACAAGAGCCGTTTGACTTCAAATTAAGACTATTAAACAAAGCAAAATAAGAAGGCAAATACGGCTGGTAGTAAACTAGCCGCAGAAAAAGGGTATGAGAGGAAGTTACGTTAGGTCTGCATCTTCAAAAAAAATTGAAGAGTCTTTTATTTTCTTAATCTCAAATTTGCTAGGTGGTGTATAAGGGCAGACTTTATCTCCAATAAAGCTACGGAAGCATAGTTCAGCAAATTGTTTATTATTACCAAGCTCAGAGTATATAGCTATGCTTAGTTTGATTATCTCTTCTTTAAATTCATCTTCAAACTTATTTGAAGATATAATTTGAAATATGCAGTTCGCTACACACTCAATTAAATCTTGTGAGCTTAGATCATCGAGATATGAGATATCTACATCATGTAAGAGTCTTTCGAAAGAGAGTATTGATTCATAAATGAAATAGTCAATTCGAGTATTAAACTCATTCTCAAAATCCCGCAATTCAATTTTTATTTGTATAAGAGGTCTCAAAAAAAACTTATTGAAAATCCAAGGTGTTCGAATTGAATGTTCAAATCTCAAAGGCTTTTTTTGTATCAAATCATATTTCAATAGATTGAAAAATATGAATATGTATTTAGCAATCTGACTAGTGTTTATTATGCTGTCAGTTTGTACATTGTTAGGGCTAATGTTCAGGGTATTAAGGTTGTTGGTATCAAGAACATACTTCTGAGCACTATTACCAATACATTCATATATTGAATATTTAGTTGATGCATCTGTGTTGGCATATAGATATTCCAGCATTGGTGTGTTTGCAGAGGGAACTCGTGGTGAGTAAGAGCGATACAGTATTGCAATTTCCCATAAAAGTTGAGACTCATGATTATCAAGTTGCTGAGATATGAACTCATTGAATTTTGCGATGAATACATCATTTTTTGAATCTATTCTTAAGAGTTCAAGTAATAACTTGTAATCATTGTCTTGTAAGAAGGAGGTGTATTTGTTTGATAATATAACTTCTATTAATGTTTTCCTTGTTATGTTTTCATCCATGTGTTTTTCTAAGAAGTAAATATTATTTTGTAAAACATAAGTTAAATCACTAAATGCTGCTCTATTAAGCAGGCTTCTTATGTCTTTACATAGAGGGATTAAGTTTGACTTTCTTGTCTCACAATATCTAAAAGTTATTGCTAGTGCAGCACTAGTTATTAAAGATGCACATAGAAGAAGCTGCTTTTCATCAAAGCCTTCGACGAAATACCATGGAAGTAACAGATTTTGAGCCTTAAAAGTATCATAGAACAATGAATAAATAACTAAGACAAACATGATAAACAAGAGAAGTTTATGAAGGCGACCAATTTTATGAGAATAGGTGACCTTCTTTCCTTTTGAAGTCAAAGAAAGTGCTGTTAAGATTACAGCAACTAATGTAAGAAACCCTGATGTATCCATATCAATACCTTTGAAAAATATGCTTTATATAATTTATAAGCTTAAATAACATAGCTATTACTTGTTTTCTATTAATGACTATATTCCCTTAAAGCTGCCCTTTAGGGTAATTACATGAACACATTTTGGGGCAGGAACGAATTAGTTAAACGTCTGCTTTGAAGAACTATAGGCACTAGCTTGTTAAGCTAGTGAGCGACTGTTATTCGCTCTTTGCCGAAGTTCAGCTTAAGTGCTATATGTGGTCATTCAAGCGTGTCTCGTTTCTGCCCCATAGCAAGCTAGAGCGAGATTGACTATGATTTGAAGCATCTGCATTTTGGCTTACTTTTCCTCATGTCTAGATCTCTAACTCTGTGGCCAAATTTACTAACCCACCACAATAAGTCCGCTAGGTGGAACTGTTTTGGAAAAAGAATCTGCATGAATAATTTTATCGCAGACCTGCTTAAGAGTTGCAGGTTTCTCTATTAACTTATCATCGAAATATAACCATGATGAATTTGGTAATTCCAAATTAGGTTGATTGATTGCATTTTGATAGAGATTTACTCTAATTGCTATTACTAGACTAAGAAGATTGCTAGACACTAAATTATGTAAAGTACCTTCAACATTTTTAGACATGACTAATCTAGAATTTTCTGATGAAAGACTACTTGTTGTTAAATCCAATCCATGACAGATTAAACACAAGCGCCTAATTTCATTGAAGTCTTGCTTGTGCTGACCGAAGATATCGCGCATTTACTTTCCTGTAAGCCTAGTGAGCTGATCGCGCATATGTCTGCTCGTGTCACGCTATTTTTCTACTTGAGGTAGTTTTAACAAATTACCTAACATATTGCTATCAAATAGTTTCCTATTCTCTTTGAACAAAGCTAAATAGAACAACGTGCGCGCGTTGCTCATTTCCGTGAATGCATGAGCATACAAAAATTCGACCACTGAACTAGTTATTATACTTAGTCAATATTAATGTCCCTTAATCGCTCTCAGCCGAACTTCGTAAAAGTGCCAATAGCTGACGGTGAAACACCTCGATAGGTATATTCTACGAATGACACCTAAAAAATGAATAAACTTTTTTATATTCAGATGGATAGTTTTTATCATAAATCTGAAGGGTCTTTTCTATACCTTCTGTGACCCCAATTGCACGCGATTTATACCCAGAAAATTCATCTTTTATCATTTTTCCCGAAGCAATAATTTCATTTAAGATTCTATTTGCTTCTTTTTCATGAATTTCAGATTTTTTGTAATCATTTGAATAAAATGCTAGCTCCGCACACTCTATCTGTTTTGCATATTTCCACCCAGCTTTGTTTTTTTCCTCATCGCTCCATTCAGTACTTCCATACACCGAAGCAACCACGAATAAAAAAATAATAGAAATTAATATTTTCATAATTTTCCTTTAATACTTAACCTTTAGAAAAACCTTTAAAGCTTTCTCGGCTACATCTTAAAACCTAACGCTTTGCTAAACGACAACAAAATAGCTGACTACAATTAGCGAGGAAAGTGAAAAAGCCAGCTATTTTTGATCGTTCTAGCAATTGATATAGCTACCAACCTGTAAACTCTAAAATGTTTTCCAGCCTTACTAACTCGAAACGATTAAATCCTGTTTTAGTCTCCCAAAACCTTTTTCTCTCATGCTCGGAGCCAGCACCTTCCCACTCAACAATTAGAAGTTCTTTTTCATCTTTTCTTAGTTTTATTCTATTATTCAAGTGGTCATCGTAACCCGAGTAACCGAACAAAATAATTTGCGATGATTCTTCAAATGCTTTTTCAAGCCTACGCCAGTAGGCGCTCAATATATGAGATGATCCGATAATCAATGGCTTATGTTCGACGTGAGTTAAAACTATATGACATTTATCTTCTGGATCTAAAAAGTCTCTGCCGGCATACATCACTTTACTATTTTCAACAAATAACGGTGAACCATGCAAATGCATATACCAACCATGCCTATTTACATTATGTCGATCTAAATGCCCCTCATCAAAACCTGAACTCCAAAAACCATCAATTAATGCTCCGTTATAACCATTGAGGATTTTCTCAGCTATAAATGCATCGTATAGCAAATTATCATAATTTAATGTGACAACATGAGTTTTTGTATTTTTAACAAATTCAGATAATGGTTCAACAAATGCTTTAGGTAAATTTTGTCCAGAGCGTTGATAATGTAGAGCAACCTCATGGATATATTTTCTAAATGTAGAAGGTAACTCTTTCGCGGGTTCAGAAATCCATGAAGTGCCGCTAACTTCAAAATTGCTCAAAAACTCAGTAGCAACAATTGCCACTTGCAATTTATCTAATTGATCTTCTGAACTCGGAGGTAATTCATCAGTAGTTCCTTCTATCGCACTTAGAATTAAATCTTTGTGTTCGTTGCTCAGATGTTCAGTATTGCTCCAGACACTTTCAAGTCCATTTTGTAAAGAAAAGTAATCAGGGTCTAGTGCAAGGCCAATGCCATTACCTGTAATTAATATTGAACGTGCCACATATCCCTCCGTAGCTATACCATCTAACTGAACACCATTTTTTGTAGTTTATAACCCACTAAAACGACATATATTACATACTTTGATAATTTCACCAACAATTACACTTGTAAACAAGTAATTAAAATAGCTAGAATTAAGCTAGTTTTTTCGCATCAAAATAGGAGCAAGTTTAACTTATATCAGCGTCCACTTTTCGTTCACAGTCGAACTTGGCAAATGTGCCAAACATTGGTAACGCCACATTATGTGGTGATCAGTTTATAGTTATCTGGACTCATTTTGCTTTAACTACTTTGATTGACAAATTTTTAGTTAAATTAATTTTCTTAACTCTGTCAACTAAGTCGGTGTATTCTTCATCAGACATTTTTACGCCAGCAATAACCCTCGATATAAGAGAGTGATCAAATTTATGAATTCCAGGACCTGAGTTAGTTGAAAGTACTCTTACTTCCTTTTCGTATCCCCAGCTTGGCGACTTAGTTAATATTGTACTTTCAACCGCAGCAAAACCATCCTTCCCATTTCTAACACTAATTTTGGGCATAGTTTCTTGGTAAACGATCGGATAGCCAATTAGATTTTTTTCTACCTCTGACAGCTGGGCATATTTATCTTGGAAAGTATCAAATTCAACAACAATTCCTTTATGGTGTTTAGAGTAATGTGACCACATTAAGATGCTATCAGGCACTGAAGATAAACAACAAATACCTATTGGATCCATTAGGCTTTTATGGAATTCACCATTACGAATTGAATTTTCAAAATTTTTTAACAATTGCTTCCTTTTGGAAATTCTTTCTGACGGGCTTAATTTAAGCTTATCTCCAACAGTTTTAAATAGATCTTTTCTCGATTTATAATATTCGATTGAGTCATTAATATCATATGAAACCACACAATCAAAAGGATCATTAAATTCACTAAAATGGCTGTATTTTAGTGTCCCATTTTCGAGTAAAGCTTTAGCTCCCTCGTCATAGCCTAAGTATTTATATAGCTTTAATTTCATTTGAACCACATAACCCTATTTTAGCGTGGAAACGTTCTTACTTTATGAACTTATATTAATAGAAAATAGTGTAAATTATTGCCATATATAAAGATTATCCTTACTGTAGCTTATATAAACATGTAAATAAGAGGAAAATTTCCTCTTATTATTACTAAGTTAATGACGACTCACTAGAATGACTATATCTCGCTCAAAGGCGACCTTAGAGTATTTACGTTAACTCATAAAGGGGCAGAAATGAGTTAAACCGGAAAGGCAGCTTCTGGCACATAGCCGGAGTTGATGTTAAAGCCAAACGTTCAGCTAACCCAATACAAAGCAGATTAAACCTGCTCTACAGAGTAAATCACTAAGGTAAAACCTCAGTAATTAGCGAGTACTCCTTTTATTTCAGTCTGAGATACCCAAGTTAGCAATACTTATTTCTGATATACTCAGTCAGCACTTTTACTCAAAAGGTAATAGGCTTCAGCTTGCAACTCAATGCAAGTTAACTCACTGCTCTTCATTATTTATTGTCAAAATTACACCTTTGTAAAATAGAGTTGGTTCATCCGAGCCAAAAACGTACAGAAAAAAAACACCGCCTAAGTTTATTGGCGAAGTATGATTATTCGCTGATGAACTCAAGCGTACTTACTTTATAAACAGGACTTAGCATGAGTGAATTAACTATCGGCGTTATCGGAACATCCCGCAAGACAGATGAAAGACGGTATCCTATTCACCCAGAGCACTTATTACGAATTCCAGAAAACCTTAGAAAACAAATGGTGTTTGAACAAGGCTATGGCACCGCTTTTAATGTTAGCGATGAATATATTGCAACATTAACGGGTGGCATTGCATCGCGCAGCGAAATACTTACCCATATTGGCACGGCCATTATTGCAAAGCCTGTACTTGCTGACTTAGAAGAAATGCGCGAAGGAGGCACTATTTGGGGTTATGCCCACTGCGTTCAACAGCATGAAATAACACAAGCGGCGATAGAGCGTAAACTTACCTTAATTGCTTTTGAAGATATGTATGTGTGGTCACCAAACGGAAATGTAGGGCGCCATACTTTTTATAAAAACAATGAAATGGCAGGGTATTGCGCTGTAATACATGCATTGCAACTTAAGGGTATTGATGGTCATTATGGCGATCAACGTAAAACGATTATATTTAGTTTTGGTGCAGTGAGTAGAGGCGCTATTTACGCTCTTAAAGCGCATGGCTTTAGAGATATTACAATTTGTATTCAGCGTCCTGATCATGAAGTGCGTGAAGAAATATTAGATTGTCATTATGTTAAGGTACGAGAAGGTGTTGAAGGAGAAGCTCGTATGATGGTTGTTGAGCATGATGGGACTAATCGACCACTTAGCGATCTTATTAGCGAAGCCGATATTATCGTTAACGGGACTTATCAAGAAACAGCTCATCCGGTTAACTTTGTAATTGAATCAGAGGCCGACTGCTTAAAACCAAACAGCTTAATTATTGATGTTAGCTGTGATGAGGGGATGGGATTCTTTTTTGCAAAGCCGACAACGTTTAAAAACCCTTTATTTCGATATAACAACACGGATTATTATGGCGTTGATCATACACCGAGTTATTTATGGGAAAGCGCGACGCGTTCAATTTCTGCGGCGCTCATAGTTTATTTACAAACGATACTTAAAGGTACTTTGCAGTGGCAAAAAGATGAAACCATTCGCCGTGCAATAAACATTGAGCAAGGAATAATTAAAAATACGGCTATTTTGGCATTCCAAAACCGCGAAAATATTTATCCTTATAACGTAATAACACAATGATTAAATCTATCTCTAATCTAATTTTACATAAGATTAATTAGGGGTGTGCACTTCGTCTTAATGTAAGTAATTTTAAGGCGAAGTGTTTGTTGACTGATAGTAAAACTGGAGAACTTAAATCTTAAAAGTTTTGATAAAAAGAACACCCACAATTTATAAGGCTACCTGATATGCTTAACAATTGTGTGGATTCGAACTGCTGATCTTTGGACCGGGTGATCAAGAGTTGGTAGTGCTTTTTCTTCAGTTTTTTTATTACTTTGAAGTGGTACTACTGAGTGGATTCGAACTGCTGGCCATTGGACCGGGTGATCAAGAGTGGGTAGTGCTTTTTCTTCGGTTTTTTTATTACTTTGAAGTGGTACGACTGAGTGGATTCGAACCACCGACCCCTACCATGTCAAGGTAGTGCTCTAACCAACTGAGCTACAGTCGTACAATTTTTGAGGTTTAACTTAAATAGATTTACTCTTTAAGTTAAGAATAAATGTTGGTACGACTGAGTGGATTCGAGTTACTGACCCTTGGACCGGGTGGTCAAGAGTAGGTAGTGCTCTTTCCTTCAATTATACGTTTCATTAATGTTGGTACGACTGAGTGGATTCGAACCACCGACCCCTACCATGTCAAGGTAGTGCTCTAACCAACTGAGCTACAGTCGTATTACTGTTTAAGTAAGTTGTTAATTACTTAACAACGGCGGCTAATATATAGCGTGGCGGGTGGTGAATCAAGCAAGTTTGTTGTTTTTAAGTTTATTTGCCGTTTTTTTATTCATATTGGGCTTATTTCACACGTTTTATAAAATTTTTGCCACCAAACTACATGCTCTACTGCTGAGCCTTTTAATTGATTTAGTAAATTGTTGGGTGAGTTTTCGTCTATTAAATAATTGATTTGCTTAACCGTTATATTTTCTTCAAACCAAAGTCGGTTGTAAAGTGGTTGTAATACTTCAAGGTATCCGGTCAGTTGTGCTTGGTATGGCTGAATTTGTTTTAAATAATATTTTTGAAATACATTACTTATTATTTTAGCTTCTTTTTTATTTTTACCCGTAGGGCAAAGATCGCCGAAGCTTATTGTTTTTACAAACTGTGTTGCGCTGTTGTTGAGTGCTATTTGTTGCCTAGCGGATTGAACAAGCGCTTGGTTAAATCTGTATTTGTTGAGTTGCTCTAATGCATTAAACAGGCTGTCAGTATTAACTTGACTAAATTGCTGAGATTTTATCTGTTTCTTTATAGTAACAAGTTGCGTAAGCGCCTCCACAGTGTCGCTATACCCTGCAGGTTGCATTGAAAGCTCGTTTGAAGTGAGTAACCAAGTACGATTAAGCTCAGGCTCTTTAAATAGCATGGTATTAAAGTAGTGCATTAAGTGTGCTTGCTTTTGATTTTTTGCGTCACTTATTTTGCTATAAATAGCGGTATTGTCATCAAGTGTATTTAAGCAATTATCAGCGCTTTGAATGAAATTTATTTGGTACTTTAGTTGGTTCGCCGCAGTTGCTGTTTTGCCAAGTTGATTATTGTGCTCGCTTATAAGTATATTAAGCCTACAGCGGGTAAGCCCAGCAAGTTCAACTATGCTTAGGGTAATTTTGCTCTCGCTGAGCACTGACGGTCTTGTTAGTTTTAATTGCTCAAGCACTACCGGTGTAATGGGTGAGGTGTTAAGTGTGTCACTTAAACGCGTTATGTAAGTATTATTTATTGAGCTAGGTGCTTTACTGCAACTAGTTAGCGTAAAAACGCTCACTAGCAGCAATATAACGACTGGTAGTGAGCGCTTTATTATTAATTTACTCGGTAATGAATGGTTCACGTTTAAAGCGCTTATTTACTGTGAGTATCAACAATACGGCGGCAACGGTTAGCCCGACTATTATTCCGACCCAAAAACCGTGTGGCCCCATTGCTGGCACTATTATGTCTGTTCTTGCCAATACGTAACCTAAGCTAAAGCCGATTAACCAATACGATATAAAGGTGATATAGGAAATAGGTGCTGTGTATTTTAAACCCCGTAATACACCGTTTGCGGCTACTTGCAGAGCATCAGGTAGTTGATAAACACAGGCTAAAATCATAATTGAGGTAGCAAGGGCAATTACTTCGGGACTATCTGTGTACAACTGGCTAATTAAATCACGACCTGTAAATGTAATAAGTGCTAAAAACAGTGCGATAACAATCGCTAAAATATAACTGGTCGATACGGCGATCCTTAATTGCTTTAAATGATTTTGACCATATAGATTACCAATACGGATACTAATAGCGATAGAAAGGCTTAGCGGCATCATAAACAATAATGTAGTTACACTGGCTGCTATTTGATGACCTGATACAGCCACAGCGCCTAAATGCGCTATAAATAGAGGAATACAGGCAAATAAGGTTACTTCAAAAAAGGTGGCTAATGAAATTGGAATACCTAATTTTGTAATAGTTGCAATGGTGGCTAGGTTAGGTTTTTCAAATGGAGTAAGCAGGCCTTTAGCGTCTACTTTTTTACTTAGTTGGCAGTAAGTCACTTGTGCAATTGCCATAACAGTTAAAACAATTGCTGTTGCAATACCACAACCCGCGCCGCCGTAGGCAGGTAAACTAAACAAACCATTTATAAAAATATAATTTACCGGAATATTCACAGCTAAACCCAGCAAGCTTATGTAAAAAGCGGGTTTAGTCATGCCCATGCCTTCGGTCATGTTTCTATAAGTGGTAAAAATTAAAAAGCCGAATACACCCCATTTAACAAAATGAATGTAGTCAAAAGCAAGGCTTGCAATTGCTGGGCTGGTATCGAGCCTTAATATAATTATGTCAGCTAGATAAGTGATACCGAACCCTATAGCACTCAATAGTACGGTTAAATAAAGGGCTTGTTGAAAATAATGGCTAATACCTTTTTTGTCATTCGCACCTGCGTACTGTGCAATGATACCGGTGAGCGCTAATAAAATGCCTTGTAATGCAAGTAACAAAGGATTCCAAATACCTGTGGCAATAGACAGTGCCGCTAAATCTGTAGGACTTACTTGACCGGCCATAATAGTGTCGACCACCGACATTAAAACAAGGGTAACTTGAGCTAAAAAAACAGGAAGAGCAAGAGAGAGTAAGCGTTTAGCTTCCCAATTACAAAAGGTCATAAAAACAGCTATTTAATAAAACAGAACACAATTGTAATCTATTGTGTTTCAAATAAAAATCTCAGTAGTGAATGATTTTATTAGTTGATACGTTAAACTATCACTTTGTAATAATTTTAAGTGATTTTATGTTTACAGGAATAGTGCAAACGCAAGCAACAGTGGTTTCTAAAACTCAAACAGCCGGCGTTCTACGTTTAGTTATATCGGTAAGTGATGAATATGCAAGACACCTAGATTTAGGCGCAAGTATAGCTATTAACGGGTGTTGCTTAACTGTTGTGCAAGTTGAATTAAGTAACCATGATGTGGTGGCGCAAGTACATTTTGATGTGATTGACGAAACCCTAAAGCTAACTAATTTAGGGTTGCTTGAGCTAGGCAGCTTAGTTAATTACGAGCGCTCAGTTACGTTTGGTACTGAATTGGGTGGGCATATAGTGTCTGGGCATATTCATTGTACATCATACATATCTCAAATTGTGAAGCTTGAGAATAACTGTAAAATTCAATTAAGCTTGCCAAAAGAGTGGAAAAAGTATGTGTTATATAAAGGCTTTGTTGCTATAAATGGCGCAAGCTTAACCGTGGGTGAAATTGACGAGCAAGGATTTTGGTTACACCTTATTCCCGAAACGCTCGCTATTACAAACATTGGTGCAGCACAAGTAGGTGATAAGCTAAATATTGAAGTAGATCAGCAAACTTATACTATTGTAAACACGGTAGAAAATTACTTACGCCATCAGGTTTAAATTAAAATATTTGTTCGTCGTCGCTGTCTACGTGTAGCTCTAATTTATTGTTAGCATAGTCTATATGCATGTTTAAATGAATTGGGTTACAGCAGGCTGCACAGTCTTCTATATAATCTTGATCGCCCATACTTGCATCTAAGTCTAAATGAATGTGGTGTCCGCAATGTGGGCAGGCGATTCGTTGTGACAAAAAGTCTTTCATAATCACTCCAGTTATAAATAATTAAGTGGTTGCAAATAACTCTAGCAAAAACTTAATGGATCAAAGCTGAACTCCTTACTTTACTAAATATAGTCGGTCTGGAGGATTGTGACACTTATTTTACATTGGTTGCTGTGAGCATTTCTATATGTTGTTTTGCTTCAGTGAGATAGTGTCCAGCAAAAATGTTAGCGTGATTTAAAATTGGGTATAATTGATAAATCAATTTTCGTTTTTGATAGTTTTGCGAAAGCGGATATTGCTGATTGTAGGCAGTATAAAAATTTTCAGGGAGCGGGGCAAACAACTCGCTCATCGCAATATCAACTTCCCGATCACCATAATAACAAGCTGGATTAAATACGGTTGGAAGCATATTGATAAACCCCATGTTTCCGCGCCAAAAATCACCGTGCAGCAATGATGGCTCTACTTGATGGCTATGGAGTTGTTCTTTTATCGTATTTATTAAGCGTTCGGGTTCAACAAAGTTAATGCCTTTTTCAGCGAGTAACTGTAATTGCCAGCCGATACGTTCTTCGGCATAAAATACGTCCCATTTTTTATGCCAGCGGTTAGGTTGTATGGTTGTAGCTAAATAATTGTCTACATCAAAACCAAACATAGCCTGTTCATGTATGGAGTGCATTTTAGCCAAGTTTTTACCCATAGCAGACCACGTATCATGAGGTTGTTTATCAAGTACTAGCCATTCTAAAACGATAAACGAAAATTCTATGTTAGCACCTGTTACAATGCAATCGGGCACCATAAATACACTATTTTGTGCTAAAAGTTCTAAACCGATAGCTTCACTTTCAAAACGTTCCAGTTCATTTTTTAATGCTACTTTTACTAAGTAGTTTTGTGTACCGTTACTTAAATGAAATAGTTTATCGGAGCTGGAACTTTGTAGTTGGCGTTTGTGGGTGTGTTTAAAATCATAATGAATAGCTTGGCTGATGTGCTCGTTTACTGTTTTCCACATAACAATTGCTCACCTTTTAAACAGATAGTTAAACTATGGCAAAAAGGAATTAATTTAACAATCTAAACGTTGTAAAATTAACGGCTATATTGCATAAAACTACATTTACTGTAATGGAGTAAGAATGAACAAAAGTTTAATAACCAATTCGCTAGCAGGTTTATGTGTTGTTGTAGGTTTTGTGTTTAACCAAGCAATTGTGCTATCTGTTGGTTTATTTGCACTTTCTGGCGCGGTAACTAATTTATTGGCTATTCATATGTTATTCGAAAAGGTTCCGTTTTTATATGGCTCAGGCGTTATAGCACTTAAATTTGAAAGTTTTAAAGTGGCCATAAGAAACTTAATATTAACGGAGTTTTTTTCAGAGCAAAAAATTAATAATTTACTAAATAAAGCGCAACCAAATATCGATTTTGAGCCAATAATTAGCAATGTTGATTTAAACCCTGCTTTTGACAATTTGTTAGAAGTAATAGAGCAATCTCAGTTTGGCAGTATGCTAGGAATGTTTGGCGGTACAGCGGCAATAGAGCCAATGCGTGAAAAGTTTATTGAAAAAATGCAACTGTCGCTTGGTGAGATCTCTCAAACTGACGATTTTAAAGCATTAGTAACCCAAACACTTTCACAAGGTAACAGCGCAGAGAGTTTATATAAAACGGTACTTAAATTAGTGGATGAGCGCTTAGATGAGCTTACCCCTAAAATGGTGAAAGAGATTATTCAAACTATGATCCGCGAGCATCTAGGCTGGCTTGTTGTGTGGGGCGGTGTGTTTGGTGGTTTATTTGGCTTAATAGCGGTGATTATCTAACTTAAAATGAATTAAGCAAGCGGTTTAACAGCCTGCTTGATTGCTTTTTAGCTGCCATTTATTTAGGGCTTGTAATAATAGTTACTGTAGGCATGTTTACTTTGGCTAAATCTTTAATTGATGTACGTGTTGTCGCTTTAATATTTAGATAATTAGCGCTTTTATCTAAATTATAGAGTGATACAAACTCTGTTATTGGTAAGTTATTACATTGCAGTTTGTTGATGGCGGCTTTACTGGTACGTAAATCACGCAGTGTTGCACGCAATTTATAGGCTTTATTAGACGCAACAGCCATACAAGCCTGTGTACCTGGGCTTGTATCAGCAGCTACAAATTTTGCTGCTAAAGTTGGTGTTGTAATAAGTGCCGCGCTTAATACTAAGCCGGTATATAAAGTTGCTTTTAATATGTTCATAATTTATTCCTCATTATTTGCGGGTGCAGGGTAAGTATTAAACGAATTGAATAAAAAAGCTGTTAACCAAATGCAACAAGCTGTAAGCAAGTATGTGATTAATGCACACTTATAATTAGGTGTATGAATTAATAGCAATTTAAGTATGTTTTTTGACACACTTATATAAATTTTTTTATTACAGCTGATTTATTTTTTCAGGCTGTTATTATCGCCCCCACAATTTAGTCGTGTTTTTTAGGAGCAACGGTGAGCAAAACGTTAGCCAGTTATTATCAGCAAGCATACGCTTGCGATCAGCAGTATTTTAACCAGTGTTTTTATTGTGGTTGTGAAGCAACAGAGCGCGACCATTGTCCGCCATTGCATATGCTACAAAGCATTGTTGATTTAGGTGAAGAGGCTGACTTTATCTCTATCCCTGCGTGTTATGAGTGTCATGCACTTTTACATAACGAAAGACTGATGACGATTGATGAGCGTTTTACCAAGCTTAAAAAAAAGCTCTCAAATAAATATGCTAAACCACTGCGCGTTTATAACATGTGGGAAGAAAGCGAACTTGGCGACATGAGCGACGAGTTTGCCCATAGTATTCAAGCGGGTATGAAATTAGGAAAAGAAGCCGCTGAGCGTTTAGCCTTTACGGGTTTTAGCTACGCCACAGAAGATGCCAAAGTAGCAGTGCGTGAAAAAACGAAAGAGTTTGATGTAGAGGGCATGATATTTACCGACTTTAAAGAAGCGCTAAATTACTGCATTAATGATTTAAACGTACAAAAAAGTGACTTTTATAAAATTTTGGTTGAAGACTACCAAGGTGATTTTAATAAAGCATTGAGCCAGTATCGTCACCGTCATGACAAAGTAACTGCAGCTAAAGACGGTAATACACTTATTAAAGATTTTTCAAAGCTACATAAGCAAAACTCTGATTTTGTAACGCGTACGGTAAAGCACTTTATAAGCAAAGACCCCTCGCTTACCACCGAAGGTGCGCTTGAAAAGTTGTATAACAATTATATAAAGAAATAATTACAGATATTCATCTTAATTAACTGCGTTTTCACCTGTTTTTTTGGCTTTATTCCTTAGCTTTCGCTAAAGTAGCAAAAAAACAGGAGATCCAAACAACATGCAAAAATTTGCACCTTCTTTATTAGCAGTGGGCTTAGCTGCTGCACTTGTAGGTTGCCAAGAAAACGGCCCGCAAGACGATAAAATAACAATTAACAAAAACCCTTACCCAAGTACTTATCAGCCAGTTTCTACATCTAGCACATTAATTACCAATGCCACCGTTTTAACAGGTACTGGTGAGCGTTTAGATGAAACAGATGTATTACTTGTTGACGGCAAAGTACAACAAGTCGGTAAAGACTTAACAGCCACTGCTGATATTACAATTGATGCACAAGGCAAATGGGTAACACCGGGTATTATTGACGTACATTCACATTTAGGCGCATACCCAAGCCCGTCTGTTGAGTCGCATCAAGATGGTAACGAAATGACCAGCCCTAACACTGCAGAAGTGTGGGTTGAGCATTCTGTTTGGCCACAAGATCCAGGCTTTAACCGCGCCCGCGAAGGCGGCATTACTTCTCTGCAAATTTTACCAGGCTCAGCTAACTTATTTGGTGGTCGCGGTGTTACGCTTAAAAATGTCCCTGCACACACTATGCAAGGGATGAAATTTCCAGAGGCGCCGTATGGTTTAAAAATGGCATGTGGTGAAAACCCTAAACGTGTTTATGGTCGCAAAGGCGTGCTGCCTTCAACTCGTATGGGTAATATGGCTGGTTACCGTATGGCATGGGCTGAAGCTGCTGAATACAAACGTGCATGGGATAAGTACGATGCCGATTACGCGGCAGGTTTAAACCCAGAAGCACCAGTACGTGATATTAAACACGATACGCTACGCGGTGTGCTTGAAGGCGAAGTGATGATTCATAATCATTGTTATAAAGCTGAAGAAATGGCAATGATGATTGACCTGTCAAAAGAATTTGGTTATCACGCCGGTACTTTTCATCACGGTGTAGAGGCATATAAAATCGCTGACTTACTTGCCCAGAATGGTTCGTGTGCTGCACTTTGGCCAGACTGGTGGGGCTTTAAAATGGAAGCCTACGATATGGTACAAGAAAACGTGGCTATTGTTGATGCGGTTAAAAACTCGTGTGCAGTTGTTCACTCAGATTCAGATACTACTATTCAGCGTTTAAACCAAGAAGCGGGCAAGGTTATGTACCGCGCTAACGAAAATGGTTTTGATATTTCTGAGCAACACGCTATTAAATGGATCACGTCTAACGCTGCTAAATCGTTAGGTATTGATGATAAAACAGGTTCACTAGAAGCCGGTAAGCAGGGCGATGTTGTTATTTGGAATCAAAGCCCATTTAGTGTTTATGCTAAAGCTGAACAAGTGTTTGTTGATGGTGCAAAAGTTTACGATAGAAACGACAGCGCGTATCAAGCAGTAAGTGATTTTATGTTAGGTCAACAATAAGGAGCACCCAGAATGAAAAATTTATCACGTTCGTTTTCGCTTTCTCTGGTTGCTGCAGGATTATTAGCATCTGGTGCTGTAAGCGCACAATCGTTAGCAATTATTAATGCAACATTACATACGTCATCTGATCAAGGTGTATTAGAAGCGGCAAGCATTGTAATGACAGATGGTAAAATCACCGCGATTAACCCAACTGAAGTGAAAGCCGATAAGGTTATTGATGCAAAAGGTCAAATTGTAACCCCTGGCTTTATTGCAAGTATTAATCAACTTGGTTTAGTTGAAGTAAGTGCAGTTGCGGGCTCACGCGATGCAGGCGAGGATAAAGCCGGTATCGATTTTGACGTAAGCTTGGCTTACAATGCTCATTCAAGCTTAGTGCCTTATGCTCGTAAAGGCGGCGTAACACGCGATGTAATTACTCCTCATGGCGGCGATAGCATTTTTTCAGGCCTTGCGAGTGTTGTTGATTTAAGTGGTAGTTTTGACAGCGACATACAAAAACAGGCCGCTTTAATTGTTTACTTAGGTGAGCGCAGCAAAGGCTCTCGTGCTTTTACTTTGCAAACACTGATTAATAAGCTTGATGAGCACAAAACTAAAGCTGGTAAAAAAGCCAAAAAAGATGATGACAAACCAAGTACTGAAGATAAAGTCATGGCAAAAGTACTCACTGGCGAAATGCCATTAGTGGTTGGCGTATCACGTGCGGCTGATATTATTGAGCTCATTAAAGTAAAAGAGCAATTTGGCATTAATTTAGTGCTTAACGGTGCGCAAGATGCTGTTGTAGTTAAAGAGCGCGTTGCTAAAGCAAATATCCCAGTGATCATTAGTGCAATGGATAGCTTACCAGGAAGTTTTGATTCGCTTCATGCGAGTTTAGATAATGCTAGTGTGCTTGAAAAAGCAGGCGTTAAAGTATTACTAACAGTAGGCGGCGATGCAAGCCACAACATATATCAGCTACGTTTTGATGCGGGCAATGCTGTGTCGTACGGTATGAGCCAAGAAGGTGCGTTAAAAGCGGTTACATCAAACGTTGCTGATGTATTTGGTATTAATGCAGGTAGCCTTGAAGTTGGTAAAGCCGCTGATGTAGTAATGTGGAGTAATGACCCGTTTGAACTAAGCAGTCATGTGAGCAAAATGTTTATCAATGGGGTTGAGGTATCTACACAATCTCGTCAAGATAAACTACGTGACCGCTATACAACTGACTCAAAAATGCCACGTGCATATACTAAATAATTATTTTAAAGGCCGCTATTTATAAAATAGCGGCCTTTTTTACAAGATACAGATATAAAAAAGCCGCTTACTTTTACAAGTAAGCGGCTTTTAAATTTAAACCGATATTTATACTAATTTAGCAAGAATATCGTTAAATGTAGTGCTTGGACGCATCGCTTTGAAGGCCGCATCATCGTTAGGCTGGAAGTAACCGCCTAAATCAACTGCAGGGCCTTGCGCATCGTTAAGCTCACTTACGATTTGCTCTTTATTAGACTCAAGGTCGCTAGCAATTTGAGTAAACTGTGCTTTAAGTTCACTGTCATCATTTTGCTTAGCAAGTTCTTGTGCCCAGAATAAAGATAGGAAGAAATGAGAACCACGGTTATCAATTTCTTTCACTTTACGTGAAGGAGACTTGTTTTCAGCAAGGAATGTACCTGTCGCTTTGTCTAGTGTATCAGCAAGTACTTGTGCCTTGTTGTTACCCGTAGTTACGCTAAGGTGCTCAAGTGATGCAGCTAGTGCTAAAAATTCACCTAAAGAATCCCAACGTAAGTGATTTTCTTTTTCGAATTGTTGAACATGTTTAGGTGCAGAACCACCCGCGCCAGTTTCAAATAAGCCACCACCGTTCATAAGTGGAACAATTGAAAGCATTTTAGCACTCGTACCCAACTCTAAAATTGGGAATAAGTCTGTAAGGTAATCACGTAATACATTACCTGTTACAGAAATCGTGTCTTTACCTTCTTTAATACGCGCTAATGAGAACAATGTTGCTTCAAGCGGTGCTAAAATTTGAATATCCAAACCAGCTGTATCGTGATCTGGTAGGTATTTATTTACTTTTTTGATTAGCTGCGCATCATGTGCACGGTTTTCGTCTAACCAGAAAATAGCTGGAACGCCTGTTGCGCGTGCACGATTTACTGCAAGCTTAACCCAATCTTGAATTGGTGCGTCTTTAACCTGACACATACGCCAGATATCGCCTTGCTCAACACTGTGCTCAAGTAATGTATTACCATTAGCATCAACAACACGGATAGAACCGTCCGCTTTAGCTTCAAATGTTTTATCGTGAGAACCGTATTCTTCCGCTTTTTGGGCCATAAGGCCAACGTTAGGAACGCTACCCATAGTTGTTGGATCAAACGCGCCATTTACTTTACAAAAATCGATAGTTGCTTGGTAAATACCTGAGTAACAACGATCAGGAATTACAAAGCTAGTGTCTTGTAATTTACCATCGTTATTCCACATTTGACCGCTTGAACGTATTGCAGCAGGCATAGATGCATCGATTATTACGTCACTTGGTACGTGTAAGTTTGTAATACCACGGTCAGAATCAACCATAGCAATAGCAGGGCGGTTCGCGTAAACAGCTTGAATGTCTGCTTCGATTTCTTCGCGCTTAGCATCGTCTAGTGTTTGAATTTTAGAATATACGTCGCCTAAACCATTATTTACATCAACACCTAGCTCTTCAAAAAGCTCACCGTGTTTAGCAAATACATCTTTGTAGAATACTTTAACAGCGTGACCGAAGATGATTGGATCAGATACTTTCATCATTGTCGCTTTCATGTGAAGCGAGAATAAAACACCTTTTTCTTTAGCAGCATCAATTTCAGCAGCCAAGAAAGCTTGAAGCTTAGAAGCGCTAATGCTTGATGCATCAATTACTTCGCCAGCTAAAAGAGGTGTGCTTTGTTTAAGAACAGTAACGTCACCGTTAGTTGCAACATGTTCAATACGCACATCAGTGGCTGTATCTACAGTGACTGATTGCTCAGACCCAAAGAAATCACCTTCGCTCATGCTTGCAACGTAAGACTGAGAATCTTTGCTCCACGCACCCATTGAATGTGGGTTGTTACGTGCATATTCTTTTACAGAACCTGGTGCGCGACGATCAGAGTTACCTTCACGTAGTACTGGGTTTACTGCACTGCCTTTAATTTTGTCGTAAGCAGCTTGAATTGCTTTTTCTTCATCATTTTTAGGTTCAACAGGGTATTCTGGAAGCGCGTAACCTTTTGCTTGAAGCTCTTTAATTACAGCACGCAGCTGTGGAACAGATGCACTGATGTTTGGTAATTTGATGATGTTCGCTTCTGGTGTTTTAGCAAGCTCGCCAAGTTCAGCAAGTGCATCGCCAATGCGTTGTTCTTGTGTTAAATAATCAGGGAAGCTAGCAATTACACGACCTGCTAATGAAATGTCGCGAGTTTCAACTTCAACACCGGCCGCATTTGTATATGCTTGGATGATAGGTAGCAACGAGTAAGTTGCTAGTGCCGGAGCTTCGTCCGTTTTTGTATAGATAATTTTTGATGTCATCATCATTCCTAGATAGTCGACCGATAAGGTCTTATTCAACAATGCAAAGAAAATCATTACTAATGAGTAAATATTATTAAACAAGTTAATAAACACGTACGCTCGTAATGAATAGTTTGTTAGGTGTTGGTACTCAGCGTAGCTTTTTTATAAAAGCAGAATAGTCACACCTGACGAACTGGAATTGTATTTATAGCTAAAAAATCAACAAAAATAAATCAGCCTTTAGCCTAGTACATTTAAAACTGGCAAAAGTATGATAACTGTTGTGTTAATGCGCTGTTCTAGCATTAAGAGTGTAACAAGCTTAAATAAAAAGGGCTAGAGTATGAACGAGCTCAATACTCAGTTAAACAATTAACTCTTAGAACATTGGGGTATATAAAATAAATTCAAGGAAAAGGGTTGAATTTGGGCAAAAAGAGGCAATAAATAAGGATGAAGAGATAAAAAGTATGCTTAAGGAATTAAGCGAGGATCTAAAAAGGTCACTCGCTTTAGTCGAACAGAACATTGTTCACTCTATAATGTCGCCATCAGGGGCAATATTTTTAGCGTGGAGGCCCTTAGGCCCTTGTTCTAATTCGAAAGTTACATCTTGACCAGCTTTAAGTGTTTTATATCCGTCCATTACAATAGTTGAGTAATGAGCGAAAATATCATTCTCGCAGCCGTCTTCTACGATGAAACCAAAACCTTTGGCGTTGTTGAACCATTTAACTTTACCGCAAGCCATACTTCTACATCCTTCAATAAGTTGACTAATTTAGTTATTCTAAACCGTATAATTTGCTAGACTGATTAAGGTTTAATCAATCTATGTTTGACTGTAGTTTATTTAGCCAACCAGTCAAGTGTTTTGAGTTATTTTTTTAACATTTTATTTATTTTTTATTCAAGTTTGCTTGAGTTACAAAGACAAGACTATATTTAATTATGAGTGGTATGAAAGATTCAGGTGTAATTGACACAGTTCGCGACAGTGAAAAGCAAAAGCTACAACCACCGCGAAAATATAAAGTTGTTTTAAATAACGACGACTACACGCCGATGGACTTTGTAATAGAAGTTTTAACGACGTTTTTTAATATGGATAGCGATAGAGCAACCGACGTGATGCTTCAGGTTCATGAAAAAGGTAAGGGTATTTGCGGTGTTTACAGCGCCGATGTAGCCCATACTAAGGTTGAACAAGTTAACCGCTACGCGCGTGATAACGAGCATCCACTGCTTTGTAGTTGTGAGCAGGAATAAATACCAATTTAATGCAATTGGTATAAATACCAATTAGGGTGATCAAACATCCGATTGTTGTGGTATAAATTATTATCTCAGTAAGGGGTTGCCAATGCTAAACAAAGACTTAGAACTCACATTAAATGCCGCGTTTCGTGAAGCGCGCACTCGCCGTCATGAGTTTATGACCGTAGAGCACCTTTTACTTGCGCTGTTAGATAATCCTTCAGCAGGAGAAGCCCTAAATGCGTGCGGTGTTAATCTTTCTGGCTTAAAAACCGAATTATTAGAATTTATTGACGAAACAACACCCGTCATCCCAGATCTAGAAGAAGAACGTGAAACTCAGCCAACGCTTGGTTTTCAGCGTGTATTACAGCGTGCGGTGTTTCATGTGCAATCGTCAGGTAAAAATGAAGTTACTGGCGTAAACGTGCTAGTTGCTATTTTTTCTGAGCAAGAGAGCCAAGCTGTTTATTTACTCAAAAAGCAAGATGTATCGCGCTTAGATATTGTTAACTTTATTTCACACGGTATTTCTAAAGCCGATGATGAGTTAGGGGATGACACCGATGATATTCATGAAGAAGTGCAAGAAGTTCAAAATGAAGAAGCAAGTAAGCTAGACAGCTTTACAACCAACTTAAACGTTCAAGCACGTGAAGGCAATATAGACCCTTTGATTGGACGCGACAGCGAAGTAGAGCGCACGGTACAAGTATTGTGTCGTCGCAAAAAGAACAACCCATTACTTGTTGGTGAAGCTGGCGTTGGTAAAACAGCAATTGCTGAAGGCTTAGCGTATCGTATTGTTAATAAGCAAGTACCAGAAGTAATTGCAGACGCTGTTGTGTACTCGCTAGATATGGGTGCGTTACTTGCGGGTACTAAATACCGTGGCGATTTTGAAAAGCGCTTTAAAAGCTTATTAAAAGAGCTACAAGCACAACCTGGGTCTATTTTATTTATTGATGAAATACATACCATAATTGGTGCCGGCGCAGCGTCTGGTGGCGTTATGGATGCATCAAACTTGCTTAAACCACTGCTTTCAAGTGGAAAGTTACGTTGTATGGGTTCAACAACTTACAATGAGTATAAAAATATTTTTGAGAAAGATCGTGCACTAGTACGTCGTTTTCAAAAAATAGATGTACTTGAACCAAGTGTTGCCGATACCACCAAAATATTAAATGGCTTAAAAGAGCGTTACGAAGAGCACCATGGTATTCGTTATACTCAAAAAGCATTAAAAGCAGCAGCAGAGCTAAGTGCTAAATATATTAATGAACGCCACTTGCCAGATAAAGCAATTGATGTAATTGATGAAGCCGGTGCAAGTCAGCGCCTGCAACCTAGCTCTAAACGTAAAAAAACCATTGGCGTGGCAGATATAGAACTAATTATATCTAAAATGGCACGTATCCCAGCGCAAAGCGTATCGTCAACAGATAAAGAAACGCTTAAAAACCTAGACCGTAATCTTAAAATGCTTGTGTTTGGGCAAGATCAATCTATTGACGCGCTTACATCAGCTATTCGTTTATCTCGCTCTGGTTTATCAAGCGAAGAAAAACCAGTTGGCTCGTTCTTATTTGCAGGACCTACCGGTGTGGGTAAAACAGAAGTCACTAAACAGCTTGCTAAATGCATGGGTGTTGAGTTTATTCGTTTTGATATGTCTGAATATGTAGAGCGCCATGCTATAAGTCGACTAATTGGTGCTCCACCAGGATATGTTGGCTTTGAGCAAGGCGGTTTATTAACAGAAGCTGTTATTAAAAACCCACATGCAGTTGTACTTTTAGATGAGATTGAAAAAGCGCATCCAGACATTTATAACATCCTGCTACAGGTAATGGATCACGGTACGTTAACCGATAATAACGGTCGTAAAGCCGATTTTAGAAATGTAGTTGTGGTAATGACAACTAACGCTGGTGTGCAAGAAACCACACGTAAGTCGATTGGTTTTACAGAGCAAGATCACACGCATGATGCAATGGGCGAAATTAATAAAGTATTCTCGCCAGAATTTAGAAACCGTTTAGATAACATCATTTGGTTTAATCACCTTGAACGTGAAGTTATTTTAATGGTGGTTGATAAATTTATTGTGGAGCTGCAATCCCAGCTTGATAAAAAATCGGTTAACCTTGAGCTTACGTCTAAAGCACGTGAGTGGTTGGCAGATAAAGGCTACGATAAAGCAATGGGTGCACGACCAATGGCACGTGTTATTCAAGAAGAGCTTAAAAAGCAATTAGCTAACGAAATACTGTTTGGTGAACTTGTTGATGGCGGTACGGTTAAAGTATCGGTTAAAGACAAGAAGATTCGGTTTGATTACGAGAGTAGCTTAACGCCAGCGTAAAACGTTAATTAAAAAATTTAGTTAAATAAAATGGCTCGCTACATAATAGCGGGCCATTTTTTTGCCCTTTTTATAGGCAACAAAAAACCCAGTAAAAACTGGGCTTTTTGTTTATTAAATGTAATTGCTAGTCAAGGTCTATCAATTACATTTAATAAACGCTTAAAGCTAGTAAAATACTAGCCAAAAACTAAATCTCGTTTACGCACTTACTTAGCGAGCACGGAATACGATACGACCTTTCGATAAATCGTAAGGAGTCATTTCTACCGTTACTTTATCGCCGGTTAAAATACGGATATAGTTTTTGCGCATTTTGCCTGAAATATGAGCCACAACTACGTGACCATTTTCTAGCTCAACTCGGAACATTGTATTTGGTAAAGTATCAAGGACTGTCCCTTGCATTTCGATTACGTCTTCTTTCGCCATGTTTAGCGTAACACCTCTTTAATAGTTAAACGCTGCAGATTTTGCCCAAAATACACCAATAAGTAAAGGCGCAGGGGCTATATTTGTAAATTAAATAGCCACCCACTCATCATTAAGCTGTTTTTGAGCTGGTAAAAACTGAGTTTTGTACTTCATTTTGTTGCATTCATCAATTTGATAGCCCAAGTACACGTATTGCTTATTTTGCTCTTTTGCAAATCTAAGCTGCTCTAATATCATCACAGAGCCTAAACTATAGTGTTCAAAATCGGGGTCGAAAAAGGTATAGATTGCAGAAATAGCGCTATTCATACAATCAGTTACGGCAACTGCGACTAAAGTATCTTGGTGCCATAGTTCAATAAATGTTATTTTGAGCCAACTGCAAAGTAAAAAGCTTTGAAACTGTTCTTTTTCAGGAGGATACATACTTCCATCCTGGTGACGCATTGTTATGTACTTACTATAAAGCGGATAGTACTCAGGTCGCTCTTGCGTCGAATATTTCACTTCAAACTGGCTTTTTGCTTTGTTTAGTTTACGTTTTTGCGATTTTGAGGGGATAAAGTCTTGTGCTAATACACGTACAGAATTACATGCACTGCATATTGGGCAATGCGGGCGGTATATTTGGTTACCACTGCGACGAAACCCTAAACCTAATAATGACTCAAATTTGTCGGTACTGTAGCAACTAGGATCTAGAATAACTAAAAGTTGTTCTTGTCTGTTGGGCAAATAACTACAGTCAAACTCTTGGGTTAAACCAACACGTGCAAGAAGTTGTTCATTCATAGATTGCGTCAAGTTCTTGTGGCTCCCACATAATAGGGTTAACGATATAGCTATGTGCAGCTTTTAGTTTAGTCAAAAATGTTGAGCGAGGAATTACTTGTGCACCGAGGGTCATTAAATAAGGGTTTTCTAACTGGCAATCAATAAAATGCGCATTGTGACGTTTAAGCCAATTTACCAGTGCCCACATCGCAAGCTTAGAGCAATTGGTTTGATGATGAAACATCGACTCGCCACAAAATACACCATTTTGCATAATGCCGTATAAGCCTCCTGCAAGCTCTCCGTTACTCCACACCTCTAAACTATGAGCAATGCCCGCATTGTGTGCATTAACGTAAGCGTTGAGCATGTCAGAAGTGATCCAGGTACCATCGGTGTCAAGGCGTTGATCGCGACATGCTTCTATCACCTCTTCAAAGGCATTATTAATGGTTACTCTCACAGGGTGCTTTTTTAAATGCTTACGCAGACTCTTACTTATATGAAAATCATCCAGTTCAAAAATCCCGCGTTCGCTCGGCGACCACCACATAATAGGCTCATCTTCACTAAACCAAGGGAATATTCCGCTTTTGTAGGCATTACTTAGGCGAGGTAAACTTAAATCTCCGCCAATTGCGAGTAAGCCATCAGGGGATTCTAATGCGTATTCCGGATTGGGGAATGCTATATCGTTTTCGCTTAATTGGTATAGCTGATTTCTCATACAGTACTTATCTTATAATTGATCGTAAAAGTGTAACTATATTTTAGGCATAAAAAAAGGGCTGAATAATCAGCCCTATAATAATTTATTTAATTGCTTATAAATTATCTAAGAAACGTTCTGCATCAAGGGCAGCCATACAGCCTGTACCCGCTGATGTGATTGCTTGACGGTAAATGTGGTCAGATACATCACCAGCAGCAAAAACGCCTTCTACACTTGTTTGAGTCGCGTTACCGTTCAATCCAGACTCTACAACTAAGTAGCCATCTTTCATTTCTAGTTGGCCAACAAACATATCTGTATTTGGCTTATGGCCAATAGCAATAAATACACCGGCTAAATCTAGCTCTTGTGTTGCATCAGAGTGTGCGTCTTTAATACGAACGCCTGTTACACCCATTTGGTCGCCTAATACTTCGTCAAGCGTGCGGTTGTAATGCATTACAACGTTACCGTTTGCTGCTTTTTCAGCAAGGCGGTCAGCAAGTATTTTTTCACTGCGGAAACTATCACGACGATGAATAACATGTACTTCGTCAGCAATGTTAGATAAGTAAAGCGCTTCTTCAACCGCCGTATTACCACCACCAACAACCGCTACTTTCTGACCTTTATAGAAAAAGCCGTCACATGTAGCACATGCCGAAACACCACGGCCTTGGAAATTAGTTTCAGACTCTAAGCCTAAGTATTTAGCAGAAGCACCCGTTGCAATGATTAACGCATCACATGTGTAAGTACCTTGGTCGCCAGTTAGTGTGAAAGGGCGCTTAGATACATCTACTTTATTAATGTGATCAAACACAATTTCAGTTTCAAAGCGTTCAGCGTGCTCTTTCATACGATCCATTAATGCAGGGCCCGTTAAGCCGTGTGCATCACCAGGCCAGTTTTCAACTTCAGTCGTGGTTGTTAATTGGCCACCTTGTTGAATGCCTGTAATTAAAACAGGGTTTAAATTTGCACGTGCTGCATATACTGCGGCAGTATAACCAGCTGGGCCAGAGCCTAAAATTAGTAGCTTACAATGTTTTGCTTCAGTCATTATTTTTTCCTAAACGTTTAATACGGTCTTTAATGCGCTCGATTCTAAGAAAAACAAGGCAGAAGTAAACAAAATCCGAGATTATTTTTTTTAGCAAATCGAAAAGCTGTGCAGTATTGTGTACTAGAGATTGTGGCTTTTGCGTTTAATAAAGTAAAGTAGCTCAATAAATAGACTAACAGGCAACAAAACAACGTTAATTCATGACCACTTTGATTTTTTTTGTTATGTTTTACCTAATTTTATTTGTCACTGATAGATTATGTGACCCAAGTGAATAGGCAACTATGTTATTTTGGCAGGAAAAACCCGCATTCGGGTTGACTTCAAAAGACGTTAACGTCTTAACCAATGCGCAAGATTACCGAACGCAATTGCTACGTTTGATCAGTAGCGCAAAAAAACGAATTTATATCACAGCGCTTTATTTACAAGATGACGAAGCAGGTCGCGAAATTTTAGAAGCTTTGCATCGTGTGTCATTAACAAACCCAGCACTTGAAATAAAAGTGCTGGTGGATTTTCATCGTGCGCAACGTGGTCTTATTGGTGCAGAGAAGTCTGACGGCAATGCAAGTTTATACTGTGACGATTTAGAAAAGTTTAAATCGAACGTACAAGTTTATGGCGTACCTGTAAAAGCTAAAGAATTATTTGGCGTATTACATTTAAAGGGTTTTGTCATTGACGATACCTTACTTTACAGCGGCGCAAGCTTAAACAACGTGTATTTGCAGTATAACGAGCGTTACAGACTCGATCGTTACTTTTTAATAACGCAGAGCGAACTGTGTGACTCAGTGGTTGATTTTATTGAGACAAAGCTAATTAGCTCCGATGCTGTGCCACGCATAGACACACGACCGCTTAAGCGTTTACAAGACTTCAAACTTGATCAAAAGCAATTAATGCGTGACTTAAAAGTCGCAAGTTACAACGCAGCAGAGCAACTAAATACGCAAGCATTAGGTATTCGTTTATTTTTGGGGCTTGGCCGTCGTAATAACGAATTAAATCGTTTAATAAAAGCGTTATTTGATACCACAGAGCAAGAGCTTGTGTTGTATACGCCATACTTTAATTTTCCGGCGCCGCTTATGCGATCACTGCGCCGTTTATTAAAGCAAGGCAAACAAGTGACTATTGTGGTAGGCGATAAAACAGCAAATGACTTTTATTTACCGCCAAGTGAGCCGTTTAGTAAAATAGGGGCACTACCTTATTTATACGAAACTATTTTGCATAAGTTTGTAAAAACGCAAAAACGCCATATCGATAACGGCAATTTAAATGTGTATTTGTGGAAAGATGGAAGTAATTCGTTTCATTTAAAAGGTATTTGTTCAGATAGAACAAAACATTTACTGAGCGGGCATAACTTAAATCCGCGTGCATGGGGCCTTGATATCGAAAATGGTATTTTAATAGAAGATCCAGAGCAAACAATTATGGATGCCATTGATAACGAAAAGCATGAAATTTTACAACACTGTCGCCGTTTAACAGGCCCAGATGATTTAGAAACGATGGATGATTACCCGCAGCCAGTTAAAAAACTACTTGGCCAAGCTAAGCGTGTAAAAGTAGATTTTATAATTAAGCGTTTTATCTAAATAAGTTTATATAAATCTGAAATTTAAATACAAAAAAAGCAGCTAATTAGCTGCTTTTTTTATGGGTTGTAGTTAGGTTGCTACATTACTTAATACCAACTTAACTACGAAACGCTAAATTATGCGTTTTCTACCGCTGTGCGTGGGTCAACATATTCCATGTTGAACGCTTGTGCTACTTCTTTGTAAGTTACTTGGCCTTTAATTACGTTTAAGCCTTTTAAGAAGTGAGCGTCATCTAGTAGCGCCTTTTTATAACCTTTATTTGCAAGGTTAATGATGAAAGGCAATGTTGCATTGTTAAGTGCAAACGTAGATGTGCGTGGAACAGCACCTGGCATGTTAGCAACACAGTAGTGAACAACTTCATCAACGATGAAAGTAGGATCAGCATGCGTCGTTGCTTTAGAGGTAGCAATACAGCCACCTTGGTCGATTGCAACGTCAACAATTGCAGAGCCAGGTTTCATTGCTTTAATGTGCTCTGCAGTGACTAGTTTAGGTGCAGCTGCACCTGGGATTAGTACGCCACCAATTACTAAATCAGCTTCTAGTACGTGTTTTTCTAGTGCATCAGCAGTTGAGTAAATAGCTTTTACTTTATTACCAAATTGCGCGTCTAGTGCACGTAATACGTCGATGTTACGATCAAGAACCACAACTTCAGCACCAAGGCCGACAGCCATTTGAGCAGCGCTACGACCAACCATGCCGCCGCCAATTACAACAACTTTAGCAGCTTCAACGCCTGGTACGCCACCTAGTAGCATGCCACGACCGTGGTTAGACTTTTCTAGCGCTTGTGCACCAGCTTGAATAGACATACGACCAGCCACTTCGCTCATAGGCGCAAGAAGCGGTAAACCACCGCGTGAGTCAGTTACAGTTTCGTATGCAATACAAATAGCTTTGCTTTTTACAAGGTCTTCAGTTTGTGGAAGATCAGGTGCAAGGTGTAAGTAAGTGAAAAGGATTTGGTCTTCACGTAGCATTGCACGTTCAACAGCTTGTGGCTCTTTTACTTTTACAATCATGTCGGCTTTAGCGAAAACATCAGCAGCAGTTGCTAAAATTTCAGCACCTGCTTGTGTGTAGTCTTCGTTAGTAAAACCAATGCCCATGCCTGCATCAGTTTCTACAATCACTTGGTGACCGTGGTTTACTAATTCACGAACACTCGCAGGAACCATACCTACACGGTATTCATGGTTTTTAATTTCTTTAGGTACACCAATAATCATAACATTTGCCTTATTAAGAACGGATTAACATTTTTCACTATTATATTCATCATAAGCCAGTGTGTCTCACCTTTTTTAAAGTGGTTTCTAGTGTTATTATCTAAATAATAAAAATAAACAGCATAAAAAACTAGTTGGTACTATGCATCAGTTATTAGATAGAATTGACCGGAAAATTTTGATGGAATTACAACATGATGGACGCCTTTCCAATGTTGAACTGGCCAGACGAGTTGGCCTAAGCGCCACGCCCTGTCTCGAACGGGTAAAAAAACTAGAACGAGAAGGTTACATATTAGGTTACAAAGCAGTGGTCGACCCTGCTAAGCTTGGGCAAGGTTTATCGGTGTATGTAGAGGTAACAATTACCAAAACATCACCCGATGTATTTGATGAGTTTAGTGCTGCTGTAAAAAAGCATGAAGAAATTATAGAATGCCATTTGGTGTCGGGTAATTTCGACTTTTTACTTAAAACACGCGTAAATGATATGTCAGAATACCGTGGCGTATTAGGCGACATACTATTGAAACTTCCAAATGTAAGTGAAAGCCGTACTTATGTAGTAATGGAAGAAGTAAAAGGTGAAGAAGGTGTAATTATTCGCCCGTATATTGCTTAACAGTATTTATAATAGGCTGACATTTGCTTTTATCTGCCTAAATTATAAAAACGTGTTCATAATCAGGCCATCAAGGTTAAGATAAAGTGCAACAAATTGCATTTCCTGCTAAGGTATTTCACTGCTAAGTAAGTGTGAATAAAATAGAATAATAAAGAGGAATAGGGAACTATGCGCCTAAACGGTGTGCAAAGACTATTAGAAACAGGGCTGATTATCAGTACCTTTACAGCAATATTTATTTTATGTGCCTTAATCAGTTTTGATCCAGTTGATCCTTCGTGGTCGCAAACTGGTGAATTTAGAAACGTAAAAAATATTACGGGCACAGCTGGTGCATGGATAGCTGACATTTTATTACTTACTTTTGGTTGGTTGGCTTATTTAGTACCTGCTGCCATTCAATTATTTGGCTACTTGTTATTTAAACAACCTCACCGCATTTTACAGCTTGATTACACTACTTTAGCGCTGCGAGTTATTGGTTTTGCTTTATTTATTACCTCAGCTACCGCTATTAGCAGTATCAACTTTGACGATATTTATAACTTCTCTTCTGGTGGGGTAGTGGGCGATGTTATTGCATCAGCCATGATGCCTGCATTTAACTTTACCGGTACATCTATATTATTGCTGTGTTTCTTTTTTGCCGGACTAACTCTATTAACGGGTGTATCGTGGGTTGATTTTGTTGATTATCTTGGCGATTTAATGGTTAGGTTTTATCGTTTTATCGTGTCGTATGCAAAAGGCTGGATGCACCGAGAACACGCT
This sequence comes from Pseudoalteromonas sp. 1_2015MBL_MicDiv, assembly GCF_002407505.1. Lineage (NCBI taxonomy): Bacteria > Pseudomonadati > Pseudomonadota > Gammaproteobacteria > Alteromonadales > Pseudoalteromonadaceae > Pseudoalteromonas > Pseudoalteromonas sp. 1_2015MBL_MicDiv. Next base: position 2,199,195 of record NZ_CP012737.1, on the reverse strand, counting down.
GCAGGTACAGTAAATAATAACGATGAAGTAGACGCCCATTTTGAAGACGATATAAAAGAGCAAATAGAGCTGCCTGCATCGGCTAAAAAAGCAGATAAACAAAAAGCAATTAACGAACCGCAAACGCTATTTAGCGAGCCACAAATTAGTGACGACTTTATGCCGTTTGATGAACTCGACGATATACTCGATCAAGAAATTGGCTTTAGCGCCATAGACGACGAGCCAATGGACACGGCTGCTGCATTAAATGCGCTTGATCAAAGCCAAGTTGTAGAACCTGAAAAGCCAGTTACAACGGTTGTATCACCAGCAAGGCCAATGCCTAAGCCAAAAGCAGCCTATCAGCCACCACCAACAGCAAAAGAAAAATTTGAGCAATTATTAACGCAAGAGCCACCACCGGGGCCATTACCGTCACTCGATTTACTCGATAGACCGGACAAAGCTAAAAACCCAATTTCGCAAGAAGAACTCGATACAGTATCGCGCCTAGTAGAGACAAAGCTGCTCGACTTTAACGTACAAGCAACTGTTGTAGCGGTATACCCAGGCCCCGTTGTTACACGTTTTGAACTTGATTTAGCGCCAGGTATAAAAGTGTCTAAAATTACGGGCTTGGCTAAAGATTTAGCCCGTTCGCTTTCGGCAATTAGTGTACGTGTTGTAGAAGTTATTCCGGGTAAAACCTATGTTGGTATTGAACTTCCAAATAAACACCGTGAAATAGTTCGTTTATCAGAAGTTATAAACGCCCCTAAATTTGAGCAAAATCCGTCGCCACTTACCATGGTGCTTGGTAAAGACATTGCCGGTCAGCCGGTATGTGCTGATTTAGGTAAAATGCCACACTTATTGGTGGCCGGTACAACCGGTTCGGGTAAATCAGTGGGCGTTAATGTCATGATCGTAAGCTTGCTGTACAAATCGGGTCCTGACGATGTACGTATGATCATGATTGACCCTAAAATGCTTGAGCTTTCAGTATATGAAGGCATTCCGCATTTATTGTGTGAAGTAGTGACCGACATGAAAGAAGCCGCTAACGCACTGCGTTGGTGTGTTGGCGAAATGGAACGTCGTTATAAATTAATGTCAGCATTGGGTGTGCGTAACTTAAAAGGTTACAACCAAAAAGTGCTTGAAGCCAATGAAGCGGGTTACCCAATTCTTGATCCATTATTTAAAGACACTGATGGCATGAAAGAAGGCCCCGACGAGCTAGGTAAATTACCAAGTATTGTTGTAGTAATAGACGAATTTGCCGACATGATGATGATTGTAGGTAAAAAAGTAGAAGAACTTATTGCACGTATAGCCCAAAAGGCACGTGCGGCAGGCATTCACTTAGTGCTTGCTACGCAGCGTCCGTCGGTAGATGTAATTACTGGCTTAATTAAAGCTAATATTCCAACACGTATGGCGTTTCAGGTATCGAGCAAAATAGATTCACGGACAATACTTGACCAACAAGGCGCCGAAAACTTACTAGGTATGGGCGACATGCTTTATTTACCGCCAGGCACTAGCGTACCAGAGCGTGTGCATGGCGCGTTTGTAGACGACCACGAAGTACACGCCGTAGTAAACGATTGGAAAGCGCGTGCTAAACCAAATTATATTGATGAAATACTCAATGGTGATGCCAGTGAAGATATTTTATTACCAGGTGAAGCTAGCGAAAACGCAGATGAAGAATCAGACCCGTTATACGACGAAGCTGTGTCGTTTGTAATTGAAACCGGCAAAGTATCGGTATCGTCAGTGCAACGTAAATTACGTGTTGGCTATAACCGCGCAGCACGTTTAGTAGAACAAATGGAAACATCGGGTATCGTGAGTTCACCAGGTCATAACGGTGCTCGCGATGTATTAGTGCCTAATGGAGCAAATTCATGAAAAAAGTTAACGCCTTATTATTAGTATTAGGCAGCGTACTTGCCGCACCAAGCTTTGCTGACGGCAGCCAAGCATTACAAGACAGACTTGCCACTTTAAAAAGTTTCAAAGCGCAGTTTGCACAAAAAGTAACAGACAAAGAAGGCCAAGCTGTTATGCAAGGCGAGGGCACAATAGCGCTTCAACAGCCTATGATGATTCGCTGGCAGCAAACAAACCCAGACGATACGTTATTTGTATCAAACGGTGATAAAACTTATTACTTCGACAGCTTTGCTGAGCAAGTAACGATTATGAAAACCAGCGGTTTAATCGATTCAACACCGTTTGTGTTACTTACCTCAAAAGATCCAGCACAATGGGAAAAGTACAGCGTACTTGCAACAAATACAGGTTTTAGCGTAACACCGAATAAAGGCGTAGAAAGCCAAGTTGAGCAACTTGATATAACCTTTGCAGGTAATGAGCAAGGCCTTGCTAAATTAGTAGTTACCGACAATTCAGGGCAGTTATCGTCATTTACATTTAATGATGCACAAGTTAATGCGCCGCTTGATAAAAGCACGTTTGAATTTACGCCTCCCGAAGGTGTTGAAATAGACGATCAGAGTAACGGTGAGTAATTTAGGTTTTAACTTTGGGCCTGATGTACGCCCACTTGCCGCGCGTATGCGCCCTACAACGCTTGATGAATACATTGGTCAGCAGCATTTATTAAGCGCTGATAAACCACTGCATCAAGCCATTGTCGCAGGGCGATGCCATAGTTTAATTTTATGGGGCCCGCCCGGTGTTGGTAAAACAACGCTTGCGCAAATAATTGCCAACCATGCTGATGCCTCACTTATTCAAATGTCAGCGGTAACCGCAGGCGTAAAAGATATACGCGATAGCGTAACGCAAGCGCGGGACAACCTAGAAAGCCGTGGCCAACGAACCCTTATGTTTGTTGACGAAGTTCACCGCTTTAATAAATCCCAACAAGATGCCTTTTTACCGCACATAGAAGACGGCACCTTTATATTTGTAGGTGCAACCACAGAAAACCCATCGTTTGCCCTTAACAACGCTATATTGTCGCGAGCACGCGTGTATGTTTTAAAATCGCTTGCCGATACCGACTTATATACCGTAATAGAACGTGCACTTAAACAAGACGAGCAGCTAAGCCAAAAGCACATCACTATTGCTGACAACGCTAAAAAGGCACTGTGCCAAGCAAGTGGCGGTGATGCGCGTAAAGTACTTAATTTACTTGAACAAGCAGTTGACTTAACAACCGAGCAAAATGGTCAATACAACGTAGATGAGCACGTACTTAGCCAAGTGCTACCAACGCACTTAGCTAAATACGATAAAGGCGGCGATGAATTTTACGATTTAATATCAGCCTTTCACAAATCAGTACGAGGTAGCTCCCCCGACGGTGCATTGTATTGGTATTGCCGAATTTTAGCCGGTGGCGGCGACCCTTTATATGTAGCAAGGCGATTACTTGCCATTGCAACAGAAGACATTGGCAACGCCGATCCGCGCGCAATGGAAGTGGCTTTAAATGCGTGGGATATATTTCAACGTGTTGGCCCAAGCGAGGGCGAGCGTGCAATTGCACAAGCCACACTGTACTTAGCCAGCGCACCTAAAAGTAATGCGGTGTATATGGCGTTTAATCAAGCAAAAGCTGATGCTCAAAACGAGCCAAGTTACCCAGTGCCAGAGCACCTGCGTAATGCGCCAACCAACTTAATGAAAGACTTAGGTTACGGCGCTGAGTACCGTTATGCGCATAACGAAGAAGGCGCATTTGCCGCAGGAGAAAAATATTTACCACCAGAAATGGACGGCAAAGAATATTACTTACCGAGCGAGCGCGGACTTGAGCAAAAAATTAAACAAAAACTCGATTACCTAAAAGAGCGCGATGCGCAAAGCCCACTTAGACGATACGAAAATGATTAAACTTTATATGATGATCGCCCTTGGCGGAGCCTCAGGTGCGTGTTTACGGTTTTTTATTAGCGAAAGCATGCTAAAACTCCTCGGTAGGGGATTCCCTTTTGGCACGTTGACGGTTAATATTCTGGGTTCATTGTTAATGGGCATTTTGTACGGTTTGATAGATAAAGAAATTATCACCGCAAGCCCCGCTAAAACCCTTATCGGTATTGGCTTTTTAGGTGCATTAACCACCTTTTCAACATTCTCAATGGACTCGTTGTTGTTATTACAACAAGGTCACTTTATTAAAATGGCCCTCAATATCATCTTAAACGTGATGGTGTGTATTTTTATGGCTTGGCTGGGCCTTCAGCTAGTAATGCAAAAAGGTTAAAAAACTAACATGTTAGATTCTAAATTTTTACGTCAAGACATCGAACAAACTGCAGCACGTTTAGCGGCGCGCGGTTACGAACTCGATGTAGCGACGGTAACGGCACTTGAAGAAAAACGCAAAACATTACAAGTAAAAACGCAAGAACTTCAAAGTCAACGTAATGCAAGCGCAAAAGCAATTGGTCAAGCCAAAGCAAAAGGCGAAGACGCACAGCCACTACTTGATGCAGTAGCTAACTTAGGCAGTGAGCTAGACGCCGCTAAAACTGAGCAAGACGAAGTACTAGCCGCAATTAACGACATTGCTTTAGCAATTCCAAACTTGCCAGACGAGTCAGTACCTGCCGGTAAAGACGAAGATGACAACGTTGAAATTTTAACGTGGGGAACACCTAAAAAATTCGATTTTGAAGTTAAAGACCACGTTGATGTAGGCCAAGACTTAAACGGCTTAGATTTTGAAATGGGCGTTAAAATTAGTGGCGCACGCTTTACAGTAATGCGCGGTCAAGTAGCGCGTATGCACCGTGCTCTAACGCAATTTATGCTAGATACACACGCAGACAAAAACGGCTACACAGAAATGTATGTACCGTACTTAGTAAATAGCGCAAGCCTTTACGGCACAAGCCAATTACCTAAATTTGCGGGCGATTTGTTCCACACATTAGGCCTTGTAAACGACGATGGCGAACAACAAGCTGGCTTTAGCTTAATTCCTACAGCTGAAGTACCGCTTACAAACAGCGCACGTGACGAAATTTACGACGAAAGCGATTTACCAATTCGTTTAGTTGCCCACACTCCGTGTTTTAGAAGTGAAGCAGGCAGCTATGGTCGCGATACACGTGGCTTAATTCGTCAGCATCAGTTTGATAAAGTTGAACTTGTACAACTTGTAAAACCAGAAGACTCAATGGCAACGCTTGAAGAGTTAACAGGTCACGCAGAGCAAATACTACAAGCACTTGACCTACCATACCGAAAAGTAATTTTATGTATGGGCGACATGGGCTTTGGCTCAGCTAAAACATACGACTTAGAAGTATGGTTACCTGCACAAGACACATACCGCGAAATTTCATCATGTTCAAACATGGCTGACTTTCAGGCGCGTAGAATGCAAGCACGTTTTCGCCGTGAAGGTGTTAAAAAGCCAGAGTTACTACATACACTAAATGGTTCAGGCTTAGCCGTTGGCCGTACACTCGTAGCCATACTAGAAAACTACCAACAAGCCGATGGCACAGTAGTAGTACCAGAAGTATTACGGCCATACATGGGTGGACTTGAAGTAATTGGTAAACAATAAAAATCAAGTTTAAGTTATGCAAGTTTTAAGCTTGTAAATCTTAATACGAAAGCCGCTGTTTGTAATAAACAGCGGCTTTTTTGTTTTAAGTTAAAGGTAATAAGGTTCAGTTAATATGTAGGACGTGCTTTAGCGCGTTATAGTTCTTTAACAAAAATATGCACCTTTCTTTTTTATCAGTTTCTAGCGCTAGATTTTGCGAGTTTACAAAATGGTTTAAACATAACATAACTTCACTTGAGTATCTCCCATAGAGCCAGGGTGGTAATCCGGCCTCACAAGCAAGTTACTGTGAAAATCTAAACCGGCATCATGCAGTCATTTTCATGCGTGTAATTTAGGTTTAAGAGTGCCAATGATTTATTTAATGAGTCAAATGAAAGTAATTCAGTGGTAGATTTTTATCTGTTCAATTAGAGTAGCTGTCCTGTTTAAATACTGTCTAAATACAAATACGATTGTGCTAGCTATCGACATCATGGGCATGATCCAAACCAGTACCGTATGAGTGACGAAACCATCGAACGCGCCAAAAATGCTACAGGAAGACACTTCGTAGAAGGTTAGAACAAGGGGCGAAATTCCCCTTGTTTAATTAATATATCATTAGAAAATATTTGAAAAGAAATTGCCTATCGACTTCGCAGCAGTTGCAAATTGATCTGTAATCCAGCTCCAAGCTTTACTTAGTGCGTTTATTACTTTGCCAACGACTTCAATTACAATATCTGCTACAAAATTTGCAGCACTCACGATTCCTTGTGTCATAGTGTCTGTTACTGACAATATACCATTTTGAAGGTTTGGGTGCTTTTCACCAAGTTCAGAAGCTTTATCAAATGCTGCATTGATTACTTTTTCACTTGCGGCTAACGCTTTTTTACGACGATCTTCCATTTGTTGTTTGAATCTAGCTTGATCACTTTCAGAGTTATTACTATTAATATATTCCTCTGAGGAAGCGTTAACACTAACTTGTGTTGTGGCTGAAAAGTCACTTGTCATAGCTTGTACATTGGAAACAGTATCTCCCATGACTTCTACTAACTCTTCATTTTCGCCTTCTGATCTTTCTGATGAAGATGCTACTTTTAGTCGAGATAAGCCAAACCCTGTTACCCGTTTCGTGTTGCCTAGCTGGAGTAAATAGTGCTTTCTCATTTCTTCTATAGTTGATTTAAAACTAATGTTTTCAACTTCATTATTTGCTGTGATTTCCATACAATAATCCTTTTAATTTTTGATTAGTTAGCTTTCGAATGACACCTTGTTTTTAAAGTGGTTAATAAATTCCACTGCATTAATTGGTAGCCGCTGTATTATTCAGATTTTTCTATTTTCCTGAACACTGCTCTGTGGCTACGGATAAATAATAGTTTTTTGTTTTGAATTATCTATTACACTGTATTACACGAAATCCTCGTTGTGATATTTAGAAATTCTAGGGTCAGATATTTAGCGAAATAACACAGACACATATGGTCACTCCGCCTGAGTCAAATTTTCGGGGGGCTATTCTTTTACAGAACCCAAATAAACTAGATGCACATATAAACTAGACACATATAAACTAGACAACCACCTTAATTTTTTAGAAGTGAAGCAGGCAGTTATGGTCGCGATACACGTGGTCTAATTCGTCAACACCAGTTTGATAAAGTTGAACTTGTACAACTTGTAAAACCAGAAGACTCAATGGCAACACTTGAAGAGTTAACAGGTCACGCAGAGCAAATACTACAAGCGCTTGAACTTCCGTACCGTAAAGTGATTTTATGTATGGGCGACATGGGCTTTGGCTCAGCTAAAACATACGATTTAGAAGTATGGCTACCTGCTCAAGACACATACCGCGAAATTTCATCATGTTCAAACATGGCAGATTTTCAGGCGCGTAGAATGCAAGCACGTTTTCGTCGTGAAGGTGTTAAAAAGCCAGAGCTACTACATACACTAAATGGTTCAGGCTTAGCTGTTGGGCGTACACTAGTAGCAATACTAGAAAACTACCAGCAAGCCGATGGTTCAGTAGTAGTACCAGAAGTATTACGCCCATACATGGGTGGACTTGAAGTAATTGGTAAGCAATAAAAATCAAGTTTAAGTTAAGCAAGCTTTAAGCTTGTAAATCTTAATTAGAAAGCCGCTGTTTGCAATGAACAGCGGTTTTTTTGTTTTAGGTTAAAAAAGGTAATAATAAGGTTCAGCTAATATGTAGGACGTGCTTTAGCGCGTTACAGTTATTTGACAAAAATATACGCCTGTCCCTTTTATCAGTTTCTTGCGCTACATTTTGCGAATTTACTAAATGGTTTAAACATAACTTCACTTGAGTATCTCCCATAGATCTAGGGCGTTTGAATATTATTAAAGCGGATATAGGCAGTTATCCAAAACAGATAAGCTTCAATAGTGCTCTTTGTGCAGTTTGTAACAATAGTGATTGCTATACACATGGCCTTTAATTGTTGTTAGAAAGAGAGATTTCATAAAATAATAACCAACCTTTAAATGCGCTGTGTGCATGGACTGTGTTTTGTCCAATAACATTATTAAAAGTCGTTTTGGTGTATTTTAACAACGAGCATTTTATAACATACGTAATTACTTGTTTACATTAGAGTTATTTAGTGGAATTATTGAGCCATGTAATATACGCCGTTTTGGGGTGTTATAAACCCCCGAAGTGGTGTTCTATATGACGTTAGCTTTCGGAAATAGTATGCAGATTAATCACAAACCTGTCGTTACCTTTTTAATATGCATAGTTACTGTTTGCGTATCGTTTTATGTCGCTTATCAAATTAGTGGCTCGGTCCTCGGTAAATCAAGAATAACGGAACTTACTAATTTTGGTGGATTAACTGTAGAGGGTATAAAGCACCTTGAAATATGGAGGCTAGTATCTTCTCAATTAATCCATGTCCATCAAAAGCATATGATCTACAATGTATTATCTATTTTATTCTTGGGTATTATTATTGAGCGAACCGTTGGTTCTAAGTACATGTTAATTATTTGGCTTTTTGCAGGTTCTATTGGAACACTATTTAGTACTCAATTTACACCTCCACCATGGAATGTAGGTACAGGTGCATCACAAGCTGCTTTTGGCTTGGCAGGTTTTGGCTTATTTTTGATTTTTAGTAAAATTCAACGAGGGTATATATTCTTATGTGCTATCGTTTTTGCACTTATACCAGCGTTATATTTAGATTTTAAATCCGTAGGTTATCCAAAAGCAGGGCACTCTCTAAGTTTTGTTATTGGTTTCGGTCTGGCTATCTATTATTTCTATAATGTTAAACAGAAACTCGTTCAAGTGGCACCAGAAAGCTAATCGGGTAGCCGGAGGTCTCTAATCTCCAGCCCCACACCACCCATCATGCGGGTCCGCAATGGGCGGTTCATCTCCCGTAATGAATACCGATCCAAATATCTCTCAATGTAGGATAACAGTGACATATATGGACGCTCCCTTGAAGTCAAGACGAGCCGATGTATAAACATCTAAGTTGGTGCTTTTATTCATTATCATGTATTCCATTTCGCAGTAATGATGCGTCACAAGCTTGCTAAAAAGCAAAGGTACTGACATATATTCGAGCTATGGTGTCATGATTATCATGCGCCATGCTCCTAATGAGCTTCGTACCAAGGGACCTAAAAAATATTCACCCAAACGAGATTGAATCTCGTAAAAGTTAGGATGACACCCATACTAATTATTACGAAATAAGCCAACAAAAACAGCATGAAGAGTGCATTATTATAAATAATGGATCACGTAAGAAGCTGAACTATGTAGATAAAATGAAAGTGAAAATAGACAGCCCCATAGGTCGACGACAGCTATTTATTAACGAATGGTAAACGACTCGGCTGTATACCGCCTGCTTTCCTCTAAATAAAAAGCTGCAAAATAATACTATATATTAAGAAGGTTAAGTGCTTTTACCCTAAATAAAAGCCACTCAAGTACCCGTAATCCTGTCCAAAACGCCAATTAAGACAACACCAAATTCCCACTTTATATTCTGCATAAAATACAGTGATCGATTGAACCAAAATAGGAACTCAGCTATGGTTTGTTTATCAATAAGAACCACAATAAACTGACACCCATCCTATTTTTTGCAGTTTAGTGAACTAAGTACTAGGCTTTTATCAGTGTGAAAAATAAGCAGGGTGTCTTATGGCAATCGCAAGAAAGCGCCAAGTAAGTTTGGTTGATACAAAGTACTACCATTGCATATCACGTTGCGTACGCCGTGCATTTTTATGTGGGGAAGACCACTTTACAGGTCAATCCAACGAGCATCGACGAGGCTGGGTTGAAGACAAACTGCTTGAGTTAGCCAAGGTATTTTGTATTGACGTCTGTGCTTATGCTGTCATGAGCAATCATACGCACTTAGTGTTGTATGTTGATGACAAAAAAGCGAATCGGCTGAATGATAAAGCGATTGTTATTCGCTGGCACAAGCTGTGTAAAGGCACTGTACTTACGCAAAAATACATACAGGGTGAAAAGCTAAGTAAAGCTGAACTTATCTTTTTTAATCAAACAGTAAAACAATATCGCGAGCGCCTATCAAGTATTAGCTGGTTTATGCGGCTATTAAATGAAAACATTGCTCGCAGAGCAAATAAAGAAGATAACTGCACTGGCCGTTTTTGGGAGGGACGATTTACGTCTCAAGCATTATTAGATGAAGCAGCCCTTGCGGCCTGCATGGCGTATGTTGATTTAAACCCCATTAGAGCCAAAATGGCTAACACCCCAGAAGAGTCAGACCATACCAGCATCAAACAGCGTTTAACGTATGCAAAGGATGGCAAGCAACCAAAACAACTACTGCGCTTTGCAGGCATGCCACGTCAAATTATGCCAAAAGGGCTGCCGTTTGAGCTTAAATCGTACCTTGAACTTGTTGAGCTAACAGGGCGCTGTATACGAGAATACAAACGTGGTTATATTGAAAGTACACACTTACCCTTACTCGAAAGAGTTAATATCTCCCCAGAAAACTGGTTAAAACTCACCACACAATTTACGCGTGTATTTCATGGTGCAGTCGGCAGGCCAGCCTCACAAGAAGGTTATTGTGAAAACTTAAAGCGAAAGCGGCGAGCGAATATCAGTAACTGCGAAAAGCTACTGGCATAAAACTTAAACTACTCAGTAAAACTATTCAGTAATAAATCACAACTGCATTATGCAGTCATTTTCATGCGTGTAATTTAGGTTTAACAGTGATAATTGCTTATTTAATGTGTAACGCGCGGGTAAAGATATAAAAAGAGGTGAACTCTTAGCCCAAAAAGTAAATTTAGTGGCGCGCTAGATTAGTTTACAATTGGAGTGGCTGTCTAGTTTAATGTGCTTGTCTAGTTTAATGTGCTTCACAAGAAGGTTATTGTGAAAACTTAAAGCGAAAGCGGCGAGCGAATATCAGTAACTGCGAAAAGCTACTGGCATAAAACTTAAACTACTCAGTAAAATTATTCAGTAATAAATCACAACTGCATTATGCAGTCATTTTCATGCGTGTAATTTAGGTTTAACAGTGATAATTGCTTATTTAATGTGTAACGCGCGGGTAAAGATATAAAAAGAGGTGAACTCTTAGCCCAAAAAAGTAAATTTAGTGGCGCGCTAGATTAGTTTACAATTGGAGTGGCTGTCTAGTTTAATGTGTGGCTGTCTAGTTTAATGTGTGCATTTTCAGCTGCAGGTGTTATTTTTAAACTTCCATTCATCCGCCTAGCTCTTGTATTAATAACTTTTATTTATTTAGCCCGTGGTGTTGCAGGGTTCTTTTTAATAAATAACCCTATGGGCTGACGAATCCCCAAAACGTGACAGGCACAGCAATTTATGATCTTATGTAAATCACCACAACCCACATAAGTCACAACTGCTATGCCTGACACATCAGTTTGCCATAAGTACTTTAAACATGCATTAGCGCCATTCAATAATGCCAGAGTAAAAACATTACTAAGCTGCAGTAATGCATTAATTTCGGGCAATAAACTTACCTTAACTGAAATCGGCAGAAATTTGTCTGGCGCTGTGGATGTAAAACATAAAATAAAACGCGTTGTTCGCTTCTTAAAAAATACTCACCTCTACAATGAAAGGGTCGCTATCTATAAAGCATTAGCTCATCCTATTATCGACTCTTTACCAATGCTTGCAATTGCCGTTGACTGGAGCGGTGCCTGTGGTCACGACTATCACTTACTGCGAGCAAGCTTACTTGTGGATGGGCGCTCTATCGTGATTTATAACATGATTGTTGAGCAGAAGAATTTTGATAGCCCAGCAACCAACAGCCTGTTTTTAGATGAACTTTATGAAGTGCTTGGACGACATCCTAGTGTCTATATTGTAACAGACGGCGGCTTTCTTACGCCTTGGTATAGTAAAGTACGCGAACTTGGTTGGCATATGATAGGTCGATTAAGAGGCTCAATGAAGTGTAAACTAGCCATGCAATCACAATGGCATACATTAAAACAACTTAGGGCTGGTGCCAGCGATATACCAAAGGCGTTAGGTCAAGCACGACTAACTCAGTCCAGCCCGACAGCATGCGATGCATTTTTACACGTATATCATGGAAAAAATAAAGGAAGAAAAGGAAAAAGCAGATTTACGAAAGATACAAAAATGTATCAAAACTTAGCGAAAGAGCCATGGTTACTCGCGACATCAGACAATACAATGACGAGTAAGCGAGTAGTTGGTTTATATAGTAAAAGAATGCAAATAGAGCAAAATTTCCGCGATGACAAAAGTTTGAGATATGGTTTTTCGTGGCGTTTTAGTAAAAGCACCGGCATAAATAGAATAGGAATATTATGCTTGATAGCCACAATAGCGAGCACTGCGTTATGGTTTATAGGGTGTGAAGCAGAAAAAAGAAAGTGGCATATAAAATTTCAAGCAAATAGTGTTAAGAATCGCCGAGTTCTTTCATTTTTAACCTTAGCCAAGCAAGTCATAAAGCTATGTAAGAGACGTATTACACAAAGCTATATAGAAAAAAGTTTAAAAAACTTTATTTTTAATTATCAAAAAGAGGCCGCTGGATAAAGTGGGGATCCCTCAGCCCTATGGGGCGTTCGCCTGAATTTTGGGTTTGGAGTTCTATTATTTGTTTATCTTTTGGTATTGTTCACCTTGTTGGTTTAAAACAACAATGGGCAAGCTTGTGAGTAGAGTGTAATCTAATAAAGAATCAAACGAGGGCTATTACAATTGGCTTTTGGTAAAGCATTATATTTATAGTTAACTACTTCTCACCAATAATTGACTGAACAAGGAATATTAAAATGGATAAAATGTCAGTTCACATAAACTCTAAACCTTTAGAAATTTACCCGCAAAAACAAACTTTAAAGGTGGTAGCTGATGAAGTAACCGAAAAAGCGACTGTGCACAAAGTAGCTGTTCAAAGTGACCAAGTGGATATATCCGAAGAAGGAAAAGAAAAAAGTCTGGAAGATCAAAATCGAGAGGCGTTACGTAAGTTATCAGGCAATGAAGATGTAAATCAAGCATCACAATCTGAAGGAGATCCTCTTGATGAACAGATTGCTGAAATACGAGAAAAAATTGAAAAATTACTACAGGAAACTGCATTATTACGCAGTAAAGATGATGAAAAGTCACAAGTTAAAGTGAAGGTGCTGGAGGCCGAAATTACAGGGCTTAGCACTCAACTTATTGAGTTATTGAAACAGCAATTAGAATCGGGTAAATAACAAGCACAGTAAGTATATGGTACGCAGTTGAAAACTTAAAAACGTTATTAAGTACGTAATAAAGCCGCTACCTTACTCTAAAAGCGCAGCGGCTCTTACTCCCTTTGTGAATTAATTTGATGTCATCAACATTAGCTTTGCCTCTTTGCCGTCTGTTAATACCGCGACGTTACCTTTATCAGTTATAAACACATCTCTTAACCTGCCTGCAGCCTTAGGAAATACGTGAGACTGCGTAAACTTACCACTTACCAGATTAACGCTGTAGAGCTTTTTATCGACGAGAGTAGTGATTAGCAAATGTTGTTGTAATGAAGGGAAGGCGGTATGTTTAGAGCCGTAATACGCCATACCTGATGGCGCTATTGATGGCGTCCAATTAACGCTTGGTTTTTGCATGCCTTTATATTCGGTAAATGGTGAAATACGCGCTTGCGAGTAATCTTTGCCATAGGTGATTACCGGCCAGCCGTAATTAGTGCCAGCGTTTAAGTAGTTTAGCTCGTCACCGCCTGCAGGGCCGTGTTCGTGGCTTACAATTTGCTGCGTATCGTAATCATAAACTAAGCCTTGAGGGTTACGATGACCAAGTGAGTAAACAGCATGTGCATTTAGGTTTTTGTGATTAATAAATGGGTTATCTGTTGGAATGGTGCCATCTAGGTTTATACGTAATATTTTACCAAGTTGGCTGATGATAACCTGTGCTTGCTCTCTAAAATCAAACCCATCGCCTGTTGAAACTAATAACGTATTGTCAGGTAGGACAAGGGCGCGTCCTGCGTAATGTTGCGGTGTGTTTTTATCAGTCGCTACTTTATAAATAACGTTAGGCTTTGAAAAGTCAGTACCATTAAACGTGGCTTTGGCAACAACAAGCCTGTTTGCGCTTGCATCACCTTGGGCATAAGTAAAAATAACTTCTTTGGAGTTGTTATAATCTGGTGATAATACAATGTCGAGTAAACCACCTTGGCCTGCAACGTATAAACCTGTTAGGTTTAATTTTACTCTTGATTGCACATTGTTTTTAACTATAACGACGTGACCATCACGCTCTGTAATTAACCACGTGCCGTTTGGTAGTTCAACCATGCTCCACGGAGACTGTAATTGCGTAGCCAGTGTTTTTGTACTGTATTGCTCCTTTGGTAACGCAACATCTGCATTAACAGAAAACGAAAAAAGCGAAAGCAAAGTAAAAAAAGAGATACATTGTTTACGGGGCAAGCCTTTGCTAGCATGGCTAGTATAAGAAAAAAGCTTTATTTTAAGTTGAGATAACCATGTCGTTTTTAACACGTATATTGCCTTCATTTTTAGTTTCTTGGTTACTTACATTCACACTTGCTAGCTTGTTTCATAGCCAATACGTTGTCAATCAATTAGTTAATGTAGGTGTGGTGGTGGGCTTTAGTGATCGTGCTAGTTTAACGCTTGATGATTGGTTAGGCTTATTACCTACCTACGGCGCTATTATTGCCGTAGCACTTGCCATCGCTTTTTTTGTTACCGTAAAGCTTAACAAAAAGGTTCAAAAATACAGTACTCAGCTATTTGTTATTGCTGGCATTGTGGCGTTTGTTATTGTTTTAACTGCCATTGAATCAATTATGAATATTCATATTATAGCGGGCGCAAGAGGCTGGGGTTTTTATGCTCAACTGCTTGCAGGCGCAATAGGGGGCTTTGTGTTTGCGATGCTTACTAAGGCCCTAAAAAATAAGGCAATAAAAGAGCCTCAACCTTCTACTTAATAAAGCTAAGTGGCCTTATAGTAAGTGGGGGGGCTTATAAAATGTGATTAAAGCCTACGATAGTAGACTCTTACCACAGCTTTATAAATTCACGCCATAACTGCTTTAATCGCTTCTAAGCCTTTTTTTAGGGTATCTGCATCGGTAGCATAGTTGATACGAATACACTCGTGCTTGTGCGCCCAGCTGTCGTCAATACCAATAAAAAAGTTGTGACCTGGGATCACATACACGTCTTGCTCTTTAAGTTGTTGGTATAACACCTCGCTTGTTATTTTTGCATCTTTAAACCACAGCCACATAAAAAATGCGCCTTCAACTTTGTGTAAATAAACAGGTAGTTCGGCAAATACTTCATCAAACAACTCAATCGCTATGTGTGCTTTATTGCGATAAAAAGGCAGTACAACGTTGCGGCACAGTGGGAGTAGTTCGTTGTCGTTAATTAAGCGTGTCACTAAGCTTGGGCCAATACTATTTGGCGATAAAACCATGCTGCCGTTTACGCGGCCAATTGCTTTAATAATCTCATTATTGGCAACCACAATACCGCTGCGTAAACCCGGTAGGCCCAGTTTTGAAAGTGACATACATAAAATAATGTTTGAGTTCCACGTTAGGTTTGCATCGGTGTAAATACAACCTGGGAACGGATCGCCATATGCGTTATCAATAATGAGTGGAATACCATATTGCTTAGCAAGCAAATCAAGGTGTTTTACTTCATCGTCAGTAATTACATTACCTGTTGGGTTGGTAGGGCGTGATACGCACAGCGCGCTTATGCTGCTGTCGTTTGCTAATGTGTTTTCAACCGCTTTAAAATCAATGACGTATTTAAACTGTTTTGATGTGCTACCTGTATTTAAAATTTCGATATCAGGCTTTATGGCAACAAACATATCAGCCGATAAACCTTGGTCGGCATAACCTATATACTCTGGCGCAAGGGGAAATAAAATCTTTTTGTGGCTGCCATCCGGCATTTCGCCTGCCAACATATTAAACAACACAAAAAAGTTAGCTTGGCTGCCATTGCCAAGTGCTACATTATCGGCACTAATATCCCATGCGTACTCTTTACTTAGCTGGCCAGCTAATGCTGCTCTAAACTCGTCGTTACCGGTTGGGCCATCGTAAAGGCCAAATACTTGCGATACTTTATTGCTGGCAACGAGTTTTTGTAATTCACTTAAAAAAACCTCATTTACTTGTGGCACTAATGCGGGGTTACCGCCACCGAGCATAACAATATTAGGATTGTTGCTGTTTTTAGCACCACCTAAATCTTCCATTAATTGGGTAATGCCGTTGGGTTGTGTAAATTTAGTGCCAAAGTTTGAGTAGTTCATAATGCATAGCGTTTGTTAATAATGGGGAGGGCAGTATAGCGTAAATATAGGGCTTAAATCCGATGATGAGAATAATTCAATGCTTAGATTTACAGCTAGTTAAAGTAATGTAATTCCTTATAAAACAAAGGCTAAGTTAAGGTTTTTTAACGCCGTATAAAAACTCTTCGCCGCAGTCCATATACAAATCAAATTTGGTCATAACTTTGGTAAACATAGCGGCGTGTAAAAACTCGTGTAACCATGCGCGTACATGCGTGTATTCACTTTGTAAGTACCAATGTTTATCTACGCGAGCAAACTGCCTAATAAATGGCAGCAGGGCATAATCGGCTAGACTTTTTTCATCGCCCATTAAGTATTTATGCGTGGTTAGTTTTGCTTCAAATTGCTTAATAAACTCTTCGCAGAATTTTTGGTAATAAAGGTGTGCCATGTCTTTTGTGCGCGCATAAAATTTGTACTTTTCGAGCACGGGTTTAAATTGCGTGTCGTTTAGCTTAATTAACTCAAGCATGTGCTCAAGTGCTAATGGGTCTTGAGTATGCAGTAAATTATGCGGATCGTTTTGCTTTAAAGCCCAGAGCATAATGTCTAGGCTTTCATCTATAACTTGATTATTCGGCAGTAATAAAACAGGCACCGTGCCTTTTGGCGATATTTGCAAAAGATGCGGTGGCTTGTTTTTAGTTTTAATAGCGCGTAGTAAAACGGGTTGCTCTGCCATTAAAATACCCATTCGTGCACGCATTGCGTATGGGCAGTGTTGTAATGAATATAATAATGGCAGTGTCATTTTAATACTTACCTTAGCTGTTTAAGCCTTCAACATATTGCTGACGCGTTTTTACTTTTATCATGTGATTTAACTGATCAGCAGCGTGTGTTTGCCCGCTAATTAAATCTTGAAAATGGGCAAGCAACACGGCTTTGTCTAGCTTTTCTTTATCGCCTGAGCCAATGTCGGTTAAATCAATCATAAACTCGTCAAACTTGTCGGCGTAATCGGTTACGATATCCATGTTTAAAAATTGCTCATGGTTATAAATGCTCGGGTAGCCACCTTTTTGTTTATCAATAGCAAAGCTAATGCCTTTAACATTGGTAACGGTGGTTTCTTTTTTACAGCTCAACATACAGCTTGCGTCAATGCGTGGTTTTTTACAGCCAACGGTTTGCTGGAAAAAACACTGTCGGCTGGTCATCATTAGTATTGGGTGATAAATGCTGTACATCACTTTAAAGTTGTTAGGGCGTTTAATACTACGCATTTGCTGTTTGTTTATTTCGTTTGAAATAAACGCGCCTTTTGCGTTTAAATCTTCTTGTAGGGTTAGTAACGCGTAAGAGTTTGTGGTGTTTAATAATGGGCCTGCAATCCAGTTAATGCCCATTTGCACTGCTTTAAATGCTACGCCTGTGTTGTTACTAATAATAAGCTTAGGTTTTACAACCTCGAGTAAACGTACCGCTTCTTCAAAATCTTTACCAATTAACACCGCCGGAAACCACGGAATTAACTGTGGGTGCTCTAAAAATACATTAATGTATTTATCGTTATCGGTTCTAAAGCTCTCAGGTAATTTAAAGTAAACATCGCCATCTGTTAAATCACAAAGGTGAACGTCTTTTATGTCCGATATTAAAATGGAGAGTGTTGTTTTATTCTCTGCTTTTTCGTGGTTTACTAGTTTTGGTAATTCAACAGGCGCGAGTACGTCTTTGCCTTCGTTTAATAAAAACGCGACTTGCTTTTTAATGCGCGCTAGCTCTTTAAACGGAATGCTTAAGTTGTTGCCTAAGTTTGAGTAATCCATATTTTTAATTTCAAAATTGGCATTACTAAAGGTTTTAAAGCGTTTATCAATAGCAGCAATATCAACAACCGATTTATCGGCGGTTTGCATAGGCATTTGCGATTGAACTTCAAAGCGTAGAGGCTCTTTTTCGTTTTTACTCGAAAGCGTAATATCGTTTTTATCTTCAATAACTATGTTTACAGTGAATGGCTGATTTAATCGCCCTGTAAATTCTAATGTAAGCTCGCGTTTTGAAATATCTAAAAATTCAATTTTCTTTTTAACTAACGAATCAATTTCACTTTTTTGGGTAGAAAGCTCTTGCTGTGCATCGTAAATTTGCACGACCGAAATTGCGTTGTTTTTTTCGTTAGCGTGATCAAAACTATGGTCACGCGGGTTATCGGTAAACATGTTTTTGGTCATGTCACCGGTTAAAAATTTATTAGTAAAGTTACGGTTAAATACTTTGTATAAGCTTGAGTCGTCTTCAATTAGGTTACCGGTTTGCACAAAAGTGTCTATCTGTTTGCGCCAGCTATCAATAACCGTATGTACGTAGTTAGCACCTTTAATTCGGCCCTCTACTTTTAGCGAATCAACACCTGCGGCTACCAGCTCCGGCAAATCAAAATAAGCTGAGTTGTCTTTTAAGTTTAATGGGTGTTTGTTACCCATAGCCGTTGGCTCGTATTCATCACGACACGCTTGCGAGCAGCGACCACGGTTACCCGAGTTACCTACACTCACTGAGCTTGAATAACATTGCCCTGAAAATGCAATACATAATGCGCCGTGTACAAACACTTCGGTTAATACGTCGCATTTATGCGCTACGTCGGTCAGTATTTTAATTTCAGTTAAGTTAAGCTCGCGCGATAAATTTACACGTGTAGCGCCAATGCGCGCTAAAAACTCAACCTGTGATTCGTTATGCGTAGTTAACTGCGTTGATGCGTGAATATGCAAAGTAGGAAAGTGCTTTTTAACTATATTGAACAACCCTAAATCTTGTACAATAATGCCGTCGAGCGTGGTATTTACCAGCTGATTTAATAGCTTAAATAGCGCGCCCATTTCGTGCTCTAATATAACTACATTTAGCGTTAAAAATATTTCACAGCCGTATTCATGGGCCAAGCGAAGTGCGCCGTTAAGCTCATCAAACGAAAGATTAGACGCTCGGTTACGTGCATTAAAGGTATCTAACCCACAATAAACCGCATTAGCACCGGCTACAATGGCGGCTTTTACCGCGTTTACATCACCGCCTGGGGCTAATAGTTCAATCTTTCTACTCATGACAACTTCACTTCGCTCATATTTAATTGCCGCGAATTTTATCTGGTTAGTAGCATGAATGCTATTTATTGAGAGATATAATGATTTTAAAATGTAGAATCAAGCTTTTAAACGAGCAGCTTTAAACTTTGCTATAGTAAAGTATGCTTATAGGTACGCATTCAGCTAACACTTAACTCAATTGCTCACGTAATCAACAATAGTATTTATATAAATGTATGATAAGGTTTATGTTTACTTATTGACCTCATATAACACATGAAAAAATCGCTACTTTTTTTACTAATTATTATTATCTCTTCAGTGGTGAGTATTCAGTTATTTATTATTCCGCAATTTGAAAACAAGGTGAGGCATCCCACTGAAAAATGGGCGTTAGAGTTTTTAACATCGGGTTCTACTGATTTACTTGCCGACCAACTTAAAGGTATACCTAAAAACGACAGATTAGCTTATTTAAACAATATACAGGCTAATTTTGGCTTTGCGCTTTCTTTGCAAGCATATAATCAAAGTGATTTTTCGAGCGAGCAAAACACCTTACTTACAGAAAATAAAATTTTAGGCGACCCATTTGCTGATTTAGTTTATCGAAAAATTGATGACAGCCAGCTCTTAGTTATTGTTAAGCCAAACTCTGTGCCCAAGCATTTAGTAAATGAAGCACAGCGTTGGATGATGGGCACTTTTTATTTACTTAATAATAGGTTAATACAGTACCCTAAAAAAGAGTGGCCGCAGGTTATTGATTCGCTAAGCCATGAATTTGCATATCCTGTGATAATGAAAACCTTGAGCGAATTAAATTACACATCGCAACAAATGGCTGAATTAGAACAGGGCGTGATGGTTTCTATATCATCAACCGATTCTGATTTTATAGGGTATCCCGCCGATATAGTGATGCAACGTATTGGCAATAGCGATCAGGTTATTGTGCTAGGCCCATTTAGCCCTGAGCTAAAAAGTAAAGTTGTGTATATGTTGAGTGTGTTTTATTTTATATTCGGCTTTTTTTTACTGATCCCTATTATTATTTGGTTAATTCCTGGGTGGCGTTCTATGCGATCTCTTAACAAGGTTGCTGCGCTGCTTGGGCAAGGTAAGTTTGAAACGCGGGCTAAGCTTATTCGTTTTAGTCATTTAAATAACTTATCTAAAACATTTAATATAATGGCCGAAAAAATACAGCGTTTAATTTCTTCACATAAAAATTTGGTTAATGCGGTGTCGCATGAGTTACGCACACCTATTGCGCGTATCGAATTTAACTTAGAATTACTTCGTGGCAGTACAACAAACGACTATCAGGTAGGGCAGTTAGATCGTATTGAAATTTCGCTAAATGAATTGAATTTACTTGTGTCTGAAATGCTTACCCACGCTCGCTTTGATAGAGAAGCCCCAACATTAGCATTAGAAACCGTTGAGCTTAATCAATGGATAAAACAAGAGCTAATTGTTTGGCAAGAAGCAAACCCAAAAAAAACAATTACGTTACTTGAAAATGCTGAGTGTGAAGCACTGTTTGATAAGTTTTATATGAGCCGAGCTTTAAGTAATTTGATTCGAAATGCGATTGCTTATGGGCGAGATGTTATTCAGATCAGTTATCAAAAAGTAGGGAAAGGTTGGTTAATATATGTAGAGGATGACGGCGATGGCGTTGCTAACTCAGCTCGAAGAAAGATATTTGAGGCATTTTACAGAGAAGATGAAAGTCGTAATTTACAAACAGGCGGAACCGGTTTAGGCCTTGCTATTGTGAAGCAAATATTAGATTGGCATGGTGGTGAGGCGAGTGTTGATGAGTCTTCTTTAGGTGGCGCACGTTTTATTTTGCGTTGGCCTACTAACATGTAAGTCACGGATAGGTTTGCAATTAGTTAAAATGATTAGACACATAACTCTGCTTAGTAAGAGATCAATCTTATAATCGTTAAATAGAGCCTGTATATAAGCCGATAGGTATGACATGGAATACGTTATGAAACCAAAAATTTTAGTTGTAGAAGACGATTTGCCGTTGGCAGAGTCTATTGATGAGTATTTAACGCTTGAAGGGTATGAGGTTAAAATAGCGGCTAATGGGGAGGATGCGGTTACAACTATTCTACAGTGGCAACCTGCATTAGTTATTTTGGATGTTATGTTGCCCAAAAAAGATGGCTTAACGGTGTGTCGTGAGGTTAGGCCTTTGTACAATGGTTATATTGTTATGTTTACCGCACGGGAAGAAGAAATTGATCAAATTGTTGGGCTTGAAATTGGCGCAGATGACTACTTACTCAAACCGGTAAAACCTCGTTTATTACTTGCTAAAATTAAAGCGTTTTTAAGGCGTGAGCAACCTATGCAAGCTGCAGGGATAAACACACAAGCTAAAGGTTTTATAAGCTTTGGAGAACTCGTTATCGCATCCCACAATAGAACGGTTACGTTAGGTGGTTTGCCAGTGCAACTTACCGATGGTGAATACGACCTTTTAATATTGCTGGCTAAAAATGCTGGCACGGTTTTGTCTCGTAATAGTATTGTTGAACAGTTAAAAGGTTATTATTATGACGGTATTGAACGTGGTATAGATAACCATATTAGTCAGTTACGCAAAAAATTGGGCGATGATGCGCGTAATTCTTTAAAAATTAAAACGGTACGCTCAAAAGGGTATTTGTTTGTTGTAAGTGCATGGTAAATAATAGGGTTTGTAGCAGTAGCATATTAAAGCTACTGCATTTAAGGCGCTATAAATGTTATTCCTCAGCCATTACTCGTTTACCGTTTTTATCAACAATAAGTAAATAAGAAGCGCCAAAATCACCAGTGCATAAATCAATAAATTTATCAGCAATTTTTAAACCATTAGCGCAGCTGTTAACGCTTAAGTAGTCGGTGACTTTACCTTTTTCAGTGGTTATTGTTTTAGTATTATCGATTAAAACAGTGTAATTACCGTTAGCAAATAAACGTACATTAAATACGTCTGCATTATTGTTTTGCTTTTTATTAAGCACCGAAACAGTTTGTTCGCCCGATGCTTTCCAAGCAATAACCCATAGGTTATCGTTATTGCTTAAAGTTTTGGTTATACGCTCTTCTTGGTTTGTGGTAATGCTGTTTTTAACACCTAAATTGATCATATTGTTAATTGCTTTATAGCTGTAACGATAAGTTGTGCTTACTGTGTTACTTGCTACATCGGCTGAAATAATAGTATCGTTATCAAATAGGCCGCTATAACCTGTGCTAATGTTCCTTTTTTTAAGATGAAGATCGGCCATGTAGTCTAGTGAATTTACAAAAGATACTCTTGCCTCATGAGTTAATTTATCATCTAGCTCATCTGAGCTTTCACCACAGCCACTTAAAATAGTTGCAAAGCCAAACAACAATGAAATACGTAGTCCTTTATTACTGGTGTTCATAATAATCTCCATAATTTTTAGTTTTATTGCATTTAGTAACTGATTCTAGAAATGAGGTATTTAAGTCGTAAATTTATAGCTCAAAGGCTAACATATCAGTAGACATGTAATTCTCAGGGCTTGTCGGGTATTGTCATGAATTGTAAGAAGCTGTTAATTTTTTATGTGTTTATCAATTTCGCAGTGGGTTACTTCTTATTTTTATTAATTTTATACAGGCTAATTTTATCAGTAATCTTCCCCCGTTATGTACGCAAGAAAGTGCAAACTCTATTCCTGCCATTGAGTCAGAAATCATGAACACCCAACTAAAAATAGCCACATTTAACCTGTTTAACTACCTTGAGCCGCCCAATGCATACTATGAATTTGAGAAAATTTATACCGCGCAGCAGTGGGCTAAAAAGCAGCGTTGGGTTGTTGATTACTTAACAGATCATGCCCCTGATGTGATTGGTTTTCAGGAAGTGTTTAGTATTGATTCGTTAAAAGAGCTAGTTGCTGAGCAAGGCTATAATTACTTTGCAGTAGTTGATACGCCAGAGGTGATTGATGATTTTATTTATAAACGGCCAGTAGTAGCGATTGCCTCTAAATATCCCATAGTTGAAGTAGCAGCGGTTGAGCATGACAGCGAGCTTGCAAGTACGCTTGGCCTTAATAGTGAGTTTACTTTTAGTCGTAAGGTATTGAGAGCGACCGTTACTTTGCCGCATATAGGCAATACTGATTGTTACGTGGTGCATTTTAAATCTAAGCGCCCAATGATTAATGTTGATGAGCATAATAAAGAGCTTACACCCGAGCAAAACATAATTGAAATTTTAAAAGCGAACGTAGCGGGTGGGTGGGGCTCAACGATTCAGCGTGGCAGTGAAGCTACATTACTAATGATACAAATGATTACTCGCCGTGAAGCTACGCAACAACCCATGCTATTAATGGGGGACTTTAATAATGAACTTGCGGATGGTGTATTAAGTCATTTACTGATGAGTACGCTACGCTTTGCACCTACGTTTGACGCTAAAACCTACCTTGCTAAATATTGTTTAAATGATTCATGGGATTTGTTTGTTAAGTCGCAGCTAAGTAATGATGAAGTGATTAGCGATGAAGCAATAACAAACGATGTACAAAGCGATTGTGATAGCAGTAACAGCCAAGTAAAAAATATAAACATAACAAAGGCAGCACCGTTAAGACCGGCAACACATTATTATGGCGCGAGCAGCTCTGTGCTTGATTACATTTTATTGTCGTGTGAGTTTGATGCTAGTTACGATGACAGCTTTTTTGAAGTCAGTGGTTATGACACTTACGACAGGCACTTAATAAATCCCGAGTATGATCGAGACGATCTAAGCACCGACCACGGTGTTGTGTTGATCACACTAAAATTAAGGTCTTAAAGGGTGTTTTTATTATGAAGAAATTAATTACATTCTTGGTTTTTTTTATGTTTAATTCTTTTGCTGCAGAATTTCCTACCAGTGCACGTTCTGAAAAAGCGATATCAATGGTTGCACCCACTTTAAAAAAGCAACTATCTGATAAAGGGCTTGAATATGGTGCACCTATATTTATTCGAATATTCAAAGACCCAGGTATTCTTGAAGTCTGGCTGGAGTCGGATGATGGCACATTTATACACTTCAAAAATTATGAAATTTGTACTTTTTCAGGTGATCTTGGCCCTAAATTAAAAGAAGGCGACAACCAAAGCCCTGAAGGCTTTTATTATGTTGATGCTAGTGGGCTTAATCCTTGGAGCAATTATCACTTATCATTTAATTTGGGCTTTCCAAATAAATATGACCGGACACACAACCGAACTGGCAGTGCACTGATGGTGCATGGCAACTGTGTTTCTATTGGGTGTTATGCGATGACTGATGAATATATAAATGAGATTTACGCGTTGGGTGCTGCAGCGTTAAAATCGGGGCAATCTTTTTTTAGGGTTCATTCATTTCCGTTTATGCTTGAGGATGAAGTTTTATCAAAGCATAAAGCAAACCAATGGTACCCTTTTTGGCTTAACCTTAAAGAAGGTTACGATTACTTTAACAATTATAAAAAGCCACCAAATGTTGAAGTTTATAAAGGAATGTATACGTTCGAAAATAGATATTAATGGTAAAAAATATACGTAAATAATCGGGCTGTTTAATTATATTTTTTGTCGTTTAAAAATATTAACCGTTTTGATTGGTTGTTAGCTTATTTGAAATCTTTATTATTGAGTTGAATGTTTTTTGATCTGCATCAAGCTTATAAGCGGCGGTAATGATAGATTATTAATAGGGATACTGACATTTAAAATTCATTAAAATAATCTACTATCGTGAAGTAACAAAGTAGAGTCACACCTATATTACAATTAACTCATACAGTGATAGTTAATACCAAAAATAGTGCAGTATTAGCCTAATCTTATAAATAGGCCAAGACTGGCTACATTTACCTACTTTTATATACATGGAGTTTTACCGCATGACGATTAAATCGACACTCAAATCTCTCAGTACAATCGCTGCTGTGATCATATTGGGTGGGGGTGGTTGGTATGTTTGGCAAACTCAGCAACCTGCACTGCTATCTGAACAATTGCCAGAGAGCGTAGCCTATGGAAATGGCCGCATTGAAGCGACCGAGTACGATATTGCAACAAAATTGCCGGGGCGCTTGATTGAGGTTTTAGCACAAGAAGGTGACATGGTCGAAGCCGGTCAAACATTGGCGGTTATTGATACTGACGATTTAAATGCACAATTACGTGAGGCTAATGCTGGGTTACGTGTTGCTACTGAGTCACGTAAATATGCTTTGGCAATTGTAGAACAACATAAAAGTGAACTTACTTTTGCAGAAACCGAGTTACGTCGCTCTGTAGCACTGCTCAAACAAGGGCATATTTCAAAAGAAGTAGTTGATCAGCAACGAACAAGCGCTGCAACAGCGCAAGCGGCTTTAAAAGCGGCAAATGTAAAAGTGGTGCAGTCGGATGCAGAAATAGAGGCAGCACAAGCGCGTATTGAGCGATTACAAAGTAATATTGCCGATAGCACCCTTAAAGCGCCTATTAGTGGCCGAATATTATATAGATTAGCAGAGCCAGGTGAAGTGCTTGGCAGTGGTGGTAAGGTTTTTTCTTTGCTTGATTTAACCGATGTGTACATGAGCATTTATTTGCCAACAGCGCAAGCTGGCAAAGTGACAATAGGCTCTGAGGCACGCATTGTAATAGATGCAATTGCGCAATACACGTTACCCGCTAAAGTTACTTTTGTATCAGCGCAAGCACAATTTACGCCTAAATCGGTAGAAACACGTAACGAGCGTGACAAACTGATGTTTAGAGTAAAAGTGAAGCTAGATTCAAAATTATTAAACGATCATATTGAACAAGTTAAAACAGGCGTGCCTGGACTTGCTTATGTTTTATTAGCACCAGAGCAAAATTGGCCTATGCAGTTGCAGGTTAGAGTGCCTGAATAATGGCTGATGAAAACAATCGCAAAAAGCAGAGCAACAAAGCTAAAAAGCCTTTTAGTGTGGTTAAGCTTACTCAGGTTACGCATCGCTATGGCAATAATTTAGCGTTGGATAATATTAATCTGGAGTTACCTACGGGCAGTATGGTGGGTTTTATAGGCCCTGATGGCGTAGGTAAGTCGAGTTTGCTTGCACTTATTGCAGGAGCACGTGCCGTTCAAAATGGTGACGTTGAAGTGTTAGGGGGCAATATGCGTAGTAGCCGCTTTCGTACTTCAACTTCGCCAAGTATTGCTTATATGCCACAAGGATTAGGCAAAAACTTATACCCGACACTCTCTGTTTTTGAAAATATTGATTTTTTTGGTCGGCTTTTTGGGCAAGAAAAAAAAGAGCGTCAGCACCGAATCAAAAACTTATTAAAAAGCACTGGACTCACTGAGTTTGCCGATCGTCCTGCAGAAAAACTCTCAGGCGGTATGAAACAAAAACTCGGTTTATGCTGTGCGTTAATTCATGACCCTGAGTTATTAATTTTGGATGAACCAACAACGGGGGTCGATCCGCTTTCTCGTCGCCAATTTTGGCAATTGATTAACCATATTCGCGCTCAGCATAATGGTATGAGTGTGCTCGTTGCGACCGCTTATATGGAAGAGGCAGATGATTTTGATTGGCTAATCGCCATGGACGATGGCAAAGTTATAGGTACTGGTAGCCCAGAGGAGATTAAGGCTCAAACAGGGAAAAAATCCCTTGATGAAGCATTTATATCATTGCTACCTGAAGAAAAGCGTCATGATCATCACGTACTTGTGGTTCCTCCTCGTCAGAATAATCTAAAAACTGATGAAGCCGCTATTCAGGCTACAGCGCTTAGTAAAATATATGGCGATTTTACAGCGGTTAACAATGTTAGTTTACGTATTGAACAAGGCGAGATTTTTGGCTTTTTGGGATCAAATGGTTGTGGTAAAACCACAACTATGAAAATGCTGACAGGCCTTCAACCGGCAAGCAGTGGCGAAGCTAAGTTATTTGGTCAAGTTGTTGATGCTAACAATATAGAAACTCGTAAGCGCGTTGGATTTATGTCGCAAGCATTTTCACTTTATAATGAATTAACCGTTGAGCAAAATATGATGTTGCATGCGCGCTTATTTCATTTGCCAACAGAGCAAATTGCGCCGCGCGTTAATGAATTAATTATACGGTTTAACCTTAAAAAATACCGTGATGATTTTCCTGTCGATTTACCGTTAGGTATTCGCCAGCGTTTATCGCTTGCGGTTGCGGTAGTGCATAGCCCTGAAATGCTTATACTTGATGAACCTACCTCGGGCGTAGATCCTGTTGCACGTGATGACTTTTGGGAATTACTTATTGAGTTATCGCGTGAGCAGGGCGTTACTATTTTTATTTCGACTCACTTTATGGATGAAGCCGCACGCTGCGATAGAATTTCGTTGATGCATGCAGGAAAAATACTTGCCAGTGATACACCCGCTGCACTTTGCAAAGCGCGCAGTGCAGATACGCTCGAAGATGCCTTTATTGCTTATTTAGAAGAGGCGGTGCTTGAGTCTCAAGCGAGTTCTGCTTTGTCTACAACGATGGCTAAAGAGCCAGAGTTGTTACCTGAAAGTGAACCTAAAACGGTGCCAATCGGTAAACAAAAAGCGAATACCGCTTTTAGCTTTTTACGCTTGTTTGGCTATGCTCATCGCGAAACGCTGGAGCTATGGCGCGATCCTATTCGTTTAACCTTTGCGCTGTTAGGCTCAATTATTTTAATGTTTATTTTAGGTTATGGGATTACCTTTGATGTTGAAGATTTGAGCTTTGCGGTGATGGACCAAGATCAAACCCCTGAGAGTCGCGATTACGTTCAAAATATTGCCGGATCGCGCTACTTCATACAAAAAGCTGATATTAAAAGCCCTTCAGAGCTAGATAAACGAATGCGCAGCGGCGAGTTAAGTGTGGCCGTTGAGATCCCACCTAATTTTGGCCAGCAATTGAAACGCGAGCGCACGCCAGAAATTGTAGTTTGGATTGATGGTTCAATGCCTTTTAGGGCAGAAACTATATCGGGTTATATGACGAGTTCGTATTACAGTTACCTAACTGACTTATCATTGCGTACTTATGGGGTCATACCCAATTTAGTACCGGCGAATATTGAATCACGCTATCGTTATAATCAAGACTTTAAAAGTATTGAGGCCATGGTGCCTGCTGTTATTCCACTTTTGTTAGTGTTTATTCCTGCAATATTAATGGCGTTGGGTGTTGTACGTGAAAAAGAATTAGGTTCAATCACTAATTTATATGTTACACCGGTTACGCGACTCGAATTTATTATTGGTAAACAACTGCCTTACATTTTAGTTAGTATGGTAAGTTTTTTTGGCTTAGTTGCCCTAGCTGTCACTGTATTTGGTGTTCCGCTAAAAGGAAGTTTATGGGCGTTGAGCTTGGCTGCTTTATTGTATGTAACAGCAACAACTGGTTTAGGGCTGTTAATTTCGGCTTTTACTAAGACACAAATATCGGCATTAGCGGCATCAACTGTGGTTGTATTGATGATTGCTGTTAATTTTTGCGGGTTGATTGACCCCGTTTCATCCTTAGAAGGCTTTCCTGCAATAATCGGAAAACTATTTCCAACTACATACTTTTTAGAAGCATGCCGTGGTGTGTTTAATAAAGCACTTAATTTTTCTGATTTATCGGCGCAGTTTTTACCTTTGCTTACTTTTATACCAGTGCTGACGTTAGCCAGTGTATTTTTACTTCCAAAGCAGGATAAATAGCCATGCAATGCCTTAGTAATATTCTTAATTTAGGTATCAAAGAACTGCGTAGCTTATGGCGCGATAAAGTGCTGTTATTATTTGTGTTTTTTGCTTTTACAGGATTAATTTATGTTGTGTCTTCGGCAACTTCCATTGAGTTAAATAATGCACCTATTGCAGTTGTTGACGGCGATCAATCACAACTATCTAAGCGTATAATTAATGCATTTTACGACCCTTACTTTAAAACGCCTGACGTTATTGCATTAAGTGCAGTGGATCCCTCGCTTGATAACGGAAGTTATACCTTTGTGCTAAATATTCCGCCACACTTTGAGCGTGACGTTCTTGCAGGTAAGCAACCTACATTACAAGTGAATATAGACGCTACACGTATGTCGCAAGCATTTATTGGTGATAATTATATTCAAACAATTATTAGTGCTGAAATTAATGAATTTGTTCAAGGCTATCGATCGGTATACACACTGCCTATTAAGCAATCGGCGCACATAATGTTTAATCCCAATATGACCAGTGTGTGGTTTGGCAGTGTGATGGAATTAATGAACGTTATTACCATGATTTCGATTATTTTAACCGGAGCTGCGGTGATACGTGAGCGTGAACACGGTACGCTGGAGCATTTATTAGTAATGCCATTAACGCCATTTGAAATTGTAATTGCTAAAATTTGGGCCAATGGTTTAGTTATTTTATTACTGACCACTTTTTCACTTTTTATTGTAATTGAAGGCTTTTTACAAGTGCCTATTCATGGCTCAGCAGCGTTGTTTTTATTGGGCGCCGCCATTCATTTATTTGCGACAACATCATTGGGAATATTATTAGGAACGCAGGCGCGTACCATGCCGCAATTAGGCTTACTGATGATCCTTATATTATTGCCATTGCAAATGTTGTCGGGCGGGGTTACCCCTCGCGAAAGCATGCCTGATATAGTACAAAATATTATGTTATTTGCACCTACGACTCATTTTGTAAAGTTTGCTCAAGCCATCTTATATAGAGGAGCGGGGTGGGATGTAGTTTGGCCTTACTTTTTGGCTTTATTCGTAATCGGCAGTGTATTTTTTATATTTGCATTATCGCGGTTTCGTAAATCAGTCGCGTTTGGATAATAAGGTTTATCTAGTCGGTAATTTTTATAAAAAGGTGGAATTACTTACATTCATAAATAATTTTACTAAATTAAACTTATATTTATCAATAAACTAAGTGCGGCCTAAAACTTGCTGGATAATACCAATTAAAAACACAATGAGGGATTTAATAATGACTGAAGTTACACTTTCGGCTTACTTAGCGTTTTACCTGTATTTAATTATGTTGGTTGTACAATGGGCAGTGGCTACGTTTAGTAAAGCAAAAGAGCCCAATGCGGTGCCAGGTAAAATTGATGAAGATTTATCGCACGACAGCTTTATATTCAGGGCGCATCGTACATTTCATAATACGCTTGAAAACAGCGCATTATTTATAGGTACTGTGTTATTTGCATTTGTAATTAATTACCAAAGCCCAATATTTGCAATGTGTATTTGGGTGTACTTAATTGCGCGTTTAATTCACATGGTGCTGTACTACGCTATAGCTACAGAGAAAAACCCAAGCCCGCGTAGTTACTTCTTCTTAATTGGTGTGATTGCAAATGTGGTTATGCTAGTGATGATTGGTTTGAGGTTAATTGTATAGCTTATCTATTAAAGTAATAAATATTGTTCATCACAATATCTATAATCAAAGCGTAGTGATTTTATAATTACTTCGCTTTTTTTGTAAAGGGAGTGGGTCCCATTAAAATGATAGGGCTATTTTTAATCGTGTGTATTTTGTGTTAATTTAATGTATTTATTATATTAATTGACGCGTGATAAATAGGCAGGCAATATCTAACTATCTTAGTAAATTATTTACACTACCTTTATGTATTATCCAGACAATTTACTTTTTGCTGTTTGGTTTTTACTTAGCCCGCGAGGTTACAAATCTTACGTCGTGATTAAATCGTCTCAGATAGAGCAAATTTAATCCAAAGAGGTGAACAGGGCCTGCATAAAACGTATTATTTACGGTATTAAAATTGGTATAAGGAGGCACTTATTAAAATTAAAATAGTTTTAGCTTTGTCGATTGCCGCACTATTTGTTTTTTATCTACGTGCCGAGTTTTTTTTGCTAAGTCCAGATGCCTCTGATACTGATGACTCACCCGAAAGTGAAGTTACTTTAGAGACAACACGCTTTGTTTCAACTAAGGCGGATCAGCACTTGGTATTTGTGTTTGATAGCTGTGATACGAAATTAAGCGATATGAAAGTCAATGATGAGTTTTCTATTTGTATTGAACTACTTCTTATTGAATTACGTGATGAAACGGTAGAGATTAAACTTGCAACAACGCAACCTCTTTATTTGGCATGGATTAAGGTAAATTGGCCATCAGCCTTAGAGCATATGCTTGGGCTGGATACCATAATGCGTAATCGCTTACTAAATAGTGTTGTTCCTGTCATTGGTCAATATGATCTACAAAATTTGTCTGAGTGGATTCAAAATAAAGGATTTGATAATAGCACTCAAGTTGATTTAATCACTGTTGCATACTCTTCGCTTATGGATGAGAGCCCCATTACAGCCATTGAAGACGTTAGATTTTCTTTGAGCCCTGCCGTTAAATCTGGTGTGATAGATAAACTGTTAAATCAATGGAGTAGAGAAAATGCTGGCGCAGTGATGGAGTGGTTTAGCCAACAGCCACGCCCAGATATGTATGCGCATTTAATGGGTTTTGTTTTGATGCAATTAATACAGCAGCAACCAAATGATGCTGAAAATATAATTTCAGAATTGCCTAACTCTCAATTAAAATTTGAGACCATTAAATTTTACACAAAAAAACTCGCTTCAGAAAATTTAGAACAGTCTTTGAACTGGGTTAATAGTATTGAAGATGAAGCAAGTAGGCATGTAGGAATAGTGCAACTACTGAAATATATGGCGACTAACGAGGAATATATAGGTCGTTCGTTTGACGTGGCATTAGCGCAAGAAGATCCTTTTTTCCGTGATAAGCTATTAAATAACCTTAGTATTGATATACCTTATAATAAATTAGGTATGTTGATTGATTTAGCGCCCACACTGCCAGTTTCTGCTAAAAAATGGGTAATGAGCAATATTGGCTCTCGTTTAATTGAAAATGATCCTGATATGGCACGTGATTGGCTGAAGTCATTAATGCCGAGTAATGAAGCTAGTTATGCAAAACGTTTTGTTGGCGAAAAATCTCTTGAACGTAATTTACCTTTTGCTATAGAGCTTGCTAATGATATATCGGATCAAGATGAGCGAATGTTATTAATAGAATCAATATTAAAATTTGTTTACGGACAAAATGATTTTGATTTTGAATTATTATACGAAACATTAAGATTGTCATCGAGTGAAATAGATCAAGCGAAAATAAAATTTTATAACGCTGATACACACTAGCGCCTGTTTATCTTTTGAGGTTGAATTTACAGCACTGTGTTTGGTATTTAGGCAAGGCAGAGCCTATGTAGTATGGCTATTCTCCTAAATAGGTGACAACTATACATAAAGAACACACGGGCTGCCCACGGTTTCTTTCATAGTTGCCTGTTGTAGGTAAGGAGTGATTAGGACGTGGCAGCAGTTACCCAGCCCACTAGATTACAAATCTCGCGCTGCAATTAAATTACCCCTGAGTTGAACAAATTTAATCCTCAAAGATCAGCAAGCGCTGCTAGCGCCATAAAGCTGTTAGCTTAATGATTAAGCCGACAAAGTATTTATGAACAAATTTATTTTTATGAAGATAATAGTAGATGCCGATTTTTATTTTTAATTAAATAGAGGGGTGGTGATGTATTTATTTTTTGAGATTAATTAATCTGAACTTTGGTCAAGATACTTACTAATATATTGAATTATAAAGATGTTTAAATTTATTTTCTCTAGCCTGAGGTTTTCAGTGAAAATAAGGCGAATTCACGCGTCAATAGCTGCTCGAGATAGATTTACTATCCAGAGTTCAGGTTAATTATACTCAATGCGGCTTTAATAGCCGCATTAAGTAGTTTTGGGGAGCTTAAATTTTATTACTCCGTGTCGTATAACGAGAAGTAATAAAACCTAGTATTACAAATATTTTAGAATGACTTAGTTTGCTTTGTAAACACGTACCCAATCAATCCAAAATATACTTTTGTTTGAATCAGCTAGCTCGGTTGAATTCGGTTTTACATCACGCCAAGGCTGATGTTCCATATCTAAAATGATGTGCATTGGTTTATTTAGCCCTGTGCCGCCTGTATAGCCTTCAGGATCAATTATATTCGGACCCGAAACGCTGCGAACTAATACACCATCAATATAGTAATCTAGGTTCCATGCGTCCTTCCAATGTACACCGTAGCGACGAAATTTATTTCGGTATGTTTCACCGCTATTGTATACCCATGCGCCTGCGTCTTTTGGTTGGTAATCTTGAAATGGCTCACGTATAAAAACATGGTGACTTACGTGCATACGTTGGTCAAACCACTCTTGCCCTACACGATCACTGCCGTAGGACTCCATTGCATCAATTTCTTGAGTTGAATCAGAGCTCAGCATCCATACGGCATTAGCCATAGTGTTATTACTCGGTTTTACCATTGCCTCAAGATAAAGTGGGTATGTAAAAGTTGCTTTTGAAGAAACAATTCCCGAAAGCACTTTATTTGTTCCTGCTTTTTCAGTTGCCTGAAGGCCTAACGCACCACCAGTAGTGTAGGAATGACCTGAACTGAATTCAGTATCACCAGGCCCAAGCCAAGCATTAATATACGAAGCATTCCAACGATTGGTAAATGCTGCCGGTTTATTTGAAGTACCGGCTTGGTAGTTAAATTGGTCGGAAACAGTTTGTAATTGCCATGTTTTACCTGATCCAGCAGAAGCCGGAATACTATATGCGTCCCAATCTGCAGAATGTGTTGCTGTGCAGAGTATTGCGCAAGTAGAACAGGATAGTAGTTTTAATATATTCATATAAAATCTCCATGCAAATTAATGTAGATATGCTTCTTTAACTAGTGCGAGTAACTTTAGTGAATTTAATCATCGAAAGATAAACAGGCCCTAGATGAAACAATCTCTTTTGTGTGTACCTTCTATTATTTGTATCCATATTCAAACTCAAGCTTATGAAAATACCAGCATAAGCACACCGACATGGATACGTTTTAATAAAAGTGAAATAGTGTGTAATGTAACTTTGTTGTACTGATTTTAAAGTAACACCAAAGCAACTGTTTAATGTTTACACAATTACACATTGTTAACAATAGATAATTAAATATTTATTTTGTTAATAATTTAATCGCACCTGTTAACATTATGTTTTTGCTTGGGCGAGATGTTTTTTCTCTGTATCAATCAGTTTAACTTTTATCAAAATAGAGATATTACTACTGCTAATAAATACCTAATATTGGAACTAGAGAAATATTTTTAATGAAGCAAGGTTGGATTTTTTTATAACTTGATGTATAAATTGAAAAATAATTTATTTTTATTTTTACAATTTTTATTTAAATCTATAGTAAAGAGCTATGCTAGGGACGTTGAGTTATTAATATTTTAACAATTAGAAATATGAAGTGAATGAACGTTTTACAAAGCAGTGAACGACACTAATATTTAGACAAATGTTTCAAGAAACAAAAAATTTACATTTAAAGCGAAGAGCCTTGTAAGCAGCTTCGCTTTTATGTTTTTAGTTGCATCAAAATAAAGGCTAATATCTAGGGTCTTATATGATCAATCTACTCCTATAAATCCGCCAGTTTGGTGAGTCCAAAGTGCAGCGTAAATTCCGGCTTTAGCGATTAGTTCCTCGTGAGTGCCTTGTTCAACCACGCCCCCATCATCGAGTACAATTAATCTATCCATTTGCGCAATGGTTGAGAGCCTATGCGCTATGGCAATAACTGTTTTGCCTGTCATTAAATCATCAAGACTTGCCTGAATTGCAGCTTCTACTTCAGAGTCGAGTGCGCTGGTGGCTTCGTCGAGTATAAGTATGGGGGCATTTTTAAGTAGCACACGTGCAATAGCAATACGTTGGCGTTGACCGCCCGAAAGCGTAACACCGCGTTCGCCCACTTGTGCATCAAAGCCTTTATTGCCTTTGCTGTCGACTAAGTCATTTATAAACTCAAGTGCTTTAGCTTGTTTGGTGGCGTTGAGCATTTCATCGTGGGTTGCATCGGGGCGACCGTACAAAATGTTGTCTTTTACTGAGCGATGAAGCAAGGAGGTATCTTGCGTTACCATGGCTATATATCGGCGTAGGCTTTCTTGGCTTACGTCTGTGATGTTTTGCCCATCAATTTTTATTGTTCCTGAGTTTGTATCGTAAAAGCGCAGTAATAAGTTAACAAGTGTTGATTTACCAGCGCCAGAGCGACCGACTAAACCAATTTTTTCGCCAGGTTTAATATTTAAGTTTAAACCGTTCATTACTGGGCTTCGATTAGTTTCGTTTGCTGCTTTACCGTAGTTAAAGTGTACGTTGTTAAACTCAATGGCACCTTGGCTTACGTTAAGCGTATCGGCATTTGGTTTATCGGCAACTTCAATAGGGTTAGAAAGTGTTTTCATGCCATCGGCTACGGTGCCAATGTTTTCGAACAAGCTGCTTATTTCCCACATGATCCACTGCGCCATACCGTTTAATCTAAGCGCTAAGCTAACAGCAACTGCAATAGCTCCGGCGCTAATTGCGCTAAGCGACCATAAATAAAGTGATACAGCGGCAACCGAAAATACTAATAGGTAATTTAAGCTTTGAATAACAAAGTTTAAGCTGGTTACTAAGCGCATTTGCTTGTACACAGGCTGTAAAAATACATCCATGCTTTGTTTTGCGTATTGCTCTTCACGTTGGGTATACGAAAACAATTTAATAGTTGAAATGTTAGTGTAGCTATCAACAATACGACCGGTCATTTCTGAGCGCGCATCGGCTTGTGAGCTGGCAATCTTTTTAAGGCGCGGTACAAAATAAAGCTGCACGCAGATGTATAAAGCTAACCAAACCAGTAACGGGATCATTAAGCGCCAATCGGCTTCGGCAACTAAAAATACCATAGAGCCAAAATAAACCACGATATACATTAATACATCGAGTAGTTTAGTCACTGTTTCGCGAACGGCTAAAGAAGTTTGCAGTACTTTAGTGGCTATTCGTCCAGCAAATTCATTTTGATAAAAGCTGACACTTTGGCGCAGTAAATAACGATGCGCTAACCAGCGAATCGACATAGGGTAATTGCCCAGCAATGCTTGGTGCAAAATAGCAGAGTGAAAAAATACAACAACGGGCAGCACAACTAACAGCATTACGGCCATTTTTATAAGTTCTGACTTTTGCTCTACAAACAAAGTCTCGGGTGTATAGGCCGTTAACCAATCGACAAGTTGGCCCATGTAGCTAAATAAAGAAACCTCTAAAATAGCAAGCATGGCGGCGCTGATTGACATAAGTAGTAGCGACAGCTCCATTCCTTTGGTGTAGTGGCGACAAAAAGCAAATAAAGTAGAAGGCGGCTGAGTGGGTTGGTCCTCAGGAAATGCTTTTGTCATTTTTTCAAATAATCGATACATTTTAAAAACTTAAATGGCAAATAATGGCGAGTATTATACCATTTAAGTATTTTTAAATGCAGGTTTGTAGGTCATTAATTATGAGTATTATTCTTATTTATTGCGTTGGGTTACTTAGATTTATTCCTTCGCTCATGTATAAATCATCGTATTTGAGCCCACCATTACCATAAGGTTTTTTAATTGGGCCCGTATTACAGTTTGCTAAAAAGTATATAAGAGGTTGTTCGCGCTTCATTCTAAATTGTGCATTTTTATATACCAGAGTTTGCTTGCTAAATTCACCACCTTTTACATAAACATCGTATTGTTGCCCTTGCTCTGAGACTGCTGCGTTATTAACAACGTACCATACGTCGTACCACGTATTTGTTTGCAGAGGCTTGGCTGACTGTTTTGTAGTGTAGTTTTGAATGTTGCTATATCCGCTGTCGGTTTTAACCATTAATGCGCCATCGTTTACAAGCCCGTTTGATTCTGTTTTATCGGTTACGCGAAGTGTTGGCTCAAATGCATCGTACGCATGTTTATTAATTAACTCCGGAGTAAGATTACTCAGCCCAAAAGCGTGATTATTGGGAAACGCAGCGACGTTTATACGTATATAAAATGTGTAGGTTTGACCAACTTCAACCGCTAGTGGAAGCTTTGTATAAGAAAGTGCTTTACGATTTCCTACAATGCCTTCTGCCGCAGGCTTTTTTAGTAAATAATGATTAACAGATGCGATTGCTTGTTCTGGTTGTATAACTGTTATTTGTGGATTTTTAACTTGTGGTTTGGTTTCATTTTGAGTATCAACACTTTGCCACTTGCTAAGTGAATGTTCAAAGTCATCAATAAGCAGCCAATCGCTCGATGTGTTTTTTTGAATGTTTGAACATGCTGATAGCGTGCTGAATAAGCAAAGAAATAAAATGTGTTTAGAAGACATAATTGGCTCTCGTAATATTATTGATATTTGGTTAACCAATTTAAATTTTGGCTATAGTTTTTATTAAAAGCCATATAACCAATTTAACTTTTTTATGTCAATCATTAAAACATTAGTTATGGTTTGATAGAGCTTGAAAAATGTAATATTGTCATTGTATTCAATCAGCTCAGCGAATTTTAGCTGAGTTGAAATTAATTAAATTATTAGGACGTTTTATGTATACGGGTTCGTGTTTGTGCGGTGAAGTAAGTGTTGAAGTATTGGGTAGTATAACCAGCATTATTCATTGCCATTGTTCACTATGTAGAAAAAATAGCGGGACTGCATTTGCAACTAATGGCTTTGTAAATACAGATGACTTTACAATAACGAAAGGGCAAGAACGACTCAGTGAATATAGTTTTAAAGCAGGGCGTACGCGCTATTTTTGTAAATGTTGTGGCTCTCCTGTTTATAGTAGTAATGCAGATGACAAAAGCAGAATACGAATTCGTCTAGGTATATTTGATAGCGATATTACTGAACAAGTATTGTCGCATAACTTTGTTACATCTAAGGCTAACTGGGAGCTGTTAGAAACAAGCTTACCGTGCTATGAAAAACATGAACCTGGGCGGTAAGACGTTTTATTCAATGTGGTAAATGCTGTTAATACTTTTATAAAGGTCTGGCGCAAAATTTATAAACACAGGTGAGTTTTGTATTTCATCAACGTTAATATGCATTAACGTATGTTGGCACAATATCAATACTATATTTTTATATTCATTAAACTCTATTAGCGCCAAGCATTTAAAATGTTGCCTTATCAGTACCAAAAGGGCTTGTAATTCTTGACCTGTTTGCGGGTTTAAATTAACGATTACTTGAGTATTTGGCTCACTACAGCGATTTATGTTTTGCCAAAAGCTGTCATTGGTTAAAAAAGGCTGATGATGTTCACCACTAAAAATATCAATAGTAATTACGTTAAAGTTAGCTGTGCATTTTGAAATATACTGTTCAGCGCATTGTAAGTGGATATTGTGGTTACTTGGTAGGTTAAATAATTGCGTTGCAATAGAGGCTATATTTGGGTTTATTTCGATTGTACTAAATGTATTAATGGTATTTACGTAAGGCGTATGGTTTTGCAGGTGATACATGATTCGCTCAAACCCTGCGGTTCCTAAGCCTAAATTTAATATGTTTAGTGTATTTGCAGGTTTAAGTAAAAAGAGCAACATGCATTGATTTACAGGGACGATTACTTGTTCTGGATGCACAAGGCACATAACACCTTGAATAGTAATATCTTCATCTTTTTTTTGTGCAAGTGTTAGCCAACGATACTGTTGATTTTGAAATACAGTTATAGGGCCAAAATCAGTTTGTTCTGATTTGATTTGATTTGCTTCAATGGTATCGTTTTTTAGCTGACGCATAACTTAAACTTTTTTATAAACACGTTCATAGTGTGCCACGAAAAATAAATTTTTAAATAGATTATTGTGCAGAACACATGTAATTTTACTTATTACTATAATAGTGTATTGGCAATTAACTGCTTAAGTATTATTCAAGGATTGAAAATGGGATTAATTTTAGGGCCAGCTGTTTTAGTATGGTTTGCAGTATTTATTTATTCTTTACAATTAGGACATGCGCTTATTTATAAAAATATGAGTGTATTAACGACAGTATCTACTTTTTTAATTAGTATTATTGGTATGCTGGCTTTTATTACGTATGGATATAGGCAGTTTGTAAACAATACCTCTGTTTGGGCATTTGAGATCCCAAGTTACTTTTTATTTAACAAAATTGCTTTTATAGGTGTATTAAGTGGTTTTTTACTTAACTACTATATTAATCCAGCAAATAATTCTGATTTTTTGAGCTGTTTAGCATTTGTATTAATATTTATGTTTTCTGCTGGTGTGCTTGCAAGCTTAGGAGGACATGAGGCCTTTTTGAAAGAATTTGATATTAAAACCACTCATTAAAAGTATGCATAATAAATTTTGGCCCAGTACTTATAAAAGGTAGTGGGCTTTTTACTATCCTAATAACCTCTTGTAAATGCGTTTTAGCGTGATCCTTTCTACATCTACCTCAAATGTATTGCCATAAAATCTTAGTTAAGTAATGGTTACACTATAATAATTAGGAGCTAATAGATGCTTAAAACACCTTTGAAAATCACAACAACGTTACTTAAATTTACTGCAATTGCAGGCGCCTGCACACTTGCACTATCAGCACATGGGAAAACACAACTTCAATACACAGAACAGCAAAAATTACATGATATAGCAGCTCAAGTATCAGCCGAACGTATTGGTAGTGACATTCAAACGCTGGTGGATTTCGGTACTCGCCATACGCTTTCAGAAACTAAATCGGATACTCGAGGCATTGGTGCGGCTAGGCGCTGGATAAAAAAAGAATTTGAAAAAATATCCGCACAGTGTGGCGGTTGCCTAGAAATTATTGAAGTAAAGGACACTATATCGGGCGAAAAACGCATTCCTAATCCTGTTGAAGTGGTTAACATAGTGGCTATTCAACGTGGGTCGAGCGAGCCTAATCGGATGGTGATGATGTCGGGTGACATAGATTCTCGTGTAAGTGATGTTATGGACTTTACGAGTGATTCACCTGGGGCAAATGATAACGCATCAGGCGTGGCAGGTATAATAGAAGCTGCTCGTGTTTTAAGTAAATACAAATTTAATGGATCGGTAGTTTACGCGGCGCTTTCGGGCGAAGAGCAAGGTTTGTTTGGCGGGAAAATATTAACGGCTTACGCGCAAAAGCATGACTGGCAAGTTCATGGCGTTTTAAACAACGATATGATTGGCAATATTACCGGTATTAATGGGGTAACCGATAATACAACTGCACGTATATTTTCAGAAGGTACCCGTGTTGTAGAAACAAAAGAGCAAGCTAATACTCGGCGCTTTACAGGTGGTGAAGTTGATTCTGCGAGTCGTAATTTAGCGCGCTACATAGATACTATTGCTGATAGATACATTCCTAATTTAGATACAATACTTGTATATCGATTAGATAGGTTTGGCCGTGGTGGGCATCATCGTCCATTTAACGATGCAGGTTTTGCAGCAGTGCGTATTATGGAAACTAACGAGCATTACGATCGCCAGCATCAAGATTTACGCACCGAAAATGGGGTTGAGTATGGTGATACTATTGAGGGCGTTGATTTTGACTATACGGCCAAGTTAACTTCACTTAATGCGGTAACGATGGCATCAATGGCGTGGGCGCCCGCACCGCCAAAAGAAGTTAAAATAACAGGAGCAGTTACAGCTGATACGTCGTTTTCATGGCAACAAAGCAGTGATGAAAATATTGCGGGTTACAAAATTTATTGGCGTTACACGAGCGAGCCGCAATGGCAGTTTAGTAAATACGTTGGCAGGGTTTCAGAGTTCACACTTAAAAATGTAGTGATTGATAATTATTACTTTGGTGTAGCCTCTGTTAGTAAAGACGGTGTTGAGTCTCCAGTAGTTTTTCCGGGTGATGTAGGTTCGTTTGATCACAATATAAAATAGTAGTTTGGCTGAAAATTCAGCAAACAGAGCGCTTGAAGGTGTAAACGGCCATTTTATACTTGCACCTTATTTACTAAGCCCTTAGAGTGTAAAAAAAGAAGTAAAAGGTTATTAAAAATGCAGCAACAAGAAAAAAAACCGTTAACAGCACAAGAGCAAGCTTTAGCTGAGCAACAACGTGTTGCATGGCAGCGTGAATGTTTTCAGGCAGCGCAAAAGCACTTAGCTGAAAAGGGCATTATGCCAAAATCAGTAGTTGATAAAGATAGCCGATTTTTAGCGCCACTTTGCGCAATGTGGAAATTTAAAGCACAGAACGGTAAAACATATTGGGTGGTAACAGGGCGGTTACCTACAGATCATGCTGAGGTTAGTGCGGCTACAGATGCCCGCGATGCAATGCGTTACTTTTCTTTGCAGTGGCAATTAAAAGCGGATCAAATTATGAGTACAGGCGGCCGTGACAAAACGCAGGTAGATTTTGCTAACTTACTTATAAATAGAGCACATGGCTTGTATGAAATGTATGAAAATGAACCTCTGTGGGCAAATGAGGCAAAGTAACTACAGTTTGGGTTAAGTAAAAAAGTAGAGGGTGATGGTTTATTTATTGCCCTTTTCTTTATCTAATGGACAAGTGTGAAAGGCGTTGTATTAAACGCCGAAACAGAGCATTGCATACGTTGCCTAGGAATTCCCGCCTCCATAAACACATTTCCTTGCTGAATAAAGCCATTTCGCTTAAAACGTTCTACTTCATCTAGAATACAATTAATACTGACAGCTTCTATCCCCTGATTTGATGCTAAATCAATAATGAAATTGAGAAGCGATTTATATACATTGCGGTTTCGGTGTGCGGGTAGTACAGCTATTCGACCAATTAAGCCATCAGTACATAATCGGCCTGTAGCAACGGGGCAGTGAGTGTCGTCTGTAACAAGTACATGCAACGCAAATTTATCTAGGCTATCAAATTCTATACGTTTAGGTATGTGTAATTCATAAACAAAAACACGCTCACGAATTAGTTGAAGCATATCCTTACGTATAGCCCATTCTACTTTATCAACTTGATAGCCCATGGCAAACTCCTAGTTAAACCAAATTCCCTCATTAACGAGTGTAGTAAAGGTTTGAATAAATACTAGGCTAGGTTTTAAAAATTTTAACTGCGAGGCTTCAAACTCGATATCGTCAGTTAGTAGTTTCACAGCAGCTAAGTCAGTTGATAACACAGTGTAATTTTCGCCGTTTACACTTAACAAAATGTTTTCTTCAAGCAATTGATAAATAGCGCGTGTGCCACCTAAGCGTTCAAACACAATGGTGTTATTAGTTAATGCATTCGTTATTTGCTCAGCTGAAAATGGCTCTTCAGCAGGCGCTAAGTCCATTTCATGTTTAGGTTGGCTTAAGGTTGTTCCTAGCCATTGTTTGAATAACGTGTCGTTTTCAAGCAGTCCTTGCATTAATGTTTTAACTTTAGTGACTTCAATATTATTAAGCTCACCTTTAGATTCTCTGAGTGTGAGATTACCATCGGTGTAGCGTTTTTGACCACTTTCGGTATCAATAATATGATCGGCGAAGCTCGACAATAAATCTTGTTGATTAGGGGCTCTAAAACCAACTGAGTAATTGAGTGCATTTTCTACAGCGTAACCTTCGTGAGGACACCCAGGTGGAATATATAAAATATCGCCAGGCTCTAATATGCAATCGATTACGGCTTCAAATGCTTCTACTTGCAGTAATTTTTTGTTTTGAGCAAACTGCTTAAGTGTTGGATCGGGCAGGCCTACGCGCCAATGACGTTTACCTTCGCCTTGAATAATAAATACGTCATATTGGTCTAAATGTGGGCCAACACCACCATTAGGCGTTGAATAGCTAATCATTAAATCATCTATGCGCCAGTTTGGAATAAACCTAAATGGCTCTAGTAGTTGTGCAGCATCGCTATGCCAGTGATCAACTGCTTGCACGAGCAATGTAGAGTGATCGTCTGTTAACTGCTCAAAGTCTTCAAATGGACCTTGGTGCGTTTGCCAATCATTTTTATGATTGGTGATAATGCGTGACTCTATGCTTTCTTCCATTGCGAGACCGGCAAGCTCATTAGCATCAAGTGGGTCTTGAAAATCAGTAAAACCTTGTTTGATTAAAAGCGGTTTTTTTTGCCAATAATGGCTTAAAAACTCTTGCTCAGACAAATTATTTATTTTTAATTGATACATACATTATGCCTACTAGTTAGTGCAATGGGGTAAAACAAAAAAAGCGAAAGGATGATCCTTTCGCTTTTTAAAAGAGCAATTTAGTTTTTAAACTAAATCATCAATAAACTCAACAGCACGACCAATGTAATTAGCAGGTGTTAGTTTTTTCATTTCTACTTTAGCGTGCTCTGGAAGGTCAAGACCATCGATAAAGTCAGCCATTATTTCTTGATTTACACGTTTACCGCGTGTTAAATCTTTAAGTTTTTCGTATGGCTTTTCAATGCCATATTTACGCATAACGGTTTGAATCGGCTCGGCTAGCAATTCCCAGTTTTGATCAAGCTCGTCAGCTAAACGTTGCTCGTTTACTTCAAGCTTGCTTACACCTTTAAGTGTTGATTGGTATGCAATAATCGCATAACCCATACCTACACCTAAGTTACGTAATACCGTTGAATCGGTAAGGTCACGCTGCC
The DNA here is from genome assembly GCF_002407505.1 of Pseudoalteromonas sp. 1_2015MBL_MicDiv. Lineage (NCBI taxonomy): Bacteria > Pseudomonadati > Pseudomonadota > Gammaproteobacteria > Alteromonadales > Pseudoalteromonadaceae > Pseudoalteromonas > Pseudoalteromonas sp. 1_2015MBL_MicDiv. Next base: position 2,155,045 of record NZ_CP012737.1, on the reverse strand, counting down.
AGCGAGAAACTGGTAATTTTTGTGCAAGATGAGCAAAAATAGCGTTTGCTAAGCCTAAGTTACCTTCTGAGTTTTCAAAATCAATTGGGTTAACTTTATGCGGCATTGTTGATGAGCCAATTTCGCCAGCAATTGTTTTTTGCTTAAAGTGATTAAGGGCAATGTAGCCCCACATGTCACGATCAAAATCGAGCAATATAGTGTTAAAACGTGCAATTGCGTCAAACAACTCTGCAATATAGTCATGCGGTTCAATTTGTGTCGTAAATGGATTTAGTGTTAAACCTAAGCTTGATACAAACTTATCTGCGTGTGTATGCCAGTCGTAATCTGGGTATGCGCTAAGGTGAGCGTTGTAGTTACCAACAGCACCATTAACTTTACCTAACATTTCTACTTGTGCAATTTGGTCACGTTGACGTTTTAAACGCATGTATACGTTAGCAAACTCTTTACCCATAGTCGATGGTGTAGCAGGTTGCCCGTGTGTACGAGTCATCATTGGGATTGTTTTGTATTCAATTGCTTTTTCTTTAATTGCGCTTAAAAGTTCATCGCAATAAGGAAGTAAAACGTTTTTACGCGCTTCGCTTAGCATTAAACCATGAGATAGATTATTAATATCTTCTGAAGTACAAGCAAAGTGAATAAATTCGTTTATTGCGTGAAGCTCAGTGTTATCGGCGACTTTTTCTTTTAGTAGGTATTCAACCGCTTTAACATCGTGATTTGTCGTACGTTCAATGTCTTTAACGCGCTGTGCATCAGCTTCACTGAAGTTATCTACAATGGCGTTTAGAAGTGCATTAGCTTGTTCGCTAAATGCAGGCACTTCTTTAATATCGCTTGCTGCAGCTAACGCTTGCAACCAACGCACTTCAACAATTACGCGGTATTTGATTAAGCCAAATTCGCTGAAAATACTGCGCAGTTCAGTGGTTTTGCTGCCGTAGCGACCATCCACTGGAGAGATAGCCGTTAACGCTGAAAGCTCCATAATAACTCCTAAATTTTAGTTTGAACGATAGTTAAATTTTTGTTTTAGCAATGGCGAGTATTTTTCTTTTTGCAAAGAAAAAGTGACGGCGTTTACCGCCCATTTGTCGCCATAATACTGCACTTCTAATGCCGGCTAATAATAACGCACGGATTTTATTTTGAGTGAGCTGCTGTTTTAATAACTCGGGTTTACCATAAACCTGTATTCGGTGCCCAAGGGGGCTCAGCACCGACGAGTATATATCTGCTAAACCGGCAACAACGCTCTCGTCGGTAATAGCAAAATGATCTAAACGACGATGAATATCATCAATTCGTTTACCTAATTCGTTTAAGCTTTTGTCGTTTGCACTTAGTGCTCGCTCAAGCTGCATTAAGCCACCTACGTATTTTACTATTTCAACATCTTTTTGAGCACCTGCGGTTAGCTGCGCCATTAATGTTTTATAGCCATCACGTAAGTTTTCAGTACCTTGGTAAACATCTTCTGGCGAAGCCGGTGATGTTTGAATAATGCTTGAAAGTAATACTTCTAAGTCGTGCTCATTATTACTGCCGTACTGGGCAATTTTTTGAACTTGCTTAGCAACTTGACACATGGCGGCAAGCGCCATGACTTGGTATTGATTCATTACTTGATCACCGAATCAATAATACCACCGCCTAAACACACATCTTCTGCGTAAAATACGGCAGATTGACCAGGTGTCACTGCTTTTTGTGGCTCGTCGAACAATACGCGGGCCATGCCGTCTTCACCTACAAGTAGGGTACAGCTTAAGTCTTCTTGGCGGTAACGTGTTTTTACTGTGCAGCGAGTGGTACCTTTAGGACCAATGCGATCAACCCAATGCAATTGGTTTGCATTAAGACCATTACTGTATAGGCGAGGGTGATCTTTACCTTGGCCCACAATAAGTACGTTACGTTCTAAGTCTTTATCAACTACGTACCATGGTTCGCCAGAACCTTCTTTCATACCACCAATTAACAAGCCTTTGCGTTGTCCAAGTGTGTGGTACATTAAGCCTTCGTGCTCGCCTACGTTATTACCGTCAGTGTCTTCAATAACGCCAGGTTGTGCTGGTAAGAACTTTTGTAAAAAGTCTTTAAATTTACGCTCACCAATAAAGCAGATACCTGTGCTGTCTTTTTTATCGTGCGTGATTAGGTCTTGCTCTTCTGCTATGCGGCGTACTTCTGGTTTTTCGATATCGCCTACCGGGAATAACGTTTGGCCAATATGTTCATGGCTTAGGGTATATAAGAAGTAGCTTTGATCTTTATTGTTATCAAGTCCGCGACACATAACGTATTTGTCATCGCGAAGCTCACGGCGAACATAGTGACCCGTTGCAATAAAGTCAGCACCGAGTGCTTGAGCCGCAAATTCTAAAAAGGCTTTAAATTTAATTTCTTTATTACACATTATGTCTGGATTCGGTGTACGACCTGCTTTGTACTCTGCTAAAAAGTACTCAAATACGTTGTCCCAATACTCTGCTGCAAAGTTAACAGTGTGAAGCTCAATACCTAATTTATCACACACAGCTTGCGCATCTTTTAAATCATCAGCGGCGGCACAATATTCATCATTGTCGTCTTCTTCCCAGTTCTTCATAAACAGGCCTTCAACTTGGTAGCCCTGTTGTTGTAATAAATATGCAGATACAGAAGAATCAACACCGCCGGACATGCCAACAATGACTTTAATGTGACTATTTTCGCTCATGAATAATTTCGCTTATACAGATTGCTGTTAACTTGGAAAGGCCGCGATTATAGCATGTATTTTGTTTGTGCTTAAAGAGCGTAGCGCAGCAAAGACATAATTTGTCACTATTTTATTTGTATAACAAATAGCAAACTAGCCTTAAGAGCCGTTTGAGCGGACATAACTTCACGCATTAATTAGTGCCTGTTTACCTTTCGCGGTTGAATTTGAAACAGTATATTGATTTTTAGGGAAGGTAACGCTTATGGTGTGTGGCTATTTCTTATAAATAAGCGATAACGTTGCATAAATACTAAACATTCGCGCCCTTTGGTTTGTCCGTGGGCAATCAACTCATTTTTAACGACGGATGTAGTATGTACGGTAACGATGGAGTAGATACCGCCTACTAGGCTGATACCTCGCGCACTATTTAATTTCACTTATATAGAACAAATTTTAATCCTAAAGGTCAGTAGGCACTAAGTTTATTAGTTTTTTTCATGCAAATATTGAATTTTATTAATAGTATTTTCTTTTAAAACTACTTGGGTAAATATACACTTAGGAAATAGGAAATAGGAAATAGGTAATAGTAAATAGTAAATAGTAAATAGTAAATAGTTGATATTGTTTAAATGGTATCAATTTTAGGGACGCCACCTATATAGTCAACGGAATGAATATATGAATTATGCTTATCAAATAAATGAGATAAAATCACTCGTAGAGCATTACACTCTAAAGTCTAGTTTTTCACCAAATGATTTATCAGCAAATACAAATACTGAATTTAAGAAAGCCGCTTATCATCTTTTCTATGAACTGATAAAACTAAAAAGCCTTCGTATTTATCAAGAACCAAATCATATAACTGAGTTATTCGGCCTCATTAAGCAATCATCTTTTCAAGATCGTATTGAAAAAAAAGCATTGGCTCACGTTGAATATTGGTGGCTTGAATGGTATTTCGCGTTAGAAATGGATGAAAAGATAAATACTGAAAAAAATAATACGGCAATGAGTTATTTATCGCAAAGTACACAGCATCCAATGCGTAAACATGAACTTAGCCACTACGCTAAATTATTCGCAGCATTACCTATGCCAGTGTGTAATGTATGTGCAAGAACTGGCGATATTTTAAGAGTAAATCAACGCTTTGTAGACGTTTTTGGTTATACGGTCAAAGATGTCCCCAATCTAAATGTTTGGTGGCAAAAAGCTTACCCAGATATCAAGTATAGGGAGTTCGCTAAAACACTTTGGGACAATTCTTTGCAACTAGCCCTGAAAAATAACAACGACATTCCAGCTAATAACTACCGAGTGTCATGTAAAAATGGTTCTCAAGTAATGATGGAGGTATCAGGAATTGATATTGGGGAAGAATTTTTGGCTGTTTTTAAAGATGCTACTGAGCGTTTACAAGCAGAAGATATACTCAGAGATATGGCTTTTTTGGATGCGCTGACGAAAATAGCGAATAGACGTCGATTTGACGAAAAGTTAACACATGAGTTTGAGCGTGCGAAGGCGTACGAAGGTTCATTGTCATTAATCATCCTTGATATAGATCACTTTAAAGAATTTAATGATTTATACGGGCACGTAGCGGGTGATACTTGTTTATATGATGTGGCTCAAAAAATAGCATCAACAGTGAGTCGCCCTGAGGATTTTGTTGCTCGCTATGGTGGGGAAGAGTTTATAGTTTTATTACCACAAACGGACAAGCAAGGTGCTTTGTTTATAGCTGAGCAGATACAAAGAGCGATAGAAAACTTAGCCATTGCGCATGAAGGTAGTTTTACCGGTTTTTTATCTGTAAGTATGGGTATAAATACAATAGATAAATGCACAGCTAGTGATGAGCTAAATTTTATAAAAGCAGCCGACAGCGCACTTTATTATGCAAAGAGACAAGGCCGCAATTGTATTGCTTTAAGTGCTAATTAAATAACCTGCATATTATTTTGTTTGGTATTTATGCTGCATTAGCGCCTATTTATCGGGGATAACCACGCACTACAGGCGCAGACATACCTAAAAACTAAACATACAGCTGCAAACTTAACCTCGAGAGATAAACAGGCCTTAGGCTTAAAATAGTTTAAGCCTAATTGTATATAGTTTCGAGACTTAATATTGGCCGATTTAGACTATCATCAATACACTTTAAAACTAAGGGACTTCTGAGCGGTAGCGATTTTATTTGCTCGTAGGTGTGCCAATTCGCGCTAATAATGTTGCTATCTAGCGGTTTTGGGACTGGTATATTCTGAGGTGCTTCAAATAAGAAGCAGAACCGTAAATAGTGCACTGCGTTATCGGCATGCAAATTATACACACCTAAAAAGCCAATAGGCTCAAGCGCTAAGCCTGTTTCTTCAAGTAACTCTCTGCTTGCAGCTTGTGCAAGTGTCTCATTTTTCTCTAAATGACCCGCAGGTTGATTGTAACAAATTTGCTTTGTAAATTTATCGCGCTCTTTTACAAGTAAAAACTCATTTTGCTTTTTTACTATAGCTGCAACCGTAACATGCGGTTTATGCATCAACTACGCCCTTAATTACTTTGTATTCACCACAATTAATATCATCCAACGTATAGTTACCAATGCTATAGCGAATGAGGCGAAGAGTAGGGTGGCCAATATGAGCCGTCATGCGGCGGACTTGTCTGTTTTTACCTTCGTTAATGGTAATGCTTAGCCAAGTAGTGGGGATTGCTTTTCGTTCACGTACAGGGGGATTACGCGCCCAAATCGTAGGTTCATCAATTATTTTAACGTTAGCGGGGAGTGTAAGCCCGTCTTTAAGTTCTACGCCATTACATAAATCATTAATTGATTCACTCGTTGGTTCACCTTCAACTTGTGCCCAGTAGGTTTTATTCGTTTTTTTATCAGGAGCAGTCAAGGTGTTTTGTAATTTTCCACAGTTTGTTAAAAGCAATAAACCTTCACTGTCTCTGTCTAATCTTCCTGCGGCGTAAACTTCTTTAATCGGGATAAATTCTGCAAGCGTTTTTCTGTCTGCGTCATCTGTAAATTGGCATAGCACATCAAATGGTTTATTGAATAACACAATTTTTCTGTCTTTAGATGCTATTTGCGGCTTTATTTCTCTTTTACCAGATGGCGTTTTATTAAGTGCACTGCGAGAATAAGTACGGCCAGTACTTCTTTTTGGCTTGGCTTGTGCTGCTTGATTATTGCCTGATTTAGCTCTCATTATATGCACCTAGCTGGTTTTGGTAATCCGGCAATTTTTGTTGCTTGCTTGGCTGGGCCTTTAGGAAATAATTTATATAAATAAAGGCTATTTCCTTTGTCTTCACCGAGTGCTTTAGCCATTGCTTTTACAAGCATTCTAATTGCTGGGCTGGTGTTATATTCAATGTAAAAATCACGAACAAAGTTAATGACTTCCCAGTGTTGCTCACTAAGTGTGATGTTTTCTTGAGTAGCAATTACAGGCGCCAGCTCCTTTGACCATAAAGTATGGTCGAGCAAGTAGCCTTGTTTGTCGGTTTCAATCTGTTGGTTGTTAAATTCAAGCATGAGTTACCACGTAATTGATTGGTTAGTTGATAAAGTGAGTGCCACAAAGTCTTCATAGCTAATTGCTTTATCGTTATCTGCTAATTTTATTGCACGTACTTGCGCGTCTTGTTCAAGTATTAACAGTGTATCTGCAAACTGCCTAAATTGTTTTTTTGCAAAGCAGGCATCACCAACCAGCAAAATGCTATCGGTTGGTAAAATTAAATTTTCTAATTGATTTGCACAGTAGTAGTTAAGCGGCTTTGAAAAAATATGTAACGTGCTCATAGATTCACCAAATGCTGCTGGGCTTTAATTAATGTTTGTTGTTGGCTAAAGTTGAGTGCTTTTGCCTCTATGAGTAAATCATGTTTATTTAAACCATAATCAAGCAATGATTTTTCACACACGTAAATGTTTTCAACATCGTAAATTTCGAGTGTTTTAATATTTTTAAAAAAGTCTTTTAAGCCAATATCATTTGGTTGCTGATGCTTTTTTAAAGCTAAAACGGCGGGGCCGCTAAACAACCAACTTACATTTTGGTCAACAGCAGCAAATATCAATGTCATATCAAGTGCATCACGAATATTTAAATCGTCAAATGGGCTGCACTGACTCATTACTAATACGTTTATCATTTAAATTGCACCCATTTATCTGCGTCGCTTGCAAGCATTGCAAATTCAGCTAACCCTGCGACTTTAAATACACCTGTGTTTTTAATATCCAACCCGCGCTTTTGCGCGGCGGTAACACACAGCATTAAATTTAGTTTTTGATCAGCGAGTTGCTGCCAAAGTGCTGAAATTTGAAGTTCATCTGAGGATAAATCAAAGTGGGTAGATGCATGATAAATACCTTGCTGGTATAAAAAAATAGCATCAATGGTATGCCCTTGGGCTAAACATGCATTCGCAAATTTAACTATGCGTTGCGTGGTATCGTGATCGGATGGTGGTGTATGTAATGAAAGAACAAAGCGTGTCAAAACAATTCCAATAAAAAAGCCCCAATAAAGGGGCTATTTTAACAGAACTATTTAATTAGTCATCACTTGCGCCAAGTAGAGCAAGCAAAGAAGTAAATAAGTTATATACGCTTAGGTATAAAGACACTGTTGCACGAATGTAGTTAGTTTCACCACCGTTTATGATTCGGCTTGTATCGAATAAAATCAAACCAGACATAATCAGTACAACTGCTGCATTAATTACCATAAACATCAATGAACTGCCAATAAAAATATTAACGATGCTTGCTACAATCACAACGATTAAGCCAACCGTTAAAAAGCCACCCATGAATGAGAAGTCTTTTTTAGTATTTAGTGCATAAGCAGATAAACCAAAAAAGATAAGCGCTGTAGAACCTAAGGCTTGCATAATAAGCATTGGGCCATTTGGTAATGCAGCATAATGATTAAGCAATGGACCTAAGCCAGCCCCCATTAAACCTGTGAAAGCAAACACCCAAAATACACCCGATGCTGTATCTGCTTTTTTATTTACAACAAATAATAAACCGAACGAAACGAGTGTAAACACAATTCCCATAAAGTAAGGTAATTGTAGTGCCATTGAAATACCGGCTGTAACTGCACTAAATGCAAGTGTCATAGCTAGTAAAAAGTAGGTGTTTTTAAGTACCTTGTTTGTTTCAATGGTAGACATTACCGGTTTCGCGGTATTGTACGATTGATTAAACGCCATTGTAGAGCTCCTTTAAGTGAAACGTGTGTGTTTCGATAATTTAACTAAAATTAGATTACCAACTCTTATATGTTTGGGCAAACCTTTGTAGATCAATAGAGTTAAATATTTAAATAAAAGTTCATTAGCGATTAAATTAAAAACACTTTGTCTTAACTTTAAACAAATCAATTGTTTTTTAAGCACTTAAACAATTAATTTAAAAAAAAGCTTCACAAAAGGGATGGGTTTCCCTATTATGCAGGCCGTGCGGAGAGATGGCAGAGTGGTCGAATGCACCGGTCTTGAAAACCGGCATGGGTTTATAGCCCATCTAGGGTTCAAATCCCTATCTCTCCACCACTTATTTAATAAGTGTGTGGTAATTAAAGTATCATTCATTTAAATAGTTATTAGTACACTCTTACTTTTAACTTAGCAGTATCGGAGAGATGGCAGAGTGGTCGAATGCACCGGTCTTGAAAACCGGCATGGGTTTATAGCCCATCTAGGGTTCAAATCCCTATCTCTCCACCATATAACAAAATAGCCCGCTAATTTAGCGGGCTTTTTTGTGTCTATAAAAAACTAAAATGCATTATTGTTAAATAGAGTCTATATGGGCAGATTAGGGCCTTTTTATCTTTCGAGCTTGAATTTACAGTAGACTGTTTGGTTTTTGTTCAAGGCAGAGCCTATGTTATGTGGTCATTTCCCCATAAATAGGCGATAACGCAGCTCAAATGCCAAGCGTGCGCTGCTCTTGGGTTTGCCTACATATAGTATGTAGGTAAGGGGCGTGAGCAGGACGCGGATGTTTTACTCAATTTTTACTTATTCTTACATGAATGTAAGCCAGTAGGATAACGCAGGAGCAGTTACCAAGCCGACTAGGTATAAAAATTCGGCTAGTTATAGCGCAATTTCTTTATCGTTAAATAGACTTCATATATAAGCTAATTGGTATTACTTATCATTTTATATTTACTGAGAAAATGAAACCAGTAATTAGCGATGAATTTGTGGTATTTTATTAGCAAGCATGTTTTTAAAGGTATGTAAAATATGACGTTGTGGCTTAAAGATGATTTAGCGTCAAGAAAATTGGTTATATACAGGGCAGTTTTATTTTCGATAGTAACTCTATTTATTCTATTCGTATTCCAACCTTTTGGTACAACCAACGATACTGAACCTTATAAATTACTCCGCCTTTCAGGCTACGGCTTAGTCACGTTTTGCGCTTTATTGCTTTCGGGTTTTATTGAGATCTTTTTAATTCGCTTAAATCTTAGCAATAAACTTCAAATAATAGTGACCCCCAGCCTTTATATTTTAATTACTGCTTTGTTTAACCACGGATATTTTGTTGTTGCTATGTTAGGGGCTTGGCATTGGCAAAACCAAATACTCTTCATTGTATATACATTAGCAGTGGGGTTATTCCCGATTAGTTTCATATTTGTTGTCAATCGTCATGCAAAGCATATGGTCTTAACAACTGAAAAAATACCGGTTGTTAAGACTAAACAGCGTGCTTGTGAAGAGGTAGAAAAAAATAACGTCCCCCACATCGTCTAATAACACTTATTGGCGATAATAAAGGTGACAAGCTAACAATTGCGCTATCGGATATATTGTTTATTAAGTCAGCCGATAATTACTGTGAGCTCGCAACGATAGAAAACGATGTTGTTTCTCATAAATTGCTGCGTATAACGTTAACTGGTTTATTAAAACAATTACCCCAAAATACATTTTTATATCGCTGTCATCGGTCTTATGCAGTTAATTTACAATTAGTCGCAGTAAGTAAAGGGAATGCCGGAGGATTACAGTTATCGATGAACTCATTTGATTTCACAATTCCAGTTTCGCGAACTTATGTTGATGTCATTAAACAAGCCTTGCTGTTAACCCCTGATGTTTGTTGATGGCCCCAAAAACATGTAGTTAGCAACTAAAAGTGAAATTTAGCCCTAATTGATCGATTTCATAATTAGTGATTGCCATGATTAAGTTGAATTTAAAATTGTAACTTAAGAAGGTAAGTATGAAACATACAATTAAAGCACTGCTACTAATCACCACATTTATATTTTGTCATTACATGATGAAAGAGTTCTGGGGGATAACTGGGTAAGTGTCCTATCTGACCTTGATCAACAATCAGCCCTTTTGTTATTTCCTGCTAAATACTTGTTTATTTATGGGCCATTGTTAGTTGTGGCAACATTATTATTTAAACATGAGAGTTGGTACAACGTTTTAGGTGTCGACATTGAAGGTTTTCAACGTTATTTACTCGCAGCGGTAGTTTGTTGCACACCTATGGTGATAGGTTACGCTTATTTGAGTAACGCGCTAAACCTTTCAATTACGGGGATAATTACAGGTTCAATATACGCGGGAGTTTTTGAAGAAATAATTTTTAGAGCTGCTTTGTTCGGCGTGTTATTTCGTTTTTGTCGTTGGGGGTTTATTCCCGCCGCATTAATTAGCTCAACGATATTTGGTTTGGGTCATATTTATCAAGGACATGATGCTATTTCAGCTGTGATGGCTGTTGCAATTACAACAATCGCAGGAACTTGGTTTGCGTGGTTATTTTGCGAATGTGGATACCGTATTTGGTTTCCATTATGGATGCATATATTTATGAATGCGGCTTATGGCATATTTAGCATGTCAGGTGGTGCAGCAGGGGATTTAAAAGGCAATTTGTTCAAGGCAACTGCAATAATTTTAAGCATAGTCTACGTAAACTTACTTATCCGTCGTGGTAAACCGCGCCAAATAACACTCTCTACGCTATTTAAAAAACGTCCAGGTTTTTCGTCTCAGCATTATAAATTAGCAACACAAAACACTTGAAGGAGATAATAATGTTTGAATTATTTTTAATTATAATGATTTTTTTGTCGCCTTTTTTACTTTTAGTGCTAATTAAAAATTACTTTACCTATAAAACGACTACTAAAGAAAAGTCACTTTTATTACAAGATAAAAATCAGAAAAATACGATTGTTATGCTGCAAAGAAAGTTAGACGTTTTAGTTGAAAGAGTCATAGTGCTTGAAGAGTTGGCGATAAATAAAAATATCGATTTATCACAAAAAATAGCTCAGTTGTAACTACTGAGCTATTTGTTATTTCTTTTAAAAACTGGGCTTTTATTACTTTATTAAATTACCTAGCTTATATGTTGTATGTTTTATCATCATAAGTTACGACCATAGTCTCTATTTCTAAGCTTTAGATCTTGGTGCATGCTTAATACATTAAATTTTATACGCTGTATTAAGGATTATTAGATGAAACATCAACTTGCAAAAAGCGTCGCGCTTTCATTATTGTCCCCGGTGATTGTTGGCAGTTTATTAGGTTTGTATTATGCACTAGCGTTGCAGGGTGATTTTCTATCAGTGTTCTTTCAACTATTGATGACAGCCATATCAAATGCACATATTGTAGGTTTAACAATGGCGGCTTTTGTTGTGCCGGGTTATTTACTCATGTTTAAGTATTCAAAAGTTAATTATTCAGGTGTTTTAACACTTGGGTTATTAGGTGGGGCTATTTTTAGTTATCTATTAAGTGCTTCAACAGGCGAGATATTTTTAATTAATAGTGTGATGTCTGGATTCGCCGCAGGACTATTTTTATTTGGCCTTCGTAATTGTGCAAAAAAATAATCGCAGAATTATTGACCAAGCGCGCTGATAAACAGCGCAATTTCCTTTTTTTTACCCTTTAAAGGTTCCAATTTTTAACGACAAAGAGTACCTTTAGCTACTGTCTGTTTAATAAGAAGTAGTTTGGTATGCAAAAGTACGATTTTTACCAGTCATTAGTTAAGCAAACTGAATCACTAATAGCTGGTGAATCTAATGTAATTGCCAATTTGGCAAATATAAGCGCGTTATTATTTACCTCTTTAGAAGATGTGAATTGGGCGGGTTTTTACTTTATGGATTCTCCTACTGAATTAGTACTAGGCCCGTTTCAAGGTAATCCTGCATGCATTCGTATTCCAGTAGGAAAAGGAGTATGTGGAACTGCTGCGGCAACCGCAGAAACACAATTAGTTGAAGATGTTCACGCTTTTGACGGTCATATTGCCTGTGATGCGGCGTCAAATTCTGAGATTGTTGTACCTATCTTGAAAAATGGTAAAGTATTTGCTGTTCTTGATATCGATAGTCCAAGTGTTGGTCGATTTGATACTGACGATAAAGCCGGACTTGAAGCGCTAGTGAAATGCTTAGAGGCGAGCCTGTAATGAAAGATTTGCTAAATGTTCAAGACTACCTGTTTGCTGTGCAAGATGTTGGCGACTGGGAAGGCGAAGAAGAACATGTAGCGGAAACGCTCAATGATTTGATTCATATTGCCTGGGATCGTCTTCCGGACGATTCTGAATGTGAATTTATTGATGAAACGATTAATGGTATTTGGGAACACCTTCGAGGCGATATGGCTGTAATAGAAGCCGACTTTGAAGAGCTGGTCGACTGGGTAACACACTACGTCGATTCGTCCCTTGATGAAAAGATGTGAAAAATAGGTTCTAAAATGGAAACCACAAACAAGCTAAAAGATATTAACGAAGTATTGGAATTTTTGTATCAAGAATTCCCACAATGTTTTAAACAAAAAGATGGCATCAAGCCGCTTAAAGTAGGTATTTTCAAAGATATCGCTGAGCGTATTGAAGGCTCTGACAAAGTAAGCAAGACTCAAGTTCGTCAAGCGCTCAGAAAATACACGTCTAACTGGCGTTATTTAGAAGCGGTAACTAAGTCAGAGTTTCGTATTGATCTTGATGGTAATCAAGGTGAAAAAGTTGAGCAAGAGCATATCGACCATGCACAAAAAGCATTGGAAGAAAGCCGCGCTAAAATGGCAAAACGTAAAAAACAACAACGTCCACGCCAAGACTCAGATTCTAAATCTTTTAAGAAAAAACCAGCGCATGCTAGTAAAACAGGTGATAAAAACGCTTCCGCAGCTAATAAACCTGCCAAAGCAGCTCCTGCTAAACGTTCAGGAAAAATTGAACCTTTACCAGCTACTGAGGTCAAGGTTAATAATAAGGTTAAGGTTAAACTTGGCCAAGCACTTGTAAATGCAGTAATCACTGAAGTGAACAAAGATGACGTTCATGTTGAATTAGTGACAGGCATGCAAGTTAAAACCAAAGCTGACAGTTTATACATCGTTTAAACTGTAAATAAATTAAGGAGTTTGTATGAGTAAAAAGTTTACGCTCATTCCGTTAGTTGCTGCCCTGTTTTCAGGTTCATTATTTGCTGCTGTAGAAGCCGTCACTATTGACGATTTACCACTGCTCAAGCAAGAAAGTCAACATGGTACTGCCAGCAAACGCGTGGCTAGCTTATTTACTCGTTCACACTATATCCCGGTTCGATTTAACGATGAGCTTTCTAGTAAAGTGTACGATCGTTATATCGAATCCCTTGATTTTAATAAAAGCGTATTTTTAGCAAGCGATATTGCTTCTTTTGACCAATACCGCGATGACTTTGATAACGCTATAACTACCGGCAAATTGGGTTTCACATTTGATATCTTTAATTTAAGCCTTAAACGCCGTTTTGAACGTTACGAGTATTCCCTAGCATTACTTGAAAAAGAAATGACCTTTGATAAAGAAGATGAATACTTTTTTGATCGTGAAGAAGCTGCGTGGCCTGTATCTCAAGCCGAGCTTGATGAAATTTGGCGCGAACGTGTTAAGTACGATGCACTGCGTTTAAAAATGACAGGTAAAGATTGGGAAGGCATTAAAGAAGTGCTGACCAAACGCTATAAAAATGCAGAAAAGCGTTTAGTGCAATCAAATCCAGAAGATGCATTTCAATTAGTATTAAATTCTTTAGCACGCAGTATTGAGGCGCATACGTCTTATTTATCGCCGCGTCGTGCTGAACAATTTAAAATGGATATGGACCTAGAGCTCGAGGGCATAGGTGCAGTATTGAGTCCAGATGAAGATTACACAGTTATTCGCAGCTTAGTACCTGGTGGTCCTGCGGATAAAACAGAGCAAATTAAAGCCGATGACAGAATTATTGGTGTTGCTCAAGATGGTGAAGAATTTGTTGATGTTATTGGCTGGCGCTTAGATGACGTTGTTGATTTAATTAAAGGCCCTAAAGGTACTAAAGTACGTCTTCAGTATTTAAAAGGCGCTGATGCTCACGGCACACCAAAAGTTGTTGAAATTACCCGTGATAAAATCAGATTGGAAGACAGAGCCGCTAAATCAGAAGTTTTTGAAGCTAAATATTCAGATTTAACAAGCAAAGTGGGTGTGATTGAAATCCCTGGCTTTTACAATAATCTTTCGAAAGATGTAAAAGTTGAACTTGCTAAGCTTAAAGAGCAAAAGGTTGATGGGATTATTATTGACCTACGCCAAAACGGTGGTGGTTCATTATATGAAGCTACCCAGCTTTCGGGATTGTTTTTTGACCAAGGACCTGTTGTTCAAATACACACTTTAAATAACCGTATTGAAGAACAAAGAGACCGCGATGGCATTACCTATTATGATGGTCCACTTACGGTATTAGTTGATAGATACAGTGCGTCAGCATCAGAAATATTTGCAGCGGCAATGCAAGATTATGGCCGCGCAGTTATTATTGGTGAGCAAACCTTTGGTAAAGGCACGGTTCAACAGCACAAAGGCTTAGGCCGTGCTTATGACTTGTATGATAATGCATTGGGTAGCGTGCAATATACAATTGCTAAATTTTACCGCATCAATGGTGGTAGTACGCAACACAAAGGTGTGATTCCAGACATCTCGTTTCCATCAGCAATCGATCCTGCACAGTGGGGCGAAAGTAAACAAGATAATGCACTGCCTTGGGATAGCATTGTTAAAGCGAAATATAAAAAACTTGGTAATTTAACGCCAGTTATTACCTATCTTGAGAAGCAACATGAGGTACGAATTAAATCAGAACCTGAGTTTGGTTATGTATTTAATGATATTGCCTTATACAACGAAGAGAAAGATCGTAAAACGATCTCTTTAGTTGAAGCTACGCGCATTAAAGAAAAAGACGAAGGTGAGGCACGTGCACTTGTACGTACTAATGAGCGTCTTAAGCGTTTAGGTAAAGATCCGGTAGAAAACTTAGATGATTTACCTGAGGTTATTGAAAAGCTAGATCCATTTTTAGAAGAAGCCGCTTTAATTACCCAAGATTATATTAACTATGGTCGCATAGCTAAGAAGTAACCGCTGGTTTTACCTCTATAAAAAAGGCGCTTTTGCGCCTTTTTTGCTACCTATAATTTACTAAATTGTTATAATCTCCCATTACATAAAGTTGAGCTAGATCATTAAAGTTCAATTAATGCGCTTTACGTGCTAAAAATAATAATTAAACACACATTGAGTGTGTGTAGGAGTCTCTACTTTGAAGCCATTGGAAGATAAACCAATCAAGCCTGCCTCGTTTTTTGATGCATTAGTTCCTATCTCTGTATTAATTTGCCTACTCGGCGCTGCCGTATACTTATTTGGTGATAATTCTTCATCAGGTCCTAACCAGATTGCACTTTTGTTCGCAACTTTTGCAGCTGCTTTAATTGGTCTTAAAAATGGTTATACTTGGAAAAAGTTAGAGCAAGCAATGATTGAAGGCATAACGCTTTCACTTGGTGCTATTCTAATTTTACTCATGGTAGGTGCATTAATTGGTACTTGGTTACTATCAGGAACTGTACCGACCTTAATTTATTATGGCTTACAGGTTATCAATCCGAGCTGGTTTTATGCAGCTAGCTGCTTAATTTGTGGCATTGTTGCAATGAGTATTGGTAGTTCGTGGACTACGGCTGCAACAATAGGTGTTGCTTTACTTGGCGTAGCAACCGGTCTTGGGCTTGAACAAACAGTAACAGCCGGCGCGGTTATATCGGGCGCGTACTTTGGTGATAAGTTAAGCCCACTGTCAGAAACTACAAATCTTGCACCTGCAGTTGTTGGGGCTGATTTATTTGAGCATATCCAACATATGTTATGGACGACAGTACCTAGCTTTGTTATTGCACTGATTATATTTATATTTATGGGTTTTAATGCAACGGCTTCAAGTGAAGCAGGGCGTATTGACGAAATTACAGCTATTTTACAACAAAATTTTAATATTGGTTTTGAAATGCTAATACCACTAATTGTATTGTTAGTTTTAGCAATTAAAAAAATGCCAGCCTTTCCTGCTATCTCTATTGGTGCTGTTGTGGGCGCTGTTTGGGCCATGTTGTTTCAATCTGATTTAATTGCTAGTCAAATTGATGTCTCTCAAGGACAGTTAGTAGGCTACTTTAAGCTTGTTTGGACCACTTTTTTTGACGGTTTTAGCATAAACACCGGCGATGATAAAATGGACTCGCTACTTAGTGGTGGTGGTATGGCTGGAATGCTTACAACGACCTGGCTTATTATGACCGCACTTATGTTTGGCGCTATCATGGAAAAAACAGGTCTTCTTGATATTTTTGTTAAAAGTATTCTTAAAATAGCTAAAAGTACGGGATCGTTAATTGCGGCAACAATAGCAACGTGTATTGGTACTAACGTGATAGCTGCTGATCAATATATTGCTATTGTTGTACCCGGTCGTATGTTTAAAGATGAATATAAAAAACGTGGTTTGAAGCCTGTTAACTTATCTCGTACATTGGAAGATGGCGGTACAATTACTAGCCCACTAATTCCGTGGAACACTTGTGGCGCTTACATGCAAAGCGTTTTACTCATAAATCCGTTTGACTATGCACTGTACGCTTTCTTTAATTTAATTAACCCTGTATTAGCGGTTGTTTATGCCTATTTAGGTATTAAAATTTTACGTATCAAACCAAAACAATCGGCCTAATTTTAAACAGCTCTTTTAAATTTAAAGGAGCTGTTTTGGAGCATCTATGACTGAATCAAGTAAACCTCAAGCACAATATCTTAAAGACTACAAAGCCCCAGACTTTTTAATTGACCACACTGAGCTAACATTTGACTTACAGCCATTAACAACGAAGGTAAGTTCCTTATTAACACTTACACGAGTAGGTGATAACAAAGCACCCTTAGTGCTTGATGGTATTGATTTACGCCTGCTCTCTTTATCAATTGATACTGTTGCTATAACGGATTATGAAATTATTGGCGAGCAACTAATAATTAATAATCTACCGGATAGTTGCCAATTAAGTATTGTCACCGAGATATCACCTGAGACTAATACTTCACTAGAAGGTTTATATTTATCAGGTGGTGCGTATTGCACGCAATGTGAGGCGCAGGGGTTTAGAAAAATAACCTATTACATGGATCGCCCCGATGTTTTATCTACATTTGATGTGACCGTAATTGCAGATACAAAATTTTCTCAGCTCCTATCTAATGGTAATCAAGTAGACAGTGGTGAAACTCAAGATGGGCGTCATTTTGCTAAATGGCAAGACCCGTTTAAAAAGCCAAGTTATTTGTTTGCTTTGGTTGCAGGTGATTTTGATGTATTAAAAGACAGCTATATTACTCAAAGCGGTAAAAATGTTGAACTTGCTCTATTTGTAGATAAAGGTAATTTATCTAAAACACCACATGCTATTGCCTCACTTAAAAAAGCAATGCAGTGGGATGAAGCGCGTTTTAATTTAGAATATGACCTAGATATTTATATGATTGTAGCCGTTGATTTTTTCAACATGGGTGCAATGGAAAATAAAGGTTTAAACATATTTAATAGTAAATGTGTTTTAGCCAACCAAGAAACAGCGACAGATAAAGACTATCATACGATTGAATCTATAGTAGGGCATGAGTATTTCCATAACTGGACAGGTAATCGGGTAACGTGCAGAGATTGGTTTCAGTTATCGCTTAAAGAAGGTTTAACTGTATTTAGGGATCAAGAGTTTAGTAGTGACTTAGGCTCTCGTGCGCTTAATCGAATTGACGCTGTAAAAGTAATGCGCACACACCAGTTTAGCGAAGATGCTGGCCCTATGGCTCATCCTATTCGTCCAGAAAAAGTTATTGAAATGAATAACTTTTACACGGTTACTGTGTACGATAAAGGCGCCGAAGTAATCCGAATGATGCATACATTATTAGGCGAGCCAAACTTTCAAAAAGGTATGGCACTCTATTTTGAGCGCCATGACGGACAAGCTGTTACTTGTGATGATTTTGTAAGTGCAATGAACGACGCATCAGGCGTTAACTTAGATCAGTTTAAACGTTGGTATAGTCAAGCAGGTACATCTCGTTTAAATGCAATTCAAAATTTTGATCTGGATTCAAATACATACAGTTTAACAATTGAACAATTTGCACCGCTGAACCAGCAAAGTAATGCACCTTTGCACATTCCATTTGCAATTGAACTGTTAGATGTAAATGGACAAAGTATTGAGCTTGAGTACCAAGGCGAAAAAGTTAACCACGTTCTAAATGTAACTCAACCATCACAGACATTTCACTTTGATAATATGACTGCTAAACCTGTTGCAGTATTACTTGAAGACTTTTCTGCTCCATGTATTTTAAACCAAGAGACAGATGAACATGAGCTACTTCATATTATGCGTTTCGCACGCAGTGACTTTTCTCGTTGGGATGCACAGCAGCAGCTATTTATTAAAGCAATGAAAGCGAATCTAAACAGTGTTGAAAGTGTTGGGCTTAGTGATGAGATAATTAATGCGCTTCGTGGATTAGTTAATGAAAAACAGGGCGATCTAGCGCTTATTGCAGAGCTATTAAAATTACCAAGTTTTGATACGTTGGCTGCTGAATTTGAAGTAATTCCAGTAGATGAAATAGTCAATATTGCTGAGCAATTTGAAAGGCAAATAGCGGATGAGTTAACTAACGAGTTTATAACGTGTTTTGAATCGTTAATCGATGATGGCAGTGTAAATGCAAGCGCCGTTGCAATTCGGTCTTTAAAGCAGCTATGCCTTCATTACCTTGCTAAAACTAATGACCCGCACACTGCTGATTTTATTAAACATGCTGCAAGCTCAAAAAATATGACGAATGTTTTAGGTGCACTAAGTGCCGCTGTTAACGCGTCACATGAGGTATGTGAAGAATTGTTAAACTACTTTGATAGTCAATGGCGTCACGATGTATTAGTAATGGATAAATGGTTTGCTTTGCAAGCGATGCAAACTGGTGACAATGCAATTGATAATATTAAGGCGCTTTACGAACATCCGTGTTTTGATTTTTCAAACCCCAATCGTGTACGAGCACTTGTAGGTAGCTTTAGCCATTTCAATACGTCTCAGTTTCATCGCCTTAATGGTAAAGGTTACGCGCTCTTAGGTGATTTACTCATTAAATTAAATGCTATAAACCCTCAAAATGCATCTCGTATGCTAACGCCGTTTATGTCGTGGAAGCGATACGATAATACACGTTCAAAAGCAATGAGACTGCAACTAGAACGTTTAGCTAATTTAGATGGGTTAAGCGCCGATTTATTTGAAAAGGTTGAAAAAGCACTTAAGTAAATGATCGAATATTATTTTAATTTAAGATTGAGCTACAGCGAATGCATGGATTACTACCATGGTCGTTTTAGCTCATTGCAGGTTGTCGAAGATGGCGGGAAAACAGTGCGTTTTTCTGCTAATCACTTAAGGCCATTTATTACTAGCTTAGGTATAAGAGGGCGTTTCAGAATGTTATTAACCCTTGAAAATAAATTTATTCGTATTGAACGAGTGGCTTAGTACGCTGTTTTTATGTTATAAAATCATAAAATATTGTCTTTTTGTTAATTTCAATTTGTTCTATTGTTAAATTACGTGTATAAATTATCTGGTACGACGTCTTACCAATACGTAAACGTCAACCAGAATGAAAATATATAACAGATTGAATGCGACTATTTGTAATTTATCCATTTCGCTTCTATCGTTACGATTACACTAAAAACAATAACTTGATCACACAAAATGACCCGCGACAGGGGGGAACCAAAAATGATAAGAAGATCGCTTTTTGTTAAAAATAAAATCGCTATAGGTTTAGCAGTCGCTAGCCTTGGTTTATCAACAGCTAATGTACAAGCTGCAACATTTGAAGCCGGAGGGTTTGATATTACCTTCGATTCAACCTTTTCATATGGGCAAAGTGTCCGTGTAGAAGACCGAGACTTTAGCTTAATTGGTAAAAGTAATAACCCCGCGTTTAACTGGGCAGGTTACAATCCTGCGTTAAGTAATACCGTTTATTCATCTCAAGATGTGTGGGCTCAACCAGGCTCTTACTCAAATAATGGTGACGCGGGTAATTTGAATTTCGATAGTGGTGATTCATTTTCTAAATTATTAAAAGGTACACACGACCTTTCAATAAATAAAGACAACTACGGTTTGTTTACACGTTTTATGTATTTTTATGATTTTGCCTTAATGGATGGCAATCATGCATATGCTAATCCTACATCAGGTCAAGGTGTTGACCCATGTGACGATAAAGATACTAAAGCACAAAGCTGCGCCGACATTCGTTTATTAGATGCGTTTGTTTGGGCTGATTTTGATTTAAATGACGGTAACAACCCATTATCAGTGCGTTTAGGTCAGCAAGTTGTCAACTGGGGCGAAAGTACGCTTATATCTCATGGTATTAATGTAAACCCTGTAGATATAGATCGTTTAAAAGCACCTGGTGCTGAGCTTAAAGAGGCATTCATTCCGGTGGGCATGTTATGGGCTTCATTGGGTATAACAGACAATATTACGCTTGAAGGTTTTTATCAGTATCAATGGCAAGAAACGCGTTTGCCTGCAGCAGGTACGTACTTTTCTACTAATGACTTTGCGGCAGAAAATGGTTATCAGCAAAATGTTCAGTTAGGTTTTACATCTAACCCTGATATTGATGTTGCATTTTTAACTGATAGTCTAAACAACCTAACATCTGACTTTGCTTTAGCGGCAGCTGCACAGGGGATTGATCCATCTAGTGCTGAAGGCAGTGCTTTACTTGCTCAAATGTACCTTGCTTACCCCACTAAAGTTGCACTTAAAGGTAAAGGCGGTAACGGTAAAACAGAACCTGAAGATGGCGGCCAATACGGTTTACGTTTAGGTGTATTTTTGCCTGAATTTAATGATACTGAAATTGCACTGTATCATGTGAATTATCATAGTCGTCGTCCGCTTATATCTGGTCGTGTATCAAACTTTACTCAAGCAGCTATTGCACAAGATTTAGCAATGATTATGACAACAGAAATTACGTCTGATAATGTTGCTGATTTAACTGCTTTCTCTAAAGCGGAAAACGATTACCCTGAAGATATCAAATTATACGGTTTAAGTTTTAATACCACGATAGGCGAAACAGCCTTTGCCGGTGAATTTGCTTTTCGTCAAGATGAACCACTGCAAATTGATGACGTAGAATTACTCTACACAGCAATGCCTGAACAGTTAGCTGTTGCGGGTATTCGTCCTGATTTTGCGGGTATTTCGCAAATGAGTTTTGGTGATGCTATAAGCTCAGTTGGCCCAGGTGAAGTTGCCCAAGGTTATATTGAACGTGATACATCACAGATTCAGTTCACTGCGACCCATTTATTTGGCCCTTCGTTAGGTGCTGATAGCTGGGCTGTTGTTGGTGAAGTGGGCGCTGTAAAAATTCACAATATGCCTGAATACGATGAAATGCGCTTAAATGTATCTGGCACTGGCCGAAGTGGAACAATTACGGGTCCAGGTACTACCGATTATTCAACGCTACAGCTTGGTTTATCAAATGGTGCTGAAGAAAAGTCTTTTGCAACCGCTTCTTCTTGGGGTTACCGCTTAATTGCTAAAGGTGATTATTTTAATCTCTACAATGGTATTAACTTTTCACCACGTTTTGTTTTCTCTCATGACGTAAATGGTAATACACCAGATCCTATGTTCTTGTTTATTGAAGACCGTAAATCTTTAGGTGCTACCATGAACTTTAATTACCAAAATGCATGGTCACTTGATGTGAGCTATAACTCCTTTTGGGGCGGCGGTGGTGTTAATACATTCTCAGACCGCGATTACGTTTCTTTCAATTTAAAATATTCTATTTAGGGGTAACATTACTATGATTAAAAAACCTACCCTCATTGCTACTGCTTTTTGTAGCTTGTTTGCAAGCAGCGCGGCATTAGCCAAATTAAGTGCTGATGAAGTTGCTCACTTAGGCCAAGATTTAACGCCAATGGGTGCAGAAAAATCAGCCAATGCTGATGGTTCTATTCCTGCATGGAATAACGGGATTACATCTGCGCCAGCAGGTTATGAACCTGGTATGCATCATCTTGACCCGTTTTCAACAGATAAAGTGCTTTTCACTATTGATAAAAGTAATATTGAAAAATACAAAGCAAATTTAAGCCCCGGGCAAATTGCTTTATTTGAAGCGTATCCAGACACGTTCAAAATGCCAGTATACGAAACACGTCGTTCTGCTTCGTATCCTCAATTTGTTTATGATGCAACGAAAAAGTTTGCAGCAACGGCAGAGCTAGTTGAAGGTGGTAACGGGATTAAAAATACTGCAATTGGTATCCCTTTCCCTATCCCTAAAACTGGTTTAGAGGCAATTTGGAATCACTTATTGCGCTATCGTGGCCAATCTATTGAGCGTTTTGGTGGACAAGCTGCACCAACCGCATCAGGTTCTTACAATTATGTTGGCTTTGATGAGCAATTATTAGTTAAATATTCAGACCCAAGCGCAACACCAGCTGAGCTACAAGACTCAAACATTTTGTTTAAGTTTAAACAAAAAGTAACAGAGCCTGCTCGTTTAGCGGGTACAGCGTTATTAGTTCATGAAACGATGGACCAAATATTAACACCACGCCAAGCTTGGACGTATAACTCAGGTCAACGACGTGTTCGTCGCGCACCTAACGTGGCATATGATGCACCAGGTACTGCAGCGGATAGCTTACGTACTACCGATGACTTTGATATGTTTAATGGCTCGCCTAATCGTTACAATTGGACGTTAAAAGGTAAGCAAGAATTATATGTGCCGTATAATAGCTATAAGCTACATAGTGACAAACTTGAATATGATGACATTTTAAAACCAGGTCATATTAATCCAGAACATACACGTTACGAAAAGCACCGTGTATGGGTTGTTGAAGCTAACTTGAAAGATGATACACGCCATATTTATAAAAAACGTGTATTTTACATTGATGAAGATAGCTGGCAGGTACAGGTCACTGATATTTATGATAACCGCGACCAACTTTATCGTGTAGCAATGGCTTATGGCCTTAACTATTACGAAGTACCTACACAGTGGAGTACGCTTGAGGTTTACCATGATTTGAACTCTCGTCGTTATTTAGCAATTGGTTTAGATAACCAAGAAAAAATGTACGATTTTTCACAGTCATTTAACGATAACGAATTTACTTCAAGTGCTTTACGTCGCGCAGGTAGATAGTATTAAACTAGGCACTTAACAATATGTTAAGTGCCTTTTCCTTTCTCATCGCGTTTGTCTTACAGCGCGCAACGCACTCCCTAGTAAAAAGACAAACAACTCTCTCGTACAAGGCGATTAAAATTTATGAAGTATTTGGTATATGCCAGCCTGATAATAAGCGGTGCGAGTGTTGCACAAGAAGCCCCTAACTATGCAATCAGTGCAACAAATGCAGCTAAAACCTTACTCACCGATATAACTAACACGGGTAATGGCTTAATTGCTGTTGGTAAACACGGTACTGTTATTAAAAGTACATCGGGTGATTCATGGCAACAAGCTGAGCTAGTTCCAACTCAAGTGCTCTTAACTGCCGTTGATTTTAGTAACGAAAATAATGGATGGGCGTGTGGCCACGATGCAACAATCATAAATACTACTGACGGTGGTCTTAATTGGCAATTACAACAAGTAAAACCTGAATTAGATAAACCGTGTTTAGATATTTTATTTGAAAACGATTTACAAGGCTTTGCCGTTGGCGCATATGGTATGTTTTACCACACCACAGATGGTGGAAAGCATTGGCAAAAGCGTTTTTTAGACTCTTTGTTATTTAGTGATGATCGCGATTATTTAAATGATTTAAAAGAAAATGATCCTGAAGGTTATGAGGCTGAAACAGCTTCAATTTTACCGCATTTTAATCGTATAGAAAAAACGACTAACGGATTAATAATCGTTGGTGAAATGGGGTTAATGGCCAGAAGTTCTGACAATGGTGTTACTTGGGAGCGTTTAGACGAAATTTACCCTGGTTCCTTTTTTGCGTTTAATTCAGATGAACAACAAGAAGTTGTTGCAGGTCTACGCGGTAACGTATTTACGAAACAACGAGGGGAGCAAGAGTGGCAGCATTTAGAAAATGTAAAAGCTGCAACCGTTAACAGCATCATTAATTATAACAATGAACAATGGTTAATGCTGGCCAACAGTGGAGTTATTTTTCATTTACAAGATGGGTTACTTACTCACGAGCAACTCGCTGATGGTAAAGCAATACTTGATGGTGTGATTATAAATAATAACCTAATCATGGCTACAGAAGATGGCATTAAAGTGAAGGAGTTGACCCCTTAATGCATAAGATTTTAGATTTAATAGAAAAAGCGATTTTTAGACATCGCTTAATCATGCTTATAAGCTTTGCACTCATAACGTGCTTACTTGTATTTAAAGCAACGCAAATTCAACTTGATGCATCGTTTAATAAAAATATCCCGTTAAACCACGATTATATGAAAGTGTATACCAAGCATGAAAAGCAGTTTGGTGGTGCAAACAGTATTCTTATTTCAGTCTGTGACGACAGTGGTAATATATTTAATCCAGAATTTTTTACTCAGCTAAAAGCGGTTCATGATCAGCTTTATTTTATACCTGGAGTAAACCGTCCATTAGTAAATTCTATATTCTCCCCCAGCGCTCGTTTTGTTGAAGTAGTCGAGGATGGTTTTGCAGGTGGTCCAATTATTCCGGCAAACTTTAAAGCAGATACGCGTGGTTTAGGTGTAGTAAAGGAAAACATTGAAAAAGCAAAAGTTGTAGGGCGTATGATTGCCAGCGATTATTCGTGCGCGATGGTAACGGCTCAACTTTTAGAAACAGATCCTCAAACACAACAAAAATTAGACACATTAGCTTTTGCACAAAAGCTAGAAAGTGATTTAAGAGAGCCTTTAAGTACAGACAAAGTAAGTATTCATATTATTGGCTTTGCAAAAATGGCTGGTGATATAGCTGAAGGCGCAAAAGGGGTAGTCGTATTTTTTGCCATTGCTATCGCCTTTACCTTTATTATGGTTTGGCTGTTTTGTGGTAGTTTAAAGTTAACGATCTTACCTATTGCGTGTTCCATCATTGCTGTTATTTGGCAGCTAGGTTTACTTTCGAGTTTAGGCTTTGGCCTTGATCCTATGTCTATTTTGGTGCCATTTTTAGTCTTCGCTATTGGCGTAAGTCATGGTGTGCAGATGATCAATGCAATAGGCAAAAAAGTAGGTGAAGGGAAAAGTACTAGGATTTGCTGTCAATCAAGTTTTAGAACGTTACTTATTCCAGGTGGTATTGCACTTTTATCAGACACTGTTGGCTTTTTAACATTATTGACCATTGATATTGGTATTATCCGTGAGCTGGCAATAACAGCCAGTTTAGGTGTTGCGGTTATTATATTTACTAATTTAATTTTATTGCCTGTTTGGGCTTCTTACATGAAATTTGAAGGCAGTGTGCATATTCAATCAGGTGATGCGGATAAACCAAATCTGCTTGATGCGATTCGTGACATACTCGTTAAAGCAACCGATCCTAAAATTGCTAAAATGATTATAGGCTTTACTTTGGTGTTATTTGCTTTGGGCTATTGGCAAGCAGATAAAATGCGCATAGGTGATTTACATGCCGGAGCACCTTCCCTTCATCAAGACGCTCGCTATAATCAAGATACTTTCTTAATATCAGATAAATATACAATTTCATCTGACATTTTAAAGGTCATTGTTGAGGCCTATCCTGCAGCGTGTACTGAACATGATGTTATGGAGCGTATTAGTCGCTTTCAATATAAAGTTGAAAATGTAGTCGGCGTGCAATCAGTTGTTAGTTTGAGTTCCGTTGCGCAGTCAGTTAATGCAGGCTATAACGAAGGTAACCTTAAGTGGCAAAGTCTTCCACGAAATTCTGCTAGTTTAGTGCAATCCACTTCAAGAGTAGAAACGAGTACGGGTTTACTCAATGGTGATTGTTCTGTTATGCCTGTTATTATCTTTTTAGATGATCACAAAGCACAAACGATTGACCGCGTAATTGAAAACGTTAAACAGTTTTCAATAGAAGAGGGCACTGATAAATTAGCCTTTAAATTAGCGTCAGGGCCGGTTGGGGTAATGGCTGCAACAAATGAGTCAGTATCTGAAGCACAAATACCAATGATGATATACGTTTATGGTGCAGTAATTATTTTATGTTTATTAAGTTTCAGAAGCGTAAAAGCAACGATTGCTGTGGTATTACCACTTTATATTGTATCAACACTTGCTCAAGCACTTATGGTTCAACTAGAAATAGGCTTAACGGTTTCTACATTGCCGGTGATTGCTTTAGGAGTCGGTATTGGTGTTGATTATGGCATCTATATCCTGTCATCAATGATGGGGCAGCTTAAACAAAACGTGCCACTGAGTGTTGCTTATCGCAATGCATTGGTTGAACGTGGTAGTGCCGTGTTATTTACGGGTATTACGCTTGCAATTGGTGTTAGCACATGGATTTTCTCTGATTTGAAATTTCAAGTAGACATGGGAATACTGCTTACCTTTATGTTTTTAGTAAATATGTTAGGTGCAGTACTGTTATTACCTGCGATTGGAAGCTTACTCTGGACTGACCAGAAGAAATAAAGTGAATAATTTTGCTCCTTAATGGCCAGTAATGGCCATTTATATCTATAATTTGTGAATAGATGACCAAATAGCTGAAAAGCTTAAAATGTTTTCATCGAAAAGGCTGTTTATTAGCTGTAAAAGGGTTAGAATTTAACTGACTCCACGCTAATAAATGGCTGTACAAATATTCTGCCACTAGGCAGTAATAGATTAAGGAACATACAATGACACGAAATGAAGGCCAAGCCTCGGTTATCCTAGATAATGTTTGTAAGCTGATCCAAAAAAAAGTTCACGCTGATAATGTGTTACTCGTTGAAAAATTCGCCAAAGCCTTGTACAGCAACATGTCTAAAGAGGATTTGGCTAATCGTAACGATAGTGACTTATATGGCGCTGCACTAAGCCTTTGGAATTCGCTAGAAAAGAATACAACTGATAATGCTGTTATCCGCGTTTTCAATCCCGAAGTGGCTAAAGATGGCTGGCAGTCATCGCATACAATTGTTGAAATTATTGCTAAAGATATGCCTTTTTTAGTAGATTCAGTGCGTATGGCCATGACTCGTGAAAATATCGCCTCTCACTTATTACTTCATAGCCCACTTAAAATTCAACGTGACAAAAACACGAAAATATCGGGTTTATCTAATTTAAAAGCAGAGCAAGAATCGACGTCGACTAAAACGGTTTTCTTTATTGAAATTGATCGTCAAACAGATTCTTCTGTAATTGAGTCTTTCAAAAAAGAATTAGAATCAGTACTCGTTGATGTATCCGTTGCAGTTGAAGATTGGCAGCCTATTCGTAAAAAATTAATTGCGGTCACCAAAGAGCTACCTAAGCGTCGCCACAATAAAAATGAAAACGAAGTTGCCGAAACGGTAGAGTTTTTAGATTGGTTAGTTAAAGATAATTTCACACTAATGGGCTATCGCGAATATGAATTAAGCCCTGTGCAAGGTGATTACCAATTAAAAGGTAAAATGGACACTAGCCTTGGCTTGATGAAAAATTCAACTGAAGAACACACACGATTATTATCAGAATTACCAGAAGTAGCACGCCAAGAAGCGCGTAGCAGTAATTTATTAATTTTAACAAAAACCAATTCACTTTCTCGTGTACATCGCCCCGCTTATATTGACTATGTTGGTATAAAGCGTTTTGACGATGAAGGGAATGTAATTGGCGAAGACCGTTTTATTGGGTTGTTTTCTTCAAGTTTTTATAATAATAGCGCTGCGGATGTCCCTGTATTAAAGAGTAAGATTAACCGCATCATGGAGATATGTGATTTTGCTAAAGGCACACACGCTTACAAAGCGGTTTTAAATATTTTAGAAACCTATCCCCGCGACGAGCTAGTTCAAGCGCGTGAAAACGAACTACTTGAAGTTGCCATGGGGGTTTTACAAGTACAAGAGCGTGACATGTGTCGCTTATTCGTTCGTAAAGATGCTTACGGCCGATTTTTCTCATGTATGGTTTATGTTCCTCGAGAACGTTACAACACAGCGCTTCGTCGTGAAACGCAAGATATTTTAGGCAACGCATTTAATTCTGACAACAAAGTCGAATTTACTACTTACTTTTCTGAGTCAACACTGGCGCGTACCCATTACACTGTTCGTGTGACCGATAACAATATTGAATATAACGTGAAAGACATCGAAAATAATTTAATAGAAGCTGCGCGTACTTGGGAAGACAAGTTGCAGTCTGCGCTTTTAGAATCAGCTGGTGAAGCACGCGGTAACGATTTAAACCGTAAATACTGTAATGCGTTTGCACGTTCATATAAGGATGAAGTGCTTCCCAGTGCCGCAGTTGTAGATATTGAAAAACTAGAATTATTGACCGACGAAAATAAACTAGAAATGTTGTTTTATCGTCCACAAGAAGAAGCTAATAGCAATATTGTACGATTAAGCTTATTCCATAAAGATGAGCCAATTCATTTATCTGATGTTATGCCAATGCTTGAAAACTTTGGTCTACGTGTTGTTGGCGAAACGCCATATTCAGTTAAAACCAGTGATGGTCGTATTAATTGGATCATGGATTTTTCTATGCTAATAGACAGCAAAGGAATGGCTGACTTTGATAAAATTTCAGCACGTTTTCGCGCTGCATTAACAAATGTTTGGGGCAACCGTCTAGAAAACGATGGTTTTAACCGTTTAGTTTTAATGGGTGGCCTAGCAGGTCGTGAAGCTTCTATTTTACGTGCTTATGCTAAATATATGCGTCAAATTGGTGTTACGTTCTCGCAAACGTATATTGAAAGTACTTTTGCTAATTACCCAAATATTGCTGCGCAAATAGTTAATTTGTTCGCTAAAAAGTTCTCAATTAAAGCCCCGGCTAGTGCTAAAACACTTGAGAAATTAATAGTACAAATTTACCTAGAACTTGAAAATGTTGCCAACCTTGATGATGACCGAATTATACGTTTATACGTTGATATGATTGTTGCAACGCTTCGTACTAATTATTATCAAAAAGATGCACAAGGTCAGTTTAAATCTTATGTCTCATTTAAGATTCAACCTAGTCTAATTCCTGATGTACCATTGCCACTTCCTGCATTTGAGATTTTTGTTTACTCCCCACGTGTTGAAGGCGTGCATTTACGTTATGGTAAGGTGGCTCGTGGTGGACTTCGTTGGTCTGATCGTCGTGAAGATTTCCGTACAGAAGTCCTTGGTCTGGTAAAAGCGCAACAAGTTAAAAATACAGTAATTGTACCTGTTGGCTCTAAAGGTGGTTTTGTATGTAAACAGCTACCGACTGAACGCGAAGCGTTTATAAAAGAAGGCCAAGAATGTTATAAAATATTTATTCGCGGCTTATTAGATATTACAGATAACATTGAACGTGGTGAAATAGTGCCAGCTCGAGATGTTGTTCGTCATGACGAAGATGATGCTTACTTAGTAGTTGCGGCTGATAAAGGGACAGCCACCTTCTCAGACATTGCAAATGGTATTGCGAATGAATATAACTTCTGGCTAGGTGATGCGTTTGCTTCAGGTGGTTCTGTTGGTTATGACCACAAGAAAATGGGTATCACTGCTAAAGGTGCATGGGAATCAGTTAAGCGTCATTTCCGTGAAATGGATATCGATTGTCAAACTACCGACTTTACAGTGGTCGCCATAGGCGATATGGCAGGGGATGTGTTTGGTAATGGTATGTTGTTGTCTAAACATATTCGTTTACAAGTTGCATTTAATCATATGCACATTTTTATTGATCCTAACCCAGATGCAGCGACATCTTACCCAGAGCGCGAACGTCTATTTAATATGCCGCGCTCATCTTGGGAAGATTATAACAAAGACCTTATTTCTGCAGGTGGAGGTATTTTTTCTCGCGCGGCTAAATCAATAACATTAAGCCCTGAAATGAAAAAAATGCTTGGCACTAAAAAAGCAAGTATGACACCAAACGAATTAATGAAAGCATCATTAATGATGAACTTCGATTTACTGTGGAATGGCGGTATCGGAACGTACATTAAAAACTCTAAAGAAACTGATGCAGATGTTGGAGATCGTGCAAACGATGCACTTCGCATTAATGGTAATGAGTTGGGTGCAAAAATTATAGGTGAGGGCGGTAACTTAGGCGCAACTCAACTTGGCCGTATAGAGTTTGCAGCAAAAGGCGGGCGTGTCAACACTGACTTTATCGATAACGTAGGGGGCGTTGCGTGTTCTGATAACGAAGTTAATATTAAAATTTTACTTAATGGCTTAGTTGCGGAAGGTGATTTAACCCGCAAACAACGCGATGAACTACTTTATTCAATGACTGATGAAGTCTCTGAATTAGTGCTTAAAGATTGTTATCGTCAAACGCATACGATTTCAATTACGCAATCGAAGGGCACCTCTACTCTTAAAGAAAAAATACGTTTTATTCATGCACTTGAAAAAGACGGCAAGCTAAACCGTGCTATCGAGTTCATTCCTAGTGATGAAGAATTGGCAGAACGTGCAGCCGCAGGTAAAGACTTAACTCGCCCTGAGCTTTCAGTGCTCGTGTCTTACGCTAAAATGGTATTAAAAGAGTCTTTAGTAAGTGATGAAATTACTGAAAACCCATATTACCGCCAGCTGCTCGTCAAATCGTTTCCACGGCCATTACGTGAGAAGTTTAACGATGCGATGAACAACCATCCACTACGTAAAGAAATTATTGCAACTAAACTTGCTAACAATATCGTTAATGATATGGGTTTAAACTTCATGGTACGTATGCATGAAGAAACTGGCGCAAGCGAAGCTGAAATAGCTATGTGTTATTCAATTGCCAGTGAAATTTTTGAAATGCGCGATACATGGTCTTCTATAAGCGCATTAGATAATAAGATTCCAGCAGCTGTACAAACTGAGATGCTTTACCAACTTCGTCGTACTGTGCGTCGTACTACACGTTGGTTCTTACGTCATCGTAATAAGGCGCAAACGATTGAGCAAGGAATTGAGTACTTTGCACCAACATTCAAAGATTTAAGTGAAAACTTAAATACTTATATTGTTGAAAAAGAAAATGATCGCATAGTACAAGAAGCTAATAAGCTAATTGAAAGTGGTGTACCGGAAGCTATCGCTAAGCGAATTGTGGCATTATCAAGTTTGTTCTCGGTAATGGACTTAGCGGAAATTGCGAATAGTTCGGGCCGAGGTATCTCAATGGTATCTAATACGTACTTTAAACTTGGTGCGCGAATGGGGCTGCATTGGTTCTTAGATCAAATTACCCATCAACCGGTTGCAAACCATTGGCAAGCGCTTGCTCGTTCTTCTTACCGTGAAGAGCTAGATTGGCAACAACGTACGTTAGCTGAAGTAGTATTAAATAGCTTTGAAGCTGATGAAAAAGATGTTGATAGTCAAATAGATGAATGGATGGATAACCAAGAGTTATTATTACTTCGTTGGAAACAGATGTTGGCTGAATTTAAAACTTCACAAAGTCATGATTTTGCTAAGTTCTCTGTAGCACTTCGTGAATTAATGTTATTGAGCCATAATTGTAATACTTCAGGAAAATAATTTAGCCTTTCATTTGTTTTTATTCCACAAAAAATAAATGAATTGATTATTTTGTTATACAATACCTCAGCCTTGTCTGAGGTATTTTTTTGTCTGTATTTTAATAGAGGATTATATTCATGTTTTACGATTTAGCTCGCCGTTTTATGTTTACCCGTGATGCGGAGTGGGCGCATGAGTTTGCTCTAAGTAACTTACGTCGCTTCGCTAACACACCGTTAAGTGCCGCTTGGTCGCAAAGTATTGCAGACAAACCAGTTAATTTTTTAGGCCTTGAATTCAAAAATCCAGTTGGGCTTGCTGCAGGGCTTGATAAAAATGCTGAATGTATAGATGCATTTAGCCAAATGGGCTTTGGTTTTATCGAAGTCGGTACGGTTACACCGCGCCCTCAAGTGGGTAATGATAAACCTCGTATTTTTAGGTTGCCAGAGTCAAATGCAATTATTAATCGCATGGGGTTTAATAATAAAGGCGTTGATAACTTAATCGCTAACGTAAAAGCGGCAAAGTACAGTGGGATACTCGGTATCAATATTGGTAAAAATAAAGATACACCTAATGAGCAAGGTAAAGATGACTACATTCACTGTATGCGTAAAGTATTTGAGCATGCCTCATACATTACGGTAAATATTTCATCACCAAATACCCCTGGACTTCGTGATTTACAATATGGTGCTGCGCTTGATGATTTACTGCAAAGCCTTAAAAGCGAGCAACTTGATCTAGCAGCTAAACACAATAAGCAAGTTCCGATGCTGATAAAAATTGCGCCGGATCTGGATCAAATACAAATAGAGCAAGTAAGTGAGTCACTTTTAAATAATAAAATTGATGGTGTGATTGCAACTAACACTACGCTTGAACGAGCTGCAGTTATGGGGCAGCAATATGCAGAAGAGGCCGGCGGTTTGTCAGGTCACCCTGTTAGAATGCGCTCTACAGAGGTCGTAAGCCAATTAAAGCGCTTAACACAAGGTAAGTTGCCAATCATCGGAGTAGGCGGTATTGACGATGCTACATCTGCAAAAGAAAAGTTAGATGCAGGCGCAAATTTAGTTCAAGTTTATACTGGGTTCATCTACAAAGGTCCACAATTGGTAAAGACGATCGTTAACGGCTTATAAGGATCAGTTATCTAAGCTTTTGATCGTTCGATAAATGTTCTAAGCAAGCATTTTAAAAATGGTCAGAAGCCGTTATACTCTAAGCAACGTCTAATTATTTTAATAAACCCAAGGAGGAGTAAATGTTACAAGCATCAAAGCAATGGCAGTGGATTGCTTGTCCTGATAAAAACCGTTTATTACTTGATTTAAATGACGATATGCAATTATGTACGCCTTATAAGTTAAGACAGTTAACGGATTCTGTTTTTAAGAATCCACGCTTTAGCCTCGAAGATGCGGCATTTTACGAGCAAGTTTATAATTACCTTGATGGATTTGAATTGTGGACTGCGGCTCAAGTTTGTCAAATATCGCTAAATGCGACCGCTGTTAAGTATCACTTAAAGCCCGTTTTAGCAAAAAGTTGGTTTTTTGAAGAATACACCGGGACAGAGCCAAGCGTAGAGGCAATAGTAAAATTAACATCTAAAGCGCAATCGGGTGATTTCTTAATTGTAGAGCACTGCTCTGATGCATCTATTTGTTTGAATCTAAGTGAAACATTTAAATTGGACGAAAACTTATCTTTAGCACAATTTGAAGTAATCCGTATTTTGAATAATCGAGTCCACCCCATCCTAAATCAGCAATACCAAAGTCAAACCGCCTAAGGTCTGCTGATCTTTGCGGATTGAAATTTGTTCAAACTAGGGGCTATTTAATCGCGGCGCGAGATTTGTAACCTAGTGGGCTCGGTAACTGCTCCTTCGTTACCATACTGGCTTACATCCATGTAAGAATAAGTAAAACCGAGCAAAGCTTCCGCGTCCTGCTCACGCCCCTTACCTACACCCACTTAGGCAACAAAGAGTAAATAGCCCCTAGGAAGAACCGTTTGGGCAGCGCCTGTTTGGCTTTAATGCTACGTTATCGCCCATTTATGGGGAATGACTACACTGCATAGGCTCTGCCTTGCCTAAATACCAAACAGACTGCTGCAAATTTAACCTTGAAAGTTCAACAGACCCTCATCAAATTTAAGTTTTTAAGCGTGTCTTTATGGCGTGTATGTCACTCAACCTATGTTATAATCCTGCGCAATTAGCTATTAAGGGTTATTACTTTGCAATTTATCGCACTTACTTCTATCGGAATCGAAAATTTATTGGTTGATGAATTAACAGAGCTTGGCGCAACTGTGTCTAAGCAAACTGTTGGTTCTGTTCGTTTTGAGGCTGACTCATTACTGGCGCAAAAGGTTTGTTTATCAAGTCGTTTTGCAACGCGTGTGCTTATGCTTATTGAAGAAAAAGAAGGCGTAGATGACAAAAATAGCCTGTATAATTTTGCGCGATCGCAACCTTGGCAAGAGTGGTTTGGACCTACTCAAACATTCGCTGTCGACTTCAACGGTACCAATGACTCATTAAAAAACACACAATTTTCTGGTCTTGTAATAAAAGATGCGATTGTTGATTATTTTAATGATTTATACGAGCAGCGTCCCAACGTTGATAAGCAAGACGCTAACGTACGTGTTGTTGCACGACTAAATCGTTACGGCGTTTCTATGTATATTGACTATTCTGGCCCTCGTTTGTCTGAACGTGGTTACCGTCAAGGCCAAGGTAAAGCGCCAATTAAAGAGCACCTAGCTGCTGCACTAATTAAGCGAAGTGGTTGGCTTGATAATGTAAAACAGCCTTTATTCGATCCATGTTGTGGTGCGGGTACTATTTTAATCGAAGCGGCCGGCATGGCACGAAACGAAGCGCCGGGATTATTCCGTGAAGGCTTTGCTTTTGAACGTTTACCCAGTTTTAGAGCCGCTAAGTTTAAAGAACTTAAAGAAGAGTTACTTGCTAACATTACCGACCCTAAATTGTGGTTAATTGGCCACGATTACGATGAACAAGTTTTAAGTAAAGCGATTGATAATGCCAAACGGGCTGAGCTTGATGATGTTATTAAGTTTAAGCAAAGTGATGCCACTAAGCTTACAGCCGTTGCTAAGTTACCTGGTGTGGTAATTTCAAACTTACCTTATGGTGAGCGTATTGGTTCTATGGCTGAGCTTGTTGATTTACACCGTAATTTAGGTGTTGGCTTTAAAAAGCACTTTAATCATTGGAAACTTGCCTTACTGGGTATGGACGAGAGCTTATTTAAACTTTTAAAACTTGTGCGTCTTAAGCGTTATAAGTTTAAAAATGGCCCACTTGATGTTGAACTCAACTTATATCAATTAGATGATAAGCAAGTAAGTTTGACCACCGATGATAAAAAAGCGCTTAATTTTGAAGGCTCTACGTCATTCGCAAATAGATTGAAAAAGAATAAGCAAGGCTTAAAAAACTGGCTTAAACAAAATAAAGTAGACGCTTATCGTGTTTATGAAGCGGATATCCCTGAGTACAATGTTGCTGTAGATATTTACGGTGATTCAGCGGTTATTTTTGAATATGCAGCGCCTAAAGAAATTGATGAAAAAACATCAGAAAAACGCCTGCAAGACGTAATAACATTGACTTCGCAACAACTTGATATCTCGCCTGAAAATATTGCTGTAAAAGTGCGTAAAAAGCAAAAGGGTGAAGACCAGTATACGGCCATGTCTAAACAAAACCGAACTATGGTAGTTGAAGAGTTTGGTGCTAAGTTTAAAGTTAATTTATTTGACTACTTAGACACAGGTTTATTTTTAGATCACCGTTTAATGCGTCGTTATATTCAAGAAAATGCAAAAGATAAACGCTTTTTAAACTTGTTTGCATACACAGGTACTGCCTCTGTGCATGCTGCACTTGGTGGCGCTAAAGCAATTACAACAGTTGATTTATCTAAAACCTATTTAAAATGGGGCCAAGATAACTTCGATTTAAACAATATCAGTAATACACGTTACCGTTTTGAACAAGCAGATTGTTTAAAGTGGTTAGAGCATGCGACAGCACAATATGATTTGATATTTTTAGACCCTCCAACGTTCTCAAACTCAAAACGTATGAAAGACGCGTTTGATGTGCAAAGCGATCACATTAAATTATTAACGTGGGTTAAAAAGATTTTAAGTCCATCAGGTACTTTGATTTTCTCTAATAACAAACGTGGTTTTGTAATGGATGAAGTTGGCCTGATTGGTTTAGGTTTAAAAGCCGTTAATATCTCAGATAAAACACTATCACCAGACTTCAAACGTAATAAAAAAATCCATAATAGCTGGCTAATTACGCATGGCTAAATGGATTTTATATCATACTGATGGTTGCCACTTGTGCGAGCAAGCTGAGCAACTTATCACTGATGTACTAAATGACAACAGTGAGTTATTACTAATCGATATTATGACTGATGAGCAGCTTATTGCTGAGTATCAAATTACTATTCCTGTATTAAAAAGTGAAAAAGGCGAGAAATTATATTGGCCTTTTACTTTACACTCTGTGCGCGAATTTTTAGCACAAGCAGAATAAGAGCAAATAAGAACTATGGATTTAATTAGAATTTTAAAAGCACAACTTGCTTTTGGTACACATGCTTTGCTTAACAAAGCAGATGCGGTTATAGAAAGTGGCGAAAGAGTGTGTGTGGTTGGCCGAAATGGCGCGGGTAAATCAACGTTATTAAAAGTACTTGATGGCCAAGTTGTTTTAGATGATGGTGAAATAAATCAGCTTGGCGGAATACGAATTTCACGCTTAGAGCAAGATCCACCAAAAGGTGCAAGTGGAACAGTATTTGATTACGTTGCGCAAGGTATGCCAGAAATTGCTAACTTACTCATTGACTTTCATCATGTTAGTAACGAATTGCAAACACAGTGTACTGATAAGTTATTAAACAAGCTTGAACGTTTATCAAACCAACTTGAAGCCGCTGATGGCTGGCGCTTTGATAGCCGAATTCAATTAGTCTTAACACAATTAGAACTAACGCCAGAGGCTAAACTTGAGTCCCTTTCTGGTGGTTGGTTACGCAAAGTGGCACTTGCGCGTGCACTTGTAAGTGAGCCTGATTTATTGCTACTAGATGAGCCGACAAACCATTTAGACATGGCAAGTGTCATGTGGCTTGAACAGTTTTTAAAAGAATTTAAAGGCGGCATTGTATTTATATCACATGACCGTGCGTTTATTCGTGCTGTTGCTACGCGTATTTTAGATTTAGATCGCGGTAAACTTATTTCGTACCCAGGTGATTACGCGACTTATCTAGAGCAAAAAGCGCATGATTTAAAAGTAGAAGAAGCGCAAAATGCATTATTTGATAAGCGTTTAGCAGAAGAAGAAACGTGGATCCGCCAAGGTGTTAAAGCGCGTAGAACACGTAACGAAGGGCGTGTTAGAGAGTTAAAGCAGCTACGTAATGAGCGTAAACAACGTGTTGATCAAGTTGGTAAAACTGACTTTAATATTGAAACAGCAGACCGCTCTGGTAAATTAGTATTTGAAGCTCAGCACCTTTGCCATGCATTTAAAGACAAAGTTATTGCTGATGATTTTTCGACACTTGTTATGCGTGGTGACAGAATCGGCTTAGTAGGTCCAAATGGTATTGGTAAAACAACACTATTAAAACTAATGTTTGGTGATTTAGAACCAGATAGCGGTATAACTAAGCAAGGTGTTAATTTAGAATTTGCTTACTTTGATCAGTACCGTGAAAAACTTGACGAAGAAGCAACAGTTCAAGATAACGTTGCCGAAGGTAAACAAGAAGTGATGATGGGCGGTCGTTCACGTCATGTTTTAGGTTATTTGCAAGACTTTTTATTCCCGCCAGCACGCGCTCGTACACCGGTTAAAGCACTCTCTGGTGGTGAAAAAAATAGACTGCTATTAGCTAAACTGTTTTTAAAACCATCTAATATACTTGTTCTTGATGAGCCAACGAATGACTTGGATATTGAAACGTTAGAGTTACTCGAGGACATTATTAATCAATACCAAGGTACAGTGCTGATTGTAAGCCATGACCGAGAATTTATTGATAATACATGTTCTAGTGTATGGGCATTTGAAGGCAATGGTAAAGTAACAGATATCGTTGGTGGTTATAGCGACTATGAAGCCTATGTTAGTTACTTAGCTGAACAAGAAAAAAAAATTCAGCAACAACCAATAAAAAAAGTTGAAAAAGTAGTAACTCCAGCTGCCAAACCTGCAGCTAAGACAAATAAACTCTCTTACAAATTAAAACTTGAATTAGAGCAACTACCGAATAAAATGGAAAAACTAGAAGCTGAAATTGAAGCTCAACAAGCTGTAGTGAGTGACGCAGACTTTTTTAAACAAGAGAGTGATGTAACAACTAAAGCATTGAACCATTTAGCACAACTTGAGTCTGACCTTGAAGCTGCCCTTGAGCGCTGGGAAGAACTTGAAGAATTACAGAATCAGTAGTAAGGACTAAAATGAAATATAAATTACTCGCTGCCAGTATTTTAGCGACATTAAGCACTTCAGCAATAAGTGCGACATATCAATTAACTGAGTTAGGGTCTTCTGAAAACGCTAAACACTCTTACGTTACCGATGTTAGTGAAAGCGGCCATATTATTGGTGTCGCTAATGGTTTATATAATTTACCAATTGATACAAGCTATATAGATTTTTCAGAAAGTATTATCAAGAATAGTTACAGTAATACAGAAGATGCATTTGAGTTAAGCGATAAAGTAATTACCTTTACGCTTGATGATATCGAAAACAATGATGCTGTTGCGACTAACTCTGACGCTCATAGTTTTATGATTAGCTTTTTATCATCGATTTCTACAAATTTTGAGTATCAGAAAATAAGTTCATTAATAGGCGTTAATTTTAATGATTCTACTTTAACAGAGCAGCCTTTATTTGATATAGCTTCAGTTGATTACGATGGATTAACGCGCTCTACTACGAATTTGTATAATGCTGTTAGCGAAGATGGTGTTTCAGTTGGTTGGGGCAGTGCACCCTACGATAAAGTTTTATTCACTCCTGATGGAGATGACGAAGCTGAAACATGGTTCACTCATGAATTTATTGAACGAGGCATCGTAATTGGCGCAGATGGTTTACAAGTTCCGTTAATCCCTGAGTTTAATGAACATGGCGGTACAAGTCGTGCTAACGATATTATAAAGACAAACAGCGGATACACGGTTGTTGGAAATATATCAATAGATATTCCAGCGGATAGGTTAGAAAATATTG
Source organism: Pseudoalteromonas sp. 1_2015MBL_MicDiv (assembly GCF_002407505.1). Lineage (NCBI taxonomy): Bacteria > Pseudomonadati > Pseudomonadota > Gammaproteobacteria > Alteromonadales > Pseudoalteromonadaceae > Pseudoalteromonas > Pseudoalteromonas sp. 1_2015MBL_MicDiv. Next base: position 2,115,777 of record NZ_CP012737.1, on the reverse strand, counting down.
AAGATAGTTGTGATAATGAAGATGAACCTATATCAGTATGTGTTAATTTATTAAATTCTAATATATCACGAGGCTTATTTAATAAGCGTGCTGTAAAATGGGAACTTGATGAATCATTAAATATTACTTCTGTCGAAGAGCTTGGTTTAGCACTGACACCTGATGAAGGTGAAACTGAAGATGATGCATTTATAAGTACTGCACTTGCGGTTAATAGTAATGGTGTTGCTGTAGGTTCATCGCATACGCGATACTACAAAGATGATGACATTATATTAACCATGCCCGTTTATTATAAAGAGGGTGCGGTAGTTGATTTTATAAATCAAGAAGATGATTGGCAAGGCGGTAAAGCATTAGCAATAAGTAATAATGATGTTATTACGGGTTATGCTATTAAACGAATTGAAGGAACACTTCGAAATAAGTTTTTTTATCATGATATAGCAACAGGCAATACGGTATTTCCTACTGACTATTTTTCTAGTTCAAGTTCTTATGGTAATGATATAAATAGCCAAGGTTATATTGTTGGGGAAGGTGAGGTAGGTGTTTCAGATAGCTCACGTCGTAAAGAGGCATTTGTATATAAGATTGGCGAAGATAAAATAACCAACCTAAATGACTTATTACCATGCTATGAAACTGATGGTGAGACAAATTATGCTTATACAATGGCTGAAGCTAAAGTAATTAACGAAAATAATGAGATTTTTGGTGTAGCAACCAAAACAGTTGAAAAACGTGATTCGTTAGGTGGAATTGTTACTGATATTGAAGGCAATATTGAATTTGAAAGTGTCGCAGTTGCAGTAAAGTTAACTCCTATTGCTAATGGTGAAGTTGAAAACTGTGCACCTCCTGAAGCAGAAGTTTATGAACGTAACTCTGCGAGCTTTCCTTGGTTCACATTATTATTACTCCCCTTAGTTGGCATAAGACGTATATTCCGTTTTTAATTAACTAAAGTGATTCGCATAAAAAAATCCCAACTTCATTAAGTTGGGATTTTTTTCGTCTATAGTAATTAGAGCTTATAAATATTTGGTTATTTGTTGCGTGTTGCCCACGCTTTGACTACCGAACGTCGCCAAATAATATCTATACTAAAGTAAGCAATTATGCTCGCGATAGAGGCGCATACCAATGAGCCAATTAAAAAAGCGGGTCCAATGGTTTCTATACTTTCTAGAAACCAAGCCCAGCTAGGTTCAAAGGCAAAGTGTTGCTCTGGCTGGTTTAAAATTAATGTACCAACTAAATACGAACCGTAGAATATAGGGGGCATAGTTAATGGATTTGTAAGCCAAACTAAAGCAACCGAAATAGGTAAGTTAACTCTAAATACTATAGCTCCAGCTGCGGCTAAGACCATTTGAAAGGGAACAGGGATGAAAGCAAAAAATAGCCCAACAGCAAATGCTCCTCGAGCGGACCGTCTATTTAAGTGCCAAAGATTTGCATCTTGCAAAAGGTGCCCAAAAATTCTTAGATATTTATGATGTCTAATTTTATTTGGATCAGGTAAAAATCTTTGGATCGTTTTTTTAGCCATTTAAAGCAACCATTTACATCAGTGTGGATAAGTCTTGGGTTTGTAATTGGCTGTATCGCAACCGTATTTTATTATCAAACTCTCGAATTTATAATATTCACAATATCAGTCCTTATTGTGAGTTTGTATTTTAAGCCGTTTTTAAATGTATTGTTAGGCTTTATTTGCGCTATTTGTTGTGTATCACTGCATTATTATACTTTTTATAATTTTGAAAGCCCAAAACAGGATGAAAAGTATGCATATGCAGCTGATCTAATTGTCGAAGATATAATTTCAAATAAGCAACCTCAATACATAAGAGTAAAAATAATAGAATTTGATACTGCTCAATACGCATATTTTAGGGCACCGAGTGCAATGCTAAGTGTGAATTCTGAACAAATACTTTTTGTTGGTGATACTTTTAAAGCAACAATAGCTATAAAAAACTTTCGAAGTACTAAAAATTTTAATGTATTTGATAACGAGAGATATGCTTTTACACAACGAATATTTTTTAAAGGAAAAATACTCAATAAAGAACTTATTGTTGCGCGTAATAAAAAACACAACCACCTTATAAATTATAGGGAATATATAAAAAGGACTTACAGTAATACAAAACTTAGATGGCTATATTATGCACTATTAACGGGTGATAAGTCGTTAATGAGCTTTACAGATAAACAATTAATGCAATCATTGGGGTTGAGCCATTTACTGGCAATATCCGGATTACACATCGGGTTAATATTTGGTTTTTGCTATGTAATTACGCGATTTTTATTTAAACAAATAAAATACGCTGGTAAGCAGACTAAAAACCTGTCTGTTATTTATAGTCTAGTTGGCTTTATTGGATCGTTTATCTATGTATATTTGAGTGACTTTTTAGTTTCAGCTACACGCGCCTTAATCATGCTTGGGTGTTATTTAGCACTCTACTTTTTGGCAAAACAACCATTACGTTGGCGAAGTATTTTATATGCACTTGTTATTCTGCTTATAGTTAATCCTTTTAATGTATTAAACGCTGGGCTGTATTTCTCGTTTATTGCTGTGGTTATTATATTTCTAGTTGTTAAGCAAATACCGGTTTTTAATACATCATTTCTAAATAAGGTCGTTGCATTAACTGTCGTTCAAATTGCTTTATTTATTGGTTTATTACCAGTTTCATTATACTTCTTTAATGGCGTGAGCTTAGTTGGTTTAGTACTGAACTTAATTGCTATCCCATTACTTTCTTTAGTCGTTATGCCTTGTCTAATTATTATCACATTTATTAGCAGCTTACTTGATATAGGCATGATTATTAGTGTTTTTGATGAAGGCTTAAGTTATTTATTTGAATGGCTATTGAAAATACCTAGTTATATTCGTTGGTTAAATATAGGTAATATTGACGCTATTGTTGTTGTTTTTTCATACATTACTATTTCGATTTTTTATTTAGTACCATATAAATGGCTAGCAGGTGTCCCATTAAGTGTCATATTGTTTAACTACTTAATAGTGGATAAGCCAAAATGGCAATTACATGTTTTTGATGTAGGACATGGATTAATGGTGCTAATAGAAAAAGATAAACATGCACTAATTTATGATTTTGGGCCTAGTTATTTCAATCGTTTTAGTCGTACCCGTAGTATTTTACTGCCCTTTATTGAGTCAAACAATCTTACTGTATCAACAGCTATTTTAAGTCATGAAGATAACGATCATGCGGGCGGTGTAGATCATTTTATAAAAGCAGGCTACGAAACTCGTTTTACCACATTTCATCCTCATAACTTACAAGACACTTGCAAAGTAACCAAAATAGATATTTTTGGCCTTCAAATTGAAAGCTTTAAAACGTTAAACTTCAAAAATGAGAATGATGATTCATGCGTTATTCGTGTTGCTGATAAAACCCACAGTGTTTTATTAACGGGTGATATATCTAAACAACGAGAGTTGCAATTATTGCAAGAGAACTATTTTTTAAAAAGTACCGTTATGCTAAGCCCACATCATGGTAGCGATACATCGTCTAGTAATGAGTTTATAAGTGCTGTAAATCCTAAAATTGTTATTCATTCTAGTGCTTACAAAGGACAATGGCACTTCCCGAAGGAGGAGGTTGTTGATCGTTACGACAAAATAAATGCAACTCAATATGTGACAGGTCAACAAGGACAAATAAGTATTGAATTTTACAATGATAATGTTCGAGTAAAAGCGGCTCGAGAGGATGAAAGTTACTGGTTTATCAAAAATTGACGTTTTGTTTTAGTGTCCCTAAGGATACAATAGAGTCTGTAATTGTATGAAGAGAGTGTTATGGATCAAAGTACTACACAAATTTATAAACGGTTAATTTCTTACGTCGGTGCATATAAGAGTGTAGCCTTCGTCGCTATTATAGGAATGATTGGCTATTCAGGAATGGACGCGCTATTTATTCAATTAATGAAACCATTTATTGATGAAGGTTTGAACCAACGAAACAGCGATGTATTAAAGTATGCTCCATTTGTTGTTATTGCACTGGTGATTGGGCGTGGTATTTTTAATTTTATGTCATCGTATTGTTTAAGCTATGTAGGTTCACAAGTTGTACGATCTTTACGCCAAGAGTTATTTGAGCACATATTGCATTTGCCCGTTTCTTTTCATGACAAAAACTCTACGGGCGATTTAATTTCAAAAATCACTTTTGACACAGAGCAAGTTCAACAAGCAATAACTAAAGCGCTACTTATTGTTGTACGTGAAGGGGCCTTTGTCGTCTTTTTACTTGGTGTAATGTTTTATACCAGTTGGAAGCTCTCACTTATATTTCTAGTCATCATCCCTCTCGTCGCTATTATTGTAGCGGTTGTATCGAAACGTTTTCGCCATATTTCTAAAAGTATCCAATCAGCTATGGGGCAGGTTACACGTAGCTCTGAACAAATGCTTAGCGGACATAAAGTAATTCACGGGTTTGGTGGACAAGAGCAAGAAATAAATAAATTTTCTAAAATTAATAATCATAACCGTCAGCAGCGCATTAAAATGGATGCGACAAAAGCCTTAAGTGTATCTATTATTCAAATACTCGCCGCAAGTGCTATGGCTGTTATTTTATGGGTGGTATCGATGCCTTCTATGATTGATACTATAAGCTCTGGGGATTTTGTTGTTTTGATATCATCAATGATGATGTTGCTGCGCCCACTTAAACAATTGGCTAATGTTAATAGCGATATGCAACGTGGCATTTCTGCATCTCAAAGTATATTTTTAATACTTGATGAAAATGTAGAGAAAGATAATGGCACAGTCGCTGTTGATAAAGTGAAAGGGTTAATTGAAGTTAAAAATGTAACCTTTAAGTACCCAACTAAAGATGAAGCCGTATTAAACGATTTGTCGCTAACGATTAAAGCGGGTGAAAGTATTGCCTTAGTAGGGCGCTCAGGCTCGGGTAAATCAACTATTTCTAATTTATTACCACGTTACTATGATTTAGATCTGCCGAGTGAAATATTACTTGATGGCATAGCCCTGAAGGATTATAAATTAACAGATTTGCGTCGCCAATTTGCTTTGGTTTCTCAGCAAGTCGTGTTATTTAACGATACGATTGCCAACAATATTTGTTATGGCATAAAGCATGATGTAACTAATGACGAATTAGTACAAGTAGCAAAACAAGCGCATGTTTGGGAGTTTGTTAAAGATCTTCCAGAACAATTAAACACCATGGTAGGTGAAAATGGCGTAATGCTTTCTGGTGGTCAACGCCAGCGAATAGCTATAGCGCGTGCAATATTAAAAGATGCACCTATTTTGATTTTAGATGAAGCAACATCAGCACTTGATACAGAGTCTGAAAAGCTTATTCAGCAAGCGTTAGAAACGCTAATGAAAGACAAAACCTCAATTGTTATTGCGCATCGCTTATCTACTATTGAAAACAGTGATCGAATTTATGTTATTGATAACGGTCGTGTAATAGAAAGTGGCGATCACAATAGCTTATTAGCAAATGACGGTACGTATTCAGCCCTTTGCAAAATGCAGTTTGGTGATCAGGCGTGAGCAAAATAGAACAAAGTTGGTATAAACCATTTGGTCTAATTACTTTATTGTTATTACCATTGAGTGCTCTGTTTTGGATTGTATCGACATTTCGAAAATGCTTGTACAGCGCTAAAATAATTAAAGCGTTTGAGTGTAAAACGCCTGTTATTGTAGTCGGCAATATAAGTGTAGGCGGCAATGGTAAAACCCCTTTTGTTTTGTGGTTGTATGAGTATTTGACCGGGCAAGGTTTATCAGTGGGTATTATTAGTAGAGGCTACGGTGGGCAATCAGATAATTACCCGCTGTTAGTCACTTCAGTTGTTAACGCCCAACAGGCTGGAGATGAGCCTGTACTTTTATACCACCGTTTAAAATGCCCAATAGCGGTTGGTCCTAATAGACAACACAATATCGATTTATTAGAAAATAACTATACGCTAGATGTCATTATTTCTGATGATGGAATGCAGCATTATAAAATGCCACGTAGCATTGAGTGTTGTATTGTTGATAGTGAACGCCGTTTTGGTAATGGCTTTGTTATGCCTGCAGGGCCACTTCGCGAAACAACTAAACGCTTACAAAATGTGGATATAGTAATTGAAAATGGTGGTGAGGCTAATAATAGCTACACGCTAAAAGTAAGTAACTTACGATTAGTTAATTCAAGTGATGATGTAAAACACACAGTGACTCATGCACATGCAATAAGTGCAATTGGTAATCCTAAACGGTTTGAAAACTCACTTGAAGCACAAGGCATTACGTTATTATCGACTCATCATTTTAAAGATCATTATGCTTATACAGCCGATGATTTTGTCCAGTTTGGCGATGATTGCATTATAATGACCGAAAAAGACGCCGTTAAATGTCAGTCCTTTGCCAAACCTAATTGGTATTATTTACCAGTAGATGCACAACCTACCGATAGCGTTATAAATAAACTAAATTCATTATTAAAAGAAAAAGGAATACTCAATGGCCTTTGATACAAAACTACTCGAGATAATTGCTTGCCCAGTAGGCAAGGGTAAATTACGTTTTGATAGAGAAAATAACGAACTAATTAGCACGGCAGCTAAACTTGCTTATCCTGTAAAAGATGATATTCCAGTATTACTTGAAAATGAAGCGCGTGAGTTATCTTTAGAAGAGGTTGAAAAGTGGAATTCGTAGTTGTTATACCTGCGCGTTTTGCATCAACCCGACTACCAGGAAAACCACTTGCCGATATATGCGGTAAGCCAATGGTTCAACATGTTTACGAAAAAGCATGTTTATCAGGGGCTAGCAAAGTTATTGTAGCAACCGATCATCAAAAAGTATTTGATGCAGTAAGTTTATTTACTAGCGACGTAGTAATGACTCGCGAAGATCACCAGTCTGGCACTGAACGGTTAGCAGAAGTAGTTGATTTACTTGAACTTGATAACGATACAATTGTGGTTAACGTACAAGGCGATGAGCCATTACTTGCACCAGAAAACGTATCTCAAGTTGCTGCACTATTAAGTGATTCAACAGCACCAATGGCAACGTTAAGTGTTGCTATTGAAGAGCGTGATGAAGTATTTAATCCTAATGCCGTTAAAGTGGTGAGTGATATAAATAAAAATGCCCTGTATTTCTCTCGTGCAAGTATACCGTTTGATAGAAATACAATGATGGATGATAGCACGGCTCTTAATTTATCACCGTTCCAACGCCATGTAGGTATTTATGCGTACAGAGCGGGTTTTATTAAACAATATATAGAACTGAGTGTATCACCACTTGAATTGCTTGAATCGCTTGAGCAGTTACGTGTCTTGTATCATGGTTATAAAATCAAAATAGAACAAGCTCAAATAGCTCCCCATGCAGGTGTCGATACGCCCGATGACTTAGCTAAAGTGATAGCGTATATTAAAAGTAAAAACGTGTGAGTGAGCAAGTAAGTAAGATATTAAACGTTGTTTATACACATAACGATTTTTATATTTTAGAAAAGCCAGCAGGTCTTAATTTTCATTCAGAAGAGGGGCCTGGTTTTGTTGTGTTAGCCGAACAACAATTATCGCAAAAGCTTTATGCCGTTCATCGTTTAGATAAAGTGACATCAGGGCTTATTATTTTAGCAAGAAACAAAGCCTCTGCAGCCGCCTTTACTGTTATGTTTACTGAGCATGCGATTAATAAATTTTATTTAGCGATTAGTGATGCTAAACCTAAAAAGAAGCAAGGGTGGATAAAAGGCGATATGGCTAAATCTCGCCGTGGCTCATTTAAGTTACTAACGAGTACACTTAACCCTGCAATCACCCGATTCTATTCTCTGAGTTATAAGCCAGGATTTAGAGGGTATATTTTAAAGCCTTATTCAGGAAAGACGCATCAATTAAGAGTGGCACTAAAAAGTGTGGGCGCAGCTATTTTTGGCGATGCAATGTATTCAGGCACGCCTTCTAATCGTACCTATTTACATGCATATGCGTTAAGCTTTTTATGGCAAGGTGAACAAATACAGCTAACTTTATTACCCGATAGTGGTGATGAGTATTTGGCGTTAATTAAACATCAAGATTTTCAAGCATGGCAATCGCCATGGCAACTGGATTGGTAAATGAGCGAAAAAGTTACAGATATACGTTTTGGCGGGATCAAACGTCTATATGGTCATCAACAGTTTGATTGGCTTCAAGAAGCACACTTTTGTGTAGTAGGTATTGGTGGTGTAGGAAGCTGGGCGGCTGAAGCGCTCGCGCGTACTGGTGTTGGTAAAATAACATTGATTGATTTGGATGATATTTGCGCCACTAACGTAAATAGGCAAATTCATGCGTTAACGGGCACTATTGGTCAAGCTAAAGTCGATGCAATGAAAGCGCGCTGCGAGCTTATTAACCCAGAATGCCAAATTAGTGTAATAGATGATTTTATTACACTTGATAATATTCAAGAACATATTCAAGGTTTTGATTATGTGATTGATTGTATTGATGCAGTTAAAGAAAAGGCGGCATTAATAGCGCATTGTAAACGTAATAAACTCCCTATAATTACAACCGGTGGTGCTGGCGGGCAAACTGATCCTAGCCAAATAACTTTTGGTGATGTAGCTAAAACTACGCAAGACCCATTACTTGCAAAAGTGCGCTATATTTTGCGCAAGCAGTATAATTTTAGTAATAACCCTAAGCGTAAGTTCAATATTGATTGTGTTTACTCAACAGAGCAATTGGTTTACCCAGGAAGCGATGGCAGTGTATGTCATGCTAAGCAAAGTGCTGATGGCTCGATGAATATGGACTGTAATAATGGTTTTGGATCTGTGACTATGATCACAGGAAGCTTCGGCTTTTTTGTTGCGGCAAAAGCTGTTCGAAAATATTTGGATAAAAAGCAGCGTCTACTTACAACGCTTGATTGTGATAGAGCTTAGAGCACTTTTTGTTGTGCCATGGTTTTTATTTTTTCAATCATGGCTTTAATTCCATTGCCACGAGAAGGGCTTAAGTGACTAATTAAGCCTAATTTTTCAAACTCTTCATACGCATCAATTTTAATTACCTGCTCTGGTGTTAAACCGTTATACAGCGCTAATATTAAGGCTAGTAAGCCTTTTACAATACGTGTATCTGAGTCACCTATAACGACTAAAGAGCTCTCTGTTAAATCAAACTCTACAAACATCCACACTTTACTTTCGCAGCCTGGTACAAGGGCATCATCAATTTTCAGCGATTCTGGTAATATAGGTAATGTTTTACCCAACAGCATTATTTCACGATATTTTTGCTGCCAAGCGGGTGCATTTTTTATAGATTCAGTGACTTTTTTAAACGTATTTGTCATGAGTTATCCTAATTAATTCTATTAAAGTGACGTTTAATCCAATAAAGCGATACATTTTTTAAGCGAATGGATAAATATATCTACATCTTCAAAGGTATTGTAAAAGGTTAAACTAGCTCTAACTGTTCCATTAACGCCTAAATGTGCCATTAAAGGTTGTGTACAATGGTGTCCGCTCCTTACTGCAACCCCATATCCGTCAAGTAAAGTTGCCAAATCGTAAGGATGCTCATTTTTAAAGTTAAAGCAGAGCGTACCAATATTGTCAGTTAGGTTGCTATATATTGTAATACCCTCAATCATTACCAATTTTTTTGCTGCATAATTAAATAATTTTTGCTCGTAGCGCTGAATTTTACCGTGGTCTAATTCATTTAAATAGTCTAATGCAGCACTAAAGCCTAAAACGCCGGAAATATTCGGTGTGCCGGTTTCAAATTTTGCAGGTGCTGGGCGATAAGTACTGTGGGTTAAATATACTTTATCGATCATTTCACCGCCTGATTGATATATATCTAAGGCGTTTAATTCCTCATATCGACCATAAAGTACACCTAAGCCTGTTGGACCAAGCATTTTATGGCTTGAGCAGACATAAAAATCACAGTTTAATTCCCGTAAATCAGGTTTTAAATGCAGTGCACCTTGCGCACCATCGACTAAAACAAGTGAATTCACCTCTTTTGCAGCTACAATTAGTGGCATTAAATCAGTGATATTACCGAGTGTGTTCGATGCTTGTGTAATAGCTAATAAGGCAGGTTCTGTTTCTTTTATAAATTCACAGCATTCTTGTGTGTTTAGTGTGCCGTTTTTATTAAGCGGCAGCGATACTAATTTAGCACCTGTTTGTTGACTCACTATTTGCCAAGGCACTATGTTTGCATGATGCTCAAGTGGAGATATCATTATGGTATGACTTTTATCTAAACGCTTTTTTAAGCCGTTAGCGACCAAGTTTATTGCCTCTGTAGCGCCTTTTGTCCAAACAATCTCGTGGCTGAACACATTAAAATACTGAGCCATTTTATCTCGTGCTTGCTCGTATAAATTAGTAGCTTGTTCGCTGAGCGAGTGACGGCCACGGTGTACATTTGCGTTTTGAGAAGTGTAAAACTCAGTAATTGCATTAATAACTGATTGAGGCTTTTGCGAGGTTGCAGCTGAGTCTAAATAAACAAGCGGGTAGCCGTTTATAGTTTGATTTAAGGTAGGGAAGTCACTTCGAATTTTATTTATGTCAAACTTTAAAACAGTCATTAGCTTCATCAATGTAGTCATTTTAAGGCGAGAATTGTAGACACTTTTTTATTATTCTCAAGTAACAAATAATAAAAAAGGCCGCAAAGCGGCCTTTTAAAATATTCAAACAATACTAAAGCGGATTAGCGCTTATCAGTTGATACGTAGTCACGTGCAGTGTAACCAGTATAAAGCTGACGAGGGCGGCTTATCTTATGACCAGGTTGAGATAACATCTCGTCCCAGTGAGTGATCCAACCAACAGTACGTGCCATTGCAAAAATAACAGTGAACATGCTTGTTGGAATACCAATCGCTTTTAAGATAATACCTGAGTAGAAATCTACGTTAGGGTAAAGTTTCTTCTCTACGAAGTACGGGTCTTCTAGCGCGATTTTCTCAAGTTTCATTGCAATATCAAGCAATGGATCTTGGATATTAAGCTCAGCTAAAACTTCATGACACGTTTGACGCATTACTGTAGCGCGTGGGTCAAAGTTTTTGTAAACACGGTGGCCAAAGCCCATAAGGCGGAACGGGTCAGCTTTATCTTTAGCTTTTGCTACATATTCATCGATACGGTCAACAGAACCGATTTCTTCTAACATGTTTAAACATGCTTCATTAGCGCCGCCGTGAGCAGGGCCCCAAAGAGAAGCAATACCAGCAGCAATACAAGCGTATGGGTTAGCACCAGATGAACCTGCAAGACGTACTGTAGACGTTGATGCATTTTGTTCATGGTCAGCATGAAGCATGAATATTTTATCCATTGCTTTAGCTGTTATAGGGTTAACTTTGTATTCTTCAGCAGGTACAGAGAACATCATATGTAAGAAGTTTTCTGCATAACTTAAATCATTACGTGGGTATACAAACGGTTGGCCGATGTTTGTTTTATAAGCCATTGCAGCAATAGTTGGTAACTTAGCAACTAGCTTAACTGCGCTTGTTTTACGTTGTTCTGCATCAGTAATATCAAGGTCTTCATGATAAAAAGATGATAACGCACCCACTACACCACAAAGCATTGCCATTGGGTGAGCGTCAAAGCGGAAACCTTGGAAAAAGTTAGCAATCTTCTCGTCAAGCATAGTGCTTGTAGTGATTTCATTCTTAAAAACTTCGTATTGCTCTTTAGAAGGTAATTCACCATTTAACAGTAAATAACATAACTCAATGTAGTTTGAGTCGTCAGCTAATTGTTCGATTGGGTAACCGCGGTGAAGTAAAATGCCTTTACCACCATCAATGTAGGTGATTGCAGATTCACAAGAACCAGTCGACATGAAACCTGGGTCATAAGTAAAGTGACCATGTGAACCTAACGTACGGACGTCGATTACATCTTGGCCAGCAGTGCCTTGATAAATTGGAAGTTCGATTGGATCTAGCCCATCAATTTGGACTGTGGCTTTTTTATCTGCCATCGTTATGTATCTCCTATTAAGATATCTATTCTGATTTTTAGATTTTTAAAGTTCTGAAATCTGTTTTAAGCACATCTTCGCATTTTAACGTGAAAGAGGGGTGTAAAGTCAATTTTTATAAACATTATGCATATATGTATAATAAATATTCTGTATTATTTAAATATAATACCATTGGCTAATTCGCAAACATCTATAAATAAACAAGAATTGTAAAAAGCCCTGTGGGTATATATACTAACAGTGGTTTTAAACCGCATTGTATTTGGGTAAACATTTTTTTACAGCTTAACTTTTGCTTAAATGTGAACTTTAACTGTTTTAATACGTTTACTTTGATAGTTCCACCAGTAATATTTGGTGGGTTTTTAGAAAAGCAAGTAGATGAGCTCCACTGCGAGCAAGATGGGCAAGTAACTGTGAAAAAGCAAAGACCTGTAAATCTAGATCTAACAACTATATCTATGCCGGCAACGGCTAAAGCGTCAATATTCCACCGCGTCACCGGTGTTGCATTGTTTTTTGCTTTAACGTTTGTCATTTGGGCTTGGTCTGAGTCTCTCTCTTCAGCTGAAAGTTTTGAATTCGTCAAGGGTCTGTTTAACGGATTCATTGCCAAATTTATAGCTTGGGGCACTGTTTCTGTATTAGGTTATCACCTTATTGGTGGTATCCGTCATATGATTATGGATATGGGACATTGGGAAGAACTTGAATCAGGTAACCTCAGCGCTAAAGTTTCAATGGCTCTTGGTGTTGTGTTTGCCGTATTGGCAGGGGTGTGGATATGGTTTTAAATCAAGCAACTCTTAAACGTGATGGTGTACAAGATTTCGTATCTTTACGTACCACGGCATTAATAATCAGCGCGTATGCGATTTTTATTATCGGCTATTTTTTAGCGACGCCAGAAGTCACTTTCGAAGCCTGGACAGGCCTCTTCTCTAACCTAGCAATGAAAGGGTTTACATTAATTACCCTTGTGTGCGTTATGGTTCATACCCGCATTGGCCTTTGGCAAGTTCTTACAGACTATGTTAAGTGTGCGAAGTTACGTGCTGTTTTAGGTTTTATATTAAACCTAATGGCCGTTGCGTACGTAGCTATTGGTCTAATTGTATTATGGGGTGTTTAAGTGAAATATTCTGTTCGTGAATTTGACGCCGTAGTAATTGGTGCAGGTGGTGCAGGTATGCGTGCCGCTCTAGCAATTACTGAATCTGGCAAAACGTGTGCATTAATTTCTAAAGTATTTCCAACACGCTCACACACTGTATCTGCACAAGGTGGTATTACAGTAGCGCTTGGTAATTCACACGAAGACAACTGGGAATGGCATATGTACGATACCGTTAAAGGTTCCGATTTTATCGGTGACCAAGACGCAATCGAATACATGTGTCAAACAGGCCCAGAAGCGATTACTGAATTAGAAAACATGGGTCTACCATTTTCTCGTTTTGAAAATGGCCGTGTTTACCAACGTCCTTTCGGTGGTCAATCGAAAAACTTTGGTGGTGAACAAGCCGCGCGTACAGCCGCTGCAGCTGACCGAACTGGTCACGCGCTATTACACCTTCTTTATCAACAAAACGTAAAAAACAAAACAAATGTATTCTCTGAATGGTATGCACTTGATTTAGTTAAAAACGATAATGGTGATGTAGTAGGGTGTACTGCAATTGAGATTGAGACAGGTGAAATTACTTATTTCAAATCTAAAGCTGTAGTGCTTGCCACTGGTGGTGCAGGTCGTATATTTGCATCAACAACGAATGCTCACATTAACACTGGTGACGGTGTTGGTATGGCAACACGTGCTGGTATTTCTATGCAAGACATGGAAATGTGGCAGTTCCACCCAACGGGTATAGCTGGTGCTGGCACGCTAGTTACGGAAGGTTGTCGTGGTGAAGGCGGTTATCTTTTAAATAAAGATGGCGAGCGCTTCATGGAGCGTTATGCACCAAACGCGAAAGACTTAGCGTCTCGTGACGTTGTTGCGCGTTCAATGATGACTGAAATCCGTGAAGGTCGTGGTTGTGATGGTCCTTGGGGTCCTCACCTTAAGTTAAAACTTGACCACTTAGGTGAAGAAACACTTAATTTACGACTTCCAGGCGTATGTGATCTTGCTAAAACATTTGCTCACGTTGATCCTGCTAAAGAGCCAATTCCAGTAATCCCAACGTGTCATTATATGATGGGTGGTGTTCCTACTAACGTAAATGGCCAAGCGCTACAAATCGATGCTCAAGGCAACGAAACAGTAGTTGAAGGTTTATTTGCAGTAGGCGAGATTGCCTGTGTATCTGTACACGGTGCAAACCGCTTAGGCGGTAACTCGTTACTTGATTTAGTTGTATTTGGTCGTGCTGCTGGTAACTTCTTAGGTAAGTACCTTAAAGATGTTGAAGTATCAAAGTCAGCTTCAGAATCAGACTTAGAAGCGTCTCTTGCACGTTATAATCGTTGGGAAAACTCAACGGCTGGTCAAGGTGAAGATCCAGTTCAAATCAAAAAAGACCTACAGCAATGTATGCAGCTTAACTTCTCGGTATTCCGTGAAGGTGATTCAATGGCTGCAGGTCTTCAAGAACTTAAAGAAATTCGTGAACGCCTGCAACATGCTCGTCTTGATGATAAATCATCAGACTTCAATACGCAGCGTATCGAATGTCTTGAACTAGATAACTTAATGGAAACAGCTTACTCAACTGCAGTAGCTGCAAACTTCCGTACAGAAAGCCGTGGCGCACATTCTCGCTTTGACTACCCAGATCGTGATGACGAAAACTGGTTATGTCACTCAGTATTTAATCCTGTAACGGATGAAATGAGCAAGCGTGATGTAAACTATGCGCCTAAAACGCGTGAAGCTTTCCCACCTAAAGCACGTGTTTACTAGGAGATAGACGATGGCACAAGTACAATTTTCAGTTTATCGTTATAATCCAGATATTGACAACGCTCCTCGTATGCAAGAATACACCTTGCAAACAGAGGAAGGTCACGACATGATGGTGTTGGATGCACTTATTCTTTTAAAAGAACAAGATCCTACATTATCTTTCCGTCGTTCATGCCGTGAAGGTGTGTGTGGATCTGATGGTGTTAACATGAATGGTAAAAATGGTTTAGCATGTATTACTCCTTTATCTACGCTACAAAAAAATGGCAAAGGTAAAATCGTAGTACGTCCATTACCTGGTTTACCTGTGGTTCGTGACCTTGTTATTGACATGAGTCAGTTCTACACTCAATACGAAAAAGTAAAACCTTATTTAATTAATGATCAGCCTGCTGCAGGCGAACGTCTTCAAACCATCGAAGAGCGTGATAAATTAGATGGGCTTTATGAGTGTATTTTGTGTGCATGTTGTTCGACATCGTGTCCTTCGTTCTGGTGGAATCCAGACAAGTTCATTGGTCCAGCAGGGCTTCTTCACGCTTACCGTTTCTTGGCTGATAGCCGAGATACAGCAACTGAAGAACGTTTAGCGGATTTAGACGATGCGTTCAGTGTGTTCCGTTGCCACAGTATCATGAACTGTGTTAGCGTTTGTCCTAAGGGTCTTAACCCGACCAAAGCAATTGGGCAAATCAAATCTATGTTATTAAACCGAGCGGTTTGATTACTTAGTAAACGTAAGATGGCTAATACAGATTATTAGCCATCTTGTTATGATAACTATTAATTTCTGCGCTAAAGAAAAGGGCTTATAAATGCACGAAGGTGTGATGAAGGCATGGCTAGAATCTTCACATTTAAACGGCGGTAACGTTGCTTATGTAGAAGAGCTTTATGAAGCGTATTTAGACGATGCGACTTCTGTGCCAGAAGAATGGCGAGAAGTGTTCGAACAATTACCTAAAGTTGATGGTGTGGATGTTGAAGTAAAACATTCAGAAGTTCGAGCGCAGTTTGCACAGCTTGCCAAAAACAAGCATAGAGAAGTAGTGGTAGCAGAGGGTAGTGGCGGTGACCTTAAACAGGTTAAAGTTCTACAACTTATTAATGCTTTCCGTTTTCGTGGACACCAAAATGCAAACCTAGATCCATTAGGTATTTGGGAACGAGAACGTGTACGAGATTTAGAGCTAGATTACCACGACTTATCAGCAGCTGATTTTGACCGCGAATTTAATGTAGGATCGTTTGCCGTTGGCCGCGATACTATGCCTTTAGGTGAACTATACCAAGCACTAAAAACTACATATTGTGGTTCGATTGGCGCCGAGTATATGCACATCACATCGACAGAAGAAAAACGTTGGTTACAACAGCGTTTAGAATCTGTTCAGTCTAGGCCTAAATTCGAAAAAGAAGAAAAGCTGCGTATCCTAAAAGGATTAACGGCAGCTGATGGTCTTGAAAAATATTTAGGGGCTAAGTTCCCAGGTGCTAAGCGTTTCTCACTTGAAGGTGGCGATGCATTAGTTCCAATGTTAAAAGAGCTTATTCACCGCGCTGGTGAAAGCGGCCAACAAGAAGCTGTCATTGGTATGGCTCACCGTGGTCGTTTAAATGTGCTTGTGAACGTACTAGGTAAAAATCCATCAGAGTTGTTTGATGAGTTTGCTGGTAAACACAAAGAAACATTAAGTTCTGGTGATGTTAAATACCACATGGGTTATTCATCTGACTTTGCTACTAAAGGTGGCAATGTTCATATGGCGCTTGCGTTTAACCCGTCTCATCTTGAAATTGTAAATCCAGTAGTTATGGGCTCAGTTCGTGCTCGTTTAGATCGCTTAGGTGACAGCTCTGGTATTAAAGCGCTACCAATCACAATTCATGGTGATTCTGCGGTTACAGGTCAAGGTGTTGTACAAGAAACGTTTAACTTATCACAAACTAACGCGTTTAGTTGTGGTGGTAGTATTCGTATTGTTGTAAATAACCAAGTTGGTTTTACTACATCAAAACAAGACGACGTACGCTCTACTGATTACTGTACTGACATTGCTAAAATGGTTCAGTCACCTATCTTCCACGTTAATTCTGATGACCCTGAAGCAGTTGCATTTGTTACTCAACTTGCACTTGATTTCAGAAACCAGTTTAAGCGTGACGTAGTAATCGATTTAGTGTGTTATCGTCGCCATGGTCACAACGAAGCTGATGAGCCTAATGCTACGCAGCCTTTAATGTACCAAAAAATTAAAAAGCATCCAGTTCCACGTTTAATCTATGCCGATCAACTTATTGCTGAAGGTTCTTTTTCTGAACAAGAAATAAAAGCCTTAGCTGATGAGTATCGTAATGCATTAGATGAAGGAAATTGTGTTGTTTCAGAAATTCAGCCAGAGACATCACATTCTTCAGATTGGGCAAAGTATGTTGGCCATGAATGGGATGTTGATTACGATGCCAGCGTACCTGTTGAAGAGCTTAAGGCACTTGGTGAGAAAATTGCTTCTTACCCTGAGCAATATAAAGCACAGTCACGCGTTAAAAAGATTTACGATGATCGTAAGTTAATGGCTTCTGGTGAGAAACCTCTTGATTGGGGTATGGCAGAAACACTTGCTTATGCAACAATTGCAACTGAAGGTACTGACATTCGTTTGACGGGTCAAGATTCAGGTCGTGGAACATTCTTTCATCGTCATGCTGTTGTTCACAGTCAATCAGATGGTGCTACTTATACACCTCTACAGCACTTAAGTGAAGATCAAGGTACTTTCCAAGTATTCGACTCTGTTTTATCTGAAGAAGCTGTCGTTGCTTTTGAATATGGTTATGCAACAGCTGAGCCTACGTCATTAGTACTTTGGGAAGCGCAATTTGGTGACTTTGCCAACGGTGCACAAGTTGTATTTGACCAATTTTTAAGTTCTGGTGAGCAAAAATGGGGCCGTTTATGTGGTCTGACAATTTTGTTACCACATGGCTATGAAGGTCAAGGTCCAGAGCATAGTTCAGCACGCTTAGAGCGTTTTCTACAACTATGTGCTGATCACAACATGCAAGTATGTGTTCCGTCTACTCCGGCACAAGTTTACGCTATGCTTCGTCGTCAATCAGTTCGACCACTTCGTCGTCCACTGATTGTTATGACGCCTAAGTCGTTACTGCGTCACCCTCTTGCTACTTCATCGCTTGAAGAGCTTTCGCACGGTGTTTTCCATAATATGATCGACGAAGTTGATGATATTAACCCTGAGAAAGTAGAACGCGTTGTATTTTGTAGTGGTAAAGTTTACTACGAGCTATTACAAGAGCGTCGCAAACTTGAACAAGATAATGTTGCTATTGTTCGTGTTGAGCAGTTATATCCGTTCCCACACGACGAAATGCAAACAATTATGGAGCGTTACCAACACGTAACTGATTTTGTATGGTGTCAAGAAGAGCCACAAAACCAAGGTGCATGGTACTGTTCACAACATCACTTTATTGATGCAATCCCACAAGGTGCTAAATTAAAATATGCAGGGCGTAAAGCGTCTGCATCACCAGCGTGTGGTTACATGTCAGTACATACTAAAGAACAACAAGCGCTCGTTGCCGACGCGCTTACTATAGAAAATAAAGGATAAGCAATGAGCACAGAAATTAAAGTTCCTGTTCTTCCTGAGTCGGTTGCAGATGCTACCGTTGCTACATGGCATGTAAGTGTTGGCGACAAAGTAACTCGCGATCAAAACTTAGTAGACATTGAAACAGATAAAGTGGTTTTAGAAGTTGTTGCACAGCATGACGGTGTAATTACAGAAATATCACAAGAAGAAGGTGCAACCGTACTTGGCGATCAAGTTATGGGTTTACTTGGTGATGCTGATGCAGCGCCAGCAAGTGAAGGTTCATCTAAAGAAGAATCAGCACCCGCTAAATCAGAAGACGCGCCAGCGGCGCAATCAGCACCAGCACCAGAAGGTAAAGAAGTGGACATTAAAGTACCTGTACTTCCAGAATCAGTTGCAGACGCAACAATTGCTACATGGCATGTACAACCAGGTGACGCAGTAACACGCGACCAAAACTTGGTAGATATTGAAACAGATAAAGTTGTTCTTGAAGTAGTAGCTCAAGAAGATGGCATCATGGGTGATATCATTCACAACGAAGGCGATACTGTACTAGGCGAGCAAGTAATTGGTTCGGTTAAAGCAGGCGGTGCACCAGCGGCTCCAGCTGCAAAAGCAGACGCAGCGCCAGCAGCAGATTCAAGCGAAAGCTCTGATGTGTTAACACCATCAGTTCGTCGTTTAATTGCTGAGAAAGGCCTAGACGCTTCTAAAATTAACGGCACGGGTAAAAATGGCCGTGTAACTAAAGAAGACGTTGATACATTCTTAAAAGCACCAGCACCAGCGGCTAAAAAAGCAGAAGCTTCAGCTCCTGCAGCACCGATGGGCGACCGCACTCAAAAACGTGTTCCTATGACTCGTTTACGTAAAACGATTGCTACACGCCTTCTTGAAGCTAAAAACTCAACTGCAATGTTAACAACATTCAACGAAGTGAACATGGAACCAATCATGAGCCTTCGTAAGCAGTACCAAGAAGTATTTGAAAAGCGCCATGGTATTCGTTTAGGTTTCATGTCTTTCTACGTGAAAGCGGTAACTGAAGCACTTAAACGCTTCCCTGATGTTAATGCATCAATTGATGGTGACGATATTGTTTACCATAACTATTTTGATATCAGCATTGCAGTATCTACTCCACGTGGACTAGTTACTCCGGTACTTAAAGATTGTGACAAACTATCTGTTGCTGAAATCGAAAAGGGTATTCGTGAATTAGCACTTAAAGGTCGTGATGGTAAGCTAACGCTTGCAGATATGACCGGCGGTAATTTCACTATCACTAATGGTGGCGTATTTGGTTCATTACTATCTACACCTATCATTAACTTGCCACAGTCTTCAATCTTGGGTATGCATAAAATTCAAGACCGTCCAATGGCTGTAAATGGTAAAGTTGAGATACTACCTATGATGTATTTAGCGCTTTCTTATGATCATCGCATCATTGATGGTAAAGAATCTGTTGGTTTCTTAGTAACTATTAAAGAGTTACTTGAAGATCCAACACGCTTATTGCTAGATGTTTAATCTAGTTGTATGAAATGTAAGCTGTGAATGAACATTCACAGCTTTTTTTTTGCGCCTTTGGTCGTACTGGGGTTTTCATGTTAAGCCTTGGGATCTATACTAGGTGCGCAATTTGGGATAGTTGTTTATTTTCAAAAATATTCAGCTCTTTTAGTATAAAAAATTGGATAAAGCATCATGAATTTGCATGAGTATCAGGCAAAACAACTTTTTGCCGAATATGGTTTACCAGTTTCTCAAGGTTTCGCTTGCGATACACCTGAAGAAGCTGCAGCAGCTGCTGAAAAAATCGGCGGTGATATGTGGGTTGTTAAAACTCAGGTTCACGCAGGTGGACGTGGTAAAGCTGGCGGTGTAAAGCTAGTAAAAACTATCGACGAAGTAAAAGCGTTTGCAGCTAACTGGTTGGGTAAAAACCTAGTTACTTACCAAACAGACGAGAAAGGCCAGCCAGTAGCTAAAATTTTAGTTGAAAGCTGTACTGACATTGCTAACGAATTGTACCTAGGTGCAGTAGTTGACCGTGCATCTCGCAAAGTAGTTTTCATGGCGTCTACTGAAGGCGGCGTTGAAATTGAAACTGTTGCAGAAGAAACACCAGAGCTTATCCACAAAGCTGAAATCGACCCGTTAGTAGGTCCTCAAGCTTACCAAGCACGTGAACTAGGCTTCAAATTGGGTCTTAACCCAGTACAAATGAAGCAGTTTGTTAAGATCTTTATGGGTCTTGGTAAAATGTTTACTGATTTTGATTTCGCACTACTTGAAATCAACCCGTTAGTAATTACAGACGAAGGTAACCTTCACTGTCTTGACGGAAAAATCGGTATTGATGGTAATGCACTTTACCGTCAACCTAAAATCCGTGAGTTCCACGATCCATCTCAAGAAGATGCACGTGAAGCACACGCAGCAAGCTTCGAGCTTAACTACGTTGCTCTAGATGGCAATGTTGGTTGTATGGTTAACGGTGCAGGCCTAGCAATGGGTACTATGGACATCGTAAACCTACACGGCGGCAAACCGGCTAACTTCCTAGATGTTGGCGGCGGCGCGACTAAAGAACGTGTTTCTGAAGCATTCAAAATCATTCTTTCTGACGACAATGTTAAAGCTGTTTTAGTTAACATCTTTGGCGGTATCGTTCGTTGTGACATGATTGCTGAAGGCATCATTGGCGCAGTTAAAGAAGTTGGCGTAAACGTACCTGTAGTTGTACGTTTAGAAGGTACTAATGCTGAACTAGGTCGTGAAGTTCTAGCTAAGTCTGACCTTAACATCATCGCTGCTGAATCACTAACAGACGCTGCTGAGAAAGTTGTTGCTGCTGCGGAGGGCAAATAATGTCTGTATTAATCAATAAAGATACAAAAGTTATCTGTCAAGGTTTCACTGGTGGCCAAGGTACTTTCCACTCTGAGCAAGCGCTTGAGTACGGTACACAAATGGTTGGTGGTGTAAGCCCTGGTAAAGGCGGTCAAACGCACCTTGGTCTTCCTGTATTCAACACAGTTCGTGATGCTGTAAAAGAAACTGGCGCAACTGCTTCAGTTATCTATGTACCAGCTCCTTTTTGTAAAGATGCAATTTTAGAAGCTATCGATGCTGGCATCGAGCTGATTGTTTGTATCACTGAAGGTATCCCTACACTTGATATGGTTGACGTTAAAGTTAAACTAGATCAAACAGGTACTCGTATGATCGGTCCTAACTGTCCAGGTGTTATCACTCCTGGTGAGACTAAGATTGGTATCATGCCTGGTCACATCCACAAGCCAGGTAAAGTTGGTATTGTTTCTCGCTCTGGTACTTTAACGTACGAAGCGGTTAAGCAAACTACTGATGCTGGTTTTGGTCAGTCTACGTGTGTTGGTATTGGTGGTGATCCAATTCCAGGTACTAACTTTATCGACGTTTTAGAAATGTTCGAAAAAGATCCACAAACTGAAGCAATCGTAATGATTGGTGAAATTGGTGGTACTGCAGAAGAAGAAGCTGCAGAGTACATCAAAGCTAACGTAACTAAACCTGTAGTATCTTACATTGCTGGTGTTACTGCACCAGAAGGTAAGCGTATGGGTCACGCTGGCGCAATCATCGCAGGCGGTAAAGGTACTGCTGATGAGAAATTTGCTGCATTAGAAGCTGCGGGCGTAAAAACTGTACGTTCACTTGCTGAAATCGGTAAAGCACTTAAAGAGAAAACAGGCTGGTAATTGCTTGTTCCCTCTGAAAAGGCCCGTTTATGCGGGCCTTTTTGTTATTGGGTTAAATTTAGAATGGATAACTAATGTGCTGAAAGAAGCGCACAGACAAATCTTGTCGTTGTTTATTTATAGCAAGCTCTTCACATAAAGCGTGAACCGTTTTTTCTACTTGGTTCATGAAGCGCCCATACCCAATCTCATGCTTATCTTGGTTTGTCGCAACGACAACGAAATGGATGGTTTCTACTAGTTTAGTTTCATCATAAAAATATTTAATCTGACTTTCATTTGATTCAACATCAAAACTTAATTTCTGCAATTCTACATTGCCTTCATTTTTATCTATTTTACTGTTACGGATAATTGGTATTGCACCATTGGCAACCATTGCGCCATGCGTTAGTTTATTAATTTCACATGCGCGTTTAAAGCTATCAGCAAAGTAGTCATAAAACTTTTTAAAATCCTGATCGTTTACCATTGTTTGAAACTGTGTTTTGATTGCACGAGAAATTGGAATAGTAAAAGTCGTGTAAGTCATTTCAGCATAGTGACCCGGTATATTGCATTGCCTCGACTGATAACGAGGGTAGAGGCTTCTTAGCTTATAACCATAACTTTCTCTATTGCCTTTGTCTTTAGCAAACAAATCGTAAGTAAGATGCTGGTGATCGCGAAGTTTAAATTGAGGTTGATTTAGAAATAATTGCTCTTGTAAAAGGGTCAATACTTTTTGTACTTTATTGTGAAACAAAGCTGAATTCGCACGTAAGTCCTCACCGGTGGCTAAAAAAAGTAAACGTATTTTTTTACTTTTCGTGTTTGGTGTGTAATAAAGTTTATGCGCTTCGTGATAGCGAGGATTATAAAAAAACAGCATCTGCTTATCCGTTTCTAACTGGTATGACTCATCATGAAATCGTACAACCGGTAGCTTATCGTTGGCAAGTAAATGTACATTATGAAGCTCATATTCATCACAACATGCAAATAGTTGACGCGCAATGCGCTCGTAGCAACAATCTATAGTGGTAAAACTACTGTAAAACGCTTCACTAGGTGTTATTTCAGCCAATAAATAGTGATTAGCGCGTGCGTTTGTTGGAATATATACGCGGTGTTGATTAAGTGTAGCCATCTTCGGATCCTTATAAAGTAGGTTATTCGATTACTATAATCGGTTTTGATGACTTAAATATTGCGTTAAAACAAATTTTATTCATAAACAATGGAACCTGTGGATTAAAGTTAATCAATATCTAAAATAAACCTTAATCTATTGCTGTATGTTAGTGTATGTTTTTGTAATAATGCATTAGTTTTGTTATTACGTAATATTAGAGGATCACACTCCTATGGCGGAAATTGAGAATCGCCCAAGTAACTTTATTAGAACCCGAATTGATGAAGACTTAGCAAGCGGGAAACATGCTACAACGCATACACGTTTTCCACCTGAACCAAATGGTTTTTTACATATTGGTCATGCAAAATCAATTTGCTTAAATTTTGGTATCGCAAAAGACTACAACGGTTTATGTAACCTACGTTTTGACGATACAAACCCTGAAAAAGAAGACATTAACTACGTAAATTCTATTAAAGAGGATGTACAGTGGTTAGGTTTTAATTGGGATGGCGATATAAAGTATTCTTCTAACTATTTTGATACTTTATATGGTTACGCAGTTGAGCTAATAAATAAAGGCTTAGCGTACGTTTGTTTTTTAACTGCAGACGAAGCGCGACAGTACCGTGGTACATTAAAAGAGCCAGGTAAAAACAGTCCATATAGAGACACGTCAGTTGAAGAAAACCTAGCGTTATTTGAAAAAATGCGTGCTGGTGAATTCAAAGAGGGTGAATGTGTTCTGCGTGCTAAAATTGATATGGCAAGCTCATTTATGGTGCTTCGCGATCCAATTATTTACCGTGTGCGTTTTGCGCACCATCATCAAACAGCTGATAAGTGGTGCATTTACCCTATGTATGACTTCACGCACTGTATTTCTGATGCGCTTGAAGGTATTACACATTCATTATGTACATTAGAGTTTCAAGATAACCGCCGTTTATACGACTGGGTACTTGATAACATCAGTTTAGAATGTCACCCGCAGCAAATTGAGTTCTCACGTTTAAATCTTGAATATACAATTATGTCTAAGCGTAAGCTTAGTGATTTAGTGGTTAATAACCATGTAGAAGGGTGGGACGACCCACGTATGCCTACAATTGCAGGTTTACGTCGTCGTGGCTATACACCAGGTTCAATTCGTGAATTTTGTTTGCGTATTGGTGTAACAAAACAAGAGAATATGGTCGAAATGGGCATGCTTGAAGCGTGTATCCGTGAAGACTTAAACGAAAATGCACCACGTGCAATGGCTGTACTCGATCCTGTTAAAATAGTTATTGAAAACTACGATGCAGACAAGGTTGAAATTTTATCTGTGGCTAATCACCCAAATAAAGAAGAAATGGGTCGTCGTGATGTACCGTTTACGCGTGAAATTTATATCGAACGTGAAGACTTCAAAGAAGAAGCAAATAACAAATTCAAACGTTTAGTACTTGATAAAGAAGTACGCTTACGTGGTGCTTATGTTATTAAAGCGCAGCGTGTTGAAAAAGACGAAAATGGCGAAATCACAACTATCTTCTGTACTTACGACAGCGAAACACTTGGTAAAAACCCAAGTGATGGACGTAAAGTAAAAGGCGTTATTCACTGGGTTTCAGCACCAGAGTCTATCACTGCAGAAGTGCGTTTATACGACCGTTTGTTTAGCGTACCAAACCCAGCAGCTGCTGATGAGTTCGAAACAACACTAAACCCAGAGTCATTGATTGTTTTGCCAAACGCTAAATTAGAGCCATCGCTTGCTGATTCTCAAGCAGAGCAGGGCTTTCAGTTTGAGCGCACGGGTTATTTCTCTCGTGATTCTAAATCAGAGAACGTTGTATTTAACCAAACAGTGGGTCTTCGTGATTCATGGTCTAAAACACAGTAGCTACGTTTAATAATGAGCCTGTATTTATACCGGCTCACTATATACTATCGTAATTTAGACACAAAAAAACCTGCAATTAGCAGGTTTTTTATTGCTTTAAAAAGCGCTATTAGCTGTTTGCGTCGCTAAATTCTTTACACGCTGCTTTATCATTACACTCACCGTATAAATATAAAGAATGGTTTGTAAGTGTTATACCATTTTCTTCAGCAATCTCAAGTTGACGACGTTCAATCATATCATCTTCAAACTCTACCACTTTGCCACATTTCAAACATACTAAATGATCGTGGTGCGTACTTCCAGAGAGTTCAAATACTGATTTTCCACCTTCAAAGTGATGACGGCTTACAATACCTGCATCATCAAATTGGTTAAGTACGCGGTATACAGTCGCAAGACCAATTTCTTCACCTAGATCCAAAAGAATTTTGTAAACATCTTCAGCACTGATGTGTTGGTTATCTGGAGATTGTAAAATCTCTAATATTTTAATACGCGGTAAAGTTACTTTTAAACCGGCTTTTTTAAGTTCCAAGTTATGATCAGTCATTAAATCTGTCTCAATTTTATTTGGTTATACTAGACATCTTGCAAAGATGTACACGACACATTAGCAATAAACAGGATAACGTGCCTAAGCGTTAAGTGCAAAGAACAATTGATTTATATTGCTATTAAAGCTTAAATCGCTAACTGTTTGATAGTTATTTAAACAGCTCGCGATATATGTAGAAAATTAGTCAGCTAATTCACTTAAACACATTTCTTCATACACTTGAGCCGACCATGCTTTAACACGTTGCTCAGTTAGCTCTGGTTGACGGTCTTCATCGATACCCAAGCCTACAAAGTGCTTCTCATCAGCCATGCCTTTAGACGCTTCAAAGTCATAGCTTTCGCTTGGCCAATGGCCCACAACAATAGCGCCACGCTCAGTAACTATATCGTTGATCATGCCCATTGCATCTAAAAAGTACTCTGCGTAATCTTCTTGGTCTCCACAACCAAAAATAGCCACAAGCTTACCTTCGAAGTCCACTTCCTCAAGCTCAGGGAAAAAGTCGTCCCAGTCACATTGCGCTTCGCCGTAGTACCAAGTCGGAATACCGAATAAGATTAAATCAAATTCAGCTATCTCTTCTTTAGAGCTTTTTGCAATATCATGAACAGCCACTAGCTTTTTACCCAATTCTTTTTGGATCATTTTTGCTACGTGTTCTGTGTTACCTGTGTCACTTCCGAAAAAAATGCCTACACTTGCCATGGATTTAAAACCTTTTATGTATCAATAGCCAATCTTTCTTGTAAAATCGTTTCAATCAGCGCACTGCGGCTAATATTTTGTGCATCTGCCATATCACTTAATGCTTGATATAACTGTGATGAAACTTTAAATTCAACACGTTTTAAACCACGTGCTTTATCTCTTTTTATTTGATTACGTTTATTTACCTTTAACTGCATATCCCGTGAAAGGGGATTGGTTTTAGGCCTGCCTGGGCGTTTTTCGTATTCAAATAAATCGAGTGTAGTTCTATCTGTTTCTGACTTCGCCATGCTTAACCTACACCTGCGCCTTGCCAAAATACTTGAATAAGCCCTTTAGCAATAAAGCCTGAACAACCTAAAAAGAGCACTCCCCAGACAATGTATTGTCCGAACTTTGGTACATTACCACTTTTTAGTACGTCTTTAATTGCCATGCCGATGAATATGAAAATACCGGCTAAGCCAAAATACAACCCTAGGGTATCAAATTCGTTAATTAACTGACTGACCATCAACGTATAACCTTTAAATTAAACGGCGCGTACTATAGCATATAAATATTCATATATTTAGTGCGCAGAATCAAAAACACGCGATTAAAATTACTTTAAATCGCAGTTAAAAAGTCATTTATCGCTTTATTAACAGCAAGGGGCTTTTGAGCATGAAGCCAATGACCTGCTCCATGAATAATTTTAGCCTTGGTGTTTTTAAAGCGTGTTGTAATTGCAGTACGATGTTCGGGCAAAATATAGTCAGAATCGTTGCCTTTAATGAAAAGAGTATTGCATAAACAAGAATTGTTTTCATTAACATTGGATGTGATTGTCGAATATTTTTCATTGAGCACATTTAAGTTAAATCGCCACGCAAAACGACCTTCTTCATTTTTAGCGAGGCTTTTAAGTAAAAATTGTCGAACTCCAAGCTCTTCGATAAAAGGCTGCATAATTGCATCAGCTTGTTTTCGATCGTCGATTGATTGTGCTGAAACTGCTTTTAATGCTTGCAGTATTTTTGTGTGGCGAGCGGGGTAACTAACAGGTGCAATATCAAGTACAACCAATTTATTTACCAGCTCAGGATGGGTAAGCGCTAATTCCATTGCCACTTTACCACCCATAGAGTGGCCAACTAAATGGGCCTTGTCTATGTTTAAACGGGCTAATAACTCAACAATATCTTGTGCCATTGCTGGGTAATTCATTTCATCGCTATGAGGTGACAGACCATGGTTACGCAAATCAACGTTTATAACATTAAAGTGTTCACTTAATGGCTTTGCAATAACATTTAAGTTTTCTAATGATCCAAAAAGCCCGTGGATCAAAATAACGTTAGGACCTTGCCCTTGTTGCTTGTAATTTAACTGCATACTAGCCTCCTGAAAATTTGGCCATAGTTTGCCGAGCATTGCTCTAAAAAGCAAAAAATACAGCGACTATTTATTCAATTGGGCTTTTGTTTGTTAAATCAACAACAATCAAGTAAATATTAATATGTTTACGGGAGTGCTTGTTGTAACTCGCATTTCTGATTGGTTTGGGTATAATCACACGGGAGAAAGAAATGTGACCCGTAATGACAGGAATAACATGAAACAAATCGACATAGACGACGAATTATATCAATATATTGCAAGCAATACGCAAAGTATTGGTGAAAGTGCATCCACTATTTTACGTCGTTTATTAAATCTGAGCGGCGAAAAAATTCTAACCGCAAACGTAGAACTAACTCAAAACAATCAAACTGCGACTACGTCCACTGCCACATTAAAAAGCTCAGACCCAACGGCTGCAGAGACTACAAAAAAACAAACACCTGTAGCTCACGCACCTGTGCAGCAAAAAAGTGATAATGTTTTTAATGTACTAAATAAAGAAGAGCTGGCAATGCAAAAGGGCGTTGTTGGACGTTTTTTGTTTATTTTAAGTGCATTTTACCGTACACATAAAACTGACTTTTCGGCCGTATTAGATATAAAAGGCCGCGACCGTGTTTACTTTGCTACCAGCAAAGAAGACTTAGTTAATAGCGGCAGTAGCATGAATCCTAAAAACATAACTGATAGTGAATATTGGGTTATGACGAATTCTAATACAACGCGTAAAAAAATGATGCTTCATGAAGTGGCTCTTTGCCTTGGTTACAGTGCAGAGCAAGCTGAAAAAATTCGCGATTACCTGTAAGGAAATATAATGGCTATTCACTCAGGCGCAGGTAAAACTGCTCCACAATCGGCACTGGTTAATGTTCCAAAATTAGTATCTGCCTATTATTTAAATGAACCAGATCTTGAGCAGAACCCTGAGCATTGCGTTGCTTTTGGTACATCAGGCCACCGTGGGTGTTCTTACGATGTTAAATTTAACGAATCACACATTTTGGCGATTACTCAAGCTATTTGTGATTACAGAAAACAAAATGATATTTTTGGTCCGTTATTTTTAGGTAAAGATACGCACGCATTGAGTGAGGCTGCATTTAATTCAGCTATTGAAGTTTTAGTTGCTAACGAAGTGCAAGTGATAACGCAAGAAAACGGTGACTTTACACCAACACCTGTAATCAGTCATGCCATCGTTAGTCATAACAAGCTACACCCAAATGAGCTTGCAGACGGGATTGTAGTTACACCGTCGCATAACCCTCCTGAAGATGGTGGCTTTAAATACAACCCACCTAATGGCGGACCTGCTGATACCGATGTAACTAAATGGATTGAAGACAGAGCTAATCAACTTTTATTAGAAGATTTAGTTGAAGTTGAGTTATTCCCATTCGCCAAAGCATCGCGTTCTGGCTTTATCCGCTACGAAGATTTAATGACTCCTTATATTGATGATTTAGCAAATATCGTTAATTTAAAAGCAATTAGCGATGCAGGTATTAAAATTGGTATCGATCCACTAGGTGGTTCAGGTATTAATTTTTGGCCTGTTATTGCTAAAAAATATAATTTAGATTTAACCGTAGTTAATGATGTTGTTGATCCACGGTTTGCTTTTATGCCACTTGATAAAGACGGCAAAATTCGTATGGATTGTTCATCACCTTATTCAATGGCGAACCTTATTGCATTAAAAGATGATTTTGATGTGTCTATTGGTAACGACCCTGACTACGATCGCCACGGTATTGTAACGCCAGATGGTTTAATGAATCCAAACCACTTTTTAGCAGTGGCAATCGACTACTTACTTAAACACCGTGATTGGAATGAAGCCGTAGAAATTGGTAAAACATTGGTTTCTAGCTCTATGATCGACAAAGTAGCCGCTCGTAACAGCCGTAAAGTTAAAGAAGTACCCGTAGGCTTTAAATGGTTTGTTGAAGGCTTAAGTAAAGGCAAGCTTGCGTTTGGTGGCGAAGAAAGCGCCGGTGCTGCATTCTTACGTTTTGATGGCTCTGTATGGTGTACAGATAAAGACGGCTTTATTATGGGTCTACTCGCTGCAGAAATACTCGCAGTAACAGGTAAAACGCCATCAGCACTTTATAAAGAATTAGAACAAGAGTTTGGTTCTCCAATTTATAAACGCCTAGATGCACCTGCTACAAGCGGTCAAAAATCACGTTTAAAAGCATTGAGTGCTTCTGATGTTAAAGCAGATACACTTGCTGGCGAGCCTATTTTGCAAAAATTGACTCATGCACCAGGTAACGATGCCACCATTGGTGGTTTAAAAGTGGTCACTGAAAATGGCTGGTTTGCAGCGCGTCCATCGGGTACTGAAGATATTTATAAAATATACCTTGAATCATTTAAAGGTGAAGCGCATTTAGCGTTACTTGAAAAAGAAGCTAAAAAGCTTGTAGATTCAGTTATAAGCTAACTTAATCTAATAATTTTAAAACGGCTGATTTATTCAGCCGTTTTCGTTTATATACCTTGTGTATTTATAAAAATATATACATAAGAGTCTACTCTCACATTATTTTTAAAGGGCTTATTATATGTCAGCCAATCCATCTTACTTAAATGAATTAAAACAAACTGGCGATTTTTTAACGCTTAGTCGTGACAACGAATGGCATTTAGATGCAGGTGAGTTTGTTTTAGATAATGGGACTCGTGTAAATATCCACGATACCGGAGTCATTGAGTTTCAACCTGCTGTTACAACGTCAAAAGATGTAGTTTATTCAAGCGCTGTACACGGTAACGAAACTGCGCCAATTGAAATTTGTGATGCGCTCATTAAACAAATTATAAAAGGCGAGCTGATACTTAAGCAGCGCGCTTTGTTTATTTACGGTAATCCACAATCAATTAATATTGGCCTGCGTTTTGTAGAAGAAAACCTAAATAGATTATTTAATGGTCACCATACAGTTGAAGGTGTACCAATGAATAATGAGCGAAACCGCGCTGCAAAGCTTGAGCAATACGTAAGCGATTTTTATGCCCGTGGCGAGCAAGGCAGTAGCCGATGTCATTACGATTTACATACTGCTATTCGTGGATCAAAGAATGAAAAGTTTGCCGTGTATCCATATTTACACGGAAAACCGTGGAAAAAATCACAGCTACAATTTTTGTTAAGCTGTGGTGTAAATACCGTATTAATGATGAAATCACCTGCAACAACATTTAGCTACTATTCGTCATTTGTACATGGTGCAGACTCGTTTACAGTAGAGCTTGGACAAGTTAAGCCATTTGGGCAAAACGATATGACACGTTTTGAAAAAACAAAGCAAACACTGACTGCATTAATTAGCCAAACTGACGTTGAATACCTTAAATTTAATGCAGAAGACTTTGAGTTGTTTTCAGTGCATAGAACAATTAACAGGACACAGGACAATTTTAGTTTTCCTTTTTCTGACGATGCCGAGAACTTTATTGGCTTTGCGAAAGGTGAACTACTTGCAACCGACGGTGATACAGCGATTTACGCTGACGTTGAAGGAGAGGCTATTATTTTTCCAAATGCGAGCGTAGCATTAGGGCAAAGAGCACTCCTTACTGTTATTCCAATGGATATTGATAGTAATTTCATCTAATTTGACTCATCAGACCACTAGTAACTTAAAGTTAACTATATGATTACTATTAATTAAAGTAGCCGTATCGTTAACTTGCCACTTATTTAGCCCGTATTTGCTTTTGTTTCGTCCCAGATTTGTTGAATAACACTTTACGTTAACGTAAAGTGTTGGCAGCTTTAATTAAAGATAGTGCAGATGTTGCAAAGTTTAACCAGCAACAATCACCCACAATAATAATTTAAAGGGGCACTGTTTTACCGACAACAAAAGAAGGTAGGTTATGAGTAATCCAAATAACGTATCGCTGAATATTAACCACGCGCTTGAATTTATTGATGGCCAAGCACTTAATATTCCAACCCTTAGTATTTTAACTGAGGACGGCGACATTCATCCTAGTGCAACCGCACCTGACATTTCAAAACATACCGCTATTAAGTTATATGAAACAATGCGTTTTATACGTTTGTTAGATGAACGTATGCAAGGCGCGCAGCGCCAAGGCCGTGTTAGTTTTTATATGCAATGCCTAGGCGAAGAAGCCGCAGTTACAGCCTCTGCTGCTGCACTTGATCAAGACGATATGATCATGGCGCAATATCGTGAACAAGCTGCATTGCATTACCGTGGTTTTACACTTGATCAATTTATGAACCAAATGTTTTCAAATGAATTGGATTTAGGCAAAGGTCGCCAAATGCCAATCCATTATGGCTCTAAAGCGCTAAACTACATGACGATTTCATCGCCATTGGGTACGCAAATACCACAAGCAACGGGTTATGCATATGGCCAAAAAATAAAGCACATCGACGCTAAAACAGGCGAGCTTGCCAGCACAATTGATAATGTGACTATTTGTTACTTTGGCGAAGGTGCTGCATCAGAAGGTGACTTTCATGCCGGTTTAAATATGGCCGCTGTTCACAGAGCGCCGGTTATATTTTTTGCACGTAATAACGGCTATGCAATATCAACCCCTGCTGATGAGCAGTTTAAAGGCGATGGTATCGCCTCGCGTGGTGTTGGTTATGGTATTAAAACAATTCGTGTTGATGGCACAGATGCACTTGCAGTGTATGCAGCGACCAAAAAAGCACGGGAAATAGCCTCAACACAAGGTGAACCTGTACTTATTGAATCAATTGCTTATCGATTAGGCGCGCACTCTACATCAGACGATCCAAGTGGTTATCGCTCTAAAGATGAAGAAGCGAATCATCAAACGTGTCCTATTGATAAATTTAGAAAATGGCTGGTCAAGCAAGACTGGTTAAACGAAGAAGACGACATAAAAGCAAAAGAGTCGATTCGTGAAGAAATTTTAGCAGCGCTAAAGCGTGCTGAAGTTGTTGCCAAGCCTGCTTTAGAAGAATTGGTCTCAGACGTTTACGATACACCTATTCCCTTATTGCAACGCCAGTACGAACAATTAAAAGAACATATAAAGCAGCATCCAGATGCTTACCCAGTAACCGCAGGGAGAATTAAGTAATGGCTAAAATGAACATGCTTCACGCAATTAACTCTGCCCTGGATATTACGATGAACGAACACCCTCAAGCCTGTATTTTTGGCGAAGATGTTGGTTACTTCGGTGGTGTATTTAGAGCAACATCAGGCTTGCAAGAAAAGTACGGTAAGCATCGTGTTTTTAATACGCCTCTAACCGAGCAAGGTATTTTAGGCTTTGCTAATGGTTTAGCGGCATTTGGTGCACCTGCATTGGCAGAAATTCAATTTGCTGATTATATTTTTCCAGCGTTCGATCAAATAGTAAATGAAGCTGCTAAATTTCGTTACCGTAGTGGTAATGAATTTAATGTGGGTAACTTAACTATTCGTACGCCTTATGGCGGTGGTATTGCAGGCGGCTTATATCACTCGCAATCACCCGAAGCTTATTTTGCGCATACACCGGGCTTAAAAGTGGTTGTACCGCGTAACCCTTATCAGGCTAAAGGTTTATTACGTGCTGCAATTAAAGATGATAACCCAGTCATATTTTTTGAGCCTAAGCGTTTATACCGTGCATCAACAGGCGAAGTGCCTGAAGAAGATTATAGTATTGAATTAGGCACGGCTGAAGTAGTACAAGAGGGTACCGATATTACGCTTTTAGCGTGGGGTGCACAAATGGAGATTATTGAAGAGGCAGCACAGCAAGCAAGCGAGCAAGGTATAAGCTGTGAAGTAATAGATCTTCGTAGTATTTTACCATGGGATGTTGAAACTATTGCTAAATCGGTTATTAAAACCGGCCGTTTAATCGTGAGCCATGAAGCGCCCATAACTAATGGCTTTGGTGCCGAGATAGCAGCAACAATACAACAAGCGTGTTTCTTGCATTTAGAGTCGCCAATTTTACGTGTATGTGGCTTAGATACACCATACCCGTTGGCACTTGAAAAAGAATATGTACCGGACGCACTAAAAGTGTTGGCTGCAATTAAACAATCAATGGATTTTTAGGGGTTACCATGGCTAAAGATTTTATATTACCCGATATTGGTGAAGGCATTGTTGAATGCGAAGTTGTTGAGTGGCTAGTTCAAGAAGGCGATACCGTATCTGAGGATCAGCCAATTTGTGATGTGATGACAGACAAAGCATTAGTACAAATTCCGGCAGTGCATGATGGTGTTATTACAAAGCTATATTATAAAAAAGGTGAAATTGCTAAAGTACATGCCCCTTTATTTGCTATGGATGTAACTGGTGATAGTACGAGTAATGAAGTAGTAGAAGAGCTAGTACAAGCTGAAAATCAAACT
The DNA here is from genome assembly GCF_002407505.1 of Pseudoalteromonas sp. 1_2015MBL_MicDiv. Classification (NCBI taxonomy): domain Bacteria; kingdom Pseudomonadati; phylum Pseudomonadota; class Gammaproteobacteria; order Alteromonadales; family Pseudoalteromonadaceae; genus Pseudoalteromonas; species Pseudoalteromonas sp. 1_2015MBL_MicDiv. Next base: position 2,081,343 of record NZ_CP012737.1, on the reverse strand, counting down.
TATAACAAAGCATCTGATGTAGTTGAGGACTTTATACTACCAGATATTGGTGAAGGTATTGTCGAATGTGAGATTGTTGATTGGCTAGTCGCAGAAGGCGATGAAATAGAAGAAGACCAAGCGGTTTGTGACGTAATGACCGACAAAGCATTAGTACAAATTCCGGCAAAATATACAGGCACAGTGCAAAAGTTATATTACCAAAAAGGTGAAATAGCAAAAGTACATAGCCCGTTGTTTCAAATGACAATTGCAGGCAGTGCAGTAAAGCCAAGTGTTGATATAAACCAAGCGGTCGTAAAGGCTCAAACTAATGCCGTCGCTGAAAAAGTTGCCTCTGTTAAAACGCAGCAAGCTGCTAAAGTTATCAATCAAAAAGCGGTTGCATCCCCCGCGGTTCGCCGTAAAGCACGTGAACTTGATGTTGATTTAACGTGTGTACCAGGTAGTGGTAAAAATGGTCGAATTTACAAGCAAGATATTGAAGAGTTTGTAAAAGGCGAAGTGCCAAATACTATTGATACTTCACCGCTTAATAGCGATGCTTCTCAAAGTGCAGTGCAAAACCAAACACAGAATCAAAGCGATGGTGTACGAGTAGAGCAAATTAAAGGCATTAAAGCGGCCATGGCCAAGCAAATGGTGGCATCGGTTTCAACTATTCCGCACTTTACGTTTAGTGATGAAATAGACTTAACACAGCTTATAGCTTTGCGCAGCTCCTTAAAAGAGCAGTACAAAGCACAAGGCGTAAAGCTCACCATGATGCCATTTTTTGTAAAAGCACTCTCGCTAGCAATGAAAGAGTACCCTGTACTGAATTCAAAAGTGAATGATGATTGCTCAGAGCTTACCTATTATAGCGATCATAATATTGGTATAGCGGTTGATTCAAAAATTGGCTTGTTAGTGCCTAATATTAAATCGTGCCAGAGTAAAAGCATTGTAGATGTAGCCAATGATTTAACTCGCTTAACTCATTCAGCGCGAGAAGGGCGTGTTGCACCGGATGATTTAAAAGGTGGGACGATTAGCATCTCTAATATTGGTGCAATTGGCGGCACTATCGCAACTCCTATCATTAATAAACCAGAAGTGGCTATTGTTGCGCTTGGTAAACTACAGCATCTACCACGTTTTGACGAAAGTGGGCAAGTTGTGAGTAAAGCTATTATGCAAGTGAGTTGGTCTGGCGATCATCGCGTTATTGATGGCGGGACTATTGCTCGTTTTAATAACCTATGGAAATCGTACTTAGAAAATCCTTCGGCAATGATGATGGCAATGAGTTAATAACTCAATTGTTAATGTGTAATAAAAAACCAGCTTTAAGCTGGTTTTTGTTTTAATATGAACTGTTTTTAATTAAGATACAATTGTTACTAAAAAGTAATTGAAATCAAGCCCATTAGGGAATATAAAAAATAACATTAAGGAATATTATTATGGAATATTATATGGATGCGTTGCGTAGCTACGCAGATTTTTCAGGTCGTAATCGCCGCAAAGCTTTTTGGATGTTTTATTTGATTAACTTTTTAATCGCTTTAGCATTATCAGTAGTTGATGAAGTACTTGGTATAGCTCTTATTGGCACTATTTATAGCCTTGCACTATTAATTCCTCAATTAAGCGCCGGTGCTCGTCGCCTTCATGATACTGGCCGCTCTGGTTGGTGGCAGCTACTTTGGTTAGTACCTATTATTGGTTGGATAGTTATAATTATCTTTTTAGCGCAAGATTCTCACGAAGGTGAAAACGATTTTGGCCAAAACCCTAAAGAAGGTTTTGTGGCAGCAGAGTAAGTTACTATGTTTTAGCAAAAAGCTCAGCAATTGCTGAGCTTTTTTGTGTTTATAATTTACAGTATATCTTTAGATATCAACCAAAAAATAGAGTCCATAGCCTACAAGTAAAGCGGGAATAGATGTATAAAGCGTAGCTATCACTGCAGCTCTAGGAGCCATTGCTATTGCTGGAAATAACGCATCACCATCGTTAGAAATCGCGTTTCCTGCTAAAGCACTAAAGGGAATAATGCCTTGAATATACAATGTAGTGACAATTATTTGCGGGCCACAGCCAGGTAAAAACCCAATAACAACTGCAATAAGCGGTGCTAAATAGGCGTAATGTACAAACCACGTTTTTAAGTTCAGTCCTGCAATATTGACTAAAATTTCAAATAACATAAAAGAGGCTACTACCCATGCAGTTACAAAGTGTGTGTCTTGTAATACTTTAATTATTTTAGAAGGAGGATTGCACGTATCATCTTCTGAGGTCACTTCTTGATAACTTTCACCCTTTGACGAAAATGCCCAAATACTGACAACAAAGAGTGCCATTGCGGCACCAAAAAAACTGATCATAGTATCTATATTTGTGCCAAATTTTGTGAAGTCGACATTAAATGCAATTAAGAAAGCAATGATTAAGCTAGGTACAATTGTTATCATCCACACAGGTTTACTAATTTTAATAATATTAGTGGGTAAAATTTTAATTTGATGTTTTTGTTCTTGCGCTGTTGGGCGTAAAAAATCTTTACTGTGCATTGCATTAACAAGTAATCCACTTACTATACCGACAGTTAATCCTATCCCCATAATAATTAAACCTTCAGTAGGGCGTGTGGCAAGTAGCAAAAAAGCAGCATCGCCCATCGTTGCTGTTAGCACCGCCACAATAGAGCCAAAGCTCGCTTGACCTTTAGTAAACTGCGTAACAACTATAATAGCGCCACCACAGCCAGGTAATGCACCTAAAACAGCAGCAAAACTAATTTCTAAAATAGGCGACTTAGCACTTAAATAACTCAGCTCTAGTTGAGGTAAATGCTCTATAGCGTAGTAATAAATCAAAAGGGTAGCAGCAACAAACACACTCACTTGAAAAAAAGCATCGCTTAACGCAGTCACAGTAATTTCACGTAAGGTAGGTAATGCTAAGCAAACCAATATAAATAAAGGTAGCAATAAACGTTTGTTTTGGCCTATAAACTGTCTTGACGCGGGAGTTATTAAACCAAAGTGAGAGAGTAAAATCATACAATGCGACCTAATAAATTATCTAAGTCACACTGTATATTTTAATTAAACGATAATCAATATCATTTGCATTAATTAAATCGAATGCTTGTTTGAATTTCCGATTAAAATAAAACAATGTGCGTATCCATTTATGTGTCAATATCACCTACTTGTGGGTTATAATCACAATAGGCTACCTAACCTAAAAATAAAAAACACATTGCTGTAAATTTAACCTTTGATGGTAAACACGACTTATATTATTTACGTTGAAATTCTGAATTTGTATTCCACGTTGGCCATTGCTCTTGCTCAGAAATATCAAAACCTACTTTATAAAACAATTGTAAGTCTTGAACAGCACCCGATAAATCCCATTCATCTCTATAACGATCACATGGTTGATGGTAACAACCGCGAAGTACTAAGCTCATACGTTTACGGTAATTAGCCGTTTCTTCATCAGCAGCTACTGTGCCGCCACCGGCGTACATGGCTGGAATACCCATGTTAGCAAATGCAAAGTGATCAGAGCGGTAATAACCACCAGATGACGGTTTAGGATCGCCTGATATTGTTCTGCCTTGCTCTTTAGCTGCAGTTGCTAAAAACTCATCCATTTGTGATTTACCAATACCAACCACATTCATGTCTTTTACTTTGCCTAATAAATTTAAGCTATCCATGTTTATGTTAGCGACTGTTTTATTCGCTGCAATCACTGGGTTTGCTGCATAGTATTTAGAGCCAAGTAAGCCTTGCTCTTCAGCAGTTACCGCTAAAAATGTCATTGAGCGGCTAGGGTGCTTAGGTAACTTAGTAAAGGCTTCAGCTACTTCAATTAGCCCAGCTGTACCCGTTGCGTTGTCATGAGCACCGTTATAAATTTGATCGCCTTTACGTGTTTTGTCTGTACCTAAGTGATCCCAGTGAGCTGAGTAAATAACATGCTCATCTGGTTGCTCGCTTCCTGGTAACGTGGCAATAAAGTTATACGACACTGATTTTTTAATCGTATTTTTAACATTAACAGAAGCAGTTAAATCGCCCATATCAACATGGTAAGCACCTTTAGCAGCATTTGTTTTAACGGTATCAAAATCTAAACCTGCTTTAGTGAAAAGCTCTTTTGCTACGTCAGTTGTAACCCAGCCTTCAACAGCTACACGATCCATATTGTTGTTTTCTTTTTGAAAACCAAACTGCTCACCACTCCAAGAGTTTTCAACTACTGACCATGGGTATGACGCAGGTGCTGTTTCATGAATAATAATTGCGCCAGCTGCACCTTGTCGACTTGCTTCTTCATATTTGTATGTCCAACGACCGTAATAAGTCATTGCATCGCCAGTAAATAAAGCAGGGTCTTTTGTTGCAAAGCCCGGATCGTTAACCAGCATTACAACCGTTTTGCCCTTAACGTCTAATCCTTCGTAATCATTCCAATTGTATTCAGGTGCATTAACGCCGTAGCCCACAAATACAAGTTCAGAATTTTCTATGCCTTCTTGTGCGCTAATGCGGCTGCTACCCATAACCATGTCTTTTTTATATTGATAGTCTTTACCACCAATACTAAGGACCATATTCGAATCAGCTTCTAAAGAAACCAATGGCACTTCTTGTAAGTAACTGTCGCCATTACCTGGTTTTAAACCTAAAGCTTTAAACTGCGCAGTTAAATAATCAAGCGTTAGCTTTTCGCCAGGTGATGAAGGAGCACGGCCACCAAACTCATCCGATGCGAGTACTTTTACATGTTTAGCCAATTCATCAGCTTGAATACTGTTATAACCATTTGTTACATCAGTAGGAGTAATACTTGTTGTTGCGCAACCTGCTAAAACAGCCGTAGCGAGGAGTGTGAGAGAGAAATAATGTTTCATGTCAGCTCTTTTTTGTTTTAAGTTGTGATTAGTATATTAACTTCTATTAAGCAGAACCAGTTTTTGCGGTAAACTTCTCGTAAATTATAGGCATAAATTGTTAAAGGTTTAAATGAAGCGTTTTACTCCCCCCGAGCAGTGGCAAATCAGTAGTTTAGAAACAGGTGCATTTGCGCATTTACGTGAGCTATTTAAAGTTAACGAACTAACAGATTGGCCGGCGCCGCAGTGGTTTTCTCCATTTTTAACCGCTATTAATGAGAATAATATTCCTATTACTTTTGAAGATGATGCAAAGGTAGACTTTGGCGAGCGGTATTACGAGCAAGTAATTTTTGAAACGGGTGTTGTACCTACACGCAGTGAAAACTGGCATGACTTATTTGGTGGGTTTATATGGTGTTTATTTCCTAAAACCAAAGCGTTAATAAACCATAGACATGTGCAAGATATAGCTGAGCATGGACTGCAACAGCGTACTAAGCATCGTAATGCACTAACGCTTTTTGATGAGTGTGGTGTTGTATTAGCTATAAGTGAGAGTAAATGGCAGCAGTGGCTATGCGATCACCAATGGAAAACTGCATTCGTTGAACACAAACATGAGTGGGGTAAAACAATAAAACCTTTTATGTTTGGTCATGCTAATTATGAAATGCTAACAAAGCCTTATATAGGTTTAACGGGTAAAGCGTTATTTGTTTGTGTACCTAATGAAATATTTTGTAAAGATTTAGTAACTCAATACCAGTACCTTGACCAAGCCCTTTATGAGATGATTAATACAGATAACTGCTTAGCCGATAACAAAAAGCTTTCACCACTGCCTTTATTAGGTGTGCCTGGCTGGCATGACGAAAACAAAGACGACTCTTTTTACAACAATACAGATTATTTTAGAGCGAAACGAAGGATGCGAACATGATAGAAGTTGCTGGGCTTAAAAAGAAATTTAAGCTAACTAAAGATCACAAAAAAAATAAAATAGACGACATCGATCCTCGTGAAGATAAAGACTACTTTCACTCAGTACGAGACGTTAGTTTTAGTTGCGCTAAAGGTGAGGTACTTGGATTGCTCGGCCCAAATGGTGCGGGTAAAACGACGACACTTAGAATGATTTCAACCGCGTTAAAGCCCGATGAAGGCTCAATAACGATTGCCGGAAACGATATTGTAAAAAAACCGCTACTGGGCCGTAAGTCTATTGGATTTTTATCAGGCTCTACGGGGTTGTATGGCCGCTTAACTGTAAAAGAAAACATAGAGTATTTTGCAAAGCTTCATGGCATGAACAAAAGCGATATAGCATCGCGTTGTGATGAGCTATTTACATTGCTTGATATGCACAAATTTGTAGATAAACGGGCAGAAAACCTTTCAACAGGTATGAAGCAAAAAGCAAATATAGCGCGTGCAGTTGTTCATCGCCCAGCAGTTGTGGTACTTGATGAGCCAACAACGGGCCTTGATATAATGACAACACAAACCGTTATTAAATTTATCAAAGGTTTAAAAGCGCAAGGGACGCCTGTTATTTTCTCAACCCATCATCTAGATGAAGTTGCACTTTTATGTGACCGTGTCGCTGTAATTAACGAAGGTATTAGCTGTTTTGACGGGACAGTAGAAGAGTTTAAACAAGCAGGTAATAGTGATGAGCTTAACCAAGCGTTTATGAATATATTAACGGAGAAACATGATGTTTGAGGTATTTAAAAAGGAATTAAGAGAGTTATTACGCGATAAAAAAACGCTATTATTTGTAGTCGCGCTCCCTGTTGCTATATTTCCGTTATTGTTTGCCGTAATGGCATTTATAAGCTCGCAAGCTGCAATGGACGCTGAGCAAAAAGTAAACACTTACGCGATTATCAACGGTGACTACGCACAAGAGTTTACAGATAAAGTGTTTTATCACAAAAGTTTTGAGCTTTATAAAGGGGATAAAACCTTTAACAATATAGATGAGCTTAAAGCAGGTGTAATCGCTGGCGATATTGATATGGGTATTTATTTACCAAGTCATGCTGTGCAAACATTGGACGATGGAAAACAAAGCCAGTGGCAGGTTGTTTTTAACGATTCAAAATCTATCAACTTTTTATTCGAACGCGTTAAAGAACTCGCAAAAGAATACAGTGACGTGCTGCAAACTCAAAAGCTAATCAGTTTTGGTATTGAAGAGTCTGTTCAAAAATCTATTCTTAATCCAATTGAAGTCATAAAAGTAGATACAGCCGATAAACGTGAAAACCTTGGCGAAAAAATTGGCGGGTTTTTACCTTACCTACTTATTCCATTAGTATTGATGGGGGCAACTTATCCCGCTATTGATTTAGGCGCTGGCGAAAAAGAACGCGGCACGCTAGAAACACTCCTACTTACACCTATTACGCGTACAGAGCTGGTGCTTGGTAAATTTATAACCTTGTTAACTACATCCATTGCCTCCACAACCATAACGGTCTTAAGTATGGGCTGCTGGATAGCACTGGCCCTCGCATTTGCCGATCTTGATTTTATTAAAGCGGCATTTAGTACATTAGCAGTTACCGACTTACTGATGATATTTTTACTATTATTACCGGTTGCAGCTATATTTTCGGCTTTAGCTCTGGCTATATCTATCTATGCTCGCACGTTTAAAGAAGCGCAAAACTATATGGCACCACTTAGTATGGGCGTATTTTTCCCGATTATTATTTCAATCATGCCAAATATGGAACTCACTGCTAAAACAGCATTTATTCCAGTTACAAACGTGGCTTTAGCGATTAAAGAAATAGTAAAAGGGACTGTTGATTACACATTCATAGGCTTAATATTTTTAGCCACTGCAATCATTGCAGCAGGGCTACTGGCCTTTTGCGTTAAGTGGTTTAATCGCGAAGATGTACTTTTTAGATGATATAAAGTTATTCTGGCTTTGGTAATTTATTACCAAAGCCAGTAAGCGTCTATTTAAGTTTTATAGCAGCGTTTAGCTGCTATTTTTATATGTTGATTTTAATTATGGAAATCATCAATAACACCAATACCCTTAATTACGTGACCTATTTTGAAGTAAGAAAATTATGTTGATAACAAAGCAAAAATTTCTTTATTTAATTGTTATCACTAATTGCTCTACCTCCTGCATCCATGCAGTCGTATAACAGGAATTTTAACGCAGTTAAAGTCAGATTTAATCCCTGAAATTGATTAAGTATTATTGCGGATTGGTATAAAAAACCTTTTAAACAGCTGTTTACGAATGTTGCTCTCATGGTCATTAGTTCCCAATGTTCAGATCTGTTCAGATCTGTTCAGAACGTATTAACGTACTCTATGCTTATAATTACCTCGGTGTTTATTAATTTAGGTTAGGCGTGTTGAACTTTTGTGGGTGAAATTTCAAAAATAGACCTGTTTTTTAGTCAAAATACAGCCTAAATAATGTGGTGTTACTTATAAGGGATTATTTATAAATAGGCGATAGCGCAGCATAAATGCCAAACATACGCTGCCAATTGCATTCTCCCTTATGACTTATGACTCTTTGCCGCTTATATTGAGATAGGTAAAGCGCGTTAGTAATCTGCAGACATCTTACTTATTGTTAATGTAAGTCAGTAAGGTAACGCAGGAGCAGCTAGCTAGCCCAAAGGTTATAAACCATGCGCCGCGATATAGCCCCTTGACGGAACAAGTTTCAATCTTGAATGCTGAAAACTTATACGTAAATAGTTACCCGTTACTAATAAAGTAATTGCAAAATTAGTACATAAAATGGATTTACGATGCCATCTCAGGTTATCAATCTTTAAGTAACTAAAAGCTGAATATTGAAAAATTAGCCCTTATAGGCCTGTAAGTTCTGGTTGCTAGGATATTTAATTGTTTAATACTCTATACTGTTTAGTAGCTCAATTTAGTGGCGAAGGTAAATGTTAAAAAAGAATATTTTTTTAAGAAGCACAAAAAATAACAAGCTGATACTTTTGGTCGTAATAACATTTATAGTTATTTCATTACCCTCAATTTATTTATTTGAGGAAAAAGTAAGAAGTGACGTTTATCATACGGCTCAAATTGAATTAAAAAGAGAATTAGAAACAAAAACGCTGTCTTTAAAAAAGCACTTTAAAGACAGCGTTACTGCTATCCGATTTCTAGATGCTACACCACCAATCCAAGGTATTTCTCGTGCCTCAGAACATAAATTGATAGATCCACTATTGGGTACGCCAATTGCGGTCTGGCAAGAACGACTAGCAAGTATATTTTCGGGTTTTATGCGCACAGACGAAAGCATATTACAGGCACGTTATATTTCACTAGCAGACGGTGGCCAAGAAGTTGTTCGGGTCGATCGTACTGAGCTTGGCAGCCTAGTTAGACTCTATGGAGAACAATTACAACAAAAAGGACAACGAGACTACGTAATTAAAGCCAGTATATTAGATGCAAATTCAGTTTACATTTCCCCCATAAATTACAATCGAGAAAATGGCGAAATACAGCAGCCTTACATTAGTACTTTTCGAGTTGCTAAACCTGTTTTCGATGAACATAAGCAAGTGTTTGCAGTGCTAGTCACTAATTATTTTGCAGACGAATTATTTAAAAGCTTAATTGTAGAGTCTCCAAAGGGCGTTGCTATTTACTTAATGAATAATGAAGGAGAATTTTTATACCATCCAGATACTGACTTACGATTTGGCTTTGAGTTTAACCAAAGTAGGACTTGGGATGATGAATTTAATGAAGCCGAAGAAATGTCTGTTGGCAATACACTACCAATAAATAGTTACCCTCAACAATACTACTTAAAAAAACGGATTTATTTTGAAGGAGATATCGCGATGCTCCCTCTTGAATTAGCTGTTAGCTTAAATACTCATGATTTATTATTGAAAGTAAGTGAAAGGCGACAAAATTTCATTATTTTACTCGTAGTGTTTTTTAGCATATTTTTAATAATAACCTCTATATATCAAAGATTCATAAACCGTAAATTACTTATACATTCATTGAAAGAGCAAAATAACAAAGTAATAGAAAATTCTTTGGACGCTATTTTTACAATTGAAGAAACAGGACAAATTGTTCATTTTAATAACACGGCTAAAAATGTATTTGGCAGTACTCTCAAGGACAAAGAAAACGATTTCATTTCACTATTTAACTTAAATAAAGCGGATATTAATTGTATTGAAGAAACTATAATTGATGGGGCAAAAATGCCCTTCGAAGCTATTTATACTGATGCATTTGGTAACAAGCAATTTTATTCGATAACACTCAGTAGTATTTTTGATGTGTATAACAACCGCTATCAAGTTGCTGCGATTTTAAGAAATATTACTTCACTGAAAAACATACAATCAGAACTTGAAGGTTTAAATAGTACTTTAGAGCTTAAAGTATCCCAAAGAACCATAGAACTCGAACGCGCTATAGATCAAGCCCTAGCAGCGAGCCAAGCAAAAAGTGACTTTGTTGCTAACATTTCTCATGAAATTCGTACCCCAATGAACGGCGTATTAGGCATGCTAGAAATGTTAAAAGAGGAGGGGGTATCTGAGCAACAGCATCATTATTTAAAATTAGCTAACAGCAGTGCACATTCATTAATGAACTTAATTAATGACATCTTAGACTTCTCTAAAATTGAAGCCGGAAAACTCGATATTGATAATCATACTTTTGATGTTGTCACCGTATGCAGTGATATGATTACTTCTTTAGCATTGCAAGGACAACGAAAAGGACTTGAAGTTTTTTTAGATACAAAAGACGTTATCGACCGGATGGTGATTGGTGACAGTCACCGCTTAAAACAAATTTTGATAAACTTAGTTAATAATGCCTTTAAGTTTACCCACAAAGGTGAGGTTAGCTTAACAATTGGCTCTAAGTACATCACCAATTCTAAACTGTTAATGAGTTTTACGATCAAAGATACCGGGATTGGTATTGCTCCTGAAAATTTAGATAGATTATTCGAGGTGTTTACACAAGAGGATTCAAGTACGACTCGTCACTTTGGTGGAACAGGTTTAGGTTTATCTATTTGCAAAAAGTTAGCCCAGTTGATGGGAGGTAATATTACGGTTACTAGTAAAAAAGGGATTGGCAGTGTTTTTATTGCTACGGTAGAGTTGCATGTTGCACAGCAGAAAAAGTTAAATACCAGCATTGAATTAGCGACATCAATTAACGTGGCAACATTAATTGCGCGTGATAACGTATTTAACAACGTCACAAATTTACTAATACATGCGTGTAAAATAGATAAGGATAAAATTGTCCGCTTAGATTATTTTAGTGGACATAGTGCATTTGATGCCGACTTATTAATTATAGATGATGAGCATCCACAAATTGACGCCCTCATTAGTTTTTGTAATCAATATGATAAGAAATATGTGCTGATTTTACGTGATATGGTAGTAAACAAGCAGTCTACGATAGTGGCCGAATATAGCCATATTTTAAATAAACCACTTACCCAAGATCAGTTTAGCTACAAGTTAGCGAGTTTATTCGGCGCAAATAATGAACTTGTGGTTGCAGCAGCTAACCATTTAATTGAAGAACCTATAGAGCCAGACTTATCGAATTTTAACGTATTATTAGTTGATGATAATATGATCAACGTTGAAGTTGCTAAAGCTATTTTAAAACATACGAAAGTAAAAATAACCACCGCATCAGATGGCTTAGAAGCATTAGAGGTATTAAAACTACATGAGGGTCAAACCTTCGATATTATTTTAATGGATTGTCAAATGCCAAATCTCAACGGTTACGATACTACTAGCGCAATAAGAAGTGGTAAAGCGGGAAGTGAATATTCGTATGTGCCAATTATTGCTATGACAGCAAGTGCGATGGAAGGCGACAGAGAGCGCTGTTTAGCTGCAGGGATGAACGATTATATTACTAAGCCAATAAAGCCACAAACGCTAAAGAGTAAGCTATTGACTTGGTTAAACTGAATCACATCCATTGTGTAAGTGTTCAGCTGCTATGCAGCTGATTTTTTTGGTTTAGCTTCTACTGAGCTGACTATCGGTGCAGCTAGTTTTGTAATATCAGCACTGTCGAGCACGGTTTGCGTATCTGACCAATGTAATAACTCAATTTTTCCATCTTTTTGCTCTACAAGTGCCGTGCAGCTCTCAATCCAATCCCCATCGTTGCAATACATAATCCCATCATCCACTTTTATTTTAGGGTGATGAATATGTCCACAAATAATACCATCTACTTTTTGTTTTTTAGCTTCGCGGATAGCGGCATCCTCAAAGGCTTCAATAGCTTCACGGGCTTTGTGTACTCGCGCTTTGATCCACGCGGCAAGTGAGTAGTAATTCCCACCAAATACTTTACGTATACGATTTATCCAACGATTTAAAAATAATAAAAAGTCGTATCCGGCATCACCAGCTATGCTAATGAGTTTGTTATAGCGAGTTGCGATATCAAATTCATCACCATGAACAAGCAAGAATCGCTTATTAGCTTTAGTGGTGTGAATAAACTGTTGATGGACCTCAACACCGAATAAAGTTTGATCAACGTAGTTACGAAACGTCTCATCGTGATTACCGGGAATATAAATGATGCGTGTCCCATTAGCTGCTTTTTGTTGTATAGAATTTAATACTTGATAATGTGAAGAGTGCCAATAAAACTGACGTTTCATTGACCATAAATCGATAATATCACCGACTAAATAAAGTGTATCGGATTCTACCGAGTTTAAAAAATCAAGTAAGTAATCAGCTTTACAATCTTTGTAACCTAAATGAACATCAGATATCCAAATGGCTGGATAATGTTGTTTTTTACGCAGTTGATTGTTTGTCATGCCCGTCATCCATAGTGTAATAATTAAACACTGTAGATAAATCTAATGACACTTATGAGACACTTTAACGAAGCCTCCATGACAATTTATACCAAGGCACGTAATTAAAAGATTTCTACAAAGCTAGGAAAGGTGAGTCATTGAGCAGCTATTATTACGCATAAAAAAGGCCGCATTTTAAATGCGGCCTTTTAGTCTATTTTGAGCGTGCGTGTTATTAACCTTTAACAGCCGCTTTAATTGCTTCAATTGCAGTGTCAATATCAATCATTAGCTTTTCACCGGTGCGGCGGTTTTTAAGCTCAACTTTATTCTCGTCAAGGTTACGCTCACCAATTACCAGCGTAAATGGTACACCAATTAGCTCCATGTCATTAAACATAACACCAGGGCGCTCTTTACGGTCATCAAATAACACATCAAGACCAGCATCTTTTAAACCTTGGTAAAGGTTATTTGCAATATCAGGAATACGATGCGATTTGTGCATGTTCATTGGAACAATCGCTAAATCGAATGGTGCGATTGATTTTGGCCAAATGATCCCGTATTGATCGTTGTTTTGCTCAATAGCAGCAGCAACAATACGTGAAACACCAATACCGTAACAACCCATGGTCATGGTTTGGTTTTTACCACCTTCGTTTAATACTCCCGCTTTCATTGCTTGTGAGTATTTAGTGCCAAGTTGGAATATATGACCTACTTCAATACCGCGTTTTATTTGTAAAACGCCTTGGCCACATGGGCTCATATCGCCTTCAACAATATTACGAATATCAGCAACTTCGTAATCAGTTACGTCACGATCCCAGTTAATACCGCTGTAATGCTCGTCGTCTTTATTAGCACCGGCAACAAAATCAGCAAGGATATTAGCGGCTCTATCAACAATAATAGGCATAGATAAGCCCACAGGGCCTAATGAGCCAGGTTTTGCACCAATAACAGCAACAATATCTGCCTCTGTTGCCATTTCAAGCGGAGAGTCTACTAATGGGTGCTTTTCAGCTTTTAATTCATTTAAATCATGATCGCCACGAAGTACAAGCGCCACTAAACCACGTACATCGTTTTCATCAGGTGCACCGTAAACAATTAAGGTTTTAACACCACGATGAGGTTTTACACCGTAATGCTTTTTAAGCTCATTAATTGTTTTAGCGTCAGGAGTAGGGAATGCTTTTAACTCTTTACTTGCTTCTGGGCGTGGATCGTTTGGCGCTAGTGCTTCTGCTTTTTCAATATTAGCTGCGTAATCACTGCCATCACTAAATGCAATTGCATCTTCGCCCGACTCAGCAAGTACATGAAACTCGTGAGATAAGCTACCACCAATAGACCCAGTATCAGCAAGTACAGGGCGGTAATCAAGACCTAAGCGCTCAAAAATATTACAATATGCCTTGTGCATCGCTTGATATGTTGCATCTAAACATTCTTCACTTAGGTGAAAAGAGTAGGCATCCTTCATTGTAAATTCACGAGCACGCATCACACCAAAGCGAGGACGGCGTTCGTCGCGTACTTTAGTTTGTACTTGGTATAAAGTAACTGGTAACTGTTTATAGCTATTAATTTCTTTACGGACGAAATCAGTAATCACTTCCTCGTGCGTTGGTCCAAGTGCAAATGTACGATTATGACGATCAGTAAAGCGCATTAGCTCAGGACCAAACTCATTCCAACGACCAGACTCTTCCCACAAATCAGCAGGTTGAATAACTGGCATTAGCATTTCAATGGCGCCAGCTTTGTCCATCTCTTCACGTACAATGTTTTCTACTTTACGTAGCACACGTAAACCAGAGGGTAACCAAGTGTATAAACCCGAAGCGACGCGACGGATCATACCGGCTCTAAGCATTAACTGATGCGATACGATTTCAGCATCTGATGGCGTTTCTTTAAGTGTTGCGAGTATATATTGGCTTGTACGCATGTTTTTTCCGAAATAGAGTAATTATGTTCTTTTAATAGAGCTTAAGTTTAACAGCGGATGCTTTTACACTAAAGCGCTAAGTGAGTTATTTAGTTTTTTTCTATGCTTGTTACTAGGTTATGCTCGCCATTGACTTGCCAGCGAATATTATAATTGTACAAAGTCATACCGTAGCTTTGCTCGCCATCTTTTTGTTTTTTATAGGCAGGGCGGGGATCTTGTTTTAAAACATTAGCTATAAAATCATGTAAATCTGGGTACTGTGTTTGCGCATTAACAAACTCAATTGCCTGAGGGCTAAATTCAACCGTCATTTGTGTTTCTGGGCGTGTATCTGCAAAGCCAGCACTGGCGTCAAACATTGCATCTGAATAGGGTAAGTACGGTTTAATATCGATAATGGGTGTGCCATCAAGTAAATCAATGCCAGCGAGTAATAAACTAAGTTGTCCGTTTTTATATTCAATACCTTCAAGTTTTACTGCGCTCATACCAATCGCGTTTGGTCTAAATGTAGCGCGGGTAGCAAATACACCTTTTCGCTCATTGCCACCTAAACGGGGTGGGCGAACCATAGCAGAATAACCTTTATCGGCCGTTTCATGAAAACGAAATAACAACCAAATATGAGTAAATTCATCTAAACCACGTACAAACTCTTCGCGATTAAAATCAGGTGCAAAAATAAGTTTTGCCTTGGCTTGTGGCACTAAACGAGGCTGCCTAGGTATAGCAAACTTTTGTTTATAAGGGGATTCAATGTGGCCAATAGCCGAAATGGTATAATCGCTCATAGTACTCGGATACAAATAAAATAGAGCGCTATTCTACCTTTATTTAGCGGCTATGGCATTAATGTGAATAAGTTTATTATTTATAGACTGCTTGGTTTATATGATGAAAATTAGCAGGCCTTAAAACATAAAAGGGTAAGCTCTTAAGCTTACCCTTTTAATACATGTTAAAGACTCATTAAAACATGTATTGAACTGATACAGACGCTACATCCATGTCTGGATCAATATCATCGTCAAGTTTGTAACGTTCATACTCTAAGCGAAATTGAACATTTGTTGTAAGCGCATATTCAATACCTGCACCGTAAAACGCATCTCCACCATCTGTAGAGGTTGATATACTTCCTACTGGTAAGTCTTGTGTGTAGTCTGCGTCCCATTCAAGCCAACCACCTTTTGCGTATACAGTGAAGCTTTCAGATAGAGGAAGCCCTAGGCGTGCGGCAAGTGATACGCCATCAATCTCAGCTTTACTGTCTATGTCACTAACTTCATCAAAGTTTTGGTAAGCAAGCTCTAAGCTTAAGTACTCGTTAAATTGAGTACCAACATACCCTTTGAGCATTTGTGCATCGTCGTCAAAGTCAGTGTCGTTGTCACTGTCTTCAAACTCAAAAGAATATTGACCGTAACCGATACCAGTATAAATACGTGGAGAATCAAAATCAGAAATATCAGCGTGTGCTGCTGTGTTAAAACCCAGTGTTGCTAATGCAAGTGCAGAAAGAGAAAGTGTTTTAATCATTGTGAATAGCTCCTTTACAAATTAAAAATTAATGTTCGATTAAGTCAATCAAACTTCAATTTAATAAGTGCAGTGAACATGCCAATTTTAAAAAAAAGTAAAAACCCCTCATAATACCTACTTTAGTACTGGTTATCACAAGGGGTTGTTTGGTTTTTAAGCAATGCGAGCTTTTGTAGTGATTTGTTTTCTAAGCAGTTTTGTACGTTTTACAAAACAACATGAGTTTTTTACACAGCTACATTTTGAATTTACAGAACAGCTAAAAGTTATACATTGTGTAACAGGTTTTCAGTTTCAATTGCTATTTCTTTCATTTTAATAGCGTAGTTTTCTAATTTTAAATCTTCGTCTGTCACAGCTTTAAATTCAGGCACTTCTACTGGATAACCCGTTTCATCCATTGCGACAAAACTTATAACACAGTGATTTGTTTCAACCATATTTTGTGTTTTTGGATCGCCACAACGTACTTGAATAAATATCTGCATACTTGTTTTACCGGTATGCGCTATTTTAGCTTCTACTTCGACAATTTGCCCTACTAATATTGGACGTCTAAATTTAACCCCAGCAACTGACACAGTCACACAATAATGACCACTCCAGCCAGCTGCACATGCATAACCAGCTTGGTCAATCCACTTCATGACGACTCCACCATGAACTTTACCACCAAAATTTACATCGGTAGGCTCTGCTAAAAAACGAAAAACAACTTTTGACGACGGCATAGATATTACTCATTTATTAATACTGCATATGAGCATAGCGCAAAAAAGGGGCCGAAGCCCCTGCAATTTAGGATATGTTTATAATTTATATGTAAAAAACGTAGTTATATAACTATACGACGCATAATTTAGTTACATATTAGGGTAATTTGGTCCACCAGCGCCTTCAGGTGTTACCCACGTAATGTTTTGGCTGGGGTCTTTAATATCGCAAGTTTTACAGTGCACACAGTTTTGGGCATTAATAACAAACACTTTATTGCCTGCTATTTCTTGTACTTCGTAAACGCCAGCAGGACAATAACGTTGTGCGGGTTCATCAAATTTAACTAGGTTTACGTTAATAGGAATTGACGCATCTTTAAGCTTTAAATGACACGGCTGTGATTCTTCGTGGTTAGTATTTGATAAAAACACACTTGAGAGTTTATCAAAGCTAAGTTGTCCATCTGGTTTTGGATACGCAATTTTGTCAGCAGCTTTTGCATCAACAAGGGTAGAGTGATCGGGCGTATTATCTTTAAATGTAAACGGTAAACCGCCATTAAAAATATTTTGATCAAGCGTGTTATACGCACCACCTATAAACTTACCAAGTTTGTGCATTGCAGGGCCAAAGTTACGAGATTGATATAGCTCTTTATATGCCCACGATTGCTCAAACGCCGTCTGGTATTTAGTTAAATCGGTATTTGCTAACTCATTTTGCAGCGCTTCGAAAATAACCTCAGCGGCAATCATTCCCGATTTCATTGCTGTGTGATTACCTTTAATTTTTGCAAAATTAAGTGTGCCTGCATCGCACCCTACAAGTAAACCACCAGCAAAATGCATTTTTGGTAATGAATGCAAGCCACCTTTAGCAATAGCACGCGCACCGTAAGCAATACGTTCAGCGCCTTCAAGTACGTTTTTAAAAACTGGATGGTGTTTCATTCGCTGAAACTCATCAAACGGACTCAAATGTGGGTTTGAGTAATTTAAATCAACAATTAAACCAACAACAACTTGATTGTTTTCACTGTGATACATAAATGCACCACCATTAGTATCGCCGCTAAGTGGCCAACCTGTACCATGAACTACCTTGCCAAGCTCATGTTTACTTTCATCTATTTGCCAAATTTCTTTAAAGCCTAAACCGTAATGCTGCGGCGATGAATCCGCATCAAGTGCAAACTCATTGATTAGTTGTTTACCTAAATGACCTCGGCAACCTTCGGCAAAAATAGTGTATTTTGCACGAAGCTCCATGCCTGGCATGTAACCGTCTTTTTCATTCCCTTCTTTGTCGACACCCATATCGCCAGTAATAATCCCTTTTACTGCTTTATCTTCAATTATTAAAGAGTGTGCGCTAAATCCTGGAAAAATCTCGACGCCTAAGTTTTCAGCTTGCTCTGCAAGCCATCGACACACGTTACCCATAGATACAATGTAGTTACCATCATTATGAAATGTTTTTGGTGTAGCAAAGTGGGGGATTGATGTCGCTTTTTGCTCGTTGTTAAACCAATAAATTTCATCGTTAGTTACTTTGGTTGTAACCGGTGCGCCAAGCTCTTGCCAATTAGGTAGTAGTTCATCCAAAGCTTTGGTTTCAAAAACAGCACCAGAGAGTACATGTGCACCTACTTCCGAACCTTTTTCGACTACGCAAATCATGCACTCTTGTTGTTTTTCTTGTGCTAATTGCGCGAGTTTAATTGCACTTGAAAGCCCGGCAGGGCCTGCACCAACAATTACTACATCAAATTCCATGGTTTCACGTTCGACCATAATAACCTCTTTATCTATGACGGACTTATTTGAATGTTTACTACGCATTTAAATAAGGTGTACAGCCTATTTTTAACCTTGCAAATTAAACGTTACAGACTGTGAATAGTTAAAGGTTATTTTAGGTTGACGTTTACGTCAACAGGAAGTAGTCTAATTTCATAAAATAAATAGGTTGACGTGCACGTTACCTTGTAGGTTTAAATAATTATGGAGTTCCTATGAAAGTTCTCGTACCAATAAAAAGAGTGATTGATTACAACGTAAAAGCACGCGTTAAAAGTGATAACAGCGACGTTGATTTAACCAACGTAAAAATGGCAATGAACCCGTTTTGTGAGATTGCCATAGAAGAAGCAATTCGCCTCAAAGAAGCCGGCACAGCCACTGAAGTGGTTGCCGTAACTATTGGTCCTAAAGCATCACAAGAACAATTACGCACAGCATTAGCATTGGGTGCTGACAAAGCCATTCACATCGAAACCGATGAAAAGCTCGAGTCACTTCATATTGCAAAGCTACTCGCTAAAATTGTAGAGCAAGAAACGCCTGAACTTGTCATTTTAGGTAAACAGTCAATTGACTCAGATAATAATCAAACAGGTCAAATGCTCGCTGCGCTTACTAATCGTGGGCAGGGTACATTTGCATCAAAAGTGGTTATTAAAGATGGCAAAGTAAACGTAACCCGCGAAGTTGATGGCGGGCTGCAAACGGTAGCACTTAATTTACCGGCAGTTGTTACAACCGACTTACGCTTAAACGAGCCTCGCTACGCATCACTGCCAAATATTATGAAAGCCAAACGTAAGCCGCTTGAAGTAATAGCAGCAGATTCGCTTGGTGTTGATTTAACACCGCGTATTCAATTAATAAGTGTTGAAGAGCCAGCTAGACGCACCGCAGGAATTATTGTTGAAGACGTTGCACAGCTTGTAGAAAAATTAAAAACAGAGGCAAAGGTGATTTAAATGAAAACACTCGTAATTGCAGAGCACGACAACGGTGCCTTAAAACCAGAAACCTCAAAAACTATTAACGCCGCAGTAAAAATGGGTTTTCCTATTGATATACTAATTGCAGGTAACAACTTAAGCGCAATGAGCTCACAAGTTGCCAGCATTGATGGCGTAGCTAATGTTTTAGTGGCCGATAATGTCGTTTATGAACATCAGTTAGCTGAGAGCATGAGCGATTTAGTGTTATCACTTAGCGACACCTACAGCCACATTGTTGCAAGTGCTACTACAACGGGCAAAAACTTTATGCCACGTGTTGCCGCGCTATTAGATGTCGCGCAAATTTCTGAAATTATCGCAGTAGTGGACGCAGATACATTTAAACGACCTATTTATGCAGGTAATGCAATCGCCACGGTTAAATCACTCGACAGTAAAAAAGTAATTACCGTACGTGCCAGTAGTTTTGATTTACAAGGTGAGCAATCAGCTGTTGCTTTAACAAATATTGATACAGTATCAGATTCGCAATTAAGCAGCTTTGTAAATGTTGAGCAAACAGAATCAGAACGTCCAGAGCTTACAGCTGCTAGTGTGGTCATATCGGGTGGTCGCGGTATGCAAAACGGCGAAAACTTTGCATTACTTAATGGTATTGCCGATAAACTAGGTGCAGCTATTGGTGCGTCGCGTGCAGCAGTTGACGCAGGCTTTGTACCTAACGACATGCAAGTAGGGCAGACCGGTAAAATTGTAGCGCCTAACTTATACATTGCCGTGGGGATTAGCGGTGCTATTCAGCATTTAGCGGGCATGAAAGACTCAAAAGTAATCGTCGCGATTAATAAAGACCCAGATGCACCTATTTTTCAAGTCGCTGATTACGGTTTAGTGGCTGACTTATTTGAAGTACTGCCACAGCTTGAAGGCGCTTTATAACGCTTAATCGAGCAAAATTTATTCTGGTTGAAAGCCGTGGTGTTCTTTGAGTGCTGCGGCTTTTTTATTCGGTTAATTCAAGACACAAAAAAACCAGCCAATTGGCTGGTTTTTAGTATTTATAAACATCTTACTAAATATTAGTAAGTTGCGCTGCCTTTAGTACGAGGGAAGGCAATAACGTCACGTACGTTGCCCATACCTGTTACATAAGCAACTAAGCGTTCAAAGCCTAAACCAAAGCCTGAATGTGGCACGCTACCGTATTTACGTAAATCGCGGTACCAGCTGTAATCTTCTTTGTTTAAGCCCATTTCTTCTAAGCGTGCATCAAGTACATCAAGACGTTCTTCACGTTGTGAACCGCCAATGATCTCACCAATACCAGGTGCTACAACATCCATTGCGGCAACGGTTTTACCGTCTTTGTTTTGGCGCATGTAGAATGCTTTAATATCACGTGGGTAGTTTTTAATAACTACCGGTGCTTTAAAGTGCTCTTCAGCTAAGTAACGCTCGTGCTCAGACTGTAAATCTACACCCCATTCAACAGCGTACTCAAACTTTTTTCCACAGTTTTTAAGGATTTCTACAGCGTCTGTGTAATCAACTTGTGCAAAGTCTTTATCTACAAACTCTTCTAAACGCGTAATTGCGGTTTTTTCTACACGTTGTGCAAAAAATTCCATGTCATCACGGCGCTCTTCAAGTACCGCTTTAAACACATACTTAAGCATGTTTTCAGCCAGTTTTGCTATATCTTCTAAATCAGCAAACGCAACTTCTGGCTCTACCATCCAAAATTCTGCAAGGTGGCGAGATGTATTTGAATTTTCTGCGCGGAATGTAGGGCCAAATGTATAAATTTTTGACATTGCAGACGCGTAAGTTTCGCCATTTAACTGACCAGATACAGTAAGGAATGCTTCTTTACCGAAGAAATCTTCGCTGTAATCAACATCGCCTTTGTCTGTAAGTGGTAAGTTTTGCATATCAAGCGTTGATACACGGAACATTTCGCCAGCGCCTTCACAGTCACTTGCCGTAATAATTGGCGTGCTGATCCAGTAAAAGCCTTGCTCGTGGTAAAAACGGTGAATAGCTTGTGCTAAACAGTTACGTACACGAGTTACCGCGCCAATCATATTTGTACGAGGGCGAAGGTGAGCGTGCTCACGTAAGTACTCAATGCTGTGGCGCTTTGCCGACATTGGGTATGAATCTGGGTTTTCTACCCAACCTAACACAGTCACTGAGTTAGCTTGAATTTCGTAAGATTGACCTTGGCCAGCAGATTGTACTAAAACACCAGTAACCGACACAGAACAACCGGCTGTTAAGCTAGTAACTTCATCATAATTATTCAGTGAATTAGGAACTACCGCTTGAATAGGATCAAAACACGAACCGTCATGAACGGCTAAAAATGAAATTCCTACTTTTGAATCGCGGCGAGTACGGATCCAGCCCTTAATTGTTACTTGGCTGTCTACCGCAACATTGCCTTTTAATAGCTCTGAAATCGCTAAATGGCTCATCTTCACTCCAATGATATAAGTTGCCTAACTATTTTATTTTAACTGTGCGCAACACTCGGGCATAAATTGCACATAAACGGCGCTGCACTTGAACCCTGTATCTTACCTAGTAAAGTTAAATAAAAAAACTATTGTGGGCAACTCTTTAAAAGTTTTTATGCATGCGGTTTATTTTTAAGCAGTTTTAGAGGGTTTATTACTTCTAATGTTATTTGTTACTCTCAAATTTAGTGATTTTGTGGCATTATTAACAAACTAATTAAATTTATTTTTATTCACCTTTAAAAAATCGATGCTATGAAACAAGTTTTTATATTACGTGGACTACCTGGAAGTGGTAAGTCTTATTACGCGCAAAACCTTGCCGACGAATTAGGCGGCGCTGACGAAAGCCAGTACCTAATTTGCTCAACAGATGATTACTTTATTAATGAGCAAGGCGAGTATCATTTTGACAAGTTTAAATTACCGCAATTTCACAATTTAAATTTAGCGCGTTTTATAAATGCACTTTCCCAAGGCACGCCTTTGGTAATTGTAGATAACACTAATATTAAAAAGTGGGAATTTGTAGCGTATTCGCAAGCGGCTATCGCTTTAGGTTATCAAGTAAAAGAAGTGATAGTGGGTGAAGTGAAAGACAAATCAATGCAGCATTTATACGCTAAACGCAACTCCCATCACATCCCACTTAAAACGATTAGCAAAATGGCGTACATGTTTGAGTGGTAATCACTTAGAGATTAGATAAGGCTTTTATATCGCATTGTGTAATGGCATCTAAATGAGCAGTGATTTTTTCATTGCTCCAATCCCACCAAGCTATATCTAGCAGCGTATTTATTGTTTTATCGTCAAATCTGGTTTTTATCACTTTAGCGGGATTTCCACCTACAACGCTATAAGCAGGTACATCGCAGGTAACAACTGATTTACTGGCAATAATAGCGCCGCTGCCAATTTTTACCCCGGGCATAATTGTAGCGTTATAACCAATCCAAACATCATGACCAATTTCTGTATTGCCTTTAAAGGGTAAATCATTTGATTTTGGTTCAAATTTTTCCCAGCCATTACCAAATATAAAAAATGGATAAGTAGAAAATCCAGAAGTTTGATGGTTAGCGCCATTCATTATAAAAGTAACGTCTTTAGCTATCGCACAAAACTTACCTATGATCAGACGATCCCCAATAAAATCGAAATGGTAAAGCACATTTTTTTCAAAATTCTCAGGGCCATCAGGATCGTCATAATATGTATAATCGCCTACTTCAATATTGATAGAAGTAATATAGTTTTTTAAAAAACCTACTTGAGGAAAACCTTCCATTGGTGAAGGATTATTGGGGTTTGGTCCGTTCATGGGGTTTCCTCTTAATTTTGAGTTAGGTATAGATATTAATCTATAGATTTATAAACGGCTAGTGGGTGCGATGTGCTTAGTGATACATGCACTTCATCGCCTGGGTTTACCACAACTTCATGGCTTACTCTGCTAGTTACCACCGTAGAGCACGCAAGTTTTACAGCGCACAAGCGGCTGCCACCTTCAAAGCGTACCCAAATTACTTCGCCGTTATTACCAACACTGCTTTGTACAAGTAACACATCGTCTGGTCGAAGTAGTACATCAACGTCGCCACTTTCACAGTCAACGCCATGAGCGGGCGCATTACCAATTGAGGTAGTGGCTTGTCCTTGGCTAAATTGGCCGCTAATAAAGCTGGCTTCACCTAAAAAGCGTGCCACAAAGCGATTGTTTGGGGTACTAAAGCAGCGCTCTGGTGTATCAATTTGCTGAATTTTGCCGCCTTTAAGCACACCAACACGATCGCCAACTGAGAGTGCTTCTTCTTGGTCGTGTGTTACCCAAATCGCCGGTACGCCAGCAGCTTTAAGTGCGTTTCTAATATCCCAACGAAGCATGTCTTTAAGGGCGGCATCTAAGTTTGAAAGCGGCTCATCAAGTAATACAAAGTCAGGTTGGTGGGCAAGGGTGCGCGCAAGTGCTACACGTTGCTTTTGTCCGCCAGAAAGCGTTGCTGGTTTTTTGTCTCTAAAATCGCTCAACCCAAGTAGATTTATCCAATACTCAGCAGGAGCTGTATCTTTTAATCTAAAGCAAATGTTTTGCTGTACGGTTAAGTGCGGAAATAACGCAAAATCTTGAAATACCATACCTACACTGCGTTTTTCAGGAGGTAGTGTTAATTTGGGTGTAGCGCGCCATTTACCCGTGTTTATTTCGCCTTCGCTAATAGGTATAAGGCCAGCAAGGGCTTGTAAAATTGTACTTTTACCACAACCTGTTGGCCCTACAAGCATAAGGATTTCGTTTTCACCCAGCGAAAAGTTTAAATCGCTTACTACGCGGTTACTGCCATAATCTATAGACAACTGACTTACAGATAGCATTATTTTTTAAATCCTTAATGTTCAAACTGGTTGCGTTTTTCGCCAGACATCATAATAGCTAACCCGCAGGCAGATATCACTACTAACAATAATCCAGGAATAGCAGCGCGACCAAAGTAGCCCGCTTCGTATACACGCCATAAATAGGTAGAGAGTGTTTCAAACCCTGTTGGGCCAAGGAGTAGCGTGGCTTCTAGTTCGCGCATTGACTCTAAAAACACCAATGCTGCACCGGCAATAATACCGCGCATAGTTAAAGGCAGTGTTATACGAGTAAATACTTCATGTGGGCTTGCCCCTAATACGCGCGCAGACTTTACTAAGCTTGGATCTAAGTGTTCAGTGCTTGTTCTAACAGAGCCTACAGCAAGTGGTAAAAATCGCAGCATATAAGCAATAATAAGCAATCCCAGTGTTTGATATAAAAACGGTAACTGCAAACCACCGTAAACAAGCGCTGTGCCCATTACTATGCCCGGAATACCAAAACCAAAGTAAGTAACACGCTCCATTATACGACCCGCTTTTCCACTCAGTGCGGCATGTGCAACGGGGATCGCAACGATAACAGCTACAATTGCCGCAATACCCGATGAATACGTAGAGTTCCATGCAATATTAAAATCAAATGAGCTAAAACCATCACGAGCTAACCAAAGTGAAAATATAGCCAAAGGCAAGCCAATAGCGAGTAGTAAAACAGGTGCAAACGTAACAAACATGGCACTTAACTGTAATTTGTTTGGAAATAAAATTAACGGACGACCATTGCGCTCAGGTGCTGTTTTTATTTGTGATTCAACTAAAAGTAAAAAACCGACAATAACCATCAGTTGAAGTGAAAGCATTGCAGCGCGCCCTAACGCAAAGGCGTTGTATTCAACATAAATTACGCGGGTAAAGGTATCTAGGCGCATCATTGCGGGCGTGCCAAAGTCTGATAACGTATAAAGCGCGACTAACAAAGAGCCTGCTGCAATACCGTTAACTACGCGCGGTAATATAACTTTAAATATACTTTGCGTCATCGACATTCCCAGCGTACGCGCGGCATTAACCATGCTTGCGTCAAGGCTCAGTAGGGATGAGCGAGTTGTCATCATTACAAACGGGAAGGTATAAAGCGTCATTACAATGGCGGCACCTGTTAGGCCATACATTGATGGTGTTTCTATTCCTGTTAAGGTATTTATTTCGCCACCGGGGCCAAAAGCAGCATAAAGTGTAAATGCGCCAATATAACTGGGAATTGCAAGTGGGGCTGCAAATACAACCAGCCAGAGCTTTTTAAATGGTAAATGCACATACGCGCTAATAAACGCCAGTGGCACACCAATTAAAATAGATCCGAGTACCGTTAAACCCATTAACGATAACGTGTTACCTAAAATTTGAAGATTGTGGGTGTCAAACACTGAGCTTGCATCGCTTGCAAGCACAATTAATACATAAACAGGGGTAAGCGCAACAAGCGCTGCAAGCAGCGCCATTGGATAAGAGGCAGGTATTTTCATTACAATACGCCGCTGCTTCGCATCAAATCTATAGTAGGGCGTAAATCAGCTAGCTGTGTTAAATCTACTTTAGGTGGAGAAATATTAGCAAGTGACGGTAAACCCTCAGGTTGGGTAATACCATTTACTAACGGAATTTCGTACGCTTCACTGGCTAAGTAACCCTGTACTTCTTTACTTAGTAAGTAACGCATAAAGTTAGTTGCAAGCGGATCGTCGTTAAGCGCTAATACACCCGATGCATTAACTAAACAGCCCGCATCATTTTGTGTAAATGCTAAATCTAGCTTGGCATCAGGCTTACCTGATTTTAAACGCAAAGTGTAATAGTGATTTGCAAAACCAATATCAACTTCACCGCGCTCAACGCCCATAACAACACCTAGCTCGCCGGCGTATGTTTTAGCACGTTTTTGAATCTTTTTAAGCCACTTAGCGGTTTTGTCGTCGCCTTCTAAAATTCGCATTGCGGTTACAAACGATTGAAAAGAAGCGTAGGCGGGTGCCCAACCAATACTTAAATCGCTGTCGGCAATTTCCATAATACTTGTTGGAATTTGATCTTTAGTCAAACGCGACGTGTTATATGGCAATGTACGAATACGGCCAGTTACTGGTGCCCATTCTTTATATCTAAACTGTGGTTGTAACTGAGCAGATAAATCACCTGGGATAGGTTGTGCAAGGCCAGCATCGGTTACTAAACCAATTGCGCCTGAATCAACCGCCCAAAATAAATCAGCGCGGCGAACGCCAGCTTTAGCTTCTGCAACAATCGTATTTGCTAAAGCAGCAGTAGGACCTCGGCGTATACCGAGTTTAAAGTCTGGATTTTTTTTCTGGATTGCTTGTAATACGTTTTCATACAAACCACCTTCGCCTCGGCCTAAATAAAGCGTTAACTCGCCTTTAAGCTTTGGTAAATCGTCAACAGAAACAGGGTTTGCTATATCAGCGGCTAGCGCACGAGAAAGAGGCAGTGGCAATGAGCCAACCACCCCTAACGCAGCTAGGCCTTGAATAAAGGTCCTACGCTTCACTTAAAATACATCCTTACGGGCTTTTTCGGCTTTTTCTATTAAAACCTTAGCGCGGTCTAATTTTGTTTGCATGTCACTGATCACATCGCGTACTTCGTCTACGCTTTTGCTGTTTTTAATGGCTTGTGGCAGTGTTACGTTAAAGTCTTTTTCCAGCACTTCAACTAGTTTTGCATCTTGTTCAATAAGAGTACCTTCAACGCCTTCAAACAGGTGTAGATAAGTATCGTGAACAATTTCAGTTGCTTCGTCTCGTAAACGCTCAGCAAATTTAGCTACTACACGGTCTAATTTATGCTTAATTTCATCAATTGTGGCACTTTGTGTCATTTGAGTTGTAGCGGTTGCTTTTACAGTGTCTAACAAGCCTTTTTGCTGGAATTTTGCAGCAAGCTTAACAGCCCCAAGGCCTTGCCACAAGGCTATGTTCATCGCTTTTTGCTGTTTACGAACTTCCTCAGCAGGCTCTTTATTATCAATGGCCATTTTTACGCCATAAAGACCCTGCCAAATAGAAGCGTATACTGGTACAAAGTTAGTTTCTATTGCGCTGTGAAACTTAACTGATTCCCAATATTCAATTAAATCATCAGTTTTTACAGATTTTGCGCCTTTAGTATCGTAGTCGCTTACCATGGTATCAACTTTGCCTACCATCCATTCTACTTCTTCTGCGTAACTTTTAAGGTTAGCTTGAAGATGATTAACATGCTCGCCAATAGGGCCGTTAGCTAATACTGGTTGAGCCATAAACGCCGAGGCTAGTAAAAGGCTTGCACCTAAAGTTTTGGCTGGTTTAAATAGTAATTTCATAGCAAAGAAGTCCAAAAGGTAATTGTAAATGATAGACATTATCATATAGCTAATAGTTAACGAGATCAATAACTACAAACTCGCTTAATAGATAAAAACACTAAATGTAGCGGTAGGTTACAGCAAATAGCGCTATAACCAGTATTCACTACCAGCTATTAAGCGTAATGCTTGCCTTTAATGGCATTGTAAATGGCATCACAAAGTGTTTTTATACTTGCATCGTCACTTATATACGGTGGCATAAGGTAAATTAGTTTACCGAATGGGCGTATCCATACACCTTGCTCTACAAAATAAGCCTGAATTTTAGCAACATCAACATTACGTGCAGTATCGTTTAGTTCAACAACGCCTATTGCACCTAAGGTACGCACATTGGCAACCGCATCTAGTTCACTGCATTTATTAAGTTGTTGTAGTTGGGTGTTTATTTGCTTTATTCGATGTTGCCAGTTTTGTTCAAGCAATAAATCAATACTTGCGCAGGCCGCAGCACAGGCAAGCGGGTTGCCCATAAAAGTGGGGCCGTGCATTAAAACGCCTGCTTCACCTTCGCTTATGCCAATGGCTATTTTATCGCTAGTGATAGTGGCCGATAGCGTCATTGAGCCGCCAGTTAATGCTTTACCAATACACATTATATCGGGCTCTATATTGGCGTGCTCTACAGCAAATAATTTACCTGTACGGCCAAAGCCTGTGGCAATTTCGTCGCAAATTAACAGTACGTTATATTGGGTGCATAATTTACGTACGCAGGCTAAATAATCAGGGTGATAAAAGTTCATACCCCCCGCGTTTTGTACTATTGGCTCAATTATAAAGGCGGCTACTTGGCTGTGGTTTTCTTTAAAGTACGCTTCAAGCTCTTTGGCTTCAGCTTGGTTAAACTCGCCCCAAAATTGACTAACCGGTGCAGGCACAAATACGTGTTCAGGTAAAAAGCCGCTATACAAACTATGCATTGAGTTAACTGGGTCGCATACGCTCATGGCTGCAAAGGTGTCGCCATGGTAGCCCTTGTAAGGCGTCATTAATTTTTGTTTTGTTGTAATGCCTTGGCTTAACCAATATTGCAGCGCCATTTTAATCGCTACTTCAACACTTACCGATCCGCTGTCGGCTAAAAACACTTTAGTTAAACTAGGCGGCGTTATATTTACTATTTTTTTGCAAAGCTCTACCGCGCTGTTATGCGTAATACCGCCAAACATAATGTGGCTCATATTATTAATTTGCTCAATCATGGCATTATTTATAACAGGGTGATTATAGCCATGTATTGCGCTCCACCACGAGGCCATGCCATCGATTAATTGCTCGCCAGTTTCTAGGTGAATAATGTTGTGATTTGCATGTGTAACGGGGTATACCGGAATTGGCTTAGTCATAGACGTATATGGGTGCCAAATGTGCTCACGATCAAAACCAAGGTCAATCGTATTCTTTTTAATCATATGTAAACCTTAACTTGGTGGGCTTCGTTGACAATGTTACTTCAACTCGTAGACTAAGCCAATATCACCGTTGAGAAAAAATAAGAGAGTATTATGGAACTTGCACCTGTTCGTCACGATTGGACCCACGCTGAAGTTAAAGCATTATTTGAAATGCCATTTAACGATTTACTGTTTGAAGCCGCATCAGTTCACCGTGCTAACTTCAACCCAAATGAAGTGCAAATTTCTACGTTGTTATCAATTAAAACAGGCGCTTGCCCAGAAGATTGTAAGTATTGCCCGCAGTCGGGCCATTACCGAACAGATTTAGAACGCGAACGCTTAATAGAAGTAGAAAAAGTAGTAGAGCAAGCACGCCTTGCAAAACAAAAAGGCGCTACCCGTTTTTGTATGGGCGCTGCATGGTCAGATCCAAAAGACAGAGATATGCCATACATTTCGCAAATGGTTAAAGAAGTAAAAGAGCTAGGGTTAGAAACCTGTATGACGCTGGGTAAACTCACAAACGAAAAAGCGCATGAACTTAGAGACGCTGGGCTTGATTACTACAATCACAACCTTGATACGTCACCTGAGTATTACGAGCAAATTATATCAACCCGTACTTTTCAAGATAGATTAAATACCATTGACCACGTACGCGATGCCGGTATGAAAGTATGCTCGGGCGGAATAGTTGGTATGGGCGAGCAAGCAAGCGACCGCTTTGGACTACTTATGCAACTAGCTAATTTACCACAACAGCCAGAAAGCGTGCCTATTAATATGTTAGTTAAAGTTAAAGGCACACCGCTTGAAAACGCAGACGATTTAGATCATTTTGAATTTATACGTACCATAGCAACAGCGCGTATTATGATGCCACACAGTTATGTACGTTTATCGGCAGGACGCAACGCCATGAACGAGCAAATGCAGTCAATGTGCTTTTTTGCAGGCGCTAACTCAATATTTTATGGCGACAAACTTCTTACCACCGAAAACCCAGACGCTGATGCCGATATGAACCTAATTAAAAAATTAGGTATGAACCCAGAAACGCGTCATGACTATTCAGACGAAGCAGTAGAAGCCTCGCTTTCATCGCAAGTAGCCGACAAAGCAACCTCTGAATTGTTTTACGAAGCGTAGGCTTATATCAATGCCTTTTGATTTTATAAATACGCATCTGCAGGCTCGCCAGCAAGATGCGTTACTTCGTAAACGCCACGTAGTGCAACATGCAACAGCGCGCACCATAACGGTTAATAATAAAACCTATCTTAATTTTGCCAGTAACGATTACTTAGGTTTTGGTGATGTGGCTGTTAATCTTAATGACTCCCACGCATTAGGCAGTCACAGCTCAGCATTGGTTACAGGTTATCAGGCGCAGCAAAAAGCGCTTGAACAATACTTATGTGAGCAGTTCGGTTATGGCGCTGCAATGCTATTTAACTCAGGGTTTAGCGCTAATAGCAGCGTAATTAAAGCATTGTTTCAAGATAAAGCAACTGCACAAAACAGTGCTATTTTTCAAGATAAGTTAAACCATGCAAGCTTGATTGACGGGGCTATGCATTCAAACGCGGCTTTAGTGCGTTTTAATCACAACGACATGAACCATTTACGTTCACGGCTCGAAAAATCAAAAGCGCAAAACAAGCTTATTATAAGCGAAGGTGTGTTTTCGATGGATGGCGATACCGCGCCTCTTAAAGAATTACTCGCACTTGCAAAACAGCACAACGCATGGCTAATGATTGACGACGCACACGGCTTTGGCGCATTAGGTAAAACCGGTTTGGGCAGTTGCGAAGCATTTATTACTCAAACGCTGCCAGATATATTAGTCATTACCTTTGGTAAAGCAGTGGCTAGTAGTGGCGCGTGTGTATTAGGCAGTAAACAGTTTATTGATTACATGCTGCAGTTTAATCGCGATTACACGTATTCAACTGCTATGTCGCCGCTTATGGCAAGTCACACACTTGCGCGTATTAAAAGCATAAAAACAGCTGATGATAAACGCGATAAGCTAAATGCCAATATTGCATTATTTAAGCAACTCGCTAAAACCCACAATATTGCTGTAATGGAATCAAACACAGCCATACAGCCCATTGTATTAGGCTGCGCTGAGCAAACGTTGCAAGCGGCCGATAAACTTAAACAACAGGGTATTTGGCTCACTGCAATTAGACCGCCCACGGTTGCACATAACACCTCACGTTTACGCATTACTTTAACCGCCGCACATACCGAGCAAGACATAACGCACTTAGTTAAGCATTTAGTAGGTGCAATAGCATGACTGCTCAGCCAGTATTAAAAACAGATCTAGTGCAAACACAACTTGTAAAACCGTGCCTAGTAAGTAGCGATTCAAATAAAGAATTAAATAAGGAGCCAAATCGAGAGCTAAACAAGGAGCTTAAAAAGTCTACACAAAGTAAGTTTTCAAAAGCGGCGGCGAGTTATAACACCCATGCAAATGTACAAAAACACGCAGCAAGCGATTTACTTGCGCTAATAAAACCAGGCATTAATAAAAATAAGCTTTGTGTTGATTTAGGCGCAGGCCCGCTTGTTAATACGCATACCTTACAAAGTATGTTTACAAGCGTTATTGCCATGGATTTGAGCATAAACATGCTGCAAAGTAGTAATTTAACCGCACCAAAAATATGCGCCGATATGGATAACTTACCGCTACAAGCAAACAGTGTTGATGTTATTTACAGTAACTTTGCAGTGCAGTGGTCTGCTAATTTTTCGGCTTTAATGCAATCACTTTACAACATATTAAAACCAGGCGGGCGGGCGTACATAAGCACTGTGGTAGAGGGCTCACTTAACGAAATAAAAACAGCCTTTGCCGCGCTTGATTCAAACAGCCACATAAATACCTTTAATAGTGAATTGCATATAAACCAATCAGTCCAAAATGCAGGGTTTATTATTAACAGCGCTAAAAAGCGTATTTACACCGATGAATACACAACACCTTTAAAAGCTATTGCCTCTATTAAGGCTATTGGTGCAACGACACAAAATCATACCAATACGCGCCAAGGATTACTTACCAAATCGGCGCTACAAAAAGTATGCAGTGCGTATCCGCTTATAAATAACAAAGCATGTGTGTCTTATCATGTGGTGCTGTTATCATTACAAAAACACTAAATAAGCCCAAAGACATTAAAGGCAACGCATGAAAGAATTTTTTATAACAGGCACCGACACCGATGCCGGAAAAACCCACGTTACCAGTTTGCTATTAAAGTTACTTGCCCAACACAAAAAACAAGCCATTGGCTTTAAACCCCTTGCTGCTGGCTGCGAAATGGCGTTCGATCAGCTGGTAAATGCCGATGCTCTCATACTAATGGAAAGCGCAACAGTGAGCGCTAAATACGACGTAGTAAATCCGTTTGCGTTTGCACCGCCTATTGCACCGCACATAGCAGCGGAGAAAGTTGGGGTGAGTATTACTGTAGATAAACTTAGTGATGCTTATAAAAACGTAAAACAACAGGGCGCTGACATTATACTTACCGAAGGTGCTGGTGGTTGGGCATTACCTATTAATAAAAACGATTATTTATACGACTGGGTTAAAGCAGAGCAACTGCCGGTAATACTTGTTGTTGGTATGAAGCTAGGTTGCTTAAATCATGCGTTACTAACCGCTGCGCATATGCAAAGTATGGGTATAAACTGCGTTGGCTGGATTGCAAACCAAGTCGATAAAAACATGGACGAGTACCAAGCAAACCTTGATTCACTTAAAGCACGTTTACCGTTTCCAATACTTGCTATAAGCCCATACAGCGAGCAAACTCCTAAGTTACAAATATACAAAAGCTTGCTTAGTGCGTTATCTATTAACACTTAAGTGGTTTTAAAAAAGTTACTTTTTTAGGTAAATCTTGAAATAGTCAGCCTTAGTACACATATAAACGTTTATAAATACATAGTTTGCTTAAAGACAATGTTACTAAGGACATAACGACTATATGACGCACCCATTTATTGAAAGCTACGCCCCAGATGCGCACGTAAGCGCTGAGCCAAAAGCACTAAACTATGGCTTACCTAAAAAACGCGTAGGTATAATAGGTGGAGGCACAGCTGGCGCCACAATAGCCATTAGACTTGCTGCGTTAGGGTTAGAGACTTATGTACTTGAAAAGAAAAAGTCGTTAATTGATGGCCCTCCAATGTGCCATTTGCATGCAGGTGGCAATTTATATCGTGAAATACCCGACGAAGACTGCATAGATTTACTCAAGCAATGTATAGATATTGCTCGCCTTTATCCTCACACCATCGATGTTCGCCCCACAGTATTTGCAGTGCCTAAGCGTGATGACGACTCACCCGAGGATTTATTTCCGCGTTTAAATAAATTAGTAAAAGCCTACAGCGAGCTTGTTGAGCAAGATAGCGCTAATAAAGTATTAGGCGAGCCAGAGCATTATTATCAGTTATATAGTTATGAGCAAATGCTAAAGCTTGCTAAACAAAAACAAGTAGCCAAGCCCACGTCGTTAGATGAGTGGATGATACCCGTGGCTAAGCATTTAGATTTAGATAAGTTAAAGTTCCCGCTCATAGTTGCACAAGAATATGGTTGGAATATATTTCGTTTATCGGCCAGTGCACAACTCGCCCTTGCACAGTACAAACACGCTCATGTTTTAACAAATACATGCGTTAAAAGTGTATCGCCTGTTACCAATAATAAGATTGATAAACAAATAACCAAGTGGAACATTGAATACCAAACACAAACCAGTTTAGACGCTAAAACCGTTGAAGTAGATTACCTAATTAATGCGTGTGGTTTTCAAACCGGTATTATTGACGACTTGGTTGGGGTAAATGTAAAACGCATGGTTGAATTTAAAGCCTCTTACATTACTCATTGGCAAGGCGCTGGTGGGCAGATACCCGAAATAATTATTTATGGTAACCGTGGCACGCCAGAAGGTATGGCGCAGCTAACCCCTTACCCTAATGGTTATTTTCAAATACATGGTATGACTAATAACATTACATTGTTTAATGATGGCTTAGCTGATGCAACGCCAATGAGCGCACAACCTAAACTCCCCAATAAATACCTGCATTATATTAAAGATGGCTGGGATGAAGCAGCATTGCAAACACGCACCCAAACAGCAATTGATTATGTAGCCGAGTTTGTACCTGCATTTAAAACTGCTAATACACAAAATAATGCCTTGTTTGGCGGGCAACAAATCCCAGGGGATGACGACACCTTGCGCGTAGCCGATGTAAGCTTATATTCGCATATTAGTTACGCACGGGCTGAAAATGTTAAAGCATCGTCAACGTTAATAGCGGCAGATCAAATAGTGGGTGAGTTTATAAAATTAGGAATAATAAGCAGCGATCCTGCTGTAAATTATCACCGTAGTACACACCAATGGTCGTATCTTAAACATAATAGCGGTGACAAAATTGACGAAGTTGCACGCATGTTGGCACACGAGCGTGGTTTTCCAATTGATATGGCAGAGCTTAATAACAGCTTGTAATAAGCTGACTTATAAAGAAACTTTAGTCTTAAATTTGCTGTAAAACGCTTCTTAAAAAAATTATCAATAAACACATAAATAACACTTGTGTTATGACATAGTTTGTCACAGAATAGCGCTAACGTTATGACATAGTGTGTCATAACGCAGTGATTGCTTTAACCTAATTTAATTTTATGTTCGGTGATCAAACCTATTTTTGTGAGGACAATATGAAACGTATATTTTTGTTTTTATTGACTAACCTAGCGGTTATGTTGGTATTAGGTGTAGTGCTTTCAATAATAATGAGTGCGCTGGGCTTAAGCCATCGTAGCCTTGGCGGAATTTTACTTATAGCCACCGTATTTGGTTTTGGTGGATCGTTTATTTCGTTATTTATGTCGAAATGGATCGCTAAAAAATCAACAGGCGCGCATGTAATTACGCAGCCTCGAAACGAAACCGAACATTGGCTTGTACAAACGGTATCTGCCCAAGCACAAAAAGCAGGCATTAAAATGCCAGAAGTGGCTATTTACGACAGCCCAGAAATGAACGCGTTTGCAACGGGCCCAAGTAAAAACAACTCGTTAGTGGCAGTAAGCACAGGCTTAATGCACAACATGACCAAAGATCAGGCCGAAGCCGTACTTGCCCACGAAGTATCGCACGTGGCTAACGGCGACATGGTAACGCTTACGCTAATACAAGGCGTGGTAAATACCTTTGTAATATTTGCCGCAAAAGTACTGGCAGGCATTGTAGATAACTTTATTAATAGCGATGAGGAAGAGGGCGGCAGTAGTTGGACATACTTCTTATTCGATATGTTATTCCAAGTACTATTTGGTGTACTAGCAAGCATAGTGGTTGCAAGTTACAGCCGTAAACGAGAATTTGCAGCCGACAGCGGCGCAGCAAAACTAGTTGGTGCTGACAAAATGCGTTCAGCCCTTGAGCGATTAAAGCAAAACCATCCTTCGCAATTAGAAGGCTCAATGATGGCCTTTGGTATTGCAAGTGGCAAAGGTGTTGCTGAGCTGTTTTCATCGCACCCACCGCTTGATGCGCGAATAGACGCACTACGTAAATAAGGTAACTCTTATTTACACACTAAAAAGCCAGCGTAATAGCTGGCTTTTTAGTGTGTAGTAAGCTGGTTATTTACCAAAAATAATATCGGTAATGCCTTCTGGTGAGAGTATTTCTATCCAGTAGCCGTCAGGGTCTTTTATAAATGCTAAGCCCTTCATTGAGCCATCGTCTGGCTTTTTCACAAATTCTACATCGTACTTTGCAAAGCGTTCACTGGCTGCGTATACATCGGGTACACTAATACCAATGTGACCAAAGCCTTTAGGTTCTTGGTTACCGCTGTGGTATCCTTCAAAGCTGTCGTCGTTTTCTGTGCCCCAGTTATGGGTAAGCTCAATGAGTGCAGGGCGACCAAATACCCATTTAGCTTTGGTTTTATCATCACCTTCTGGCTGCTCTGGCTCGTAGCCTAAAAAGTACAATGTAAACTTCATTTCAGGAAAGTCATACTTACCTAACAGCTTCATACCTAATACATTTTGATAAAATTCGAGCGACGGTTTGGGATCTTTAATACGCAACATAGTTTGCTGCATCACATAGCCTTTAGTGGCTTGTTCAATTTGTTCTGGAGATTCGTTATAGTTAGACATGGTGATCCTTACTGAGAATTAAAAAGAGAAAAAGATGATTGTAATTATTGAGTCATCATATCAACAGTAAGATAAATTAAAACCATCCTTATAAGTTTTGTAAAAATAAAAGGGCTCCAAATAAATTTATTGATTGGCAATCATAGTTTAAAAGGATGATATGAATCCCCAAAAAATGGGCTATGTATATATATACAGTGCTTGTTGTTTTGTCCAATATTATTGATCTCCACCATTTCGGTGTATTTCTGCACTGACTAAAAAAAATTGGCAGTTAACTAATTGTTTACAGGTGGTTATTTGATGGCTAAGATAAATTAATTGTAATATATGGACATTTGCCGGTTTGTAAAACGACAAATGTCGTAGACAAAATTTTTAGCTCATGGGCAGCACCGAGGAGTAAACTATAAAGAATGATATGGAATCCATTAAAGCTTGATGATAACGCACCACTTAATAAGCACGTATTATTCTGGTGGCCAATAATACTGTTTTCGGGGATTGGAATTTATCTTTCGTCTCCAATCTGGTGTTTTTGCATTCCAAAACCAGAGAGTTATGGAAATATTATGGATTTCCTAAAGCTTCCAATTTTTATAGCTAGTATTTCAGTTCCGGTTTCTTTAGTCATTAGTAGATTTCATAGCTCTAAATTAGCCGCAAAATCGAATTTTCTGACTGAAAAAAATATCGCCTTTAATCACTACTTTGATCTTAAGCGACATTTTCAAGAGCATTTGAATAGAGAGTTAGTTGCTATAGATAAGCATAAATGTATTGAAATTATTGATTTTGACACACTCTTTGAGACTATATTTCCAAATAACTCATGGGAACGTACAGACTTAACAAGCTCAATAGATAATGTAATCGAAAAATTTGGTAAGTGGGTTGAGTCTATCGAGCCAAATCTAAGTAACGTCGAAATTAGCGGAAGCACTTCAACAGAAAAACACTATGAGGTAGCTAGAGAATTGGGAATCCCATTGTTAAACGGGGCCTTTAAAATGGCACCGTTGCAATTTAATTGTCAATTTGTAGCCATTGCATGGAGCGATAATGAAAGCCCCCTTATACACGGCATTGAATTACTTTATGACATCACAATGATTTCTGGGCAATTTGCAAAGCTTCCCTCGGTTGAGCTAAAAACACGATTAACTGACAGAATGCATAATGTGATTGAGCTGACGTTTGTGAAAGAGAATGAAGGTATGGATAGATTTGAGAGCATGTTTTCGGTTCTAGTTAAAGATTATGCGGACTCTTTGGAAAAGCATGCGTAGCTAACAAGCGCAAGCAGCCGAAATTTATTCCGGCACTCGGCATGCAATTAGGATGACACCCAGCCTAGTTTTTACGAAAAAAGTCAACAAAAACAGCATGCAGAGTGCATTTTTATAAATAATGAATCACGAAAAAAGCTGAGCTATATCGATAAAATGAAAGTAAAAATAGACAGCCCAATAGGGCGACAACAGCTGTTTATTAAAGAATGGCAAACAACTTGGCTGTATTGAGCCTGCTTTCCTTTAAATAAAAAGCGCAATATTACCGTCAACAAAGGCATGAATAAATTGACCTTACGGGGGCAAACGAAAGTGAATGCCTTTAGCTTACGCTGCGGCAACTGTATTGCCTTGTTCATAATATAGAAAAACTGCAAAACACGATGCATTAAGAAGGGGAAGTCCCTTTAACCTCAAATAAGCCACTAAAACATTCGTAATTCCTTCCAAAACGTCAATTAAAACAACACCAAACTCCCACTTTATATTCTGCATAAAATACAGTAATCGATTGAATCAAAATAGGAACTCAGCTATGGTTTGTTTATCAATAAAAAGAAATAAAAAAACGAGTTAATCTACAGGCTCGTTATAGCTCAAGGAGGGATCATGCTTAACGCTCTAAGAAAGTTATTCTCAGGCAGCAACACTGAGGGTAATTCAGGTTCTGAAGATAATCAGCTTTGGATTATGATCAAAGAAAACGATTTTTTCCGAGAAGATAGCTCTAGCAATAGTCGATGAATTGGCCGAGATAATTGAGGGCAAGGGTTTAGGCGAACTAGATGGTCATAGTAGCGGTGCTCATCAATTAGAAGTGAATTTCTATGACTTCACGAACTATAAATCCTGTTCTGAGGTGGTTAATGCCTTTTTTAAGCAGCATCCAAATATTGAATACATTGTCTCCAAAGAGTACGAGACAACTTATGAAAAGCTATAACAAGGGTGGGCAAAATCGCCCGCAAAAAACGCTGGCTGGACTCGGTAACGCTCGCCGTTTAGCGGACTGTTGTTGGCTTTGTTGTTGTCCAGTTTCTGCATGAAATTGGTGAGCTTTTCTTTTTTGAACTGGTTATGAAACGGCTTGTAAGCGGGGGCTGAGACGGACAGAGCACAAAGTTCTCGCTGAATATCAGCGAGGTTCGCTTTGTCTCTGGTTCCAAACACATTACAAAGAGCGGCAAGCAATTTGAGTGGTTCGAGGCCACGTAGTCGGGAGACAAATCCGCTTTCTCTGGCAAGATTATTGATGGAAGACTGAAAAAAAAGAGCTTTAAGGGGGGGGAGATAGGGTTAATATTCATTCGCTCTGATACTATCCCATTGAATTAAAAAATAAAAATCTTAAAAAAGGAAGACAACAATGACGGATAGTGTACCTAACAAGAGCCTGGCCAATTATCAAATGGTGATTTTTCTGGCGATGCAAACCATCAATGAACAGTTCAAAAAGATGGCAAAAATGCCCGTTCAACCCGGTTCTTCACAACATGTTATGCGCACGGAGTTTGGCTATTGGCAAACTGAGGATGACAGCAAAGTTTACAACCGTCAGGTGGTGGCATCGAAAACTGAATATGAGGATGCATTCAATAACTTTAAGCCATCTCTTGAGGATAATGAACCTATTTTTATAAAAGGTTTTTTCGGGACAATTAATGTGCCATTTATTGAACCTGTTAGTGAAAAGGATGGGACAGTTAATCTCACCATTGTGTTCAAAAAAGCAGAATACAACTCTAAATTTAAGTCCATTAAAAGTACCAGTATTGACGGCATGAAAATCCTATTTGAGGTCAAACCAAGTCTGGTTCCGACACGCAAAACTCAACAGACGGAATACATTTCTCAGGAGGCCAACGTCGCCGTTGATGCTGAAGTACTGCGTTTACAAAAGGCTACTGCAGAAGAAGGAGATCCATTAACGGACGAGGATTTCACTGTTCAGACGTTATTTTTGGATCTTGAAAATATCGACTACATCAATGACACCTCGGTGGTTCCAGACAATGACGAGCAAAAAGAAATTTCCGGTTTTATGCAATCCATGATGAGCTCTTATGTACACTTGTCCGCCAAAGATGGCATTAATCCTTATGTTTTAGGCTATACCGTGGTAGTGCCAAAACTGGCAACAAGAGACAAAGCCGTCTTGCAGCCCACAGCGATGTCTTATTCAGTGTCTTATGCGGCAAATGAAGCTGGTACTGGCGCAGATCTGCGACGTTCATCTGTGAACTACCTGATGGATACAGACAAGGAAGAAATCAGCCCTAACAAGGGCCGGCTGGATGCCAGCTTGATCACGGCTGGGGATGCCAAAGACGGCTACTCTGTATTTGCCATTGATGGTGGGCTTTACAAGTCGGCAGTTATTGACCCGCTAATGGCACAGCTCACTGACATCATCAACAACGTTTTCAACGGTATTGAAAATAAAAATACTGTTGATACGCAACAGATTCTTGGCGGTCCTTCACAATCCTCAGGTAAAACTTTGACGGTAGAAAGTACACAGAATTATTCGACGCCAAATGTCAGTCTTCAGCAACTCATCAATGAAGGCTACACCTACAGCGAGAGAAAAATGGTGGGCGAGGCCGGTTCCAGTTCTTTTAATCCACACTCTGGTGCCAGCACGGGATCTGGCATGAAAGTCAAAATGTATTACAAACCTCGGCTTACCTTGTCATTTGACGAGAATGGTATGAATTTGTTCTTGCATTTTCAGGTGAAAAACAACTACTACTCATACGATGGCATCATCTTCCTTTGGGACACCGGCAAGCGCAACGGTGATGCTTCAAACTATCGCACCG
Source organism: Pseudoalteromonas sp. 1_2015MBL_MicDiv (assembly GCF_002407505.1). Classification (NCBI taxonomy): domain Bacteria; kingdom Pseudomonadati; phylum Pseudomonadota; class Gammaproteobacteria; order Alteromonadales; family Pseudoalteromonadaceae; genus Pseudoalteromonas; species Pseudoalteromonas sp. 1_2015MBL_MicDiv. The sequence goes on along the minus strand of NZ_CP012737.1, from coordinate 2,040,553 downwards.
ATAAAATGCCTTCCAGTCAGAGTCCTCAGTGTCAGGTACTGCGTATTCGCCTGTCTCCCGATTCCAATGGGGGCTTCACAGCGTGCACTAAAGTTATAGGTGAAAACGTATTTGGCATCATTAAAAACGAGGACGGTGTTGTTCAGGATGGCAACAAGCTGATCAACTCAGTGGGGTTTTACGATAGTATCAAGCCGGATGAAATTCTTGCTGAGATAGAGGACAAAATTATTCCAGCGGTGACTGGCCCCCGCATTATTTTGCCGTTGAGCAATGTGTATACCTACGCAGGAATGAACTTTGACGCACCTGATTCGGCTTTAGACAGAGATTCTGTTGTAGCGGTACAGGCATCTTATGCGCCTGAATACAAAGGAGAGAAATAATGACTAGTTTAACCTCAATTCAACACGGTGCTGAACTGACCCGCAACTACGCAACGCTGAAGTCAATTAAGGCTGGAAACGATCTGGTGGCAGCACTGGACCACAAAAAGCTGCCCATTGTATTTGCCATTGGTGAAGACAATATATTTGGGGCAATTGTGCAACCTGAATCCCATCTTGAGCGAGAAAACCGCAATGCGCCCTGGGAAAGCTGTGAGCTTTTTAAAGGTGAAGTCCGTCACTTTGCTCAGTATCAAAAAAATGATGATGCTCAAATCAGGTTGCTGCTGGTGGCTGTCGACAGAGATGAACAAGGCAACGAAACAGGGGAGAGAATGTTTTACTCTGAGTTGCTGGATAATGATCTCAGAGGCGCCTTCAACAAGGGGGCTATCACGTGGACGGAGCAGCGACTGCCGGAAAATTTGGGTCGTATTAATCGTCTACGCTGCGGTGAATACCATGCAGCCTTTTCCACCGAAGGGGAGCAAGCTTACTACTACACGCTAAGGTTGGGTGATAGCCCAGTGCAAAATGTCATCCCTGCGAATTCCGAGAAAATACATGACTTTCAGGTGGGGCACTATCTGGGAGATGCCGGTTTCTTCCTGTTGTATCAGTCGGCTGAAGATGCGCAAACCTTGCTGTTTTCTCCTAGTGGATCGTTAACAGGGGAGAACAACTCGCGTTTTTCTGTATCAAAAGATACCCGCTCTATCGTTTTATTGCCGGGGAATGAAGATTCAAATTATGTGGTCTCTGCTGGACGAGAAGTTACCCTCCATTATGACGAGTACTATCGCGATACTCTCATCGAAGGGCGCGGCGACAGTATTTTTACGCAACTCACCACATCGCGTTCTGATGAAGGGATATCATTGTTTGCATTGGAATACGATGCACTCGATCATAGCCGGTTAGTATATCTCACCAATCAATATTATGAGTCTGAACAGGGCACTTATAAGACACAATGGACGCCAGATATCCCCCTGATGAAGGGGGTGCGTCAGTTTTCCTGTGTAAAAAGCTCACAGTTAGAAAATCATCTGGTGGTGGTGGATGAGCGCGAACAGCTGATTCACTTCTTTCTGGATCCCACGTCGGGGCTTTGGAACGAGCAATATATTCGCGTTGCCGAACCACAGAAAATTGTTGAACAGTCGTCCTATATCACCCGCATGAGTGTCTATGACGACAACGGAAATCTGTTACCCAATCATGAGTGTTTTTTGACATCTGACCGCACCATACAGGCAGAGATCAATGGCGTAAGCCACATTTTGGGACCTGAACAGCCCAAAGCGGCCATGACTGACATGACAGGGGCGGTGACGGTTATTTTCCCTTGTGAATCTCTGGATACCCCCCTGATAAAGGTGGGTCTCAGCGCAGACAAAATAAGCCATGTATTTGATCCTGCCCATGCCGCTATGGAAACCCTGAGTCAGGTGAATGGCGTTTCAGATTTCAAGGACGCGCGTACCGGTGATGACTTACCTTTGTGGGATAATGAAGAACAGCCCTCAGACAGTAATTTGAATCAGGCCAGCTTGATCTTCAAACAAATGGTGAGTAACCGTAAAGAGTTGATTGCTGATCAGCGCCAGGGTATCACGGGAATCATGAAGAGTACCGAAGAAGGCATTCAGGATCAGAACTGGGGAGCGAAATTTGTTGGTGACGACATCAAATATCTCAACAGCAATGAAGCTGATGATGAGCTGCATCACGATGGCGGTTTTCATCCGTTTAAGTGGGCAGGTCATGTTATTGGCTCTATCTTCATGGCAGTGAAAAATGCCTTTATCACAGTGCGCTCTTTTGTTGCCAAAGTTAAGCGTAAGATCCTGACATTTGTTATCAAGATCGGCGCGTCTCTGGTGAAATTTGTTATCAAAACAGTAGAGGAAATCTTTCCTTTTATGACCTACGTATTTGATGCCATTAAGCTGGTGTTTGACAAAGTGGTAGGTTGGCTCGGAAGTTTACTGGGTGTTGATGATATCTGGTACACCCATAAGCGGATTGCGTCCTCAACACGAAATGGTGTGCAACAACAAATCCAGTATTTTGAGGCTCAGGCAGAAAAGTGGGAAGCGTATGTCGATAAGGAGTTGAATGTGTTGGAAGACAAACTCCTGGTAATGCGTGGCGATGACGCCCCAGACCTGGAAGAGCCTCGCAATAGCCTGCTTAGCAGTGTTATGCGGCTATTTAACAATCCCATTGTTAACTTTGGCTTGTACAACCTGCTGCACACTGGTGGTGCCAGCGCCCTTCGCAATGTCGAAGCCGATGGATTCCCGGCGTTGGAGACCTATCTTGATGATAAAGAGTCTCTGGCAAAAAAATTAGTTGTGCTTCTCAACGATCAGACTCAGGCGGCGCTAGACGGATTGCTGCACCCAACGCGCTTCCTTAAAGAGCTGATGCGTATTATCGCTGATCTGGGCATTGCTATTATGGAAACCGTAAAGTCCATGTTTGCCGGAATGGCAAGAATGTTGGTTGAAGGATTGAAACATATTCAAAATCTATTGGATAAAAAAGTAGAGGTACCATTTTTTACGATTTTTTATCAATTTATCGGTGGTTTATATGAATCGGATAAAGTCGATGCGCCGAAACTATTGGATGTGTTAGCGTTCATTACGGCTGTGCCAGTATCTATTTCCTATCGGATCTTTACCTTTAAAAAGTTCTACAAGAAGTTGCCTGAATGGTTTGGGAGTAAGGATATGTATGAGGAGGTGTTTGCTCCTGCCAATCCTGATGATTTGTTACTGCCTTCAAAGACAACTGAACCGTTATCTGGAGCCATGGCTGAATGCAATCTGGTGCGAGCCGGTGGAGGGAATCTTTTGCACTCTTACGCAGAATGGGGAGGCCTGATTGCTGCGAATAATTCTATCTTCATGCTGATCCTCGGGAAAACAGAGTTAGCCGATGAGCCAAAATGGAATGCTGCGAGCAAGATAGTGGGTATCATGGGGGCTTCAGTCAGCTTCCCAGTGATGAGTGACGACAGTGCCGGTAGTCACAGTGTTCGAGAGGCGGCTTACATTCAAAGACTTATTTCTTATATCACCAGTAGCATAGACTTGTTAGCATGTCAGCCTTGGCATGATGATGATTATCAACGAGATGGATGGCGAAAACTGGGATATAGGAACCGGTTAAGTGCTGCCGTCTCCGTCATTGTAATGGGGCTGACCATTGCGGCGGATGCCACTGAGAAAACTGACTGGAACGTTTGGGTCGCCGATACGACATCCACGGCAGGGGATACCCTCAGTGCCATGGGAGATGTCTTAAAAATAGAAAATCCCTACTATGTTGGTACAACCCTGGGTATTCAGTTTGTCGGAGCGGGTTTCGCATTTGGCAGTGCGATTGCGGCAACGCAGGCTTCATGAAGGGTATATTGATTGGACTCACTCGGTTGTGTGTCATTGTGACCCGACCGAGTACTGTCTTCTACATGCAAAAATACAAACCATAAAAAAAGACGAATCTCACTCCGAGTTACTAGACTATCTTTTGCTTATAATTCTCTAGTTTTTCATATACCAAAGGTGGCATGTTAGCAGCATGGCTATGCTTACGTGTAGCGTTATAAAACATCTCTATATAATCGAATATGTCAGCCCTTGCTTCCTCTCGTGTTACGTAGATTTTTCATTTTACCCTTTCACGCTTAAGTAGCTAGAAAAAGCTTTCAGCAACGGCATTATCGTGGCAGTTTCCTTGGTACTCATACTAGGCTTCAAGTTGTGCTTCTCTAAAAAACTTTGCCATTCGTACCCTGAAAACTGACTACCCTGATCCGAGTGAATCAGTACAGTGCTTTTAGGTTTACGTCGCCAAACAGCTGATAACAACGCTTGAGTAACAAGCTCGCTTTCCATTCTAGAGCTCATTGACCAACCGACCACTGCCCGTGAGTAAAGATCCAAAACAACGGCAAGATATAGCCAACCTTCATGCGTCTTAATATACGTAATGTCAGTGACCCACGATTGATTTGGAGCTTCCGGAGAGAATGAGCGATCTAAAATGTTTTGCGCAACATGCGCAACTAAAGGGGTCACCCATTAGAAAGTTCCGGTCAAGCAGGCAGCTGTGTTTTCTTGATCTCTTTATTCAAAAATCAAGTGTTCTTATTATTTAGACTCAATTTAAATATGACTATGCACCTAGTAATGACGTCGATTGGTGCGAATATGCACCTTGGTTTGAATAAAGAACGCCATATGAATTTAGGCAGTTTAATTAAGCATTATTGATGATTAATTAAGGCCCTTGGCTTTCGCCTCAGTCATCGTTTAGTACCAATGTCAGTCCAGTTTCTGGCTGTGTTTACACACTGCGCTGTAACAAGTCTGTGGTTTATGCTTACATATAACCAACCCTTTGTGGCTCAAACATTGGGCATATCCAGTATTTAAAATATGAGCGGTTAACGTGCAGGCTCAATCAAATCTAATGGTTTTACCAACCCCATTACTAGCTCAACACGTTAACCTAATTTGTTTTATAGACGCTAAGCAAACGCCTTGTGTTCATCGAATGGTACATTGTCTTTAAGCACGTGATAACACGCTCTTGCGAGCTTATGTGCAACCGTTTTAATCGCAACTACCTTGTTTGTTTTAGCCAATTTTCGTTGATAATATTTTTTAACTGTTGGGTTATAACGAATTGCAAAATTAGCAGCCTCAGTAAAGGCCCACGCTAAATAACGATTACCATTCTTCTGATTCGTAGCGCCTTTTTTCTTTCCATTGCTGTACCTTGCCCCTTTAACACAGCGGTAATACGATGAGAATTTCCTGGGCTATCAAAACGTTTAATCGTGCCGGTTTCTAACATAATAGTCAGTGCTAAAGTATTCCCAATTCCATCAATACTGGATAGGTTTATAAACTCAGGGGAGAGTGATGTTTGTTTTAAAATAGCTCCCTCTATCGCATTAATTTGCTGTTGAGCACAGCGTATTAATGAGAGGTTAGAAATGACTGACAGTGCTGTATTCATTGAGCTAAAGTCTGCATGTACCTGCTCAGTATCAACGCCTTTTCTGATAGCAGCCATTTGCTTTATTTTGTTGCTACCGAGCTTATAACCAAGATGACGCATGTAACAACTTTGCACCGATAATAAGTTTTTAGTGGACTGTTGAACAATGTCCATTCGTTTACGCATTAAGTCGCGAACAGCCCTGAGTTCACGGGGGTAAATATAGCCTTCAGGCAGAATATTTAGACGTAGCATTTCAGCTAGCCAGCGTGCATCACTATGGTCGTCAGCATACTTTAATCCAGAATATTGCTGGATAGCAGCAGGGTTCGCTAAGTGTAGTTTAAATTCTGCATCCATTAATGCATCAACTAACCAATACCAATTAAATGTTGATTCGACAACAAGCCCTGTTAACTTGTCTTTATAAGGGGCTAAAAAAGATAAAATGACAGAAATGTCATTATTTAAACGCTTGCAGCTAAGCGTTTCACCCTGTTCATTAATGATAGCAATAACACTATTATTTGAATGCAAGTCAATTCCACCATATAGTTTCATACTAAGCTCCTCGAGATACTGTTTATGTTTTGGTCAACACAACTGTATCGAAAAACTCAAGGAGCTTTCTATATGATTATCAAATCTTGACTTCATACATCAATTGGTTAAAAGTGTTTGATGTAACCTCTGAAAGCGCAGCGTCTCTTACCCTCTTTGTGAATCGGTCTTGAGAGAGTTCTTTGTATTTCGATCATGGTGGTTGATTTAGTCGTGTAAAAGTTGAGACATTTTAAGTGCATATGATGAAAAACTACTACGAGACAACAATAAGCTTTAATAGCATTGAATTTTTGCCATATGTGCTTTTTATAGTTATCAGTTTAATCTTTATTGGGAAGCTAAAAAAATTATACGATTTATATATTAAACGTTTTTTTAAGTTTAATTTCTTCGTCTTATTTTTTATATTTATTCTTTACAATCTAGTTTCTATAACTTCTTTATATTCAAAAATGCAATATATAGCTAAAATAAAATCGCATGAGCAGAGAGTTGTAACAGGCGAAATTGAAAAATTAGTAGAAAAAGAAGGAGCAAGTCGAACACAGAGTTTTTCAGTGTCAGGAGTATTTTTTAAATATAATAACTATCAAACAGCGCCATATTTTTTTGCAAACCGGAAATATAACGATAAGGTTATTTTTGATGGAGGTTATGTTGAAATACATTATATCCAAGATAACGGCAAAAATTATATTACCAAGTTATTCATAAAAAATGATTGAGCATTTACACCTAAAGAAATCGTCTACCGATATAAATTTTGATTCAATCTATTATCCGCTCTAAAAGCGAAGCGCCTCATATCCTCTTTGTGAATTAGCCTTAAACTTAAGATGGCTGTCACATTAAACGTAAAACATCGGCGAATTAGTACTCTAATACACGCCGATGTTTATAACTTATTTAAGTAACTACCTTACTAATAAGGTATTAAGCCTTAGTCTTGTTTACGGTTAAGGCTTATTAAACAGATTGCCAAAAGTAACGTTGCAATCATGCCCGAAGCGCCAGCAACACCTGATGGAAGGAATCCATCACGGCCAAAGGTTATTAAAATACCATTGGCTAACATTGCAACTCCGCCAGCTAAGGCTGTAAGGCCTCCAATCGCTTTCCCGCCTTTAGCGATAAAAGACAGGCCAAAAACAAGTGCTGCTAATCCCAATAATACTTTGGCTGCGTAGTAAATCATGAAAGACAAAGAAACCACGCCACCAATTAAAGGTTGTGCGCCTTCTACGGTACCAGCAACTTTTCCAAATGTTGAAAATAAAGTTAGGCCAACGCTTACCTGTACTATGTTAAGTACTGCACTAAACGCTATAGCTGACCATCCCAGCTGAGAATTTTTTGCTTGCACCATGGCAGAACCCGCAAAGGCAACAAGCAAAGTAAAAACCAGCGCTTCTAGCCCCCAAGCGAACTGTCTTGAAAAGCTAATTTGAGCACTGTAAAGGGCAGAAAAAATAGCCTGTGATATCGCTAACACCAACAATAAAGATGCTGTAATTAGGATGGTGCGTTTATTCGTAAATTCCATTTGGACCTCTTATAATTTTATATTTAATGCTTTTAAAAGCTGTAATAGCTCTCATACTTGGGTAAAAGACAGGTAAAACGAGTTAATTATTTCACGTAAACCTATAAAAGTATTAATTAATAAAAAATAGCCTAAAGCTATGACTTTTTGAATCTAAATTTAATTGGCAAAATCGTTTTGATTCAAGCAATGTGTGGTCTAAAAGCGCAGTGCCTCATGCCCTCTTAGTAAATCAACATTTAACTATCTTAATTATCAAGAGGGCACACATTTTGAGTATGTGGTTAAACGGCTTATTACTTAAAACGTCATGATAAAAACGTAAAATGAGACCAGTCACTTAACGCTGTAATAGTTTGCTTTGTAGGAGGGGCAACATAGATTAAACCTGCAATGGCAATAATTGAAGCTAGCGTAATTAATTTATTATCAAAGTCAGCTATTTTTAAAGCAGTGCCGAAAGAGCGTTTAATGGTGACATTACTTAAATCGACACTGTAAATTTCATCCAGCAATAAATGAATTAACCCGCCGAGTAAAATAAACCCACCTGTTAACCAAGCAAAGACGGCTGCTTGTGTAGTTGATTGGTCATTTAGTTTCCATGTTACTTGAGTTGTTAATAGCGCGCATAACAGTATAAATAGTAAAGAGTGGCAACTACCTCTGTGTACTGTGATCCATTCAAAAATGGGTCTAATAATGTATTTCATAAATCCGTAAACCAATAAGGGCACTACGATTAACTCAACAAAGCTAATTTCAATAATGAGCTTGGTGGTTATGTAATGCAGTACCAGTAATACAGCGCTGAGTGCAAATAAGTTAAAAATAGTATCGAGTGACGTGGAGTTATCTGAATCTATGTCGGGTAATAAGCCGCCAATTGAGCCTAAAAACCATAACCAGAGTGCGCCCTTTAAATCAATATGGCCTGCAGATAATAAGGTGGCAGAGCATAAGCCTGTGATGATTACGGCAGTATTAAGATGAGTATTGAAATTTGCCATTGTATCTCTTGATAATAAAATAGGTGGGCATTCTAACAATTGAAAAGTTTATTGTTCACTATTCTTTATAGATTGGTCTTTAAATATGTTTTATCACTTTGATTAGTTGCTGCTTTTTACAATTCTTATTCTTTATTGTGCTTAGTTGTTCCACTAAATGGTAATTTTGGATAGAACAACTTTTCGTTAATTAAACCCAGCACGATGTATCTATTGTTAGTTATTAATATGTTATAGTGTTGCAATTGGTATTTGATATAGTATAACATTCACGGTATTCTAATTTCCCCTTAATAGAGTTTGAATGTGACAACATCAACAGCAATTAATCAAAGATCACCAATAGAACCTCAGCGTGTGGAACAAACACGTAATAAAGCATCAAATACGACCCAAGCCACTAAAAACGAAGCAGTTATTGAAGTAGACTCGTTAAGTTTTAGCATTAAAAACAACATCATTTTAAAAAACTTAAGCTTCAGCGTGGCGGCAGGTGAGGTTTATGCGCTACTAGGAGGAAATGGTGCGGGTAAATCTAGCACCTTAAAAACGTTATTGGGTTTTAATAAGCCCACTAAAGGCTCTGTAAAAGTCGTGGGTAAAGAGGTGAGTAAAGCGCTTGATTTTGTACGAGGTAAAACCGCGTATTTGCCAGAGTCGGCTACGTTATATCCCCATTTAACTGCTCGTGAAAATGTTGAATATTTTTTATCACTCGCTGATATTAAAAAATCAGATGAGCAAATTAACGCGGCTTTTAATCGTGTTGCACTGCAACAAGATGCGTGGGATCGCAACATGCAAACTTATTCAAAAGGCATGAGACAAAAAACAGCGATTGCACTTGCGATACTGCGTGAAGCACCGATTTTTTTACTTGATGAGCCAACCTCAGGCCTTGATCCAGTTGCTATTGATGAATTTAATCAACTTGTACGTGAACTTGCATTAACTGGTGCGACTATTTTAATGGTAACGCATGATGTTTATGGTGCTTGCCAAGTTGCTAATCGCATTGGTTTATTAAAAAATGGCGAGCTGGTAGGAGAATTTAATGCCCCTGAGAATGGGCGTATTAATACCGAACAAGTTCATGCTGCCTTTGGTGATTATAAAAGCCGAGGCAATTAATGAGTATAAACAACGTTTCAAAAGTAGTGCTAATAGCCAAGGATGAATGGCGTTATTGGCTACGCTCTAAATTGGCAGTCACTGTGCTTGCTATTGGTTTGATCCTTACACTTTCTTCGGTAGTTGTAACGGCCATTACCATGCTGGAATTAAGCCATACTAGGCACGAACTGCAAACAACAAGCGATAAAAGCTTTGTTGATCAACCCGACCGACATCCTCACCGAATGGTGCATTACGGGCATTATGCGTTTAGAACGCCTGCGCCGCTTAGTACGCTCGACCCCGGTATTGACGCTTACACAGGCAACTCTATATTTTTAGAAGGGCACAGGCAAAATAGCGCAATGTTTGCAGATAGTCGCCAAGGGACTGCATTAACTAAATTAGGCAGTTTAACGCCTGCCTTTATAGTGCAAACATTAGCGCCGTTATTACTGATTTTAATTGGTTACAGCGGTATTAGCCGAGAGCGCGAATCGCAAACGCTTTCGTATTTGTTATCGCAAGGTACATCTGGTGTAACGCTAATTGCAGGTAAAGGATTAGCGCTACTTTCTGTTGTGGGTTTAATTTTGACTCCGCTTACGGTATCGGCTTTATTCACACTTGGTACAGGTGAAAGCTTACTGGCAGTTGTAAGTTTTGTTGTTGGCTACACTTTATATTTAACTGTGTGGGTATTACTTATTTTACTGGCCTCTAGTGTGTTTAGTAAAAACAGTGGCAGTTTTACCGCACTTGCCTTTGTATGGATTTTACTGTGTATTGTTATGCCACGCGTAGCGAGTACGACAGCAGCTACAGTTGTGCCATCTGCCGGTAAAATAGAAACAGATTTTGCTGTAAAAGCCGAGATTAGAAAGCTAGGCGATGGCCATAACACTAACGACCCTGCCTTTGAGCAATTTAAACAATCACTTCTTAAAAAGTACAACGTAAATAGCATTGACGAGCTGCCGGTAAACTTTAGAGGGTTAGTGGCAAGTGAATCAGAGGCTAAGCAAACTGAAGTACTTAATCAATTTGCCCAGCAACGTATGCAAGCTGAGCTTAAGCAAACGCAGGTATCGCGTTATTTTGGTTGGGTTTCACCAATGGTAGCGATTCGCTCGCTCTCTATGATTGTGGTTGGTACAAGTATAGAAACGCATCATCGCTTTTTACGCGAAACCGAGCAGCTACGTTTTGATTTTGTGCAAGGGCTTAACAAAGTTCATATTGAAGAACTTGATTACCAAGACGACATGAACCGCAATGCTGATGCCGCAGCCACTAAAAAAGCACGTGTTAGCGCTGATAATTGGAAAATACTGCAAAACTTTACCTTTCATAGCGATAGTGCGTTGGTGCGAGCCCAGCGAAGTACATCTGCATTTTTACAGCTATTACTGTGGATTGCAGTGTTGGCCGGCGGTATTAAGTTTGTAGGGAAACGTTTGTTATGAGCTATTTATTTTTACACCTCAAGCGAGAATTTGGCTTTTTACTTCGTCAAAAATATTTAGTGGTGCTTTTACTTTGTACATTTGCTGTGTCTGCCTTTGCCGTTATCAGTGGGTTGAGTGAAGTAAGTCAGCAACGCGAAACTATTGAACGTTTAAAATCAGCTGATTTAACCGAACGATTAAATGTGCAAACGCAGCAAACTGATGCAGGTATGTTGGCTTATTATACTTTTCATTTAACGTATTCAGCGCCTTCAAATTTAGCGTTTGCTGCTTTGGGTGAACGCGATATTTACCCATGGAAACACCGCGTAAACTTACTTGCTCTGGAGGGACAAATTTACGAAAGCGATGCGCAAAACCCTGAGCTTGCCCAAGCAGGTAAAATTGATTTTGCGTTTGTGTTAAGTGCTTTGGCACCGCTGATAGTGATTTTGCTGTTCCATGATTTATTTGCCAACGAACGTACCAGTGGTCGTTACGATTTATTAGTCACAACGTCGAGCTCTTACTTTGCTTTATGGGGCGCACGCATATTGGTGAGGTTTATTTTATTACTCGTGTGTTTAATGTTGCCATTCTATGGTGGCGCTTATGTAGCTGGTAGTTCAATTTATGATGTTTTATTGATAACAACTATGTGTGTTGCCTATCTAGTTTTTTGGGCTGCACTTTGTATTTTGATGGGCAAGCAAGCAAGTAGTGCGCCGCGTGTTGCCTCCGCTTTAATAGGTATATGGGTGCTAGTTGCTTTTATTATTCCTATTTTAGGTGATTTAGCGATTAACAAAATAGTGCATTCACCTAAAGGTGGCGAAATTGTACTTACCCAGCGAGAGGCGGTTAACGATGCATGGGACTTACCAAAACAAATTACAATGGACGCCTTTGTAGCTAATAATCCCGCATGGAAAGATCATGTTGATATGCAAAGCGAGTTTGAGTGGAAATGGTATTACGCCTTTCAACAAGTAGGGGATGAAAAAGCGGCTGAACTTTCGCATGCGTACCGCGATGCAGCACGCAAAAAGTATCAGTTAGCTGGAATGGTATCGTGGTTTTCGCCTGCATTATTGTTACAACGCAGCTTAACGCGAAAAGCCAAAACAGATGCAATAGCGGCATTTAGATACGAGCATCAAATACGAGGGTTTCATAAATGCCTAAGGGAATTTTACTACCCTTGGTTATTTATTAAAGGTGAGCCCACTAAAGCTGCGCTTAACAACATGCCTAGTTTTAGTAAAACAATACTGAATAAAAAGGATGAGCCTGAGGTCATAGGCGTTCAGTTAAAATAAAATTTATGAGTCAACTAATTAACAAGGTTTATAATGAATACTAATAAAAAAGGGCTGAAACTTACTTATTTAAGCACATGTTTAGTGAGTTTATTTAGCAGTCAGGTAATAGCAGCTGATAAAAGTGAGCAAGTTGATAGTGTAAATATGAGTGTTATTGAAAGGCTTGCTGTTACTGGAACACGCCAAGCTTATCAAGGAAATTTTAGCCCTTTAGAAACGCCGCAATCAGAATTAAAAATAGATTTAGAAGCACTTGAAAACGCGGGTGCGATAAATTTAAATCAAGCGCTTGATTTATCGGCGTCGGTAGCGCGTCAAAATAACTTTGGCGGACTTTGGAATAGCTTTGCTCTACGTGGCTTTGTCGGCGATGAAAACTTACCAAGTAATTACCTTGTTAATGGGTTTAATGCCGGGCGTGGCTTTGGTGGCTCACGTGATTTGTCGGGTATTGAATCGGTTGAGGTGTTAAAAGGTCCACGTGCTGCTTTATTTGGCCGTGGTGAACCTGGCGGTACGGTAAACTTAGTAACTAAACGCCCAACGTTTGATACGAGCGGCGAGCTAAAGCTAAGCGTAGGAAGCTTTGATACCTACCGCGCTGATGTAGATTACACGACCCCCCTTAATGACGACGTAGCAATTAGGCTGGTTGGTTTTTATGAAGATGCCAAAAGTTTTCGCGATACGATAGAAACAACAAAAAAGGGCTTTAGCCCTTCAATTACATGGAACATTAATGACAACAGCCAATTAATATATGAGCTTGAATACAGCGACCAAGAAGTTCCTTTTGATAGAGGCGTATTAGCCATAGATGGCGAGCTTGGGCTTATTCCTGAAAGTCGCTTTTTAGGTGAGCCAGGTGATGGTCCAATAGAGGCTGACGTACTGGGTCATCAATTGGAGTTTATTCATGACTTTAATGATAATTGGAGCGTATTACTGGGCGCTAACTACCGTGATACGTCGCTTGAAGGGTTTGCTACCGAAACCGGTTTTGCGGGTGTAGTTGATGCAGAGGTAAATCGCTTTAGACGTTTCCGTGATTACGATGCAAAATATCAGGTGTTTAGAGCAGAAGTGACGGGTAATTTAGAGGTTGCAGGATTAGAACACCGCTTAATAGTAGGTGTTGATTCTGATAAGTTCGAAAATGATCAATTTGTTCTTCGTGTTCGTGGCGATCAGTATATAAATGTTTTTAATCCTGTATATGGGGCGTATGAGTTACCTACGCCAACGGCCAATACCGATAAGTTAGAAGTTCAAGAGTCGTTAGGTGTATTTATACAAGACCAAATAAGCCTAACCGATAAGCTTGATATTCGCGTTGGTGTTCGCTTTGATGACTACGAGCAAACACTCAATAATCGTTTAGCTGATACGCAATCAAAACAAAATGAGTCACGTGTTAGCCCCCAGTTGGGTGTTGTGTATGAGGCGAGCGAGTTTGTATCTGTTTATGCAGCTTATGGCGAAAACTTTAGGCCTTTATCGGGCACTGATACAAATGGCGATGGGTTTGAACCAAATCAATCTACTTCAACAGAGTTGGGGGTTAAATTTACTTTAAACGATGGCGCTTTATTTGGTACTGTTGCCGTGTTTAAAGTAGAGCAAGACAACATGCTAGTTGTAGATGATGCAACTGCGTTTACTTACGCAGCCATTGGTGAAGCACAAAGTAAAGGTGTTGAGATTGATATTACAGGCGAACTTACTGATGATGTAAGCCTATGGCTATCGTATGCGTATGTTGATGCAACTATTGAAAACTCATTTTTTGATGCTAACTTTGGCTATACCGTTGAAGCGGGTAGTTCTTTATTAAATATTCCTAAGCATCAACTCAGTTTACAGCTTGTTAAATCAGCCGAGTTATATGGCAAAGCAATTAAGTTTGGCGCAGGTTTAGTTTATGTAGACTCTCGAAACGGCTTTTTTGGTACCGATTTTGAGCTACCAAGCTATTCAACAGCACGTACATTTTTAGATGTTGATGTAACCAAAGCAATTGGCTTGCGTGCAGAGGTAGATAACCTGTTTGATGAAACCTATTACACTAACTCATTTGCTGATGCGTGGGTTCAACCAGGCACCCCCAGAAGTGTAAGGCTATCTGCAACGTATAAATTTTAAACGTAAACTAAAACGATATTAACGAAAAGGCTGCACAATATGCAGCCTTTTGTTGGTGTAATTTAAGTTGCTTAATAAATACTAGTGAGTTGCTCTGTCGCCCCAAATTTCTTCTAGGCGGCTGTCACGACCACAACGCCAACGATAGGTGTTATATCTGATAGGGTTGTTTTTGTAATAATCTTGATGAAAGCTTTCCCTACCTTTAATAGGGTAAAAGGTACTTGCGTTTAATACAGGTGTAACCACAGTTTGATTAGGAAACTCGGCAACTACTGCTGCTTTTGTTTTTTCGGCTAATTTACGTTGTTCGTCGTTTTGTACAAATATAGCGCTTAAGTAACTAGGGCCTTTATCGCAAAATTGGCCTCTTGCATCAAAGGGATCAATATTTACCCAGTAATGATCAAGTATACCCTGATAGCTTACTATAGCTGGATCGTAAGTGATTTCTACGGCCTCGTAATGGCCTTTATGATTACCATTGTACGTCGGGTTTTTAAGTTTACCGCCAGTAAAGCCCGATATTACATCGGTTACGCCTTTTAGCTTTTCAAAATCACTTTCCATACACCAAAAACAACCTCCAGCTAAAACGGCTTTTTCGGTTTTTTCTGCATGGGAAAATGTGCTAAACAATATTGCGGCAGATGTTAATACTAATGCGAGTGATTTTTTCATAAAATTATCCACCTGAAGTGTGAGTTTAAATACTTAAGAAGTTAGACCCGCTAAGTGCTAATACTATTTCGTGCTTTGACAACTTATATGGATAAGACTAGTAGTAAGATCACTATTTAAGTTAGTAGCATGGTTTAATTGGGTTAGCCAAGTATGCGTTATTTAATGGGGTGTTGAATTATGTTTACGTGTTCATTAAAGTGACAACATTCGAGATATAAATTAGCAGGTGATAAATGAACCAGTTAACAGAAACATCAATAAGCTGCCCTTATTGTGGTGAAAGTATTGAAGTATTACTTGATGCAGCAGATATTGATGAGCAATACATAGAAGACTGCCAAGTATGCTGTAAGCCTATTTCGTTTGTGGTATTTGAAAATGATGACGAGCTAAACGTTAATGTTTACAGCGAAGACGATGCATTTTAACTCGTTAATTAAATACTAGGGTCTGTTGATCTTTCAAGGTTGAATTTGCAGCAGTCTGTTTGGTATTTAGGCAAGGCAGAGCCTATACAGTGTGGTTATTCCCCATAAATAGGCGATAACGTAGCATTAATGCCAAACAGGCGCTGCCCAAAGGGTTCTTCCTAGGGGCTATTTACTCTTTGTTGCTCGGTTTTGACTTAGCCCACTAGGTTACAAACCTCGCGCCGCGATTAAATAGCCCCTAGTTTGAACAAATTTCAATCCGCAAAGATCAACAGACCCTAGGCTGCAAAATTGCAGCCTTTTTACTGTGTATGTGTTTGGTTAGCTATTTTGCTCACGCGCTAATTGGTTAGGGAGAAGTTCTTCTACTATTTCGCGTGCTGGAAGTGTATAGCGTGTGCCGTCAAACATTACTGAGGTAAACTCGTTAATATTAGTAATGCCTGTTAAGGTCCAGCCTTCGCCGCGCTTTGGGCAATATACTGTGGTAGTGGGTTGTATTACTTTAAAATCGTCACTCATTACGTTATCCACTCTTTTTGCTTAAAGATAATGCTTGTTAATGGCGTATGGTAAGTTAATAATGCGTGCCCATAAAGAGCTAATTTAACTAACCACTTAAATAAAATGTTTAATACCACAAAGCTTGAACGCGTTACGCTGCGTTTAATTACCCACAAACACGCTGCGTGTTTATTTAATATTTTAAACCACCCACACGTGTCAGAATTTAACGACTACGAAACACCACTTAGTAAAACGCAAATCAAACAATTAATACAAGATGATATTAGTGCATACTACGAAGGCGAAGTGATTAGAGTCGCAATTGAACATAATATATCTGGGAAGTTAATGGGTACTTGTGGGCTTTATAATTTAACGCCGTGTAAAAGTAGTGCATTTATAGGATTTGAGCTGCACCCCGACTTTTGGGGTAAAGGCATAATGTTTGAAGTAGTGAGCGGTTTTATTGAAACCCTAGTTAAGGATATTGCGCTTAAACATTTGTCGGCCGAGGTGAGTGCACATAATGCACGTTCCCATAATTTACTTATTAAGTTAGGTTTTAGCTTAAGAGAAAATTCTATTTGGCATAAATCACTTTAACTCAAGACGGCAATTATAAGTGCTTATCTTTTTTTAATCCTCAATCCTTAAAGCTCAGTAAATAAAATACAAAAAATAGCGGCTTTCTATTATAGTTAAGCGTGAGCAAATGAATTTGTTACCCGTGTTTTATTAAACATTTACGCTTAACAAGGATTTTATATGCTAGATAAACTCTCTCAAGATGCGCTTGTAATTTGGGCGACCATTGACCCAATAGGCACTATGGCGCTGTTTGCCGCACTTACTTCTCATTTAACTGATCAACAACGTCGTAAAACTGCATTTAAAACGGTGCTTTATGCCGGGGGCGTATTATTAGGTTCTATTTTAATAGGACAACTAATACTAAATGCGATGGGAATTAGGTTGGTGTCGTTTCAGTTAGGGGGCGGAATTATATTATTTTTGTTTGGCCTGCAAATGATATTTGGAAACGATTCTAACAAAGCTAAACAAGACCCCGATCACGATATTGCGGTGTTTCCGCTTGCTATACCTGCAACGGCGACTCCTGGCGCTATTTTGGCGGTAATACTACTTACCGATAACCACATACACCCAATTACTACTCAAATAGGCACAGCGCTTGTTACACTTGGTGTGTTGGGTATTACTTTAATACTGTTGCTGCTTTCGGGTAAAATTATTAAGCTAATTGGTACTGGTGGCGCGTCTATTTTAACGCGAGTGATGGGCATGATTTTAGCCGCGTTTTCGGTTGAGCTTATTATGACCGCGCTGGAAATAAAACAATGGGTTAAGCTCGATTAAATAACTCCTAAACATTGAAAGGAATGCCGCATGACAATAAAAATAACAAAACACTCTTTTATTAATTTAAGTTTAGCCGTAGTCATTTTTGCTATTGGTATTTTAGCTATACGTTATTATAACCATTATGTATCGGCCTATACAGATGTAACAATTAACTCAAGCGTGCTTAATGAGTCGCGCAAAGTGTTTATAAGATTGCCCGCTAATTACAATCCTAAAAAAGCGTATCCGTTAATTATTAAAACCGATGGTAACTTTAATTTAGATACATGGGACAAAGCACTTACAAAACAAGCTAAGAGCGAAAAAGGGGATAAGGCTATATTGGTGTCTATTCCTAATTTGTTTTTTACAGATACACGTAATCGCGATTTAGTGCCTCCTTATGCCCGCCAAGATGTAAATACACAAGCGCGTCCAGAGCACGAAACACTTATTGAACCAAATGGTGAAGCCGACAAGTTTTTAGCGTTTATTGAAACTGAGTTACTCCCTTATTTATCAGCAAAATATAAGCTTAGTAATAACCGTGTATTGAGTGGTTTTTCGGCAGGTGGTAGCTTTGTACTTTATACACTGCATACAAAACCTGAACTGTTTAATGGGTACTTTGCATTTAGCCCAGCTGCTTGGTAAGACGACATGACCGTAGTTAATAATGTAAAAGCATTTTTAACTACTCAAGCAAACAAAGTTAAGGTGCCTACTTATTTATATCTATCGGTTGGTGGGGCAGAGCACCCGTTAATGTTAAAAGCGTTTAATAATTTAGAGACCGCTTTAACAGCCAACCCTAATAATAACCTTGTGTGGCAAAGCGCTGTAAATGAAGGTGCTGAGCACTCAGATAATCCACCACTTAGTGTAGCTAAGGCATTAGCTGGTTATAGTACGTTTATTAAAAAGTAGATTAGATTGATTCAAAGTGTTAACTGTGTGTATATACAGTTAACGTTGTTCTGTGTATTTAGAATGCTTAATCAGCTTTATAGTACTTTACTTAGTTTAACATTATCAACGACTTACAAAATCAAGCTGGTTTAAATTATTTTTGTCAGGAAATACGTGCACTGTGTTTATATACAGTTCATGGCTATTGAGTTAGAATGCAGTCAGTACCTATGAGCATAAACACATCTATTTGTTACTGCTTTTAATCAGCCTTTCGCCTTTGTGATCAGCAATAAGCAGTGTAAGTACTTTGCTATTTCAATATAGTTTCAGCATCTTTTTATACTCTTAATGGAGCCAATATAAATTGGCTGGTGGCTTTATATCAAAAGAACACATCATACCAATATCGTTATAATGCTAAACTTAGCAATAGAGTCAAATTAAAAAAAGTAATCAAAGAGGTAGTCAAAATAATAAAGCCTGCGATAACTACATCCACTAAAAATATAAATGCCGAGTAGTGGATTATGAGTGCTTAATTAAAGTTTTCCTCGCTCATAGTAATGGGCTGCAAAATGGTAAACGTAAAAATAGGGGCATCGTGAATGGTGATATTATAGATTAAAAATCTGATAGCAATGCGGCTGCTAATGATAGCCTTAAATGTAAAATCGAGTATTCAAAAAAGTATGGAAGAATGAAAAAAGCCCAGTTAAAAAAGTTAAAAGGGCTAAAAGGGTTGTGCTTAGGGATGTTGTAGTCGTTTTATAAACTTATATTTAAAACTTATATCTAAAACCAAATGCTATACCGTCATCTTCCGACTGCTCCATTTGTGCTTGTTGATCGTCGTTATCGCTTTCAAAGTCGCTAAAGTCTTTACGCGCTTCTATGTAGGCAATAGTGTCTTCGTCAATTAAGTAGTGAAGGCCAATAACAGCAAACTGACGCTTAAATATATCGTTTGGGTCGGCGTTAAAGTTTGGCTGAATTACGTAATCATCACCGGCATCAAACATGTTGTAGGCAATAAAAGGGCGAAAATCGTTATCAAAGCGGTAAGATGCAAATGTTTCTATACCGATTGCGTCTTTAATTAAGCGACCAATGTTATCTGTGTCGTGATTTTTGTTTTTATTTACGTTGGCAGCAACGTATAGGCCGGGCTTATCAATGTTGCCCCACATAATACCTGCACCATAAATTAAATCTTCAACATTGCGAGTAGAACCATCGCCAAACGTTAAATCAAACTCACCACGGTTAATACCTGCTGTAAGTGTTAGCATGTCAGTTGGGGTATAAGTTACAGACGCACCAAATGTGTAATTAAATTCAACTTCTTGGGCTGCACTATCGCCAGAGTTCCATAGCGCTTCACATTCTTCTTCTGAAATGTCGGTTACGTCACAGGTATAGAATTCGCTGTTTTTAAGCTGCGCTTGTACTGCAAAACTAAAATCGTTATAGCTATAGCGGTACTGCACTAATTTATCTCCACGGCCAGTGCCATTAACAGCGCCATCGTCTTTGTTATAGGTGTAAACACCAGCAGCATTACCATCCCATACAAAGCTATTATTTGTGCCGTAAACCACGTCGTACCATGCACCCCATTGTTTACCAATAGTTAGTTGCCCGTACTTTTCGTGCGAAAGGCCTGCGTAACCTAAACGGTTATACAAAAACTCGTCCTGAATAGACTCAAAACGATTGTTATAAATAATATCACTGCTGCCAACAGGGTTTACACCCCATTCCACGAGTGCAAGGGCAGTCCAGTCTTTCTTAAGCTTTCGGGTAAATCCAAAGTTGATGCGCGAAGTACCGTTAACAACTTCGGTTTCGTTTTGTGTATTAATTACACGTACATCAAGATATCCACCTACTTCAACAGTGTTTTTATTATCTTTGTATAACTCTACTGCCGAAACAGCGGGTGCGAATACAATACTTGCGCTAATAAGTGTTGCTAATTTTTTGCTCATCTTGTGTGTTGCCCTGTGTAAATTGGTCAGTTTTTTACGTAGGTAAAAATTCAGATTCAAAGGTTAACAAAGCAATAAACAGCTCAAAAGTGAAAAATACTCACTAAAATTAAGCGTTAAACTTAATAGATATTCACTAAAGGTTAATTTTGTTTTTCAAGTGTTGCTGAGGTTTGTTTTTTTAGTTGTTTTGTAGGGAAAAAGGATTGGTAATAAGTGGTGTGTTAAAATTATAATTTGAATTAATTTCATCTTGGTTAAAAAATAGTAACTAGTGCAAAAGCTCTAAAATCGCTTTATTTTCATAAATATAACTTTTTATTTTTATAGGTTGTAGCAAAATGAGTTAAGTAAACACACAAACACGTTAAAAGTGCTTTTACTCTAATCTGTATCCCTATTTCTAACCCCTCATGCCTGTTTATAAAAAATAATTTTTGGATTTTAATTTGCATAAAAATTAACGAAACCATTAAATCTAATCCGTTATTTTAGCTACTAACTACATAGTCATAATAAATGGCTAAAACGTAGTGGTCTGCCTTTAAACTTTCATAGAAAAACAGGCCATTTTGGTTTAAACTGCGCGCAATTTAAATACATCATTACTCCTTTGGAGGGTAGCGCTATTATTAGTACAGCTAATGTCACCATGCAATTTGGTGCTAAACCATTATTTGAAAATATCTCAGCAAAATTTGGCGACGGAAACCGTTACGGTTTAATCGGTGCAAATGGTTGTGGTAAATCAACATTTATGAAGATTCTAAGTGGTGAGCTCGAAGCGTCTTCAGGTAATGTAAGTACTGATCCAAATGAACGTGTTGCTAAACTAAACCAAGACCAGTTTGCCTACGAAGAATACTCAGTAATTGATACTGTGATCATGGGTCACAAAGAGCTGTGGAAAATAAAACAAGAACGTGACCGTATTTACTCTTTACCAGAAATGAGTGAAGAAGACGGTATGAAAGTAGCCGATCTTGAAACTGAGTTTGCTGAAATGGATGGTTACTCTGCTGAATCTAAAGCAGGCGAGCTTCTGTTAGGCGTAGGTATTGGCACTGACCAACATTTTGGCCCTATGTCAGAAATTGCACCTGGTTTTAAACTTCGCGTGCTACTTGCACAGGTGTTGTTTTCAGACCCAGATATAATGCTACTTGATGAGCCTACCAATAACTTGGATATTTACACCATCAAGTGGTTAGAAGACGTGTTAAACCAACGCGACTGTACCATGATAATCATCTCGCATGACCGTCACTTTTTAAACTCTGTGTGTACCCACATGGCCGATATTGACTACGGTGAGCTACGTATTTACTCAGGTAACTACGACGAATACATGTTTGCAGCAACGCAAGCACGTGAGCAGCTACTTAGCGAAAACGCGAAAAAGAAAAACCAAATTGCTGAACTTCAACAGTTTGTTTCTCGCTTCTCTGCTAACGCATCTAAAGCTAAGCAAGCAACATCGCGCGCTAAACGTATCGACAAAATTCAGTTAGACGAAGTTAAAGCATCTTCACGTCAAACGCCATTTATTCGTTTCGACCAAGAAAAGCAGTTATTCAGAAACGCGCTTGAAATGACAAACCTAACACAAGGTTTTGACGACAATACGTTGTTTTCTGGACTTGAAGGTTTAGTAGAAGTTGGCGAACGCATTGCTATTATTGGTGAAAATGGTGTTGGTAAAACAACATTACTTAATACATTAGCAGGGCGCTTAGCGCCTAAAGCTGGTGAGTTTAAGTTTTCTGAAAACGCGAACATTGGTTACTACGCACAAGATCACGCTGATGAGTTTGCAACCGACATGAACTTGTTTCAGTGGATGGAACAATGGCAACAAGAAGGCGACGACGAGCAAGTGGTTCGTAGCTTCTTAGGCCGTATGTTATTCTCTCAAAACGATATTAAAAAGTCAGTTAAAGTAATTTCAGGTGGTGAGCAAGGCCGCATGCTGTTTGGTAAAATTATGATGCATAAACCAAACATATTGCTAATGGATGAGCCAACCAACCACATGGATATGGAATCTATTGAAGCGCTTAACTTAGCCCTTGAAGCTTATGAAGGTACATTAATGTTTGTCTCGCACGACCGTCAGTTTGTATCATCGGTTGCGACCCGAATTTGGGAAGTTAAAGACGGTAAAGTTATCGACTTTAGAGGCAACTACGCAGAATACCTAGCGAGTAAAGAAGCTTAATTAGCTATTTACCCGTTAACTCTAAAAAGCCATGTTTAAACATGGCTTTTTTTGTTTTTGTGAGTCGCAATTAAACTTGGTTTGGGTATAATACCCGCCTAAAACCGGACATAAGTCCGCTATTTTTAAAATACATTACTGAGGAGTATTTATGACTGTTGGCATTATTATGGGTTCTAAATCAGATTGGCCAACCATGGAACATGCAGCACTTATGCTAGAGCATTTTGGCATTAAGTACGAAACCAAAGTCGTGTCTGCACACCGCACTCCTCAATTACTTGCTGATTACGCAAGTTCAGCCGCAGAACGTGGTATTAAAGTTATTATTGCTGGCGCTGGCGGCGCTGCGCATTTACCAGGTATGGCAGCTGCTTTTACGTCGCTTCCTGTACTTGGCGTGCCTGTAAAATCAAAAGCATTAAATGGTGTTGATTCACTTTTATCTATTTGCCAAATGCCTAAAGGCGTTGCAGTAGGTACGCTAGCAATTGGTGAGCCGGGCGCAGCAAACGCGGGGTTATTAGCTGCACAAATTTTAGGGTGTCAAAATCCAGAAATTTTTGCAAAAATTGAAGCGTTTCGTAAAGCGCAAACCGACACTATATTAGCTAATCCAAACCCTGCAGAGTAATAATGAATATTTTAATATTAGGTGCAGGGCAACTTGCACGTATGATGAGTCTTGCCGGCGCGCCGCTTAATTTAAACGTTGTGGCGTACGATGTAGGCAGCAAGCAAATTAAGCACCCACTAACAGGCGATGTTTATAGCACGTCGCTTGAGCAAGCTATATCAAACGCTGATGCCATTACTGCCGAGTTTGAGCATATTCCTGATGACGTACTAACACTTTGCTGTAACAGCAATAAGTTTTACCCAGGTAAAGCCGCTATTAAAACCGGTGGCGATCGCTCGCTTGAAAAAGCATTGCTTGATAAAACAAACGTAACTTGTGCGCCGTATCAACTAATTACTGAAAAAGCGCATTTAGAACTTGCCGTTAAAACTCTAGGTAAACCACTTGTAATTAAAACATGCCAAGCGGGTTACGATGGAAAAGGCCAATGGCGTTTAAAATCGGATGATCAAATAGACGAAATTTGGTCACAAATGGCTGATTTTATTGCATCAGGCACCGAGCTTGCGCCTCATTCGATTATTGCTGAAAAAATGATCCCGTTTGATCGTGAAGTATCTATTATTGGTGCGCGCGACAAACACGGTAATGTTGCTATTTATCCGCTAACAGAAAACGAGCACACCAATGGTGTATTGACGCTCTCTATTGCCGGTAAAAATAATCAAAATGTTGAAGCGCAAGCAAACAATGCATTTACAAAAATAGCAAACGAGCTTAACTACGTTGGCGTATTGGCTATAGAGTTTTTTGATGTTCAAGGCACATTACTCGTTAACGAAATTGCACCGCGCGTACATAACTCTGGCCACTGGACGCAACAAGGTTGCCATTGCTCCCAGTTTGAAAACCACATGCGTGCTGTTGCAGGTTTGCCGCTTGGTAATACAGAACTTAAATACGTTACAGCAATGATTAATGTATTAGGACAATCAAGAATACCGAGTGAAATTTTACATATAGCGAATGTTACAAGTCATTGGTACGGAAAAACAGCAAAGCCAGGGCGTAAAATGGGCCATATAAATGTATCGGCTACAAATATAAATGAACTCGCCGATAAGCTTGGCGAACTTTCAGAATACCTATCTGAACAAGAGTACCCTGGTATTTTAAAAGCAGCTGCCAATTTAGTACTCAGTGAATAGTTATCATACCTTTATATAAATACCGGCTTAAGCCGGTATTTTTTTGTCATAAAAATGGGCTTTGAATATGTAATACTGTTAAAGTCTAATTTTAAATTTGTGAAGTAAAACAATGAAACTAAAAACAATATCTGGCGTGCTAGCCATTACTGCATTATTTAGCTTAAATACATTTGCATCAGACTCTCTTCGTGTTGCTACTTTTAATGTAAGTATGGATGCAACTAATCACACACCTAAAGGCGAGCAAGTTAAAAGTGATGCCTTAGTTAACTCACTTAAAGCAAACCACCAGCAAATTAAGAACATAGCGGAAATTATTCAGCGTGTTCGCCCTGATATTATTTTACTTAACGAATTTGATTACATCCCAAAAGAGCAGGGCATTGAATACTTTAATAAACATTATTTAAATGTAGGTCAGCAAGAACAAGCCGCTATTAACTATCCTTACTCTTATATAGCCCCAGTAAATACAGGCCTAGCCACCGAGTTTGATTTAGATAATGATGGCAAAAAAAATGGCGTGATGGGCGATGCACAAGGCTTTGGCTTTTTTGAAGGGCATTATGGTATGGCTATTTTGTCAAAATACCCAATCGATTTTGATAAAGTAAGAACCCTTCAAACTTTTAAATATAAAGACATGCCAAATGCTCAAATGCCTGTAATGCCTAAAACAGGCGAAAACTGGTATAACGCACAAGAATGGCAAGCACTTAGACTAAGCTCTAAATCGTTTTGGGATTTACCTATTAGCGTAAACGATAAAACCATTCATGTTATTGCATCTCACCCAACACCGCCTGTATTTGACGGTGAAGAGGACAGAAACGGCAAGCGTAACCACGATGAAGTAAGGTTAATTGCCGATTACGTTTCAAACGCTAAGTATATTTACGATGATAAAGGCGAAAAGGGCGGTTTAAAAGCTCGCTCTCGTTTTGTTATTTTAGGCGATTTAAACGCAGCCCCTGAAGGCGATAAAGCCCGTACAAATACCACCGACCAATTACTTAAAAACCCATTAATAAATGCTCACTTTGTTCCAAAAAGTGAAGGTGCTAAAGAGCAGTATGATGTGCCTTATGCACAAAATTACAGTGCTAATTGGCAAGCCCGTGTTGATTACGTTTTACCGTCAAACTATGGCTTAAAAATTAAGGACGGTGGGGTATTTTGGCCAACTAAAACCAGTAATGAATACCGTTTAATTAAAGACAGAAACGCATCAAGCGATCATCGACTGGTGTGGCTTGATTTAGTAATTGAATAACGTCTATTACAATTAGTAAACTGAGCTTTACCCTGTTTAATGGCTATTTATCTTAAATAATTGCAATAACTTGAGTGCTTCTGCTTAAATACGGCCTAATTATAATAACCGTATAGAAGCACTATGATTTTTAATTTTTCTTCATCTAAAACATTAGTGGCCTTAGCCGTTGCCTCAAGTATCATGCTTGCAGGTTGTAGCGCTACCGCTAACACCTCTTCAACACAGCAAAGTGCTTTACCAGCAACCAAGGTTGCTGCGGTTGTAAACACACCAGCAGATATCGGCTCACAAAAAATAACGCTAGAACAAGCAATGGCCGATCCCGATTGGATGGGTAATCAGCCAGAGAGCGCTTATTGGTCAAGCGATTCAGCTACTATTATTTATGCTCAAAAAGAGCAGGGTAATACACTACGCGATTTATTTAGCCAATCGGTTACTAGCCAAACAGCAGAGCAAGTAGCTCTTAATAAACTTCATACTGTGGGTTCAAATAAAGCCGTTTATTCTAAAAATAAAACAATGGCGGCCTACACGTTTAAAGGCAATGTGTTTGTTAAAAACCTAAAAACGGGTGAACTTAAACAAATTACAGCTACATCAGCGGGCGAGTCCAAGCCACAATTTTTAAATAATGGCGATTTAGTTTACCGCCAAGGTAATGTGTTTTTTAAAGTTGATTTAAAAACAGGCTTAACGAGCGAGCTTGCTAACTTAAAACTTGCTGATGAGCCAAAAGGTATTGAAGAGCCAAGCACCTATATTGCTAAAGAGCAGCATAAACTGATTAAATTTGTGGCGCTTCAACAAAAAAATAAAAAAGATAAGCAAGCACGCAATGAGAAAATTAATGAACAAAATGATTCAATTGCTAACACGGCTTACTACTTAGGTAACGGTAATAAAGTTGCAGAGGCACAGCTTTCGCCAAATGGTGATGCGTTATTAGTCGTAGTTAAAGAAAAAACTGATTGGCGCGCAGATGGCGATATTATGCCAAATTACATCACTAATGATGCAACCATTGAGCCTAAAAAAGCACGACGCCGTGTTGCAGATGCTAAAGAAGAAACCTCACAGCTTGTCTACATCAATTTAACTAACAAAGAGCAAACATCACTTAGCTTTAATACCTTACCGGGTTTTGATGAAGATGTTTTAGCCGCAGTTAAAAAAGAAAATTATGCACGTGATGGTAAAACATATAAGTCTAAAAAGGCGCCTCGTGGCATTAACGTTATTATGGACTGGGGTTTTGAGCAAAGCCCAATAGTATGGAACGATGACGGTTCACAAGTGGCTGTCATGCTTGAAGCGTGGGACAACAAAGATCGCTGGCTTGCGAACGTTGATTTTAAAAACAACAAACTTGTGTCGCAACATCGCCTACATGACGATGCATGGATTGCTTACGCATTTAACGACTTTGGTTGGTTACATAACTCAAACACGCTTTATTACCTATCGGAAGAGTCGGGTTACAGCCAGCTTTATAAAAAGCCAGTCAATGGTAGTGCAACTGCGCTTACACAAGGCCAATTTGAGGTTTCTAACTTAACGCTTACCAGCGACGACAGCGCAATTTATTACAAAGCGAATGTTGAACACCCAGGCCTGTACGAAATTTACCGTGTTAACCCGCAAACAGGTAAGAGTGAGCAAGTTACTGATTTAAACGGCATGACCGATTACACGTTAAGCCCAGATGAAACCAAGTTACTCCTTAAGCACTCTACTATTACCATGCCTAATGAGCTTTATGTAGCAGACGCACAAGCCAATGCAAAAGCAACGCGTTTAACGCACACAGTGTCGGATGAGTTTTTAGCTAAAAAACTAACTGCACCTAAAATTGTTGCCGTGCCATCGAGCCATACTGAACAACCTATATACGCAAAAGTATACTACCCAGCTGATTACGTTGAAGGTGAAGTAGGTAAAAATCGCAAAGCGGTTATTTTTAACCACGGCGCGGGTTACTTGCAAAACTCACATATGGGGTTTTCGGTTTATTTTCGTGAATTTATGTTTCATTCATTGCTTGCTGATGAAGGTTATATAGTAATGGATATGGATTACCGCGCATCTAAAGGCTACGGGCGTGATTGGCGTACTGCGATTTATCGTCAAATGGGCACACCTGAAACACAAGATTTAGCCGATGGCGTTAAATGGATGGCGCAAAATGCCAACGTTGATACCAAAGCAGTCGGTACTTATGGTGGCTCTTATGGCGGCTTTATGACCTTTATGGCATTGTTTACTGCGCCTGAGTTATTTCAATCAGGAGCAGCACTACGCCCTGTTACCGATTGGGCACATTACAACACAGGTTACACGGCTAATATATTAAACCATCCTGATGTTGACCCGATTGCGTATGAACGCAGCTCGCCAATTTATTACGCTGAGGGTTTAAACAAACGTTTACTCATTAATGCCCCCATGGTTGACGATAACGTGTTTTTTCAAGACTCAGTGCGTTTAGTACAGCGCTTAATAGAGCTTGAAAAACAAAACTTTGAAACAGCTATATTTCCTGTTGAACCACATGGTTTTGTACAGCCTTCAAGTTGGTTAGACGAATACCGCCGTATTTATAAGTTATTTAAAGAAACGCTTTAATCTTTACGCTTAAATTATAAAAACAAAAACGCCGCATTGGTTGACTAAACTAATGCGGCGTTTTTATTGGATTGAACAAAATCTAACTTTATTTTTTCTTTTTAAAGAGCTCTATAATCAGTGGTATGGCAAGCAGAGTCCCGCCAATAACACCAATTAAATGTGCATCAATAGCTACAGTTGAGTTAATAAGCTTTCCTATATCAGCATTAGGGCCGCTAAATTGCTCAAACGCTATTTTAATCCATACGCCTATAAATAATAAATACCCCGACTTAAGCCCTACAGTTATATCTTTAACTGCCCCCAAATAATTACGCCATGCAGCAGAGCACTTAATCCGGTATAAATATGTATGCTTGGGCAAAACCAATACACGCCAAGTCCACACCACAGTGCCAGCGCACTTATATTAACGGCGTAACGAGTAGGTGATGTGTATTCGCCATGCAGTAACCAAATTAATAAAACACCACTGGCATTTAATCCCAAATGAGCCCAATTAGCATGAACAAATTGGCTAGAAAAAATTCGCCACAGTTCGCCTTGATTAATTAGCTCTCGGTTAAATTCAAGTAAATTATTTAAATCAAATGCAGCAAAAATGGTACTAAAAAGCAGCAGAATAATAGGCGGTAATATATAACGAGGTTGAATAGGTAAATTAAGCATTTTATTGTAATTTTTTAGTATAAATTTTTGCATATTGTGCCCGTTTAACTTTAAGATGCCAATTACCTTATCGTTATTAAGTGTTTTTAGACTTTTTATGCATTTTAAACTTAACTCATTATTTGCTATTGGACTGTGCGCAATAACATTGCCTTCTTTTGCACAGCAACCGATAGAAACTCGCGAACCAGAAGCAGCAACGGGCCTTAGTCACAAGCAAGTTGTGGTAGGTGACAAGTACATGGTTGCAGCGGCAAATCCGTATGCTTCAAGAGCCGGTCAACAAATTTTAGCCCAAGGCGGCAGTGCCGTTGACGCTGCAATAGCAACTCAACTAGTGCTTACTTTAGTTGAACCGCAATCCTCTGGTATTGGCGGTGGTACATTTATGATGTATTACAACAAAGCTAACAATAAATTGACTAGTTTTGATGGCCGCGAAACCGCACCTGCAAATGCAGATGAAACGCTGTTTTTAGATAAACACGGTAAAGCCGTTAAATGGATTGAAGCCGTTGTAGGCGGGCGCTCAGTAGGCGTGCCTGGTATTTTGCATGCCTTTGCAAGTGCGCATAAACAATACGGTATATTGCCATGGGAAGAACTTTTTAAACCCGCTATTGAACTTGCTGAGCAAGGCTTTGTAGTTTCGCCGCGTTTACATGGCTTATTAGCCCGCCAGTTAAACCCCGGTGTAATGAGCATGCCGATAATCAACGAATACTTTTACCCAAATGGTAAACTGATTGAAGCGGGCACAATTAAAAAGAATCAACCGCTTGCAGATTTATACAAAGACATTGCAAAGCAAGGCATTGATGCATTTTACAAAGGCGAAAACGCTAAACAAATGGTTAATGCTGTACAGCGCTCTAAAATTGCCCCAGGCAAATTAAGCGTACAAGACTTAGCAGATTACAAAAGCAAAGAACGCGATGCGGTATGTATACAATACCGTGCCTATAATGTGTGTTCAATGGCTCCACCAAGCAGTGGCGGTGTTGCGGTACTGCAAATGCTAGGCTTACTTGAACATAAAGATATGAGCGCACTTAAGCCAAACGGCGAAAAGGCGATTCATTACTTTAGCCAAGCTTCGCGCATAGCATTTGCCGATCGCGATATGTACATGGGGGATCCCGATTTCACCCAAGTACCTACAAAAGAGCTACTAAACAAAGATTACATTGCCTCGCGCGCTAAATTAATTACAGAAACAGATCAAAAAGCCATAGCTGGTAATCCTGTAGGGTACTTAAGTTATGCAATGGATGATTCATACGAATTACCTTCTACCTCACACGTATCTGTTGTAGATAGTAAAGGTAATGCAGTTTCGATGACCAGTTCAATTGAAATGGCGTTTGGCTCTACGGTTATGGTTAATGGTTTTATTTTAAATAACCAGCTAACTGACTTTTCGCTTTCGCCACGTAAAAACGGCAAGCTTGTAGCAAACCGTGTAGAGGCTGGTAAACGCCCGCGTAGCTCTATGTCACCAGTAATGGTATTTAACAAAGATGGCAGCTTACGTTTAGTTGTGGGTTCTCCTGGTGGTAGTCGCATTATTGATTATGTTGCGCAAGTGGTTGTTGGTGTTATTGACTGGAACTTATCAGCGCAAGACGCTATAAACTTACCACGTACAACAAATCGTAACGATTACACCAGCCTTGAAAAAGGCACAACGCTTGAAGCTATTGCACCTTTGCTTGCTAAACGCGGACACAATGTACGTGTTCTCGATTTGAACTCAGGCTTACATGCCGTTGAAATTAAAAATAACAAATTGTATGGCGGCGCCGATCCGCGCCGTGAAGGTGTTGCATTATCTGATTTAACTGATAATCACGTCACTATCAAATTTTAATTTATGTATAATACACTTGCAGGCAGTGCGGCTTGCAAGTGTTTTTCTCAATGGTCTGACCAACTTAATTGTCATTGCAATTAAACTTCTAACAATGATAATGACAGATCATAACTTAAGACTCCG
This sequence comes from Pseudoalteromonas sp. 1_2015MBL_MicDiv, assembly GCF_002407505.1. NCBI lineage: Bacteria > Pseudomonadati > Pseudomonadota > Gammaproteobacteria > Alteromonadales > Pseudoalteromonadaceae > Pseudoalteromonas > Pseudoalteromonas sp. 1_2015MBL_MicDiv. Next base: position 2,009,541 of record NZ_CP012737.1, on the reverse strand, counting down.
TTAAAGCTTGGAAATATGACAACAAATACTGATCCTAACTACTTATATATTCATCATTCTGGCCCTGGCCTAATTGAAACGCCGCTATTAAACAAAGGCAGTGCCTTTAGTAAAAAAGAACGCGAAAATTTCAATCTTGCTGGTTTACTTCCTCCACGCTTTGAAACAATTGAAGAGCAAGTGGAGCGTTGTTATCAGCAGTATTCTAGCTTTACCGAAAATTTGAATAAGCACATTTACCTACGTGCAATCCAAGATAACAACGAAACACTGTACTACCGTTTAGTGCGTGACCATCTTGAAGAGATGATGCCTATTATTTATACGCCTACAGTTGGCGACGCTTGTGAAAAGTTTTCAGACATTTATCGCAGTGCACGTGGCTTATTTATTTCGTACGAAGACCGTTTTCAAATTGATGACATTTTACGCAACGCTACCAAAGGTAAAGTAAAAGTTATTGTTGTTACCGATGGCGAACGTATTTTAGGCCTAGGCGATCAGGGTATTGGTGGCATGGGTATCCCAATTGGTAAATTGTCACTTTACACAGCGTGTGGTGGTATAAGCCCAGCATACACATTACCTGTAATGCTTGATGTAGGTACTAATAACGAGAAGCTTTTGAACGATCCTATGTATATGGGCGCACGTCATAAGCGTATTGCTCAAGACGAATACGATGAGTTTTTAGATTTATTCATTAAAGCGGTTAAACGTCGCTGGCCAAATGTATTGCTGCAGTTTGAGGATTTTGCACAGCCAAATGCAATGCCATTACTTAAGCGCTACCGCAATGAAATTTGTAGCTTTAATGATGATATTCAAGGTACTGCGGCTGTAACGGTTGGTTCTTTACTTGCTGCGTGTCGCGTTAAAAATTCAACACTGAGCCAGCAAAAAGTGGTATTTGTGGGTGCTGGTTCTGCTGGTTGTGGTATTGCTGAGCAAATTATTAGCCAAATGGTTTTTGAAGGCATTACGGAAGCACAAGCGCGTAGCCAAGTATTTATGGTTGACCGTTTTGGCTTGCTTAGTGAAGGTATGGAAGGCTTACGCGACTTCCAACAAGCACTTGCACAACCGCAAGGCTCGTTAAGTGATTGGACTTACAGCGGTGAATACGCATCACTTCTTGATGTGATGCACTGTGCAGAACCTGATATTTTAATTGGTGTTTCAGGCCAACCAGGTTTATTTACCGAGCAGGTAATTCGTGCAATGCACGCAGGTTGTGAGCAACCTATTATTTTCCCATTAAGTAACCCATCTAAGCAGGTAGAAGCATACCCAGAAGATGTAATTAAATGGACTGATGGTAAAGCGCTTGTTGCAACCGGTAGCCCATTTGCACCCGTTGAGTACAATGGCGAAACGTTCCCAATTCCACAATGTAACAACAGTTATATATTTCCAGGTATTGGCTTAGGGGTTATTGCCGCTAAAGCAACGCGTATTACGGATGCAATGTTAAGTGTGTCTAGTGAAATGCTTGCAGAGTCGTCGCCGCGTGCCAATACAGGTAAAGGTAGTTTGTTACCTGCGCTTACTGAAATTGAAACGCTAAGTAAACGTATTGCATTTGCTATTGCTAAAAAAGCGATTGAAGAAGGTGTTGCACTTGAGATCACTGATGATGCTTTATGGGCCGCAATAGACAAAAATTACTGGTTACCAAAATACCGTAACTATAAGCGTTGTAGTGTTTAATTAGGTTTATACATAATTAAAAATAAATAACGTTGTAGGCACAGTTACAATGCTTAACAAAAAACAGGCAAATGCCTGTTTTTTTTGTGCTTGTTCATATTTAATTAACCGCGTACGGTGTTTACTGGGTTTAACAAAATTAAAGGATCGACTTAATGAAAACTCTTACCCTTGTTTTAGGTAGCGCGCTGGCTTTAAATGTACTTAGCTTTGATGCACTTGCTGCAGCTACTCCCGATGCCCCTCATATTTACGTAAAGGGCGAAGCCACTCTTACCACAATGCCGGATTACGTACAGCTTAGTGTAGGTATTACCGAAGTTGATAAGGACTTAATTACAGCTAAAAATAAAACCGATTTAACCATCGCTAAAGCAATTAAGCTCGTAAAAGAAGTAGGGGTTAGAGAAGGTGATATAAATGCTGGGCAAATTTCAATAAACCGTGATAGTCAATATAACCGCACAACCGGTAATCAAGACTTTAAAGGCTTCAAAGTTTCTCGCACATTAACAGTAAAACTCAACGATATAAATAAATACCCAGAGTTACTACAAAGCTTAGTTAACAACGGAATTAACGAAATTAACCAAACGCAATTTTTAGCAAGTAACTACAACGAACTACATAAAAAAGCGCAAAAATTAGCAATAAAAGATGCACGCGATGCAGCAAAAGAGTTTAGTGAAGATTATGGCGTTGATTTAAAAGGTTTGTATAGCGCATCACTAAGTCCACTCAATGTGCAATCACAGCCTTATATGCGTGCAGAAAAAGTAATGATGGCTGATAGCGCACCAAGTAATTATGTACCTGATGCCTACCATGCTGGAGAGATTAAAGTAACAGCTTCAAGCTACGCTGTTTACTACATAGATTAAACTTTATTTTTGGTGGTGCTCAAAACGTGCCACCAACTTCTCACCTTGCTCTTGGCTAATACGCGCTATTGAGTTAAGCATATTAGTTACTTCGCGTCTGTCGTATTCATTAGTTACATGTTCATTTATGTCATCAACAATTGCATTTAAATAATTAAATAAACTGTTGCGTGCATCGGTATCTTTATGGGCAACAAACAAAATATTTTTAAATGCCTCAAGCACGTTTGTCATTACGTATGCATCGCCTTTGGCGTAATTACGCAGCGGTGTAAAGTTGTCGTGTAATAATTCGTCAAAGCTTGTTTCATGAAGGTATAGCAATGGGGCATTGTCACTGTGCTTAAACGAGTAGTTAATATCGTTAATTGAAAGCCTTTGAATAAGTAAAATGCTCAGCATATCAATTGATTTAACCGCAGTACCTGGATCGTTTATGCCTGGGCTCATTGCTTTAACCGCAATTTCTGATATTTGGGTCAACCCATAACGATAATGATCGCTAATGTATTCTTCTATATAAAAAATAAAGCAGTCGAGAATTTTATTTATCAGCTCTTCATCGTTTGCTATATCTTTATTACATTTTAAAAACGGGTAACCTTTAACGGTAAAATAACCTTGGTTAACAGAGATATATACCTTTATATCTTGCTCTGCCAAAATGGCACACAGCTTATCGGTATGTACGCCTTTATAATATCCCTCTGTTTTACTGACAACAGAGTGCCACTTGCTAAAGTCTGGAAAGTCTTCAACGGGGTTATCTGATTGCCTTTGTATTATTGTTTTAATTTCGTTTTTAGTTTGGCTAAATAAGCCATTTAACACATTATCAACCTGAATAGCACGAGAGATTGAATGTATAAAAAATACAAATAAACCTAATGAAATCAAGCCAAAAATAAGTGCGAACAACACACCAATTGAAGGAATTGCCGTACTGCCACCATCAAGCTTATTAATATTTATAAGCATAATAATTGAGTAAATTATGCTGCCTAAATAAAAACCCAAAACCATTTGGTGTGATTTACGCGTAATAAGCCCTGGCACTACGCGAGGCGATAAACTCGCACTGGCCGAATTTAAAACAACCATTACCATCGAAAAACTAAACACGGTAAGCGAAATAATACTGCCTGCTAAAGTGCTTAAAATAGTACGCGCGTTTTCGGCGCTATCAACAAGTACAACCGATATAAACGATTTTAGCTGCTCAATAGGGGCTAAATATTCAACCGACATAGTTATAATGGCAAATACTAAAAAGCCCACTGAAAGCATAGAAGGGTAAAAGCCAATACTGTTAATCATTTCACGGTAACTGTCGGCTACTTTGCGAGGTACAAACATAAAATCCTTATGTAATTTTCTACTTACTTAATACCCTTAGCTTAGCATAGGCATTTATTAAACTTCTGATAATGCTGCTCAAATTTATATGTTATTATCACGCCCACAATAATAAAGCGCATGCTTATGCGATAAAATAACAGGAAAACGCCATGATCATTTCAACTTATGCTGCATTACTTGCATTGTTTTACATTTATTTGAGCTTTAACGTAATAAAAGTGCGCCGCGCGGAGCAGATATCACTTGGTGATAGTGGTAACGCAACGCTGCAACGTGCTGTGCGTGCCCATGCTAACTTTATGGAGTACGTGCCAATTGCTTTAATTTTACTTTTTTTGGCAGAATACCAAGGGCTTGCTAGCCATTACTGTCATATATTAGGTGGTGCGTTATTAATAGGGCGTGTGTTTCAAAATATAGGCATAGTAGAAAAAAACCTGAAATATCGCCAAATTGGTACTATTGCGACATTTTTAGTGATTATTGTTAGCGCCTTTGTATTGCTAGTAACACGTGGCTAATTAAAGAAAAGTTAATGAGCAAAATATTTATAATAGGTTTACCGCGTACCGGCACAACCAGTGTGTGCCACGCATTTTTAGAGCTTGGTATTACAACGGCGCATACCGCGTATACTAATGCTTGCTTTGAAAATGCCAGCGCAATTGCCGACACTCCCATATTTAACGATTTTAAAGCGCTTGATATTCATTATCCAAACTCTAAGTTTATTTATTTAGAGCGCGAATTGAGTGCGTGGCTTGCATCAATAAAGCAGCTTTTAACGCGTATGCACACTAATTTAACGCGCGGCGACGGGGGCTTTAATATTCATATAAAACGCTGTTATTTAAACACATTTAGTGAGCTTTCGCTTAATAATATTAGCGACGATAGTTACTTAACTCACTGCTATAAAACACATTTTAATGACGCTCAAACGTACTTTAATAACCGCGACAACGATTTTTTATCCATTGATATAGCAAAACCAGAAAGCTACAAAAAGTTATGCAACTTTTTAGCATTAAAAAGTGATAAAACTGATTTTGAAAAAATGAATATGGGCGGCAAAGTCACCGCATGGAACGATATTAAACACCCGTTAAAAGTTGAATCTACGGCTAAAGGGCGCATAGATAAATTACTGCCTTACAAGATTTTTTAAATCAAATACGTTAAAATCCCCCGCATTATTATTTAAGTTGTACAGAACATGTTTGAATTAAAATATCACACCCCATTTGAATGGACCGAAGTTGTCCTTGCTGACTTTAATACTTTTTTACAAGATCACGCCGCTGCAGAAAAAAAAGCATCGGGTATGGCTATGTCTATGCTTTCGCATTATCCAGACAAACGTAGATTAGTAAAAGCTATGACCGACTTAGCGCTAGAAGAATTAATACATTTTAAACAAGTACTTAAATTACTTTTAGAGCGTGATGTAAACTTAGGCGATGACAAAAAAGATCCGTATATAAAACAAATTCGTGCACTGTTTAGACATGGTCGTGATGGTTTTTTAATGGACCGATTACTGGTTGGCGGTGTAATTGAAGCAAGAGGGCACGAGCGTTTTTCTTTAGTTGCACAAGCACTTCCTGAGGGTAAAGAAAAAGACTTTTATGTTGCTATCGCTAAATCAGAAGAAAAGCATAAAAATCTTTTTGTTGAACTTGCTTACGAGTACTTCGAAAAAGAGGAAGTGGATATACGTTTAGAAGAATTGCTTATAGCTGAAGCAAAAATCTGTGAAAGCATCCCGTTCACGGCAGCACTGCATTAAAACTATTTTAGTTAAACTGTAAAACATAGATAATCAAGTCTGTGTTTTACTTCCTATACAGTAAAAACACCCGCCTTTCTGAACCTCACGGATAACAGCTTAATAAAATTAATTTTGCATCGCAATTTGCTAATCACAATTAAAAATCTTATTGAGCAGTAAATAAGTTACTAATTTTAAACATAAATTACTTGGGCCAATAATTGCTTTATATAAAGAACAGTGGTTATATATTATTAAGTAAATTCTTCAAGCTGCCGATATATACCTACATAGTAAGTAATTAATTTTATATAAGTTACAAACTCAAAAAATACTAGGAGTAAATTATCAATGTCATCAGAAAGTAATGTTAAAGAGTTTGTAAAACCAAAGCCAGCTAATAAAGCGATGCCGAATAACATTTCCTCCATAACACAAAGCCAAAATAAACTTATCAATGTATTGTTGGTAGATGACGATCTTTTAATTGAGATTGTTATAAAAAAAATGCTTGAAGATGAATGTTTTAACGTTGATTTTGCTTCAAGTGCGGCAGAAGCACTTATTATGGTTTCACAAAATAATTATGACATTATTTTAATGGATATAATTATGCCTGAATTTACGGGCACAGATGCGATGCTAAAAATAAGAAAGCACATTGATAAAACCACAACAAAAATTATTGCACATACTTTTAGTGATAATAAATATATCAATTTAGGTTTTGATGGCCAATTATTAAAACCAGTTAAAAAAAATGTGCTTATTGAAAATATTAAATCCTTATTGGTCTGATTTATAAAAAACAGCAGGGCGGTTCACTGTTTTTATTTATCGCTTACTAAAAACTTAAATTGTAATTTTCAAAGCGCTAATATTATTTAGCGCTTTTGTGTATATTAAACCTTTAATTTATTTAAACTTGTAAAAATCCTTTAATAAGAATAATTACTTCAAATTATTCCTTTAAAGTATTAGCAACTTCGCTTTTGTAATTGTTGCATATATAAGAGCAAACGTTTCACACTTCTTAAAGTGGTTTAACAATCACAATTATCAAACTCTATAATAATAAAAAACAAATAAACTTATTTAGCCTAAAGCCCAGGTATCGCAAGGGTTTGACTTTAAATTATTATAATTTATTAATAACTAATAAATGCTCATCTTGGGATGGAATTTGCTTTATAAGGCTATATTCCAATTTTATAGTTTAATAAACATTATAATTTTTTAAATTAACGAGGCACAAGCATGAGCAAAACACAGTACGTTACAGTAGAAGGTCATCAAATTGCTTATCAAGAAATGGGACAAGGAACACCTTTATTATTGATACACGGTATTCCGACAAATAAATTTTTATGGCGAAATGTGATGCCAAAACTTGCATCAAAATATCGGGTAATAGCACCTGATTTACTTAACTTTGGTGAATCTGATATGCCAATTAACACTGATGTATCTATAAATGCGCAATGTAGAATAATATGTAAGTTTATAGAAGAACTCGGTATTTCTAAAGTTAATATTGCTGCACATGATATTGGTGGTGGTGTTGCTCAATTAATGGCTGTAAATCATCCGGAAAAAGTAAACGGGTTGGTTTTAATTGATAGCGTGTGTTTTGATTCTTGGCCAATACCAGAATTTGAACCTTTGCTAGAACCAGGTGTAGAAGAAAAAACAACTGTAGATGAATTTGTTGATACATTAAGAGATTTCATGCCCAAAGGTGTTTACGACTCGAGTGTAATGACTGAAGAGTTGATGAAAATATACTTAGCACCATGGAGTAATGAAAAAGGAAAAGCCGCTTTATTTAGTAACATGCGTAGGCTCAATAAAGAATATACCGAAGCTATTACAGGCGATCTTAAAAGCTTACCTCATGAAACACTCATAATATGGGGTAAAGAAGACAAGTTTCAAAAGCCAAAGTATGCACCAATGTTAGAAGAAGCAATTCCAAATTCGTCATTGGTTTGGATAGATAAAGCCGCACACTGGGTTGTAGACGAACATCCAGATAAAGTGTCTGAGCTTATTGGTGAATTTATGAATGATAAAACATTCTAGTGAATTACTAGGTTTATTAAAAAGCTATTTATTTCAATACGTTAAGTTTGATTGGGTAAAGTAGCTATTAGATAATCATTGTTTATACCGCTTGATAATATTAATAACTGTAAGCCGCCGTTAAAATCTGGAATAAAACACGGTAGATTCTAGAATTTTCAAATTATGTTAAATTGACATTTAAATTTATTTATTTGTGTGAAAGGGTATGGATTTTAATGTTTTTTAGCGGGTTTAAGCCCGCTTAAACTTGTTTAGCTTTTTGGTATTCTCCACATATATTTAAACATATCTGTAGCTTTGTCGTGAGCCTCAATGATTTCAGCTTTAGTACAATCAACCATTATCCCTGTTGGTACATCATCAGTTGACCATTCTATTATTGCATCATTATTTAATTTAATGGCTTTAATAACAGCATTACCGAGTCTTATAATACTCATTTCATCTGCATCAAACGTTTTCCCTGTTGATATAGTTACTTTAGCATTAGCAATTTGGCTCTTACGATCTAATCGAAATAATGTCATAGCATAAGGTGCTAAGACTTCTTCAACTGTTTTGACTACCAAGCACTGCGGCTCGATTGGTAATGGTTTAGGATTTATAGTTGTAATTGTTCCATCTTTATTTGCAATAGGATCGGGTAAGTTTGCGTTGTACTCTTTTAGGCTATTAAGGTTAACTAAATAATCGTAGTAGCTTTGTGCCCAATCCCATTGTTCACCCAAACTTACCAGCTCAGCAAATTTATTAATCACCTCCACAGGTTTATTGAGCGCAATTAAACGCTCAATATCTTGTCTAGTTTTAGTTGCAGGACGTTGTAATAACTGCGGTAAACCTTGTTCATTTAAAACTGGTTCGTTATTTTCGTCTACGACGATAAAGTTTAAAAAATTATTTGTCATTTTTAATCCACCCTAGAGGCTCTACAATCCGCGCAGTACCTACTTTTACTGTCTGCCCGTTGTCATCAAGCATTGTTGAAGAGTTACTTACTATATGGATTTTTCCATCGTCACCCCAATCTGTTCCATCGTGCTTAAGTTCCGTGTACGCGTAGTTAATGAAGCCTTGTTGATTTTCAACTACGTTGTAATTAAGCGCTTTGAATGCGTGACTTTGATTAGTCGGGGCACTTAAATTCAAGTGGGTGTGCTTGGTCTCACCTACCGATACATTAGCCCCCCAAAGGGTTTTCGCAGCGCTCAGTATTGAGTGACTAGTTAGATATAATGTTTCTTCACCTATTGACAGCGCAGTTGTTTGATGAGTAGATACTTTTCCGGTAAGAAAGCTACACAGTAGAACACCTTTATTCACTGCTGCATCCATACTAGTGAAGACCTGTCCAACCCCAACGGATGCACCATGTATTGGGCTATTTGCCCCTGACTGAGTATACTTAGCTTGGGCAGCGTAGGTATACACAACAACGTTACTTTCACCTAGTAATGTTGGATGCTTGATTGTGTTGTTAGTTAGATCGAGGTTTTGTGCTGACTCACTACTACCCCAAGAACTCCCAAAGTCAGAAGTATAAACGGCCATATCGCCCGTCGTATTTAATGCCTTTCTAGTCAGTTTCACGGCATCTATACCGCTAGGTATGTTAGGATTCCAGTTACCCACCCAACCCTCTTTAAGAGCGTCACACTGCAGTATGTTAGCAGGATCTCCTATTACTTCAGTGTGTAGGTATTCAGAGGATAAAGAGTAATCACCTGATTTTTCATGTATTAGATAAATCTCAGTAGAGGTCTCTCCATTTGTATTTGTACTCGGTATAGCCCCAATTAAAGAGGTACAGCTATCTAAAGGTGCTGAAAGTACAGATACTCCCACTGCAGCAACGTTCTTAATTCGCAGTACGAACCCTGCAGTTTTATCGACAATTATTATGCTGTCGCCCGAAGCTATGCCACAGAGCGTAGGGTTAAGATACACAACAATGGATCCTTGATAGTTTATCCACTTAAATCTCTTATTTGAGTGGTCAGACGTATCCCAGTAGCCCGTGTCTAATACTTTACTTGTTACTAAAAGCTCACGTCCACGATATTCACCACTTTTTATTTTCAAGTCCGCTTCTGCAAAGTCTTCTTGAGTTAGTCCCCAAGCTGAATAGCGCATATCACCGCACACGCCACCTTGACCGCTTGCGTAAATGGCGTCGTAAGCCTTGCTGTCTTGTCTACCCTTAACACTCGCAGGGTTTGAAATACTACCGTAGACGGGCCTATGGTAGGTTAAATCAAAGCACTGACTCTTGCTTGTTATTCTGTCATAACCACTAACATACCACTTTCCGTTACTCGTCTGCCCTTCATTTACAGTATTCGAGGTACCCCCCGAGTTAAAGCTTGGATGATAAGCCCCCTGATTTAAGCGATTAACCGTTCCGCACACTAAAAAATAGGTATGAGAAGCATCTGAGTCATCATTACGTCGAGAAGAAAATACCCCCGTATAAGGACTAAGGTTATAGGCACTAAGAGTGTTGGAAAAGTAGTTCACCCCTGTGTCTACGCCCGCAGCAGGCGGCGCATTCATCACCCCTTGTGGAGTGATGCGACCACTCGTACTGGCACCATCAAACCTGAGTGTTAAATTACCCACAGGGGCGGTATCTATGGCATCCCAATCACCGTTTCCGAGACCTGCAACACTGCGTCCACGTAAGCACCACTGGTAAAATTTACCAGTTGCATCGTCAAAGTAAATATTATTATTGGGGTCGCTCGCGATAGCTATACGCTGGGTTTCTGTTGCGGTTTGCCAGTTAACGCCTTTGCCCGTGCTAGATTCATCACCTTCATACCACGCAAAATATGAGCTGGGGCGGACGGTATCACTGACCGTCATAATATTATTAATATTAGTTGCCAAACTTTGAATTACCCCGTTGGCATATACAAACGGGTCAGCATGATTTATTTCACGTAAGAATACTTCAAAGCCCCACATATCAACACGCTCAGTTACTACTTTATTTGTCGTTGTTTCGCTTGCAAATGCTATTGCGGGGCTAGCGTGAGTTACACTTAAACCTGTTGCACTATCGTAAGTACGTGTGCCGTCTTCTGTGGGGGGGAGTTTAACACGCGCGCCGTAGTCACTTTGGTGACTACTTAAACCAATAATATTAGAAACAACCCCACAGATATTTACTACGGCCTGCTTTGTTTTACTGTTACCAGTTTCAGCGGAATTACCTAAATACCCAAGAGCAAGTTGTCCCGCTAATGACGACGCGCGCCCCCCCGATAAACCCAACCCTTCATTTATGACTTCTATTATTCCGGCAGCATCTAACATCTTACCAAAATGCACAAAGCCACTTGCTGCAAATTTTTCATTATTAGCAGCTCTTCGCGCCTCGAACTCAACCTTGCGCATAGCGTAGGGGTAGGGGTGGTACTCTTCTAGTTGCGCTTGAGCTTCATTTTCAATCTGCTTTAATGTTTTAACTGTGGTTGTTGTACCATCTATGTTATTAAACGTAACATTACCCGTTTTTGTTTGCCAATTTTGCATAGCTTGGGTGTTGTCATTAAAAAGTGTATTAGCTGTTTTTAGTGCGTCAGCAGCCTGTTTAAAATCCACTGTAGTGGGTATTACAATCGCTGGCTGATTGCTTTGATTGCTATTACCCCAGTTTTTGACTAGCTCAATAACGTGTTTATTGTTGCTATCTACATACGTGCGGTTTATTTCAATTAGCGCAAAGCTGGCTATGCCAATAAAATCGCCTTTACGTACCCCTACAGGGGTTTCACTACTGTTAATAACAATGTTTTTTTGACCGTTATTCACGGTCACTTGATTGGCTGTAAATGCGGCCATATTTAGTCCTCTTGTGAAATGATTGATAATTTCTGAGACGGTTTTTGATAACTGCCTATGTTAATATTTGCCCCTGTACGACTCGTAATAGCAAGCTTATAAGTTCTATCAGAGGCTGTTCTTTTACCATCTGTGTAAGTAAATGAACCTGAAACGGATTGGCTTAATGACCAATAATATTTACGTGTCTCATGATCGTATTCATAACGAACTATTGATCCAGCCCCATTGTATGTTTGCGTTTGCCTTACTACCCAACTATTACCATAAAGCTCAGATAATTGAATCGTGTATTGTGGATCAGAGGGTTTACCTGGTGGGCTAGTACTAGAGCCAGAGGCCAATGAGTTAAATTGCAATGAACACACAATATTTATCACACCACCATTTGAACCGAACGGTCCAATTTCGACATTTGCACTGGCTGATAAGTCAGTTGTAGTTAATGCTGTGCTATATCTACCAGCGGCAACAGAGCCACCAAAATATGAGTTTCCTACAGTGTCTTTCCACTCTGTCGCGTTGCTTTTTGTTAATGCATCCAAGTTAGGGAGACCGTTTGATAATATTTGAGGGCCGAACCAATAAAATAGGTTATCAGGGCCAAATCCATCGGCGTATCGAATTTCCATAAATGCGTTACCAATTAAATCTATACGAGGGGATTCAATGCGGGTTCCAGCTTTAAACGAATCACCATCGAGAGATCCTTTTATCATTGCATTGCCATTAACTAAAAGTGCGTAGCCAATCCATGATGAGCCATTGTATTTTTTTGTGGTTTCAATAACGGGATCGCTGGCTTTATAAATTGTCACTATGTCGTCAATAACAGGTGAGTTACTGGGCACTGCCGCATTGGCTATTGAGTTTGACCATGCGCCGGTTGAAGTAGCTACGGTGTAACGGCCAGCCCCGCGCGCACCATCAGCTCCATTTGTGCCACTGTTACCTTTATCACCTTTTGCGCCGTCCATACCATTTTGACCATCTGCACCTTTGGGGCCTTCAATACCTTGCGGCCCTGTAGCACCGTTCTGACCATCTTGCGCTTTAATATCATCCAGTGAGCTAACAGAGTGGCCATCACCCAATACTAAACGACCCTTAATGACATGCTGTGGCTTTGTCGGATCTGTATTATCAACATATGAAGTAGGCACAAAGTGGCCATCGACCATTGCGCCTTGGCGAATAATATCACCAATAAAATCAAGGTTGGCTAACTCGCCATCGTTATAGCCCGCGATACCGGTAACGCGACCATTGTTATCAAGCGTCCAGCCGCCACGGGCAACGAGTTTGCCATCCACAGTGGTAAATAATTGGCGTAACTGTTTAATGCTTGCGGTGCTTTCACCGTCCGTTATTTGCAGGTTGGCAATAAACTCAGCTAGGGGGCCATTAACCCATGAACCGCTGTTTGCAACACATTGTACGGCGTCGCTTTCGTTGGTGATATTGCCCTCGGCGTCGACACAGTAACCCACTGCGGTGCGGGTGTACTCTTGTGCTGTGGCGATGGCTTCATTTTTTGCGCCATCGGTATCGGTGTTTATTTTGCTGGTAAGCGTTTGCTCAAGCGTTGTGAACGCTTGGTTTTGGCTTGCAAAGGTTTGGGTTATTTCATCAAACTCAGCAATGGTATCGTCAATAAGTGAGGCAAATTCCTCATCGCGTACCGTGTTTGCTTCATTAATTGTAGCAATAGCTGTAGTTACATCACTAAAACGGGCAGTTACTTTATCAAACGTGGCTTGATAGCGCTCATCACGTATAGCGCTTGCTTGGTGATCATTAGCGACAACTTTATTTAATACGGTAATTGCGCCTAGGCTTTGTTCATAAACCGCTGCGAGTTCAAGCGTTTGACTTGCAACGCTTTCAAGCTCAGTGGTTTTGGCCATTAACTCATCTTGTGCTAAAGCTAACTTTATACCTTGCGTTGCTAGCTCGTTGTTTTGTAGTAACTGGTTAGCAGCGGTAATCACATCATTTAAATTTGCGTCTTGCAGTTCAAGTTCAAGTCCGCGCACTTGCACTATGTTTTGACTGATTGAGCCATTGATGGCATCAAGCTTTTCATCAACACTGCTAAATTGGGCATCAATGCCACCGTCTGCGGCGTTAAAGGCGGTAATTTGGTTTTGTATATACGCCGCTGCGCCATTAATAAATTGTTGGGCATTGTTGGCTTTTTCAAGGGTGTTGTTATCGGTTAATTGCTCAAGCGTAGCGCTGACTTGGTACGTTGTATTAAACGTATCAACAATCGCATTTACACTGCTAAGGGTTTGAAAGCCAAACGCATTCACCCATGCGGTAGTGGCATATTGCGCCATAACACCCGTTGCAGCATTAATGTCGTTCTCAAGCGAGGTGTTGCGAGCGGTAATATCATTTAGTGCGAGGTCGTTCGCACCACGTTTGCCAATTTCAATAAAATCAATGTCACAATCGCCCAGGTTAAACGCTAAATTAGTAACGGTACCTGTGTAACCATTAGTGCTGGTTGCGTCTATTTGCAGTGTTTGCCATTCATTACTCGTAGGGGCAGGGATATTAATAACCGCAGTGCCATTGTTTACAGATACCTCACCCAACCAAGTGGCCTCAGCATGCAAACGCACGCGCAGCCTAAACATTGGGCTTTCATTGGCGCTGTAACTCACCGCAGGGGCGCTAACCGTGCCATGGGCTACAATGTACCCTTGTGCGTTGTGGCTATCTACATTACTAAACCCCTCATTATTACTATTAAACTGCCAGCTGTAAGCGGGGCTTAACGCTTCAATTGCACCCGCTATTTCGCTTTGAACTTCACTAAATGTGGCGCGCTGTGTTATTTGCCCCGCTTGCACTAATAGCGTTGCCTCAGCTTGACTTAAGCGGGTGTTGCTTTGATAAATACGGTTTGCCTGCAGTTCAATGCTTGCGTTTACACCGTCAATTAATACGTTGGCCTCGCTAAATGCCTCGTCTGTGTACGCAAACGCACGGTTAACAATGGTGCCACTTTCTGGATCAACAAATACAGCCGCATCAATTAAGCGCTCATTACCTAATTGACGTTGCTCGTAATTTTGACGCCAATTTGTATAATTTGCTGATAAATCCAGCACACCTTTTTCAATATCCGTGCGTCTATTTTGCTCTAAATTAAGTTCACTAACGGTGTTTGCAAGCACCTCAGGTATATTGTTTTCGGTTCCAGGGCGCAGGCGATCAACTTGATTGTTAATGTCATCTATGAGCGTTTGTGCATCTTCGCTTAACTGAGTTAATTCAATGTCATTAATGTATTCTGATAAATCAACAGTTGTTGTAGTTGCAGTTACATTAACCCAATCACTTGCACCTAAGTGATTAACACTGCGTACCCTAAATTTATACTCAGTTATACTTTGTAAGCCAATGCGATTATAAATTTGTGCAAGCACACGTTCGCCGCTTGTTGGTAAGTCAATAGTCCCTAAAAACTCCCACTCAAACTGTGTGCCAATGCCAGCTGCTGCAATCTCTGCAGTGAGCGTAATTTGGTTATAATCAGCAGTTACATACACTGTCGGCAAAGTCGGGGTTAATACACTAAATTGCACAGCAACAATCAATGAGCGTTGGCCAAAGATATTTTTAGCACTAATGCGGGCGATATATTCACCCAATTGTAAATTTGGAATAGTTACTTGTGTGTACGTTACTGAGGTTTTAAATACCTGCTCATTTGCAGTGGTATTTATAAACTCTACGTCGTATTCATTTACAGTAAGTGGAGCAGGGTGATGCCATTTAATAATACCGTTTCCATCGCCATCAATTACTACCCGTACATCAAAAATAGACTGCGGTTTGCCGACCAAATAGTCGCTGTTGGGTGTTAAATCCTGCGCGCCTGGTACAAGGTTATCGGCCCATAAATCAGCGCCATCCTCAATACACATCACAGTAACGCCACCATCTAATCTAAAGCGACGTTCAACAACACGATAAATCTTATTGTTTATCGACTCACCTGGTAAGTTTAAATACACCGTGCGTCCTACAGCAGCAGCTAGGCCTTTGTGTTTAAGTGGTAACTCAATTTCACCTAAACGCGTTTGCTCTAAATATATAGTTGCTAAACGCTGTGCAGTGGTGGCGCTCCTTACAAATGGTAAACTTATCGATTTTTCAAGTATTTGATTATCAATTGCTTGATAGTTATCAGCAACTACAGGGGGGGCATCTGTACTGTCATAATTCTGAGCAGGATCGGTAAATGTCGCTCTAACAATATTGGCCCTGTCGCGTAAATCTGCGTGCCATTTTATTTTTATATTGCCATGGACATCACCCTGGTTAATCGTATATGTCGGGTTGCCATACCAGGCACCAACACGTACATACCATTGGCCCATTTGCCTAAAAATCTTACCGGCAAAGCACGCTTCTAACTGATTTAAGACCTCAAGTGGTTTAGAGCTAAATGTAAAACTTCCATTGGTTGTATATCGTGGCTCAGTCGTAACATTGCCATCAGAGTCTTTAAACTCAGCCTCTTCATCACATATATTAATAGCAGCAATCCACCACTGTAATGGTAAACGCTCAAAAGGCACTTCGTGAGCGCCATAAAAACGCACATAATGCAGGGCGCATAGCACCGCATTTTGGGTCCACAGCCATGTATTTTCATCATCAGGGTTCTGGTTTGTGTCGCGGGGATCCCAAACACGTGCGCCACGTATTAAGAACTCAGTTTCAGATATACCGTCTTCAAATACTTCTCGGTTATTTTCAAGCTCAATAAAAATATACGCTTGGCCAAAGCCTATGTGTTCATTCGTCCAACCAGCCATTTTACTTACGGCTTTTACGTTAGCGCTGGTTTGGCGTCCATCACTGAGTAGATAATCCCAGCTTTCAGTTGGGTAAGCAGTAATCGGCTTATCAGCTATATAAACATCTTCTAATGCATCAATAGGTGCGCCGTTTATAAGCACAATCATTTGAACAAATTTTTTATCGTTACGCTCAACCTCCGCTTGGTGTGCAATAACCCCCCCAACGCGGTCACGACCAAAGGTAATACGTCGTGGTTGGTCAATGCCTTTTTGTAAGCCTTTTGCTAATGTCGCTAAGTCCTCTTCAGGTACATCAGGTGTCAGTGAATCCCACAGCGCACCCACTGTCTTATCATAAAGACTGCGACCAAAACCGAAAATATCGCCACCAGTATCAACAACGGCTTCAACTACCTTAGACATTACGCACCTCCAATGGGTAAACCGTCTTAACAACGCCCATAGGCAAGGTCACTAAACCATTTTCACCAACGCATACCACGGCGTTAACGGTTACAATGCCGCCTACGTACTCACCTTTAAATTCAACCACGGCGATATCACCACGGCGGGCGTAACTAAGTGCTATAGCAGGGTTTAAACGGTCTTTAAACACACTTTCAACATTATTTAAACCCTGTTTAAATAACTGTTTAAACGCACCTTTTTCACTTTGATATTTACCTCTAAAGTCGCTCGCCACATCATTACCCGTTGAAAATAGCACCCAATCGGCAACAAAAAGACAGCAATCATTTTCACCCCATTTAAAAGGTGAGCATTTGCGTTGATTAATGAAAGCAGCAAGCTTAGCGGCGACGTTCATAGCGTTTATTTCCTATATAGTTGCCAGGCTGAGTATCAGGAAGATTTTGTGTATTGGCGGTACTTTGCTCACTAAAAAACATATCACCAGGGTAAATAGCCGTTTGTGTTGCGTGGTTCCAGCGTTGATTTAATCGCGCATCTTTCCAGCGTTCACTTTCACCAGCAATACTGAGTTGCACTTGGGACACATCGCCACGCTCAATATCACACGCAACAATGTATCCACTTTCTAGGAGTTGGCTTTGGTTCACACGATAATGCTCATCAACAGTCACAAGGTAAATTTCGCAGTGATGGCTTATTGGATCGTTTTCGGCGACTTCTCCTAGCACCGCTTTATCTTGTGTATGTAATGTTAAGCGGATCCGCGTGCTGTCGTTTTTATCACTAGCGGGGATTTCGCTTACAGTGCCAAGCATACCTACACCATGCCAGGTTAAATTATTAAATCGGCGTTCACCGACACCGGTATGCAGCAACACATCACCACTTTTAAAAGCTAAGCGTACAAAGTAGCGTGCACGGCCACTATTTGCTAAATCACTCAATAAGGCAGGGTTTAAACTTTCCATTAAAATGCCTCTCTTCCTTTAATCTTCCAGCTCGTCACAATGCCTTTTTTATACTGTGCACTGGCAAGCCCTTGCTTATTGTCAGTAAGTCGGAATAACCCAGCGGGTTGTTTAAAGGTAATTAAAGTATTGTCTGCAGGAATTTTACGAACAGGGGATTCAAAAATAGCAGTTGCTTGGCCAATCGAATTACTTATCAAGTCAGATGTTAATATTTTAAGCTCAGTGTTTTGCCCAACGCCAACTTGCATGCGTTCGCCAGTAACCAGCAAGGTCTGGTTAGCGGGTAGACCGTCAATATTTAAAATATTACCGTCTTGGTTTTCACCGCGCACAACTCCCGTAAAATCTTTATCAAGCTGTTCGCGGCGGTAATCAATTAAGGTAAACGTGCCTACTTGGCCACGTAAGCTGGCAATAAAACCATCAAGGGCTAATGCATCGCGCTCAGGCACATTAGTAAGTTCAATTTCAAATTCCCAGTAAGCACCTTCAAGGTCATAAACCTCAGTGGCATTGTTGGCTTTATTTAAATGAGTTTGGCTATTAGGCACTAACGTAAAGTTAGAAAGCTTAGGCCGTTTGGGTAGAGGGAGTGGTTGCATCGTTACCAGTTTTCATAATAAAACACTGGGAACGAGTATAGAATTTAGGGGGTAAGCTTTCGGCTGGAAAGAGGTTTACATAGTCATAGTAGCTTACGTTCTTTTAGCTCTAAAAGCACTTCATCAGAGAGTGAAGTTATCCAATATACCTCTTTTAGCTGTTTACATGTTAAACCAGCAACCTCAAGAAAAACAAGTTCTGCAGTTTCTTTTTCTCCTTCTTTCGCTGTTATTAAAAGGTGAAAAGCTATTTCAACAAATAAAAGCCAAGTGAAAATAGTGAGCTTCGAGAATAATGTTATTTCTAAAATTTGACGATATTCAGTACTTTTTAGCGCTTGCATAAACAGAGCTAATGTCTTTACTTTCTCTATATAATCATAAAACTGACCGCTAAATATTAAATTTTTTTGTGAACTAGATCGAGGTGTATCAGATAGTCTTCCAGCTTTAGCCAATAAGAAATGGTCATGTAAAAAGTTTTCAATGGTATATGTAGTGGATTTATACTTCATATCATCATCTACGTCTTCATTTTCAACTGCCAATGACTCATCGTTAGCATCAAAAAGCTTCATTTCTTTACTATATTGAATTAGGACAACCTTCCTTTGAGATAGTAGTTTAGTTTGTTCTGCAATTTCAAATACAGCATCTTTGATAACACTAAAATTTTGAGTGTCCGATTGTTCCCTAAGAACTAACTTCGTTTCTTCTAGTTCAACTTTTTGTAACTCGAGTGCAGACCTGGAATCTTTCCATGTTCTATAAAGTAAGAGTATCGATACGAATAATAAGATAGGAGAAAATACATTATTAAAATATGTCGCAGTTGCAACCCAACTTTCAAGAGGAGTATTTAAATTGAAATTGAATTTATTAAAAAATTCATATATGAATAAGCTACAAACAAATATCCCTATAAATATAGAATAAATTGCAGGGTTTCTATTTAACGGCTTTAAAATATTAGTTATTTTTTCTTTGCGGTCTTTAATCATAAACATTCCCTCGCTTTTTAAAACTTCTTTTTACACCAATCTCAATTACTTAACAACTAAGCAGCGCCACGCACTGCGCGAATAATCGATCCATTTTCTTGAATATTAGCCACCACAACACCTATAACCTGGCGAGCTATGTCTTGACCAACCGCTTGTGAGGTTTGTTCGTTCGCGCCACCTTGCACAGTAATTTGGTTGGTTATATTTAACGTAACGCCACCTGAGCCACTACCATCATTCGCTGCGCCGCCTGCATTGTAACGGCGCGCCATTTGGCTAATTTCTGTATTTTGTTTAGGGCTTAATACACGTTCACCACGTTGTAATACATAAGTCGATTCGTTCGGCACATAATCTAAACCACCGTGTGCAATACCCGCTGGTTGTTGCGCTTTAATTTGGCGTACTTGTTGTAACCCACTTATTACTGCTGCAGCTGCAGCAACACCACCAAGTACAGGGCCAATAAGCGGGATAGACGCCATAGACGTAAACGCAGCAGTGGCACCTTGGTAGGTATTAATTACCGCTTGCGCTATGGCAAATGCTTTATACGCTTTAAAAGCTGTTTTACTTTGGCTACCCAAAGATTTGAACATTGCCGCACCAATGCCCACCACATTTTTCGCTTTTTCCGAATTTGTTTGCAACTCAAAGCCAGTTAATGCAACAAGCTCTTTTTGATACTCTGGTGCAAATTGACCAGCAAAAGCAGACATAACCCGCTTAGAGCTGGCCGTGTCTTCTTGCTCTTTGGCTGTGTTGTAACCCATAAGCCCTGCAATTTTGTCATCGTGCAGTTTACGTTCGTTTTCTAACTCAATATCACGAACCCTATCTTTATGAGCTTGCGTATCAGCCTCTACTTGGCTATGAAATCCACGCAAAAGCAGCAATTCATCTGCTCGGGTTTGCTGTAAAATTTGGTTATCTGCATTTAAAACAACCTCTTCTTTTTCATCTTTTACACCCAGCGAGGCACGCCTAGCAGCATCAACTCTGGCTTGCTGCCTAGCTTGTTCAACACTCAGCTCATTATTGTAAGCGGCTAATGCTTCACGACCCGCAAAGCCTTTTATAACCGCTATACGGTTTTCTAAGTCTGCCTGTAAATCGTTTTTACGTTTTTCTTCGGCTTGGTTTTGTATACGTGTTTTTTCAGTTTCACGTTTTTGTGCAATGGTTTTTAAGTCTTCACCGTACTTAACATCAAGCTGTTTTAAAATAGCATCGTACTTTACTTTATTCGCGGCATCGTTTTCACGCGCGACGATCACCATTTGCTTACGTTTTTCGTAGCTGTCTTTTAAACGCGCTTCTTCGCCCATTAAGCTTACTTCTAAACGCTTTATGTTATCTGGCAGGGCAGTACTTGTTACAACAGGTTTTGGCTTTTCTTGCTCTTTAATTGCAAGCACTTGTTGCAGTGCCACAATTTCATTTTTTAAGTCGGTAACGCGCTTTTCAGCAACTTCAACATCTGTAAACTTACCTTTTAAAAACGGGTTGTTAAAACGCTCTCTTGCTTCATCAGCAAGTTGAATCGCGTTTTTAATCCGCCCTTGTGCCATTAACAACAAGCCTTGCGCCTGGCTACCGGTTAAATTGGCATAAGGGTTTAAATCTTTACTAGCCTCTTTTAATTTATTAACAGAGTCAGTAGCGTCATCGCCCTGGCTTGCAAAATAAGCTAGGCCAAGCCCAGCAGTAACCAGTAAACCAACAGGACCACCTAATAGCCCCATTACTGTACTTAGGCCACGCGCTGCGAGGGTGGCTCGCCCAGCTGCAGCAATATAAATATTTGTAGCAGTAGTAGCAGCTGCTTGAGTTGTTGTGTATCGCGTATTCGCGGCGGCTAAACGGGCAATTGCTGCAGTTCGTATATTGGTTGTATTAGCCACAGCAAGCGTGTGCTGTGCATATATTTTCATTTCTGCGGCGCGTTGTAGCTCTAATACAGCATTGGCTTGATTTTGTTTTGCTAGGGCTGCATCAGCAATTAACGCACGGTTCTTAGCGGCCACATTAGCAACATAGCCTGCCGCACTGGCACTTAAACCCGCGACTAAATGGCCTGTTAATACAGTAGCCAATGCACCTGTCGCAAATACCAAATTATCAACAGCGTCTTCGTTTTGGCGTAAATACGCCATGGTATCGGTAATTGAATCAACCACGCTGGTAACTGCAAAGTTTACAGGCTCTTCATATTTGCGTATTAAGCGCTGGTACTCGTTACCCATTTCAGCAAAGCTGGCGTTTATTTTACCCTCGGTGGCTTCAGCAGCACCGGCGTAATCGTTAAGTGCTTTAATAAGGTAATTTTTAAACATCTGGCTGGTTACTTGGCCATCGTTCACCATTTGCCTAAAACCACCGGCGGCTTTACCTGCTGCTTTATCGAGTTTTTGTAAAAGCCCTGGCATAGGTTCTGTTACTTGGTTTAACTCTTCTGCACGTAAAACGCCGGCAGTCATCCCTTGGGTCATACCAAATAAGCTTTGCCCAAGCTGAACATTGCTCGCACCTGTTTTAGCAGCGGCGTTAGCCATGCCCTCTAAAATGGCTTTACCTTGGGTTTGGGTAACAACACCCACTTCTTGTAGCGTTAAAATTTTACTGTAAGAGTCGGCTAGGGTGGTGTAACCGGTGTTTAATCGGTCTGATGTGGCAAACAAATACTCTTGTACTTTGGCGTAATTTTCAGCTGAGCCCGTTAATCCTTTTAAGCGAGTATCAAGTAATTGTGCGGCGCCCGTATCTCGCACAAACATCGTCGCGGTACCAATGCCAACAAGTGCTGTAAGTGTTGCACCAATTTGCCCGTACGCTGTATTCATTAACCCTAGTTGGCGGGTCATCGCACCTTGCTGTTGCATAATGCGGGCTTGGCTTGCGCCTAATTGCTGGTTAGCAGCAACTTGGCGCTGAATAGCCACTGGTACACGATTTAACTCATTAACCGTTTGACGCGTGTATGTTTGCTGTTGTCTAGCAGTTGAGGCATGCGTAACCGCTGCTTTTTTCTGGGCTGTAATTTGTTTATTGATAGCCACTGGTACGCGATTTAGTTCGGTTACGCTCTGCCTTACGCTTGCGTCTTTTTTTGCTGACGTGGTTTTTTGACTGACTGCCGCTTTTTCGTTGGCTACAACTTGTTTATCAATGGCCTTAGGGGGGTTATTTAACTCATTTACGTAATTGCGTGTAGCGCTGCTTTGCTGCTTCATTGCCGCTGCTTGGCTAACACCAACGCGTTGATATGCAGGTATTTGCTCGTGTATGGCGGTAGGTATTGTACTTAATGATGTAGCCGTTTTACGAGAATGATCAATTTGCTTTGCCGACTCGTCTTGAGCAAACTTTGATTGCTCTTTGGTTGTGTCTTTAATGCGATTAATGTCTTTTACGTTTTGGCGCGCACCCGTGGTAACAGCTTTACCGTCATAACTTAAGCGTAACGCCAAATTCAAGTTGTTGCTCATCGGGTCGCCTTATTAGTCCAATTATGGTGCGCTCTAGGGTTTGCAGTTTTGCAAAATCATCAGGGTTAATTGTTATGTTTGCATAGCGCCAGGCAATATCTGCCCTAGCATAATCAAGGGCAATTTCAACCCCGTCATTATCTCGTTGCCACTGGCTACTTGCAGTAGTTAATGCCAATACCGCTGTGTGGTTTGAGGGCAATACAAACAATGTGTCGTCTTTGTTAGGTGCTTCCTGCGCCATAGGCGCACCAAAATGGGCTTCGTCGTCATCAAGTGTTTTACTGGCTGCTGCTAGGTCGCCCAAAAACCACCTAGCAACATCGGTTAGTTTTTTTCGTTTATACGGTACTGGGCGTTAATGCACTCAACACTTAAGCGCGCTGTTAAGCCGCTATAAACAAGTAACTCTTCAAGTGTGCTTTTATCAAAAGGGACATCTTTGCCGTCATCAATAAAGTCATCCCAACTTACTAACAGCTCACGCACAATATCCCCGTCATTCGCGCCTTGTTTCTCAGTGAGTATTTTAAGTTCACTTTCAGGAACTAGCTTAATTTGGGCGGTAAATTTAAAAAGTAGACCACCAAACTCAAAGTTAAGCGGGGCGCTTATAACTGCTTTTTTCAAGTCGTTTAATAGTTTTAATTTCATGGTTACACCTATTCAAATACTAACGTTAATTCGTCGTAGCCTGTGCCACTGGGTACTAATTTCCCGTCAAACTCATAGCCGGTCAATTCTGAATCCAAACTTGTGTATTTAGGCACCGGCATTTGGTAACGACCAATAATAGTCACTTTTTTACCTGCCGCAGTGCCATGAGTAAATTCAAATAACTGCACTTTGCCAACCTCATTAAACGGGTTAAAGGTGGCCAGTTCTTCGGCGGTTAGCGTAAAATTGGCGCTGCTTTCGTGTCCGGTTATCATTATTTCTTCATGGTTAATGGCACGGTCAAACACCACGTTATTACCTAAGTCGACCGTAAGTTTATGCAGGGTACGTTTGACATCGTTAAGCTTAAAATCACTGCTGTTACTTACGCCGAGTACTTCGGGGCGCACCCATCGGTCCCAATCAACCGAAGGGGCGGCAAGGCTTTCAACCGGCGGGCTAAATAACCCTTTAAACTGCCAGTTCAACATGGGCTTACCCTTTTCGAGCGCAAAGCTCACGTTGCCTTTCATTTCGCTAATGTTGTGGGTATTTTTACCAAAGCGTACTAAGCATGTAACTGCAACAGCGGCCCCTTTTGTAAAGGTAACGCTTGTTGCATCGGCCACTTGTACCATGCCGCAAGCAAGTAGCAGCGGGGCAAAGGCAGGTTCGTTACCAGCTGTGCCGCTCATGGCAAGTGGTGTTTTAAAGTTAAGGCTTATATGTTCACCGTAAAAGGTTTCCATACTTGCACCGCTATAGCTGGTTTCCAACTCGTCTTTTTCACTTTCACTCTCAAGTGCAAACTCAACATCGCTAGCATAAATGGCATGCAGGCCAGTGAGCGTTGTCCCCAAGGCATCCGCTAAAATAAGCTTGTCTTTAAATCGCCAACTGCTCATGTGTTAACCTCCACTTTAATTAGCTCACCGCTTTTTAAGTTAAAAGCGCCGGCTATCTCATCTCTGTTGCCTTTTGCTTTAGCTAAAGCCTGGTTAACGTTTTGGGCAATCGTCATCGCGCTCGACTTTTTAGGCTTTATGTTAACGTCAGCCTGTTGTTCAGCGGGTTTAGTCGGTTGCGACTCGGTTTGTTTGCTCATGGCATCACCTTCACAGTTACGGTATGTAGGCCAGTTACATTAAACTGGCATTGGTAAATTAAGTTATTCGTTTGTTTGTTAAGCTCAATAGTGCGGCCCTTATCTAGCTTAATTGGGTTCCAACCAGCGAACTGGCAACCTGCAACGGCGTCTTTCACATCACTACGTAATTGCTTTATTTGTATATCGCTGTGCGCATTACCTGCAGCACAGGGAATAACAATCATCACCGCAAACACATCTTTAACCTGGTACTCGTCAACGCCGTGCACTTCATTGGTGTTGGTATTGTCATCGGCCAATGGCAATACAAACAGCTGCGCACTGTGTACAGCATGTTCACGTACATGGTTAAAATCGCTCGCAAACTCCACAGTGGCATTAAAAATAGTTGCACTTAGCAGGGCTTCTATGTTGTTTAAATCAAAGTTAAATGCCATTTAAATACTCTTTAAACTTAACCAAGGGACTGTTTAAATTAACCAATCGGCTATGATGTCGTTAATCTCAGTTTCTTGCACAGCAGCTATACCCAGTATTGGCCGTGCAGGTAACGTCACGCTTTTATTGCGGCCAGTTTCACCACCAAAGTGGTGTATGGCTGCATACTTTTCACCTAAGCCATGCTCAAGCGTATTGCCGTTTACGTTATGCGTAACAGAGCCTGCAAGGTTACGCTCATCAGTCAGCGTTAAACCGCCACGGTCTTTTGCTGCTTGCGATTGCTCCCATTTACGGCCCTCTGGCGTTACTTCACGTAAAAATCGAGTGGTGACGTCCATGTCTAAAAATGCACCAATGTCGTCCAATACATCAGCTGGTTTACCGCTTGTGTTTGCAATTTTGGCTAAGCGCGGTAGGGCATTCCCGGTTATATGTATAAATACACCCGCCATTAATAGCGTTCCCAATTAAATTGAGAGCCTGCAGGTTTGGTTCGCATCCCAGTTCTTACGCCTGCAGGCGCGTCTTCCTTAATTTGGATCACACCTTTACTAACCTTATCAAGCATCGCCATGGCGTGGCTTTTAAGGGCTTTAAGGTTTTCGTCAGCAATGTTAGGGGCAAGCTCACAATGCATTAAATCGTTAGCAATGCCTGGCAATACCGAGTTATTAATATCGTCTTGGTTTAATGCAAACCGCGATACATAACCGGCTATAACCGCATTTACATTTTTTTGTGCTTGCGCATACCAGGCATTAATTTGCTCTTGCAACTCACTGTACGTCTCACTTAAAAGCGCGGCTTCAACATCATCACGCGTTACGCGATTGCCCACTTCGTTAAACTTACTTGACGCAAACTGCAACAGCGTATTAATGCCAATTTTGTCTATAACTGCTTGTTCTGTCGTAAACATACATACCTCAGTTAGTAAAAAAAAGGCCCGAGCAATTCGTTACTGAGGCCTTTACACAGGGAACAATGATTTATTATTTAGGCGTTAACACGTTGGTCAGCAAAATACCGCAGTCTTTGGCTAACACTATTTCTTTAACAGCTTCACCCACCATCACTTCTACACCACCGTTTAAACCTGCGGCTACATCACGATTTGATGACACACGCGAGCCATAACGAGCAGTTAGCGCAAAGGTCATGCGTTTGTTTTGAAATGACGCCAATGGGTCGTGATACGTAAACGATAAGTTGTCAGCAAAAGCACGTTTAAGCACAACGTCTTTGCCTTTTTTCGCTGTATTTAAGCGAGCTTGGCCCACATTAATATGATCAATTTCGAGTTGCTCTTTAATCCAGCTCCAAGGTACTAAGCCCTTATCGCCACTGGTGCCGTTATACGCTTTAACAATGTTAGGATGGGTACGTAACTTGGTAGACACTGTTTGAGACATATTCATCGCGTTAGGGCGCATTAATGGCTCGTCTAGCATTTCTAAAAAGAACGGTAAAATATCAAGCGTAGGGTCATCTAAAAATTTAAACCCTTGTGCCGATAAGCTTTCAGACTTACCAAAGTTAGCCGCAGTGTTATACAGCTCAGCAACACGCACTTCACGACCAAGTAAAACTAAGTCCGCAATGCTCTCAGCGGCATGCGTACGTGGGTTATAGTTTGCTGGTGCATTATTCTGGTCATCATTTGGAATAACATCAGATAAACCATAATCAACAACAGAGCTTTCTTTTTCCGTTACACCAAACTCAACTTGATTCGGGCTAGACTTACGGCCAATTTTGGTATCTGGCAGCGTAAACTTGTCGCCTTTGTTGTATTCAGTCCATTCAAACGATCGTTTACCAACAGATGAATATGGCGCTAAATTATCAGCAATTAGCTTTTTATTTGTATAAGCAATGGCTATCGCCGTTTGCTCAACGTCGGGGGTAAATGGCATACCATTACTCATGGCAAATCCTCACTTTAAAAATTTAAGTTAACCCAAGCGCGTTAAGCGCTCGGAATAGTCGCAATTAACTGCGGAGCTAAAAATATGTCGCCAATGGTGCCAGCGTCGCCTTCTTCCATTGCCCAGCCTGCAACGTGTATTTTGGTTTCACCCACGTAGCTCGCTAAATCAAGGCCGATAGCTTTACCGTCCGCATCAGCAACAATTAAGTCACCAGCCGCAATATCACCACCAAACTCAATCGGTGCGCTTTGGGTCATCACCACATCAACACGTAAATGATCGTCAGTGCCTTGCTCAGTAACACCGGCATATATTGCACTTGCATCAATGGCTAAACCAACATGAAAGTCGGCCGCAGCCGATACAGCCACTAAACGGTTTGGCGGTATGATGTCTTCAGCGCTAAAGTTTCTAATAAATCCTGGTTGTGCCATGGTGTTACGCCTTTTTAATGTGGTCTAGCGCGGCAGTAATACTAATTTCAATGCCTTTGCTAGATTGTGATTGTTGAAATTCAAGCGCCTTCGCTGCCAGCGCTTCTGCACTGTCATCAGTGACTTCACCGTTTTTATCGTCCTTATTAAACTCGTGGGTTAAGCCAGTTTGCTCAGGCAGGCCTTTTAAAAAGCCTTCAAACCACGCAGCGGGTTTAAGTTCCTGGCTTTTACCGTCTGCGGCAGCAAACTCAAAAGTAGTGTCGCCGTCATCCAGCTTGGCCATAAACTCAGCCATGCCATCGGTATTGGTTAAACGTGGGGCCTTACCGCCATTTACTTCGGTGTTAATAAAGGTGCTAGCCGCTGCAACACGTTGCGCGTATTCAAGCTGTGCGTTTTTAGCGTTGGCCGCATCAATTTGGTCTTGCAGCACCTTTCTTTCTTTTTCATCCATTGCATTGTCCTCATGGGTGGGTGGGGTGGCATTGCTGTTATTAATAGCGTCGCCTTTATTAAATTCAGCACCCTCACGGGTATTGGCTTTACCGCGTTCGTGCTCAGCAATAATGGTTTCTTCTTTTAACCATTCGCTTTCGTAATTAGGCACAACTTTATCGGCTGCTTCACTGCCAAAGCGGTCAGTAATAAACAGGCGTAAATTGCCCATAAGGCGAGTAAGGGTGTTTGATGTGCGCAGCGATATGTTGTCAATATCACCAGCAGCAAATTCTAGGGTTAGAGTATCGGTGTCATCCGCTTGGTTAAACTGCCATGCTAGGCCTTCAACAGCAGGGGCTTTACCGCCTAAGTAGCCAATGTGGGCAAGTTGGTAGCCATTAGCCACCTTTTCAAGTTTGACTGAGCGGTTAGGGTAGCGCTTGCTTTGTACGGCCTGTGCAAATTCAGCACACACATCTTCTGCTTTAGCAAACAAAGAGCCACCTTCTGCTTTTAGCTCACTGGCCCACCCCCATGCAGGGTCGTCCATTTTGGGGTGGCCTATTACAAGCGGTGCGGTTTTAGGTTTAAAGTTGGTTACAACACTGTTTAAATCGGTTTCGCTAAAAACATGTGTTTCACCTTTAGAGTCGGTTTGTGTTCCGGCTCTAAATACTTCAAACCAATTAAACGAGGTGTTTGGGTTTGTTTTATCTGCCATGTTCCAAGTGCCAATAAACTAACTAAGTGGCACCAGTGTATGCGGGGAGTAACTATTGAACCGCTGGAAAAGACTTTACAGCGTTAAGAGAGGGGGAACGTATATAGGCTAAGCGGGTATTTAAAACACTGCAAGGAATATTTTATGGCGCACTGCAATTTATGTAACATTCCACTCACTCAAGGCGAAATAACGTTTCTTGACGGGCAATGCTCAAACTGCGAATACGATGCCCACGCCCGGGCATTCTCACTCTGCAAATCGTGCAACAGCCCACTGTACACACCCATTAAGCTAAACGGCGAGTTTTACTGCTCAAATAAATGTGCACATAAGAAGGAAGTAAAAAAAACCCGCTAAGTGCGGGTTTTATAAACTATTTTCATAGCTGTACAAGTAAATTTTACTACTGCTTTTTATTCTTACCCTGATTGATCACCAATCTAAATTGTTGTGCTGTTTTAAAACCTTGGAACTGATCATGTGCTGCATAAATTGCTAAGAAAATAATACATCCCCTCACAGATAAAAACAGCCACTGCGCAAGGGTCGAATCCCCCAATACAAACTAGAAAGGCCATTAAACAAAGCATCTAAAATCAATAATAAAATGATAAAAGCAGCATTGCTAATCACTTCATTTTTTAAATCAGTTAGTAGATTTATTGCTTTATCTATCTTCTTTTGAGCACCCTCTAGCTCACTAACATCTTTTAACACACCTTCAATGTAGTTAAACAACGCCCATGTTAGTGCGCTCGCAGCAGTTACAAAAAAGGGAAAAACAGCCAATACAGTATCAAATAACTTTATTGCAGCCCCGTTAGTTATGTGTAAAACAGCGAAACATAGAATTAAAGACACCAAAATATATAAACCAATTAATAATGGCTTTTTAACTTTTACCCATATGTTTAATTGTCGCATAAACTTCAGCACCTAAATTTGACTCTTTATAATTTAAGGTATGCACAGAATCAGCTTTTTCACCTAACTCCATTTGTGAATCATCTGTTTCACTATCATTTTCAATAGATGGTAGGCTTACTGTATCAATATTCTCGTTACTACTATGCGCCTTTTTGCCGCCCCTTTCACCTTCTGTAACAACACCCCAGCTACCTTCACCCTCTGCAATATATTCTAGGTAGTTTGACACTGGTGCTTCGGGTACTTTTAAATCACCAGAGTCATTTTTCAAAGTAATATCAATTTCGTCTTGTCCAAATATATCTTGCAATGCTTCAACTGCATCCCTTGCTTTTTGGTTGGTATCTAAAATATTCGGCGATATTAACTTAAACTCTAGCCTATAAATTTTACTCTTTGAACCTACAATATTCCAAAACTTAGCTGACTCTGATTTACCTTCAATAAAAATACGATGGTTATAAGTCGCAAGGATTGGGTCTGTAAAAGCTGTCTGCAATGACCTTGTAATGTGTTCAGGGTCGCCGTATCGCCAATCTTTTCTGACAAATATGTGCTGCGTTTCAATATCAATTACAATTGATAGGGGGATCCAATTATCATGCACCACCTCAACAATGTCACCAGGAATCTTTTCACCTGTCTGCTGTTTTTTAAGCTTTGCTATCTTTCCACAATAAAAACGTTCACTAGGAAAATCATACCCAAAAGATGGAACAAGTTCTTTAAATCCAAGTACACTATAAAGAGCACCTGCAGACTTGAACTCTCTATCATTCTTAATGGCTGGTAAAATTGCGTGGCCTTTAATCGGTGGAATCGCTTTTACATTAAGCGCTTTTTGTTTTTCTTCAACTAATGAGTAACGTAAAATCAGATAATCTTTAACCATTCTTATATTTCCTTATATGTATTATTATTTGTTTTTTTGAATAATACACACAAAGCAGACTGTTTAAAATCCTCTTTCAGCCAAAACTATTCACCCTCACCTTTAAATCCAAGTTAAACCATGTTTAAACTGCGTTTAAATTTAACCGTGCGTGTTTAAACGGTTTTAATGCAAGACAATGTAGCCATAAAGCAAAGTAGGGGGTTTAAAGTAGCTTACAGAGAGAACTTTAAATGTGGGAAATTACATATTGGACTGTCAAATTATACCCTGCAACAAACATTGTCACAGGGCAATAAAAATTAAAGGCTACACTATTTCAACTTCATTGAAGTAAATGCCTTTAATTCCATGCTCTTTTACTAACGTATATAAACTGTTTTTAGAATCCGTAGTGTAATAAAACAAGCCTGCTTCTCTAACTCTAAACAACCCACTATGTTTAATATCGTCTTTAGTGAAAACCATCTTTTTAAATTTCCTGATCCTACTTGGCTTTCCGTTTTTCATATTTCTTATTGAGTGCTCTTCGTTAAGTGCTTTCTCAAAACCAACAACATTAAATGCAAGCCAGTGCTCACCTTTTAAGTCACATGGTAAGTATTCAACATTTGGCCATGGATTATTTAAAAACAATGGCGCAAACAGAGGCGAAACAAGAAGAGCCGAAGCGCCAAGGCCTGCAATGTCAGGTTTATTCAATCGCTGCATAGCGGGGCTTTCGTCAACCAACCAATCTACACCCAATGTTCTCCATTGCTTTTCAAGAGAGCTTCCGTCAAATAACAATATTTGTTCTTCAGTTAACTGCATTGTCTGTTCAAATTCGGTCTCATTCAAAAGTAAAAACTCGTCCGGTTCAACACTTACGCTATATACTTTGCTAAATTCTTCTAACATTGTCACATTCCACTAGATAAAAGTTGCTGAATAGGGAAGTCACCTGTCTTAAGTTCATCGCCTATTTCTCTTAGCGTTTCCATTATCCCACGGTGGCCTAAACCTTCAGCAATGGTTTCATTTAATAAATACTCTACGTTTAAGTAATACTTACCCGTATGAACTTTTGAGTGAGAGTATGCATCAGGCATTGAATCCATAGGCACGTGCTTTTTAAAGCGAGGTAAATATACACCGTTTGCTTCGTGGTCAATATCAATC
Source organism: Pseudoalteromonas sp. 1_2015MBL_MicDiv (assembly GCF_002407505.1). NCBI lineage: Bacteria > Pseudomonadati > Pseudomonadota > Gammaproteobacteria > Alteromonadales > Pseudoalteromonadaceae > Pseudoalteromonas > Pseudoalteromonas sp. 1_2015MBL_MicDiv. The sequence continues at coordinate 1,977,853 of NZ_CP012737.1, read as the reverse complement.
CCAAAAGCGGCTAATCTTAAGCGTGAACGTGCGGCTCCCATCGCATTCCACGACACGATATGATGAGCAGCTGTATTTTTAGGTTTTTCCCCGCGACCAGCACTCGCCATGTTTTGTGTTAATTTTTTAGAATGAGCTTTCATGTGTTCCCAACGAACACTACGAGAATAAACCAGATCATCTAAAGAAATATGGCCTCGGCGATATTTTACAGAATCAATAATTTCACCGCGATGATGAATAGCTAAAGACTGGGCTTGAGCTTTCGCTAAAATGCGATCGCCCGTAACTAAGGTGAGGTCGTTTTCTATATCTTGTATAGTTACTTCTTGTACTTGTTGCATGCTTAAAACTCCTTTTTAAAAACAAAACTGCATAAATTACAGTGTCTGTTGTGAATATTTCCGTATCTTCATTAGTACTTTAAGTGTTTATAATCTTATAGTAAATAGTTTTGGTCAACGTTAGAATACTAATTTTTTAACCAGCTCAATAGCAAGCGACTCATCAACCGTCATACTATGTAGCTTACTCATCATCATTCTCCAATCAGTTAAATTAAATACACGTAAATTAAATACAATCAGTGAGCATCTACAATAACTAACCGGGGTAAAAACCACTGTCGGAAAAACCTTTACATATAAAAACGGGGTAGTTAATTTAACCAGTAGGATTAAAAACAAAAAAGGAAACACATGAAAATTTACTTTAAATACTTATACTTCCCAAAAATGCTATTAATTGGCTTATCCCTCCAACTCTATTTTTTGTATTCTTAACCAATATGACTATTGATACTTTTAAAAAAATTGATATTGAACTTACTACTCAAAAGCTTAAAAAAGAGTTTGATGTTAGTAGTACCAGGGCACTTTCCCTTGCTATGGGTTTATCACAGTCTGCATTCATAAATGCTATGAAACGTAGTTCATTACCATACGAAGGCATTATAAGGACGTGTATAGCAAAAAGTATTTCACTAGATGACATATTTGGAATAAAACAAACATTCACAATAAGTCACCAAAATGAATCAAATCTAGCTAATTCATATAAAACCATCAAAAAAGAAGTAACTCATTTAAACAACTTAGTGGAATCAGTAATAGATGAGACCATAGCGTTCAATGAGTTAACAGGAGAAAGGTCACTTTCTGTGCGTAAGTCGCTAAGACCAATACTTGTTGAAGCAGCTTTAGAATATGAGTGTGATCACACTATCGTACAAGCTATTGCAAAGAGTACTTTAAGCTTGCTTTAATCTTTAAGAAAAAGCCCCTAACTAGGGGCTTTTTCATTTCTGGCCTGAATCGGCTTTGGCTGCAATATCACTGGGAACTGTGCAATAACTTTAGTTCCTTTCCTACCCGAAGTACGCTTAATCGGCTGCTTGTACTCTTTCGCAATGCTATCCATAACATAGTAACCAAGGCCAAAATTCACGGAGCGAGTAAGTATTGATAAGCCTTTGCCATTATCTATTACTTGCAACATTAATTTGTTACCCACTTTATTTAGGTGCACAGTGATCTTAGTTGCACTAGCATGTTTAAATACGTTCTCAACAGCATGATATAACACCGCGTAAATATCACATTGCAACTGTTTAGTAAGAGCCTCTTTTCCTATCGTTACATTAAATTCAGGCTCAATTCCATCTCTAGATAAACATTTAACGTGCAGCATATCAATTGCTGTAGCCAAGTCGTTATGGCCAAGGCTAGCATGACTATTTGCAATAGGGTTTAAAATGTCATGTGCTTTTTTTAGTTTAACTAACCCTTCACACACCATAGTTTCATTCCCACCACATAAATCAATGCCGTTTGCTAAGTTAATAGCAGCAACACTTAAGCCTTCACGTTGTAATTGTGTTTGGTGTGATTTAAATACACGATGGAAGCTCTGTAGCCAAAAGAAAACAAAGCCTGCAGCACATATAATCAAACCAACTGCTACAAAAGCATAAAACCACATCGCACTATTTGAACTATACCAAGGGCCTTTAACAGCAAAATGAAATGATAATGGCTTACTCCAAACAGCTCCATCCACTTTACTTCTATACTCAAGTTTATAATTATCAGGATTGAGTTTATTCAATTGAATTAATGGGGTAGGAATATCGTGCCATTGACTGTTATTTAAACGGTATTGGTAGTTGATATCATTGCTCAATGTATAATTATAGTTAGTCAAAGCAATATCAAGCCAGCCTGAGTTATTAACTTTCAATGTTTCAGGGTTGAGGTAAGTTTTCTCACTTGTTTTAATATAACTAATTTTACCGTTCGGCACTTGCCCCTGTTTATTGCGTTCGACCTTAATTACGCCGCGGTTACTGGCAGCTGTAATTTTATCACTGATACCTAAAATGCTGTTTGGCGTAAATGAATATTGCCCAGTGCCATTTAACAGTGTTGTATAGGTATCATTAGAGCTGTATTTATGAATCCCATGATTTGTAGATAAGTAAAGCTCTTGGCTTAATGAATGCAATTCATTTATGTATAAAGGGCTAACAATAGATTCCCATTTATTGTTAACTTTTCGGAACAAGCCATTGCCGTAAGTTGCTGCATATAAGGTATTCCCGAGCAATTGAACATCAGCAATTGGAGCATGTTTTTCTAGTTCTAAAATCGCTTCATTTCGCTGATTAAACGATACTAGTCCTTTTTCGTTAGCCACATAAAGAGTACCTAGGAGTTTTTTGACTGACCATACAATATTATTTGGTAGAAATTTATTAATATGCCCAGAGTCTAATTGCTCTAAGTCTAAATTAAATATTTGAACACCATCATCATTAGTAGACAAATATAAACGTTGATCAATTATGTTTAGATTTATGACATAGCCAGAATAAAACTGTTCAACATCATTGTTCCTCAGATCGATTGCATATGCCCCCAGATTTGTTGTGATATAGACTTTGTTACCAGTTTGATTAATAGCTGTAATAGAAAAATTATGTTCAGAAATCTTTTTATTCAAATCGGTTAAAGGCTCGTAATCACCATTTTCATATTTATAAAGGCCATCATCTGTCCCTAACCATGTTGTATCGTTGACAGATGCTATAACATTGTAAATAGACTCTATTTCAAGACGATCTAATTTCACTTTCGAAGAAACAACTTCAAAACGACTAACATCCAATGTCCAAAGGTTTTGCTCATCATCAACAAATAGATCTTTATAGGCTTGCGGTCTAGGATTAATACCTTTTCTTAAAACTGAAAGCTGAGTAATTTCAGCTTGGTTTATAGAACCATGGTCAACATAATATAAGAAGTAAGGAGGCGAAAAACGTAAGTGCTTAGCACTGGTAATATCCTCATTTATTATTTTCAGATCATTTAAATAAGAGTATGAAACCATTTTATTATTTAAGAAGTAAATAACACCGTATGGCGTTGCAACCAACTCACCCTTACTAACATTAGAGTTATCAATTAAACGTGAACTTCCTTCATTAATAACATAAACCCCATCGTTGGCCATTAAATAACCATGGTTTGCAGAAGCTGAAACATCAAACATTTTAAGTTTCTTACTCAATGGTTTAGTTGTTTCTAACGTATCAAGGTTTAATAGTGTTAGCTCTTCTTTGCCCAACATAAACAAATGCGTATTACTAACAGATAATTTTGTAGCGGCGATATCGCTTAATTGCGTTGCTTTAAGTAATTTCAAATCGAACTTCCAAACATCTTGGTCATTATATGCAATATATAAATAGCCAGGAGATTGAAATATTACATCATTTGTCCAGCGTCTAGGTAGTGATGAGATAGTCGATAGATTTAGATAATGGTTTCCATCAAAACGATAAACGCCATCATGAGAAGAGAAATATATGTTCTTATTATTATCTTGAGCTGCTGCATTCAAATGCTGCATGTTAAACGCAAAACAATTAAAAGTACTCAAAAAAATACAGAGCAAAAATAGTAACTTATTCATATGGCGTCCATCCTATATTTAACCAACAGGTGTTGGTTTTACACTTTTCCTAGTGAATTAATTGCTGACCTGTTGGAACGTGATCTCGAGATCCGCATACCCCCATAATCATGGGCTCAGGAGCGTGATCACCTTCGCTCGTTAACATTTCCACCCTGTTATTTAACAATTTTTTATCACCTTTTGATATAGTACTTTTATACCAATTTTCGGTACCTTCAGGTGGAGGGGTAATAACTAGAAATGTTGGTTTACGTGGATCATTCTCTGATGTTTTAGTATTCCATGTATCTAATACTCGCTGCCCTGCGGCTGGACCGTAAATATTAGAAAATGCATTGGCGAGCAAATATGCACCAGCTTCGCTTGTTACAATCATGGCAGTTTTTGCAAAGTCACTTCCACAATCAAAGCTCATATCTACATTTAATGTTGAGTTATCTGGAAGGAGGATATCCGCATTCATATACTGGATGACAGCACGGTCTTTAAGAGGGGTTAGGGCTGCAACATTACAAACAGTTAACGCAGCACAAAGTAAGGTTACGATTTTTAATTTAGATTTAAACATTCTTAATTTCCATTTTTTATGCCATATACAACGCTCCCTCAGCAACAGTTTTAACAAACACTTCATTCATATTATGCTCAAAAGCTTTTTGAATTAGCATCGGTCTTAACTTCTTGCAAATTAAGAGTTCACGTTCTGCAGGCAAGTTTTTAGTAAAAAGTAATTCTTCTAAAACTTTTTCAACCAAAGCATTAGCCGCCAATAAATCATCGACACCTAGTATTGGCTGGTTGTCTTTCGAAGGTGGTTTATTGATCTCATTAGATTTAATAACGTCTAAATCAAATACTTTATCTAAAGAAATTCCTCTTTTAACGCATGTATTAACAATAGCGCTATATGGGAGTGTATTCTTTTTCCTAGCGGTAGATACACCTGAATGGGAAAGCCCCAGTTCAAGTGAAAGTGCTCTATCACTTTTAACTTCAAGTATTTCACTCAGACGATCAAAAACGCTGAAATCAATATCAACAATAGTAGTGTCAAACATATCGGTCAGTCAATGCCTTTTTTTAATTACATTTATTTTTTATAATTATGTTGACGTCCTATTAATTAGTCACTAAAGTAAAAAACGTACTTATGACATATAAATTAGACACAACAATTTTACATAGGATTAATTTAGCATGACTTCTAAAAAAATGACATTTGAAGAGATCAAGAAAACCCTTAGAGAGCGAGATATTACGTTTACAGATATAGCTCATGCGCTTGAAATAACACCTTCTCATGTAACCAATGTGGCAAAACGTTCAGCTCGTTCTAAACCTGTTGCTGAGGCAATTGCATTATCACTTGATCTTGAGTTAGCCGAAGTATTCGCAAATGAATACGATGGCACCTCACGCAGAGGTCCAAAAGACCGTACCGATCGCAAACAGCAAATTTATGCGGCACTCCGTAATCGACAACCCGTACCAGCACCACAAAGCATGGCGTAATGACGTTAGCTATAACAGGTTAATTTCCAGGGAATATTTACTATGAACTATTCAAATCAAATAAAAAGTCTATTGCACGATGACGTACCGCCGGAATGCGACGTGTACCACAAGTTTTGCCAAACGGTAAATGTATGTATGCGCAAAAGTGGCTTTTCACGCGCACAATTGGCAGACCGTATGAATTATGCAGCCACAGATAATGGCGATGTCGATCAAGTAAAATTAAACAAATGGTTTGCACCTAGCCAACCGCAACAAATGCCAATTCATTTATTACCAGCATTATGCTGGGCACTACAAACTATTGAACCAGCCTCAATTTTGTTAGCGCCTTTATTATTTTTGCCAGTAGACAAACGAGCGCAAATGCTACAAAAACATGCTGAGCTTGAAATGGAAATTGAGGCAAAGAAAAAAAGCCAGCAATCCATTCTTAGCCAGCTAACTGTTAGCGACCCACAAAACCCTCAATTCGAAGTCTCTGATTTTCTAACTGAATAAATAAGGCCAAAACAATGACTATCAAAGACCAAGAACCGTCTGAAATTCAGGTTTTTAGTGCCGAGGAGCAACAGCTCTTACTAGCTAAAATTGAGAAAGTGGCAGGTCAGATTCAATTAGTGATCCCTGAAACAATTGAGGAAGCATGGGCTGCTGTTATGAGCTTAGAAGAACAAGCAATAGTTAACACTGCAAAACGTGGGTTTCTTTATATGGCAATTAAAACAGAAACAGAACACGGCAATTTTACTACGAATTTAAAAGAACGCGGCATTTCGGCTAGCTCTGCAAAAAATGCCATAGCTGTTGCAAAAATGCTTATGGCATTACCAGATTCAAAACGCCAGACGTTTGGCGTTTTAAACATGAATAAAAGCAAGCTGATTGAAATGGCGCGTTTGCCAGTTGAAACCGTTGAATCGCTCGATGACGACGACCTAGACACGCTTAATGATTTATCAGTGCGTGAATTTCGTAAAGAAATTCGCAAGCTAAAAGACAAGCATATCGAGCTTGAAGATCAAACAGCCACGCTGATTAATGCCCTAGAGACTGAGCGCTTAACCAAAGCCCCTAAGCAAATGTACGAGCTACCCATATTGGTTGCACAGGTTCGCCGTGATGCGTTTGCGCACAGTGCCGTTGTTAACGAGTCGCTTGAAGCGTTTATAGCCATGGCGGAGCAGCTATGCAACACCCGCGACCTTGACCTAAACCACCGCATAGGCGCAGCGCAAACAACTTGGCATTTATGGCTACGCATACAACAGCGTATTACCCACATGTTAAACCGGTTAAGCGGTGAGTTTGGCCCAGATCATTTAGCCGGCGCTGAGTGCATACCGCAATTTGCCGAAGACGAATGGCAAGACGCCCAAGCAAACCGTGAATACATGCTGGCTATGTATAACGACCGTTTTAATACAAAGTAGGAGAGAGCAATGCACCCTGCAGTCCAAAAATACAATAAGTTACCAAGCACAGGCTTGGAACTGAGTTGGCAAAATGCCAGCGAAACAGCCCGTAAAAAAGCCCAAAGTAGGGCGGTGCTAGTTCGCCATTTACTTACCCAAGAGTGCGGCATACCTAAAGCATTTGAGGCACTAGTAAAAAACTACCGTGCCAACACGGCGCTTAGCACATTAGCAAGCGCGATTGATGCACTAGGTAAGTTACCAGGGCGCGCCACCATTTATAACTGGTGCAATGCTTATAAAGACAACGGCATTAACAGCCTATTACCAAATCACAAAGGCAAAGCCCAAACCCAATATAGCTGGCTTGCGCGCTGCCTTGAGCTTTACCACAGCCCAAACAGCCCAAGCTTTGCGCAAGTGAGCGACCAGTTAAACAAAGAGGGCTACAAGGCTGAGCATCATCAAGTGCGCCGCTTTATAAACGCGCTACCCCATGAGCTAGGCCCACAAAGCCCGTACCGTATGGGCGCAAAACTCTACCGTGAAAAACATAAAGATCACTTACTGCGTTCAACCGATAACTTAAAGCCAGGCGTTATGTATAACGGCGATGGCCATACGCTTGACGTATACCTAGCGCACCCTAAAACGGGCAAGCCTTACCGTGCTGAATTAACCGCGTTTCAAGACGTAGCAAGCCGCTGCATTGTCGGCTGGGAACTGGGCGTAGCCGAGAACGTGGTTGACACGCTCACCGCAATTAGTCGCTCAATGCGCGACCTAAACCACGTACCAGCCATGTTTTACCTTGATAATGGCTCAGGCTACAAAAACAAACTAATGAACGATGAAACGACTGGGTTTTATGCGCAGTTTGAAATTGACGTTATTTTTGCCATACCAGGCAATGCCCGCGTTAAGTGGATAGAGCGGTTCTTTTTACACATGGAAGACCGTGTTGGAAAACGCTTTAGCACCTATTGCGGGCGTGACCACGACGACCGCCACAAGCAATTGGTACTTAAAGAGGCTAAACAAGGTAAACGTCAATTACCCACTGTAGACGAGTGGATAACCGAATTTAAAGCGTTTTTAAACGATTACCACAGCAGCGCCCACCCTGAGATTAAAGGCAAAACGCGCCAACAAGTGTGGGACGAAGGGCTTGAGCGTGTAGCACCGCTTGAAAGTGACTTTGTTATTTTACCGCGCGAAATGGTCAACATTCGCCGTGGCCGCTTTCGTTTGCATAAACGTGATTACTCAGCGGACTTTTTGCACCAGTTTAACGACAAACAACTCATTGCTGCTTACGACCTGCAAGACGACAGTTACACCAAGCTTTATAAGCCAAACGGTGAATACGTGATGACCGCAAAACTTAAACGTAAGTCGCACGCAGTACCAACATCGCGCATTGACGAGGCAAAAAGCAAACGTCGCATGGGCCGTGAAAAACGCTTACAAGTGCATTTACAAGAAGTACGCGCCCAAGAAATTGCAGATCACGTTATTGACGTAGACACCGTTGAGCAATACGCGTCGCCTATTAAGGCCATAGCCCCACAAAACGCACCGGTAAGCATATTTGATTTTGATGTAACACCAGCACGGCCACAGCACGAAATCGATTTAAACGAATTATTAGACCAACCAACATTATGCAAGGAACACACTTATGAGCTATAGCCAACCACACCCATACACAGCAGAGCAAACGCTACGTGTTGAGCTAATAAACCAAGAGTTAAGCACCACAGGCATGACCGCCGAAGAGCTTAACTGTGGCTTTGCCCTGCAGTCAGTTAAAGAAGTACTGGCAAACAAATGCACCATTAACCCTGAAAAAATCATTGTGGCGATGTGGCAAAAGCTGTTTGGTAACGCCGCTATTACTGAGATTGAAAAACGCAACGGCTTTAATAAATCGTACAACAAAGCAGATCGCGAACTCGCAGCGCGTATATGCCTGCGTTTGCAATCACCAGAAATACGCGAGCAAAACATTACCAGCGCCAGTATTGCTGTGAGTATGGGTAAAAGCCCTGCGTCTATTAGCCAATTAATTAACGGTAAGTACAACGCTAAGCCCACTAAGCACTTGCACGACATTTGGGCGCTTATTTGCCCAGCAGAGGTTGACCAAGGCAAATCATCTAATGAACGCAAAAAAATTGAAATTGTGTACGGTGATGTGCGCTTTATTCCTACTAGCACATCAAAACTCATTGCCATGGCATGCGACCAAGCGCGAGCACGTAAACGCTTTAGTGTGTTTGCAGGCCAAGCTGGCCTTGGTAAAACCAAAGGCATTGCGGAATATTGCCGCCACAACAAAGAGGCCATTTTAATTGCCGGCAGCGAGCAAACCAGCAGCTCCCAAGTACTTGAGCAACTAACCACAGCCCTGGGCTTATCGCGTTGCCCAAGTGCCTATAAAAACATGCAAAAAATTATTATGGCACTACGCGATACCGACCGTTTAATTATTTTAGACGAAGCCGACAAGTGCAAACCTAACTCGCTCGACCCACTGCGTACTATTAGCGATCAAGCCATTGTGGGGGTAACCCTTGTTGGCAATATTCAACTAGTAGACAAGCTACAAACGCAAGAGCGCTATGAACTTATAGCGAGCCGTGTGTGCTTTTGGCCAAAGCCTATCGGCCAAATTACCGTTGAAGACATTAAAACCCTGTTTTTAGAGCTAACAGAGGGCACCATTAAGCTCGGCCAAGACGATGCAAAGTGGTGGATGTGGCTTCACAAACGGGTTGAAGGTAACGCCCGAGAACTCGTTGAAAACTTGTTACCGCACTTGCTTAACCACACCAACAAAAACCCAGACACTGCCGTCGACAAGCTCTTAGTTAATGGCATTTTTTCATCAGTACTTAACAAACCAGCGGTTTAAAACACCGATTAAACACTATTTAAATAAGGATCTAATCATGGCTTTTTCAATCAAATTAAACACAGAGCGTTATACCGCTCACTTAGCTTTTAGCTCGCTGGTTACAAACGCAATAATGCTAAACTCACTTGCAAAAAAAGACCCTACAGGCGAGCTAATAGATAAATACGACGGCAACATAAAAGCGGCTTTTGCAACCCTTGCAGCCGACAAGCTATTTAGTATTCATCAAATCCATGAAGTTAATTCACATGTTCATACCGCACGCCGTTTTAATACCATTTACCGTGATTTTCCGCTTATTTATACCGACGGCATGAAAGACTGGGGCATTAAAATTATTGGTTTAGGCCAAGCGCCACACTTTGAAATTGAAGCGTTGGAGGACATAGCGTGAGCAATTTAATACAACAAATAAAAATTGCACAAAAGGCGGCAGGTATTGAACAAGATACCCATCAACTTAATGTGGCTTACATTAGTAATAAACGCACAAACACTTGCACCGGTTTAACAAAGCTTGAGCAACAACAGTTACTTGCTCGTTACCGCGCAATGAACCCAAATGCAGGCAAAAAACAGCTACCCGCACAGCTAAAAATGATTTACAGCCTGTGGGGCCAATTAAGCCGCGCAGGCGCGGTAAATATTGATTCAAAACAGGCCTGTGACTCGTTTTGTGAAAAGCACTTACAAGGCAAAAAGCTCAGCCAAAGCGCCCAGCAATGGCCACATATTATTGAAGTACTTAAGCAATGGCTTATACGCCACAAAGCAAAGCAGGGGGCGTAAATGGCTAATTACGAAGAGATCCAAAACTTTTCCATTATGAGCGAATCAAGCATAGATTTACGGGCATTACCGCACGGCCTGCGCCGTATTGTTAAACACTTGGGGGTTGAACAAACCATTGCGGTACTCACCGAGCAACAAGGGCAAATGTTTTATATTCCTGAAAAGCCAACCGAGGATCACGAAGTAGTTAAGGTGTTTGGAAAAGTCCTGGTGCAAGAGCTAATAAATGCCAATGTAGGCTCAAGCTACCAAATACCCATGCTGCACAAGGTGCTTATGCAAATTCGTAATCAACAAATTTGCCAAGCCCTGGACGCTAAAAGCAGCAACATTCAGCAGCTGGTTAAACAATTTAAGATCACCCGTCAGCAAGTAAGCAGTATTTACAGTGCATACCAAGACGAACAGGCGCACGAAACACAATTAAATTTAAGTTTGTAGGGGGCATCATGGAGCTTTTGAAAGACATTAAAGCTGAATGCCAGGCATTTTTTAACGGCGCAATATTACGTAGTAAGCCTGTTATTCATTACAAATGCCCTGAGTGCGATAACACCTTAAAAACCATGCGCCCACCACAAGGCGAGGTTTATAACGATCACACTATTTGCATTCATTGCTGGTTTGAGTTCATCCGTATTACCGACGGTACTGAGGTAAGAATCCAAACTTACCCCAAACACAAACATGCAAAACAATAACTTTGTACTGCTAACTGCATTGCAACTTAGCGGTGGCGCTAAGCCTAAGAAGTGGCAGTACGAATACGGTTTAAAACTATTGGCCCGTTACATCAACCAACGTAAAGTTATGGGGTTAGATGTAACGGGTTTAATGGATGAGTATAGGGAGGCGTTTAGAGAGGTTAAAATATAGTATGTATTACAGAAATAACATTCTGGAGTAGAACAACAGCAGATAAAATGAAACCTAACGTATATAAAGAAGCAACTATAATTCTAGTGATAGGATTTTGTACCTTAAAAACTGTATAAACATACTCAAAGATCGCTTTTTTTCTATCTGGTGATAAGTCTATCAATAGATTAGTTGTCTTTTCAAAATCATTTGCTCTTGTAAAGCCAACTTTATATTGTTGTTCATCATTTAAATGAGCTATATACTGTGTAGCTATATCATTAGGTTTATTTATTAGATCTTTTTTCTTCACGAACTCAACAAATACACCACTTTTTTTATAATCATTATTTTTTCTACACAATAATAAACGTTTTAAATATGAGCCTAATTGAATGACTGTTTTACCATCATTTTCAAATTCTCTTTGATTTTCGAAATCCTTGACTATTTCAGGACAGACTAAGTTAAAAATGAATTGCGCTAAAGAAAAGGAAAGTGCTGAGAAAAAGAACATTTGCCAACTAAATGGTAGGCTGAGATTTATATTAAAAGTGACTTCGCCAATTTTAATTGGTAATACATCCCCTATTTGCACAAGTAACTTAGCGAGAACAGGAACAATAATTATCCATACATACGAAAATTTAACTAGTTTAATATCTGCAAATTTTTTAAGTACTTTCCAATCAGGGACAAGCTCTAACATTTAAATCACCTTTAAACTTTTTAATTATTAATTTTATTTCTTAAATGCTGCAGAGCAAAATTATCGTAATCATGTTGTGAAACAACTTCGATAGATATTTACATTCAAACTTAATATTGTAAACATAAATTAAATTGGCTTGCCCCCTTGTATTAATAAGCCTTTTTAATTTAACCTAATAGACCAGCTCGAAAGCCACAGCCGCAAACAACTTTACAGTGTTACCCAATCCCCTAAATTGATTTACTACCCGCATGACAAATACAGTGCATGCGCCATTTATTGAGTTTTTAGCTCAACAAATTATTAAGGCCAGTTCTAAAGCCGAGCAAATTGCAATTTCTCGCCGTTGCCCGTTAAAAGACCTGCCCGCATTGCGTACCCGCGTTAAAGCGCTGCTAAACCCAGCCAATAACAAACCTGTACGCAGTACTCGCTTACCTGCCTGTTATGTCCTCACAAAAAAACGATTAAATGTACTCACAAGGACATTGCAAAATGGCAATACATAAAAGCGTTAACGTGCCTTTAGCACCGAGCTTTACTTTTAAAGAGTTAGTTCCACAGTCTATTTATAATTTATACAGCGATGACCCTCTTTTTTTAGTTCACTTTTTTGATCCAAAAGCATTGCGCACGCTGCAAAAGCTACGCGATAAATTTGGCTCGTGCATTGTAAATAACTGGAGCTGGGGCGGCGCTAATCAATACCGTGGCTATCGTCCACTTGATTGCACTATTGGGGCAAAGCGCAGCCAACATAAGCTAGGCAAAGCATTCGACTGCAGCTTTAAAAACTACACCGCACAGCAAGTACGCGACTATGTATTAGCACACCCGCAAGAATTCCCCTACATCACCGCCATTGAAGGGCAAGTGAGTTGGTTTCATTTTGATGTACGCACGCCTACATGGACGGGCATTAAAGTATTTAACCCGTAAGGACTACTCATGACCCCAGAGCAAGAAAACCTACTGTTTGAGTCTATTGGTTCAATTAAAGCCAGCCAAGAAGCCATTTTAAACAGTGTTGCAGAGATAAAAGCAGATATTCACCACAGTATCGAAAAAAGCGAAGCGCGCCAAAAGGTTGTAACCGATGCTTTAAAAGTAGAGCTAAAGGACAGCGAAAAACGCCAAATTGCAGCGATTAATAAGCAGGATGAACGTTTAACTAAGGTGGAAGAAAAACTTACTAACCAGCGCGTTAAGGTGGCGGCTATGGGTGGTACTGCAGGTTTAGCGGTGTCGTTGATTGCCTATGCCGTAAAAAATGGATTGATGAACTAATGGCGCACCCTGCAGAAAAGAAAAACGCCGTACGCCACAGCTATGTATCAGAGCTGCTTGCGTTAAGCGTAGCGGCTATTAAACACAGCGTGGCAGACGGAACAGCACGTCGCTGGAAAATGGAAGCCAAAGACAACGGCGACGATTGGGACTTAGCCCGTGCAGCAAGCCGCCGCAGCGAGGGTACAGCAGGGGAGTTTACCACCGACTTTATTGAAGAATTCACCATTCAAGTAAACGAAACCTTTGAGCTTTTAAAATCAGCCGAGGGTGCAGCACTGCCGCTTGACCAACGCACCAAAGTACTTAGCTCACTGACCGACATGATGAGTAAAGTAATGAAGGTATCGGGCGGTAATAAAAAGCTTGAAAAGCGCACCATTGCCACTGAGGTGTTAAAAATTCTTGCTAAGTTTGTATCAACTAAATACCCCGACTTTGCGCCCGAATTTGTTGAAATACTTACCGCCTTTGGTCCACGACTCGATCAGGAGTTAAGCGACTAATGGCCGATATGAATTCACGTGAGTTTTTAGCTGAAATAGAACAAATAACTAGCTCGCTACGCCGCGATATTGAAGCAAAAGAGCGCAACATAGACCCAAGCCCTGCTGCAATAAAATCACGCCGAAAACGTGTACTTGGCGGCGATTTTGAGTTTTTTGTGTATACGTATTTTCCGCATCATATGTGGCTTGACGACGATCAAACAGCGTCTGAATTCCAAAGCTATTTTATGAACTGGTTCCCCGAAGCCCTCAAGCTTAAAAATGGTTGGAAAAACTGGTTTGTGGCCCCGCGTGGTGAGGGTAAAAGTACACTTGGCGTAAAAATAGCGCCGGTGTATGTGGCTGTTTTAGCGTTATTGCAAGACCAAGATATTTGCCAAGAACTTGGTTTACAAAAGCTAAGTCAATTTATCGATTTTGTGATCTTGTTTGGCGCTGAAACAAAAATGCCAACCAAAACATTAGAAGTCGTTAAAACCGAGTTGCTTAACAATAATAATCTGGCGTTAGACTTTCCCGAAGTATGCCAAAAATCCCCCGTTTGGAAGCTAGGTGAGTTTGTAACAGCCCAAGGTGTTCGTTTTGAAAGCCGTGGTGCTGAGCAATCAGTACGCGGAACATTCCACGGTGCAAGCCGCCCTAAATTACTACTATCAGATGACATTATTACAGATGCCGAGGCTAAATCACCAACCGAGCGTGATAACCGCTGGCGTTTTTTAGAGGCCGCCGTGCAATACCTTGGCCCACCCGACGGAACAGTTAAGTTTTTAGGTGTAAACACCGTTTTAAATAACGATGACCCAATAAGCCGCGCCGAAGAAGCACCAGGGCATATTGTTCACCGGTTTAAAGCCATTAAACAAATGCCAGAACGCATGGATTTATGGGAAGAGTGTCGCGATTTAATGGTACATGACGACAAACGCTTTGAAAAACGCGCAGCGGTAAAGGGACAAGCGGTTTCTACAGAGCAAAAACCGTCATTTAAGTTTTGGATAAAAAATAAAAAACAAATGCTTAAAGCCGCTAAAACAAGCTGGCCAAGTGTGCGTACGCTTTACGATTTGATGTGTATGTGGGCAGCTAATAAGCGTGAGTTTAACCGCGAGATGCAAGGCATTGCCAAAAGCGACGAAGAAGCCATATTTTATCAATTTGATTTTTGGGTTGATCGCTTAAACGAATGGATACCCTATGGCGCATGTGACCCAAGCATGGGCAAAACAGAAAAAGCCGACCCTAGCGCTATATTAGTGGGCTTTTACTCTAATGAATTACAAAAACTACACGTTGAATATGAAAGCCGTAAAGTACGAGGTACCAGCCGGTTACTTAACGATTTAATACGTGCGCAAAAAGAATATAACTGCCGTGTGTGGGGCTTTGAGAACAACAACGCCTTTGATTTTATGCGCAGCCAGTTTATTACAACAGGCCTAGAGCAAGGTATAGCACTGCCTTTACGTGGTGTTACTGCAACCATACCTGCAGAGGAACGCATCGGCTCGTTAGAGACCTATGTTACAAACACGCCAGCACAAATTGCCTTTCATTCACGGTGTCGTTTACTCCTTGACGAGCTTGAAAACTGGCCTGAAAAGCAAACAAACCATCACTACGATCTAAGCTGTGGATTAGCCATTTTATGGATGGTAGCCAGCACCGGTGCGGGCGGTATTCCCCGTGTTAATAGCCGCAAAGTAACTAAACAAATAAGGGGCTATCATGTATAGCAAACCACGCGTTACATCTAAAGCATACGCTGCACTTAACCGTATGTTTGACCAAAACCGTTTAGATCCAAGCCTAACGTCGCTTATTACTGAGCTACCAAACCCAGATCCAATTCTGCGCCGCGCGGGTAAAAACACCGCTATTTATGAAGAAATAGCCCGTGATGCGCATGTTATAGGTGAATTGCGTTCATTACGCAGTGGCTTATTTAGCTTTAATACCGAGCTAGTGCCAGGCGGTGACGATGCAGCCAGTTTAAAAAGTTATGAACTAGCTAAAGCCTTTTTTGCTAAAAAACCTTGTGCCCATACAGAATGGGCCGATATGGATTGGCACAACTACAGCGCCATTTTAAATGGCTTTAGCGTTACCCACTTAGGCAAATACATTAAACACGATGGCCATTGGCAACCCGAATATGTAGAGACCTGGCGTAACAGCCGCTTTGCGTTTAATAGTGATCACGAGTTGCTTGTTAAAACCAGCGACAACCCACAAGGCGAGTTAGTCGATCAACGCCGTTGGTCGTGCGTTCGCCACATGCCAAGCGCCGAAAACCCGTATGGTATCGCGTTATTAAGTAGCTGTTTTTGGCCATGGACGTTCAAGCATGGCGGCTTTAAGTTTTTTGTACAGCTGTGCGAGCGCTTTGGTATTCCATTTCCTGTGGGTAAATACCCAATAGGCAGTAAAGATTCAGATATAAATAACTTGCTTGATGGGTTAGCTAAGCTTGTACAAGACGGCATAGCCGCCATACCTGATGACACCAGCATTGAGATCATCGAGAGCAAAATATCTGGCGAGCCAGTCCCTGAGCGCCTGGTAAACTTTTGTAATGCTGAAATAAGTAAAGCGCTAACTAGCCAGACCTTGGCAACAGAGCAAAAAAATGGGGGCGCACGTGCAGCAAGCGAAACCCACGCAAAACGAGCAGGCGATAATCAGCGCTCAGACAGGGTGCTTGTGGCTTCATTTCGCAACCAACTTTTAAACTCGCTTCACACTGTAAATTTTGATGGTGGCGAGCCGGCTAAATTCATCTTTAAAGACAAACGCGAGATCAACACTGACACCGTAACCCGCGTGCGCGAGACAGCCCGTATTGTGCCCGTTGGTGAAGATTGGGCCTATCAAGAACTCGGTGTACCAAAGCCTAAAGACGGCGAAGCAATCCTTGATGTACCAGAAGAAGGCCAAGGCATAGCCACGGCTGCTAAATCTGAGTTTGCCAAAAAGACAACCGATAACGTAGAGCTTACCAACGAATTTGATGTGTTTGATCACGCAAGTGAAGACACCATTAAAAAGCTTTTTCATTTTGCTCAGGCATCAAAAGACCTGGACGAACTTAAACAAAAAATCACCTCACAATTCCCTGATATTTCAGACTCAGCACTGGCAGAAGTTGCCCAAACAGCAATGGAGTATGAATTTATGGCAGGCATGAATGAGGCTAATTCTAAAACTGTGGAGATAGATGATGAATAACGTTCCTGATGGTTATTTAAAAGACGGTAAAAGCAATTTAGTAGCTATTGCCAACATCAAACAAACAGACTTGATCAAAGACGAGTTTGTTAAAAAAGCCATTGATAAAGCCGTTGATATGCAAGAAGCACTGGCAGAGTTTAAACAAAGTTTAATGGCTGAAGCAGACGATTTTATAGAGCTATTAGCCCAAGAACATGGCGTTAACTTAGGCGGTAAAAAAGGCAATGTGACACTACGCACCTTTGACAGCCAATTAAAAGTAACCCTACAAACCCAAGAGCGGATTGAACTTGGCCCAGAGCTTACCCTTGCCAAGCAATTAATTGATCAATGCCTGGACGAATGGACCGAAGGTGGCAACCAAAATATTAAAGCCATTGTTAGCAAAACGTTTAATACCGATAAGCAAGGATCACTTAATCCGCAACGAATTTTAGCCCTGCGTAAACTCGAAATTTCAGATGATTCAGGCAAGTGGACCAAAGCCATGAATATTATTGCTGAGTCGGTTGGTGTGGTTGATTCTTGCCGTTTTATCCGCTTTTACAAGCAGGATGATAAAGGCATTGAGCAAGCAATTTCACTCGATATAGCAAAACTGTAGCGGGGCGCTTATGGCCATCACAAAAGAGCAGTGGATAGAGATAGAAAAGCACTTAGCAGGCTTTTTTGGCTCGGTTATTTTCAAATACGGTGAGTTTGAAATAACTGTTACACGTGGTCGTGTATCTGAGTCTAAAACCAGTTTAGTTGTGTACGTCGACGATGTAATTAAAGGTGGTTGGTACTCTAAAGATAACGAACGCCCTGCGTGTATACCTGATGTTTGGCGTAAACGAACCCGCGCCAGATACACAGCCAAATCAATCAAAGATGCAGAAAAAGCATGGGGTAAGCGCCGTGCAAAAAAAGAAATGCCTGAGCTTTATGAAATAACCGAATACAACACATGCGATTTTACAACCGCTAAAAGCCTCGTTCGTCAGTATAAAAAACTGGATTGTTTAGAGCTTATTAAAATTGGTGGTAAAACTTACAACGACTATATAAAGGTATAATTATGGACCCAATTACAATAGCACTTGGCATAGCAAAGCTCACAGGCCTGGATAAAAAAATAGGCGGTTGGATAGGGGGCGACAATGGATCAAAGGTCGCGTCCAAAGTGGTAGATATTGCGCAAACCATTACTAATGGTGGCACGCCTGAGCAAGCATTAAACCTGGTTCAGCAATCCAGTGTATTACAACAAGAGTTACGGCAAACCATTTTAAACCGTGAAAAAGAGCTTGATGATTTAGCGTTTAAAAATACTCAAAGTGCCCGTAATATGCAGATACAGGCACTTAATCAAGATGATAAGTTTTCTAAACGGTTCATTTATTACTATGCGTGGTTTTGGTCAGTTGCAACCGTTATATACATCGGCTGTATAACGTTTTTATCCATACCAGATACCGCAACTCGCTTTGCAGACACCATTTTAGGCTTTATTTTAGGCACGGTTGTAGCGTCGATTTTAAATTTTTTCTTCGGAAATAGCCGCGATAATTCACGTAGAAACGAAATTCAAGACATTCAACAGTCGCTAAAAGAGCACTAATATGGACTTATTAGCTCCACAATATGGCGACCTTGTTAAATTCAAGGAAGCCATTTATCATTTCAAAGATAAAATTAAGCTTACCAGTGAGTCATATAAAGATTTGCAGGGCTTAATTCACGCAAAAGCATTTACTGTTGCCGGTGCAACTCAGCTATCAATACTTAACGATTTTTATAAAGCGGTAGATTCGGCAATTAGTGATGGCGAGACGATATCGGACTTTAGAAAACGTTTTGATAAAATAGTTGATGATCATGGCTGGTCATACAATGGTAAACGAGGCTGGCGATCAAAAGTCATTTATCAAAATAATAAAAACACCGCGCGAGCAGCTGGCCGTTGGCAACAACAAGAGCGGATAAAACAGCGCAGACCTTATTTATTATATTTAACTGCCGGTGATAGTCGCGTTAGACCTGAACACGGCAAGTGGAATTACATTTTATTACCAGTTGATCATCCGTTTTGGGATACGCATTATCCACCAAATGGTTATAACTGTAGGTGTAAAGTGGTATCACTTAATGCGCGAGATATTGCACGCATGGGTTTATCAATTAGCAAACCTGAAAAAGTTAATAAATTTATGGAGTCATTCAAAGTTGTAGATTCATCAACAGGTGAAGAACTTAATAAATTGCCAGGCATAGATTTAGGCTGGGATTATAATCCGGGCAAAGCATGGTTAGGCGCAGACATTGCAGCGGGTAAATCAGTAATGACTTTATCAACCGATATCCAAAAATTAGCAATCCCACAATTTAACGAAGCCATTTTAAAATCTCAGCAGTACTATATAAAGAAGGTAAACTTACAAGCAGCAAAGTTAGCGCTTAAAAAGTCAGTACCAGATAGCCAGCAATTTACGCTAGGGCACTTGCCTACAAATTTATTAAATGAATTGTCACGTAAAAACGCACCTATATATAGTAGCGCTGTTACAGTCAGCAGTGCTCAAATTGAAAAGTTTTTAATTGGCCAGCTTACGCTTGAACAAATCCAGATATTAATGAACGCTGTTCAAAATCCAAATACGTTTACCTACATAGGCAGCCAAGTAAAATTATCATATCAAGATTTTATGATCGCGATTAACTTAGGCCCTCAGTTTAATACGATTGTAGCGGCTGAGAAAATTTAAACATTGGCAGTTCAAAATATTTAAACCGTGTTTAAAAGGCGTTTAAAGTCTGTTTAAAGGAAAGTTAAACGATCAAGAATGATCTAATTCTAAACGTAAAATGAGCAGGAATGATTGAGTAATGAGTCAGTTTGAACGTTTTCGTCTAAAACCATACGTAATCGTGTTTAATAGAATTTCACACTATAAACTAACGAAACCCAGTAATAATGGGCTTTTCCAAAAGATGAGGTCGAAAATCATCACATCATCATTATTCTAGAAATGAACAGCCCCTTACAATAACCAAGCGGTATTTTTATATGTTCAAGAAGCTAATACCGTAAATGGGTAAGGCACTAACCATTAAGATAAGTAGGTTAATGCTTATTAAATAGTCAAAATATCGCGTTTGTACGTTAATTAATGAAGGTGAGGAACTTGATTATATATTTATTTATACTATTTAACATAATATAAATTATAGGTGGTTTATGTATATATAGAAAGAGCGCTTAAATGCGCCCTTGCTATGTCCAATACTAGACGGTATCGGACATTAAGTGATTTTATTACAATAACAGGTATTACTAATACAGATACTTTATTTCTCAATTTGTTTAATCAATACTTAATAAACGCTCAGCTGTATATTCGTTAGTGATTAATCCACTGATCATGTTTGACCTTACTGCGCCCAAAATGGCTAACACTTTTTCTTCACCAGCAGCTATCGCATAAATCTGTTTGTTAGCATTTGTTTTTAATGGCGTACTTGCTACACGCTGATTAACTGTGCAATCTAAAAGCTTACCGTTTTTATCAAACACCCAACTAATCATTTCACCAACAGCACCAAGATCTTGTAGCTCTTTAAGTTCTTGCGCATCAATAAAACCATCTATATGTAATGGCGACTTTTCACCTAAGCTACCAATACCCACAAATGTTACATCGGCATCTTTAGCGAGTTTTAAATTACCGGTAATATTTTGTTGTGCGTGTAATTGTTCTTTTTCTTCAATGCTTCTGGGTAAAACTGGCAATGGCATTGGATAATGTTTTGCATTGGTGTGTTCGGCCATTCTTACTACAACATCATAAGGTGAAGCCGATCCATCCAAAGCCATATTACCTAGCATTGCTACAATTTTATGTTGCGGACAATCAACAGTTCTTAGCTCATCTACACATGAACGTAAAACTCGACCTGTTCCCATAGCAAGTACTTTGGGTTGTTCTGATTTTAAATGACGTTCTATTTCTGCCGCGCCAGCTTGAGCCAAACCTAATGTAGATGAAGGTTCTGAGGGATCGCTCGGTACAACTTCACACGAATCTAACCCAAAACGGCTTTTTAATTTTTCAGCTAAATCCATACATTTGGCAATCGGGTGGTCAAGTCTAACTTTAATTAATCCTTGGCTCACAGATAATGCGACCATTCTTTGTGCAGATTGGCGAGATATATTTAGCTTTTTAGCAATTTCATCTTGTGTGTTACCGCCAACATAATATAACCACCCTGCTCTGGCTGCATCATCTAGCTTTCTAATTTCTGTATTTGATAGCTTTACCACGTAAACCTCTTAAAATAGAAGGAAAACTAAGTCCTTATTTTCATTACATAATTTCAATTATATGTGCTGCTATATAAATTATTTTATTAATTTTGGAGTATCTATTTATTAATAACGTTTTTGTTATTTATAGTTGTAAATATACCATTCCTTAATAAAAAATACCTAGGTTTCATAGGATTATGTAATTAGAATTTAGTTAATAGCACCATTATAAAGGTGCTATTTAAGGTAATTAAAGATTGGCTCTAGCGAATTGTTAAACCGTTATTATCAAACTTTAATACTTTATCAGCCGGTGCGCTTAGGTAAATACTGTCGCCATATTTTAACGGACAATCACCATCTGCTTTTACTGTTACGGTCCCTTTGCCTTCAATATTTATATGTAAAAAGCTCTCCGATCCTAAATGCTCAATTACACCGACAGTACCAGCCCACGTTCCTTGCTCAGTAGAGAGTGTTATATGCTCTGGTCGTATACCAATACAACTAACATTCGCATCTTCATTTTGTGGAGCATCTATAAAGTTCATTTTTGGAGAGCCAATAAAACCAGCTACAAATTTGTTTACTGGGTTTTTATAAAGCTCTAAAGGTGTGCCTACCTGTTCAATAATACCGGCATTAAATACCGCGATTCTATCTGCCATTGTCATGGCTTCAACCTGATCGTGCGTAACATAAATCATTGTTGTGGCTAAACTTTTATGTAATTCAGATATTTCTAAACGCATATTTACACGTAATGACGCATCAAGATTCGAAAGCGGTTCATCAAATAAAAATGCCGAAGGTTGGCGTACAATTGCGCGCCCTATTGCTACACGCTGGCGCTGACCGCCCGATAATTGCCCAGGCTTTCGGTCTAAATAATCGGTCAAATTAAGAATTTTAGCGGCGTTAGCAATTTTACTTTCGATTTCTGTAGGGCTAACTTTGGCTCTTTTTAAAGGAAAAGCAATATTGTTACGCACGGTCATATGCGGATATAACGCGTAGGATTGAAACACCATTGCTAAGCCTCTTTTTGCAGGCGGTGTTTTTGTAGCGTCAATACCGTCAATTTCTATATTGCCACTGGTGGTATCTTCAAGCCCTGCGATCATACGAAGTAATGTAGATTTACCACAGCCCGATGGCCCAACAAAAACGATAAACTCACCGTCTTTAATTTCTAAGTCGAGCGGTTTAATTACGTTAACTTCATCAAAGTTTTTAGTGACTTGTTTTAGTGTGATGCTGCCCATGTGTATTCTCCTATTTTACTGCGCCGAAACTTAATCCACGCACTAATTGTTTTTGACTAAACCAACCAAGTATTAAAATTGGCACAATGGCCATGGCAGATGCTGCCGATAACTTAGCGTAAAATAACCCCTCAGGGCTTGAGTAACTGGCAATAAATGCCGTTAAAGGTGCAGCATTTGCAGCGGTTAAAATAAGTGTCCAAAACGCTTCGTTCCACGACAAAATAACATTGAGTAATAGCGTTGAGGCTATACCTGGTAAGGCTATTGGCAATAAAACATGGAATATTTCTTCACCAATTGTTGCGCCATCCATACGAGAAGCTTCAAGTATTTCGTTTGGTATTTCTCTAAAGTAGGTGTAAAGCATCCATACCATTATTGGTAAGTTAATGAGTGTCATTACAATAACCAAACCTAATTTTGTATCGAGTAATGCAAAGTCGCGAAACAATAAATAGATAGGAATAAGTACGCCTACTGGTGGTAACATTTTGGTTGAAAGCATCCACATTAATAAGTGCTTTGTTTTTTTAGTTTGCACAAACGCCATAGACCACGCAGCAGGTACCGCAATTAATAACCCCAGTAAACTTGAACCTAGTGATATAACTACAGAGTTCCAAAAATGGTTAAAGTATGGCGAGCGCGACAGTACATCGCGGTAATTTTCGAGCGTCCAATCAAACGCATATAAGCTTGGGCTTGCTGAAATTGCTTCGGCTTCCGTTTTAAAGCTGGTGATTAACGTCCATAAAATTGGAAAGAAAATCATGCCGCTTATTGTCCATGCAGCAATGGTATAAATTAGTTTGGAACGACGGCTATCTTTTATAGTCATAATTAACCCTCCAAGTTTTTGCCAATTAAGCGCATTAAAAATATAGCGACTATATTTGCAATAATAACTGCAACTATGCCCCCTGCCGAACCGCCGCCTACATCAAACTGAAGTAGCGATTGCGTATAAATTAAGTACGTTATATTGGTTGACGAATAACCAGGACCGCCACTGGTTGTAACTAATATTTCAGCAAAAATTGACAGTAAAAATATAGTTTCGATTAATATAACCGCAGTTACAGCGCGCGATAAGTGCGGTAAAACGATGTAAAAGAACTTACTAAATGGGCCAGCTCCGTCTAAATCAGCCGCTTCTAATTGTTCACGGTCGAGTGATTGTATTGCTGTTAGCAGTATTAAAGCTGCAAACGGTAACCACTGCCAAGACACAATTATGATGATTGAAAATAGCGGCATTTGAGCAAAAAAGTCGATAGGTTCAAAGCCAAGCCAAATAGCAAAGTGTGCAAATAAGCCATTAACTGGGTTCATTAGCATGTTTTTCCATACTAATGCCGACACAGTTGGCATTACAAAAAATGGGGCTAGTACCATAATGCGAACGTAGTTTCGTCCCCATATTGCTTGGTCTAGTAAAATAGCTAAGCCAATACCACCACAAATAGTGATAAGTAAAACCCCAGTTACTAGGTAAAGCGTGTTAAAAAATGATTCAAAAAAAGCCGGATCAGTTAGAAAAAATTCATAGTTTAAAAAGCCTACAAACTCTTTATCCCCTGGAACGAGTAAGTTGTAATCAATAAAAGAAAAATACAGTGTCATACACAGCGGAACTATCATCCAAGCAAGTAATAAAATTACACTTGGAAGAAGCATAAACCGAGCAAGCGTGCGCGAGTTAGTTGTTGCCATAAAGGTGACCTTAAAAAAGCCAATTCTATTTACTTGTTAACTATCAAGTGAAAATCAGAAACCCTTGATAGCGTTTATAACTAACAAGTAAATAGAATTGACATAAAATATTGGGTAAGTTTGAGTACTTACCCGCCCATTACATGCTATTTAGGATAGCGAGCTTTACGCATTGTTCGCTCAACGAGGTGCTGAGACGTACTAAGCGCTTGCTTAACGGTCATTTGGCCAGTTAATGCTGCTGAGAATTGTTGCCCAACAGCTGTACCAATTCCTTGAAACTCAGGAATAGCAACAAACTGAATACCTACATAAGGCACCGGTTTAACGGTTGGATTTTTAGGATCTGCAGATTGGATAGAATCTAAGGTAATTTGCGCAAACGGTGCTGCGTCCATGTACTTTTGATTACTGTAAAGTGATTTACGTGTACCTGGCGGTACTTTTGCCCAACCTTTTTTGTCAGCTACAAGTTGAGTGTATTCTTTTGATGTCGCCCAGCTAATAAATTTCATTGCGGCATCTGGTTTTTTGCTGCTTGCCGGTACGGCTAAAGTCCAAGACCATAACCAGTTACCGCGTTTACCTAGACCATTATCTGGCGCAAGTGCAAACCCTACTTTATCGGCAACTTCTGAGTCTTTTTTATTAGTAACAAATGCGCCTGCAACGGTTGCATCAATCCAAATACCACATTTTCCTGTTTGGAATAGTGCAAGATTTTCGTTAAACCCGTTTGCAGATGAACCAGCAGGTCCTGACTCTTTCATTACATCGACATAATACTGAAGGGTATTTTCCCACTCTGGAGTATTAAACTGTGGCTTCCAATTTTTATCAAACCAACGCGCACCAAACGAATTTGCCATGGATGTAATAAGCGCAACGTTTTCGCCCCAACCTGCTTTACCACGTAGACAAAGGCCATAAACACCTTCTTTTTTATCTGCCATCGCTTTAGCAGCTTTGCGTATAAAGTCCCATGTTGGGGCTTTAGCCATTGTCAGCCCTGCTTTTTCCATTAAGTCAGTGCGGTACATAACCATTGAGCTTTCGCCATAAAATGGCGCAGCATAAAGCTTGTCGTTAATCGTTAAACCGCTTCGAATTGCCGGAATTAAATCGTCTAAATCGTAGTTTTCACCTAAATTATCCAGCTCTTTTAGCCAATTTTGCTTGCCCCAAATTGGTACTTCATAAGTACCTATGGTCATAACATCGTATTGGCCGCCCTTTGTTGCAACATCGGTAGTGACACGTTGGCGAAGGATGTTTTCCTCTAGAGTGACCCATTTTAGATCTATATCAGGGTTTTTGCTGGTAAAGTCACTACTTAATTCTTTCATGGTGATCATGTCACCATTGTTTACAGTCGCTATTGTAATTGTTTCTTTTGCCGCAGCGCCCATGCTTATAAAGCCACACGCGAGCATAATTAATTTATTTTTCATCGGGTATTCCCCATACACGTTATGTTTTAACAAGTGCTATTAAATTTCAATCTATTACCAATTCTATTTATGGCAGTTTTAACGCATAAAACTGCCCGCAAAGTGCCTTTTTAGGTCCTTTGTATAAATAGTTAGACTAGTTGGATAATGATTTAAAATTTAACAGATATTTCAGAAGTGAAGCCGTCAAATCCTTTACCGATTTGGCCGCCCGAATTAACCCCTTCTTCTTGGTTAACATACTCAACTTTTAAAAGCGTTTTATCGTTAAACCAGTAACCTGCGGCTACTTGAATACGCTCTACTGTGTTGTCTGTTTGTTCAATTAAGTCGGAAGTGTTATCGGCTTCTGCATAACGAGCCGCTACATATAGTTTTTTAGGGATTAGATATTGTTGTGCTTCAAACACGAAGTACTCAACCGATGAGTCGCCTTCTATTACACTGTTTGAATCAAAAGTAGTGCCATTTTCATCAGCTATGCCGTTTGTACCAAAGTAGGTAATACCGGCAACTGCATTACCAGCGGCATCTGCAAATGTGTAATCATCAGACGATTTACCAAGCATAAAAATTAAGCTAGTTTCGTCAGATGGTTGATAAGCTAAGTTAAGCTGGATGATTGATTGCTCAAGCCCTGGCATTGCGCCAACGTGAGTGTCACGCTCGTTTGAAGGTGACGCTGAGAAATTATAGTTTTCACCATCGCCAAAGCGATAGTTTGTTGTGGTTACACCATCAAGACTTGCTACGCCATTTTCAAAACGTAACTGGTCGCCTTGATTCGCTTTTAATAAGTTTAAGCCTGCTTTAAAGCCACCTTCAAATTCTAGAGTACCTTGAAGTCGGTAGTTATAACCTCTGTCTTCTTGAAATGCTTCACCGAAACTTGAAGTCGTAATGTGACCTGTAACATTATAAGCACGTACTACACCACTATCGAAAGTTTCGCTGTAACTTAGCTGTGCGCCGTTTTCTGCGGTTGCGTAATCGGTAATACCATTACCAATAAGTGCATTACTTTGGTTATCTGCGCCGTCTTGAAAACCTTTAAATTGAAATGGTGAGCCACCAATATTACCCAAACGCAGTGTTAAATTTGCGTTTTCTTTTGGTGTGCCATATAGACCTAGTAAGTCAAATTCAACACCTGCAAAATCGTTGTGAAATGAAAAGTCACGATCTTCGCCACCAAAGTCATTAGGCTCTTCTGCAATATCTATATCGGCAGTGATGAACTCGTTAATATGAAATTTAAGCATTAGATTAGCTCTAATACGGCCAAATCCTGATTCTTGTTCTTCATCTTCTGGACGAAATGCACCATCTTTAGCCTGAATTGACTGAAAGTTTTGCATTAGTAAAAAGTCTACGTCAACGCGATCTAAATATTCAGAAATATCAGCCTGTGCTGGTGCTGATGTAGCCATAGCTGCCGCTATGAGAGAAATTGCAAATTTAGTCTTTTTATTATTCAACATAATAAGCTCTTTATTTAGTGTGGTGTGTGATGCCAACTTTATTAAATTACATATGCATTTAATGAAATTGGTATTAATTCAGTGTGTATAGATGAGGCTATCTGAGCAAAACATTAAATAGTTAATGAAGTTGCACTTGTGAGCATAAGCCCATCTGATGAGCATAATCACAGAATGAATTTGGAAGGTCAACGATTTTTTATTACAAAACGTTTACAAAAAATCGAATTTATATGTAAATATTTTTGAATCAATAAGTTAAGTAGCAAATTTGTTACATCAAACTTTGAGGAAATAAGGTGTTGGGTTAACGAATTTATTGTAGATGCGTCATTATTGTTCAATACAATTAATGTATATATAAGTTAGTAGAAGATATAAAAGCAGGTAATTCTTTAAAAATAGGCTGTTGGGCAAACCTATAAACAGTTTATTTATTAGTGTTTTTTAAGTAACGTTCTTGAGCTTATGATGGGGTTAGCTTAGTATTAAAGCACTTAGATGTATTCAAAATAGAAGTAACCTACATATGGAATTTGTTCGCCCGCTAGAGCCCATCCTCATTATTGATGACGTTAAGGAAATTCGTGATTATCTAAACCAAATTTTAACTGACTTAGGGTTTGAAGATATATTAGAAAGCGCTGATTTTAGCTCTGCTAAACCTATTATGGACAATAAACCGCCAGGCGTAATATTTGTAGATGTCGATTTACCTGACTCTAACGGTGAAGAGATATTGGAATACATTAATAGTGCTTACCCACACACTCATGTTGTTATGTGTTCGGGCCACAATAGTCTCGAAAACGTACAAAACACGTGGGAAATGGGTGCTAAAGGCTTTATTGCAAAACCCTTTAACACAAAAAAAGTCGACACTGTAATGAAGCGTCTTGAAATAATAGAATAATAATAAGGTTAGCATGCATAGTACTGTTACTGCGATTATAGAAGATCTTTCGACTGTTATATTTGGTAAACAACAGCAAATAAAACTGGCACTTACATGCTTATTTAGCGAAGGGCATTTACTCATTGAAGATTTGCCTGGTATGGGAAAAACCACTCTCTCTCATGCATTGTCAGCAGTATTAGGTTTATCATATCAACGTATACAATTTACTAGTGATCTTCTTCCTGCTGATATTCTTGGGACTAATGTATTTAACTCTACCGAGCATAGCTTTACGTTTCATAAAGGCCCTATTTTTAGCCAAGTAGTTTTAGCAGATGAAATAAACCGCGCAGGCCCCAAAACACAAAGTGCGTTGCTTGAAGCAATGGAAGAGCAACAAGTAACAGTAGATGGAAAAAAATATACGCTGCCAAATCCATTTTTTGTTATCGCAACACAAAACCCGCTGTATCAATCGGGTACTTATCCGTTACCTGAGTCGCAATTAGACCGTTTTTTAATGCGCATAAGCTTGGGGTTTCCTCCTAAAGATGCCGAAAAACGCTTAATTTTGAATATGCAAAAACGAGATTATAGCCAATTACCACAGCGTATTAACCAACAAGAGTTAGCGGCAATTCAAACCCAGATAAGCCAAATTACTTTAAGTAGTCCAGTAGTTGACTACGTTATTGAACTCGTTAATTACACACGCACAAGCAATGCGTTTGCAGCATCGTTATCACCTCGTGCCAGTATGGCTCTCGCTAAAGCGGCTAGGTCGTGGGCCTTTATTGATGGCCGTGACTTTGTAATGCCAGAGGATGTTCAAGCCGTATTTTCAAGTGTGTGTCAGCATCGATTAGGTTTACATAATGAGTCGGGTGAGGCGCAGGTAAATGATATTTTAAAAAACGTTTTAGTTCCGGTATAAGCTTTTATGCCAAAAAAAACAGCTAAGCGCCCTTCTTTCTTTAAGTCATTTAAGCAAAGCTTATTTAATAAGTTATTAAAAAATAAGCATTTAAAAAACTCAATTACACTTGAACACAGAACAATTTATGTATTGCCATCATCCCTTGGTTGGTACTTTATAGTTGTAGCTATTTTAAACTTTGTGATGGGCATTAATTATCAAAATAATTTAATTTTAATAATGTCTTATCTTATGTTTGTGGTAATGATTATTGCTGTATTAATGGGCTACAGTAACGCTAAAGGCTTAACAGTTAAATTTAAAGATGCATTTAACAGCTACGCTCCTCAAAAACCGAGTATTGTATTTGAATTACAAAGCCCTTCAGTAACCCAATCTATTAATTTAACATATCAAGGTAGTGAGCAAACTCACAAACATACCGGCCAAGTTGATAGTAAACCTCAGGTACTCACACTCAACTTACCCTACAGCTCACGCGGTAAGTACTCAGTGCAACGTGTTAAAATAGCGAGTAACTATCCCTTTGGTTTGATAACTGTTTGGAGCTACATTCAATTACAAGAAGAAGTATTTGTGTACCCGTCACTTGAACAGGTTCACTGTGATGCGCATGTTTCGATGCTTGATGAGCAAGCCGATAAAGGTATTTCTACACAATCTGGTAGCGAAGAGTTTGAGTCTCTTATCCCACATTTACCTGAAATGGGGTTGCAAAGAGTGTCGTGGAAACATTACGCAAAAACTCAGCAGTTGTTAGTTAAAGAGTTTGTAGACTTTAAAACAGCGAATGCGCTTCTCGATTTTACGTTAATGAATGGAGATACAGAGCAGCGCTTAAGTCAGTTATGCTTTTTAGTGTGTGAAGCAACCGAGAAAAACACCCCTTTTATGTTAAAGCTACCGAATAAAACAATAAATACAAATACCGGACAGCATCATAAGCAGCAATGCTTAGAATTATTATGCTCATTTAATGGTGATGTGTAATGGACATACTTAAAAACGAAAAAGTAATAAATTATTCGCTGTCTTTTATATATGCATGTTTGATTGTATTTTTTGTATCACATTTACCGCTTGTTTTTGTTGGTGTACTTACACTTATTTGTGCATGGAACTTTTACATAACGCTAAGTAATAAACCAAAGCCAAATGCTTGGCTGGCAAATATACTCGCAGGTGTGTCACTAGGTTTAATGCTCTACACAGTAGGCATGTCGGATACGGTTATTTTATTTGTGGCCATGCTGCTACTTGCTAGTTTATTTAAGCTGCTACAGGCTAAAACCAAAAAACACTATCATGTAATTACAACGCTTACGTTTTTTTCACTCTCATCTGTGTATTTATTTAACCAAAGCATTTTAACGACTTTAACTGTTAGTAGTTTATACATATTAAACTTTGCAGTACTTGGCCTACTCGAGTCCAAACATAATTTAAAAATAGCCTCTAAGCAAAGTGGTAAATTGCTACTTTTAGCGCTTCCTTTAGCTATATTTTTACTGCTTTTTTTACCAAAAATGCCCGCCTTTTGGCAGCTTCCTGGGCCTAAGCTTGCTAAAACAGGGCTTTCTGAACAGGTCGATCCATTCGATATTGCAAAGCTTTCAAACTCAGATGAACTTGTGTTTAGAGCTAAATTTAACGAAGAAAAACCTGTAGCGCCTTATTATTGGCGAGCAATAGTTCATGATGAATTTAATGGTAATGCGTGGCTTACGTCTGACTTTTTAAAATATAATAATGTAAAAACAAATACGCAGAGCGAAAATGATGAGCAACTTATTGCAAGCTACTCAGTTATTACAGAGCCTGCTACACAAAAATGGCTCTATGGTTTAGCGTATTCCAGTAGTAACTCACCAAATGTTGAAGGTAATTCGCTAGGTTTATTGCGTAAAAAAAGTCGCCAAGCTAAAAGCTTACAATACGATGTAAATAGCTTTAACTTCACAACTTTACCGCTTGGCGAATTTGAAGAAAAACGCTACAAATACCTCGCTTATAAAAAGAATGTAAAAACATCATTACTTGCTAAAAACTTAAAGCAAAATACACACTCTGACCGCGATTTTT
Source organism: Pseudoalteromonas sp. 1_2015MBL_MicDiv (assembly GCF_002407505.1). Taxonomy (NCBI): domain Bacteria; kingdom Pseudomonadati; phylum Pseudomonadota; class Gammaproteobacteria; order Alteromonadales; family Pseudoalteromonadaceae; genus Pseudoalteromonas; species Pseudoalteromonas sp. 1_2015MBL_MicDiv. Next base: position 1,946,518 of record NZ_CP012737.1, on the reverse strand, counting down.
ACAATAGCTTATTACAGTACTTTGCAGGTACGAGATTTAGTTACACGTTAACACCCACGCCTATGAGCGGTGATAATACAATTGACCAATTTTTATTTGAAAACCAACGTGGCTTTTGTGGCCACTATGCCAGTGCCGCTGCGTACATTTTTAGAACCGCAGGTATACCCGCTCGACTAGTAAGTGGCTATTTAGGTGGTGAATTAAATCAAGATAATAATACGCTCACTGTTCGCCAGTACGACGCACATGCATGGGTAGAAGTATATATACAAAACGAAGGTTGGGTTATTTTTGATGCAACCGCTGTTGTAGCACCTGAGCGTTTAAATGGCTCACTTTCGCAAAACGAAGAGCTGAATGACGAATTTAAAAGTAACCTTGATTTTGGTTTAGTGAGTTTAAGTAGTTTCCCCGCTATTAATTGGTTAAGGTTGGAACTTGAAAATCTCGATTATCAATGGTCTAGCTGGGTACTTGGTTTTGACGAAGAAAAACAAAATGATTTTTTAAAATCAATTTTTGGTAGTAAAAACATTTGGCTTGTAACATTAATGGTTTTACTAACAGCTGGTTTTTGTTTTATAGGTTATTTTATTTATTTAAACTTACCAAAACGCCCAGCTAAATTAGCGCCTATGGTTAAAGAGTTTTATGAAGTAAAAGCATGGGCTAAAAAACAAAAAATAAATATCCCCAATAATTTAACACCAAGTCAGCAGTTAGACTTTTTTGCTGGTCAACTTCCTCATTCTGCACAATCTATAAACACTTTTAGGCAGTTATTTAGCCAAGTACGCTATGGTAAAAAACCTTTTACGAAAGAGCGTAAAACTCAGGCTAAAGATCTGATAAAATTAATTAAAATTTCCAAATAGAGAATACTATGAATGCTGTTGTTATAGGCGTTATTTTAATGCTCGGGCTATCTCTGGCTCGCGTTAACGTCATTGTTGCCATGATCATAAGCGCGTTAGTTGCAGGTCTTACTGCAGGCTTGGGCATAAAAGAAAGTGTTGATGCGTTTAATTCTGGCCTTTCAGCTGGAGCTGAAATTGCACTAAGTTATGCTATGCTCGGCGCGTTTGCCGTTGCTATTTCTAAGTCGGGTTTAACACGCATTCTCGCTGATAAGCTACTTGCTAAAGTAAATGCAAAAGGCAGCGGTAATGAAACATTTTTAAGTTACTTCATTTTATTAATTATTTTAGGTTGTGCAATTTCTTCGCAAAACTTAGTCCCTGTACACATAGCGTTTATTCCTATTTTGATCCCGCCGTTACTTGTTGTTTTTAATCAGTTAAGATTAGACAGGCGTGCTATAGCGTGTATTTTAACATTTGGATTAGCAACGTCTTACATGGTGCTTCCTTATGGTTTTGGGGGTATTTACTTATATTCGATTTTGCACAAAAACCTAGTTGATAACGGCCTAGACATTGTAAATACCCAAGTCCCTGTGGCGATGATAATTCCTGCATTAGGTATGTTTATTGGATTGCTTATTGCGGTATTTATTACTTACAAAAAACGCCGCGAATACACCGAGCTTCCATTAACAACTGTGAGTAAATCTGCTGAGGTAGAAAACCCTAAAAAAGTAATGATTGTGGGGCTTTTTGCAGTACTTGCCTCACTTCTTGCACAAAACCTAAGTGGCTCAATGATTTTAGGTGGCTTAGTAGGTGTAATGATATTTAGTGTTTTTGGTGTAGTTAAGTGGGAAGAAAACGGCGACGTATTTAGTAAAGGCGTTGCGATGATGGCCATGATTGGCTTTATAATGATATCGGCACAAGGTTTTGCATCGGTTATGCAAGCCACTGGCGATGTAGCAAGCTTAGTACACAGCGCAGCCGCCCTTTTTGATGGTAATAAACCTTTGGCCGCCGGTGTTATTTTGTTAGTCGGGTTATTAATTACAATGGGAATTGGCAGTTCGTTTTCAACAGTGCCTATTATTGCAACTTTGTTTGTTCCTTTATGTTTAGACCTTGGGTTTTCTGTTATGGCTACCGCTGCGCTTGTTGGTACTGCGGGCGCTCTAGGTGATGCAGGCTCCCCTGCTTCAGACTCAACGCTTGGCCCAACATCGGGTTTAAATGCCGATGGCCAGCACGACCACATTAGAGATTCTGTTATTCCAACGTTTATTCACTTTAACATTCCGCTGCTGATATTTGGCTGGATTGCAGCAATGGTACTTTAAAAAGTATTTATGTAAGTTTAATAAATGTAATTAAAAGCTAAATATAACCAAAAAGGTATGTTAAAAGCATACCTTTTTAGTATCCAAACCCAACAACTCTCACCCCTATCAATCCCCCTTGTATTATTACTTTTTAGTTAATACTAACTCTGTTGTTGAGGTTATATTTAATGAACACCTAGTATGATGTGTTCTTTTAAGGGGTTTATATAAGCACCAATTAAGGTGCTTATATAAATTTACTTTAGCGCATATTCAAAGCTTTAAGTTAATCAAAACCATAAATCATTTTGTCGCATACTACCGGAGTCGGTCTGTGGTTATCATCAACTGCTACAAACGTAAAGCTGCCACTAATGGCTGAATGCTTATCGTCTTTGTGCATGGTTTCTAATAATATATCTACGTCAACTTTTAAGCTGGTGTTACCTACATGCACTACTTTAGCTATTAACTCTGCAAAAGTACCTGCTGGTATGGCTTCTTTAAAGTCAACTCTATCAGAAGATATAGTTACCAAAGGCTTACGACAAAAACGAGTCGCTGCTATAAATGCCACTTCATCCATCCACGCCAGTGCATCACCACCAAATAAAGTATTGTGATGATTAGTACGCCCTGGAAACACGGTTTTAGTTACCGATGTGGTTGAGTCTTCAATACGCTGAGCAATTATTGCATCGCGATTTACGTCAGTCATAATCTCTACTTTTTGTTTGCTAATGTATCTTGCATTAGTAATGCAGGATCAAGGCGTTCGCCTTTCCAGTTAAAACGCCAATCTAGGTGAGGACCCGTTACACGCCCTGTTGCACCAATTTCAGCCACTTTGTTACCTTGCTCAATTTTATCACCCACTTTTACATCAAGCTTACTTAAGTGAATGTAAGTTGAGGTAATACCATGGCCATGATCAATAATTAATGTTCCGCCTGAGTAGTATAAATCAGGTTCAGCAAATACCACGGTACCACTAATAGGCGCGTAAACAGGTGAGCCTGTTTTATTCGCAATATCTAAGCCAAAGTGCGGACGACGAGGCTCGCCATTAAAATAGCGCTGACTACCATAAACACCCGATATGCGCCCTTCTGCAGGCTTTAAAACAGGATCTAAAAAGTACAATAAATCAGACTCTACTTCTCTGGCTTTTCGCACAGCAACTGCTTCGCGGCTTATACGCGCACTAACTTCTTTTGGTGGAGATACATATTTTTTAGCTACGCCGGTAATTTTATCAATTTTATATTCGCGCTTAGTGATAGCTATTGGCTGTGAATGCGATTTACCATTGTTATCTACCCATTTTAAAGTATGAGTAGTTTCAGCGTCACGACCAAAACCAAATACAAAGTCACCATTTTGCGAAAGTTTTAAGCTTTTGCCATCTAAGCTTACTGATTTAGCGTTTTCTAGCTTTCCTGTAACTAAACCGCCTTGTGTTAAATGTCCTTTTAACTCAAGCGCCATAGCACTAAAGCTAGCAGAGGCAACAAGCGCTGTTGCTAAAAGTGTTTTAAACATAACTAATCGATCCTTTTCCAACACCTTCATAAGCCGTTACTTTCACTGCTTTTTCTGGGTATTGGGCTTTAATTTGGCCAGCTACATGTTCTGCAATACATTCTACAGTAGTATCTACTGGCAAAATGTCGCAACGAGACTCGCTAATAGCCATTTCAAAATAGCCTTGTGCCGATGTATAAGCAAAACATACGTCACCCGCTTTGGCTGGTATGTGTTTTAAATCAGCTGCATTAATTTGATCTTCACTGGTGGCTAAGTAAATATCTTCCCACTTTTGAGACCATTCTTTTTGCAAGCGCGGCATAGAGATACCATCTAGGCTAATACCAATTTGAGAACGATGCCCATGAATAATACGCTGGCAATTACCGTCATGTTTTTTAAGGCCATGGCTATAATGATAGTAAAAACTTTGGCTGTGTTCAGGCTTAAGAGACAGCTCAATTTTTTCAATGTTATCTGGTAGCTTCGGTAAAATAGTCGCAATTAAAAATTCGGTAACCGATTCAACAGTTACTTCGCCTGCGTTAATCATGCAATAAGCTTGATGAGGAGCGCTCATAGCTAAGTGATTATTTTCACCAAATGTACAGTCGAGTGTTTTATGCTCGTCAAATTCAGATACAGTGCCATTAAGCCCTGTAGGAATTGCTAAACGGTGATCAATACACTCATCTATAATGCCTTTAATTTGCTTTTTAACTAAACCAAAGTCTAAAACCATAGACTCTTCGTTAAGTTTACCGTGCAAAGTTAAATCAACAATCCAGCTCTCGCCAACGGCGCCGCGTTTGTTACATAAGTAAGAAAAATCAATCACAGTTAGTGAGTTAACAAAAAGGATCATAAACTTCCTTTAGACTTGTTATAAGACAGCGTTAATTATAATGATTTCTGATTGTAATTGCGCGGTTTTATAGTGCAAAAACCAATCGCGTTGATTGATTGATGATTTAATATTCAATATTTTGATTTTTTAACTGCTCCGAGTTGTTTAGCGTACAAGTGTACGCTAAAGTACTTGGCAATTTCTAAGCGAAGATAAGTGTTATGGAACCTAAAAATAGCTATACAAAAGAAGAGTTGATCCTGTGTGGTCAAGGTGAAATGTTTGGTGAAGGTAACTGCCGTTTACCAAGTGACAACATGTTAATGATGGATCGCATTACCTCTATTACTGCTGATGGCGGAATTCATGGTAAAGGCGAAATTGTTGCTGAGCTTGATATTGACCCTAGCCTTTGGTTTTTCGATTGTCATTTTAAAGGCGACCCAGTAATGCCAGGTTGTTTAGGCTTAGATGCTATGTGGCAACTAGTTGGTTTTTACTTAGGTTGGTCTGGTGGCCCTGGTCTTGGTCGTGCGCTAGGTGTGGGTGAAGTTAAATTTACTGGCCAAATTTTACCAACTAATAAAAAAGTAACTTACCGCCTTGTAATGAAACGCGTAATTAAACGTAAATTGTTCATGGGTGTTGCAGATGGCACTGTAGAAGTTGATGGCCGAGTAATTTACGAAGCAAAAGATTTAAAAGTGGGCTTGTTCCAAGACACTAGCGCGTTTTAATTTTTAAATGCGTACAAAAAGGCCTCCAACGTGGAGGCCTTTTTGCTTAAATTCGATTATTGATTTTAGGTTTTGTACATGTTGCGGTTTTCAATCGCTTCACGCCAACCTCCTAACCACTCTGATTTGGGATCTACTTGTTGATAAGGGCATAGCTCTTTTGAGCGACCTGCTAAACCTGCTTTAAAACCTTGAGAATGAGCTCTTTCTAAACGATCTCTTTTCTGTCTCTTCATCGGTAATATCCTCACCTTTTTATTTATATATTGTGTAGCATTAGTGAAATCTACATTTAATGAATAGTTAATAAAAATGTAAAATTCAAATCGTAAAAGCAATTAAATTGTTTGACTTTAACTAAGCTGCTGATGCAAAAATGAATTAACATTTAAAAAAGTAAGTGGTCATACAACATTTAATTTGACCGGTTTTATGCTAAATAAAATGCGACTCAATAATCGCTAAAAAGCACTTATGTGCTTTATTTGTGACCGACTAATATTGACTAAGTTCCAAACAAAAATGTAATCGTGACACTTTTATTTCATTAATCTTAAATTAGTAGCCCGCCCCTAACTTGAAGTATTTTTAAACAATTTGAATTTATACTTGATTATTTAAAGTCGACCGGTCTAATATGTGTGCATGAACAAAAATACATCAACACCAATACGCCGTGGTCGCCCACCTAAAATAGCCAGAGAGAACGCCGATACCAAAGCGTTACTTATTCGCACGGGCCTCGAAACATTAACTGAATTTGGCTTTAGCGCCACGGGGCTCGATACTATTTTAAAAAAAGCGGCTGTGCCTAAAGGCTCTTTTTATCATTACTTTAAAAGTAAAGAAGCCTACGGCATTGCTCTAGTTGATGCATACGACAGTTATTTTATTGCCAAGCTTACCCATTACCTACAGCAAGAAGATGTTCCCCCACTTGAACGAATCGTTAATTTTACCCAAAGCGCAATTAAAGGGATGAAAAAATACGATTACAAACGTGGGTGTTTAGTGGGTAACTTAAATCAAGAGCTTAACCATTTAAGTGAAGAGTTTAAAATCAGGTTAATGCAAAGCTACACTGCTTGGCAAAACCAGGTAGAGGTTTGCTTAAATCAAGCTAAACAACAAGGCACAATTGCAAGCCATGTAAATACAAAACTGATGAGTGAGTACTTTTGGATTGGTTGGGAAGGCGCTGTTATGCGCGCCAAGCTCACAAAATCAAATACCCCACTTACTTTATATACAGAAATGTTTTTACGCGCATTATTAACCTAATGCGTTTTTATTTATCAATTAAAAGACGATCGGTCTAAAAGGATATCCCATGAGTAACCCAATTAAAGCCATTGTTATTAATAAAGAAGATAATAACTACAGCGCCTCATTATCGACTATCGAAAGTAGTGATTTACCAAACGAAAACGTCTCTATCGACGTGCTATACAGTACACTTAACTATAAAGATGGTTTAGCAATTACGGGGAAAGGCCCCGTTGTACGCAGTTTTCCTATGGTGCCAGGTATCGATTTAGTGGGTACGGTTACAAATTCCACCAGCGATGAATTTAAAAATGGCGATAACGTAATATTAAATGGCTTTGGTGTAGGCGAAAAACATTGGGGCGGGCTTGCTCAAAAAGCGGCACTTAATAGCGATTGGCTAATCCCCTTGCCTGCAGGTATTTCACCAAAACAAGCGATGCAAATAGGAACTGCGGGTTATACCGCTATGCTAAGTGTTATAGCACTTGAAAAACAAGGGATAACTCCTGAATCTGGCGAAATACTGGTAACAGGTGCCAATGGTGGCGTAGGCAGCTTTGCTATTTATTTATTAAACCAGCTTGGCTACAACGTAACAGCAGCTACGGGTCGATTAGATCAAAGTGAATATTTAAAAGAGTTAGGTGCTAAACATGTAATTGACAGAAACGAGCTTTCAAATCCTGGTAAGCCTTTGCAAAAAGAGCGCTTTACAGCGGCAATAGATTCAGTAGGTAGCCATACACTTGCTAATATTTGTGCATCATTAAAGTATGGGGGTGTAGTAACCGCCTGCGGACTTGCTCAAGGCATGGATTTACCTGCCTCAGTTGCCCCATTTATATTACGTGGTGTGTCACTAATAGGCATTGATAGCGTAATGCGCCCTAAAGCCGACAGAATTGAAGCGTGGGATCGTTTAGCTAAATTAGTAAACGCTGATTATTTAGATAAAATTTCGACAGAAATATCACTAGAACACGCCATTGATAACGCAGAGCTACTTATGCAAGGCAAAATTCGCGGTCGTGTTGTAGTTAATTGTCAAAGTTAAGCTATTTACTCTGTTAAAGCCTCGTTATTAAATTTATAATGCAATTTGTATTTTAATAACGAGGCAACACCTATGAGCAACCAAGAACTTTTCAGTAATAATCCACTGCAAGGCGTTAAATTAGAACAAGTGGTTGAAGAGCTGGTTGAACAATACGGGTGGGAGCTCCTACACGCTTATTTACAACTTAACTGCTTTAAAAACAATCCTGATATAAAGTCAGCGGTTAAATTTTTACGTAAAACACAATGGGCACAAGAAAAAGTAGATAACTTTTACCTTTATCGCCTTAAAAACTTACCTAAGCCTGATGATGTTCAATACGAATTACCGCCACGTGATCGCGTGATCCCAGCTGATCATAAACCGGGGGAGCCGTGTGAACTTAGTTTTGTTGATGCTAAACGTATTATAGAAAAAAAAGCATCAAAGCAACGTGCTCGCGATCGTAAACGACGCTCTAATTCTAGTAACCCTTGGGGTAACTAAACACGCTAATTTAATTTTGTAGAGCTATTTTAAATGGCTCTACAATTCTCTTTTATTAATTTTTATTACATCCACACCATATAGCTAACAAATAGAAATCAATACCCTCGGTTTTTCCAAAAATCTGTTTCAGTACGCTCTGCCTCTAATGCCACCTTAAAAGTTTTATCAGCAATAATTTTCCCATTTAGCTCAATAGTCATACGCCAATCACCCAATTTATTCTCTATTGGCAACCAAAGCGTGTCGCCTAAATAAAAGTTCCAATCACTGTTTTTAACGTATACATCGCCTTCAAAGGGGTCCATTACATCACCTTCACTGTCTGGAATATCTGGATGGTATATACAATAGTGAAGCTTTTCGCCTTTACCCTTTTTAATATTTACGATTAAGCCAAACTCAACATCTACCTCAGCTATTACATTTGTTGTAAATTGCTCTATTTGTGGCAATGCTTTACTTTCGCTGTCCCACTTAGAGTAAATACCGTGACTTTGTAACGTCACTTCAGGTTTTGTTTTAGCCATTAAGGTAACCTTTTATATTAGCTATTTTTGCATTAGTTTAACTTTTTGAAATTTTAAAATAAAACACAATCCAATAAAGTTAAATCTCAACTTAGCTTTAATACTTCGCCTATTTACATCATTGCTAATTTGTCATCATTGTTTACACACTATTTGCACAATTGCTGATTATTGTTTGAGTAACTTAATTGATCAGGTATGCAGCAATGAAACTACACGCAGTTAATATTAAAAACTCAAATCGGGTAAATGCTATAAAGCTAAGCACCTTGGCTCTAGTTGTTTCATCGTTAGTTGCTTGTGGAGGTGGAGAAGGCATAGTTGATACCTCAACAACTACAGATTCATCACCAACCACCTCAGATAACGGTACAGGTACGAGTAGCTCAACCCAAGGCGTGCTTTGTGAATATAGCTACAGTGAATATAACGAGTCAGAATCAGTACAAGCCACCAGCGCTGCAGATTGGTCATGCACAGGAACTACACGCAACTTAGTCGCTAATGGCATACCTGATCACGAAGTAGGTACATTCCCTAATGCCGATAACCCAAATACTATTTCTGAACAATCAGTAAATGAAAGCTACACACTTGAGCCTGTAGAAACAACACAAGCAACCATGCTTGGGGGGCCTCGTGGAATGATAGGCGTTGTACTTAACGGCATTAAAATAGACGCCGGCACAGGCGGAAGTTGCGATGATTCAGGCACCGATTGTGATTTAGGCGACAACAGCGGTAATTGGAATATAGAAGCTTTAAGCCAAGACACGTTTAGTTTTGGAACAGACGACAACAATGCACACGTACAACCCGATGGCACATATCATTATCATGGTATGCCTGAAGGCTTTGTAATACTGCGAGGTGGTAATAGCTCAACTATGACTCTAATAGGCTGGGCAGCAGACGGCTTTCCTATTTATGCACGTTACGGCTATTCAGACTCAAATGATGCAACTTCAGCGCTAACCGTAATGACCGGTAGCTACCAACACATAACATCTGTAAGCGCAAACCGCCCTTCTACCGATATATACCCATTAGGTACATTTGCACAAGATTGGGAATACGTAGCAGGCTCTGGTGATTTAGATGAATGTAATGGCCGCGTTGGCGTAACACCTGAGTTTCCTGATGGGATATACCACTACTACGCAACAGACACTTACCCGTTTTTTCAACGCTGCGTTAAAGGCGAAGTTTAGTTAGGAGTAAGCTATGCCTTACATAAAAAAATGTCTATTAAGTATGGTTACGTTAGGTTTATTGAGCACACCAACCTTAGCAAACGCGCATTTAATGGTTGCAGAACACGGAACATTAAACTTTGTAGATAATAACGTGTTTATTGTGCTTTCAATCCCTATGTCAGCTTTTAAAGGGGTTGATGAAAACAAGGATGGCAAAGTGTCAATAATTGAGTTTAACGCTCATAAAAAGCTAATAACTAAACGAGTTAAAAAGAACGTTTATTTAGCGGATCATCAGTATAAATTTACTATTGACGGACTTTTGCTAAACCCAGAAGCGTCGCATAAACATAAAAGCGACAATATAGACCAAGTAACCATTACTGGGCGCTACTCTTTGCCAAGTAAACTAACCAAAGTTAACTTTAACGTTAAGCTATTTAGTAACAATGAGCACAAGCAGCATTATCAAATTACAGCGACTAATAAAACGCAAAAGCTAACTCATCAATTTGAGCTATCACCAACGTGGCCCTTTAGTAAGGTGTTTAATAATTAGTAATACTTACCTAAATAATTAAGTGGCAAAGAGTACAAGTTAAACCAATTTGTGCTCTTTTTTATCTTTGTCTTCTTATTTAACACTCTTTAGTGAAGTGTTCTTTCTATAAAGATACAAGCTTGGGGTTTTTAGGAAAGTAATGATCTTGTTTCTGCTCACATAAACTAAACTCACGGGTGTTTTTATATGGGAGCTTCATAAAGCCCGCAACACCCACGTCCGTAATATTTACCGCGTATTGCATAAGTTTATTTAGCAAACGTTTAAACTCAATCTCTTTGCTCGAATCGAGTAAGCGGTAGTAATGGTGAATCTTCATTCTGTCGGGCAGCGCTTCAAAAATAATACACCCAGTATGATGAATTTGGTTAAGCTCAAATACGCATTTAATAACTTTTTTAGGTAGCTGTAGTTGCTCATCAGGATCTTTACCGTCTTCAAAGTATGAATGCGGGCGGGTTATGTCGTTTGCTTTCATGCTTACAACTTCGTATTCAAGCTCTGGTAGGCTATCAAACTTAAATGCACCGGTGCCATCTCGCTCTAACTGGATGGTTTTACGGGCATCAAACAAACAACACTTAAATAACCCTTTTTGATTAATCGCTTGAGCAAGCATTACCGTGTTATTAATCGCATCGCTAAACGCATCACCCAATGATTCGTCATGCATAATTAAAGACGATTCAACAAACATCGACTCATCCTTCCAATGAAAACTAAGCCCACCTACTACAGGGTACTTAGCTAATCGGCTTATCGATGCCAAAAATGCTTTTTCGGTATCGCCTGTATCAAACAAAAACTCTTTATAATAGCGGTCAAGTTGCGCGTCGTTTATATCTAGTAATTGCTGGTTATGATCGGCCTGGCGTAAAAACTGTTTTCGTGAACTATATACCACCGTGTCGGGCTGCTCGTCGTTGCCATACCAAAAAGGGATATCTGCTTTTTTTTGTTTTTTATCAAGTTCAGGTAAATACATTTTGGCCATAGTTGTAATGTTACGCATAAAGTAATCACCAGCACCATCGCGTATGGCTTTACTTTTAGAGAGCATACCATCAATGACTTTAGCCAGCTCTTTTGGCAGCCCTAAGCTGCTTGCAGGGATGGCTTGCGCACCAAAGCGACACGACTGCGCCGACGCTAGCGCATACAACGTAGCGGCTACACCTTGTTCGTCAAATCGTGGGGATGATTGCTCCCCCGACATTTGCGCTTCACCAATAAAATATACATCGCCCATACGAGCATTCGTTGTGCTTAAATCACCCGACATTAAATCCATAAAGTTACTGGCAACAGGGTTACCATCACTATCGAGCTGTGCATACACAGAGCTGCCCCAATCCACTAACGACAGCGCATCAGTGTTTGCATCCCAAACAAGGTTTGAAGGTTTTATATCGCCATGCACTATAGGTTGTGGGCTAACGCCATTTTTGTGGCTACGTAAATCAATTAATACATTACGTAATCTAACAGCTAACGCCATTATTTGCGCGGCACTAAAGCGCCCTGTTTTAAGCGATACTTTTTCAAGGTCCTCTCCAATGGCACGCGCCATCATTAAAATCCCTTGTTTTTTAATTCGCTCAAACGCATAAAAGGTAGGCACTAAGGGGTTATTAATTTGCGAAAGCATATACGCTTCGTCTTCTAGGCGGTCGCGTACACTTTGGGCAAGTGTAATACGCGAAAACTTAAATACCCAAGGTAAGCCGTTATCGTCATCACCTGCAAACACAAAACCAAAAGCACCCGAGCCAATCATTTCAACGTTTTTGTAGCCCAGCAGTGTTAGCTGCTTAATACAAATATTAAGCCACTGGCGGTGTTTTTTAGCATCGCGGTGCGAAAGCAAATAAACAGATTGCTCTTCGTTGATATAAAAATTGCGGATTTCTTTGGCTTTCAATACAGGTACTCAAATTTATAAAACTAACTAGGGCGTGTTGATCTTTGTGGATTGAAATTTGTTCAATCTAGGGGCGATTAAATCGCGGCGCGAGGTTTGTAACCTAGTGGGCTAAGTAAAAACCGAGCAACAAAGAGTTAATCGTCCCTAGAAAGAACCCAAAGGGCAGCGCATGTTTGGTCTTTATGCTGCGTTATCGCCTATTCATGGGGAATAACCACACTACATAGGCTCCGCCTTGCCTAAAAACCAAACATACTGCTGCAAATTCACCCACCAAAGATCAACACGCCCTAATTATTAGTTTTATGTAATGAAATTACAATAGGTTAAATAAGAGTTTTGAAATCGTTGAATAAAACAGCGCTAAAGTAGCGCCATAGCAGTAAATTTAAGTGTAAACGTTAAAGCTCAAAGTAAGCTTTTTACAATGCACTGTATATAAACACAGTCCATTGCTTTTTGCTAACTTTCTATAACACGAAGCTGCTTAATAGATGACACAGCTATGTGCGTTTGATAATAATATTTATTAGTGGCTCTACCACGGCTCGTAAAATCGATAGTTACTCGTTTAGCTTCGCCTGTTACTTCTATTGTTTTATCAATAAAAAAGGTGTCTGCTGGTTGTCCGTATTTACTTTGAAGCTCTGCTACCACATTAGGCTGTATTGATACCGTAATTGAACGCGCGATAATCAATTTCGGTATTTAAATATAACCAACGACCCTGAGCTCCCGCCGCTTTAATTTGAAACTGGTAAGTGCCAGCAACACCCTTCGGTGCACTTTGCTCAGTAAAAGCGATAAGGTTCATATTTGCAGCCGTACTTTGGCTCATTTCAATTTTATGGGGAACAGAACTACATGCACTAAGCGTTAGCATACTTAGTAAGGCTAGATATTTCAAGACACAATTAGTTAGCAGGTATTAAGGCGCATTGCGCTGAGAAGGATCTGTTTTAAAGCTTTTTAGCAAACTTTGTGGGTCAACCACCTCGGTATGCTCTTTAGCAGCCTGCGCCCACCATATTAGTTGGCCAAACGTGCGTGAGAAATAATTAAACCACGATGATTGACTCTCTCCTGCAACAGGTTTGCCATCCTCACTAAACACATCTTGCGCTTTTGGCACGTGGATCATCGCCGATACCGGCAAACAGCCAAGTTCAGATAAAAACGTGCGCATGCTAATGGCCGCTCTTACGCCACCCCACTGCCCTGCTGAGTAAGTTACTATTGCACTTGGTTTATACGAAAATAGTGAGCTACCAAAATGATTAAGTAAGTCAGCGAGAGCTGGACTCATGCTGTGATTGTACTCAGGGCTAATCATTATATATCCATCTGCGGCTTTAATTTTATCAGCTAATAGAGTGAGCTCTGTAGGTGCATTACTTTTAGCGTATGCAAAGTATGGTTTAAATACGTTTTCGCTAGGAAAGTCCAACGCATCAATTAGCTCAAACTCATGACTGCCAAAATGCTCTGTTAAGCATTCTATACAAGTCCTAGAAACCCTTAAGCCTAAGCGAGCTGGTTCTGGTGGAGTGCTATCGCGTACTGTGCCTAAAAATACTAAAAACTTCATATGTAATTCTCAACTTTTTTAAACGATAGCTAAACACTAACATTTTTTAGTTATTGTGTATTACACATACGCATTGTTTATTGATTCAAAGCATAATAATAATTAAATTTAAAACTGAGCTTTAGTAACCGATCTTTGTGGATTAAAACTAGCTAGTGAGTCAAGTAAGCCATAAGGGTAATCAGTGCAACATAAAAACCAAAACCGAGTAGGAAGGTTAAGTCGACTCTTCTAGCTTTACTCGCTTTATAAGATGCAAAATCTTTAAACTCGCTTTTATACAGCCCAAACGTAACCACTTTTAATAACAGCCAACCGGTCGAGTAAAATAAAAAGCTCAAGCCAGTATCAACTATTAGCCAAATAAAAATCTCAAATGCAATACTCATTAACTATGTCCATTAGTTTGTAATAGAAAAACTATATCAGCTATGTGTTTAAAATACAGCCGGATTAGTTAATTAAGGTGTAACAGTAAATTTCGTTAAACCTATTAACTGTCCTGATTCGGTGACTACTTTTACCTGCCACTTACCAACAGAGTCGCTAGGAAAATTTACCTTGTGGGTCCATGCTCTGTAACCAAGCTCTCTCCCGCCGTTTATATTTAACGTGATCCGATCAACTTCTTCTTTATTATGAAGCCACACATGAAATATTTTTTCATTTAAGCCTCTTGGTGCTTTAACAGCAGTCCAACTATATAAACCTTGATGATGCAGTGTATAAGAGTCTAACTGTTTGATACTCCCTACTGGCTTTTTATGCTGTAAATCAACTTCATGAGCTAACGTAATATCGGTTAATCGCAGCGCTGCAGGAGGCACATAGCTTCTTAATTGCCACACAGCAGTGCTCAAAGCACATAAAATAAATACAAGAATAGGAAAACGCCACCAGCGTGCATTAGGCATTAAATTGTTTAAACTCGGAAGAGTAACCACTACAGCCGTTACAAGGGCTGCAGCTAAGCTTTGGCTTGTTGTAAGATTTAACAAAATAGGTAAGGTAACAAGTAAAACAACAAATAAAGCAAAGTTATGAAACACACTAAATAGCGTACGGTTTTTAGCAAGCTTCTTATAATAAAAGGGGTCGATTACCGATATAACCGCACATAACACAATGAGGGAGGTAAAAAATGCTTGAGGATGATCCCACTGCGTAACCGCTAAAAAAAACGGCAAAGCAAAAAATAGACTTTCTTGTTGCACCATTTGTAGCGCAAAACGCATTACATTAGGAGATACAGACACACCAAATTTTTCTTCTACTTTGTCACGTAACCAATTATCAATAATTAGCCACAACCAACTAATAAGTAAAAATATCGCAATAACTTGCGAAAAAGACTCTTTTCTATCTACAAGTGCAAAGCTGGCAACGCCCGACAAAAACGCCAATACAGCCAATAATCCAGGCCGCTTTTGCATCGCGCTTATAAATTTAGCGATTATATTTTTACAGTAATCCATGTATGAGAGTTTCCGTACGGGTACGTACTTTATTATTTTTATTCAGAGTATGATTAGTTTAACTAAGTTTAAATGAACAACAGATAGACGGATGGATTTAAACGCGCCATTTAACAGTACATCAAACTAACCATTTTTAATTAAATAAAAGCCCAGCATAGCGCGTCATTGGTACGTTTATTAATTTTTGTAACGCGTGAGCCTTAGCAAGTAATTCATCCTCACTAAGTACAGGCATTGTATTGTTAAAAGCAAAAACAATTTTATTGCCGCCTTCAATAATAAAACTAAGAATCTTTCCTGCAAATTCTTTCTCAAGAAGTTGATCGAACGCTTCTCTTTGCCCAACTTTGGTATGGCAAATATTAAGTACTAAAACCCCATCAAAAGTGAGCGCATTTTTACAATCGCGTAAGTAGGATGATTGCACTTGATCTGACTCCATACCTTCTGAGCTATATAAATCAGAAAAAATAACATCCGTTTTTATCTGCGTTTTTTTCATGTAGTTTGCCGCATCATCAATATGAATAAACAAACGTTCTGACACAGGCAGTTCAAAATATTTTATAGCCATATCAGCCACGGCTTTACGGTATTCAACGGTATGTATGGTCAGTGCAGGAAACGCATGATAAAGACTTTTTGCTATAGAGCCCGCCCCAAGTCCCATTATCATCACGGTTTTTAAATTGGGTATAAAAAAAAGCGCAGCCATCATAGCTTGCGTATAAGCTAAGCTTAACCCATTAATATTATTTAACTTAATACAGCTTTGATAAATTTTTCCGTCAAAGCTGAGAATTAGATTCTTTTTTGTTTGATATACATAAACAGGGCCATGCTCATCAATAGTTGATGCAATACAAGTGCCTTTGATATCCACGAATACTCAATAGGTGAGGTGATGAAAAACGAGTATAACTTAGTTAACGTACTACCATTGCTACTAATATGGCTAATAACGCTTTTATTAATTTACAAGCATTTATATCCGTACTCAAAAAAGTCGGTTTATCATTTAGGTTAGATGAGCTGAAGTATCTGCTTTTATAGCTAATTAAAACTTATCCAGTGATGACTCTTAGTAAAAACAACGACTTAACATACTGAAATTTGGCTAATGTACTGTTATAGCTATAAAAAACCCCTTTGAATATTCCTCATGTTCAACATGAATAAAGTGCACACCACCACCAAAGAAGTCTAAACGGCTAAACACCCATCCGTTATTTTTACTGATTTGTGCCTTTTTTTCGTCAACTGCTACGTAATCAAATCTAACAATAATGATTAATGAATATGACTCATGTTTTATGTGAAATTAAACCGTTTTTCTTCATATACCAATCAACGTATAAATTACTCATCCCTTAGCGCTAAACACTATTACTAAAAACTTAAAGCCGCTGAATAACAAACCAGCACACTAAGTTAAAAGGTTAATAAAGCGCAAAGCATCAATCAGGTTTAAATTATAAAATTGGATATAAACACGATGAAAAAAGATTTTACATTTAATATTAAGAGCGTTTCACTCGACGAAAATTATCATCCATCAACTAATACGCGTATCACAACCAACTTTGCTAATTTAGCCAGAGGTGAATACCGCAAAGCAAACTTGCGTAACGCCTTAAACATGATTAACAACCGTTTTAATGCCCTAGCCCATTGGGATAACACCAAAGGTGAGCGTTATGCTGTTGAGCTTGAAATTATCTCTGTTGAGATAGGTATTGAAGATGGCGGCGAAAGCTTCCCCTCTATCGAAATATTAAAAACAAATATTGTTGATCATAAAACAAATAAACGCATTGAAGGTATTGTAGGAAACAACTTTTCATCGTATGTGCGCGACTACGACTTTAGCGTACTTCTACAAGAGCACAATAAAGGCAAGCCTCAATTTAGCATTCCTGATGACTTTGGGGTTTTACATGGGAAGCTATTTCAGTCATTCGTAAATTCGGATACATACAAACAAAACTTTAAAAAACCACCGGTTATATGCCTAAGTGTGTCAGATAACAAAACCTACAACCGCACTGAAAACCAACACCCGGTACTTGGCGTTGAATACGAGCCAAATGAATCGTCTTTAACTGAGCAATACTTCAAAAAAATGGGCTTGCAGGTACGTTACTTTATGCCGCCAAATAGTGCCGCGCCTTTAGCATTGTTTTTCTTTGGTGATTTACTTAATGATTACAGCAATCTTGAGCTTATAAGCACTATTAGTACGATGGAAACGTTTCAAAAAATCTACAGACCAGAGATTTATAATGCCAACGCAACAGCGGGTAAATCATATAAACCAAACTTAAAAAACTTGGATCACTCACTAACGCAAATTGTGTATGACCGAGAAGAGCGCGGCAAGTTAGCAAATGAGCAAGGCAAGTTTGCACAAGAGCATTTTATCAAGCCGTATCAAACAGTTCTTGAGCAATTCTCTACTCGCTATCTGTCATAACAACTAATAGTAACAACCAGTAATAACACGCTTAACGCTACGTTTAATAATTAACTAAAATATACGGCATTATTTATTATGAAAAAATTACTACCTACATCTACCGCTGGCAGTTTACCTAAGCCTTTATGGCTTGCAGAGCCAGAAACACTTTGGTCACCTTGGAAATTACAAGGTGATGAATTAACCCAAGGAAAACACGACGCCCTACGTTTGTCATTATTTGACCAGCAACAAGCAGGTATTGATATTGTTAGCGATGGTGAGCAAACAAGGCAGCATTTTGTAACTACATTTATAGAGCACCTAAATGGCGTTGACTTTGAAAAACGTAAAACAGTAAAAATTCGTGACCGATACGACGCAAGTGTACCTACAGTGGTTGGCCCTGTTAGCCGTCAAAAGTCTGTGTTTGTTGAAGACGCTAAATTTTTACGCAAGCAAACCAAGCAACCAATAAAATGGGCATTGCCAGGCCCAATGACAATGATTGACACGCTTTACGACGATCATTATAAAAGCCGCGAAAAACTAGCATGGGAATTTGCCATAATTCTCAACCAAGAAGCAAAAGAATTAGAAGCCGCCGGCGTTGATATCATCCAATTTGACGAGCCCGCGTTTAACGTATTTTTTGATGAAGTGAACGACTGGGGAATTGCCTGTTTAGAGCGAGCAATTGAAGGTATTAAATGCGAAACCGCCGTGCATATTTGCTATGGCTACGGCATTAAAGCCAATACAGATTGGAAAAAAACACTAGGATCTGAATGGCGACAGTACGAAGAAGCATTCCCTAAGCTTCAGCAATCTAATATCGATATTATCTCACTAGAGTGCCATAACTCGCATGTACCAATGGATTTACTAGAACTCATTCGCGGTAAAAAAGTAATGGTAGGCGCAATTGATGTAGCAAATCACACTATCGAAACGCCAGAAGAAGTAGCTAATACGCTACGTAAAGCACTGCAATTTGTAGATGCCGACAAACTCTACCCGTGTACCAACTGCGGCATGGCTCCACTACCTCACCATATAGCCAGAGGTAAACTAAATGCCTTGAGCGCTGGGGCTGAAATTATAAGAAAAGAATTATTAGAAAAGAACTAGAAAAGTAGCTTTGAAATACAAATTGTAAACAATAACAGCTGTCGCACCATGCCATAGTTAAATCCATAAACATGGTGCGTTAGATAAAATTTAAAGCACAAAGTTTAGGTTAGTTATTTAATTTCTTTATTAAAAAGCTCCAACCTATTTTTTGAAAAATCGATAACTGCTTGGTATTGAGTAAAAAAGGGAGAGCCTAACAAGCCATGTACTCCCTTTTCACCACCCGCTACCTGAACATGGTCCAGATTAAGTGACACAAAGCCAGGACTTTCAAACAAGGCATTTCCAAACTCAATTGAATCAACGTCTATATCTCCCATAGCGTGATCCGAAGTGCCTAAGCCTGCCGCATTCTCAATATTGAGTTTTTCTTCAATGCCTAACTCACTTAGGCATCCCCTGTCTAAAACAGATGTTCCAGCGCCAGTATCTAAAATAAAACGTAACAATTTACCGTTAATTTTAGCTTCAACAATTTGGTGGCCTGTTTCTGATATTTCAAACTCAATTACAGTTTTGCCTTCAGATAAATTCATATACGTTCCTTGTTAGATTGTATTTAGGTGTTGGAAAACGAATACACCCTACGATGAATCGACGTATTTAGCGGCTTTACAGCGCCACTATTAAAATTTGCAATTAATAGCTAAATTTTACTAGTCGTCCACCTCAGAGCGTGTTGTTATATGTACATTAATTCAAGTCTATTTCAGGGTGTTCTTTAATCCCGTACATTTTTTCCATTATTTTTAAGTAAAAATCTAAAGAGGGCATATTCATTTCTTCACGCCGTTTATCTACATTAGTTTCATCTTCTATAGGGCTAAACACAACTTTACTTTCACTCACGTCAGCTTGAGTACCATAGATTTGTTTCTTTCCTTGTGCAATAAGAGCTCTATCAGTTAAAAGAGCGACTTGTTGTCCGCTAACACCTTCGCCATTCAAATATGATTGCTTTAAATAAGGAAGCATTTTTACTTTAAATGCAACATCAGGTGAATGCTGAATGACTAAAAATGCTGCTTCAACTCCTTTAACTCCGACTAAATCCTTTGTTACCCAATGATGCTTTTTAATGATAGCTTTAAGTTTTCCTGTATTACTCTCATCTATTTTCATCATTTGTTCTAGGAGTGCTTTAGGTGGGTTTTGCCACCCAGCTTCTCCTATTTTATTTCGAATATGTTGATCTTCAATTTCCATTTCAATTAGTTCTTTTTGCAGAGGAAGGTTAATTTCGGCAAAAGAATAAAAAGGTATAATCAACAGTAAAAATAGATAACGCATCAACTGAACTCTCCTTGTACATATAACGCCCCGATATGGGCCGAAAAATGCGTGGCTATAATTAGCGAGGTACGAGCGCAGCCATGCTTTTTGCGTCCTTACCATTATTGGCTTGCTAGGTACACTTTGCACCTAGCCAAAATATAAACTAAATAGTGGTAAACCAAAAATATAAGTTATACCAACCCCCGTTAATGAAATACCAAAACTAACAAACCAAACTAACGCTGAACCGCGAATAAATGATGAGTCAGTACTTTCTAATTGCCGTTTGGCCCAAGCGTTATAGTAGTGAAATACAAAGAACCCACCAAACGACAATGTAATACCAAGGATTACATAAAGCCAAAGATCAAAAGTAGTTAATTCAATCACAAATATTTTTGCCTACATCAATAGATTTCATGTGTACCTAACGAGCCTGTAGATTAACTCGTTTCTATTTGTTTTTATTGATAAACAAACCATAGCTGAGTTCCTATTTTGGTTCAATTGATTACTGTATTTTTACGCAAAATATAGAAGTGTTTGATATTGTTTTAATTGACGTTTTAGAAGGAAATACGGGTGTTTGAGTGGCTTTTATTTAGGGTAAAAACGCTTATCCTTCTCAATGCATCGTGTTTGCAGCTTTTCTATATTATGAACAAGGCAATTCAGTTACCACAAAATAAAGTAAAGACATTCACTTTCGCTTAACCCCGTAAGGTCAGTTTATTCATGCCTTTATTCACTGTAATGTTCCGCTTTTTATTTAAAAGAAAGCTGGTATAATACAGCCGAGTCGTTTGCCATTCTTTAATAAACCACTATCGTAGCCCGATTGGGCTGTCTATTTTTACTTTCACTTTGTCTACATAGCTCAGTTTTTACGTGATTCATTATTTATAACAATACACCCATCACACTGTTTTTACTGGCTTTTTTCGTAAAAATTAGTATGGGCACCATCCTAATTTCCTAATTATTTTTATCCGCTATGGGGTCAAATTGTGACCGTTATAAATGCGATGATAACATACAAAATACGCATACCGAACGCAGTGGGAGGAAGGAATGGATACACTGGCGATACTCATGCAATAAATTTTAAGGCAAACATTTGTGGAATGGAATGGATTATCTGTGCGTTATTCATTTTGGGCAAAAGCATCGTTACTTGGCCACGATAGTTGGCAGCAAGAAGCCAAAGGAAAACCTCATAATACAATCATCAGATCATTAGCATTTAAGTGGATACGAATCCTATTTAGGTGCTGGAAAACACATACGCCCTATGATGAATCAACTTACTTAACTGCATTGAAAAGTAAGGGATCACCGCTGTTAAAATTTGCGGTGGAAAGTGAGCTTTAGCGCTTGCTGTCCACCTCAGGGCGTGTTGTTATGTGCCTTTATAGCCTAACCTTTTTAAAATACGATTTAAGAAGACTTTACAGCTTTTAGAAAACAATTTATTGCTACCTAACAACCTTAATAATATAGGGCTTATATAGTAATAAGATTTGACAAATATTCGTCCTAGAATAGATGGATTTAATGTATTATCTCTCCAGCTTCTTAAAAATGAAACTTCAGAAGAATACGCACCAAATACATATGTTGCTATATAGCAACTAGGTACTGATATGCTTGTATATGATCCAATTTGAATATTTTGCACAACCCTGACATTGTCACCTAAAAAAGAAAATACAACATCGTCTTTTGCTCTTAATTCAATATCATCCCAACCTGATTTTGAAAATTGAATATACTCCTCAGAACCATCTGTTAAGTAAACACGAATATCTAACTCACGAGTATTTGATTTTCTATCACCTCGAGATTTTTTTGCTCTTGTTGTGGCATAAAGAAAATGAAAGTCTGTTGAGCACTTCTTACATGTAGTTTTTTGCCTATTTGGACCAATGAAGGAATGAATATCCTGTTTTTCACATTTAGGACAAACTACATTTATATTAAAACTCAAAATCAATCTCCATATTAGTTTGAATCACAATTACTTGGTGGGCACATAACGCCTAATTAACAGGCAAAAAATAGTTGGCTAAAATAGCGACGAAGGAGCAAAAGCCAACTGTTTTTTGTCCTTGTTTAATTTCTTGTTAGGCTTTTAATACACCTTGCCAATAACCGACATCTTTCCATTGTTCAAATTTAAAGCCTACCTCTTTAAAATGAGCTACTTTTTCTAATCCAAATTTCTCATGAAGTGCGACACTAGCGGGATTAGGCAATGTAATGCCGCCAATCACAGAATGAATAGAACGAGATTTCAACTCTGAGAATAAAGCATCATAAAGCTGAGAGCCTATACCCTTACGGATAAATGTTGGTGCTAAATAAACAGTAACCTCGACTGAAAAGCGATAAGCGAATCGCTCTCTCCATTTGGTAGCATAAGCATAACCAATTAATTTTCCTGAAGCATCTTCAGCAATTAACCACGGTAAATCATCGGACTGAACTTTAGATATACGACTGAGAATATCCTCAGAGCTTATAATTTCTGTTTCGAATGTAACAACAGTATCTGAAATATAATGATTATATATTTCAGCAATAGAAGTAGCATCCTTACCAACCGCATTACGAATCACAATGCCTCCTGAAAGCCTAACGCCTCAAACAGAGGCTAAAAATTGTTGGCTAAAATAGCGAGGTACGAGCAATAGCCAGCTGTTTTTAGTCCTGCTGATTTGCCTTGTTAGCTGTGTAAGTTAAACGTTTGCGGTTTACCGCTGTAACTAACGAAAAATACAACTCACTATTTTTAATACACTTTACTTAAAAATTTACGCTAAGAAAACAGCATTAAACGATTAACGTAAAGTAAATTCGAATTTGGTAAAGGTAAAGTGAAACGTAAAACCTTTTACTAAAAACCAATCCCTGATTTATACAAACTGAATAAGACTGCTAACAGCTTTATCAGAGGACACTTTCCTCTTTTTATGAGCAATGTATGTCCCCTTAATTGTTTTTCATATTAATAACAAATCCTGTAACACATTGCCAGCTTTAAACTTTAAGTCAGGCTGTTCTTTTATTAAAATGCAGAAAAGAGGAAAACGTCCTCATTTCTTGACTTAGGAGGAAAAACGCCAATACTGTATATAAATACAGCTAATTGAGATTTAAAATGAAAACTAAGTCCCCTTTCCTTAATAGTATTATCAACTATATGTATAGCCATCATTATGCTAAAAAATCTATTGAAACTTATGTCTTTTGGATTACTGCCTATATCCATTTTCATAATAAGCGGCACCCTACCAGTATGGGCAATAATGAAGTAGAAATATTTTTAAATCACTTAACAGTTACTAAAAAAGTGGCAGCGAGAACACAAGCAACCGCTTTAAATGCACTTGCTTTTTTATATAAACATATTATCAAGAATGAGCTTTCATTAGATTTAAATTTCATCAAAAGTAACCGTCAACAGAAACTTCCTGTCGTACTTACACAAAATGAGGTATCGCTATTTTTTAGAAATATAAATAAGCGACATTATTTGATAGCAAGCCTGCTATATGGAAGTGGTTTACGGCTGATGGAAGCAGTAAAAATAAGAGTTCATGATATTGACTTCGACTATAAAAACATACGCATTTGGAACGGCAAGGGTAATAAAAATCGTATTGTGACACTTGCTGAAGAATTAATACCAATGCTAAGAAATCAAATAATTCAGGTTGATGAATATTTACAGTTAGATTTAAAAAATAATGCGTACGCCGGTGTATGGATGCCTTATCGACTTAGTAAAAAATACCCAAGCGCTAATAAGTCATTACAATGGCAGTTTCTGTTCCCATCACATAAATTAAGTACAGACCCTGAAACAGGAGAAATAAGACGTCATCACTTAGATCATTCAGGGGTAAGAAAGGCAGTTAAACTGTCTTCAACAAAAGCCGAAATTAACAAACACGTTACCCCACATACTTTGCGCCACTCATTCGCTACGCATTTGCTGCAAAGCGGCGCTGATATACGCACAGTACAAACACAACTTGGGCACAGTGACGTGCGTACTACACAAATATATACCCATGTACTACAACAAGGTGCCAACGGTGTTATTAGCCCTTTTTCAAGATTATAAATATCTCAGTAACAAGGCAAAAATTTAGTTATATTGTTTGTCTATATGAGAAGTTTTTAACGCAGTTAATGAGTTATTTAGAACGCTAAAATGTTCTACGTTTTAATTCAACGGGTATCCTACTCATGTTTTATAGCAAATTGCCAACGACAATATCAGCCCTTTTCAATATTATAAACTCCCCGATTTAAAACAAAAAAGCACAGCCCAAAACAGCCATGCTTTTTTAATCAACCTTAATCCAGTTCGGTTTACAAACGAATGCCGCCGTCTATTTCTACCACGCGGCCTGTAAAAAAGTCATTTTCGATTATGTATTGTGCAGTATGGGCAATTTCGTCGCTTTCGCCTAAGCGCCCTACTGGCGTTACTGCGAGCATACGTTGTTTGGCTTCAGGCTTCATGGCGTCGGTCATGGCAGTACTTATTACACCTGGTGCAATAGCGCCTACACGTATACCAAAGCGGCCAAGTTCTTTAGCCCATGTGGTGGTAAGGGCCACTACGCCTGCTTTTGATGCTGCGTAATTTGTTTGGCCTATGTTACCTGCGCGCGCTACGCTCGACATATTAACTATAACGCCGCCTTTGCCTGATTCAATCATGTGGCTTGCAGCTTCCCGCCCTGCTAAAAACACACCGGTCAGGTTTACATCAATAACTGATTGAAATTGCTCAAGAGACATTTTTTTAACGACTTTGCCGTCTTTAGCCTTTATAAAAATGCCGTCGCGTAAAATACCGGCGTTGTTTATAAGCACACCAATGTGGCCAAAATCGCTGTTAATGGTATTAAATACGGTTTCTACTTCGCTCTCATTTGTTACGTTTGCGGCATAACCTTTAATATTGCTAGTTACATCTTCAAGCTGTGTGAGTTCTTCGCATGCGGTGTTTAATAAATCTTGTGCCATATCTATTAAAGCAATGTTAGCACCCATAAGTGCAAACTTTTGCGCCATTGCAAAGCCTAAACCTTGTGCGCCGCCGGTTATTACTACCGTGTTATTTTTAATTTCCACGCGTTGCTCCTACTTTGAAAACAGTTTAAAAATGGCACTAAAGTCATCACTACCCGCACCTTGGTACTGTAGCATAGTGTATAAATTTTTAGCCATTGACCCCATAGGGGTTGATGAATTACTTTGCTGCGCGGCTTCCATGGCAAGGCCTAAATCTTTAGCCATTAAATCGACCATAAAGCCAGGTTTGTAATCGTTGCTTGCAGGGGCTGTATCCATTACACCTGGGCAAGGGTTGTAAAGTTCAAGCGTCCAGTTACGGCCCGAACTTGCGGTCATTATGTCGCTAAGTACTTTAGGATCTAGGCCGTTGTTAATACCCATTTGCAGTGCTTCGCTGGTGCCTGCCATTAAAATGCTAAGTAGCATGTTATTACATATTTTTGCTACTTGCCCTGCGCCAATATCGCCTGCATGAAATATGTTTTTACCCATATCACTAAGCACTGTATTTGCTTTATCGAACGCTGCTTTTTCGCCACCTACAATAAAGGTAAGAGTGCCAGCAGTTGCGCCTGCAACGCCGCCCGATACCGGTGCATCCACGAAGCTTATGCCTTGTTTACCAAGTGTACTGCCTACAATACGTGCTGATTCTGCATCTATTGTTGAGCAATCAATTACTAATGTATTTTTGCTCAGCACATTAATCAAACCGCTGTCGTCGTTATTTCCTAAATACAGCGATTTAACATGCTTGCCTGCAGGTAACATACTAATAAGTACGTCAGCATTGGTTGCGCACTGCTTTGCATCAACTGCTGCTTTTGCGCCTTTGCTTGCAAGTTCATTTACGACCGACTGGTTTAAATCGAACACACTCACAGTATGTCCAGCTTTAATTAAGTTAGCCGCCATTGGGCTGCCCATATTACCTAAGCCGATAAAACCAATATTGAGTTTAGTCATCGTCTTTCCTTTATTTGTGTGTTGGCGTGTCTAAGCCATTGAGTGGGTGGTTTTCGCCAAAGCGATTAGCAAAAAAGCTGTCGATTATTGTTTGTGGTACATCACTAAGAGTTTTGTACTGCCAATTAGGCGCGCCGTCTTTATCTATTAATAACGCCCTTACACCTTCTTGAAACTCACCTACTTCGCCAGCACGCACCGACATACCCAGCTCCATTTTAAAACACGTTAATAAGCTTTTGCCTTTACTTGTTTTTAATTGCTCACTAACGAGTGCGCAGCTTAGTGGGCATCCGTGTTTAAGTGACTTTTGGGCGCGTTGTAACCATTTATCGTCAGTAGCTAGCCCTAAAATATAATCAACTTGCTCCTGCAAGGTTGTAAACTCACCCAGCTTTTGAATCGTTTTTAAATTAGCTTTTATATTGCCTTTTGGCATACGCGCAGAGTGGTTGTCTAAATCGGTTAATAACTTAGTTAAACGCTCATGATTTAAGCTTGCGATTTTGCCCCATTTAGCTGCTGAAATTTGTGCAAGCATGGCATCATATTTAGTGCTGTCGATAAAGTGATCACTAAGTGATACAAAACGCGCGTCGTCGCAGTTAATTGATGCCGACGTTAACCCTAAAAATAGCCCCACACTTTGTGGCATTTTATGTAAAAAGTAACTGCCGCCTACATCAGGGTATAAACCTATGGTTTGCTCTGGCATGGCAATGCGTGATGTTTCTGTAACAACGCGGTGGCTAGCACCGGCCATTAGCCCTAAACCGCCGCCCATTACTATGCCGTTACCCCAAACGAGGATTGGTTTATCAAAGGTATGAATAAGGTAATCAAGCTTATACTCAAGCGTAAAAAACTCTTCAACTAAGCTTGTTGGTTTACCTTGCGCCATTGCATGATGAAGGCTTACAACATCGCCGCCAGCACAAAATGCTTTATCGCCTGCGCCTTTTAACAACACCATTGCAATAGCATCATCGTCTTGCCAAGCTCGCAATTGCGGTTCAAGTAACTTGATCATCTCAAAATTAAGTGCATTTAACGCTTTTGGCGCGTTGAGTGTAATAAGCCCTATTAAACTGCCGTTTTCTGCGGTTGCGGTTTCAAATACCACGGGCTCATCGGCGCTATTTAATAATGTTAAAGCACTCATTAGCCGTTTACCCAGTTAGCGCGGCGTTTTTCTAAAAATGCATTTACGCCCTCTTGTTGATCTTCGGTATCAAATAAACCAACAAATAATTCACGTTCAAGAGGCAATACACTTGCCATTGGTTGATGACGCCCTTTTTGAATCAATGTTTTACACGCAGCTACTGAGGTAGGGCTTTGATCGGCTACTTGGTTGGCAAGTTTTAATGCCGCTGAAAAGCTTTCGCCTTGTGGTACTACTTCTTCTACTAAGCCAATTTGCAGGGCTTTATCGGCTTTTAAGCGCTCACCGCATAAAATCATGCGTTTTGCCCAGCCTTCGCCAACTAACCATGCTAAATTTTGTGTACCACCCGCACACGGTAATAACCCAACTTTAGCTTCAGGAAGCGCCATTTGTGCTTGTTCTTCCGCTATACGTACGTCGCACGCAAGTGCAACCTCTAAGCCACCGCCCATTGCATAACCGTTAATGGCAGCAACCGACACGCCTCTAAAATTAGTCAGTGCTTCAAACGCTTCACCAAATACACGCGACATATCGGCGGCAACGCCTTTATCGCCACCTGCAAATACGTTTAGGTCGGCACCTGCGCTAAAAAACTTCTCACCTTCACCAGTCAGTACTAATGCATAAATATTTTTATTATTATTAAGCGCGTTAACTTTGTTTTTTAAATCAACTAGGGTGTCTTTTGTCCAGGTGTTTGCTGGCGGATTAGACATCGTTAAAATAGCAACATGACCTTCGGTTGTAAGTTCAATACTCGGATTAGATTTAGATTCTGACATACATTGCTCCTTATAAAACGTCGCTTGCAGACTCAGCCAAAATACGGCGCGCTATAATCACACGCATAATTTCGTTAGTGCCCTCTAAAATTTGATGAACGCGTACATCACGTACATGGCGCTCAAGCGGGTATTCTTTTATGTAACCGTAACCACCATGAATTTGCAGTGCGTCGTTACACACAGTAAAGCCAACATCGGTAGCAAAGCGTTTAGCCATGGCGCAGTAAGTGGTTTTTTCAACGTCGTTATTATCAAGTTTAAATGCAGCAAGCCTTACCATTTGGCGCGCAGCTACAAGTTCGGTGTTCATATCGGCAATTTTAAATTGCAATGCTTGAAACGCAGCCAATGGCTTACCAAATTGTGTACGTTCTTTTAAATATTCACGGGCTGTATTAAGCGCCGCTTGCGCTGTACCAATTGAACATGTGGCAATGTTAATTCGGCCGCCATCTAGGCCTTGCATCGCAAATTTAAAGCCTTCTCCCTCTGCGCCTAATAAGTTATGCGCAGGAATGCGTACATCTTCAAAGCTAATTAGCCGTGTTGGTTGTGCGTTCCAACCCATTTTTTCCTCTGCTTTGCCATATTCAACGCCTTTTGCGTCGGCAGGCACTACAAATGCCGAAATACCCGCAGCGCCTTCGCCGCCTGTACGTGCCATTACCACTAATACTTCGGTTTCGCCAGCGCCCGATATAAACATTTTTGAGCCATTAATAACGTACTCATCGCCCTCAAGCACGGCTTTGGTTTTAAGTGATGCGGCGTCTGAGCCCGAGCCTGGCTCTGTTAAACAGTAAGAGGCAAGTAACTCGCCCATTACTAATTGCTCTACGTATTTGTCTTTAACGGCATCGGTACCAAAACTTGCTACCATCCAGGTAGCCATATTATGAATGGTTAACATAGCCGTTGTTGCGGTACAGCCCATAGCAAGTTGTTCAAAAATAATGCTCGAATCTAAACGAGATAAACCAAGGCCGCCTGCTTCCTCTGGCGTGTATAAACCACAAAAACCAAGCTCGCCCGCAGCTTTAATCGTGTCTTTAGGAAAAATATGTTCGCGATCCCACTTTGCTGCATGGGGCGCAAGTTCTGACTCGGCAAATTGGCGTGCTGTTTGAGCAAAGGCTTGTTGATCTTCTGATAAGTTAAAGTCCATGGTAGACCTCTTTAATTGTGTTAGTTGTGTTGTTAGTGTTTCCCGTCACAGGGATAGTTTGTGACGAGCGGCGAAGGCTTATGTGTGTGTTGTGTGTGAAGTAGCCTTCGCGCCCATCTTTTTTATTAATTATTCTTTTATTTACTCATTTTTTAATTACGATTATTTTAAGTTAATACTCATGTTTGGACCCGACGCAATGTCGTCTTCAAACCAACGTGATGTAATCGTTTTAGTTTCTGTATAAAAACGAATCCCTTGTTTACCGTAAGTGTGTGTATCGCCATAAAATGAGCCTTTCCAACCAGTGAACGAAAAGAACGGAAGTGGCACCGGAATTGGCACATTAATACCTACTTGGCCTACTTCAATTTCGTGTTGGAATTTACGAGCCACTGCGCCGCTTGAGGTAAATAACGATGTGCCGTTACCGTAAGGGCTGTCGTTAATAAGTGCAATTGCTTCATCAAGCGTGTCTACAAACATACACGCCAGTACTGGACCAAATATTTCTTCTTTGTATAAATCCATCTCTTTGGTTACATCGGTAAATAACGTTGGGCCAACCCAGTTACCTTGCTCATACCCTTCAACCGTAAAGTCAGAACCATCAATTAAACAAGTAGCGCCTTGCTCTTTACCACCAGCAATGAGTGATAAAATACGTGCTTTTGCTGCTTTTGATGTTTGTGGACCGTATGCCGCGTTTGCATCATCCCACACACCTGGGCGTACATTTTCAAAGCCTGCTTTAATTTCATCTACCCACTGACTTGCTTGACCTACAAATACAGCAACCGAAATACCCATACAACGCTGGCCAGCAGCACCGACCGATGCGCCTACTAGGTTATTTACAACGTGCGATTTACTTGCATCTGGCATAATAACCATGTGGTTTTTAGCGCCAACACACGCTTGCACGCGCTTAAGGTTTTGTGTGCCTTTAGAATAAATATAAGCACCTACACCACACGAGCCAACAAACGAAATAGCACGCACTGCTTTATCTTCTAGTAAGCGGTCTACTTGTGGTTTTGTACCGTGAACAACTTGTAATACGCCTTTTGGTGCGCCGGCTTCAATAAATAGCTCTGCTAAGCGCATTGGTGTAAGTGGATCTTGCTCAGACGGTTTTAAAATAAAGGTGTTACCACACACAATAGCCAGCGGGAACATCCAAAGGGGGATCATTGCAGGGAAGTTAAATGGTGTTACGCCCGCACATACGCCAAGTGGCTGCATATAAGAATACGTGTCGATTTTACGCGCTACGTTCTCCATTGTTTCACCCATCATTAATGATGGTGCGTTCGCTGCTTGTTCTACTACTTCAATACCACGCCAAACATCGCCTTTTGCATCTTCAAACGTTTTACCCAATTCGTGGCAAATAATGGTAGCAAGCTCATCGTGATGTTCTTTTAATAGCGCCGCGTACTTCATCATAATGCGAGCACGTTCAGTAATGGGTACGTCTTTCCATGTTTTAAACGTTTCAGAGGCAGAGGCAATTGCTGCGTCCATTTCTGATTCTGTGGTACATGGCACTTGTGCAAGTACTTCTTGAGTTGCTGGGTTTATAACATCGATAAGCTCTTTTGATGCTGATTGAATAAATTCGCCATTAATAAGTAGTGGTACTTGGTGCATGATTAAATCCTAGTGTGTGAGTTGTGTGTTCTCTTTTAAAATTGGTAGCGCCGCTTTGTTAGTATTATTAGTGCAGCGCTTTTATAGTTATTCGTGTAAGTATTCGTCTAGCTATTGATGTAACTGTAATTAGTAAGCTTCTAAGGCCATAGCAACCGCTTCACCGCCACCAATACATAAAGACGCAATGCCTTTTTTAAGGCCTCGGTTTTTAAGGGCATGAATTAGCGTTACTAAAATACGCGCGCCGCTTGCACCAATTGGGTGACCCAATGCACATGCACCGCCGTTAACGTTTACTTTGCTTTCATCAAGTTTTAACTCGTTAATAGCCAGCATGGTTACCATGGCAAATGCTTCGTTAATTTCCCAAAGGTCAACATCGTTTACAGCCCAGCCTGCTTTTTCAAGCACGCTGTTCATAGCCCCTACGGGCGCTACTGTAAATTCACTTGGTTTTTGAGAATGCGTGCTGTGCGCCACAATTTTACAAAGCGGTGTTAAGCCCTGCTCTTTTGCTTTTGATTCGCTCATTAATATAAGCGCTGCGCCACCATCTGAAATTGACGATGAATTAGCCGCTGTAATAGTACCGTCTTTTTTAAAGGCTGCACGCAAGGTAGGAATTTTTTCTGGGCGGGCGTTACCTGGTTGCTCATCAATCGATACTGTTACATCGCCTTTGCGTGTTTGCATCGTGTGAGGTGCAACTTCGTCATCAAAACTGCCATTTTGTATCGCGGCTTTAGCTTTACTTAATGAGCCTAATGCAAACGCATCCATTTGCTCGCGGCCAATGCCGTATTCGTCGGCGGTGTCTTGTGCAAAACAACCCATTGCTTTGTTGTCGTAGGCGTCTTCAAGGCCATCGCTCATCATGTGATCTTTTATTTCGCCGTGACCCATACGCATTCCGCCACGCGCTTTTGGAATAAAGTACGGTGCGTTTGTCATGCTTTCCATACCACCGGCAATAGCAGATTGAATAGAGCCTGCTTTAATTAAATCGTTTGCAAGCATGGCCGCTTTTAAACCAGAGCCACATACTTTGTTAATTGTTGTAGCGCCAGTGCTAAGTGCAAGGCCTGCTTTTAACATTGCTTGGCGTGCGGGTGCTTGTCCAAGGCCTGCTGGTAATACACAGCCCATAATTACTTCGTCTATTGCATCATTAGCTAAACCAGTTTGTGCAAGTGCGCTGGCAATAGCGGTAGCGCCAAGCTCGGTAGACTGCGCATCACTTAACGCTCCCATAAAACCACCCATTGGGGTGCGTTTTGCTGCTACAATTACCACTGATTCTAAAGTCATAACTAACTCCATTGTATTTATATGCAAATAGTTGTTAGTATATTTGCTCTATTAATTTAGTATTCATTTATTGTTTAATACCCTTACACAATACTAACGTTTACGCCAACGTCAACTAAAAACAGCTTAATTTTTAGTTTTATAAGTGTAAGGATTATTTTCCATCGGTTAGACTACACTGACAAAATAAAAATAACCCATTGAATATTAATAATATAAATCAATACCTCGCTTAAACATCCCTTTATAAATAGTTTCAAATCACACCAAGCTTTACCTTTACGTAAACTTCACTTATATTGGAGTTATTCGAATGAGGCAAATACAACTATGAAACCAGATAATCAAACAAACTTTGCAAGCTCAGCCAATATACCGGCCAGTAATGAACAAACATTTAGCATTAGCGAACTCGCTAAAGAGTTTGACATTACAACCCGCTCTATTCGTTTTTACGAAGACCAAGGGCTAATAACTCCAGAACGTAATGGACAAACCCGTATTTATTCAAAACGCGACAAAGTGCGTTTAAAACTAATATTACGTGGTAAACGATTGGGCTTTACATTGGCCGAAACCGGTCGTTTGTTTGAACTGTACGACGCAGATAAATCAAGCGCAAAGCAGCTGGTTACTATGCTTGACCTTATTTCAGAAAAAAAAGCAGACCTATCTCAACAAATGGACGACATTAAAGTTGTTCTTATGGAGTTGGTGACGGCCGAGCGCCGCTGCAGAGACACGCTTAATAAAATAGACGAGTAAGTTTATTTTTAAAATAACAACACACTGACAACACACACGTCATACAGGAATGAATCATGAGCACTATTTCACTATATAAAGAAATGAACTTTGGCCTTGGCGAAACCGCCGATATGATCCGCGACCACGTAAACAGTTTTGCGAGTCAGGAGATTGCCCCGCTTGCTGAAAAAACGGACTTAGATAACGCTTTTCCAAATCAACTTTGGACTCAAATGGGCGAAATGGGCGTACTAGGTATGACCGTATCTGAAGAACTTGGCGGCGCAGGATTAGGTTACTTAGAACATGTTATTGCTATGGAAGAAATAAGCCGTGCTAGTGCATCTATTGGCTTAAGCTATGGCGCACATTCAAACCTGTGTGTTAATCAAATTAACCGTAACGGGTCACAAGCTCAAAAAGAAAAATACTTACCTAAGCTTATTAGTGGCGAGCACATTGGTGCTCTTGCAATGAGCGAGCCTAATGCGGGCTCTGACGTTGTATCGATGAAACTCAAAGCCGAAAAAAAAGGCGATAAGTACATTTTAAACGGCAACAAAATGTGGATCACCAACGGCCCAGACGCACACACTCTCGTTATTTACGCTAAAACAGATTTAAACGCCGGTGCTAAAGGCATTACCGCGTTTATTGTTGAAAGTGACTTTCCTGGTTTTTCAACAGCGCAAAAGCTCGACAAACTGGGCATGCGCGGCTCAAACACCTGTGAGCTAGTATTTGAAAACTGCGAAGTGCCAGAAGAGAATATTTTAGGTAACTTAAACGAAGGCGTTAAAGTACTTATGAGTGGCCTTGATTACGAACGCGTAGTACTTGCAGCGGGCCCGCTTGGCATAATGCAAGCGTGTATGGACATAGTTGTACCGTACATTCATGAGCGTAAACAGTTTGATACCCCGATTGGTCAATTTCAGTTAATTCAGGGCAAAGTAGCCGACATGTATACACAAATGAATGCTGCCCGCTCATACGTATATACGGTAGCTAAAGCGTGTGACCGTGGTGAAACGACCCGTAAAGATGCCGCTGGTGCAATTTTATACGCAGCTGAGCTTGCAACTAAAATGGCACTTGATGCGATTCAAATTTTAGGTGGCAATGGCTACATAAACGAATACGCAACGGGCCGTCTTCTTCGTGACGCTAAATTATACGAAATTGGTGCAGGTACATCAGAAATACGCCGCATGCTTATTGGCCGCGAACTTTTCACTGAAAGCCGTTAAGGATTAAACCATGACGATTTTAAAATCGAGCGTTAATCCTCACGATCCAACGTTTGTGCAAAACCATAAAAATATGTCAGCGCTGGTGGATGATTTACGCAGTAAAGTAGCAACAATTAGCCAAGGCGGAGGCGCTGCATTAAAAGAGCGCCACGAAGGCCGTGGTAAATTATTTGTACGCAACCGTATAAGTACATTAATTGATGAAGGCTCACCGTTTTTAGAAATTTCGCAATTTGCTGCCTTTGGTGTGTACGAACAAGCAATACCTTGTGCAGGCGTTGTAGCCGGTATTGGCCGTGTTAAAGGCGTTGAATGCATGATTATTGCAAACGATGCCACGGTTAAAGGCGGTACATATTTTCCGCTTACCGTTAAAAAGCATTTACGCGCACAAGACATCGCAGAGCGCTGCCACTTACCGTGTATTTATCTTGTAGATTCGGGCGGTGCTAACCTGCCTGAGCAAGATGATGTATTTCCAGATAAGTTGCATTTTGGTCGTATTTTTTACAATCAAGCCCGTATGTCGGGTAAAGGCATTCCACAAATTGCCGTGGTAATGGGATTATGTACCGCAGGTGGTGCGTACGTACCTGCTATGGCAGACGAAAGCATTATTGTAAAAGATCAAGGCACTATATTTTTAGCCGGTCCGCCGCTTGTAAAAGCAGCAACGGGCGAAGAAGTAACCGCCGAAGAGCTTGGCGGTGCCGATGTGCACTGTAAAGTGTCGGGTGTTGCCGATCACTACGCTGAAAACGATGCTCATGCGCTGTCTATTGCGCGCCAATGTATTGAGCGTATTAATTACACACGCCCTACGGCCCCTCTTCTAGATGATGTAAAACCACCCCGTTACGATATTAATGAGCTTTACGGCATTGTAGGCACCGACCTTAAAAAGCCGTTTGATGTACGCGAAGTAATAGCGCGCACAGTGGATGATTCATCATTTGATGAATTTAAACGTTACTTTGGTGAAACGCTGGTCACCGGCTTTGCCAGTATTTACGGCAATCCTGTTGGCATAGTAGCTAATAACGGTATTTTATTTAGTGAGTCGGCGCAAAAAGGCGCGCACTTTATTCAGCTGTGTGCTCAGCGCAATATTCCTTTAGTATTTTTACAAAATATTACCGGCTTTATGGTGGGTAAAAAATACGAAGCTGAAGGTATTGCTAAGCACGGCGCTAAAATGGTGATGGCGGTTTCGTGTGCTGATGTGCCTAAATTCACAGTACTTATTGGCGGCTCATACGGCGCAGGTAACTACGGTATGTGTGGCCGCGCATTTGAACCCACCATGATGTGGATGTGGCCTAATGCTCGTATTTCGGTAATGGGCGGCGAGCAAGCAGCCGGTGTAATGGCGCAAGTTAAACAAGATGGTTTAGCACGTAAAGGCCAAAGCATGAGCGAGCAAGAAATCAGTGATTTTAAAAAGCCAATTATTGATCAGTACGAAGAGCAAGGTCATCCGTATTACGCAAGTGCACGCTTGTGGGATGACGGCATTATAGACCCTGCCGATACGCGTAATGTATTAGGTCTTGCGTTAACAGCTGCGAATAACGCACCAAAACGTGATTCGAAATTTGGCGTATTTAGAATGTAACCGGAGCGCAAAATGTCAGTAACACTACAAATAACAAAATCTAATGTGGCTGTACTTGTGTTAAGTCGCCCAGAAAAAAGAAACGCATTTAACAGCGAAGTAATACATGAGCTGATCCAGTGTATTGAACATGCAAATACGCTTGATATTCGTGCTTTGGTTTTAAAAACAGAGGGTAAACACTTTTCAGCAGGCGCCGATTTAGCCTGGATGAAATCAATGGCTGATAACAACTACACCGATAACCTAGCTGATTCAATGCAATTAGCTAAATTAATGCAGGTCTTGGCAAGCTCCCCGCATCCTACAATTTGTGCTGTGCAAGGTGCCGCTTTTGGTGGTGCTTTGGGTTTAATTGCCTGCTGCGATATAGCCCTTAGTAAAGACGATGCGCAATTTTGTTTAAGCGAAGTAAAACTGGGCCTTATTCCGGCGGTTATTAGTCCATACGTCATTAAAGCCATTGGTGAGCGTGCTGCTCGTAGGTACTTTTTAACGGCTGAAGTGTTTGATGCACATACTGCTAAACAACTTGGTTTAATTCATCAAGTAACCGGTAATTTAGACTGTGCACTCGATAATATGCTGCAAACACTGATTGATAACGGACCTGTTGCAGTAAAAGCCGCAAAAGCATTAATTAACGATGTAGCAAATAAACCAATAACCGATGAACTCATTGAGCTTACCGCAGAACGTATTGCAAAAATTCGCGTATCTGAAGAAGGTCAAGAAGGGCTAAGTGCTTTTTTTGATAAACGCTCACCCGCTTGGCAACTGTAGGATTGATTATGAACACACAACGATTACAAAAAATACTGATTGCCAATCGTGGAGAAATTGCGTGCCGTGTAATGCGTAGCGCAAAAAAAATGGGCTTAACCACGGTCGCAGTTTATTCTGATGCAGACAAACATGCCCAGCACGTAAAAATTGCTGACGAGGCTTACCATATTGGTGCTGCGCCAAGTAAAGATTCGTATTTAGTAGCAGACAAAATTTTACAAGTTGCCAAAGACTGCGGCGCTGATTGTATTCACCCTGGCTATGGTTTTTTATCTGAGAACAGCGAATTTGCTAAAGCCTGCGAAGCTAATAACATTGCTTTTGTAGGACCACCAGCAAGTAGCATTGAAGCAATGGGGTCTAAAACCCGCGCTAAAGAAATAATGGCAGCTGCTAATGTGCCATTAGTACCAGGTTATTATGGTGATAAACAAGACCCTGCTTTTTTACAAAGTGAAGCTGAAAAAATTGGCTACCCTGTACTCATTAAAGCGGCCTTTGGCGGCGGCGGTAAAGGCATGCGTGTGGTTGAAAAAGCACAAGACTTTATGAGCGCATTACAAGGTGCGCAACGTGAAGCCATTGCCGGTTTTGGTAACGATTTAGTATTACTTGAGCGTTACGTAAACCAGCCTCGCCATGTTGAAGTGCAAGTATTTGCAGATAACCATGGCAACTGTGTTTATTTAGGCGATCGTGATTGTTCTTTGCAACGTCGTCATCAAAAAGTAATTGAAGAAGCCCCTGCTCCGGGTTTATCTGACGAGCTACGCAAAGAAATGGGTGAAGCAGCTGTACGTTGTGCACTGGCTATAAATTATAGAGGCGCGGGTACGGTTGAGTTTTTACTGTGTGGCGATGAATTTTTCTTTATGGAAATGAACACGCGCCTACAAGTAGAACACCCTGTGACCGAAATGGTAACCGGTGTAGATTTAGTCAACTGGCAAATTAATATTGCGGGTGGGCAAACACTGCCACTGACACAAAGCGATATTCAATTGCAGGGTCATAGCTTTGAAGCGCGTATATACGCAGAAGATCCAGCTAACGACTTTATCCCGTGCTCGGGAACTATTGAAGCACTACACACACCGCTTAACAGCGAATTTTTACGCATTGATACAGGCATTGCACAAGGCGACGAAATCAGCCCGTTTTACGATCCGATGATTGCAAAACTTATTGTGCACGACGACACTCGCGAACAAGCACTGAGCCGTTTACAACACGCTCTTGAGCAATTTAATTTAGCGGGTTTTAGCACTAACATTGGCTTTTTACATAATTTAGCAAGCCACCCTACCTTTAAACAGGGTGCGCCAAGTACACACTTTATTGCAGAGCAAGGTGACTCGTTAGTTGCGGTTAACGAATCGTTATTGCAAGCAAGTCAGCTTATTGGTGCTTTTGCATATTTAGAATCGTTAACTAACACCCAAAATGCGCCAAACAGTGCAAGCCCGTGGCAACAACTGAGTGGTTTTACACTAAATGCACCACAAGCAATTAAAATCCCTTTTGCCGATTTACAGCTAAGCGCTATAAAAACCACAGCGGGCTATAATATTACGCATAACAAGCATGTATTTAACCTACAAGGCACATTAAATAATAATCTTTGCAGTGTATTTATTAACGGCGAAAAACATAGCGCGCACGTAACTACTGTAGGTAATAATACTGTTGGCAATATTGTCACTGTTATGAATAAAGCACTGCAAACTAAGCTTGAACTAGTTGATAAACATTATATTAGTTCGCACGAAAGCGAAGCACTGCCACTTGCCGCCCCACTCAATGGCACGGTAGTAAAACACTTAATTGACATTGGTAGCACAATTACCAAAGGCGATGCGGTTGTTATTATCGAAGCCATGAAAATGGAATACACTCTTAACGCACCACACGACGGCATTTTAAAAAGCTACTGTTTTGGTGAGGGCGAACTAGTAACGCATGGAGCCTTACTTGCTATTGTCGAAGATACAACTGAGGAAGGTGCATAATGAGTGCCTTTCCAAGTAAAGTACGTATTGTTGAAGTTGGCGCGCGAGACGGCCTACAAAACGAAAAAACAGTAAGCACAGCCGATAAAGTAGCGCTTATTAACGCCCTAAGTGCTGCAGGTTTAAAAGATATTGAAGCTGGTGCGTTTGTCTCCCCTAAGTGGGTGCCACAAATGGCAGACTCAGCGGATGTAATATCAGCGCTAGATTTACCCGATGTAAATTTAAGCGCCCTTACACCTAACTTAAAAGGTGCACAAGCAGCGCACGCTGTTGGCATTAAAGAGTTTGCTATATTTACCGCTGCAAGTGAGTCGTTTTGTCAAAAAAATATCAACTGCTCAATAGACGAAAGTATTGAACGTTTTAGCGAAGTAATGGCGTTTGCTAAAGCGAATAATATTCGCGTACGTGGTTATGTAAGCTGTGTGCTAGGTTGCCCTTATGAGGGTGAAATTAACCCACAAGCAGTACTCAAGGTATCGCAAAAGCTACTAGATTTAGGATGTTACGAAGTAAGCCTTGGCGATACCATAGGTGTTGGCACCGCTAAAAAAGTAACGCAGTTAATCGAGTTACTTTTAACGCACATTGATAAAACCAAGTTGGCCGTGCATTTTCATGATACATACGGCCAAGCGCTCACAAATATTTACGCAGCTTTAAGCCTAGGTATTGCAACGGTTGACGCGGCAGTTGCGGGCCTTGGTGGCTGTCCTTATGCTAAGGGTGCGTCAGGAAATGTTGCCACCGAAGATGTCGTTTACTTACTGCAAGGGCTTGGCATTGAACACTCAATTGATTTACAAAGGTTAAGTGACGCTGGCTGGGAAATAACCAAAGCACTTGGTAAGCAACCTGTGAGCAAAGTATCTGTGGCACTACACACTAAATAACCTGAGCTCTGGATAATAAATCTATCTCGAGCAGCTATTTTCAGCACTAACTGCGTTGAATTTACTTGCAATAGGCCAGCTATTGACGCGTAAATTCGCCTTGTTTTCACTGAAAATCTTTAGCTAGAGAAAATAAACTTAAATATCACCCTGATTCATAAGTTAGTAAATCTCTTAACCAGAGTTCAGGTTAAATGGCTATCTTATAAAATGATGATTAAAGATAATTAACAACAAATAGCACACAATGAGGAGAGACTCATGGCCGGTTTTGATAAGGTAGTTTCTAGTTACGAAGCTGCAATGGAAGGATTAAAAGACGGCGATACCATTATTGCCGGTGGTTTTGGTTTATGTGGTATTCCTGAGGGCTTAATTAAACAAATTAAGCACATGCAAACAAAAAACTTAACTGTAGTATCTAATAACTGTGGTGTTGATGACTTTGGTTTAGGTATTTTATTACAAGACAAACAAATTAAAAAAGTAGTTGCCTCTTACGTTGGTGAAAACGCCCTATTCGAGCAGCAGTTATTAAGTGGCGAAATTGATGTAGAGCTTACGCCTCAAGGCACACTTGCTGAAAAAATGCGCGCTGGTGGCGCGGGTATACCTGCGTTTTACACCGCCACCGGTTACGGTACTCCAGTTGCTGAGGGCAAAGACGTAAAAGAGTTTAATGGTCGCCCGTATATTTTAGAAGAATCTATAACAGGTGAATTTGCTAT
The DNA here is from genome assembly GCF_002407505.1 of Pseudoalteromonas sp. 1_2015MBL_MicDiv. Classification (NCBI taxonomy): domain Bacteria; kingdom Pseudomonadati; phylum Pseudomonadota; class Gammaproteobacteria; order Alteromonadales; family Pseudoalteromonadaceae; genus Pseudoalteromonas; species Pseudoalteromonas sp. 1_2015MBL_MicDiv. The sequence continues at coordinate 1,906,083 of NZ_CP012737.1, read as the reverse complement.
TGTTAAAGCGTGGAAAGCCGACCGCTTTGGTAATTTAGTGTTTAGACACACCGCCATGAACTTTAATCCAATGGCTGCAACAGCGGGTAAAATTACCGTTGCCGAAGTAGAAGAAATTGTAGAGCCGGGTGAGCTTGAGCCAAGCCAAATTCATACCCCAGGTATTTTTGTAAATCGCGTTATTAAAGGCAGCTTTGAAAAACGCATTGAACGTGTAACAACACGAGATTAAGCAGGAGCATAATTATGGCATTATCACGTGAACAAGTTGCAATGCGCGTTGCACAAGAACTTCAAGATGGTTACTACGTAAATTTGGGCATAGGAATTCCGACACTCGTCGCAAACTATGTACCAGATGATATTGAAGTTATGTTACAGTCCGAAAATGGCCTTTTAGGCATGGGCCCGTACCCCACTAAAGCAGAGCTAGACGCCGATATGATTAACGCGGGTAAAGAAACCGTGACAGCAGCCAAAGGTGCAGCCATATTTAATAGTGCAGATAGTTTTGCCATGATACGGGGTGGTCATGTAGACTTAACCGTTCTGGGTGCATTTGAAGTTGACCAGAACGGCAACATCGCATCGTGGATGATCCCTAAAAAGCTGATTAAAGGCATGGGTGGCGCGATGGATTTAGTCGCTGGCGCGAAAAATATTATTGTTACTATGACCCATGCAAGTAAGCATGGTGACTCTAAACTATTAGAGGCCTGCTCTTTACCGCTTACTGGCGTTAATTGCGTAAAAAAAATAGTAACAGATTTAGCCGTATTAGAAGTTAAAGACGGCGCATTTCATCTATTAGAACGTGCTCCGGGCGTATCTGTTGATGAAATCATTAGTAAAACAGCAGGTAAATTACTTGTTGACGGTGAAGTTCCAGAAATGGTTTTTTAGGCTTTAGCTTAAAAATAACGCTTTACCCTGTACCGACCTCATTCCCAGTGCCAATGGCGCTGAGTTACCCAAAATCCCTCGCAAGAGGGATTTTTTTTGTCCTTTTGCATTATTTTTAGGCTAATTCATACATCTGTAGTAAATTTTTATCTATAATAGTTGCATAAATAGATGATTAGTTAGCTAGAGCATTTGCACTACTTTGTTGTTATCATGCACCACTTTTGTGAACTTGCTCTATGAGTAATTTTAACTTGTTGAAATTACTAACATTACTAACTGGTTCGATTTTTGCCTATACTAGGCTATACAAACAACTTAATACTGGAAAACATGCAAACTCCTATTCGTGGCCTTCGATCTTTTTGCTTTGCAGCAAGAAGCCTAAGTTTTAAGCATGCAGCTAATGAGCTGTACTTAACACCTTCGGCAGTAAGCCATCAAATAAAACAACTTGAAGAACAGCTTGGTATTGAACTTTTTCAGCGTAAAACACGTTCAATAAGTTTAACAACAGCTGGTAAAAACTTTTTTGATGCCGTATCTCCTATCATTACCATGTTAGAAGGTACCATTAACGAGTTTAGTCAGATGCAACAAAACACTAATTTAACAATTACCTTGCCTGAGTTTTTTGCAAGCGAATTACTTATGCCTAAATTAAGTGAGTGGACGACAGAGCATCCTAATATTAATTTACAAATGGATACGCTTAAAACACGCAAAGAAATAACACGGCATAGCGATTTATCTATTGTATTGTCCTCTAGTAAACCTACTGAAGGCTTAGTAACTGAATTATTTAATCTTGAATATATCCCTGCGTGTAATGAAAAACTGCTCAACCAGTGGAAAAATGATCATCGTAAAGCATTAAACCAAGTTCCGCTAATTCTACATAAAGCGCGTCCTTGGGCGTGGCATCAATGGGCTGAAAAAGCAGGCATTGATGACTTTTCTCCTTCGCAAATTATCCAAATAGATAGTATGTTTGGTGTAGCACGTGCTGCGCAGCAAGGCATGGGCATTGCGCTTATTCCACTGCCAATTAGCCAAAGTTGGTTAGATGAGAAGTGGCTGTATAAATTATTTGAACAGCCTTTAACAACTAAAGATAAATACTACTTAGTACAACACGAATCCAACACACCTAATCACCCACTTGATTTATTTGCGAAGTGGGTTGTAAGCACATTTAGAAAAATCCAAGAATAATCCTTTATTAGGCGGGTTTATTAATACACCTAATTACGGGTTGTATTAATGGTTCGCTTAAATCTAATTTAAATTTTTGAATAATATTTTTATTTAAATACATAAACTTAACGCCACGCATTAGACTAAAGTCTATAGTTTAATTTTTTTCACTCATTGGTTTCGTTTTTATCGTTTGTCGAAAATAAAGTTAAATATTAAAGTTACTCCATCAACTCAAAACAACTTACATTAAATTGTTTTTAAGAGTAATAAATGCAACCTTTTGAGTTTTAGTAACTCATAAGTAGCAGTAAAAAATCTTTATATTGTGTGTGAAGATGTTGTCAGTGTGAAAAAGCGGTTCAAGTTAGGTGGTGACTTAGCTTGAACTGTTTTTATTCTCGGCTCAAACCACATGATAAGTAATACAAGACTACCAAAGTGTAGCAAACAGAATCTTTATATTGTGTGTGAAGATGTTGTCAGTGTGAAAAGCAGTTCAAGTTAGGTGGTGACTTAGCTTGAACTGTTTTTATTCTTGGCTCAAACCACACGATATGTAATACAAAGCTACTTAAGCGTAGCAAACAGAATCTTTATATTGTGTGTGAAGATGTTGTCAGTGTGAAAAATGGTTCAAGTTAGGTGGTGACTTAGCTTGAACTGTTTTTATTCTCGGCTCAAACCACATGATATGTAAAACAAAGCTACTTAAGCGTAGCAAACAGAATCTTTATATTGTGTGTGAAGATGTTGTCAGTGTGAAAAATGGTTCAAGTTAGGTGGTGACTTAGCTTGAACTGTTTTTATTATTAAGCACATACATAATATAGTTATATCAGGGCGGGATCACACTTTGTAAATAAACAAATTTTATGATCTAATACCATAAATTTAATCACCTTAAACTTATTATGTCACTCTTCTCACATTTAGAACTCGTCAAAGATAATCGTTCACATATAAATCAGCACCATAACTTAGTTGATGTGCTTTTTCTTATTATTACTGCCGTTACATCAGGGTGTGAAAACTGGCAAGATATTGAAGTCTATGGCGAAAGTAAGCTTTATTGGTTAAGAGGATTTCGTTCTTTCAAAAATGGCATACCCACTCGACATAGTATTGCTCGGATTTTTAGAACCGTTGATACTGACTCATTACTACTCGCGATGTATAGCTGGGTCAATCAAAACCGCGTTAAATCAGCGCATCCTGTCATTGCCTTCGATGGCAAAACTATTCGCGGAGCAAGTAAACACATTGCTGATAAATTACACCTCGTCTCAGCATTTGATTGTGAGGCAGGTCTCACATTATTCCACCAAACAGTTGGCAGTAAGACGAATGAAATACCGGCAGTTCGGGATTTATTGAAAATACTCGATATCAATAACACCGTCATTACACTTGATGCTTTGCACTGCCAAAAAGAAACGCTAAAACAGCTAATTAGCAGACATGCAGATTATCTAGTGCAAGCAAAGGGTAATCAAAAGAAACTTTATAGCGCGATTCAAGATGCATTTACACACCAGTATGAATCTGAAAACTCAGAGATACTTAGTCATGTAACACAAGATGCAGGGCATGGGCGAAAAGAAGTACGCACGATAGATTGTCTTGATGCGCGTTTATTACCGAGTGAAATTAAAGAAAGCTGGCCATCAGTTAGGACAATCGTTGCGGTGCAGCGAGAGCGAACGAAGGGTAATAGAACGAGTATTGACACACATTACTACCTAACATCGTTGACAGACAATATATTGATAAGTAAAGCAATAAGACAACATTGGCTGATAGAAAATCAGCAACACTGGATACTGGATGTCGTATTTAAAGAAGATGCCTGTCAAATAAATGAGCCATTAAGTGCGCAACATATGGCACTATTTAGACGCGTCGTTAGGAACATGATAAAGCAGCATACGAAAAGCAAGGGGTCAATAAGAAGTAAGTGTGTAAGAGCTTGTTATGATGATGCTTTTAGAGAAGAACTTCTTTTTGGTTAACATTTTTAACAAAGTATGCTCGCGCCCTGATAGTTATATACAGGTTAATACCTTTTAAAAAGCCCCGTAAGTTATAACTTACGGGGCTTTTTAAGTTAATTTTTTATTTGATATTCTTTTTTCAGTTCCTGTATTTGCACTTTATGTGAAAGCAAGAATGTATCAAATTTCTTAATCACGTCAGGGTAGTCAATTGACGATAATAAAAAGGCTTGTAAATCTACCGGCAATTCGTTTTGAAAATAAACGGGTCGGGTTAATTTAAAGTATTTAACGATATTATAGTTTAATACATCGTTAGATATGTAAATACACTCCACTCGCTCTTTTAAAAGCAACTCTATCAATTCCCTTACATTAGCGGTTTCAATTAACTCAACGTTTTCGTTGTTCATTAATAGTTTAAAGCTTTGAGGCGTAAACCCTCTCACCGTTGCAAAACTAACGCATTCATCAATAGTGATATTTTTATTTAAACTCGCAATACCCGTTTTAGTTACAACGGTTGGCTGCGAATAAATAATTTCATTTAAATCACCAAAGGAAGCTTTATAACTTGGTTTCCATTGAGGATTATCTGGGTATTTAAAATCAACATGATGGTGGTCAATAAATTCTTTATAGAGACGATTAATTGGTAATGTGTAGAACTCAAATTTGAAATCGTGCTGTTGAGCAAACAAGGTAAGTAATTTTTGACTAAAGCCATAATAGTCACTGCTATCAGCCCCATTACCGTCAAAGTACGGAAGGTATTCTATATTTTCAACACCCACTAAATAATGAGTGGCTGATTTAGCGTTGGTCATTAAGAACAGAAAAATAAAAGGTAGATAAATTGACTGCTTAGCTATTTTTGATAATAGATTCATTAATAACCTAAAGAATATATTGCTGCCGGATTTAAGCCAATCAAACTTTAACAAATTTACGGGGATTATGATAAAACTATTTTGTTTTATGCAAAAAGCCTGGCTTTAAACCAGGCTTTTTATTTAGCTATTTAGCTTTTATCTCTTGGTACAAAATCAAGAACGGTTGCATTAATACAGTAGCGATCACGCCCTCTTGGGCCTTCACCTGGAAATAAATGCCCTAAGTGTATACCTGTACTTTTAGAGCGAAGCTCAATACGTGTCATGCCCCAGCTGCTATCGTCATGCTGTGTTACGTTGTTTTTTACTGGATGAGTAAATGACAACCAACCAGTACCTGAGTTAAACCTATCGCTTGTATCAAATAGAGGCTCTCCACTTAATTTATCAACAAAAGTACCATCAGGTGTATTTTTAAACTCTTTGTATTCTTTGCAATAGGGCCTATCTGTTCGTGCATCGAATGCAACTTTATAAGCATCACTGTTACCTAATTTGAATGCGCCTAATGCTTTATAAAACTCTTCAGGTGTTGCATAGCCTTGGCGGCCATATACCTCAACGCCATTTTCTAAAAACAAAATGGTCGGTGTTGCCCATGTGGCTGACTTAATAGTTAAATCATCAAGCTGGTCAGCATGGCGAAACGACATTGGTATTGTGCCTTTGTAATCATTTGCGACTGTTTTTTTAAATTTTTCACAGTATGGGCAGTATTCACGTGAATCTAAGACTACGATTTGCTTGCCTGCTATTAAAGCAGTGTTATCTACTTTTTCTACGGGTGTTTTATTAAAAACAACACCGGTAGAATGATCTGGGCAATAGCCATTGGGATTTTTTTCTAAATAATTTTGATGATACTCTTCTGCCGATACAAAACCTGTAAGTGGTTTAATAACCGTTTCGATTTTGCCGTAGCTCGCATCAGTTAAAAGCTGCTGATATTGCGATTTAACTTGCTCAGCAACTTTAGCTTGTGCATCAGTAGTCGTTAATACAATTGAACGATATTGCGTACCGATGTCGTTACCTTGGCGATTTTTTTGCGTAGGATCATGACTTTCAAAATAGTTTTTTAAGAGATCTTCTGCTGAAATTATATTGCTGTTATACATAACTTGCACAACTTCAGCATAATTGTTCTCGTCAAAGCGACGAGACTGATCAGTAATATTTCTGTACGTTGCTTTAAACCCATTACCGTCAGCATAACCCGACTCGGCATCAATAACGCCATTAAGCGCTTCGTAGCGTTTTTCAGCTCCCCAAAAACAACCAGACCCCAGTACAATGGTTTCTACATGCATGGTGGCTTCTACATTACTGTGTTCTACCTTTTCCATAGATAAAGCAAAGCTGCCTGCGCTAAATATAATAGCAGCGCCTGATAAATATAATAAATGCTGGTGTTTCATAAAGTACCTCATAAACAAGTGCGTGCTAATTAAGACCTCCTTATCTTAATTTTCATTTCAACCTAATTACTTATTTAGTACGAAGCGTATTAAGTTTTGGTCCTCAATAAGTTAAATACGATTAATTGAATATAAAAACACTCTTAAACCAAGCTGAGCAAATAAACATAACTACTTAGTCGCAATGGTATAAATAAATTAATAAAACTGTGTTACGTTTAAATTATGTTGTACAAATAGGTTTATTTAATGAAGCCAACTCCTCATATTTATGCATTAACAAACAGTAGTTTATTGTTTGATGCATCGAATTTAAACGCTAAAGATAGACTCTCTATTCAAAAGAAAATTTGGGCTTTAACTAGCCACTGTAAAAGCACTGATGAATTTAGCGATTTGGTGCCAGCCATGAACTCGCTCACTCTTTATTTAAAATCAGATAAACACTTAAAAAAGTGGTTACAAGTGCTACCTTCGCTGTGGAATGACATTAAAACGAGTACATTTAAGGGGCAGCATCACTTAATCGAAACGACCTACAAGGGTGAGGATATTAATTACGTGGCTCGTTATCATAATTTAAGTGCCGATGAAGTTATTAATATTCATAGTAAAACCAAGTACCACGTTTTATTTCTAGGCTTTCAGCCCGGCTTTGCTTACCTACATGGCTTAAATGAGCAATTACATACACCAAGACGTGATGAGCCACGCATTAAAGTTCCTAAAGGTTCTGTTGCGATAGGTGCTGCACAAACCGGAATTTACCCCGCAGATACCCCTGGTGGTTGGCACATAATAGGTCATACAGACACTGCTTTGTTTGATTCGACCTCTGAGCAACCTTGTTTAATTCAACCAGGCGATACGCTTGAATTTGTTCCGCTCGTTAATAAAGGAGCAAATCATGATTAAAGTACTTAAAAGTGGTGTATTGCTTACAATTCAAGATTTTGGCCGTGAAGGCTACCGCCATTTAGGTGTAAGCAAAGCGGGTAGCTTGGACCCTATTGCACAAATAATTGCTAATAGATTACTTAACAATAACGACAATGATGCCGTTTTAGAAATAACCGTTGGTTTGTGCGAGCTTGAATTTACCTGCGACACAGTAATTGCACTGCATGGTGCCGATTTGCAAGCAACCCTCGATGGACATGCAATTTATCCTGGCTGGACATATGCAGTAAAAAACAAACAAGTACTGAGCTTTGCTACTGGTAGAGCCGGCTTAAGAGCTTATTTAGCAGTGAAAGGCGGTATACAAAATACTGAGGTTATGGGCTCTAAATCTACAGATTTAAACGCGTGTTTTGCTGGTATTGAAGGTAGAGCTCTCACCACTGGTGATGAAATACCTATTACTCCTTATTATGGAGAGTTTATAAAAGTAGGCGCAATGGCCCCCGCCCAGCGCAAGCTTATACGGCTGCACCAAAGTCCTCATGCTAATTTATTAGGCCAGCCTTTACTTAGCAACTTTGTATCTACCGCATTTAAAGTTAGTAGTAACAGCAACCGAATGGGCGTAAGGCTTGAGCATAAAAATAATTTGGCACATTCGCACTCTTTGCCATCATTAGGGGTGAGTCCTGGGAGTATTCAACTACCACCAAATGGAGAGCCTATTGTGTTACTAAATGATGGCCAAACCACAGGGGGCTATCCGCTTTTAGGCACTGTTATTGAAGCCGACTTACATCAATTTGCACAATTTAGACCTTTAGATACTGTTGAGTTTAAATATGTAACGTTTGAAGAAGCAGCAAAGGCGAAGCAGAAACTTGACGGACACCTGCATCAATTGAGCCTTGCACTTAAAAATAACCTATAAAAACATTCTAAAAATAAATAGGAAAACTATGTTCGATTTAAATTATTGGCCGCTTATTGGCATTCCTGTTGTAGTTATCGGTTTTGCACTGCGCTTTAACCCTTTACTAGTGGTTACCTTTGCAGGACTTGCGACCGGCTGGGCTGTCAATCTTGATTTTATCAGCTTGCTGCAAACGTTTGGCGAAAAGTTTATGAACTCGCGCCAATTAGCGAGCTTCATTTTAATTTTACCTGTTATTGCACTGCTTGAACGTTATGGATTACAACAACGTGCGCGCGATTGGATTTCACAAATTAAAACAGCCACCAGCGCGCGTATACTCGCTCTTTATTTTATTGTTAGAGAATGCTCGGCTGCACTTGGTTTACTGTCACTCGGTGGACAAGCACAAACGGTTCGCCCTTTGCTTGCTCCTATGGCATTAGGAGCTGCTACAAATAAATATGGCGAATTGCCTAAACCCGTAAAAGACATGATCAGCGCCCATGCGGCGGCAGTTGATAACATTGCAGTATTTTTTGGTGAAGACATATTTATAGCCTTTGGTGCTGTTTTACTTATGGATGCATTTTTAAAAGAAAACGGTATAACCGGTATTGAACCACTGCATATTGGTCTATGGGCAATCCCTACTGCAATATGCGCTTTAGTTATACATTTATTTAGACTAGCTCGACTCGAAAGTAAAATTGCAAAAGCGGTTCAAAAGTACAATGCACCGGAGCCAATACTATGAGTAAAGTAATTGACGCCGATGTATCGCACTCAAGCACTGCACTCGTGACTATTGAAAACATATACCTGCTTATTGGCATCATGGTAATGTTTTTAGTAGTACGTACCCTGCAAGACAAAAATCATCCCAAAAGGCTTACAACCGCCCTATTTTGGTTTTTATTTGGCAGTAGCTTTTTATTTGGTGATTTTGCTATTGCAACTCTTGGTGCACAAATAACGTATTTAATGGTGGGCATTAGCGTATTACTCATTGCTTTATTAGCCGGCTTAAATTTAGTTTCTATGGGAAGTTACTCTATTCCCAGCGAGCAGGTTCAAAACCAAAGCGCTAAGACTCTAGGTAATAAGTTATTTATTCCCGCTTTAATGATCCCAATTGTTACCGTAGTCTTTACTGTACTATTTGGTAATGTAGCTATAAACAATGTTTACTTACTTGATCAACGCCACTTAACACTTGCATCTTTAACCATTGCTTGTATTTTTGCATTACTTGTTGGCTGGAAAATAACCGGTGGAAGCCCTGTTCAAGCCGTAAGCGAATCACGCCGCTTAGTAGATTCTATTGGTTGGGCAGCCATTTTACCGCAAATGCTAGCCATGCTTGGTGGGGTATTTATTGTGGCGCAAACAGGCGACTCAATTAAAGAACTAGTTACTTTATTTATAGCCCCTGATAACCGTTTTATGCTGGTTGTTTTGTATTGTATAGGTATGGCATTTTTTACCATTATTATGGGTAACGCGTTTGCTGCATTTCCAGTGATGACTGCTGGTATTGCGATGCCATTTTTAATTGAAGGTCATGGCGCAAGCCCTGCACCTTTAGTGGCGCTAGGTATGTATAGCGGCTATTGCGGTACGTTAATGACGCCGATGGCAGCCAATTTTAATATTATTCCTGCCGCTCTTTTAGACTTAAAAGATAAGTACCATGTAATAAAGGTTCAAATTCCGACGGCAGTTACCTTACTCGCCGTTAATATTATTTTAATGTATAGCTTGGTGTTTAATGACTAAATCAACTTCTTCAATGGCTTGTGTATTAATAACCGGCTTTGCGCCTTTTGGTGGCGAAGCTATAAATCCTTCTTGGCAAGCAGTGCAAAAACTTGATGAAACTATCATCATGAAACACAAAATATGCACACTAGAACTTGCCTGTGAATTTAATACGTCTATCAGTCAGCTTATAAGCGCCATTGAGTCGCACAATCCGGCGGTTGTTTTGTGTATAGGCCAAGCAGGTGGGCGCAGTGAAATATCAATAGAGCGAATAGCAATAAACGTTGATGATGCGCGTATTAAAGACAATGCAGGTAATCAACCTGTCGATACACCAATAGAAAAAAATGGCCCTGATGCCTATTTCACAAACTTACCAATAAAGCGCATGTTACAAGCATTGCACAACAGTAATATACCAGCTGCCATTTCGAATACTGCAGGCACGTATGTGTGTAATCACGTTATGTATGGTCTTATGCATTACATAAATGATCACTGCGCTGTAATGAAAGGTGGCTTTGTGCATATTCCTTATTTACCAAGCCAAGCTGTGCACCACAATGGCGCACCAAGCATGAGTGAGGAAACCGTTATTAACGCGCTGAAAGTGATGGTTGCGCAAGCTTTGAACAATAATAGTGACGTAAAAATAGCAGCAGGTACCACACATTAACCACTTTGGTGCAGTTAAATATAACTTGGTGCATAAATTATTCTTAATTAATTGTAAAAGCTATGTGACTTGAGTAATTTTTTCTGATAAAACAAGGTTTCGCAGCACAGCAAATTGGCTTTGCTGCACACATAATAGGAATGAGGAGTTACTATGTGTTCAATTTTTGGGGTATTAGATATAAAATCTGATCCCACTCAATTGCGTACCCAAGCAATTGAAATGTCAAAGCTGCTTAGACACCGAGGCCCAGATTGGTCTGGTGTATACGCATCTGAAAAAGCTATTTTAGTGCATGAGCGTTTAGCTATTGTTGGTGTATCAAGCGGTGCACAGCCTTTATACAATCCTGAAAAAACAAATATTTTAGCGGTTAACGGCGAGATTTATAATCATAAAGAACTTGCAGCAGAGCTAGATGTTGATTTTACTTTTCAAACTCAATCAGACTGTGAAGTTATTTTAGCGCTGTACAAACAAAAAGGGCCTGACTTTTTAGATGACCTAAATGGCATTTTTGCATTTTGTTTATACGACGAAGAAAATGAAGCCTACTTAATTGGCCGTGACCATATTGGTATTATCCCGCTTTACACTGGTCACGACGAGCACGGTAACTTTTACGTTGCTTCTGAGCTAAAAGCACTTTCTCCAATTTGTAAGCATATTGAAGAATTTCCACCAGGGCATTACCTGTACAGCAAAGATGGTAAAATGACGCCTTATTACAAGCGTGATTGGGAAACGTTTGATGCAGTTAAAGATAACAGCGCACAAGCCCTAGACGTTAAAGATGCATTAGAAGCGGCCGTTAAACGCCAGCTAATGTGTGACGTGCCTTACGGTGTATTACTTTCTGGTGGTTTAGACTCATCAGTTATCTCTGCTATCACCCAGCGCTTTGCTGCCAAACGTATTGAAGATAATGACGAAAGCGATGCATGGTGGCCTAAGCTGCATTCTTTTTCAGTAGGCCTTGAGGGTTCACCTGATTTAGCCGCTGCCCAAAAAGTAGCTGACATGATTGGTACTATTCACCACCCTATCATTTTTACCATTCAAGAAGGTATTGATGCACTGCGTGAAGTGATTTACCACATAGAAACCTACGACGTAACAACAATTCGTGCCTCTACACCTATGTACTTAATGGCTCGCCAAATTAAAGCGATGGGCATTAAAATGGTGTTATCCGGCGAAGGTGCTGATGAGCTATTTGGTGGTTACTTATACTTCCATAAAGCGCCAAATGCACAAGAGTTCCATGAAGAATTAAACCGTAAAGTATCAAAACTGCATATGTTTGACTGTTTACGTGCTAATAAATCAATGGCTGCATGGGGCGTTGAAGCACGTGTACCGTTCCTCGATAAAGAATTTGTTGATGTTGCTATGCGTATCAACCCTGAAGCCAAAATGTGTAAAGATGGCAAAATTGAAAAACACATTTTACGTGAAGGTTTTGATGGCTACTTGCCTGATGAAGTTTTATGGCGCCAAAAAGAGCAATTTTCAGACGGTGTTGGTTACAGTTGGATTGATACGTTAAAAGAGTTTGTAAATGAGCAAGTGAGCGATCAAGAGCTTGCAAATGCAAAATTTAAATACCCTATTAATACACCAGATTCAAAAGAAGCTTACTACTACCGTACTATTTTTGAATCGCACTTTCCGGGTGATGCATCAGCTAAATGTGTACCGCATGGTAAATCAGTAGCCTGTTCGACTCCTGAAGCACTTGCATGGGACGCATCGTTCCAAAACAATGCTGATCCATCAGGTCGTGCTGCGGGCGTTCATAACGACGCGTATGCAAGCAAAGGTTAACACTCTTTGTTTAACGAAGCGTAAGCCCAAATGGCTTGCGCTTCGCTTTATAAAACTCACTTCCACCGAATCTGTTTTTTATAGCCCTGCAAATAACTTAAAAGGCTCTAGTGCTTTAATTGTTATTTATAAAAATGGGTTAACATCAAAAACAATGCAATATATTGCATCACAATCAAACCACCCTGCTACCGTATTTTTAAATCACAATGAGATAACTAAACGCCATTGTAATATTCGCTGGTTTAACCAAACAAGTGAAATTAAACGCTGTGGACATGGCACTTTAGCGGCCGCTAATTTTTTAATAAAGCATTTTGGTTATTGCCCAGAAGTACTTACATCAATGAGTAATGAGCGTTTTACTATAAGAGTAAAAAAACAACGCACCCAGTTATTACTAAAAAGCATAGAGCCTAAAAAAAGCGAATTAGCTGCAGATGAGTTAAAAAGTGTGTTTTCATCAGCAATAAAAGCAGCCTACAGTACCGGCGATAAAAACGGTTATACGGTTGTATTATTTAATAAAGAATTTAGTAAAGACGTTGAAAAAGACGATTTAAAAAGCTTACATGTTGATTTTAACGCTTTGAGTAAATTCCATAAAAATGCTGTTATAGCGCTCAGTATAAAAAATACAGACAAAAAAAATGCTGTAGCGCATTTTAGATACTTTGCACCCCAGTTTGGTGTAAATGAAGACAGTGCTACGGGATCTGCGGTATCTGTTATTGCCCCACTGCTATTTAGACTGTACGGTTTAAATAAAGCCAAGCTTATCCAGCAATCAAATAATGGCGCATTGCTAAGCTATGAGTTTAGCAATGCTAAAGTTGTCATTTACTAAAGATAACTTAAGTAAACGTTTATAGCGGTCTTAACAAGCACAATGCAAAATAGTTACTATCGTCTTGCCATGTTTGCTCTAACTTTAAATTAGCTTGCGCTGCTAGCTGCTTAAACGACTCGAGCGTGTACTTGTGAGAGTTTTCTGTATGGATACTTTCACCTTCTATAAAGTCTATTTGCTGATCATTTATAATCACGCTTTGAGTGCAATTACTTACTAAATGCATTTCAATACGGCTATGTTGCTCGTTAAAGCGTGACTCGTGGCTAAAGTTATCTATATTAAATGTGCCGTTTAGCTCGTTATTAATACGTTGTAGTAAATTTTTATTAAATGCGGCGGTAACTCCCGCTTTATCGTTATATGCATCAAGTAACACTTGGCGCTCTTTAACTAAATCAACCCCAATTAATACATAACCGTTTACACCGCATAAGCGATGGAAATTATTCATAATCTCGATGGCTTTAACTGGAGAAAAATTGCCAAGAGTCGAGCCCGGAAAGTACACCAAATTGGTTTGACTATCTAAAGCGGTGTCTTTGGTTAGCTGTTTAACCATTTGATTATGTGTAAAGTCTCCTAGTAATGGCGAAATTGCCAAATCTGGAAATAATGGCGACAAATGTGCAAGTGAATAACTGAGCATCTCCTCAGAAATTTCAAACGGTACGAAGGTTTTTACGTTTGCCATATGCGCTAATAAATACGCGACCTTTTTACCCGAACCACACCCAGGCTCAATAATAGAGAGGTTTTCAGGTAGCATTTGAGCAATCGACTGCGAGTATTGCTCTAAAATAGACAGCTCAATACGTGTAACATAATACTCTTGTAAGGATGTTATTTGCTCGAATAATGCAGCACCTTTATCATCGTAAAAATACTTACACGGAAGCGTTTTTTGTTGTTGAGTTAATCCGCTTATCACGTCGTTTAAAAATTCAGTGTCGGTTATGTTACTTTGTTTAATCGCTGTAACTTGGCTCATACTATATCCTTAGCTAGTCTTATCCCGCTGCACATCCACGCTTGATGTGGGTAATAAAAATTTCGGTATGTTTGTCGTAAATGGTTTTGAGGGGTAAACACACACCCGCCCCGTAACACCATTTGGTTATTCATAAATTTACCATTGTATTCCCCTGCTACTCCTTCAATAGGCTTAAAACCGGGGTATGGCAAATATGCACTGTTTGTCCATTGCCAGCATGAATCCGTTAACTGGTTTATTTCAGTATCATCTTTTGCTTGTTGTGGTGTTAGGTAGTTATTATTAGTGTCTGTTGAAGGTGTATTTTTAGCAGCATATTCCCACTCGAACTCTGTAGGCAAGCGAGCCCTTACAAAATTAGCATAGGCGCTGGCCTCAAAATAACTAACATGGCTGATGGGTGCACTTAAATTTAAAGGCTGCAATCCGTAGTGTGTAAACTCAAACCATTCGTTATTTATGCAATGCCAATATAATGGATGCGTTAAACGAGTGTTTTGAATATGCGCCCAACCGTCGCTTAACCAATATTGTGGATTGCTATATCCACCGGCATTTATAAAGTCTAAATATTCACCATTAGTGACCAATCTATTAGCAAAACTGAATGGATGAATTAGTACTTGGTGTTTGGGGCACTCGTTATCATATGCAAATTCATCGTCGGCATTTGTGCCAATATTAATAATGGCTTGTTCAAAATTGATAAAATTAAGGGGTTTAATATCAGCTGATTTTTTTTGGCTATTTAAAAGCGATGTTTTATATTGAGGAAATAATGGATTTACTGAAAAGTTATATTTAATATCCATAAGCATTAGCTCTTGATGCTGTTGCTCGTGGTGTAACCCAAGTTCAATAATATCTTTAATGTGCGGGTTAACGTCAGTCTTAAGTAATTCAATCACGCGGCTATCTACATGTTCTCTGTAAGCTAGCACTTCGTCTAAACCTGGCCTAGATAAGCTTCCTCTGTTTGCCCGTTTAAATTGCTCTCCAATCCCATTGTAGTAAGAATTAAAAAGCATTTTATAGTGAGGGTTAAACACTGCGTACTGTTTACAATGAACACTAAGTAAAAACGTTTCAAAAAACCACGTGGTATGCGCTAAATGCCATTTAGTGGGACTAGCATCAGCCATAGCTTGTAATTGGCAATCTTCTACAGTGAGTGGTTCGATAATGGCTAGGCTTTCGTCTCTAACGCTGCAAAAGTGTTTAACAAGTTCGTTTTGATTGGTATCGTTTGTAACGCTTTCACGCATAATAGTATTAATCCTTTGCCTATCTATTTATAAAATATAGCTTAGGGCATGCTGAGCTTTTTGGATTGAAATTTGTTCAATCTAGGGGCGATTAAATCGCGGTACGAGGTTTGTAACCTAGTGGGCTAAGTAAAAACCGAGTAACAAAGAGTTAATCGTCCCTAGAAAGAACCCAAAGGGCAGTGTATGTTTGGTATTTATGCTGCGTTATCGCCTATTTATGGGGAATGACCACACTACATAGGCTCTGCCTTGCCTAAAAACCAAACATACTACTGTAAATTCAATCGCCAAAATTCAACATGCCCTAATGTTGTGTTAAATCATATTCATATTACAACTTGATTAAAGATGCTTATCGGCTTATAAATTTATAATAGGCTTGAAGAGAAATTTGCTCTTTGCTAGCCGGTTTTTGATTATTCTTACGTGTATGCAAGCATGAAAAATAACGCATAAGCTGTTACCGAACCGCTAAGCTATAAAACTAGGAGCGATTAAATCGCGACTAGACTTAACAAATTTCAATCCTAAAAGACTAACAAGTCCTAATATTTAAGCATTAATTAAGCTACTTAAAAATGATCTTTTTTTCTTAATCAAGTAAATTAATACTTTTAATAGCAAACTAAATTTTAACGTTCACTGAATTTTTAAATTTAGGGCTTTTAAATGAAAGAATCATGAATTTGGCCATATAAACAGCGTTTTAAATACAAATTCATTTACATTTAATATTTAACTCATACACTACTAGCTGTATGATCACGCTTCAAATTAGTTAGTCTTCAAATAATTACGGTATTACTTTTTACTTAATATTTAAAGACTAATGTAATTCGATATGACGCCGAATTTATTTTGGCTTGTTAGGACAACTAAAGAGGTATTGCATGAAGGAAAATCATGACAAATATAGTATTGACAACACGGATTACACCGTAGGTCAGGACAACGTACAAAAGTGGGGGTTTGATATTCACAACCCTGTTTTTGGAACTAGTGCGGGCCTGATTGTCATCTTTTTAATCGCCATACTTGTTACCGACCCACAAACTGCAAAAACAGCGCTTGATAGTATCAAGACCGATATTATTAATAATTTTGATGCCCTATTTATGTGGGCTGCTAACTTCTTTGTACTCTTTTGTTTAGCACTTATTGTTTCTCCTTACGGTAATATTCGCCTTGGTGGTGATGACGCTAAACCTTCTCACTCTCGCGTTTCATGGCTTGCTATGTTATTTGCTGCTGGTATGGGTATCGGCCTTATGTTTTGGGGCGTTGCTGAACCAGTTGCTTACTTTACTGGTTGGTACGAAACACCGCTTAATGTAGCCGCTAATACACCAGAAGCTGCAAAATTAGCAATGGGCGCAACAATGTTTCATTGGGGTCTTCACCCTTGGGCTATTTACGCTGTTGTTGGTTTATCTCTTGCATTTTTTACCTATAACAAAGGTTTACCGCTTTCAATTCGTTCTATTTTTTACCCTATATTAGGTGATAGAGCTTGGGGTTGGCCTGGTCATATCATTGATATCTTAGCTGTACTTGCTACGTTATTTGGCCTTGCAACATCTTTAGGTTTAGGTGCGCAACAAGCTTCTGCAGGTATTAACCACGTATTTGGTACAGAAGGTGGCATTGGCTCTCAAATTCTAGTTATTGCGGGTGTAACACTTTTAGCCATTGTCTCTGTGGTTCGTGGTATTGACGGTGGTGTGAAACTGCTAAGTAATGTAAATATGCTAATTGCGTTTTCATTATTATTGTTTGTTTGTTTAGTAGGCTTTGCTGTAGCAATGGGTAATGTACCCACTACCGTAATGGGCTATGTAGAAAATATTATTCCATTGAGTAATCCTCACGGTCGTGAAGACGAAACATGGATGCATGGTTGGACTGTATTTTACTGGGCTTGGTGGATTTCCTGGTCACCGTTTGTAGGTATGTTTATCGCGCGTGTATCACGAGGTCGTACAATTCGTGAATTCTTAATTGCGGTTTTACTTATCCCTACTCTAGTTACTGTTTTATGGATGTCTATTTACGGCGGTATTGCGATTGATCAAGTAGTTAATGGTGTTGGTGCGTTAGGCACTAATGGTTTAACTGAAGTACCTTTAGCTATGTTCCAAATGCTTGATGAATTACCTTTATCTAATATTTTATCGTTTATTGCAATTTTATTAGTGTTGGTATTTTTCATTACGTCATCTGACTCTGGTTCATTAGTAATTGATTCAATTACAGCTGGCGGTAAAATTGATGCACCGGTACCACAACGTATATTTTGGGCATCGGTTGAGGGCGCAATTGCAGCTGCTTTACTTTGGATTGGTGGCACACAAGCAATTGAAGCACTACAAGCAGGCGCTGTCTCTACAGGGTTGCCATTTACTATTGTATTATTATTTATGTGTTTAAGCTTAGTTTTAGGTTTACGAACTGAGCCTCGCCCAGTTAAGTAATACTTTTAGTGAGTAATACTTTTAATTAGTAACGAAAGCGCCGCAATTTTTGCGGCGTTTTTTTGTTTGGTCATTAAAAGCTAGAGCCACAGCTCTGAGATTGGAGTATCTACACGATAATGATAACTCAGCTGCGCTTGTAAAAGTTCTGCTGTAGCAAGTGCATCCGTTAACGCATTGTGATTTTGATATGCTGGTAGGGAATAACGCGCACGGCAATCTGTTAGTCTAAGAGAACCTAATTTTGTGTTAAACAACCGCCCTAATAATCCCTGCCTTGCTTTTAGTGCTCTTTTTTCTATTTCCATTGTATCAACAAGTGCAAACTCAATACCTTCTTTAAGCCTTAACAATAACGCATTATTTAAAAAGTGACGTTCTATTGCGGCATAATGCACCACGACAACTTTACCACTGAGCGCTTCAAGTAAAGGCTCTATAATTTGATTAAAGTCGGGGGCGTCGTCCACCTCAGAGTGCGTTATTCCATGTATTAAAATAGACTCTTCATGAAGGTTTCGCCTAGGCTGCACAACCCAATGCCGACTGTGCTTACAATAAATGCGCTCTAAATTGAATGGCACTAAACCAACACTCACTATATCGTCGTTTTGGCTATTTAAGCCTGTTGTTTCAAAATCCATTGCTACAAAAGGTACGTCTTTTATTGCAGCTTTGTCTTGATTATAAGCACCCGCATAAAAGTGTTTTAGGAGTTTATTTTTGGTGCTATTGGCAAGCTCGTTATACCTAGCTTGCCAATCAATTGCTTTATGATTACGCGGATTCATAGGCTACTTCACACCAGAGTTTGCTGTGTAGCTAAATTTTAAATAGCTTTGTGCTTTTTCTAAAATGGCGAACGCCTCTTTTAAGTTTCGTTGCTCGAACGGAGAAAGTAAATGTGGATCTAAGTCGTTATCGGGCTCTTCGCCCTTCTCTATTTGCCACGCTTGATGGCGAATTCGCATCATGGCAATATACTCAAGTGCATCACGTAAATCTTGCGCTTTACCCTGTGGTAAAAGTTTCGCTTCAATAATATCTTCTAGCCGCTCAAACGAATTTTGTTTACGCGAACCAATAGCTAATGCGTGCACGCGAATAACATCAGAAAGAGGTGCAGTCCCTCTTCGCTTTAAGTTCATTGAACGCTTATGTTGGCCATTATGCTCCATAACAAAGCCTTTAAAGAAACCTAGTGGAGGTGTTCTATTTCTAGCATTTGCTGCCATATTAGCTAAAAATACGCGATTTACTTTACTTTGTTTTGCTATAAATATTTTAAGCTCATCGGCCCACTTGGTTTTACCCCACACACCGTCTAAGTCAAAAAATATAGAACTATTAAGCAGTGCTTGTGGTTTTGGCTGTGCTATCCAATCTGCAAATTGATCGAACCACTGTGAGCGGGTTTTACGCCATTTTTTAAACGACGCCATAATTTCTCCATCACAGTAGGTGTAACCACACTGCGCTAAACCATCACACACAAAATCGGCAATATTTTGAAAATACGCGTTATGTTTCTCGTCGTCGTAACTGTCATCTAAAATAAGCGCGTTGTCTTGATCGGTTACAATAAGTTGCTCGTCTCGAGCCATTGAGCCCAGAGCAATAAAACAGTAAGGCACAGGAGGTGGCCCAAACTTTTCTTCTGCTAATACAAGTAGTCTTTGTTTAAATGTACGCCCTATAACAGCCATGGCTGTACCAACCATATGTGAGTTTGCATCTTCATTCACCATACGAACAAACACATTGGGCAATTGGCGTGCATAATGCGCCAAATCCTCTATTGTTTGTTGAGCCAGTATGCCACGTACAAGTAATAAGCTGCTTTGCGATTCATAACGCAAAATATCAGAGAGGGAGATAACTCCTATTGGGCGTCTTTTTTGTACTACTGGCAAATGATGTAAGTTATCTCTAAGCATGGCCAATACGGCTTCGAAAATATAGTCATTAGCATCTAAAAGTACTAAATTAGTGGACATAATGTCTTTTGCTTGCGTGTTAAAGGCAAGCCCTTTAGCCACTACTTTAGTGCGTAAATCCCTATCGGTTATTATACCAACTACTTGTCCGTCATCTTCTTCTGGATCATCATTTATGGGTTTATTTACATCGGTTACCAACACTGACGATACCGCCTCTTCGGTCATTAATTTAGCGATATCTTGTATTGTAGAAGTTGCATCTACGGTGACTACATCTCTGTGAATTAATGATTTTACCTTCGCGGTTGTCAGGTCATTGCCATCGGCTTGCTCGACAATAGCTTGATGCAAACGCACGTTACCGTCTGTTTCGAAGTAATCAGCAAACGCATCAAACTCATCACAGTAACGATTAAATAGCTCGACATTTATGCAATATACTAACGTATCTTCCAGAGCAGTTGCAGGAAAACGTACCTTACGGTTCATCAATAAACCCATTTGACCAAATATACCTGCGGTAGCCAAACGATTGTACAGTTCGCCATTTCGGCGATACATTTCTACAGAACCACTTCTAATTACATACAAATCAGAAATGTCTTGTCCAAAACTCAAAATATCTGTTTGAGCTCTGAAATAAGCCACTTCTACTTGTTGAGCTAGCTCATTAAGCGCTTTTTGAGGTAAGTCATCAAAAGGAGGATGTTGTGCTAAAAATTGTGCGATTTCAACTTGTTCGGCTTGCATAAATCCCTTCCTGTATGCGCATTAAAATGACTAAATCTATTTTGCAGACTAACACTATCATCGGGGTGTGAAAACAATTACTGCACAACTTTGGGCACAAAAAAAGAGCCTAAATAGACTCTTTAAATGTAACACTTATTGTATAAATTTATTTACCGCGCTGAGCGTCTTTTTGGGCTTTTTTAGCTTCTTTACGTTGCTGTAAAACAGCTTGTGCTTCATTACCGATATGGCCCTCACCGCGCGCTTGTGCTAGTTCTATTTGCTTTTGGCGCTCTGCAAAACGTGCGCGTTGTTCGTCCGTTACTTCTTCAATACAGTGATGACAAGAAACGCCTTCCATGTATTCAGGCTTTAACTTTTCGTCTTCTGTAATTGGCATACGACACGCGTGGCATTGATCATAAGAGCCTTTTTGTAGGTCATGATCAACCGCAACGCGATTATCAAATACAAAACACTCGCCTTCCCACATGGTTTCTTCTTTTGGCACTTCTTCTAGGTATTTTAAAATACCGCCTTCAAGGTGATAAACTTCATCAAAACCTTGCTCTTTCATGTAGGCTGTCGATTTTTCACAGCGGATACCGCCGGTACAAAACATCGCCACTTTTTTGTGTTTTTCAGGGTCTAAGTTTTCTTTAGCCCACTGTGGAAATTCGCGAAAGGTTTTAGTATTTGGATCAACCGCATTTTGAAATGTACCAATTTCAATTTCGTAATCATTACGTGTATCAATTAAAATTACTTCAGGGTCAGATATAAGTGCGTTCCACTCATTTGGCTTTACATAGCTACCCACAACTTTAAGCGGATCTACGCCTTCAACGCCCATCGTTACAATTTCTTTTTTTAGTTTTACTTTAGTGCGGTAAAACGGACATTCATCGTCGTAAGATTCTTTTGTAACGATGTTTTTTAAATTTGGTTGCTCATCTAACCATGCTAATAAGTTGTCTATCCCTTCACGTTTTGCAGAAACAGTGCCGTTTATACCTTCGGCAGCGAGCAATAAAGTACCGCGTACTTCATTTGCTTCCATCACTTCTAGTAATGGCTTACGGATAGCTTCAAATTCAGGTAAACCTACAAACTTATACAGCGCACATACTACAAAGTGATCGCCCGTTACATTATCTTTATGAACAACAGTCATTATATTTCCTATTTTGCCTTGTTAGCCAATATTGGCGTTTACCGAATCGTAAATCCGGCGCATATGGGGCGCGTATTTTACGCTTTTTTAGTTTAATTGCAAAAAATAGCGCTATAGATTGGTTTTTACTGTTAGCGACCTAGCTGTGTAAGCTATAATGCGCTGATAAATTTATAGAGTTAATTTGCTCATTTTGGAGAAACACACATTGCAGTTTACTGATCTTGGGATTGATACACGCCTTGAAACACAACTAGCACATCAAGGGATCACCCAGCCCACCGATATTCAAGCGCATGCAGTGCCTACCGCACTTGCAGGGCATGACATTTTCGCTCAGTCTAAAACTGGGTCGGGCAAAACCTTGGCGTTTTTATTACCTGCTGTACAAAGGGTTATGAAACAAAAAGCACTCAGCAAACGCGATCCTCGTGTACTTATTGTTGCTCCTACGCGTGAGCTTGCTACGCAAGTATTTACTCAGCTGCGTTTATTAATTGCTGGCACAGCTATTAAGGCAGTTAAAATACTTGGCGGCGAAAACTTTAATGACCAAATAAAAGCACTTAGAAACGACCCACAATTCGTAGTTGCTACACCTGGGCGTTTAGCTGATCACATTACAAAACGCTCATTACAATTGAGCGGACTAGAACTGCTTATTTTTGATGAAGCCGATCGTATTTTAGATTTAGGTTTTACTGAGCAGTTAAAAATGATTAACGAGCAAGCTAATCACCGTTTACGTCAAACGTTATTGTTTTCTGCAACACTTGACCATGCACAAGTAGATGCTCTATCACGCAACCTATTAAAAAAACCAAAGCAAATTACGCTAAGTGCAGCAAATGAGCAACATAGCGATATTAAACAAACGTTATACCTTGCCGATCACCTTGATCATAAAGAAGCGCTATTAGAGCACTTTTTAAACCAAGATGATGTTGGCCAATGTATTATCTTCACAGCAACGCGTTCTGACACGAGCCGTTTGAGTGAAGCGCTTAATGCTAAAGGCTTCAAATCTGTAGCGCTTGCTGGTGATTTAACGCAAAGTAAACGTTTAGATATCATGGATTCGTTTAGTCGCGAAAACTTTAAAATATTGATCACCACCGACGTTGCATCTCGTGGTTTAGATTTACTAAGCGTAACGCATGTTATTAACTTTGATTTACCAAAACACGCTGAAGAATATGTACACCGCATAGGTCGCACAGGACGAGCAGGCTTTAAAGGTAACGCAATCTCATTAGTTGGCCCAAAAGATTGGGCAAGTTATTTAGCTATTAAAGCATTTTTAAATGACGAATTAAAATTTGCGAGCGTAGAGAGCTTAAAAGCTAAGTTTAAAGGTTTAAAAGAGAAAAAACCTGAGGCAGCGTGGGACAAATCTAAAGAAAAAGCCGCCGCTGTTAAAAAGCCTGCATTTAAGCGCAAAGCTAAACCTAAAAAGCCTACAGCACCAATTAAAGCACCGATGAACATTGATGGCGATACACCAATGCGCCGTAAAAAAAAGCCTGAGCAGGAATAATTATGAGTTACCTAGGAACCACACAAACATTATTTGTAAAAGAAGTGAGTAACGAAGGTGCTTACTTAGACGGCCATGATTTAGGTGAAGTATTTTTACCAAAACAAGAAATAAAACATGAGCTTGAAGCGGGCGATAGTATTAGTGTATTTATCTTTTTAGACAATGCTAATTTGGCCACAGCAACAATAAAGAAACCACATGCTCAAGTTGGCGAGTATGCCCTACTGCGCGTTAAAGAAATAAATAGTATTGGGGCGTTTTTAGATTGGGGGCTTGAGAAAGATGTGCTTGCACCTTTTAATGAACAAAAACCACGCATGCAAGAAGGCCATTCTTATTTAGTACGTCTGTACCTTGATAATGCAAGCCAACGTATTTGTGCCTCAAACAACTTTAATCGTTTCCTGTCAAAAGATGAGCCGCAATATACTCACTTACAAGAAGTGGATTTAATTGTTGCTGGAAAAACAGATATTGGCTACAAAGTATTAATTGAAGAATCGCACTTCGGTGTTGTTTTTTACAATATGGTATTTAAAAGCTTATTTGTGGGTCAAAAGCTTAAAGGCTATATTCAAAAAGTACGTGACGACGGAAAAATTGATGTTGTACTAGAAAAGCCAGGTATGGGAAAAGTAAGTGACCTTGGTGAAACTATTATGCAAAAACTTAAAAACGAAGGCGGTGTTATTCCACTTGGTGATAAGTCTGATCCTGAAGCAATAAAAAAGATGTTTTCTACCAGTAAGGCTAATTATAAAAAAGCAATTGGTGGCTTATTTAAACAAGAGTTAATAGATATTGAAGCAAAATCAATCCGTTTGAAGTAACAAAAATGCGTTTAGTATACTTACTAAACGCTTTAATTTTTTAGATTAGTTGATTTGAAAATAAGGTTTTTATCGTTTATTAAACCTAAAATATTAATGAAAGTGTATCAACCTAAAATATACTTATAAGGTAAAGTGCATTGCGTATATTGCCTGGAATAATCAAGCGCATCTTCTTTAGTTTCTAGATTAAGTGGTGCTAAACGAAATACCTTTTTGTCACAGTCTTGTTTTCGCTCATCGTGATTATCAACACATTCACTTATACTAATATTATGGTTACTTAAGACGCCTTCATTTTTATAACATAAATGATAAGCGTAATCAGCCATCGTCTTTTTAAAATCATATACGTTAATAGGGTAGCTAGAAATAATATCTGTAACCTTTGTCACGCCATCATAAGCTTTACTTGAAAGAACATACTTGTTAACTAAAAAACCCGCAATAATAATGAAAACCAAACCAAAAAACGACTTCAAAATAGATCCCCTACTGAATTTTGATACTATTAATGTAGCATAATATACCAATTAAGTAAGGGCATAGCACTTAACAACTACTTTTTATTGAATTAAGCAATGGACTTGTTAATATCAGTTAATACTCTCAAAGGGTTTTCAGATTGCGTTATAGGCCGTCCAATCACTAAATAATCACTACCAGCATCAATGGCTTGCTTAGGTGTCATGATACGCTTTTGATCGCCTGCTGCACTCCCTTCTGGACGAATACCTGGAGTGATAAGTTTAAAGCTTTCCCCCAGCTCGGATTTAAGTACCTCAGCTTCTTGCGCTGAACATACAACACCGTCAAGTCCAGCCTCTTGAGCAAGTTTAGCTAAATAGATAACTTGCTCTTTCGCCGGCTTATCAATACCTAAACGCTCAAGCTCTTTTTCATCCATGCTTGTTAAAACAGTCACAGCAATTAGCAAAGGTGCTTTATCACCAAATTTTTCTAGGGCCATTTTAGCTTTATTCATCATTTCAAAGCCACCAGATGCATGTACATTAACCATCCATACTCCCATTTTTGCAGCTGCAGTCACAGCCTTTGCAACTGTATTAGGAATGTCATGAAACTTTAAGTCTAGGAAAACATCAAAGCCTAAATCAATTAGTTCTTTAACAAAAGTAGGACCAAAATAAGTAAACATCTCTTTGCCAACTTTAAGGCGACATGTCTCTGGTGAAAGTTGCTTAACAAAGTCTAGAGCTATTTGTTGATCGTCGTAATCTAATGCTATAAGAATTTTTTTTGAGTGTTCAAAAGACATAACTATCCTAATGTATGGCTATAAAGTAACTATAAATAGATCTAATGCGATATCTTCAGCAGGTGATTTTAAGTGTTGATAAATGAAATTTATATAGACTGTGTTTTACAAAAATTTCAACTAAGTAAACACTCAGTTTAATTTGCTAAAATGATCATCTTTAAATCCAGTATTATTAAAGGGGTTATTAAAATCCGTCTAATCCTCTGCTTGGAACAATAGTTTCCCAATGTTTACAAGAAGGGCAATTCCAATAAATCGTGTAGCTAGTAAAGCCACAGTGCTGACATTGAAAGTCAGGTTTAGTCGCTATGTAAGAAGTAACCAATTTATCAATTTGATTCAGTACTTCTTTTGTGTTTTTGTTTTGATCACCCATCAATTGCAGTAAAAAACTAAAACCACGAATAGTAGGTTGACGTTTTAAACTATCAGTTAAAAAATCAAAAGCTTGTTTTGTATGCCCTTGTTCTAGCAAAGCTTGGCAGTGTTTTATTTTTATTAATACACCGCCCTTTTCTAACAAGTCACCTACTAGCTCATGAAATTGATGCGTTAAATTTAATTGTTTATAACTATGTGCGAGCTGATCAATAAATAGCGGAGCAAACAAAGTAAATTGAGTAACAAGTTCACGCCAGTAATAAATTGCTTTAACGTAGTCTTCTTTTATATAAGCCAATAAACCTAATTCGTACAGAGGACGCACTGCTTTATAATTTAAGCTAATTGCTTTTCTCATTAATTGTGGATTATCATCACTCAGAGCAGATTCGCAATAAAAATTAGCAATAGCTTTGAATTGCTGTTCTTTAGAAAATAACTCGCTATGGGCTTCAAACATATTAATACCTTTTTCCCATTCGCGAGTTTGCGAATACAAAGTTATAATAGGTTCGAGCGCTTCAACATGCCCTGCTTTAACTAGCCAGACTAAATGTTCTTCAGCACCATCAAGTAAACCAGCCATAATATAGTCTTCAGCAAGTTCTAAACGGCTTGTTGCAGCTTGTTGTTCATTTAAGCTTGGGTGTTTTAAAAGTAGTTCATGGATTTTTATTGCGCGGTCTAGTTCACCTCGACGGCGAAACATAGTGGCAAGTGTAGAATAGTGCTCGACTGAATCAGCCGAAACTTCAAGCAAGTTAATTAAATGCTCTAAGCCCTGGTCTTCTTCTCTATCAAGTAAAAACTTTAAGCCTTTACTGTATTCAGAGGTAATCTGACGATTAAGTAAGTGAGCTTGGTTTTTAGCACTGTTTTTCCCCATAATCCAACCGTAACCGGCTGCAACAGGGAGTAATAAAAACAAAAGCTCAATCATAATTAAATGTCTTTATTAGCAGCAAGCTTTTTTTTATCTTCTTCAGGTACTAATAACTTTTTCAACCGATAGTTTTGCCACTTCAATTGTGAAAATAATTTAAAGCTAATAAAAAAACCGATCAAAACACCCAGTAAAAAGCAAATACTTATTATTACAGCTAAAGGTAATGTATTACTGGCAATAATATAATTAATTTGTACTAATTGTGGATTTTGAGAACCCAATACAAATGCGCTAATTAGGCATAGCGCAACCAGAATAATTTTTAAGACCTTAAACAAGTAACTACTCCACTAAGTTAACTAGGCAATACTTTCATTCACGCGGTCGCGTAATTCTTTACCCGGTTTAAAATGAGGTACATGCTTTCCGTCAAGCTCAACTGTATCGCCAGTCTTAGGGTTACGACCTGTGCGAGGAGCACGGAAATGCAAAGAGAAACTACCAAAACCTCTGATCTCAATACGATCTGAAGTAGATAATGAGCCGGCCATTTGTTCAAGAATTTCTTTTACAGCATTCTCAACATCTTTCACTGGAACGTGTGCGTGTTGTTCAGCAAGTGTTTCTATCAATTCTGACTTAGTCATATCGTTTCCTTAAAAAGAAATATAGGAAGGGCAAAAAATGCCCTTCCAACTAAAACTAATTATATATTAGTCTTTTTGTGCATTTGCGAAAGCAGCTGCCATTGCGTTTTCAAACACTGGCTCTTCTTTCTTAAGCTTCTCTAGTACTTCTTTCTCTTCTGCTTCGAAAAGAGCTTTTACAGATAAGCTTAAAGTGCGGTTCTTACGATCAACACCAACGTATTTAACTTCAATTTCGTCGCCTACAGAAACAACAGTAGTTGCATCTTCAACGCGTTCTTGAGCGATATCAGCTACACGGATGTAACCTTCAACGCCTTCGATAAGTTCAACAGTTGCGCCTTTCGCATCAACTTCAGTCACTTTACCTTTAACAATAGCACCTTTTTTGTTTGCATCAAGGTAGTTATTGAATGGGTCAGCTTCGATTTGCTTAACACCTAGAGAGATACGTTCACGCTCAGGGTCAACTTGCAATACGATTGCAGTGATTTCGTCGCCTTTCTTGAATTCACGTACAGCTTCTTCGCCAGGTGTATTCCAAGAAATATCTGAAAGGTGTACAAGACCGTCAATACCACCGTCAAGGCCGATAAAGATACCGAAGTCAGTGATTGATTTGATCTTACCAGTAACTTGATCGCCTTTGTTCTGTAGACGAGCAAATTCCTGCCAAGGATTAGCAATACATTGCTTAAGACCAAGAGAAATACGACGACGTTCTTCGTCAATTTCTAAAACCATAACTTCAACAGTGTCGCCAAGGCTTACAACTTTTGAAGGATGGATGTTCTTGTTAGTCCAATCCATTTCAGAAACGTGTACTAAACCTTCAACGCCTTCTTCGATTTCCACGAAACAGCCGTAATCTGTAAGGTTAGTAACACGACCAGAAAGTTTAGAACCTTCTGGGTAACGACCAGCGATAGCTGCCCATGGATCTTCACCAAGCTGTTTAAGGCCTAGAGATACACGAGTTTTATCTTTGTCGAATTTTAGAACTTTAACTGCGATTTCGTCGCCAACATTAACGATTTCTGAAGGGTGTTTAACACGCTTCCAAGCCATATCAGTAATGTGTAGTAGACCATCAACACCACCAAGGTCAACGAATGCACCGTAGTCAGTAAGGTTCTTAACGATACCTTTAACTTCTTGACCTTCAACAAGGTTAGCAAGAAGCTCTTCACGTTCTTGTGAGTTTTCAGATTCGATAACTGCACGACGTGAAACAACAACGTTGTTACGTTTTTGATCAAGCTTGATTACTTTAAATTCAAGCTCTTTGCCTTCAAGGTGAGTTGTGTCACGTACTGGACGAACATCAACAAGTGAACCAGGTAGGAAAGCACGGATTGAATCAACTTCAACTGTGAAACCGCCTTTAACTTTACCGTTGATAACACCAGTAACAGTTTCTTGCTCTTCACATGCTTTCTCAAGACGGATCCACGCTTCGTGACGCTTCGCTTTCTCACGAGAAAGGATAGTTTCACCGAAACCGTCTTCAATTGCATCTAGTGCAACATCTACTTCGTCGCCAACAGCAACTTCAAGTTCACCAGCAGCATTTTTGAACTGCTCTGCAGGGATAGCACTTTCTGATTTAAGACCAGCATCTACAAGTACAATGTTATTCTCGATAGAGATTACTGTACCTTTAACAATAGAGCCTTGCTCTGCTTCAAAACCCTTTAAGCTTTCTTCAAATAACTGCGCAAAATTTTCTGACATACGAATATACGTCTCATATATTAATACCAATAAGCAACCATGCTGCATGGGGTTGTTAAAATAGCACTGGCATCCTGCTGGTGCATAAAATGTGTTTAGCTTCGTTTAGGAAGCTTACCTTCAGATATTGCAACATCTAATAAAGTCATAACTTTATCAAACACTTGCTGAGCATTGAGTTCGCTAGTATCGAGTTCAATAGCATCGTCTGCCGGCACAAGCGGAGCAACGGCACGATTCATATCGCGCTCGTCACGAGCTTGAATGTCCTGTAATAGACCACTCAGTGTAACATCAAGGCCGCGCGTATTCAACTCAACAAAACGCCTACGAGCACGCTCTTCTGCACTTGCTGTTAAATAAATTTTTAACGGCGCATCTTGAAAAACCACAGTCCCCATATCGCGACCATCGGCAATTAAGCCACTTTCAGTACGAAACGCTCGCTGGCGACGTAATAATGCTTCACGAACGCGAGGTAATGCTGCAACCTTTGATGCCGCAGCGCCTACTTCTTCATTACGAATAGTAGTCGTTACATCTTCGCCTTCTAAAATAACTTTTCCTGCATTAGTTTGGCTATCTACCAAAAACTGCACATCTAAATTTGCAGCAAGAGGGACAAGCCCTTCTTCATTGTCTAATGCAATTTGGTGATGAAGTGCAGCTAAAGATAAAACGCGATAAATCGCACCGCTATCTAATACATCCCACCCTAACTTGTCGGCTAACAAGCGACAAACAGTTCCTTTACCTGAACCACTTGGGCCATCAACGGTGATCACGGGCATTAATAACGCCTGCATTTAAACCTCCTGCAATGCACACCTAAATAAACCGCCATATTATACGCCAGTTATAAAAATATATCTGCTATTAGTGTGTAACTTTTTATAATTAGTTATAAAAGCCCTATTCACTGACTGACGCTAAAACATTGAAAAATGTAGGGAATGTCTTATAAGTACACTTTGGATCATTAATCGTTATAGGTTTCCCGCCAACCGCAACCATGGCAAAGCACATGGCTATACGGTGATCGTCGTAGGTATCTATTGCTACATCATTGAAATGTTCAGGTGGTGTAATTTCTATAAAATCATGCCCTTCTACAACTTTTGCACCTACTTTTCTAAGCTCAGTTGCCATTGCATATAAACGGTCTGTTTCTTTTACTCGCCAGTTATAAATGTTACGAATGGCAGTTGGACCTTTAGCAAAAAGAGCAACTGTTGCGAGTGTCATAGCTGCATCAGGAATTGCATTAGCGTCAATATCTACGCCTTTTAATTCGCCTTTGCGAACAACTAAACGCTCATCATACCAATCGATTTTCGCGCCTACTTGCTCCATTACTTTGGCAAAGCCTATATCACCTTGAACCGATTTAGCACCTACACCTTTAATCTCAATTTCACCACCCGCTATCGCAGCTGCAGCAACAAAGTAAGAAGCAGAAGACGCATCCCCTTCAACCATAATTCGATCGAGTGATTGATACTGTTGACCACCTTTAACTTTAAAAGTTGCATAATTACTGTGTTCAACATTAACACCAAAACGTGCCATTACATCAAGCGTAATATCAATATATGGTTTAGAAACCAAGGTACCTTTAATGGTTATATTTGTATCACCACTAAACAAAGGTGCAGCCATTAGTAATGCAGTTAAAAATTGACTTGAAATACTACCGTCAATTTCAACTGAGCCGCCCTTAATTTGCCCACCCATAATCTTAAGTGGTGGATAGTCTTTGTGTTTAGTATAAGTAACATCACCACCCAATGCTTGAAGAGCATCAACTAAATGCCCTATTGGACGCTCTTCCATGCGCGGCTCGCCTATTAACTCATACTCACCAGTAACAGCAGCAAGTACAGCCGTTAAAGGTCTGTAAGCAGTGCCGGCATTCCCTAAAAACAATGGCTCGCTAGGCGTTTTAAATACGCCACCAACGCCGTTTACTGTCGCGACTGTTCGCTCATCATTTAAAGTTACATGCACACCTAATAATTTTAAGGCACCTAACATATGGCGTATATCATCGCTATCAAGCAAATTTTCAACAACGGTGGTACCGCTTGCCAGTGCTGCTAAGAGCAAAATCCTATTCGATAAGCTCTTTGAGCCTGGTAGGGTTACCGTGCCATTTACTTTTGTAATTGGTTCTAAACGAAGCTGTTCCATTAACTGTGCTCCTTAGCAAAGCCAGCCATAAAGTCTACTAGGGCTTGAACACCTTCAAGTGGCATGGCGTTATAAATACTCGCACGCATACCGCCTACAATTCGGTGCCCTTCAAGTGCAAGTAAACCCGCATCATTGGATTGAGTTACAAACTGATCATTTAAGCTTTCATCGTTTAGCCAAAAAGGAACATTCATACGTGAACGACAATGCTTAGCGACTATATTTGAGTAAAAGTCAGAATTATCAATAAAATTATACAGTAGCTCAGCTTTTGCAATATTTTGTGTTTCCATGGCTTTTACGCCGCCATTTCTCTCTAACCATTCGAAGACTTCAGCAGCTAAATACCATGCAAAAGTAGGTGGCGTGTTAAACATGCTGCCCTGTTTTGCTTCAAGGGCGTAATCTAAAATACCAGGCTTTGCTAACCCTTCACGCTCAAGTAGTGTTTTACGAACAATAACGATTGAAATACCCGATGGACCGATATTTTTTTGCGCACCAGCGTAAATTAAATCAAATTTGTTCACGTCTATTTCGCGAGACAAAATAGTCGATGACATATCAGCAACAATCGGCGCAGTTGGGTGACTCGGTACATCAAAAATCTCGAGTCCATCTACCGTTTCGTTAGGGCAATAATGAATGTACGCCGCATCTTCTGGTAATTCCCAGTCAGCAACGTCTTTAATTGAAAATTCACCATCAGCATCGTTACGTACATCCGTAAAAGACGTTTGAGTGAACTTATTAGCTTCATCTCTGGCGCTTTTCGACCATACGCCATTTTCGCAATAAAACGCTGTTTTGCCTTCTTGGTGCAAATTTAAAGGAACAGCACTAAATTGGCCACGACCGCCACCGTGCATAAACAACACTTCAAATTCATCACTGATATTCATTAAGCGGCGAAGACTCGCTTCACACTTTGCAGTTAATGCTAAAAACTCTTTGCTGCGATGGCTCATTTCCATTACAGAAACACCCAAGTCTTGCCAATCTAGAAACTCTTTTTGCGCTTTTTTCATAACCGCTTGCGGAAGCATAGCCGGTCCCGCACAAAAATTATATTTACTCATTACCTTTGCCTCATTCCAGTAATTTAACTACTAAGCATGAACGTATAATCCCCATCCACTCAACCTTACGATTTTAATGAATGAATATAATTTCACACTCTATTAATTTTTTTCAACAACATTAAAAAAAGCGGCCAAGGCCGCTTTTTCAATATCAATTATTCTGAAGGAGGATTATCATCCGCTACTTCATCAATAACCGTATCTACAGTTTCAACGTCTTCAATATCAATCAAGTCACTTTGAGTAACTTCAATTTCTTCTATACGTTGTAAACCAACTACTTGCTCTTCGTCAATAGTTCTGATCAAAATAACACCTTGAGTGTTACGTCCAACCGTAGAAACTTCATTAACACGAGTTCGTACTAAGGTACCACGATTTGAAATAATCATTATTTCATCGTTGTCGTCAACTTGCACAGCACCAACAACAGCACCGTTACGTTCACTCACCTTAATTGATACAACACCCTGTGTTGCACGACTCTTCGATGGGTAATCTTCAAGTTGCGTACGCTTACCGTAACCGTTTTCAGTTACCGTCAGAATAGCACCGTCAGTTTTTGGTACAATTAGCGATACTACGCGTTGCTCATCTGGCATTTTAATACCACGAACACCTGTAGCAGTACGACCCATAGGGCGAACACCTTTGAAACGAATCTCAGGGTTACCTTCTTCGTCTAATACAGGATTACCGTTTTCATCAACAACCGTTGTTTCTTCAGCTTCTTTAAAACGTACAACTTTACCTGCATCAGTGAACAACATAATTTCGTTGCTACCATCGGTAATATCAACCCCAATCAGGCTATCGCCTTCATTTAAGTTAACAGCAATAATACCGCTTGCACGTTGACGACTGTAAGCCGTTAATGGTGTTTTCTTAACTGTACCAAATGCTGTTGCCATAAAGATGTATTTATCTTCTGCGTACTCGCGTACTGGCAATATAGCAGTAATTCGTTCATCAGCTTCAAGTGGTAACAAGTTAACAATTGGCTTACCGCGCGCTGCACGACTTGCCAGTGGTAACTGATATACTTTAAGCCAATATAAACGCCCGGCCGTAGAGAAACATAAAATAGTATCGTGCGTATTTGCAACGAGTAGACGTTCAATGAAATCTTCATCTTTCATCTTCGTTGCTGATTTACCTTTACCACCACGGCGTTGTGCTTCGTAATCAGACAATGCCTGATATTTCACATAACCTTCGTGAGAAAGCGTTACTACAACGTCTTCTTCGGTAATTAAATCTTCTAAGCTAATATCGTGAGCCGCTGCATTAATTTCAGTACGACGTTCATCGCCGTATTGTGCTTTAATTTCAACTAACTCATCACGAATAACTTCCATTAAACGCTCTGGCGTTGCCAAAATATGTAAAAGCTCAGCAATTAAATCTAATAGTGTTTGATATTCACTCAGGATTTTTTCATGCTCAAGACCTGTTAGCTTGTGTAAGCGTAAATCTAGGATTGCTTGGGCTTGTTGCTCTGAAATAAAATACTGACCGTCGCGAATACCTAAATCAGCAGCTAGCCAATCTGGACGTGCAACATTATCTTCGCCTGCTTTTTCAAGCATTGATTTTACATTACCTAATTCCCACGAACGTGCCGTTAAAGCAACTTTAGCTTCAGCAGGTGTAGGGGATTTACGAATAAGTTCGATAATAGGGTCAATGTTTGCAAGCGCAATAGCTAAACCCTCTAGCATATGTGCACGATCGCGGGCTTTGCGTAAATCAAATACTGTACGACGAGTTACTACTTCACGACGGTGAATAATAAACTCTTCTAGCATTTCTTTTAAGTTGAAACACTTAGGCTGGTTGTTAATTAACGCAACCATATTCATACCAAACACAGTTTGTAACTGAGTCTGCGCATACAAGTTGTTTAAAATAACCTCGCCTACGTCACCACGTTTGATCTCAATAACGATACGCATACCGTCTTTGTCTGATTCATCACGTAGTGCACTAATGCCTTCAATTTTTTTATCTTTAACAAGCTCAGCAATTTTTTCAATTAAGCGTGCTTTGTTAACTTGATAAGGAATTTCGTGAACGATAATTGTTTCACGGCCTGTTTTTTCATCCGTTTCAATCTCAGCACGTGCACGCATGTACACTTTACCACGGCCAGTTTGGTATGCTTGTTCAATACCTTTCTTACCGTTGATAATTGCAGCGGTTGGAAAATCTGGGCCCGGAATATAATCCATTAACTCAGTTATAGTTAATTCAGGATTGATTATAAGCGCTAAACAACCATTAATAACTTCTGTTAAGTTATGTGGTGGGATATTTGTAGCCATACCTACCGCAATACCTGATGATCCGTTAACTAATAAGTTAGGGACCTTTGTTGGTAAAACGTCAGGGATTTGTTCTGTGCCGTCGTAGTTAGGAACGAAATCAACCGTTTCTTTTTCAAGATCAGCTAATAGCTCATGCGACATTTTTGCCATACGTACTTCTGTATAACGCATTGCCGCAGCTGAATCGCCATCAACCGAACCGAAGTTACCTTGGCCATCTACAAGCATATAACGTAGTGAGAATGGCTGAGCCATACGAACTATCGTGTCATAAACTGCACTGTCGCCGTGTGGGTGGTATTTACCGATTACGTCACCGACCACACGGGCCGATTTTTTGTAAGGCTTGTTCCAGTCATTACTAAGCTCGTTCATTGCAAACAAAACGCGGCGATGAACAGGTTTTAAGCCGTCACGTACGTCTGGTAATGCACGTCCTACAATTACGCTCATCGCGTAATCTAAGTAGGAGTTTTTTAACTCGTCTTCAATATTGACTGGCAGAATTTCATTGGCGAGATCAGTCATTTGATATCACATTCCTTCAGTATCAGCTCTCAACGACCCGGTATTGGGGATTAAGAGTATTGTTATTATTTCTAACAGCCATGCTATCACAATTAATTTTAATTTACAGGCGCAAAACTTTGCGATTTACCAATTTAGCCCTATATAATGGCCTCAGATTGACGAGGAAGTATTTTATGACCGAACATCAAAATGTAGATCACGCAGAAATAGCAAAATTTGAAGCCATCGCCGAGCGTTGGTGGGACCTAGACGGAGAATTCAAACCTCTTCACGAAATTAACCCGTTACGTTTAGACTTTATAGCAAACAAAACGCAAGGTTTATTCGATAAAGAAACACTCGACGTTGGCTGTGGTGGCGGTATTTTAAGCCAAAGCATGGCGCGCATGGGCGCAAAAGTAACTGGCATCGACATGGGGCAAGAGCCTTTAACTGTTGCTAAGTTGCACAGTTTAGAAACTGGCGTAAATGTAGATTATATAAAAGTGCCTGCAGAAGAGTTTGCTTCACAAAATCCAGAGCGCTTTGATGTAATAACCTGTATGGAAATGCTTGAGCACGTTCCCGACCCAGCATCTATCATTCATGCCGTAGCCGCATTAGCCAAACCAGGCGCAGACGTGTTTTTTTCAACCCTGAACAAAACACCTAAAGCATACTTATACGCTATTGTTGGTGCTGAAAAGCTTTTAAAAATGGTGCCTGAAGGTACACACGACCATAAAAAGTTTATAAAACCTGCACAGCTCATTGCATGGGCAGAGCAAGCGGGTTTAAAAGTTCGTGCAAGTACAGGCCTTTCTTATAACCCACTATCAAAGCAATATACGCTTAATAACGACGTTAGCGTAAATTACATACTTTATTTTGAGAAGTTAGCTTAATGGCTAACTCTCAAGCCCCCCATCCCCTTATTGAGTACGATGCATTTTTATTTGATTTAGACGGCACCCTACTCGACACTGCTGATGATTTAGGTGCCGCTTTAAACGCGGTGCTTATTAGCAATAAAATAGAGCCTGTTAGTAGTGATATATACCGTCCTGCGGCATCTAACGGCGCTGGCGCATTATTAGAGGCTGGTTTTAAAGCGTTATGGGACAAACAACCCCAAAACGAGCTTATAAAGCAATTAGTTGACGAGTACGCTGCAAACATAGCAAATCACACACGCTGCTTCAGCGGAGTTGAATCGTTACTTATCGCCCTAGATCAGAAAAAGATCAAATGGGGGATCATGACTAACAAACCAGGGTTTTTAACCGATCCTTTAGTTGCAGCTATTCCTGCTTTAAAAAATGCCAGTGTAGTAATAAGTGGTGACACTTTAGCAGAGGCTAAGCCATCACCTTTACCACTGCTACATTGTGCAAAGCTTATGCAAGTACAGCCAAAGCGTTGTTTATACATTGGTGATGCACAGCGTGACATACAAGCAGGCAAAGCAGCAGGTATGCATACCGCGACTGCACTTTGGGGTTACATTCCCAGTGAAGATGAGGCATTAAGCTGGAAAGCCAATTTAAACTGGCTAAGTCCAATTGATGGTTTTAACCATATATAGTGCTATGTTAATTAATAAACACTATATATTGTGATTGTGTTAGTTTTTAGGCAAAGCTTGCTGATAAAAAAAGCAGTCAAAATTTATTTTTAAAATGCGTAAATTTAGCAGATCATTAGTTGATTTTTGCATATTTCAACTTAAATGATTGTTCGAAGGTGAGTGTCTACTAACACAAATGCGTTATCCCAAAGTTATCCACAAACAGGGGCAATTATGTCCCTTGCAAAACAATGCAGACCACACTATCTTGTGATCTCTAAATTGAACAACACCAGATATTGTGGCCAAATGTTATTCAATTAAATTCACTAATTTGGTGAAACCTATAATAAATGAGCACTACACCTTGCTAATTTGAGGTGTAAACATTGGTCAAAATACATAATCCCCAAGGAATACAGGCAAAGCTATGAACCAACAGTTATCTGTAAGCAAACGTGACGGGCGTAAAGAGCCGCTTGATCTTGATAAGATCCATCGCGTTATTGAATGGGCCGCCGAAGGTTTAAATAACGTTTCGGTTTCACAAGTTGAATTAAAATCACACATTCAATTTTACGATGGTATTCGTACCAAAGATATTCACGAAACCATTATTAAAGCAGCTGCAGATCAGATTTCAAAAGAATCGCCAGATTACCAGTATTTATCAGCGCGTTTAGCTGTATTCCACCTACGTAAAAAAGCCTATGGCCAATTTGAGCCACCACGTTTATTTGATCATGTAACTAAAATGGTTGAAGACAAACGCTATGATGCTCACTTATTAGTAGATTATACAGAGCAAGAGTTAGATGAGCTTGATGCGTACCTTGATCATTCTCGCGATCTTAACTTCAGCTACGCTGCTGTAAAACAGCTTGAAGGTAAGTACCTCGTTCAAAACCGTGTAACAGGTGAAATTTACGAAAGCG
Source organism: Pseudoalteromonas sp. 1_2015MBL_MicDiv (assembly GCF_002407505.1). NCBI lineage: Bacteria > Pseudomonadati > Pseudomonadota > Gammaproteobacteria > Alteromonadales > Pseudoalteromonadaceae > Pseudoalteromonas > Pseudoalteromonas sp. 1_2015MBL_MicDiv. The sequence continues at coordinate 1,868,252 of NZ_CP012737.1, read as the reverse complement.
CACAGTTTTTATATATTTTAGTAGCGGCAAGTTTATTTGCTGACTACCCACGTGAAACGCGTACTAATTACATTAAACGTTTTTATGATGCGGTATCGTTATTTAAGATTTCATTGCCTACACCAATAATGGCTGGTGTTCGTACCCCTACTCGTCAATTTAGCTCATGTGTATTAATTGAATGTGGCGACAGCCTCGATTCAATCAATGCAACATCATCAGCTATTGTTAAGTACGTTTCACAACGTGCGGGTATTGGTATTAACGCAGGTCGAATTCGTGCGCTAGGTAGCCATATTCGTAATGGCGAAGCGTATCACACTGGTTGTATTCCTTTTTATAAGCACTTTCAAACAGCGGTTAAAAGTTGTTCGCAAGGTGGTGTACGTGGCGGCGCTGCAACATTGTTCTACCCGCTTTGGCACCTAGAAGTAGAAAACCTACTGGTACTTAAAAATAATCGTGGTGTAGAGGACAACCGTGTTCGTCACCTAGATTACGGCGTACAATTTAATAAATTAATGTATTCTCGTTTAATTAAAGACGATTACATTACGTTATTTAGCCCATCAGATGTGCCTGGCCTTTATGATGCATTTTTTGAAGACCAAGCAGAATTTGATGCGCTTTACGTCAAATACGAACAAGACGAGTCTATCCGTAAAAAGCGTATCAAAGCCATTGAGCTTTTCTCTATGTTTGCCCAAGAACGTGCAAGTACTGGTCGTATTTACTTACAAAATGTGGATCACTGTAATACACACAGCCCGTTCATTGCTAAAGTTGCGCCTATTCGCCAATCTAACTTATGTTTAGAAATTGCATTGCCAACTAAGCCACTTAATAACGTAAATGACGAAGAAGGCGAAATTGCCCTTTGTACACTTTCTGCGTTTAACTTAGGTGCAATAGAATCACTTGATGAGCTTGAAGAATTAGCTGAGCTTGCTGTACGTGCACTTGATAACTTACTTGATTTCCAAGACTACCCTGTACCGGCTGCTAAAAATGCAACTATGGGACGCCGTACGTTAGGAATAGGTGTAATTAACTACGCATACTACCTAGCTAAAAACGGTAAACGTTATTCAGATGGCAGCGCGAACGCCCTGACTCACAAAACATTTGAAGCGATTCAATACTACTTGATGAAAGCATCTAACGAGCTTGCTAAAGAGCGTGGTGCATGTCCTAAGTTTAACGAAACAACGTACTATCAAGGCATTATGCCAACTGATACGTACAAACGTGATTTAGATAAGATTTGTGATGAACCACTTCATCTTGATTGGGATACATTACGTGCAAACATTAAAGAGCACGGCATGCGTAACTCAACATTAAGTGCGTTAATGCCATCAGAAACATCGTCGCAAATCTCTAACGCTACAAACGGTATTGAGCCTCCACGTGGTCATATTAGTGTTAAAGCAAGCAAAGATGGTATTTTAAAACAAGTAGTTCCTGAGTATGAACGCTTAAAAAATAACTATGAGTTATTATGGGATATCCCATCAAACGATGGTTACTTACAGCTTGTAGGCATAATGCAAAAATTTGTTGACCAAACAATCTCAGCAAACACAAATTATGATCCAAACAAGTTCGAAGGCGGTAAAGTACCTATGCAAGTCTTATTAAAAGACTTACTGAGCGCATACAAACTGGGCGTTAAAACGTTGTACTATCACAACACCCGTGATGGCGCATCAGATTCACAAGAAGACACTCCAGAAGTGGAAGATGATGATTGTGAAGGCGGCGCGTGTAAAATATAACTGCTGATTTTTATTTTAAGCGGGCATTTAGCCCGCTTTTTCTGATAGTTTTTTTGAGTGATAAACATGTCTTATACTACTTTTAGCCGAAACCATAATAACCAAATGCAAGAGCCAATGTTTTTTGGCCAAACAGTTAACGTATCTCGTTACGACCAACAAAAGTACCCTATCTTTGAAAAGCTAATCGAAAAACAATTGTCTTTCTTTTGGCGTCCTGAGGAAGTGGACGTAAGTAAAGACCGTTTAGACTTTCAGGCATTACCAGATCACGAAAAGCACATATTTTTAAGTAACTTAAAATACCAAACATTACTTGATAGTGTACAAGGGCGTTCACCAAACGTAGCCCTACTGCCTATCGTATCGCTACCAGAACTTGAAACATGGATAGAAACATGGGCGTTTAGTGAAACAATTCACAGCCGCTCATACACACATATTATCCGTAACGTAACACAAGCACCTGAGCTTATTTTTGATGACATTGTTAGCAACGATAAAATTAGCGAACGTGCTGATGCGGTAACAAAATATTACGATGACCTAATTAACTCTGTATCACTTTACAATTTATACGGTGAAGGAAAACACGAAATTAACGGTAAAACCGTTATCGTGAATTTATTTGAGCTTAAAAAGAAACTTTACCTTGCAATGATGTCGGTAAATATTTTAGAGGCGATTCGTTTTTACGTAAGCTTTGCATGTTCGTTTGCGTTTGCTGAGCGTGAACTGATGGAAGGTAACGCTAAAATCATCAAGCTTATTGCGCGCGATGAAGCACTGCATCTTTCGGGTACTCAGCATATTTTAAATATTATGCAAGACGGTAAAGACGACCCAGAAATGGCGATTATTGCCGCTCAGTGCCGAGACGAAGCAATTAAAATGTTTGTTGAAGCCGCAGAGCAAGAAAAAGAATGGGCAGAATACCTGTTTAAAGATGGCTCAATGATTGGTTTAAATAAACATATTTTATGTCAGTACGTTGAATACATCACCAACGCCCGTATGACTGCGATTGGCTTACCTGCACAGTTTGAAAACAACAGTAACCCTATTCCATGGATCAACTCATGGCTCGTGTCTGATAATGTACAAGTCGCACCACAAGAAGCAGAAATAAGCTCATACCTTGTTGGTCAAATAGACTCTCAAGTTGATGCATCAGAATTTGGTGATTTTGATTTATAATGAGTGACAAGTCGACTGCAAGCATAACGCTTGCAGAAAACAGCCAGTGTATAGAATTTAATACTGGCTGCCCTTCTCTTTTACACTGCTTAGAATCCATGAAAATAGACGTCGCATTCCAATGCCGTGAAGGCTACTGTGGAGCTTGCAGAGCTACTTTAGTGTCTGGCAGTGTTGAGTATAACGAAGAGCCACTTGCGTTTGTACGAGAAGGCGAAATATTGTTGTGCTGCTGTAAACCCAATGGCGATATAAGTATTAATTTAAAGTAATCTGCTGACAAATAAAAAGCCAATAATGAAAACATTATTGGCTTTTTGCTTAAGCTGCATTACGGCTAAATTTTGGAGTATTATTTTTCTTTCAAATAAACGGTTTTCTTCTCTAGATATTGCTCTAGACCAAATTTACCATCTTCGCCGCCAAAGCCGCTCTGTTTCCAGCCATTATGAAAACCTTGGTGCTGCTCACCCATACCACGGTTAATATAAACTTCACCCACTTCTAATTCGTTAATGGCTTTATTAATATCGAAAAAGTTTTGCGTAAATATATAAGCGCTTAAGCCATAAATACTGTCGTTACAGTATTCAATCGCTTGCTCCATATCTTTAACTTTAACAATAGGGAGTACTGGGCCAAAAGTTTCTTCGTGCACTGCAATGTTATCTTGCTTAACGTCTACAAGTAACGTGGGTTCGTACCAACAACCGCCTTCAAAACCCTCAACAGAAGCAACTTTACCACCAGTGGCGACAGAAGCGCCTTGTTGAATACTTTGTTGAACTATGTGATCAATGTTGTCTATTTCGCGTTGATTACATTTAGGACCCATTTGCGTATCTGGGTTCATAGGATCTCCAACACGAAGTGCTTTTACAGCTGGTATAAATTTAGCCATAAACGCATCGTACACAGACTCTTGAACATATAAACGCTCAACACAGGTGCATACTTGCCCGCAGTTAGCAAAACGACCCCAAAGCGCACCTTCAACAGCCTCATCAAGGTCGGCATCGGCCATAACAACCATTGGGGCTTTACCGCCAAGTTCAAGCATTACAGGCGTCATGTATTCTGCGCTAGTTTTGTAGATTTGCTTACCTGCAGCAGTAGAGCCTGTCATGGTGATCATTTTAGTAATTGGGCTTTCACACAATGCTTGGCCAACAACAGAACCTGATCCATTAATAACGTTTAGCACGCCAGCAGGAATACCCGCTTCATTTGCTAAACGACCTAGCTCGGTGGTTGCTAAAGGTGTTTCTTGAGTAGGTTTTAATACAATAGAGTTACCTGTGATCAACGCAGGTCCAATTTTACGACCAGCCAATGCCAGCGGAAAATTCCACGCAGTAATACCCACAACTACGCCTCGTGGCACTTTATGAATGTATATTTTTTCATCATCGTTATCTGAAGGTAAAATATCGCCTTCAATAGTAAGTGCATGGTCGCATGCATAGTCAATAAAAGTCGCTGTTACGTCGACTTCCATTTGTGCAACTGATAGTAATTTACCTTGCTCTGCAACAAGCATTGGCGCAAGAATATCTTTATTTTCACGAATTTTATTAGCAAACACACGCAATATATTTTGACGTGTGCGAGCTGTCAATTTAGCCCACTTTCTCTGCCCTACATTCGCTGATTCAAGTGCATACTGCGCATCTTCTATACAGCCTTTTGGTATTTCACCAATTTTTTGACCTGTAGATGGGCTTAATATTTCAATCGTGCCACTTGCTTTAGAAGCAACATATTCGCCATTTATAAAATTCACATTATTATGAAAGTTCATTGAACTATCTCCCCATCCATCCGCCATCAACCAATAAAATAGCGCCGTTTACGTAACTAGCAGCCTCAGAAGCCAAGAACACAGCAGGCCCTTTAAAGTCTTCAGGATTTCCCCATCGACCTTGTGGAATACGCGCTAAGATGGCTGCATTACGCTCTTTGTCATTGCGTAATGCCTCAGTGTTATCGGTATCAATGTAACCTGGCGCAATCGCATTTACATTAATGCCTTTGCCAGCCCATTCATTAGAAAGCGCCATAACCAATTGCCCAATAGCACCTTTACTAGCTGCGTAACCTGGTACTGTAATACCACCTTGAAAAGTGAGCAAAGAAGCCGTGAAAATAACTTTACCCTCGCCATGCTCTATCATTTGTTTGCCTATTTCGCGGCTTAAAATAAATTGAGCATTTAAGTTAACTTCAATCACTTTATCCCATAAATCATCGCCATGCTCAGCCGCAGGAGCACGAAGGATTGTACCTGCATTATTGACTAAAATATCAATTTTTGGAAAATCACTTTTTACATCATTAATAAACGAATAAAGCGCATCACGATCACCAAAATCACATTGGTAGGCTTTAAAATTTCGGCCAAGTGCTTTAACTTCTTTTTCTACTTCAGAGTCTTCAAGCTCTAAGCTTGCAGATACACCAATAATATCAGCGCCAGCCTGTGCTAAACCTAGAGCAATACCTTTACCAATACCGCGCTTACAACCTGTAACAAGGGCTACTTTGCCCTCTAAACTAAATTTTTCTAACATATTATTCATTTTCATACCTTTATAATTTTTATTATTGTGGTTTACATTCAACAAGCGCTTTCATACCTTCTGGATTTCCATCCATACTCGCAAATGCACTACCAATATCAGTTAACGAACTAACCGAACTAATAAAAGGTTTAAGATCTATTTGGCCCGATGAAATTAATTCGATAGCCCAATCAAAGTCGGCCGCTTCGTATACACGTGCACCTAATAACTCCAACTCTTTCCAAAAGAATTGAAATAAATCGATTTCAGGTTTAACACTGTGAATAGCCACCATGACTATACGACCCCGGCGCCCTGCTATTTCAGTCATAGCCTCTATTGCGGGTTTTACGCCTGATACTTCAAATACAACATCAGCACCTTTTGTTTGCGTCCAGCTATCTACATAGGCAGCTAAATCTTCTTCAATGGGATTAACCGATTTAACACCTAGCTCATCGGCAAAAGCACGGCGGCTTTCGTTAGGCTCAGACACGAGTACTTCTGCGCCAACACTTTTAGCAACCGCAGCAACTAATTGCCCAATTGGCCCGCCACCAAGCACAACAACTTTCTCACCCGCTTGTAAGCGCGAGCGTCGTACATCATGGCACGCAACCGATAACGGCTCTATTAATGCGCCTTGTTTTAAATCAACGCCTGCTGGTAATTTATGCAAAGTACGCGCTTTAACTGTCCAGCTTGACTGAAAAGCACCTGGCGTATCTATTCCCATAAACTTTAAGTTTTGACAAATATGCGTATGCCCTGCATTACACGTAGGACAATCGCCACACCAATCTAGTGGACGTACTACCACGTTTTCGCCGACAGCAAAGCCTTCAACGCCTTCACCTATTTCTGCAACAACACCTGATATTTCATGGCCAATTGTTTGCGGAATAGACACTCGTTGATCCATCACACCATGGTATATGTGCATATCAGTACCACAAATCCCAACGTATCCAACACTCAATCTAATCTCACCCGCTTTAGGTTTAATAGATGTGCCTTCAACAATGTTAAATGACTTGTTACCTATATATTGTGCAGCTTGCATATTTTTATACCTTCAAGAATGTTTAATTAAATAGTGACCAAGTAATGCATCATTAAAACAATGACGATACGAGGAATATCAAAGTGAACTATCACACCTTTGATATGGTTTATTGTTAACAATTTACACCTAGGTATGTAATTTGTAAAGCCACTCTTAATATTTAATATAACTTCAGAGCAGTAAAGCGAGTCAGTTAAAAACATTAAGGCTTGGGTAATAAAATTTACTTGTATGTTTTACTTTCAATCTATATTGTTAACAATCAACACAATGTAAGGAGGCACAATAGTGATTAAAAACAAAAAATCAATTTTTAGCTTAGTGATAATTAGCGCTATGAACTTAGCGGGATGCAGCCAAACCACACAAACGCCTAGTAGCCAAACAAGTAACAACGTTGTATTTTCTGATGTCTCTGAACAAGCTGGCTTAATAACACAAAAAAACTGGAAATATGGCGGCCCTACCATTGCCGATATAAACAGTGATGGTCATTATGACCTGCTGCTAACAAATCACGACACCACTCCTATTCGTTTATTTATGGCAAATGGAGATGGCACATACACACTACAAAACGATATTTTTCCACGAGCAGATCTACACGGTATGTCGGCCGGTGATTACGACAACGATGGTGATCTCGATGTACTTATTGCACTAGGTGGTGGAAATGGCACTACACCTCAACCCCAGCGACTACTTAAAAACAATAATGGTAAATTTGAAGATAAAACCGTTGAAGCTGGCTTATCTAAAATGGGGGCTCGCGGGCGTTCTGTGCGCTGGGTTGATATAGATAGCGATGGTGATCTTGATTTTATCCAAGTAAACGCCGAAAAATTAATTCACGAAAACACCCCTCGTAATATCATTTTTGAAAATATCGGCAATGGAAAATTTACTTATCACCCATCAGCTACTTTTGAAAATATAAAAGCCGAGCGTGTATTATTAACCGATTACAATAACGATAACATACTCGATATTTTTGCTTTTGATGGATACAACAATTTAGCTATTTATCAAGGTAATAACGACTTTACCTTCGCCAATACCACTCAAGATCTATTAGGTGCAAATAGTGAAGCCTACAAAGGCACGCTCGCAGTTGCGCAAGCTGATATAGATAACGACGGCGATATGGACTACTACCTTGCTCGCGGAAAGCTAAGCTACACTATCGCTAATAACAGTCTATCGTTTAATAAAAGTAGCAAACGACTAGACCTGCGTGATGAAGGTAATAAAAGTCACGATGGCATAACACTCATTACCGACAACACAAACTCAGGAAGCCTTATACTAAGTGACTTTTATCACTTCCCGCGTGCCAAGCTATTAAGCCATATGGATGTATACATAGGCGAGAAAAAAGAATTAATAAATACACCCAATAAAAACACAACCATTAGCCAGAAAAGAGCGCGCGGGTTTCCAACTAAGCTTGATAAAACTGGCTGGTACATTGGGTATTTAGGGAATAATAGATGGCGAGTAGAATGGGTACTTACCGATAACCTTGCATGGGATGTACGCGCATCATTCAAAAATGTAAAAGGCTATCAAAGCGATTGGCAACCACAAAATCTCGCCCTTCCTGATGTATTACTACGTAACGATAATGGTAAGCTAGTTGATATTTCATCTAAATTACCAGCATTAACAAACAGTAATAACTGGGGAGTTGTACCTGGCGATTTTAATAACGACACAAAAATAGACTTTATGGTCTATCGCTTTGGTGAACTAAAAGAGCGAGTTGCCGATGTTTTACTCATTAACCAAGGTGATTACAACTTTAAAGCAACAATCACTCATAACGCCGATACCGAACGTGGCTTAGACTCACATGGCGATATGGGAGCCGCATTTGACTTCAACCTAGACGGAAAACTCGACCTACTAAGCGGAGATGAAGATAACGGCCAATGGCATTTATATAAAAATACCACAGAGTTAAGTCACGCACACTTCACCCTTATTCGAGTTGGGTACTCAAAAAGTGGGGTTGATCCATATGGTGCAAAAGTACAAATTAAAACAGCAACTGCGAGCCAATATCAAGTTATTGGTTCACAAAGTGCTACCCACTCGCAAAGCTTACTTAATATTGTACATTTTGGATTAGCACAGGCAGATTCAATCTCATCAGTTATTGTTACATGGCGAGATGGCAGCTCTGAGCATTTAAATAAACAACCTACAGATCAATTGATAAGTGTTGGTAACTTAAATAACTAATCCATAGCCGCAACTCTCATGCCCCCTTAATTAAGCGAATAACGACAGGGGGCTTATTATATTTACTTGATAATGTAATTTGGGATTTGTTTTGCCTGTTCAATATTCTGCTTATTTAACTGCTCAAAAAACTTATCTATTTGTGCTTTGTATTCCCATGATTGCTGCAATACATTATTTGTATTGTGCTTATTCCACTCATTCCACAGCTTGGCTAATTTCGCTTGTTCAGCGGGTAATGTATCAACCAAGTTATGTTGCTCATACGGATCCGCTTTCATATCAAAAAAACTACGGCCTACATTCGGTAGTGGTTGGTTCATATATTTATAATCAGCGGTACGTACAGCATAAATATTCGGTGCCTCTTCTAAGCGCCAAAATAACGCCTGATGTGGGCTGCCTTGTTTAGTGCCTTGTAAAAATGGCAGTAAATTAACACCATCTAATTTCTTATTATCAGCACCCGCTAGTGCAACTGAGGTTGCAGCAATATCAAGTGACGATACTAAACCAGTAAACTCTTCGCCTTTAGGAATTACCCCTGGCCAATGAGCGATAAAAGGAACGTGGATCCCGCCTTCTAGTAAAGCCACTTTACCTCTTCTAAAAGGTGAATTGTCAGCCCAATCGCTAGTCGGTTGCCAGCTTTCAGGAAATACTCCGCCATTATCCGATAAAAAGATAATAAGTGTATTATCTAACTGATTTATGTCTTTAAGTGCATCGACTACCATACCTATTCCTTCATCCATAACATCAATCATGGCTGCATAAACACGTCGGTCTTCATCTTCAATATGCTTATATTTTTCAATATATTCAGCGGGTGCTTGTAGTGGCGTGTGAGGTGCGTTGTAAGATAAATACATAAAAAATGGCGATTCTTGCTGTCGGTGAATATACTTCACTGCATCACGACTAAGCGCTGTCGTTAAATATTCATCAAATTCGGTTACTTGAGTGTTACGCATCAGCGGCAGTGAATAACCATCTCCGCCAACCGTCACTTGATCAGGCATATAATTATGCCCGCCATCTAAAAAACCATAGAAATAGTCAAAGCCACGCTTATTAGGCTGAAAATGCGGTGCGCCACCCAAGTGCCACTTACCAAATACCGATGTATGATAGCCAACGTCTTGTAAACGATTAGCAAAGGTATTTTCAGATAGTGGTAGTCCCATATATTTATCTTGTGGCATATAACTTACATTGTTTTCCATACCTAAACGCGCTTGATAACGCCCAGTCAGTAAGCCTACACGTGAAGGACCACAGTAAGGGTGTGTCACATACGCATTTTTAAAGCGGGTGCCATTACTCGCTAATGCATCAATATTAGGTGTTTTAATCTCTTTTGAACCAGTAAACCCTAAGTCACCATACCCTAAATCATCGGCGAGGATCACCACTATATTTGGTTTTTGCTCGCTGGCATTGACATTAAAACTGTTTATACTCATAAACATAGTTATCAGTATCAATAACACGTGTCGTCTCATTATTTAATCCTCTTTTTAATTATTTTTTTGATGTATGCGATAGCTATCCATACGTGTCATTGCATGACCTTCGTATTCACGCTTTAATTGCCATAAAGGTCTTTCTAGTGTTAGTTCCCACTGGAATAGTTTTTTCATCAAGTTCGCTACTTGGTTTGGCTGCGACGATGCCAAATTATGGTTCTCTGATACATCGACAGAAAGATCGTACAATTCAGCGGGCCGGTCAGGAAAACGCAGTAGCTTTAAGTCTTTGTCTCGAATAGCGGCTCGAGATTCCTTTTTCCAGTACAAGGTTTGATGAGGTCGTTGTGTGCTCTTTGATAATAAAAATGGCATCAAATCAACGCCATCGAGCTGCATCTGCTCAGTCACTTTGCCATTAGCAGCATGAATAAAAGTCGGTAATAAATCGAGTGAACTCACCGGATACGTATAGCGCGTATTATTACTTGAAAGCCTTTTTGGCCACTTTAATAACATAGGTACTCGGATCCCGCCTTCAAGATGATTGGCTTTAGTACCACTTAATGGATAATTATTGGCATAATTTTGATCAGTCGGTCCGCCATTATCATTAATAAACACCACTAGAGTGTTATCACTAATTTTAAGTGCGTTAAGCTTATCTAATACGACAGCAATAGCGCGATCCATAGCAAAATTCATCGCAGCTAATATTTTTCTCTTACCTGTTAAATGTGGAAATTGAGCTAAATCAGCATTCGTTGCTTGCATCGGCGCATGCACCGCTGAAAACGATAGTACTGCAAAGAAAGGTTGTTTATTGACGACGGATTGACCAATAAAATGACTGGTTTGAGTCGCCAGTGCATCTGTTAAGTACCCTTCGTGTTCAATATAGTGTTTAAAGTCTCGCTCCATCTTTTGGGAAGGGTAAGCTTGTTGTTCCTCATTACTGTATGCAAAATAACCACGCGCACCTTCACGAAAGCCATAAAAGTTATCAAAGCCACGCTTAGTTGGATGATAATCATCGTGATTACCTTGATGCCATTTACCAAATAATCCCGTGTGATAACCCAGTTCTTTGAGGTGATCGGCCATAGTAACTTGAGTAAGAGGTAAGCCCATTTTGTCGCCAGTGAAGCCTGATTTACTCATATAACCTGGCACATTATTTTCTTCAAAACCGAATCTTTGCTGATATTTCCCCGTATACAAGCCCGCGCGTGAAGGCCCACACACAGCCGCTGTAACATAGGCTTGCTCAAATACAACACTCTGACTTGCCAACTTATCGATTGTTGGCGTTTGCATTACTTCACTGCCCTGAAAACCGAAGTCGTGATAACCCGCATCATCCGCAATAACCAGCAATATATTAGGTTTTTCCTCGCCGTAACATACATTACTCAATACACTAAGCAGCAATAACCAATAGACAGATTTTAAATTAATACGCATATAGTCCCTTTATAACAAACATCTAAATTGATATTTAAATAATGCGTTACTTTAAATTAAGTGTTGGTTTTGCTGCATTCAATATCCTCCATAACGAGTTATAAAATAATCTTTTCATTATTAATCAACAGACTAAAAGAGGGGTAATTTAAATTTACCATACTAAAAAAGTAAATTGTTAACAAAGCTTGACTTGTAACCCCCATCACCACTATTGTTTTGGTTCTTGCCTTATAAAAATAAAAAATAGCTATGTATTACACCGAATTAAACTGGGATATATTTTTACGTACGGTGATCCCATTTGCGGCTGCCAACATTTTCATTATGGTACTCATTTATTTTACGCTTGTGCGCGAACGCATTGGTGATGCCTACCCTTTTTATTGCGCTTTTATAATCTGTTTTATTCTTTTTTTATGCGGCCCAATTATTAATGTAATGCCACTTAATGAAGGGAAAAGATGGTATGATTTTTTTAGAAACATTTTGCTTTTTAGTATTGGCACCCCCTGCTTACTTTATGCACTATTAACACAAGCTAAGTTGCAATTACCAAAACCCTTATTAATAGCACCCGTTATACTAGGGATTGCATGGTCGTGCTTTTTCCTTTGTGCAGCCCCCTTATATTTTTACAGTCCCAATGAGCTACCTTGGTTAGTTAAGTTAGAAAACATAAACGCACAGCATATTTACTCATCCCAATTGCTTTTAATCAGCGTGCAATTATTACTCCCTTGTATTTTACTATTACAAACAAATCTCAAAGCGTATGTTGCAACCCATGTTTATGGCGCGCTTACACTGAGTGTTTTTATGTGCATTGGCAACGCATTTGAGCTGTGGGTGATTTACTATGTTGGTGCAAGCTTAAGTGCACTAATTTGGAGCTGGGCGGTTTATAACGATATTCAATTTACTAATGATAAAATTAAACAACACACAGAACACCAAAATGCACTCGCCATAGCGCAATTTACAGCAGCTAATAATCGCGACTTTAGCCAATATTACCTAGACAAATTGAATAAAGCATATCCACTGAAAGAGCGTGCTGATCTACTTGAGATTATCTGCACTGCTAATCCACATTTAACAGCGACCAAGTTAGACGAACTATTAGTTAAGCTAAAAATTTACTGTGACAATTCGTTAAGCTGTTATCAGATCAGGGCAAAAGAAATCGCATTTATGATATTTGATAGGGTCATTTTTCATTGCGGAAATAGTAAAGCATTACTTGGTGAACTGGAGAATATCGGTAATCACCTTGATGATGCTAACACTATCATCAATATTGATAGTGCCCTGCATCAAGTGATCACAGTATTACACCACGCAATTAATCAGTTAAATAGTAACACCCCTGACATGCAGCTGGTTGATAAAGTAAAAGCGTATATTATTGAGCAATACCACCATGATATATCCATTGTAGATATTGTCAGTGCTGTGGGTGCGAGCCGTTCTCACACAATGAAAATTTTTAAACAATTAACGGCAACAACGATTAATCAATATCTAGCTGATGTGAGGATAAACCAAGCTAAATTACTCTTGTTAACTAAAACAGTCACCGAAACAGCCTATGCGGTAGGATTTAATAACTCAGCGTACTTTTCAACAGTATTTAAAAAACACACCGAGTTATCACCAAAAGAATACCAACAACAATGCCAATTAAAATCATCAATGAGGGCTGCTAAATGAGTTTATTTAATTTTCACATCACCATAACGCTGCTGATACAACGATTTATGAACTTGTTTAGCCGCTTCAACTAACTCTGGATAGGGAATGTCTGTTGTTGTTACAAATCCAACATTATAATTTTCGCCATCATACGCCCGACCGGTAATTGGCGAATCAATATATTGGAACCAGTGAGCACCAATTAAATACGGATTATCAATAACCGTTTTCATATAGGTTTTGTACATATCAGCACGATCGCGTTGATTAGCAGCATGGATAATGCCTGGATTCGGTTGACCAGTATCACCTGAACCAATGTGAAATTCCCCAATAATCGTAGGCATATCTAGTTCTTTCAACATATCCCATGTCATCGGGTCTAGTCCTTCACGATAATAATTATAACTGATCACATCGGCATACTTCTTAGCAGACCAGCGAGCTTCTGGCGATGTCCCCCAAGAAGTAAACCTCGCGCCCATATATAAATGGTCAGGCAATACTGATTTTAAAGAATGATTTACAACCTTAAAATATTCATCGGAGAAACGTATTAACAACCACGACAAATCGGCAATCATAGCGTTATTAAAATTACTGTCTTTTTTATAGTTAACGCCAGTATTATCAAATACCTTCCATGACTTAATATTTCTATTCCATACCTTATTTAGCTGGCTAATGGTTTTATACTTTTGTTTTAACATATCACTGAACACTGATTTGGTCGGGCTATTCCCAGTCGTTTTAGATAGTGCATCAAGTACAATGCCATAACGTAAGGTTGTTGAGCCCTCTCCTCCCCAGCTCATTTCGTTATCAATAAACACCCCAATACACCAAGGGTTATTTTGTACTTCTTGAGCAATAACTTGAGTGGTTATGTTAGCTCTTTTAACAAATTCAGGATCGAAAGGGTCAGGCATGGCTCCCCAATAATCAAAACCAGAACTCAACCTTTTAAAGTCGCCGATGATCCACCCATTCGCAAAATAGGGAACTTGTTGATTATTATAAAAACTAGCATCGGTCCAATTCCCAAATGAAGTAAAGCCCCAATCTTGCATTCTTTTTAAGGTTACTTCGCGCCATTTATCAATATAAGAATCTGGGTATTGCTGAGCATAACGACGTTCTAAATTTGCTTGGTAAAAGCTAAAAACTTCCCCATGTTGGATTGGTCCAAGATGAGATGAGCGCTTGTAACTATAGTGATTTGCCAACTTATCATTATACTGTGGTAGCCAATTAAACATGGCTCTTCGGTCTGGATAAGCGATGTAGGCTGATTTTTGATATTTAGCTAAATTACTATTTAAGCCCTTTGAATCTTCTGGCGTTACATCATCAGGGTCACGCGCTCTGACCGCATCATCGCGATAATCTACACCTGTAAATGTTGTTGTGTTAGCCATTCGCGCGTTGGCAATACCTGAGGAAAAAAACAAATAACCTTCGGGGTCAACTAACGCCCATTTGCCATTTACTTTTTCCGTACGAAAAAAACCTGTTGCCTTTAACTTAGGCCCTTGCTTCCAACCGCCAAACTTACTTCTATCCGCCCGCGGGGTTACTTTCGACAAATCATTTAACTCTTTATTTGCGATTGCTCTTAATTGTTGTTCAGAACTGACCTTTAACGGGTAGTTGACCTGTGTAGATTGACCAAATTTATCGACGATGTTTGTTAAAAAATCTGGTTTTGCATCGGGTATCGTTTCGAATCGTAAATTATCGACGGTTACAGCCGTTGGATTTATTTGAGTTTCTGTATAGATAGCGATACTTTCAACTTGGCTAAAATCTACATTGAGTTTAGCGCCTCTCAAGATCATTTTTCGTGCGGCTGTTTTAAAGCTACCAGGAGTGTCTCTGAGTCCTGTATCAACATTTAAAGTCTGGGAGTTGAGCTCAAAATATAATGTAGCGTGCTCGTTAGTTGTTAGCCCAATTGTGCGTCTTTGGACTTGTTTATCTTTACCTGTGATATTCACACTGAGCATCACTGGAAAGTCGCTTACGTTTGAAACATCGAAAAATAAAGCGCTATTGCCCAAAACACTCAGATCCCATAACTTATTCGGTTTGAGTGTGATCCCAGAGAATTTATGCTTAGTGGAAAACGAAAGCTCTAATGCTTTATTTTTATTTTTAATTACTTGTGTCGTTTTTATATTTTTATTTGTTAGTTTATAACTGTTACTAGCGTGCTCAAAATCGTCAATTAAAATAGTCTTGTTATCGTGTTGCAAGTCAAATTCCCTTGCAACACCTTCACCGCTTAAAACTAACGTTGAGTATACAAAGATAGATAAGCATCTAATTATTTTATTCATTTTATTACCTTATACTTTAACGAGTAATAGGTAATGTTATGAAAACGCACTCTGACACATATTTTTATTCATTTAACTGGTTATGAGTCATTAGTTGAATTATTTGCTGTTGATTCAATGCCGCTTCTACTACATAAAGCTCATCGAGTCCGCCTTTAAAGAACATTTGCTTCTCATGTGTCGCACCCTCTATGTAACCAATATTTTTGCCTATCGTCAGTGGCCGAGAGGCTGGGTGCTGTAAATTTGTTGCGACTTTAGCGATTGACTTTTTCTGCGTTTTTTCAAGCTTACCATCAACATATAGCAAAACATGTGTCGCTAAGTTACTCTTTAGTCCACCGTATAAAACCACTGCAATATGGTGCCACTCATCATCTCGCAAGTCGGTATTACCCACAATTTGAGCATTATAGGTCCCTATTCTGATCCTACCTAAAGGCCCGTCAATTAACTCTGGATTAGGGGAAATTTGCCACGCTGAATAATCTTGCTGTAATCCCCAGCTCACAATGCCGTATGCATTTTCAGGTAAAAAATCACTAGGTACTTTGAGCCAAAAGGCGACCGTTCTGGGGTTATCACTGCCAACACCAGGGTACTGTGTTTCTAACCAATTATTTTCACCATTAAAGCTAATTGCCTTATCATATACACCCGCTACCTCTGTTAACGGTTCATCAATAGGTGATTTATCTTTGGCTACATACTGCTGCCCATCAATACCACGGCCGATGGAGAGATAATTATGTTGCTGCTTATCATCAAATGACCAATGTAATAAGTGAGGCTCCTCTATTGAGTCTCCAGGTAATACACGCATAAAATCAGAAGGTACGCTAACAAAGCTGGTAATTTGGTGATTTAAATCAAACGCTAATGCCTGATCTTTTTTCACATGTTGATAAGACTGCGTTTTATTGCCACGCGCTTTTATTTCACCATCGAGCACATGTACTTGAGATTCACCGCTATTAGACACTTCGACGCCAAATTCTGTGCCTAAATCTATTATCTCTGAACTTGGGGTATCAACTCTAAAGCCAATTGCATTTTGTGGTACTCGGGCCACTAACTTACCATGATGAAGCGTTACTTTATCTCTGGATTGCAAGTTCACTTTAACCGGCGCTTCTAAAACGAGTACCACGCCATTTTCGAGTAAAATTTCACTGTAACCATGCTCAAGAATAATATCTCCTTGACCTAATTGACTGCCAACAGAAAAATTAGCGTTGTGCGAAGCAGTCATTTTTGTGACTTCAGCAAACTTATTTGTGTAGTCCAAGTGCTCTGCCAAAAATATAACGCTGACAAAAAGCATAATACTTGCAGCAAGCGCATACGGGCTTGAAAACCAGCTCATTGTACTTTTCGGCCGAATCGTTTTTTGTTGCTCGCTTAGTTTTGCCATTACACTGCGGGTAAAATTGTCTGGTCGCGTATCCGATTGATGATGTGCTTTTAATAAACGTTCACTCGTCACATATTTACTCACTTGTGCAAGTAAATTAACATCATGCTGACAGGCTTCAAGCAATTCGTCGGCAACATCTTCGCCAGCCAAATACGCGGCTAATAGCTGTTGTTGGTGCTTCGTCATTTGTTCAGTCATGCTCATCGTTGCTGCTGCTGTATTCTTTTATCAATACATGTTTTCAATGATTGACGAATTCTAAATAAGCGCATAGTCATAGTAGAATGTTTATCTTCATATTTTCGACATAGCTCAGCCAATGAAACACCTAATGTGTAATGTTCAGTTAATAAATTGCGCATTTTCTCGGTTAATTTTTCAAGGCAAATAGTTAAATTATCAAACATATCAAGCTCGGCCCCTTCATGGATATTTTCATCAATGTGTTGATTTATTAAGTGCTCTAACTCATCAGCGCTGCCTAATGCCACGGCTCGGTGTTTACGTTGATGGTTTTTTAATAAATAAGCAGCAATCCCCCTCAACCAAGCTAAAAAGGAACTTTCACTGTTAAACTCAGCGATTTTTTTAAAAGCAATAATAAAGGTCTCTTGTGCTAAATCTTCTGCTTCGTGAGGGGTATTTAGTCGAATAACTAAAAAGGCCCTCACAGCAGACTGATAACGCTCAACTAACAGAGAATATGCAGCAACATTGCCTTGTAATATATCGTCAATTATAAAACCATCACTTTTACCATCTAACGATATTATATTTTCTTTCAAATCAAAGTCCTAATTGAAATAACTGACGTAAGATGGTGCGTCAATTTGCAATTGACTTTGAGTCGTAAATAACTTCCCAGATGCTAAATCACGCTTAATAATCACAACATTATTACTATATTGATTAGCCACTAATAGCTGCTTTTGTGATTTTGAAAAATTAAAATCACGAGGATGTAAACCGCCACTTGAGACTTTATTAATTAATTGTAGTCGGGTTTCTGCCATTAATTGATAACCATAAATTGCATTCTCACCGCGCACAGCAACATAAACATGACGACCATCCTCAGAAATACGAATTGCCGATGCAAGGTTTTGTTGATCGCCAACTTTTGCGGGCATTATATTTGTTTTTGAAACGTGTAATAACGCACCATTTTGTAATATTTTGAAGATACTAATACTGTTACTCAATTCATTTAAGCTAAACACTAACTTTTTAGCCGGATGAAAAGCAAGATGGCGAGGCCCATCCCCCGGCGTTAATTCAATGCGGTGTACTGGCGTAAAATCACTTTTTAAGCTATCAAAAACAATAATCTCGTCTGTACCTAAATCCGTCAAATACAGATAGCGACTTTGCTTATCCCACCCCGAAAAATGTAAATGAGCACTTCGTTGTCTGGGCGTAATACTACTTCCTGTATTAGTAAATTGACCCCGTGATACTAATAATCCTGCCTTATTAATATTAAACAGTTCACTATTACCTGTCGTGTAATTTACAACAGCTAACTGCTGGCGATCATCCGAAATATTAATATGACATAGCCCTTTTCCTTCAATCGGGTACGTTTTAAGCTTTGTAAACGCGTTACTTTTCCAGTCATACACGTTAATAACAGATTTTTTATCAAGCCCTCTGCCAATGCTATACAATTTGTTTATTGTCGGTTGCCAATTTAGATAGCTTGGATCGGTTGTCGATACAACGACGCGTTCGTTAATTAATAGATCATCACTTTCGTTATAAGAAACTAAATAAACGCCCTGATCAGGCTCATTTGTGTAGCTGCCGACTAAAAAATAATTAAGTCGAGATTGTTCATCGCTGATACTTTGACAACCACCAAGGCAAAAAATAAAGGATATAAAAACAAACAGCTGAGCGCACTTTTCAAGTCGTATATGTAATCCTGTTAGCCATAAACTCATTTATTCAATTCCCTTTACTTAATTTGAATTTCAAACAGTGCTGCAGGCACATTTTTAGATGGATGAGCGAATTCTAGAATCAATTGTTGCGTTGTTATAGGCTCTACTAAATCGATTTTATTAATACTTTG
The DNA here is from genome assembly GCF_002407505.1 of Pseudoalteromonas sp. 1_2015MBL_MicDiv. Lineage (NCBI taxonomy): Bacteria > Pseudomonadati > Pseudomonadota > Gammaproteobacteria > Alteromonadales > Pseudoalteromonadaceae > Pseudoalteromonas > Pseudoalteromonas sp. 1_2015MBL_MicDiv. The sequence continues at coordinate 1,848,948 of NZ_CP012737.1, read as the reverse complement.
ATAATTACCCGTAACGTGTGCAATTACCTCACCAGAATCTGTTTTAATTGTATAGGTTTGCACACAATAAGGTACCTGGTCTTCGTTATGCTCCATTAATACGGTTTCTAACGCATGGTCAAAGTCACTATCAAAATAAAGAACTATTTGCCTCATCGTTACTTTTTCTGGCCATGCTAACCTTAGGGTTGGCGATGGATCTGCTAAGTCAGCAACCCATGCATTCGTTTGTAGCCAAGGCCTCACAAAGCCGTTAATTATCTGCGTCGCTTGGTGATTATGAATGGCGGGAGATATACCGATTGCCAAATTTTGACCGTTTGGCCGCCGCGCTGGTGTCCAAAATTCAAACTCTTCAAGACCACTATTTTCAGGCACTGTTTGTTTGCCTTTATTTGATACCGCTTTATGAACTTTATTGAACACAACCATAGTGCCCGTAATGAGCTGCTCTGTGGTAGCAAGCTCTATATCACTGTTTTGTAAAAAACAAATGAACCCGTACTGCATCTCTAAGCTGCAATCGCTAAAATCAAATTCGAGTGTACTTTCGCCCGCCGTGACAGACAAACTGATAGTTTTATTTATAACATCTGGCGTATAGTTTTCATGCTTGATACTAGTGCGTAATTGGCACGTTAACTCTGTCTCTTTATGAGCAAAAACCGTTATGCTAATTGTTGGTCCTTGGCCTTTTGCAAAAGCAACCAACTGTGCACACGATGAATCTAATTGCATTCTACTGCCGCTAGGTTGAAAACCATTGAACACTAATTCACTCGATGCAGTAATAGAGGCTTGGGCTGCTAAATTATTGTGCTTATCTAAACGGATCCCAGGGATACTTTGGCCATTTAGATTCAGGTTTTGCTGTAACTGTGCTATGTGTTCTGGCTGTAATAGCTCTTTGTGTGTGATATTGAGTTTATTACACATAGCAGCAGCTGCCCCCACCGCTTGTCCGCCGTGTGCGCAGGTGATCATAACTCGTGTTGAACCAAACGCCATATGTGTTGCGCTGATTATTCGTCCTGCATAATATAAATTTTCTATATCACGGCTAACAAAGCAGCGGTACGGTATTTGGTAAACCCCTTTTGAATGATATTGAGAGCAAGGAGGTCGTTCGCTGTATATGCCTTCAGCGGGGTGAATATCAATCGCCCATCCACCAAAAGATACAGCATCATTGAACTGGGTTTGCTCAATAATATCTTGCTGTTTTATCATATATTCCCCTTCAAAGCGCCTGCTTTCGCGTTTGCCAGGAATTGTGCCTACCCATTCTAAAGTTAGATTTTCGACATCATCAAACCTGCCGCTATTTTTTATGTAGTCCCAAATTCCGTAAACGAGTTTCCAAAGCTCCCATTTAATATCCTCCGTTTCATAAATAGTATCGCGTATTCCGCCAAATTCTATCCACCAAAACTTACAGCCAGAGTCACTTCCGGCAATATCTTTACAGCGAGGTATCGCCTCTATTTGTTCATACGAGTAAGCAAAATCAGGGGCTTTGTAACTAATAGGCTGATCCATTTTTTTACTGTAGAAAAATAATGTATGGCCAAGTAACTCCATGTTCTCTTCATCAGATGCTAACAGCTCACCAAACTCTGCTTTTGATTCAGCACCAATTCTGAACCCCGCTCCAGCATTAAACGCAACAAGGCCATCACCGGTCGCATCACAAAATAACGGCGCACTAATAATGTAATGAGTAGAATTTTGACTGCAAAATGCCTCTACACTGGCAATCTTAGTGCTGTGCTGTTTATTTACATCAAACACAGAGGTATTTAACAACAAGGTAATATTTTTTTCGGCAATTACTTTGTCGAGCAAAATGGTATCGAAAATTAATGGGTTACCATGTCTGTTTAACTTAAGATTATCCAGCATGATCTCATCAATAACCCCACCCTCACGTGACCAGCGATTATTGTTGCCCATATGCGATGTTGCCCCCAACGCCCATAATCTTACTTCACTTGACGCATTACCACCGAGTACGGGACGATCTTGAATTAACACAACCTTGCTACCCGCTCGCGCCGCACTGATTGCTGCACATGTACCTGCTAAGCCACCACCGGCAACCACAAACTGAGTATTTAATTGTTGTTTCTTATTTTCGCGTGCAGCTTCATTAAAGTTTTGCTTAATCATAACTCTTGATCTCTTTTTCTTGTTTTTGATATGAGCGTTTATTTTTTAATTCTGGGCTTAATGACTGCGCAAAATAAACACTAGGCTGGTGAGGTACATCCGTGACTTTTAATTCTTTTTCAAGCTCATTTACCATTAAACTACAATCAAATCTGGCTAAAAAACTGTGTTTATTGCGCGCTTGTTTGTCTGAAAAGTGGCACAAGCCCCACTCAATCCCGTTTGCTTTGCTTGCACAGTCAAATGCATTGGCAACATAAGGACCTGCTGCAATTGGCATGAGGGAGGTCACTGCGGCAATCGAAAAGTTCACCCCATCAGGTGAATATTGAATGGTGTTACTTTCATTGCCATTTCTGATAGTAAAAGCAGCTATTCCTGATTTAAACGGAAAATAAGTAGTTTCGTGGCCTGAGTTTAAAATAGGGTTCAGAGGGTGTTTTTCAAAAGGCCCAAAAGGATTATTCGCGGTTGCCAAGCCATTACCCACTAAGTAATCGGGTCTATCTCCGTAGGCGGCTTTATAGTATAAATGTATTTTTCCGTTATAAATTAATAAATAAGGGTCATGAATCGAGAATTGATCCCAACTTCCCGGCTCACCATTTTCAATAATAACCTCACCATGTGGCAACCACGGTCCATCTGGCGTATCGGCAACTGATAGTGTTACCGGACAATGATCACCTTTCTTACCGCTAGCTTCATTAAAGGCTTGATAATAAAGATAATATTTATTATCATAAATCAAGATATCTGGTGTACTAACCGAGCGCCAACCTAACTGCGGGTGCTTGGGCCTGGTGACGGCGATACCTTGTTCAACCCAGTCAAATCCATTAATACTAATGGCATAGCCAATTTCGGATAAATCCCAATCAGTGGAGGGAGTCAACTCGTTACAGTGCTGCGCCCCTTTTGGTGGGAATTGAGTGCACCGTTTTGTGTACCAAACATAATAAAGACCATCAACTTTTATAATTTTAGATGGGTCGCGTCTTGAAATAGTCCCATCATTATTATGATAGCTAAACCCAGTGAGCTCAGTGTACTTAAAACTAGTAAATAAAGGATTGTCTTCCGGACGAGGGGTTAAATAGTTGTCATACAACCTCGACATTGCAGCACTCAATTCTCGTGCTGGTTTTTTAGCTGGAATATCCCATGGGTAACTTTGCTGCTTTAATTTGTTATTGCTATTGCTCATTGATAAGTCCCTTTACTGCCTTACTTCTAAACTTAAAAACTAAAACACCCCCTAATATAAAAATGCCACTGCTTATTACTGTTATTTCGATTTTTCCGGTGGTTGCAATTGCGGCCAACGAAAGCATAATCGCGCCAGTAGAGAGAATACCAAACCCTAAAACTCGAATACCATGATTGTTATCCGCACTTTTCCCTGGTGTTATTAATTCGGCCGTCGGTTTAATTTGGCTTAATTCGACTAAGTAGTTTTCATAACACGCAGGTGTTTTTCTGTGTGCTCTTAAGTACAACTCAAATACAGTTAGCATCAATACAGGAAATAACACCCCCATCATCATCTCCTGCGCTCTATCTAAGCTAAAATCAAATAACCAAGGACTCACAAACTTAAAAAAAGCATTCACCAGTAAACTAAAAATAGTGGTTATTAAAATCGTTTTCCCAGTTTGATAACGAGAAAAAAGCAACCAAATGGGTGGTAAAAACAACGGTCCACCAGTGAGCGCAGCCATGGTCATTACCACTTCAACTACACCACCAAGTAAGGGAATTAGTAACGCAACAATAATCGTAATTAGACCGAGTACGTCAGTTGCAATTCGACCGACCTTAACTAGCGTAGCTTGGGAAGCATCTGGTTTTATATTTTTATATATGTCATTACTGATAACACCTGCGGCGATGTTTAAAGACGTGTTAATTGAGCTTGATGTCGCAAATACCATTCCTGCTAGCATTAATCCAAGCATCCCTACTGGCAATACTTCTTTGCACATTTGCAAATAAGCTCCTTCACTTTCCAACCCAACTAGACTGGGGTTCATCGTTCGGTAAATCATCGGGGCTAACATCCAAACTACTGGGCAAATAAGATAAAGAATCGCAAATAGTCCCCCAACCTTTTTTGCATCCTTTGGTGTTTTCACACTGGTGAAGCGTTGAATATAAGACCAGTTACCAGCAATAAAAAATAAGTTATAGAGCCCAAAGGCAAAGATAAACTCCCATGAATACTCATCATTTACTAAGTTAAAAAAATCATCAGGTGCTTTGTCGATAAAGTTCTCAATGCCGCCAATCGCCTCAAATGATAGCGGTACCACAATTAATACTGCTGCAGTGAGCACCACAAATTGCAAAATGTCGGTAATTATCACCGCCCATAAACCGCCAACAGCGGTATAGGCTAAGATCAATAGTCCTAAAATAATGACGGTATATTCAAGAGATAAACCCGTAGCGACTTCAACTATTTTTGCCACTGGATATAAAAAAGCACCAGTCGAAAAGCTCGCAATTAAGAGAAAAATATAGGTATAAGTTCTTTGTACATTTAAGCCAAGGCGCTGCTTAATAAATTCGGCTGCGGTTAATACACCGGTTTTCTGCCATTTAGGCGCAATAAATAAAGCAATCAACACCCCTGCTAAACACATTGTCCATTGAATAGTAATCGCCACCCAGCCATGCTTATATGCAATAGCTCCCCATACAACAAATGTACCTGCCGAGAAGAAACTCATAAACAGTGACAACCCGCTCATCCACCAAGGTAGCGCACCTCCCGCAGAGAAAAAGCTTTTCATATTCTTTCCAGCAGCAGAAAAACTTAAACCACACCCAATGATCAATAAAGAAAATATAACGACTACACTTATATCAATAATATGCATAGCCTTAGTCCTCGCTATTTTCTTTTCGGGTGTAGTACCTAACCCAATCTATCGCCATGCTGGTACCATCAATATCATCACTTACAGGACCTGCAATCGCCGCTTTTAAAATAGCTAAACTAAATAACATCGTTGTTTCACTAAAGCAGACATCATTTCTCATGGTGTAATAGAGTTCACCGTCAAAATAAAAATTAAAGTAATCTTTATCCCATTCAAGCCCATAGGTATGAAACTCTTTTGAAAAATCAGCAACGTTAGCGGCATTATATGAGGTGATTTTTTGCCAATTTTCTCCATCGTGATACTCGATGTTGTAATCGGAAATTAGGTTTCGATAAGCACCTTTATCAACACCATGCTCTTGCAACCAACCATTTATAAATTGAATAGCGCCAATTTCATGCGACTTATCCCAACTGAGTTCTAAAAACTTTTCACCATGCTTTTCTGACACCCAGCGTGTTTGCGGATTACCATCAATAGCAAAAGACTCTTCTGATATTAACTTATTAAATAACCCATTCGTTTTTATAGAAACATCATCAGCTTGCGCTAAATTGCTTATATTCTTTATTTTTTCTTCGTCAAATGCATCAGGGTATTGAGCGCTAGGCGCAAAGACTCTAAATTCAGAAATATGAAGAGACGTAGGATTAGTCGATGTTAATCGTATTTTTTTAGTTTTAACTGGCTTGTTAAACTCAACAGTGTGATCAGGCTTGCCGATTAAAGTGTGGTGTAACTGGTTATCACTGTGAGTAACACGGCCATTTGGTAGTGTATAAGTATCAGTCCAGTTATGTACGTTGGTATTAATTATATTAGGGAAATGCCCTTCATTAATATCAATCTCGCATGCCTTTAAGCCATCTTTAACCCCTTGTTTTGGCCAAAACCAAAATGAGTTATTCGTGCCATAGGCACCAGCATATTTAAAGCGAGCTTCAAAATAGCCATAATGAAATGAGCGTTTTGACCAAATATTACCTGTCGTCCAGTCTTGGCCACCTCGAGGTTCTTTCTTTGCTAATAAGTGCAGTATTCCGTCTTTAACTTGTGCATTATCGCGCCAGCGACTACTTAATACCCATGGGTTTTCTGTCGGCCCATTTTGAGAAACCCAGTTTTTATCTAATTCAGCATTTGCATAATTAAACTCATCATTCCACTGTAATTGCCATGTTGAGGAGTCAAGTTCGCGTGGTTGATCAGCACCAGCAAAAAACGATGTGACAACTATTGTTGCCAGCGTACATTTAGAAAATACTTTAAACATGTTTTACCCTTTCTTGTTGTTTTATCTAACGAGTTATAAGTTTTATTTCATGCTAGGTATTGTCTTGAGAAATCAAAATGACACTATTTTTATTAAAAAATAAAAAAGCCCGCAGTAATACTGCGGGCTTTTTCATTATCTTATCGTTTTAGAAATTAATACGGGCATTAAGTCTAAGTGTTCGGCCAGTATGGTATTGATAAACCGTACGCGACTTGGTTGCTTCGCCTTCAAGTGGACTCCCTTCAGAGAAAGTCTGACCACCAGCGGATAAGAAGCGACTAGTAAAGTACTGGCGTACGCCCTCATCCGTTAAGTTTGCTACTTGCAGTGAAACCGTCATTTTATCATTTACTTTATAGCTTGCTGAAAAATCAAGCGTCTGGCGTCCCTCTTCCCACAAAGAACCATTTTCCCAAGAGCGTTGTACTAACTGATCAGTTGTACCTTGGTATGATAGACGAAGTTGATGACCGTCCTTTTCCCAAAAACCTGTCAGGTTGTAGCTATGCTCTGGTGTATAAGCAACAGCAAGCGATGGTAGCTTAACATTGCTATCAATTGATGATACTTCTTGGTCATACTCACTATCTTGATATGTGTAGTTAGCTTGTAGTCCCAAGCCAGACCAAATACCAGGCAAATTGTCGTAAGTTTGCATGTATTGTAGCTCTAGACCTTTGATCGACGCGCCTTTACCGTTTTTAATACGCGTAGTATTGAACTTGGCACACAACTGTTCTAAATCATCAGAATATAGCCATTCTTCTTGGTAGTCTGTACTGCCTTGAAAACGTCTAGGCATACATCCTTCAAGGCTGTCTTGTCCTGAAATAAGTACAAGATCATTCGGGTCGTAAGTTTCACCTTCAGTTAAACCTATACCACGTAAATCATCCATATAAGTCACAATAGTTTCTGACTCTTCAAAGTTAGTCATATCTTTGTAAAACAAAGTTGCAGCTAACAGACCAGACTCATTAAAGTACCACTCATAAGAAATATCTAAATTAATTGATTCTAATGGATCAAGTTTAGGGTTAGTGAGCGTGATAGTATTATTACGATTTTCACCACCCCACTGTGTTTCTCTTACCTTGAAGCCTGGGCGCAACGAGTCTATTTGAGGGCGAGCCATTGTTTTTGAGGCCGCAAAACGGATTATGGTATCTTCATCATACAAATAATTAATATTTAAACTTGGCAAGAATAAATCATAGTCATGCTCATCTGTCACACTGAATGAACGAAGGCTTCGATCCTCAGTTGGTAATAAGTTGCCATTATCATCAAACTTGCGTTCGCCATAAACATAATTTTTTTCTGTTGATACATCAGAATGGCGCCATAACCACCACTCAGATTCATTTGGATTCCCACGTACAGCATTAGGATCGTGACATGCACCTTGGTCAGCTAACGCAGTATCATCTCTTAAGTCTTTTGTAGCATTTGTGTCGTAGCCCAAACCGTCTACACGAGACCAACGTGTTTCTGCATTATAATCAGTACCATAGAATAAAATTGGTGCACATTCAGGTAAACTAGTATCGCGTAGCTCTGCCAGTTTAAATGGGTCCATTAAACGAGCTGCGTTAGATGGGTCAAATGCAAACTGTACTCCTGATGCACCTTGAACCTCTACTGTGGTTTTAACATAACGAACGCCAAAATCACCTGAAATCTTACCATCCATCAATTCAAAGTTTAACTTAGTGTAAAATGCTAAGTTGTCTAGTTCAGTATTGCGTGTATTCGAATCATCCGTATTAAAAGCAACTTCGGTACTACCTTGGGCAACTTCAAATGCTTTAAATGCTGAAAAACGGTTCCAACCATCTGTAATGCTATCACGAGCATAACCAAGACCAGCCATAAAGTCATCAACTGGAAACTCTTCGCCATCAGTTATCAAATCGCCAGAAATATCGCGCAATCCACTGCCCAATACAGCCGGGTTACCAGTGTAAGGGTTTGTTACCACAACGCCCTCACCCACTGAGCTGAATGTACCAATTTGCGCATCAACGTATTTTGTACGGTTTGACCATTTAGCACCAAACTCAATCGATCTAAAATTATCGAAATTAAGAGCGTAATCAAAATCTACAAATAATGATTTTTGGGTATCTTCAACTTCATTTAATGAACGGCTCATATATGAAAGATGTTGAGCCCTTAGTTCATCAGGATTAAAACCTGTTGTACTATAGTTATCCCACACATTCAGCGGATCACCAAAATTGTCATTAGGGCCATAATCAATTAAACCCTGACCCGCAACTAGCGTACACACAGAGCTGCTAGTACAATCATAACCAACAGGCTCTATATCTTCTGGCGGTACATTATTGATTATCCACGCATTAATATTTCCAAAGTTTTGTAATGCAACGTAAACTGAGTTATTAGGTATTTGCTGTGTTTTTGAATAGCCAACACCTGCTTTCATCGCAAATGAATCGGTAAAACTATGATTCATATCTAATGACAGGATCTGATTTTTATTTTCAAAATCGCCTTCAGATTGCACAAGTCCACCATTACTAAAACGGTTTACAAATTTTGTAAACGTATTCGTTTCAAGATCAATAGTTCGCCAACTTGCTTCGGGATCTGTAAATAATGCAGGGCCTGTACCGCCCAAGCCAGGGTCAACACCTTCAATTAAATTTCCATATTGAGACGAGCGCGTGTTAATACCATGCATTGAGTTATTTATATCTTGCTTACCCAAAATAGCATTAAAATTAAATTCAGTATTCTCTGATGCTATCCATTGCAAACCAATATTAAAATTAGTTCTATCATTTTCACTTTCATGATATTGATACTGAACATTACGAGGGGCTATACCGACAACGTTTTCAACAATATTACCGTTTGTATCTGTAGCTAGAGGCGACTCTAATGCATACCACTCCGTTGCTGAAAATTGGTCTTTACGATAAGTATTTGTTTCTTTAACTGCGGTAACCACCACACCAAACGTATCATCAAAAAACTTTCTTGAAAAAGTACCTGATACTTTGTAGTTATCTTCTTCAGACAGATCGTTATAACGGCCTTCAAGTGTTACCGTATTTATTTCATAATTTAAATCAAGTGGCTTGGTTGTACTAAGGTTAATATTTGCGCCCAACGCACCTTCTTCATGATCTGCACTTGGGGTTTTTACAACCTCTATCTTAGATAAGATATCTGAAGAATACTGTGATAAATCGACACCTTGGCTATAGCCAGTTGAGCCCAATTGCACCCCATTCATACTAATATTGTTTTGTTGTGAATTAGCGCCACGAACAGTTACCCGTGCGCCTTCACCATCAACAGTTTGTACAGATACCCCTGTTACGCGTGAAAGCGCATCAGCGATGTTTTGATCAGTGGACTTACCAATGTCTTCAGCGTTTATGGAGTCAACAACGTTTTCAGCAAAACGCTTATCATTAATGGATTTTTTAAGACTCGCCGCTAAACCGCTTACTTCAATTATTTCAATATCGGCTTCTACTTTCGTTTTTTCTTGTGTGCTTTTGTCTTGCTTGGCATACACCAATTGTGTTGCAAGTACTGCGGCCGTAATCGCGCTCAATTTGAACGCTTTGTTGATGATTGTCATGTGTGTGTTCCCTTTCTAAGGTTTTATTATGTTGGCAGGTTAATCTTTTGTAAACAATAATATAATAACCAAACAATTATCAACTGTATTTTGTTAACAATAATTGTTTAATTATAAAAAAGCAACTTAATGCGTAAGCATTAAATTGCTCTTAAGTAACAGTGTTAAAGTAAATATTTACACAGAGTTTATCTGTCAATAGTTCTAGCCTAATCAAAATTCTTTTATATACGGCCAACCAGTAAACTGCTTTTCTGTTGATGGATCTGTATTCCACTCCCAGCACTCTAATTGATAATATTTTTTTGCATGGTTTATTTTAATAATCCCATAACCTTCACTTTTTAAGTTTCTGTCAGCTAAAAACTTACCCCACGTTGTATTTTGTTTAGCAAAAACTTTATGCGTAACTTTTGGGTTAGCTGCCGCTAGAACTCGCATTTTATTGCCAAACGTGTCTGTAAAATCACCGGTGTTTTTGTCGTTGTTTCGCTGATTTGGTAAAGGTGCGTGGGGTTCAAACCATCGCTGCCAAAATGCTGCGCTAGCTGGGCCTGCAAAAAACAAGCTACCATCATCAAAAGTATTGATTCCTTGATAGGCAAGCAATCCGAGGTGTTGATCTCCCGCAATTACTAATGCGTTAGCGTCACTTACTAGTTTTACTGCGCGTGTACGCCCATCAGCCGGGTAGCCATTTGCATCGTAATCTATTAATGCTTTGCCATTTTCATCGGTTTGAGGCGACCCCCACATGGAAGCTGTAATACATATTTTAGGTTTACCCGGGTGCATAGTTTGCCAGTCTTTTAAAAAGGCTTCTTGGCGCTTACCTAATAACTCACCCGTTGTGGCAAGCTTATTAGCTTTGTAGTCAGGTGGCGTTTTAAATTTACGATCCTCAACCATCGCAAAGCTAATTCCGCCATATTCAAATGCAGCATAACTAACCGGAATATCATATTTTATCGGTGTGGGATCGTAAGGGTCCGGATTATGCCCATTTTGCATACGGTAGATCATTCTAACAAGGTCTTTGTCCCACTTATAACCGCCATCTTCTTCTTTTAGCATATCGGAGTGATCGCCACCATCGCCCCACAAATTACCTTGCAGCACATCATGGTCATCAACTAAAACAAGTGTAGGCTTATCTTTCATACTATCGGCAAACGCCCAGTACCATAAGTACCATTTATATAAGGTATCTAGTTTGGCATCTTTGGTGTGGCGACCATAGCGAGTCGGGTATGTTTCGTAGTACTGATCGCCACAAAAGACATACATATCAGGGTTATGGTAATTAGCATTTTCTACAAGTTCAGTGTGAGGAAATAAAATATTGTCTTTGGTGTAACGTCCTAAATCGCGCTCGCTACTAATAAGGCATGTGTAATGTGTGTTGTCTAAGCTTTTAGAAGTAGGAATAATACAAGAGTACAATGCAATCGTAAATTCTTTACTACTTTGTGGGTCCTTAGCAATAGTTCCAGAATATAAAGTGTCATCAGGCTTTTGTGGGTTAACAATTCTGTATTGAGCTTGTTTTAAATAATCCCAATTACTTAATCTAAACCTTACTACAAAACCATCTTCAATTTTTGCTGTGCCTGCATGCTGCCAATCGGATTGGTTTTCAAACTTATATTGCAGCTCTACGCGTGAAAATTCTTTAATATTAATAGGCATTAACTGACAAGATAACTTGAGTACCTGCTGATTAACGCTATACATACACCCCATAACGGGGCCTAAGGTATTGGCATTATTTAGAGTTATTTTACCTCCACCGGTTTCAATATCACTAAACCCCCAACGAGCACCTGCTACAAAAGGCTCTGAGGAGCTTAATAACGAAATACCTCCTTGCAGTTGATCTGCGGGGACTTTGTGAAGTACTGCAAATCCTAACTCCTGGGCAGTATTTGTGTTACTTGCCACAAGACGAATATCAAAATGGTTTGCATCTATTGGGTCTAAATGGCAATCGAGTGTTATTTTATCGCCGCTTTTATATTGTTGTATATTAAATGGAGTACGATTAATAATAGTAAAATCAAGGGCTTTGCTTTCATCATCAAACTGTCTAAATGATAATTTACCTAAACTGTCAAAGGCCGCAATTATTCCGCCATTTTCGCCACCAGCTCGCTGCGCTAAAGCAGCACCTTTAGCTGTTAGCTCACCTTTACCAATCCCTAATAAAAATCCACAAAAGCCTTTTTCGTTCGGCGTTAAATTGCGTACGGTGGCTTTTATACGCCCACTTTGTAAAGAGCTATTAAGCTGCCTGGTGAGTAACGATACGGTACGCGCTTCAAAATCTTTTTCTTCTCGAGTACATAAAAGCTCATTACCTATGCGTTGCCAGTCTTGGAGTCTGTTCCCCCAAAAATGCTTACCGAGCCACACTTGCTTGCTTAAATTCGTATTATCTAATGGTGCAGTTGAGGTTAAGTCACCTCGGTATGATGCAAATAAACCGCTGCAACCACCGAGCATACTTGAACTTAGTAGGCCGGCGCTGAGCTTTAAAAAACTTCTGCGTTTCATTTTAATCACCTTTATTATTGTGTGTGAATTAGGACGCCTTGTGTAGACAGTGTTTTTACATAAGGAGGTTATACATTTGGGTAGCCATTAGGGTTATTGCTTTGCCAGCGCCACGTGTCTTTCATCATGTCTGCAAGGGTGTATTTACATTGCCAGCCTAAAATAGCCTTGGCTTTAGATGAATCGGCCCAAAAAGCAGCTAAGTCGCCATCGCGGCGCTTTACAATGTCAAAGTTAATATCAACTCCGGTATACTCAATAAATGCTTTTACGATACCAAGCACAGAATAAGGAGTGCCAGTGCCTAAGTTAAATGCTTCATATAAGCTATGGTGTTGCTCGCCAAGCCATTTAAGAGCTTTAATATGACCCTTGGCTAAATCACTAACGTGTATATAGTCCCGCTCACATGTACCGTCTTCAGTAGGGTAATCGCCTCCAAAAATAGCTAATTTGTCACGTTTACCTACCGCTACCTGAGCAATAAAGGGCATTAAATTGTTAGGAATACCTAATGGATCTTCCCCTATTTGGCCGCTAATATCTGCGCCAATAGGGTTAAAGTAGCGTAAGCTTGCTACTTGCAAACCAGTATTTGACGCTACTATTTCTTGTAGTATTTGCTCAATCATTACCTTTGTTTGCCCATACGGGCTAGCCGCGCGACCAAGCGGTAAATCTTCGGTGTAAGGTACTGATGCGCCTTGCCCATAAACGGTGGCTGATGAGCTGAATACTAATTTATTCACGCTAAATTTGAGCATGCACTGACATAGGTTTAACGTAGAGACCAGATTGGTGTAGTAATATTCCAACGGTTTTTCTATTGACTCCCCCACCGCCTTTAAACCTGCAAAATGAATGACCGAATCAAACTGATGCGTTGTAAATGCGGCGCATAACTTATCGTAATCAAGTAAACTGGCATGAATAAATTCAACTTTACGTTGCGCTAAAGCTTCAACACGAGTTAACGATTCACGACTCGAGTTACTTAAATCGTCAATCACAACAACGTTATAGCCATCTTTTAATAAGCTTAAAACAGTGTGGCTACCTATATAGCCTGCGCCTCCCGTAACCAGTACTTTTTTCATTGAATTTTCCTCACGCTCTTATGAGTGATACACCAGCAGACGGTAAGCTGGTATAAATAGACTCTTTCAAGCCTGTTAAACGCTCGTATTGCGACTCAACAGCAGAAATAACATCTTTTACCAGTATATTGGGTACAAACGCGACGACACACCCGCCAAAGCCTCCACCAGTCATTCTTACACCACCATTGTTTTGTATTACTTGGCTAATAATATCCACCAATGTGTCTATTTGCGGTGTAGTTATTTCAAATAAATCACGCATAGAGCCATGGCTTTGAGCCATTAATGTACTAAGTTTCGTTATGTCGTTATGAGTAAAAGCCTGCATAGCTTCAAGGGTGCGGAGGTTTTCATAAACAATGTGCTCTACACGTTTAGCAACGTCTTTATTTAGCATATGTTTTTGCGATTCATACTCCTCAATACTCACCTCACGTAAACTTGACTTCGAAAAAGCTTTAGCGCCGCTATAGCATTGCTCGCGTCGAAGGTTATACTCGCTATCGAGTAAGCCGCGTTTAACGTTGGAATTAATCATTAAAATGGTCATAGCAGGGTCAATGCTCACTTCCACTAAATCAAGTGAGCGGCAATCTATCCCTAGTGCTTTACCTTGTGTACCACACGCCGATATAAGCTGATCCATAATTCCACAGTTACACCCTACAAAGTTGTTCTCTGCTGCTTGTGCTATTTTCGCAATCTCTTTACGTTCAATAAACAATTCACATAAATGATTAAACGCATAAGCAATACCTACCTCAAGTGCAGCCGATGAGCTAAGACCAGCTCCTTGCGGGACATTACATGTGATGCATATGTCGCAGCCACTGAGTTGATGATTTCGTTTTTGCAGTTCATCAACTACGCCGCGAACATAATTACTCCACGTTTGCGTACTGTGGCTATTAAGCGGTTTATTTACTAAAAAGTTGTCGGTTTGGTTATCGCAATCAAGTGCAAGTACATTTACTACATCGTCAGTTCGAGGTGACACTGCAATGTAAGTAGCGTATTCAATGGCACAAGGCAGTACAAAACCGTCATTGTAATCGGTGTGCTCACCAATTAAATTAACACGCCCAGGGGCTTTGACAACAAAGTCGGCATCGCGTCCAAAGTGGTTTAAAAAAGCTAACCGTGCGCTTTGTTCAACATTCATTTAGTGTTCTCTTTATAATGCGTTAGTGATTGTTTCTTCAAAATAGTGGCAGCTTGCTCGGGTGTTATATCACGCTGTGCTTCGGCCATCATTTCGTAACCAACCATAAATTTTTTCACACTGGCTGATCGTAGTAATGGCGGTAAAAACTGCGCATGTAATTGCCAAAATAAGTGGCTTTGACCATCATAAGGCGCGCCATGCCAGCCCATAGAGTAAGGGAACGAGCACTGAAATAAGTTATCGTAACGAGTCGTTATATTTTTAATAATTTCAGCTAGAGTACTTTGTTGAGTGTCTGTCAGCTCTATCATTTGAGTAACCGCAAACCGAGGTAATAGCAGTGTTTCAAATGGCCATGCAGCCCAATAAGGGACAACCACAAGCCAATCATCGTTTACACATACTACGCGTTCATTTAATTCCATCTCACGTTTTGCGTAATCGAGCAATAAACTACTGCCATACTGTTTATAATAGTTACTAAGGTTTGTATGTTTACGTGCAACCAAACTCGGTAATTTATTTTGTGCCCAAATTTGACCATGTGGATGCGGGTTAGAGCATCCCATTACAGCGCCTTTATTTTCAAACACCTGAACCCAGTTGTAAGTTTTTGATAACTCTTGGCATTGCTCTTGCCATGTGCTTACTACATTTGTAATTTGCGAAACACTGAGCTCTGGTAGTGTTTTTGCATGATTAGGCGAAAAACAAATAACACGCGCAGTGCCACGCTCTGTATGCATGCTAAATAGGGGATCGGTTTGCTCCACATCAGGCACACCTTCACGCAAGGCGGCAAAGTCATTAGTAAACACAAAGGTGTTTTTGTAATCTGGATTTACTTCGCCGTTGATACGCGTATTGCCTTTACATAAAAAGCAGCTTTCGTCGTATTCTGGTTTAACCTCAATATCTACACTTTCTTCTTGACCTTGCCATGGGCGTTTAGCCCTGTGTGGCGACACCAACACATATTCATTTAATAATGGGTTTAAACGCCGATGTGGATGCTCTGTCGGGTCAAATTGATTTTGTTGCTCACTCATTGTTTACTTTCCCTAGTTACTGTTTTGAAAGGTACCGGCGTCGAGCACTTGCTTACGAGGAGTAAAACGACAAATATAGTTCCAGTTCCAACTGGCATCGTATTTATGGCACAAGCCCCAACTAATGCCTGGCGCTGTGTTTTGATCAAACCCTTGTGCAGGTCTATATAAGCCAATTGCTTCTGGACCGCCTTTTATATGCGCCATAATTTCAAAATTAATACCGTCCTGAGCAAATTGAATAGTATTTTTTTCAGGGCCATCGGTTGTTAGCAAACTAGCAATACCACCTTTGTAATTCCAAACAACGACCTCATGACCGCTATTAGAAATAGGGTTGTAAGGCGATTTAACATAAGGCCCTAATACATCATCAGCAATAGCAACACCGTGTTTGATTTCACGACCACCAAAGTTCATTCCCTCACCTTGGGTCTCACCTTTGTAATACAAGTAAAATTTGTTATTAAAAAACACCAAACACGGATCGTGTACTTTATGGCTATCAAAACTACCTTTAGCTGTTACTGCAAAGCGATTATCTTCATCACCGTGCCATTGACCATCTTTACTTGGGCTAACAATAGGTTCAGGTGATTTAATCCAAGGACCAAAAGGGGTATCGCAATGCGCTATAGCAATATGCTCATATTGGCGATTGGTGTACGGTGTTTGTACCGTTTGATACACCAAGTAATACTTACCTTGATGCGCAAATACTTCAGGGGTAAAAATAGCGCGATCGTCATAGTTACCAGCGTCGCCTCGACTCACAGCGACCCCTTGTTCTTGCCACGTTATGCTGTCTTTTGACGTTGCATGCCAAACTTGCGTTAAATCCCAAGGAAACACTTTTGCACTTGAGTCTTGTGCATTAAAACCAACTGTTTCCCCCTCACCTTTGGTGTACCAACAATGATAAACACCATCAATGTATAAAACAGATGAAGGATCGCGACGTATAACTCCTTCTTCATAGGCAAAATCACCCAGCAACGGTTCCACATCAAATTCTGTCAGCCACTGCGGGCCATATTTATCGTAGCCACGCTCTATTGCACGCTTACTTGCTAAACTTAATTTTTTATCAGACATGTTAATTCCTTACTTACCTAGGCTTATATTTAGCGACTGGTATACGTCAAGAGGTAAAATCGCGCCTTGATGCTGCACAACTTGTGAGGCAACACTGTCAGCCATTTCTAATGCATTTTGAGGGGTTTGTGCGCACATTCTGGCGGCTAAGTAGGTTCCGGCAAATGAGTCGCCAGCCGCTGTACTGTCAACTTGCTTTGCAGCGGGTGTAAACGGACATGACGCTTTAAGATCATCTTTGCAATAAACCTGCATCCCGGCACTACCAGCTTTAATAACAATTTCGTCGATATCAAATTGTGTACAGTACTTAACAATCTCTGCACTGCTTGAATGACCGAATAACACACGGTGATCATCAAGACCTGGTAAAACTACATTACTAAGCGCATAAGCACGCTCTAGCCATTCAATAGCGTGGCTTTTTGATTGCCACATACGCGCGCGATAATTAGGGTCGAACGCAATTGTGCAGCCTTGTTTTTTTAAATCAGCTAATAATGTGAGTAAACCTTGTTTAGATTCATCATCTAAAATACCTAAACTAATGCCACTGAAAAACACCCAGTCTGATTCTTTCAAACCTAAATTAAATGGCTTTTGAGTATATAAACTCATCATATGCTTCGCTGCTGATTGATTACGCCAATAATCAAAGCTTCGCTCACCATCAGCATCCGTTGAAATAGCGTAAATACCCACGTTATAGTCTGCTGTTGTAATCACGTTTTGCGTGCTAATACCTTCTTGTTGCCAACATTTGAGCATATTGGCACTCAGTACGTCGCTACCTACAGCTGAAAATAGCGCGCAATTTAGTGTGTTTGCAAAACGCTTTGCATACACAAGAGCATTGTAAGTATCGCCCGCAAAAGACTGCTTGCATTCGCTAATACCTGTTGGTACTAGCTCGACCATACATTCACCAATAGCGAGTAAAGTACTCACACACCCTCCTGTACTTTTTTAGTGTGTAGGCCTTCTAGGTATACTTCAATTTCTTCTATCGATTTATTTTTAGTCTCTGGCATAAACTTAAATAGCAATGCAAAGCCGGCAACACCCGATACGGTATAAAGTAAAAAGATGTTTGCAGCGCCTAAATTACTTAGCTGCCATGGGAAAAACTGCTGAACAAAATAGCTAATTACACTGGCAATAAATGCGAAGGTAGGAATAGCCACACCTCGAATACGAGTCGGGAATATTTCAGAAAATATCACCCACATAATTGGCCCAATCGAAAAGTGAAAGGCTGCAATAAAGCCCGCTATACCAAATGATATAAGTGGCGCGTTTATAGTTGCTGCGCGTGAAATTAAATCGCTTTCAAATAATTGCTGTTGCGAAGCAGTAAGTACGCTCGCTAGTGCTTGCTTAAATTCAATATCACTGTGATACACAGTACCAATTATGTGCTCCAGTCCTGTAATAGAGTTTAACGCTGAAAACGAGGCTATATCTTCAGCCGACAAACTATACTCTGCCTGGCTAAAGCCTAAATAACACATAAACAAACTAATTGTTGCAGCTGCTAATCCCCAAATAACAAGGGGTCTGCGCCCTAACTTATCTATCAAAGCAATAGCTACCACAGTAAATACAATACTGACTAAACCAATTAAAACAGCGTTAAAAAAAGCCGCATCAGTGCCGACTCCCAGTTGTTCAAACACCGTTGGAGCATAAAACATTATGGCGTTAATCCCCGTCACTTGCTGCACAATAGCAATAGTAAAAGCAATAATGACAGCGGCGCGAACACGACTTTCGAGTAGTTGTTTAAATGAAGAAAAATACCCACCTGTTTCGCTGTAATCAACCAAGCTCTCTTTAATACTCTTAAGTTGCTCTTGGGCCAATTCAGTATTTTTATTTAAACGATGCAAGATAGTTATAGCGCGTGTTTCGTTGCCTTTCATAACTAACCAACGCGGGCTTTGAGGAATAGTAAATAATAATAAAAACCATAAAATAGCAGGAATAATCTCAACGCCTAGCATCCAGCGCCATAAATTATCTTGCACATTCCACTGTGTTACCCACTCAAAATTACTGTGAGCTAAATCAACAAGTAAGTAGTTAGCAAAATACGCTGCGGATAATCCAACAACAATATTTATTTGAATCATAGACACTAATTTACCACGGTACTTAGACGGTGCAACTTCACCTATATACATAGCAGCGACCGATAAAGACGTGAATGCTAATCCACCTATAAAACGAGCAGCAACTAATAGCTCGTAGCTTGGCGCGAAAACCGATGCAATTGCCGACAGTATGTATATAAACGCAATGCCTATTAAAGTATTTTTTCGGCCAAACATATTGCATATGTAACCGGTAATGACTAAAGCAAATAGCACACCAAAACCAGGTGCACTCACGACTGTGCCAATTTGAATGTCTGATAAATTGAATTCTGCCGATACAAAACGAACCGTACCTGAAATAAGAGCAGCGTCTAATCCAAATATAAAGCCACCAAAGGCGACAATAAATGCAAAGAAAAACACATTACGTTTACTACCATTCATACTTCAATCCAACTTTGTTGTTATTGTGTGTTACTTTATGTAGAGAATAAAGTAAGGGGTTGTGCTAAATTATATATTGTTAACAATTAACCATGGGTGTGATTTCGAGAGTATTTTAAAATTAATATACTTGCAACCTATATTTTAAAGAACGTTACTTTATGTTCATTTGTTTTGTAATAAATATAAAAAAATAATTAAATAAAATCATTACCTTACTGGTGTACATTCTAAAAAGTTAAAATTGCACATTGTTAACAATTTTCAAATTTGTTTTTTTAATGTATGGTATGTTAAATTGTAATTAAAGGTTAAACAGCAATGACATATAAAAAGAACATACTCCTCACATCGCTCTTGCTTGCGTTAAGTGCCTGTAATCAAGAAGACGTTAAAGTTGATCGCCCCACAACAGATGCCGTACAGATTAAATCTACTAATACATTAATGTATTTATTTGCAGATGACACTCACCATACAGCGACGTCTGTTGATTACCAAAGTAATTCCGCTATAGTAAAAAATGAAAACTCGGTTTTAAATGTACAGTTTCAATCTAAGAAAAACTCGTACGCTAGTATTGTTTTTTCACCGGAAAAACCTTGGGATTGGAGTGAATTTAATGATTTCAATCTTGCCTTTGAATTGGCAAACCCGGGAACACACTCTGTACAAATTTATTTAGATATCTCCGATATTGACGGTGCTAACTATACGCGTAGCGTTAATGTGCCGGTAGGTGGATACAACACGTATTACGCAAAACTTGACGGCCACGACCTTGCAACGCCCGATGGCAAAGAAAATGTAGAACTTAACTTTACTTCTGGTCTTCGCTCTAACCCTGATACGTGGGAGTCTGATGAGGTACAGTTTATTTCTATGTGGGGTAAAAAAAATCTCAACTTAAAAGGCATCGCTAAAATAGCAATTAGCGTGCAAAGTACATTACATGACAAAGAGCTGGCAATAAAATCTATTTCACTTCGTAAAAACCCTCAATTTAATACCGCTTTTTTAACCAAAATTGTTGATGAATTTGGCCAAAATGCAAAACAAGAATTTGCAGGGAAAGTACATTCAGAAGCCGAGCTATTGAGCGACAAAAAACAAGAAGCAACACAGTTACTTTCTAAACGCCCTACTAATCGCTCACGCTTTGGTGGCTGGGCAAAAGGTCCAAAATTAGAAGCGACTGGTTATTTTAGAACGGCTAAATACAACGATAAATGGTCATTAGTCGACCCTGATGGCTATTTATATCTTGCAACTGGCATTGATATTATTCGTCTTGCAAACTCAACAACACTGACGGGTTACGATTTTGATCAAGCGTTGTTAGCTAAACCAGCTGATGCCGGTGTAACACCTGAGGATTCAAAAGGTTTAAACCAAGTAAATAAAGAAGCGCTTAAAAGCCGCTTTGTAGCGTCACAAGTGCGTAAAAATTTATTTGAATGGCTACCTGATTATAGCGATCCACTCGGTAAACATTTTGGCTATCGTAAAAGTGCGCATTCGGGTCCGTTAGAACACGGTGAAACATATAGCTTCTACGCTGCTAATTTAGAACGCAAATATGGTCAAAATAATGCAGATTACATGCAAAAATGGCGAGAAGTTACCCTCGATAGAATGATTACATGGGGCTTTAGTTCATTAGGCAACTGGACAGATCCGAGCTACTACGATAATCAAAAAGTGCCCTATTTTGCCAATGGTTGGATTATAGGTGATTTTAAAACCGTATCAAGCGGCAACGATTTTTGGGGAGCCATGCCGGATGTATTCGACCCTGAATTTACAGTGCGTGCTAACGAAACCGTTAGTGTTGTTGCAAAAGAAGTTAAAAATTCGCCTTGGGCAGTAGGTGTATTCATTGATAACGAAAAAAGCTTTGGCCGCCCTGATTCTGTTAAAAGCCATTATGGTATTGTAATAAACACATTAGGCCGTGATGCTAAAACAGTGCCTACTAAAGCTGAATTTTCTCGCTTAATGAAAGAAAAATATACTGATGTCGCTAAACTTAATAAGGTATGGCACTTAAACTTAGCCTCATGGGTTGAGTTTGACAAAGGTGTAACGGTTGATATAAAAAATGAAGAGCAGCTTGTCGATTTTTCTATATTACTCACCGCCTATGCTGATAAGTACTTTAGTGTGGTAAATGCCGCTATGGATAAATACCTACCAAATCATATGTATTTAGGTGCGCGTTTTCCTGATTGGGGCATGCCTATAGAAGTTGTTAAAGCCTCGGCTAAATATGTTGATGTAATAAGTTTTAACGCATACAAAGAAGGTCTAAGGGATGACAAGTGGGCGTTTTTATCACAATTTGACAAACCCGCTATAATTGGTGAGTTTCATGTTGGTTCATCTGATTCAGGATTATTTCATCCTGGGTTAATACATGCTGCTAATCAACAAGACAGAGCAAATATGTATACCGATTATATGAACTCAGTGATCGACAACCCCTACTTTATAGGTGCTCATTGGTTTCAGTATATAGATTCTCCGATTACAGGCAGAGCTTACGATGGCGAAAATTATAACGTAGGCTTTATAAGTGTCACTGATAGACCCTACATTGAAATGATTGAAGCCGCTAAAGCGATGAATGAGTCTATGTATGAGCGACGATTTAAAAAATAATTGCACATTCATCATTTAATTGTACATTTATTGGTCTGTTGTAATGTGTTAACAATAGACCATTCCTTTTTTTTTATATACACTGAGATAAGTACATGATCTTAACTCGAATAACGACTATTTTTTAACCGTAGCTAAGGTCACATAAAGTAAATTAAATCTAGGAATAAATATGGCTGGTAACAGAGCAACAAAAATTTTGTCTGTAAAAGATCAAATCGCTGAACAATTACGTTCAGATATAATCTCTGGTGAAATGCCACCACAAACTAAGTTAAATGAAAAAGAGCTGGCTGAGCGCTTTGGTCTCTCCAGAGGTCCAATTCGAGATGTGATTTTGCAGTTAACAAAAGAAGGTCTGTTGATTTCGCGAAATAATTGCGGCGCATCAGTCAACAGCGTACTAGAGCCTAAGCTACAACGTTTAATGATTAAACTTCGTCGCAGCATTGAAGAGTACGCAATCACTGAGTTAAACGGTAATTTAACTGATCAAAACATTGCTGAACTTGAAAGTATTTTAGTCTCACTGCAAGATGCCCTCGACCGCGAAGATTACACCGAAGTAACTAAAATCGATATATCATTTCACCAATATTTAATTTATCAAGCGGGTGGTGAAGAGTTAGTTAATATTTGGTACCCGTATGTCATGCGTATGCGTTTAAATTATAAACGCATCACCTCAAGCTCTGAATGTGTAAACGAGCATCGCGCTATTTTAGAAGCACTAAAAGCACAAGATAGCGCCGCAGCAATTAAAGCCGTAAAACATAATATCAAGTGATGAAATAAACTTTATGCTTAATCAACGCCACTGCAAATCGAATTTAAAGTCAGTAGTAATAAATTAATTAAGCTGAATCTTGTTTAAGAAATTGAACTAAGTGCCTGTCCCGAGCTCCGAACTTTCGCTCAAGAGTGATTGGATAAACAAGGAATAGGCATGATTAAAACTGTTGAATTAGTTTTCGATGTCAATGTCGATGTCGATGTCGATGTCGATGTCGACGATTTTTGCAAAATACTCCCCCTCAATGAAACAAACAATTACTCGACGATGACACTCAAAAATGTCAACGACCAGTGAAGTTATGACCTTAGTTATGTCTCACTTATATACAAAAATGAATTTTACAATTTAGTCAGCTATACCCGACTATTAGCGTTTATGCCTAAGGTCATTATATCGATGTAACTTAATAACTTATAAAGCTGCATCGCTGTGTTATCTAACATCTAATTACTCTTAAATATTAATGCTAATGAAGTTTAATAATTGATGTCTTTTTGTTATTGTTAACGGTTGACAATCATGCTTTTATTAATGGTCAATATAAATCTCCAATTCGAACTAATTAAGATTAAGGGTCGTACTATTTCAAATCACGAGGAATAGGGTATTTGATAAGGGTTGCAAGTGTGATCAGGATTTAAAGCACCAATAAATATGTAAATAAAACCACTAATATTATAAAGTTTCACTTAAAAATAACTATTTTAGTTATACAGGGCTTGATAACGGCGAGTCTCACTTTTCAACTATTACCAAGACAAGCTCTGTTGATTGCAATGAAATACATGAATAAATCTCAAGCGAGAATTTAATACTTGCTAATATAAATAAAGACTATGGATCGAGTCCAAAATGATAAATATAATAAAGAGCCTCTTTGCTATTCTTTTTTTATGTAGCTGTTTTTCAGCTAGTGCAAACGATGAGTGCCAATCTTGTCATCAAAAACAAACCAGCGATTGGAAACAATCAGACCATGCCAGCTCAATGGCTTTAGCCAATAAAGATACCGTGCTTGGTGATTTTAGTAATGTAACGGCGACCCACTTTTCCCAAAAAGCCGTATTCTATAAAGAAAAAGATGCCTTTTTAGTTGATTTAACCGAGCAAGGCACTAAAAAAACGTACACCGTAAGTTATGTATTTGGCTTTGATCCGCTGCAACAGTATTTAATTGAAGTTGAAGAAGGTAAGTACCAAGTATTTCCTTTTGCATGGGATAGCCGTCCTAAAAACCAAGGCGGCCAACGATGGTATGCCAACTACGCTAACGAAGATGTGAAACCAAACGACCGTCTACATTGGCTACAACCTCTACAAAACTGGAACGGTATGTGCGCCGATTGCCATTCGGATAATTTAAAGCGTAATTACAATACTGAAAAAGAAAACTTTGATACGCACTTTTCAAATATAAATGTGGGCTGTAAATCTTGCCACAACGATATAACGGACGAACATAAAACTAAAAAAAACATAAAGGCAGCTCAAACAAGCCCAACCAATATGTCGCAGTGGAAAATTATCGGCGATAATAAAATTGCTACTTGGCAAGGTGAGCCCCGCGATAACAGCTTTATGCAAGGCTGTTATGCGTGCCACTCGCTTAGAAGCCCGCTTACTGATGGTTTTGATAACAACCAAGCGTTTTTGGACCAATTTAGTCCTTCATTTTTAGAACCTAATTTGTATCACGCCGATGGCCAAATTAAAGAAGAAGTGTATGTATTTGGCTCTTTTGCACAAAGTAAAATGTACAAAGCCGGTGTTAACTGCGTTGACTGCCACGATAAACACACTATGAAAGTTAAAACAAAAACGAATGGATTGTGTTTACAATGCCATAGTGCCAGTGAATACAACAAGCCCGAGCATCATCGTCATAAAGAACAATCTACCGGTGCGCAATGTGTTAATTGCCATATGCCCACAACTAGGTACATGGGCGTTGATGACAGGCGCGACCATAGCTTTAAAATTCCGCGACCTAATATATCAATAAAATACGATACACCCAATGCGTGTGTGCAATGCCACGACGGTCAAACAAACGAATGGGCAGCAAGCACACTTAAAAAATGGCATGGTAAAGCACCGGCATTAAGTGCAAGTGAGCACAGTATGCTTGAGTTACGCTCACTCAAAGCCATATCGCAAAATGCACATATGCGCTTAATTAATGACTTTTCGTTAAACGAAATAGATCGCGCCAGTGCAATTGCTTATTTAGGCAATTCAGGAGCTGAGCTTAACGATGCCACAGTAAAAAGTTGGGTTAATTCACCGCTTCCGCTTATTCGTTTGGCGATTGCTAAAGTAGGCTTTTTGCTGCCCGAAGCAGAGCGCTTAAAAAGCTATAAGCAACTATTAACCGACAAATTAAAGTCGGTGCGTGTTGCTGCAGCGCAAAACCTAAGCCAAACAACAGCGCAGTTAAATGGGCTTAATCAATCAATTATAGAGCTTGCACACGCTAATAACGTAAATACATGGCGCGGTGAAGGTAACATTAATCAAAGTATGCTCGCGCTCAACAAGCAAGACATAAACGGCGCCATTGAATCGTTACAAAATGGCATTAGCGTTGACCCTTACTTTGATGCAAATTATGTAAATCTAGCCGACATTTATTACCGACTTGGCCAAACAGAAAAAATGCAAAGCGTGCTTAATAATGGTTTAACAGCAGTGCCTAGCTCTGCGCCGCTACATTATGCAAACGGTATGGCGCTTATTAGAAACGGTAACAAACTCGCTGCTGTTGACTCGTTTAAACACGCAATGGCACTTGAAAATAGCAACGTGCAATACGCCTATTTGTATTTTTTAGCGCTAGATAGTATAGGCTCAACAGCGCAAGCTATAAGTGAGTTAAAATCCAAAATCAGCACATATAATAATGCAGTAAAGCTAAAAAGCTTAGGAATGAGCTTTACTAAAAAGCTGAAAAATGCAGAAGGTTATCAATTTTTTAAGCAGTTAAAGTAGGTTTTACCTCTGTAAAAGAGAAACTTATGTAATATAGTAATTATCTATTACCCAAATACAGAATTACATAAGCAAAATTCACACTTAGCACTTAACAACCAAGATACAAAATTTACACCTTATTAACAACGCCATTTTATTGCCTAAAAAATAGATTACTTAATTAAATGAATTTGTGTGCTTTTTAGGCAAGAATCTATAATGTCCTGTAATTTTATAGGCAAAAAGGATATCGCTTTTTTCAGGCCCTCGCCCAATGTTATGTACAATTAACGGACTACCAGAACGTGTATCTTGCTCTTTAATAACCATACCAATGTGCGGCAAATTACCTGGCAGCATCCACGTGACGATATCGCCTGCCTTGTAGTCACTCGCGTTATTAGATTTAGTAAGCTCTTGTCCATGCCGTTTAAAATATACTTGCAGGTTAGGGACTCGTCGGTGATCTATATTTTTATCAGGTTTGGTTAAACCCCAAATACGCTTAGAGGGATATAGCTCAAAGTTTTTTACCATGTCCTCATGAACACGCTTTTGCAAATCAACACCCAATTGACGATATGATCTAATTATAACATCTGTGCACACACCAGTATTCTTTGGTACATCCCCACCAGGGTAAGTTATTGAGCGATAAGACCCATCGTAGGTAACGTTATGTGTTGTTCTTTCAAGTAATGCAGTTACCATATCTTCTTCAAACGAGGCTGTATTTACATTTAACGTCGTAGCTAAAAATAGAGTTAGCTTAATCATACAAATTCCTTTTAAAAATAGTTTAATGATCAAATTACGCTAATAGAAATACATAAACAACACTACTGTTCAATCACTGCAATGTAACCATTTTACTAATTTTTTAACATGCCCGCTTGAACATAAGATTAGATGACAAGCTTGTATATAACCCATTGAGTGCAGGCCGTTTAGTGCTTCTGCAGGTAGTTGCTGTAGTGTATCTGCGGCAATAGAATACAAGCCATTGTAGCCTTGTGTTTTGCCATTTGGTTTAGTGATGTTTAGCTGTATTGCTTCAATTAAATCGTGTTTTAGTAAGGTATTGATAAAAGCGGTTGTACGTTCGCCGCCATGCATAAGCTTTATCAATTGCTCACTAACATTATTTAAATATGTGGTTGGCTCCCCTGTTTCGTTAAATAACCGTGTTCCCTCACTATTATTTACTCTTGGGTGTTGTTCGTTAATTGTAACAGCGAGATCTGTTTGCTCGGTCTTGTTAGTAAGTTTATTTCCTATTCCTAACTTAAATGGTTGTCGCTGTAAGTGTAAAGGTACGTATGTGGCATGCCATATATCATTTTGTAAAAATAAGTTTTGCCCCTCATCAAAGCCAGTTAAAGCATATAGTTCAAACTGGCCAGTTTGATTGTTCTTCATAAAATAGACTGGGTAGTCTAATGCAAGTTGAGCAAGCTCATCAGCAATAACCGGAATGTAGTTTACTGCTTCGCCGTATTGTGTACCGCGTTCAGTTTTAATACGAGTGTGCTTATGTGTATTTTTATCGAGTAATACTGAGTTTGTCATAGTGTGTCGCTCTTATGTTTTAACTATATTTGCTGCATACCAAATTGATTAATTTGCGTTAATAATGCTTTATTGGTAGGTAATTTATTAAGTAATTTTTGGGTGTATTGCTGGTTGTTATTAACAAGCGCAATGGCCTTTTTAAAATAACTTTCTGAGTTGCCATACAGTTCGCTTGAGCCTGTAAACCCCATGCCATACATCACATATTGATAGCTTGCTGCTGGAAACACTTCTTGTGAATGATCAAAGTGGTTATCGCTTGGTGTATGAAATTCCCAAAGTGATAAGTTATCTTTTAAGCTTTGTGGAATAGTATTTTGATGACAGTGCGCTTGCCAAAATGGGCTGTCGGTTCGTTTACTCAACATATAATGCAACTTTAAAAAGTCGATTATTCGCTCCCATCGGTAGCTAAATGTACGGTTAAAACGCTGCGCGGTTATATTCATTACATGCCTATTGGCCGGAAATTGCTGCGCAACAAAATTGGCTGATATTTCTATCAGTAATAAAGCGGAGGCTTCCAGTGGCTCTAAAAAACCAGCTGAGAGGCCTACTGCGACA
Organism: Pseudoalteromonas sp. 1_2015MBL_MicDiv; assembly: GCF_002407505.1. Lineage (NCBI taxonomy): Bacteria > Pseudomonadati > Pseudomonadota > Gammaproteobacteria > Alteromonadales > Pseudoalteromonadaceae > Pseudoalteromonas > Pseudoalteromonas sp. 1_2015MBL_MicDiv. Next base: position 1,820,931 of record NZ_CP012737.1, on the reverse strand, counting down.
CAGTTTTTATGCCAAAATTTTTCACGATGCCCTGGTTCGAAACTAAGCTTTTTAACTTTGTATTCGCTTTGCTGATCTTTATTAATATTTAAGTAATCAAATAATTGCTGCTTAGCATCTTCATCACTAATGTGTTTACTAGAGTACACATGCCCTATTCCACGGCGTGTTTGTAATCCTATATCCCAAATCCAGCCCGATGTTTGTGCTGTAGATAAAGTATGCGAGCATATTGGTTCGTCATCTTTGTATGGCATGTGTATGGCAAGCGCACTATCAGCAAATAATACATCTTTACAAGATTTAAACCCCACCCCTAAGTTCTCACCTAGTAATAACGATTTAAAGCCACTGCAATCGATAAATAGATCCCCAGCTATCTCTATTTTATTATTAAGGCTAACGCTTTTAATATCGCCATTTGTGCAATTGTTTACACCGACGACAGTGCCTACAATGTGTTTAACATTAAGATTATCAATGCAGTGGTTTTTTAAAAATGTAGCGAATAAGCCTGCATCCAAGTGATAAGCATAATTTGCTATTGCACTAAATTCGGGTGTGGTGATTTGTTTGGGAGCTAATCCACTTTCGCATATTGACTGCTGCGCACTTACATACTGGGCAAAAGGAGGTTGTGCGTTATTAATATTAAGCCAGCTGGTGGCTAAATTATTTTCAAACATACCCGTAGGTAGCTCAAGCGGGTGATAATAGTAATCATCATTTTCTCCGGTTACCCACTTAGCAAATTTAGCACCTTGCTTAAACGATACATTACATTTTTTTATAAATTCAGTTTCACGAATACCCATGTCTTTAAGGGTTCTGCGCATTGTAGGCCAAGTTCCTTCGCCAACGCCAACTGTAGGAATATCTGAGGACTCTAACAGCGTTATATTTATTTTTTTGCTGTGATGTTTTTGCAAATACGCCGCAATTATTCCTGCACTTAGCCATCCTGCAGTTCCACCGCCAACTATTACTATTGATTTAATATCATCGTTCATAGCAACCTCGTTAGTTAAAAAGCAAAACGACAGCGCTGAGCTGTCGTTTTGTATTATTTGTCAATAAACTAACTTACCATTTAGCACTTAAGCCAATGCTAAAGCGCGGACCATATTGCTCAGCAGATACTAATTGCTCTGCAAAACGACCATGGCGGCGTGTTGTTTCATTCGTTAAATTAAGTGCATCAAAGCTAACACCCAAGGTGTCGTTAATGGTGTAATTAAAACTAAAATCTAGCTGACCATACGCCTCTGTAAATGTAGGCTCAGTTCCCAAAGACAGTAAGAAATCATCGCGCCAGTTATAGGCTAAACGTACTTGGTAATCATCGTTTTCGTAAAAGCCGACCAAATTACCTGAATCGCTTAGTCCTGCTAGTGCAATTGTTTGGTCAAAATCATACGGTTTAAACGATTCATCGCTATTCACTATCGTATAATTAGCAACCACGCCAAAGCCTGTATCAGGCACCATGTACTGCGCATTTAATTCCCAACCATCTACTTCACGATTTTGAAGATTATCTGGCGTTGCAATATCAAATGTAACAATCGGGTCTGACGCTTGGCTTAAACATGCTGGGTTAGGTGTATCTGAACTATCAGGACAACCAGGGCGGGGGTTAACACTTGGATCGCGTAACGGCTCGCCATTTACATCATTTAGCGTACCTTGCACTACGCCTGCACCAATGAAGTTTTCAACAAACTTTTTAAAGTAACCAACTGATGCATAGCTTCCGTCGTCTCCATACCACTCAACTGAAAAATCAAAGTTATCTGACGTAATTGGCAATAAGTTAGGGTTACCTTGCGATGCATTAAACGGTCCTTCAGGACGGGCGTTAATGGTAGTTGATGGGAACATACCACCAATACCTGCACGAGCTAATGTACGACTATATGAAAAACGAGTTTTAAAGCCGTCATCTAAGTCGGCGCTTATATCAAAGTTTGGTAATACACGTGTATAACCACCTTCAAGCTCCTGCGGTGTTGCTGTTGCAGCAAATACAGGGCGAAGCTCTTCAGCATGACGATAGTTAAAAGCAACAACCCCAGGCTTGACTGAATAACCTGTTACATCGGTGTCTTCGTAGCGCACACCGACATTCATATCAATTGGAATATCATTAAATTCGGTTTTAAGATCAAATGATACATATATCGCGAGCGTTTGCTCCTCAACCCCATTTGTAGAAATATTTGGCTCAATAAATAATCCTTCATCTCTGACAATATCTACAAAATCGTTGGCACTGTAACGTGGAATAAATGGAAATAGCTGATCCGAACCTGAAAACTCATCAGCAAAGTCACCTTGTTCATCAAAGGTTAGCCCTAGGTTGTCTAGAGGAATATCCACAAATGAGAACTGCTCAGAAAGATAAGTATCAATTTGATAATCGGTATACATTACACCAAAATTTATAGCGCTGAGTGCCCCACTCTTCAAATTCTCCCATTGCCCACTTGCATGATACTGCTTAATGGTATTTTTCATTTCATAGCCACGGCGCTGATATAAATCTGACACAATATTAGCTGGGTTGTAAGCCCCACCCGCCAATGTTGAATCATCAACCCCAATACTCGGAATATCACCAGAGAAGTTAGCATTGATGGATTTAACCGAACCTGGGACATTCTTTAAATTTGCAATTGTTTCAGCTGTATCACCATCTGGGTTTGAGTGTGATGTAGAGTTATGAGCGTCAAACGTAAGTTTCAATGAATCGCTTGCTTGCCACGCTAAATTTAAGCCTAATGAATCGTTTTCTTTTTCTTCGTAAAGCTCCCACGCCCAAAAATTCAACTCATCATTTGCATTTTTAATATCGACTAAAGTGCCATTTTCATCGGCGGTGCCTGTTGGGTTATCGAACCAAAATGCCATTTTATTTGTGTTACTAATTTCTTCAAAGCGCGATAAAGTGTAATCAAGTGTAGCCGTTAAGTTGTCACTAGGAGCATACTGTAAAACCAACTGCGCATTTTGGCGTTCTCGCTTAGTTTCAAAGCGCTCCATTTCTGGCGTCCAAGGTACCCAATAAGTACCCGTTGGATTAACTGTGGTATCAATTGCACTGCTATCAATACCGGCAGCATTTGCTCGGTTACGTACCCAACCTTGCGATGTGCCTACGCGCTCTCGGCCACTTTCTCGCTCTGAATGCGACAGCGCAAGTAAAACACCAAACGTATCATCAGCGAATGTTTGGCTAACCATTCCCGAAATTTCTGGTGTTACGTTTGATTTCTCTGAGCTGGTGTCTTTAATTGCCTTTGCATTTGCAAATGCTTTAAAACCGTCAAAATCAAATGGTTTTGCTGTATTTATATTAATGGTTGCGCCAATACCGCCTGAGGCTACATTAGCTTTACCCGTTTTATAAACTGATACACCCGACACACTTTCAGCCGCGATTTCTCTAAAGTTAAAGCTGCGAGAAACTCCCGCTTCTTGTAAAACCGAAGAGTTTGGCATTTGACGACCATTTAAGGTTACTAAATTAAAGCCAGGACCAAAACCCCGAACACTAACTTGGTTGCCCTCATTGTTTGCACGGTCGATTGATACACCACTAATACGTTGCAGCGATTCAGCTAAGTTAGTATCAGGTAACTTACCAATGTCCTCTGCTGATATAGCATCTACGACGCCTGATGAATCTTGCTTTATTGAAGCAGATTTACTTAATGCGCTTCTGATACCTGTTACTTGGATAACTTCAACATCACTTTGTACAGTTGTCTCGTTTTCCTGTGCGGCATAACTTACAGGAGAAGTTATCAGCATTGCTGCGCAAATCGCATTTAATTTAAATTGTCTGTTAGTCATTTTTGCACCTAAATATTGTGTTTATTACGTGTAATCGTTGACGGATTATTTACGGGATGCTTATTGCTATTGTAATATTGTTAACAATTAACTTTAAAATAAATTAGTTTAGCTAATTAAGTCAAACAAATTGACCATTTATTTTACAGTTAGCGTTGGTTTTTTATTCGACATTGTAAGCAAGTAGTAAAGTACTGAGACTTATGCATGACTGTTGAGCGGGTTGCTCCCTACAAAAGCGCTAGTTGGTATTAGCGCTCTAGTAATGAGGTTATTTTTTGGGCGGTATTTTTAAGCTCGCTAATTACACTGTGTTTATTAGCGTGAGTGTTTAGGGTTGAGTCAAAAGAAGAAATGGTCAATGCAGCTATTAAATTTGCATTAGGCCTGCCAATTAAGACACTAAAATCGTGTACTCCGGCGATAAGTGGATTGCTTTGCATTATGTGCCCTTGCACTTTGATTGTATTTAGCTCATTTAATAATACTTTATAGGCGTCTTTACTAGCACTGTAAATTTCATCGTGTTCGATAAGCATTTGCCGCACTTCGTCATTACTGTTGGCTAAAAGCAGTTTACCAGCGCTTGAGCTACTAAGTGGAAATAAAGCCCCCTCTGCAATACTCAAATGCATAGGGCTTTTGCTACGCGCTTGCACTACCACCATAGCTTGGCTTTGATAAAGCATACTTAGATGACATGACTGTTCAATATTTACAGCTAGATCTTCCATATGTGGCAAGGCCGATTTTAGTACATTATCCATTGGTGAAATACTTCGCGATAAATTATACAACTTTAATGACAAATGATATCGACCAGAGGTTTCAGAGCGAATTAGATAACCGCGTTTTTCAAGCCCAACAAGTACTCTATAGACTTCGTTAGGTGTTTTTAAAATACCAGCCGCTATCTCACTTTGTGTACAAGGCCTTTTATTTTTTGCTAAAAATTCTAATATATCCAACCCCTTATCTAAAGCAGGAACTGCATATTTAGTTTTTGATTTATCGTTCATTTGTACTTATTTATGCCTTTTAAAATTGATAAACAATATGTTTGTTTATATATAAATTTAAAACTTTTTTTTAGCTTTAAATTTTTAATAATGGTTTAAAATCAATAACTTAATTAAAAAAATTCATTCGTATATGAATTCTATATTTTTATATAAATTACGCTTGACCTAGATGCTTAACCGAGCAACTATTGTTAACAATATACAACTGCAAGAGAAAATGGAACTACATTTATGTCACACACTTATTTAACACCACAACAAATAGCTGATTTTCACCGTGATGGTTATATTATTGTCAAAAATTACTACAGCGCTGATGAAATTGAGCTACTACAACAAACTGCTTTTAATGACGATACACTCTATGAACGAGCATGGGACAAAAAAGACGCCGATGGCGCTGTAAGTAAAGTCTGTTTATGGCAAAAAACAGGCGACGATTTATACAGTATGTTTTCTCGCGGTCGTCGCTTAATTGAAGTATGCGAAACACTTATTGGCGAAGAGGTGTACCACACCAGCACTAAAATTATGATGAAAGAACCATTTGTAGGTGGCGCCTGGGAATGGCACCAAGATTTTGGCTACTGGCATCGTGATAATTACATGCTTTATCCAAAATCAATTAGCTGTATGGTCGCCATTAATAAAGCGACGCAAGAAAATGGTTGCTTGCAAGTACTTAAAGGCTCACATCATTTAGGACGATTGGATCACAGTAAAACCGGTGACCAAAAAGGCGCCTGTTTAGAGTTTGTAGAAGAAGCAATGAAGTACCATGAACTTATGAACGTAGAACTTGAACCAGGTGATGTACTGTTTTTCCACTGTAATTTACTGCATAAATCAAATCAAAACCGCGCTGCCGAACCTCGTTGGTCAATGATCAGTGCTTACAATGCGATTAGCAACCAACCATTTAAAGAAAACGAAGCTGTTTATTATCCTTTAAATCGCGTTAACGATGATGCTATTTTAAATTTTAAAGCAAAAGAACGCACTTAAAGTAACCTTCTAGCCTAAACCAGTTTATGCATTATAGCCCAATGCATAAGCTGGTTTTTTTATATGGAAAATTCTGTATGTTAACCTCAGAGCAAAAACACCTTATACCTCACGCTACTCCTAAAAATGACGAAGACCCACACGGGAAAATAATTGGCCAAGGTAAATTTAAATACAAAATAGACGCCCACTGGGGAAAGTTAAACCCCAATAAATACCCTATAGAAAATTGTCATGCGATGGTGATGGACTCACAAGGGAGAATATTTATGATCACCGATAACACGACTAATAATATTTTAGTGTATAGCCAAAACGGTGAATTACTTGACGCTTTTGGAAGCTCTTTTCCTGGTGGACACGCTATAAAAATTGTAAAAGAAGGCGAGCAAGAATTTTTATACGTTGTAGATAGTGGCTGGATTGTTAATCGCCACTGGGATGGTCACAGCACAGAGCAATGGGATAGCCCTACTAACAATGTCATTCCACAGTCTGGCTTTATTGCCAAAATGACCTTAGATGGCAAACTAATATACAGTATCGGCCATCCACAAACGTGCGGTGCTTATAAACCTGAGCAACCTTTTCGCCCTACTGACATTGCCATTGCCCCCAATGGGAATTTATATGTCACCGATGGTTATGGCAGCGACTTTTTACTGCATTATGATAAACAAGGTCGCTATATAAACCATTGGGGCGGTCACCATAATGAAGACAAAAATTACAATTTACACAACACCCATGGGGCTGAGGGATCCCCACTTTATCCAGCGGCCTCTTTTTGATAATTAAAAATAAAGTTTTTTAAACTTTTTTCTATATAGCTTTGTGTAATACGTCTCTTACATAGCTTTATGACTTGCTTGGCTAAGGTTAAAAATGAAAGAACTCGGCGATTCTTAACACTATTTGCTTGAAATTTTATATGCCACTTTCTTTTTTCTGCTTCACACCCTATAAACCATAACGCAGTGCTCGCTATTGTGGCTATCAAGCATAATATTCCTATTCTATTTATGCCGGTGCTTTTACTAAAACGCCACGAAAAACCATATCTCAAACTTTTGTCATCGCGGAAATTTTGCTCTATTTGCATTCTTTTACTATATAAACCAACTACTCGCTTACTCGTCATTGTATTGTCTGATGTCGCGAGTAACCATGGCTCTTTCGCTAAGTTTTGATACATTTTTGTATCTTTCGTAAATCTGCTTTTTCCTTTTCTTCCTTTATTTTTTCCATGATATACGTGTAAAAATGCATCGCATGCTGTCGGGCTGGACTGAGTTAGTCTTGCTTGACCTAACGCCTTTGGTATATCGCTGGCACCAGCCCTAAGTTGTTTTAATGTATGCCATTGTGATTGCATGGCTAGTTTACACTTCATTGAGCCTCTTAATCGACCTATCATATGCCAACCAAGTTCGCGTACTTTACTATACCAAGGCGTAAGAAAGCCGCCGTCTGTTACAATATAGACACTAGGATGTCGTCCAAGCACTTCATAAAGTTCATCTAAAAACAGGCTGTTGGTTGCTGGGCTATCAAAATTCTTCTGCTCAACAATCATGTTATAAATCACGATAGAGCGCCCATCCACAAGTAAGCTTGCTCGCAGTAAGTGATAGTCGTGACCACAGGCACCGCTCCAGTCAACGGCAATTGCAAGCATTGGTAAAGAGTCGATAATAGGATGAGCTAATGCTTTATAGATAGCGACCCTTTCATTGTAGAGGTGAGTATTTTTTAAGAAGCGATCAACGCGTTTTATTTTATGTTTTACATCCACAGCGCCAGACAAATTTCTGCCGATTTCAGTTAAGGTAAGTTTATTGCCCGAAATTAATGCATTACTGCAGCTTAGTAATGTTTTTACTCTGGCATTATTGAATGGCGCTAATGCATGTTTAAAGTACTTATGGCAAACTGATGTGTCAGGCATAGCAGTTGTGACTTATGTGGGTTGTGGTGATTTACATAAGATCATAAATTGCTGTGCCTGTCACGTTTTGGGGATTCGTCAGCCCATGGGGTTGAAGTAGATTTACATGATCCCTTAAATCCTACATTAATAGTAAGCTCTCGTTTTGAGCAATGTTTAAAAGTATTTTCGTTTGATGGTAAGTACCTTAATAGAATTAGCGCTAATGGGGCATATATTGGCGGTCCCGTGTTCAAAGGTGAACTATTTTATGCACCTGTTTGCTGGTCGCATATTGACAATAAAAATGCTGACGACTCTGGCTTTATTAGTATATTTGATAAAAGTAACACGCTAATAGCTAATTTAGGGGCACCGCAACCGCAGTATATAAATGGAGAACTACAGCCGATGCAAAGTAACGGGAACATTTTTAATCACGTGCATTGTATTTGCGTAGATCAAGACAACAACTTATATGTAGGTCAGTGGAACTCCTCTAAAACATACCCAATTAAATTAATAAAACAGTCATGCTAAGTTTAACGCTCTGAGAATAGTGTTTATTTTTAATAATGAGTACCTTGTACTCATTGTAAAGCATAAAACTCACAGGCTTAACAGCAAAAATACACCTAAAGCCATTCCCAGCATATTTAGTATTAGTTTATTTGTATTGTGTTAGGCAGTAGTAGCGATACAAATAAAAAACTGCGAAGCTATCATATAGATAAACCCGCAATTTGTTTATTACTAAACCTTTATTACACGTTTTTAGCGAGTAATACGTTTACTCATTTTAAAGTTTTGTAATGTTAGTGAACTAACTGCACCACCGCTGTCAGGGAATGTAACTTCAATATTGTTAGTTTTTTTAATGTTATTATATGGCACTGGAATTTCAATAACACCAAAGAAACGCTCACGTCCAAGGCCACCATTTTTTTGATCATATCCTCTAAAATCAGTAGGAATAGCGACTCTATTACCATTAACAGTTACAACTGGCGTTAACGACTTACCATGAGGGCGGCCAACACCTAAGCGCAATGTAGCCTCGCCATTAGCCCCTTTATCTACATTGTTAATAGTAAAGAACTGGGTCGCGTTGGCTGCAATATTTTTAACTACTGCACTTGCGTAATGCTTAGTCTCTTGATTAATATTGTTAATAACAACATTTTTTTGGTGACTCACTTTAATTATCATGGTTGACTCAGAGCCTAATACAACAGAGCTTGGGAGTGTTGTTCTGTTGCTGTTATCCAATACTGGTTTGCCTTGGGCATTAGGATATAAATGCTTAATATTTACACCCGTTACGTTGTTAGAACCCTTGCCTAAAACACTTAAATCAATATTGGTCGGCGAAAATTCAAGGCTGTTTAATACCAAATAAACATCTTTGCCATCAACATACGCGTCAGCTTGAATATCCATATCGCTTGCCCAGCTATCTATTCGCGTCCCTTTTATATCAGACCATAACTGGTAAAACTTAACCATTTCGGTGTAAACCCATTGCTCGCCGGTTTCACCTTGACCTTCTTTAGCTTGACGCAGTAAACGCCAGTAATAGGGAATAGTGTCGCTTATACGGCCCCATTCTGCTTTTAATGGAATAAACGGAATGGCTTTATCAATACGGTTTGGCCTTTCCATAAAGCTCATCAGCATAGAGCTCATTGCCTTTAGACATAACCAGTCACGTTGCGGTGTCCATTTAGTACCAAATGAGCCTTGTAATTGAGAGCCATATTCGGAAATAACTAACGGCTTAATACTTCCCCATTTATAAGCCATATATTGCTCAACCATATCAAGGGTCGCTTCCATATTGCTGCCTTTTCGGTACTGTATTTGATGCTGACCACCAGGGCCACCTGGGAAATTTGGAAAGTCATATAAGTGCATCGAAATAAAGTCCATTTTATTTCCTGCAATATCTAAAAATGCCTTGTCGCGTTGCTTCCAGTTATCGAAAAATTGTGACCCTTTTTCATAATCAGGAAACGCCACCGTAAAGCCCCCTACTTTCACATCATTCAGTGCAGGGTTAGCATTAATCACATCAGCAACTGAGTTATGCAATCTAAAAATGTCATAGAGGCTTTCTTTATCATAACCGGTATGCGGAAAGTCGTGCAGTTCAAACAGTGGCTCGTTCATTACCTCAACATACGTTGGGCGCTTTTGACCAAGGCTATCTGATGGGCCTGATTTAAAGTATTTTTGTAAAAACTGCGCCATGTAGTCGCCCATGGCTGTACCTAGTGGTTCAGCCGCAGTATCTCTTTGCGAGAAAGACCAATTTTGATTACCAATTTTAGTGCCATCAGGATAATAAGGATGTTGCTGTGCAGCGACAATTAAATCGCTGTTACGCCCTTCATGCTTTCGCATTGTTTTAGCTTGAGCTGTTGTAATATTGGTGTAATTCCATTTTACTCCGCCGCCATTTGTTGTTGCGGTTGCCGCGCTTGCATAACCTGGTTTTGCTGAATCTTCTGGTAATTGTGTTAGTTGATATTTCATGCCCCCTGTATCACGACCAAAGTACACATCGTAATCTTCTAAAAAATGGGTCATTAAATCAGGATCAGCATTAGGCGCATTTAAGCTTTGAGCGTTATTTCCAAACCAGTCACTTTCGGTATTTGATGAATGTAACGTAATAAATTTACGACGATCGAAGCTATCAAACTGTCCTACAGCATGTTTTGTATCAATATTAAACTGCACTTTAACAGCGTGCACATTAAAGGTACTTGAAAGTAATAGCGCACTCGAAACCGCACAATACAATGATCTTTTTTTCATAACTGTTACCTATCTTGGTGTAAAAATTAATCCTTTGTGTAAAGGCATGGAACTCACAATTAATATAATGTTAACAATTAACAAAATGCAACGATTAGTTAAAGTTTTGTTCAAATTTCACACTTTAGTGGTAATTAACGGGACTAAGTTAACGCCGTAAATGAACAAGCTGAACACCCTATTTACAACTAGGTATTTAGAGAGTGTTAACTTTTTGAGATTGAATTTGCTGCAGCATGCTTGGTTTTTAGCCAAACCAGAACCCAAGCATTTGATAAAAAATATTTTATGTGTGACTTTTAATTACATTCTAATTATTTCAGACGTTTTTCAGTGTTAACAATTTGTTGTTATTCATTCAAAAGGAAGATGACTCATGACCACATTGGTTAACTTATTTTAGTGGGACTCACTCATAAAAAGTAATCTATAGATTTGCTGAATAGAATTTAATAAGTAACAGGCTGATTAATAAATATAAACTTTATGAGTAAACTGGCTCAAAAATAAAGCATTTCTTTTTGTCATTTATAGTAAACATAAAAAAGCGCTGAGGGTATAAACCACCAGCGCGTTATTAATATCAAGTTAAGTCCACAAAAATCACATTTAATGGGGGCTAATTATACTTTTAAATACTTAACCTTCCTCTTCAATAAGTGACTCTAGTAAGTCATGTATTTCAGCTTTAAGCTCTTTGTCTTCAATTTTATTAGCACTAACTTTAGCGTTTTGTAAGTTTTTAATCGCTTCGTCTTTTTGACCTATTTCTAACTGTAACGTAGCCATTGAAAAAGCAACCGATGACATATGATCTTTGTTATTAATTGCAATTGACTTCTCTAACGCTTTTTCATAAGTGGTGATCGCTTCTTCTAGCTCTTCGGTAAAATCAGCTAGGGTTTCCCATTGCACTGGGTGATCTTTAGACGTATTTTCGTTTTCCATACAAATAGCTTTTAATTGAGCAAATAAAGACTCAAACTTTTCACGATCATTTTTATTAGCAGCCGTCATTAGTTCTTCTGCTAAGTCGTGTACCGCTTTGTATACTTTTGTGTTCATCATTACGTGTTACCTTTTAATGCAGCTAAACTCAATTACTCACTCAATTTAGCCAAAATATAGCATTCAGCCATTACAAAACATGTTTTAACAACTGATTTATTTAATTTGGTCTATAGCGTAATAATACATTAATAATAAACATCGGGTAGGCGTTAAACACTTTGTGATTAAAATTTTACCGAAATTATTGCTTGTAACCTTAAATGCGAAATAAACTCGCAAGCCAATCGAAGGTAAATATGGTTGTAAATACCTTAAGCGCAATAACAGCTATAAACAATAAGAGAATTAGCGCTTTAGCTTTGTTACTTTTAAGATTGTTCCAATACAATAACTTTGCATTAAATTCTGTTTTTAACTTTGAAACAGCTTCTTTCATGATAATTCCTGATCAAATATTTTTGTACAGTAATTGTAACAGCCACAAGTTACTCAAACTGATTTCATAACATTTTTAACTACCTTTAGAGTAAACCATTAAATAATGTTTGCACTATATAAAATGTAACAAGGGATTTTGCATCTAGATTAATACCGTAACTACTGTATTAAAGGGATGGTTTTTTAATTAAGCAAACAGCGAATAATAAATTCAGTGCTACACTCACAGCTAACTTAAACTCGTTGACAACCAATTCAATTAGCAAATTATGAAACAATGTAATCAATGCGGTAAGTGCTGTATTAAATACGGTGGTGGCGATTTAAGCGCATCAAAAGAAGAAATTGATTTATGGGAGCTTTTTAACCCCGAAATCTACGAATACGTGAAAAACGACGAAATTTGGTTTGACCCAAAAACAGGATTGAGACTAGATGCATGCCCTTTTTTAGAAATTGCGCCTAAAAAAGATCCCTTGGCTAAAAACATGTACACCTGCAGTATTTATCTCGACCGCCCAGAGGACTGTCGCCACTACCCTAGCCTCATTCCTGAAATGATCAGAGACGAATGCGAGATGATTGAACCTATCGACATAAAGAATCAAACCAGAGCTCAACATAAACTCGATATACTTATGATTGATAGTCGATAATTCTCTTTTAAACTGCAACAGGTTATTGGTTAGTTTTTATTTTTAAAAAAGAGTAAATCTGTATACCAACAACCTATAGCAACTACAATAGAGCCAAAGCAAATTAAAAAAAAAGGCCCTACAGGTTCAATCCAACCTATTGAAATAATTACAATAAATGGGATTACACTCGCTAAAAGAACCATAGGTAAATTAAAAACATTAAATTTTTTTAATAAAATTGATATTGGTACCTCATAAACAAGTAGTGCGGGATAGACATAACATAAGCTTCCGCCGACCATTAAAGCATCTGTTTTCTTTTCGGCCAATAGCACAAGTAAATATAATACACATAAAGATCAATCACTAATGCATACGAATTATGCCATCTATTTTTAAAATTGAATAAGACTTCTGTGACAACTAAGGCCACTAATAATTAGTGACCTTGCTTTTTATAACATAACAAATAGTTAGTTTTTTAAATTAAATATCATCACTGTACTCAAACGCTTGAAGCGTCACGCTACTAACAAATCCGCCATCATCTGGGTATGTAACTAATATCGTATTATTGGTTTTTAACAGCTCGTTTGGAACTTTGATTTCTAGCATGCTAAATACTTGTGGGCGAAATACTTGCTCATCACCGGCATAATCGGTTGGTACAGTAACTAAAGTGCCATTTACTTTAACGATAGATTGTTGAGCTAAATCATGCTCTCTACCAAAACTTAAACGCAATATACCTTTACCATATTCACTTGTTTTTACATTGTTAATGTTAAATTTAAGCGCTGTATTGGCTTTAATTGGCTGTTTGTAGGTTGTTGCATAGTATTTATGCTCGTCAGACTTAGCAGTAATTTTTATATTGTTGCTGAACGTATATTCAATAATTACTGTGGCTTCTGCGCCTATGTTAATGCTTTTTGGTAACTCATTTTTTACACCAATATTTTGTGATGTTGCTATAAGTGTTGGCTCACCATTAGCAAAGTGCAAGTGCTTAATTTTAATGTTATTAATCGGATTCCTTGGTAGCTCTGTTAAATTTAGCAAGGCGCTATTAGCACTTGTTTCTAAATTACTGATAATTACATATGCTTTGTTCTTGTTTACGTAACTATCTACTAATAAGTCGGCTTCATTTGAAGCTTCGACAACGTTTTACCATAATAATCTTCGCGAGCAGTTTTGCCATAAGCAGCGATACTCTCAGGGCTTGCGTACCCTAGGTTATTTGAGTTTTGCTCAACTTGAGTCGCGTAATACGGCATAGAACCATTATCGCGACCAAAGTACACATCAAGGTCGTTAAGTAAGTAGTCAAGCTTATCTTCTTCCCCCTTCCAATCGGTTGTTGTTAGCATCGAATGCATAACAATGTATTTGCTTCTATCAAAGGTTGATAGGCCGTCAATACTTCGCTTTACGTTTAAATTTACGGATACTTCTGGCTGCGCGACTAAATTGCATGATGCAGTACATGCAAATGCAATTAAAAGTGAGCTAATGACTTTCATGTGTTATCTCCTTATTTTAATTGTGTGTGAGTTTTGCTTTCTAATTGAGCAAAAAAGATCATAGTTTTAGCTACATGTTCGTGCCAATACTCCCAGCAATGGGTGCCTGCAAAAATATCGAACGTATGAGGAACATTTTCATCAACTAGCTTTTTTGCAAGCGCAGTATTAGCACTAAAAAGTACATCGTCTTTTCCGCAATCAAATCGCAGTGGCGGTAATGTCTTTTTATTCGCGATCAATGTTTTAAACACGTCGCCTTTGTACTTATCAGTGGTTTTTTTTAGTGGCTTTAGAGTGTGTTCATCAACAAAGAGATTAAAGTCGTCAAGCTCAGTAATTGATGAATGCGCTGATATACCGCTAAAAATAGTTGGATGCTTTGCACCTAAACATAATGCTCCATACCCTCCCATTGAAAGGCCCGTAATATAAATATTTGATGAGCTCGAGCACATTGGTTGAGTTTGAATAACAGCGCTAATCACATCATCAACTATCCATGCTTCATAATCTGCATTTTTAAGTGGCAAATACCCGCTGCCCTCGGCGTGTGCGCCATCTGATGGCATCACTAATACAAACTCGTTAAGGCCACTGCTGCGAAGCTGCTGATACACTTTATGTACGCCCCCTAGCTGGCTCCACACCCAGTGGCTACCATACACACCATGCAGTAATACAATTATAGGTACATTTTTATTACTGGTTGCTTCTTGGTAAATGCTTATATCACCTCGCCCTTTTAAGTGACTGCTATACGCGGTTAGCGTTACAAAGTTATCAGCGGTGTAACAGTTATTTGATACCTCTAAACGATGAATTGCCATTTTATGCTCCTTTAATCATCAAACACGACGACACCTTTAGCGATACGCCCTGCTAGCATGTCGTCAAAGCCTGTTTGTAACTCATCTAACGAGTAAGTTTTTGTGACTAGCTCATCGAGCTTGAGCTTTTTTGCGTCATAAAGGTCTAGTATTTGAGCAAAGTTGCGCTTAGGATTACATTGCCCGTAGAGCGGATTTATATAAATTTTATCCCACTCAAATAGTTCGCAATCAAAATCTATTTTTTGCTCAATGCCACTCACTTGCACCGCAACGCCCGCGCTGCGTATTAATGCTAATGGCGCTGAACCAAGTGCCGGCACTGCTGTACACTCAAAGGCATAATCGGCTCCGCGACTATTTGTTAGCGCTTTAACTTCGTTTATCATATGAACTAAATCAGGGTCATACTTTTTAGCAAGTACGGTATGTGTAGCACCAAATGCTTTAGCTTGTGTTAATCGCTCCGGTGACAAATCAATTGCTATTATTTTAGCGGCGCCTGAAATTGCAGCCCCTTGTATTGCATTTAGTCCTACGCCTCCACAGCCTAATACGGCTACTGACGAACCTGCTTTTACTTTAGCGGCATTAACCACTGATCCGTAACCGGTCATTACACCGCAACCAACAATACTTGCACTTGGAAAAGGAATGTCACTGTGTATTTTTATAACTGCAGCAGCTTTAACGACGGTGTATTCGCTCATCGTACCTAAATGAAATGAGCGCTCTAAGCTATTGCCATTATGCTCACACGCTTGTTTACCTGCGTGTCCGCATAAACCATTGCCAGTTACGGGGCTATTTACTTCACAAATGTGTAAATTACCCTCTTGGCACTGGAAACACTCACCACACGGAATTGCCCAATTTAGCATTACTTTATCGCCAATAGTAAATTCCGTTACACCTTCGCCCAACTCAACAACGGTTCCTGCGCCTTCATGACCAATGATAAATTTTTTATTCCATGTTTTAATTGAATCCCAATCGGTATGACAAATACCTGAGGCTTTTATTTTAATTTTTACTTCGCCAGTACTTGGTTTTCCGACATTAACGGTATCGAAGAAAAAACCGCCTTTTCCATCTGCAATTGCAGCTTTTGCCTTGTACATGTAGACTCCTAAGTCTCTAAATATAAGTATTATGTTATGAAGCAACCGACAATTTACTGTGAACCGTTTTGTATAAAAGACGGTTACGATTTCGAAATTCATCATGTAAGTTATCTTCAGCACGATAGCTATTCATGTTTTATGCACTTTCATCAGGTGCAAGAATTTATATTTTTTGAACAAATTGATGGCACTTATTTTTACCATCAGGGTGAATCAACTCTGTCTGATTTTGAGGCCGTTTTTACGCCTGCAATGGAAACGCATGATTTTGCTTTAAACCCACGTCCTAAATCTTGGTATATTGTGCAGTTTATGCCTGAGCGCCTTAACGACCCAGCCCTACAAGAGTTTTTAGATCTATTGAAAACCGGTTTACATCTAACATTTAGCGTTGAACTACAAAAAAGAATCCATAAACTACTCGCATGGATGTTGAGCGAGTTTAACGAAAACCCAAAAAGTAAAACCTGCAAACAACTGTTTAATAGTTTAATAACCATGGTGTGCGAATACGGTAAAAGTAGTTTATCTAACCAGCAAAAACCGTTGAGTGGTTCAGCTAGCTTTAAAAAGTTAACACCCGTTGTTAATGAGCTAAAAACAAAAAATGGCCTCAATCTTTCGCTAGAGCAAGCCGCAGCACTTTGTTATTTATCACCTTCGTATTTTTCACGAGTATTTAAAAAGCATTTTAGAGTGCCGTACTCCGACTACCTTATTCAGCACAAGCTATATAATGCCGCACGACTACTTGGGCAAAGTGATGCCTCGGTAACTGATATTTCTTACGACTTGAGTTTCTCCAGCCCGTCGTATTTTATTAAGCAGTTTAAGCACCATTTTAAAGTTACCCCTCACCAGTATCGCCAGCAGCTACGTCTCAAGTAGGTGTTGCTTTGCAAGCGGTGTTGCTAAATCACTTAATATCCGCTTATTAACCTTTATATTTTGCTTTATAGCCTGTGTACCAAGTACGTAGGCTTTAGCATGATTAACCGCTTCTACACACAACAATGTGTCGTTATTAAAATACCAAAGCGAAAATTGTTCCGGTGACTCTTCGCGTACGACAATTTCGTTATACCCTTGTGATAAACCCACTATCTGTAGTTTGTACTCGTATTGATCTGACCAAAACCAAGGTAAAGCAGGAACCGGTTCACTATTTTTTGCTAAAAACTGTGCAGCTGTTTTAGCTTGTTCTACGGCATTTTGAACCGATTCAAGTCTTATCCATCTCTGATAAATTTTATTAAAGTGTGAGGTACAGTCGCCGATAGAAAAAATATCAGGGTGTGAAGTTTGGCACACTTCATTTACTTTAATACCTTGTTCGAGCGCTAACTCTGCAGTCACTGCAAGCTCGGTATTAAGCCTTACCCCAACGCCCACTAAAATAAAATCGGCGGGATATTGAGTGCCATCACTGCATACAACATAATGTTTATTAGCTGTGTGCTTTATTTGTACAACATCTTTCGCTGTTTGCAAATCTACCCCTTTGCTTATGTGCAATTGAGTTAAAAAGTCAGACATAACAGCTGATGTAACACGCGAGAGTATGCTTTGTTGTTTTTCAATTACCGTTACTTTTGCACCTAACGCTATAAACGATGACGCCGACTCAAGGCCAATGTAGCCGCCACCAATAATGACAACCTGTTTATCATTACTTTTATTGAGTGCTGTTTTTATTGCCACTGCATCTGCGTGTGTTCGCATCGCAAAATATTGTGCATTCCCTTTATCGTCAACGGTATCAATAAGCCCTTTAATAGGCGGAATAAAGGGCGAACATCCTGTCGCTATCACTAATTTATGAAAGGCTATTTGCTTTCCACATTTCAGCGTAATTGTTTTACTTTGTTTATTAATTGCAGTAACACGCTGGCCCAAGCATAAATCTATATTGCTATCGGTATAAGCTTTTTCTACTTTTAATGGAGTCGATTTTACATCATCCGATTGCAACGTTTTTTTAGACAAAGGTGGCCGATGATATGGCAGCTCTGGATCGCTGTCGAGTAACGTAATTTTACCCAGCCAACCTTGCTGGCGAAGGGTAAAAGCAAAGTTAACCCCGCCATGGCTTGCGCCAATAACCACCACGCTTTGCTCAAGTAGATTTGGTTCTGTATGTGTGTTTTGCATAATGCTGTACCCGCTTTTAATTGGCTACTCTGAAGGTCATGCCATCAATATTGTCAGACACCTCAATTTGGCAACATAAACGGCTGTATTGCGTTACGTTATCGTCCAGCTCTAGCATGTCGCTTTCTATCTCATCGGGTGTACCTACTTTTTTAAAGTCATCCGGTGTTAAGTAAATATGACACGTTGCACACGAACATACACCGCCACAATCACCATCAATACCAGCAACACCATTTGCTGATGCTAGTTCCATTAGCGAGCCACTGTCGCCCTCAACCTCAACTGCATTATTTGTTTTGGTTATAAATATTACTTTCGCCATCGTATTAATCCTCTACTTTTACTTGTTACTGTATTTATTTAACTATTTTGTACGGTGTTTTTATTTTGATTTAAAGCTAACGTGCAGACTGTTAAAGCCTACCTTTCTTGAAAACTCACCTAGTTTTTCAATATTTTCATCTGCTTTTATTGTCTCTATTCGAGCAACTTTATTAGCAAGTGATAACACTAGTTGACGTAGAATTTGGCGAGCATGCGTTGCGCCCAAACAATTGTGATGACTAAAACCAAAACTAATATGCGGGTTAACTTTTCGGTCGAAGTCGACATTGTTGGGATCTTTGAATACCTTTTCATCGCGATTAGCCGACGCCCAACATAACGAAACTCGTGTGTCGGCTTTTATAGCGTGCTCACATACGCTTGTGTCTTGCGTAGCGACGCGGCCCATTTGCGTAAGCGGCGAAAAATAGCGAATGAGTTCTTCTACGGCCCTGTTTAATATTTCAGGCTTATCATCAATACGCTTTAAATCACTGATGTTTTCGCTAAAGTAGGCAATAGAGTTTGTGATCGCGTTTATAACGGTGTCGCGCCCCCCTGCAAAGGTCAGGATCATCACACCTTTTACTTCTTCTTTACTCAGCTTTTTACCGTTCGCCTCTGAATTTAAAAGCACTGAATATAAATCATCACCCGGGATTGCAATGGCGTTTTCTATTTGCTCATCAATGTAATCGTATAGAATATTGGCTTTATCGCTATCAAGGTCACTATCTTCACTTCTAAATACGTGCGTACCCCAATCTATCCATGTTTGTGCTTTATCCATTGAGGTATTAAGTAACAGCGTTAACGCTTTAGATTGCAGCGGAAGTGCAAATTGTGACACCACATCTAACGACTCGGCTTTGAAGGCATTGTCTATTGTTTCATCAATAATAGCTTGTAAGCGCGCTTGGTAACCCTCATCTAATGGACGCTTAAACCATGGATTTAATAGTTCACGAAAACCGCCGTGCTCAGGTGGGTCTACTTCAAATGGGATTTGACGTGTTTCACGTATTGCGACTTCTGATGGAATTACAATACGCCCTGGTTTAGCTCCTGATTGAAAAACAGCACAATTATGCGCCGCTTTACGTACATCTTTTAGACCTAATATCATATTGACGGGATCGTTTTGATCGTCCATTTGTCCCATGCCACTTGCTGTGCGTTTTGTTAAAAATGCATCAGGGAAATCGCTCACACCTATTATTTTTGACGTCATAATAAAACCTAACACTGTAATAAATGAATTTATATACAACATATTAAGGGCAACTTTATGATGGAAATACACGCATTTTGCTTAAAAATGGTAGTTTCATGCTTTTTAATACAATTTAAAAGCATAAAAAAGCCAACAGTTTATGTTGGCTTTTAGTGGGGATGTGAGAGTTACTAACTAATTTAATTTGTATTGCTTATTCAGCAAAGAGTGCATTACTTTATAGCAATCTAAAGCTTTACCACTTACTTTGCAATTTGGGTTGTGGTAAATGCCAATTCAGATAAATCTCTGAATAATTAAATATAAAATATTGCCTCTTTAGAAAACAATTTTTTAACGTTAAATACTCCTATTATAGTGGATTTAATATCAACAGCTTGCACTGTAAGTAATGTAACTATTTTTATAAAGGCGCCCACAAGGGCAATGCACATAAGATTTAATTTATGATGGATTATTCATCACTCCTTGTTAAATAATCACTTCACTGCTCTTGTGGCCGCACAACGACTCGTTTATTTTTTACTAGGAGTGCTTAACTAAATGTGGTTTAACGAGTTGTGGGTCAAACTCGACACCTGTACCTATTATATCTGGCGCGCACGCTTTGCCGTTTTCAAGTTTTAAAGGACGCGTTGTGTATTCATCAATAGGAAAAGAATGAACCTCTAAAAAACCAGCATGTGGCTGAGATGCCAGTAGTGATACATGCAGTTCATGCATACCATGACTGCAAATAGGTAAGTTATGGGTATATGCCATACTGGCTACATGTAACCACCCTGTTATACCACCAATATTTGATGCATCTGGTTGTAAAAAACCCAATTTAGCTTGGTCAATTGCATAGCCAAACTCATGCAGTGTGTGTAAATTTTCGCCCATGGCAAGCGGTATTGAGGTTGCTTGTGCTATGCGAGCAAAACCTTTGTAATCATCTGGTATGGTGGGCTCTTCAAACCATGTAATATCATATTTTTCAATCGATTTTGCAAAGCGAATTGCTTGCTCCACACTCATCGAGTAATTAGCATCGACCATGAGTATTTTGTCATTACCAATTAAATTGCGTACTGCAGCTACACGTTCTATGTCTTCTTTAAAATCTGGTTTACCCACTTTAATTTTTACGGCGTTAAAACCACGATTTAAATAACCACCAATATTATCAAGTAGTTTTTGCTCACTAAAGTTTAAATCTATTCCACCTGCATAACATTTTGTGTTATCACTACTGCCCCCAGCAACTTGCCATAAGGGTGCATTTAAACGTTTACATTTAATGTCCCACAGCGCTATATCAACTGCTGAAATAGCAAAACTAAGTAAACCACCACGGCCTACATAATGTAGATCCCACTGTAACTTATCCCAGATTGCCATAATTGACGTTGAATCTTGGTTAATTAACCCCGGTTTAATTTCGTCATTAAGGAGTGAATAAATTGCACGTCCACCTTTTCCACCAGTATAGGTGTAACCCATACCTTCAAAGCCGTCATGGGTCATTATATGTAATGCAATAATTTCAAAGTGAGTGTGATCGCCATGTTTAGCATCACTTAATACTTCAGCTAGCGGAATTTGGTAATACTCTACTTTTACACTTTTTATTGTTTGTGATGATACTTTCATTAAACCACCGAATTAGTTCACATAACACTGTTCATTGTTAACAATTTACAACACGATTGAATTATTGTAAAGGTCATGTCATTAATAAAATGAAATTAACTTGTGAGACTTTTTAAAGATAATTGTTTTAAACTGCAAAATGTCAAAAATAAATTTGCAGTTTACTGAAGGTATATTTACTTGAGCCGGATCTGTTTAACAGATATAAAAGTATCACCTTGTTGCCCCATATAAACAACCCAACAAATATTAACAATTAACACTACAATTCAAAGGGCTTACAATTGATTTTCACTTTAAATCAAGCGCTAATAACTGTGTATGCGCGGTTATATAAACACGGTTCTGTTGAGTATTAAATGCCAAATTAGCACTCATATTTGGCGTGGTAATTTTAGCTAATAGTTCAGCCTTTTTATTAAATAGCCATAAACCATTGGGTCCTGTAGCAAAGATAATCCCGCTTTTATGTACTTTTAAACCATCAGGTAATCCTTTGCCGTGCTTTGCAATTGGTGGCAGCTGATAAAACAGTGATTTGCTAATAACACCTCCATTGCTATTTAAATAATACTGGTACCAAGCGGGTTTATTTTCATTCGATGCAGCTACATACAAAATTTTGTTATCATTCGACAACGCAACACCATTAGGATAAATTAATTCGTCGTCTAATAACGTTATTTCTCCTGTATCTTTAACCGAATACACACCTTGAAAACTTAACTCTTTATTTTCGTCATTTAGCTGCTTAGGAAGTCCATAAGGTGGATCACTAAAATAAAGTGTGCCTTTGTTATTAAATGCACCATCATTTGGACTATTAAACTTTTGACCATTAAAGTGACTTACTATAGGTAAGTAATCAGATTTTGGGGCGCTTAAAGGCGCTTTCATTTTAGATACAACACGAGAGCGAGATTGCAAAAGAACAAGCTCGTTTTGTGCATTAACCAATAAGCCATTTGAGTAGCCGCTTTGCGCTAGATATAGGCTAACACCTTTACCTGGCGTGTATTTATATACTTGATGATTAGGTATATCAGAATATAACAAATACCCCCCTTGATTTACCCACACGGGTCCCTCTAGCCATTCATACCCAGAGGCAAGTATTTGCAATGGCATCTTTAAGTTGAGTACCTCAAGCGCTTGTTCATTAAATATTTGATACGGCCCCTGCTCATACAATAGTTTTTTGGTTGGTTCGGCTAATGCTATCCCCGTTAAACCAAAAGCACTTAAATACAAAGCAGTTAGAACGTTAATAATGTGTTTAATTTTTATCATTGCGGTACCTGCGCTCATATAAAGATTTATTCACATTTTTAGCTGCATTAACGAGTGGTTCGTAAGGAATATCAGCCACATTTACGAAACCCACATTGTAGTTTTCGCCATCGTATGCACGCCCTGTTAAAGGTGAGTCTATATATTGAAACCAATGCGCGCCGACAAAATAAGGGTTATCAATTACGCTATTCATATAATTTTGGTATTTTGATCCGCGCTCTTGCTGCGATTGAGTATGTATTAGTCCAGGGTTTAGCAGACCCGAATCAAGAGCTCCATTATGAAACTCGCCAATAATACTTGGCATATCTATATCCGACAAAAACTCCCAAAACTCTTGGTTTAAGCCTTCTCGATAATAATTGTAACTCATTACATCAACGTGAGCTGCACTGGCGGCTCTAATTTCAGGAGTCATTCCCCAATCGGCAAAACGCGCTCCCATATTTAACTGATTTGGTAAGTGTTTTGTAATTGCTTCATCCACCACTGCAAAATACTGATTAGCATAATGGAACAACATCGCTGATAAATCGGTATTAACGTGATCGTTAAACTGCGTTAAAGTCACTCCCTCTGCAAACTCATCCCACGATGAGAGTGTTGTATTCCATGCTTTATTTAATTTACTTATTTTGCTGTATTTATTTTTCATTAAAAGTACAAATTCAGCTTTAGTTGGACTATTTTTGGCATTATTTTTAAGTGTATTAATGGCAATGCCGTAACGTGTGGTATCTGAATTCATCATGCCCCAGCTTTTTTCGTTATCAATAAACACTCCAACACACCATGGACTGTTTTTGACTTGCTGAGCTACTTTTGCAAGTGTTACATCGGCGCGCTCAACAAATAAAGGATCGAATGGATCTGGTAGTGGGCTCCAATAATCGTTACCGCTGCTTACTGTTTTAAAGTTACCAATGATCCATGCATTAGCAAAATAAGGTAATTTTTTAGTATGGTAATACTGCTCTTCTATCCAGTTACCAAACGATGTAAAACCCCACGACAACATACGATTAACTGTTGTTTTTTGCCATTGTTTCATTAATTCATTGTTGTTATGTGTCTGATACTTTCGCTCTAAGTTCGCGCGATAAAAGCTAAACGTTTCGCCTTTTTTAACTGCTCCACTGTGTACTTCGCGTCTGTAGCCATAATTATCGGCAAGGGGATCGTCCTGTTTTGGTAGCCAGTTAAACATCTCAGCTCTGAGCTTTGAGCTTTGATAACGTGTTGGCCAAGCAGCTACAGCCGCTGGGTTTAATCCAAGTGAGTCTTCGGGTGTTAAGTCGCCAGCTTCGCGTTGTTTAATATAACTTTGATCAAAATCGTAGCCAGTAATCGTTGAGGTGTTTGCCATGCGGACGTTATCGATACCGGTCGAAAAATACAGATAACCTTCTGGGTCAACTAAACTCCATTTACCTTTGTATTTTTCGGTTCTAAAATACCCTGTAGCCTTTAATTGTGGGCCATTTTTCCAGCCGCTAAACTTAGAGCGCCCTTGCAGTGGTTGTGCTTGCAGCTGAGCTTGTTCCTTTTGTGAGATAACTAATAGCTGCTCAGTTGACGTAACCTTGTTAATAAAGTTTAACTTTGCATTCTGTCCAAATTCATCCACCAACCCTTTGAGGTAACTTACATCAAAATTAGTTGGTTTTATCAAGCGTAAGTTATCAATTAAAAAACGTTTATCTTCAAGTAAGCCCTTTACACCAAGCGACACCTTTACAATGCTGCTTACATCTATATTTTTTTGCCCACCCCTATAAATAATAGGTGTATAACCGCTATGCCAACTGGGTGGATTTGAGCGAATGCCTGAGTTTATATTAAGGTTAGCGCCTTTAAGCTCGATGTAATAAGTGTTTTCTGAGTGCCCGGGTACAACGACACTGCGTGTTTGTGACTTGCCTGTCTTATCGGTAGTTTTCACATAAATATGGGTGGATGCGCTATTAGGATTTTGAATATCAATCGCAAGGGCAAAGTTACCAATAGCTTGCCAATCCCAACCTTGTGGATTAACAAACTCAAAATCGCTTTCGGTGTGTGATTTAGAGTATAGATTTACTTGTAATTTATGATTGCCACTTTGCTCAACAAGTTTAGTAGAAGCATTAATGGTATTTATATTATCGCTGTAATTGTTTTTTTCGAAATCAAAAATAACAAGCTGTTTCTTAAAATCAACGACTGTATTGTTCGGTTTTTTTTCTGATATTTTTCCATTATTACACCCTGCAAGTCCTACTAAACAGCAAAGCATTAGTGTCAATCTTACGTCTTTAGGTATGTGATTCATGTTGAGCCTATTATTGTGTTGGTTTAATAGCGAGCTTTAAAGTAGCAAAGCTAAAAGCATTTAAAACTAGGCAGGATAATTACACAACACTGAAACCAAAACAATTAACTGTTAACAATAACGGCAAATCTAAAGATACACTCTGATTATAAAAAGTTCGAAAATAATTTTATAAATGCATAATAAACAATATCTTATTTATTTTTTATTGTTGAAATGAATTAGTTTATATGATTTAAGTATAAATAATTTTAGGCGAATTAATTAAATATACTGACTACATTTATAGATACTTGATTGTTCATAAAACTGTTTATCGGTGTTTTTAGCCTATTTAACGCAAAAATAAAAGTTATGGTATAACATTGTTGATTCGTTTATTTCTCGGTGTTATATTATATCACAACATAATAACCGCGAACCAATATATCCATGACAAAGCTAACATTAATCTCCTCCGCTATTTTTTCTGTTTTATGTTCTCATTCAGTACTTGCTGCCACAATTAATGGCAAAGTAACAGATAATAAAAATCAACCAATTCAAAATGCGACTATTCATATACATGGTAAGACACAAGGCGTAAAAAGTAATGAGCTTGGCGAATTCTCTATTGAAGTTGATACAGCAAGCCAACTGCATATAAGTAAAAATAATTACATTGATTCTCGAATAGATGTTACAGGTTTATCTAACAATGTAACCGTTTCTCTTAAACCAACCTCGGTAGAAACTGTTGTTGTGTATGCCTCAGCGCTTCATAAAAATAGTCTAGAAATGATTTCTCCAGTGAGTGTTTTATCTGGTGATGAGCTTAGAAATAAATCTAAACCTACACTTGGTGAAACGCTAAAGGGTTTGCCAGGTGTTAACGCCAGCTACTTTGGCCCTGTTTCTTCAAGCCCTATTATTCGTGGCTTAGGTGGCCCTCGCGTTAAAATCATGCAAAATGGTTTAGATAGCAGTGATGCGTCGCGTATTGGTCCAGACCACGCAACATCAAGCGATAGTTTAGCCGCAGAGCAGATAGAAGTATTACGCGGCCCAAGTACCCTACTTTATGGCTCGGGTGCGATTGGTGGTGTAGTAAATGTAGTAGATAACCGCATTCCTACTAGTAACATTGATGAACTAACGGGCGCGGCAGAATACAGTCACGACACTGTATCAAACGCTAATACATATGCTGCAAAATTAGAAAGCGGTTATAACAATTTTAATTTTCATTTTGATGGTACAAAACGTACAGGTGATGATTATCAAACACCGACTTTTACTATCTCAGATGAAGATGGCGATGTAGAAATTGAAAACTCAGTAGAAAATACCTTTATCGATAGTGAAACAGTTAACTTTGGTACTAGCTATGTTGGGGAGCACTTAACGGTTGGTTTTTCATATGGCAATATAGAAACTGATTACGGTATTCCGGGGCATGAACATCATCACGAGCATGATCACGAAGACGAAACTGAAGAAGAGCATGCTGAGCATGAAGATGAAACGGCTGAAGACCCAGTTTATGCTCATTTAGAGCAAGACCGCTGGCAAGGACTTGTAAGTTACGCACTGCATAATAACTGGATTGAAACAATCAAATTACGTGTTGGCTACACTGATTATTCGCATAGCGAAATTGAAGACGGTGCAATTGGTACAACCTTTACAAATAAAACGACAGAAGCACGTTTAAATGTAGAGCATAAATTTGCTGATTGGCACGGTATGGTTGGTTATCATTACAGTGATTCTGATTACGATGCTATTGGTGAAGAAGCATTTACACCAGCGAGCGTAACAACAACTAACGCTGTGTATTTATTAGAAGAACGTGAATTTGGTGATGTGACAGTAGAGCTGGGCGCACGTGTTGAAGATTATAAAATAAAAAGCCAAATTTCAGAAGTTGAACACGGCCATGATCACGACGAAGTTGAAGATGACCATGACGATGAAGAAACAATCGGTTACAGCAAAAGTTTTACTAATGTAAGTGTATCTGCTGGCGCTATTTGGCAATACAAACCAGGCCATAGTATTGCGACGAGTATTTCTCATTCAGAACGTGCACCACTCTCTGCTGAATTATTATCCAATGGCTTACACATTGCCACTGGTACGTATGAGCTAGGTCTTGGGTATAACATTGAAGGTAATGAAGCACATTTCGAACCAGAAAATATTAAACAAGAAACCTCAACAAACTTAGATTTAAGTTTTAGACGTTTTAGTGGCGATTTTGGTTATACCGTTAACTTTTTCTATAACGATATTAAAAACTTTTACTTTCAAGAAAATACAGGATTAGTATTTGACGAAGAGGATGGTTTAGAATCAGCTATTGGTGCCCATGACGATGCCGTTGCCGTTTATCAGTTCACAAGTAAAGACGCTGAGCTTTATGGAATTGAGTTTGATGCACATTACCAAATAACACCAAGCGCTATGGTAAAAGTATTTGGCGACTCGACTCGCGCTAAATTAAAAGACGATGAAGGTAATTTACCGCGTATTCCAGCTAATAAGTTAGGTTCTGAACTGCAATACACTTTAGGTGATTTACAGTTGACACTTACTGGCACGCATTACTTTGATCAAAGTGATATAACGGCCTTTGAAACTAAAACAGATGGTTATACATTATTCGATGCACAGGCTAACTACCAATTAGGATTAGGCGCAATAGATGCACAACTTTATCTAAATGTAGATAATATTACTGACGAGTTAGGCTTTGTGCATACCTCTTTTATTAAAGATACCGCCCCACTTCCAGGCAGAAACTTTCGCTTTGGTGTTCGTGGTTATTTTTAATAATTAAAAATCGTTTTAGCTTATATATTTATAAACCGCATTTTATTAATGCGGTTTTTTTATTGTTAGAATATATATCCCTAATAATAGTTAATCAATTTAAGGGATTAAATCTTACTCTAACTGTGTAAAAAATTCTGATATACGACTGCATGGATGTAGGAGGTAGAGCAATGCAGGAGCAATTAGTGATAACAATTAGTTAAAAAAGTTTTTGCCTTGTTATCAACCCTATTTTCTTAGCGCAAAATAGATCACTTAATTAATCGAATTGGTATAAAACACTTAGATTACAGACACAAAAAAGCCGTATTCAGATTGAATACGGCTTTTTAAACTCTTAATTTTAAAATTTATTTAAATTAAGAAATGATTTCGTGTAGTTCAACGTCAAATACAAGCGTTGAGAAAGGTGCGATTGCAGCACCTGCGCCACGTTCACCATAAGCAAGCTCATGAGGAACGTAGATACGCCATTTAGTACCTACAGGCATCATTTGTAATGCTTCAGTCCAGCCTTTGATCACGCCACCAACTGGAAATTCAGCTGGTTCACCGCGCTCGTATGAGCTATCAAATACAGTACCGTTAATAAGTGTACCGTGGTAATCAACACGTACTGTAGACTCAGCTGTTGGCTTTTCGCCTTCGCCAGTTGCTAGTACTTCGTATTGAAGACCAGACTCAGTTACTGTGATTTCAGGACGTTTTGCGTTTTCTTCTAAGAATGAAATACCTTCTGCAGAAAGTACTTTAGACTCTTCTTCACGACGAGCTTGAATCTCTTCGTTGATTTTTTCAAATGCAGCTTGGATCTCAGGGATCTCAACTTGAAATGCGCTACCAGCGTACGCATCTTTCATGCCTTCAAATACTGAATTTAGGTTTAAGCCTTCAAAAGGATTAGACTTAAGTTGCTCACCCATTTGTAAGCCAATACCGTAACTTGCTTTTTCAGCATCTGTAGTAAAATTATCTGACATAATGTGTTTTTCACGTTTTGTTAGTTAAAAGACGCGACTATGCTATCACAAAATAAACCGCGTTTGGGGCTAGTTTTTGCTGAGTTTTAGCTTAATTAGGCCAACAATATAACTGCAAAGCGGCAAACTGAATAAAATTCCAACAAGTAGAGGCATTGTTAGTAATCCTGATTCGCCAAGCAGTAAAAATGGCACGACAAGCAGCCCTATACAACCGATAAAAACAGAGCCAATAACTGGCCAATGCTTATCGTATTTAGTAATAAGATGGGCAGCTAAAACATTAAAACCAACACCATAAATTAAAGCGGTAATTAATGGGTATTCTGATTGAGTGTCTATAGCCATTTTTACTAATAAGCTAATAGCACTTTGATAGCAGTAACCAAATACCGTCCATAGTAAAGTATGTTTAATTAGTAATTGTGGGATTGATTGAATTTGTTTTGTCATTTTTAGTTCCACATAGCAAAAAACCGCCAATAAGGCGGTTTTTTAAATAATGGTGGAGAGATAGGGATTTGAACCCTAGATGGGCTATAAACCCATGCCGGTTTTCAAGACCGGTGCATTCGACCACTCTGCCATCTCTCCGTACGGCGCGGATAATAGAGTGAAATGCATTGCTTGTAAAGAACTAATACACTCTAGTGAGTAAAAAATTAAATATATTTATTAATAATCTACTTGTTAGTAATACTGCTTTGGTCTTCGTGCAATAAACGAACAAATCAAACATGCTAACAAACTCAGTGCAAATAGCGTTATGCTTTGAAAAATCATATCAAATTGATTTAAATCACCACTGGGTATCACAACAAGGATAAGGGTGGGTAATAGACTTAACATTAATACATAGCAACATATTTTAAATGCCCGACCAAAATCAAATCGTTTAGATTGTTGCATCCACCAAGCTAATATTACTAATACACCAATAGCCGAACCTGCCGCAAAATGCGCTATATTAGTACTCATAGCAACATAGAGTGTGACAAGAGCTCCCAAAACACCCCAGATTGACCATGCTAACCAGTTTTCTTTTTCACGTAAAAATAAATTACCCATCGTTTTCGTCTTCTTTATCGTTATTTTTATTAAGACTTTCCATACATTATCAAAAAACAACCGATTAAAAAACAAACTGAAGAAGAATTATTATACTTTATGCTTCCAAGCACTTCTCACAGCCGAACCATTAATTTTTTCTCTAAGCAATATACAACATTAATGATTTAAGACTATTAGAATTAGGAAAAGTTCATACTATTTTACAAATAACTAAAATAATTTTCAGGTTTATGGCGAGCCGATTTTTTGCAATCTACAGTCGGCGTACCTATATATAAATAGCCCACTATTTCATCGTGTTCTTGCAAATTAAGTGCCTTTTTAACAGCCTGACTTTGTGCAAAATACCCCGTACGCCAAACGCCACCTAAACCTTGTGCAAATGCGGCTTGTTGCATTGCCAATACACTGCATCCTGCACTTTGTATTTGCTCTATTCGAGGGACTTTTGGGTGTTCTTGGTATTTTGCAATCGCAATAATAATCATAGGTGCACGCAATGGAAGCTCTTTAGCACGATTAATTACTTTTTCTTCTTGTAGCTCTGTCACTGCACTTTGATGATAAATTTCGCCTAATTTATGACGCGCATCACCCTGGGCAATAATAAACTGCCAAGGGGCTATACAGCCATGATCAGGAACACGTAATGCTGCTTGCTGAATAATTGCAAGTTGTTCCTCATTTGGCGCGGGATCAGTTAATTTTGGATCAGATTGACGGGTAAGTAGAAGCTCGATTGCGTTCACAGCTATTTCCTTAAAATTAAAAACGTTAGGGTAACATTTTAATGCTGAAAAAATAAATATTGAAAGTCTAAAACGCAAAACGGCTACATAAATAATAATTTAAGTAGCCGTTAGTAATACATGTTAAGTCGTTATTCTTTTAGAGCAACTCGCTTTAGCCAATAATCAATACTGACAAAACGTCCGCCGCCCATAAAAAATAAGCTAAATAGCATAGCAAAGTAGATTGCTGAAAACTCAATGCCATTGTTTAAAATCGATGGTTTACCTTTTTCGTATAAGTAATCGGAAGAACCATGTTCTTCGACTAATCCACGAATTATCCCGATTCGGTTTTGTACTTCTAAAGAGTTTTCGAGGCTTTCTTTAGCACCTGGAACAGATAGCCAATCAAGTACTTGTGCTGCACTGGTATCAGGGTTTGTGGGTGCTATTGCAAACCAACCATTATGCCAATGCACTGATGTTGCCGCTACAACCATCGTGAACATCAGCGGAATGCTAACTAAGCGAGTGAGCAAACCAAGCAGTAAAAACCAGCCGCCTAAGAACTCACTCCACCCCGCTAAAAAAGCAAGTAAATCTGGAAAAGGTAATCCTAATCCCCATTCACTATTGCCAAACCATTGAACAACGTCGGGAGAGGCTAAAAAGTTATCAAAAAAACTTTCGGTTTCACCGCTTATCGCAAGTTTATTGTAACCTGCAATAATCATTACTGGCGCTAAAATCAAACGAAATAGTAAAGCGGGTAAACCATCTAAAAATGATAATTTACCCAAAATTGTATCGTAAATACCAATTATTTTATTTTTCATGTGTGTCCTGTTCGTTCATTGTTTATTTAGTTATAGACTATAAACAACCAAGACCGCACTAAAACAAAAAGTATTTCATTGCACAAATATAGCGTTATGTTCGTCAAATACTGCGGGCAATTTGCAATGCTTCAAATATCGCGCGCTTAGCGTCAATTGCTGAAGCGAGTTTAGCACCGCCTATGACATGTACTTTAGCATTATCAAGTTGATTTTTGAGCACTTCATTATTTGATACCTGCCCGATACAGGCAATAACAGTATCAACTGGTAAGGTTTGTGTCTCACCTGCAACAGTTATGGATAAACCATTTTTATCAAAACTGTTATATTGGCAATCAGCAATTTGCTTAACACCATGTTGTTTTGCGACTTGGCGATGTATCCAGCCTGTTGTTTTGCCTAACTCACTACCAAAGCGCCCTGCACTTCGCTTTAACATGTATAATTGGCGTTCATCTTTATGTGGTTGTGGCTCACATTCAATGCCCCATTGCGTTTTAAAATCGCTAATAGTTTGTGATTTGTGCTCACTTAAAAATGCGACCATATCAAAACCTATACCACCTGCGCCTAAAATTGCAATTGATTTACCCAGTTCTACTTCGCCACGAATAACTTCGTCGTAGGCAAAAACACGTTTACCATCATTACACTTAATCGTTGCTTCACGTGGTCTTACACCTGTAGCAATAACAATATCATCATAGCTTTCAAGCATACTGTCATTATAAGCTTTACCCAATTCAACACTCACATTTAAACGTGCTAACTCATTAGTGTAATAATTTAAAGTGTGGTTAAAGTCTTCTTTACCGGGTATTTGCATAGCTAAATTAAATTGGCCACCCATCTGCTCTTTTTGATCAATTAACGTGACGTGATGGCCTTTTTGCGCTAAATAGCAACTTGCCGATAAACCAGCAGGACCGGCCCCCACTACCAATACATTTTTAGCTTTAGTCGCTTGCTCTAATGGGTAATCTAGCTCAAATGCAGCTTGTGGATTAACTAAACAGGTAGCACGTTTATTCTTAAACACGTGATCTAAACAACCTTGATTACACCCAATACAGATATTGATTTGCTTAGATTGCTTATTTACATACTTATTAAAAAACTCAGGGTCAGCCAATAACGGACGAGCCATTGAAATTAAGTCTGCTTCCCCGGCAGTTAAAATATCATTAGCAATTTCAGGTGTATTAATTCGGTTAACAGCAATTACTGGGACACTAACTACATCTTTTAAGCGTTTTGAAGCTTCTTTAAATGCACCAGGTGGCACCATACTCGCAATAGTCGGTACACGCGCTTCGTGCCAGCCAATGCCTGTATTAAAAATATCAACGCCCGCTTTTTCAAGTTCAATAGCTTGAATTGTCACTTCATTGGGTGTTGAGCCATTTGGGATTAAATCTATTACTGATAATCTAAAAATGATTAAAAACTTTTCAGATACTTTTGCTCTCACTGCTTTAACTATTTCAAGCGCAAGTCGCATTCTGTTTTCTAGATTACCACCAAACTCATCTTCGCGTTTATTAGTATGAGGCGCCATAAATTCATTAATTAAATAACCCTCAGAACCCATCACTTCTACGCCATCGTACCCTGCTTTTTCAGCCATATAGGCAGAGTGCGCAAAGTCTTTAATTGTTTTTTTAATAGACCCTAATGACATAGCTTTAGGTTTATAAGGGTTAATAGGTGCTTGTATGGCACTTGGCGCTTGATTGAATGGATGATATGCATAGCGTCCAGCATGTAATAGTTGCAGGCAAATTTTCCCGCCATGTTTATGCACAGCATCTGTGTATGCACGATGCTTAAATACGTCATAATAACTATTAAATGAGGAAGAAATAGGTGTCAATTTACCCCGTAAATTAGGGCTGTATCCGCCCGTAATTAACATTGCGGTACCGCCCTTGGCACGTGCTTCATAAAAAGCACGTAGGCGTTTTCGGTTATGCCAGCCTTCTTCTAAGCCCGTATGCATTGAGCCCATCACTAAGCGGTTACGTAATTGTGTGTGTTTTAATTGTAGTTGTTGTTCTAACATCCTCTGCCCCGTTAACTGGTCTAACCTGTATACATTAGCTAATTCTGCTTCAATGGCAAGTAATAAGCAATATTTGACTGCATTTAATTGTGAACCTCTTAACATAATTAACTAATTTTTAATGCGCATTAATTTGATGCAAAAAATTATTAAATACTTCAAAAATACTGTATTTATGGGCACTTAAACACATTCATAAACACTTCGTTACGATTTAGCAGTTAAATTTTTTTTTATTCTAGGATAAGATGGAACAAACGTATTAGCTGTACCAAATTAAGGAGCTATTTTGATAGCAAAAATATTTAAAGGTATTTGGGCTGGGATTAACTTTTCTCGTCGATTAGTACTTAACATTTTGTTTTTATTACTTGTAATTGTTTTTATTGCGGGTATATCAAGCGATGACGATAAGATAATTATTGAAGATGGTTCTGTCCTAAGATTAAATCTTAATGGTCCTATCGTAGAAGAAAAAACATACATTGATCCAATTGAAGCAGCTATCAGCGATGTGACATCAGGTTCAGAAGTACCAAGTGAAATTTTACTAGATGATATCGTTGAAGTAATTAATGAAGCGGCTAAAGATGAACGCATTACTGTGTTACTTCTTGATTTACAAGAAATGCCTAAAGCACATTTGAATAAGCTTAAGCAAATTTCAAGTGCCATTGACCGCTTTAAAGAAACAGGTAAAAAAGTTATAGCATCAGGCTATTACTATACGCAAGCGCAATACTATATAGCATCGCATGCTGATGAAATTGCTATGCACCCTTACGGTAGCGTTGCAATTGAGGGGTATGGCATGTACCCACTTTACTTCAAAGATGCACTTGAAAAACTTGAAGTAACGCAGCATATTTTCCGTGTTGGTACTTTCAAGTCGGCAGTAGAACCTTTTATCCGTAATGACATGTCTGATGCAGCGAAAGAAGCTAACCGTGTATGGTTAAGCGCCCTTTGGAGCGAATACAAACAAGATGTTGCTGCAGTACGCCCTTTTGATGAATCAAACTTTGACGAAACAATGGATGTGTATTTAGCAAAAATGCAAGCCGCAAATGGTGACGCTGGTAAATATGCACTAGATCATCAATGGGTTGATTCGTTAAAAACAAGTCAACAGATCCGCCAACAACTTATCGACTTAGTTGGCACACAAGAAGATGGTAAAACATTTAAGCAAGTATCATTTCGTGAATACTTAAGCTTAGTTAAACCACCTATTGCATTTGATAATCCACTAACTGAAAAAGTAGCCGTTGTTGTTGCAAAGGGCACAATTGTTGACGGTGAACGTAAAGCTGGCGAAATTGGTGGCGACTCTACTGCAGCCCTTCTTCGTAAAGCACGCCTTGATGATAAAGTTAAAGCAGTTGTACTTCGTATCGACTCTGGTGGTGGTAGCATGTTCGCCTCTGAAGTTATTCGTGCTGAAGTGCTCGCACTAAAGGCAGCGGGTAAACCGGTTATTGCTTCAATGAGTTCTGTAGCAGCATCGGGCGGTTATTGGATTGCCTCTGCAGCAAACGAAATTTGGGCAGCGCCGAGTACAATAACAGGTTCTATTGGTGTGTTTGGTACGTTTATGACATTTGAAAAAACCTTGTCTAAAATTGGTGTTTATTCAGATGGTGTTGCAACAACTGAAATGGCAGGTTTTTCTATCACTCGCCCACTAAACGAAAAAATGGGTCAAATAATTCAAATGAGTGTTGAAGAAGCATACGGACGCTTTTTAAATGTTGTGGCCGAAGCACGTAATATGACCCCAGAGCAAGTTGATAAAATAGCACAAGGGCGCGTATGGATTGCTTCGCAAGCTCTAGAGTTAGGCTTGGTAGATAAGCTTGGTAATAAACAAGATGCAATTGATGCTGCAGCTGCTCTTGCAAAACTAAATCACTACGAAGCTAAAACAATGACGCATGATTTAAGCCCGCAAGAAAAAATGATGCAAGATATCTTTGGAAATGCGTCGATTAAATCAATGTTAGGCCTACAATCACAAAAAACATCAGTGCTCGTTACGCAAGCTAACTTGCAAAGCGTTATTAACCAATTAAGTACTGAAGTTGAAAACCTTAAAGATTACAACGATCCACAAGGTGTATATGCACGCTGTCTAGTGTGTGACGTTGCACAATAAAAGTGCATCGCTTCGTCTAATCAGCTGTATTTGAAGCTGCTTAACGTTATACTAAGCCCAGTTTTTTTACTGGGCTTTTTTTATGAAACGCAAACGCATTTATATCGCTTACACTGGCGGTACTATAGGGATGAAAAAATCGAGCCGTGGTTACATTCCGGCCGAAGGCTTTTTAACTGAGACAGTGGTCAACAACGCTGAATTTAATCGTGATGAAATGCCTTTATTTGATATTCACGAATACTGTCCTCTTATTGATTCGTCTGATATGTCGCCTGCTCATTGGCAACTTATTGCTGATGATATTAAAAGTAAGTATCAACAATACGATGGTTTTGTTGTTCTGCACGGCACTGACACAATGGCGTACACCGCCTCTGCACTTTCGTTCATGTTTGAAAATCTGACTAAGCCTGTGATTGTAACCGGCTCGCAAATTCCGCTTTCACAATTGCGCTCAGACGGACAAGTCAACTTGCTTAACGCAATGTATTTAGCCGCAAACTATCCGATTGCTGAAGTAAGCTTGTTTTTCAATAACCAGCTATTTAGAGGAAATAGAGCAACAAAAGCCCATGCTGACGGTTTTAATGCATTTGCATCGCCTAACCTTGAACCTTTAGCGCTATCTGGTATTAGTATTCAACTTATTAAAGGTCAGCTTAGCCCTTACGTTGAAAACGAGCTGCAAGTAACGCCTATAACGCCTCAACCTATCGGGGTGCTATATTTATACCCAGGTATTAGCCGAGACGTAGTTAAAAGCTTAGTAAACGACAATATTAAAGCCTTGGTCTTACTTAGTTTTGGAGTGGGTAATGCACCTCAAGATCCAGAATTTTTATCGGTGCTAAGTGAAGCAAGTAAGCGCGGAATGGTCATCGTTAATTTAACCCAATGTTTAAAAGGTCATGTAAACATGGGGGGGTATGCAACAGGTAACGCATTATTAAATATTGGTGTTATTAGTGGATATGATATGACGTTAGAAGCCTGTTTAACTAAGTTGCATTACTTATTTAGTCAAAAGCTTGAAATTGAGACTATTCGCCATTTAATGCAAGACAATTTACGTGGTGAATTAAGCAGATAATAACGCACAACTAAAAACAAAAAGGCACGCTAATAAGCGTGCCTTTAAACTTTTAAACAATTGCTTATTATCTAACTTTAGCGTCTATCTCTACTAAATCTGTTAAATGGCACATTTCACCACTGTGGGTTTTAATACCGTGTTCACCAAAGTAATCACGCTGGGCTTGTACTAAATGCCCATTACTTGGTGTAGTTAACGTCGCTAAATAAGTTTGCGATGAGCTAAGCACTGGAAACGCTAAGCCAGACATAATTGCTTGGCCTGTTACCTTACGAAGTGCCGCAGCTTCTTTATCAAGAGAATCAATAAATTCAACGCCTTGCGCTACGCTATCTAAATAATCGGCGCGAATAATACAACCTGCGCGCCAAGTTTGTAATGTTTTAGATAAATCAACTTTCCATTGATGTGTACGCGATGCACCCTTTATAAGCGCTAAACCTTGGCGATAAGCCAATAAGCTTGCAAGCGTAAATGCATCTTTTAGCTCTTCTAAATCAATATCAACGTTGTTGGTTGATTTAGTTGCATATGTCATCTCTTGTGCGGCAGTTGTATCGCATGCATTGGTTAAATGGCGAGCTTGCACAGCAGCAACAAGTGAAGGGACAGCAATACCAAGTTCGAGTGCATTTTGCGCAGTCCAGAGACCGGTCCCTTTGGCGCCAACTTTATTATCAATTAAGTCCGCAAGCGGAACATTTTTTTGATTTTCAAGGGATAAGATATGGCTAGAAATCGAAAGCAGGTAACTATTTAATTGACCTTTTGACCAATCATCAAAAATAGCAGCCACTTCTTTGGGTGAACGGCCTGTGCCTAAACGAAGCAATTGGTACACTTCAGCGATTAATTGCATCAGTGCATATTCAATACCGTTGTGAACCATTTTTACAAAATGACCACTCGCAGACTGGCCTACACGCGCAAAGCATGAGTCGCCATTATAGCTTGCAGCTACTTTTTCAAACCAAGGTTCAATACGTTCCCAACCACCCTCAGAACCACTTGCCATCATTGCAGGGCCATGACGAGCGCCTTCTGCACCACCAGAAATACCCATAGTGGCAAATTCAAATTTATTTTGGTACTTAAGTTTACGCGTTATACCGTCTTTATAATTACTGTTACCACAATCAACAATCATGTCATTGCAATCAACGCCCGCATCCACCAGTTCATTACAAACTGTATCAACTAGCTCACCAGCAGGAACAAGCAGTAAGATTGAACGAGGTACTTCTAAACGCTTTACCATGTCTCTTAAATCAGAAACAATATGCAGTCTATCGGCCATACCTTGCGATTTAGCACAACTTAATAACTCTTCACCCGCATGCGGATTTTTGTCATAAGCGACTAGCGTAATCCCTTTTTCAATCAAGTTTAAAGCAAGATTTTTCCCCATAACGCCTAACCCGACTAATGCAACTTGCATTTAGTGTCCTCCTCGGTAACAACTATTTGGTTAGTGAATGTAAATAATACCGTGTGCATTATACTGATACAGTCATAAAAGACTAATCACATAACTAATACAACATGCTTTTTTAATATAGATAAATAAGCTACGCGATTATATCAAACATCAGTGCTCTCAGGGTGACAAAAAGCAATGCTATTTAAAATTTAAGAACATTGACGCATTCTGACACCGGTGTCATAATGATGACACAATAGTTTTGTATAAAATAGTGGCAATAATACAAACATTGTCCATAACTAAAAATATTTTTACCTTTTTGTATTTGTATTTTAAATAACAAAACAACCGTTAACCCGCTTACATCTTAAGCACACAGGAGAATTTGATGCTAAGACGCACAAAAATAGTCGCTACCCTTGGGCCTGCTACCGATAGAGATAACAATTTAGAAAAAATTATTCGCGCCGGCGCCAACGTTGTACGTTTAAACTTCTCACATGGTATTGCACAAGATCATAAAGACCGTGCGCAAGCTGTACGCGATATTGCAAAAAAATTAGGCAAGCATATTGCCATCCTTGCTGACCTTCAAGGCCCTAAAATCCGCGTTTCTACTTTTAAAGAAGGTAAAGTAACGCTTGCTGTGGGTGCAAAGTTCACTCTTGATGCAAAAATGGAAAAAGGCGAAGGCGATGTTAACTCTGTAGGTATTGATTATAAAGAATTACCTAACGATGTTAGCCCTAACGACTTACTCCTCCTAAATGACGGCCTTATCCAACTAAGTGTTGATGAAGTAGCTGGGCACTTAGTACATTGTACTGTAACTGTTGGCGGTGTTTTATCTAACAATAAAGGTATTAACCGTTTAGGTGGTGGCTTAACTGCTCCAGCATTTACTGAAAAAGATAAAGAAGATTTAATCACGGCAGCTGAAATTGACGTAGATTATATTGCAGTTTCATTCCCTCGTAGTGGTGATGATATGCGCTACGTTCGCTCTCTAGCTGAAGCTGCTGGTTCAAAAGCACAACTACTTGCAAAAATTGAACGTGCTGAAGCCGTTGAAACACAAGAAGCGGTTGATGACATTATCTTAGCGTCTGACGCTGTAATGGTTGCTCGTGGTGATTTAGGTGTTGAAATTGGTGATGCTGCACTAATGGGCAAGCAAAAACTAATTATTCGTCGTGCTCGTTCATTAAACCGTACTGTAGTAACAGCAACGCAAATGATGGAATCGATGATCGATAACCCGATGCCCACTCGTGCAGAAGTTATGGATGTTGCAAATGCTGTTCTTGATGGAACAGATGCTGTAATGCTTTCTGCTGAAACAGCGGCTGGTGATTACCCTGAAGAAACAGTTGCTACAATGGCACGTGTTTGTTTAGGTGCTGAATCTCAAAAAGAAACACACGTTTCTAAACATCGTTTAGATAGTCGCTTTTCTAATAATGCTGAATCAATTGCCCTTTCTGCTATGTATGCAGCAAACCATTTAGATTCTGTTAAAGCAATCATCACACTAACTGAATCTGGCAGTACGGCTAAACTGATGTCGCGTATTAGCTCTGGTTTACCAATCTACTCGCTTTCACGTCATGCAAGTACGTTAGGTCAAACGGCACTTTATCGTGGTGTTTACCCAGTATTTTTTGATTCTACAAAAACTGAAAAAGACGGTATGGTAAAAGCAGCACTTGATACTTTAGTTGCTCAAGGCTCTTTAGAATCTGGCGATACAGTGATCATTACTCACGGTGACTCAATGGAAACCGTGGGCGCAACTAACACAATGAAAATCGTAACTGTTGTATAATTACTAAATATAAAAAATGCGAGCTTAGCTCGCATTTTTTGTGCCTGTAATAAAAGCGTTGGCTTTAACTTGCTAATGCCGCTTTTACTTTATCTCGGTAGCTTCGGCTTACTTTTAGTTCTTGTCCATTTTCAAGCACCAACAAGTACTCACCACTAACTTGTGTAACCAATTTACTAATTTGTTTTGTGTTAACAATGGCACTTCGGTGAACGCGGACAAACAAATGAGGATCTAGCTCTTGCTCTAGCTCTTTCATTGTTTTACGTAAAATATGTGTTTGTCCATCTTGGCAATGTAGGCACATATAATCGCCAGCTGCATCTACCCATTGGATTGTTGCTGCCGGAACGCGAATAATTTCCCCCTGCTCTTTTACGGCTAACGACTCTGGGTAGCGTCTGTCTGTCAATGTATCGCCAGTGGCTAACTTCTTAAGTATTTCTTCGCAATTATTACCTGTAATACCGGCTACAAAACTCGCTAGTTTTTTCTTATGGGCGTTGTCTTGCTGCGTTTTTAAATAGGTATGCACTTTCTCTACCGCCTGTTTTAGTCTGTTATCGTCAACGGGTTTTAAAATGTAATCTAATGCATGAATCTCAAACGCTTTCACTGCAAATTGGTCAAATGCAGTTACAAACACAATCGCAGGTAATACTTTCGTACTTTCGCTAAGTGCTCGTGCGACTTCAAACCCATTCATGCCTGGCATTTGAATATCTAAAAATACCAAATCTATTTTTTCGTTTTTACATGTTTCAATTGCATCAGCACCAGAGCTACATAATTTAATTACTTCAATATCTGTAAATTCTGCAAGCCTTACATCTAAACCTTTACGTGCTAATGGTTCGTCATCAACAATAAGTGTTTTTATTTTTATCATTTCTTCACAGCCTTCTCAAACGGTACTCGCAGATTAACTTTTAATCCACTTGGCGTATTATGTGATAATACAAACGAATAATTATTTTCGTAGAGCGTTTTTAATCTATCTTTTGTGTTTGCGACACCAACCCCTTGGGCATTGACGAGTTGGCCATCTTTTATTTCTGTTCCAGGACCATTATCGCCAACCTCTAACAGTAACTCATTAGCAAACACTTGCGCTTTAATATCAATCACACCGCCTTCTGTTAAGTGTGCAATAGCGTACTTAATTGAATTTTCTATAATAGGTTGCAAAATTAAGCTCGGTAATAATGCTTGCTTAGCTTCTTCGCTTACTTCAACGTTTACTTTTAATCGTTCGTCAAATCGCACACGTTCAATTTCAAGGTATAACATAAGCGCATGAAGCTCTTGCTCTAGCGGAACTTTTTTAATCGGATCAGTATTCAATGTATAACGCAAAAAGTCACTAAGTTTAGAGACCATTAAATTAGCATCTTTATTTTCTTTCACCAAAATCAATGTAGAAATTGCGTTAAGTGTGTTAAACAAAAAATGAGGATTTAGTTGATATCTTAGCATTTTCAATTGCGCTTCATGTGCCATGGTTGTCGCTTTTAACGCCTTTTGCCGTTCACCTTGTAGCAATTGATAATACTTAACGCCAAAGTATAAACCACTCCAACACAGTATAATATAAACTGAATCTAAACCCTGTTGTAAGTAATAAAACCACTCTTCAGGTCTATATCCGTGTCGGTAAATTTCCCATAGATTGAACTTTTGAACCACCGCCCACAAAGTACCGGTGATGTAAGAGGCACCAAATACCACCAATATAAGCACCCAAGGGGAGGCGTTCCATATTGTGCGATAGATATAACGAAGTGGCACTGTCATTAAACAGCCGGCATAAGCATTGAGTAAAATAACAAACACGTAAATATCACGCATTTCAAATACTTTAGAGCCGATGTAATTTACCAGTGCATAACCAATCCAGCCTGCAATTTGCAAAAGCCAAAAAAAGCGTTGTCGGTTATCAACTAACGATTGCCAGTTCAAAATTTACTTTTACTCCACAGTGTTAAAGCCTAATTATATAAAATCAACTTTTCGCTTGGCCTGATATTTTCTTATTTTGATAATAAAAAACAGCGTAAAATTAACTTTTAATAATAATTATATTTACACATTATATCGATTTATAAGAATGTTTAGCACTGCCAACTGTCTTAGTTTTTAAGAGCCTTAACGCAAAGTTCAGCACCGCTGATAATAAAAAAGCGAAAGGCCGTAACCTTTCGCTTTTTTAATGCTATTTATTGAATAAGTAACTATGCAAGCTTGTCTGAAGCAACTTTATAAGTTGGATCTTCAATCACATTCACTTCAACCAAATCGCGAGCTTTATGTAATAACTGAGTACAGTCTTTACTTAAGTGACGCAAGTGAAGTTGCTTACCGGCTTTTGTATATTTTTCAGCAAGCGTATCAATTGCTTCTATTGCACTGTGATCCGATACTCGGCTATGTTTAAATTCAACAATCACATTTTTAGGATCATTTTTTACGTCAAACAACTCAGAAAAGTTTTTAACCGAACCAAAGAATAACGGACCATGTAGCTCGTAGACTTTAGCGCCTTCTTCATCAATGTAGTTAGTTGTATATATTTGTTTAGCATGTTGCCAAGCAAATACAAGTGCTGAGACGATAACACCTACACACACCGCAATTGCTAAATCGGTAATAACCGTGACACCTGATACAAGCACAATTACAAACGCATCCGATAATGGTACACGCTTCATCATTTTAAAGCTTGCCCATTCAAATGTACCCAGTACAACCATAAACATTACACCAACAAGTGCAGCTA
Organism: Pseudoalteromonas sp. 1_2015MBL_MicDiv; assembly: GCF_002407505.1. Lineage (NCBI taxonomy): Bacteria > Pseudomonadati > Pseudomonadota > Gammaproteobacteria > Alteromonadales > Pseudoalteromonadaceae > Pseudoalteromonas > Pseudoalteromonas sp. 1_2015MBL_MicDiv. The sequence goes on along the minus strand of NZ_CP012737.1, from coordinate 1,778,009 downwards.
ATGGGATCATTTCAATTAGGCTTGAGGCAAAAATAATAAAACCAAGTAACATAAGCGCAGCACTTATCCCTGATAAACGAGAGCGCCCACCTGAATTTATATTTATCATAGACTGGCCAATCATTGCACAGCCCCCCATTGCACCAAACATACCACAGGTAATATTTGCAGCGCCTTGACCTATACATTCTTTGTTGCTGTGGCCGCGTGTTTCTGTTATTTCGTCAATTAAACTAAGCGTTAATAACGATTCAATTAACCCAATAGCTGCTAAAATAAGTGCATACGGAAAAATAATTTGCAGTGTTTCAAAGTTAAAAGGCACCATAGGAATATGAAATTCTGGTAAACCGCCGGCTATTGTTGCCGCTTCGTCGCCCGTCATTCCTTTTAAGAAATCAAGCACGGTATGCGCTTCTAAATCAAAACCAATCACTAATCCTGTCACTGTTACTATGGCAACTAATGACGAAGGAACCGCTGTAGTTAGTTTTGGTAAAAAGTGAATTATTGCCATTGTCAATGCCACTAATCCCAGCATGATAAACAATGGACTGCCTGTCATCCACTCTTGCCCGCCCATACCGTCAGGCACTTTAAATTGTCCTAATTGGGCTAAAAATATAACAATAGCTAAGCCGTTTACAAAACCAAGCATTACCGGATGAGGAACCATGCGGATAAACTTACCGAGCTTAAATATCCCCGCTAGTATTTGCAATATCCCCATTAGGAGTACGGTAGCAAATAGGTACTCTACACCATGATCAAGTACTAAACTTACCATAACAACAGCTAAGGCACCGGTTGCACCTGAAATCATACCAGGACGGCCACCAAATATAGCCGTAATTAAACCAACGATAAACGCGGCATATAGACCAACTAAAGGTTCTACATTTGCAACAAAGGCAAACGCAACAGCTTCTGGCACTAGGGCAAGCGCCACAGTTAATCCAGATAGAATATCGTTTTTAGCAGAGCTAGGCGCCCTACTGAGTAAGTTAAACATTGAGTTCCTCAAATGGTGTTATGGGTATAAAAAAAGCGCTAAATTCTAACAAATTAGCGCTCAGTTAACAATTGTCATTATGTGGTTAAGCTAAACTAAAAGAGGTTTAGCTTTTAAAGAAGTGCTTTTATAAAGGAAGAGATGTACTACGTTTTACACATGTCATTGTTACATTAGAATGTACTTCTTGTACGTATTCCAAGCTTAGTAAATTATCGCGTACAAAGTGCTCATAACCTTCTATACCTTGTGAAATTATGCGTAGCATAAAGTCCATTGTTCCGGCCATGGTGTAACACTCTGTTACTTGATCATAACTCATTATAAGTTTTTCAAATTCAGCAAGGTTCTTTTTACCGTGATTTGATAAACGCACATGTGCATATACAAGCATATCAAAGCCAAGTTTTTTCTCATCTAAGAGAGCCACTTTGCTTTTTATATAACCATCTTGCTCTAGCTTGGCAATTCGACGCCAGCATGGAGATTGAGACAAGCCTACTTTATCAGCAATTTCTGCGGTTGATAAACTAGCATCTTGTTGTAAAAGTGCCAATATTTGGCGATCTACGTGATTTAGAGACATTTTATTTCTTATTTATCAAATAAACTGGTTAAATTATACAACCATTTTAAAACTCAGTCTGCTTATTTTTAATTTTTATGCAGTTTGCCAAACTTAAAATAAGTAACTTAACCAAACTTACCACTCACAAAAGGATTTGTTTGTTTTTCAAATCCAACCGTAGTGTCGCCCCCATGCCCTGCCAATATTTTAGTATTATCAGGTAAGGTTAGAATATGCGTCTTAATCGACTCTATAAGTTGTTCGCTGTTCCCCTTAGGGAAATCAGTTCGCCCTACTGAGCCTTTAAAAATAACATCACCTACAATAACGCATTCATAGTCTTGTTGATAAAACACAATATGACCAGGTGTATGCCCCGGACAATGCTTCACTAAAAAGCTAAGTTTACCTACGCTCACGGTGTCGTTATGGTTTAGCCAAATATCCGGATAAAAAGGCTCAATGGGTTTAAACCCGAACATTTGTGCTTGCATAGGTAAGTTTTCAAACCAGAAGTACTCATCTTTTTGTGGGCCAATAATTTGTACGTTAAATTGATTACGTAAAATATCAGCCCCACCCACATGGTCTAAATGCCCGTGCGTTAACCAAATAGCACTTAACTCTAGTTTATGCTCATTAAGGGCTGCTACTATTTTATCAGGGTCACCACCTGGGTCTATGACTACGGCTTGTTTAGTTTCACTACACCAAATAATACGACTATTTTGTGCAAATGCAGTGACGGGTATGGTTATAATTTGCATATTAGATTTCTTTATTTTTTTGATCCGGGATAACAACTTCTTCTTCGAATGACATCAGTATTGGGTACTTTAAATACGCTTGATCATAAAATGGGCTTTGCTCATATAACCAGTTTAATCTCGCTTCAGCGTCGCTTGCGAACAATTTATCTTTAAGCTTTTCATCAAACTTAAGCGCTAGCTTTGGATTATCTTTTAGCATTTGGCGTGCAAACGGAATTAGTGCATAGTTTTCCATATACTCAGTACGCTGGAAAATAGTATTAAATTCCCCCCATGCAAAAAACGAATCGGGTGCTTCAGGATGCAATAAATGCACAGCAAGCTCACCTGCTTTTTGTTGAGTATTGACTTGATACCAACCATCTAAATCTACATTTATAGCGGGGACATAATCGAAACTTGCTGACACTCTAAAACGGCCTTCAAATGGTGCTTTATCAAACGTGTAGTCTGCCACCTTTGCTACTTTTAAAGGCTGTGTGTTTGCCCCTTCAAGTTTATTAATAGAGACACCGTGTAACTTTAGTTTCTTAATAATATTGCGATATACAGGCGGAATAAAAAAAGCTTTAGGTACTTCAACTGTATGTTGTACATCTTTTTGCCAATAAATAGGTAAGTCGATATATGTATGTGCTTTACCTAAATATTTAACTTCTTTTTGGCCCGAGAGTGCATTCATGCTTGATGAATATTCGATACCTTTAAACTGCGCAATCGTGTCAGCATGCTTGGCATAGCCACGCTTTACTATTAACTGTTTAGGAACAAATTCTTGCTCTTTTTTTACTGCATTAGCTAACTCATGACTATGCTTTGATAGCGCAGTAATAGCACCATCTAAAAACACGTAAGTTCCTAATACACGTTGCTTGTAAGGTTTTAATGAATGATTTTCAACTAAAATAGTCGGTAATGACTTTAAATCACCCCAACCATTTGAAAAGCGCGGTGTAGCAACCCACCCCGCTAATCCTTTTTTAAAGTCGCGCTTATCCATAACAAAAATAAGTGGCCCTGGCATGTGCCCTTGCTTAGCGAGCGTATCGTCAATCAGAGGTTTAAAAAACTGGTTTAGTGCATCTGATACCGCAGGCGACTCGCTTGAAAAAACAGGGTTGTAGCCATAAGTCACATCGTATTGATAATCTGCGCCATCGGTAACGTGTACATCAATGTATAAATTTGGGTTGTAGTCGTTAATAACCTTTAAAACACTTCTAACTTCTGGGGTATCTAATTTAGTAAAATCACGATTTAAATTAAGGTTATTAGCATTTGTTCTAAAGCCCATTTTTGCAGGGCCCCGTTGATTAATGCGATTGAATGCACTGCTACGTTCGTGACCATCTACATTTAAAATAGGAATAAATAATATGTTTACCTTTTTTAAAATGTCACGGCGCTTACCCGTCGCTATGTCTCTGAGCAGCATAAACATGGCATCTTTACCGTCTATTTCCCCAGAATGTATTCCTGCCTGAATAAAAATAGTTGGCTTAGTGCTATTAGCCATTTGCCTTGCTTCAAAAAAACCTTGCTCACTGGCAATTAGCATTTTTATTGCACGCTTACTATTACTATAGCCAATAGTTTGAGATTGAAACTGAGTAGGGTTTGCTGCAACGAGCCTATCAACAAATGCCATAGTATCTGCATAATTAGGCGATATCTCACCGTTAGACAACTCAAAATCGGTTGTTAATGGGCCCTGTTTTTGTAAAAGCTCTACACTTTTTCCCTGCCACTCAATGAGTGGAGGTAAATGTGCGTCATACGCCACACTTGCAGATAAAACGAGTAAACTTGCAAACATAAAATTCTCTAACAAACGCCTTAATTATATAAATTATATCAACTAAATTTTTTATAATGAGGAAACTGCGGTGATTCAACAAAAAAAAGCAGCCAATAGCATATGACTCACTTATGTTTGAAATTTAAGGCTTTATTACGCTAACGAACAATCGGTATAAAGTTTTAAAAAAACAACTGGTTCAAACTCTTCTTCATTGTTGAACTGAATCAGAATTTTTAGCGCCGTTAACGCTAGGTTTAATAACAATCTGCTCATATATGGGTCTATTTAACATTAAGAAAATTTCAACGACGTTATAGTCCAATTTAATACCAATTCGCTTAATTAAGTGTTCTGTTTTTAGGTAAGAAAATCGTGTTGATAACAAGGCAAAAAATTCGTTATATAGTTGTTCTATATAAGAAATATTTTAACGCAGTTAACGTCAAATTTAATCCCTTAAATTGATTAGGTATTATTGCGGATTGGTATAATTAGTTAAATTGCTCAAAGATTTATGCAGGTTGGTTTAATCTCCCAACTTGAGCAAATATTATTACGGATAGGTATTTGTAATTGAAATAAAATTACTAAATAGCAGGCACAAAAAAAGGAGCCATAGGCTCCTCTTTAATACTTATACAAAAAAGCTTAAGCGGCTAGGCCTTCTTTTGCTTTTTCTACAAGCGCTGCGAATGCAACTTGGTCGTAAACAGCGATATCTGCAAGGATCTTACGATCGATTTCTACAGAAGTCTTTTTAAGACCATTGATAAAACGGCTGTAAGACAGACCATTTTGACGTGAAGCAGCATTGATACGTGCAATCCATAATTGACGGAAAGTACGTTTCTTCGCACGACGGTCACGGTAAGCGTATTGACCCGCTTTAGTAACAGCCTGGAAAGCTACGCGGTAAACACGTGAACGTGCTCCGTAGTAACCTTTTGCTTGTTTTAAAACTTTTTTGTGACGTGCACGTGCGACAACGCCGCGTTTAACTCTTGCCATTTCTAAAAACCCCTATTAAGCGAACGGTAACATACGTGAAACTAGACCATGGTCATTTTTATGAACCATCATCTTAGGACGTAGGTGTAACTTACGCTTAGAAGTTTTCTTAGTCAGAATATGACGAAGATGCGCTTGTTTACGCTTGAAACCGCCAGAAGCAGTCTTTTTGAAACGCTTAGCAGCGCCACTGTGACTTTTTAGCTTATAAGCCATTGCAATAACTCCAATTGTATTGCTTTTAAATTAGTAAGCAGGCGTGAGATATATTGCTATAGCTCCACTTTTAGGCCTGACTTACTGCCATGTTCCGGTGAAGACCCAACATAAATGCCGCAATCTTACTTTAAAACCGGTTAACTCAGGTGAATATTCGCATATTGCTTGCAGACCTGAGCTAATTTCGGTGCGTATTATCGCTTAAAAATTATTTTTTAGCAACAGGCGCCATCATCATAACCATTTGGCGGCCTTCAACACGATTTGGGAAAGACTCAACTACAGCAAGCTCTTCTAAATCGGTTTTGATACGGTTTAATAATTCTATACCAATTTCTTGGTGAGCCATTTCACGACCACGGAAGCGGATAGTAATCTTAGCTTTATCGCCAGCTTCTAAGAACTTACGTAAGTTGCGAAGCTTAACCTGATAATCACCTTCATCCGTACCTGGACGGAATTTGATTTCTTTTATCTGGATTTGCTTTTGCTTCTTCTTCTGCTCTTTTAGTTCTTTGCTTTTTTCAAAGATGAACTTACCGTAATCCATGATTCTACAAACAGGCGGCTCAGCGTTTGGACTGATCTCAACAAGATCAACACCCGCTGCATCGGCCATAGTTTGCGCGTCTTGTAATGACTGAATTCCAGCTTGTTCGCCTTCAATGTCAATTAAACGAACTTCTTGCGCTGTAATTTCTTCGTTAATACGATTTTTTTGAGCTGTTTGTTGCCCTTTCTTGCCGCCTCTAATAGTACGTTCCTCCAAGAATATCAATAATATAAGCGTGTAATTGGCTGTTTGTTAATGCCTTACACGCTCGGTTTTTACTGTCGATTTTTAATTTCTTCGCTAATTTTAGCTACAAAATCATCAACATTAAATTTGCCAAGGTCTTCACCTGTGCGAGTACGCACTGCTACTTCTTGCTGTTCAACTTCTTTATCGCCAACAACAAGTAAATATGGAATACGCTTCAGTGTATGCTCACGGATTTTAAAGCCAATCTTCTCATTTCTCAAGTCAGCAGCGGCTCTAATTCCAAGTTTATTTAATTTTTGTACAACTTCTTTAACATAAGGAGCCTGTTTATCGGTAATATTCATAATTACCACTTGCTTTGGTGCAAGCCACGTCGGGAATAAACCAGCGTACTCTTCAGTTAAAATGCCAATAAAGCGTTCAATAGAACCTAAAATAGCACGATGTATCATTACAGGTGTACGACGCTCGTTATTTTCTGCTACATAAGTAGCACCTAAACGACCCGGTAATGCAAAGTCTAATTGCACTGTACCACACTGCCACGCTCTGTCTAAACAATCGTACAAAGTAAATTCAATCTTCGGACCGTAAAACGCGCCTTCGCCCGGAAGATAATCAAATTCAATATCGTTTAGCTTAAGTGCATCAGCTAAAGCAAGCTCTGCTTTATCCCACATATGGTCTTCACCAATGCGTTGCTCTGGGCGAGTAGATAGCTTAACTACAATCTTCTCAAATCCGAATGTTTCATATGTATCATAAACCATCTTAATACACGCTGACACTTCGTCCATTATCTGCTCTTCAGTACAGAAAATGTGAGCATCATCTTGTGTAAAGCCACGTACACGCATTAAACCGTGTAGTGCACCTGATGGTTCATTACGGTGACAACAACCAAATTCAGCCATACGAAGTGGTAAATCACGGTACGATTTTAAACCTTGGTTAAAGATTTGCACGTGACCAGGGCAGTTCATTGGTTTAATTGCGTATTCACGTTTTTCAGACTCAGTGGTAAACATTGCTTCTGAATATTTTTCCCAGTGACCTGATTTTTCCCAAAGTGAACGATCCATCATCATTGGACCTTTTACTTCTTCGTACTCATATTCGCGTAATTTTTCACGTACAAATTCTTCAAGCTCGCGGTAAATGCTCCAACCATCGTTGTGCCAAAATACCATGCCTGGTGCTTCTTCTTGCCAATGCCATAAATCAAGCGCTTTACCAATACGACGGTGATCGCGTTTTTCAGCTTCTTCAAGGCGCTTTAAATACGCTTTAAGTTGCTTTTTATCGCCCCACGCGGTGCCGTAAATGCGTTGTAGCATTTTGTTTTCTGAATCACCACGCCAATATGCACCCGCCACTTTCATTATTTTGAAGTTTTGGCAAAATTTCATGTTAGGAACGTGAGGTCCACGACACATGTCTACATATTCTTCGTGATGATATAACCCAGGACGGTCATCTTTAGCGATGTTTTCGTCCAAAATTTCTATTTTGTATGTTTCGCCACGCGCTTCAAATGTATCGCGTGCTTCTTGCCAGCTTACTGTTTTTTTCACTACATCGTAGTTTGTTTTAGCTAGTTGCAGCATACGCTTTTCAATTGCTTCAAGATCATCTTGTGATAATGAGTGTTCCATATCGATATCGTAGTAAAAACCGTTATCAATGGTAGGACCAATTGCCATTTTGGCGTCTGGGAAAAGTTGCTTAACTGCATGACCAATTAAGTGAGCACAAGAGTGACGAATGATTTCAAGGCCGTCATCGTCTTTTGCGGTAATGATCTCAAGGCGAGAATCTTCACAAATTTTATCACATGCATCAACACGGTCGCCATTAACACGACCGGCAATGGTCGCTTTAGCTAAACCAGGACCAATATCGTTTGCAACATCAAGCGTGCTTACAGGGTTTTCAAAACTACGTTGACTTCCGTCTGGAAGAGTAATAACTGGCATTATAAATCCTTACTACAGTGGTGACACCTACAATGTATCACGTGTATTTTTATTAAATTAAATGAGAATGGCTCGACAACGCTTTTACGAATAAGCATTGACTAATTAATGTAGTTGACGAGTCTGTTCAACTACAAAGATATATTGTCGCGTGCCGCGCATTTAATTACAAGTTTAAAGGGGTGAAATCCACCCGTTTTATCCACAAAATGTAGCTTTTAAAGCAAAAAAATCATTTTATTAAAATATAAAAGCATCAATGCATTAATTACGCGCCTACAACTATACTCACACTCGCATTTTAATGTGCGTTGCGTATAATACTGCGTAATTAAGTTATTTTAGAGAATAGACATGAGAACATGTGGTGTAGAAATTACCGGTAGTGATGTACTACTTTGTATTTTAAGTAAAGATAATGACGTATTTGATATTCGCGATGTGCGCCAAACACGCTTTACCTTAGGCAACGGTAACGACACTGAAGTAATGCGTAAATTTCAATTCGATTTTGCAAAACTAATGCAAGATTACCAAATTGATTCTGTTGCAATTCGTGAGCGTCAGCCTAAAGGTAAGTTTGCTGGCAGCGCGAAGGGATTCAAAATGGAAACTGCGATTCAATTAATCGACAATTTAGATGTACGTTTGTTTACCACAACTGAAGTTAAAGAGCAGTTAAAACGCAACCCTATCCCTATTGATTTTGAAGAAACAGGCCTTAAAAAGTACCAAGAAAATGCTTTTGTAAACGCTTACGTTTACATCATGAAAAAAACATACCGCAGCGACGAAATGTAAACTCATTACTCTTTTAAAAACGCGTACTTACAATGTAAGACGCGTTTTTTCATGTCTAAAAAGTAGTATTAGCTTTTATTAATCTAATAAGACATTAGTCTAACCGCACTTCTCTTTGTCGACAATATGTGTTTATTTTAACTTTGTAGTTTAATAACTCACACACATTTCCATGGAGAGAGCAATGCACACACACACTATTGCGGTAAAAGAAGTAGAACAAATAAATCACTTGCCGTTATCCCAAAGCTATTTTAAAGGTATACAAAGCACACCTTTAACAAATTCAACTATAGGCGAGTACTTTGACTTTATTGTCGACAAAAATCCAGAGGCGTTAGCTGTTGTAGTTCACCATCAGGGTATTCGCTTAACGTATAAAGAATTTAAAAAAGAAGTTAATCAGCTTGCTATGGGGTTACTGGCACTTGGCGTAAAACCAGGTGAGCGTGTTGGTATTTGGTCTCCTAATAATATTGAGTGGTGCTTAACCCAATTTGCAACGGCAAAAATTGGCGCAATCATGGTGTGCATCAACCCGGCATATCGGCCTAACGAATTACAATATGCTTTAAATAGTGTTGAATGCTCTACTCTAATCACAGCAACAAACTTTAAAGGCAGTGATTACTTAGAAATGCTTAATAGTTTGGCTCCAGAACTTACAACTTGCGATAAAGACACACTTAATTTAAAAGCACTGCCCACTCTTAAAAATATAATTCGCATTGGCAATGAAACATCTCCTGGTATGCACTCTTTTAATGATGTTATTAACTTGCCAACAGCAGCACATGAGCTTGAATTAAAAGCAATAGGTGCAAACTTAAATGCTGAGCAAGACATCAATATACAATTTACATCAGGCACAACAGGCAACCCAAAAGGTGCAACGCTCACGCATAAAAACATTTTAAATAATGCGCTATTCGTCGCCGAATCTATGCATTTTACGAGCGATGACAAGTTATGTATCCCTATCCCGTTATATCATTGCTTTGCAATGGTATTGGGTAGCTTATTGTGTGTTAGTAAAGGTGCAGCAGCCATTTACCCAAGTGATTCGTTCGATGCAAAAACGACGCTTGATGTAGTTCAACAAGAAGGATGTACAGCGCTGCACGGTGTACCTACTATGTTTATTAGTGAGCTTGAGCTGAGTAATTTTAACGATTATGACCTAAGTACTTTACGCACGGGTGTAATGGCAGGCTCTACATGCCCAGAGCAAGTAATGCGAAAAGTACAAACACAAATGAACATGCATCAAGTACTGATTGCTTACGGGCAAACAGAGTGCAGCCCCATAAACAACATTACCGAAACAGACTCTTCAATAGAGCGGCAAGTAACGACAGTTGGCCGCGCCCTTGCCCATACCGAGGTTAAAATAATTGACGAGTTGGGTAACATTCAAAAAATTGGTCAACCTGGCGAAGTGTGTAGTAAAGGTGCAGGCATAATGCGCTGCTATTGGAATGACGATGCTAAAACAAAAGCCACAATAGATGAAAGTGGTTGGCTACACTCTGGCGATTTAGGTGTCATGGATACAGAAGGGTTTGTCACGATTGTTGGGCGTATAAAAGATATGATTATTCGCGGCGGCGAAAACATTTACCCTCGAGAAATAGAAGAAGTACTTTACACCTACCCGGGCATTCAAGATGCTGCCATATTTGGTATAACAGATGAAAGGTATGGCGAGGAAGTGTGCGCTTGGATCCAACCAAAAGAAGACGCTGCACTTGATGAGCAAGCAATTCGTGACTTTTTAAAAGACAAACTAGCCTATTTTAAAATGCCACGACATATCCGTTTTGTAGAAAACTACCCAATGACGGTAACAGGTAAATTGCAAAAATTTAAAATGCGTGAGCAAATGCAAGATGAGCTAAGCGACAACGCTTTTTCCTAGTTTCGTCTTTAAGTAACTGAGGCTCTGGATAGGGAATTTATCTCAGAGCTATGTTCAAAGCTAGCAGCGTTAAATTTACGTATATTAGAACTAATACTAAAAAGCACAGCCAATTGGCTGTGCTTTTTATGTACTGAATTTATTATAAATTCAACATTCTCTTTTTTAAACGTTCTAAATCAATCGCACTCGAGCGCACTGTTAATTTAATATGGCTGTATTCATATTCTTCTTTAACAACACTCATACTCGATCGGATTTCGCCCACGATACCTTTGGCTGTGTACGGTATAACAATCTCTTCTTCAATCATGTCCTCTTGAGCAATGCCAATAATGTATTTGTGCAATTTACTAATATCATCTGGATTACGCGTAGAGGTCATCATCGCATCAGGAAATTCATCCATTAGCGACTGCTGCTGTTCAGTACTTAATTGGTCTGACTTATTCAGTACTAATAATTTTTTGCTGCCTTCCACCCCAACTTCTGCCAGTACTTTATGTACTACTTCAAGTTGTGAGCGAAAAGAAGGATCTGAAGCATCTACAACATACAACAATAACGACGCATCATGTGCTTCAGCGAGCGTTGAATGAAATGAAGCCACCAAATCGTGAGGTAACTTTTTAATAAAACCAACTGTATCTGAAACCAATATACGAGGCTGGGTAATGGGATATAACGCACGAACTGTAGTATCTAGCGTAGCAAAAAGCTTGTTTTCGCCCTCTACATCACTGCCTGTAATAGCACGCATCATTGATGACTTGCCTGCATTGGTATAACCAATTAAAGCCACTGAAAATAGCTCAGAGCGCTGCGTACGTCTGTCCATCATTACATCTTGAACACTAACAAGTTCGCGCTTTAATTCTGCTAACTGATCGCGCACCTTACGGCGATTAAGCTCAAGTGTGGTTTCACCCGCACCTTTACCCATTTGGCGTTCTTTATCACCTGTTGATGTTTCACGCAGTCGTGGCGCTACATAATTAAGGCGAGCAATTTCAACTTGTAATTTTGCAGTTTTAGTACGCGCATGACGACTAAATATTTCAATGATAATACCGGTGCGATCAAATACTTCTACACCTAATTGGTTCTCAACATTACGCAGTTGAGAGGGCGTTAAATCGCAGTCAAATACCACTACATCGGCACATGCAAAATCTAAATCGTCTGATGGAATTTCTGACGATATTTCGGGTAAAGGGTCTTCATCAAGTAAACCATCTTCTTGCTCGTCTTCAACCATCCCTTTATTGCCGGTAAGGTGAGCTATTTCAGCTAGTTTACCTGAGCCCAGTACATTAACTTTTTGAGTTGAGCTTTGCTTTTGCGATTGCGTACCTACTACTTTAAATCCTAACGTAGTCACCAAACGCGCAAGCTCTGCAAGCGACTCTGTTGCTTCGTCACCTTTAAATTGTGGTGTGCTAATAGAAATAAGTAACGCATTAGGAAGTGATGGTTTTGCAGTTAGTTGCATAATTTTTTATATGTTAATGCACCTAAAGTGCAAACCTAATTTTCATTCGAAAGTAAGCTGATCCTACGCTGTTATGGCCGAGCTTTACAGCGTTATAGCTTACGAATGCAATTATTATCTTCATTTTGCCAAAATTAGAGTAAATCTATGAACTATTTATACGGGGGCATTATAATTTTTACACGCAAGTAAACCAATAAGTAACTTGGTGTTGTTATAAATGTATTTAATTATTAAGTGTTGGGGTTTACCATTGATAATAGGCTTTATGTAGCATTGCGCATACACAAGCCCATTAACTAAAAACTAATTAGTTTTTAACTAATTAGCTAAAATCAATTACTCAGCAGACTCTTCTGGACGATGCTGCTTTTGTACACCGGTTAAAAACAAGCGTAATATTTGATCGTTACAAACACGGTAATGTTTGTTATCTACTTTACGAGAAAAAGCGCTTAACTCATGTTTACTTAAGTCAAAATCAACAAGTGCAAGTGTTGCTATAACATCTTCTGCTTTCATGTTTAAAGCAATACGTAGCTTCATAAAGATAATATTGTTGTTTAGCTTTTTCTCAGGTTCTGGTTGCTCACCTTCGCGTTTGCCACGTTGGGTATTAATAAACCCATTTAAAAAGCTAGCAAACTCAGTATCACTTATTGGGGTAAAAGCCTCTTCACCTTCTTTAGTTAACCATGCAATTACTTGCTCTTTGGTGACCGTATGCTCTGCTGATGCAAAAACATTGACCATAGCAGTATCAGTTAAGTTAAAAGTGTAGCGAATGCGGCGTAAAATATCGTTATTAGTCAAAGTAAATCCCAAAGTGAGGTATAGCAACCAAGCAGTTATTGCTTAATTTTAAATAAGCGCCTAGTTTAACAGGTTTACTAATACCACCCTATTAATTTTTATCTGAGCTTCTTATACCTAGTTACCAAGCACCTTGGCAGGATCTACGCGCGTTGCTTGCCATGCAGGATAAATAGTGGCAAGTATCGCAAGCACAAACGTAACAATCACTGTAATACCAATGTCTTCAAGTACTAATTTACTTGGTAAAAACTCTATAAAATAAACGCCCTCAAGTGGATTGGCTCCAAATAATTGGCTTATCCACGTAAAAAGCTCACTTATATTAAGCGCTAATACCACACCAATTAGTGTTCCTAGTGCCACGCCTACAAATGCTTGCATTAAGCCTTGCATTACAAAGGTGGCTAAAATAGTACTGTCTTTCGCGCCCATGGTTTTTAAAATCGCGATATTGCCTTGTTTTTCGCGTACTTCCATCACTAAGGACGATACAATATTAAAACTGGCTACCGCTATAATTAAAAACACCACAATATAAACAATGGTACGTACCATTTGAATATCTTGATAAAGGCTGCCTTGGGTTCTAAACCAACTGGAAACATACACGTAGTCGTCAATAGTTTGGCCCACTTTTAGCGCTATTTGGTGCGCCGAAAACACATCATCAACACTTAAGCGCAGCCCTGTTACTTGAGTTTCATCGTAACCCAATGTTTGCTGCGCTTTATTAAGATGTATAAACGCAGCGGTGCTATCAATCGGGCCGCCCATTTCTATAACACCTGCAAGGTTAAGTGTTACGCGTTTAGGCGCTAATAATGATTGACCTTTTTGACTAATTTGCGGAATAAGTAATGTAATATTATCGCCTATTTTGGCGTCTAACTGTTTTACTATTTGCTTACCTAAAACTACATCGTCAAGGCCTAACTGACTCACTAATTTACCACTGGTAAACTGGTTTACCGCCGATACATTACTCTCGAGCGATGGCTCAACACCTCGAATTTCTATCGCTTTTAGCTGGCTTTTATATTGCGCCATCCCGTTCACTGCAATAAATGGCGCAACCCCTGTTACATGCGGTTGTGTTTGTAAATCCTCAACCTTTTGCGACCAATTCGCGATGGGTCTACTTGGTGCTACATATTCAACCTGCGGCACAACACTTAGTAATCTATGTACTAGTTGCTGCTCAAAACCATTAATTACCGACAGCGCCACAATTAAAACCGCGACACCTAATAAAATACCAATAGTCGACGCTTTAGCGATAAAACTAACAAAGCCGTTTTTTTCATCTTTGTGGCCTGAATAGGCTCTAAAACGTTTACTTAAAAATGCACTAAGCAACATGCTGCGACTCTTTAATAGCTAGTTTTCCATCGTCTAAATAAGCTATTTTGCCTAGCTTATCGGCAAGTTCTAAATCGTGTGTAACTACCACAAAACTGGTGTTTAAGCTTTGGTTAAGCTCATTAATTAAATCGTAAATTTTAATCGCATTTTGTTTATCTAAATTACCGGTTGGTTCATCAGCAAGCACAAGCGCAGGTTTTGTAACCAATGCACGGGCAATAGCCACGCGTTGGCGCTCTCCACCAGAAAGCGCAGACGGTTTATGCGAGCTGCGATGTGCAAGGCCTACTTTTTCGAGCATATCGAGCGCTTGAGCTTTGGCTTCTTTTGCACTCAAGCCTTTAATTAATAATGGCATAGCCACGTTTTCAACTGCGCTAAACTCCATTAATAAGTGATGAAATTGATAGATAAAGCCCAAATTTTGGTTTCTAAATGCGGCTTGCTCTGTTCGCGAAAGTTTTGCAACTTCTTGGTTTTTAATTTTAGCGGTACCTGAGCTTGCGGTATCTAATGTGCCAAGTATGTGTAAAAGCGTACTTTTACCAGAGCCAGAACTCCCTACAATAGCGAGCATTTCACCTTGCTGCAGCGCTAAATCAACACCTTTTAATACTTCAACTTGGTTGCTGCCATCTTGATAAACCTTACTTAAATTTTCACAACTAATTACTAAATCATTCATAACGTAATACCTCTGCTGGTTTTACTTTTGCGGCTTTACGCGCAGGATATAAGGTAGCTAAAAAGCTCATAGCAATACTGGCAAACGCTATTATTACTAAACTCAAAATATCAAATTTTACCGGAAGCTCTATACCCGCCAGTAAGTTTAAGCCCACTAATGCAAGTAGCTCATTTATATATAAACTAAATATTACACCTAAAAATGCGCCTATTGCGGTACCAATTACGCCGTTATATAAGCCTTGCACCATAAACACTTTTTGCACTTGCGAAGGTGTTAAACCTAACGTTTGCAGTATGGCTACTTCACCTTGTTTTTCGCTTACCATCATGGTTAATGCCGATACAATATTAAATACAGCCACCAATACAATGAGGGCAAGCAACATAGACATAATGCGCTTTTCCATAGCCACGGCTGCAAATAGAGTACCTTGGGTACTGCGCCAATCACTGTAATTGTGATCTTTTAAAATACGTTGGCTTGCTTCAATAAATTCATCTAGTTCGAAAGGTTCGTGCAATGAAACACTTAAATTTGGGGTGGTGTTTTTATCCAGCTTTAACACCCGCTGTAGTGAAGCGCCACTCGTAAACGCAAGTGCCATATCTATCTCAGATCCGGTTTCGTATATTGCGGCAACTTTAAATAAACGCTGGCTGGGTACTCGCCCAAGAGGTGTATATGTTGAAGCATTAGGCATAATAACGCGAAGCTTATCACCCACGCTAACGCCTAATTTACGACTCAAATAACGGCTTATAGCAATGTTGTAATTTTTGTTTAATACAGTTTTCCAATCGCCTTGCACTATTTTATCGGTAATTTTATACAAAGAACCGCTGTCTTTATAAAGGCCTTGTAGTAAAACGCCGTGCAAGTCTTTATTTGTTTGCAAAATAGCTTCGCCGTGGCGATATAAGCTTACATGATCAACATAAGGAGATTGTTCGAGGTCGGTTTTAAGAGTGCCCATTTGAGTGGCAGTGTTTTTACCTGCGCTAACTTCAACATGCGGAATAAGTCCAAGCATATTGGTTTTTAGGCTATTTTCAAACCCATTCATTACACTGCTTACCGTAAATAATGCCATTAAACCAATAGCGATACCGGCAATAGAAAAAAACGAAATAAACGATATAAACGCATTTCCTTTAGATGAGCGACTATATCTAAGCCCTATAAATAAGCTAACCGGTTGAAACATATTATTTTTAACACTTATCGTAAAAGTATTGAGCAATAGTAGCACGAAAAAAGTGCCTTTGGGTATGGCGTAAAATGTAAGAAATAATTTAAAAATCTGATACTTGGCTATATTTACAGCAATACATGCTTAACCATTAATTCGCGGTTAAGCTTTCAGCCCTTTAACTAAATAATCGAGCAATACCCGTACATTAGTGGCCACAAACTGCCTTGGTGGATATACGCCCCATACCCCTTCTTGCTGTGGTTGATAGGGTGTTAAAATAGGCACCAATTGCCCTGAGTTAATTTCGTTTTCAATGTAGTAGTCTGGGAGCTGTACAATACCGAGCCCCTTTTTTGCGCCATCCACCAGCGCCCAACCACTATTACACTGTAGCCGCCCCGCTATTTTAATGTGTTTATCGCGCCCATTTTCGTTTACGCGCCAGTAGCTACTATTCCCAATTAAGCATTCATGGCTGTTTAGCTCGCCTAAAGTATGCGGCTCACCAAATCGCGTTAAATACTGTGGTGCCGCGCACATAATAAAACGCCGCGCACTTAACCTACGCGCTTTTAAGCTCGAATCTTTTAAATGCCCTAACCTTATGGCTAAATCAAATCCGCCCTCTAATAAGTTTTCTTGCTCGTTACTTAGTGTGGCAACAACTTCGACCTCGGGATGATCCTTCATAAAGTTATGCACTATGGGCATAATAAAGCTCTCTCCGTACATAACTGGTGCTGTGAGCTTTATTTTACCTTTAGGTGTGCTTTGTTGCTGAGCAAGGCCTTGAGTTGCTTCATCCATAGCGTGTTGTAAGTGCTTTATTTGATGTAAGTACACTTCGCCTTCTTTGGTTAAAACCACTTTACGGGTTGTACGAGTTAATAGTTGTGTATTTAAACGTTGCTCAAGCGCTGTTACATGACGGCTAATATGCGCAACCGAAAGCCCAAGCGTTTTTGCAGCCGCAGTAAAGCTGCCCTCCTCCCCTACAGCTATAAACTCATCTATTCCATTCCAACGCGTCATTATTACCATACTGTAAAAGTGTTTTAATAAAATTGAGATTATCATTATTTGAGAAACAAATACAATAAGCCCATCACCCAAGCAAATTGGGTCTACAATTATTTTTTAATAGCCAGTTAAAGGAAATAAAACACATGTCTGAATTTATTAAATCAAAAGCTGCCATTGCTTGGGGTCCTAATCAACCACTTAGTGTTGAAGAAGTTGATGTGATGATGCCTAAAAAAGGCGAAGTAATGGTAAAAATTACCGCTACTGGTGTATGTCATACCGATGCATTTACATTATCGGGCCAAGATCCTGAAGGCATATTCCCTGCTATTTTAGGCCATGAAGGCGCAGGCGTTGTATACGCAATTGGCGAAGGCGTAACCAGTGTTGAAGTGGGGGATCATGTTATTCCTCTATACACTGCTGAATGTGGCGTGTGTAAAATGTGTACTTCAGGTAAAACTAACCTTTGCTCAGCCGTGCGCGAAACTCAAGGTAAAGGCCTTATGCCAGACGGCACAACACGCTTTTTTAAAGATGGCCAACCAATTTATCACTACATGGGGACATCAACGTTCTCTGAGTACACTGTATTGCCAGAAATTTCACTCGCTAAAGTAAATAAAGAAGCATCACTAGAAGAGATTTGCTTACTAGGCTGTGGTGTAACAACAGGTATGGGCGCAGTTACCAACACAGCTAAAGTAAAGCCTGGCGACACGGTTGCTATATTCGGCTTAGGCGGTATTGGTTTATCTGCGATTATTGGCGCAAAGATGGCTGGTGCTGGTCGTATTATTGGTGTTGATATAAACACCACTAAATTCGATTTAGCTACAAAACTAGGTGCAACTGATTTAATTAACCCAAAAGATTTCGACAAGCCAATTCAAGAAGTTATTGTTGAAATGACCGACGGCGGCGTTGACTACTCGTTTGAATGTATTGGTAATGTTGACGTTATGCGCTCAGCGCTTGAGTGTTGCCACAAAGGTTGGGGTGAGTCGGTCATTATTGGTGTGGCAGGTGCAGGCCAAGAAATATCAACCCGTCCGTTTCAGCTGGTAACTGGGCGTGTATGGCGTGGTAGTGCATTTGGTGGCGTTAAAGGCCGTTCACAACTTCCTGAAATTGTTGAGCGTTACATGGCAGGTGAATTTGCTCTTAGCGACTTTATTACTCACACAATGAGCCTTGAAGATATTAACGAAGCGTTTGATTTAATGCACGAAGGCAAAAGTATTCGTACAGTCATTCATTACTAATAAACTGCATTCGTAAAATAGCTTATTAATAAGCCGTAATACTTTTAAGTTTACGGCTTTTAAGGATTAAGTATGTTAGAAAATATCTCAAGTGTAAAAGTGTCTGGCGGTTGGCATAAGCAATATACTCACAGCTCGCAAAGTACACATTGCACTATGCGCTTTGCCGTATTTTTACCACCTGGCGCAAGTGAGGCAAATAAAGTACCGGTACTTTATTGGTTATCGGGATTAACCTGTACCGACGAAAATTTTATGCAAAAAGCCGGTGCATTTAAAAAAGCAGCAGAGCTGGGTATTGCTATTGTAGCGCCTGACACTAGCCCGCGTGGCGAAAACGTACCCAATGAAGACAGCTACGACTTTGCACAAGGCGCAGGCTTTTACGTAAATGCCACGCAAGCTCCTTACAACACCCATTTTAATATGTACGATTATGTTGTTAGTGAATTACCAGCATTGATAGAGCAACATTTTCCGGTAACAAGTACAAAAGCAATTAGTGGTCACTCTATGGGCGGGCACGGTGCATTAATGGTCGCACTTAAAAACCCGACTGCTTTTGTAAGTGCCTCGGCTTTTAGCCCTATTGTAAATCCGATTGAATGCCCTTGGGGTGTAAAAGCATTTACTGGTTATTTAGGAAATGATAAAGCGCTTTGGAAGCAATACGACAGCTGCGAGCTGATGAAAAACGCAGAGCAAGCTCATTACTTACCCATGTTAGTGAGTCAAGGTGATGCCGATGGTTTTTTACAAGAGCAACTTAAGCCAGAAAACTTAGTCGCTATTGCTGATAAAAAAAGCTACCCGCTTACACTTGAAATGCAAGCAGGCTACGATCATAGCTACTTTTTTATAAGCAGCTTTATTGACCAACACTTATTATTTCATCATCAGTTTTTAACTGCTTAGCCTCATTAGTGTGTAGAGATGACTTTTCTACCTCTACACACTCTTTTAGACTTTTAGTGACCTGCCTACATACTTGCGTAGTAGTGCTTTCCCCTTTAACTAGGCTAACAAGAGCCGAATCTATCTTTAATCCCATATCAGTAAAGTTAAATCCGTTTTTATCTGTAGGTACTGGCTCTAGTGGGTTTTTATAAGGTGTTGACTGCGCCGGGCTAATACTATTTTTATCATTACGCGCCTGAGATTGTGCTTGCCCATCAATAATAGCGCCCGCAACTGTACAGCCAGAAAGGCAATAAAAAAACAAAAGTACAATAATTGTTTTCATCATTCATCCTTAACAAAATATTACCTAAATTGTATACGTTTTTTATTGTAACTCTGTAAAAAAATGTAAGTATTACTACCTAAAATCATTTATAAACTTTCTTGTAGCACCCACCAGCTGCAATATAAAAAATGGCGACCCTAAATAACCTAAAATTTTATTAATAGCGGGTTGTAAGTGTTCTGTGAGAAATTCAGGGAATAAAAAAGCAAAAACAGATAACCCAGCGCAAAATAGTAACGCTGTTTTTTCAAGTTTAGTTGTTGTGATTAATGTTTTATTTAAAGGTAAAAGGTTCACATAGGTGTCTTTTAGATATGATAAATGAATACGGGGCTTTAAAACTCAGATCAAATTAACTATCGCGTAAAATAGTAATAAGAACATGTAAAAGTTTCCTCAATAATTTTTATTAAACTCAGCTTCCTACAATAAACCATTGATTATTAGTTATTTATGCAATGGCCCGCTGTTTGCTTATTATTAACAAAATTAACCCGCATAGGCTCAATAATGGAAATTGATTTACAGTGGAATGAAATCATCGATAACTTAATACACTTAGGAATTGCATACCTACTTGCACTACCCATGGCTTACGACAGAGAGCGAAGTAATGATGGCGCAGGTCTTCGTACCTTTCCTCTTGTTGCTGTTGCATCGTGTGGGTATGCATTAATCGCTATGTCGGTTTTAGATGGCGCAGAAGCTCAATCTAAAATGTTGCAAGGCATCATTACTGGCATTGGTTTTATTGGCGGTGGCGCAATTTTGAAAAATAACAAATCAACCTCCGGTACAGCAACCGCAGCCAGTATTTGGAATATGGGCTTAATTGGTATCGCTGTAGCCTATAGCCGTTACGAAATAGCCATTTTGCTTGCCATTATTAATTTTATAACGCTAAGGTATGTAAAAAAGTTTAAGTGATAATTAGCTATATTATTACAAGTAATGCGAGCAAATATTGGTCGTATTACTTGTGTATAATCAGTGGCAAAATATAAATACACGATTTCAATTTGATACAATATAACATATAATAAATACAGTTTTAAATCACTCTATATAGCTCTCTTATGTCGCTACCTTCAACCGATAACCGCTTACACCATATTGATATATTACGGGGCATAATAATTATATTTATGGTTATTGACCATGGTATGTATTATTGCCTTAATTACTCAGTTACCGATCCGATGACCATTCCAGGGACTGATCCCGTTACCTTTTTTACGCGTTATGTTTCTCACTTTTGCGCACCACTCTTCGTATTCTTAGCAGGTCTATCTGCGGCTATAACAGAGCATAAATATGTATCCACTAAAGCATTTTCACAAAGCTTGATTATTCGTGGTTTAGTGCTAATTTTGTTTGAATTTACTATTGTTTCGTGGTCTTGGAGCTTTAACCCATTATACCCAATGCTATACGCACAAGTTATTTGGGCTATCGGCTGGGGCTTTGTTATTTTAGGACTGCTGCGTTTCCTGGGCATTTATGCCATTTTTGTAGCAGGCTTATTACTCGTGTTTGGGCATAATTTATTTGATGGAACAAGCTTTGAGCCTAATACATTTGCACATACTGCATGGTCTATTGCACATCAAAAAAATGTACTTGATCTCCCTTTTGATTTTCAAATTAGAACAACCTACCCAGTTGCCCCCATTGTTGGCTTAATGGCATTGGCATATTGCGCTGGTGTTTATTACAAAGCGCAACAATACAGTAAAAAAGTGATGAATCACGCATTGTTATTAGGGGTTACTTGCCTTGTGCTTTATGGCATTTTACGTGGATTTAACTTATACGGTGATATGTCACAGTTTGCTATACATACAAGCTCATTACTCACTGTTATGTCGTTTCTAAACCCAACAAAGTATCCGCTTTCGCTGCAGTTTATGTTACTTACTGTTGGCCTTGGGCTTATTTCTTTAAAGGCATTAAGTGGTTTAAAAACCGATTTTTCGCATAACTTTTTACAAGTACTGGGTAAAACAAGTATGTTTTCATACCTTGTGCATTTGTATTTATTACATGCTATTGCTTGGTTAATTATACCTATTCTTGGCTTTAATTTTAGCGATATGACCTACGCAGATACTCTCGTTGGTTTGCCTGAAGGTTATGGCATGAGTTACACAGCAACACTTTTATTTATAGCCGTTGTAATAGGGCTAACAACCCTACTCGCTAAGCGATACATTGTTTGGAAGCGAAGCCACAAACATAGCTTAATTGCTAAATATATATAAGTAAAAACACAAACCCCGCATAATATTTGCGGGGTTTTATGTCATTAACCAATACGTAAAACTTATAAAAAGCTATCACCACTTTGCTTTAGCGTAACAGTTTGTGCTTGAGCGCTTTTAATTAATAACCCACAACGCACATCGTTTTGTGAAATTACAATTTTATCAATTGTGCTTGTATCGTAATTTACTACTTTGTTCTCGCAGCGTAACTGGACTTTAGTTAGCGGCATTTGCGCTTCAAGCGCTACTTCACTTTTTGACAATAAAGGTAATACCGCCTGCTTAGGCAATAGCTCTATTTGTTGTTTTATATCGCCAGAACTTTTATAAATGTCAGTAACTTGAGCTAATAACTGTTCCTTATTTTGCTGTGTAAAAGTGATGGATTCAATATTGCCTAACGCATCTATTGCGTCATAGGCACGTACATAATCTTGTTTTGATATAAACCATTGTAATGCATTTTTTATCACACGTTTTTGAATTTGATCTGGTAGGTTACCTCGAAATAAAAATGCTTCGTTGATGTGCTGATCAAAGCTCTTCCAGTCTTGTACAAAATAACTGTGCTGGCTTTTAAGCCATGCAAGCAAAACAATCTCAACCGTATTTTTCGTATGTTCGTTTTCTAACTCATTAATACGGCTTTTAGCTTCATCGTATTTCTTTTCATCGATTAACTTACTAGCTTGTTCATAATCATTAAAAAAGCCGCGAGACGCTTTATCATTTGAAAAACCAGCATGTAAATTTTGCGAACTTACAGTAATAGTTTTTGCTACAGGTATAGTCTCGCCATTTAATTTTGCACTTTTGTAGTTGAGCTTAGACACGTAGTCCATTACTTCTCTTTGATACTTTTTTTGACCAGCTGTAGCTACAATTTCGATATCGCTCACTTGGCCGTTTTCATCAACAAGATAACTACTTAAATTAATTCCTTCTAATCGAGACGCACGCGGTGAGGTATTAGTAAGTTGATCGTAATTTTTATTAATCACCTCTGCAGGGACAAAGTCGTCAGCAAACGCAGGGAGTTGAGTAAAAGCAGAAGTTAAAGAAAGCGCTAATATGAGTTTTTTCATCGATTTTATCCATCCTAGATAGTGTTTATATAATAGAAACAAACGATCGATATAAAAGCAAGTGTAAATACAAAAATTAGTTCATTTAATGAGCTTTACTTAGAAAAAACTTAATAGATAAATATATTTGAGGCATTAAAAAAGGCGCTTAAAAAGCGCCTTGCTAACAAGTATGTGTGCTTAAAACATATCTTGATAGGAGTTTGTTGTGCTAAACGTAATTGCTTTTTCAAAGCCTGGTAACTGAATACTTTGCTCGTCTATTACAATGTCGTTGTCGTCAATAAGTCCGTCGCCAAAGCGATAAATAAGCTCGTACTGCCCTAAATCTGCTTGCGTTTGATACGTTTTCTGCGAAGCGCTAACCACACTATTTTTCTGTGTGTAACTAGTCATAACATCATCGCCATGGCGCTTAGCAAGCATTTGCATTGTTACTTTTGGTGAAAGTACAGTAGCTGTTGCATTGTTTCCGCCAAAGCCTTTTGAATTTATAAAAGCAATATCCATATCAGCGCATTCGTAATGGCTATTACGAATATCAAGATGGTCGCTATAAACATCATCAGCCACTTTATCAATTGTGGTAATACCCGGCATAATATTATGACTAAATATGCCTAACGCAATCGCTAACTGGTCACCGCTTGCAGGTGCAATAGTATGGCCAACATACGCTTTTGGCGCTGTTACTTTCCAGTTATCAATAGCAAACGTTTGCGCTACTTTATGATAAATCAAAGACTCTGTTACACGGTTTTGCGGTGTACTAGAACCATGGGCTAAAATAAAGCTACGTTCTTGCAGTGCTTCTTTACCTAATAAGCTGCTAGCAAGTGCGGCTGATTTTGCCATGGTAATATAATTACCTGGGCCAGGTGACGTAATCGACTTTTTAACGCCATCTGCATTGACAAACACATCCGGTACGCTGCCCATAATATCAGCGCCCAACTCAAGGGCTAAAGCATCATCCATTAAAATAGCAACTTGCGCGCCTTCACCTAATGTAAAGCCACAGTTATCGCCAAATGGGCGGCTGCTATTACGGTAGTCTGGTTCTTCATCATTTGATAGGTTATCTAAACGACGCAGCCCTTCAACGTTTGCAAGTGCGCTCATGTTACCAAAGCCTTCTACAACTTCTGGTGTAATAGCACACTCAACACTTGCGACAACCGCAACGCGTGTACGCCCTGCTTGTATATCATTAACCGCTGCACGTAAATTATATAAAAACGTTGCACATGCGCCCGAGGTCGAAAATGTAGTACCTACATTGCCCGTAACATAGGCGTTTATAAAATCGGTCGACATTGTATTTAAGCCCAGTGCTAACTGCTTAGTGCTAACACGGTCGCCTTGTTGGCGCGCCTTTACTAAACCGCCTAGGCCTTTGTCGTCCATTTGGCCAATTACCGATGCTGAATAGGTACCAATTTTATCTGGTTCTACGCTATTCATAATATGCTGCCAATCAAGCCCTGTTGATTTAATAGCATCGGTAGCTGCAAAAATAGTGGCTTGCAAACCACGAGGCTGATAGCGGCTGTTATACATAACTGATGGATCAAACCCAGTCGGAAATTGCCCAGCAGATTTAATTGGGTTATCGCGTGTTGAGTCGTGCTTTACGTCTAAGTCGGCTGCAATAGTTACTTTAACTTTTTTGCCTTCAAGCTCTTCAACTTGCCAGCTAGCAGGAACTGGTGCAGGTAAGTCGCGAGCGCGCGTTTCAAACACAATTGCGTTATCGCTTGATGCGGTTAGTGTCATTTTTTGCTGCCACGGTGTGGCATCGGCATCAAAGTGTTCTTTTTCAATTTTACGAATAAGTGTACCAGCAATAATTTGCTCACCAAAGCGTGCTTCTATGTCGCTTTGCTCAACATTATTACCTTGTGTATCTTGTAACTGGCCGTTTACAACGCTTACTAGATTCATCAGTGTGGCGAGGCCTAAAAATGTTTCACTGCGATCTTGAGCATTTAAACTATCTAACACGATACGGCGATAACCTTGATGAAAAGAAGTACGGCCAGCGGCGTTAATGCCACCCATGCCTACTATAACGGGTAATGCTGTCATAATTTACCTTTTAGAAACGTGTTATGAGGAGAAGAGGCAGTTTAAATGGATTATGCACCACGCATTGTGCTTTAATAGCCAAATATTCAGCACAAAAGGCCAAAATGTACTGGTCGGAGCATTTATATGACTGATAAACACACTAATCCACCACTAAACATTGCTATAGCGGTATATCCGCATTTATTAGTGACTAGTTTAACGCTGCCTATAGAAATGCTAAGAGCCGGCGAGGCCTTTGCTAAAGGGCATCTTGATAAGCAAAGCTTTAGGCCACTTGCTATAAATTTAGTGGCTAAAAGTGCTGAATCTATACCCACCCGCGCAGGCCTTGCTATAAATCCTGATTGCATAACAACTAACGCGCCCTACAGCGATTTGATTATAGTGCCGGGTATTTGGCGAAATCCGCGCCCAGTGGTGCGAACAAATCAAGAAATAGTTGATTGGCTAAGTGAAAGCTTTAGTAAAGGCAGTCATATAATTGGTGTAGGTACTGGCAACTGCTTACTAGCTGAGGCAGGATTACTTGATGGCCACCCTGCTACCACCCATTGGCATTACGCCAAACAATTTAGCCATGACTACCCGCAGGTGCACCTAAAGCCCGACTTTTTTATAACCCAGTCAGAGCGAATGTATACGGTGGCCAGTCTTAATGCCCTTGCAGATGTGATCGTACATATTATTAGCCAATACTACACAAAAGCTGCCGCGCAGCATGTAGAGCGTAATTTTTCGCACGAAATACGTAAACCCTACGAAGATCAACGCTACTTAGAAGGTGCAGTAGACCGCCACCCCGATGAGCTAATTGCGCAAATTCAATTTTGGCTAAAAACCAATTTAGCCACCGAGTTAAACCTGCAAGAAGTCGCGGCACAATTTAGCTTAAGCTACCGTACTTTTACCCGCCGTTTTAGAGCCGCCACTAACCAAAGCCCAATTGAGTATTGGCAACAACTACGTGTAGAAGGCGCAAAAGAGTTATTAGCATCATCAAATTTATCAATTCAAGAAGTGGCTTTAGAAGTTGGATATAATGACCAAGGGCATTTAACACGCGTGTTTAAAAAAGTATTAAGCCAAACACCCAGTGGCTACAGAAAAGTAGTTAGGAGAAAGTTGTTTGGCTAGTAACTATTTCAATAACACTAAAAAACGCCACTTTTAGTGGCGTTCTGATTCGTTAAATTCTTTTCGATAATAGCGCTTTTGATAGTTTTTTACTTTAGTGTGTACGCCTTTGCTTAAGCTTTTAAATTTAGCCTCAAGTACGTCTACACCGTATAAAATACCCACCACCAGAACAGAGAGTTTAATAGCTGCGCCTAAGTTTTCGGTCGCTATCATAACGCCTATTGATGCAAGCACCCAAATGGTTGCAGCAGAGGTTACGCCAACTACCGCACCATCTTTTGCGAGCATAACGCCAGCCCCTAAAAAGCCAATACCTGTAATTATTTGCCCCACTACACGAGAATGATCTATTACATCCCCTTGTAAATTAAACGCAGTGGATAAAAACAAATACGTACCCAAAGTTATTAACGCAGAAGTACGAATGCCTACAGGTTTACCACGCAATTGGCGCTCTATACCAATAATAGCACCGCAAAAAGCCGCAGTACCAATAGCTGCCCACGAATACGGGGCTACATCAATTAAATCTAAAAAAGTCACTGTTAACCTTATATTTTATTAGCTATAGCCACCGCCGTTCTTAAACGTTGGCTACCAAACGCTGACATTTTACTAAAATCACTTCGTGCAATAGGTACATATTGGCAATCTATTGCGAGCTGTTTATCGTTACCGGGCTCACAAAACGGATCGTGAACATACACGCAGTGCTCATCAAGGTGCGTAACACACACCCAATGTGGCGATTTTTTTCCATCAAAACTGTATGTACTAATTAATAACAGCACACTAAAGCCTTTACTTAACCACTGCTCAATATGCTCAAGCTCTACATCTTTATGCGTAAGCGGTATATTTGCTTGTGCAATACCATCTACAAATTGTTGATGCACGGTGGCAAGTACCACTTTTTTGTTTTCGTTGCGTACGCCATCTAAAAACAAAGGCTCTGTGGTATTAACCATTACCTCGCTTTTAAAACCACGCTTATTAGCCCCAAGTGCCAAACCAAACGGGTGGCAACCACCATGACCCGATGTCATAAAAATGGTGGTACCTTCACGCCAAAGTGCCAGCTCATGCGATTGGGTAAGCTCAGTAGTTGGCTCAAGTGCCCCCATTGCCATTAATAGCGCAGCAGGTCCGCACGTAAACTCGGTAGTTTGCTGATACCACGGCGTTAAACGCGCCACTTTTAACTCACTTGTTTGTCGAATGTTTTTTTGCATTCGTAGTGCGTCACTGTGGTCATCATAATAATCGCTGTATTGACCAAACACTCTGTAACCCAAGCTTTTATAAAGCCCAATGGCACCTTCGTTATTTACTGCCACTTCTAAACGAAGGTAAATACGAGCCCGCTCACACGTTTCTTTTTCAAGGCTAGTAAGCAGTGCTTTTGCAATACCTTTACCTTGCATAGTTGGTAAAACAGCAAGCGAATATAAACGCGCTAAACGAGTCCCTTTATGGCACCACACTAGCCCATAGCCGCATATTTGCTCGCCATTTTCTGCAACGAGTAAAATACCGTGTTTTGCACTAAGCCAGCGTTTTAGACTGCGCGGGCTCAATTTATCGTTATTAAAGCAGGCGTTTTCAACGTCAATCAGTGCGTTTAAATCACTGCTAAGCGCCTTTCGAATAACAAGGTTGCTCATGTTATTACCCACGGCCTCGTGCTTCTAAGCGTTGTTTAAACTCATCCATAATGATCATGTATAGCTCATCGCCTAAATAGCCGTCTTCTACTTTGTAATCAATACTTGGGTTGTCGTTTACTTCAAGCACGTATGCTTTGCCTTGATGCTCTTTAACATCAACGCCATATAAACCCCTACCCACTGTTTTACATGCTTTTAAAGCTGCATCTAATACCGCTTTTGGTAACTCAAAGGTTGGCAATGTTTCAAAGCCACCAGAGAAAAACCGTTTAGCATCGTGGTTATAAATTTGCCAGTGGTTACGCGCCATTAAATAACGACATGCATAAATTGCACGACCATTTAACACACCCACTCGCCAATCGTATTCGGTATACATGTACTCTTGTGCAAGCACTAATGCGCTAAACTCAAACAGCTCTGTAAGCTTAGCTTTAAGCTCGTCACGGTTTGATACTTTAAATACACCTTTTGAGAAAGACCCTTCAGGCATTTTTAAAACAAGCGGATACGTAAACGCTTCTTCTAGCTGCTCAAGCGTTTCACTTGATTGATCAGCCACTACAACCGTTTTTAAACTTGGCACTTTTTGATAATTAAACGCATCGTGTAAATACACTTTATTACAACAACGTAAAATAGACTCAGCATCGTCAATAACTACTAAACCTAGGCTTTGCGCTTTACTTGCAAGGCGATACGTTGGGTGGTCAATCGCTGTAGTTTGGCGAATAAATAACGCATCAAACTGGGCAATATTATCAATTTCGTCAAAGCTTAATGCTTGTGCATAAATACCGTGTTTAGCCGCTGCTTTAATAAAGCGTGCGATGGCGTCTTTATCGCTCGGCGGTACTTTTTCATTATGATCAACAAGTATTGCCATGTCCCATCTAAAACGACGTTGCACCGCACCAATTCGCCACTGCGTTTTAGTAAAGTTATCTAGCTTGGCTACAAAGTCGCTGTACTGCTGCTCATTTAAAGACGACAAAGACCCTTGTTGTAGTAACCCCTGTTCATCAACAAATAAAATAGGCGCAGGATATTGCTTAAATACCGACTTTGCCGCTTTTGATTGTAAATCGTTTTGGGCATTACCAAAGTAAAGTGTGCCATCTATTTGGCCAACATTTAACATAGGAGCTTGACCACTTCGAAGTGCATTTATGGTTTTTACACTGGGTAAAACTTGGTGCTTGCGCGCCTCTGCAAGTAATGAGCAATAGTAACCTTTGCTCAAGTATTGGCTTGAGTCGCACAGATTAATAATGCGTGTTTTGGGTTCGTTTTGTTTTGGGTAATCACGTAAATAAGTATTAAACGTAATTACATTTTCGAACGATTGAGCAAGCGTTTGCTCGTTGTTATCAACCACAATTAAGGTTTTAAACACGACTTTTCCTAGTTAAGTCAAAATATAAAAAGCATGCTTAGTAAAATACTAAGCATTATAAATAGAAACACCCATCGTACTAAGTGGGCATTGCGCGAATCACTTAATATGATGGGTGCTTTAACAGGTACCTACTGTACGAGTTAGCGCTTAAATTGCTTAAGCGACATGTGCTTTATATGCCTTTTTTTAAAAACGCACAAACGAGATATTTTTAGCGTGAAGATGAAAAATATTGATTAACTAATAACGCAGATTAAAATACGCAAAACAACACCTTAAGAGAGTTAAAAATGTCGCTGCCTGCTTGCCCAAAATGCCAATGTGAATATGTTTACGAAGACCAACAACTGCTTATTTGCCCCGAGTGCGCCCATGAGTGGAACCCAAATAATACAAACGATGAAGACGCTATTTTAGTTAAAGATGCCAACGGCACATTACTTAATGATGGCGACAAAGTGACAGTAGCCAAAGATTTAAAAATTAAAGGCAGCTCACAAGTAATTAAAATTGGCACCAAAGCGGTTGTTAGACGTGTGCTTGATAAAAAAGATCACGAACTTGATTGTAAAGTAGAAGGCATTGGCGAAA
Source organism: Pseudoalteromonas sp. 1_2015MBL_MicDiv (assembly GCF_002407505.1). Lineage (NCBI taxonomy): Bacteria > Pseudomonadati > Pseudomonadota > Gammaproteobacteria > Alteromonadales > Pseudoalteromonadaceae > Pseudoalteromonas > Pseudoalteromonas sp. 1_2015MBL_MicDiv. Next base: position 1,747,852 of record NZ_CP012737.1, on the reverse strand, counting down.
TGATGGTAACTGCTAAGTTTGTGAAAAAGGCTAATTGAGTTAAGTGTTTAACAAAACTAATTCACCTAACCTCCTCAAAGGAATGAGGAAGTGTTCACTAAAGCAAAATAACAATATTGCCCCTATTTACTTGCTTATTATATTGCGTTTTTAGCCAAGCCTTGGTTGATTTTATGTTGTATATAAATAACATGGAAAATTGACGTAATAAAAGGATTTAACCAAAGTTTGTCACCTCTATTAGAGTCCGCTATTAAGTTAATACGATTACGAACCATGACAATCCAAGTTACATCGAAAGCACTAGATATAGCATGAATACCAATTGAGCTTTTTAGAATAGCAAGGTCATGATAATTAGCTAAACCATAAATTAAACTACCTAAAGAAATAATAAATAAAACAATGGTAGTTGTAATAAATAAGTTAGGTATTTTAAGTTCGGTATGAAGATTGATCTGGCTCGTAAATCGGTAAAGCTTATATATTAAATGTGAGCCTATAGTTAACACACATAAAACGACAGTCTTTAGTACAGAATCCGTTTCAAATATACCCGCAAATCCTTTGTTCATTTATTCTCCAGAGCTGAATAGACTGAGCTTACGTAGAAATCTAACAAAGCATTAATCGGTCAATAGCTTGCCAAAATATGAAACGAAGTGGAACCGAGTAAACTGTTAGCAGTCACGCTTTATTTTCTAGTTAGGTGTATTTTAAACTACTCTGTCCAAAGAGCACCTTCACTTATATCCGCTATAGAGCTTCGTACAGTATTTGGAATGTGAGGGCTTTCTTGGGAAAGTTGGTCTATCTTTTCTCGAATAGTATCAAGTAAGGCCCAGTTATCTTCTTGTGCTAAAAGTTGCTCCAACTCACGCCCGATTGCATTATAACGTGCGCCTGCAGTTCTATGCTTTTCAGTTTTATCTGAATAATTTAGAAATGACTGTAGTGCAGATAGTACGGCTGCGGTAATGCTCATTAAGCCTACTGTGATTTGCAACCAAATTTCTGGCTTTTGCTGGAGTGTAGCAAAAACCGTTGTTCCAACAATTGTTGCGAGTAAAACTGTTGGTAAGCCAAGCCAAAAATGGAGTCGAGAGTATCTAGATGCAGCGAGATAATGGCCATGTGCTACTGCAGCCACACGATTACTCCATTCTAATGCAACCTTTCGATGATCCACAGTTATCTCCTTTGCACCTAACGAGCCTGTAGAGTAACTCGTTTTTATTTGTTTTTATTGATAAACAAACCATATCTGAGTTCCTATTTTTGTTCAATCTATTACTGTACTTTTACACAGGATATAAAAAGTGTAGTGGTACAGTGGCAAGAAAGAATGGATACACTGGCGATATTCGTGCACTAAATTTTTAAGGCAAACATTTGTGGAATGGGCAGGATTATCTGTGCGTTATTCATTTTGGGCTAAAGCATATTATCGCCAGCAAGAAGCCAAAGGAAAAACCCATAATACCATCATTAGATCATTGGCATTTAAGTGGATGCAAATCCTATTTAGGCGCTGGAAAACACATACGCCCTACGATGAATCAACTTACTTAACTGCATTGAAAAGTAAGAGTTCACCGCTGTTAAAATTTGCGGTGGAAAGTGAGCTTTAGCGCTTGCTGTCCACCTCAGGGCGTGTTGTTAGCTGTATATTACGTTAGCAACAAAAATTTTCGTAAGTCTCGTTCTTGTCTCATTACGTGCAAAATATATACTTTATCGTTATCTTTTTTGTAAAATATACGACAAGGATTCACGACCAGTTCAAGATAATTTAGGTTAGCTAACTCAATTGGTTTTTTACCTGATTCAGGAAAGAGTTCGAGACGTTCAACTTTTTCAAATATTTTGGAAACCAATTTTTTCGCTGACTGCAAATTGCTTAATGCGATATATTCAGCGATATCGTTAAGATCATTCAAAGCTGGATTAGTCCAAATTATTTCAGCCATTTATTCATTTTATCTTTAGCTTCAACATTCGACATGTTTTCACCACGACTTATTGCTTGCTCTCCTTTTGCAAGAGACTCAAGAATTTGCATACGCTTTTGCATAAATTCATAATCATCAACATCTACTAAGTATGCAGATGGTTGCCCATGTTCAGTTATCAACACAGGTTCTTTAGAGGAATGAAGTTCAGATAATATCTTCGTTGCTTGACGCTTCAATGTTGTTACTAGTTCTACTCTCATAATAATCCCCAAACAGATGTATCACTATAGTAGCACCGAGTAGCCAACTTGGGAAATACAACTAACGAGGCTGTATAACCACTAAACTCAATTAAAAAGGAAGCACCTAACGTCAACCCTGCTCACTTTTAAACTATTAGGTACTTCTCATTATATGCCTTTGTAGAAATTGAAATACACACCACGTTACGCTATAAAAACATAGCTGTAGGTTGGATAAATGGCGGAGCCATGCCATCCGACAATTAATTTATGAATATAAATAAGCGATTATTACGTTGGCATAGCTTTGCCAGCAAACGCTTCTCTTAAAAACCAAAGCTTTATAAGATCTCTACCACAACATATTCGTGGGCTTTACCTGCAATTGTTAACGTAATTTCATCATAAATCTGTTTATTTAGTAACTGCTTACCCATTGGTGCGCCGGGTGTTACAACAGCAATTGCGTGCTGTTTAACGTTTACTGTTAAACCACCAGCTGCAGGGCCTAAATAAAACCATTTTTGGGCTGCGTTATCATCTTCTAAACATACCAGCGAACCGATAGCTATTTTGTCGGTAGGCTTTTCGTTAAAGGCAGGCTCAAACAATTCTATGCTTTTATAGCAATCGTTTACGCGCTGGGCTTGGCCTTGTGCTAAATAAGCGGCTTCGAGCCCTAGGGTATCGTATTTGTTTTCGGCTATGTTTTCTTCATGTGTGGCGGTGTCGTGCGCAGTTTTTGCCGCTACTTTTGCTGTTGTAAGCTGCGCTTCTAGCGCAAAACGAAGATGTTCGATAACGTGGGTTTTATTCATGGGGATTAATACAATACTGGCAGTAAAAATAAGGCAGTTAGTTTAACATTTTTGCTAGGCTTAAAACCATTGTTTTAAACCCCGCAAGTTTGGTGGGAATACTAGCGGGGTTTAAATAAGCATTAAACAAGCAAAGAGCTGTTGGTTGGTGCAGCTCTTTGCTTATCCTTTATTAAAAACTTTATGGCATATCTAATAATGTTTGCGTGTGGGCATCTACTTTAACTTCGTAGTTTTTAGCGCTTAAGCCCAATAGCTCTGGCAAGGTTGCCGCTATACAAATAGACGAGAACGTACCCACTACAATGCCGGTAAATAATGCAATAGCAAAACCTTGCAGTGGTGCGCCTGCAAGTAACCAAACGCTCGCAACCGTTGCAAGTGTGGTACCCGACGTTATTAAGGTACGTGTTAGTGTACTTTTAATCGCATTATTAATAATAGTTGCAGGGCTAAGTATATTGTTTGATGGAACACGTAAAAGCTCGCGCACTCTATCTCCCACTATTATTGAGTCGTTAAGTGAGTAACCAATAATAGCCAGTAAACTTGCCAGCACGGTTAGGTTAAACTCAATTTGTAATAGTGAAAATAACCCAAGTACGAGTATTAAATCGTGCACTAGCGCAACCACAGAGCCAACGGCTAAGCGCCACTCAAAACGCACTGCAAGGTAAATCATTACTGCAATCATTGCAGCAAACATGGCTAAACAGCCTTGATCAAATAACTCATCGCCCACTTGTGAGCCAATATAAGCTGACGATAAAACCTGTGCGTTTATATCATCGTTTTGTGTAACGGCGCTTTGCCAATCAGGACTATTAGCTGTTGTTGATGTAGTTGATGCACTTGGCGCTTCTCTTAATTGAAAATGGCTATTCCCTTGTGCGGTTAGCTCAAACTCACCGTTGTGATTTTTAGCAATAAACGATTGAAGCTCTTTTAGCTCAACGCTTTGGCTAGTTGTAAACTCAGTTAAATAACCGCCGGTAAAATCTAGGCCAAAATTTAGACCTTTTTGCGCAAGCGTAAATACGGATAGCAGCACTAAAATGGCGCTTAAAAGCATGCCCATAAAACGTAAACGTGTGCCCTTTTCACCTTTCAAAAAAGTGTTAAGCATGTGCTTTTACTCCTGCTTTTTTACCCATTTTTAAATACAACGTTTGGCTTAATATTTTTGATACGTACACACCTGTAAATACAGACGTTAAAAGCCCCAGTGCTAATGTAATGGCAAAACCTTTAACGGGCCCATAGCCTATGCCGTATAAGATAAGTGCGGTGATCATGGTGGTTATATTGGCATCAAATATTGTATTTGCGGCTTGTTTATAACCCTCTTGAATAGCTTGATATGGTGCACGGCCTTGGCGACGTTCTTCTTTAATGCGTTCAAATATTATTACGTTAGTGTCTACCGCCATACCTATGGTTAATACTAGGCCAGCGATACCCGGCAGGGTTAACACAACCCCTGGTAATAATGACATTAAGCCCACAAGCGACGTTAAATTTAATATAAGTGCTACGTTTGCAATAAGGCCTAAACGGCGATACCAAAGCGCCATAAATGCAAGCGTAATACCCATGCCTAACATAAGCGCGGCTAAGCCATTACTAATATTTTCGCTGCCGAGGCTTGGGCCTATTGTTTGTTCGTGCACAATTGTAACGGGTGCGGTAAGCGAGCCTGCACGTAGTAATAATGCTAGGTCGGCTGCCGCTTGTTGGCTTTTCATATTGGTAATACTAAAACGCGAACTTAAATGCTGAGCAATATTGGCAACATTAATAACTTCGCTTTTTTTAACTACTTCGCCTTTAGCATTTTGAGAGTACTCAGAGTAAACCGTCGCCATTGGCTTACCAATATTGGCTTTTGAAAACGCCGACATAGCATCCCCACCTTGGCCGTCTAGGCTTAGTTGTACAAGTGGTTTACCCCAATCGTCGCGGCCTATGTTTGCATTATTAATATGATCGCCTGTAAAAATTGGCACAGGATCGAGCTTTATCGTTCCGCCCGATTGCATATTAAATGTTTGTCCGCCTATTTCTTTTAATTGATAAAAACCAAGCGATGCTGTTGCACCAATAATACGCTTAGCTTCGGTTGGATCTTGTACGCCAGGAAGCTCTATACGAATGCGATGTTTGCCTTGTTGCTGTGTTACCGCTTCGGTAATGCCTAACTCTTCAATACGTGAACGAAGGGTTGTAAGTGTTTGCCCCATTACTTCTTTATCAAAGCTGCTGCGGCCTTGCTCTGAATAACTAAATTTGGCAGTTTTAACGCTGCCATTATTGCTTGTTACAACGGCTAAATTAGCAAATCGGCTTTGTAGCTCTTTAATAACGGGGGTTAACTTGTCGGTTGCATTAGGCAATGCGTTTATTTCAAACCCGTGCTGAGTTTGCTTCGCTTTTACGCCATGTGCTTTTTGCTTAATAATGATTGATTTAGCTTGTTGATACGCACTGACTAATTGCTCATCAACGGCTTTATCTAAATCTACGTCTAGTACAAATAGCACACCGCCATTTAAATCAAGGCCCAGCTTTATTGGTGATAAACCAAAATCTTGTAACCATGTAGGGCTGGTTGCATGCTCAACAATTTTTACTTGCGTGTTTGGATATTGCGCTTTTATAGCCACTTGCGCCTGAGCGCTTTTAGTTGGCTCGTTTAAAAGTACATTAATAGTCGATTGCTTATCTAAACCCTGCTCAACCTCAAGCCCTTGGTTATTTAAAAAGGTAACTAGGGTTTTAGTGCTTGGTAAAGATTGCGTTTCGCTGTGCGGGGCAGCACTTATGTGCAACCACGATTTGTTTGGATATAGGTTTGGTAATGCGCTGATAGCTAATAAAACCAATACTATTAGCATGGCTATATAGCTTAATTTGAACTTAGCCGTAGACGGCTTTTTATCTTTTTTAAAACTTAACATGTTTAATCCTTATTGCCAGAAATGCTAGCAACGTACTTTTTAAAAGCACAATTAATCTGCAGGCTAAAACTTTAAAAGTTAAAACCTAATAAAATTAAATAAGGAAAATTAAGCGTGGTAGGTAGTTACGGCAGTGTAGAGTAAGTTAACATCTTTCCAGCCACTTAAGCGCGACTTTTTACTATTAGTTACAAGCGTATACCAAGGTTGTATACGGTTAACGGCTCTTGGTGGTAAGAATATATGCCTAACAAGATTTTGAGCAAAAAATTCAAAAACCACATCGTATTCTGGCTCATTTTGCACAGTGTGCAAAAACAAAGATGAATTATTGGCAGTTAATCTTGGTTGGTGCGCGTCAAAATCGGTTTGATGCGTTTTTTTATGTTGCGAAGTATCTACAGACTTACTAATAGGCTGTATTTTAGTTAAATCGGCAATATCAGTAGGCGAAACCTGCGTGCTAATATTTATATTTAAATTTTGTGAGGCGCCCATAGCATTGCTCTGCACACTAAAAAGTGCAGCAAGTAGCAAAAAGGCAGTTAAAAACACTCTAAATTTAAACATTCACGTTTTAAAACTAAAATAAGGGATGCGTAGTATATAAGGGCAAGCATTTAAAATACAATGCTTATTAATTAAGTATTTAGTTTTAACAGAGATCGCTAATGCGCCCCAGACAAAGCACAGAAAAACGACCAGACGCCATGAATTTACGCCAAAGTGTAAAAACACTGTGGCCCTACCTTACAAAATTTAAAGGCCGTGTTTTTATTGCACTTATCGCGCTTATAGGCGCAAAAGGTGCCACGCTTTTAATGCCTTGGGCGCTTAAAGAAATAATAGACTCTGTAGATAAGTCGATTAACCCACTGTTAGTTATTCCTGCTTTATTGCTATTGATGTACGGTGGACTGCGTTTTGCTAGCGTATTTTTAGGTGAGGTAAGAGATGCTGTATTTTCTCGGGTAACCGAGCACGCCATGCGTGATATTGGTTTAAAAGTATTTAAGCATTTGCACTCACTTGAGCTGGCTTTTCATTTAGATAGGCAAACCGGTGGCATTAGCCGCGATATAGAACGCGGTACAAGCGGGTTAAGCTTTTTAATGCGTTTTTTAATGTTTAACATTGTGCCTACTTTATTTGAAATACTGACCGTTGCGATTATTTTTGGCACGTTGTTTTCTGTTTGGTTTGCGCTTATTACATTATTGGCAGTCGCTATTTATATTACCTTTACTGTGGTGGTTACTCAGTGGAGAAACCGCTTTATTCGCGAAGCAAACGCTGCCGACAACCAAAGTAATACCCGCGCTATAGACAGCCTACTTAACTATGAAACTGTAAAATATTTTAATAATGAACAGTTTGAAGCTAAAACGTACGACACCTTTTTAGCAAACTGGGAAAAAGCCCGTTTAAAAAATAGAATGTCGTTGCTCGCCCTCAACTCAGGCCAAGCACTTATTATTGCCTGTGCTATTACCGCGTTAATGTGGTTGGGCTCAACCGAAGTAGTTGCAGGAACTCTCTCTATTGGTGAACTTGTGATGATCAACGCGTATATGATTCAGCTATTTTTACCGCTTAACTTTTTAGGTTTTGTGTACCGCGAAATAAGGCGCGCACTAACCGACCTTGAAAACATGCTTGGACTACTTAACAAAAAACCACAAATAACCGATGCACTTAATGCAAAAGAGCTCAATATTAGCCAAGGTGAAATAACATTTAATAATGTAAGTTTTAGTTACGATGCGCATCGCCCTATTCTTAATAACCTTAGTTTTAGTGTTAAAGCTGGCAGCAAAGTAGCCATTGTTGGTGCCAGTGGTGCAGGTAAAAGCTCATTGGCGCGACTGCTTTATCGTTTTTATGATGTAAGCACCGGTGAAATTAGCATTGATAATCAAGTAATAAACTCAGTAACACTTAATAGTTTACGAAAAGCCATTGCAATAGTCCCGCAAGACACCGTGTTGTTTAACACCACGATTCGTGAAAATATCGCTTACGGTAGACCAACAGCAAGCGATGCTGAAATTGACGACGCCATTGCAATGGCGCATTTAAAAGACTTTATAGGCACACTTGATAAAGGCGATAAAACATTGGTTGGCGAGCGTGGTTTAAAAGTATCCGGCGGCGAAAAACAGCGTATTGCTATTGCGCGCGCCATTTTGAAAAAGTCCCCTATTTTAATTTTTGATGAAGCAACATCTGCACTCGACTCTCATTCTGAGCAAGCAATACTTGCTGCAATGCGCGAAGTTGCCAGTAATCATACGAGTATTGTTATTGCTCATCGCCTTTCTACTATTACCGATGCAGACACCATTATTGTGCTCAAAGCCGGGCAAATTATTGAGCAAGGTAAGCACGATGAGTTACTTACTCTCGACGGAGAATATGCCCGTATGTGGGAGCTCCAGCATAAAAAATAAATAGTGTGTAACCCCTCTTAGCTCGGATACTTTTAAGTATTCGAGCTAAATAAAGCGTTTATAGCACCTATTAGCCTTTCTCTTTTCCTCTATCTTAGTTTTATCGAGCACTGTGGTAATTCACCTCAAAAGGTTTGTTTGTCTGATTAATATCAATAACAATCGATAAGTTAAATATTCGTAACAATAAAAATGATTCACTGCTGCTTTAATTCAATCAGTGATACTCAGGAGTAAGTAATGAAAAAGAGTTTAATTGCCGCAGCATTAGCTGCCACATTTATTACCGGTTGTTCAGAGCCGCAAACAACAAAAACAGAAGAGCAACAACTTAAAGTAGCCACTGCAGCAGTGACACAAAAAGCAGAGTTAGGTAATTTTGGTGTTGACCTAATAGCGCGTAACGAAGCTGTTAAACCAGGCGATGACTTTTTTATGTATGCCAGCGGCACATGGTATGACAACTACGTAATGCCTGCAGATAAAACCCGCTACGGTGCATTTTCAGGATTAGCTGAGCGAAGCGAAGGCGATGTTAAAGCTATTATTGAAGAAATAGCCGCACGTAAAGATTTAAACGCAGAAGAAAAACTCGTTGCTGATTTTTACAACGCCTACATGGATACCGAAACACTAAATAAACTAGGTGTGGCGCCAATCAAGCCATTGTTAAGTGAAATTAATGATATAGCGTCGACCGACGATTTAGCTGAGATGTTTGGTAAGTCTTGATTAACCGGTAATAAAGCCCCTTTTGGTGGCGGCATGTGGTTTAATCGCCTAGACCCTAACAAATATGAAATGTCGCTAGGTGCTGGTGGTTTAGGCTTACCAGATCGTTCTTACTACCTTGAAGATGCTGAGCGCTTTGTTAAAACCCGTACAGCTTATGTTGCTCACATTGCTGACATGCTTGAGTGTGCAGGAGTAGAAGATAGCGCAGAGCGCGCTCAAGCAATTGTTGATCTTGAAACCAAAATTGCACAAGGTCATTGGCCTCGTGAAAAGCGCCGTAATCGCGATTTAACGCTAAACCAAATTGAACGCGCTGATTTAAGCACTGCTTATCCTGGTTTTAACTGGGATTTATATTTTGCGCAAACAGGTTATAAAGTACCTCAGTTAAATGTCTCTCAGCCTGAACCTATAAAAGCGATGATTGAGCTAATCAATCAAGAAGATATTGCAGTATGGAAAGACTACCTAACCTGAATCTCGTTTAATAAATTGAACTAAATGCCTGTTCCGAGATCCGATCTTTCGACCAAAAACGATTGGATAAGCAAGGAACAGGCATGATTAAATTAGTTGAATTATTTTGCGATGTCGATGATTTTTATAAAGTATTTATACCCCAATGGGAAAAACAATTACTCGAAGATGGCACCCAAAAACGTCAGCGTTCAGGACGTATGACGACCAGTGAAATTATGACTATTGTTATTAGTTTTCATATGTCACATCACCGAGATTTCAAGAATTACTACCTTGGCTATGTATCACTTATGTACAAAAGTGAATTTCCCAACTTGCTCAGTTACACACGATTTTTAGCCGTTATGCAGAGGGTAATTGTGCCGATGTGTGCCTATTTAACTTCACTTGAAGGTAAACCCACAGGCGTTGAATTCATTGACTCCACATGTATTAAGGTGTGCCATAACATTCGTATTCCAAGACACAAAACCTTTGATGGAATAGCCCAGCGTGGCAAAGGAACAATGGGATGGTTTTATGGCTTCAAACTACATTTAATCGTTAATCACCATGGTGAAATTGTTGCTGCGAAAGTGACAACAGGAAATGTACATGATACTCAACCAGTCCGTGAATTAGCGAGCTGCCTGACGGATAAATTATATGGTGACAAAGGGTATTTAAGTAAAGCTTTAGAAGCCGATTTACTCGATAAAGGGGTAAAGCTCATTACGACGGTTCGCAAAAATATGAAGGCAAAAGCGATGTCATTATGGGATAGAGCAATGCTTTCAAAACGCTTTATAATCGAAACAATTAATGACCAGCTCAAGAACATATCCTTCATTGAACATTCAAGACATCGGAGTATGAACGGCTTTATGTTGAATTTAGTCGCTGGATTGGTGGCTTATTGCTTGAAAGAAAAGAAGCCACACCTTAATTTAACTGACGTAGAGCTTAACGCATTAGTTATCGCTTAAGCAGAACTCAGGTTACCTAACGTATCACGCTATTAGCGGTAACGCAGGTTTACTATCAGAAGAAGTATTTAATACTAACTTTGCTTTTTTGGCAAAGAACTAAACGGACAGCAAGAGCCTCGCCCTCGTTGGAAACGTGCAATAAGTGAAATGTCAGGCACAAGTTCGCTTGGTTTTGCTATTGGTAAAATATACGTAGCGCGTTACTTCCCTGAATCATCTAAACAACAAATGTCAGAGCTGGTTGAAAACCTTCGTACAGCCCTGGGTGAACGTATTGATAACCTTGAGTGGATGGGCGATGAAACTAAAGTAAATGCGCACGCTAAACTGGCTGCATTTGTACCAAAAATTGGTTATCCCGATATTTGGCAGTCTTATGATGGTTTAAGCATTACTAAAAACGATTTAATCGGTAATGTGAAAAAGATGCGTGAATTTTTCCACGCTGAAAGTGTTGAAAAAGAGCTACAAAAAACAGACCGTAACCGCTGGGGCATGACGCCACAACGCGTAAACGCTTACTACAATAGCTCGTTTAATGAAATTGTATTTCCGGCTGCAATATTCCAACCGCCGTTTTTCGATCCAAATGCCGATCCGGCAGTAAACTATGGCGGTATTGGCGTTGTAATTGGTCACGAAATGGGTCATGGATTTGATGTTCAAGGTTCAAAATCAGACGAAAACGGTGTGCAACGTAACTGGTGGAATGATGCTGACCGCGCTGCATTTGACAAGAAAACCGATCAACTGGCTGCGCAGTACAGTAAATACGAGCCAATTGAAGGTAATTTTGTTAATGGTCGAAATAGCCTTGGCGAAAACATTGGTGATGTAGGTGGATTATCAATGGCCTATCACGCGTACAAGCTAAGTTTAAATGGTAAAGAAGCGCCTGTTATTGATGGTGTTACTGGCGATCAGCGCTTCTTCCTTGCGTGGGCTCAAGTATGGAAAGAAAAACGTACTGAACAAAGCATGCTTAACCAGCTTCGTGGTGGCACACATGCCCCTGGTCGCTTTAGAGCACAGGCGCCACGTAACCACGATGCATGGTACAAAGCGTTTGATGTAAAACCAGGCGATGCGTTATACCTTCCTGAAGATGAGCGTGTACGTATTTGGTAAGTAATATATAAGGCTATTAATTTGCCTCGTTTAATTTTATTACTCTTTAGGCAACTCATTAAATGAGTTGCCTTTTTATTGGATTAAATTTGCTCTTAAACCTTCTTTAAGTCAGTACCAAAACACTTCACTAGAATACATTTTAGATAGTTTTTAAACGCAGCTGTTCTAATCTGTTTTAATACTTACTAGCCCTTGAATGCATTTACCTTTAGAATACGCATTATAATTTTATTCTATTATTTACATATATTAAGGCGAAACGCAGATGGGAAGAGCTTACCAAAACAAAAAAGATTCAATGGCTAAGACTGCGGGTGCTAAAACTAAAGTTTATTCTAAGTACGGCAAAGAAATTTATATTTGTGCAAAAAACGGCGGTGTAGATCCAGATGGTAACTTATCATTACGTCGTTTAATTGAACGCGCTAAAAAAGACCAAGTACCAGCACACGTTATTGACCGCGCAATCGACAAAGCAAAAGGCGGCGGCGGTGAAGACTACGCAGCAACACGTTACGAAGGTTACGGCCCTGGTAACTGTATGATTATTGTTGACTGTTTAACAGACAACAACAAGCGTACCTTTGCTGATGTACGTGTTTGTTTTACCAAAGCAAATGCTAAAATTGGCGCTCAAAACTCTGTTTCACATTTATTTGATCACCTTGCTATTTTTGTATTTGACGGTGATGACGACGAAGCCGTACTTGAAGCTCTTATGATGGCTGATGTTGATGTAACTGACGTAGAAGTAGATGACGGTAAAGTTACTGTTTTTGCTCCTCATACAGAGTACAACAACACACGTACCGCGCTTGAAGAAATGGGCGTGACTGAATTTGACGAAGACCTAATTAGCTTTGTGCCACAAATTGAAACGCCGATTGAAGGCGAAGACGTTGAAGTTATGGAACGCTTTTTAGCCATGTTAGAAGATTGCGACGACGTACAAAACATTTACCATAACGCGCAATTCTAAAGAGCGATTTAGTAAGTTAGAACGACTTTAAGCCAACAGCTATGTTGGCTTTTTCATTTTTAGAACATGGTATTAATATGAACTCCCTTAAAGAGCTTAAAAGTGGCAAACTTGTTGGTGCTACTCGCCTGCAATTGGTAGAAGAGCTAACGACATTTCCTGAAGAAATTTTTAGCTTAGCTGACACGCTTGAAGTTCTCGATTTATCAAATAATAACTTATCAACACTACCTAATGAATTTGCCTGTTTAACACACCTGAAGCGTGTGTTTTTATCGTTTAATCAGTTTAAGCATATTCCTGCTGTGCTGGCTAAATGCCCTGCTTTAATTATGGTCGCGTTTAAAGGTAACCAAATTTCTGAATTTGCTTTAAACAGCCTGCCAAAAAATATTGAGTGGCTAATACTCACCGATAATACGTTAAGCGAATTGCCTGAAGATTTTGGTAATTATACCCAGCTTAAAAAGCTTGCGCTTGCAGGCAATCAACTTAAGCAACTGCCAAGTAGCATGGCGCAGTGTAAAAACCTTGAGCTTGTTAGGCTCTCTGCTAATAACTTAACACACGTAGACGACTGGCTGTTTGAACTGCCTAAACTTGCTTGGCTTGCGTTCGCCGGTAACGATTTTAATAAAGCCCAGTGCCTTACAAAGTGCAGCTTAGAAAATAAGCCTCTTAACGATTACACACTTAGTCATATTATTGGTCAAGGTGCATCCGGCGTTATTCATTTAGCGCAAGCTGTTGAAAGTGCTGTGGCGATTAAATTATTTAAAGGCGCAATTACCAGCGACGGCTACCCGCTTGATGAAGTAAATTGCTGCTTACAAGCAGGCATTCACGCTAATTTAATTAAAGTACTTGCCTACATTGAGCAAAGTGATCAGCTAGGTTTAGTAATGGAGCTAATAGATAAAAGCTTTGCTAATTTAGGCCTGCCTCCAAACCTTGAAACCTGTACGCGTGATACCTTTAATGATGATTGCCATTACTCAACTCAAGCTATTTTAAAAATTGCACAGCAAATGGTAAGTACACTACATCACTTGCATGTTCGTAAAGTAAGCCATGGCGACGTGTATGCGCATAACACCATGATAAACAAAGATGCTGATGTTTTATTTGGTGATTTTGGTGCAGCCACAAACTTAGCCATGTTAAGTGATTATCAACAAAAGCAAATCGAGTTAATTGAAGTACGTGCATTAGGGTGTTTAATTGAAGACTTATTAGGCACGGTAACCGGTGATGATAGGCAAAGTGAACTCTTTGTTAAAATGTCCGATATGGCAAAATGTGCTATGCAACCTGCATTAAATCAAAGGCCAACATTTACTGAGTTATTAGCTGAGCTAAAATAAGTTTAATAATAATATAAGCGAGCAAAATGTAACACCTTGCTCGCTTTTAATTTATGTTTATTCGGATTTTCCGAACTTATTTAGTGCGCTTAAACGGGTAAACCTGTTGTTTAAGCATGCCTACGGGCATGTAATCCCCGACGACACCATACGCTTGTGGCCACTCTTTTTGGCCTTTAACAGCAGTACCAAACGCGTAATCTAAAAACGAAAAATGTGCAGCGTAGTTACGATCAATCGCGGCTTTATCTGACGCATGATGCCAATGGTGAAACTGCGGTGTAACCATAAAATATTTTAGCCAACCAAATTTCACACGTACATTTGCATGGTTAAACACCGCCTGCAAACCCACAATTATTACGTACAAACTAATTATTTGCTGTGAAAATCCAAGTACAAATATAGGCGTGAGCACTAAGCTGCGAGTAACGAGTATTTCAAGAATATGCTGGCGAGAGCCCGCTAACCAATCCATTTCTTTAGCACTGTGATGTACGCCATGAAAGCGCCATAATAAAGGGACTTCGTGATAAGCACGATGCACCCAATACTGCATTAAATCAGCCACGAGTATTATTAAAAACAACTGCACTACAAATGGTGTTTGCTCTATATAACCTTGTACTGTAGATGACACAGCCCAGCCAAAGCCATAATGCACAAAGTGGTTAGTAACGAGTAATACAAAGCCAATAATCAAATGATTTACAAAAAAGTGGCTTAAATCGCCTCGCCATTCGCTACGTAATATTTTTTGATCTTTACGATGAGGTAATAACTTTTCAATCACAATGAATATAAGTGTTGAGCCGAGTAAATCTAAAATAAACCAATCAAGCCCTATATAAGGTGTATCAGAAGCAAATTCGTTTACTTCAACGTTTGGTCCGCCAAACATAATAGCGAGTAAAATAAAAAACCACGCTGTAGCCCCTAAACGCTTATTGGTATTACGTACAAAGTTAAGTAATCCTAAACTGCCCGAGACCAATAATGATGCAAACATAAGCTGACGTAAAAAGTCGACGCTGTAGCTTTTTCTCAGCTCTGGTGTGGTTAAGTATTCAGGAAAGTGAAACGCTAATACGCCTAAGCAACTCAGTATTGCTAAAAAGCAGGCTATGTAGCCACTTATGTTGCCCTCACCTATCTGAAGATGATTTGTGCGAAATATTTTTCGCGATAAAGCTCTGATCATTTTTATTATTCCTTGCGTCGTTGAGTTGATTAAATACAACGAAATTCCATTGATTTACACACCCACATATTAACAAAATTTAGGGTATAAAAAATACAAATAGTTCCCTGCTAATTTTGAATTGCAAAATACACAGATAAACCAAACGCAAAAAAGCCACGCAATGCGTGGCTTGGTTGGATAAAGCTAAACTTTTACAAGGTCAATTATAAGTACTGACCTAATGCTTTAACTTGGTCTAACATGCGGTTTGAGAAACCCCACTCGTTGTCGTACCAAGCCATTACTTTAACTAGTTTGCCATTGGCTTTAGTTTGCGTTGCATCAAAGATAGACGACGCTGGGTTATGGTTAAAGTCGATAGAAACAAGCGGAAGCTCGTTATATTCTAAAATACTCTTCATTGAACCCGTTGATGCTTCTTTCATGATTGCATTGATTTCTTCTGTAGTCGTATCACGCTTAGTGATAAACGTAAAATCAACTAAAGAAACATTGATTGTAGGTACACGTACCGACATACCGTCTAATTTACCAGCAAGTTCTGGTAATACTAAACCAACAGCTGCCGCAGCACCTGTTTTAGTTGGGATCATAGATTGAGTTGCACTACGCGCACGGTATAAATCTGGGTGGTAAACATCAGATAAGTTTTGATCGTTGGTGTAAGCGTGAATAGTTGTCATGCTACCTTGTTCAATACCTACAGTGTCGTTAATTGCCTTTGCAATTGGCGCTAAACAGTTAGTAGTACAAGAAGCGTTAGAAATGATATTGCTATCAGCATTAATTACGTCGCTGTTTACACCATGTACTACTGTTGCATCTAAACCAGTACCTGGAGCAGATACGATTACTTTTTTAGCGCCTGCAGTAATGTGCTTAGCAGCGTCATCACGTTTAGTGAAAAAACCAGTACATTCTAAAACGATATCTACGTTTAGCTCTTTCCACGGTAAGTTTGCAGGATCACGCTCTTGCGTTAACGTAATTACGTCATCACCAATTAGCATAGTGTTGTTTTCAAGTGTTACTTTTTTAGAAAAAATACCATGAACTGAGTCATACTGCGTTAAATGTGCATTTACGTTAGCTGGTGCTAAATCGTTAATTGCGACAATTTTAATTTCGTTGTTTTGAGCTGACTCGTAAAGTGCACGTAATACATTGCGACCGATACGGCCATAACCGTTAATTGCTACATTAATCATTTTAGACTCCTATTTAAGTTCACTTGCTTGGCGAGCAAGCGCTTCAATTGCTTGCCAGTCTTTATTTTCAATTAGTTGTTTATCTAGCATCCAAGTACCACCAACACAAATAACGTTGTTAAGCGCTAAATAATTAGGTGCAGTTGCTAGGCTAATGCCGCCAGTTGGGCAAAAAGTAATATGTGGTAATGGGCCACAGATTGATTTAAGCATTGCTGTTCCGCCTGCAGCTTCTGCAGGGAAGAATTTTAAAAACTTAAAACCATGCGACGCAAGCTGCATAACTTCACTCGCCGTTGCAGCGCCTGGTAAAAATGGTATATCTGACTCTTTTGCTAAAGCAATCAGCTCATCGCTAACACCTGGGCTCACCATAAAATCAGCACCCGCAGCTACTGAAAGATCAAAGCTTGCTTTATCTACAACTGTTCCAGTACCTACATAGGCTTCAGGTACTTCCGCTTTCATTAGCTTTACAGCTTCTGCGGCAATTGGTGTACGTAGTGTAATTTCTAAGGCTTTTAAACCGCCGTTATATAACGCTCTAGCAAGTGGTGCAGCATCTTCTAATTTTTCGATTACAACCACTGGCACCACTGGTGCCGATGCTAAGATTTTTTCAATACTCATTACTTGTTCCTCATTACCCAGTATGGCTAATTTTCATTCAAGTCCAAAAGCACTCGCCCCTAAATCGGCACTGCTTACGATATTTCTAAACCCTGTAAATAATTCACGACCCGTACCAAATGTTGCACTTGGTTGGCTAAGTTCTAGTTCACGTTTTGCAAGTTCTTCATCGCTAACATGTACTTTCAAAATTCCGTTTGGCGCATCAAGCGTCACTAAGTCACCTTCTCGAATTTTAGCTATAATACCGCCCTCAACAGCCTCTGGCGCTAAGTGAATAGCTGCAGGTACTTTACCTGATGCACCCGACATACGGCCGTCAGTAACAATGGCGACTTTAAAGCCTTCATCTTGAAGCGTTGCCATTACTGGCGTTAGCTTATGTAGCTCTGGCATGCCTTTCGCTTTAGGGCCTTGCTCTTTTAGCACAGCAATAAAGTCTTGGTTTAATTCGCCACGCGTGTATGCATCTTGCAGAGCACTTTGTGAGCTAAATACTTTCGCAGGAGCAGTAACAATCTGATGTTCTTCAGCAACCGCTGACACTTTGATAACAGCTTTACCTAAGTTACCCGTTAGAAGTTGCAGACCACCTTGCTTACTAAATGGGTTGCTCACTGGGCGAAGTACTTCTTCATCGTGTGAGTTTGCTGGGCAATCTACCCATTTAACTTTAGTTGGGCCGGTTGAGTTACTCATGATCAAGCTATCGTCTTTATCTAAACGAGGCTCTGTCATGTAAGGTGCTAAACCATCGCCTAGCATTGTTTTAACGTCTGTGTGTAAGTAACCAGCGCTTGCTAGCTCTCGCATTAAGAAACCCATACCGCCAGCTGCTTGGAAGTGGTTTACATCAGCTGAGCCGTTAGGATAAATACGTGTAAGCAGTGGTACAACTTCTGATAAATCAGACATATCTTTCCACGTAACCTGAATGCCGGCAGCTTTTGCTATCGCAACAATATGGATTGCATGGTTAGTAGAGCCACCTGTAGAAAGCAGGCCCACTAAACCGTTTATAATCGTTTTTTCACTGATCACATCGGCTAAACACGGACTTTCTTTATCATCGGTAAGCTGCTTAAGCATGGTTTCTACAGCATTACCAGTAAGGCCATCGCGAAGCTCAGTGTAAGGATTAATAAACGAACTACCCGGAAGGTGCAAGCCCATTATTTCCATTAACATTTGGTTTGAGTTTGCAGTACCGTAGAACGTACACGTACCTGCGCTGTGATAAGACGCACTTTCAGCTTCAAGTAAGTCTTCGCGACTCACTAAACCTTGTGCAAATTTTTGACGAATACGTGCTTTTTCTTTGTTAGGAATACCTGATTGCATTGGACCTGCTGGTAAAAAGAACACAGGTAAATGACCAAACGACAATGCACCAATTAATAAACCAGGAACAATTTTGTCACAAACGCCTAAACAAAAAACGCCATCGAACACATCGTGCGAAAGCGATATTGCTGTAGACATAGCGATTACGTCACGAGAAAATAACGAAAGCTCCATGCCGTCACGCCCTTGCGTAACACCATCACACATTGCAGGAACGCCACCAGCAACTTGAGCTGTAGCATCGTATTTTGTTGCAATGTCTTTAATTAAATCTGGGTAGTCTTTGTATGGCACATGAGCCGATAACATATCATTATATGAGTTAATAATAGCAAGATTTGGCTGCTCATCAGCCTTTAAGCGGGCTTTGTCATCACTGCTACATGCAGCCATAACATGCGCAATATTACCGCAACCTAATCCAGCACGAACTCTTGTTTGTTTTTTTGCGTGCGAAATACGTTCTAAGTAGGCTTGACGGGTATTTTTACTGCGTTCTATAACGCGCTGGGTAACTTCTTGAATACGAGGGTGCAACATAATTTAACTCATCTCTATTAGTTAGAGGATAAAGGCTCAGTAGCAATTACAGACTCCACGTAAATAACTGTACTGAGCATCTTTGATTTACCCGTTCAAAGGTACGCTACCAGGGAGCCTCTCACAACAACCCTGACACCGGTGTCACTGTATTAACGCATGACCATGACACCGGTGTCAACCCTGAGTAATAAAAATAGACTAACTTTTTAACATGACCGATTAATGAACATTATAATTTTTAGGTATAAGCGGCTTTTTAGCAAGTTTATAAAAATAAAAAAGCCCAAATATGCGTCACTCATATTCGGGCTACTGTGAAAAAGAATTTAGACTATTTTTTAACTTGAGCTGTTGATTCACGTGTGATCAAACGAGATTCAAGAATTACCTGAAATGGTTCATCTTGAGGCTGTTCTATATGAGAAATAAGTTGAGTAACAGCCTGCTTAGTCATTTCCTCAACAGGTTGTGCAATTGTTGTTAATCCTGGCCAAATATGGCGTGCAATCGGTGCATTATCAAACCCTGCTATTGAAATATCATCAGGCACTCTTAATTGACGCTGAGTTGCTAATTTAAGTACTGCTGCAGCCATGTAATCGTTTGAAGCAAATACAGCGGTTGGCCTTGGTGACAAATCTAAAATACTACGCGCGCTATCCACACCAGAGTGATAACTAAAGTTACCCTCCTCTACTAGGCGTTCGTTAAATTCTATACCATGGCTGGCAAGCGAACGTCTATAACCTTTAAATCGTTGTTGCGTAGCACTATGATCTGGATGCCCCTTGATAAAAGCAATTGACTTATGACCAAGGCTTATCAAATGTTCTGTTACTTCAAATGCACCTTGCTCATCATTACTGCGCACAGAGATTGAATCATCTTCTAATATTGCTGATGCCACTCTGGCATAAGGAATTTTTTTTGATTTTAAAAAATTAACCAACTCAGCAAAATCACCAAATGGTGGCGTCAGAACAATTCCATCTAACCGTGATGTTTGTAATAATTGCTCAATATTGTTGATAAGAGCTTCACCTCTAAATTCACAAGGGTGAATTAAAAGGTTGTAATTATTCTCTTGGCAAGCAGCTAGCGCACCTGTTTGCACTCGCGTAATGTAACTTTTACTTGGGTTATCGTAGAGGCAACCAATGATAAAACTGCGATTTTGAGCAAGCCCACGTGCTATTGGGTTTGGGGTATAATCAAGCTCTTTGAATACTGCAAGCACCTTTTCACGCGTAGCCACACTAACATTAGGTTCGTTATTTAAAACGCGTGATACCGTTTTTTTAGAAACACCAGCATGGCTTGCTACGCTGTTGATTGTTACTTTTTTCATCACTCTATTTTCCAAATGCAAACAAGGAAACGACCTTATTTACTGTTGTGCAAACATGCTGCGGCACCAATTAACGGGATGTTATCTTGCGTTACAAGCGTTACGGGAATTTGCCCTGTATATTGCGACATAATACCCTTTTGCGAAAAACGTTCAACAAAACGACTTTCAAGTAAGCGAGATTGCATGCGAGGCAAAATACCACCACCAATAAACAAACCACCTAATGCGCCATAAGCCAATGCTAAATCACCTGCCACGCTGCCTATCCAATCACAAAATTGATTGAGAGTTGCATCGCACACTTCACACTCACCACTATTAGCTAAGCTACTAATTTGCGCCGCATCAAGGTTTTTTGCAGTAACACCTTTAACTGCAGCCATTGCTTTGTATAAATGTGTAATGCCTGGACCAGAAAATACGGTTTCTACAGATACATGCTGATGCTCTTTTCTGAGTTCTGTAATTAGTGCGGTATCTAATTCGTTAACCGCCGCAAGCGATATATGACCACCTTCAGAACTTAATACTGACGTAGAGTGAGCTGTTCTTACTAAACACGCAGCACCAAAGCCAGTACCGGGCCCCATTACACCAATATTTGCATTTTCATCAGCTTGCCCTGATTTCACAGTCACATTTTGCAGAGGATCTAAATAAGGCGACGCATACGCAAAAGCAGCAAAATCGTTAATAACATCTAATTTTTCTAAATTAAAATGTTGTTTAAATTCGTTAACACTAAAATGCCAGCCTAAATTAGTTAAATGCACTTGCCCTGCTTTTATAGGGCCTGCAACTGCTAAACATGCGCGTTTAGGTTTAATATGAGAGATGGTTGATAAGTAACGCTCTAATGCATTTTCAAGCGAACCAAAATCAGCACTGGGAAATGTGTTGTTATGCTCTATAATAAATTGGTTTTTTGCCTCGTCAAAAGCTGTAATTAGAGCAAAACGAGCATTGGTGCCGCCGACATCAGCAACTAGGATAGGATCAAATTTGGTAGAAGCGTGTAAGCTCATGGTGTTATCTCTTTTGTTTAAGCGATTAATGCTTATTATTCTACAACGGTAAACCATTGGTATTTATTTACTTTAGGCTATCACCCTAAAGCAGCTATCACAGTAAAAATGCTGCCTATAAGAATATAGACAGCCAATACGTTTTGACAACAAAATGATAAAACGCCCACATTATGACACCGGTGTCATGGTCAAATCAATAAATAAATGCCTTTAACCATAAAAAGCTTGAAAAAATCCATTAATAAACGAGAATGGCACAATTATTTATTACTTTAATTAAGTTGTAACAATGAAAGGTAAAGCTACTTCATTCGACATTGCCCACTATGCTGGAGTGTCTCAATCAACCGTTTCTCGTGCTTTACGTAATAGCCCTCTGGTTAATGAAGAAACACGCAAACGTGTTCACGATGTAGCCAAACAACTTAACTACAAAGTAGATAAAAATGCCAGTAATCTTCGCACGCAACAAAGTAGTACACTCGCGTTGTTATTATTTGAAGACCCAACCTCAGATGACTCACAAATTAATCCATTTTTTTTGGCTATGCTAGGTAGCATAACTCGCGCGTGCGCTAAAGAAGGCTATGACTTATTAGTTTCATTTCAATCTGCTAGTGCTGATTGGCAAGCTGACTACGAAGATAGCCACAGAGCTGATGGCATCATTTTATTAGGTTATGGTGATTACATCGACTTTCAACCAAAGTTTAAAAGCCTACTTGAACAAAATACTAAATTTGTATGTTGGGGAGCAACGGTTGATAACCGCCCTGATCTAACCGTATGCTGTGATAACTATGGTGGAGGTAAGCAAGCTGCAGCCCATTTTATTGCACATAATCGTAACGATTGTGCGTTTATAGGTGATGCTTCAGATCATAGTCCAGAATTTTTTGCACGCTTTCAAGGCTTCAAAGATGAGCTACTTGCTAATAAAGTAACAATAAACGAAAGAAAGATGGCCAACGCTATATCTACAGAAGAATCTGGATATCACGCCACCCGCTCCCTTATTGCTAATAATATAAAGTTTAACGCCTTATTCGCTGCAAGCGATTTAATCGCCATTGGCGCAATACGAGCGCTTAAAGAAGCAAATATCAAGGTACCTAAAGACGTAGCTGTTGTCGGCTTTGATAACATTGCTATTGCGAGCTATGTAAACCCACCACTTACGACCATAGAGCAAAATACGACGGTTGCAGGACAAATGCTAGTTGAAAATTTATTAAAACTCATACGCGGGGAAGAAGTGCAAAGCACTTTATTACCGCCGCTATTAATTGCCAGAGGCTCAAGTTAATTTAATTGTAAACTTTAGGGCTCATTTTTTACAAATAACTTATTAAATAACATTTCACATTGTTTAAGCCCATCATCCGTTAATACGATAGATTTAGCTTTACCAATAGGGTTACAGATTAAACCTTTTTCAAACAACCGGTTGGTTACTTCCCAATCAACTTGCTTCCAAGCTCGATTGTGCTCATGTAATGTGAGATACATCAACGCTAATGCAGCTTCATCTATTTTATTTTCATCAATATTCATTACTAACTCCCAATCATTAGGACTCTTGAATTCAAGCTTTAAATTATTTACGTATTCATTAAACCCTTTATAGCGAGGCTTTATTCATTAAACCCTTTCATTTTTATAACCAGGACGTGCAGTTCTGCTTTTTCATCACTTCGTCTATCTGCTACTGGTTTAGTTTCATTCTTGAACCAGAGAATGAAGAAGATAAAATAATTGAGCAATATAATTGCCACTGAAACCATTATTTCTAATTCAAACTCTGTGATAATAAGTAACCAGAGTTTTTAAGTAATCGACTTTTTAGTTCTTTGCTGTAAGTACGGCTTACTTTCATAGATTTATCATTTTTTAAAATAGCGTTGTACTCACTATTTCGCAGAGGTTCTAAACGCTTTACATGCTTCAGATTTACGATAGCTGATTTATGTATGCGTACAAAATCAGCTGGGAGTGTATCTTTTTCGAGACTTTTCATTCGAGCGCGCATCACAAATGTTTCTTGTTGAGTATGTACACACATATAATCACCTGCTGCATCTATACATAAAATATCGTTGTAAGGTACAAGTTGTATAGGGTTTCGACCATCTTGTATAATTAAGTTATTAGCCTCAACTAACGTTTCAATTTTTGTTGAGTTGGTGAGTCTTGGTTGCTGCGCGTTTAAATAACTTTCGCGCATTTCAAGTAATTGCTGCTTGTTAACCACGCTACTTAAACGTTCACTTGCGCGCTCAATAGCTTCACCTAAGCGCTGCAATTTAACCGGCTTGAGCAAATAATCTACCGCCTTAACTTCAAAAGCTTGCACTGCATGCTGATGAAAAGCTGTAACAAAAATAACAGCAGGGCAATAATTCCCAATAAAGTATTTAACTAACTCAAAGCCTGATTTTTCAGGCATTTCTATATCTAAAAAAATAAGGTTTGGTTGGGTTTTATTTATAATACTTACGGCGTCATCTACACTATTAGCATGGCCAATAACATCTATTTGAGGAAAGCTTTCAAGCCTTATCATCAACCCTTCTATAGCACTGTACTCATCATCAACTATCAGTGTTTTTAGCTGCATGCATATTCTCCTGTGTACGCTCAAGTGGAATTGCCATATTAACCCACGCTCCGCCCAGTTCGTTGTTACCTGTTTTAAATTTATTATTTTGAGGATAAATTAAGCTTAATCGTTGTTCACAATTTTTTAAGCCTATTCCTCTTTGAGAATTAGTATTTGTGTTAAAACCTTTGCCTGTATCTAAAACAGAAATAGACAACGTATTATTCTTTTGCTCTATTCTTAGCGTTATTGTTATGTTTTGAGCTTGATCCATTCCATGCTTTAAAGCGTTTTCAACTAAAGGCTGAATAAGCATAGAAGGAATTAAAAAGTCATCGCAGTGAGACTCGGTAATAATGTTTACATTCAGCTTATTACCAAAACGGCATTGCTCTATATCAAGATAGGTATTTAATATTTGTACTTCTTCGTGCACTGTTATTTTAGCAAGCGGATCGGTGTACAAACTATACCGTAATAAATCGCATAGTTTTTCAAGCATATCAACTGCATGCATATTATCTTTTTTTAGTATTAACGTACAAATTGCGTTAATGCTATTAAACATAAAATGAGGATTTAACTGATAACGCAGCATTTTAAGCTGTGCTTCGTTTGCTAAGTTAAGAGCAACAGCAGCTTTTTGTTTTTGCGCTTGGTTATCAAGGTAAGATGTAATACCAAAATAAGCCCCCGTCCATGTTGCTAACATAGTAAGTGACGCCGTACTCCAGGTGCCAAAGTCAAACCAACTCATCGCTGACCACCAATGGCCATAAAACCACTGCAAAGCAGCCCATTTAAAAGCGGTCCACACTATACTTGCAATCAACAGCGCTGAAACATGCAGTGGAATACTTATGTTTGCCGATTTTGTTCTTGCGAAAAAATAACACTTCCTTAAACCAAGCGTTATGAAAAGCCCGCATAAGGTGTCGAGTAACAAATGCGGAATATGAATTTGCCAAGGCTCGTTACTAGGTAGCTTTATCATTATTTCAGTTAAAAGTGCATAAATCCCCCAACCACTCAACTGAAAAGCCCAAAATAAATAACGCCGAGATTCTAATTTCACATCTATCCTAATAAAATGAAAACAGGTATTAGTTTATAAATCATTACAGCCTATAATAAGGCTATTACTCTGTGTCGCTTTCACTAACGCAACATTCGCAATTGCTAAGTTGAGTGGATGCTGAGCATTAATACTAAGTATTTCAGTGACTTCGTTCATCTTTGTTTGCGCTGCACTACATCCCAACTTTATAGCGACAGTTTGCCAGCCTTTATTTTTTAATTGGGTAAGTTGAGTCATTAGACTTATTTTAGTCAAACATACTTGTTCCCCACACATTGCGCGAAGCTCAACAACATCCGATTGCACATCATCAACGCGTATATCAAATTGTATGAACTGTTTATCAACGTCTTTAAACTCTGTCGTTGCTTGTTCGAAACGTAAACTCACTGTGGCAATCTCTTGTGTATTATTCCAAACAAACTGCCTGCCATCTTCTTGATACGCTAAGTTAACCGATTGCATAGAAATACTTTTGCCGTCGGCGCTCATGGCTGATGAGCTTTTAGTCATCATGTTGATTTGAGTTTGGTCTGATAACGCCCAGCGAACGTTAGGTGCTAGGTTTCTAACAAAAAATGAGGTGCCTTGGCTGTCACTTTCATTAGCTTTTGGACTGGTTTTTTCGGATAGTTTTTTTACACTTTTAGGTTCTTTATAACTAAGTCCATAACCATAAGCAAATAAAGGATCGTAGTTTTTATCGCCTTTATTGAGAATAAATTGGTCGTCAAATTTTGGCCACGAAAAACTTAATTTACCTGTAAAGTCGTATTGAACAGCATCGTTTTTATCTAAAAGTAAAACGTCAGCAACACCTTGCCCTTGTGAGCCTGGTAACCATGCGGCTACAAACGCATCAGACGCATTTATCTCTTTATTTACCCAAAGCGGACGACCGCTTATAAATACACTCACTACCGGAATCTTTTGTGCTTGCAGCGATTTTAATAAAACGAGATCTTTTTTATTATCTCGCTGATATTCAAGCCCTTGTATGTCGCCAAACCACTCGGCGTAAGGCTCTTCGCCAAACACGACTATTGCTATATCGGGTTTTTGCTTAAATTGTGCATTTTGCGATAATTCAATTTCACCACCAGCGGCAAGTACTTGTTCTTTTAAACCATCAAAAATAGACACTGCATTTGGAAAATCTGCATTGGTATTATCAGTTCCTTGCCATGATACGCTCCAACCACCCGCTTGTTTGGCAATATTATGTGCGCCATTACCTGTCACTAATATTTTGCTACGCGGAGATATTGGTAACACATTTTGATTATTTTTTAGTGTATTATTTTTCAATAATACTAAAGACTTTCTAACCGCCTCACGTGCCAAAGCTTTATGCTCTGGGGCATTTAACCAGTCTGTATTTTTAGATTCTGCACGACTCGATGGCTTATCCTTGGTAAATAATCCCCAACGCACTTTTGCGCGAAGAAAACGCCTAACCGCGTCATTTATTCGCTCAAGCTTTATATCGCCTTGCTTAACTTGCTTAATTGTATTGTGATAAAATGCCTCATAGTGTTCTGGCACCATCATTACATCGACACCTGCATTAAATGCACCGGCACATTGTTCAAGATCGCATCCTTTTACAAATTTATGCGCATTCCAATCACTTACAACAAATCCATCAAACCCCATTTTTTTCTTCAGTACAGTCGTTAATAAATATTTACTGCCGTGAACTCGTCTTGAATTCCAACTATTAAACGAAGCCATGACTGATTGCACACCTGATTCAATCGCCGAAAAATAACCCGCCGCGTGAATGTCTCTCAGTGTTTTTTCATCAATCACAGTATTTCCTCTATCTATACCGTTTTCGGTGCCGCCATCACCCACAAAGTGTTTTGCCGTAGCAATACGATGATAACCATTTAAAAAATCGTCGTTTATATCACCTTGTAAACCTGACACCATAGCACTTGCGTAACGTTTAACTATATCAGGGTCTTCTGAATAACTTTCATAAGTACGTCCCCACCTATCATCTCTTACTACAGCAACTGTGGGTGCAAAACTCCATTCAATACCGGTTACTGAAACTTCTTTTGCTGTTGCTTTGCCAATTTTTTTTATTAATTCTGCATCGTTAGCTGCACCTAAACCAATATTGTGAGGAAATAACGTTGCACCATATACATTACTATGGCCATGCATAGCATCTGTGCCCCAAATAGTGGGTATTGTGCTTTGGTCTTGCGAGCTATCAATTGAGGCTAAATACATTTCATCAGCAAAGCGTAACCACGTTTTTGAATCTGCGGTTTTATTGCCGTATGGTGCTGAATTACCGCCATTTAAATATGAGCCAAAGCCATACTTTCGCATTTTTTCAACGCTGAGATAGCTTATTTCTGGTTGAATTAATTGCGCTACTTTTTGCTCAATACTCATTGTCGCCATAAGCTCATCAATTTGGTTCTCAACCGATAGATTAGGCTTTAATTGCGTATTAACCATTGGCCAATCTACTGATTCTGTAGCCATTACGCTAACGCTTAAAGTACATACGCTTAATAAAGCAGGAAAAGTATTTCGCCAAAAACGACGATTAATAGTAAGCATTTAGGGATCCTTAGAGTTTTTATAACTTGATTTTTAATGCTGTTAGCCATTCACGCTAACATTATTACGAAAAACGCTTCCTTGCGATTTTATGTAATTAACCTGAACCCTAGTTAAGAGATTTACTAACATATTGAATTAGGGTGATATTTAAATTCATTTTCTCTAACCAGCGATTTTCAGTTAAAACAAGGCGAATCTACATGTCAATAGCTGGCCTATTGCAAATAAATTTAACGCAGTTAGCGCTGAAAATAGCTGCTCGAGATAGGTTTATTATCCAGAGTTCAGGTTAATTAGCCGTAATAAAATAATGAACCACACAACGTTTAATGTAGTGATCAATTAAACAAAGTACTGTAGAACGACAAAGTGAGCTTAATTAGTTAGCCGTGTACTGAATGAAGTCATAGTATGCCCAAGCAGAGCTTTGATAATACTGACCTGGAAAATAATAAGCTTGCTCTGAGTTATCACCATGCCAGTGATTAATCATCAACTTGGTGTTATCAACCGGCCATGCATAAGCAGGAATTTCGTTATTTGTTAAATTGCCATCACCATTGTCTTTATACATAACGCGAATTGTTTGCTCTGTACCTTGGCTATTATAAATAAACCAGCGTATTTGATTTACACTCCACTCAAATCCTATTTCTACTAACTCATTTTGAATGTTTACTCCAAACTGTGCTAAATCAATATCTTCTTCCCAACTTTGATATACCCCGCCATTTGGCTGATAAATAATATTGGTATGAACGACATTGCCAAGTGAAGGTAAAAATTCAATATCAATTTCTTGCCAAGCCCGTCCTGGCTCATCAAACCATGAGGTATAGGTAAAAATAGATGATACAGTCCCTGGGGTATTCCCTGTTTTTAATGCTCCTTGTACTTTGCCATAGGTTATCGTATTTGTACTTTGTAGCTCAGCACATTTGTTGTTATCAACTACCAGTGTTATGCCATGTGAGCTTGGTGAGATTAGACCTGGTTCAAATGTACAGCCAAATGGGCTGCCATTATCGCCTGTTCTGGGTGTCCATATTGATGAATCAAAACCCCATGTAAAATTATCTTTAAAACTATTAGCTAGTACATCAGGTACTAACAACGCACTTAGTAAAATGAATACGACTATTTTTTTATACATATTTAATGATCTCTATTAAGATTTAAATGCACGTCAAATACTGTAATTACACAACCGCTTAAAGCACAGGACGTACGTATTAATACTATATTTGACACTATAGGTTAAAAGTTAAACCCTACTTTTGCACCATAGTACCTAGGCATACCAAAACTGCCTTTAGCAAAGCCTTTAGAGGTACTGTTCCAATGCTGAACAGTTTCGTCACTGGCGTTACTAATGAACGCTTCTGCAAACCATTTTTGGCTTTGCGGTTCATATTTTAAAGAGGCATTAAACATTGCAAAGCTATCACGGGAGTCATCTATATAACGCGTGGCTTCATCAGAGATGGCAAACTCCATATCATCGAGGTGTTTATCAACGTTCCAAACTGTTGAATATGATTTATCTTTCCAACTTACATTAAACCAGCTGTGTATGAACCCGTATTCACCAAAATCAAAACTATGCGTGTAACTTAAATTAGCGGTAAATTTAGGCGTCATCGCCAAGTCATTGCCTTTTAAATTAGTTTGTAACAAAGGATTTTCAGGATTGAGTGAGTCCTCATAAGAAATATCAAATAAATACTCAGCATCGTAATCCCACTTTGTAAACCAGTCGTCTGTTACTTGAGCCTCTGTCCAGGTTACATATCCCGTAATTCGACCATTTGGATATGGCTTCCAATCAAATTCGAGCTCAATTCCTTTAATAGTAGAACCAGGTACATTTTGTGTGTAATACGCTATAACAGGCTGATTTATGTAATCTAATACAGGGTTTCCTGAGCCATCCAAAATAGGCCTACCATCATTATCCTCGACAGCAGAAAGACGCTCAACGTTACCAATAGAACCAACAGATGCATACTGCATGTCTGTGTAATCTGTGTAGAAAAATGCAGCTTGTAGATTTAACGAGTTATCAAAAAAGCTCGATTTAGCGCCTATTTCCCATGTTAATACTTCTTCTGGATCAAATTGCGTTTCGAATCGATTTACTTCAGAGGTTCTATCGTTTACTACTTCAAACACATCGCCAATACCACCGGCTTTAAAGCCGCTTGCTAAATAAGTATAAAGCATTGTATCGGGGCTCAAGTCGTAATCTAAACCCACTCTAAAGTCATGGTGCGTCCAACTGCCTTTGTTGTCATTTTCAAAAAATGATGCGTAAATAGTAGGATCTTCAAAGTAATCTGCTGGCAAGTTATTTAAATCAGTACGATTAAACCAACCCGGCGCGCAGCCATCTGCATTTGAGCAACGATAAGAGCGCCCGCCTTTATCTTCTTTTGTTTCATCACTAAAGCGATATCCCAGTGTGGCGTGCAGTTTGGGGGTTATTTTATACGTAGCTTGAGCAAAAAATGCGAATGCATCGGTTGATCTATCAGGTTGATCCCAAAATACTTTATCGTCCATTGGATTATCGTAATACCCGAGCGTTGTGGTTTTTTCGTGAAAATAGTTAACGCCCACAATCCAAGTAAGGTCAGTCATATCCGATGATTGTAGTTGCAGCTCTGTAGAATAAGATTTAGCGCCAGTACCGTCTAAAAAATAAGTTGCACCATCCCAAACATCTAAACCCGCTTCGCTATCTTGCTTTGAGGAGCGCTCCATGTCTTCAAAGCCCACTAACCACACTAAATCAAGATCGTCTGTTAATGCATAATTAAGAGTGTTACGTAAATACGTTATATCTAATTTAAGTTCACCGGGTACATTCACAACCGCTTGATATGCATTATCTGAAGGTAAAAAGTTTGAACAATCGCCACCGTACTCTGTTGGGCGACCTCGTAATTTATCGCAGTTTATCAAATCAACATTATTACCACTGTCGTTAACATATTTTTGAAATACGGTATGGTTGGTGAAATTACCATCTAAAGGCGACCATAACGTACTTACTCTAAATGAATACTCATTAGCACTATTATAAAAATCTGATTTGTCAGCTTCTGTTAACGCGCGAACTTGCTGCGACTCTGGGTTGGTACCAGCTGCATCTATCCACCAATTCTCTCGTTGAGTAAGTGTACTGCCAATGTTTTGATATGAATCTTGTGAAATAACGTCTGTATTTAGTACTGCATCACTTAATCTGCGAGTATCGTATTGGTTAGGATCGTAATAACCTTCCAAATAAGAATCACGTTTTAACCCTTTAGCTGCAATACGGACCGCAAAATCGTCGCTAACTGAAAAGTTATAAAAACCTTCCGCACTGCGTGTATTATATTTGCCCGCTTCTAACGTTACACTACCATAATCATCAGTAAAATCAGGTTTTGCAGAAATAACATTAATGCTACCAACGGTCGAATTTCTGCCAAACAGCGTACCTTGTGGTCCACGTAGTGCTTCAATACGCTCAACATCGTACATTAATGCTAAAGCACCTTGCATTCTTGGTGAATAAATTCCATCTAAATGCACGCCAACAGCAGGGTCGCCAAGTTCAGTAATATTGGTAGAGCGCACGCCTCGCATAGATATAACTGGTGCTGATTGATCTGTTGCCGTTGATATATCAAGCCCAGGTACAAGATTTGCTATATCCCTTATATTATTAACACCACTTTGTTTTAATTGTGCCGATGTTAACGCTGTAATTGCGACGGGTGTTTCCATTAACCTTGTTTTACGCTTAGTCGCCGTTACCGATATAACTTCTAATGCAGTGTCATTTTTTTTAACCTCGTTACTATTGCTTTGATCTGCTAAAGACTCTTGAGCAATACTAGGCAACGAACAAGCAAGTGCGATTGCCAAAGTTATTGTGTTTATTTTTTGCACGGGTATCACCTTTCAATTTGTGTGGGTTGTCAGAGGCATGTAAAACAGCTTTATTTACTACCTGTTAACAGGTTACAAATTAGTTACACCCATTGACTACCCTAATACGGTAAAGCGAAGCACTGGCAATACAACCCGAGTAAATTACACGTAAATAAAAATTAAGTTGTCATATTTATCATTATTAAATAACCTGAACTTTGGATAATAACTGCTTGAGATAAATAAGTTTAACTATCATTGTGGTTCAATATGTTCATAAATCTCTTAACCAGAATTCAGGTTAAATAGATATAAATTAACTAGAGCCTATTTACCTTTCGAGGTTAAATTTACAGCAGTATGTCTGGTTTTAGGCAAATTGGCGCTTATGGGTCGAGGTTATTCACCATAGGCGATGTAAGTCATTATATTAGCGCAGGAGCCGTTACCAGCTCCATTCGGTTACACACCTTACGCCTCGGTTAAGCCGCATTTAGATAAAACACATTTAAATCCTGAAAGATCAACCAGCCACAATAAAAGTGTTCCGATTGAGGTGAACATACGCTTTATGGATAATCAGATTTGATGAACTAAAAGCAAGGAGGTCAGCTTAACAACTCTTAGGTCACAGATACTAAAAAGCCATGGTTATAAACCATGGCTTTTAAATTTAAAAATATGAAAAATTACTATTTTAGTGCTTTTTTAACAACTGGGTAGTGATCCCATACTTGTTTATCACTGAGTGAGCGTACCAGCTTAATGTATTCTGCGTGTGTCCAAGCTAGAGGTGTTGCTGAATTAGTCCCTTCGCCCAGTGTATAACCTGCTTTGTTTACACCAACGCCGTCCCATACTTGCTCTGGTAACATCATGCCTTCATTGGCAAATTGCTCTAAGCCTTTAACATAGCTGTTTTTAATTTGCGCTTGTTTAGCATCATCCAGAGCGTTGTTCGCATTAGCTGCAGCTATTTCATAGTGACCACGCTCACCGGTGAAAAACGGCCATACACGACCACGTTGGCCTGGTGTATTACTGCCACCCTCTGCGTAATTAGTACCGGTTACTTCATCTTCGCCGTAGCCATCATTACCGTAGCGACGGTAGCCTGCAAATGTGCCGCTGCCGTCGTCAAAGCTAAAGCTGTATTTAACTTGTAGGTTATCTTCAAGCGTTTCGTCATCGTACTCAGGCAATGTTTTAACAATGCTTTCGTCGTTAGCACCACGTACGCCGTAGCGTACTAGTTCTAAGAAGCCGCCATCTAAAATTTGCTTTTTGTTAAAACCTTCACGGCCATTATTAGCGTTAATTTTAGTGTCTGAGTTTGCATCGGTATCTTGGCCTATACGAATAAAGTATTCACCATCACTATTTTCGCCTTTTAAGTTACCTTTAGTGGTAAACATTTGCGATTCAATATCGTTGTTATACTTTTTAGCCGTAGCTAGGTAGCGCTGTGCGTTTTTATCATCGCCACTAAGCGCTGCTATATCACTGGCTGTAACAAGGCCTGCTACTATTGCGGCTGTAGTTGAAGGCGAATAACCGCTTTGCTCTTCCCAGCGCTCTTGTTGTGTTGCCGGTGGTGTAATTTGCGTGTCGTTCCACAAAATTTTAGCAAGGCCGCCCTCGACTAAAAAATCCGCCGCTGGTTTTAACATACGTGCGTACCAGTCTTTAAGCTCGGCATCACTAAGTACATTTGCTTGGTGTAATTTCCACGCAAGCATAATTGGCATCGCAGTTTGATCAAGCTGTACACCCACCCATTCTAGTTCGCCATCGACATGTGTTTTTTGTAAAAACCAGCCTGTATCGCCATTGTTACCTGGCGTTTTGCTATTAACTTGAACTTTTTCAAGGTATTCGAATGCTATTTTTGCTGTAGCTGTATCACCCAGTGCCATAAATGCCATAGCTACTTGGTAGAAATCTCGTACCCACACGGCTTTATAACCAGTTGAGCCTGTTTTAGCCGATACGGTTTCGCCCCACGGATTAGACAACGACGCAATAAGCGCACCTGCGTGCGTTTTGTCTTCTTGTGCTTTTAATACCATTGCGCTGGTATAAAGTAACTTACCGTTATCGGCCGTTTGCCCCGTCATTTTATTAATAGGTGTAAGGCTTTGTAGGTAATCTTGCCAACCAAATGCCGCACCTTTACCATTGTAGTTATCAAGTACACTTTGATAACCTTTTGCTAATGTTTGGGCGCCCTGCTCTGCACTTTGTTGCTCGTTATGTGCAAAGCTCAGTACTAAATCAAACGTGGTATTACTTTCAATATTGCCAAGCTCAGCAAGTAAACTGACATTACCTGACTGCTCACCAGTATTGCTATAGCTGGTATTTAATGATTGTGACTTTTTAAGCTCATCCAAACCATCGCTTACACCCGTAAAGCCAACCGTTTTTGCGCCAAATTCAGTATTTGCTTGCAATGTTAAGTAGTTGTCACCTTGCCAAGCAACTAAACCTTGCTCGGTAGTTTTTGCAAAATCATCAAGGCCGTTATTATCAATATATGGATTTACCACAACATAGGCTTTAACGTCTTTAAGGTCGGTATTAAACACGCTACGAACAAATAAACTTTGCCCATCAGGATCGGTAAAAACGTGTTTTTCAAGAGTGAATCTGCCTTGTTTATCTTTACTTACTATTTTATAAGCAAGTGATAACGGACGGCCTTGCTCGTCTTTGTATAGATAATCAATAGTGACATCAAGATCGTCTGCTTCGCTAACAGTAAAGTCTTTTCCTGTTACCACAAATTGCATATCTTTTATTTGTGCTTGATGAATAAGGCCAAACATAGTTTCGGTGATCATGCCTTTAGCTATTGAAAACCAGACTTTTGATACTACACCTGTTGGTGCATCGCTTGTGTAATGACCATTTTGGTATTGCTCGTACGATGTGCCAATCCCTGTTTTACCTGCGTATGACCAAAACGGGTCGCTGCCCGGGGCACCAGGCGCAGTTGTTTTAGATGTTTGTACTGTTTGTGACTGATTCGTATTTTGAGCACCGCATGCAGTTAATCCAAGTGCTAATAATGAAATAGTAATTAGGTTATAGTTTTTCATTTTTTTACTCTTAATTAGAATTTTTAACGCGCATAACACCAATGGCTGCTAATACAAATGACGCAGCACCAATTAACAAAGCGTAAATGGGCTGATTAGAAAACACATGACTCAAAATAAGCCCTAAAATACTGGCTGCAAGTAGCTGTGGAATAACAATAAAGAAGTTAAATATTCCCATATAAACACCCATTTTATTACTCGGTAATGAGTTACTTAGCATTGCATAAGGCAGTGACAATATTGAAGCCCACGCAAAACCAACACCAATCATAGGAATAAGCAGCATTTTGGGGTCTGTTATAAACATAAAGCTGGCAAGGCCTAGTGCGCCTAGTAATAAGTTAAAACAATGCGCGCCTTTTAAGCCCATTTTTTTAACTAAAAACGGAATACACATAGCGGCAATAGCTGCAAAGCCATTGTAGGCGGCAAATAAAATACCCACCCAGTCTGCACCATCGTTAAATGCTTTAGAGGTTGCATCGCTACTACCATAATGAAAGCTTGTTACTGCTGCGGTGGTATAAATCCACATGGCAAATAAAGTAAACCAGCTAAAAAACTGCACCCATGCAAGATGCTTCATGGCTTCTGGCATTGTAAATACATCTTGTACTACTTGGTAAAAGCCCCCTTGAGTGTGATTTTTAGCTTTTAATAAACCAGCTATCCACTGCACAATGCCAAAGGCAAGTAAGCCACCCGCTAATAAATAAAGTTCTTTTTCAAGCGCTAAGCCCATCACTAGGGCAAGTGTTGCAAGGCCTAATACAACAAATATAATGCCGCCTTTATTGTAGTTAATATCAGCAATTTCAGCCGTTACAACTGGCCCTTTTTGTGCCTCAAATTTAGCTAATTGCTCAGGTGTGTATTCTTTTGTTTTTGCAACAGTCCACAACACAGCAGCTAGTAAAACAACGCCACCCCAGTAAAATGAGTACTTAACTGAGTCAGGTATTTCACCAATAGCTGCCGTGTTACTCACATCAAACCAATTTGTCATCATCCATGGCAGTGCTGATGCCAAAACTGCACCTATTCCAATAAAAAAACTTTGTAACCCGTAACCGGTAGCGCGTTGTTTTTCTGGCAAGTTATCACCAACAAGTGCTCTAAATGGTTCCATGGTTACGTTAATTGACGCATCCATAATCCACAACATACCAGCAGCAATCCACAATGTTGGCGAATGCGGCATAATAAACAATGCAATGGTTGTTAATATTGCACCCAAAAAGAAAAATGGACGACGACGACCAAAACGACACCACGTTTTATCACTCCAATAACCAATAATAGGTTGCACAATTAAACCGGTTAGCGGTGCTGCTACCCATAAAATGGGAATATCATCAACTTGTGCGCCTAATGTTTGGAATATTCGGCTCACGTTACCGTTTTGCAGGGCAAAACCAAACTGTATGCCTAAAAAGCCAAAACACATGTTCCATATTTGCCAAAAGCTTAGAGTTGGCTTGTCGCTATTATTTTGATTATTCATTATTAGCCTTATTTGTTAATACTGCGCTGCTAAATGCATCAAGTGTAAGTGTGAAGGTTGCGCCTTGAGACCCTGATGTAATCTCGGTGCTATGCTGCTCAAGTAAGTCATGCAATTGAGTGTATTCGCTGAGTCCCGCTAATTGCACTTTTGATAAATTAACCGTCATTGTTTGAGATTGTTCGCTAAAGTTACTTAATACGTAAAGCATTTGTTGGCCAAGTTTGCGGGTAAAGCCTACAACTCGCTCACTTCCTGTAACACTAAGCTCACTCATTTCACCGCCCACCACTGCAGGTAAACTATTAAGTGACAGAATGGCTTTATAGTAATCACGAAGTGCTGACTGCTCTTTTGTTAAATTAGCGCCGTCAAACTTACCGCTATTCATCCATGCTTGATGCGCTGGTACGCCAATGTAATCAAAAATACTGGTGCGGGTTGGTAAGCCAAAGCCTGCATATTCAGATCCATCCTCCCCTACATCTTGGCCAAAATATAATAAGGTTGGTGCACGGCTAATCAGGTTTGAAACCACCATGGCTGGTTTACCCCACTCGGCTTTGCCTGCAAAATCTGGGCTTGCGATACGCTGTTCATCGTGATTTTCTAAAAAGTGCAGCATGTGCTGTTCAATATCCGCAACCTGTTGCTGCGCATCAAAAATAGCGTTTGCAGGTTGCTTGCTTTGCATAATTGCTTTTAAGGTATCGTAAAAACCGACCTTATCGTATAAATAGTCCATTTTACCTTGATGGATATAAGCACGGTACATTTTTGGGTTGTAAACTTCGGCAAGTAAAAATGCATCAGGTTTTTGCATTTTTATTGATGAGTTTAAAAAGCTCCAAAATTCAACCGGCACCATTTCGGCCATGTCGTACCTAAAGCCATCAACACCTTTATCTAACCAAAAAAGCGCAATGTCTCTAAATTTGTACCAGCTGTTAGGGAGCTCTTTATCTTGCCAAAACGCGTAGTGAGCACGGTAATCTTTATTTTTGTATTCATTTGGTAACCCTACAAAGTCGTAGCTGCCATCAGGCTTTACACCGTAATTCACTTTTACTGTTTCGTACCAATCGTTCATATCTGGTTTTGGAGATCGAGCACCATTACCTGTCCATTTGGCGGGTGTTTCATCAAAAAAACCATCAACAAGAGGATGAGCATTCCCGCCTAGCACTTTATAGGTTGTAGAGGTAGGCACTTGAAATGACTGCCCAGGCACATAGTAAAAATTGTTGTTTTTATCGTACGTTTTACTGGTGTCGTCTTGCGCGCCAAAATCTTCAACCCCTTTAGGCTTTCCTAATGATTGATAATTTCGCGCAACATGGTTAGGCACTATATCAATAATGACTTTCATGCCATGGCTGTGCGTACGCTCAATGAGCTGGCTAAACTCTCCCATACGATTCGTCACGTTAATTGCTAAATCAGGATTTACATCATAATAATCTTTTATTGCATATGGCGAACCTGCACGGCCCTTTACTACATCGGGGTCATCTTGTGAGATCCCATAGTCGGTATAATCGCCTACTAACGCATGGTGTAACACACCGGTATACCAAACGTGCGTTGTACCTAGCTCTTTAATGCCTTTTAGGGCTGCATCGTTAAAGTCGGCAAATTTACCTACACCATTTTGCTCTTTAGTGCCCCATGAAACATTGGCTGTTTCAGTATTACCAAACAAACGGGTAAATACTTGATATACAACCGGCTTGGTAAGCTCATTTTGCATGTGTGCGGGTGTTTGTTGTTGTTCAGGTTTGTTGTTTTCTGAACACCCTGTAGCAATAAGTGCACTACAAAGTACTGCGGGTACATAAACTGATTTTTTCATTGTGTGTCTTTTTTGTCAGTATTGTTATTAACTTTATACTAAAGATTACTGCAGCAACCATACAGTTGCTGCATACGTATTCAGGTAAACTATTGAGAGGTATTTATAATTAATACCGTTGCACTCATTGCCGGTAAAGCAACTGTATTACCCAACACCTGTGTTTTGTGGGTGAATAAGTTTAGTGCTTTGGCATTTTTTGGTATTACTTCCTGCATATACTCAATATTCTTAGTGAGCTCTTTTGTGTTTTTATTCATAAATACCAACACAGTTTGCTCGTCGCTAATACGCGCGTAACTATACACACCTTGTTGAGGCGTAAAGTGCACAAGTTTTCCTTTATCAAGCGCAGTGCTACTTTTTCTAAAGTTAAGCAAGGTGCTAATTGTTTTATGCATCTCTTTTTGCTGTTTTGTTAGCCCCTCGCCCGTAAAGGCGTTACGAGTTTGGCCTTTAAATCCACCTGGGAAGTCTATTCTAATATCACCATGGTCTTTACTTGGGGTGTTATCTAATAGCACTTCCGTACCGTAGTACATTTGGGCTATACCTCGTGTGGTTAAAAACAAGGTCATTGCCATTTTAGTTTTGGCTTCGTCTTGGCCAAGTTCAGTGTAAACGCGGCTCATATCGTGATTATCTGCAAATACCATAATGTTATTGGTATCAGGGTATAAAAAATCATTAGCTAACGATTCATATACTTTAACCCAACCGGTGTTCCAACTTTCATCTTCATTTAGCGCTTGAATTACCGACTCTTGCAACGAAAAGTCCATAACGCTTGGTAGGCTTGACGTATAGCCATCTTGGTTATGCTTACCACGTTGCCAGTAAGAGGCAATAGCAGGGTTAGAGGTCCACTCTTCTCCTACAATATTAAAATCCGGATACTCTTGCATAATTGCTTTTGTCCAATCGCTCAAAAATGCTTTATCTGAGTAAGAGTAAGTATCAACGCGAATACCACTTAAATCTGCGTATTCAATCCACCAAATCGCATTTTGAGTTAAATATTCGCTTAAAAGTGGTTGGCGCTGGTTTAAATCCGGCATGCTGGCTACAAACCAGCCATCGTTAAACTGGCGTTTATCGTAATCGCTTGCGTGTGGGTCTTGAATTGTTTGGCGGGCATGGCTTGTCGCATTTTTACCATTTTCAAATTCGCCATTAAAGTTGATCCAATCTTTGCTCGGTTTATCCTTCATCCATGTATGCTCAGCACCAAAGTGATTAAGCACCATATCCATTACAAGACCAATCCCCTGCCCTTTGGCCTTTACTGAGAGCGATTTATAAAGTGAATTAGAACCCATGCGTGGGTCTACTTTATAAAAATCAGTAATAGCATAACCGTGATAAGAGTAATCGGGCATGTTGTTTTCAAGCACCGGCGTTAACCATAACTGCGTTACACCTAAATCTTTTAAATATGGCAATGCATTAATAACACCTTGTATATCACCACCGTGTCGCCCTCCTTTAAATGTTGGATTTACTTCCTCCAACATACCGCTCACGGTGTCATTTTGTTTATCGCCATTTACAAAACGGTCAGGATTAATTAAATACACAGTATCTTTACTGCTAAAACCTTCTCGCACAGCACTATTTTTTGTTCTCTCAAGTAAAGAGAAAATGAAATTATTCTTACCATTGCTATTAAATTTTAATGTGCCTGCTTGGGCTGTATCGCTAATGGCTATATGTAAAAATACGTAATTAGGGTTTTCGGTGCGCGTAATATTGGCCAGCTCAACTCCTTGATAAGGTAAAAGCTTAAATTGGGTGTTTGCAATGTTTTGTTCATGCAACATTAGCGTAATTGTATTTTTTTTCATGCCCACCCACCAATTAGCTGGTTCAACGCTAAGAGCATAAGACATGCTTGGTATAGTATATAAACAGAGTAAGAGTATTTGCTGTATAAATCGCATTATGACGCCCTTTTAATACTGGCTAAAAATTCTTTGTGGGTAGGAAGTTTTTCAACTGTCGAATTTACTAATGTCTTTAAACTAATAAACAAATCACTTAACTGCTCGTCCGTAAACGAATTAGCAATAGTGCAATAGTCATCAGGTATTAAGCCTTGTCCAATCATCACTTGCTGCCATGCTATTTCGGCAAATAACTCATTATTTTCACGAATCACCTTACCTGTTTGTTTAAATAGATTAAGTTTATGGATCAGTGAATCCGGTATATCCATTTGGATGCATTGACGCCAAAATGCGGAGTCTTCGCGCACAGTAAGTTTGTAATGCAAAATAATAAAATCGCGCATGTGCTCTATTTCTGTCACGCTTTGTTTATTAAACTCGATTGCTAACGCACCGCTAATACCATGGTGCGGAAATAATTTAATCAGCCGCGTAACTGCGCTTTGAATTAGGTGAATGCTTGTAGATTCCAATGGCTCTAAAAAGCCACTTGATAAACCAACCGCGACTACATTTTTATGCCATTGCTTTACACGTCTACCTGTTTTGAATTTAATAAATCGAGGTTCTGTTATTGGATCTGCGGGTAAGTTATTAAGCAACAACGCCTTTGCGTCTTCATCCGATAAATAACGACTACAATAAACCAAGCCATTGCCTATTCGGCTTTGTAGCGGAATTTGCCACTGCCAACCGGCACTGTGCGCAATTGCTTGCGTATAAGGTTTTAATTCATCGTTTGATTTTGTTTGTACTGCAATGGCACTATCGCATGGTAAATAATGAGACCAATCTACAAATCCGGTATTGAGTGTTTTCTCAATAAGCAACGCACGTAACCCTGTGCAATCTATAAATAAATCACCGTTGATTTGCTTATTATCATCGAGTATGAGTGTTTCTACATTACCCGTTGCTAAACATTGTGTAACCTCACTAATTTTGGCATCAATGTGTTTTACACCACGCGATATTGCCAGCTTTTTTAAATATTCAGCGTAAAGTGTGGCGTCAAAATGATAAGCGTAACTTAGCCCAGGTAATTGGGTATTGGGTATTGTGTTTAAGGGAGCAAATTTATGCTGTTTAGCGGCTTGGTAATTTAACGAAAAATCCCATAAATCGTCTTCGCAACCCGTGATTCGACCTTTTAACCAAAAGTTATAAAAGTCGCAA
Source organism: Pseudoalteromonas sp. 1_2015MBL_MicDiv (assembly GCF_002407505.1). Lineage (NCBI taxonomy): Bacteria > Pseudomonadati > Pseudomonadota > Gammaproteobacteria > Alteromonadales > Pseudoalteromonadaceae > Pseudoalteromonas > Pseudoalteromonas sp. 1_2015MBL_MicDiv. Next base: position 1,706,696 of record NZ_CP012737.1, on the reverse strand, counting down.
AACGGGAAGTCTTTTCCAATCGGGCCAAACGCATGCATATAACTGTGCGTTGGTTTTTTCCAGTTTTCGAATTCAATACCGAGTTTAATTGTTGCGTTGGTTTCGTTTATAAACTCTTTTTCGTTAATGCCTAATGCGTTATTAAGTTGGATAATAGGTGGTATGGTTGCTTCTCCAACTCCCACGGTGCCAATAGATGATGACTCTATCAATGTGATATTAATTACTTTACCTAACACTTTATTAAGCAGTGCTGCAGTTATCCAACCTGCGGTACCACCGCCTGCGATCACGACGTGTTTTATTGATTTCATCTTATTATCCACGTTTTATTAAATCAAAGTATGATTAAAAAGTTAGGTAAAGTAGCTATAAAAAAGCCCTTGTAAAATAAATCACAAGGGCTTCTACACACAATTTTTATTATAGCTTGTAGCTAAAGCCTAACAAGTAAGTGCGACCGTAATCTTGGTAGTCACGTACTTGTAAATTGTTATCACCCGAAAGCGAAGTAAATGGCTCTGCGGTTAAGTTTTGAATTTGGAATGTAACAGATAACCCTTCCAGACCTTGTAAGCCAGATTCAGCAAAATCATATCCAGTTTGAATATCCCAAATTGTTTCGCCTTTAATATCTACTTGCGTAGCCGCAAGTCCTAAGCCGTTAACATTACCTTTAAAGTCAGAGCGTTTACGCATACTTGTACGCGCTTGAAAGCCATTTCTTTCGTAATAAAAAGTTAAGCTATCGATCTTCTCTGATAAACCTGGCAGTTCATATTCATTCCCATTTTGATCTTCAATATCTTGCTCTACACCAGTATGGCTGGCAATTAAGCCAAAGCCTTCCAGTGATGAACTAAATATACTCAATGGTAAAGAAAGAGATAGCTCGTAACCCCAAAGGTCACCTCCGCCACCATTTACTTTGCCTGAGCCAGAACCTTGGCTATTTGCTGGTATTTCACCTGTTGATGGATTAGCGACACCAGTCATATCTATTGCGTAGTTACCGTCAAAAATCCAAGTAGAAATATCTTTATAGAAATACGCTGCTGCAAAATAACCTTCTTCATGAAAATAGTTTTCATAGCTTAAATCAAAACCAGTGGCTTCTTTAGGCTCAAGCTGCGGATTACCACCAGATACACTCCAGTTATTACCGTTAGAGTCTTGAGTTGGGCTATATGTTGCATTTACAGAAGCGTTCATTTCATCTAAACGAGCACGTGAAATAGTTTTAGCTGCACCAAAACGAACCGTTTGTTCTTCATCTATTGCAAATGATAAGTTTAAGCTAGGTAATACATGCGAGTAATCATGGCTAATGTCTGTTGGAGATACAACAACTAAACCGTTTTCGGTCGTCGCAGCAGAACCTTGTGAGGATTGTTCCGTTTTAACATAACGCACACCAACGTTACCTGAAACAGGAATTGAACCTAGTTCAGTATTAATATCTGCTTGCAAAAATAAAGCTGTAACTTGTTCTTGTACTGTCCAAGACTGCGTTTTATGTTTTTGATCTGTTAAGCTCTCTTGTAGGAGATTGTAGTAACCGTCATTAACCAGACCATTAGTGTCATAAGCAATCATATTACCCATACCAATAAAGTCTAAACTTGCAGTGCCCAAACGGTATTTTTCAGGTACTGAGACCATTCCTGGGTTATCAAGTGAAAAATCTTTCAAAGTCATAAAATAACCTTCTGACTTTTTAGTTTTTTCACGGTCACGGTACGAAATACCAAATTTAATAGCGCTTATGTAGTCATTTTCAAGCACTTTGCTAGCAGCTAACTTTAATGTTTGAAGCTCATCATTAATTTCTGGTGCGTTGATGAAGCCATCTTGTGCTGTATTTTGGTAAGGCGTATCATTTAGGCCGTATTTATCATTTAACGCAGAGCTTGCGCCCCAAGATAACGGTCCACCTAGTTGAATTAAGTTATAGTCACTGTAATCAAGTTCATGGGTAAATTGCGCGCCCGTGTTGCCACCATTAAAGGTATAACCTAAGTTATCAGCAACACCATTACTGTCTCCGCGACCAGTTCCTGAGTAGCTTTCTATACTCCAAAGCTGACGTTCTACTTCAGATACACTTGCATCAAACTCTACAGACCATGCATCATTAATATCGTATTTTGTATTAAAACCGAATTGCTTTAGTTCAGCATTACGTTCTTCATAATCATTTCGAACAACAACACGCTGGCCTTGTTGCAGCTTAGCGCTAGTAATAAAACCAGAGTCTTCGTCTACAATAACACTGTTTGGATCTATACTACCTTGACCCCATGCAAATGGAATTTCAATACCGCGTAAAATTCTTTCGTCAGAAAAATCAACATATAATGCATCGAATGTCATATTCAAGCGATCATTCGGAGATGCTTCTATAACCAGCATTGCTGAGTCACGATCTAATGTAGATGAACGCACATAAGGTTTAGCGCCACCTAGTATTGAGCTATATGGACCAACCGTTGTATCGTCTTTAAGCTTATTTTCAGAAACACTGTAATCAGGATAACCCCACGAATTCCAACGCTTTTCTTGGTTTGGAGAACTCATTTTGTTATACGCGAATGCCACACCAATAGTGTCATCTGCAAATTGGTCAATATACGAAAAAGTACCGCGGAAACCTTGGTTATCGCCATCTGGGTTTAACTTGTCAAAGCTTGTTTTTTCAAGCTGACCATTAAACATAACAACACGTTCACCTTTACTTAAAGGCTTAACCGTTTGCATGTCAATGACACCAGCAATACCTTCGGCTTCAATACTGGCATTAGGTGTTTTATAAACAGTAACACCGCTCATTATTTCAGATGGGTAAAGATCAAACTCTACGCCTCGGTTGTCACCAATAGACACTTGCTCACGGCCATTAAAAGTGGTCGCACTTTCATCTTCACTAAAACCACGAACACTCACACGACTTGCTCGGCCATCTAAACGTTGTGCAGTTAAACCTGGTAAACGTGCAATAGACTCAGCAATAGACGAATCAGGTAGCTTACCTATATCTTCTGCAGAAATAGATTCTACAACCTGTGTAGAAAAGCGTTTAGTGTTTATAGATTCAATTAAGCTGCCACGAAAGCCTTTAACCTCGATAACCTCTACGTCATCTTTTTTTATTGTATTTTCTTGAGCAGCTAGTGTTGCAAAGCTTGATAAGCCTGCAGCTGTTAATGCCAAAGTTAATATACTTGGTTTGAACATAGACATAATGTTTCCCGTTACCCATATTGTGATACCCGCATTCATTGTTTGAGTGATAGTCAAACAGGCGAGCTAATTTTGTTGTCAGGATGAATATTAACGCCAGCTTTATTTTATTAACAACTTTATGCATACGTATTCAACCGTTACAGAAGGATTTAACATTAACATAAACTTGAAAAAATAAAGACTAACCAATTGATTTGATTACATATAAAAACAAATAAAATCAATTGAAAAACATTGCTCGTTAAATTTACTCTATTAACAGTTAATAGCTCACTGACCTTGATGTAAACAAAGTGAAACTAATTAGTACCGCTATGAAAAATAAGAACTATCAAACATCAACCAAGTGTTGAATTGGTCAGACCATTAAAGGTGAAACATAAAATATATTTCCCTTATAGGACAAGCTATTAGGTTTAGTTCGAGTAAGAAAATAGCTAAATTATATAATTGGTAAACAAAAAAACACACAAATCGAACATTTTTAATGATGCCTAAGTACTTATTTTTAATAATTTAATTGTATTAATTTTAGTGCATACGTATGCAGGCTTTTTACAGTGTTCAAGGCTTCACGTATGCTTTTTCAAATAACGTGATTAATCTTAATCACAAATAAGAATAGTCTAAGTACTGTGTGGAATGACGGAGAAAAGCATGACCCAAAAGCAGTGGTATAAAGGTGCGGTTATTTATCAGGTTTATCCGCGTAGCTTTCAAGATAGCAACAACGATGGTATTGGTGATTTAAAAGGAATTATTAATCGTATTGATTACATTAAAAGCTTAGGCGTTGATGCTATTTGGATTTCACCTTTTTTCAAATCGCCAATGAAAGACTTTGGCTACGATATTAGTGACTACCGCGACATTGACCCGCTTTTTGGTGATTTAAATGATTTTGATGAGCTAATAAGCCAAGCCCATGATCGTGATATTAAAATAATTATTGATCAGGTATTAAGTCACACCTCTGATCAACATCAGTGGTTTTTAGATAGCCGCGATAATTTAATAAACGATAAAGCCGACTGGTATGTTTGGGCCGATGCAAAAGAAGATGGTACAGCGCCAAATAACTGGCTTTCTATTTTTGGTGGTGGGGCTTGGCAGTGGGAACCTCGTCGCGGGCAATACTACTTGCATAATTTTTTAACCGAACAACCGGATCTTAACTTTCATAATCCAGATGTAAGAAAAGCAGTGCTTGATAATGTAGAGTTTTGGCTTAAAAAAGGCGTTGATGGTTTTAGACTCGATGCTATTAATTTTTGTTATCACGATGCACGACTACGCGATAATCCAGCTAAACCAAAAGATAAGCGTCAAGGCCGTGGTTTTAGTGAAGATAATCCGTATGCGTTTCAGTACCATTATTACAACAATACTCAGCCAGAAAACATTGAGTTTATGCAAGATATTCGTGCATTACTTAATAAATACCCAGGTACTGTATCGCTTGGCGAAATCTCATCAGAAGATTCATTAGCTACAATGGCGCAGTACACCCAAGGTGGCGACAAACTGCACATGGGTTATAGCTTTGAGCTATTAACAAATGATTACTCAAGTGAATATATTAGAACTACGGTTCAAACCCTAGAACAACATATGCTTGAGGGCTGGCCATGCTGGGCATTTAGCAATCATGACGTAGAGCGCGTAGCAAGCCGCTGGAGCGAAAACGGCAAAATCAATTCTCAGCAATGTAAAATGTTAACCGCCCTACTTGCTTCTCTTCGCGGCAGCGTGTGTATGTACCAAGGTGAAGAATTAGGGTTAGGTGAAGCAAGTGTTGCCTTTGAAGACTTACAAGACCCGTATGGCATAACGTTTTGGCCTAACTTTAAAGGGCGTGATGGCTGTAGAACGCCAATGCCTTGGGAGCAAACTGGATCGCAGCACGCTGGGTTTAGTGAAGCCAAGCCTTGGCTCCCAGTAGATGATGCACACAAAAAACAATCAGTTGCGATGCAAACAAATGATAACAACTCAATTTTAAATGCCTACCGTGAATTTATGACCTGGCGAAAAAAGCAAACGGTTTTGCTTGAGGGTGATATTGAGTTTATTGAAACGCCTGAGCCTATGCTTGCTTTTTATAGAACCCTTGGAACGCAAAGAATGCTTTGCATGTTTAATCTAAGCTTTCAACAAGCAAGTATTGATATGCCAACATCAATCGTTAAAGAATATACTGAGCTTAGCCATCACAGCGCAAAATTAAGCCAAGATACACTAACGCTTGAGCCTTACGCTTGCTTTTATGCAGAGTGTTAATGACATCAATAATTACACTTAATGTTACAGCTAAGCTCTAAACATAAAAAGCCCAAGTAAATTACTTGGGCTTTTTTGTACATTTAATTTTTCTAATGACTTTGGGTTTTACTGTTTAAGTAATCAGTTAGCGCAAATAGAACACCAGACATAACAAACGTAATATGAATAATCACCTTCCACAGTAATTCATCGTTTGGGTATGCACCTGAGTTAATAAATACTTTTAATAATTCAACAGCTGAAATAGCCACGATTGCGCTTATTAGTTTCATTTTTAGCCCTGAAAAACCGACTTTCCCCATCCAAGATGGTCTGTCTTCATGATTATCAATATCAAGCTTTGAAACAAAGTTTTCGTAACCGCTGAATGTAATGATTAGTAATAGCCCTGCTAATAGTGCGGTATCAACTAAGGTTAAAATGCCAACAAGTAATTCTTGATTAGTTGCTGAAAACGTCGCAATACCCATTAAATAAAGCTGTTTAAAAAATTTTATTAGTAACAATACAACTGCAAAGAGTAAACCAACAAAAAATGGGGCCAGAAGCCAACGTCCTTTAAAGATAAAAGATTCTAACGCATGCTCTAATTTATTCGCTTGGCGTGGCTTTTTTTGAGGTGTATGTGATGACATTTTTTGGTCTTTTAATTTAAAAAAGCGACCTTAGCTTATAACTCACAACAACACAATGATGTGAAAATACCGATAAATGAATTACTCATCTTCACGATAAAAATATTTCGTTATCTTTTATCTCAATTTCGTTTAAAAATCAGCATACCAACAGAATTGTTCTGTACTGGGCACTATTGTTTTACGCTTCAACTTAAATAGCGTAATTCAGTCGTCACACCATTTTTTTAGGAATAAACGAATGAACAAAGCATTGCTAGCATTAATCGTAGCACCTTTATTTGCAGTATCTGCAACTTACGCAGTAGCAGACGATGCGACAAACGCCTCAGCCGAAACAATAAAAGAATACACAGAAATGTGTGTTAACTGGGCTAAAGATGACGACGTAAGTAATGAAGATCTAAATGCATACGTATTAAAGTGTGTAAATGATGAACTTGAATCAGAAGGATACAAGAAAATATCTTCTGTAAAAATTTAATAATATTCATACCAATCTGCTTGTATATGTGGTCTATTTAACGATAAGAAAATCGCGCTAGAACTAAGCAAAAATTTTGTATCTAGTTGTTCTAAATAAAAATTTTTAACAACGTTGTAGAGTGATTTAATTCGATAAATTGTTCAAATATTTATGCAGGTTGGTATTATATGTGCGGCTAACAAAGCCATTGCGAAGTACATATAAATAGATAAAAAAAACCGGAATCGACACAAGCTGTGCGTTCCGGTTTTTTTAGCTTTTAAAAGCGATGAATAAGCGATTATTTACTTATTCAGCCTCTTTTTTTGCTTTTGGCTTAGCCTTTGCTTTAGCAGGGGCTTTTTTAGCCGCTGGTTTCTTTTTAGGTGCTGCTTTTTTCTTCGCTTCTTCTGTCCATTTACCCGCTTCATAATGAGCAGTCCAGCCGGTAGCTTTACCGTCAACTTCAGTCATAACATACTGAGATTTATTTTTACGGCTATAGCGTACAACAGCAAGATTACCATCAGGATCTTTAGCTGGTGCATCTGCTAAATAATAAAACTTAGGCGAAATGCGGTCTCTAAAGCGTTTTAACTCTTCTACCTTAGGTGCACGTGTTTCACGTGACTTAGGAAAAGTATTTGCGGCTAAAAATATACCCGCAGCGCCATCACGTAAAACAAAATACGCATCTGATTTTTCACATTCTAATTCAGTAATGTGAACAGGATCTTCTTTTGGCGGCGCTGCTTCGCCATTTTTAAGTAGCTTACGAGTATTTTTACATTCTTCGTTATTACAGCCAAAGTACTTACCAAAGCGACCCGATTTAAGCTCCATGTCCGAACCACATTTATCACATTCGATAATTGGTCCATCATAGCCTTTAATTTTAAAGGTACCTTCCTCAACTACGTGGCCTTTACATGCGGGGTTATTACCACACACGTGCAATTTACGAGTTTCGTCAATTAGGTATGAGTCCATTGCTGTTTCACAAATTGGACAACGCTTCATTTGCATTAACTTTTCAGTTTCTACATCTTCAACATCTGCAGCTACAGCTTCATCACCCGATACCAAGTTCATCGTTGTAGTACAACGCTCTTTTGGTGGAAGGCTATAACCAGTACACCCTAAGAAAACACCGGTTGAGGCCGTGCGTATACCCATTTTTCTGCTACACGTAGGGCATTCAATATCTGTTTCAACCATCTCGTTAAGACGCATACCACCTTGTTCTGGCTCATCTTTGGCGACAGTTAGTTGCGTTGAAAAATCAGCATAGAATTTATCAAGTACTTCAGTCCAAACGCGCTCGCCTTCCGCGATATCATCTAGCCGACCTTCCATTTTAGCGGTAAAGTCAAAATTCATTAAATCTGTAAAGTTTTCAACTAAACGATCGGTAACAATTTCACCCATTTTTTCAGCGAAGAAACGGCGATTTTCAACACGTACATAACCACGGTCTTGAATCGTTGAAATAATAGATGCGTACGTAGAAGGACGACCGATACCTCGTTTTTCAAGCTCTTTAACCAAACTCGCTTCACTAAAACGCGCAGGCGGCTTGGTAAAATGTTGCTTAGGATCAAGTTCAACAAGAGTCAGTGTTTCACCTAATGTAACCGGTGGTAATGATTGATCTTCTTCATTCTTTTTGCGAATTGCAGGTTGCACTTTAGTCCAACCATCAAAGCGTAATACGCGACCCTTTGCTTTGAGCTGAAAATCGTTTGCTGCAACAGTCAAAGTAGTTAGATCATATTCTGCAGGCACCATTTGACATGCAACAAATTGACGCCAAATAAGCTCGTATAATTTTTTAGCATCAGCGTCAACGCCTTCAATGTGACCAGAAAGCACTGTTACACTTGATGGACGAATAGCCTCATGCGCTTCTTGTGCATTGCCTTTAGAACTGTAGTTAATCGGATCTTTTGGTAAATATTTTTCACCAAATTGCTCGGTTACATATTCACGACACATAGCAACTGCATCTTTTGACAGATTAGTTGAATCGGTACGCATATAAGTAATGTAACCACCTTCATACAAACGCTGAGCAAGCATCATGGTCTTTTTAACGCCATAACCTAAACGTGTACTCGCCGCTTGTTGCATTGTTGAAGTAATTAAAGGCGCACTTGGGCGACTCTTACTTGGTTTTTCTTCAACATTAACAACTTTATATTCGGCATTCTCAAGGCTTTTAACTGCTGCGCTAGCCTGAGCTTCATTTACTGGCTTAAATGGCTTGTCGTCTTGTTTGGTTACTTCTAAACGTAACTCTGACTCTGTGTTTTTAACATCAGCATGAATATCCCAAAACTCTTCTGGTATAAATGCCTTAATTTCACGTTCACGTTCAACCAATAAACGCACTGCAACTGACTGAACTCGACCTGCAGAAAGTCCGCGAGCGACTTTTGCCCACAGTAATGGCGACACCATAAAGCCTACAACGCGATCTAAGAAGCGTCGCGTTTGCTGAGCAAAAACCATATCGGTATTTAACTCACCCGGCGTTTCGAACGCTTGTTGAATCGCATTTTTAGTAATTTCGTTAAAAACTACGCGTTTATACTTTTCAGGCTCTCCACCAATGATTTCTTGAAGGTGCCAAGCAATCGCTTCCCCTTCTCTATCCAAATCCGTTGCGAGATATATTTGATCTGCATTTTCTGCCAGTTTTTGTAATTCTTGGACAACTTTTTCTTTACCCGGCAATATTTCGTAATGCGGTTCCCAGCCTTGTTCAGGGTCAATTCCCATACGTGCGACTAAGTTGGTATAATCTCGTTGTTTTTTATACGCTGCTTTTTCTTCAGGTGGCAATTTACGAACTTCTGCTGGCGTTTTAGTTGCCGGCACTTTAGCTTTGCTCGAACCCGAAGTAGGTAAATCTCGTACATGTCCAATACTAGACTTTACGATGAAATCATTACCTAAATATTTATTAATTGTTTTAGCCTTAGCAGGTGACTCTACAATTACTAGCGATTTGCCCATAGTTGCCTATTTCTAACCAAATATTAAAAATGTGTTTACCGCTCTAAGCGGCGCGAATATTTATAGGTATATCTACAAACACTAGTTGTTACAAGCTTTTAATACAAACTTTTCAGTATTTACTGAATAAACGAACAATTTCTGTTGCTAATTTAAACAAACAGGTGTTTTTAGAATAATTGTTGTGGAATATATAGAACACAAACAAAAATGCCAACCTAAAGGTTGGCATTTTTTTAAAACATCATAAAATTATAGCTTAGCGTCGTCAGTAACTGCAATTGAAGTTGACGAAATAAGACCCGATGTAGCTTCAACACTAATTGTTAAAAAACCATCAGTTATATCATTTCTTCCATCGGCTGGCTCTCTTGTTATACCAAAGGAAATACCTACAGGCACAAAACTTGTTGTATTAGGAAAGATATAACTGTTAGTGCCCGTTAGAATACCATTTTCAGAGGCGATACTTACCTCACTCCCAACGGGTAAAGGGTTATTATAGGCATCAGCTATGAACACGGTTAATCCAACACTATTAGTTCCTGTCGCTACTGTTAAGTCTATTGAATCAACTCCACACATTAGCTGGCCTGTTGAACTACGCACTAAAGGCCCTGTAGGGTCACTATTTACACGCACCTCAGTCGCTGTTACGCCTGTAATAGCAGCACAATCATTGGCATAAGTTATTAACCTAAAGAAAGCAGCATCACCAGACATTACAATTTCTTGGTTTTGAAATACGTTAACCATTTGGCGGCTGCATATACCAGCAGTTTCGTCTTCTTGACGGCATAGTAAACCATTGTATAAACCGTTCTCTGTAGTCCAAGAACCATTACCATCAAAATCTACAAACTCTTCAAACTCATCGCCTGTTGAGTTATCACGTGAACAAGGATCCGTTCCATCGTTACAGTCTTTACCGCCAAAAGTGCCATCTTCATTGTTATCAATAAAAGCTTCTGGAATATCAAATAAATCATCAAAGAAGTCTGTCCTATCAAAGTAACCATTACCATTTAAGTCTGAAAAAGTCTCTTCACCAATAGCATATGCATGAACGGTTGCACGCCCCCCTAATGGTAAATCTAATGTTAGATCATTATTTAAAATACCTAATGGACACGGTAATCCACTATCACATTTTTGAGCAATTGTATTTTCGTACATTGAATCGGTAAACGGGCGTGGATTACTACTTGTCCACATAACACTACAAACGCCATTCGTAGTCGTACAGCTTGGTTCGATAACACCACCTTCAGTAATAAAACTTACAGCAGTGCCATCTGGTACCGGGTTATTAAAATGATCGGCTAAGCGCGCATTAACAGATACTAAAGTCCCATCAACATTTAAACCATGCGTATTAAACTCTGAGCGAGATAGTGAAAAGCTATTTTGATCAGCAATCCCTGTGCTTATAACTAAAATATCCGAAGGCGCTGTTACAACCACAGTTTCGCCACCAACATCATCTTTACTTGAAGCAATAACACGCACAGGAGTCGCAACTGCACCAGACTGAACTGTAGTCTGTATCTCACCAGCACTATTGGTGATAGCCGAAGCGGTACTAAGCGTAATTCCACCCACTGAAGTGGATAATGTAAAGTCGACAGTTCTAGAAGCTAGTGCATTACCGTTAGAATCAATTAGTTTAAATCTAACTTCTGAAATTTCACTTCTGTTAGCTCCACCTGTACCTTTTAATGAAATAACAGGTTGTGTTACTTCAATAAATTGGATGAAGCCAATATCAGCTGGAGATACATTAATCGTTGCCGTACCTGATACAGTATCACCTCCAGTAACAACTGTTGCAGTAATAATATCGCCGCCAACACACGTTAAAGGTCGGTAAGTTGAACGGGCGAAACCACCAATGCTGGTAACAGCTTCATCCATTACAGCTAAACCACTTGCAACACAGCCTGATGAAAATTCTACATTTAATGGGGTTGTATAGGCTTCACCATCTTTAGTAATTTCAATAGAAATTAGTGCTGTAGCACCTGCGGCTAGAAATTCATCATCAGCTAAAGAGCTTGTTATAGTAATATCAATATCTACAGCAGCTATCTGAAATGCTTTGGTAATGCTGCTCCCTAATACTGAAACAGTTATTTCTCCAGCCCCTACATCTCTGCCGGGGATAATATCAAGTATTGCAACACCATTTACATCGGTGATTGCGGTGCCCGTTGTAGGTGAAATAGAGCCAATCGTTGTTGTTGCCGTAACGAGAGTTTGAGTTAGTGGTATGGTTGAATCTTTTTTATTAACTTTAATATAAAGGATGCCGATTGAATCACCAGAAATACCGGCAGTCTCTTCACATAAACTCACATCCTTCGTCGTTTTGAAGTCAGGTGGGCAGTTTTGGAATATTGTAAATGCTATATCGGCACTGCTTTGATTTGGATCAATCGCATCCCCACTGGTATAAAAGCCCAATGTAGATTCAACCGCTTCAAACTGTGCGGTAACAATACCAGCCCCTTCAATTGTTCCTGATGTCAAATTAAGCGTAGCTATACCCTTTGAGTCAGTCAGTGCAGTCCCTGAACTGGGCAATAAACTACCAAGCGATGAGTTAAAGGTAACAACTTCTCCAACCGCTGGTTGACTATCAGAATCTAGAACAAGCGCCTTAATTAAACCACTTTCACTTGCACTAATCTGGCTCGTTTGTGCCAGCGTTGTCGCCGAAAGTAAGCTTAAATCAATCGTAAAATCTTCCGACAATCCCAGTACAGGAGCGTCGCCTGCTGTAGTGTAAGTATAAGCATTAGAGTTTATATTACTGCCATCTTCAGTAATATAAGTAGCTGAAACAGTTCCTGCACCAGCTTCAGTGCCAGCAAGTATATCTATTTTAGCAATGCCTTCATTATTGGTCATTGCTGTTCCATTAGACGGATTTATTGTTCCAAAGCCTGATAGATTAAATTGTATTAGCTGAAAAGCAGCTGGTTCACCGTCTAATAGAAGTATTGCTTGTGCAATTGCGGGCGTTAAAAAATTTACATTTCTGGCCTCTCCCCCATTTAATGTTTGTAAATTAACGGCCAGCTCTACTTTAGGTATAACTTCAGTTTGAGTTTGAAAATCAAAAACGTCTGTATACGATGCGCCATCAATAGTATACGTCGCAGTAACTTCTCCCGCGCCTGTAATTGTTCCCGCAGAAAGTTCAACAGTGGCAATACCGTCACTTTGGGTTAATGCCGACTCTGGAGTAAGTTCACCCACACCATCAGCTAAACTGAACGTTATGCGTCTACCTGCAACTGGGGTATCATTTTGTTTAAGTGTTACACGTAAATCTATTGGCGCGTCAGCAGTTACTGCATTTGATTCAGAGTCACTAGTTTGAGAATACCCTTGAAGGGTTAATGTATAAACAGTTGTGTCGGTATCAGTATCACCACCCACTGTGCCATCTTTTTCAAGCGTCCCACCTCCGCCACAAGCCATGAGTAAAAAGCTAAGTAACATAATACTGAGCAATCGCGTTAAAGGCATTGACCTCTCCCTAGTGTTGTTATTATTAACTAAACGTTATTTACCTAATATTAACCTATAACCTAGTTTAAAATCACAGTTTTTTATTACTTTTTTGTATAAAATAATTTTCAATAAATACTAACTTTTTCTGTATAAATATTTATAGGCTGGTAGTCTATGACAAAATTTATTAAAAGTAGATTAGGGTATATGTCAAAAATCCGTTCAATGAGTTTAACCACTCGCATCATGATAGGTATGGGGTTAGGGGTTGTAGTAGGCTTTATATTTCAGGCTATTTTAGCTGGTGAAGACGATTATCTAATACCACTTGGGTTATTCTCTTTGCCAATTAAAGCATTTTTTGTCGATGGCCTTTTTCATGTGGGTGGGCAAATATTCATCGCTAGCTTAAAAATGTTAGTTGTTCCGCTCGTTTTTGTTTCACTTGTCTGTGGAACCTGCAGCCTTAGCGATCCAAAAAAACTGGGACGCTTAGGTGGCAAATCTATTAGTTTATATTTACTAACTACAGCTATAGCTATTACAGTAGCAATCTCCCTAGCCTTATTATTTAATCCTGGGGAAGGAATTGGCTTACCTTCTCAAGCGAGTTACGATGCAAAAGAAGCACCTACTCTAGCTAGAGTTATTATAGACATGTTCCCAACAAATCCATTTGAAGCAATGGCTAAAGGCAACATGCTACAAGTCATTGTATTTGCATTACTATTTGGTATTGCTATGGCACTAAGTGGTAAAGCAGGCAAACGCGTTGCTGATGTATTTGAAGACTTAAACACAGTTATTTTAAAATTAGTTACTTTATTAATGAACATCGCACCATATGGCGTGTTCTTTTTAATGGCAAAGCTGTTCACTACAATAGAGCTCAATTTAATTGTGAGCCTAGCTAAATATTTTGGCGTTGTTGTTTTGGCCCTGCTATTACATGCGCTTGTAAATTACACATTACTATTAAAAATACTAACGGGCTTAAACCCACGTATTTTCTTAGCTAAAATGAAGCACACCTGTTTATTTGCATTTAGTACATCAAGCTCTAGCGCAACCATGCCTATTACACTTGAAACTGCGACTAAAAAGTTAGGTGCAAGCAACTCAGTTGCCTCATTTACTATCCCCCTAGGTGCAACCATTAATATGGATGGTACAGCGATTATGCAAGGCGTCGCAACCGTATTTATTGCACAAGTGTTTAGTGTTGATTTAACGATTTCTGACTATTTAATGGTCATATTAACAGCTACGCTCGCATCTGTAGGCACAGCCGGTGTTCCTGGTGTTGGCTTAATAATGTTGGCAATGGTACTTAACCAAGTTGGCTTACCTGTAGAGGGGATTGCTATTATAATTGGCGTAGATAGATTACTTGATATGACCCGTACTGCGGTAAATGTTACTGGTGACTGTATGGTTACCTGTGTTGTTGCCAAGTCTGAAGGTGAACTTGATGAAAGCGTATTCAATGACCCTAACGCAGCTAAAGATTTAGAAGATTATCATAAGTCTATTGATTCATAATCTATGACTATTGAGTTATAAAAAACCTTGATGTTTTGCATCAAGGTTTTTTTTCGAGTAAAAATAATTAGCTTGTTCTCAGGTTAAAAATTCTAATCTAAGGATTTAGGGACTTAAATTTAGAAAGTAAGTTTATCCCGACTTTATTTACGCCACTACTCAAGCCAAGCGCGAGCTTATCGCTCAGTCCTTTTTTGACTTTATATTTAATTTTATAGATTTGGCGTTCATGTTGTTGCTCTAATAAAGCATCATCACTTGTTTTTATAACATCTACCAAGCCTTTTTCAATAGCTTGAGTTGCAAACCAATGCTCGCCTGTCGCAACTAGATTTATATCTAAACTTGGGCGTTGTGTACTCACAAATGTTTTAAATAAGTCGTGAGTTTGTTCAATTTCTTCACGAAATTTTTCACGGGCCTTATCTGTGTTTTCACCAAATAAAGTAAGCGTACGCTTAAACTCACCAGCAGTTATTTGTTCAAATTCAACATCATTTTTCTTCAATATTTTATTAAAGTTAGGAATTTGAGCAATCACCCCAATAGAGCCAACAATTGCAAATGGTGCAGCGAGTATTTCATCGGCAACACATGCCATCATGTACCCCCCACTGGCAGCCACTTTATCAATTGAGACACTCAAGGGTATGCCAGCATTTTTAATACGCTGTAGTTGCGAAGCAGCAAGTCCGTAGCCATGTACGACCCCGCCACCACTTTCTAAACGAATAAGGACCTTGTCTTTACTAGGCTCAGCAATAGAGATAATGGCTGTTATTTCTTCTCGTAAGCTTTCCACCTCGTGTGCATCCATACTGCCCACAAAGTCAATTACATATAAACGAGGTTTAGCTTCGTCTTTATCTGCTTTTTTACTTTGCGTTTTTAACTCCTTTTGATGCGCCTTTAGCTCTTTTTTACCGAGCGTATTTTGCAAAAAACTTTCTTTAAGTTCTACTAATTGTTCTGATATATCATCTATTTGTATTTCACCTTTTTTAGCTTTTGGCTTAACTGCAGCGCCAACTATTAACATTAAAATAACTGCTATAGCGATAACAAAAGTAACTGTTTTAGCAAAAAACAAACCGTACTCGTATAAAAATTCCAACTGGTTTCTCCATTTATAAATTTCAGCTAATTTAACATGCTTTAAAACAAAAAAAAGCCACTTTTCAGTGGCTTTTAAAGGTTAATTATTTTACTGGTTATTAATCAGTCACAACCTCAGGGTTGGAAACTAATAACATACGTCCACGTGCAGCTAAATAAGTAGCTACTTGCAGCTGCATTTCTGCATTAGCAGCAGCACTGCCTTCAACAGTTGAAGCCTGTGCAGCATCTTGAGCTGGCGTTAATATAGAACCATGATGCCCTTTAGTAAATTTAACTAAATAGCTCGAAGGTGTTTCACTTAATGCTTGCGAAGTACTTACTGTTTCAAGACCCATCAAGTTAGCTAATGGAATTGTGCCAGAAATAGGATTATTAGCTGCCATTGGCGGTATCACTTGGTCGGGCTTGTTATCAACACCATCACCCACAACAACATTAGTATAAACAGGAGTACCTAATGCTTTCACCGTGGCAGCGTAGTTAGTTGGATCACCACTATCAAGTGCTGTTTGTGCCGCAAATGCAAACTGTGTAAATACACCTTGAATGTTAGTAAGTTTAGTCGTTTCACCCGCAGTAGTAAGTGATGCAACATATTCATTGTAACCACATGTCAAGTAAGCTTCCATGTCTGGTACTAATGAGCCACAGTTAGAAAGCGCAGCGCCTTGTAGGTAGACATTAAGTTCATCAGCTTCGGTTGTACCAGCTTGTGAAAGTACTGAACCTTGAATAAATGGACCAAACGCAGCAGATTCAAGTAAGAAGCTTGCTATGCCACCGCCGCCACTTGCAAGTGCTACTGTATTTACATTAAACAGTGGGTCAACAGTAGGTGCCATTGGGCTATTAGCTTGAGCAATAAATGCCGGGGCTACAATAGACCCTAACGAATGCCCGATGTAGGTAACATCTTTGCTATTGATAGTCGTATCGTTAATGAAGTTTAAACCCAAGCGTAAGCCTAATAAATCAGCCGCTGATTGACGTAGGCTATCTCGCGCAACAAGTAATGAACTCAAGTCCATATAACTAAGTACCGAACCTGTTGTTGCATTAAAGTCATCACTGCCATCACCATCAACATCGATACCGCGTTCACCATGTCTTGGGTGGTCAATTGCTACAGTTGCAAAACCTTGAATAGAAAGTTGGGCAGTTAACGCTAGCATACTTTCTTTTTGCGTAGTAATACCATGTTGCATAATTACAACAGGCCAGCCATTTTCTGGCATTTCAATAGCCGGTAATTGTAGTTGTGCACGAACACCGTTAATAATTGGTAAAATAGGTTTTGTTAGTTGTACTGGCACATTCGCCATGCTTTGTACTTTTGGAATGGTATTATATTTAGTTAAATGACGCGT
Source organism: Pseudoalteromonas sp. 1_2015MBL_MicDiv (assembly GCF_002407505.1). Classification (NCBI taxonomy): domain Bacteria; kingdom Pseudomonadati; phylum Pseudomonadota; class Gammaproteobacteria; order Alteromonadales; family Pseudoalteromonadaceae; genus Pseudoalteromonas; species Pseudoalteromonas sp. 1_2015MBL_MicDiv. The sequence goes on along the minus strand of NZ_CP012737.1, from coordinate 1,689,504 downwards.
GCTGTCTAAACCTAAATCTCGAAGCTGTCCACTACTCAATGCAAAACATAACCCGTCATTCTCACTAATAGGTTCTGCAGGAAAAGCATCACCTGCAACAGCTTTATAACCAAGTATTGCTACTGCGTTATCACACATACCTTGCCAATATGTATCGTTTAAATCACTTATCTCAGTGCCTGTTGGAGTCCCTAGGTACATAGGAAGCATAATGCTACCCTTTTGGTATTGAACACCAGAAAAAGCAGGCGATACTTCAACACCTTGTGAAGCAAATACTTGTTGTACATTTACCATTGGTTGTTCTGGTACTTGCACAGCAGGTGTTGCCATACTTGGCTGTTGCAAGCTCACTGCTAACAACTGCTTGATAGTACCCAGCACAGGCCCTGCTGATTGAATAGTCATCGCACCTGAGAAAATAATGTCGTCTTTCGTAATATTTCCAGAACTAACAACTACATTTTCGTAGCTATTAACTGCGCCCTGCAAACCAAGTTGGGCTGCTGTAATTAATGGCGCTTCTTGTTTAACTAACCCATAAGTTGAAGATGGCTCAATAGAGCGACCCAATGAGTCTTTAAGCCCTGTTGTTAATACATTAATGTATGAACTACCAGCTTTAAATGGTTTTAGAGGAACAATTGCAACAGCATTACCTGAAGCCTGAGTAACAAAGTCAACACCAAAGGTAAGTTCGCCCACTAATTTACAAGCAGTACCTGCAGCTACTACCGAACATTCTTCATCCGTTAAGCTTGCACCCATTATTACTTCAAAAATTCTAACCGTACCAGGAGCCCCAGCAGACGCTTCATCTAAACTCACACTCGGTGGGAATGTTAAATCAATTTTATAAGGAACCTGCGAAGACCAACCATCAAGTGCGCCTAGAGCCAATTGTGGGTTGGCATAAGCTGTGCGTGGAATAGACACGTTATCATCATCTAATTCACCAGGAATGTTTAATGTACCGTCTTGGGTACCACTCATTAACAAATCGTTTGGAACAGATATAACTCCATTAGCAGGGTCAAAACTTACTGTTGCCGTTGGAATAACTGGGGCTGTGTCGTTTTTAACATCTTTTAACGTTTCTCCACCGCCACAACCTGCTAAAGCAGCTGTAACCGAGAGTGAAAGTAGCATTTTTTTCATATTGTTGGCTCCGCACATATTTTATTTTTATAGTGTGTTTAATCAGTGTATTAAGTTAAAACAATGTAATCAGGTTATTAATGAGACATTAGACCAGTTAAACTTAACGTAAAGTTTCTATTTTCGCCACCTAATTTTGCAATAAATTCGATTACTTCACGTTTTGCTATGTTAAAATTAAAAAAATCATACAATTTGGTACTTTTATGCACACTTATCAAGCAGCTGAAAACGCACTCAAAGATAAAGTTATTTTAATAACAGGCGCCGGCGATGGCATTGGTCGAGTAGCAGCCATTACATATGCAAAGTATGGTGCTACGGTTATTTTATTAGGTAAAACAACTAATAAACTTGAATGTGTTTACGATGAAATTGTTAATGCAGGTTATCCTAAACCTGCAATTGTGCCTATGGATTTAAAAGGCGCAACGAAGCAAAACTACCGCGACCTTGCCGCAACGATTGAATATCAGTTTGGCCGCCTAGATGGGCTTCTTAATAATGCCGGTATTTTAGGCTCGCTTGGCCCACTTGAGCATTTTTGCTCATCTACGTTCGAAAATATAATGAAAGTGAACGTGACTGCACAAGCTATGATCACTAAAGCCTTGTTTCCGGTTCTTCGTAAATCTGATAATGCATCAATCGTATTCACATCATCAGGTGTTGGTCGCAAAGGCCGTGAATTTTGGGGACCTTATGCCATTTCGAAATTTGCAGTAGAAGGCATGATGCAAACATGGGCATGTGAAGTAGGTAAAACAAACATTCGTGTAAACTGTATTAACCCAGGTGCTACGCGCACTTCAATGCGAGCGGCTGCATATCCAGGTGAAGATAGAGACGCGCTTGCTACACCAGAGGATTTAATGCCTACCTATTTATATCTAATGAGTGACGATTCTAGTGAAGTGAATGGCGAATCGTTAGATGCTCAGGTAAAAAAATAACTCAGCCTAAGTCCTGTGTTATTTAAAAGCACATTAAAAAAGCCGCAATGAGCGGCTTTTTTGTGTTAAATAAATAACTAATTGATTATTTACGTTTAGTCGGCTTAACACGTTGATTGTGTTTTTTAACTGCTTTACGGATTTGGTTGATTTTAGCGCGTTTATCTTTGCGCTTTTCTGGCATAACAGAAAGCTTAGTCTGCGTCTCGCGACCTAATTTAACGGTTTTACGTAAATAGTTTACCGTTTCTAGATCATACTCCATCCAACCACCTTGCGGTACGCGCTTATCTAGCTCCAATTTACCGTAACGAATACGAATAAGACGAGATACTTCCGCATCTTGAGATTGCCATAAACGGCGGACTTCGCGGTTACGCCCTTCATTTAACGTTACGTTAAACCATCGGTTAACACCTTCGCCACCCATTGGGGTTACAGTCGTGAATTTGGCTGGGCCATCTTCAAGCTCAACACCACGTAGTAGGTTTTTAACCGTTTCGTTGGTTACTTCACCAAATACACGTGCAGAGTATTCACGTTCTACTTCATAACTTGGGTGCATTAAACGGTTTGCTAACTCACCATCATTAGTAAACAGCATCAAACCTGATGTATTAACGTCTAAGCGGCCTACTGCAATCCAACGATCGCCATCAATACGAGGAAGTCGGTCAAATACAGTACGACGCCCTTCTGGATCTTTACGTGTACTTAGCTCACCTTCTGGTTTGTTATACATAATTACACGACAAATTCTATCTGCTTTTTCTTCAATTTTCACAGTGTGTCCGTCAACACGAATTAAGTCTGTTTCCTCAACACGGTCGCCTAACTTTGCCACTTTACCGTTTACACTAACGCGGTTTGCATCAATGTATTTTTCCATTTCACGGCGCGAGCCTACGCCTGCACGGGCTAGGACTTTTTGTAACTTTTCACCTTGTATACTCATTCGGATGGTTCTCTCACAGAAGGATCACTTAATAACTGGTTAATTTTACTTTGCTGCTCTGTTGGCAGCGCTGGTAAATTATCTAAACCTGTTAACGAAAAATAATCTAAAAATTGTTTAGTAGTTGCATATAAAGCCGGTTTACCCGGAACCTCTTTATGCCCCACCACTTTAACCCACTCTCTTTCGAGTAAGGTTTTTATAATATTCGAACCCGTAGTAACTCCCCTTACTTGCTCAATTTCGCCACGTGTAATGGGCTGCCTGTATGCAATAAGCGATAATGTTTCCAGTAAAGCACGTGAATACTTAGGCGCACGTTCTTGCCACAAATTATTTAACCAAGGGCTTAAACTACTACATGCCTGAAAGCGATAACCACTGCCAACTTCGACTAGACGAATACCACGAGTTTGAAAATGTTCTTGTATAGTATCTATTGCGTCGTTTATTCGCGCCATAGAAATAGCTAAATCTATTAATACTACGTCTTTAAGGTGGCGTTTACTAACAGGCTTATCTGCAACAAAAATAGCTGCTTCAATGATCTCAACTAGTTGTTCATCACTAATTCGCCGACCCGCCATACACACTCTTAACAAATAAAAATACACAGCCATCTATTATGACAGAACAACACCAAACTAGGAAAATATATCTACCAAATAACTAGATTTAAAACACAAAAAAGCCAGTGACAATCACTGGCTTCTAACTTGATTATTTTAAAAGCAAAAATTAGCTGCGTTTAATTGCTTCTAGTGCGTCATCTTCGGCTACAGCATTACCGTATTTTTTAATGTAGCCCTTAAACTCACTTCTGCTGATGCGCTTATCTTGGTTTTCATCCATATAACCAAAATGATTTGAAATATCATCATCGTTGCCTTCAGCAATCGAAATATAACCGTTGCTATCATTATCTAAACTTGAAAAACTACTCTCAATTTTATCAAACTTAGCTATTTCAGCTTTAAACGCTGATTCACTTACGTCACTATCAGTCGCCACTTTACCTGCATTTAGCTGCATGTAGGCGTTAAATTCTTTACGGCTAATTTCATTATCCATATTGGTATCAATATTCGAAAAATGCTCCCAGATGCTATCATCATCCGCTTCGACTTTTGAAATGTAGCCATCGCTGTCATTGTCCAGGCTTGCAAAATCACTGTCTATTTTCTCAAGGCCTTGATTTGAAGAACAAGCCGCGAGGCTTAAAGATGCTAAAATTGTTGTTGCTAATGTTAACTTTTTCATAAGACGTGTCCTTGTAATTAAATAAATGTCACTTTAGCTAATACAATTCGGATGCCAATGTTAATTAACTAATTAAAATCAAATAGTTACAAATAAAAAGAGCATTTAACAAACAATTTCAATAAGTTATATCTGAAAACTTTGCAAAGTGCTTTGTAATTTTTGCAAAAAAAAGCCCAGTATATATAAATATACTGGGCATGCTTTTCAAATTTTTGTGTTATTAAATAGCCGCATTTTGATAACGTTTTACAAAATCAGTTACTTTTTGACCATTACACTTTAGAGAGTTTAAATTACCGATTTTTTGACGAACTGGCGCTAAACCTTGTTTCAAAGCAGTCATACACAGTTGTGTTTCTTGTTGAGTGTCTTTAGCAAACACTTCAACTTTAGTTTTAATCACTTCAGTAGTTGTTCCTTTTTTAGCAATATCACGAATATCTTCGCCATTACACAAAATACTTTGTGAAAAGCGTGATAAAAACACACCATGCTGGGCTGCTTCTTTACGAGCGGCAGAAAAGCCTTCATTGGCACTTAATACACACAATTTAGATTCTATTTTATTATCTTTACTAAAATACGAATTACTTTGTGCCGAGACCGTAGTTGATGCTAAAAGTGCTGCAGCTAAAATTAGTTGTGTTTTCATGTGAGATCCTATTTGAACGAGCTTATTGAGTGATTTCGCGCATTATATAACCTACTTTTTAGATATCAATTGAATTTTTTATTTATTTAACAAATTAATATAGCATTAACAATGTTTAAACTTCAAACACCATTTGGTCAACAATTATGCAGCGATTTTATCCATTTCAGTCATGTTATGTACGCGTAAATACTGATACAATTTAGTGCATTAAATAGAACCAATTTTAAGGTAAATTCAATGAAAGTGATTTCTTTCAATATCAATGGTCTGCGTGCTCGTCTTCATCAATTACAAGCAATTATCGATAAACATCAACCAGACGTGATTGGACTGCAAGAGATTAAGGTTCATGATGAGGCGTTCCCACTAGAAGATGTGCAAAAAATGGGGTACCACGTTTATTACCATGGTCAAAAGGCACATTATGGTGTGGCTATGTTATGCAAGAAAGAGCCTAAATCGGTCTTAAAAGGATTTGCTACCGATACAGAGGAATCGCAAAAACGCATGATAAGCGTTACTGTAGAGCAAGAAAACGGTCGTGATTTAACCGTAATGAATGGTTATTTCCCGCAAGGCGATAATATCAATCACGAAACTAAATTCCCTTATAAACGCCAGTTCTATATTGACTTGATGACTCACCTTGAAACAAACCATACACCCGATCAAGATATAATTGTTATGGGCGATATCAACATATCACCTACCGATTTAGATATTGGTATTGGTGAAGTAAATGCTAAACGTTGGTTAAAAACGGGTAAATGTTCTTTCCAACCGGTAGAGCGTGAATGGCTTGCAACATTACTTAATTGGGGCTTTAAAGACACCTTTAGAGAACAAAACCCAGAAACAGACGATCAATACTCATGGTTTGACTATCGCTCTAAGGGGTTTGTAGATAACCGAGGACTTCGAATAGATGTAGTACTTGCAACTAATGAGCTTGCAGCACGTTGTATAGATACTGGTATTGATTACGAACTGCGCGGTATTGAAAAACCCTCAGATCATGCCCCTATATGGTCAACATTTAAGTAATTACTATGCTCAGCATAACAATACAAGGGCTACTTTGGGCCCTTGTAATTATTATTGCCCTACTAAGCTTTGATAAAAAAACATATAAAACATTGCTTAATACGCCAGCCCGTCAAACTGGGGTGCTTGCATGTGCGTTAGTGTTTGCAGTGCTTTGGCGAATAAAAGCAGGAATTTTAACTGGCCTCGATTTACACATATTAGGCGTTACAGCTGCAACATTAATTTTAGGCTGGCGATTGACTATTTTAAGTAGCCTACTTGCCACAGCCCTACTGACTGCATTTGGTCAAATTGAACTTGAACTGTTGCCAGTTCAACTGCTTATTTGTGCATTTATTCCTATTTTATTAAGCTACCTTGGCTTTATAATTAGTTACCAGTATTTACCTCGTCATTTTTTTGTTTATATATTTGTTTGTGCGTTCATAACTGCAGGGGTTATAGCCTGTATAAAAATAAGCCTAGGTGCTTTATTTTACTTAGCTATAGGGCAATACAATTGGCAAGAACTCGCAGATAACTACGTTTATTTAAGTGCCATAATTTGGTTTCCTGAAGCAATGCTCAACGGCATGGCTATAACAGTTATGATCACCTATCGCCCGCATTGGGTAAAAACTTTTTACGATAAGGACTACCTAGGCTCATGAGTCTACAATATCAATGCCCGCTGTGTAACCACGCACTTTTGAAAACTGATTCAACACTTCGTTGTGCTAACAACCATAGCTTTGATGTTGCTAAAGAGGGCTATGTTAATTTACTGCCTGTGCAACAAAAAAACTCAAAACAACCAGGCGATTCGCTTGAAATGGTACAAGCTAGGCGTGCATTTTTAGAACGTGGCTATTATGGCTTTTTACAAGAAAACCTTAGCGATATAATCAGTAATATAAGTGCAAATACTATTATTGATTTGGGATGCGGTGAAGGGTTTTATACCCAAGCAATAGCAAGTAAAACAAACGCAGTTGTGTACGGCGTCGACATTTCAAAATCTGCGGTTAAATATGCAGCAAAGCGCTACTCTAATTGCAACTTTAGTGTGGCATCAATTAGCCAAGCGCCTTTTGAAAGCCAATTTGCTGATGTACTTGTTAGCGTATTTGCACCTTTGTTTGAGCAAGAGCTTGAGCGCCTTGCAAATCAAAACGCAACATTAGTGGTTGCAAGCCCAGGACCTTGTCATTTAAAAGAGCTAAAATCGTATATATATTCAAAAGTAAACGAACATACTGAAATATCTTCGCCAAAAGGGTTTCAAAAATCAGAGCAAGCTCTTTTAACAGAGCATGTAGCGCTTAGCTTTACTGATATTAAAGACTTAATAATGATGACGCCATTTGCATGGAAGTTCAGGCCAGAACATTGGGAAACACTTAGGGAAAAAGGCGAGCATACTGTCACCTTGTCATTTTACATTACGCAGTTTACAAAAACTGCATAATCAAATTTGGGGTTATTTAGGCGTAAGTTTAACGACGTCTAAAATTGCTCTTTCGTAAACGCTTTATCCATTTTATCAAACATGTCTTTAAGTAGACTCGCAAGCTCCAAATAACGAGGCTTTTTTTCGCTTAACTGCGCTTGATAACCGTTGGCAACCATTTTTGTATAAAGCTCGTGATACCACTTTTGCATGGCTGGCTCTAAAGGTGTTTGCGCACGCTTACCTAGCCATAATAACCCTTGTAACGGTAACGAGATAAAAAACAAAGCACTCGCAATAGCTTGCGGTAAGAAGTCTGAACCGAGGTAATTCAGCTGAAAAAATAACGTAAGCATGGCTAAAATAGGCATAACTGTGATCGCAAGATCAGTAGCTTTAATAACCTTAAACTCGATGAATAGAGGTGCTAACTCTTTTCTCATTGGCCATTGTTTTGCATACAACCGCCCTGTTTGTACTTGTGACATCACACTTTTTTGCATCATGACTCCTCACAGTGACTCTATTAAAACACAATACTAAATTGATTATTTCTAAAGTGTAACACAATTTTAAGGGCTTTTACTTTCTCAGTAAAAGTGCTTAATTTTGCTGTTAAAGTGTGCAAAACACTAAACTAAATTCCATAACTGGGGTAAAATATTTCGCATTGATTCAGCTACATTTTAGTTTAGCTTAATTAAATGTTTGAGCCTTATTTATCACTCTGAGTGTAACGATTAATGTTTCACGTTCACTTACTAAATTTTGTTTATGGAAATGAATTTATGCCAACAACCTCCCCTAAGTCACAACACGTTTTAGTACTAAATTGTGGTAGCTCCAGCTTAAAATTTGCCATTATTGATGCAAACACGGGCCACGAAATTATATCTGGTCTAGCAGAGCGCTTAGGTGCAACAACTCCTTCTATAAAATATAAATTCAAAGGCGCTAAAACTGTCATTAACTTAGTAGCAGGTCAAGCCCATGCAGAGGCAATAGATACGTTAGTAAGCCTAATAAAAGATCATAGTTTAGATGAGCAACTTATTGCTGTGGGTCATCGTGTTGTGCACGGCGGCGAGCATTTTACGCAATCTGTTTTGATTGACGAGAAGGTCATTGCGGGTATTACACAGGCAGCAACACTTGCGCCACTTCACGGACATGCTAATTTATTAGGCATTGCATCTGCACAGGCATCGTTCGAAGGCTTACCACAAATAGCCGTATTTGATACTGCGTTCCACCAAACGATGAATGAAGTAGCTTACCTTTATGCACTGCCATATAAGCTATATACAGAATTTGGCGTTAGACGTTATGGGTTTCATGGCACAAGCCACTTTTATGTTGCAGGCCAAACAGCAAAACTACTTAATCAACCTATTGAGCAAAGTAACTTTATCAGTGCCCACTTAGGTAATGGTTGTTCAGTGTGTGCTATTAAAAATGGTAAGAGTGTAGATACCAGTATGGGCCTAACACCACTAGAGGGCCTAATGATGGGCACCCGTAGTGGCGATATAGATCCAGGCCTGTTTAACTTTTTAACCACGCAGCTCGATTACACTGCACAGCAAATAGATAACTTGCTCAATCAAAAAAGTGGTTTATTAGGTATCAGCGAGCTTTCTAATGATTGCCGCACAATCGAAGAAGCGGCTGTTGCCGGTAATAAAAAAGCAATACTCGCGCTTGATATGTTTTGCTACCGTCTTTCAAAACAAATTGCCGCTTATATGGTACCACTACAACGCCTTGATGCGATTATTTTTACCGGCGGTATTGGCGAAAACTCTGATATTATTCGTGAAAAAGTAATCTCACAGCTTGCCTTTTTAGGACTCGATTGCGATCAACAAGCTAATCTTAATGCTCGTTTTGGCCAAGAAGGTATTATTAGCTCTTCACAGGCACGTAGTAAAGCCGTTGTCATGCCTACAAATGAAGAGTGGGTTATTGCACTTGATGCTGCAGACATAGCAAAGGAGCTTTAATATGGCGCGTCGTATTATGTTAATTCCTGTCTCTACAGGTGTTGGTCTAACCTCTGTCTCTGTTGGTTTAGTCCGCGCTCTTGAGCAAAAAACAGTTAAAGTTAACTTTTTTAAACCAATTGCGCAGCCCCGCTCGGGTGAAACGGGCCCTGAAAAATCAACGCAAATAGTTACCCAAGGCTCACCGATTAACCCACCTACACCTTTTGCACTCGATTACGCAGAGCAAATGATTGGCGATGGCAAAGGTGACGACCTACTAGAGGAAATTGTTGAGCGTTTTGAGAGCAAAATAAACGACGATGAAGTAGCCATCATAGAAGGTATGGTCCCTACTCGTCGTCAACCTTACGCTGGACGTGTAAATCGTGAAATTGCACAAACACTTGGCGCCGACATTGTATTTGTACTCACCCCCGGTAATTACAGCATTACACAAATAGAAGACCGCCTTGAAATCGCAGCGGGTAACTATGGTGGAATTGATCACCCTCGCGTACTTGGCTGTATTTTTAATAAAGTAAATGCGCCACTTGATGAAGAGGGCCGCGCTCGCGCCGATTTAGTTGACACCTACAAACCAGAAGAACTTGAAAACGAATTAAATCGTTTAGCGTCGTTACCTATTTTTAGAAAAAACCCGTTTATGTTACTTGGTGCAATTCCGTGGGATTTTGACTTAGTCGCACCTCGCGTAAAAGATTTAAGCGCGTATTTAAAAGCAACGATAATAAACGAAGGCGATATGCTGCATCGTCGCCTGCGTCGTATTACTTTTTGTGCGCGTACAGTGTCAAATATTTTAAATTACTTTACCCCAGGTGCCTTATTGGTAACACCAGGCGATCGCTCAGACATACTCGTAGCTGCATGTTTATCAGCTATGAATGGCACTAAGCTTGGCGCTATATTACTCACCGGTGGCTTTGAGCCAGAGCCACGTATTATGGCCTTGTGTGAGCAAGCTATGCAAACTGGCTTGCCTATACTCGCTACTGATGGCGATACATGGCGCACCTCGTTATTACTGCATAACTTTAATATGGAAGTACCAAACGACGACGACCAACGAATTGAAAAAGTAAAAGATCATAACGCTGAACATATTGATTCTGACTGGTTAGACACGTTAGCAAAAAGCGTAGGTAAAACACGTAAATTATCGCCTCCAGCATTTCGTTACTTGTTAACAGACAAAGCCCGTAAAGCCGGAAAAACAGTTGTGCTACCAGAAGGCAATGAACCTCGTACTATTAAAGCGGCTGCTATTTGTGGCCAACGCGGCATTGCTAAAACTATATTGCTTGGCGATCGCGAAGAAATAATGCGCATTGCAGAGCAACAAGGGATTGAGCTTAACGAACACGTAAGTATTATTGAGCCTAAAAGCATCATTAATGATTATATTGCGCCTATGGTCGAAATCCGAAAAAGCAAAGGTCTAACTGCCGTAGTCGCGCAAGAGCAACTGCAAGATAACGTGGTACTTGGCACAATGATGCTTGAGCAAGGTAAGGTAGATGGCTTAGTGTCGGGTGCAGTAAACACCACTGCCAATACAATTCGCCCACCACTGCAGTTAATTAAGACAGCGCCAGGATCATCGTTAGTATCATCCGTGTTTTTTATGCTGCTGCCTGACCAAGTGTTAGTTTATGGTGACTGTGCGATTAACCCAGACCCTAATGCTGAACAACTTGCAGATATAGCGATTCAATCTGCCGACTCTGCTGCTGCATTTGGTATAGAGCCGCGTGTAGCTATGATCAGTTACAGTACGGGTACGTCTGGCACGGGCGCTGATGTAGAAAAAGTACGCGAAGCCACAAAAATAGCGCAGCAAAAGCGTCCTGATTTAATCATTGATGGGCCACTTCAATACGACGCAGCCATTATGGAAAACGTGGCACTTAAAAAAGCACCTAATAGCCCTGTTGCAGGTAAAGCGACTGTATTTATATTCCCTGATTTAAATACAGGCAATACTACCTATAAAGCAGTACAACGTAGCGCTGATTTAATAAGTATTGGTCCAATGCTACAAGGTATGCGCAAACCTGTTAACGACTTAAGCCGTGGTGCATTAGTTGATGATATTGTGTATACCATTGCACTAACGGCCATTCAAGCAGCACAAGCTGAAGCACTTAATTAAACACCAACACTAACATGTGCTTTTTATAGCCTAGCTATTATTTATTTAATAATTAAATAGTTAGGCTATTTATACCCTGCAACCCCCATACTTATCCACAGAAATTGTGGGTAAGTTTTTCTACCTTCGGGAATTAACTCACTTACTATCAGGTTAGTTACTGTTACACCTTTAATTTAAAGCTAATAATCTATACTATAAACCTACCGATATTGCTGTTTCGCAGGTTTTTAATGTCAAAACAAACATTACAATTACACAGCACCGTTTTATCTATACATAGCTTAGATATAGATGCCGACATACCTGCGGCGCTGTTAAAACTCCCGTTGTTTTTTATTTCTAAAACCCACGACGAACTTTCAATTGTATGCCCTAGTAGCTTTGAAATAAACAGCCTAGACACAGAGCCAAATTGGCAAGCACTTGAAGTTGTTGGCCCACTTGGTTTTTCGCTAACCGGGATAATGGCCAATATTTCGGGCGTATTAGCACGTGCTAAAATATCTATATTTTCAATTTCAACCTACGACACCGATTACATACTTGTAAAAAAGCAAACTGCACTTCAAGCTATTACGGCACTAAAAAAAGATGGCTACAATGTGGTGGCTGAATAAATTATGAAAGCACAAAAAGTAGAATATATTGCGCAAAACAAAATACCTCGTAACGCCATTAATATTACCAGCCCTTTTTCAGGCAAAGTACTGGAGCTAAATGAACATCCAGAACCTTTGTTTCGCTTTGGCACACTTGGGCCAGGTATTATAGTGCAACTAACTAACCATAAAATTTTAGCGCCGTTTGATGGCACTTTATTACAGGTAAAAAATGCAGGCACGGAGTTTATATTACAAGCAAAAAATGGGTTGAAAGTGTTAATCAACTTAACCATTTCAACATCGCAACCAATTACACACACTCATATAGCACAGCTCAATGGTAGCAAAATAATCAAAGGCCAACGCCTTGCTTATTTTGATTTACGAGAGCTCGATACTCCTATGCTTGCTAGCCTCATTTTACTAAATGGCCACAACCTTGGTACATTTCATTACTCTCACTCACTGGTACAAGCGGGTGAAGACACCCTATTAACTATTATTAAGAAGAATTAAATCTATGATTACCTTATACGGCATTAGCAATTGTGACACGATTAAAAAAGCTAAAAAATATTTAACCGATAACAATGTCGAATTTACTTTTCACGACTACCGTAAAGATGGCGTAAATGAGCAAATGGTGAGTGACTTTGCTGATAAGCTTGATTGGGAACAGCTTGTTAATAAACGTGGTACTACTTATCGTGCATTAACTGATGAGCAGAAACAAAGCTTAACTAAAGAGAGTGCTATTTCACTGTTAGTTGAACAACCTGCAATGATCAAACGTCCGGTACTCGTAAACAATGGCAGCTACCATTTAGGTTTTAAAGCAGTTCAATACGATGAGATTTTTAAATAATGACTGTTGACGTAATTGCACTCGCTCAAGCGCTAATCCAACGAGAGTCAGTAACCCCCGAAGATGCTGGCTGCCAACAGATGATGAACGATCGCCTTGCTGCGGTTGGTTTTAATATAGAGCCATTATTTTTTACCGACACACTTAACACTTGGGCTCGAAAAGGCACACAATCACCGCACTTTTGTTTTGCAGGTCACACCGATGTGGTGCCAACAGGCCCTGAAAAAAATTGGCAACATCCGCCGTTTTCAGGATTAATAAAAGACGGTCTCTTACATGGCCGTGGCGCTGCCGATATGAAAGGCTCACTTGCAGCAATGCTTGTAGCAACCGAGCGTTTTGTTACTAAGCACCCAGATCATAAAGGTTCAATTTCATTTTTAATTACTTCTGACGAAGAAGGTCCATTTGTAAACGGGACGACTCGTGTAATTGATACGCTAGAAGCACGCGGTGAAAAAATCGATATGTGCCTAGTTGGCGAACCTTCATCACGAGATGTACTAGGTGATGTTGTTAAAAATGGTCGAAGAGGCTCACTCACCGCTTTTTTAACCGTTAAGGGCGTACAAGGGCATGTAGCCTACCCACATTTAGCACAAAACCCAATTCATCTAGCAACCCCTGCACTTACTGAGCTTAGCCAAACGGTGTGGGATAACGGAAATGAATACTTCCCTGCTACCAGCTTTCAAATTTCAAATATTAATGGCGGCACAGGTGCTGGTAATGTGATCCCGGGTGAACTAGAAATACAGTTTAACTTTAGATTTAGTACGCAAGTAACGCATGAGCAATTACAACAACGTGTAAATGACATTCTACAAAAGCATAACTTAAATTATGAATTAAGTTGGATAGTAAATGGTTTGCCTTTTATTACCGAGCACGGACCTCTTGTTGATGCCACAGTCAATGCTATTAAATCGGTAACCGGTTTAACCACAAACCTAGAAACCACAGGTGGCACATCTGACGGGCGTTTTATTGCGCAAACAGGTGCTAAAGTAATTGAACTAGGGCCACGTAACGCTACTATTCATAAAGTAGATGAATGCGTAAGTACCGATGATTTAATAGCCCTTACCAACATTTACGAGCAAATATTAGAGCAACTTTTAACATAATGGATGCCACTCAACCAACATCGATAATGTGTATTACAGGGCAAAGTGATACACATTTAACTGATATACAAAATCATCACTTGCACAGCGCTATTATTAGCGACTTTTTAGCGCTGCAAAGTGCAGCTCAAAAAGCGGGATTTGATCTTACTATTGCCTCAAGTTTTCGCGACTTTGAACGTCAGTCAATTATTTGGAATAATAAGTTTTTAGGTAGTCGACCTGTTTATAATAAACAGCAAGAAGTTGTAGATTTAACTAAGCTAAGCGAGATTGATAAATGTATAGCAATAATGCTCTACTCTGCACTACCTGGGGCAAGCAGGCATCATTTAGGGACTGACTTAGATGTGTTTGATAAAGCTGCGGTAAGTGATGATTATAAACTGCAGCTAGCACCTGATGAATACCTACAAGGTGGGCCTTTTGCGCCTTTAAGTAATTGGCTTGATACTAACTTAGTTAAATTTGGCTTTTATCGCCCTTACCAGCATGATTTAGGTGGCGTCGCACCTGAGCTTTGGCATATAAGCCATATTAAGCAATCACAATTATTAGTGAATAAACTTAGCGAGCAAGTACTTTTTGAATGTATAAAAAACAGTGAACTACAGGGCAAGCAGGCGATACTTGATAACTTACCTGCTATTTATACACGCTTTGTAACAAACGTAAGCCCACACCTAAAAGAAGGTTAGGTTATATTCATAGGTTGGATCTTAAGAAAACTTGAAGTTGAACTCTGTTAATGATCAAATAGTTACGCCAATAAAAACATGACTAAAAACAGAGTTCACATGCAGATTAACCAAGTTTCAAACCAATTAAAAGCCCTTATCTCAGAAAAACACCTCATTGAGCTTGCAAAAACCTCTGGATTTCAAGTTCGACACCGTTGCCTGTCGATCGTTTCTCTGCTCAAAGCCGTGTTTAAAAGCTTATCTTGCCTGCAAGACGCTAACTTGTCAGATATCCATCAAAACTTGCGAACGCAGGCTAATTGCACGATAAGTTATAAACCCTTTCATAATCAAATTCGAAAACCAGCCTTGACTGAGCTTGTCCGTGAGCTCGTTATTCAAGCGATGTCTAAATTGACTGTAAACACGCTGGATAAAACCTTTTTTACCCAGCGAGGAGTACAGCGAGTGTTATTGCAAGATGGTTCTTCATTTGCTCTACATGATGAATTAGCGCAGGTTTTTGCTGGTCGTTTTACTGCTGTAAGTCCTGCCGCAATTGAGTTGCACGTTACCTATGACCTATTTAATGAACAACCCTGCGAAATAGATATTCGTCCTGATGTTGAAACTGAGCGCGCCTTTTTACCAGGTAGCCACACACTTGAAGATACGTTATTACTTGCTGATGCTGGGTATTTTGACTTAGATTACTTTGAGCAAGTAGCTCAAGATGGCGGATATTTTTTGATCAGAGCAAATAAAAACATTAACCCAATCGTTACATCAGCTTATTGCGCGGGTATAGAACTTAAAGAAAAGAACATTAAAATCAAAACGTTACTCGATAAATTCGCAAGCCAACCACTTGAATTAACAGTACGTTGGAAGAAAAATGGGCCCGAGTACAGGCTTATCTATTTACCGAATGAAAAGCGCCCCGTTTTCCTTGTTACTAATTTAAAAGAGGCACAGTTTAGCTTTGACGAACTACTCGATATATATGCAACTCGTTGGCAAATTGAGTTGTTTTTCAAAGAACTAAAGTCATGGAATAACCTTAAAGGGTTCATCACACGAGATCCTCATATTGCCGAATCATTGGTTTGGCTGAGCATACTGCAAACACTTATCAAGCGTTTTATCTGCCATAGTGCAGCGGGTATGTTTAAGTGTGCGATCTCGACATTTAGAGCGAGTAAGTGCAGTTATCTTTGGTTGGATGATATTCTGGATTGCATAGAACAAACACGGTGCAGCCATAAGATACATCGTGTATTTGAGCTACTAGCGGTAAATTGTAAGCGGCAAAGCATTGAGAAAAACAATGATATTTGCCGTTTTAAGATAGGAAGTCACACGGTCTGTGTTCCTTAAGAACTAAGCTATGAGGTTATATTAAGCCTTCTTTTTATTTAAAATAAACACCAGCACGGCCCCTAATATTAAGGAGCTTGCGACTACAAACTCCATTGTTACCTGCTCAGATAAAAACAAAACCCCAGCAATGGCTGCAAGTACCGGCACACACAACTGCACAACAGCAGCTTGGGTACTTTTAAGCAGTGGCATTGCTACATACCAAACACTATAACCAACTCCAGACGCTATTGCCCCCGAGGCACACGCAAGTAACACCCCTTCAATACTGATATTTTTTAAATAACTCATACCTACGAGTAATAAAACAGGGATAGCAACTAAGCTTCTTATAAAGTTAAACCCAGTAGTACGCAGTGGCGATACACACACTTTACCGCGAATACTGTAAATACCCCATGCTATACCGCTGAGTGCCATAAGTGATGCACCAAACAGTGAAGGCACTGCAGCAGATGGTAGCATTAAATATACAAAGCCACCTAGCGCCACTATAAACGAGCACCACTGAAGCACACTCAACTGCTCTTTTTGATATATACCCCAGCCAATCATAGTAAGTTGCACAGCGGAAAACAAAATAAGTGCGCCAGTGCCTGTATCAAGCTCTACGTAAGCAATCGAAAAACAAAGTGCATAAACCAAAAGGCTAATACTACTTCGCCAGCTTCCTCTGTCACTTATAATAGCGGGGTTAAATGTGCCTTTACCTTTTAAATTATGGGTATAAATAGCCATTATAATGCCCAAACACGCTGCACCACTTAGTAAGCGAATAACTGTAAAGTTCCAAGCATCTATATAGCCTTCGGCTAAAGCCATTCTGCAAAAAAGAGAATTTGCGGCAAACGCAATTAAAGCAATGATTGTGTATATGGTGGCTTTCAAAAAAATTCCTTTGCAACAAAAAAACATTGTTGTTTAAACTTACTCGTTAATTAACCAACCACGTTCAAGCCACTGATTAATTTTAGTAATTAAAAACCCAGCGATTTGCTCACCAGGGAGCTCATTTAAACAGGATTGGCATAACTGTGCAAAGGGTGTGTTTTGTTTTAATAGATTCAGTAAGCGATGCTCTTGTGCATCAACGCTTAAATATTGTGTACGCCTGTCAATATCACGTGCAATAACCCAAAAGCGAGGTTCTGAGGCTATTGGTTCTGGCGGTGTTTGCTTTTCTTTTATTGCCTGCCAACTTTCAACCGCCAACGTATTAAACGCGACTAACTGTACACTTGGATGTAATTTTAATAGTAAATTTGGCCATTGCTGTGGTTCAATACTTTCAAGCTCTGATACATTGAGTAATGTTTTATCGCTTGCATCAAACGCGCTTAGCAATAGTCGTTCAAATTTGGCTATATCTGCAAGTATGGGGTAATCGTTAAAAGGAGTATTGGTGGCTAAGTAATCAGGTAATTTATCTGCAAAAATTCGTAGTGACGTATGAGTTGAAGGATATAAAGCTAAATAACCATCAACCATCATCTCAAATAAATCATCACCTAAGTAAATGCCCAACTGTTCGTGATCTTGTTCTACAACAGCTCTTAAACGAATTTTATAAGCGTTTTGATAAATAGAGAGTCGCTGTTGTGTGTTTAACTGCCCTTGCTGCGCAATTTGGTCGCTAATATCCGAACTTTCACCTTGCAGTAAATCCATAAACTGTTGTTGCAGCTTCGCTAAATCGCTCATGCTCTAATATCCCAAAACGGTTTCACTAGCGTTTTAGCATGCTCAAGTTCAGTTATTAAATCATCAAGGGAGCCAATATTATCATCGCGTTCAATCATAGTACTTACAGGGCCTAATGTTTTTGCATACTGAGCATATAAGTCCCATACCGCATCTGGGACATCTTCATCATGAGTATCTATAATATGCGTACCAAAGTCTTGATGTCCTGCTAAGTGAATTTGCGCAATAGCAGTACTCGGAATAGCCGATAAATAATCCATTGCGTTAAAGTCGTGATTACGTGCACTTACATAAACATTGTTTACATCCATTAAAAACTTACAGCCAGTTTGCTTATGTAATTGCGCTAAAAATTCCCACTCACTCATTTGTGAAGCGTTGTATGTTAAATAACTCGACACATTTTCAAAAATCATCTCTCGGCCTAGGTAGTCCTGAACTTGCGATATTTTATTAGCTAAATGTTCAAGCGCCTCATTGGTGTAAGGCATTGGCAGTAAATCGTGGCTATTTATGCCGCCAACTTGAGTGAAGCATAAATGATCAGACACCCACTGCGGCTCTACTCTTGCAATGGTGTTTTTTAACTGATTTAAATAGTCTTTGTTGATTGCGTCTGTACTACCAATCGACATTGATACACCATGCATCACAATGGGGTAATCAGATCTGATTTTATTTAAATAATGCCAAGGTTTTCCACCGGCTACAAAATAGTTTTCTGAAATAATTTCAAACCAATCTACAGCTGGTTTCTCTGCAATAATTTGCTCAAAATGAGGGGCTCTTAGTCCTAAACCAAAACCTAAAAAACGATTTGTCATAAACTTCCTTAATAAGCCTGAATAATAAAATACATCGTTCAGGCTTATTTTATGCGTTCGATAAATTTTTATACCAATTGCATTAAATTTGTGATCTATTATAGCGCTAAGAAAATAACGCAATAAGTGTGCTATTTAATGCGATAAAAAGATCATATTTTTAATAAAATTGGTATTAGCTACCTACAGAACCACCAATGTCACCACATGCTTTTGCTGGCATTGATACAAAACCAGTCCCTTTACATGATGCATGTCCAGCGCACGCGTTATTAGCTGTTTTACAATCATTATGACCGCCACATACATTTACATCATTACAATGTACTAAATCAGCTTTAGCTACACTGCCAACCCATTTATCTTTTACTTTACCGCCAACGTCAGCACACGCTTTTGCAGGCATAGCTACAAAACCAGTACCTTTACATGATGCTTGACCAGCACATGCATTTTCAGCTGTTTTACAATCGTTATGACCGCCACACACATTTGCATCGTAACAATGAACTAAATCAGTTGTTGCGCCATTATTTGCAACAGAACTTGATGGTGATGTTTCTGCCTCTGTAGCATTACAACCAACTAAACCTGCAACCATTACAGCCATTGCTGCACCTGTGAACTTTTTCATTTTTTATTTCCTCTAAGTGATATAACAAATAGCTAGACCGTAAAAGCTAAATTACTATTTCAGTGTAGTTGATAAAAAATTAATAGAGTTCACGTTTTGTTCACCAGTGTGATCTTATATTTCTAGATTAGCAGGCAATTTTACTCTACGATTTTTTACAATATTTCACACATTTAGCTAAAAATAATATGTTAATGTATGCAGGTAAATTAAGAGGAGTGCGCAGTGCGCCTAAGTATAACTTTAAGCTTTTGTTTTATTTTAAGTGGGTGTAGCACAATAGGTTTTAGTGACCTATTTAATGACTATGCCACGCAAATGACACCAATAAGAAATGCGATCGAGAAAAATAATATCGAAGAAGCGCAATCCCTTATTGCTAATAATAGCACCCTGCACAGCAGCTACTTACTCAACCAACTCGAGCAAGCTCGTTTAAACGACTTAGCGAATACAGCAAATGATGCACAAAGCAAATTTGAGAATGTGTATACGCAAATGCAAAAAAAACGTGAAGCCGCCAAAATACAAGTTAGTGCGGGCCTTGAACAAAGTAATGCGTTATTTACTAACGACTCAGCCATTACCTATGTTCCACCTGCTTACGAAATGAGCATGCTTCATAGTTATAAAGCACTTAACTATGTATATAAAAATGATATTGAAGGCGCTTTAGTAGAAATTCGTAGAGCTAATAAAGTACAAGTTGATGCACTTGCAGAAAATCAAACTGAAATAGACTCAACAATAAAAGAAGCGCAACAGCACTACCCGAGTATGAACAATGTAACCAGGGATGTAAAAAATGGCTTTCAAAATGCCTACACGTTTTACTTATCTGCTTTGCTTTACCAAAGTGCTAAACAATACGACGATGCTTATATTGATTATAAAAAAGCACTCGCTATACAACCTAACAATATTTATTTACAACAGGACGTAATACGCCTTGCTAAAAAACAAGGGTTTGCGCAAGACTTAAGTGAATTCAAAAAACGTTTTAGTGATGCGCCAACTATTTCTTCATCACAAGGCGAAGTGATTGTTTTATTTGAACAAGGCTTAGTACCAAAACAAGATGAATTTAAACTGCGCTTACCAATTTATTCATCACGTGGCGATGCACGCTTTTATAGCCTAGCAATGCCGGTATATAAAGATAACGCCTATGTGCGCCGTCTTAACGCCATAAACATTGATGCACAAAGCTTAACGCTTAGTCCACTGGTACATATTGAAGCACTTGCAGCCAAAACATTAGAAGATCAAATACCTGCAAAAGTAGCCCGTCAAGTACTTAGGTTAGTGGCAAAAGAAAAAGTGCGTGCAGAGTTTGCTCGCAGCGCCGGTGATGTAGGTAACATAATTGCCAATATTTATAATTTGGCATCTGAGCAAGCTGATACACGCAGTTGGCTTACGCTTCCAAATCAAATAAGTGTTGCAAGGCAAAACCTAAATACAGGTGAGCATTCTCTGCATATAGGCACACAAGCGCCTATAAATTTCACCATTAGTAAGCAAGGGTTAACGTTAATTTACTTAACCTCTATCAATAACTACTTTAATTACCACGTAGTTCAACTTTAGGAGCCATCATGAAATACATAGCGCCATTATTAGCAGTACTAATGCTAAGTGCATGTTCAAGTAAACCGATTACATCCGGTATTTCTGTTGAACAAAATAAAAGCCAGTTTAATGAGCAATTACGTGTTGATAACCCAGCTTTAAGTAAAAAGCTGACTATAACTGACATAAAGACCCGTCAAACAAACCAGTTAACCGATGTGGTAGTGACACTTTCGAGTCAGTATAAAAAATCACAGTATTTACAGTATCAATTTAATTGGTTTGATAAAGACGGCTTTGTTATTAAAGGCAACCACTCACCTTGGCAAGCACTCACCTTATTTGGTTTTGCAAAAACACAATTACCGGGCTTAGCACCAAGCTCTGATGCAGTTACCTTTTCTTTAGCAGTAAGAGAAGTGTCTACCGAATCACAAGAATTTAAAGATTAAAGGAAACAACCATGATCATCAGTAACAAATTTAAAACAGCATCAACTTACGCTTTAGTTGGCTTGAGCGCTTTAGTATTAAGTGGCTGTGCTAATAAAGCCGTAGTAAGTTATGGCGATGCACAAGCAGTAGAAACAACCGATATTAATTTTGGCTCTACTGACTTACAAAAAGTAGCGAGCCAAATGACCGATTCATTACTCAGCTCACCCGTTGTTGGCACAATGACCGCTAATAAACGCCCTGTAGTATTTGTTGAGCGTATTAAAAACAAAACCAGTGAACACATTGATACTGAATCAATCACCGATTCAATCTCAACACAAATGCTACGCAGCGGTAAGTTCCGTTTTGTAGATATGACTCGTGTTGAGTCAGTACGTGAGCAATTAACGTTTCAAAACGAAGATGCCCTTGTTAACCCTGCTACAGCCGTTGCATTTGGTAAACAAATTGGCGCGCAATATATGTTATACGGAAATTTATCAAGTATCGTTAAATCAAATGCTGATAAATCAGACGTATACTATAAATTTACGATGCGTCTAATGGATATGGAAAGCGGCCTAGTTGAATGGGCAGACGAAACTGAAATTCGTAAAACGAAAGAAAAATCAACCTTTGGCTGGTAGCCAATAGGAGCAAATTATGAAAGCAATTACTGTAATTATGTGCGCCTTACTTATAATAAGTGCGCCTACGTTTGCTAAATACGAGCGCAATAAAGCAGTCCCTGTGCAGCAAGTTTTATTTGGTGACGTAAAATCGGTCCGCAATATTACCGAACAAGAAATCATTCAAGACAAAAACAACGGCTGGAAAACCTTCGGCGGTGCATTACTCGGCGGTGTTGTAGGCAACCAGTTTGGTGGCGGTAGCGGCCGCACAGTAGCAACAATATTAGGCTCGGTAATTGGCGGCAGTGTTGCACATAACAGGCAGCAGCAAAGTCATTATCAGCAAAATCATTTTGTAGAGTTATTAATACAAGTTGAAAACGGCGACCAGTTTATGGTTGTTCAAGATGAAGACCAATCAATGCGTTTTAGTAAAGGTGATAACGTAAGATTAGTTTACTTGAACGACAACACGGTGCGTGTAGATAAAGCGTATTAGGCCGTGCTGAACTTTGGTGGTTGAATTTGCAGCGGCATGTTTGGTGTTTCGACAAGGCGGAACCTATGAACGGTGGTTGTTCCCCATAAATAGGCGATAACGCAGCATAAATGCCAAACATGCGCTGCCCGCAGGGCTGACGAATCCCCAAAACGTGACAGGCACAGCAATTTATGATCTTATGTAAATCACCACAACCCACATAAGTCACAACTGCTATGCCTGACACATCAGTTTGCCATAAGTACTTTAAACATGCATTAGCGCCATTCAATAATGCCAGAGTAAAAACATTACTAAGCTGCAGTAATGCATTAATTTCGGGCAATAAACTTACCTTAACTGAAATCGGCAGAAATTTGTCTGGCGCTGTGGATGTAAAACATAAAATAAAACGCGTTGATCGCTTCTTAAAAAATACTCACCTCTACAATGAAAGGGTCGCTATCTATAAAGCATTAGCTCATCCTATTATCGACTCTTTACCAATGCTTGCAATTGCCGTTGACTGGAGCGGTGCCTGTGGTCACGACTATCACTTACTGCGAGCAAGCTTACTTGTGGATGGGCGCTCTATCGTGATTTATAACATGATTGTTGAGCAGAAGAATTTTGATAGCCCAGCAACCAACAGCCTGTTTTTAGATGAACTTTATGAAGTGCTTGGACGACATCCTAGTGTCTATATTGTAACAGACGGCGGCTTTCTTACGCCTTGGTATAGTAAAGTACGCGAACTTGGTTGGCATATGATAGGTCGATTAAGAGGCTCAATGAAGTGTAAACTAGCCATGCAATCACAATGGCATACATTAAAACAACTTAGGGCTGGTGCCAGCGATATACCAAAGGCGTTAGGTCAAGCACGACTAACTCAGTCCAGCCCGACAGCATGCGATGCATTTTTACACGTATATCATGGAAAAAATAAAGGAAGAAAAGGAAAAAGCAGATTTACGAAAGATACAAAAATGTATCAAAACTTAGCGAAAGAGCCATGGTTACTCGCGACATCAGACAATACAATGACGAGTAAGCGAGTAGTTGGTTTATATAGTAAAAGAATGCAAATAGAGCAAAATTTCCGCGATGACAAAAGTTTGAGATATGGTTTTTCGTGGCGTTTTAGTAAAAGCACCGGCATAAATAGAATAGGAATATTATGCTTGATAGCCACAATAGCGAGCACTGCGTTATGGTTTATAGGGTGTGAAGCAGAAAAAAGAAAGTGGCATATAAAATTTCAAGCAAATAGTGTTAAGAATCGCCGAGTTCTTTCATTTTTAACCTTAGCCAAGCAAGTCATAAAGCTATGTAAGAGACGTATTACACAAAGCTATATAGAAAAAAGTTTAAAAAACTTTATTTTTAATTATCAAAAAGAGGCCGCTGGATAAAGTGGGGATCCCTCAGCCCGCAGGGTTCTGCCTAGCGGCAATTAACTCTTTGTTGCTCGGTTTTTACTTAGCCCGCTAGGTTACAAACCTCGCGTCGCGATTTAATCGCCCCTAGATTGAACAAAGTTCAACACGCCCTGCTAATATATTCATGACTAAAGTAAAAAACGAGCCAAATTTGGCTCGTTTTTTTATTTTGTTAATAGCTATACTTGGCGATAGTCTTTAAAAAAGCGCTTCATTTTTAACATCGCATCGGATAAATCATCTTTGCTTGGTAAAAATACCAACCTAAAATGATCCGGCTCGGGCCAATTAAACGCCCTGCCATGTACAAGTAATATTTTTTCGGCTTTTAGCAAATCGTACATCATCTTTTCATCATCTTTAACGTTAAAAAGTGCTGTATCTACTTTGGCAAACGCATAAAGCGCGCCTTTAGGTTTTTTACAACTAATGCCTTCAATAGCGTTTAACCCGCGCCATGCTATATCGCGCTGCTCGTATAAGCGCCCGCCTGGGTTAATCAAATTATCAATTGATTGCACGCCGCCCAACGCTTGTTGAATTGCATATTGCGCAGGTACATTTGCGCACAAACGCATAGATGAAAGTATTTCAAGACCTTTGCGTAAATCATCCATAACTGAGGTACGACCGCTTAGCACCATCCACCCCATTCTCAGCCCCGCTGCACGGTAAGTTTTAGCTAAACCGTTAAAAGTAATGATTGGTACATCATCACAAAGTGAGCCGATTGAAGTATGCGTTATATCATCGTATAAAATCTTTTCGTAAATTTCATCGCTCAATAGCAGTAGTTTATGTTCACGCGCTATATCAATTAATTGCATTAGCAAATCGTCACTGTAAACCGCACCTGTCGGATTATTAGGATTGATTAATACCAGCGCTTTAGTTTTAGATGTTATTTTGCTTTTTATATCTGCAATGTCCGGAAACCAATCTTGCTCTTCATCACATAAATAATGCACCGGATTACCACCCGATAACGTGACAGAAGCAGTCCAAAGTGGATAATCTGGAGCTGGAATAAGCACTTCATCGCCATTATTTAATAGCGCTTGGGTGATCATTTGAATAAGTTCGCTTACGCCATTACCAATATAAATGTTATCTACATCTAAATTATGTAATCCACGTTGTTGGTAGTGCTGATAAATAGCCACGCGGGCTGAATAGAGGCCTTTAGAGTCACAGTAACCTTGGGCTGAATATAAGTTGCGGATAATATCGCGGTGCATATCTTCTGGCATATCAAAACCAAAAGCAGCCGGATTACCTATATTCAATTTTAATACTTTTTGACCTTCGTCTTCCATTTTTTTAGCTTGTGCTAAAACCGGCCCACGAATGTCATAACATACACCTTCTAATTTGTGACTCTTTTTAATATCAGACATTTTTACCTCTTTAGGGCGTATTGACTTTATGGATTAAATTTGTTCAACCTAGGGGCGATTTAATCGCGGCGCGAGATTTGTAACCTAGTGGGCTAAGTAAAAATTGAGTAACAAAGAGAAAATAGCCCCTAGGAAGAACCCTCTGGGCAATGCGTGTTTAGTTTTTATGTGTTGTTATCGCCTATTTATGTGGAAAAACCACACTGCATAGGCTCTGCCTAACCTAAAAACCAGACACTCGTTGCAAATTCAATCCCGAAAGATCAACACGCCCTAGTGAGCCTTTAGACTAACCTAGTAAAGGCGTAAAATGCCAGTCAATTTAGGTGCTTAATACTGAAATAAATTCACGTTTCAGCTTCAATAATTAACGAGATGCTAACCATTCATTTAGCTTAGCTTGAGAGCCTGTTACTTGAGCCATTAAGCTATTAGATGCGTCGATAGCTTCAGCTAAGTTATCTAGGTTTAAATTTTGTTCAATAACACGCGATACTTCAGCAAGGCTTGAAGCTCCAAACTGCGCCGCATTCGATTTTAAGCTATGGGAGTGGCGAATAGCTGCTTCTTTATCTTTACCAATGGTTGCTAAAACTTCTGAGCCTAAACGTTCAAACTCTGAGCAGCAAAAATCAAGTGTATCAGCAAACTGCTCACCCAATAACGATTCCATACTCTCTAATGCTGATGTATCAATATTTATTTCTGTCATATTTTAAGCCCTTAAAACAATCCATGTAAGTTACAGTTTAATAGTACTACTTTATATTGATGCGTAAAAAAAACCAACTTAATTACCTTATAAATGTATAATTACGAGGATCATACTGGCAACAAAAAGTTTATTAAATGGCACGCACACTTTGTAATCATTGTAACTTTTCACTAAACACCTGTATTTGCAACGCAATTACAAATATAAACAACAAAGTTACGGTTATTATTCTACAGCACCCGAGTGAAGAAAAAACAGCAAAAAATACAGCTAAACTACTCAATTTATGCCTAACTGATTGCCAAATAATCAAAGGCGAAAATAATGATGACTTTTCCATACTAAAAACACTGCCAGTAAGCTCAACTGTTTTACTCTACCCTAACGAACACGCTATAAATTTAGACGATAGCGCTGAGCAGCCTAGTATAAAAAACGTCACCCATTTAATCGTGGTTGATGGTACATGGAAAAAAGCCTACAAAATTTTGCAACTCACCACATTACTTAATAAATTTAAAACGGTCAGTTTTAAACAGCTACCTAAAAATCGTTATGCTATTCGTAAAGCCCCTCGGGCCGACAGCCTATCCACACTTGAAGCTGTAGCGCATAGTTTGTTTTTAATAGAGCAGCTAAATCCCGCACCACTTTATAATGCGCTTAATGAATTAATACAAAAACAAACCCAACACATGCCCGAGCACGTAAAAGCACGTTACTTAGATTAAACTCGTTACTATATGAAACTTGCAATGCGTAACTACCCTAACAGACTAAAACGTGGCTTTACTCGCCAAGGACCCGACTATCGCTTTGACGACCAAGTCGACTTTAGCGATATAAGAGATACCTTCGGCTTTAGATCTATGGTCGTTGGTAAATGGGTAACTAAAGAAGAGCGCTACATTAGCGCCAATTTAATTTACGATGCGCTGGCGGATCTTGCGCAAATACTGCATTTACCGCCCAAAGCTATTGGCCTGCGCGGCAAGCTTAACTTTGCATTTGGTCATGGTGGTCAAAAAGGTGTGCAAGCGCATTATAATGCAGCCTCTCAAACACTTGCTCTTGCAAAAAATGCAGGCGGTGGTGCACTTGCTCACGAATGGTTCCATGCATTTGACCATCATATAAGCGAGCATTTATTTGCAGCAAAACCCCGCTTTGGCTTTGCCTCAAAATTGTGGCTTTCAAACACGCCTAATTTATCGCATCCACTTAATAATGCTTTGAACAGTTTTTATAAACATGTATTTTTAGATGAAGATGGTATTGATGCAAATAACTTTGTACAAACGTGTATAGAACACGATAAAGCCCACAATATGAATTATATGAGCATGCCAGAAGAGCTTGCAGCACGGTGTTTTGAAGCCTGTATTGAAGGCCACACATATATAAAAAATAGTTTTTTAGTGGGAGGCTTAAAAAGTAGTAATTTAATATACCCAAATAGTGAGCATATTAATAAAGCAAATGAAGCGCTTAACCACTATTTTGAACTACTGGGTTATGCGCTTCATAAAATGGACGAGTAATGTCTATATTTGGTGATTATTTATCGTCACTAATACGACTTGCTACTGCGCTGCTTTGATCTTTATATTTTGCATCTTTACGAATATTATATGGGTTTTCACACGGGCCCGATAACATTTCAAAGCTCATAGCACCAATTTTCATCAGCGGGCGTAGTGCCAGTGGTAATTTACCTGAGTTGTAAAACTCTAAAACGATATTGCCGCTCCAGCCTGGGTCTATTCGGTGCGCGGTTACATGCACCATTAAACCCAAACGCGCAAGCGATGAGCGTCCATCTAACCAACCTACTATATCTGCTGGCAACGTTACTTTTTCATGGGTAATAGCTAGTGCAAGTTCACCTGGGTGTAAAAAGAATGCTTCACCTTCATCAAGCACTATTTCTTCACTCATGATCGATTCCATGGCTTTATTTAACTGATCTTTTGGACCACTTAAATCGACATATGCGGCATTATGCGCATTAAAAGTTCTAAATTTATTACCCAAGCGTAAATCGGCCGTTACACCGGAAATCATCTCGCTCGTTGGTGCAGGCTCAATAACTATGCGGCCATCGCTTAAGTATTCATTAATATGTGTGTCTGAAAGTCTCATTATTTATTAATCTTCTGTAATCACAATTTCAATCGAATTGTGATGCTGTTGATAATAAAGCGTGCTGGCTATTAGCCTCGCTGCTGCGCTGTATGTTTTGCTTATCGCGGCGTTGTTATCGTTTGCAATAAGTTTACCTTGCTCAGAATACTCGCGTATATCTATGGCAAGAGGAATATGGCTAAGTACAGGCACGCCATGCTTGTGCGCCAGTTTTTGTGCGCCGTCTTTACCAAATACGTGATTTGCCTCACCGCAGTGGCTGCAAATGTAGTGGCTCATATTTTCAATTAAGCCAAGCACCGGTACGTTTACTTTATTAAACATAGCAATGCCTTTTTGCGCATCGGCTAGCGCTAAATCTTGCGGTGTAGTGACAATAACAGTGCCGCTAGCGGGTACTTTTTGGCTCATTGTAAGCTGAATATCACCGGTGCCAGGTGGCATATCAACAATTAAGTAGTCAAGCTCGGCCCAATCGGTTTCGTTAAGTAACTGGCTCAGCGCGCCTGACGCCATTGGTCCACGCCATACCGTGGCATCATCGCTTGGAACTAAAAAGCCAATTGACTGCGCTTTAATGCCATTTGCATCAAAAGGCTGTAGCTGTTTGTTATCTTTAGTGACGGGCTCTGCGCCCACTAATCCTAAAAGCATTGGGATAGATGGGCCATAAATGTCAGCATCTAAAATACCCACCTTTGCGCCTTCATTTTTAAGCGCGCCTGCCAAGTTAACAGCAGTAGTTGACTTACCTACTCCACCTTTGCCTGAGGCAATAAGTACAATATGTTTAATCGCTTTAAACTTAGCCGCCTCTTTAATGATAACCTTGGCGCTAATTGTTATAGGCACATTTAAGCTTTCACTTACGTGTTGCTCAACTAAAGGCATTTCTGATTGCCCAGCAAATGGCAGAGTTAATTTAATGTGTAGTGATTTATCGTCATTTTGAGTAATAGTATCGATAAAGCTTTCGTCAATACCGACGGCAAAAGCCGCACTACGATATGCCGCTAAGGCAGTTATAATCGGTTGTTTTTGCACCGATTTAGAAGAGAATAGTTTCGACAGTCCAAACATAGCAATTAAATAGCGTTTCTTTGATGAAAAGTGCCACGGAATTATGTAACATTCAGGGCATTAACACCAGTCAATTAATAAAAATCCATAAGCTGTGCGCACTCTAAGCAGATAGCTTGTAGATAAATTAATGATAATTGCCGTTTGTATAATAAAAACGGCGCTTTATCCTCAATTCGGAATGATTATGACGCAGCGAAAGATCCTGATTACCAGCGCATTACCTTATGCAAATGGCCCTACTCACCTAGGTCATTTATTGGAATATATTCAAACTGATATTTGGTCACGTTTTCAAAAACTACAAGGCCACGAAGCTTATTATGTTTGCGCAGACGATGCCCACGGCACGCCAATTATGCTTAATGCGCAAAAGCAAGGGATCACGCCTGAAGAAATGGTAAAACAAGTGAGCATAGAGCGCCAACGCGACTTTGCTGACTTTAATATCAAATTTGATAACTACCACAGCACGCACAGCCAAGAAAACAAAGAATTAAGCGAACTTATTTATAACCGCCTAAACGATGCCGGTCATATTAAAAAGCACACTATTTCGCAATTATTCGACCCTGAAAAAGGTATTTTCTTACCAGACCGTTTTGTAACAGGTACTTGCCCAACGTGTAAGTCTGAAAACCAAAACGGCGATAGCTGTGATTCGTGTGGTGCTACATACAGCCCTACCGAACTTATTAATCCGCGTTCTGTAATGTCAGGCGCAGAACCTGTACTTAAAGATTCTGAGCATTACTTTTTTGACCTGCCAGCATTTGAAGGCATGCTAAAGGAGTGGTTACACTCGGGCACTATTCAACAAGAAATGGCTAACAAGCTAGACGAATGGTTTACCGATGGCTTGCAGCAATGGGATATTAGCCGTGATGCACCTTATTTTGGTTTTGAAATCCCAAATGCACCAGGCAAATATTTTTACGTTTGGTTAGATGCACCTATTGGTTACATGGCGAGCTTTAAAAACCTATGTGACGAAAAAGGCCTCGACTTTGATGCGTTTTGGGCTGAAGGTTCAGATGCAGAGCTTTACCACTTTATTGGTAAAGACATTATCTACTTCCACAGCTTATTTTGGCCAGCAATGCTAGAAGGCGCTAATTTTAGAAAGCCAACTAACGTATTCGCTCATGGTTTTGTAACTGTGAATGGCGAAAAAATGTCTAAATCAAAGGGTACGTTTATTAAAGCGCGTACTTATTTAGATAACTTAAACCCAGAGTACTTACGTTACTACTACGCAGCAAAATTAAGCAGCGGTATTGTTGATCTGGATTTAAACCTAGAAGACTTTGCACAGCGCGTAAATTCAGACCTAGTAGGTAAAGTAGTCAACATAGCGAGCCGTTGTGCTGGCTTTATTACTAAAAAGTTTGATGGCAAACTAAGCAGCACTATTATGCAACCAGAGCTGTTAGCAGAGTTTCAAGCTGCTGCACCGAGCATTACAACACACTACGAGAACCGCGATTACAGCCGCGCAATTCGCGAAATAATGGCGCTTGCCGACAAAGCAAACCAATTTATTGATGGCGCAGCGCCTTGGGTATTAATTAAAGACGAAACTAAGCAACAAGAAGCACACGAAGTGTGTTCTCTTGGTCTTAACTTGTTCCGCATTTTAATTACTTACTTAAAACCCGTGTTACCAGGAATGGCTGATAACGTACAAGCGTTTTTAAATGACGACCTTGCATGGGACGGCGTTCAAAATGCACTAGTAAGCCACCCTATCAATAAATTTAAACCGTTAATGCAACGTGTTGAAATGGATAAAGTGAACAAAATGGTTGAAGAATCTAAAGAAAGCTTAGCACCAAAAGTAACAATTGACCCTAACAGCCCACTTGCAAAAGAGCCAATTAGCGACGAAATTGAATTCGATGATTTTGCAAAAGTAGACTTACGCGTAGCTAAGATTGCTAAAGCAGAGCACGTAGAAGGCGCAGATAAACTACTTAAGCTAACACTTGATTTAGGCGGCGAAACTCGCCAAGTGTTTGCGGGTATTAAATCAGCTTATGCACCTGAGGATATCGAAGGCAAGCTAACCGTTATGGTTGCTAACCTTAAGCCTCGTAAAATGCGCTTTGGTATGTCTGAAGGCATGGTATTAGCAGCAGGCCCTGGCGGAAAAGAAATTTATATTCTTAACCCAGATGACGGCTCAGAGCCTGGTATGCGCGTAATGTAATATTACTCATACAATAAAAACCGCTGATACATCAGCGGTTTTTTTATGGGCAAAAGTAATGTTTAGTCGTATATTAAGCCTAGCCGTTTATACAAATGCCTTTGCATTAAATAAAGTGAATTGTAATTATGACCCAAATTTTAGATACCAACAGAACAAAAGTAAGTAGCCAAATAAAGCAACACAAATTAGTCGCCATACTGCGCTTAAAACAACAAACCGATGTAGCTCCATTAATTGATTGTTTAATAAATGCGGGCATACACTCATTAGAGATCACTTCAAACACACCTGGCTTTGAGCAAGAAATAGCAAAAGCTCGCGCAGCGCATAAAAACGCACTTATTGGTGCTGGCACAATAATTAACACCACCCTTGCCCAGCAAGCTATTGATGCGGGCGCGCAGTTTATCGTAACGCCAAATACCAACAAATCGGTTGTCGAACTTGCCCACCAGTACGGGTTACCCGTATTAATGGGCGCACTAACACCTACCGATGTAGCAAATGCAATTGAATATAACGCTGATATTATTAAGGTATTTCCTGCCGGCAGTATGGGCGTCGGTTACTTTAAAGCATTAACCGGTCCTTTTTCAGAAGCACAATTAATGCCTGTTGGTGGTGTGAATTTAGATAATATATCTCAGTGGTTTGAAGCAGGTGCTTGTGGCGCTGCAGTCAGTGGCGATTTTTGTAAGGTATTAAATACTGAACAAGAGCGTAGTGTTCTTACCAAGCTTGTAAAAAAATATATAAGTGAACTGCCTAAATAGGCAGTTATATTTTAACTATAAAATTAATCATCTTTTTTAATTGAGCTTTTTCAATACGCGGTCTTTTCTTGGTAGGTAATAGTTATCGTAATCAAGTGAGACTATAACGCGCTCTGCTTTTCCTAATAACTCATTACGCGGAATTAAACCTATTACACGCGAGTCAGCGCTATTGTCGCGGTTATCGCCCATTGCTAAATAATAATCATCAGGAATTGTAATTGCGTCAAAGCCCGATAAACGTGAAGGAATATTTGCCACTCTTATCGAATGCGCTAACCCGTTTAAATCTTCGATTTTATCAAGCGAGTCTATGTTGCTTTGCTGATCTGCATAATTAAGTTTTTTACCATTAATAATGAGCTCATTATTTTCAAGCGCAACCGTATCCCCTGGCACACCAATTACACGTTTAATTAAACGGTTATCAGCAGCTTGTGAGTCAAAAACAATAATATCACCGGTTTGTGGGTCCACTAGTTTAAGTAGTTTTATATGCGTAAATGGGACACGAATATCATAGGCCATTTTATCGGTAAGTATTCTGTCACCTTCTTGAATTGTTGGTTTCATTGAGCCTGTTGGCACTTCGTACCAATCGGCTACAGCGCTTCTAAATACGCTCATTAGTGCAATAAATACGATAAGAGATCGGTTGTTTTTCCAAAACTTATAAAGCGGTTTCATATTATTTCCCTGCGTTAATTAAGTATTATTATGACTAACTAAATGCTGAGCAGTTCAATGTAGAGTGTAACAAAAAGTGTGTGCTTTACGGCGGGTATAGCAAGGTCGTTGCTTACCTTGCTATATGATCAATCTGAAAATTAGATTATCAATTACTGTTGATTTAGTTTTTCTTTCGCTTCTTTTACTTTTTCAAAATCTAAACCAAGTTCGTCAGTCGCTTCTTTAATAAGATGCGGTTGAGTCATCACGACTGCCATTAATTGTTGTAACTTTTCTGGCGGAATACCAAGCTCTTGAACAAGCGCCATTGCCATCATTGGGTTTTGAGTAAACGCTTCAAACAATGCTTTTACTTTTTCGTCGCTTACATTGTGCTCTTTAAGTATTGCTAGTATTGGATTCATTATTAAACCTTAAATATTTTTTATAGGGCTTAGTATATGGGCTAAACCCTAAAATTAAAGAGTTACTCTACAAGTAAAACCACTTTTCCTGCGTTTTCATTGCGCTCTAAAATAGCATGGGCTTCGTTTGCGTCGCTCCAAGGCAATGTTTTATACAGGTTAAAGTCGTACTTTTTAGTGGCAATATCATTGTAAAAGCGTGCTACAAAGTCGTCGCGTACCTGGCGTTTAAACTCAATACTACGATTTCTAAGCGTTGAGGCATGAAACGAAATACGCTTTTGTAAAAGTGCCGCAAAATCAACTTCTGCAAAACGTCCATCTAAAAATGCAAGCATTATAATTTGGCAATCCATGGCTGCAATAGCGGCATTTTTATTTAAGTAACTACCCGAAACAGGATCTACAATTGCATTTGCTGTTAACTCATTTGCTTTCATATATTCTACAAAGTCGGTGGTTTTGTAGTTAATTGCATGATCGGCACCGAGCTCTTTTGCGTGTTGGCATTTGTCATCCGTACCAGCGGTAATAACCACGGTAGCACCTGCGCTTTTAGCCATTTGAATTGCTGCACCGCCTACGCCACTAGCACCTGCATGAATAAGCGCTGTTTGCCCTTTTTGTAATTTACCAAACTCAAATAATGCGCCAAATGCCGTTAAATACACTTCGCTTATTGCGGCGCCCTCTGCCATTGTTACATCATCGGGTAATTCCATAAGCTGTTTTGCATCAACTGCTACATATTCGCTATAAGCACCACCTGAGCACAACGTAAAAATACGCTTGTTTAGCCAGCTTTTATCTACATCTTTTCCAAGCTCAGTAACTGTACCCGCACATTCTAAACCTAAAATCGGGCTATCTCCCGCAGGGGCCGGGTATTTACCTTGGCGCTGCATACTGTCTGCACGGTTTACACCTATTGCTGCAACTTTAACAAGTACTTCATGGCTCTTTAAAACCGGTTTTTCGGTTTCACTAAATGCAAGGTTGCCATCTTCATGAGAAATATATTTCATTATTACTCCAAGTTTAAAAACTGTAATAACATATAGATGGGGATGAACACAGATTCAAACAACCTCAAAAGCGCCAACTTTGTTTGTAAGGATAAACATCGGGTAGATAACCATTATGTATTTGTTGCTGACAACTCTGCCAAAACGTCGCTAAAAACAAGTTACTGTGCTTATTATTAAAATAGTTAAACGCAATATCGTTGGCACTAAAAAACACCTTAAATTGGCTCGGAAATATATCGTTTTCAGCTATATCAAAATACGAGTTACTACTTAGCTCTTCGAGTGCATTTTGGGTTTGTGGCACGTCTCTAAAGTTACAATCGGTAAGCGGGCAAATTTCGTCAAAGTCGTAAAACACCACTCGCCCCCATCGCGTTACGCCAAAGTTTTTCATTAGCATGTCGCCCGGAAATATATTAGCGCCCGCTAACTCTTTAATTGCTTTACCGTAGTCATGCATCACGCTCTCTAAGGTTTTGTTATCGCATTGGTTAATATATAAATTAAGCGGGGTCATTTTACGCTCAACATAAACGTGCTTTAAAATTAGTGCCTTGCCAGATATAACTATGCTGCTGCCAATTTGGCTTTTCATCTGCTCAAGAAGTTCATCACTAAAACGGCTTAAATCAAACGCTAAATATCTAAATTCGTGTGTGTCTACCAAACGACCAACCCTATCGGCTTGTTTTACAAAGTTATACTTTTCTTTCACTTGTGCTTTGGTGGCTGTTTTTGGCGCACTAAATTTGTCTTTAATTACTTTATAAACGTAATCTAGCCCTTCAATAGTAAATACCAGCATTACCATACCTGGCGTCCCTGCTGCTGTGACATACTTAAAGTTGGCTGGGCTATTTTTAGTTGTATCAACCTTGTGCCGATAAAACTCAGTTTTGGCATGCTTTATAAAACCAATGGCGTTAAATAACTCAAAGCGTTGTTTGTGTGGCATTAACACACTTAAGTAATCTACATAACGAGCGGGCTTGTCGGTATCAACCATAAAATAGGTGCGTGCAAAACCAAATAATAAACTTAATTGATCGGCGCAAATCATTACAGCATCAAGCTTTAGTCCCTCATCGGTATTTAAAATAGCGATAGCAAAAGGCATATTGTCGCCATTTTTAGCAATGCAGCGCCCAATTAAATAACAGGCTTTGTTTCTAAAAAATAATGAGTTGGCGTATTCAATATACCCGTCGTTTAAATTGATAAGTTCGTACACCTGTTTGCATTGCTGCTTAGCGCCTTGCATTAACGTACTTTGTAATGTGGCTACATCGCGTTCTAAATTACTAAATGGCACTCTAAATACTTGATTAGTAATAAGCGTTTTAACGGCGTTATTAAACCCACTATGTAGCGATACCCTGCTAACTAAGCTTTCATAAGAGCGTGGCTCACTACGATACTTTGCTTTTAATACAAACAAATGCACAGTACGAATTTTTTTATCGTCCCAAATTGCGCCAAACGTTGAATTAAAAAAAGTATGCGCAATAGGTTTATTTTCGTGATTTTGTACCATATCGCCGTAAATATTTTTAGCTAACTGCCACGTTTGTGGGCAAGTAAGTTCAGCGTAAGCAATAACTCTAACGGCTTCACTCACGTTTTTCACTTCGCGCTCGTAAACCTGTAAACGCTCACGCATAGCACTTTGCACACTGTGGTACTGTCGTTGTTCAAAACGGCTTTGCGCACCCAGTGTAATATTTAAAAATTGCGAAAACATCGCCTCAAATCCAGCAAAAACAGATCGTGCAAGCTTGCTGGCAATAACGTTTTGCAGCGTATTATTAGATTGATTTGTTAGCCTATTTTGCATAAATACAGCACTTATATTGATGCCAGTTATGGCGGTTATTTTTTATTAATTGTTTACACCTTAGCAAGCAGGCTTTAATTTAGATAATTAATAAAGCGTATAAATAGAATTTATTGGGCGTATTGACCTTTCGAGGTTAATTTTGCAGCCGTGTATTTGGTTTTTAAGCAAGGCAAAGTACATGTAATGTGGTGACTCCCCATAAATGTACTTTAACGCTGCATAAAGGCCAAATACAGACTGCCCATAGGGTTCTTTCTAGGGACGATTAACTCTTAGTTGCTCGATTTTTACTTAGCCCACTAGGTGGCAAACCTCGCGCCGCGATTAAGTCGCCCCTAGATTGAACAAATTTCAACCCTGAAAGGCCAACACGCCCATATGAATATAAGAAACGTCGACCTCAACTTGTTAGTTTACTTAAATGTACTCATCGATGAAAAAAGTGTTTCAAAAGCTGCAAATAAACTTGCTCTTACGCAACCGGCTATGAGTAATGCGCTAAAACGTTTGCGCGATTTATTTGACGACCCATTGCTGGTGCGTGCTGCAGGCTCTATGACACCAACGGCAAAGGCACTTGCATTAAAGCCTGAAGTTGAGGCGCTCTTAAAAATGGCTGAAGCTATTACGCAGCCTAGTGAGCAATTTAACCCTACAACGGCTGAAGTTACGTTTAGAATAATGGCAAACGACTACATAGAGTCGACCTTAATAGCCCCTTTTATAACTGCGCAGCTTAGTAAAAACCCCGGTATTAATTTTGATGTATTAAGTCCAAGCGACGTAAACCTACAAGACATGGAAAAAGGCACTATAGATTTAGCAATAAATCGCTTTAATGGTTTGCCACGCTCGTTTCATCAAGCCAGTGTATGGCGAGATAACTACTGTTGTTTAACGCATCCTAAAAATACATTTTTACAACAATCAGGGTTAGACGACTACTTAAAAAAAGAGCATATTTGGGTAAATCGTGCCGGCTGGGGGCCTGAAGCCGCTGTTACTAATAAATCAGGAAAGCAAAAATTAGGCTGGGTAGATGAAGCGCTTTGGCAACTAGAACAAACACGTAAAATACGTGTTTTTACTCGCCACTATATGGTTGCAAGCCTGCTTTGCCAATCAGAGCAACTTATTGCCACCCTACCGCGCAGGCAAGCTAAGTTATTAACCTCTCATACTGATTTAGTAATCAGCCCTGTACCATTTCAAATAGTGCCTATTGAAGTAAAAATGATATGGAGCCCACTGCTGCACCACGCCCCAGCGCACCAATGGTTAAGGCGTGAGTTATTAGCGTTTGCTAAAACGATTGCAGATAGATAAATTATTATTTTCATCACATCAAGCACCAGGTATTTTACTATCGCGCATACTGTCCAAGCTTTACTTTCATTAGAAGAATATAATGATAAACAAACTTAATAATAAGAATAACGATACTGCAAATATAATTTTTGCTGTCTTTCAAAAGTCCTACGCTATAGAGGCTAAACTGATCGGCGCGCATAACTTTCCTCCTTTAGCGCGTAATATTAAAGGTATAAAAAAATCAGAAACAACCTTTTATGGCTACAGCGAAAATGAATGTTTAGCAGCCGTTATAGAAGTAGATACAAACAACGAGTATTTAGATATTTGCAGTTTAACCGTTGATCCTAGTCATTTTAAAAAAGGTATCGCAAGTAAGCTAATAAGTTATGTTTTAGCAATGGATGATTTTTCTCATGCAATAGTGGAGACTGCGGTTGCTAATACTCCTGCAATAAATTTATATAAAAAGCATGGCTTCGTGGAATTTAAAAGATGGACCCCTTCACATGGTATTGAAAAGCTGGCTATGTCGGTCGTAATTTAAATCAGTATTTCAAAATAGGTAATTTACAAATGGATAGTGCATCAATAATTGCGTGGAGTGTTTTGTTTGGTGGCATTGGTATTGGCTACCTTACTTACGGGCGAAGAAAAAAAACCGTAGTACCACTTTGTATTGGTTTATCGCTATTGGTATTTCCGTATTTTATGAGCAGTGTTAGCATGCTGTTGATTGTAGGCGCTATTTTAGTGGCTATTCCCTACTTTATTAAAATTTAACATTACTATTGTTACGACTAAATAAAATACACGCGAAAAATAAAAAGCGCCGTGGTATTCAACTTTGGGAAAATACCATGGCGCTTTTGGAAATCGTCGATATAGGAGTCTACCTACAGTGTATGATTAGCAAGCTTAGTACCAACTTCATAAAAAAATTAAAATTCAATAAAAACAATTAACTAATAGTCCATATTTATTCCTCAATGACTCCCCTTGTTCCAGTTTTGTGCACGTTTTTACCACTCTGCACCAAATTAATTAGTATAATTTAGGTATGTTTTCTATTTTTTATTTAGTTTTAAAACTTACTATTGATGAAATCAATGTCAGTTATTGAAAACAACAATTTCATTAATAATACACTTAGCGCTAGAGTGAAGTTAAGCCAACAAACTAAGAGTAATAATTATGACAACATCAAGCTTCACACAACAAGACGGGTTATTTATTGATGCTAACTTACATCAGTTTATTGAAGAGCAGTTATGCGCAAAAACTAACACCACTGAGACTTATCAAGCATTAGCTACTTTAGTTGATGAGTTTGGTTGTAAATGTCGTAAAACAAAACATCAACCAGATGATGTATTAGAAGTAGATACATTATTAAACGCATACCAACTTAAAAACCACCCGCTTTGCCATGTTGATGCGCAAACGACAGAAGCTGTTTTAGATGAATATTGCTGCCAGGTTCCTGCAATTATTGTTGTCGCACTAATGGATACGCTTAGCGGTACACAATGCGATGAACCCCAAGCACATGATATTTACCATCGTGCAGCGCAGTTAACCAACCGCCCTTGTATGCACAGAGTAAAAACTGCCTCAGCAGCTTAATAATGAATGTGTTTAAAAGTGCTCGATAACCTTCTTTGCAAAGCCAGTACAAGTTAAGGTTGTCGAGTTATGAATACTTGAGTTATCGCTCTGCTCTTGCGCTAAATCAAAGGTTACTTCACCACTTTTAAATGTTTGCTCTAACGCACTTTCTATCAGTAATGCGGCCTCGTCCCATCCCATAAATTTAAGCATTAATACCGCACTTAAAATACTGCTACTTGGGTTTGCTTTATTTTGCCCTGCTATACGTTCAAACGTGCCGTGTGTGGGCTCAAAAAATGCAACATCATTATTTAAATTAGCTGCGGGCATTATGCCAACACCACCAACTTGTGCGCTTAGCATATCCGCTAAAAAGTCGCCGTTTTGGTTAGTCGTCACCACTACATCAAATTGCTCTGGATGCATTAAACATTGTTGCAGCATGTTGTCAGCTATGACTTCTTTAATAATTAAGGGCGCTTGGTGTCCTCGCTCTATTTGCAGCCAACGCCCATTTTCATGTGCGGTGGCATTAAACTCGCTTTTTGCAAGTGCAAACCCCCAACGCTTAAATGCCCCGTCGGTAAATTTAAGTACATTGCCTTTGTGCACTAGTGTTAAGGATTCACTATCGTTTTTAAGTGCATACTTAATTGCAAAGCGCATTAGTCGTTCAGAGCCTTCTTTGGATATATTTTTAATGCCAATACCGCACTCTTGTGTAAACCTTAAGCGCGTTACCCCCATTTCTTCGCATAAAAAGTCGAGCATTTTTTCGCTTTCTACACTGCCTGCTTGCCATTCAATACCTGAATACACATCCTCGCTGCTGTCGCGCAGCACGGTTATGTTTGTTAAAAAAGGATTTTTTAAAGGAGAAGGGAGTGCACTAAAGCC
Source organism: Pseudoalteromonas sp. 1_2015MBL_MicDiv (assembly GCF_002407505.1). Lineage (NCBI taxonomy): Bacteria > Pseudomonadati > Pseudomonadota > Gammaproteobacteria > Alteromonadales > Pseudoalteromonadaceae > Pseudoalteromonas > Pseudoalteromonas sp. 1_2015MBL_MicDiv. Next base: position 1,649,400 of record NZ_CP012737.1, on the reverse strand, counting down.
TTTTATAGTGCGCATATTTACAAATAAATCCATTTCTTGCCTGAGGGCTACATTGAGTGAGCGAAAGCCACCACCCAGCGGCGTTGTTAACGGCCCTTTTATGGCAATTTTACAGGCGCGTACTGCGTTAATTGTTTCTTGTGGAAACCAGTCACCGTCATACAGTTTTGCGGCTTGCTCGCCGTTATAAACCTGCATCCAATGTATTTTTCGAGCGTTTTTGTAGCAATGTTCAATTGCACTATCAACAACGTGGCGCATTACCGGCATGATATCTAAACCCACGCCATCGCCATCAATATAAGCAATGATAGGTTCTAACGGAATTTGCCACTGTCCGTATTGGTCTATCGTGATATTTTGACCTTGCGTTGGCACATTTATATGTTGGTACTGCATTGCTAACACCTACAAAGGTTCTATAAATATGATTAAAGCATGCTAATTAAGGCGTGTCTGTATTTGTACTTTTATAGTTACTATCATTTAAAAAAATAACAAATTAACTGTGACTATTTACGTCATGGGTTGGTCTTGTTTAATTAGCCTTATCGTATTAGCTATTAAATTACAGTGGAACACTTTAATGAAACTCTTTTTTATATTGCTACTATCAATCAACTCGTTTAAAACGTTAGCCGTTGAGGTAGTAATACACAACCTCAATTCACTCTCAAGTAGTGGTCAAAGGACGGTGTCTACTTGGGTGAATCAAAGTGTTGAAAAAACACAAAATACGTTAGGGCCTCTAAAACAAAGTACCTTACCTATTTATTTAAAACCGCAATATTTTGCTTTTGAGCCAGTACCTTGGGCTACTGTAAAGCGAAATAATCCCGATGGGCTAGAACTACATATAGATCGTTACGCCAGTTTAAAAGCATTCACTAAAGATTGGACGCTATACCATGAACTTTCACATTTATATTTGCCGCTATTTCCCTACTCCGGTTTTTGGCTAAGCGAGGGTTTTGCCAGTTATATGCAAAACGTAATAATGCGTGACAGCGGTATAATCACCCAGCCGCAGTTTGTACAACGCTTAAATGCAGGGTTTGATCGTGCCCGCCTGCAAACCAAAACTAAAACACAGCCACTTAATAAGCTCTCTGCCGATATGTGGAAACAACGTGCTCAGCAACGTGTTTACTGGACAGGCGCAGCTTTTTTTGCCCAAGCAGATCTAGCATTGCAAAAACAAGGGCAAACTTTGGCAAGTGTTATAAAGGCGTATCAATTATGCTGTAGGCCAGCACGCTCTAATGCTAGAATGTTTATAAAAGAGCTTGATAAACAATCTAGAAGCAGTGTTTTTTCTACTCTATACGCACAATACAATAATCGCACTGACTTTCCTAATATTACAAAAGCGCAAATTAATCAGCTATAACGCTACTTTTAAGTAATGGCTAAAATAGTTATACGCTTGCTCATTAAAATTGACTGAGTGCTCGTTCATAAAACCATGTAGGTAGTTTGTTTTATTACACTTTACTGCGGACTTATTATTTAAAATGGCTATCACTTCATCAACATTAAAATGTACCTCATGTTTAGGAAAAATAAACTCACAGGGTACGTTTGCATCTAATGCTAAATAATTACGAATTTGTGATGGGTAGAACCCTATTAACTTTTTAAGGTGTGTATTGCCTGTTAATAACTGTGCGCGCCATGCTGCACTTGCCCCTGCGCTAAATGCGATACAAGTTGTTGGTGCTTGCAAATGCGCAAAACATTTTTGAAGTTTGTCGGTGTATTTATCATGCCCGCATTTCTGTATGAATTTATTGTAGTTATATTCTTCACTATCAATAGGTTGCAACTCATTATCATAAGGATCAATAACCGTTACCTTAGTGTCAAACCCCTCTGTAAACTGCGTAAAAGCAGGTGTTAAACCAAAAATATCGCTCGCAATTAGGTAATTCATACTTATCCTTTAGTAAATAAAATTGGAGGCCATAGGCAGTTGATAAAATGTATTATAAATAAATAAAAAAATAGCTTGCACATAATATACATATAAGTTAACTTCCCTCTCTGGTTTAAAGAAACCGCCGCGGTTAACCATTTACCCTGATCCAGTAAGCCCCGCAAAACGTATATTTGAAAGCTAAGTTATTGTACGGCGAGAACCCCTTAAATAATACCGAGATGAATTTTATTATCATCGCAAAAGTGTCATAAAGATCGTCAACACTGTAATGAAGCTAAACACAACATCGTTTATTTATTGACTGCACGAAGCTATAAAATATAGCGCAGAATAAATAACAAGAATAAAGTGAGTTTTATTATGTCTTATAAATATAATGGGTCTATGATCCAAATTGCACATCCAGTGCAATCAATTTCAGTAAACAAACATCGTGTAATCTTTAGTGATACACAAGGTTTAAAAAATGCATTATTTCAAAAAGCGAGTGATGCACGCCAATTTGTTAAATGGCTAAAAGCTAGTTAAACAAAACTTTAATTGCTTTTTATTATTGTGATTATTGAAAATATATTTTGCCAGCCTCGTTGCTGGCATTTTACTTTTTAGCCCTTTAATGGTTACAATAGTTTTACAATAATAATTATTGGCAACTGCTGTAATGCTCCGTTTATGTATACTTTTTTTAATGTTTTGTTTTGTAAGCCCTGTAAGTAATGCTAAAACCATTAATTGGTTAACGCACGACTTTGCACCGTACTACATTTTAAATGGCCAATATCAACACCAAGGCCGCGATGAAAGCATTATATCCCTACTTGAAAAACAACTACCCGCTATTACCTTTAATCAAATTATCATCCCTTCGGGAAAAGTAATCCAAGAGCTATCAAATACGTCCAATAATACTTGCGCATTATCTCTTTATAAAAATGATTACCGAAAAAAGCATATTTACTTTACAGACGAAAGCTCAACTACAGGCCTATCACCTTCTGTTGCTATGCATAGCAAGCTTGCAGACGCACTTGAATTGCCTGATGCGACTGAAGTGTCATTATTAGATTTAATACGTGATAAAAAGCTAACACTCGGCATATCAATGAGTCGTTCTTATGGAAAAGAGATAGATTCGGTTATAAACACAACTCCCGATATAGATTTAGTAATAAGACCTACTCGCGACAGCTTAGCGAGCCTTACTTATATGCTTAATTTAAAACGGATTGATATTTTATTGGGTTACCCAAGCGAACATTATTATTTAGCTAAATTAATGAATTTTGATAAAAATTTAACACAACGACCGTTAATCGAATCCCCTGCGTTAAGTTATGGCTTTATTGGTTGCACTAAAAATGAGCAAGGTGCAAAAGATATAGCAATGCTTAATGAGCAGCTCAAAGTAATAAAAAAAACACCAGCTTATAATGATGTGCTAATGCGCTGGTTGCCAGAGCATTTAAGGCCTTTATTGCAAGAGCGTATAAAAAAATAAGTATTTATAGAAAAAAACGCCATTAAAAATGACGCTGTTTATTGTTTATAATTAAGTATTTTATATATTACTGACGAATACCTTCAATAAATAAACCTATATCTACATGGGTAGAGGCTGGCCCTAAATTGTAATCAATACCGTAGTCGGTAAGCTTAAGGCTTGTTTCACCTTCAAAGCCTACACGGTAACCACCCCATGGATCTTTACCTTCACCCACTTTATCAATTTCAAAAGTAATGGTTTTGGTTACACCATGCAGCGTAAAATCACCTGTTACTTGACCTGAATCGTCTTCAAATTTAATACTGGTGCTTTTAAACGTCGCTGTTGGGTATTTATCAACATTTAAAAACTCTTTACCACGAAGGTGTTTATCGCGCTCGGCATGATTAGAATCAAGGCTTGTTGTATCTATATTAACCATAATTTGCGACGCATTAGGGTTTTTAGCATCGTAGTTAAATTTACCATCAAAGGTATTAAAATGGCCATGTAACCAGCTGTAACCTAAATGTTTAATTTTAAAGTTTACAAATGCATGAGCACCCTTTGTGTCAATTACGTAGTCGGCTGCATTAGCAGTTGTTACCGATAACATCATTGCAGCCGAAACGGCTGTGCTTACTAATAATTTTTTCATTTTAATCATCCTTTAATGGTTTGATCATTCTAATTAAGGTTTTATCTTTATCGATAAAGTGATGTTTTAACGCCCCTAGTGCATGCAATACTGCAAACCCGATTAATGTGCACGCGCCGTAATAGTGTACTTTTCCTGCAATATCGGCTTGGTCATCAAAGGCAAAATCAAGCGCTGATACATTAAATAAAGTAAATACTTCTATTGGACGCCCGTCTGCGGTTGATATTAAATACCCTGCAACAACAATAACAGCCAAAATAATATACATAGCAATATGCGCAGTATGTGCTAATTGGTTCATGCCTTTACTTTCACCTAATGGTTTAGGTTGTGTAGATAAAGCACGCCATAAAATTCTAAATAAAAATACGGCGACAAGCGTAATACCAATGCTTTTATGTAAATCGAGCGAGCCTTTATACCAGCTATCGTAATAAGTAAGCTCAACCATATATAAACCTAAACCAAACAGGCCAAAAATAGTCAACGCCATGAGCCAATGTAAAATAATGGCGACAAGTCCGTAAGATGAAGGTGTATTTTTAAACATGTGTAACGTCCTATAATGCTATGACGTTACAATATAGTGCATAGCCTTAAATGAAAATAACATTTACAAACACTTTACGTGCGTATACGCACAGAACTTTGATAATTAAAGTCAGTTTTAGAAGTTGAGGATTAAACAGATAAGTTTATAGAGTGGATTGCTCGCTCAAGCTGACATAAATTAAGCTCTCTGGGCTTACTTGCAAACAAGTAACAAGTCCTTCTTTAATGAGTTCAAGCATGGCTATAAAACTAACTACCACACCACTACGCCCTTCATCAGGCGTAAAAAGCGCATTAAACACCACTGCTGAATTTGCTTTCGATAGCTGTTGTAATATTTGGCTCATTCTCTCTCGGGTTGAGAGTACTTCGGCAGTAATTTGATGATGTTCAAACGTTTTTGCTCGCGCCATTACATCACTCAGCGCCAGCATTAAGTCTTTAAGTTCAATATCGGGGAGGTTTTGACTTGTGTCTTCATTTATTGGCATAGCGGCATGCGCTATAAAAATATCACGCCCAACACGGGGGATATCATCGAGGTTTTCGGCGGCTTTTTTAAATAACTCATATTCTTGTAGACGTTTAATAAGCTCAGCGCGAGGGTCTTCTTCCTCTTCAAGCTCTTCGTGTACAGGAAGTAATAAGCGCGACTTAATTTGTGCAAGTAACGCGGCCATAACTAAATATTCACCGGCAAGTTCGAGTTGAAACTCGGTCATCATTTCAACGTAACTTACATACTGCTCTGTAATACTAAAAATAGAAAGGTCGAGCACATCAAGCTTATGCTTTTTAATTAAATAAAGCAGTAAATCGAGCGGGCCTTCAAAGGTTTCTAATATTATTTCGAGCGCATCGGGCGGAATATATAAGTCTTCGGGTTTATCTACAACCGCTTTACCATGCAAAAAAGCCAGTGGCAGCTTTTGCTGCACTGGCTTTTCACTACTTTTTGTATCAGCAGTATTTTCGCTCACTTGTTATTACTCAAACGGGCTTGTATCACCACAGCCAACACGTAATATTTTAACGTCATCTTCCGACAAATCGATTACTGTGGTTGCTTGCTCTGGCAAGTAACCACCGTGAATAATTAAATCAACGTGCTTATCTAATCGCTCTAATATTTCATCAGGATCTGATTCTGTAAATTGTTGCCCTGGTAAAATTAAAGAACACGACATTAGCGGCTCGCCAAGTTCGGCAAGTAACGCACAAGCAATTGGATGTTCAATTACACGCATGCCAATGGTTTTTTTCTTGTCGTTTAATAAACGCTTAGGGACTTCTTTTGTGCCTTTAAAAATAAAGGTATAAGGCCCTGGCGTATTATTTTTAATTAATCTAAATAGCTGGTTATCTACACGTGCATAAGTAGATAGCTCCGATAAATCACGGCAAACTAGCGTAAAATTATCGTTTTTTTCAATACCACGAATACGCTCTATGCGCTCTTTGGCTTGCTTATTACCAATGTTACAGCCAATGGCATAGCCCGAATCTGTTGGGTAAACAACAACGCCGCCTTGTTTAATAATATCAACGGCTTGACTAATCAGTCTTGGTTGCGGGTTATCAGGATGAATATGGAATAATTGACTCATGTTAATGCCCCTTCTTGTCCTTCCCAAACTTGCCAAACACCTTGGCAGTCTTTCGGTAAGTATAAATTTTTGCCAAGCTCTAAATAGCTTGTCGGAAAATGAAAATCAGACCCTTGCGAGCAAAGTAGTTCGTACTCACGGCTGAGTTCACCTAAAAATTGACGTTCGCTTGGCGCCTGTTGAGGTTGTGCAACTTCCATTGCGTCTCCTCCTACACTTTTAAATTCTACTAATAATTTGCGTAGCCACTTGTTTGACATTTGATAGCTACTTGGGTGAGCAAGTACAGCAACACCACCAGCGGCATGTATTGCCTCTACAGCGGTTTGCATGGTGCACCAGCAACTAGGTACGTAGCCTGTTTTGCCGCGCCCTAAGTACTTTTTAAAAACACCCGGGAAATTTTTAGCTACACCGCGCTCAATAAGGGCACGTGCAAAATGTGCGCGCGTAATTTGCGCGTCTTTTGCCAGCTCTTTAGCTTGCTCGTAAATGCCATTAAAACCATTTTTTGCAAGGCGTGCGCCAATTTCTAGTGCACGCTCTTCTCGCTTTTGCTGCTGAGCCGATAATAAAGAGGTAAGGTCAATATTATTAATATCAATATTTAAACCTACAATATGAATTTCGAAGCTTTCCCATTTGGTAGACACTTCGGTACCCGTTATTAATGAAAGCGGTAAGTTTTCTGCTTCAATAAATTGCTGAGCAGGCTTAATAGCCGCCACAGTGTCATGATCGGTAATAGCAAACACATCAATATTTTTATCAACAGCGCGATGCAATAATTCTTCAACCGTTAAACGCCCGTCTGAATGTGTAGTATGGCTATGTAAATCGTATTTTATCAAAAGAAAACTGCTTAAAATTAAGGGTTACTGGTGTTTATGTAAGTATAACAACTTTTTTGACTAAATTGTTTTAAATAAACACTTGACACAAAAGCATAAGATACGTTTTACTGTAGCCACTTTCAGACACATTAAGAATTAACAATAATGATCAATTCAAACTTAAACACTATTTGGTGGTGGCACTCGTAATTTTCGGGTGATGAATTGTCGTGTCTAGCAAAAATTCAAAACCCGCAACTATGCGGGTTTTTTTATAACTAAATTTTACGAAACATATACGTTAACAATATTTAATAAATTTTGAGGCAGAAAAACATGAATAACGGTCTTACTCTTACACATCGTTGGTGGTGGCGCCTGATATAGCGGGACGGTAATGATCTGTTTGTAATTTAGATATCGTTATTCAAACCCCGCATTGCAAAAGCACTGCGGGGTTTAATTTTTTGAGGGAATGAGGTTTGATTTTTAGTCATATAACTACCACACCAGGCGAAGTAACAAGCATTACGCAAGTACGCGACTATATTAGTAGCCCTCTTGCATTATACGCGGCACTTGATAAGCCTAACTCACTACTGCTTGAATCGGCTGAGATTGATTCTAAAGACAGTGTAAAAAGTTTAATTTTAGTCGACTGTGCACTGCGCATCGTATGCCAAGATAAAACAGTCACTATTAATGCTCAATCTAATAATGGGCAACAACTACTTAGCTACTTGCAGGCAAATGTTAAAAGCTGTGATGCCACTTTAGACGGCGAAACACTTACCCTTTGTTATTTAGACACTAGCGGCGATACTGACGAAGCGAGCAAGCTCGTTGCTGATAACGCATTTAGCGCACTACGTACGTGTATCAACAGTATTAAAAGCACAACCAACAATCCATTTTCGGTATTTTTAGGCGGCGTATTTGCTTACGATATGGTGGCAAACTTTGAGCAATTAAGTGATGTACCTGATGGCGAAAACACCTGCCCAGATTACGTATTTTACTTAGCCGAAACCTTAGTTCTTATTGATCATCAAAAGCAAACAACTGAGCTCATTGGTAATGTATTTAATGGCCCAGACGTACACGCTAACTGCTTTGAAGTAGGTAAAGAGTTAGAACGATTAAATACACTTTGCGATAACGCAGCAGAATTTAGTGCGGAAATGCAAAGTGGCGAATGTGAGGTAAGCGTTGATATAGACGATGACACTTACTGCGAGCAAGTTGTTAAGCTTAAGAAGAACATTGTAGATGGTGATATTTTTCAGGTAGTGCCGTCGCGTACATTTTCACTACCTTGCCCTGATTCTTTACATGCGTATAGCCAGCTTAAAAAGCAAAACCCAAGCCCTTACATGTTTTATATGCGCGATGAAGACTTTGCTTTATTTGGCGCGTCTCCTGAGTCGGCCCTTAAGTACGACGTAAGTAATCAGCAAGTAGAAGTATACCCAATTGCTGGTACTCGAGCGCGCGGCAAATTTACTAACGGGCAAATAAACCCAGACCTAGACAGCCGCATTGAGTTGGAACTAAGAAACGATCAAAAAGAGCGCGCCGAGCATTTAATGCTCGTTGATTTAGCGCGTAACGACGTAGCCCGCATTAGTGTTGCAGGTACTCGTTTTGCCAAAGAGCTATTAAAAGTAGACCGCTATTCACAAGTAATGCATTTAGTGTCACGCGTTGTTGGCACACTAAAACCCGAGCTTGATGCATTGCATGCTTACCAAGCGTGTATGAACATGGGCACGCTTGTTGGTGCACCAAAGGTTCGTGCTGCTGAGCTTGTTCGTCAAACTGAAGGTAAGCGCCGTGGCAGCTATGGCGGCGCAGTAGGTTACTTAACCGGTGATGGCGCAATGGATAGCTGTATTGTTATTCGCTCAGCTTTTGTTAAAAATAACAAAGCCTACGTGCAAGCAGGTGCCGGTGTAGTGTTTGACTCTGATCCTATTTCAGAAGCAAACGAAACTCGCGCTAAAGCACAAGCGGTTATCACCGCCATAAAATCTACGTATAAGGCGGTATAAAATGAGTAAAACGAATCCTATTAAAATCTATTTTTTAGATAACTTTGACTCATTTACATATAACCTTGTTGATGAGCTTACGATGCTTGGCTGCGAACTGGTTGTTTACAGAAACAACATTAGCGCTGAGGTTATTTTTAATAAAATGCGCCAAGAGCAAGGACAAGTACTCTTAGTACTTTCCCCAGGTCCTGGCACACCAAGCGATGCAGGCTGTTTAATGGAGCTTATCGAGCTCTCTAAAGGCCACTTCCCAATGTTAGGCATTTGTTTAGGCCAACAAGCGTTAACACAAAGCTATGGCGGAGTAATCGGTCACGCGGGTGAAACCGTACATGGTAAGTCTTCAATTATTAAATTAGGCGAGCACCCTGTATTTGATGGTATGGGCAATACAATGCCTGTAGCACGTTACCATTCATTAATGGCAACAAAAGTGCCTGATAATATAAAGGTTATTGCCCAGTACGAAGATATCCCAATGGCTATTTATCATCATGATGACAACGCATTGGGTTACCAGTTTCATCCAGAATCAATACTGACGCCAAACGGCGCAATGCTACTTCAGCAAAGTGTCGCTTACTTAACACGCGCCAAATAAAAGAGGACATTATGAGTACACAACCAGAACAACCCATAAATGTTCAACACGCTATTGAACAACTAATTACAGGGCAATCATTAAGCTACGCAGACGCCAAAGCACTGTTTGATGAAATAATGCAAGGTAACATGAGCGAGATTGAGCTAACCGCCCTACTAATAAGCCTTAAAATTAAAGGCGAAGTAAGCGATGAAATAGCAGGTGCTGCAGCCTCAATGCGCGAAAACGCTGTTGCTTTTACTACCAGCAGTACGCAACTTGCCGATAGCTGTGGCACTGGTGGCGATGGCTCAAACACAATTAATATAAGTACAACGTCAGCAATTGTTGCCGCTGCTGCTGGTATTAACATGGTAAAACATGGTAATCGCAGTGTATCGAGTAATTCAGGCTCAGCCGATTTACTCAAAGCCTTGGGCATTAATATAGATATGAGCCCAGAGCAAGCAGCAAAATGTCTTGAGCAAACCAATTTTACCTTTTTGTTTGCACCGCACTATCACAGTGGCGTACGCCATGCGATGGGCGTACGCACATCGCTTAAAACACGCACTATTTTCAATATTTTAGGCCCGCTTGCTAACCCTGCAGCACCTGAAGTGCAATTGTTAGGTGTGTATAACGAAGCGTTGTGTATGCCAATGGCACAAACACTTAAAACCCTTGGCACAAAGCGCGCTATGATTGTTCACGGCTCGGGCACTGACGAAATAGCTCTACACGGCCCAACAACGGTAGTTGAGCTAAATAATGGCGAGATTACGCAGTACACACTAAACCCAAGCGACTTCGACCTTGCAAACTATTCACTTGAACAACTCGCTGGTGAAGGCCCACAATACAACGCAAATGCTAGCCTCGCCATCTTGCAAGGCAAAGGCACAGATGCACATAATGCTGCTATTGTGGTTAACGTAGCTGCCCTTTTATACCTAACAGGTAAAGCAGAAACGTTAAAAGAAGGGGCAAAACAAGTACAAACATTATTAAGTTCAGGGCAAGCCATGAACACACTAAATGCAATTATTGAGGTAAGTAATGGCTAATGTATTAGACAAAATTGTTGCTGATAAAAAATTAGAACTCATTGAGCGTAAAGCCGCACGCCCGCTTGAAAGCTTTAAGCACCTTGCAGTGCCTACAAGCCGTAGTTTTTACAAAGCATTAGCAGCCCCAGGCACACAGTTTATTTTAGAGTGTAAAAAAGCATCGCCCTCAAAAGGGTTAATTAGAGAGCCATTTGATTTAACCGAAATTACCTCAGTTTATAAAAAATACGCCACCTGCATGAGCGTGTTAACTGATGCTAAATATTTTCAAGGCAGTTTTGATTACCTCGAATTTGTGCGCAGCCAAGTAGAACAACCGCTTATCTGTAAAGACTTCTTTATAGACGAGTACCAAGTGTATATGGCACGTATATATGGTGGTGACGCTATATTACTGATGCTTTCGGTACTCGATGACGAAAGCTATAAAGCACTGCATGCTGTTGCCGATTCACTTAATATGTCGGTGTTAACCGAAGTAAGTAATGAAGAAGAAGTACACCGCGCACTTGCGCTTGATGCACAAATTATTGGTATTAATAACCGCGATTTACGCGATTTAAGCACCGACTTAGCCACTACTGAAAAACTACGAAAGCTTATTCCGGCTGATAAAGTGGTTATTTCGGAATCGGGTATTTACACCCATCATGACGTAAAACGTTTAGCTCCATTATGCGATGGTTTTTTAATTGGCAGCTCACTTATGGGCGAGCGTGATTTAGAGCAAGCATGTCGCCGTGTTATTTTAGGTGACAATAAAGTATGTGGTTTAACACGTAGCCAAGATGCACAAGCGGCATATCAAAACGGTGCTGTTTATGGCGGTTTAATTTTTCATCCTAAATCGCCTCGCTATGTCGATTTAGATTGTGCAAGAGAGCTGAGCCAAAGCGCACCACTTAATTTTGTTGGTGTATTTGTAGATGCCCCCATTGAGCAAGTTGCTCAATACGCAAGTGTGCTAAAATTAGCGGCAGTTCAATTACATGGTCAAGAAAGTGACGATTACATTGCTGACTTGCGTACACAGTTACCAACTAATTGCGAAATTTGGAAAGCTCAAGCAATAAAAGATGCATTGCCAACGCCTGTAAATGGGGTTGATCGACACCTTTACGATACGCACAGCGATACACAAGCTGGCGGTACAGGTAAAGCATTTGATTGGTCGGTGCTTAGCGGTGGAACTACACCATTTATGCTCGCTGGAGGCTTAAATCCAGACAATATTGAAGATGCGCTTTTTAAAGGTGCCCTAGGCCTTGATTTAAACTCAGGCGTTGAAGAATCTGCGGGTAAAAAGTGCCCTAACAAATTACATAATGCTTTTACAAGCATCAGAAATTATTGAGGTTAAAATGCAAAATCCAGCTTATTTTGGCGAGTTTGGCGGTATGTTTGTACCCGAGTTACTTGTCCCTGCGCTTAAGCAGTTAGAAAATGAATTTAACAAAGCACAAAAAGATCCTGAGTTTCAGGCAGAGCTAAGTAAATTATTAAACGAGTATGCGGGTCGTCCTACCCCACTTACTTTAACGCGCAATTTAGTTAAAAACCCAAAAGTAAAACTGTATCTAAAGCGTGAAGACTTACTACACGGCGGCGCACATAAAACCAACCAAGTACTTGGCCAGGCGTTACTTACAAAGCGCATGGGTAAAAAACAAGTAATTGCTGAAACCGGTGCTGGTCAACACGGTGTTGCAACCGCGCTTGCATGTGCACTACTGGGTTTAAAATGTCGAATTTATATGGGCGCAAAAGACGTTGAGCGTCAGCAACCTAACGTATTTAGAATGAAGTTAATGGGCGCAGAGGTTATTCCGGTAACAGCGGGTTCTGGCACATTAAAAGATGCAGTAAATGAAGCGCTGCGTGACTGGTCAGCAAATTACCAAGACGCGCACTACCTACTAGGTACAGCTGCAGGTCCACACCCATTCCCAACAATTGTACGCGAGTATCAAAAAATTATTGGTGAAGAAGCCAAACAACAAGTACTTAAAGCAGAAGGTCGTTTACCTGACGCTGTTATTGCTTGTGTTGGTGGTGGTTCAAACGCGATTGGTATGTTTACTGACTTTATTGACGAGCCAGGCGTTAAATTAATTGGTGTTGAGCCTGCTGGTAAAGGTCTTGATACAAATGAGCACGGTGCAACAATTTGTAAAGGCACCAAAGGCATATTACACGGTACTTATACGTATATTATGCAAAACGACGATGGCCAAATTGAAGAGTCTTACTCTGTATCAGCGGGTCTTGATTACCCTGCGGTTGGTCCTCAGCACGCATTTTTACACGAAACTGGTCGCGCTCAATACGTGGGTATTACCGATACAGAAGCGCTTGATGCGTTTCAATCACTTGCTAAAAACGAAGGGATTATTCCGGCGCTTGAATCAAGCCATGCGTTAGCTTATGCGCTTAAGTACGCAGAAGAGCAAACCGAGGAAAGCGTTTTAGTGATTAATTTAAGTGGTCGCGGCGATAAAGATTTAGCACACGTTCACAATGTACTAACTGAAAGAGGTCAGCTATGAGCCAAGTAAAAACGGATCGTTACGGCAAAATGTTTGCAGCGCTTAACGAGCAAAAACAAGGTGCGTTTGTACCATTTGTAACAATTGGCGACCCAGGTAAAGAGCAAAGTGTTGCGATTATTAAAAGCCTAATTGACGGCGGCGCTGATGCGCTTGAGCTTGGTATTCCGTTTTCGGACCCGATTGCGGATGGTCCTGTAATTCAAAAAGCTAATATTCGCGCACTTGATGTGCACATTAACACGCAAGATTGCTTTGATATTATTAAAGAGATACGCGAGTATAACGCCGATATTCCAATTGGATTATTGCTTTACTCAAACCTTGTTTTTAAGCGCGGCATAGAAGCATTTTACAAAGATGCAAAAGCGGTAGGTGTAGACTCTATTTTAGTGGCTGACGTGCCTCTGCATGAATCTAAAATATTTAGAAAATCGGCAATGGATAACGGTGTAGACCCAATTTTTATTGCAACACCTAATGCGGATGACGACACACTTCGCCAATGCGCCTCTTACGGTCGTGGTTATACGTATTTACTATCGCGCGCTGGTGTTACCGGTACCGATACTAAAGCACAAATGCCAGCGGGTAATATTGTCACTAAATTAAAAGAATACCATGCAGCTCCTGCTCTTTTAGGGTTTGGTATTTCAACACCAGATGATGTAAAAGCCGCACTTAACGCAGGCGCAGCAGGTGCTATTTCAGGCTCTGCTGTAGTTAAAATTATTGAAGCTAACCTTAACGATTTAGACGCAATGACAACGCAGTTAAAAGCATTTGTTAGTGAAATGAAAGCCGCAACCGCATTATAAAAAGTGTAAATTTACACATTAAAAAAGGGCATTTAAATGCCCTTTTTTGTTTTTGAAAAGCAAATTAGTGAGCTTGGTGTTTACCCTCTAAAATCTCTTCAATAAATTTAGCATTAAATGCTTCCAAATCAGCTGGGCTTCGGCTTGTTACTAAACCTTTATCTACACATACTTCTTGGTCAACCCAATTAGCACCTGCATTAATTAAATCGCTTTTAATACTAGGGAAAGAGGTAATGGTACGGTCGCGCAATTTATTAATTTCAGCTAACAACCACGGCGCATGGCAAATAGCAGCAACGGGTTTGTTTTTTTCTGCGCCAAAAAAGCCATCAATAAATGCTTTAGCATCTTTATCTTGGCGTAAACTGTCTGGATTAAATAAACCACCAGGAAGCATAAGCGCGTCGTAATCAGCAGGATCCGCGTTTGTAACTAGTTTATCTACTGTTACTTTATCGCCCCACTTGTCTTCATCCCAGCCAGTAATTTGGCCTTCTTTAATTGATACTATTTCGATGTTTGCACCAGCATCAAGTAATGCGCTGCGTGGAGATAAAAGCTCACTTTGCTCAAATCCATCAGTGGCTAAAATTGCGATTTTTTTGCCTTGTAAACGTGTGCTTATTTGTAATGTACTCATTGAGATCTCCTTATTTTCTTAAAAGTTATATTTAAAATACACAATTAAAAAAGCACGATGCGTGCCGATAACAAGCAATTGAAAATAAAGGAGTAAATTGAAATAGAGTTATGCTACCATGTAAATTATTTAGAGATTATGAATAATGTACATAAGTGCCACTTTATTTCCAGCTCATGTAATTTAACACCACCAAAAGCGAGGTGTAAAACCTCACCTACAACATATTTCCACATTGGTGCGCTTACTTCGCGCTCATGTAATTTAAAGCCATTAAACGCGACGTGTAATCCTGAACTACAGCATATACCCGTAGGTGCGAATTTACTTCGCGCTCATGTAACTTATCTATCAATACGAGGTTTAAAACCTTAAATAAATTTAAAGCAGATCTTTTAACGCTTTCGCGGGTTTAAAAACCGCTTTATTTGCGCCTTCTATTTCAATTGCAGCCCCTGTTTGTGGGTTACGCCCAGTACGCGCTGGGTAATAACTTAGCGCAAAGGTACCAAAGCCATTAATTTGAACTTGATCGCCCTCAGAAAGCGATTTAGTAATGACTTTTTGCAAGCTTGAAAGTGCCGCTTGAGCATCTTTTTTTGTTAATTCACTTTTGTGTGCAATGGCAGCAACGAGTTCTGCTTTATTCATTTTAGGCTCCTAAATACACGCCAAATCAGTGTTGGTTAAGCGTGGGAATATGATGATATGAAAAATACCAAACCAAATTGGTAATAAAGCCACGCAGGCTAAGGGTTACAGGGCAACAAGTCAACCTTGTAGTTGCTAAGCTTTATGTGGTAAAAAGCCTTTGACTCTTTTTTGTATAATTTAGGTAGTATATGCACGCATTAATTGAATACATTCCACTCATACTGTTTTTTGCAGTGTTTAAACTCGTCGATATTTATTGGGCTACCGGTTTATTGATGGCCACTACGCTTATTCAAGTTGCTTATAGCTACTTTAAACATGGCAATGTACCTACTCGTCATTGGATATTTTTTGGCATTGCTGCCGTGTTTGGTACGCTAACGCTGGTACTTCATGATGAGCAATACATTAAATGGAAAGCAACACTCATATATGCAGGTTTAAGTTTAACGTTACTTGTTAGCCGTTATGTACTTAATAAAAATCTCGTTAAAAAAGCGCTTAGCTCAATCCTCGAAAACGCTAATGATACAAAACAAGCCATTGTTGTCCCAGAACCGTTATGGGATAAGCTTAACCTAATGTGGGTTGCTATAACTGCTGGTATAGCGGCACTAAACATTTATATTGCGTATAATTTTTCGCTCGACTTTTGGGTTAACTTTAAAGTGTTTGGTTTAATGGGTATTACTTTTGTAAGCATTTTTGCCACTATTATCGCCTTATATAAATACTTCCCTGATGAAGAAGAGCCTGCAAAGTAAGCCCCCTCGTCATAAAAGTGTCGTCTTAGCTTGTTAGCTTATTAAAAAAAGCAAGTTGAGACGACCTTGAACGCTAATCAATACCGCTGGTTTGAATTTACCCTCATTTTTATATTGCTGCCCTTGTTGGGTTTTGGATTACGCGAGCACTTAGCTAATTGGCTTATCCCTGCGCTTATTATACTTATGAGTGTGTGTTGTATGTTGCTACTAGGCGATCCCCATTTTAAACGATTTAGACTCACAAGCCTTGGGCAATTTTCTGCTGTTAAAAGGCGTGTGTTTAGCTTCTTTTTTTTAGGTGCGCTGTTCTCAGGCATGTTTTACGGGATTATTCATCAAGGCAACTGGTTTACCCTTCCCCGTAACTCATTTAATGATTGGCTTTTACTGTTGGTGCTGTATCCAATACTGTCGGTTATTCCTCAAGAATTAATATTCAGAACATATTTTTTCCATCGTTATAAACGCATTATGCCAAAAAAAGCAGTGCGTATTGTAGTTAGTGCGAGTGTATTTGCGTTGGCGCATATTGTGTATGCAAATTGGATTGCAGTAGCCTTAGCATTTTTAGGTGGCTTACTGTTTGCTTATACCTACGCAAAAAGCCGCTCAACCTTTGTGTGCGTTATTGAGCATAGCTTATGGGGGCTTTGGATGTTTACCCTTGGCATTGGCAGCTATCTCGACTCAGGCGCATTTAATTAAAGTAACCTTTATTTAAATTTACATACAAAAAAGCCGCAACAAGTACGGCTTATATAATTGGGTCTGTATTTAAAAGCCAAATATTTTTAGAGCAAAAAACTTAGTCGCGACTGTATTTATAAATATTACCGCTAAAATAATTGGAATAAACGTTGAAAGTGAAAAATTAACGTATTTTTCCATTAAGCTACCAGCATAATTAGGCGAGCCTAAGCTTAGCTCTTGTGTTAAACGTGCTTTTTTCCAGCGGTACATTACAAACAAACACACCATTAAGCCATTAAGCGGTAAAATTGTGTCGTAGAATACATCAACAATAATATCGAAAAAGCTCTTATTTACACCGCCATAACTGGTAAACGAGGTAAGGCTGTCAATCATACCAAACGACATAGTACATAAAATAGTTAGCACGCCAGTTGTAAGTGTTAAAATACCCAATGCTTTTTTACGGCTAATTCCTTTGCGGTCGCTTAATGTGGCTGTCGGTACTTCAACAATAGATACCAATGACGTAATTGCAGCAAAAAATACCAACAAGAAAAACGAGAATGCTACAATTGATGCGCCTACGTATCCGATATCATTTTGCAGTGCTAATAATATTTTCGGCAAGTACACAAAAATCATCGACACTGACGAATCAGAAAGTGCTGATGGGTCTGTGTTTGGATCAAAACTAAATATAGCCGGTAACACCATAAGACCTGCGACAAAGGCGACTAACGAGTCAGTAATTGCTACCATTTTTGCACTACTTACAATGTCATCTTTTTTAGATATATACGACGCGTAAGTCATTAATATACCCATACCTAACGACAACGAGAAAAATGCTTGGCTTAGCGCCCCATTAAGTACGCTTGCACTCATTTTAGAAAAATCAGGGATAATATAATATTTAACACCTGCCATTGCATTATCAAGTGTTAATACATAAATAACTAAAGCAAGAAGCATGACTAGAAGTGCTGGCATCAGAAATTTAGCGGCTTTTTCTATGCCTTGCTTAACACCCCCTAATAAAATTAAGTTAACAATAATTACCACTACCGCCATGTAACCAAAAACAGTGTAGCTATTAATAAAAACACCAAAATGGCTAGGTTCAGCGAGTAAATCTAAATTCCCCAAACCAGTTTGCATTAAGTAGCCGAAAATCCACACTGTAATTACCATGTAAAACACTGCAATCATAAATGGTGTAAGCACAGCTAAAAATCCTGCAAACTTCCACTTTTTGTCATTGTTTGCCAACAGCTTGTACGAGCCGAGTGGATCTTTTTGAGCATTACGGCCCATTGCCATTTCAGCCATCATGACAGGTAAGCAAATGAATACGACAAATAAAGCATAAATTAATAAAAATGCGCCACCACCATTTTTGGTAGCAGAAACAGGAAAACCAACTAAATTACCAATACCCACAGCAGAACCTGCTGCCGCTAGTATGAATCCGAGACGGGAACTAAATCGCTCTCTATTATCGCTCATGCATAAAACCTTTTTATTATTTTGTATATTTCAGCGACTCTACCAGTGTTACACAGATATTTTCAAGCAAATACAGTGTAAAAATAAAATCGAAGTGTAAACCTGCCTAAATACGCTTTTAATTCACCAATTTTCAACGCTGTGATAGTATTGCGTTAATCAAATTTAACAATTTTTATGAGATTTCTTATGTTGTACATGATTCACTCAACAGATGTTGAAAACAGCTTAGAGCTTAGAAAAGCAGCACGCCCAGCACACTTGGAACGTCTTAATGAGCTTGATTCACAAAATCGCTTATTTACTGCAGGTCCTTTTCCAGCAGTTGACAGTGAAGATCCTCAAGAGGCTGGTTTTACCGGTTCACTCGTTGTGGCTGAGTTTGATTCAATAGAAGCCGCGCGTGAATGGGCTGCGGCTGATCCGTATGTTGCCGCAGGCGTATATGAAAATACTGTTGTTAAACCATTTAAAAAAGTTTTCCCTGCTTAACTATAAATAATCGCTTATTAACATAGTTCAGGGTTTGTTCACGGGTTTTTAATTAAAATTGTTAAAGTAAAAGCTAATTTAGTGTTTTTACTTGAATTTTAGTAACTTAGTTAATTAAACTAAGTGTGTTTGGTCTAGGGGTTCTATCATGCGCATATTATTAAGTCTTACTTTTATTGCTTGTACTAGCTTTGCTAGCTTTTCTCAAGTAAATACAACAGCCACAAATCCAACGGCTAAAGCTGAAGTAAGCAAAAAGAAGGCTGTAATACTCGCAAAAAAAACCATTAACGGTAAAACGCTTAAGATTTCTGAACAAACTGACTTTTATACAGTGCGAATACTCAAATCTGACGGCCATGTCGTCGATTTACATATAAATAAAAAAACTGGCGAAGTAAAAAAGGATTAACCGATGCGAATTTTAGTTATAGAAGACGATTTACATTTAGCAGATAACCTACGTAATGCTTTAGAAAAAGAACGTTACAGCGTGGATTTATGCCACGATGGTGAAGCAGGTCTTTTCCATATTACTGAATATCCGCTTGATATGGCCGTTGTTGATTTAGGTTTACCTAAAATAGACGGTATCGAATTGATTAATAAAGCACGTGCACAAGGTATTACTATCCCTATTCTGATTTTAACAGCGCGTGATCGCTGGCAGGACAAAGTAGAAGGTTTAGATGCTGGCGCAGACGATTATCTTACAAAACCATTTCACGTTGAAGAGCTTATTGCACGTTGTAATGCATTAATTCGTCGCAGTGCAGGTAAGGCAAATCCAGAAATGACAGCAGGCCCAATCAAAATCCATACACGCTCGCAGCAAGTTTGGGTTGATGATAAAGAGCTCAGCCTAACCGCTTACGAATATAAAGTGCTTGAATATTTAATGGTAAACCCGCAAAAAGTAATCTCAAAATCAGAATTGACTGAGCACATTTACGATCAAGATTTTGACCTTGATTCAAATGTTATCGAAGTATTTGTACTGCGTTTACGCAAGAAACTTGACCCTGAAGGTGTATTAAACCCAGTAGAGACACTACGTGGGCGCGGTTACAGGCTTAAAAGTCAGTGGTAATACCGCAAATATCGTTAAAAATAAGGCAAGGATTTATCCTTGTCTTTGTTTTATTAGTCGCACTCCCAATCCTGTTCTATTCAATTGGCAAAGCGTATTACGCTTCACTTGTTGATGCGACAGAAAAAACCCTCGAAGCACAGCTATATTCGCTTATATCTGAAGTCGACTTTACTGAGCATGGCATTATTATGCCAAGTACAATTTTAGCGCCTGAGTTAAATAGACTAAACTCCGATACCTACGCAATGATCTATCGTGACGATGAACCCATTTGGCATTCTGAATCAGCTGTTAACGTTAATTTTGTACCTCAGCAAGTAGAAACAAAAGCAGGTGCAGCGGACTTTAGACGAGTTGAATATAAAAACACTGCGTACTGGCAACTTAGCCTTACTGTTATTTTAAACAACATAGATCAATCAGAACAGGCACGCTTCATATTAGTTAAACGTAACGATGCCTTACTGCGTTTAATGGACGGTTTTAAGCAAACACTTGTTGATTGGATGTTTATAATGGGCATTGCAATCGCGGGTCTTATGGCGGTTGGTTTTATTTGGAGTGCACGGCCACTGCAACGACTTGATAAAGAAATAAAAGCGATCGAGTCTGGCGATATCCAAGAAATTAAAGGGTTATACCCCATTGAGTTGCAAACTATTAAGTCCGATTTAAACTTACTCCTTGATTCTCAACAACGTCAGAAAGAGCGCTACAGAGCCTCATTGAGCGACCTTGCACACGCGCTTAAAACACCACTAGCTGTTTTGAAATCAAGCCCGCTGGCTAATGATGCAGATGCACAAGAGCAGCTTGACCGTATTAATGTGATGATCGAGCACCAATTAAAACGGGCAGCAACCGGTGCCTCTGATACTTGGAAGAAACAAACGCCAATTAAGCCAGTTCTCGATTCTATTTTAAGTGCTATGGCAAAAGTGTATCGTGATAAAGATATTATTTTTAGTTGCACAGTAACAGATAAAGACTACTTTTTAGGTGATCAAACCGATTTAATGGAACTATTGGGTAATTTAATTGATAACGCCTGTAAAGCATGTCGTTCACAAGTCGAAATACAAGTAGTCCAAAGTAAAACTCTGTGTATTGGTATTAGCGATGATGGTCCTGGTGTACCAGAAGACAAGCGCGAGTCTTTACTCACTCGTGGTACACGCCTAGATACATATGAAAGCGGACACGGTGTGGGTATGGCAATTGTATCTGATTTAGTTAAGTCGTATCACGGTACTCTCACTATCACTAAAGCTGATAACTTGGGCGGTGCTCAATTTATTTTAGAGTTTAATTATAATGATAAAAAGTAATAATTTATTAAAGCTAACTGCAATTGTACTGTTAATAATTAGCCAATACAGTTTTGCTAATGAAGCGTGTACTTTAGTAAAAAAAGCAACCACGGATGAAGCTAAGCGTTATATCCAATGCCTAGATACACAAATAAATAAAGCAAAACTAGTGCAAGGCAGTTGGATACAAAAGCGTAAATACGAACTCACTACATCACAAGAAAGTACAGGTAATACCCAAATACTTCCATTATTTATGCGCAGCATTAGTAATAATGAAAAATACATAGAAAGCGCTTGCCAGTGGCGTTATTTATTAAAACTCCCTAATGCAACAACTGCGGCTATTAGTTATAAAATCTGTGAAATCCAACTTATCAACCAATTTACTGATGCACTTAAAAAACCATTTTAAAACAAGCAATCTACTAATCGGTTGCTTATAGGTAATAAAATGATTAAACCTGTAATTATTATAGGTGGTGGGCTGGCGGGCTTATACAGTGCGTATCAGTTGCGACTACTTAATACCCCATATTTATTATTAGAAGCTAAATCGCAATTAGGTGGCAGAATTTATTCGGCGCAATCACCAATAAATAGTGGTGTTAGTTTTGATTTGGGCCCTACATGGATATTTCCTCACCAGCCAAAAATTCAAGCGCTAATCAAGTCACTCAACTTAAGTCTATTTGAGCAATACACCAAAGGCGATGTGTTATACCAATCGCCACATTCAGAGCAACCACAACAAATTGCAGGCGCTGGAGAGATGCAATTATTTAGGCTCAAACACGGTATGAATACCTTAATAACTGCATTGTATGAGCAACTTAATCCAGATTTTGTATTGTTAAACCACAATGTCACTGAGCTTAAAAAGAGCGGTGATAGCTGGCAAATTACAGTGAATCATTTAGGTAATATAAAACACTTCAATACGAATAAACTAATGTCAGCAATTCCTGCACGCATGGTGACAGCCCATTTAACACCTGAACAATGGGCTACTCCAACACTCATAAGCCGCCTCAACAGCGTACCGACATGGATGGCAGGACAAGCCAAGTTTATAGCTACTTTTGAACATGCATTTTGGCGTGATAATAACTTATCAGGACAATGCTTTAACCGTGTCGGCCCTATGGTCGAAATTCACGATGCCAGTGCTGAAGATGATAATTACGCCGCATTATTTGGTTTTATAGGTATGCCCTACTTATCACGAAGCGAAGTAACTAAAGAGCAGTTAATTCAAGCCTGTGTCCAGCAGCTTAGCTACTTTTATGGTCAGGATGCTAAAAAGGCAACAGGGTACTTTATTAAAGACTGGGCAGAGGATGAGCTTGTAGCCAATGAGGACGACCGTACTCAGTCTTCACAACACCCAGAATTTAATTTTTCAGGCTTGGGTGAGCAGCTAAGTAACCTAAATATTCATTTTGTAGCGAGTGAATTTGCAAAACAAGAAGCAGGATACTTAGAGGGTGCAATAAATGCAGTTGACGAAGCTATTAATTCAATCATTAGTCTTTAGCAATCAAGAGCTGTAATTTATCCAGCCCTTGATAGTTACAGCGACTAGTTATTTTTGGCGGCGTCTTCACCACTGCCCAATAAAGTGGCAACCCACTGACCTTCGGCACTGGCTTCTAAGCCTATTTTTACAATCATAGTTAATGGCACAGATAAAAGCATACCTACAGTGCCTAGTAACCAACCCCAAAATATTAATGATAAAAACACCACTAATGTTGAAAGACCCAGCCCTTTACCTAAAAATTTAGGTTCTACAATATTGCCCATTACCGTATTTATCGTTAAGTACCCTGCAGCAACAAGTCCTGCCACTAATGGGCCTTGAGTAATAAGGGCAAGTAATACCGCAGGTACAGCTGCGATAATTGATCCAATATTAGGAATGTAATTAAACATAAACGCTAATACTCCCCACAGTACAAAATAATCGATATCTAAAATCCATAAATAAAATGCAGCGATTATACCGGTGGCTAAACTCACTAATGTTTTAATAGCAAGATAGGAGTTTATCGACTCTAAAAAGCGGTCTATTTGTTTCATTTTACTATCGGGATCATCAAGGGCCATGTGTATTTTATTACTCAGCATCGGCCCTTCAAACAACATAAACACAACCGTTAAAATAATTAAAAACATGTTGGCCATTACCCCACCTAAACCAGTGAGCATATCCGTGGCTACATCGACCATTTTTCCTGGATCGAACATATTGATTAACTGTTCTTTATTAATCAATATGTTGTATTGAGATGCTAAATCGACCAGCCATACAAACTCTTCTTTAAGCTGTGTTTTATACTCAGGAAGCTGCTGCGAAAAATCGTTTATGGACTGCCCAACAAGCCCACCTAAGCTTACGCCTAAACCAACAATAATTAGTACCACTAACATAACAGCAATACCTTTGGGAATTCGATATCGCGCGAAAAACTTAATAAATGGATTACAAATAATGGCAATAAACGCCGCTAAAATAAATGGAATAATAATTACACTTGCTGATTTTATACCCGCAAGTACAACGACCAAGGCAGCAAAAACTATTAAACTTTTATTCACTCCAGTTAAATTTGCCAACTCACTAATCCTTTTATTAATTATATTGCCCCAGTGTAAGGCAAAAGCTAATGAAATGAAATAATTACCAAGTGATCATAAAAGTATGCTTTACGTATAAATTTGCAAAGCTGTTTGCTAGCGAGTATGTTTTTTAATCACTTGCTACTATTTTATTGTAAGGATTAATAATGCATATATTTGTTACTGGCGCGACTGGATTAATTGGTAAGCACTTATGCCCTTTTTTACTTCACCATAATACTGTTACTGTGCTTAGCCGAAACCCGACTAAAGCAAACGTATTATTGGGCCATAAAGTTAAAGCCGTAAGTAATGTTAATTCAGTGGATTTTAACAGCGTTGATATTGTTATTAATCTAGCTGGCGAACCGATTGTTAATAAACGTTGGAGTGACAAACAAAAACACATAATACGAGACAGCCGTATTGGTGTTACACAGCAAATTAGTGAAGCAATTAAAGCCAGTAACACTCCCCCACATACTTTTATATCAGGTAGTGCCGTTGGTTTTTATGGTCGACAAAATAGTAACCCTATTGATGAAACTTTTGAAAACCCACACGACGAATTCAGCCACCAGCTTTGTAAAGAGTGGGAAAATGCAGCTTTACTCGCGCAATCAGAACAAACCAGAGTGTGCCTTTTACGAACGGGTATTGTTTTAGCTAAAAAAGGTGGGGCATTAGGTAAAATGCTACCCGCTTTTAAATTATGCTTAGGCGGCCCGATTGGTAACGGAGAGCAAGGTATGTCGTGGATACACATTGACGATATGATTCAGCTAATACTCTTTATAATTAAGCACCCAGAAATTTCAGGCCCAGTTAACGCAACAGCACCAAACCCGGTCAGTAATGCCGAGTTTAGTAAAAGCTTAGGGAATGCATTGTCGCGGCCTGCATTTATCGCTATGCCAACCGCAGTACTTAAACTGCTAATGGGTGAAATGTCAGATTTATTAACCACTGGGCAATTTGTTATCCCACGTAAGGCGCAAGCTCATAATTATCGCTTTCATCACCCTGATATTAAATCAGCCCTAGAAAGTTTGACTTAGTCATTATAAATAAACTGCGCCAAAATTAAGCTAGATTTTGTATCTAGTTGTTCTAAATTAACAACGTTTAAGAATTATTTAATTCGTTAAATTACTCAAGTATTTATGCAGGTTAGTATTAATCCTCTACATAAAAAAAGCCCTTCATTTGAAGGGCTTTGGTAAACACACAATAGAGTTAATAAACTACTTACAAGAGAGCGTAGCCTCGCCTGCCATATTTGGCAAAAACTGAATATTAGCTACAGAAATTGATGTTTTACCATTACTGCGTAAGCTAAATGGGCTTGTTAGGTTTGCAAAATTAACACCCTTATCAGCAAAACAACCTAAATCGATTGATACTGACTGCCATTTATTTTCAATAGTTTTATCCACTACGTTTGCTAAATCAATGCTTGCACCACATTCACCTGAGCAAGTCATAGCAAGGGCTACATCGCTCGTTAGTGCTTCGTTTAATTTAATATCAAAGCTAATCACACTGTTTGCTTCAACGTAGGCAATGGTATCTTCTGCAAAGCTTGTTACTATTTCAGCACTGGCTTTTTCTGCACCGCTGAAGTTAAATTGGCGCGCGTCTTCTTGTACTGTTTTGTCCTCAGTACGGTATTTAATTGCACCAAATTCATGGGTACTACTCGATACATCTAAAAGCTCATCGCCCGATTTTAACAATAAGCGCCATGGTGCTACAGGTGCACCAACAAGTATATCCATACTTGTAAGCCCTGAGTTATCAAGTTTAGAGTCTTCATCAAGGTCGTCAGCTAGCACGTTTTTATCGCCATACGTTAAACCAAAACCATAAGGAAGTAATGGATCGTAATTTTCATCGCCTTTATTAACCGCAGTTTGTACCGCCGATTTAGGCCAAGAAAACGATAGCTTACCTTTAAAGTTATTTTGGATGGTGCCGTCTGCCGCTTTTAATAAAACATCAGCAATACCCGCACCTTCTGTACCAGGTAACCATGCAGCTACAAACGCATCAGATGCGTTAAGTTCGCTGTTAACCCACATAGGGCGACCTGAAATAAACACAGAAACAACAGGGATGCCTTGCTCTTTTAGCGAGCTTAAAAGTGCTAACGACTTTTTATTTCCGCGCTCAAACTCAAGGTTATCTTTATCGCCGTGCCCTTCTGCGTAAGGTTCTTCACCAAATACAACAATGGCAACATCAGGACGTTGTTCAAACGTACCATCAGCACTTAAAGTAACACTTCCACCTGCTGCAGATATTTGCTCTTCAAGCCCTTTGTAAATTGACGTTGCTCCAGGGAAGTCTGCATTTTTATTATTAGTCCCTTGCCACGTAATACTCCAACCACCCGACTGTTTACCTATATTATCGGCACCATCACCTGCAACAAGTACGCGTTGATTAGCTGCGATAGGCAATAAGCTGTTTTTGTTTTTAAGTAATACAAGCGATTCGCGCACAGCTTGACGTGCTACTTCGCGATGCGCTTGCGCGCCAATAAGCTCTGTTTTACCCGAGTAAAGACGCTTAGCCGGACTTGGTTTATCAAATAACCCAGCGCGTAACTTAACGCGTAAAATACGTGCAACCGCATCATCAATGCGGCTCATACTTATTTTACCTGCATTTACTTGTGCAATTGTATTTTCATATAGCGGCTTCCACGCGCCTGTTGGCACCATAAAAATATCAAGGCCAGCATTTACCGCTTCTGGGCAGCTTTCGTTAGTACAGCCTTTAATTTGCCCATGGCCGTTCCAATCACCCACTACAAAACCATCAAAACCCATACGTGTTTTTAATACATCTGTAAGTAAGTATTTATTGCCGTGATTTTTAACGCCATTCCAGCTATTAAAAGACGCCATAACAGATTGACTACCCGCCGACAAACCACCTACGTAACCTTGGGCATGAATATCAAATAGCGACTGCTCGCTGTCTATATTATTTCCCTGATCATCCCCATCAACGGTGCCGCCATCGCCAATAAAATGCTTAACCGTGCTAATAACGCGCTTATCACTTAAAAAGTCGCCATCGGCTTTACCTTGCAATCCATTTACAATCGCTGCTGAGTAATCGTGAACAATTTTTGGATCCTCAGAATAGCCTTCGTACGTTCTGCCCCATCGGTCGTCTCGTACTACTGCTACAGTGGGTGCAAATACCCAATCTATTCCCGTAGCCATTACTTCTACTGCGGTAATAGACGCTATTTGCTCTATTAAATAGGGGTTATTAGCCGCGCCTAAACCAATATTATGTGGAAAAAGCGTCGCGCCAATTACGTTATTATGGCCATGTACTGCATCGGTGCCCCACATAGTTGGAATTTTGCTGCCATCCACTGAGTCATCAATAGATGCTTGATACATTTTTTCTGCAAGTGCAACCCAATCCTCTGGCGTTGCATGCTTATCGCCATTAGGAAAAGCACCACCGCCATTAAGGTAAGAGCCAAAACCATATTTGCGCATGTCTTCAACGGTAATATCACGAATTTCTGGTTGAATCATTTGCGCTACTTTTTGCTCAAGCGTCATACTTTCTAAAAACGTGACAATTTGAGCTTCAATCGCTGGATCTTTTTTCACTGCAATTGAAAGCTTTGGCCAAATTTTCTCAAGCTTTGATTGCGCTTCAACATTTACTTTTTCAACATTACTTTCGTTAGTACATCCGCTTAATGCAGTAACACTTCCTACTAACGTTGCAATTGCTAATGCATTAAGTTTAAAAGTCGTTTTCATTATGATGGCTCCTTCACTAATACTGGTTTGCTGCCTCGTAGGCCGTAAAAAACGATAAATATGTAACATAAAATAGGTAAAACATACGAAAGTTGAACACCCACACTATCAGCAAGCGCACCTTGTAAAAGTGGCACTATTGCACCACCTACAATCGCCAAACACAAAATACCAGAGCCTTGAGCGGTATGCTTACCAAGTCCATTTAACGCTAAACTAAAAATAGTTGGGAACATAATAGAATTGAATAAACCAACCAATAGTATTGACCACATTGCTAATTGACCCGACGTGCTCATGGCAATAATGACTAAAATAATAGCCATGGTTGCGTTAAAGCCAAGTACTTTACCAGCGGGTAGTTTTTGCATTACAGCAGCACCAATAAAACGCCCAACCATAGCACCACCAAAATAATAAGTGATGTAATGAGCTGCAACATGCTCTTTTAGCCCTGCTATATTTTCTTGTGCTAAAAAGCTGACTAAAAAGCTACCAATTGCCACTTCGGCGCCTACATACATAAATATACCCACAGCACCTAATACAAGATGGCGATACTGCCAAGCACTGCCTTCAATTGCTTCTGATTTTTCGGCTTCTGCTTTTTGCTCGCTCATAATGTCTGGTAATTTAAGCCAAGCAAAAATACCGGCTAGTAAAATAAGCATTGCAGCTAAAAGGAGGTAAGGAAGTTGAACTGACTCTGCATTTTGAGCCGGTGTTAAAAAGGCATCTGACGCTGAGTCTAGAATTAACAGAGCACCAAATGATGGCGCAACCGTAGTGCCTAACGCGTTAAAAGCCTGAGTAAGCGTTAATCGAGACGACGCTGTTTTTGCTGAACCCAACAAACTTACATAAGGATTTGCAGATACTTGTAATAACGTTATGCCACTGGCAAGTACAAATAAAGCGAATAAAAAGACAGGATAACTATGTAAAGACGCTGCTGGGTAAAATAATATACACCCGACTGCCGCAATTAAAAGCCCAACCACGATTCCTTTTTTATAACCAAGCTTTTTAACAATGTGTCCACTTGGAAGTGACATTAAAAAGTAAGCGCCAAAAAAGCAAAACTGCACAAGCATTGCTTGTACATACGTTAGGTTAAATACGGCTTTTAAGTGTGGGATTAAAATATCATTTAAGCAGGTTATAAATCCCCACATAAAAAATAATGTTGTTAAAGAAGTTAATGCAAAACTGTAATTTTTATCCTGATAGTTTTGCGACTGTGTGTGTGTTGTCACTGGTGCTGAACTTGCCATGTGTTCTCCGTATTTTATTATTATAAATCTATTCTTAAGCTGCTCTGTTGCAGTTTTCAGCTGTCTTTAAACCATCCAGAAGCATTAAAGAGTTGACCTAAGAATTAATAAACACTAACCTTAAATGTAAGCGCTTTCATATGCAATTAAATACGAACAAGCTGTATATTTCAACACTTTTTATTTTTTGTACCACGCATACAGCATTAATTAAATAAAAACACAGGGCTGATCTCTCTGTAAATGACCAACAAAAGGTTTGTTATTAATGACAAAATTATCACTACCGCCCCATTCACCGCTTTTATCTAAAAACTTTGTGTACGGTGTGGCCACGGCTTCTTTTCAAATAGAAGGCGGATCACAAGATCGTCTCCCATGTATTTGGGACACTTTTTGCGATACGCCCAATAAAATAGTCGATAGCTCAAACGGTCATACCGCGTGCGATCACTATAACCTTTGGCGTGATGATATAGACCTTATTGAGTCACTTGGCGTAGATGCTTACAGGCTTTCTATTTCATGGCCGCGCGTGATGACCCAAGACGCAAAGTTAAATCCTGTAGGCGTGAAGTTTTATACTGATATTTTAGATGAGCTAAAACGTCGCAATATTAAAGCCTTTGTTACTTTGTACCACTGGGATTTACCGCAACATCTTGAAGATGAAGGCGGATGGCTTAACAGACAAACAGCTTACGCTTTTGAGCATTACGTAAATTTAATTACCAAAGCCTTTGGCGATCGCGTTCACTCTTATGCCACACTGAATGAACCATTTTGTAGTGCGTTTTTAGGTTACGAAATTGGTATCCATGCCCCAGGTAAAGTGGGTAAAGAATATGGTCGTAAAGCAGCGCACCATTTATTATTAGCCCACGGACTCGCTATGAGCGTATTAAAGCAAAACTCGCCTAATACTTTAAATGGCATAGTGCTAAACTTTACGCCGTGTTATAGCCTAACTCAAAGTGATGAAGACTTAAAAGCCACTGCATTTGCAGACGACTACCTTAATCAGTGGTATATCAAACCAATAATTGATGCCCAATACCCCGATATAATTAATCAATTACCATTAAACCATCAGCCTGAGATTCTTGAGGGCGATATGGAACTAATTTCTCAATCTATTGATTACTTAGGTATTAACTTTTATACCCGCCAAGTTTATAAAGCGCACCCTACTGACATTTATGAGCCTATTGCACCTATGGGCCCGCTAACTGATATGGGGTGGGAAATTTATCCGCAATCGTTCACTGACTTGCTCGTATCGCTTAATAAAACATACACCTTACCGCCTATTTATATAACCGAAAATGGTGCAGCAATGCCCGATACGTATAATAATGGTGAAGTTAACGACTTAGACCGTTTAAGTTATTATAATACTCATTTAAACGCGGTTCATAATGCAATTGAACAAGGTGTTGTTATACATGGCTACTTTGCTTGGAGCTTAATGGATAACTTTGAATGGGCAGAAGGCTATTTAAAACGTTTTGGTATTGTGTATGTAGATTATAAAACCCAGCAACGCACTATTAAAAACAGTGGCTTAGCTTATAAAGAACTCATCTCTAAAAGATAAGAGCATACCCATAACTAAAAACAAGTATAAAGCGGGATAAATAATCATGGTCAGTGTAAAAGAAAAAATAGCGTATGGCTTAGGCGACACCGCCAGTAATATTATTTTTCAAACAGTTATGATGTTTTTAATGCTGTACTACACAGACGTAGTGGGTTTATCACCCGCTGTTGTCGGTACTATGTTTTTAGCAGTACGTATTTTTGATGCCGTAACCGACCCATTAATGGGCAACCTTGCTGACAAAACACATACGCGCTGGGGGCACTTTCGCCCCTACCTACTTTGGCTTTCACTTCCTTTTGCTATTATTAGTATTTTAGCGTTTACTACGCCTGATTTAGAAGGCACCGATAAAATAATTTACGCCTTTACTACTTACACACTACTTATGGTGGCTTACACCGCTATCAATATTCCTTATTGTGCACTGGGCGGTGTACTTACAAGCGACGCAAAAGAGCGCGTGACTATTCAGTCTTACCGCTTTGTATTTGGTATGTTAGGCGGCGTAATAGTAGCGGGTTGTACTATGCCAATGGTTGAGTACTTTGGCCAAGGCGATGCAGCTAAGGGCTATCAATACACCATGACTGCAATGAGCATTTTAGGCTTTGTACTTTTTTTACTTTGTTTTTTAGGCACAAAAGAGCGTATACAACAGCCAAAAGAGCAAAACATTCCTTTTGCCCAAAGTGTTAAAGCATTAATTAAAAACGATCAATGGCGAACGCTTTGCTTAGCGGCGTTCTTTTTACTTACCGGTCAAGTATTAAGGCTTACGCTTGCTGTTTACTACGTAAAATACTATTTAGGTCGAGACGATTTAATCACCTTATTTATGACACTAGGCGTTGCAGCAAGCATGGTAGGTTGTGCTTTAGCTCAACCGCTTGCAAAGCGCTTTTGTAAAATAAAAGCCTATATAAGCTTACAAGTTATTGCTGCCGCTATTTGTGGTTTTAGCTACTTTATTAGTAAAGATCAATTAGTACTCGCATTTACTGCCTTTATTTTATGGAAATTCTTTTTAGATATGGCAACCCCGTTGTTGTGGGCCAAAATGGCCGACACCATAGATTACGGGCATGAAAAAACAGGTGTACGCATTACGGGTTTAGTTTATTCAGGCGTCATATTTTTTATTAAAATGGGCGTGGCGGTAGGCGGCGCAATTGCAGGCTGGTTGTTATCTTTTTACAGCTATCAGGCCGATGCAGTACAAACACTTGATACTCAACACGGTATTTTACTTTCATTTACTGTCTTGCCTGCTTTTGGATCTTTATTTGTTGCCTACATAATGAAAAAATATACACTGACTAATCAGGTTGTTGAAAATATTCAATCTAAACTAACAACTAGGGTCTGTTGATCTTTCAAGGTTAAATTTGCAGCAGTCTGTTTGGTATTTAGGCAAGGCAGAGCCTATGTAGTGTGGTTATTCCCCATAAATGGGCGATAACGTAGCATTAATGCCAAACAGGCGCTGCCCAAAGGGTTCTTTCTAGGGGCTATTTACTCTTTGTTGCTCGGTTTTTACTTAGCCCACTAGGTTACAAACCTCGCGCCGCGATTAAATAGCCCCTAGTTTGAACAAATTTTAATCCGCAAAGATCAACAGACCCTAGTTAAGGATAAGCGAGTGAACAAATAACATGGCAACAATTTATCAAGTCTCAGAGCTTGCGGGCGTATCGTTAGCCACCGTTTCTCGCGTGATGAACAAAAATACCCGTGTAAGCGATAAAACCAAACAAAAAGTGCTTGATGCCATGGAGCAGCTTGGCTACAAGCCTAACTCAATAGCGCAATCTTTAGCCTCTAACTGTACTAACAGTGTCGGTATTTTAGTGTCTGAGTTACATGGTCCTTTCTTTGCCCAAATGATGGCAGGTATTGAGTCGGAGCTTCGTGCTGCGGGTAAACACGTTATTATTACCACCGGGCACAGTGAAGAAGACAAAGAACAAGAAGGCATTGAGTTTTTAATTAGCAGACGCTGCGATGCTATTATTTTGCACGTAGAAGCCGTTTCAGACGACTACCTAATAAAACTAAGTAAAGGCTCTACGCCCGTTTATTTAATGAGCCGTTACGTAGAGCAATTAAAAGATAACTGTATCAGTTTAGATAATCAATTAGGTGGCTACCTAGCCACTAAATCTATATTAAATCAAGGCCATACACAAATAGCGTACATTGCAGGTCCGCAGTTTAAAGCCGATGCTTTTAACCGCTTAGAGGGTCATAAACAAGCACTCACAGAGGCTGGTATTAAATTTGATCCTGCGCTTTATTACATTGGCGATTTTAACGAAACCGGTGGTAGTGAAGGCTTAAAACATTTTATTGATGAAAAGCTCAGCTTTACTGCACTAGTGTGCGCCAATGACGAAATGGCTTCCGGTGCTATGAAATATGCTCGAGAGCACGGTTATAATTTACCAAACGATTTATCGATTGTTGGATTTGATAACGTTATTTTTGCAAACTATCTGTACCCTACACTCACGACCATAGATAATCCGGTCGGGAAAATGGGCGAAATGGCCGCTAAATTAGTGCTTAAAGATGTTTATCAAAATAAAAACCTTGTTATAAATCGCTTTTTTGAACCCACTTTAATGCAGCGCGATTCATCTTCACCACTTATTAAATAAAGACTAAAAGCAAATACTAATTTTGCTACAAAAAAAGCGGCTAAATGCCGCTTTTGTATGTGAGCTACTTAACAATCCAAGGCGTTACTTTAATAACCTGCGATATATCGCCAAATGCTGCGGTATCATCTTCCCAGCTATCTTTAACTGCAAAGTAACACACTGACTTTTCACACGTTATGCTCTTATCATCAAATTGCATTGGGCTTTTAAATGTAACTGCTACGCCCTTTTGCTCTGGTAATAAAAACCACATTAATTTACTTACAAAAAAGCCCGACAGATCAGTTAACAGCTCATCAAGTTCTTCGTTAATGGTATATAACGACTGCTTTGAAAGCGCTAAACCTTCAAGTTCATTTGCTTCTATTTGTAACTTTAATTGGCAATCATGTTCAGGGTTTTGTGGCTGAACAACAATCACCGCTTTATCGCTATCAAGTTGCTTATCGAACGGTAATAGTAGCTGTGCTTTATCGGTAAAGTTGAGCGGATACTCGTTTTTTTCGGTTAAAATAGTACCGCTTTTTATTGCGCACGCTTCGTTAGTTGCTATATCACTTATATAAAAGTTAACTCGCGCATATTGAAAATCGCCTTTGTTAACTACCTTTAAGCGATCGTAAAAACCGTCGTACGACATCACAAATTCTCTCGCATTGGCGTTAAATACCGTCGTACTAAGCAACAACAACGAGATAACACTCACGCAATTTAGAATACGTTTATTCATCAAAGTAAGCTCTATTTTGGTTGATCATGGTGTTCAATTCTTCAATGTACGCTTCACCACGTTCAGAATATGACATTAAACCCTGCGTTAGTTTTGTCGCCTTGATCTGCTTTTGTTCAAGGCGTAAATTTTCGCGAATCGCGCGTAAATCTTTATAAGCAGGATGTGTGTTGATATTTTTAAAGTAAGAATTTATAGCCGCTCTTACCGACTTAAACGCAGCCACTTCATGCACAGCACCTGTATTACGGCGTCTTGGCACCATGCCACAACCTTTTGAATAACACCACTGACCAAAAAAGTTAAGGCCAATACGTGCAAAACGCGATGTGCCCCACGCAGATTCATTCGCTGCTTGCATAAGCGCTAATTCTTTAGGAATTATATCAACACGGCGCAGTGCTTGTGTAAGTATTAGCGTATCAACCGTGGTTGGTAAGCCGTACGACTTTAAAATTTTAACAATATCTTTGCTTTGTTTAGATTGCAGTGGCTCGTTATCCTCAAGCATCATGCGTGCTATTTCAAGCTTAGCGCGTTGCTGTAGTATTTTTTTATTTTCGGCTTCAACGTGCGGACGAATAAAGCTAAAAAATGCATGTTTTTTTTCTTTAACATCACTAAATTCTGAAAACTTTGGCAGTTTTACATTATGTAATGGTTTTTCTTTTTTCTTCACTTTTTTTGGTTGTTCTGACGTTTGTTCTTCCGATTCAACATCGTCACTTTGTATAAACGGATATGCAAGCGCCCATACAAAAAACACGGTTAGTAAAAGCTTAAAAATCGTTTTTAACATGTATTCTCTCTTTGAAACAACAACTATGCATGGTTTATACACAAGCATACGAAGGCGCATTATACCTAAGCCACTTTATAAACGCGAATAACTGGGGTTTGATAACCTTTTACGGTTGAATCTTCGCAATGTATTTGGGTTTTAGATAAAACAGAGCCTATGTAGTGCATTTGTTCATTCGCAATTTATAAGTGCATGGGTATACTAAGCAAAGTTTAATAATATTAACTATGTGTGAGTAAGCAGTATGGATAAACAATGGCAAAGCCGAATAATAGAGCAATATAAACATCGTCCTAGCGATAACCGCTCGCCGTGGCAGGTCGATCGTTCGCGTATTATTCATGCCGCTGCATTTAGGCGTTTGCAAGCTAAAACTCAAATTATGGGCATTGGCCTAAACGACTTTTACCGCACTCGCCTTACCCACTCTTTAGAAGTATCGCAAATTGGTACCGGCATATTGCGCCATTTAAAAGCGCAACATAGTGACTTTACGCACTTTCCATCAACCGGACTGCTAGAAACACTGTGTTTAGCGCACGATATTGGCCATCCGCCTTTTGGGCATGGTGGTGAAATAGCACTAAATTACATGATGCGCGATCACGGTGGTTTTGAAGGTAACGCACAAACACTGCGCATAGTTGCAAAACTTGAGCCCTACAGTAATGGCCACGGCATGAACCTCACTCGTCGTACTTTATTAGGCTTTATAAAATACCCCGCGTTTATTAATACGCTTTGGCATACCATTCCTGACGATACAACCGGTCGTGCATTTATAAAAGCGGATGATTGGAGACCTGCCAAAGGGTTATACAACGACGATGCAGCCATATTTAATTGGATAGTAGAACCACTAATTGAAAACGATAAAACATTGCTAGGTAGCCATGCCGCTATTGATAAGTACCGCGCTAAAACAACGTATAAATCGCTCGATAGCGCCATAATGGAACACGCCGACGATATAGCATACGCGGTACACGACTTAGAAGATGCCATTGCAACCCACGTACTTACGTTAGACGATTGGCAAACTCATGCTCTGCCTCATTTAAAAGCACTAAATTTTGCCTGGTTAAACACCATGCTTGAATCGCTGACCCAGCGTTTGTTTTCAAAAAATGATTATGAGCGAAAAGATGCCATAGGTGAGCTGGTTAATACCTTTATTATTCATATACATTTAGATATTCAAAACGATGACTTTGAATGCCCTATTTTAAAGAACACCGCTAAATTAGATGCCCAATACGACAGTGTATTGCAAATACTTAAGCATTTTGTGTTTCAACGTTTAATACGTGACCCCGAAATGCAGCAAATAGAGTTCAAAGGTCAAAACTTACTAATAGAGTTATTTACCGCTTTTGCTAGCGATCCGCTGCGTTTATTGCCCGAAACAACACAAGCACAATACATAGAAGCACAAAAGCAAAACCAAGGTATGCGTATAATTTGCGATTATTTGAGCGGAATGACCGACGAATACGCTTATAAAACGTATCAACGATTGTTTTCACCTATGCAATAAAAATGTAATACGAAGTAAAGTTCAACTAATTTTAAACCATTTACCTGTTAAATTAAAAAAACAAAGTAAAAAAATGAGATGCAAGGTCAATTAATGATTGAATTTTTGTTAAACAAAAGCTATGGTTCACTGATTAAAATTTATTTATAAGGAAATTCCATGAAAATACTATGCTCAGTTGTTTTACTCTCCGTACTAAGCTTTTCTAATGTGGTCAACGCAAATGACTTAACAAAATACATGAACTCCATAAAACCCAAGGAACCTACAATTTACCCTCTAGACGATAATGGGCATTTGAATATTACCTGTAAGTTTGGTTGTGATATACATAAAGAACTGAAATATCTATTCAGTTTTTATGATACGTTTTTGAGTGAATCACAGGTTTTTAATTTTTTTAGTGATGATCAATTCATTGAAAGCATTACTCTAAAAGATTACTTGGATGAATTTTATTCTGGCGTTACTACATCCTCGACTTTATTAGCGGGTAATAATATAGAAAAAGATAATGCTATTGGGTTATTAGATATGCCTTTAGAATGTAAATACGACCCAGATTATAGCTGTGAGCAATGGGTGAAAAATGATTTTATAAATTACATATCCAGCCAAAAAATAGAACTTACGATAAATCAGCCATTTATCGATGGTAATAATGATGCGAGAAGAATTGCAATTTCCTTAATAACTTCACATCGGGTGGGGAAGCTAGCAACACAGGTTGCAAAAGCGTTAAAAGTTTTTATTAGTGCGAACCTCACTGCAACTGCTACTGCTGTAGCCACAAACGAGGTTTTGACTAGCACTAATTGGTATCAAACTGATTTAAAAGCAGGTGATACGCTAGTCATTAAGGGCGGTAAATTGATTAATATACGCTCAAGCCAATCATCAGGAAGTGGCTCAGAGGGTGGGAGTAACTGGGATGGAGTCGAAACCCTTGAAAGAGGCTTTGTATGTATGAACGTCTGGACTAATTCTGGTGGGGGAGACATAATACAGCAAGTCTGTTATTAATCATATAATCTAAAAATTTCACCCTCCTATTTTGGATGTTATTATGGATATACTTTTTATATTTTTATTACCGCTTATATCACCTTTTATTTGTATTAAAGTTTTTGAACTTTCTGGTAAAGAAACATTTGAAAGCTTTATAAATTACTATCTTTTATGGTTGTATTTTTTTGCTTTTGGTTCAATAAGCTCTTACATTATTACCTTAATATATTTAATTTTTAGTATTTTATTGCTAACTATACTTTCATATGAAAATTGTAAGATAAGAGTTATTAATTTAAAAGATTACAAATTATATCTTGGGCTATTTGGTAGCTTATTTTTGATATCAATAATATTTAACTATGATGGATTACAGTGGGTGAGTGCTAGTATGCTGCTATTACAGTGTATGTGTTTTGTGATCGAGCGAATATTAAATTATAAGAGCTCGTATCATGATAATAAGGAAAGTTAACTTTCATTTTTATAATCTGGTTTTTATTATTAACCCAAATAAAAATACTTAAAAAACAACCTATATCCATTAGCTTACACAAAAAAAAAGAAAAGGCCGAGTAAATTAACTTTACTCGGCTTTTTTTGTTTTGACTATTTTGTTAGCTATTTTGTTAGCTATTTTGTTAAAGCGCTTTTATAACGACTCTACACCCATGTTATATAGCGTAAAACCAAATATATCAGCAAACTGCTCAATTGTTTTGCTTGTTGGAGTACCTGCACCATGCCCCGCATTGGTTTCTATGCGAATAAGCGTTGGATTATTACCCGTTTGCTTTGCTTGAAGCTCAGCGGCAAACTTAAACGAATGCGAAGGAACAACGCGGTCATCATGATCGCCCGTTGTGATCATTGTAGCTGGATACTCAACACCTGCTTTTACATTATGAAGTGGTGAGTAACCTTTAATGTATTCAAACATTTCTTTGCTTTGCTCACTGGTACCGTAGTCGTATGCCCAACCAGCGCCTGCTGTAAATGTATGGTAGCGCAGCATATCAAGTACACCTACAGCAGGAAGAGCAACTTGAAATAAGTCTGGGCGCTGCGTCATTACGGCGCCAACCAATAAGCCACCATTAGAGCCACCGCGAAGTGCTAAGCGTTTTTTAGAGGTGTACTTTTTATCTTTTAAGTACTCAGCCGCCGCAATAAAGTCGTCAAACACATTTTGCTTTTGCAATTTAGTGCCGGCATTGTGCCAGTCTTTACCGTACTCACCACCACCGCGAATATTAGCAACGGCGTATACACCACCTTGCTCAAGCCATACTGCATTAACCGGGCTAAAGCTTGGCGTTAAACTAATATTAAAACCACCGTAACCGTATAAAATTGTAGGATTAGATCCATCAAGCTTAATGCCTGTTTTATAGGTAATTACCATCGGTATTTTAGTACCGTCTTTTGATGTGTAAAACACCTGCTCAGACGTGTAATCATCGCTATTAAAATCAATAGCCGACTTACGATAAACATCCGACTCGCCAGTTGATACATCAAATGTATAGGTTGTGCCCGGTGTTGTATAATTAGTGAATGAATAATAAAGCGTTGTTTGATCTTTTTTACCACCAAAGCCACGAGCAGTGCCTACAGCCGGTAAAGCAATTTCACGAATTAACTCACCTTTTTTGTTGTACTGTTTTACCTTCGAAATCGCATCAACCATGTAGTTGGCAAAAAAGGTATCGCCGCCTTTTGTAAGATTTAGTACGTTTTTGGTTTCAGGAATTAAATCAACCCAATTTTCTGGGCTTGGGTTACTTGCATCAACCGTCACTACTTTTTTGTTTCGTGCATTAAGGTTAGTAACTAAAAACAGCTTGCTGCCTTCGTTATCAATAACTGATGTATCTGAATCAGTATTTCCTACAACCGTTACAAACTCACTGTTTTGCTTTGTTAAGTCTTTTACAAACAGCTTATTGCCTGAGGTTGACGTACTAGCTGAAATAAGTAAGTAGCGGCCGTCATGAGTTACATCAGCGCCTACATAGCGATGTTTTTGCTCATCAGTTTCACCAAATACAACACTATCAGCAGATTGAGCAGTACCTAGCTTATGGTAATACGCTTTATGCTGATCTGTTTTAGCCGAAAGCTCACTGCCTTTAGGTTTTTCGTAACTTGAATAATAAAAGCCCTCGTTACCTAACCAATCAATGCCACTAAATTTAACGTCAACAAGCGCTTCTTCAACTTGCTCTTTAGTGTGAGTATCGATAACAATAATTTTACGCCAGTCGCTGCCACCTTCAGATATTTGATATGCGAGCAACGAGCCATCTTTGGAAAACGATAAACCAGACATAGACGTCGTACCATCGTCACTAAACTTGTTTGGATCTAAAAATACTTCAACGTTGCCGCCCTCTTTACTGCGGTACAAAACATATTGATTTTGCAGGCCATCGTTTTTATAAAAATAGGTGTAATCGCCTTCAGTAAAAGGAGCGCCTATTTTTTCGTAATTCATTAGTTTTTCAAGGCGCTGCTTTAACTTATCGCGATAAGGTATTTGTTCTAAATAAGAAAACGTTAAATTGTTTTGCGCTTTAACCCAATCAGCAGTTTCGCCGCTCATATCATCTTCAAGCCAACGATATGGATCCGTCACCGATTCTTCAAAGTAAGTGTCTACCACTTCACCTTTTTTAGTCTCTGGGTACACAATTGTATTTACTTGTTTCATTGATACTTTTACTTCTTCTTGAGTTACTGTATTAGTTGGCTCTGAACAACCGCTAAGTGCCATAAGTACAGCACATGTTAAAGTTTGCTTAAACATGGTGAGTTCGGTTCTTATTTATTATTAATAGCATAAGAAGTTATTAACTTTTAATCCTTTTGTCTATTAAGATGCGTTCAATGCTATTTGTCGTTGTAAACAAATGTAAAGGTGCGCTTTAATAGCCCACAATCCTCATAAAATAAAAAACAATAAAAGAGCACGCAATGCAAAGTACAAACCCCACATTTAAAAGCTTTAAAGCCTT
Organism: Pseudoalteromonas sp. 1_2015MBL_MicDiv; assembly: GCF_002407505.1. Taxonomy (NCBI): domain Bacteria; kingdom Pseudomonadati; phylum Pseudomonadota; class Gammaproteobacteria; order Alteromonadales; family Pseudoalteromonadaceae; genus Pseudoalteromonas; species Pseudoalteromonas sp. 1_2015MBL_MicDiv. Next base: position 1,609,046 of record NZ_CP012737.1, on the reverse strand, counting down.
CTACCCTTATTATTTAAAAGAGCACCGCAACGTTATTTGCCGCCGCTTACATTTTATAGGAAGCACACTGGTTCTTGCTGTAATTGCAATAGCATTATTGAAACAGCAATACAGTTTATTATGGCTATTACCTGTTATTGGATATGGGTTTGCGTGGGTCGGGCATTTCTTTTTTGAAAAAAACCGCCCTGCTACTTTTAAACACCCTTTTTACAGTTTGTGGGGAGATTGGGTAATGTTTAAAGATATGCTTGTAGGAAAAATTAAATTTTAACACTATTTTTAGCACTCTTTTTTATACCAATTACTTATAAAAACAAAATTACTTCATGCTTTAGAGTATAGGTTCTAATAAGTAGTACATAATTTATAAACCACCCATTAAATGTTAATTTAGTTAACATTTAATGGGTGGTTTTGTATTTTACATTTTTTAAAAATATTTATAGCTCAACAGCTGTTTATTGCCAGCCCAATAAAAACGGCTTCCTACTCTCAATTAATTAAACCCATCAATCTCATCTTACCAGTTAACTAAACGTTAAATTTAACTTTTAAATAAAATTCATTATTCATCAATTACTTAGCAATCACCTTAGCTATATAACTAAAACAATGGTCATTATAAAAAACAACCAAATGTAATTATAAAAATCCCTAGATTAATTGAATGTTATTCAATTGACTGACTTTGTTAATTAAGTATATGTTCAAAGTAACAAAGAGGTTTACCCACTTTTTTGTATAAAAAAATAGAATAATTCAATGGGTTTCGAATGAGGGAAATAGAACATGAATAAAAAGCCATTATTTAAATTACAGACATCGGTACCACAAATATTACTCGCAATGAGCGCCTCTGCTGCACTACTGGGTTCGCTCTGCGTAAATGCTGCAGAGCAGAACACCAAAGCAGAAGAAAATATTGAACAAATAAGCGTCATAGGCTCTCGCCGATTAGGTCGTACAGTAGAAGATAGTTCAGTGCCTATTGATATTATAGGTGCTGATGCACTCAATAATTCAGGTTTTACTGAAACGAATGCCCTGCTTAGCAGTTTATTACCCAGCTTTAACTTTCCGCAGGCATCCCTTACAGATGGTAGCGACCATGTGCGCCCTGCCCAACTTCGTGGCTTAGCACCCGATCACACACTAGTGCTTGTTAATGGCAAGCGCCGCCACAGTAATGCACTGCTTAACCTAAATGGCTCAACGGGTCGTGGTTCATCATCGGTTGATTTAAATGCGATACCAGCAAATGCTATTGCCCGCATTGAAGTATTACGTGATGGTGCAGCAGCGCAATATGGCTCTGATGCTATAGCTGGTGTTATTAATATTGTGCTTAAAAGTGCCAGCAGCGGTGGCTCGTTTTCAGCAAACTACGGCGCTAACGTAACCGAAATGGACGGTGTACCACAGCTAAAGTCAGTATCTGAAGGCAGTGATGGTGATTTAGCCTTTACCGAGGGTAGCGATCGCTCGTTAACCGACGGTCAAACATTAACCCTACAAGGTAATATGGGTTTTGAACTAGGCGATAATGGCTTTTTAAACATCTCAACAGAATACCGCGATCGCCATTCAACTAACCGCTCAGACTACGACCAACGTGAAAACTATGCACGATTAGAAGATGGCTCACTCGACCCACGCGAACTGACCGTAAATCGATATAACCATAACTTTGGTAATGGCGATGTTGAAGACTTCTCTATTTTTTACAACGCGGGTTACCAGTTAACAAACAACGCCGATTTATATTCATTTGGCTCTTACAGCAAACGTGAAGGCGAAGGCGGCGGGTTTTATCGTCGCGCAAACGATAGTCGTAACGTAGAAGAGATTTATCCTGATGGTTTTTTACCGGTTATTACCTCAGATATAAATGACTTTTCATTAGCTCTGGGTGTTAAAGGTTTCGTAAGCGAATGGAATTACGATGTATCGGCCGTATATGGTCAAGATGCATTTGAATTTGGTGTTACCAACAGCTTAAATACTTCATACGGCCCTACTAGCCAAACAAACTTTGATGCCGGCACCCTTACTTACGATCAACTTACCTTAAACGTTGATTTTAGCCGCGAAGTAGACGTCAGCTTTTTAGAAAGCTCTGTAAACGTAGCTGTAGGTGCTGAGTATCGCCGCGAAGGTTACCAAATAGATGCAGGCGAAGAAGCCTCATACGCACAAGGCACATTTGGCCCAGGCGGTGCAGTAACCGACCCTGTTGATGGCCCATTTGGCGCAGCGGGCTCACAAGTCTTTCCTGGATTTACACCGGAATCCGAAGGTGATAATAGCCGTCATAACGTGAGCTTATATATAGACCTTGAAACTTACCTTACCGATGATTGGAACCTAACAGTTGCCGCTCGTTACGAGGATTACTCAGACTTTGGCGATACCGTTAATGGTAAAGTTGCAACTCGTTACTCATTAACTGAAGACTTAGCACTACGCGCCTCTGTTTCTACTGGTTTTAGAGCACCTTCTTTGCAGCAACAATACTTTACCTCAGTGGCCACTGTATTTGTTGATGGTGAACCAACCGAAACCGGTACCTTTGCACCAAGCAGCGATGTAGCAAAAGCACTGGGCTCGCCGGGTCTTGATGCTGAAGAAGCCACAAACTACGGCGTTGGTTTTACATGGTCTACCGACTTTAATTTCAGCTTATCGGTTGATTACTACCAAATATTAATTGATGACCGCATTGTGCTATCAAACAACTTATCGGGCGCTGCTATTGAGCAACTTCTTGAAGGCACAGGCGCTAACCAAGGTCGTTTTTTCTTAAACGCAATTGACAGTAAAACGCGCGGTGTTGATGTTGTAGCTTCTTATAATGTACCAACCGATGGTTACGGCGATTTAGCCTTTAACCTAGGTTATAACTACGGCAAAAATGAAGTAACAAATATTATTGACCCACCAGCAACTCTGCAAGGTGCTGGGTTCGATCAAGACAACTTATTCTCTGGTAACGAACTACGTCGTTTTGAAGTAAGTACACCGCGTAATAAATACAATTTAAGTGCAACATGGAATATGGATCAATGGCGCACCACGCTTAGAACAACGCGTTACGGTGAAACACAAGACCCTTCAGATAACCCAGAACGTAACGAAGTGCTTAAACCTAAATGGATAACTGACTTAGATGTGGCCTACTTGCTTACTAGCAACGTATCGCTGAGCTTAGGGGCTAATAACATTTTTGATATTTACCCAGACGCAACCCGTGAAAATGTTGACGATTTAACAACCTTCTCGCGTTTATTTGCTTACTCTAGCTTCTCAGCGTATGGATTTAACGGACGCTACGTGTACGGTAAAATAGAAATGAAGTTTTAATAAGCACAGCTTAAAGTAACCAAACACACAAAAGCCACCGATTAGGTGGCTTTTTAATGCGAGTTGCTATTAAATCTATAATTAAATTTTAGTTAACCAGCCGTGTTTGTCTTCACTTTTACCCCATTGAATATCGTTCAATGCTTGGCGAAGTCGCGCAGTCGTTGGGCCTGGCTCGCCAGTACCTACTTTGTATTCTTTATCTTTATGAATAAACGTACCCACGGCAGTTAGTACAGCGGCAGTGCCCGAAAGCGCCGCTTCAGTACCTGGTTTAGCAGCACGTTCTAGTAGCTCAGTAACGCTAAAGTTACGCTCGCTTACCGTCATACCTAAATCTTTGGCTATGGTTAAAATACTATTACGCGTTACACCATGTAAAAACGTGCTATCAAGCGCTTTAGTAATAATTTCGTTGCCATCAATTAAAATAAAGTTAGCAGCACCGGTTTCTTGAACGTCGCCACCTGGGCAAAATAAAACTTGATCTGCTTGGTACTTAGTTCGTGCAGCACTAATAGGTGCTAGAGCACTGGCGTAGTTACCACCACTTTTTACCATACCCATGTGCGGCGCGCAGCGCATGCCATCTTCTTCAAGCAGTACACGTAGTGCAGTTGCACCACCGGCAAAGTAATCACCTACTGGCGATAGTAATGTGTATAAAAGCGAGCTCATTGATGGCGCTGCGGCTTTACCAATTGCAGCCTCAGTACCAATGTGCGTTGGGCGAATATACATAGAACCCGGCGGTAATGGCGTTTCATCTGCGTATTGGCGCATAATATCGATAATCATCGTTTTTAGCATATCGCTGTCAAAACTCGGTAAGCTTAGTAGCGCTGAGCTTTGTTGCATGCGTGCAATGTTTGCATCCATTCTAAAAAGATAAACAGAACCATCTTCATGGCGAAAGGCTTTTAAGCCTTCAAAACATGTACTTGAATAATGAAGAACGTGCGCACCAGCATGAAGTTCAAGTTTATCGGAAGGGACAATTGAGCTTTCGCTCCATTTATTATCAGAAAAACGAGCTTGAATCATCTGCGGCATAAACACGGTACCAAATGCGGCCATTTTAATCTCTCTTGTGTGGTCTATTTCCCTCCATTGTATGACAATCACACGCTATTTAACCATAGCTAAAGTAAGGCTTTTTTAATTAACTATGAGAATTTTTTGCAAGTGCTGTTTACTAATCAACCGCTTTGGGTGCTATAAACAAAAAAATCGACCTATGCTGTTACATAGATCGATTTTTTAAAACAAGTAATTTATTTAAACGAGTATTTAATAATACGTTTTAATACCGACGTATACTGTCTAAAAAAGCCACCAGTGTGATAATCAATACCGTGTTTTTGCAAAACAGCTTGTACTTGCGGTGCCACTTCTTGATAGCGCGAAGACGGCATATCAGGAAATAAGTGATGCTCTATTTGGCAGCTCAAATGCCCTGTTAAAACATGAAACCAATGCGACCCTTTAATATTAGACGAGCCCAGTACTTGGCGGTAATACCACTGCCCTTGGGTTTCGTTTACGCAGTCTTCTTGTTTAAAGGTCTCTGTTTCTTCAGTAAAGTGACCACAAAATATTATGGTCGACGTCCATAAATTACGGATTAAATTTGCTACCAAGTTACCCGCTAATACCCATAAAAATAAAGGCCCTGCAAGTAACGGAAATATCACATAATCTTTAATTAACTGGCGAGCGCCTTTACTAAAAAAGCGTTGCTTTAGTGTTGAGTGCGATACAAGCCCTTCGCGGTTTTCTTTCTTTTTACCAATAAACACACGCTCTGCAGCTAACTCGTGATACGACACGCCCCACTGAAATAGCACACTTAAATTAATATACGTAAAAAACTGCCATACATTTTTAAAACGCCACTTAAAATCATCGCTTAAACGCAACAAGCCATAACCAAAGTCTCTGTCTTTACCAATAATATTAGTATACGTATGGTGTTCAAAGTTATGAACGCGGTGCCAACTTTGTCCATCGCACGCAATGTCCCACTCATAATGTTGAGAATTAAGTTGCTTGTCGTTCATCCAATCGTATTGACCATGCATTACATTGTGGCCAATTTCCATATTGTCTAAAATTTTAGCAAGTGCCAATAATAAAACGCCTGCAACCCACAATAGTGGCTGAATAAAACCAAGCATTAGCAAAATTCGCCCGCCCCATTCACACACTCGCTGTTTGCGCACAACAGAGCGAATATAGTCAGCATCTTGTTGGCCAACTTTGCCAAGGGTGTCCATTTTAATGGCATCTAGCTCGCTTGCGAGCATGTCATAGTTAATGTTTTTCATAATTGTAACTCCAAATCACTAACAGGTTGGCTTACGCAAAGTTGTATTAATTGCTCGCCGTTGTCACTCAATTCACCTGTTTTTAAATTACGTACCACGCCTAACTTTTTAATACATTGGCATTGATGGCAAATACCAATACCGCAACCGCGTTTAACGGGTAGCTTTTTTTCTTCAAACTGAGTCAGTAAAACATCGTTGCCCGATACAATATAGGCACTGGCGTTAATTTTTACATTAAATTGGCTATCGTCGTTTAAGCTTGGTAGCGCTAAACCAAATGCTTCTTGGTAATAATTTAGCTTATGTGTTTTAGCAAAATCGCTCACCGTTTGCATAAATGCTGGAGGGCCACAGCAGTAAATGTCTGGGTTTTCCCACGGCTTAATATTGCTGGTTATATCGCTTGATTGCTCACGCGTTAATAATAAAAACGAAAAATGCTCAAATTGCGCTGCCAACTCACTTAGCTCATCAACACATTGATGCTCAGTGGCTTTTGCGTAATACACCAACGATACTTTTTGCGTAGTTTGGCTTAAGTAATCATCAAGCATAGCCAGCATAGGTGTTATACCCGAGCCGCCGGCAATAAAAGTGGCTGGCGTGTGTGTGTTTTTAAATACAAAGTCGCCACTTGGCGCAGAAATATTGCACCACAACCCCGCTTTTAATGCACTGCTGAGTAAGCCTGTAAAGCGCCCTTGCGCATTTGTTTTGATTAGTAAGCGCACCAACCCAGTATTTTTAAATTGCTGAGCGCTTGAGGCCACGGTAAAAACGCGTGTTAATAATCGCCCATTAATTTCAACCGTTAAACTTATATGCTGCCCTGACGTATGCGCCTGCCAATCTTTGCTTGGTTTGAGTTGCACACTTAAAAAACCGCCATCAAGCACAGCGGTACTAACTACTTGCGCTCTAAACTGCCCTGCACGCCACGCAGGTTTAAACACCTGCATTATTGGCTCTATGTAGCCTGCAAAACTTTGATGGTGTAAAAACCATTTTGAAAATTGGTTTAATACTTGAGTCATCATGGTTAAATCTCTATCAAATCTTAATTACTTTGAACTTACACGTGTACGCCCAAACTTCAGCGCACAAGTGTACGCTCAAATTTTAAGTTTTCAACCCCAATAGAGTAATTATTCAATTTTTATTAGCGCAATTTGCTAAAACAATTTCCTGTGAAGAGGTAATTTTAAAATATATAAGTGTGTGTTTTTCATTCAACTCAACGCTTAACAAATTCATTTATGCCATGTTAAGGTTATGTAAGATTGGATTAATTTTGGAAGCCATAATGATAAATTTAAGGTCACATAACACTCACCCTAAACTAATAAGTGCAGGTTTAGCCGTTGCTATGTTCACTATTAATGCACCCGCAAATGCAAAAAGCGATTACGTAAAAAATTATAAACAGCTCGATACCTTATCGCTTAGCGTTAACGCAGTAACAGCGGCAGAAGGTGTGGTTATACCTTGGGCTATTGAACCTTTAGCTAATGGTGGTTTGCTAATATCTGAGCGCAGTGGAGCGTTATTTTTATTACCTAAAAATACAACTACGTTAGCTAAGGTTTCAGGGCTGCCCAACATTGAAGCTAATGGCCAAGGTGGATTGCTTGATTTAGCACTACACACCGATAGCAAGCAAAACCAATGGCTGTACTTTAGTTACTCAAGTAGTGAGGGCAAAGGAAGCGGAAGTAACACCGCCTTAATGCGCGCTAAGCTAAGTAGCGATCATACGCAGTTGTCTGATCAGCAATTGCTATACAAAGGCGAGCATAATAGTACCAAAGGCCAGCACTACGGCAGCCGTATTGTGTTTGATGATGAAGGTTATGTTTATTTTTCAATAGGCGATCGCGGCTCGCGCGACATAAACCCGCAAGATCTCACCCGTGATGGCGGTAAAATTTATCGCTTACACGATGATGGCCGTATCCCAAGCGATAATCCGTTTGTTAAACAAAAAGATGCAAAACATGCGGCATGGTCTTATGGGCACCGTAATCCACAAGGCATGTGGTTTGATAATCAAAATAATATTTTATGGTCTCACGAACACGGGCCACGCGGCGGCGATGAACTTAACATAATAAAAAAAGGCGCTAACTACGGGTGGCCTTTGGTAAGTTATGGCGTTAACTACAGCGGTACCAAGTTTACCGACCTTAAAGAAAAAGACGGCATGCAATCGCCCGTATTACATTGGACCCCTTCAATTGCCCCTTCCGATATGTTGTATGTAACGAGTGATAAATACCCAAAGCTTAAAGGTAAACTATTACTAGCCTCCATGAAGTTTGCTTTTATTAGCACACTGGAACTCTCAAAGGGCAAAGTTGTTAAGCAATATAAAATACTCGATGGCATTGGCAGAGTTCGCAGCCTAGCCCAAGGCAGCGATGGTTTTATTTATTTAGGTATTGATGGACAAGGTATTAAACGCCTAGAGCCAGAAACGTAAGCACTAGCACTAGAACCAGAACTAGCACACAGTACGTTAATAATTACACCGTGTTTACTTTGCGCTTTTAAAGCGCAAAGTAAACATTTTCACCAAACAAAGAACTATTAAGCCCATTAATGCGTACACTAACTACATATAATTTAATAAATTAAGAGAATACTAATGTTTTCATTTTTAAAGCCTGATCCCGTAAAAAAACTGCGTAAAGAATACGATGTAAAACTAGAGCAAGGCATGCAGGCACAAAGAAAAGGCGACATTAAAAGCTTCGCCATGTTAAGTGCAGAAGCCGAAAAAATTTGGAGTGAAATAGAAACTCTAGAGGCTAAAAAAGCCAAATAATACCAATCGTGTTAAGTTATTAGACATTTATAGCGACGGATAAATAGAGTGATAACAAGGCATAAATTCCTTATGTAGTTGTTCTACATAAGAAATTTATAACGCCGTTAACGCTTTATTTAGCACGCTAGAAAGGCTAAATATTTAAGTCGATTGGTTTAAGTACATCGTGTCTGCCCTGTTTTAAAAGTAGGAAGACGCGTTTAGTAAATAATTCATGACCTCCTTTTTACAGCTTCCACCGACCCTAAACCACCTTTTATAATAAGCTTACACAAAAAAGTGTACTTAAGCCGTTACTTACGTTATCCCCACCGTTTTTTAGTGACTATTAAATGATTTAAAATCGGGTTTGGTTTTCATTTTAAATACTTAATTGCTGCATTTGTGTACCGTGCTGGCGTTTTTCCTCATAAGTCTAAAAATGAGGACGTTTTCCTCTTTTTTGCATATTATTAAAAGAACAGCCCGACTTAAAGTTTAATACTCGCAATGTGTTACAGGATTTGTTATTAATATTAAAAATAATTAAGAGGACATACTTTGCTCATAAAAAGAGGAAAGTATCCTCTGATAAAACTATTAAACGGAATTTGTTCTTCGCCCCCGTTTATTAGCTCTTACGATTGTTTTGATCATACACATTCTCAGGACTTATTTGCATTAGCAGTGCGAGGTTGTCTATGGAATTATAGTGACACTCATCCTAAATTTTGCACTTTTCGAAGTTAGAGGCTAGCCTTTATTTAGTGCAAAAAAAGCAGGGTGTCACATGGCAATTGCAAGAAAGCGTCAAGTAAGTTTGGTTGATACAAAATATTATCACTGTATTTCGCGTTGCGTGCGCCGTGCATTTTTATGTGGTGAAGACCACTTTACAGGTCAATCTTACGAGCACCGCAGAGGCTGGGTTGAAGATAAACTGCTTGAGCTAGCTAAGGTATTTTGTATTGATGTATGTGCTTATGCCGTTATGAGTAACCACACTCATTTAGTGCTGTATGTTGATGATAAAAAAGTGAATCGATTAAATGATAAAGCGATTATCATTCGCTGGCATAAGCTCTGTAAAGGCACCGCTCTTACACAAAAATACATACAGGGAGAAGCCCTAAGTAAAGCTGAGCTTAACTTTTTAAATCAAACAGTAAAGGAATATCGAGAACGCCTAGCAAGTATTAGCTGGTTTATGAGGCTGTTAAATGAAGACATTGCGCGCAGAGCAAATAAAGAAGATAACTGCACAGGACGGTTCTGGGAAGGCAGATTTACATCACAAGCATTACTAGATGAAGCAGCACTTGCCGCTTGTATGGCGTATGTCGATTTAAACCCAATTAGAGCTAAAATGGCTAACACGCCTGAGGAATCAGACCACACCAGCGTTAAACAACGACTAACATACGCAAAAGAAGGCAAACAACCAAAACAACTACTGCGCTTTGCAGGAATGCCACGTCAGATAATGCCAAAAGGACTCCCGTTTGAGCTTAAATCGTACCTTGAACATGTTGAATTAACAGGGCGTTGTATACGACAGGATAAACGCGGTTATATTAAAAGTACACACTTACCCTTACTCGAAAGAGTTAATATTTCCCCCGAAAACTGGTTAAAGCTTACAACCCAATTTACGCGCGTATTTCATGGCGCAGTTGGCAGGCCAGCCTCACAAGCAAGTTATTGTGAAAACTTAAAGCGAAAGCGGCGAGCGAATATCGGTAACTGCGAAAAGCTACTGACATAAAATTTAAACTACTCAGTAAAATTATTCAGTAATAAATCACAACTGCATCATGCAGTTATTACGATGCGTGTAATTTAGGTTTAAGTGTGATAATGAGTTATTTTATGGATAAAAAGTAAGTAACCGAGTAATAAAAGATAAATTCTTAACCTAAAAAGTGAGCCTAGCCTAGATTGACTTTATTTTTTCGGAGTGGCTGTCTAGTTTAATCTTTCAGTTATTGTGAAAACTTAAAGCGAAAGCGGCGAGCGAATATCAGTAACTGCGAAAAGCTACTGGCATAAAATTTAAACTACTCAGTAAAACTATTCAGTAATAAATCACAACTGCATCATGCAGTTATTACGATGCCTGTAATTTAGGTTTAAGTGTGATAATGAGTTATTTTATGGATAAAAAGTAAGTAACCGAGTAATAAAAGATAAATTCTTAACCTAAAAAGTGAGCCTAGCCTAGATTGACTTTATTTTTCCGGAGTGGCTGTTTAGTTTAATCTTTCAGTAATCGATTGAATCAAAATAGGAACTCAGCTATGGTTTGTTTATAAATAAAAATAAATAAGAAAACGAGTTAATCTACAAGCTCGTTGGGGTTACTCAAATATGCTATTCCAGATAGGAATTATCATTTGCGCTTTAGTTGTAGGATTTATTGAGACTTATTTTTACATGGGTTTCGCTGCACGATTAGCTAGAGACAATAAGGAAATCGGTATAACAAATTTTCGTTTAACTGAAGCATACGAGGCATTTACAAAAGGAAATTGTTGCACAAAACACATTCTTGAAAATGAGTGGTCAAAGTTTAAATGGTGTCGTAGGTTACGTATCTCACTTTTTATTGTCTTTGTGTTATCAATATTCTTTGTAAATAATTAACCAAGTGTAGCCCTAACCAACTGTTTAAAGTGATTCAATGGAAAATTATCACGATTCTTTTAAAAAGTATGAGTCTGCGCTTTTAGAATGTACAAAGCTGTCTCAAGAGTGTGCTGGAATACCATCACCAACCAGTTCTCATTTTTATGCTTCGCTATTGTTTACGAAGTTATGTAATTGCGCTCACTCCATTGGTCGCTAGGCTCCAAAACCCCACCGGATTGGTAAGGTTGCTCACTGGGATTATAGTTCTGTTGCATCTTTAATTAGAGATCTTATTGAGTGTTATCTTACTTTTTATTACCTGTGTAGTGATAAGTGCTCAAGTGAAGAGTGGAATGCTCGTTGGCAATTGATGAATCTACACGATCATCTATCAAGGGTTAAAATGTTCAATGCGTTAGGCATGGACTACGAGGAAAAGGAAAAAGCTAAGAGTGTAAAAATGAAGTCATAGAAAATTTAAAATCAAACAAATGGTTTCGTAAATTATCTGATAAACAACAAACACACTTTTTAAAAGGCAAAAATGCCTTTTTCAAAAGTCAGGATGAAATTCTGACTGCAAGTGGTGGTAACGTCTCAGACTTCAGGTTTAAATACATATTTGCATCTAACCAAACCCATACTTTCCCAATGGGCTTCTATAGAATGGCTGATGGTAATAGAGGTCGTGGTGTCAAATCACAAGTAGAGATTCAATATACAGGGCTTTGTTTAGAGTGGGTTTCGGAGTATTTGCTCAAAGCAAAAGCAGAATTCGGCGGTAAATTTGAAAACCAAAAATAGTGTAACCTGCCATGTAACAAGCGCTTCAACAATGATAAATACTGGTTGGCTCCTACGCTTCGGATATTAGCCAACCAGCATGCGGACGTTAGATGTTATGAAGTATTTGGCAAGCATTTATAAAAGCGCAAGTTTTGTAGCTACTCTGTGGTGTATATCTTTATTGCTGCCATTATTGCTTTTGGCAAATGATGAAATTTCATGGATGCCAATAATAGCTGTTGTTCTTATAATTGTTTACGGCAGAACTATTTCTCTTTTTAGAAGGGATCAGCTATTTGAAGGGACTTGGTGTATGTCAGATGTAGTCGCATATATTTTAGTGCCTATTTGTCTTTTTGCATTTGTCACATATATGATGCTATCGAGCTTAAGCACCTAACAAGCACTTTAAACGGAATTTGCTCTTCCCCCCATTTATTAGGTATCACGATTATTTTTACCATACACATTCTCAGGATTTATTTGCATTAGTAGTGCGGGGTTGTCTATCGGTTTAAACCCGTATTGTGCATAAAGACCATGCGCATCAGAAGTCGCTAATAAAAAGCGCCTGAGCCCTTGTAGCTCAGGGTGCTCTACTATCGTTTTAATAAGTAACTTACTCAGCCCAGTACCTTGCAAGTGCGGGGCAATAAATACATCGGCTAAATAGGCAAAGGTTGCTTTATCGGTCACTACTCGGGCAAAGCCAACTTGCTCGTTATGAGCGCTGTAAACACCAAAGCACATTGAGTTATCAATAGCCGATTGCATCACGCTTTTAGGAATGCCTTTGGCCCAATAGCTATTAGCAATAAAGTTATAAATAACGTTAAAGTTAAGTTTGCTTTTGTCTGTGCTAATTGAGTAATCATTAGTGTTTACAGTCATAAGTTAATAGTCTTTTTTTACCAATTTTTTTATAAACATTCTTATAGAAAGTCTTCAACGTTCCTATAGCCTATAAATAATTTTTAACGTTTTTCAGCTGTTTATCGTGTACTTTTGAAAGCATTAACAATGAGCAAATAGCCCCAAATAACGCCAGTCCCATATCAGATTGGGTATCCCACACGTAACCTTGCGTGCCTAAAAACGCCTCTGCGTTTTCGCCGCTTAACACTGCAACCCACCATTCTATTAATTCGTAAAACGCGCTAAATGCTAAACATACCGAAATAACAAAAGTGATTAACCAACCTCGACCATTTACTACTTTTTTGCGCAGTAAAATTTCGCGTGCTAGTAGTGCTGGTACAAACCCTTGAAATAAGTGCCCTACTTTGTCGTAGTTATTACGCTCGCTACCAAATAGGTTATCGAAAAAAGGGACTTCGGCGTAGGTGTAATGCCCGCCAATCATCAGCACTATGCAATGCGCTAAAATAAATGTATATAAAATAGGGGTAAGTTTAAAGTGGCTATAGGTACTTGCTAGCAGCACTAAACCAATAATTGCGGGGATAACTTCAAGCAGCCATGTAAATTGATCTTTTGGATTAATACCAGAGTAAATTGATACAATAAAAAACAGGCTCAGCCAGAAATACTTCATTTAGAATCCTTTTCTAAATTGATCAAATTTACGGCATTTTACGCCTTTGAAATAAACGACGCTACCTATAGTTTGTTTTTGCGGTAATGCGATTAAACAAAGTAGGAAAAAAGCGCTTAATTGTAGGCGCCCAACCACTTAAACCTTTGCCAATAATCACTTCGTCTTTTTTATCGCTAATGGCGCGAATCATTTTTGTAGCTGCTACGCTTACATCCATGCCATTTTCTATCGATTCTTCTGGTTTATTTTGCGCTATGCCTTGCTCGTTTAATGAGTTATGCGCAATTGCTGTTTTAATAGAGCCTGGGCAAATTGTTAAACAATGAATATTATGTTCCGCTACTTCTGCACGTAGGCAATCCATAAAACCAACAACCGCATATTTAGAACCCGAATAACCTGTTCTAAATTTTGAACCAACTTTACCCGCCACACTACTAATAGACACAATTGAGCCACTGCGCCTTGCGACCATAGTAGGCAATATAGCTTTAGTAAGTGCAATTAAGCCAAAGTAATTAACCTCCATTAATTGGCGGTACACGTTAAAGTCGTTTTCTAAAAATAAACTGCGCTGCGATACGCCGCCGTTATTAATTAAAATATCAATTGTAGGAAGCTCGTTCATTTTTGCTGTTATTGTGCTTATTACCTGCTCTGGCTGGGCTAAATCAAGCGGTACAACTAAGTGCCTTTCGCCTTTAAGCGTTGCTTTTAAATCGTTTAGTTTATCTACATTGCGCGCCGATAAAATAACGCGCGCTCCAAGCTCGGCAAATTGTATAGCAAGCTCTTTACCAATGCCTGACGATGCGCCAGTGATCCACACGGTTTTATTATTATATTGCATGCGTTATCTGCCCTTTTATTGTTATTTATTAAGTTTTATTAAGGTACTTAGTAAAGTATTTTACGCCTTTGTAGGGCCTGCTATCGCGTTTACTTCATCTTCTAATGTTTTGTAAAAACCCATTAAAAATAGTAACTCAACAGTTACGTACAAAGGGCCAATAATTAAACCAATTAGATCATCTACAAACGCAGGTTTTTTACCTTCGTAATAATGCCCAATAAACTGTAATACCCAGCCAAATACAAACACACCTACGCCAATACTCAACCAAAGCCAAAACGCCATTGCCGCAATGGGCTGAGCAGCAACAAGGAGTAAGGTGAATATTACGGCCATAATAAAGCCAAGCGAAAAGCTCAGCATAAAATAATAAACAACCGACGCTAATACAAAAAGTTGTGCACCATCAATTACTACACTACCAAGGGGTATTTGAATACGCGCTAGTAAACACAAGGCTGCAAATACAATGAGCGGAATACCAAAAAAATGCGTTAGTACATTACGTTTAGAACGATGATATAAACCATATTTACCAAGTTGCTGTTGAAGTGTTTTCATTTTATTGCCTTTATTTTATGTGTAAAACTTACTTTAGCAAAAGTAGACACAACAACAATGTCAGGTATCCGACATTGTGTAAATTAAGCAAATGCAGAAATTATTTTACCCGGCTCATGTTCACCTTGCATATCAATTCGCTCGCGCCCTTGTTGATACTCTTGATCGATCATTTTTTGAAGTTCCTCAATTTTATCAGCAATTGCGTCAGGGTCTGCACCCTCACCTTGTAGCTCTTTAGTAAGTTCTTCTATTGCCGCTTTAAGCTCGTCTATCTTGTCTTTATTTACACCTAAGCGCTGATAAACCAGCGCTTCTTGCGCGCTTTCTAAAAATGTTTGCTCTTGAGGGCCTGAGCTTATGCCTTTAACTTCACTTGTTTTTTCATTAGGGAGGACATTAGTTGCCGTAACTTCGCTCGGGCTTGCCGCTTTAGTTATACTCGATGAGTTATAGTTACTATATTGATTTTTAAAGGTTATTGTTGTCATTAGCTCAAATCCATTGTTGTATTACATTATCTTTAGCAATTTTGGTTCCAACTAAAAATACCCAGCCTATTTAAGCTTGTGCAGCACAGGCCTGTAACTTTTGTTTATCTATAATAGTAATACGTTGATACCCCAAGCTAATAGCTTGTAGGCTAACAAGTTGTTGCAGTATTTGATTAATAGTTTGGCGCGTTAGGTAGGTCATATCAGCAAGTTGCTGCTGAGATAAAACAAGCGGTGTTAAATGCTCTGTGTGTTCACTCAACATTAAAAGCCGATTACATACTTTTTGCTCAGCGCTTAATAACGCTTGATCTTCCATTGAGGTAAACATTAGGCGTAATTTTTGCGCCAGTAATAAACCAAACTCTTGCCAATATTGTGGTTGTTCATTTAAAAGCTGTTCAAGCGCGCGTTGGGGTACGTAAAAAAGCACAACATCGGTTTGTGCGTACACATCGTGAGTGCGCAGGCCGCCATCAAACAAGGTGACTTCGCCAAACCAAAGTGACGTATCTACAAAACTCAATACGGCTTCTTTGCCTTCGTTACTTACGCCACTAATACGTACCACGCCGCTAAGTACGGCATAAATTCCATCGTGCTTATCACCTCGCAAAAATAATGATTGCTGGGCTTTTAGCGTGAGCGTTTTGCCTTGCGTTAATAAAAAGCTTTTTAAATAAGGGCTGCGGTTTTTAAACCAGTGTCCTTGTTCAATCACCTTTTGCTGTTGTGGAGTCATTATTTACTGCATTTTCTTATTAAAAGGTCGCCTTTCACTGACCAGCTTTTTTGGTAAATTTAAATCAGTTGCTATAACAAAGTCATCATAAGGATCATTACCTGAAAAAAGCTCAGTTATTAGCGTTTTATTTTTATAAACATTAACGGTTACACCACTGCCCATGCCGCCTGAGTTAATAATATAATAATGATACTCGCCATTACTAAAAAATAAAATACTCTCGCCAATACGCCCTACTTGCCTGTAGTAACTACCAAATGGTGCACTTGGTGTAGCTTCTTTTTCAAGCCCTATGTCATTAATTCGACCAAATCGATAGCTCAATGATGAGTCGTCTTTAGCAACACAAATAGAAAGTACGTTATCAGTAGGCTCAAGTTTATAAGCAATATCTTCACTTGGATTACGCAGCACTTTTTGCATCTTAGCGTTTATATAAGCGGTTTCATTCATTTTACAATGTGTTGCAACTAGCCCTAGTACTAACACTGGATCCTCAACGTTAGTAAATTGTTCTTGTTGTTTTGAATCTGAAGATGGTTTTACTAAATCCTCTAAATGGGCTTTTTTCTGCGAAGACGAAATGTGATCATCACACCCAAATAGTACTAATAAGAAAAAAGAATAAAAGCTCGCTAAAAATTTATTGCGCATAAAAAATCCATCTATGAGAGAACCTTTAAAATAGCGATAAAACTAGCGACTCGCAACTCCCTTATGCGTAATACTTTATAAGTTTATGCTTAAACCATATTCTGCAAAAACTACATTACTTTTTAGTGATTTATTTAACGATTTTTTAAACAATTGTTGGTTTTTTAATAACCTATTCATAAAGTGAAATAGAACCGCCGCTTGATGCCTTTTCATCAATTGCGTTTTACATAATCACTACATCGGCATTTTCGCTAAGTTAGCAAATGTACCTATTTTTTGTTGAGTGACCAACGGCCAATTTATTAATTTTAGCTAGTATTAAAAGCTGATTTAAACACCTTATAAAAGTGTGTAAATAACTAAATTAATCAATAATTGGTTTTCTTATAATAAAATGTTGTTACCGCACTATTTCAAACGATTTTTTATAACCAATTATAATTTAAATAAAATTAAATCCAAAAAAAATACATTTTAAAAACAATTTAGTCTCATTTTATTAAAACAATAGTTGACCCTATTCAAAATATAAACTAGCATTTCTGGAAGCGCTTCCACAAAGCTAAATTAAATAGGCTTTTCTGGAAGCGCTTCCATACATTTGACAATGTTTATAATTACACAATAACAGCCCCATACAGCTGTTAATAATAATGATAAAAGTGCGAGGGAAACCGAATGTCCAACCATATTGTAAGAAAAACAAAGATAGCGACCAGCCTATCTCTGATTTTAGGCGCATCAATCTCTTTACCTGTATATGCACAAGAAGCAAATACAGATGTTGAAGTAATTCAAGTTACTGGTTTTAAAAGTAGTATTAAAGAGTCTACCCGTTTAAAACGCGACGCCGCTGGCGTTGTAGATGCTATATCAGCTGAAGATATTGGTAAATTTCCAGATACCAACTTAGCAGAGTCGCTACAGCGTATTACGGGTGTGTCGATTGATCGCTCAAATGGTGAAGGCTCTAAAGTAACGGTTCGTGGTTTTGGCCCCGACTACAATATGGTAACCCTAAACGGACGTACTATGCCGGCAGCTTCATTGCCTTCAGGCGGCGGTACACCCAGCTCTCGTGCTTTTGATTTTGCAAACTTAGCGTCTGACAGCGTTAAATCGGTTGAAGTATATAAAACGGGTAAAGCAAGCATTGCATCAGGTGGTATTGGCGCAACAATTAATATTAATACCGCTCGCCCACTCGACAATCCAGGCTTTGTTTCAAGCATTGGCGTAAAAGCATTACACGACTCAACAAACCGCGTTGGTGATGACATAACACCAGAGCTTTCGGGCTTAATTAGCTGGACCGACAGTGAAGCTAAATTTGGTGCCTCGTTAACTGCAAGCATGCAACAGCGCGATAGCTCATCAACAGGTGCATTTGTAAATCAATGGAATACATCAGCTTTTGACGGCACAATCCCACAAGCTGCAGACGATATTGTTTTAACTAATGCACCCGCTGTTGGCCAGCTTTATTCAATGCCATCAGATTTGCGCTACACCATTGCCGACAGAGAACGCACTCGTACAAACGCACAATTAACGCTGCAGTACAGCCCAATTGACGATTTAACAGCCACGCTTGATTACACATATTCTAAGCAAGATTTATTCGAAGCCCGTGCTGAGCAATCAATATGGATGGATAACTACAAAAGCGCGCTAACATTTGACGACAACACGGTAAAAACCCCTATTTACTACCGAGAAGAACGTCGCGATCAGCAAACACGCGATTTAGGCTTAGCGTTTCAAGAGCTAAACCAAGTTAATCAAAACGACTCTATTGGTTTAAACGTTGAATACTATTTTAATTCAGAATTGAGCTTTATGTTTGATGCGCACAATTCAAAAGCCACTAGCAAACCAGATGCACCTTACGGCAGCTGGGTAAACGCAGGCTTGGGCGCAAACGTAGTTAACGCACAAGAAGTTGATTTTAGCCGCGAACTGCCATCAATGAGTATCGATTTTGATGATTGCCGCCGAGACAACCTAAATTGTAATAACACGTTAGATGCCTCTGATGTGGGTACGTCTATTTTAGATTCTAACTTTGCTCGCCAAGAGTCTGAAATCACAGAATTTAGAATCCATGGTAAATACGAAATTGAAAACGGCGCAATTGACTTTGGTATAGAGTCTCGCTCTATGGAAAGCCATTCACTGCAATCACTTACACGTAATACAATGGGTAACTGGGGTATAGAAAACCCAGGCGAACTACCTGATGGCTACCTTAACCCAACAAACTTTTTAGCTGAGTTTGACGACTACGATACATCGGGCTCGTTCAACCAAGGTTATACCGGCAGCGCATCGCAAATTGGTTACTGGGCGGGTGAAGAATATGGCTTTAACTTTGCAGCCGATGGCGCATTTGCAACAAACCGCACCATTGAAGAAGACATAACCGCTGCGTTTGTGCAATTTACTTACAACGGCTACATTGGCGATATGCCATACAACATTGTAATTGGCGCGCGCCAAGAGTCTACCGACATTACTTCAACGGCTAATATCGATTTACCTAACGCAGTAGCGTGGGAAGGTAATAACGACTTTAATGTTCGTTTTGGCTCAGCTAAAGAAGATTTCACGCTTAAATCTAGCTACGATCACTTTTTACCAAGCTTTGACTTTGACATAGAAGTAATTGAAAACGTAAAAGCGCGTTTTTCTTATAGCACAACAATTGCTCGCCCAACTTACGACAACTTAAGTTCAGCAGCGACTGTTGGTGTACCAGGTGCCCCTACTCTTTTAGCGGGTTCTTCACCAGCTACTGCGTCAACGGGTAATCCTGGTTTAGTGCCGCTTGAATCAAATAATATTGATGTATCGGCTGAGTGGTACTTTGCAGAAACAAGTTATGTGTCGGTAGGTTATTACACTAAAGACATCGAAAACTTTATTGGTTTAACACCCATGACGCAAAACTACTACGGATTACGCGATGCAACAGCGGGTCCTCGCGCTCAAGCTGCCATTGCTGAGCTAGAATCTCGCGGACTTGCTCTAACCGATTCAAACTTATTTCAAATGGTTGCCGCAACAGAAAATGGCGTTGATTTTGACTCTATGACTTACGAAGAGTTTGAAGCCGCTTACGATGTAATTGCTAACAGCGATGACCCATTACTAGAATTTACAGCGCAAGTACCTACCAACAATAAAAATGCCACTATTGATGGTTTCGAAATTGCCTTTCAGCACTTTTTTGGTGAAAGCGGCTTTGGTGTGCAAGCAAACTACACCACAGTTAATGGCGACATAGACTTTGATGTAAACGCTGACCCTACTACAACACAATTTGCATTAGTGGGTTTAAGCGATACAGCTAACTTTATAGCAATGTACGAAAACGATGATTTTCAGGCACGTATTGCTTACAACTGGCGTGATAAGTTTTTAAATAGCGCAGCTCGATACGTAAACGAGCCAGGCTTTACTGAAGAATATTATCAAATCGACTTTAATGTTGCGTACAACTACAGCGAACAACTATCGTTTTTTGTTGAAGGCCTTAATATTACTGAACAAAACAGCCGCGAACATGGCCGTACTTCAGTTCAATTGTGGAACCTACAACAGCTAGGTGCACGTTACAATATTGGTATGCGTTACAACTTCTAAAGGTAATACAAAGTAAAGCCGTTAGTTTTTACTAGCGGCTTTTTTGTATTTAAAACAGTATTAATGCTAGTTTAATTGTTATCAACTTTAGGGTGTTAACTCATGACCAAACCAATAACAAAAATAGTCGTTTTAGGTGGTGGTACTGCCGGCTGGCTAAGCGCAGGCTTATTAGCCGCCGAACACCCGCACCTTAATGTAACGTTAGTGGAGTCGGCAAATGTGCCTATATTGGGTGTGGGCGAAGGTACATGGCCGTCAATGCGTAATACGCTACAGCGCATTGGCATTAAAGAAAGTGATTTTATAACTCAGTGCGACGCATCATTTAAGCAAGGTTCTAAATTTATAAATTGGCGTAACCTCAGCGAGGGAGAAAACTACTACCACCCTTTTATGAATCCACAAGGCTACGAGCACACTAATTTACACGCCAGTTGGCAACGTATTGCACCTAACCAAAAGTTTGCCGACGTTGTTAATATGCAAAGCTTTGTATGCCAAGCCGCACTTGCACCAAAACAATTACAAACTCCCGAATATGCAGCGGTCACCAACTATGGCTATCATTTAGATGCGGGTAAATTTGCTGAACTTTTAAAAAATCACTGCGTTAAAAACCTAAACGTTACACATATTATTGACGATGTAACCGAGGTTATTAACGACGATCATGGCTATATTGCGTCATTAAAAACAAATAATAATGGCGATATAACAGGTGATTTATTTATAGATTGCTCAGGCTCTTGCGCTCGTTTAATTGGTGATCATTTTAATAGTGAGTTTATAGCGCAAGATCATACTTTATTTAATAACAGCGCTGTTGCGGCGCAAATACCTAATGCACACATCAATCAACCAATTGCCTCTGCTACGCTATCTACAGCGCAAAGTAACGGTTGGATTTGGGACATAGCCCTGCCAACACGCCGTGGCACAGGTTATGTATTTAGTAGTAAATATCAAAGTGATGAAAGCGCAACAAATACTCTAAAAAGCTACATAGCTAAAAGTACCAGTGAGCAACAAGCTGAGCAACTTAACTACCGTGTATTAAAATTCAGCCCTGGTTACAGGCAAAAATTTTGGATTAAAAACTGTGTTGCCGTGGGTATGTCTGCTGGCTTTTTAGAGCCACTTGAAGCGTCAGCACTTGCCATGGTTGAGCTTTCAATTAGCATGATAAGCGAGCAACTACCGCAAAACCGCACACACATGAGCCAACTTGCCATACGATTTAATGAGCGTTTTAGCACTCGTTGGCAGCGCGTTATTGAGTTTTTAAAACTTCATTATGTGCTAAGCGAGCGCGACGACACTCCCTATTGGCAAAATATTAGTAGTTTAAATACCGCGCCCGAGCGCCTGCAAAACTTACTTAAACTTTGGCAATTTCAGCCCCCTAGCCGCTTTGATTTTATTGAAAACGAAGAAGTATTTTCATCAAGCAGTTATCAATACGTTTTATATGGCATGGGCTTTGATACACAAACAGTCTCTGCACAAAATACATTTAACGACCCACGTGCTGGGGATTACTATTATCAGCAAAATCGCGAAAAAATAGCGCAGTGCTTAAATGGACTGCCAAGTAATCGCGCGCTTTTAAATCACCTTTTATCAAATAATGGGCAGCCACATAATGACTAAAACAAATGCTGTTAAAAACGTAGTAATTACTGGAGGCGGCACTGCAGGTTGGATGGCCGCAGCGGCACTTGCTAAACTAGTTGGCAACAATATAAACATAACCCTTGTTGAATCTGACGATATTGGCACTGTAGGTGTTGGCGAAGCAACAATTCCGCCTATTCGAACATTTCATAAATTGCTGGGTATAAACGAGCAAGCATTTATGAAAGCCACTCAAGCCAGTTTTAAACTAGGTATTAGCTTTGAAAACTGGGGCGATGAAAACACGCATTATATTCACTCATTTGGCGCAACGGGCAAAGAATGTTGGGCGGGTGAATTTCATCACTTTTGGCTGCAAGGCAAAGCACTTGGGATAAACAACCCATTTGGCGATTACTGCTACGAGCTGCAAGCGGCTAAAGCCGGTAAATTTGCGTTTAATCAGCAAAACCCTATTAACTATGCCTACCATATGGATGCCACGCGTTACGCACAGTTTTTACGTGAATTTTCAGAGCCATTAGGTGTAACCCGCATTGAAGGTAAAATACAAAAAGTAGTAAAAAACCCTAAAACGGGCCATATAGAATCATTGATTTTAAATAATGGCGAGCACATTAACGGCGACTTTTTTATTGATTGCACCGGCTTTAGAGGCTTATTAATAGAGCAAGCATTGCATACTGGCTACGAAGACTGGTCGCATTTACTACCGTGTAACAGCGCCATTGCGGTGCAAACAAAATCAACCAGCGATACCGTATTGCCACTTACCCGCTCTATTGCCCATAAAAGCGGTTGGCAATGGCGTATACCACTGCAAAACCGTGTCGGCAACGGATTAGTTTATTGCAGCCAATATATGGATGACGAACAAGCCAAAGCGCTCTTATTAAATAACATTGAGGGCGAGCCGCTTACAGAGCCACGTATTATTAAATTTAAAACAGGGCGCCGCTTAAAAGGCTGGAACAAAAACTGCCTAGCGCTTGGCCTTGCTAGCGGCTTTGTAGAGCCACTTGAGTCCACCAGCATTCACTTAATTATGTCGGGTATTATTCGCTTTATGCGTTTATTTCCGTTTAATGGCATTACCAATCACGCAATTGACGAATACAACAAACAACTTAAAAGCGAAATTGAAAATATTCGCGACTTTATTGTGCTGCACTACAAAGTAACTAATCGCGATGACAGTGAGTTTTGGCAGCATTGTAGTGCCATGGAAGTGCCAAAAACACTTCAGCATAAAATTGATTTGTTTAAACAAACCGGCCGTGTATTTTTAGACGATGGCGACATTTTTAGAGTCGATTCGTGGGTGCAAGTTATGCTTGGCCAAGGTATTGAGCCTAATCAACATCACTTAATAGCCAGCATGATGAGCGACGAAGAACTCACCCGTTTTTTACACGGTATTAAGCAACAAATAGAGCAACGCGTCAGCCAATTACCGCCTCATCATGAATTTTTAAAACAGTATTGCCCAGCATAAATATCCTCTTTAAAAAAAGCCCTTATTACTAAGGGCTTTGAGACAACACACAACAACTTTTACGTTTTACTCTTCACACTTAACCACGGCGCTTTTAGCGCCTTGTGGTTCAAAGCTAATATCTGCAACTGAAACGCTAAGCTCTCCTGCCGTTTTAATAATAAAAGGGCTGGTTACTCTGGCAAAATCAACGCCCTTTTTAGCAAAACACGTTAAATCTATACTCATGGTTTGCCATGTATTTAAAGTAGCATTTTCAAGCTCACGGGTAATATTAAGCTCGCCGCCACAGCCTTGTTCGCACTTCATTGCAAGGTATGTTTCTGAGCTAGGTATTTGGTTTACTTTATAGCTAAAGCTAAGGGCTGAATTTGCTTCACTGTAGGCCACTTTGTCTTCAGTAAAGTTACTATTAATTTCGATATAGCTGGCTGCAGTGCCATCAAAATTAAATTGCATCGCATCTTCTTGAATCGCTTTGTCTTCAGTGCGATAAGTAATGCTGCCAAGCTTTACACTGTTACTTGCTACTTGGTGCTGCTCGCTGTTTGAATTTAAAAACAAACGCCACGGTGTTCTAAAGCTGCCATTAAATATAGATAACGGCGCAAGGTTACTAATATCAACACCTGAGTCTTCATTTAGATTATTGCCAAGCGTACTTTCATCTTTATACGTTAAGCCAAAGCCATAGGGTAATAATGGCGAGTAATCAGCATCGCCCTTATTTACTGCGGTTTGAAGTGGCGATTTAGGCCACGAGAAAGACAATTTACCTTTAAAGTCATACTGTACCTGCCCATTTTCATCCGCTAATAAAACATCAGCAATGCCTTGTCCTTCAGTGCCAGGAAGCCATGCTGCTACAAATGCATCTGACGCGTTTAGCTCGCTGTTAACCCACATTGGTCTGCCTGATATAAACACCGACACCACCGCAATACCTTGCTGCTTTAATGTTTTTAATATTTTAAGAGAGCGTTTATTGTTACGTTCAAACTCAAGGTTGTCCTTATCGCCATGTCCTTCTGCGTACGGTTCTTCACCAAATACAACAATGGCTACATCGGGTTTGGTATTAAATTCACCCGTTGGGCTTAAAATAGCGTTACCGCCAGCAGCCTCTATTTGTGTTTTTAGCCCCGCATAAACAGACGTTGCCCCAGGGAAATCTGCATTTTGATTATTAGTTCCCTGCCACGTAATGCTCCAACCGCCCGATTGCTTGCCTATGTTGTCGGCCGCATCGCCCGCAATAAGTATGTTGCTTGATGGGTTAAGCGGTAATAAATGGTTGTTGTTTTTAAGCAGTACTAACGACTCTTGTACCGCTTGGCGGGCAATATCGCGATGTACTGGCGCACCTATTAGCTCTAATTTACCTGAATATTTTCGATTTGCAGGGCTTGGTTTATCAAATAAACCTGCACGTAATTTAACGCGTAAAATACGCGCTACGGCGTCATCTATTCGCGCCATTGTTATTGTGCCCGCTTTTACTTGTTTAATTGTATTTTCATAAAGTGGTTTCCATGCACCCGTTGGCACCATAAAAATATCAAGCCCCGCATTAACAGCCTGCGGACAACTTTCATTTGTACAGCCTGCAACTTGTCCGTGTCCGTTCCAATCTCCTACAACAAAGCCATCAAAACCCATTTTTGTTTTTAATACATCGGTAAGTAGGTATTTATTGCCGTGATTTTTTTTACCATTCCAGCTATTAAACGATGCCATAACCGACTGACTACCTGCGGTTAGGCCGCCAATATAACCTTGCGCATGAATGTTATATAACACCTCTTCGCTATCAATGTTATCGCCTTGATCGTCACCATCTACAGTGCCGCCATCGCCTAAAAAATGCTTAACAGTACTAATTACGCGTTTATCACTTAAAAAGTCCTCATCGGCTCTACCTTGCAATCCGTTTACAATTGCGGCTGAATACTCACGTACAATTGCAGGGTCTTCTGAGTAGCCTTCGTACGTTCTGCCCCATCGGTCGTCGCGCACAACCGCAACTGTTGGTGCAAATACCCAATCTATCCCTGTTGCCATTACTTCTATTGCCGTAGCTGCTGCAATTTGCTCAATTAATGCAGGATTATTTGCTGCACCTAAACCAATATTGTGCGGAAATAACGTCGCGCCAATCACATTATTATGGCCATGTACGGCATCGGTGCCCCACATAGTTGGAATTTTACTGCCATCAATTGAGTCATCAACCGATGCCTGATACATACTCTCAGCAAGTGTTATCCAATCGGCAGGCGTTGCATGCTTATTAGCATTCGGGAACGAGCCACCGCCATTTAAATACGAACCAAAGCCATATTTGCGCATATCTTCAACACTAATATCGCGGATTTCAGGTTGGATCATCTGCGCTACTTTTTGCTCAAGCGTCATTGTTTTTAAATATTGTTTAATCGTATTTTCAATTTCAGGCGTTTTCATTACTTTGCTTTTAAGCGTTGGCCAAAGTGATAAATCACCTTGTTCATGCTCAGCCTTTTTGGCTACGGCGCCTTGGCTATTATTTGCGTTAATCTCTTGTTTATTACACCCACTTAAAACGCACAATCCTCCTATTAAAATAGGGAGCATGTGTAACCTGTTAGTGTTTAAGCTTTTTTTCATTTTTATAGCCCTGTGTTGTGTCAGTGTGATTTTGTGAGCGCCTATTTGTTATTTAAATTTAACTATTGACCTGTTTAACAATAGCCACTAACCTAAATATGGAAGCGCTTCCTTAAAGTTATTAAATACCATACTTAGTGATTAATCAAATTAAATATGGAAGCGCTTCCAATAATGAATTTAATATACGCTCTATACAAAGCAAACTTTACCAAAAAAGAAGCAGAGGTTTTCTCTTAATGAAACAATTATCTTTACCTAGTGGCTCACCACTTTTAGCCAAAAATTTTACTTATGGTGTAGCTACGGCCTCATTTCAAATTGAAGGCGGCGCAGCTGATCGCTTGCCATGTATTTGGGATACCTTTTGCAGTAAAGAAGGCAAAATAGTCGATAATTCAAATGGCAATGTAGCCTGCGAGCACTACACTCGCTGGAAAGACGATATAAACTTAATTGAATCATTAGGTGTAGACGCTTATAGACTTTCGATTTCGTGGCCGCGCGTAATGACTAAAAGCGGTCACTTAAACCCGACAGGCGTTAAGTTTTATACCGACATTTTAGATGAATTAAAACGCCGTAACATTAAAGCTTTTGTAACGCTATACCACTGGGATTTACCACAACATATTGAAGATGAAGGCGGTTGGCTAAACCGTAACACCGCTTACGAATTTGCACATTACACAGATTTAATTACCAAAGCATTTGGGGAACGTGTGCACTCTTACGCCACCTTAAACGAGCCTTTTTGCAGCTCTTACTTAGGTTACGAAATAGGCGTACATGCGCCTGGCATAGTAGGTCGCGAATTTGGTCGCAAAGCCGCGCACCACTTATTACTGGGTCACGGTTTGGCTATGCAAGTACTTGCTAAAAATAGCCCAAATACACTAAACGGTATTGTACTTAACTTTACGCCTTGTTACTCAGTTACCCAAAGTGAAGACGATTTAAAAGCCACTGCATTTGCTGATGACTATATAAACCAATGGTACATGCAGCCTGTAATGCAAGGTAAATACCCTGATATTATTAAGCAATTACCTAACGCCCACCGCCCAGATATTTTAGATGGCGACATGGAAATAATTGCTCAACCGCTGGATTATTTAGGGGTTAACTTTTATACCCGCATGCATTATCAAGCAAGCGAAACCGACTTTTACCATGAGCTGCCACATAAAGCGCCAATGACCGATATAGGCTGGGAAATTTATCCTAAAGCGCTGACAGAATTACTTGTATCGTTAAACGAAAAATACACCCTACCGCCTATTTATATTACCGAAAACGGCGCAGCCATGGCTGACGAATTTAAAGACGGTGAAGTAGAAGACAACGACCGTATTGAATATTACCACGAACATTTAAATGCCCTACATAACGCAACCAAGCAAGGCGTAAAAGTAGATGGTTACTTTGCGTGGAGCCTAATGGATAACTTTGAATGGGCAGAAGGATATTTAAAGCGTTTTGGAATAGTACACGTAGACTACAACACACAAAAACGAACTGTTAAAGCCAGCGGTAAAGCGTACAGTAACCTAATAACTAGCCGATAATTTATCGGCTTATAACAATAAGAACACACACTGTGAACAAACTCCCTTTATACGAAAAAGTCGGTTACGCCATGGGCGATGCCGGCGCTAACTTAGTATGGCGCGGCGCGCTTGCTTATTTAGCGGTGTTTTACACCGATACATTTGGCATATCGGCAGCCGCCGCTGCCATGTTGTTTTTGGTGGTAAGGCTGTCTGATGGCGTAACCGATATTATTATGGGTATGATTGCCGACAGAACGCAGTCGCGCTTTGGTAAATTTCGCCCGTGGATACTCTACTCCGCACCATTTTTGGGCTTGTTTATGGTGTTGTGTTTTACTACACCCGACTTTAGCACCACCAATAAACTTATTTATGCCTACGTAACTTACATAGGTTTAACGCTTGCTTACACAGTAAGTAACGTGCCCTACTCGGCACTTATGGGCGTTATGACACCAGACGATACAGAACGCACAAAGCTCTCTGGTTTTAGGTTTGCAGGTGCGTTTACTGGTGGCTTATTGGTTATGGGTTTTTTACCTGAGCTAGTGGCATTTTTTGGTGGCGGCGACAACGCCAAAGGCTATCAGCTTACTATGTACTTATTTGCCAGCTTACTTATTATTTTAATGATTATAACGTTTGCTACCACCAAAGAGCGTGTAACACCGCACGCCTCAAATGAAGGGAATTTAAAATCAGAGTTGTTTGATTTAACCAAAAGCCTGCCATTTATAATCCTACCTTTGCTTGCTACCACCCTGTTTTTTTATTACCGCGATTTATACAGCGGCGTATTTTTTGCCCTTGTTATGGCTGCAATGACATTCGTTATTAAAAAACTACTCAATAAAGATAAGCAAAGTTTAACGGGATCACAGCGCGATATGGTTGATCTTCTGACCAATAAACCTTGGTTGGTGTTACTCGGCATTGGTTTTTTAACCATGATGTTTAATGGCATAAAATACGGTGTAATTGCGTACTACTTTAAGTACCACGTAGCCAATGAACTTATGGCTGGGCAATACTTTATTGCCTTGTTGGTTGTATCTATATTAGGCGCACTTGCCACGGGTAAACTGGCCGAAATTATGGGTAAACGAAACCTATTTATAGCATCATTAATGCTAAGCGGCATACTCACTACTGCATTTTACTGGGTGCCTAGCGATAACCTGGTCGCTGTATTTACCTTTGGTTGCGCTGCTGAATTTTTTGCCGCGATGATGCCAACATTATTTTTTAGTATGCTTGGCGATTCAGCCGATTATTCAGAGTGGAAAAACAAACGCCGCGCTACTGGCCTTATTTATTCTGCGGGTACATTTGTGCAAAAAACCGGTGGTGGTTTTGCAGGTGCTTTAGTATTAGTGGTACTTGCAGGCTACGG
This sequence comes from Pseudoalteromonas sp. 1_2015MBL_MicDiv, assembly GCF_002407505.1. Taxonomy (NCBI): domain Bacteria; kingdom Pseudomonadati; phylum Pseudomonadota; class Gammaproteobacteria; order Alteromonadales; family Pseudoalteromonadaceae; genus Pseudoalteromonas; species Pseudoalteromonas sp. 1_2015MBL_MicDiv. Next base: position 1,579,895 of record NZ_CP012737.1, on the reverse strand, counting down.
CTATAACGGCATGGATGAGCTAACAATTACGCAAGCCCTACCTGGTATGCAGCTACTTATGAGCTGGATACCTGCCGCATTTGCTTTTTTAGGCGCTGCATTGATGCTTATTTATCCACTAACCTCAGCGATGACGCAAAAAATAACAGAAGACTTAGCAATTAGACGCAGTAATGTGTAAATTAACTTTTAATGACCCTTCGCACTTTATATTTTATAAAGCGCGATTAAAAACACATATAAGCTAGGACATCAATGGCGACAATTTATCAAGTATCAGAAATGGCAGGTGTGTCTTTATCAACTGTTTCAAGGGTACTTAACGACAACGACTACGTAAGCAAAAAAACTAAAAAAAAGGTATTAGAAGCAATGAAAGAGCTAGGCTATCAGCCAAGTTCTATTGCTCGCTCTTTGGCGTCTAGCACTACAAACAGCGTCGGTATTTTAGTTTCTGAGTTGGATGGTCCGTTTTTTGGTCAAATGATGTCAGCCATTGAAGAGCACCTTCGTATTGCGGGTAAACACGTTATTATTACGCCTGGGCACAGTGACGAGAAAAAAGAAAAAAGCGGTTTTGAATTTTTAATAGGCCGTAATTGCGACGCTATTATTGCCCACGTAGAAGCGGTATCAAACGAGTATCTAATTGAGTTAAGTAAAGGCAAAACCCCTATTTACTTAATGAGCCGCTACGTTAAAGAAATTGAAGAAAACTGCATTAGCCTCGACAACGTAATGGGCGGCTACTTAGCCACTAAAGCCATGATCAACAAAGGTCATAAAAACATTGCGTACATAGCAGGCCCACAGTTTAAAGAAGATGCGTCAAATCGTTTAAAAGGTCACAAACAGGCATTAGCAGAATACAACCTAACCTTTGACGAAAAGCTATTTTACATAGGCGACTTTAAAGAAACCGGCGGCAGCGACGGCTTAAGGCATTTTATTCAAAACAAAGCGCAAATAACCGCCCTTGTATGTGCCAATGACGAAATGGCATCGGGTGCCATGAAATACGCCCGCGAACACGGTTTTAACCTACCAAAAGATTTAGCCATTATTGGGTTCGATAACGTAATTTTTACCAATTACCTCTACCCAACACTGACTACAATAGATAACCCAGTTCCCGAAATGGGCCGAGCTGCGGCTAACTTAGTACTTAAAGATATTTATAAAAAGAGCGGCATAACAGTAAAGCACGTGTTTCAGCCAAAGCTTATTTTAAGAGACTCAACACCGGATATTAATTAACTTTAAACCTAATTTAAATCTAGTTTAAATCTAAGTTATGTAACTCATTGCGCACCCACTGCGTATCTAAATATTGCTCTATGTGCTGCTGCGCAAACTTTAAAAAGTTACGTGCAGCATGCGATATGTGCCTATCTGTTCGCATTACAAAATACCAATGACTCGCCAGATGTGCATTGGTTACGTTTAAAATTTTAAAACTAGTATCGTCTGTTGCAAGTACATGGCGTGATAAAACCGCAATGCCCATCCCCGATGCAACCGCGACGCGTATTGCTTCATTACTCGCCATTTGCACGCTATCGCTCAGCACTAACCCTCGGCTTTGTAACTCGCTTTCAAATAACATACGTGTTGCTGAGCCATTTTCTCGTAGTAAAAAACGATACTGCATTAAATCAGTTAATTTAACGGCTTTTACATGAGCTAACGGGTGGTTTAGCGGCACTATAAATTCCAGTGGATTATGCAAAAAACGCGCAGCTTGTGCGTGTTCAAGCGACGGCGGGTGGCTAAATACATAAATATCGTCCTCTCCTCGCTCAAACCTATCAAGTACCTCAGCCCTGTTACCTATTTCAAGCGGGAGCTCAACATGGGGATGTAAATTACTATAAGGTCCAAGTAGTTTTGGTAAAATATATTGCGCCGTATTAACCATTGCAATTTTACAACGGCCGCGCGATCCACCATTAAGCTCGGTTAAAAAATCTTGATAGTCTTCAAAATGTCCAAACACCTGTTGGCATATTTTAAACAGTTCAAGTCCTGCATCGGTCACATGTAGCTTTTGCTGTTGTATAAGAAGTAGTGGCTCGCCTACCGCTTCTTGCAGTCGCTTTATTTGTAGCGATACCGTTGGCTGTGTTAGATGTAAACGCCTTGCGGTTTCGCTTATTGAACCCGTTTTAACCACGCTCATAAATACTTCAAGCAACCTAAACGATATATGTCGTAAATCCATACCTACCTCATAATGTACCTAATAATAGTTATCTAATAAGCAACCCATAGATAAACATCTATAACTAACTCGTATTTATTTTATTATTTACTATACAAAGTTTTATCTACAATAGCGCTACTTAATTTACCAACTAGTAAGGAAAGCCAGTGCCAGATATTGTTGTTATGTTTTTTATTTTAGGATTAGTAGCGGGTATTTTACGCTCTGATTTGGCCATTCCAAAAGCCACCTACGACACATTAAGCTTATTGCTTATGTTAACTATCGGCTTAAAAGGCGGTATGGTGCTGCACGGTAACTTAAGCTGGCAACTACTGCCCGAAATGGGATCGGTTATGCTCCTTGGTGCACTTATACCCCTTATGCTTTACCCTATTTTAAAATACGTGATTAAACTCTCTGTTGCTAATAGCGCCAGCATTGCCGCACATTACGGCTCAGTGAGTGCTGGTACATTTGCTGTTGCGCTCGCCTATGCCGAGTCGGCTAAATTAGTAGTAGGTGCAGAAGTAACATTGTATTTAGTGATGCTAGAACTCCCTGCAATTATTGTTGGTTTATTGCTTTACCGAAAGCTTGATAAAGAAAACGGCCAAAATAATGAGCTGTCGTTAAAAGCCCTTTGGCACGAAACTCTCACGAACAAAAGCGTAATTTTGCTCGTTGGCGGTGTAGTAATAGGTATGATGTACGGCACGGTGCAAGGCAGCCAGGTAACTAGTATTTTAACCAGTAGCTTTAAAGTTGTACTTGCATTATTTTTACTAGAAATGGGTTTAGTCGCCGCGCAAACTCTACGCCCTATCCCTTGGAAGCATTGGAAACTAGCGGTATTTGCTATCGTCACCCCGCTATTTTTAGGCACGATTGGCACAGCAGTAGGCACACTTTTAAATTTAGAATTAGGCTCGGTAGTTATTTTAGGCAGCTTAGTAGCCAGCGCCTCATACATAGCCGCACCCGCTGCAATAAAGGCGGCAATCCCTAAAGCCGATATTGGTCTTGCTATGCTGAGTTCACTCGGTGTAACTTTCCCGTTTAATGTGATTGTTGGTATTGGTTTATACCACCAGCTCGCAGTAGCAATGCAGTAAACGAAAAATCAGTATTAACAATTAAAATTTATTACTTTGAAGCTGTTAAGCCCATTTTATACGGGATTAACAGCTAAATTTAAAAGGTCATTTTATAGTAAATACAATGGTCACTTAATCGTTAATTTTTTATGTGGGCTCAAAAAAAACATCTTTTTCCACCCTTGATTTTGCGTTGTAAAAAGCCACGGCATGGGCACTAACGATAAAATAGAATAATGCACATGAGGCTGTTTCCCTGCGGCATTTCCAGTATCGCCCAGTAAACCAATTTGACTGTTTATGCTCACTGTATCGCCAGCACTTACACTGTACTCATTTAAATGTGCAAAATAATGCACGCGCCATTTTGGCCCAAGTACAGCAACCGCTTTACCACCTCGGCTTAACTCACCTGCAAATATAACAACACCATTTGTTGAGGCAACTACAGGAGTGTTCTTTATGCCAAAAATATCAATTCCTTTGTGCACACCCGACCTACCCCAAGGCTCGTACCAAAACGTGTTATGGTTCCAATCTTTACTTGTGGCACCTTGTACCGGAATCATTATTTTTTCGGGAATTAGTAAGCCTATAATTAATACAGTAGCAATGCCAATTGCAATCCACTTAAGTACTTTCAATGCTCTATCCTTGATATTTAAATAACTTATATTGGTAAATTATTAGCCATAATAACTGAACTCATCATAAGTCGTGTTTATGCTGTTTTATTTGAATGAAATACCCGACTAACATGTACTAAGCTGATCAACTTCAAAACAGGTTTTATAAGCAATTGGGCACTGCCCGCTATAAACAGCCATGTGCCACTTTCTATTAGTGAGTCATTTAAAAAGAAAAAACTGCCAATTAAAAACCACACAGCAATCAAAAAATCGTTAAATGCTCCCAGCGCTTCATATCGTCGCTGAATGGTAATATGCTCTTGCCCTAAATCTAAAATAAATTGATTACTGGAATCCATAAGTACTGCTCACTCTTTTATTTCATAATTTAAAAAGCTTGTTTTCACAAGCTAAGCCGCACCATACAATAACAAAATTTACGCAATAAAAAACGCTGGCCAATGCGAATCAGCCAACGTTTTTATTGTTTGTGCAATACTTAACTAATCGTTTATTTTTTCTCTTTTTCTAAACGCTTTTTAAGACTCAATGCTGCATCGGCGGCTAATAAGCGCATAAACTCAGATCCATTGCTTTGCTCACCTTGGCCTGCGCCTATTACAATTTCAGGCACTAAACGGCTATTACCTAAGCTTGTAAATAAAGCAGTTTGAATTTTAACCTCTGCTTTTAGCGTTTCATCAAATACATACTTTGGATCAAGTGCAGCAGACTTAGCTCTTAAACGAGCCTCAGCTAAAACATCCATACCTAATGCTTCTAAACGTTGTTGCTTTAAAATCTCTTCTTGCTCTTTTGCAAGCTCCGCTTTTACAGCCACTCGTTGCTGCGCAGAAATAATGGCATTTGCCTTAATTCGTTCAGCATCAATTTGCTCTTTAATTTTTAGCTTTTCAGATTCAGCACGTTGCTTAGCAATTGCTTGTTCACCTAAAGCCACTTCAGTACGTGCTTGTTGCTCAGCTTTTTTAAGATTTTGACGCGCTAGTGCTTCATCAGCAGCTGCTTGCTTTTGGGCTTCAAGGCGAGCATTTACTTTGCTTTCGTAGTCAATATCAATAATGCTGGCATCAACTACTGTAATACCGTAAGCGCCTAAAATAGGTGCGTTGCGCAATGTATTACCTTCATCGTCCACTTTAATATTAATAGTGACACGTTGCTGTTTACTTAAATTACCTAAATCGTCAGATTTATCGCGCTCACCTGTACTAATAATTTGTTCAGTAACAAAAATACCGTTGGTTAATTGATCAGCAAAATCTTGGCTTAATTGACCATTACCACCAGAGTAATGTTGCTCTACCGACATCATACGCGCCGATGCTTTTACATTTTCAGTGGTTGCACGCATTAATAAATTAGATATTAATGTTTCTTGTGAACCAAACTCTTCGTGTATTTTAAGTAAACCACGTAGAGCACCCGACTCAGCTGCTGGTACATTGCCTGGTAACCTAAAACGAGAAACACCTCGTGCGCCGCCCGTTGTGGTATCTAAAAATCGAATTGGTATTAACGGCACGATTGCGCTTGCTGTTGCACCGGCATCGCCCGTAAAATTAATCGAAATTACTTTTTTATAAGCAGATGTACTACCAAACGCTTTTAAATAAGGGCCGGCTTGATTTATTACGGTTAAGTTACCTGTAAAAGCCGATTGATGTACTAAACGCTCATCGGCTTCATTCCACGAAACAACTTGCGATGTAAGCGTTGCAATTACCGCCAATACAACAACAATTGATGACACTATAATTACATTACGACGACCAAACCGACTCATAAATGAGTCACTTTTTACTGCTGGGACTGCTTTTTCTCTATCCATTTTTATTACTCTCCATGTTTAATTTCTTTTTCACAAAGTAAATAATTTCCTGTTCACTCAAATGTGCGCAAAAGCTACCAGAGCGATGTAACTCAACAAATGTTGCAAGGATTTCTTCTTTACCTTTAGCTGTTTTATCTTGGTTTTCTTGTGTTTGATTTTTTTCTGTTAGTTGAGTGATTAAATCATCCACTATCGTGTCTTTATCAAACAGTACGTTGTATTCCTTGGATTTTCTTACTCGACTTTTATTTATATTGCTGTAAATTACATAAAGCGCAACGCATAAAATAATAACAAGTAAACTTAACCCTATAATGTAAAAAATCATAAGCTCTACTTAAATTAGTTTAAATACTTAACGAGCAATAACAATTGTAAACATTGCTATACAAATGTTAAGCCGATAATTTTACAGTAATGCTAGGTAAAAAACAGATTAAAAAGTGTTTAATAAATAAAATAGAGTTTAAGCTGTAATTTAAAAGCCGGAATAAAGTGATATTTTTGATTATATTAATAAGTTACTTTAAGTAATCCATGCACAGTAGCGTTGGGCAGCCAGAACAATAAACGCGCTAATAAATCACCTTTATCTAAACCAGTGACTTTTGACGTAATTTCAATACAATTTGATAAAAGAGGCTCTTGCTCACACACTTTTAAAAATTCAAACTGCCAAGATTCAAGCGCTAATGTACTTAATTTATAATTAATACGAGACAAAGCGACAAAATTTAATTTTGCTACAGGCATATCATATCCATCATGTAATTGGAGCTTTTCCATCAATGGTATAATTGGGTAAGCTAATTCAACTAAACGTAAACAAGGAGGTGTTTTTACAGTAAGCTTTTGTTGTAGTATCGAAAAAAAATCTAATACAGCGAGTTCATCTTGCTCTCCTTCAAATCCTTTAGCTAATGATACCTCCGCCTGCGCTCGCTCAACACGAGAAATTTCAGCCGGCAAAGAAAAAAAGGCTTCCTCCTCAGAGCTATAATTACCTTCTGGGCGAGTACTTTGAAGAAACAGTGAAAATCCAGCACCTAAGTCATACAAGCTTGGCTTTTCCGAGGGAAGAGTAACAATGTATGCTTTTGCAAAATCTGCAAAAACTGTTTCCCCCATAAAGCTCTCAAGAGTTGGATATTCAGATTTTAAGCATTCAACTAAGCGCATAACATACCCTGCAGCATATATGTTTAAGCGGCGAAAAAATGTTGATCTTTCTTTACCTTCGGTTAATAACTCCCAAGATAAATCAGTATGTGCAGAAGCTTGCATCACTTTTTCTCTAAGATCGCCACGTACAACTAACATCGTCATCATCCATTCTTGTGTTTTCTTCAGCGTTACTTCATTCATACTTTAATCTAACCATATGTTATTTAACGGACTATTGGAGTAGAGAGTGCTATTGTGTCATTCATTGTACTAAAAATATTATCTGTGCTTGGCATGACACCTCTAAGAACTGAACGCGCTTTATTCAATTCAGTCACTAACGTAGGAAAGTCAGGTATATTGGCATCCCATTCTAGTAAAGTAGCAATATTACCGCCAGCAAGTGACTGAGCCAGTCGATATAAATACCACACTTTTTCAGGCACGGGTCTGTCATGCGTATCAATAAGGCAGTCCCCCATTAATGTGGGTCCTGCTAGGTGTATCTGCACAATGTGATCATGAGGGAGATTTTTAATAAATGTTTCAGGGTCATAACCATGATTATAAGATGACACATAAACATTATTTACATCTAGCAACAGTCCGCAGCCAGTTTGATTAACTAGTTCTGATAAAAAGTCCCATTCAGTAAAAGTATTTTGTTGAAATTCTAAGTAACTAGAAGGGTTTTCAAGTATTAATGGGCGTTGTAACAAATCTTGCACATAATGAATTCTTGAAACCACATGCTGAAAACTTTCCTTAGTTAGTGGCATAGGTAAAAGATCGTGACTATTAACACCCATTGTACCTGTCCAACAAAGGTGATCTGAAATCCATTCAGGTTCGATTTCATGAGCAAGTTTTTTTAGCTTTTCAAGGTATACCTGATTTAAGGGATCTGTACTGCCAATGTTCATTGACACACCGTGCATTACAATCGGTTTTTTTGCACGGACTTCTTCTAATACGTGACGAGCATAGCCATAATTATCAATAAAATTTTCACTAATTATTTCAAACCAATCAATCCCCCAGTCTTTTTCATTCATGAGATAAGGGAAATGCTGTGTTCTTAATCCAACCCCAAATCCCAATGGCTCTAAATTAAGCATATTTTTCGTCAAAATGTTGGTCCTTATAAATGAGTAAAGCCCCCATAAAGGAGCCTTACGGTTTATAGCTGTGTAATGGTGCACTGAATTGATTACACTAATTTTGCTATTGAAAAAATCGCTTAAGTTGAAGGCGGTAATACCAAACGAATATCAGATGGTGCCGGCGATGAAGGAATATGAATGGATTTATTATGGCCACTACCTTGCACTTTCACCAAACCTTTTGCAGCACAGTAGCTGCGCCATGCAACATCGTAAACAGCTTCACCTTGGTGATAAGGCATAGAGTTTTTTTCAACAACAGTAGGAGGTAACATATCTCTTGCAACTAATTCTGGCCATTGTATTTCTTGTGCATGAAAGTGTGGGGCTTCACCAAATTTATATAACTGCATTTCATAATTAGCATCACTTTGTGCAGGGTAAAGTTGTGATGCTGAAATAGGCACAGCGCAACCTCCCAAACTGCCACATAAATTATCTGCTGGCGCGCTTTTTAATCCTGCTGCCGCAGAACTACCGCAATTACCGCCACCCGTTGCGCTTTGCACAAAGCCACAACCACCTTGTGTCTTACACTCGTTCGACCCTTTACAGCTGTGATACGCCAATTTATCAGCACACACATTCTTATCATCACCACTACTTTCATCTATCGCCATACCTTGACACGCATGATACAACTGTTGTTTTGTTTGATTTTCAATGCCTGTAACTAGATCAGGACAACGGCCCGTAACAGCCCAACAAATAGAAACACGATCTCCAGAGCCACCCATCGCAGGCGAAGGAAATTGTGACTTAGGATCAGCCCAATATTTGTTCAGTGATGTTGTAATTCCTTTAATGGTACCAACAGCAGAAGAGCTAAAAATAGTAAACGTATTATCTATTTCTGCTGGTGAACCTAATCGATTTAAAGCCGCTGCAATATCGGATGTTTTAGGTAGGTGAGGTGCACCATCAATACCTAGCATTGCATCATTCCAAGGTTTATCTGGGTTATTTTCATGCCATACATCCCAGGTAATATAATCATCTTTAGCTATTAAGCTTTTAACTTCGTCGAATAGTTCAAAATGATCTTTCCCCCCATTATCAAAGCGCGCTTGAGCAGAGCCTGATGCAGCCGCTGTAGGATTACCTTGATCATCATACCCTGGGTAATCTTTAATTAAGCCCTCTTTACTCGGCTGAAACTTAGATTGCACGCTACTGAGCATACCCGCTTTTTTTGTTTGAGCTTTCTCAAACGAAACCGCCCAAGGCTCGGTTACCCAACGCTCTATAATCGTTTTAACCACATCATCACCTTCACCTTGGTCAGTAATAGCATTAATATTATTGATGAGCTGTAGTTTTACGTTATTCAAATCTTGAGTTGTACATTCTATTTCAGTTTTAATACCTGGATACTGCTTAGCTTCTCTCGGTGGGGTATTATTAAATTGATCTCGCTGTAAGCCATTGTCTTTTGCAGGTGAAATTAAGTGCGATAGTAAATGACTACCATCGGAATAAGTAATCTCTAAGTAATCCCAATAACACAAGTACATATGACCAATAGAGCCAAATAATGGTAAATCAGTTTCTCCCATACTCGGTGTAAACCAATTAAATGGCGCTGATTCAAAATACTTCGTTCCCACATCGCCGTTTTTCCGCTTTACTGGAGGGTTAAATAACATCTCATGTCCACGCTCAGCTTTTTCTTCAATCGCTAAAAAAAGATCGACCTGCGCCTCATTCATTGCCCTCAGCTCTACTGTTAACTTACTTAAATCAGGATCTTTGCCCTTCCAGTCTGTAAAATCTAAGATATGCGGTATTAATGTTGAATTTGCTTTATAACAATGCCAACCATAATCGTCGCTTTGTAATGCTTTACTTGTAAAAATAGGCGTGACACCTATCGTGCTAGCCATATTAGAAGCTAACTGTAGATGCAACATCTCTTCAATAAAAACGCTGTATACCTTATTAAACACATTTTCATTGGTTGTTAGTGGTTTTTCCTTAGTTGCGGCCGTTGCACCAGAGCCTGGCCACCAGCGCCCAGTGTAAAGTTTACTTCCGGCACTGTTAATTTGATGCATTCCCTTTATAGAATAAAGCGATACCATATAAATCGGAATAGTGAAAAGCTCAACATTTATAGCAGCTTGAGCTATTGCTTTTACGCACGCTAAATCGGCTTTGAGGTGACTAATGTTACGGTTTTTAAGTTTAGTTATTGCTTCTTGCTGCATTGTAGTTTTCTCCTAGATATTAATACCCCGAACACCTTAAAAACTTAAACACGGATCATTTAAGTATTTTTAAATATGTTCCTTCTAAAATACTTTAGCGTACGGGATAAAATCTTACTATTACACCAATATTACATGCGTTACAGCTGAGGTTAAAACCACATAACCAAATGATTTATAAGGACCTTTAGTTAAAAGCAAAAAACCACGGTAGGTATTAACCTAACGTGGTTTTTAATGTTGAACATTTTGTCGTTTTATCCAAAGCGCTGAAAATAGCCGCTTGAGATAGATTTATTATCCAGAGTTCAGGTTAATTAGCATAAATAATTAACATTCATACTTTAAGGAGAAACTATTCGCATGGCCCCCAATCAACACCGTTTTCACCGCATTCATACAGCGTTGTTCCATCTTCTCGGCGAGTCTCTCTAAACCATTGCCCTTCAATTGTTTTAATAATACGTACGTTGTCTGTGGTTTTGTATTTACGCCAAAAGCTAGCATCAATAGATGTTTCGTCATCAAACTTATAGGGCATAGCAGCGAGTACAGTAACTAAATCTTGAGTGTCTAAATCAGCAGCTTTGTCTTTAACATTTACCCAATCAGATAATGTTTGAAAGTCGGCATTTTCCTCTCTAAAGGCAAAGTCAGTTTGGTAAAACGATCCCGACTCAGTATAGCTAATGCTAAAACCTCGCTCGAACGGTGTATCTAAATTAGAACTAACGCATTCATCCGCTGTTGGGAAGTTAACCGACGGGCTTGTATTATCAACGCTGTAACGCACATTACTTTTCTCAAAACTAACGTTCTCAATACTAGAGCATCGGTAAGTACGATCGACGTTAATGTATACATCATCTCTAACTCTTAATTTTCCATTTAACGACTCTTCGCCCCAAGGCGTATCTATTGATTGAAGTTGAGTTAAAATAAAATCAATTTTATCGAGTTCGTCTGTATTTTTAAGCTTTACTTGCTCATGAAAAAACTCAGTGCCCGCAAAAATAACTTTGTCGCGGTACCATGCATTTTCAAACCCATACTCTGCATCTTTTGCTGTGTCTTGGTAAATCACTGCTCTTACTTCTTCTGCATCAGGAAACTGAGCATCTAGCTCTTGCTTGAATTTATAGGCCGCTTTTAACCCCTTAACAATTGCTTGTGCTCTGTCGTAAGCGTCGCTGTCGTTAGTAGCGATAAAATCTGAGTAAATTTGTTCCGTCGACAAATTATAATGCGCAACCAAGTTTTGCATTACATTTGTTATTTCGCTTTGAAGGTTTGCAAGTAGCTCAATATTTTCCTTAAGTGCATCACAACTTAAATTATTGTTACCACTTTTTTGTAATTGAAGGCTCAACTGCTCCCAAATAACGGTTGTTAAAGGGGATATATTTCGAATATCTTCATCAGTCAAAGCCTCAATTGAGGGCGGAAATGACATTTGATACGCTTGTGTCACCTCTCCTAAATCCTCGTCAATTGCGCCAACAGGTACATCAACATACATAGTTGAATACGGCACACACAGCGCCTGCTCTTCTGTAAAATTAAAACTATAATTACCCGATTCTTCAGAGACTACAGAAGGTTCTGTTTGCTCGTCAAAAATACCATCGCCATCAATATCTAGCCATACTATTGCACCAGATACATAGCCATCAATAACCTTTCCAGTAAGAGAGATGGTGTTAACTTCTACTGGGTCTACCTTCACGGGGTCTGCATTGACTACTACAGACTCTGCAACGGGCTCTGCAACGCTCGCTTTATCATCGCCGCCACATCCAACAAGGCCTAGCGTAAACGCTAATGAAATAGCTAACTGACTTTTTTTAAAAAACATACAAAGACTTCCTTTTTTGTACTTTAATTATTATTAAAAATCATATTGTTATAAATTAAATGAATTATTTTTATAAAAAATAAGTAATACCAATCTGCTTATATATGAGATCTATTTAACGTTAAGAAAATCACGCTAGAACTAGGCTAAAATTTTTATCTAGTTGTTCTAAATAAAAAATTTTTAACGACGTTATAGTGCAATGTAATTCGTTAAAATGCTCAAAGATTTATGCAGGTTGGTATTAATTTAAACAACAGAAATTTATTGAGTTTTTATGGGGGGATGGCAACAAGTTAACATGCCCTGTACCTATATCATTACATGGAATGTTAATTTAAGCACTTACATTTGTTAATTAACCTAAACTCTGGTTAAGATATTTACTAAAACATTGAATTATAATGATATTTAAGTTTATTTTCTCTAGCCAGAAATTTTCAGTGGAAACAAGACGAATTTACGCGTCAATAGCTGGCCTATTGCAAGTAAATTAAACGCAGTTAGCGCTGAAAATAGCTGCTCGAGATAGATTTATTATCCAGAGTTCAGATTAATTAAGCACAACGAGAAGGAGCTGTTACTTTCTAATTCAGGCTATACGTACCTAAAGTTAGAGGTTTGCATAGTAGGTGGTTTTTGTAAACGAATGTGTTTTAAATGCAAAACCCCACATTAAGTACTACCTAACGTGGGGTTTTGTTATTCTCGAAAACGTAACAGCCCATCAATGGCTATAAAGTTATTATTAAAGAGCAAGCTCTTCTTTAGCACGAGATAAGTTGTGCGATACCATTGTGCTGTTAGATAATTTTGATGCTTCGTATAAATCAGCAAGTGCAGCAGTGTCATTATGCGCTTTTAAACGTGCAACACCACGGTTGCTTAATGCGAATGACGTAAGTTGGCGAACTTTAAATTTAGGGCCATCTGCGTCTTTTAAAAGTGCGATTGCTTTAGTACAAATTGCTTCAGCTTGTGCATAATTTTTTGACTTAACATTCAGTGCGCAGTTGTTAAATGATTGCTCAAGTGGCTGTGGCGCTGTCGCAGTTTCAATAACCATTAATTTGTAATCACTTGCATCAGCTACTGCAGCAGCTGAACATGTAAGTAGTGAGCTAAGAGCGATAGTTTTGATAAGTGTAAGTTTCATGGTCGTAGTCCTGTTGGTTAAGCCGTGCTTGTTGCCGACAACTGAACTTTAGTGAATTACCACAAAAACGACAAACGATTAAAACAAACCTAATAAGTGAATAAATCTAATCTATAGACTTTAGTCTAATGCCAAACTACTAATTTACGGCAATTGGTATTTATACAATCAGCAACCAAACCAACACCTTATTTAGTACGTTCAAGCAACTTAACTACTTGGGCTACAACCATTTCTGGCTCATCATTTTGCGGGTAGTGATAGCTTTTATTTGTTATTACTATTTCACCTTGAGGAAATGCATTAGCCCACTTTGAATGTAAGTCGCCCCACATTTCACGTGCTTTGTCGGTAAAAAATAATACCGATGGACTTTTATATTTTTTAACTGAGGCTATAACAGTTACTGGTATGTCAGCAATTTGTGGATAATCAGGTAGTGGACGTTTTGACCAAAAATCTAAATACTGATTCGACATTCCATTTTTCATATCGTCGAGCTTTATAGCTGCAATTTCTTTTTCAGCGCTTGGTAAATCAATCGAGCGGATAATAACTACATCGTGCTCTTATATGCAAAAATCGATTTAATATAGTTAAAAATTTAGCCTCAAATTAATGCGCCACCCACTTTACAAAAAATAAACAATTCGATAACATAAAGGCTTGTTTTCTATACAGGTACGTAACTATGAAATTTTTAACTTCAACAACTATGTCTTTATTGTTCGCATTGCCATTTTTGGCATCTGCTGCTGGTGATAAAAAAGTAAAATGTGAAACAACAACAAATCAATTAGAATACTATTACGGATTAGCAAGCTGTAGTACATTTGATGGTCATTTTTTGAGTGAATATGTTTCTAAAAGTTATAGCCAATGGTATACAATAATTCAGGACAAATATGATAATGGTTCATGGAAAAACTACCGTTGTAGTAGTAACTTGCCTAATTCTGCATACGAAACAATATCAAATGAATCCTGTCAATATACTCCAAAAGCAAGTATCAACCGACATTATGTAGAAGAAAGTTACGATAGCAGAACAGATACCACATACTATGCTGCAGGGGTTATAGTTGCTCAATTTACATTTAGCGATAGAGATGGCGAGGTTCAAAAAGTAGAGAAATGGGTAAATGGCCAAAGTACAACCAAAAGTCATGTTGATATTACATCAGCCTCTGAAGTTAAATTAAAAGTAACTGATAACGATGGCAATGTAACAGAAACATCAACTACAGTTTACCCGCCTATGATGCAAACATGCTCTCGCGGAGGCCAACTCATCTTATGTGAAGGTAATTTTTAATTATTGTCTTTAACGTTTTCTCTGGTCATTACTGACACGTAAAGCCTGAGCTTAAGTCAGGCTTTACGTAATTTTAATATTTTCCAATATGGTTTCAAAAAATTGTACCCACTGTTCATAAATCATCACGGGTTTTGTGGGGCTTCTCATTATTTTCTACCTTCGTGAATATAGTTTATCCTATCTTATAAACCAGCAATCTTCTGTATAATCTGATTTATCTAGCACATTCATTATATAACCACTCTAACTTAGGCATCATTCAATCTCGTACGATAAACCCAAAAAACACAAAAAAGCCCATATTAGGCGCTAACCTATTATGGGCTTTTTTACTCTCGCTATCTATATCATGCTTTTAATAAGCACTTTATAAAAAGACCTTATAGAGATAATTCTTCTTTAGCACGAGTTAAGTTGTGCGATACCATTGTGCTGTTAGATAATTTTGATGCTTCATATAAATCAGCAAGTGCAGCAGTGTCATTATTCGCTTTTAAACGTGCAACACCACGATTGCTTAATGCAAACGATGTAAGTTGACGTACTTTAAATTTAGGGCCATCTGCGTCTTTTAAAAGCGCGATTGCTTGTGTACAAATTGCTTCAGCTTGCGCATAATTTTTTGACTTAACATTCAGTGCACAGCTGTTAAATGATTGCTCAAGTGGCTGTGGCGCTGTTGCAGTTTCAATAACCATTAATTTGTAATCACTTGCATCAGCTACTGCAGCAGCTGAACATGTAAGTAGTGAGCTAAGAGCGATAGTTTTGATAAGTGTAAGTTTCATGGTCGTAGTCCTGTTGGTTAAGCCGTGCTTGTTGCCGACAACTGAACTTTAGTGAATTACCACAAAAACGACAAACGATTAAAACAAACCTAATAAGTGAAGAAAATTAACCTATAGACCTTAGTCTAATACGGTTAGCATTTTTCTATATATTTAAGTAGCTTACGCACCAACCCTTGTGTCTGAAATAGCTATCTTGCATTTTAGAACGTATATAATTATTTATGCTTTTATTTGGTCCGTTTTATTTTAAGCATCTTGCCTTAGTGTAATTGAATAACAATCAAAAAAATTTATACATTTAATCACATGCAATACTAAGTCATGTATTTATAATTTCGACTCTAGTAACTTTTCATCATTAATGAATTAACTGTTTTGAAACACACACTTCCCTTTTTGTTTTTATAAGAGGAAATAAAAAGCGTGTGAAATACAGCTATTTCACACGCTTTTAAAAAATTATATTTAACGGATAGTTTTGGCTACTTTACCAATACTCAAACCCTGAATTAAAATAGAAAACACCACAACCGCATAAGTGAGAGCTAATAAAATATCGCGCTCGTTCCCATCAGGTAATTGCAATACCAATGCAACAGAAATACCACCACGCAAGCCACCCCAGGTTAAAACTTTCCATGCGCCAGATGGCAACTCTAATTGCTTATTAAATGTAGTGGTTATTATACCCACAACGATTAAACGTGCGAGTAAGGCGATTAAAATTGTTAAGCCACCAGCAATAAATAAATTACTCGAAAATGCAATCATGACGACTTCAAGCCCTATGAGTACAAATAAAATGGCATTTAAAATTTCGTCAATTAGCTCCCAAAACAAATCAACGTAATGGCGTGTTTTGTCGCTCATAGCCATACTACGGCCATGATTGCCCACCATTAACCCCATCATTACCATTGCAAGTGGGCCCGACAAATGCCAATGGCTTGCCAGTGCATAGCCACCAATAACGCCCGCTAAAGTAAGTAGTACTTCTTCTTGATAACTATCAATACTTTTGAGTAAGTAATATAAAATACCACCTAATACCAAACCAAAAACAATACCGCCACCCGCTTCAACCGCCAGCGTGTGCGCTACATAATAGGTTGTAGGAATATCACCACTTGATAAAACACCCAATAAAAGCACAAAAATAACCACGCCAATACCATCGTTAAATAACGATTCACCCGCAATCACGGTTTCAATACTTTTAGGCGCACCCGCAGATTGTAAAATTCCCATTACCGCAATAGGATCGGTTGGCGAAATTAATGCACCAAACAGTAAACACCAAATAAACGCTAAATCAAAACCAAGCAAAGGAAGTACTAAATAAAGCGCGCCAGCAATAATAACCGTTGATAGCAACGTACCCACACAGGCTAAAATGCCTATTGGCAATTTATAGCGCCTTAAATCGCTAACATTTACGTGCAGCGCCCCAGCAAAAAGCAGCATAGAGAGCATGCCATCAAGCAAAACTTCAGTAAAATCTAACTGATCGAGCAAGCTCACTTCGTAATCTATAAGATCATCAAACCCTAAAAAGCCCAAAAATATAGCCGCAATAGAAACCACCATCGAAATGACCATTACACCAATGGTTGTTGGCAAGCCAATAAAACGGTGATTCACATAGGTGAGTAACGCCGTAATTGATAAAAATATCGCGCCAATTTCAAATATGGTTAAGCTGCTTGTAAGTTCCATTTTTATTAATCCGTAATATTAAATTAGTTATTATTTAGTAAGTCCGTAAACTTGTGTTGTTAAAACGCAAAAAAGCCATGTTAGGAGTAAACCTAACATGGCTTTTTTGTACTGTCGCTATTTTATATCATGCTTTAGTAAGCACTTTATTAATAAATCTTATAATGAAAGATCTTCTTTAGCGCGAGATAAGTTGTGCGATACCATTGTGCTGTTAGATAATTTTGATGCTTCATATAAATCAGCAAGTGCAGCAGTGTCGTTGTTCGCTTTTAAACGTGCAACACCACGATTGCTTAATGCAAACGATGTAAGTTGGCGTACTTTAAATTTAGGGCCATCTGCGTCTTTTAAAAGCGCGATTGCTTGTGTACAAATTGTTTCAGCTTCTGCATAATTTTTTGACTTAACATTCAGTGCACAGCTGTTAAATGATTGCTCAAGTGGCTGTGGCGCTGTTGCAGTTTCAATAACCATTAATTTGTAATCACTTTGCTCAGCCATTGCAGCAGCTGAACATGTAAGTAGTGAGCTAAGAGCGATAGTTTTGATAAGAGTAAGTTTCATGGTCGTAGTCCTGTTGGTTAAGCCGTGCTTGTTGCCGACAACTGAACTTTAGAGAATTAACACAAAACCGACAAACGATTAAAACAAACCTAATAAGTGAATAAATCTAACCTATAGACTTTAGTCTAATGCCAAATTACTAATTTACGACAATTGATATTTATAAAAACAACCAACGAAACTTAAACTTATTGAGTGCGTTCTAGTAACTTAACTATTTGGGCTACAACCATTTCTGGCTCGTCATTTTGCGGGTAGTGATAGCTCTTATTCGTTATTACTATTTCACCTCGAGGAAAGGCATTAGCCCACTTTGAATGTAAGTCGCCCCACATTTCACGTGCTTTGTCGGTAAAAAATAATACCGATGGACTTTTATATTTTTTAACTGAGGCTATAACAGTTACTGGTATATCAGCAATTTGTGGATAATCTGGTAGCGGGCGTTTTGCCCAAAAATCTAAATACTGATTCGACATTCCATTTTTCATATCGTCGAGCTTTATTGCTGCAATTTCTTTTTCAGCGCGTGACAAATCAATCCCGCGCATAATATCTACATCGTGTTCTGATCCAGGCTCAATCAACATCAACGCTTTAACCTGATTAGGGTATGTTGCAGCAAATACACGCGCAATATAAGCACCATAAGAGTGTGCAACATACACAACAGGCTCTTTTATTTTTAGTACTTGAAGAAGTAACAAAGCCTCAGCTGCATATTCCTCAGAGCTATAATTTTTCTTTATTTGTGCAGAGCCGCCATTACCAATACGAGAATACCGTATAACTCTAGCGTGTTGAATTAGGGATTCAAAAACCGGTTCCCAATCACTTAAACCAGCAGAGCCGCCCGCTTCAAGTAAAATAGTATGTTTACCTTTACCAGCTAGCTCGTATTCAACGTCAAAGCCATTTAATTGAACTTTAGCCAGTCCAGCTAAAGCGCTAGTAGATATGAAAAGTGAGTAGAGTAATGTTATTTTTAACTTTAATTTCATTGTATTAGGTAGATCTTTCTTTTATTAAATTAACTGATTTTTTAAGTTAGTACATGCCTTTAGTATCTGCCTTAGATATTCTTGGCTATTAACTCTGCTTTCAGCAAACCACCTTTAGTAAGTAACTTAGGAGCGAAACTTGGGTTACGTTTAGATTTGTAAGCATCAAGTATTAACTTAAGACCATGCGCTTCTAGCAATGAGATATTTACTTCAGTATCCATTTCGGCGGACTCAATAAAATCATCTGAAAAGCTGGGCGCGATTATCAACACTTGTGCAACTCGTTTACCCTGGTTTTCTGCGCGAGTTACATAGGCTTTTACTTGCCGCGACGTTGTTGAATATTTGGCGAAATCTCCATTTTTACAGGTTTTTGCTTCACCTATAATTATGTCGTTATCACTTAGTGAAATTACGATATCTGCTTTATCTTTAGCAGTATTTAAATCTTTACGAAGGTCTTCGTCGATATTTAGCTCTAGTAGTTCAAAAATTGCTTTTGTGACTTCTTCAAACTTAACACCAATATCAGCTTCTGTTACATCTGCACCAACTTCCCTAAGAGTATTGATATCACGACGCGCTAATGCGTCGTAATTTTCAATTAGTTTATCGGTCGCATTAGCAAAGCTTTCTAAAATAGCAAAACGCGCATTACCACGTTTAGATAGCCCCATACTATCTCGAACTTCTCTTACTTCATCATTTGAAAGTAAATATAAAATATCATGAGGTGTGATACTCAAGGCACGTAATTTTTCAGTATCTATTATTTCATTAGCTTCAAGCTCAAATGCTTCTTTAAGCACTACTTGCATTGTTGGAAAATGTTCTTCTAATGTTTTTAGAAGCTGCTTAAATCCACTAGCGCTGAGGGAATCAAACTCCTTTTCTGTTGCACCTGATAGCGATGATAGTATTAAACTAATACGCTCATCTAAAGTAGTGCCAAGTTTTTCAGTGTCAATTTCTAAGTCTTGAATTAACTGTTTTAAGCGCTCTTTACGTTGATTTTGATTATCTTCAAGACTGTGGATATCATCTGATAGTAATCTAGCTGCGCTAAGTCCTGAATGAATAATTGTTTGAATCTTATCAGTTCGGCTTACGCCTCTTATTTTACGACCATGCGCTTTAAGTGCATTTGAAAGCTCAGCGTCAGTAAGAGTTCTGAGGATTCTTAATATATATTTATCGGCTAAATCTTTCCCTTGAATTTCATTAAGTAAAGTTACTATTTCATCTGGAATGAACACTTCTTGGCGTTTTTTACTTATAAACAATAACCCCATATCCCTCAGGCTATTTAAAGCATCCAGCACTCCATTTTTAGGAATAACATCGACTAAATGCTCTACAGCAGCGCATTCATCTGTTGTTAAATTCAACTCATCTGCAAGCACATTCAGAATGCTGCGCTCATCGTCAGTTACTTTAGCATCGCGATTATTCTTTTCATCATTAAAGTATGCTTCTTTCATGCACGCATGATAAATTTTCAAGGCGCGATTTCTTTCTAAAATACTTTCAGCTGAATTTTGTTGGATATAATCTTTAAGCTCTTTTGAGAGCCTTGATAACTCAGCCCACTCTTTCTCATAAAGCGATTCAATCCAGCTAATTCGAGCAACTCCATTCCCGTCACGGCTCAAAATATTAACTAGCAAGTTGAGTTGTGCTGTACTCATTAATATTTGATCTTTTACAGAGCATTTAAAAAAATCTCTGACGGTATGGAATAATTGGGTAATTTCGCTACCAGACGCATTTTTAATTTGACCGTCAATATTGTCTATTGTTTTAGCTAGTTTTTTATTATTCTTAGCAGCATCAGAACAAAGGCGGTCGAGACATGAAATAAATTTAGATTTTTCGACTTGGTTAACAATTGATAAAACTTGATTGAGTTTCATTTTTACAGAGTCCTTTCATATAATATAGTTACAAATGTAACAGTTAATTTTATTTGCAGCAATAAAGCCCACTTTTGAATTACTTAATTAAGTATAGGTAAGCTCTAGCCCTCAAAATTCAAAATATCTAACTAACACCTCATTTATCAGACAAACCTATAAACTCCCTCGCCCATATGCCATAATCTAAATAATTCATTATTTTAGTAACTTGGCACGTATTTAGGCGCTTTTAAGTTAACTACTCAGGGTTTTCAGCATGGCATATCAAGAGCAAAATCAAGCAACAATCTATTGGCACGACTACGAGACTTGGGGGGCGAGCCCACAAAAAGATAAGCCGAGCCAATTTGCGGGTATTCGTACCGATCTTGATTTAAATATTATTGGCGAGCCGCTTATTGAATATTGTAAGCCGCAAGCGGATTACTTGCCTCACCCTGAGGCGTGTTTAATTACGGGTATTACGCCGCAAGTGGCGATGAAAAAAGGCTTGGTTGAGGCTGAGTTTATAGCAAAAATTCATGCCGAATTTAGCGTGCCAAACACCTGTGTTGCCGGTTATAACAGTATTCGGTTTGATGACGAAGTAAGCCGTTATAGCTTTTACCGTAATTTTTACGACCCATACGAGCGCGAATACAAAAATAATAATAGTCGCTGGGATATTATTGATTTAGTACGTGCTTGTTACGCGCTGCGCCCTGAAGGCATTGAATGGCCGTTAAAAGAAGACGGCAGCCCAAGCTTTAAGCTAGAACATTTAACGGTAGCTAATGGTATTGAACACGCCGCTGCGCATGATGCACTAAGCGATGTAACCGCCACTATTGCACTGGCTAAGCTAATAAAAGAAAAACAGCCAAAGCTGTATAACTTCTTTTTTGGGCTGCGTAATAAAAAAGCTCTTGCTGAATTGGTTGATGTATTTAACATGACGCCGCTGGTGCATACCACATCGCGCATACCTGCAACACAAGGCTGTACAAGCTGGGTTGCACCAATGAGCTTTCATCCGGTAAATAAAAACGCGGTTATTTGTTTTGATTTAACTCAAAACCCGCAAGTACTCATTGATTTAAACGTAGAAGAGTTACGCAAACGTTTATACACCAAACGTGTTGATTTAGCCGAGGGTGAATTACCTGTTGGCTTAAAATTAGTGCATTTAAACAAGTGCCCTATTTTAGCCCCAGCTAAAACGTTATTGCCTGAAAACGCCGCCCGCCTAGGGATTAACCGCGAGCAGTGCTTAACTAACTTAGCTATTTTAAAAGCCAATACCGACCTTCGCGATAAAGTAACGGAAGTGTTTAACGAGCAAGGTGATTACAGCGCAACAACTAACGTTGACTACTTACTTTACGATGGCTTTACAAGCCATGCCGACAAGGCTAAGTTTGCGATTATTCGTGATGCAAAACCAGATGAATTGGCTGGGTTGAAGTTAGACTTTGAAGATAAAAAGTTTAATACATTGTTGTTTAGATACCGCGCCCGTAACTGGCCTGAAACGCTAAACCAGCAAGAGCTTGACCAGTGGCGCCAGTATTGCCAAAACAAGTTAATGCATGGGGAAGATCAACCATCGATTAACGCGCAAGATTTTATGATCACCCTTGAAAACCTAGCGCATGAACATGACGACAGCGAAAAAAATCTTACAATTTTAAAGGCGCTGTATAACTACGCACAAAGCATGTAATTCGGTGTAGACGCATATCTACACTTTGAGTGTAGACGTAGAGCTTGCTCACGTGAAAAGCGCAGCTTTTAATATCTTTGTCATTTTAAAAACTGTGTTTTTATACGCAAGCAAGCTTCGCGTCTACAAGTAAAACTCACAGCTGCACTTTGGCAGTAGACGTCGAGCTTGCTCACGTGAAAAGCGCAGCTTTTAATATCTTTGTCATTTTAAAAACTGTGTTTTTATACGCAAGCAAGCTTCGCGTCTACAAGTAAAACTCACAGCTACACTTTGGCGGTAGACGTCGAGCTTGCTCACGTGAAAAGCGCAGCTTTTAATATCTTTATCATTTTAAAAACTACGTTTTTATACGCAAGCAAGCTTTGCGTATACAGCGTTACTTTTTATGCAGCGCTTCAATACGTGCTAGTAAGCTTGAGGTGTCGTATCTACCGCCGCCAAGTGCTTGTACATCGGCGTAATATTGATCGACCGTTGCGGTCATTGGTAAAGTAGCGCCGTTGTTTTTAGCTTCATCAAGTGCAATGCCTAAATCTTTACGCATCCAATCTACGGCAAAACCAAACTCGTATTCACCCGCCCACATTGTTTTGTAGCGGTTTTCCATTTGCCACGAACCGGCTGCGCCTTTAGAAATGGTTTCTATTACTTTTTCACCATCAAGCCCTGCTTGCTTGGCAAAATGTAAGCCTTCGGCTAAACCTTGTACTGCGCCAGCAATACAAATTTGATTAACCATTTTACAAAATTGTCCCGAGCCAACGCCGCCTAACAGTTGGCTAAAACGGCTAAACGCCGCCATAACTGGCTGCACTTTAGCAAATACGGCTTCACTGCCACCTGCCATAACCGTTAATACGCCATTTTCGGCGCCAGCTTGTCCGCCCGAAACTGGCGCATCTATAAAGTCGACATTTTGTAGTTCAGCTTTTGCAGCTACTTCGCGGGCTACTTCAGCAGAGGTTGTGGTGTGATCAACCAAAACAGTGTGCGGCAACATGCCCGCTAACACGCCGTCGTTGCCATACACTACTGAGCGTAAGTCGTCATCGTTACCAACACACATAAATACGATGTCGGCATTGTTGGCAGCTTCGCGCGGGGTTGGTGCAAAGCTTCCTGAGTGTTCTGCAGTCCACGCTTGTGCTTTAGCTTGAGTGCGGTTATAAACGCATACGCTGTGCCCTGCTTTTGCTAAATGCCCCGCCATTGGGTAACCCATTACGCCTAAACCTATAAATGCGACTTTCATTGACATAAAAATGACCTATTTAACTGATAACTTAGAAACTAGGCTTAGATTATGTCAACCGGCTGATAAAAAAGCGAATGAAAATCTTTATAAAATTTCCTTAATCGGAAATGTAAGTAGGTAACCTATGGATAGTATTTATCAATTTAATGCACCACTTTACAACAGCGAAAGCTTTCCTCTTAGTAAGCTACAGGGAAAAACCATACTGATTGTTAATACAGCGAGTAAGTGTAATTTTTCGGTGCAATTAAGTGCGCTTGAAAAACTATATCAAGAATATAAAAGTAGCGGATTTACAATATTGGCATTTCCGTGTAATCAGTTTGGTCAAAATGAGCCGCTTGATAATTTAGCCATTAAAGACTTTTACCAAGATCAATTTAATATCTCGTTTGAGATATTTGGTAAAGTAATGGTAAATGGGCCAGAAACTCACCCGTTGTTTAATTATTTGAAATCACATACTCGGGGTATTTCACAAAACCGTGCAATTAAGTGGAACTTCACTAAGTTTTTAATTAACTCGCAAGGTCAGCAGGTTGCTCGCTATGCACCGCGCACTAAGCCCGAAACACTTAAACAAGTAATAGAAAGCAACCTACTGCAAGCAGCAAAGGTAAACACAGCAAAAAGTGATAAAAGAATATCGCCTAAAACACCTATATTTACTTCGCTTAAAGCTTAAATTAGTAGCAGGAGAACTAATTAGGCACGTTTTTGTAAAGTAGTTTAATGTTACTATTATTTTTCCTTAAGCGTCGGAGCTATTACCATGAACATTGCTTTTTTTAGTACTCAAAAGTACGAACTGCCTTTTTTTGAACAAAGTACACGCGATAATCGTGATATAAAAATAACGTATTTTGAGCAAGCTCTAAGCGAACAAACGGCTATTTTAGCAAACGGGTTTGATGCCATATGTGTATTTGTAAACGACACCGTAAACGCCACGGTTATTGAACAACTGGCAAGCGAAGGCATAAATACTATTTTGCTACGTTGTGCAGGATTTAATAACGTTGATTTACCTGCAGCAAAAGCACATAAAATTAAAGTATTACGCGTACCAGCATACAGCCCTGAGGCAGTAGCCGAGCATTGTATTGCACTTATGCTCACGCTTAGCCGTAAAACCCATAAAGCGTATAACCGCGTACGCGAAGACAATTTTGATTTAAACGGATTACTAGGCTTTAACTTGCACAATAAAACCGTGGGTATTGTAGGTTGCGGTAAAATTGGCCTTGCGCTGTGTAACATTTTAAATGGCTTTGGCGCTAAAGTATTAGTGTGCGACCCCTACGCACAACCTGGCAATTATACAATTACCGATATAGACACCTTGCTTAGCCAAAGCGATGTGATTTCTTTGCATTGCCCATTAACGGAACAAACTCATCATTTAATAGATGATGAGGCATTTAGCAAAATGAAAACCGGCGTTATGCTTATTAACACCTCTCGCGGGGCACTGCTTAACAGCAAAGCGTGCATTAATGCACTTAAAACTAAAAAATTAGGGTATTTAGGGCTCGACGTTTACGAGCAAGAGTCGGAGCTGTTTTTTAAAAACCACAGCGACGAAATAAACCAAGACGATATATTTTCGCGTTTAGTGAGCTTTAAAAATGTTTTAGTAACAGGCCATCAGGGCTTTTTTACCCAAGAAGCACTCACCGAAATAGCAAACACAACCCTACTTAACGCGCTTGAAGTAAGTGAAGGTAGGCCTCTGACTAACGAGGTTTTATAAAGACATAAGCTATACCTAAATTTCAGGCACAAAAAAAAGCGAAGTGCGTTTAAAACTCACTTCGCTTTATTAATCTATTTTTAGGGTTTAAATAAAATTAACCAAATGCAACATTTGCAAATACCAAGGTCATTAATATTGGGCAAACAAAACGAATATACTGAGCAAACCAGTAATGTACGCCGGTTGTTGCTTGGTGTAATTTATTACCACGCTGCCACATCCACCCTACTGTAATAAAGTAAAATAAGCCCATTAGTGGTAATTGGTATTGGGTAAATAGCATAATAACTAAGCCAAATAACCAATCAAAATTTAGTATAATCGCACTCGCACACACAAGTACAACGGCGCTTACCGCCCATGTTGCTTTGGTGCGGCTAACGTTGTGATTTTCGACTAAAAACGCTACCGGAATTTCGGTGGTCGATATAGTTGACGTAACCGATGCGATAGACATTAATACAAAAAACAATAAACCAACTAATAAGCCAATTTCGCCCATGGTGCTAAATAGCGCAGGTAAAATAGCAAAAATAAGCTGCCCTTCGCCAATTAGTTTACCACCACTAAATACTTCAACGCCGTTATGCTGCGCTACATAAATAGCAGGAATAATGAGTAACCCCGCTAAAAAAGCAACGCTGGTATCGAGTAAGGCAACACCTGCGGTGAGCTTTGGTAAATTAGCATCTGGCTGTAAATACGATCCGTAAATCATCATACAACCCACACCTAACGAGAGCGAAAAGAACGCTTGCCCCATTGCGGCAATAATTAAATTAGGATCGAGTATTTGGCTAAAATCAGGAATTAAATACGCGGCAAAGCCTTCACTTGCGCCATCGAGTGTTGCAATGTAGGCAATTAAACCAACAAGCAATACGAGTAGCAGAGGCATTAAACGGCGCGACCAGGTTTCGATTCCCGATTTAACACCTTTTAAAATAATACTGGCAGTTAAAATAAGCATAAGCGGCGTAAATACAAAATTACGAAGCACTGAGTCGCTATGTAAAAATTCGCTTGCGCCTGTGAAACCTAAAAAGGTTGTTATGGGTTCAATAGCGTAGGAGAGCATCCACCCTGCTACTATTGAGTAAAAACTTAGCATAACAACCGCGCCCGCAAGACCAATATAACCTGCTGCTGCACCTACTTTGCGGTTAGTGCTTTGCCATGCATCGCCCAATGCTTTTACCGGATTAGCTTGTGCTTTGTGGCCTAAATAAAGTTCGGTATACAATGCAGGGAGCGCAAGTAAAAATATAACAATAAAGTAAACCAGTAAAAAAGCACCGCCGCCATGGTTGGCCGCTTGCGTAGGAAAACCCCAAATATTACCTAAACCCACTGCTGCGCCAGCAGCGGCTAAAACAAAACCAAGTCGGCTTTGAAACCCATCACGCACTTGTGCCATACATCTACAAATCTGTTATTATTTTGATTATTGTGAATTAAACCATATTTCATGCCAGCTGAGTAATAAAATTGTACCCAGCCTTTATTAGGGGCGTTAACCGCTCACAATATCAGCGACTTCTTTTGCTTTAGGGCTTTTATGACTGAACACTATTTTAAAAACGCCTTGAGTATTACTTCAACTCAATTAGTAAACTTGTCTTTAGCTAGTAACAGTATTTTATTATTTAATGCTAAAACACTTGAACTTAGTGACTTTAATTTGCCCGATTGCTTAAGCCTGTTTGAGTTAGCCATTATAAACCGCCGCAAAAGCCCGCAAGCTAAGCAAGAGTATTTAGCTACGCGGTTATTGTTAAAGCACCTTATTAAAATAACGCAGCCGCAACATGCGCACGTAGCCCTTAATAAAATGAGTACAGAATTTGACGAGGCAAGCTCAAAGCTGCAACTACATGTAAATGGTGATGTTATTAATACCTGTATTTCGCACTCGCATGGTTTAGTTGGGGTTGCGCTTAACCTTGGTAAAAGTGAATTTGGTTTTGATATTGAAAAAGTAAGCCTAAACCGCCCATTTGAAAAACTCGCTAAGCATTTTTATCATAATGATGAAATTACACTTATTACAAAGCCCACTAATACCCAAGCCCAAGCGGATACGTTTTTTAGAATTTGGACATTAAAAGAGTCACTTGCTAAAGCCACCAGCCGCCCTATTGCAAAGTTACTTAGCCCTAATGTGTTTGACGAATTACATAGTGCAAAGCTCAGTGCTTGCAGTAATAGCGTTACTGTAGCTGATAGCAGTGACAGTAATGTTTGTTTTGATATAAGTGTGGTGCATAAAAAAAGCACCGACTGGCGATGCTTTTTATTAACTGATTTTGTTAAGTAACTTTAATAAATCACTTTCGTGAATAAGCGCGATTTACGCAGCAAAATCGTTTTCTAATAAACGGCTATGAATAGATTGTACTACGTTATCTGACTCAGTTTGCTCTACTAAAAAGCACAGGTTGTGCTTACTAGCACCGTGACAAATTAATCGAATGTTAAAGTCTTTTAGTACACTCATTAAGTTCATTTCGTGTTGGCGTAATTGAATCTCAGAGCCAATAAGTGCCACCAATGTTAGGTTGTTTTCTACCGAAACATGGCAAAACTCTGCAAGCTTATCTAGGCATTCTTGATCAAGCTCTGGGCGCGAGGCGTTTTGCGCGTTATCAAGCGTTATAGCTACACTGATTTCTGATGTGGTTACCAAATCTACCGATATATTGTATTCACTTAATAGTGTAAATACGCGTGCTAAAAAGCCGCTTGCTAGTAGCATTTCTGGGCTTTTGAGCGTAAGCAAAATTTGGTTTTTACGTTGCGTTACTGCGCGTATACCTGGTTGCTGCGATTTTTCACGCTCAATCCACGTACCGCCTCGCTCAGGCTCTCGGCTAGAACCTACAAACACGTTAATGTGGCTACGGCTTGCTGGTAAAATAGTCGCTGGGTGCAATACTTTTGCGCCAAAGGTTGCCATTTCAGCGGCTTCGTCAAAACTTAAGCGTGCAATCGGCGTCGCTTTTGCGCACAAACGCGGGTCGGTGCTAAAAATGCCCACTACGTCGGTCCAAATATGCACACTTTTAGCGTTAATTGCTTCAGCTAATAATGCAGCGCTGTAGTCTGAACCACCACGTCCTAGCGTTGTGGTGTGACCGTATTCGTCACTACCAATAAATCCCTGAGTTACAATTACTTGAGTGTCTAATAACGGAATTAAATGCTCTTTAGCAGCTTGCGCTGTGGCTGCAACGTTGGGCGTTGCTTTGCCAAATTGGCTGTCGGTTTTAAGCACCTTGCGCACATCAAAGCGATCGGCATTTAAACCTTGTAAACGCAGTACCTGAGCAAACAAATACGACGATAAACGCTCACCAAAGCTAAGTAGCTCATCATGTTGCTGATCGATTGTCAGTGGCTCTTGAGCCAATGTTTGAAATGCTTTTAGGGTTTCGCTAAAGCCAACCGCTAAATCGGCATCTAGCGATAATTCATCTAAAATAGTTTGTTGAATAGCAAGCACGCCGTTTATGTGTTCTTGGCGCTCACTTGAGGTAATGCTTGATTTACACAGTGCAACTAAGTGATTAGTTACGCCGGCACTGGCGCTCACGGCAACAATACGTACGCTTTTATCTGCAACAATAATTTCGCTACAGCGACTCATCGCTTCAAAATTTGCAACACTGGTTCCGCCAAATTTGGCAACGATGTAATCTGATTTTGCGCCTGATACTGTTTGTGGCACTGATTGGGTAGTCATTTAGTCTCCTTTCGCGGTATCCAAACCGCAATAAAACAAGAAGAACTTGGCAAAGGAATGCTTGAAGATAAGTCCACTGCCAGAAGCTCTCCACCTATATTGGTGACAGTTTTGAGGATTCAGCCCCATAAACCGAAAAACAATGACGACGTACCATTATTTTCCTCGGCGAGTACTTCCCTCCTTAATGATCATCGGCTTTCGTCGCCTAACATTAAGTACCTAAGTATCGCACCTCTTCTGAATGCTTTATTAACCAGTGGCTAATAAAACAAAACCCCACTAAGTAGCGGGGCTTTGAAAGTTATCGTTTAGACGTCTAGCTGTCAAGCATTTAATAATTTATGAGTTAAATAAAACTGCCCATGTAATACGAGCCCGCATATCCAACCGTGTAACAAATTAATAAATGCAGCGATAAACGCAAGTAGCTCATAAAGGTAAGTGCTTTAACTTTGCTCATGGCAATAATGCCCGCAGCCGAACCAATAATAAGCATTGAACCGCCCACGCCCGTTGCATACGTAAACGACAACCAATGTTGTTGGCTCATTACTATATCGGCTTTTAATAATGCAGCAGTAAGCGGTACGTTATCGACCCCTGCTGATAATATGCCCATTAAGTAGTTTGCGTATTCTGGTGCCATTACCGTGTATAAGTCGGTAAATTTACTCAACATACCTATTTCTTTAAGTGCGCCTACAAGTAAAAGTACACCTACAAAAAACAATAATGTGTCGTATTCTATATCGCGAACAAAATCGATTATGTCTTTGTTTATGTCTTTTTTGCGCATTAAAAATTGCGCCACTAAAAACATCACTGATAAGCCAAACAAAAAGGTTAATAGAGGCGGTACGCTGTAAATTACACTCAGCGTAAGTGTGCTCACTACGGTAGATAAAAATATAACAGAAATGGTAATGTCGGTTTTTTCAATGCGGGTTTTA
The DNA here is from genome assembly GCF_002407505.1 of Pseudoalteromonas sp. 1_2015MBL_MicDiv. NCBI lineage: Bacteria > Pseudomonadati > Pseudomonadota > Gammaproteobacteria > Alteromonadales > Pseudoalteromonadaceae > Pseudoalteromonas > Pseudoalteromonas sp. 1_2015MBL_MicDiv. Next base: position 1,549,843 of record NZ_CP012737.1, on the reverse strand, counting down.
CCTGCACCAGCAAACCCAACACGCCCTTTCATACCGATAGACAGTAACGCGGCTAGCAACATAACGCTTGCAAGTGCTGGCGCTATAAGTAGTAATAAATGAGCAATGGTTACTTTGCCATCTAAAAATATCATTAGTGTGGTTACGTCACCTGTTATTAGCGATACCCCACCTGAGTTAACCCCAAACACAATAAGCGTGGCGTATTTAATGAGTTTTTTAGGTTCAAGTTTTAACGACATAACAACCGCAAGCGATATAAGCGTCGCTGTTACGTTATCTGAAATCGACGAAAACAAAAACGCAAAACCACCCACCAAAAACATGAGCTTTTTTTCGCTAATACTTTTTGGCATAACACGGTGCACAATATTTTCTATAAACCCCTTTGAATTTAAATACGCTACAAAGGTCATTGCAGCCATTAAAAATAGCCATAATGAGGCAATTTCTAAAATATTTTCATTTAAGAGGTGTTGAATCGTATCGGGGCTTTGCCCGTGTAGAGGGTATATAAAAAGAAGAATCCAGCAAAGCGTACCAAAAAACAGCGTGGTTTTAGCTTTATTGACATGGATTATATCTTCTATAACGATCAGTAAAAATGCAATCGCTATCAGGGTTAGAATAATCGAGGAAACCATGGTAGTTAAACAACCTTTGATATAGTTTTAAAGAACACACAAATAACATTCCATTTCATGTGCCTATTTTCGGCGCGAATTTTAGCACTGCCTCTATGCAAAAACTATTATTAAATGGTCTTAAAAACGAATACTATATACAGACAAGGTTAATTAAAAATACGTAATAATGAGTCTTCTAAAAGAACTCAATAATAAAATACTAGGATGTTGTAACCCCTTATGATCCCAGCTAAAAAGCTGCTAAACACCATAACCGAACATTGGGGTGTATTAGAGCTATTATTTAAACGTTTTAAAATGGCTGACTTTAGCCTAAAAGACGTACAAAACGCGATTAAGCAAAAGCAGCCTACGTGGTCAAACGAACGCATTTATAAAGAAACAAATCGTTTGTTAAACCAAGATATTTTAATTCCGCTGGCTAAATCCTCTCAGCTTGAAATAAATCGTGCTATTGCTGATTTTGCTACGTTTTTACTGCAAGAAGAGCATTTAGGTTTAGCACAAGAAATTAGCGTACTAGTAGAGGACCTAGCTCGTTTAGGCAACCGCCTAGATAACGCTGGCGAAATAGAAGACTTTGACGACTTACGCCGCTACAGCCGCATTATGGATGATCGGGTGCGTAAAATAATGAAGCTCTATACGCACAACGAAAACGCTATTTTAAATATTGTTGAACAAGCCAAATCAAATAATGCGGTGCAATCGCTGCAAAAGCGTTATAAAGCGGTAATAGAAGCGTTTGACGAATACATAGATCCAATGCTTAAAATGGTTGATATTCGTGGTGAATTTCATGCGTGTTTTACCCTCATTGAAGAGCAAATAAGTAAGCAAATACTGCACATTGAGCGCTCAGGTAAAGCGTATAATGACAAACGTATGTTGGAACAATTACGTACCCGTATACTCGAAATGCATTTAATGGGCCGAGAAAGCTTACGTAAAAGTGCCGATATGCTTATGCCGCTGCGCGAAGAGCTACGCCGTAATAACTTAATTACTCGCCAAGCTGCCAAAGTACTTGGGCTTGTGCGTAAAAATGGCGTAGACAATATGCTAAGCGCGGTGCAGCCACATTTTGTGAGTGACGCGCAGCGCTACTCGCTTGGTCAGCAACGCCATATTGTCGCTTACATGGCAAGCTTGGTTGAATTTGAACACGAAGAATACCAATTGCCTGACCAGCAAGACGTGCCTGCATTTGTTACGCCTAATATTCCTGACTACAACGATGTTAAAACCAGCTTTGCTAAGCGCTTTAATAAAAAACGCAAAAAGCCGCAGCCCTTGCTGCAATTTTTAGACGAAAGCTATCCAGATCTCGATGCCGACGAAATGCTATTTTTGTATCAAAAATTAGTCAGCGACTGCGATATTAAAATAATTCAAAGCGATGAAAAAGCCCGCGTAAAAATTGCCGGTCAGCACTTTTCTTTATATCCATTTAATTCAGAGCCTCAGCCAGATCCAAAGGCAGGTAAATAAACCATGACACACATAAACTTAGACGAGCTAACCCATCTACAAGCCATTAATAAAAAATTAGTAGCGGGTTATCACATTTGCGAGCAAGACAACGTAATGTGGCAAGAGCTTGACCAACACATAGAAGACTACACCGCCCTATTTACCGCCCTGGGTAACGATTTAAAACACGACAGCCGTGGCTTTTATTACTTTGGTAGCGACGAAAGTACACCCAATATGGGCAAAATATCTCGCGCTATCGCGCTCACTATTTACATTTTAATTGAGCACTACGCCAATACGGGTAAAGACCCAATGCGCGCATTGTTTGACGACGTAAACGATTTAGAGCTTATGCAAACGCTGGTGCAAATTAACAAACATTTGTTTGATCAGCTTGAGATATTTTCGGGATCTGATTTGCGCAAAGACGTTTACCTGCGCATGGTGCGCCTAGGTTTAGCCCGTGAAGTAGAAGGCGGCTTTATGCTACAAGCGCCAATTCACCGCTATATAGATGCATTAATGGAAGTAAACGAAGAAACCTATATTACAGAGGACGAGGAATGAAAAATCTATACGGACTGAGTAAACTCGCCCTACTTAACACCGCAGGCTATGCAAAATGTGTGATCCCGCTTGATAAAAGCAGCTCTATTTGCGCGCCCAATAACACAGGTAAAAGCTCGGTTATTAACGCTCTGCAGTTTCCGCTTATTAACGATTTGCGCTTAACCGAATGGGACGGACACGATTTAGATGAAACTCGTAAATTTTATTTTTCATCCGATCAGTCGTACATTTTACTAGAAGCTAACTTGCCTCATGGCTCGGTAGTAATAGGCGTTGCGGGACTTGGTAAAATTGCCGGTTACGCGCATCAGTACTTTTGTTATCAAGGAAAGCTTGATTTAGAGCAGTACACGCAAGGTAAAACTATTATTAAATTTACCAAGCTGTTCAACCATTTAAAATCGCTTAACTACAACCCTATTGAGTTAAAAGCACAAGAGCTAAACGCGCTACTGACTGGCGGCGCAACCCCATTTGACGGCGACATTAACTTAAAAATGATCCCGCTTAATAATGTGCAAGACTCCTCTATTTATAAAGAAATATTTAGACGTATTCTTAACTTACACAAATTAGGCGCAAGCGACGTAAAACGCTTTATGTTACGCGTGTTTGAACGTCATATGTCGAACTCTAAAGTCGACTTTTATGAAGTATGGCGTCGCTCGTTTGATAAAGTAAATCGCTCAAAACGCGAATTAAAAGCCCTTGAGTCAATGCAAGAGCCAATAGCAGCGCTTGAATCAATGCTTGAAAACCAAACCGTGCTTAAAGGTAAATTAGCCGCATACGCACCTAAAATTGACCAAGCACTGATTGATTTTGATACCTATCAAGAATCGCAACTTAATGAGCTGGGTATAGCGCTTGAAGATATAGAGCACGAAAAACACGAGTTTGAGCAAAAGCAAAGCCTATACGTACAGCAATCGCGCGACATAGAGCGCAGACAAACACAAATTGAGCAGTGGTTTTTAGATTACGATGCGCTTAAAAGCGAATTTGAACTGGTAAATAAAGCCACCCTTAAAACCAGCCTGACTCAGTTAAAGCAAGATTACGAGTCGCTTTCGCACTCTATAACCAGCGCACAAGGGCAAAGCCTACATACGCTTGACTACCGCATTAGCGAAACACAAAAACAAATTAAGAGCTTAAAGCTGCAACTTAAAAACCTTGAGTTTAATTTGTTTACCCGCATGCGCGAAGACCTCTCGTTAAAAGAAGTAGAGGAAATATCACGGATTTTAAACCCAGATATTCTCTCGTTTGCAACCACCACTAATGGCGATATAACCATTGATGACGAAGATGCGTTTGGTGAATTTTTATCGCTACTTAGCGAAAACGTTAAAGGCGGTGTACTAACTCTGCCAGGTGCGAGCATTAAGCTTAAAAAGCTCTCGCCTGTGCAAATGCAAAGCGGCGAAAACAAAGAGCAATTAACCGCTCAGCTCAGTGCACTTGAGCATTCACTTAAAGAATTTAAACAACAACGCGATGTTGCAGCAAACGTTGCCGACAAGCAAAAAGAAAAAGACGCGCTATACGATGAGCTTATGAGCGCTGAGAGCGCCCTAAAACGCTTAGAACAGTTTGATATAATGCAGCAGTCGGTTGAAGCGCAAGCCATGCTAAAAGAGCAGTTATTAGCTGAGCGCGAACAAGTTGACGACTACCTGCAAGATATTCAAAAAAATAGTGGCTCAATTGCCGATCGTCGCTCGTTAATTAAATCTAAACAAGAGCAAATTAATCGCCAAACTGAGCGCTTACGCCAAGTTAAAAGCGATCGAATTGACCACACGCTTGATTTATACAGCGGTAAAGTAACCCCGTATATGATTGATATTACAGTCGACTTTGATAACTTAAGCGATCTTGTTCATCACTTTAATAAAGACTGTCAAGAGCTGCGTAATTTTGACATAAACGTACGCAACACCTATTTGCATGTATATAACGCGGGTATTACTAAATTCGACAACGAAAACGACGAATATACTAAATACCAAAAGCTAATTAGCGCGTTTCATAACATTGATAACGAACGCGATGCTGTTGAACGCCAAGCTCGTGTTGCGCTTACCGAAGTGGCCGCAACTATTAAAGGCTTGCGAGAAGATTTAGACCGCCTTCGCCGCGAAATGAATAGCTTTAATAAAGGCATAAGCCAGCACCGCATTTCAAACCTGCAAGCGTTTAAAATTAACGTCATACCGCGCAAAATGCTGGTTGATAGTATAGATACCATTATCAGCACGTCGCATCAGTTTGAGCAAGGTGACACACTTGATTTACTGAGCCAAGAACCGTACAGCGAAAGTGCGGTAAACGAAGCGAAAGATCACTTAATTAAACTCGCCTCAGATAAAGCGGGTTTAACGCTTACCGATTTATTTGATATTCGATTTGAAGTGGTTAACCGTGCAGGTGAAACAGAGCACTTTGAAAAAATAGATTCGGCGGGTTCAAACGGGACACGAATTACTATTAAGTTATTGTGTGGCATGTTGTTTATTCGCTACTTATTAAGTGACCAGGAACAAAACCTATACCGTATACCAATTTATATAGATGAAGCGGCCGATATCGATCCGCAAAATCAAAAAGCAATTATAGAAACCGCACTAAGCTTTGGTTTTGTGCCTATATTTGCCTCAGTTAAACCACAAATAAGTTGTGACTACATTGTGCCTATTCGCTCGGTAAAAGACGGTGCACAAAACTGGGTAGATGAAAAAGATTGGATTGAAGTTGAACACAATTAATTGGCCGTTAAGGCAAACCAACTAAACTAAAATATAGGACGTTTAAATAATACACATTTAAACTATGTGTGTTATTTTAAATTAATGCATTTTATTGGAGCAAACGTAATGAAAAATATACTTATTGTTGCAGCGCTAGCACTTCTTACAGCCTGTACACAAACCCCAGATTGGGATTACGATAAATCAGCTAACTTTAGTAATTTTAAAACATTTGCTTGGGTAGAAAACGCCAGCCTAACTAAAGATACAAATAACTATCAAATTAATGGCCTAATGGAAAAGCGTGTACGCGCTGCTGTTAATAAAGAGCTTAGCCAAACATTAGGTATGAGCTTAGTTGATGCAGCAAATGCTGATGTACTTGTTAACTATCATGCATCGGTAGACAAAGAGCTTGAAGTAGACAACTTCAATATAAACTACCGCCCGCATTGGGGTTATTGGGGTACTGGTTTTCAACGCGATACAACTGCGCGTGAATACGAAGTGGGTACACTGATTATCGATATTGTAGATCGTGAATCTAACCAGCTAGTATGGCGCGGCGCAAAAGAAGGCCGTTTAAAGAAAAATCAATCGCCAGAACAACGTGAAGCATCAATTAATAAAACAGTCAGCGAAATTTTAAGTAACTTCCCGCCGCAAAAACAGCTGTAAGTTTAAAGTTAGTTTGAAAAAGCTCACAATATGTGAGTTTTTTTATGGGTGCTTGTTTTTGGGACTTTTGAAATAAAGCGCTCGTTACGTCAGCAAGCTGCACGTCTACAAAACAAACATCGGATAAACTTTACCTGTAGGCGCTAAGCTTGCTTGCGCGAGAAGCGATAGCTTCTAATTACTTACCTTTACCTAACGCTATATTCAACCTTAAATTACGAGCTGCGCTCGTCACGTCAGCAAGCTGTACGTCTACAAAAACACCGAATTAAACTTTACCTGTAGACACTAAGCTTGCTTGCGCGAGAAGCGATAGCTTCTAATTACTTATCTTTATGCCCTTACTCCACTCTAAATTACGATTTATACTTATGCAATAGCTCAAGCGGTATGTGGCAATAATCATCAGGGTAATTAGTTAAACGGTCTTGATGCTCAGGATCACTTGGTACATAGTTCGTTAGCAGCTCTACCCCTACCACAATTTTATCAGCATCATTTCGCTGGCTTATATAATTGCTAGCGACATTTAAATGATCTTGGCTTTTGCTATAAATGGCAGTGCGATATTTAGGGCCTACGTCATCCCCTTGTTTATTAATGCTATACGGGTCAATAATTTCAAAAAAGAAGCCAAATAGCTCGTTTAAGCTAACCGCTTTTGGATCAAAAATGACCTTTACGCATTCGGCATAACCATCGTAATCGCCTTGTGTATTATCATTTTTTCCATTAGCGCGCCCTGCTTCAGTACTTATTATGCCTGGTAAGTGCTTTAAAAATTCTTGTACGCCCCACAGGCAGCCACCAGCAAAGTAAATAGTATTTTGTTGTGTCGTATCCATTATAAATGTTACCCAATAAATAAAGTGTAAATGGTTATCAAATGCAGTTATTAGCAAATTAATGTACAATCGCGCACAAAATGACTGCTGTTACATTTAGTTATTTTATCATGCTCAAATATAAGCTTTGAAATTAATTGTAACCGCAGCTACAAATAAAAAATGATGAGAAACACATGAATCGCACACCACACCTTATAATACCTGCAATATTATGCAGCGTTACTGCATTTGCTAATGCTAATACGCTATCTGATGAGTCGGCAATCGAGAAAATAACGGTTGAGGCCTCACCCACTGCAAATAAGTTGCCAGTAGGTACATTCGACTCGCCTATTTCTAATTTAGAATATGACCCTCGTGTTGATTTACAATCGCGTAATATGGCTGAGGCGCAGGCTGATGTAACTATACGCGGCGGTATTTTCGAAAACACCGGTTTTAGAGTAGGAAGCGCTACCCTGCTTGACCCGCAATCTGGTCATTATTTTGCTGAAATCCCCATTGCACCGCAAATGCTAAGCGGCCCAGATGTTTTAACCGGTGCCGATAACGCACTTTACGGTATGAATAGCTCTGTAGGTACGGTTTCATTTGGTTGGAAACCAATTATTACAGGCGGCAGTATATCGCTTGGTACTGGCACAAATGACTTTAATCTGCAAAGCATTCATGCTGCTAAAAACACACAACTTGATAGTTTAGTTAACTATACTCTGGGCTTTGAAGGTGAGTATTCTCACTCGCAAAGTGATGGAACCATTGATAATGGTGACCATGACTTTTCGCGCGCCTCAGCTCGCGTGCAATTAGCAAGCGAGGACAGCCAAACCGATTTATTTTATGGCTCGCAAGATAAGTTTTTTGGCTGGCCTAACTTGTACACCCCTTTTGGCGTTAACGAAACTGAAGATTTAGAAACCCGCCTTTGGATGCTTAATCACAAGCAAAGCTACGCTGATAACAGTAACTTTGAAGTATCGGCGTATTATCGTACCCATGACGATCACTATATTTACTCGCGCGAAAATCCTAGTGCATTTGAAGCTTTTCATAAAAGCGACGTTAAATCGCTTGGACTTTCGGGTCGCCATGCACAAAGCGATGCACTGGCAATAAATTACTCAGCACAATTTATTGATGACTCGATTGAATCAACAACACTTGAAAACAACTTTACCTCACGAAAGTATTATAAATTAAGCGTATTGCCTGAATACCAAATGGTGCTTGAGGATAATAAACAACTTACATTTCGTTTAGGTGCTGCGTTTGACGATACAAATAGAGACGACTCTGAACTGTCACTCATTGGTGATGTAACGCTAAATACACAAAACAGCGAAGGTTTTGAGCGCACGTTTTATTTATCTTATGCACAAGCAAGCCAAGTTGCAGGCTATACCGCCATTGGCGGCAGTGATTCTGGTGGATTATTTAGAAGTAATTACAACCTTAAGCGCGAAACCACTTCAAACTTGGAGCTAGGTTTATTACTTGAAGAACAAAGCTGGCAGTTAAACTCGGCTATTTTTTATCGCAAAGATAATAACTTAACCGATTGGACCTTTAACTTTGATTCAACTTCAGCGCGCTTTGCAAACCCAGTTGATATTGATACTGCAGGGGTTGAATTTTTAGCGACTAAGCACTTTGATACAGCAAAACTTATAGCAAGCTACACCTATTTACATAAATCAGAAAACTACGGCGTAGCCGATATTGATGCCAGTTTTTACGCATTAAACTTTCCTGATCACCGTTTAACACTTGGCGCTGTGTACAACCCAACTGATATTTTAGAATTTAGAATAGATAACGAATGGCGTACACAACACAAAAATGCACTTAGAAACGGCAATGACAACGCGTTATTTACCCAGCTAACGCTTAAAATAACGCCGCCACAGTTGAGTAATTTATTTATCACCTTAGCGGCAGATAACTTATGGGATGAGTCGTTTGAAGAAATACCTGGTACACCTGGGCGCGGTGAACAATATACGTTAAGCGCAACGTATAGCTGGTAACTAGTAACGTAAGCAAGCTTCACGTCTACAAAACAGACACAAACCTCCACTTTGACAGTAGACGCAGAGCTTGCTCGCGTGAAAAGCGCAGCTTTTAATTACTTAAAATAAATACACAGTAATAAATAAGTGTAAATATATGTGTATTTTAATAGCTCACTAAGTGAGCTCTTCGAGCTCTGTAATAAGCGCTAGGGCTTGCGCGTTTGTTGACCCGCACACATCAAACGTGGCGCTAAAATCGCTACACACTTTAGGCCGACTTTCATCACCAAATAACTTACATAAATTACGTTCGTCCAGCTGAATACAGCGCTCTCCGGCTTTTTTACCATTTGGCATACCTGGAATAGGCGAACTAATACTTGGCGCAATACAACATGCGCCGCAGCCTAGCCTGCAATTCATCGATTCGGTTTTCATAATTTCCTCTGAATAAAAAACACTTACTTTAATTTCTTTTTAGGAACTTAATTAGTCGCATAGCGAGTTGTAACACACATATGTAATGCTTTGTTACATCTTAAAACAGCTTGTAAACACTTTATTGCGTATTATTGCTCTGTCACCACCAATTATGAAGGAATGCCTTGTGGCTACTACAAAACAAATAATACTCCCAATCGCTGTTTTAGCAGGCGGCATTGCGCTAGCTATAGCCTTTAAGATGATGAAACAGCCACCTGAAGAAAAGCCAGAGCAAGATTTACGCCCTTTAGTAGCAACACAAAGCGTACTTTTAGATTCTATAACGCTCGATGTTAAATCGTACGGCATTGTTAAACCAAAGTATCGTACCGAGCTAATAGCACAAGTTAGCGGGCAAGTTATTTCGGTATCAGATCAATTTGTTGAAGGCGCGTTTGTAAAGCAAGGCGATATTTTAGCACGAATTGATGCAAATGATTACGAGGCAGACTTTATTGAAGCGCAAGCAGGTTTAGCACAAGCAAGCTCTGCACTTGAAATAGAACGCGCACAAGCACATGTAGCAAAAGCTGAGTGGGAGCGTATTAAGTCAGACTCAAGCGACGCTATTGCATCCGAACTTTATTTACGAAAACCACAGCTGGCAGAAAAATTAGCGCGTTACCGCTCTGCTCAAGCAAGTGTTAAGCGTGCTAGCCGCAATCTTGAGCGTACTTATATTAAAGCCCCTTATGATGCCATTATTAATGAGCGCACAATTAGCTTGGGTTCAGTAGTAAACCCAGGTAATAGTTTTGGTGCATTGAGTGCAACCTCAGTTGCAGAGGTACGTTTACCGGTTGCCGATCAAGAACTGCAATATTTAAAAAATGGCGGCGTAGGCTCAAATGTTACATTTAACGCAGAATACGCAGGTAAACAAACAATGTGGCAAGCCAAAGTAATTCGCACCGAAGGTGTGGTTGATCAAACAAGCCGTATGAGCTATTTGGTTGCACAACTTGCAACACCTTATGGCGACAAAACACGCCCTCTTCGTTTTGGTTCGTACATTAATGCTACCATTGAAGGTCGCCCGCTTGATAACGCAATTATTGTTGCGCACCACTTAGTTAAAGATAATAAAATTGTCATTTTAAATGACGATTTAACATTGTCGTTTAAAACCCTCAATATTATACGCGAGCAAAACGGCATGATTATAGCCAGCCAAGGGTTAAACAATGGCGAGCAAATTGTTACCTCAGCGCTTGAATACCCAACTGAAGGTATGGCAGTAAAAGTTGAAGATATCGCGCCTGATAAAACTGATGTAACTCAACTTGCGCTGAAAGAGGAATAATCATGAACACTCGTGAAACAGGGTTAATAGCATGGTTTGCCCGAAATCCCGTTGCAGCCAACCTACTAATGATATTTATATTAGTGGGCGGTGTTTTAATGGCGATGACTATTCGCAAACAAATGTTCCCACAGTTTGAAAGCAACTGGATAAGCGTACAAGCAGTTTACCCAGGTGCAGCCCCGCAAGAGGTTGAAGAAGGCATAACCATAAAAGTTGAGGAAAACCTCGAAGGCATTGAAGGCATTAAACGCCTAATTACTTACTCTAACCGTGGTTTTTCACAAGCCTGGATTGAAATAGAAGAACAATACAACCCACAAGAAGTACTTGATGAAATTAAAGTACAAGTTGATTCAATAAACACCTTTCCTGCAGGGATGGAACGCCCTGTTGTTCGCCGCGATAAGTTTGAGCAAGAAGTAATGATACTCGCGCTTTACGGCGACATGAGTAACTACCAGTTAAAAGAGCTTGGTAACGATATAAAAGACGAGCTACAAGCACTGCCTCACGTGAATCTTGTTAATTTTAACGGCGGCTTAGAATACGAAATTGGTATAGAAGTCAGCCCCGATAAACTGCGCGAATATGGCTTAACATTTAGAGATATTGCAGGGGCTGTACAAAACTTTTCGGCCAATATGTCGGCGGGGCAAATACGCTCTGAAAATGGTTATATTTCGATGCGTGTTGAAAAACAAGCCTACCGTGGCTTTGAGTTTGAAAAACTCCCCCTTATTACCCTTGCTGATGGTGCACAAATTTATTTAGGCGATGTTGCAACTATTAATGATGGCTTTGAAGAAGGTCTACAATATTCAAAATATAATGGTAAAAATTCACTCTCGTTTGAAGTTAACGCATCAAAAGATCAAGATATTACCGATGTAGCAAAAGTCCTTAAAAGTTACATGGCAACTAAAGAGCCACTTTTACCAGCAGGCGTTAAGCTCTCTCCTATTGTTGATTTAACTTACTACCTTGAAGGTCGACTCGATATGATGGTCGATAACATGATTTGGGGTGGCTTGTTAGTAATGATAGTGCTGGCACTATTTTTACCGCTACGCTTAGCATTTTGGGTAATGATGGGTTTACCGGTGTCTTTTCTGGGCGCCTTTTTGTTTATGCCCATTGGCTTTTTAGATGTAACAATTAACCTAGCCTCACTCTTTGCCTTTATACTTGTGCTCGGGATTGTTGTTGATGACGCCATAGTTGTGGGCGAATCAGCCAGCGCCGAAATAGAAAAATACGGCCACACTCTTGATAATGTTGTACGCGGTGTAAAACGTGTTGCGATGCCAGCAACCTTTGGTGTACTAACAACCATTGCGGCATTTTTACCACAAACACTCGCAACCGGCCCTGGCGCTGCTTTTTCTAAAGCAATTGGTGGCGTGATTATTTTATGTTTGATTTTTTCACTCATTGAATCAAAACTTATTTTGCCTGCACATATTGCAGCAATGAACCCACGTAAACCAAATCCTAAAAACCTATTACATCGCTTACGTATGGTGATTGATAGTGGTTTAAAAGGCTTTGTGAATAACTACTACCTTCCTTTTGTTAGCCGCTGTATTCATTATCGCTATACAGTGATTGTTGGCTTTATGTGTTTGCTTATTGTAAGCGCAGGTATGTTTGCAGGTGGTTTAGTTAAGTTTGTACCAAACCCTAAAATACCGCACGACTTTCCACGTATTGATATAGAAATGAACCTTGCTTCATCTGAGCAAGCAACACTTGAAACCGCACAAAAAATAGAAAGCGTGTTGTTAAAGGTCGATCAGCAACTACAAGAGCAATACGGTAAACCGATGATCCGCGATTTATCGGTAAGTCTGCGCGGACGAACGCAAGCAAATATTATGGCCATTTTGGTAGAGCCTGATTTACGCCCTATCGATACCTTTGCCCTAAGTGCGTTATGGCGCGAGCAAATGCCCGCCCTACCAGGCATTAAAACCATGACCATTCAAGACAGTATAATGAATGGCGGTCGAGATGATGGCGACGTTAGCTTTAAACTTGAAGGCAAAAATGCTGACGAACTAAAAGAAGTGGCTGGTAAATTAAAAGCCAAATTACAAACAATGGAAGGCGTTGGCGACGTAAACGATTCAATGCAAAGCGCTACCGACGAAGTGCAACTTGATTTAAAACCACTCGCTTACAGCATGGGTTTAACGCTTGCTGATGTAGCGTCGCAAGTTAGCTTTAGTTACTACGGCTTAGAAGCGCAGCGAATATTGCGTGAAGGCGAAGAAATTAAAGTGATGATCCGCTATCCAGAAGACGAACGTAACTCAATTAGCGACATAGCAAGTGTGCGTATTATTACGCCTACTGGCGCTGAAGTTCCGCTAAGTGAAATAGCCGAAGTTAAATTGGTTGACGGTGTAAACCGTATTCGCCGCGAAAACTCTAAACGTACTGTAAACGTATGGGCTGCGGTAAATACCGACCAAGCCGAACCATTTGCAATTGCAGAAGAAATTCGTGATGAATACTTACCAACATTACTTAAAAGTTACCCTGGCGTTACAAGTGATGTAGCTGGGCGCATTCAAGAAGAGATGGATAGTGCTTCAGAGCAGCTTCGTGACTTTGGTATATCAATGATGATTATATTTGCCTTGTTAGCGATTCCGCTTCGCTCTTACTCGCAGCCACTTATTATAATGTCGGTTATTCCGTTTGGTGTAGTTGGCGCGATGTTTGGCCATATGATTTTAGGTATGACTATGAGCAGCTTATCGATGTTTGGCATTATTGCTGTAGCGGGTGTGGTCGTAAATGACTCCCTCGTTATGGTTGATTTTGTAAACAAAGCACGCGCTGAAGGCGTTGCGATTAAGGATGCTGTAATGCAAGCCGGTGCTCGTCGCTTTAGAGCGATATTACTTACCTCAATCACGACTTTTATTGGTGTAATGCCAATTATTTTTGAAACGAGTTTACAAGCTAAAATTGTTATCCCAATGGCTGTATCACTTGCTTTTGGTGTGTTATTTGCCACAGTAATTACACTGATACTTATACCGTGCCAGTACGTTGCACTAGAAGATGCTAAACGATTAGTACGTAAAATGCGTGGCAAGCCACCACTAGTAGATGCCCAACCAGCGCCTACTAATAGCTAAATTAAGTAACATCCCAACCAAAAAAGCTCGGCATATTATGTCGAGCTTTTTATTTTTAGCTTAAAAATGATATTCACCTATTTGCTAACAATACTTCTATTACTTATTTTTTAACACGCAGGATAACTTTGGCAACAGTCCTAATAATTGAGAGAAATATTGCTCGTTTTTTATCCCTAATACGTTATGGTATTTAAATAATAAATAGACATAATAAAGTTAAGGAACAGCTATGAATACATCCCCTTCTGATCACATTCCTCAAGAAGCCTTTGATTGGTATGACGAATACGCCCATGGTTTGATGGACCGCCGCACGTTTATGAAAAAACTCGGTGGCCTTGCCGCACTTGGCTTTTCGATGGCTGTACTTACATCAGCATTATTACCTAATTACGCATTGGCTGAACAAGTGTCGTTTAATGACGATGATATTAAAGCAACGTACGAAGAATTCGATTCGCCAGACGGGCACGGTAAAGGCAAAGGTTACTTAGCAACCCCTAAAAACATAGAAGGTAAGCTCCCTGTTGTACTCGTGGTACACGAAAACCGTGGATTAAACCCATACGTAAAGGATGTAGCAAGACGCTTAGCGAAGGTAGGCTTTATTGCATTTGCACCCGATGCGCTATTTCCACTGGGTGGCTACCCTGGTAATGATGATGAAGGACGCGCTATGCAAAAAACCATGGATCGCGCTAAAATTCAAAACGATTTTGTTGCCGCAGCGCACTTTTTAAAATCGCATGCTAACAGTAACGGTAAGTTAGGCGCTGTCGGTTTTTGTTTTGGCGGCTACATTGTTAACTATTTAGCGGCAGTAGATAGCAACTTAATTAGCGCCGGAGTGCCTTTTTACGGTACTCCAGCCAGCGAAAGTTTACGTAAAAATATTAAAGCGCCGCTAATGATTCAATTAGGCGAGCTGGATAAACGTGTAAACGCGTCATGGCCACAGTACGAACAAGATTTAAAAGCTAATAATGTTGAATACACTATGCATATGTATAAAGGGGCAAATCATGGATTTCATAACGACTCTACAGGTCGATATGATAAAGACAATGCCGAGCTTGCATGGCAACGTACAGTTGAGTTTTTTAATAAAAAGCTAAGTTAACGAATACGATAAATGCCACCAGCTCTAAGCCAGTGGCATTATTAAGTAGACTAATTAGCTCAGTACACTTTTATCAATAATTCCTTTCTTTACCAACTGCTGCAAAATAGCATGGGATTTTGCTCTGCATGCATCACGTAGTAAACGCACCGCTGGGGTTATTGACTGCCTACTTGGGCAAATAAGCCAAAGTTCACCATTAACATGTTGATAATCTTGCATTACAGTAACCACCCTGTCATTGAGTAAATCATCGGCTATATCAAG
Source organism: Pseudoalteromonas sp. 1_2015MBL_MicDiv (assembly GCF_002407505.1). Classification (NCBI taxonomy): domain Bacteria; kingdom Pseudomonadati; phylum Pseudomonadota; class Gammaproteobacteria; order Alteromonadales; family Pseudoalteromonadaceae; genus Pseudoalteromonas; species Pseudoalteromonas sp. 1_2015MBL_MicDiv. The sequence continues at coordinate 1,534,531 of NZ_CP012737.1, read as the reverse complement.
GGCTGATTTGACAGCCAAGCCTTTACCCGCAACGCACCAGCGCCTTACTAAATCGCCATCGTTTGAGGCGCGCCTGCCATTCATTTTAACTTTATATTTTGACTCACCATCGGTGAATTCCCACGTATTATTTATAATATCCTGCAATTGATAAAACAAACCTTGATGCGACGCTAAATCATCGGGATGCATGGGAGCCCCGTTTTGTAAGAGATATTCGTCAGTTGCACATAACAAGCGCGGTACGTTACAAATTTTGAATCCATAAACGCTAGCATCATTAGGCGAGCCATAACGAAGCGCTATATCAACTGAGTCACGGTAAAAGTCGATATTACTATCACTTATATGCGTTCTTAAACTTAGCTTTGGATGAGTGTCCATGAGTTCATCAATCCATGGGATCACTAAGTTACGGCCTAAGTCAGATGAAAGGGCAACGCGCAACTCCCCTTCAATTTCGTCATGCTCACCTTTTAGATTTTGCTTTGCAAGCTCAAGTACAGCTAAAGCCTGCTCACATTGTGGTATGTAGCGCTCCCCAGCAGCCGATAACCTTAAATGACGTGTTGTACGAACAAATAGCTCACTACCAAGGGCTGCCTCAACACGTTTAATAGCAGCGCTTGCTGTGGCTGTACGCATATCTAACTTAGCAGCTGCGAGCGTAATACTTCTAAACTCAGCTACTTTTAAAATAAGTTTTAAATCTTCTATGTTCATATTATCTATTTTTATTTGATAATGATTCAACAATTATGCGGTTTATCTATATTAAAGCAAGGTCTACTATATATCCATCAGCTAGCCAAAGCATGGCTTGCACCTTATATGTAAACAAATTAGGACACTTATTATGAAAGCCATTGGTTATAAAAAATCTCTTCCTGTTTCTAATCCTGAATCGTTAATTGATGTTGAATTACCACAGCCAGTTGCAACAGGTCGCGATTTATTAATTAAAGTTAAAGCTATTGCGGTTAACCCAGCAGATTACAAAGTGCGTGCATCTATGCCCCCTGCTGATGGTGAAGTAAAAGTTATTGGTTGGGATGCCGTTGGTGAAGTTGTTGCCACTGGCGATGCTGTAACGGCATTTAAACCTGGCGATGCTGTTTACTACGCAGGTGATATTACCCGCCCAGGTAGTAATGCAGAATTTCAATTAGTGGATGAGCGCATTGTAGGGTTCAAACCACAAAGCTTAAACGATGCTGAAGCTGCTGCATTACCCCTTACTGCAATAACAGCGTACGAATTATTATTTGAGCATTTAAACATTGTAAAACAAGCAGCTGATTCAACAACAAAATCAGACGAAGTTATTTTAGTAACAGGTGCCGCAGGCGGCGTTGGTTCTATTTTTATTCAGCTTGCTAAAGCGATTACTGGCGCAACGGTGATTGCCACTGCATCGCGTGAAAGCTCACAAGCATGGGTTAAAAAACTAGGCGCAGATTATGTCGTTGATCATACAAAACCATTACCCGCTCAAATTGACGCATTAAACATTGGCTCGGTAACACATGTAGCAAGTCTGCACAGTACTGATACTTACTTTGAAGCGTATACAGAGGTACTTGCACCATTTGGTAAAATTGCAATGATTGACGACCCTGAGTCACTAGACGTTAGTAAATTAAAAATGAAGAGTTTATCTCTACATTGGGAATTTATGTTTGCCCGCTCAATGTTTAATGCCAAAGATTTAATTGAGCAAAGTAAGTTATTAAATCATGTTGCTGAGTTAATTGATCAGGACCATATTCAAACAACGATTGGTAAAAATTTAGGCATTATAAATGCGGCTAACCTGCGTATTGCACACGCAGAACTTGAAGAAAGTCGCTCTATTGGCAAAATAGTGTTGGAAGGTTTTTAATTCCATAAATACTAAATACGCGCTGCCTGAATTAATTGAAGGCACCAATGTAATTGGTGTCTTCAGCCAATATTTCGGGGTGGCTATGGCTGTATTTATATTTATTAAAGAAACTATTACCTAATAATATTTGATAATGATTCAACCATGTACCTGTTTATCATATTGTAATAACCCACTACTATCCGTACCTAGCTATATTGATAGACTTTACTCTACGTAGATATCAATTGAATTAAATAAGTAGAGTGATTTAAAAACACGATATTATTTTTGTAATAAATTTTTAAAAGGGTTTGTTTTTACTAAAACTGACTCAACATAGTAAATACTGGTAAAACACCTACTCAATGGAGAAACTAATGACTCACCCTATTATTAATGACTTAGAAAAGCGTTACACAGCAAAACGTTACGATGCAAAGAAACGTGTATCTCAAGACGATTTAGCCGTTATTTACGAAGCTATGCGCCTATTTCCATCATCTATTAACTCGCAGCCTTGGAAATTCATCGTAATTGAATCAGATGAGGCTAAAGAGCGTATGCATAGTACATTTGCTAATAAATTTGCGTTTAACCAGCCACATATTAAAACAGCTTCGCATATAATATTATTCGCTCACAATCCTAAATATACTCGCGATGACTACGCACAAGTTATTGATGCAGATATTAAAAATGGTCGAACTAAAGCAGAAAATCGCGAACAAGCTTTCGGTGCTTATGCGTTTGTTGATATGAATACTGATGAGCAAGGCATTAATGAAGAGTGGACTAAAGCACAAACTTACATTGCACTGGGTAACACTATGCATGCCGCTGCACGTTTAGGCATTGATTCAACTCCAATGGAAGGCGTAGATGCCGAGCTGATTGGCGAAGTCTTTGAAAAAGAACTTGATGGTTACGTATGCGACGTCGCATTAGTACTTGGCTATCACGATAGCGCTGAAGATTATAATGCTAAGCTACCTAAATCTCGCTTGGCTAAAGAGCAAGTTATTCAGGTTTTATAAGTAATACTATATTAATAACAGTTTTCAATTAAACCACTTATTATAATAAGTGGTTTTTTATAATCCGTAAGGTATATGGAGTAAGCGAGAAAACTGTACTACTCTTTCATAGATTAATATTGGACAAATTGTTGATAAAACTTTTCATCTAAACCAATATCAGGACACACTAAACCTTTATCTTTCAGTTTAGATAGAGAAAATTTATTACTAACGACTATAACAGCCTGATATTCCAGTGAACATCTATCACTCTCTTTTACTGACCATCTTTTTAATTTCTCTAATTTAGCCGGGGCTCCAGAAATAATATAAATTTTACTTTCATTAAATTGAAAAAAATTTTTCTTGCCATTTTCAGTTTTGACTAATGAGCATGGAGGTGACAACTGTAGTTTTTCACTATTATTGTCCATTGAAACTTCGCAAATTTCAGCATCTAAAAGTATGCCAGCGTTTATATTTGAACAAGAAAATAAAAGTAACATAGAGCTAAATGTTAATTTATTTCTCATACTAAAATTTCCCAAAACCAGATCTCATCACCTAAATTCAGCCAATCTGTGTTACCACCCTTTAGGTACTCCCCATCCCACAAGTCAATGTGATCAGTATTACCCCAGCCATTCATTATAAATATAATTCCTTTTTTATCTTTCAACTTGGATAAAGCGCCCCCTTTAATTACTTTTTTAGTACCAAATGCAGTGCTACGAGGAGAGTCAATCCAATTTGCAAGCTCCTGAGCTGCCAAGATATGTCTAGGACTATGCTTTAAACCAGGGTAGCACCGGCGTTGAGGATACATACTATCAAAAGACGAAGTATCTATTCCTGACTTTTCTAGCGCAACCCCCATGCGAATAGCGCATTGATTTCCAAACAGAGATTTATCACAAGGTGCGTCAGGATATGGATGATTAGACCAAAGTTTATTAAATTTAACGATCATATTATTAATTCCTTTTATATAAGTTAACGTCAATATAGCATGGCATTAACTCGCTTACAAAAGCAAAATAAGCCGTACTATCTTTCACTTATACTATAACGTTAGCACTGACAGTTAACATGTAATGTCACACACTTTAATTAGCCTCTCAAATAAAGTCTGGAAGTTTTCTTAAAAAATAACAATTATTCGAGGTGGACTAAAGCACAAACTTACATAGCGCTTGGTAATACAATGCATACAGCAGAACGCTTAGGGATTGATTCAACTCCAATGGAAGGCGTAGATGCCGAGCTGATTGGCGAAGTTTTTGAAAAAGAGATAGATGGTTACATTTGTGATGTAGCTTTAGTGCTTGGCTACCATGATGACGCAGAAGATTATAATGCCAAATTACCTAAATCACGTTTAGCTAAAGAGCAAGTTATTCAAGTTTTATAATTTTTCAAACCAAGCAGCTGGTTTATATCAGCTGCTATTTTTTCGCTTATACATTTATAAATACAACTCATATTCAGTAAAGGATCCAAGCATATTACTCTGTACTAATGTGCTGCAGTAACTGTTAAGGCCACCTTAATATGGTAAGCAAAAGTATTGAACAAAAAGTACAGCTATAAAAAAATTGCATTACAGTGAAGGAAAACACATCGTCGGTTACAGTCACTATACCGTATTTAGATAGTGTCCAGCCATAACGAAAAGAATGCAATAAAGGTAACCCCACCATAAGTAAAAGTACCACGCTGTAAAATTGATTAATCGTGCTTAAAATCGACAGTTCAGCGAACAACAATAAGGGTAAACTGATACACAAACCAAATAAAAACACACCCGCTATTCTTTTATTAGAGCAGCTGGTCATTCGTAATATTTTTTTAGCCTCAGCCTCTTTTTCTATCGCATCATTATAGTGTTTTAATTCGTTTTCTCTTTTTAAAAATTCAGCCATTAATGCATTGAAATTCTCAGTGTATTTATCTTTATCTATATTAGCTTTTACATCGAACAATTCTTCAAGTGTATAGTTAGAATAATCTATTTTAATGGGGTAATTCCTTATAGAGTACTGTATGTAGCGGCTACAGAAAGTGCAATTCCTTCGCTAAGCTTCTTAAATAACGTAAATAAAAACAAGTGATTATTATATTTTAAGAGCAAGTTAGGCCCATAAAAACACGCAACAGGTGCGTGCTTTTAATATATCTAAGGCTGATAAAATAGTAATTTAACCTACTTTAAGCTGCGCAGCTTGAATGTATTGCACGAGATCTTCAATAGAAACCACGGTCATATTATGCTTATTAGCATAATCACTCACTTCAGGTAAGCGCGCCATTGAACCATCGGGATTAGTAAGTTCGCAAATTACGCCAAATGGTTTTAAGCCGGCAAGTTGCATTAAATCAACTGATGCTTCGGTATGACCGCGACGCACTAATACGCCACCCGTTTGTGCTTTTAAACCAAACACATGCCCTGGGCGCGATAAATCACTTGGTTTTGCATTATCGGCTGTCGCTGCTTTTATAGTAGTTACTCTATCAGCAGCAGACACACCTGTTGTAACGCCATGTTTAGCTTCAATAGTGACTGTATAAGCGGTGTTATTTTGACTCGTATTGTTAGCTACCATTTGCGGTAAATCGAGCTGTTTAATGCGCTCCTCCCCCATGCATAAGCAAACAATGCCGCTGCCTTCGCGGATCATCTCGGCCATTTGAGAAGTCGTTAAATGCTCAGCTGAAAAAACAAAGTCGCCTTCATTTTCACGGTTTTCATCATCAACAACAAGTACGCCTTGGCCTTGCTGTAGTGCAGTGATTGCGCTTTGTACGCGGGTATGGCTTTCGCCGAATTGAGTAAGTAGAGACTGAATCATCATTATATTCCAATTAAAAATAATAGATTCAGGACTGTGAAAGGATCAGTAATACATCACTTAAATTTAAAGCGAACACTACCAAAATAGCTTAAATAGAATAACAAAAAGCACGCAGCAAAATGCAGCGCACAGTGTTATACCAACTGCATTAAATTAGTGATTAATTATAGCGCAAAAAAACAGCTCACTTAACGCGATACAATGATCAGGCCTTTAATAAAATCGGTATTAGTATAATAAGCCATATTCTCTTTCATCCGGACTGTAACCGTCGGCTCTGGCATCTCACCAGATCTGCTTGACCTTTACTTAACCTAAAATAAGTTAAATAAAGCGCTCGCGGGCTCGTTTAAGTCATAAAAAACATTAAACATACCGCCGGTGGGGAATTTCACCCCGCCCTGAGAATTCACTTTTATAACTAGAGCGCTATAAAAGCGGGCTTATTATACCCTTTAACCTAATTACTTATCAAAGGTAAGTGAGTACACTTCTAACAAAGCTCGGTATTTAATGAGGCTTTGATGACTTTACCTTCATTTATTTCAGCGGTGATTGTACAAGTAGCGCCGTTTACTAAATTTAAGTTAGGTGGAACATGACCTATATCGGCATCAATAATTACAGGAAATAAACACCCACCTAGTGCAACATCAAGCGCATGACGATAATCAAAGGCATCGTAATGACTTTGTGTAATTTCACTTCGCCCTAAAATCAAACCATTGATGTCGTCAAATATGCCCGCTAATTTTAATGACAGTAAAAATCGTGCAACGGTTGTTGGTGTAAGTTCTGAGTTTTCGAGGTATAGAATAAGTCCTTCAGGTGCGCTGTGCGTCTTAAACTCATGCAGCGCTAAAAATGGCGAGTCAAGCAATAAACCTACGGTATCTAAACACCCACCAAATAACCGACCAGACATTTCTATGGTACGTTTATCTGTGTAGTTTAAACATTGCCAATTTGTGGGCTCACTCGGGCTGAGTAATTCGTTCGGGTTTTGCGCGTAATCAGGCTTATTTTTTTGATATAAAGAAGAAGGACCTTGCTCAAATTTACTACCGGCTTCGTAGGTCAGAGTTTCAAATATTTGTAAGCTATACGGATTTTTTTCATCTGGATGTAACTGCATAAGATTAGCGCTGTGAAGGGTTGCCCATTGGCACTTAGCTGTTAATGCACATGCAATAGTACTCACATCAGAAAAACCAACTAACCACTTAGGCTTTGCTTCTTTAATGGCGTTAAAATCAAGTAGTGGCAGTATCTCCATTGCCAGCTCACCACCCATCGGCGGCATAATCGCATCTATTTCATCATCAAGTAAAAAAACCATTAGCTGCTGAGCATGCGCTTTTGCGTTAAGCTGTTCACGTGGTTTGTTTTGACGTAAAAACTCCCCTTCAACAACACCATACTCTCTTTGTTTTAGTCCATTTATAACAATGTCTAATCGAGCATGGTATTTTTCTTTTAGCCCAGATGAAAGTGAGCAAATAGCAATTTTAGAGCCTACTTTTAAAGGCGCTGGGTAAAGTATATTAGCCATTGAGTGTTCCTTTTTAATAATACCAACCTGCATAAATCCTTGATCAATTTAACGAATTAAATTGCACTATAACGTCGTTAAAAGTTTTTTATTTAGAACAACTAGATATAAAAACTTTTGCCTAGTTCTAGCGTAATTTTCTTAACGTTAAATAGACCCCATATATAAGCAGATTGGTATAAAGTGATTATGTACCTATATCATCATGCTTACTCTTTATGCAATATGAACACCCTTATCAGTATAGTGATTTATTTAAGGCATAAAAAAACCGATGTAAATACATCGGTTTTTATTTAAAACGTTAAAGTGAGTTATGCGTTAAAGATACTCAACTTCAATGATTTCGTACTCAACGATACCTTTTGGCGTTTGGATAGACACTGCATCGTCTACTTGTTTACCAATTAAGCCACGTGCAATCGGTGAATTAACAGAAATTAAGTTGTTTTTAATATCTGCTTCATCATCGCCTACAATACGATATTTTACTTCAGCATCCGTATCTACATTTACTATAGTTACTGTGGTACCAAAAATAACTTTGCCCGTATTTGGCATTTTAGTTACGTCGATTATCTGAACATTTGAAAGTTTAGCTTCAATTTCTTGAATACGACCTTCACAAAAACCCTGTTGCTCACGTGCAGCGTGGTACTCAGCGTTTTCTTTTAAGTCACCGTGTTCACGCGCAACAGCAATGTCGGCGATAATTTTTGGACGGGTAACTGTTTTTAATTCGTTAAGCTCTTTGCGCAGTAAATCTGCGCCACGAACTGTCATCGGAATTGATTGCATACTTTTCTCACTTAACACCAAGGCCCTAGTTGGCCTTGGCACATTTCCTTAGTTCAATCGCAGGTGTAGCTCTTGAACTGACGTTACTTTACTACGGTCATCTGCTTTGTTAGCAGTACAGTTAGCAAAAGCCGCGTTCAAGGTTGTCGTATAGTTGGTTTTATTTTGCAATGCACCACGACGTAACACCTTCGAATCTTCGATCGCTTGGCGACCTTCGGTGGTATTAACGATATAGCTGTACTCTTTATTCTTGATATAATCAAGAATATGCGGGCGGCCTTCATATACTTTGTTTACACGTCGTACTTCAATGCCAGCTTCTTCAAGAGCGTGTGCCGTGCCACCCGTTGCGTCAAGTTCAAAACCTAAGTCGGTCATAATCTTGGCTAATTCAACAATGCGTGGCTTATCGCTATTACGAACAGATAATAACGCGCGACCACCGCGTGGTAAAGTGTTGCTTGCACCTAATTGTGCTTTTGCGAATGCTTCGGCGAAAGTATCACCAACACCCATCACTTCACCCGTTGAACGCATCTCAGGACCACGGATTGGATCCACACCCTGAAACTTAGCAAATGGTAAAACAACTTCTTTAACGCTGTAATAAGGAGGGATCACTTCTTTAGTGATACCTTGGCTTGCCAAAGACTGACCCGCCATACAACGAGCCGCCACTTTTGCAAGCGCTACACCGGTTGCTTTTGATACAAACGGTACAGTACGTGCGGCACGCGGGTTGACTTCAATTAAGTACACTTTGCCATCTTTTACGGCAAACTGTGTATTCATCAAACCTACAACACCAAGCTCAAGCGCCATGTCGGTTACTTGCTTGCGCATTACGTCTTGCACTTCTTGTGATAAAGAATGCGCAGGTAATGAACAGGCTGAGTCACCCGAGTGAACACCCGCTTGCTCAATGTGCTCCATGATACCGCCGATGATTACTTGCTCGCCGTCGCAAATTGCGTCAACGTCAACTTCAATCGCATTATCTAAGAAACGGTCCAGTAATACAGGTGCTTCGTTTGATGCTTGTACCGCTTCGGTCATGTAGCGACGTAAATCATCTTCGTCGTATACAATTTCCATTGCACGACCGCCTAGTACATACGACGGGCGTACAACTAATGGGAAGCCAATCTCAACTGATTTAAGTAGTGCTTCTTCAGTTGAAGTTACTGTTGCGTTTTCTGGCTGAAGTAAATTTAAACGCTCAACAAGTTGTTGGAAGCGTTCGCGGTCCTCTGCACGGTCAATCGCATCTGGTGAAGTACCTATTACTGGCACACCATTAGCTTCAAGCTCACGTGCTAATTTAAGTGGTGTTTGACCACCGTACTGCACGATAACGCCTTTAGGCTTTTCAACACGTACAATTTCAAGTACGTCTTCAAGTGTAATTGGTTCGAAGTATAATCTGTCTGATGTATCGTAATCGGTAGATACTGTTTCAGGGTTACAGTTAACCATAATGGTTTCATAGCCGTCTTCGCGAAGCGCAAGCGAGGCATGTACACAACAGTAATCAAATTCAATACCTTGGCCGATACGGTTAGGCCCGCCACCAATAACCATGATTTTGTCTTTATCTGTTGGGTTTGCTTCACACTCTTCATCGTAAGATGAGTACATGTAAGCTGTGTCTGAGCTAAATTCTGCGGCGCACGTATCAACACGCTTGTATACTGGCACGATGTTTAATAAGTGACGTTTTTTACGAATTTCAGCTTCAGATACACCAGCAATTTCAGCTATACGTGGATCTGCGAAACCTTTGCGTTTAAGTTTACGTAAGAAGTCGGCATTTAAACCAGCCATACCTACTTCACCAATTTTTGCTTCGTCTTTTAAAATATCTTCTATTTGTACTAAGAACCAGCGATTAACTTTAGTCAGCTCGTAAACATCATCAACGCTCATACCATGGCGCATTGCATCGGCAATGTACCAGATACGCTCAGCACCTGGCTCGCGTAATTCGCGGATGATTTTTTCTTTCGCTTTAGGGTCATCAAGTGCAACTATTGGGTTAAAACCTGTTGCGCCCACTTCAAGACCACGTAATGCTTTGTGTAATGATTCTTGTTGGTTACGACCAATCGCCATTACTTCGCCAACAGATTTCATTTGCGTAGTTAAGCGGTCGTTAGCACCGGCAAATTTTTCAAAGTTAAAGCGAGGAATTTTTGTTACAACGTAATCGATTGAAGGCTCAAAAGACGCTGGAGTTTTACCGCCAGTAATATCGTTTTGAAGTTCATCAAGCGTATAACCTACTGCTAGCTTTGCAGCAATTTTAGCAATTGGGAAACCCGTTGCTTTTGATGCAAGTGCAGATGAGCGTGATACGCGTGGGTTCATCTCAATGATAACCATACGGCCATCTTCAGGATTAATACCAAACTGCACGTTAGAACCGCCAGTTTCTACACCAATTTCACGTAATACCGCCATAGAGGCGTTACGCATAATTTGGTATTCTTTGTCGGTTAACGTTTGCGCTGGTGCAACGGTGATTGAATCGCCAGTGTGAACACCCATAGGGTCAAAGTTTTCAATGGTACAAACAATAATACAGTTATCGTTTTTATCACGTACAACTTCTGTTTCGTACTCTTTCCAACCAATCAGTGATTCATCAATCAATAATTCGTTTGTTGGCGATAAGTCTAAACCGCGCTCACAAATTTCTTCAAACTCTTCCATGTTGTAAGCAACACCGCCACCGGTGCCACCCATGGTGAAAGAAGGACGAATGATACACGGCAAGCCAATGCGGGTCATTGTATCTTTTGCTTCTTCCATTGTGTGAGCAATCTCAGCACGTGGACATTCAAGACCAATGTTTTTCATTGCTACGTCAAAGCGTTCACGGTTTTCTGCTTTGTCGATTGCATCAGCCGTTGCGCCAATTAGCTCAACGCCATGCTTAGCCAATACACCGTGCTTGTCTAAATCAAGTGCACAGTTTAATGCTGTTTGACCACCCATTGTAGGCAGTACTGCATCAGGCTTTTCTTTTTCAATAATTTTTTCTACCACTTCCCAGTGAATTGGTTCGATGTAGGTAGCATCAGCCATTTCAGGGTCGGTCATGATAGTTGCAGGGTTTGAGTTAACTAATATAACTCTATAGCCTTCTTCTCTAAGTGCTTTACACGCTTGAGCACCAGAGTAGTCAAATTCACAAGCTTGACCAATTACAATTGGGCCTGCGCCTAAGATAAGAATGCTTTTTATGTCGGTACGTTTTGGCATTATTACTCCAGTTAAATTAGTGTTTACGCGCTTGCATCAAATCGATGAAGTGGTCAAATAATGGTGCTGCATCGTGTGGACCTGGACTTGCTTCAGGGTGACCCTGGAAGCTAAACGCAGGTTTATCTGTACGATGAATACCTTGAAGCGTTCCATCAAATAACGATTTATGCGTGGCACGAAGCGTACTTGGTAGGCTTGATTCTTGAGCTGCAAAACCATGGTTTTGAGCTGTGATCATAACTACATCGCGGTCTAGGTCTTTAACTGGGTGGTTAGCGCCGTGGTGGCCAAATTTCATTTTTTCTGTTTTAGCACCTGAGGCAAGGGCTAATAACTGATGACCTAAACAGATACCAAAAATAGGTGTGTCGGTTTCTAAAAAGGTTTTAATTGCATCAATAGCGTAAGTACATGGCTCAGGGTCACCAGGGCCATTAGATAAGAAGATACCATCAGGGTTTAAAGCAAGTACGTCAGCGGCTGAAGTTTGCGCTGGTACTACTGTAAGTTTACAACCACGGTCTACAAGCATACGTAAGATATTACGTTTTACACCGAAGTCGTAGGCAACAACATGAAACTTTTCATCAGCAGCGTCAAGGGTTTTAAATCCTTCACCTAATGTCCAGCTTGATTCGCGCCACTCAAAATTTTCCTTGGTTGAGACAACTTTTGCTAAATCCATGCCTTTTAAACCTGGGAAGGCTTGCGCGGCTTGTAACGCTTTATTTTCGTCTAGCTCGTCACCGGCAACAATACACCCGTTTTGTGCGCCTTTATCACGCAAAATTCGAGTTAGCTTTCTGGTGTCGATGTCCGCAATACCTAAAATATTACGTTCTTTTAAGTAATCATCTAACGATTGCTCGTTACGAAAGTTACTTGCTAGCAGTGGCAAATCACGGATCACTAGGCCTTTAGCCCAAATTTGATTCGCTTCTTCGTCTTCGCTGTTGGTACCCGTATTACCGATATGTGGGTACGTCAAAGTTACGATTTGTTCCGCGTATGATGGATCAGTCAAAATTTCTTGATAACCAGTCATAGACGTATTGAATACCACTTCACCGACTGACATGCCGTCAGCGCCGATTGCAGTACCGCGAAACACTGTGCCGTCTTCTAGGACTAACAGAGCGGATTTAGTCAAGTTAAACCTCCTAACAGTAAAAAACGGGAGTAAGCAATTGCTTAACACCCCGCCAATACCCAGAGGGATCGTCAAAACCAGATTTTTGTGAGCTTAAATTGTTTTACGCAGTCTTAAATGATGCAGATGTAAAGCATTCAACCTTCAATCATTTTTCTTGCCTAAAACTATTTTCATTCCCACTGAAACCCTGGATTTACTAGCCACTTGGGTATAATTGGAAACACGCATTTAGTAATTTTTGGCAAATTGGCTGCATATTACATGAAGTTGCTATTTAGGTCTAACATTATTTGGTTAATTGTTACAAATAAGTCACTGTAGGTGAAATTAGACCCAAACAGTTAAAATAGTAACTAAACTACTTAAGATCTAGCACATCTTGCATATCATAAAGTCCAGCAGGTTTGTTTTTCAACCAGCTTGCAGCCCTTATAGCACCTAGAGCGAACGTCATTCTCGAACTTGCTTTATGTGTCAATTCAAGCCTTTCGCCCATTGTAGCGAAGTATGCGGTATGTTCACCTACTATATCGCCCCCTCTTAGGACAGAATAACCAATCTCATTTTGAGATTTAGCTGTTTCTACTTGGCTTCGGTCATATACCGCAACCTCGTCGTGATCCCAGCCTTTCGCTTGCGCGATTGACTCACCTATTGCCAGTGCGGTACCCGATGGTGCATCTATTTTATGACGGTGGTGCGCTTCAAATATTTCGATATCTAAATCGTCACCAAACTTAGTCGCTGCAGTTTGCACAAGGTTGAGTAATACATTGACACCCACGCTGTAATTTCGCGCAAATACAATAGGAATATGCTTAGCGGCATCGTGTAAAAGTGCCATATCGTCGCTTGTTAAGCCCGTTGTACCAATAACCATAGGAATTTTTTGTGCTACAGCGGTTTTTAAATGGTTTTTCATACCAGCGGGAAGCGTAAAGTCGATTAAAACATCTACATTATCTATTGTGGTTTCTTCGCTAAAGCTAACACTGCTGTCGGCTGCGCTATTTACTTGATTTACATTAATACCTAATAACGATGAACTGCTACGAACGTATGCACCTGTAAGTTGTGTTTGCTCTTTAATTGTCGCTGCTTCTAATAGAGCTAAGCCCATTCTGCCATTAGCACCAAAAACGCCTATTCGATTTGTAGTCATTGTTTTTACCTAATTTAATTTGAATCCGTTTATTAGCCATATATCCGGGCATTACAAAATACGCAGGTGGGTATTTTTATGCAGTTGGATAAATATTAATCGCTGAAAATCGCGTTGTTTTATAGATATTATCTAAAAGTCATGCAATAGTCAGGTGACCTTTTAATTTAATAATAATAACAATACCAGTTTACTTTAGCCATCTATACATTTAAACTTCTCTTTCGCGTCGATTTGGTCTTTGGCTTGCGGACGCTGCGGCTAACAACTTTTTTTAAAAAGTTGTACTGCTAAATTCAGCTAAAAGAGGAGTTTTGGCTGTGATAAATTTTACTGGTTATGAGGATTATGATGCAGCCATCATTTAATAAAAACAAAGCAATACTTTCTTTACTTCCCCTACTTACCTTTGTAGCGCTATTTTTAGGCTCAGGTTTGTATTTGCAATCGCAAGGGGTTGATTATGCTTTTTACCAACTACCCGCACCTGTTGCTATATTGCCCGCCATCATGCTTGCGTTTATTTTAAATAAAGGCACGGTAAACCAATGTGTAGAAACCTTTATTAAAGGTGCCGGACACAACAATATTATTACCATGTGTTTAATATACTTACTTGCGGGTGCTTTTTCTGCCGTTGCCAGTGCAACCGGTGGTGTAGATGCGGTAGTAAATGCAGGCTTATCGCTTATTCCACCTTCGTTGTTACTCCCTGGTTTATTTTTAATTGCAGCGGTTGTATCAACAGCAATGGGTACGTCAATGGGTACGATTGGCGCCATTGGCCCTATCGCTTATGCGGTATCAATTAAAACAGGTATAGATCCAGCATTAATGGCCGGTACGATTGTATCTGGCGCTATGTTTGGCGATAACTTATCTATTATTTCAGACACCACTATTGCAGCTACGCGCACGCAGGGCTGTGAAATGAAAGACAAGTTTAAAGAGAATCTTAAAATTGCTGTCCCTGCTGCAATACTGACTATTGGCTTATTGTTTTATTTAACACCTGCTGCTCAAGTTGTTGAAACCAAGGATTACGATATTTGGTTAGTGCTTCCGTATGCCTTTATTTTAGTGCTAGCAGTTGCTGGCTTGAACGTCTTTGTAGTGTTGTTTAGCGGTATTATTTTTGCCGCATTAATGGGCTTTACAGGAAGTTATGAAGGCGCAAGCTTTGTAAAAGACATTTACAAAGGCTTTACCGATATGCAGGAAATATTTTTACTATCAATGTTTATTGGTGGCTTATCTGAATTTATTCGTATTAATGGTGGCCTTGATTACATTGCTCAAAAAATTCAAGCAATTACTAAAATCATTGCAAAATGGCACCGTAAAGTGGCAGATCAATTAGGTATCGCTGCGTTAGTTTTAACAAGTAATGTCTGTATTGCCAATAACACCGTATCTATTATTGTGGCCGGCCCTATTGCTAAAAAGCTTGCTGATGATGGTGAAATAAGCGGTAAACGCTCTGCAAGTTTGCTAGATATTTTTGCTTGTGTAACGCAGGGTTCTTTACCATACGGCGCACAAGCATTGTTACTTGGCGCTACGTTTAAAATAAGCCCTTGGGAAGTATCAACCTCTTCCTATTATTGTTTTATCCTAGCATTTACGGCAATAACTATCATTTGCTTACGCCGCAATAAAGCGTAATAAATTGCGTCTCCACATGTTGCAGCTTATAAAGTAAGCTGCAACATGTGTTAAATTAGCGATCAACAAATCAATCTCTTCTGCTATAATCTCTGCTTCCGCGTGTCACTAAAATTATAGTTATTAAACAGTTATGAAATTTAAAAAATTACTCCCTTTTATTACTTTTACTTCTCTTGCTTTATCATCGTCGGCTTTTGCTGCTAATTGGAGCAGTACAGCACTACACATTAATAATGGCAGTCAAAAAAATCCATTTTCTAAACAAGAGTCCGATACTACCGTTTACTCGGTTCAACATGCATCGGGCTATGACTACGGCGATAACTTCTTCTTTATCGATTACAGTAAAGACGATATAGATGATGGTTACCAAGATGCTGATTTTTATGGTGAATGGTACTCAACGGTAAGCTTATCGGCCATTAGCGACGAAAAAATTGGCTCTGGTGCATTATTAGATGTTGGCCTTACGGGCGGTATTAACGTTGCTGGTGATGCAAAAGTAATGAAATACCTACCAGGTGTTAAATTAAGCTGGGATGTACCTGGTTTTAACTTTTTTCAAACGTTGTTCACAGCTTACATTGACGATAGTGAAGGTGTAGCAAAAGGCGGTGCACCTATTGAAACTAATAGCTGGATGCTTGATGTAGCTTTTGAGTATCCTTTCTCTATTGGCTCACAAAAGTTTAGCTTTAAAGGCCACGCTGAATACATTGCTGAACGTGAAGATGAATTTGGTAACGATGTACAAGCTTGGATACTCGCACAGCCTATTTTAGTGTGGGATATGGGCCACGCTCTTCAAATGAAAGAAAACACACTCCTGTTGGGTATGGAATTACAATACTGGCACAATAAACTAGGTACTGAAGTCACTGAATCGGTACCACAAATCCATATTGAGTGGACGTTTTAAGCTTTAACAATCAGCTCTTTACTCAGTAATTAATAAGCGAAGCTTTAATTTAGCTTCGCTTCTTTTCGTCCACGTAAAACATTTAATTGAACAGGTGTAAATACTTAGTTATTGTTGTACTTCTTTTAAGCCAAGCGCTCGCCTTTAATAGGAGTAACTGAATGTCGTCGATTAAAGTTATTTGTTTCTCTACTTTATTAGTACTAACAAACAATGCCTTAGCTGGCACTTCTCAAGATACATCTGCCCTTTCTTATGATGCACTTTTAACTAATTACGAATACGATTTTAAAGTAAATTACTTTGCACTTGAGTCGCAAAAACAATCATTAAAAATGGCCTATATTTACTTAAAGCCAACCAAATCCGACATGCCAACAGTTACACTTATGCATGGCAAAAACTTTAATGCAGATTACTGGACTACCACTGCGCAATATCTGCAATCTTTAGGTTATGGGGTATTAATTCCAGATCAAATTGGTTTTGGTAAGTCGTCTAAGCCAACTAATTACCAGTATTCATTTGCGGCTCTTGCTCATCATACTCATGCGTTAATGGACTCACTTGATATAAAAGAGTCGATTGTATTAGGGCACTCAATGGGCGGGATGCTAGCGAGTCGTTTTGCATTAATGTATACAAATACAACTAAAAAGCTAATTTTATTAAACCCTATTGGGCTTGAAAACTACTTGCAGTATGTTGATTACAAAGATACAAATTTTTTCTATAAAAATGAGTTTTCAAAAACGCCGGAAGGCGTAAGAAAATATCAACAAAAAAATTACTACGATGGTAAGTGGAATGCCACATATTCAGCCTTAACTGACTTCATAACAGGGCAAATACAAGGCCCAGATAAAGAACAAATGGCATGGGTGAATGCAAAAACATACGATATGATTTTCACTCAACCTGTAATAACCGAATTTAAAGATTTAACTATGCCGGTTAAATTAATTATAGGTACGCGGGATAGAACCGGCCCTGGCCGTAACTGGAAAAAAGAGGGTGTTAATTACGAGCTTGGTCGATATGATAAATTAGGCAAACACGCTGCAACACTTATCCCTGACGCACAATTATTCGAGCTGGATAACTTAGGGCATCTGCCGCACATTGAAGATTTCGAACGCTTTAAAAATGTATTTAAACAAGCACTTTCTGCTGAATAACCACGCTTAAGAACTAAAATAAAACCCCTGTAGGTAAAATACTTACAGGGGTTTTACGCATTAATACTAAACGTACACTACTTCAAATAGTAAAGCGCTTAACTACAGTGTGCACTGTGGGTTTTTACCCTGTGCTTTAGCAGTACTTTGCTCACTAAGTGCTTTGCTCATTTGCGCTTGTAAGTTTTTAATACGGTTACTTGGCGCTGGGTGAGTTGATAAAAACTCAGGTGTTGTACCACTACCTGCCGCACTCATATTTTGCCAAAGGGTTACTGACTCTTGTGGGTTAAAGCCAGCCTCAGCCATTAAATCTAAACCAATAGTATCGGCTTCTGATTCGTGCGAGCGGCTAAATGGCAAAACAACACCATACTGTGCACCCAAACCTAAGCCTTGCATAATTTCGTTACGGTATTGAATATTACCCATTTCAAGTGCCGCACTACCAAGTTGCATACCTGTATCTAAAATAGAGCTTTGTGAAACACGCTCATTTGAATGCTCAGCAATTACGTGGCCTACTTCGTGCCCTAGTACTGTTGCTAATTGGTCTTGATTAGTAGCAATTTTTAATAAGCCAGTATGAACACCAATGTAACCACCTGGTAGTGCAAAAGCATTAGCAGATTCATCTTCAAATACAACCACTTCCCAATTTTGCGAAGCGTATTCTTTTGGTAATACAGCCACTACTTTTTCAGCAATGCAATTTACATATGCATTTGTTTTTGCATCTTTATTAATTGGTTGGTTTTTTTTCATATCAGCAAAACTAGCAGTGCCCATTTCACTCATTTGTTGGTCTGAATAAAGCGCTATTTGTGTGCGTCCTGTTGGCGACGTTTTACAACCAGCCAAAACGGCTGTCGCTAATACCGCAAGTACTAGTTTTTTCATGGTAATTCTCTTAAGCAATTAATTTTTTATTGCTTGTAGAATAGCAAACACAGTACCAATTTAAAATATTTGCTTTATATAGCGCTATATTAACAAGATGCGATAAGACGATAAACTTAGCAGGCGAACTAAGTTTATCCAAATACAATGCCCTGTTACACTACAGTCCTTGTTTTTAGTGATTGTTGAGTTTACACATGGACGCCTCAGCCTCGTCTTTTAATACCCGTATTTTATTGCCTTTATTAGCCAGTATTGTGGCGATTACGCCATTGGCTATTGATATGTATTTGCCCGCCATGCTGGTAATTGCAAACGATTTACACACTAATATGCCAAATGTACAAATATCGTTGAGTATTTACTTAGCAGGTTATTCATTGGGGATGTTATTTTTTGGCCCGATTGCCGATCAAATTGGCCGCCGTAAGCTCGCCCGTATTGGCTTAACCCTATTTGGCGCAAGCTCACTTGCACTTGCATTTACCACCGAAATCCATGCCTTTTGGACTCTTCGAGCAGTACAAGCATTTACGGGAGCTGCAGCAACGGTAGTAGTACCGGGTATTATTCGCCATATTTATCAGCAAAACACAGCTAAAGGAATGTCGTATGTATCGATGATCATGATGGTAGCACCGTTAGTTGCCCCCTCAGTTGGCTCGTTTATTTTAGGGTTTTCTGTTTGGTCAACCATATTCTTGGTGCTTGCTGGATATAGCTTTTTAATATTAGCGTTTGTACAAGTATATCTAATCGATATTCCTATTCACAAAAATGAAAAAAAGGGTCTCGCTTTATTTTTTGATAGCTATAAAACAGTGCTCAGTAATAAAGATGCACGTGCCGACATACTCAGTTCTATGTTTGTATCATTTGGATTTTTTTGCTTTTTAACCTCAGTACCTTTTATATATTTAGATTTATATGAAGTGTCAGAACAATTATTTGGTGTATTATTTGCCTTTAACGTAATGGCGCTGATGTTTGGTAACTTTTTAAATACGCGAATTGTACCAAGGCTGGGCTCTCGAAAGATGCTCTATATTGGGCTTGTATGTGGGTTTGTATCTGGGCTTGCGCTATTAACATTTAGCTTATTGCATTTATCACTTTATTATATTGTGGCTGCTATTGCGCCATTAATGATGAGTTTAGGCGTCACAGCAAGTAATGCTGACTCGTTAATTTTAATGAAGTTTGAAAAAAACACAGGCACGGCAACCGCCGTAATTGGCACTCTTCGTTTTGGTAGTGGCGCATTAGTTGGCCCCTTACTCGCTATTATGCATGCAAAAAGCGCAGTGCCATTTTCAAGCTTAATGTTTAGTGCCGTGTTACTCACTATGCTCGTACAGTTAATTCACTATAAAAAAGACAAAAAAAATGCCTCAATATGAGGCATTTTTTAAAACTAATAATTCAATTAAGCATCAGCAGCTTTAGAAACCATAACCATTGCAGGGCGTAATAAACGACCATTCAATGTGTAACCTTTTTGCATAACAGCAAGTACTGTATTAGGTGTTACATCGTTACTTGGTTGAATTGACATTGCTTGATGAAAATCTGGATTAAACATCTCACCTTGTGGGTTTACAATTTCAACACCAAATTTAGAAACAGCGTCATTGAAGCTCTTAACCGTCATATCGATACCTTCAAGCAACGGCTTTAAAGTCTCATTTTCTTTATCAGAAAATTCAATAGCACGCTCAAGATTATCAATTACAGGTAGTAATTCGTTAGCAAATTTTTCTAGTGCAAATTTATGCGCTTTTTCTACATCTTGTGCTGCACGACGACGAATATTATCTACGTCTGCTGCTGCGCGAACAACACCATCTTTTTGATCCGCAATTGTTTGCTTTGCAGCTTCAAGCTCTGCATATAACATAGCAATTTCTGCTTCAGGGCTTTGCTCTTGTTCTGCATGTTGTTCAGCGGCTTCTACTGCTGCTTCTACATCAGCCTGCATTTTAGAAATTTCTTCGTTTAATTCTACTTCTTGCTCAGGGTTTTGTGTCTGCTCAGACATAAAATACGTGCTCCAATTCTTTTCAACTGCGGTAATTATGGGGATTGAATAAAAAGATTCAAGAGTTAGATGTCTCAATTAATTTAAATTCTTGGATTATTTCTTCAATTTGCGCTGATTTAGGGCAAATTATACAAAAGCGGCTTTGGTATTCTTGATTTTGAAAGTACGGCACGCTTATTACAATCAATTCATCGCACTCAGTAAAAGGTAATTTTTCGCTATTAAGTACCGATAACCCATTTTTAAAAGCGAGCTTATCTTCTACATAATTTAAAAATGAGACACCAATATTTAAGCTTTGTTCACAATCAATTTGTTTGTAAAGGTAATTTTCGCCAACAACAATACTGTTATCTGAGCCTAATTTTTGGCTTAGTTGTCGCGTCCATTGATTAAGCGAATCGTGACAATTTCGAGGCGCGGTATTAGCCATAGCTTGCATACGGTATAAACCTTCCATCAAGGTTTGTTGACTAAAGACGGTGTTTAACCACGTTGCAAACTGATAACGAACAGAGTCTGACGAATCATGAGGCTTATCAATACAAATATTATGGCTCTGCCCTGCTCTGTCTATTAATAAAATAAGCCAGTCGGTAGAATCAAAATCAAGTACCTCTACTCTAAATACTTGCTGCGAGCTGGCTTGTGGCAAACCCACACAACAACACACCTGATATTTTTGGCTCAAACCATGAGCAAGTTCAACGAGTTGTGATTGCTCTGGTTGCCAATAATTAGCAATATCAGCGAGTGGAAAGAACTCGTCAAACCAATAATCAAACCCCTCATTTGTAGGCACACGGCCTGCAGATGTATGAGGTGAATACAATAAGCCCACTTTTTCTAAGCGAGCCATCGCATTACGTACCGTAGCCGAACACACAGCCATGCCTTTAAGCTTAGCAATTTTTGTTGATGGGACGGGTAACCCCTCACCATTACAGTACATGTTCATAACAGCTGAAAAAATTTGCTGATCTCGTGGATTTAATTTCATGTTATCTACATCTTGTTGCATGTCTGATATATCGGGGCATTTACAGTTATTTCAAGTCACATAGTATGCTGGTAGCTAATAAAACTAAATTAATTACCTAGGTAAGTTAATCATACCAATTTAAGCTAAGATCTGTATTTTCAAACACTTCTCTTTTGGGTTACTCTACAAACATTCAAACTTATAGTGTACACATTATGGATTCTCCTTTTAAAACCATTGGCCTTATTGGTAAACCAAACCACCCTGGTGCAGCCGCAACACTACAACGTCTGCATACATTTTTACTTGCACTTGGTTTTGAGGTTATCGTAGAAAAACGCACTGGTGGCCAGTTAGTTGATGTACCCACAGATAAACTAGTTAAGTTAGTCGACTTAGGGGAGCTGGCTGATTTGGCTATTGTCGTTGGAGGTGACGGTAACATGTTGGGCGCAGCACGTGTTTTAGCTCGTTTCAACGTAGCAGTAATCGGTGTTAACAGGGGGAACCTTGGGTTCTTAACTGATTTAAACCCTGAAGGTTTTGAACCAAGTTTAGAACAAGTTTTAAGTGGTGATTTTATTGAAGAAAATCGCTTTTTACTTGAAGTAGAGGTATACCGCCACAACGAATTAAAAAGCGCTAATTCTGCGGTCAATGAAGCCGTGCTTCATGCCGATAAAGTTGCACATATGATTGAGTTTGAAGCCTTTATTAATAAAGATTTTGTATTTTCACAGCGCTCGGATGGCTTAATTGTATCAACACCAACAGGCTCAACGGCGTATTCACTTTCAGGTGGCGGACCTATTTTGACACCAGAGCTTAATGCTATTTCGTTAGTACCTATGTTCCCACATACATTATCGAGCAGACCATTAGTCGTTGATGCTGATAACGAAGTACGCTTGAAGCTAAGCCTAGAAAATACAGATAGCCTACAGGTAAGTTGCGACAGCCATGTTGTGCTTGCTGTTTTACCTGGCGATGAGGTTGTCATTAAGAAAGCAGATAAAAAACTGCGTTTAATTCATCCAAAAAATTATTCTTACTACAACGTTTTACGTACTAAATTAAATTGGGGTAGTCGTTTATACTAATTTTATTGCCAAGTGTAAGACTTTAGAGCAAAATATCGCAAAATAAAAAATAATATTATTAGGAACTATAGCAAATGACGTATGTTGTATTTTTTTCACTTTTGTTATTAATTACGCTACTAGGTAGCTATTTAATAGTTGAAAATAATCGTCGTATAGCAAGCGAAACCAAGAAGAGAATTTTTAATGATCGAGTTTCAAAAATTAGTACACGTTTGAAAAGCAAACTAAATGAATTGTTGGATGTTAAGGTAATACGCCCGAAACACGTTCCTAGAGTCCAGGCAATTGTTAGTAATTTTTTTGTAGTACAAGCATATAATGATGACAATTTACAAAAATTAGAAGATGTAACTGATTTACTCGTCAGCACTTTATCTAACGAATTAAATAAAACTTATCAAACTAATTCGGCTAAAAGTTTAATTGATAACTTACAGCACTTTATAGCTGAGCTACCTCATCAAGGTATTTTATATAACAAAGCTTTTTATGACACTCAACTACCTTCGTTAATATTTACTATCCAAACAGAAGACATCCATCAACACATTGATAAAAAAGAAGAAGTTGAATTTTTGCAACAAGAAACTAATGACTCTCCTATTAACGAAGAGGCAAGTGTTGCTTAAATACTAAAAAATTAATTTGCAAAAAACCAAAACACTGTATAAATTAACAGTTAATTGACTGGATGGATAAACAGTATGTTAATTGGTTTAGAAGTTAAAAATTTTGCAATAGTAAGTAATTTAAGTACCGAATGGCAAAACGGTATGACCGCCATCACCGGTGAAACGGGTGCAGGTAAGTCTATAGCCATTGATGCGCTTTCACTGTGTTTAGGTGAACGAGCAGAAGCCTCAGCGGTTCGCCCTAACACGGATAAGGCAGAAGTATGTGCACAATTTGATTTAAGTGCACTTCCACTAGCTAACGCTTTTTTAGAACGACACATGTTAGCAAATGCCGATAACGAGTGCTTATTACGTCGGGTGGTATGTAAAAATGGCCGCAGTAAAAGTTATATTAATGGTAGTGCGGTAACCGCCGCACAGCTAAAAGAACTTGGTCAATACTTAATTTCTATTCATGGGCAACATGCCCATCAGCATCTTTTGAAAGCTGAGCATCAATTGCAATTACTTGATGCCTATGCCGGTCACAATGATTTAGTTAACGGCGTGAGCCAAAACTATAAGCTGTTCGCTAACTTACAAAAAGAATTTAAGCACCTAGAGCAGCAACAATTACAGCAAGCGGCTCAAAAACAACTTTTAGAATATCAAGTTGCAGAACTAGATGAATTTGCTTTGCAAGAAAATGAATTTGAACAAATAGAGGCTGAGCATTATAAACTCAGTAATAGCCAAACCATTTTAGAAGCCTGCCAACGAGAGCTACAGCACCTTTACGAAAGCGATGAACAAAATGCGTGCTCGTTGTTACAACATAGTGCTCAGCAATTTACCGAACTGGCTCAATATGACGAAAGTTTAGTAAGCGTAGCTGCTATGCTTAGCGAAGCCGCTGTACAAGTTGAAGAAGCGAGTCGCGAAGTGCGTGATTACACTGAACAAGCAGATTTAGACCCAGCTCGCTTAGTTGAAGTAGAAAATAGACTAAGTGGTGCAATGGACTTAGCTCGCAAACACCATATAAAACCACAAGCCCTAGTTGAGTTTCATCAATCTATTTCACAGGAACTGGAGTCAATTAGTACTAATAGTGCTCGATTAGAACAACTAGAATCCGAAATAGAAAATGCGCGAGTGACATACCAACAGGCAAGCGATCAGTTAAGCAAAAGTCGTAAAGAGTACGCAAATACACTAAACACTTTGATCAGTGAGAGTATGGCTAACCTGTCAATGGAAAATGGTGTATTTGAAATAGCATTAACTCAAGAAGTTGAGCGTGCACCCAACAGTTTAGGGTACGACAATGTATCATTTTTAGTTTCAACTAACCCAGGACAGCCACTACAACCGCTTGCTAAAGTAGCATCTGGGGGGAGCTTTCGCGTATTAGCTTAGCAATTCAAGTTATTATTGCACAAAAAGTAACAACCCCAACACTTATTTTTGATGAAGTTGACGTAGGTATATCAGGCCCTACCGCATCGGCAGTTGGAAAACTATTACGTCAGTTAGGTAAATCAACTCAAGTAATTTGTGTAACGCATTTACCGCAAGTCGCTAGCAGTGCGCATCAACAATTCTTTGTAGCTAAAGAAATTGCTCAAGGTGAAACATTTACTCATATGCTGCCTTTAAATAAAGATGGACGAGTTAATGAAATAGCTCGCTTATTAGCTGGAGACAACGTAAGTAAGACGGCTAAAGCTAACGCAAAAGAACTGATAATGGCACATGCCTAATGTTATTTAACTACCGATTTATAGCAAATCAACATGTATCAAATTGCTAAGAGATAAATATAATGCAAAATAGTGTCATTTATATGTGTATAGGTTTTAGTTGGCTTTTAATAATAGTATGTGTGCTCTTAATGCTTTTAAGTCGATTTAAACATACTCAATTTAAACAACGTTTATTACGCTTTCTAAATATAGTTTTAGTGTTTCAATTGTTATTCGCAGGTTTATATTTAGCTGTTGAGTTTGACAGAGACTCACAATACTTAAAAGGGAGTTACACGATACTTATTGCGCTCCAAATTACCTGTAATTTTTTTTGCTACATGAGTGTAAAACGAAGAAAAGCCAAAACGAAACCTTCTCTTGACTCCTTCTCTATGGATTAGCAAATATAGATGGTTACTAAGCTGAGCAAGTTCTATTTTTACCTTGCTCTTTTGCTTTGTAGAGTTGCTGATCAGCATGTTTAATATCAAGATCAATTGATCTGTTTTCTTCACTTTGAACAACACCAATACTAATTGTTAAGTTTACAGTATTAGTACGTAAACTTACCGCTGCCTTTTTAAGTGAATCATGGATTTTATCTGCTACATTTACCCCTTCTGTAACACTAACATTAGGTATTGCTATTAAGAACTCCTCTCCCCCCAACGAGAAGCAACAGCATTTTGTGGAATATTTTTCTTAAAAATATTAGCTAAATGAATAAGTGCCTCATCGCCAAAGTTATGTCCATATTTATCATTAATTTTTTTGAAGTTATCAACATCAGCTAGTAGCAATACAAAAGGTATGCCTTTGTAAGCATGTTCCTTTTTGAATTCACTTAACTTATTCATTGCATGACGACGGTTAGGAAGCTCAGTTAATGGATCGATTGTTGCTAATCGTTCATTTCTTTGACTTAAAGCTATTATTTTATTGCTGTACTTCTCTCTTGATTGTTCGTAAAAACCTGTGAGTAAAGCGACAATAATAAACGAAAATACAATTCTATAAGGAAATTGTGCTGGTTTATATTCATAAATATTAAACATGTCTGCGCAATAAAAGCCTAACATTATCGCTAGCAAAAATATGAATATATCAGATGTCCCTCGCTTTAATCCTCGAATAGAATATGTTACTGGTGATACAATAAATATCCAAATTGGCCCTGTACCTTCAGCGCCGCCAGTAACAACTAAGTAAAGCATCAATCCATAAAGATTATATAAAATCGCATTTGCAGACTTTTCTACCTCTTTGTAAACATTAAATGCCCAAATATAGATAAGTGACGAACCGAAAAGTGTCACAAAAAGAAAATATTCGCTATTAATAAATGCAATACACGACATCAAAAATGTGGATATAAAGCCTATTGATGAGAAAAACCTTACTATTAATTCTCTTTCTGTTTTATCGAAGTATTTGTGCATAATTTATCAGTTTTCTTTTCGTAAATAACGCCAACCCAGAACGCAAAGTAAGCAAATAGTAAATAAGCCGCGTATTTTGTATTTATTTAGTTAATTAATCAACACTTAATACCATACTAAAATACGGAAAAAGTAGAATTAGATTCTTTCTCCCTACCTTCACGGTTAAGCATTCTCTAATATTAGACCTAATTGCCTACATTATTTATATGAAAGGATAAATAATTATGGCGTGTTGACCTTTCGTGATTAATTTTTCAGCCGTATGTTTGGTATTCAGGCAAATGTAGTGTGATTATTCTCCATAAATTTGGATAACGTAGCATAAATGCCAAATATGCGCTGCCCTTTGGATTCTTTCTAAGGACGATTAACTCTTTGTTACCTACATAGATTTAGGTAAGGCGCGTTAGCAGGACGCGGAAGATTTGCTCAATTTTTTATTCTTAAATGAATATAAGCCAGTTGGCTAACGCAGGAGCAGTTACCAACAAGCCCACTAGGTTACAAACCCCGCTCCGCGATTAAATCGCCCCAAAATTGAACAAACTTTAATCCTGAAAGATCAACATACCCTAGTTGTTCTAAATAAAAAATCCTTAACGACGTTACAGTGCAATTTAATTCGTTAAATTTCTCAAAAATTTATGCAGGTTGGTCTAAGGCATTATTACGTATAAAAAAAGCAAGCTCGAAAGCTTGCTTTAACGTATATTTAAAGTAACCAAAAAATAGTTATACTTTAAGATAGTCCATAATACCTTCTGCGGCATTACGTCCTTCAAAAATAGCAGTTACCACTAAATCTGAACCACGTACAATGTCGCCACCAGCAAATATTTTAGGGTTAGTAGTTTGATGTGTAAACTCACCTTGTTCTGGAGCATTAATGCCACCCCAGTGGTTTATTTCTACATCGTATTTTTCTAACCAATCCATTTTGTGTGGTTGGAAACCAAACGCCATAATAACTTGGTCTGCTTCAATAACATGTTCTGAACCAGGTACTTCTTCAGCACGGCTTCTGCCTTTTGCGTCAGGTTCGCCTAATTTAGTTTTAACCATTTTAACGCCGGTTACTTTACCTTTATCGTTCAGAACAATGCCTTTAGGCTGAACGTTATACGTAAAGATGACACCTTCTTCTTTCGCGTTTTTAACTTCACGTTTAGAACCCGGCATATTTTCTTTATCACGACGATAAGCACACGTTACTTTTGCAGCATTTTGACGAATAGACGTACGCACACAATCCATG
The DNA here is from genome assembly GCF_002407505.1 of Pseudoalteromonas sp. 1_2015MBL_MicDiv. Lineage (NCBI taxonomy): Bacteria > Pseudomonadati > Pseudomonadota > Gammaproteobacteria > Alteromonadales > Pseudoalteromonadaceae > Pseudoalteromonas > Pseudoalteromonas sp. 1_2015MBL_MicDiv. The sequence continues at coordinate 1,507,008 of NZ_CP012737.1, read as the reverse complement.
GCTGTATCACCACCGCCAAGTACAACTACTTTTTGGTTAGCCATATCAATACACGGTTGTTTTGTCTCGTCGTAGCCCATTACACGATTTGTATTACCAATCAAAAATGGGAGTGCATCATGAACGCCTGGTGCATCTTCATTTTCAAGACCTGCACGCATACTCTGATACGTACCCACCCCTAAAAATACGGCGTCGTAATCAGCTAAAATTTGATCAAGCGTAATATCAACACCTACCTCAACATTTAACTTAAACTCTACGCCCATTTCAGTGAATATTTCACGGCGCTTTTGCATTACTGATTTTTCAAGTTTAAAAGAAGGAATACCAAACGTGAGTAGTCCACCTATTTCTGGATGGCGATCAAACACCACTGGCTTAACGCCATTTCGTACTAAAATATCAGCACATCCTAAACCTGCAGGGCCAGCACCAATAATGGCTACTTTTTTGTCGGTCCATGTTACATAAGACATATCAGGCTTCCAGCCCATTTTAAATGCCTCATCAGTAATGTACTTTTCAATATTACCAATTGTTACCGCACCAAACTCTTCATCGAGCGTACACGAGCCCTCACACAAGCGGTCTTGTGGACAAACGCGGCCACACACTTCTGGTAAACTATTGGTACGATGAGAAAGCTCAGCAGCCTCTATTATACGGCCCGTACGTATTAACTTTAACCATTGTGGAATGTAGTTATGTACAGGACATTTCCACTCACAGTATGGGTTACCACAATCTAAACAACGGTCAGCTTGTGAGTTAACCTGATTTTCTGAAAAGGGCTCGTAAATTTCTACGAAAGATTTTTTACGTGACGAGATTGGTTTTTTGCGTGGGTCTACACGCTGCACGTCTATAAATTGATATACATTTTCGCTCATACTGCCCCCTTATTGCGCCTGAACACGTAGTTCGGCACTACTGCGAGCGCGATGCCCGAGTAAACTTTTTACGTCGCTTGATATTGGTTTTACTAATTTGAACATAGGTAAGTACAATTCAAAGTTAGCTAGAATACTTTCTGCTCTGCATGAACCCGTAAGCTCTAAATGCTCAGCAATTAAGCCGCGTAAATGTTCTTGATGCGATGTTAATTCTTCAAGTGTAACCACTTCTACTAGCTCGGGATTAATGCGCTTTTCAAAATCATTTCGCTCATCTAAAATATAAGCGAAACCACCTGTCATACCTGCACCAAAGTTAACGCCTACGTTGCCCAGTACACATACAACGCCGCCAGTCATGTATTCACAACCGTTATCACCTACGCCTTCAACAACGGCTTGTACACCTGAGTTACGAACTGCAAAACGCTCTCCGGCACATCCAGCTGCAAACAATTTACCGCCTGTCGCACCGTATAAGCATGTGTTGCCTGCAATTGTAGCTTTATGACTTTCGAACGACGAGCCAAGTGGTGGACGAATAACTAGCTTGCCACCAGCCATGCCCTTCCCTACGTAATCGTTAGCATCGCCAACCAATGTCATTTCAAGGCCACCTGCATTCCACACGCCAAATGATTGACCCGCAGTACCGTGTAATTCAATTACGACTGGATCCGCAGCCATACCTTGGTTGCCATATTTATCTGCAATATAGCCAGAAAGCATTGCACCAACCGATCTGTCTGTATTACAAATACGACTTACTAGCGAAATACCGCTTGAAGCGTCAATTGCTTCTTGCGCCTTAGCAAGTAGGCTTTCATTAAGCTTTCCTAAATAATGTGAGCTATTAGGCGCACTACAATAAAGTGTTTCACCAGTTGGGTTATTAGGCTGAGCAACTACAGAAGATAAATCAATTTTCTTCTGTTTTGCTGTTTTGCCTTCAATTGCTTCAAGTAAATCTAAACGACCAATTAAGTCAGTTAAGTTTACAACACCCAAGCTTGCCATAATTTCACGGGCTTCTTGCGCTATAAACTTAAAGTAGTTCATCGCCATTTCTGGTAGGCCGTGATAATGCTTTTGGCGAAGTGTTTCGTCTTGTGTTGCAACACCGGTCGCACAGTTATTTAAGTGGCAAATACGCAAGTATTTACAACCAAGGGCAACCATTGGGCCAGTACCAAAGCCAAAGCTTTCAGCACCTAGAATTGCTGCTTTAATAATATCTAAACCTGTTTTTAAGCCACCATCTGTTTGCAGGCGAATGCGATGACGAAGGCCATTTTCAACAAGTGCTTGCTGTGTTTCAGCAAGGCCTAGCTCCCATGGGCTACCGGCATATTTAACTGAAGTAAGTGGGCTTGCACCTGTACCGCCATCATAGCCAGAAATAGTAATTAAATCGGCATAGGCTTTAGCAACACCTGTCGCAATGGTTCCTACGCCAGGTTCTGAAACCAGTTTTACAGAAATAAGTGCTTTAGGGTTTACTTGTTTTAAATCGAAAATTAGCTGTGCTAAATCTTCAATTGAGTAAATATCGTGATGTGGTGGTGGCGAAATTAACGTAACACCTGGCACCGAATAACGAAGTTTAGCAATATATGGGGTTACTTTTTCACCTGGTAATTGCCCGCCTTCACCTGGTTTTGCACCTTGCGCTACTTTAATTTGAATAACGTCAGCACTGCGTAAGTAATGCGGCGTTACGCCAAATCGACCTGAAGCGACTTGCTTAATACGTGAATTTTTTTCGGTACCGTAACGCAGCTTATCTTCGCCGCCTTCACCCGAGTTTGAACACCCACCCAAGCGGTTCATCGCAATTGCTAGCGCCTCATGCGCTTCTGGCGATAAAGCACCAATACTCATTGCGGCCGAATCAAATCGTTTATAAAGATTTTCTGCAGGCTCGACATCATCAATGCTAATGCCGGTTTCCGGCAATCTAAGCGAAAGCATGTCACGTAGCGTAGCAATCGGACGATTATTAACGAGTTTTGCATACTCACTGTAATCGCTGTATTCACCAGAACGAACTGCTTTTTGTAGGGTTTGGATTACATCCGGATTATAAGCATGATATTCGCCACCATGAACATACTTAAACAAACCGCCGTGGCTTAATAATTTACGTTTACTTAAAGCAAGTTTATGTAGGCTCTGTTGATCGTCATCAAAATCGGTAAAACAGGCACCCTGTATACGACTTGCCACTCCTTTAAAACACATTTGTACAATAGCATCAGATAAACCAACCGCTTCAAACAACATTGAGCAACGATATGACGCAACCGTACTTATGCCCATTTTAGACATGATTTTATATAAGCCCTTGTTAATGGCTTTACGATAAGCAAGCGTTACTTCGCAATACGACTTATCAATAATTTTATTGTCGCTCATTGCAACTAACGATTCATACGCAAGGTATGGATAAATGGCAGTTGCACCAAAACCTAATAAAACTGCAAATTGGTGTGCATCGCGCACACTACCAGTTTCAATAATGATGTTCGATTCACAACGAAGATTATTATCAACAAGACGATTTTGCACCGCGCCCACAGCCATAGCTGCTGGAATAGGTAAATTCGTTTCATCAAAGTTGCGGTCTGTTAGAACAAGCATAATACAGCCCGATGCTGCTTTTTTCTGCGCAATATCACAAATTCGCGATACTGCTTTTTCCAATCCTTCTTCAACTGTATACGTAATATCAATTTTACAGTAGCTGTAATGTGCTTCATCAGCATTTAATAATTGCTGCATGTCTGCGTACATTAAAATTGGCGTATCAAACTGTAGGCGCTTAGCGTGGCCTGTTGTTTCGTTAAATACATTTTGCTCACTACCAATACATGTCGCAAGTGACATTACATGATTTTCACGCAGTGGATCGATAGGTGGGTTTGTTACTTGCGCAAATTTTTGGCGGAAGTAATCATAAAGTGAACGATGCCCTTCACTAAGCACAGCAAATGGCGTGTCATCACCCATTGAGCCTGTTGCTTCTTGGCCGTTTTCACCCATTACACGAATAACGCTATCAAGCTCTTCGTTGGTATAACCAAACATTTTTTGATATTTAGCTAGCGTTTCATTATCAAAAGAACGATTACCGGCATCTTGCTCAGTAAGTTCTTCAAATGGAACTAAACGTTTAACGTTTTCTTCAAGCCATGACTTGTAAGGATGGCGAGATTTTAAATCTTGATCGATTTCATCCGAGTGCCAAATTTTGCCAAGCTTAGTATCAATAACTAATAATTCACCTGGACCAACACGACCTTTCTCAACTACTTCATCAGCAGTGTAATCCCAAATACCCACTTCTGATGCAAGCGTAATAAAGCCATCTTGTGTAATTACATAACGTGCTGGGCGGAGTCCATTACGGTCAAGGTTACACGCCGCAAAACGACCATCCGACATTACAATACCTGCCGGACCATCCCATGGTTCCATATGCATAGAGTTAAAGTCGTAAAATGCACGTAGATCATCGTCCATTGCACGGTTTTTTTGCCATGCAGGTGGAACGAGCATACGCATCGCACGGAATAAATCCATGCCGCCAGCTAAAAACAGTTCAAGCATATTATCTAAGCTTGATGAATCAGAACCAGTTTCGTTTACAAACGGTGCCGCTGTTTGTAAATCAGGAATAAGTGGTGACGCAAACTTATAAGAACGCGCACGTGCCCATTGGCGGTTACCTTCAATGGTATTAATTTCACCATTGTGTGCTAAATAACGAAAAGGTTGAGCAAGAGGCCAACGCGGTTGAGTATTAGTAGAAAAGCGCTGATGGAAAACACAAATCGCACTGGTCATACGAATATCAGCTAAATCTAGGTAAAAGTTAGGTAAATCTGCAGGCATCATAAGGCCTTTATAGATAGTAACTAATCCAGATAAGCTTGCAATATAAAAAGCTTCATCATCAACAATACGCTTTTCAGCGCGACGACGCGCTACATATAAGCGCCGCTCTAAATCTTTAGAGCGCCAACCTTCTGGCGCACTAACAAAAATTTGTTCAAACCCAGGTAATTGTTGTACTGCTATAGGACCTAACATTGATGGGTCGGTTGGCACTACGCGCCAACCTAAAATATTTAGCGTTTCTTTTTCTAATTCTTCGCTAAGTATTTTTTTTGCAGCTTGTGCTAAAACAGGGTCTGAATTTAAAAAAATCATACCTACGGCATAATTTTTACCTAAGTGCCAATTGTTCTCAGCCGCAATAGCACGAAAAAAGCTATCTGGTTTTTGTAATAATAAACCACAGCCATCGCCTGTTTTACCATCGGCAGATATACCGCCACGGTGCTGCATGCGATCAAGCCCCGTAATAGCAGTACGAATAAGCCTATGACTAGCTTGACCATTAACTTGGGCTATTAAGCCAAAGCCACAATTTTCTTTTTCTAATTTTGAGTCGTATAACATAGACCCCTCCCCTTGCTGCACTGTTAGCGTGGATGAACTGCTCGACGATTTGCTAACAGACGGACAAAACTAGCCTCTATCGTAAATAGAGTCAATAGCATTTTGAATACATATTCACATTCTTGAATATTTCTCACTTCATAGCAAGATTTCTTTTTCATCATTATTTTTAACATTTAGTCGTATATTAGGCGTTATTTTTTCATGACACTGGTGTCAAGTTTAACATTTTGTAAAAACAACCAAGTCAAAAGCTACAGCTTACGTAAACGTAAAGCCCTCATTCAGTGAATAAATATTCAACATACACCGATAAAGTTAGTTAACATTTAGATAGTTTTGTGTTATTTCCGTAATTTTGAGGCTTAACCTCTCTGCTTTTTACTGGTCATTAGTATAGTTATTAATATTTGTGGCATTTTTAATCTCTTAATAGTGAATTTTTATTTACTAATGCGTCCACTGCGGACACTTTTATGTCCGCGGACATATAAAAAACACATAAAATAAATTTAATCATCTAATTACAGTAAGTTACGCTTTGGCATGCTAATCGTATAGAGCTATACACATTCGTTAAGTGGAATAATTATGTTTATGCTTAGTTTATTTTTGATATCTCCTATTGTCGCTATTTGCACCGCAGTTTTTTTTCTACTGTGTGAAAAATATATAAAAGCCGTGTAGGAGAGCCTAATGATGAAAGATACCAGCGCACAAGACGTACAAGTAAAGGCACCTATAAACTATAAAAAATACGCGATCATCACTGCGGTTATTTTCATTGCAGTCTCTACAATTGCTTATATTTTTTTAACAAGTCATAGCGCTAAAAGCTCTATTAGCCGCTCAAAAATACAGGTTGCCAAAGTACACGTTAAAGCGCTCATTCGAGACATTGCCGCCAGTGGTAAAATTGTTGCTGCTAATGCTCCTAAAATATACAGCCCAGAACGTGGTTTTATAGATTTAAAAGTAAAGGCTGGCGATACAGTAAAGCAAGGGGGCATACTTGCTCTGCTGCAAAGCCCTGAGTTAACTAACGAATTAAAGCAACAGGAGTCTGTACTTAAACGACTACAAGGCGAGCAGCAAAGGCAGCATTTGCAAGCAAGACGCCAAACACTCACTTTAAATAAAACACTTGATATGGCACAAGTTGAGCTTAACGCCGCTGAGCGCGAAAATCGCCGGGCGCAGTTATCAATACAAAAGCACTTAATTAGCCAAATTGATCTTGAAAAAGCAGTTGATGATTTATCACGTGCAAAGCTCACATATAAGCATGCACAACAAGAGGTATTACTTGCAAAAGACACGCTCGCCTTTGAACTACAAGCAGCTAAAAGTGATGTAACCCGCCAGCAACTTATTGTTGATGATTTAATCAGAAAAGTAAGCAACCTATCTATTAAAGCTACCGTTACTGGGATCGTGGGTAACCTACTTGTGCAACAAAAAGCCGCAGTGACGCAAAGCCAACCTCTTATGACACTCGTCGACTTAAGTAATTTCGAAGCGGAACTTCAAGTACCTGAAAGTTACGCCAACGAATTAGGACTCGGTATGGAAGTAGAGCTTAAGTTAGGCAATGAAACAGTGATGGGGAATTTATCCGCCATATCACCAGAAGTTAATAATCGTGAAGTAACAGCACGCGTCCGATTTAAAGGTGTTACTAACAACATTCGTCAGAACCAACGCTTAACTGCACGTATTTTACTCGACAACCGAGAAGGTGTAATGCAAGTAAAGCGTGGTGCATTTATGCAGCAAGGCGGAATTATAGCTTATAAAGTCGATGGCAATATCGCAAAGCGTATACCTATTACAATAGGCGCCACCAGCATTAATGCGGTTGAGCTTTTGAGCGGACTAAAAGAAAACGATGAAATTATTATTTCAAGCTACAGCGACTTTAAGCAAGCCGATACGATTTTATTAAATTAAACAGACGTTCTCAACCAACGCTAAAAATAATTAGGAACACCCATGTTACAAATGAACAATGTAAGTAAAGTATATCAAACAGAAATGGTACAAACCCACGCGCTTCGAGACTTTAACCTGCAAGTAAACGAAGGCGAATTTATTGCTGTTACCGGTCCTAGCGGCTCAGGAAAAACAACCTTTTTAAATATTGCAGGTATGCTCGAGCCTTTTAACGAAGGTGAATACCTGTTGGATGGTGTTAATGTTGGCAGCCTAAACGATAACCAACGTGCTGATTTACGTAATCAAAAAATTGGTTTTATCTTCCAAGGGTTCAATTTAATACCTGACTTAAACTTATATGAAAATATTGAAGTACCGCTACGTTATAGAGGTATTAAAGCCGCAGAGCGTAAACGTCGCATTGAAAAATGCTTAGAACAAGTTGGCCTTGCCTCTCGGGCAAAACATTTGCCACAGCAACTCTCTGGCGGACAGCAACAAAGAGTGGCAATAGCTCGTGCGCTTGCCGGTGAACCTCGTTTTTTACTTGCCGATGAGCCAACAGGTAACCTTGACAGCTTAATGGCTCGCCAAGTTATGGAGTTACTTGAGCAAATAAATCGCGACGGTGCCACTATTGTAATGGTAACGCATGATAGCGAATTAGCCCGCCGTGCTCCGCGTAATATTCAAGTAGTTGATGGGCAACTTGCCGACTTTACGCTTTATCAGGGCGCACAAACTATAAAAACAGCATCGGGGGTTTAACTAATGTTTATTCATTATTTAGATTTAAGTTGGCGTAGCTTCAAGCGCACCCCACTGGTTAGCTTTTTAATGGTACTTGCCATTGCGATAGGTATAGGCATAACAATGACCAGCCTTAGTGTTTATCACATGATGTCGGCCGATCCTATCCCAGAAAAAAGCAGCCAACTTTACAGTGTGCAATTACAAACAATGGACGATGGTAGTACGTGGTGGACAGAAGATAACACACCACTACAACTGACCTATCAAGATGCTGAGAACTTATTAAACGCACCCACGTCAGAGAAAAAAGTGGCTATGATGCGTACCGGCTTTTCAGTTTATTTAGATTCTGACAAAATAAAACCTTTTATTGGCAGTGCACGGATGACAACGCCTGACTTTTTTAGCATGTTTAATTTGTCATTTTTGTACGGTGGGGCTTGGAGCAAAGAGCAAGAAAACTCGGCTGCACCTGTGGTTGTTATTACCCAAGAGATAAACGATAAACTATTTGCAGGAAAAAACTCTGTCGGAGAACTGATTTACTTAGATGATGCAAGCTATCAAGTAGTGGGTGTTATTAACCATTGGCCTCTCAATATTAAATATTATGATTTAAATAACGGTGCATTTAATCAAGTAGAAGAGTTATTTATGCCCTTTAGCTTAATAAAGACAAAAGAGCTCGTAAGTTGGGGCAATAGCAATGGATGGAAGCACGAAAACACACCAACCTTTGCAGATAAACTGCAATCTGAGCAAGTATGGATCCAGTTTTGGGCAGAGCTAAATACGCTTGAACAAAAACAAGCCTATCAAAATTACTTATTAGCCTATATGCAGGAACAACAAAAACGTGGGCGATTTAATCGTAAAGAACTTGAGTATAAACTTCGCGATGTAAACCAATGGATGCAATACAATAACGTCGTCACCGAAGACAATAAAATTTTAGTGGGCCTGAGCTTTATGTTTTTAGGTGTCTGCTTAGCCAATATTTTAGGTTTACTTTTAGCCAAGTTTTTACGCAGAGCGCCAGAAGTAGGTGTAAGACGCGCATTAGGCGCTAGTAAAAGGCAAATATTTTTACAGCACTTAGTTGAGGTCGCCATGCTTGGCTTTATAGGTGGCATGCTAGGAATTGCACTAGCACAACTTGGCTTAATGGGCGTAGGGCAAAGCTATGACTACTATGAAAATTTAGCGACAATGGATTTAACCATGCTATTGAGCGCCCCATTGATTGCAATTACAACCTGCATTTTGGCTGGTTTGTACCCTGCTTGGCTAGTGTGTAAAACCAACCCTGCTATTTATCTTAAGAGCCAATAAGGAATGTCACAATGTTAGAAATAAAACCTATATTTAACGCCTTATGCCGCTCAAAGGTGGGCGCTGTATTACTGCTAATTCAAATTGCAATTACCACAGCCATAGTCAGTAATGCTGCATTTATCATTCAAGATAGAATTAGTTATTTAAACCAAGAAACGGGCTACCCTGAACAAGATATATTTAAGTTTAATGTAATGACCTTTGGTACTGATATTAACTTAAGTCAGCAGTTTGAGCTTGATGAAAGCATGCTTAGAAAAATGCCAGGCGTGGTCGATGCCGCATTAAGCAGTAGTATTCCACTATCAGGGAGTGGCAGCGCTTCGAGCTTTAATTTAAAACCTGCCCCACAAGAAGGCCTTAGTGTCAGGGCCGCTTATATTTTTATAGACGATCATGCTATTAATACCTACGGCGTTAACTTAATTGCAGGGCGAAACTTTACCGAAAATGAAGTGCTCGTTACAAACGAAATTACACAAAAGCGCACCAACGTCACTATAGTCACTAAAGCCCTACTTGATGAGCTCTATCCTGATGGAGATGGTTTAGGGAAAATAGTTTATTTTGGTGACCTACCACTTAAAGTTATTGGCGTGATCGGAAAAATGAAAGGCCCGTGGCTCAAAGACAGTAAACCAGATAATTTTGCATTTATTCCTTATATTAAAGCAGAAAGTTATACACAAGTTGCCGTTCGTACAGAGCCAGGTCAGCGAGCAACTGTAATGAAAGAAATAGAAAATGCCATGCTTGCAAATTACAGTAAGCGCGTTATTAATAACATTAAAGAACTTGATGAATTAAAAAATGAGTATACCGCTCAAGATCGCCTCATGATGCGCATGCTCATAGTATTAATCACTATTTTAGTGCTTATAACCGCTCTCGGTATTTTTGGCTTAACCTTATTTAATATCAGCAAACGCACTAAGCAAATTGGTACACGCAGAGCACTTGGCGCAAGAAAGTCCGCTATTGTTAGCTACTTCTTAGTAGAAAACGCACTAATTTGTAGCCTAGGTTTAGCCTTAGGTGCAATAACAGCAATACTGCTTGGGAAAATGTTAATGCAGTCTTTTTCTGTCGCCGCACTACCGCCAAGCTATATAGCCGTTACCGCCATTGCCGTATTTTTAATGAGTTTACTTGCGGTGTTAGCGCCGGCTAAACGCGCTGCCAATATTTCGCCCAGTATCGCAACTCGCACTATTTAATAATATGTAAATCACTATGCTACACTGCTTAGTAAGGCAGTGTAGCCATTAAAAAATTATAAAAATAACCTATGACTCATAAAATACTCATTGTTGATGATAACCAAGCAGTACTCGACGCACTTTCGTTATTGCTCGAGATCCACGACTTTTCGGTAGTCACTGCAACAAATCCGTTTGATGCTCTGCAAATAGTTCGCTATCAACGCATTGAGCTTGTAATTCAAGACATGAACTTTACCAGTGACACGACCTCTGGTGAAGAAGGTAAAGCCTTGTTTTATGAACTACGAGAAATGAACCCACACCTCCCTATTATACTTATTACAGCCTGGACCGAACTTGCCACCGCCATTGAGCTTGTAAAAGCAGGTGCTGCCGATTACTTACCAAAACCCTGGGATGATGCAAAACTACTAGTTTGTATCGGTAACTTAATAGAGCTAGGCAGTGCTAAAAAAATAGTGGCGACACATAATCGCCATCAACAAGAACGTGAAGGTACATTTAAAAGCGCAGACCTTGCTGGGCTAATATTTAAAAGTACTGCGATGGAACGACTGGTTACTATGGCGCTACAAGTGGCTAAATCTGATATATCTGCATTAATTACAGGCCCTAATGGGAGTGGCAAAGAGTGTATTGCGCATATTATTCAAAAAAACTCCCCACTTGTATCACAACCTTTTATTAAGGTAAACGCAGGTGCATTACCGCAAGAACTTATAGAGGCCGAACTTTTTGGCGCTGAAGCTGGCGCATACACGGGGATAACTAAACAACGTATTGGTCGATTTGAAGCAGCTGATGGCGGTACGTTATTTTTAGATGAAATTGGTAATTTACCACTTTCAGGACAAATAAAATTACTACGCGTACTACAAACCGGCGAGTTTGAACGTTTAGGCTCAACACAAACACGAAAAGTAAATGTGCGCGTTATATCGGCCACTAACGAAAACTTACTACAAGCAATTGAACAAGGTCGATTTAGGGAAGACTTATATTATCGCCTTAACGTAATTGAGCTCAATGTGCCTGCCCTGTGCGAAAGACAAGATGATGTTTTAGCGCTTATTAGCCACTTTTTACCTCACCGAGAGCTGACTATAAACACAGAGCAAGCACTTCAACACTACAAATGGCCAGGTAACGTTCGAGAGCTAGAAAACGCTTGTAAGCGTGTAGCGGTACTAAAACCTACAGGTGCGCTTACAGTCGATGACTTTGCTCTTTCGTCACCGGTCTCTTCCCAACAAAAAGCAGAGCCGACCAAACAGGAAATAGAACACGCAATGCGCACTCATCAAGGTGTTATAGCCAAAGTGGCCCGTGAATTTGGTTTAAGCCGACAAGCACTTTACAGGCGGTTACAAAAAATGGGTATTGATTATTAATGCCAAACATTATTAGCAACTTTACCCTAAGCCAAAAGATTGTATTAATTTGCGGGCTTTGTAGCGCGCTGCCTGTTTTTATTATTGCCGCACTTAGTGGTTTTGATATGTACTACACTCTGTTTTTAATATTACTAACGCTTACATTTAGCACCTTGCTTTCAAGAGCCATCACCAAGCCAATAAAGCTTGGCATGCAATCGCTCGAAACCGGATTACTTAATTTTAAAGATGGTGAGCTCTCCAGTTTGCTTGCGTATAAAAGTAATGATGAACTTGGAAAGCTATGCCAACTTTATAATCAAACCGCAAAACAGCTTCGCCAAGAAAAACAATGGATTTACCAGCGCGAGTTAATGCTTGATAAAGTATTGCAAAGCTCGCCGCAAGCGCTACTGCTGGTCAATGATAATAATACGGTGGTATTTAGTAATTTAATTAGCCGTAGCTTATTTAATAGCGCATCTCGCCTTGAAGGTATGCAACTAAGCAAGTTACTCGAAAATTCGCCTCTGCAATTAATAGCAGCTATAGAGCACGGTATTGATGGCCTCTTTAATATAGAAATAGAGAATCAAGACTCACAAACTTGGCATTTAGCCACTGGGGAGTTTTTACTTAATAATCAAAAGCATCATTTATATATATTTAAACAGTTAACCCGTGAACTTAGTCGCCAAGAAGTTGCAGTGTGGAAAAAAGTAATACGCATTATTAGCCACGAATTAAATAATTCACTCGGCCCCATGTCATCCATGCTACACAGCGCACAATTGCTCGCAAATAAAGTTGATGAGCCTCGCCTTGCCCGTGTATTTGCAACTATTGATGAGCGAATTAGTCATTTAACTGAATTTGTACAAGGCTATGGCAAGTTTGCTAAGCTACCTCAGCCACAAAAAACGCGGGTTAACTGGCAAAACACACTCAATAATTTAAAAAACCACTGGCAATTTAGCTACGAAATAAAAAATTCACACAATGAATTACAAGCTGATCAAACACAACTCGAGCAGCTGCTGATAAACTTATTAAAAAATTCACACGAGTCAGGCTCCAACGCCAATGAAATACATATTCAGGTCGAGTTTGTACCCCAAGCATGTGTTATAAATGTGAGCGACTGCGGCAAAGGAATGAGCGAGCAAGTAATGGCAAATGCTTTAGTGCCCTTCTATTCTACAAAAAGTACGGGGAGTGGTTTAGGGTTAGCCTTATGCAGAGAAATAGCAGAAGCGCACCAAGGGCATATAAGTTTACATAACAAAATAGAGGGCGGCTTAAACGTGCAAGTGAGCCTTCCTTATTTATAAATTCACACAAATTAAAAACAACAAAGCCACTTTTAAAGTGGCTTTGTGTTTAAAGAGCTTAATAACCTGAGTTCAGGTTGAGTAATAAATTACTCTGCGTCAGCTTCTTTGTATTTAGCAGCAGTTTCTGTAATTAACGGCTGTAATTCACCGCGTTGAAACATTTCGATAATAATGTCACAACCACCAACTAATTCGCCATCTACCCAAAGTTGTGGGAATGTTGGCCAATTAGCATATGCTGGAAGCTCAGCACGAATGTCTGGATTAAGTAAAATATCAACGTATGCAAATGGTTCACCACATGACATTAACGCTTGCGATGCTTGTGAAGAAAAACCACAATTTGGTAATTTTGGTGACCCTTTCATGAAAAGGATTATTGGGTTTTCTGAAATTTGCTGTTTAATTTTATCAATGGTTTCCATCTACAACCTCAAAGTAACGATAGCTAAATATATTTTGGTCTTGAAAATAACTCATCGTGACCACAAATATATAACTTAAAATGGGCAAATAAAGCCGCAATTGAAATAGTCTTTCGCAATAGCATTGCTGTTTGCTTAAACTTGAGTAAAATACTCAACAATTATAGTAACACTATATTACCGCTTGGTATAGGTAACTGGTCTGTTTCAACAGGCATTACGTATTACCAAATGGACTATCAACCAAAGAAGATGGAGATAAAAAAATGGCATTTGAACTACCGTCACTACCATATGCAATCGACGCACTTGAGCCACATATTTCAAAAGAAACACTAGAGTTTCACCATGGCAAACACCACAACACTTACGTGGTTAAGCTTAATGGTTTAATCCCTGGTACTGAGTTTGAAAACAAATCTCTAGAAGAGATCGTATGTTCATCAGAAGGCGGCGTATTTAACAACGCAGCACAAATCTGGAACCATACTTTTTACTGGAACAGCTTATCTCCAAACGGCGGCGGCGAGCCTACTGGCGCAGTTGCTGATGCAATCAACGCTAAATGGGGTTCTTTTGATGCGTTTAAAGCGGCATTAAACGATAAAGCAGTAAATAACTTTGGTTCAAGCTGGACGTGGTTAGTTAAGCTTGCTGATGGTTCACTAGACATCGTTAATACATCTAACGCTGCTACACCATTAACTGATGATGGCGTTACTCCAATCCTTACAGTGGATTTATGGGAACACGCTTACTACATTGATTACCGTAACGTTCGTCCAGATTACCTTAAAGGTTTTTGGTCGCTTGTTAACTGGGAATTCGCGAACGCTAACTTCGCTTAATTAGCCTTTAAACGCTAATTTTAAAAAGACGCTTAGGCGTCTTTTTTTGTATGTTATTCTTTTACTTTTTCGTTTATACGTGTTGTTGTGTTCATTAGTTCATCATGATCTTTTTTCACTTAAATTTTTAATTTTATTGCACAAAAATACCAATTCGTGACTAGACTTTAAAAGGTAAGCACCTTTTTACAGCGGGTTTCGGAGGTTATTATGACGATTTTTGAGCATTACCAAGCACGATACGAAGCGGCACAGGAAGAAGAATACAGTATCGCTGAATTTCTTGAAATTTGTAAAACAGATAAGTCTGCCTATGCCAGCGCACCAGAACGTCTACTTATGGCAATTGGCGAACCAAACATGGTAGACACCGCAACCGATGCAAGACTAAGCCGGTTATTTTCTAATAGAGTGGTTGCGCGCTACCCTGCCTTTGCTGACTTTTATGGTATGGAAGACGCCATTGAGCAAATAGTCTCTTATTTAAAACACGCAGCCCAAGGGCTTGAAGAATGCAAACAAGTACTCTATTTACTCGGGCCTGTAGGTGGGGGTAAATCATCCATTGCAGAAAAACTAAAGTATTTAATGCAACAAGTGCCTATTTATTCAATTAAAGGTTCTCCTGTAAACGACCATCCTCTGTCCTTGTTTGATCCTATCGAAGATGCAGACGTACTCAGCAAAGAATATGGTATTAAACCGCGCTACTTAAAAACCATTATGTCGCCTTGGGCTGGCAAACGCTTAAAAGAGTTCAATGGTGATATTAGCCAGTTTAAAGTGGTCAAACGCTACCCTTCTATTTTAAACCAAATAGGCATTGCCAAAACTGAGCCTGGGGATGAAAACAACCAAGATATTTCAGCGCTAGTAGGTAAAGTCGATATTCGCCAGCTTGAGCACTTTGCCCAAAACGATCCTGATGCATACGCCTACTCTGGCTCTTTATGTTTAGCTAACCAAGGGCTGATGGAGTTTGTAGAAATGTTTAAAGCACCGATTAAAGTGCTGCATCCTTTACTTACCGCCACCCAAGAAGGTAACTATAACGGCACAGAAGGTATTAGTGCTCTTCCATTTAATGGCATGATCCTCGCACATTCTAATGAATCTGAGTGGCAAACTTTTAAAAACAATAAAAACAATGAAGCATTTTTAGACCGTGTTTATATTGTTAAAGTGCCTTACTGTTTACGTGTAACTGAAGAAGTTAAAATTTACGACAAATTACTTGAGCACAGCGAGCTATACAATGCGCCATGTGCGCCTGGGACACTTAAAACATTAGCGCAATTTACAACATTATCACGTTTAAAAGAGCCAGAAAATTCCAGTATTTATTCAAAGATGCGGGTATACGATGGCGAAACCCTTAAAGACACAGACCCTAAAGCTAAATCGTATCAAGAGTATCGTGATTACGCAGGTGTTGATGAAGGCATGATGGGGCTATCTACTCGCTTTGCGTTTAAAATTTTATCTCGTGTATTTAACTTTGATACCACTGAGGTTGCAGCAAACCCGGTACATTTATTCTATGTGCTTGAACAACAAATAGAGCGCGAGCAATTTTCAAGTGAAATAGAAGAGCGTTACTTAAGCTTTTTGAAAGGCTATTTAATTCCTCAATATGTAGATTTTATAGGTAAAGAACTGCAAACCGCTTATTTAGAATCGTATTCAGAATACGGCCAAAATATTTTTGACCGCTATGTTATTTATGCTGACTTTTGGATACAAGACCAAGAGTATCGCGACCCAGATACGGGACAACTATTTGACCGAGCCGCGCTTAATGCCGAGCTTGAAAAAATAGAGAAACCTGCGGGTATTTCTAATCCTAAAGATTTTCGTAATGAAATAGTGAACTTTGTACTGCGTGCCCGTGCGCATAACAACGGTAAAAATCCACTATGGACAAGCTACGAAAAACTACGCACGGTAATTGAGAAAAAAATGTTCTCTAATACCGAAGATTTACTCCCCGTTATTTCGTTTAATACCAAAACGTCTGCAGAGGATCAGCAAAAGCACGAAGACTTTGTGAACCGTATGGTCGAAAAAGGCTATACACAAAAACAAGTTCGCTTGCTTTCTGAGTGGTATTTACGGGTTAGAAAATCGCAATAACCTTCATAGTCGTAGTATATAGGAGGTCATTATGGCGCATTTTATAGATAGGCGTTTAAACGGAAAAAATAAAAGTACGCTTAATCGCCAGCGCTTTATTAGGCGCTATAAAAAACAAATTAAAGAAGCGGTTTCAGATGCGATTAACAAACGCAGCGTCACTGATTCTAGCTCTGGTGAGAGTATTTCTATTCCACAACGCGATATCAGCGAACCTACATTTCATCAGGGAAAAGGCGGGAATAGAGAACAAATTCACCCTGGTAACGATCAGTTTTCTACCGGTGATAAAGTTGAGCGCCCTAAAGGCGGACAAGGCGGCGGTGCCGGTGAAGGAGACGCCAGCGATTCAGGCGAGGGACAAGATGAGTTTGTATTTTCTATTTCAAAAGATGAATACCTTGATTTACTGTTTGAAGATCTAGAACTTCCTAACTTACAAGAAAACCAACTTGATAAGTTAGTGCAAATGAAAACCCATCGCGCAGGATTTTGTAGCGACGGTATGCCAAGTAATATTGACATTGTTCGATCACTTCAAGGCTCGCTTGCGCGCCGTGTGGCCATGAGTGCAGGTAAAAAACGCCGACTAGTCGAGCTTGAAAAACAGCTTACTCTGTTACTTAGTGAGCCACATAGCGATAAAGCGGCAATTGCTTTATTACAAAAAGAAATTGCAGCATTAAAAATGCAAATTAAGTCGGTTCCGTTTATTGATAACTACGATTTACGTTTTCGTAATTACGAAAAGCGCCCTCATCCCACCAGCAAAGCGGTGATGTTTTGTATTATGGATGTGTCAGGCTCAATGGATCAGCCAACAAAAGACATGGCTAAGCGTTTTTATATTTTACTTTATCAGTTTTTAACGCGCAGCTATAAAGACATAGAAGTTGTTTATATACGTCACCACACACAAGCTAAAGAAGTAGATGAACAAGAGTTTTTTTATTCCCAAGAAACTGGCGGCACTATTGTTTCGAGTGCTCTTAAATTAATGAATGAAATAATAAAAGAACGTTATCACGCAGATGAGTGGAATGTATACGCCGCACAAGCCTCTGATGGCGATAACTGGGCGGACGACACGCCGCAATGTGGTGAAATTTTGCGTAATAAGCTCTTAAGCGCAGTACGTTATTTTGCTTATATTGAAATAACCACTCGTGCTCATCAAAGCCTATGGCGCGAATATGAATCTATAACACACAGCCATAATAATTTCGCCATACAGCATATTCAAAGCGTTGAAGATATTTACCCAATTTTTAGGGAGCTATTTAAAAAAGGTCGTCAACAGCAAAACTCTGCATAGCCAAAAGCGAGGTAGCATTATGAATGATAAACGATTGAGTGATGGCCCAGATTGGACCTTTGATTTATTAGATGAGTACCAAGGTGAAATTGCTCGCGTTGCTGCTCATTACAGATTAGACACCTACCCTAATCAAATTGAAGTGATAACGGCTGAGCAAATGATGGATGCTTATTCAAGCGTTGGCATGCCTATTGGCTACAGTCATTGGTCTTACGGTAAGAAGTTTATCCAAACAGAGCAAAATTATAAGCGCGGGCAAATGGGCCTCGCTTACGAAATAGTGATAAATTCAGACCCTTGTATTGCGTACTTAATGGAAGAAAATACCCTACCTATGCAAGCGCTTGTAATGGCGCATGCATGTTACGGACATAACTCATTTTTTAAAGGTAATTACTTATTTAAAACCTGGACCGATGCTGGCTCAATTATTGATTACTTAGTATTTGCTAAAAACTACATAAGCCGCTGTGAAGAAAAATATGGTATTACTCAGGTAGAGAGCTTACTCGACTCTTGTCATGCGTTAATGAATTACGGGGTCGATCGCTATAAACGTCCACAGCAAATATCACTCTTTGAAGAGCAAAAACGCCAACAAGAACGTGAAGAATACTTACAATCACAAGTAAACGAATTGTGGCGTACGATTCCCGAACAGCAACACGAAACTAAAAAGAAAGAACGCCATTTTCCTACTGAGCCTCAAGAAAATATTTTGTATTTTATTGAAAAAAATGCCCCATTACTCGACTCTTGGCAGCGTGAAGTGATACGTATTGTCCGTAAAATATCGCAATACTTTTACCCGCAAAAACAAACTCAAGTAATGAACGAAGGTTGGGCAACATTTTGGCACTACACCATCCTTAATCACTTATATGATGAAGGGAAGCTCACCGACTCATTCATGTTAGAGTTTTTACAAAGTCATACCAACGTAGTTTATCAGCCACCTTATAACAGTAAGTATTATTCAGGCATTAATCCATATGCTTTAGGTTTTAACATGATGGTTGATATTCGCAGAATATGTGAACATCCAACTGAAGAAGATAAAAAATGGTTTCCTGAGTATGCAGGCAGTAATTGGCTAGATACATTGCACTTTGCCATGGAAAACTTTAAAGATGAAAGCTTTATTAGCCAGTTTTTATCGCCGAAGTTAATTCGTGATTTCAAATTATTTACTATTATTGACCATACTAATAATCCCCATTTAGAGATTGGTGCGATACACGATGATAGCGGCTATAAAACAGTTAGAGAAGTGCTCTCCGCGCAATATAATTTAAGTAATCATGAACCTAACATTCAAGTATATGATGTTGATATTAGAGGTGATAGAGCACTTACACTTCGCTATGTACCTCATAATTGCATTCCATTGGCAAACTCACATGAAGAAGTGCTAAAACATCTTTACAGGCTATGGGGCTTTAAGGTAAAACTGGAAGAAGAGTCTAATTCTGGTGAGATTTCAACTATTGGTCAATGTCCAACAGATGACACTCGTCATACAACAGAGTGAATATAATGGATAAGAAAAAGCTTCTCGTACTGATCGACTCAGTAAATTGTGCAAAAACAGCATTATTACACGCAAAACAAAAAGCACTACAAGACAGTAAACATATTGATATTGTTGCGTTTAGCTATGAAGACACTGGTAATATATTATTTTCATTATCACCAGAGCAAGTACTTGCGATTCAAGACAAACAACTTTCATTACTCAGAGCAACATTAGAACCTCTATTAAAAAAAGAGCTAACTGATTGTGAGTATACATTTCAAACGGTTTGGCATGAATCACCAGAGCAATGGTTAAATAACGAAATAAACGCAACTAATTATGATATGGCAATAAAAACTAGGCATATTGATGCTCAAACTCAATTTAGCGAACTTGACTGGCAGCTTATTCGATTTTCACCAATACCACTTTATTTGGCCGCAGATAATAAATGGAGAAATAACTGTAATGTGTTAGCTGCTCTTGATTTAGGCAGCGAAAAGGCATCTAAGCATCAGTTAAATAAAGCTATTATTAACTGTGGCTTAGATTATGCTAACTCAGAGGGCTGCGAATTTTATGCATGTTATACCGTGCACGTCTCACCTATTTTGAGAGACTTAGGCATTGTATTTTCAGATGAACAAGTACTCAATGCATTCGAAAAATTACCGGCACTGCAACGTGATCTGATTAATGAATACAACTTGCGTGATAAATTACACATTAAAGCGGGCTTAGCGGAGCAAGTCATACCAAGCTTGGCAGCAAAACTTGATGCTGAGTTAGTGATTATTGGCTCAGTAGGCAACGTGGGTATTAAGGGAAAGCTTATTGGCAACACAGCAGAAAAAATAATGCGCTTACTTAAAACCGATTTACTTATTTTACCCCCCCACTCAATTTAATACCAATTTTCTTAATTAAGTGCTTTATTTTGAGGTAATAAAATCGTATCAATAACAAGGCAAGAATTCGTTATTTAGTTGTTATCGCTAATTACTCTTACATTGCTCTACCTTCTGCATCCATGCAGTCGTATATCAGAAGTTTTTAACGCAGTTAACGTCAGATTTAATCACTCAAATTAATTAAATATTATTGCGCATTGGTATAAAGAGTGATTAATAAAAATGATGCTTAAGCGTCATTTTTTATATCATCAAAAACAGTGACTTTATTGCGTCCATTATTTTTAGAAAAGTAAAGAGCCCTGTCAGCGGCTTCAATCCAACGTTCATGATCTTTAAATTCATTACTAAAGCACGCAACTCCGATACTTATTGTCATCTTGATTTCAACATTTTTATAAAAGGCAGGGCTTGATTCAATCAACACCCTTAAGCGCTCAGCAAATATTTCAGCCCCTTGCTTATCGGTATCAAGTAGAGTTAATACAAACTCTTCACCACCGTAACGTCCAGCAATATCTGTTTCACGTAATGTGGTACGTAATAACTTTGCAATATGGCGTAACGCCTCATCACCACAACTATGACCATGCTTATCATTCACCTTTTTAAAGTGATCAATATCAAACATTAACAGAGAGCTACACCCTGCATTACGTTTTGTTCGTAAATACTCTTGCTTAAGCATACTTTCCCAATAACCACGATTGTATAACGTCGTTAAGCCATCGGTTTGGCTTACTTGCTCAAGTCTTTTATTTAGCTCTTCTAACTCTTTTTTGTTAACTGCAATATCAGTTACATCATAAAGAATGATACAAATATGGCTAACTTCTGCTCGTATATTAGTAAGCGGTATAAATGTCGCATTTTGATACATATACTCAGCTTTGCCAGTAATTGGGCGATAGTTTTTAAAGCGAAATATATAGGGTTGTTGTTCCCAAATGGTAAACGAGCGATTTTTTAGTACAAATACTGGCTCTGATTTACTTCTAAACCACTTTTCATCTATAGCTGGAAATAAATCAAATAAATCTTTATTTTTTACAGCACTTGGTAATAACCCCGAATGGTTTTCCATAAAACCATTCCACACACACACCTTATACTCCCTGTCAAGTACAACTAAACCTACATCAACGGTGTTAAACATATCCATTAACCAATGGATTTCATTCATATCTAAATCAGCAGCCATAACTTAGTCTTCTAATAGGTAAGCAACTTTGTATTTCAAAGTTTTAAGTGAATCTTCAGTAAATAACAGCATAAGGTCACAGTTAATATCGTGATTTTCAATACCATAGCTAATTTCTATAGCAAGCGTACGCTGCCAGCGCGACTTATTCGCTTTCACTAATTCAGATACATCTCTGTGCTGGCCAAGTACGATAGGATGACCTTGGCTAAACGACATATCGAGTTGTTTTGAAAGACCAGTCAAAATAGCCCCGATTAAAATATTACTTATATCCATAAGTAACTCAAGTTCCACTTTGTCATTAAGCTCACCATCGTAATTCATCAGTGAGGCTATCTCTTTAAAGCTAGAGTCATTAAGTAATAATAATGCTTCTCCAGATACACCTCCTCCAATAAACCCCTGACAAACTCCAGAAGTGGTTGCATTATTATCAATAGAGCGTAGCGCCATATCGAGTTCACTAACCTCTAAGATATTCACATTTGGGATTGGCAGCTCAACAAACACATTAAGTAATCGCGCAAGTAAATCACCGGCTTGACCCATAGCAACATTAGTTAGCTCTTGGTATATATCTCGCACATCTGGGTCTACTTGCTCACCTAGAGAATGAGAAAGACGTTCACGCATGGCTTTATCTTTAATGCCATGGTGTTCAATAATATCGGCTAATTTTTGAGGGGAACATGGTTTTTGGATGAAATCGATAGCCCCCAGTTCAAGCACTCTTTGATGAGCATTAGGTTGTATGTCACCTGAAACTACAACTGTAAGTATATTGAGCCCAAGCTCTTTCATGGCCATTAAAACTTCATAGCCATCCATTTCTGGCATGTTTAAATCAAGGAAAAGGATTTCAGGTTCAGTTGATTTTATTTGTTTGATGCAATCAACACCATCTATCGCAAATTCAACTTTAATATCCCAATCATCAGGTAGAGAACGGGCTAATTGACGCCTCGCTAATTTTGAATCATCACATATTAATACAGATGTTGACATACTATCTCTCTATTTTTAACCAGTTATACATACCAAAAGTGATACACGCATTTTTATTATAGAAGATATTTTTGTAACTGCATGTTAATCAAAGTATAGCCTATTTACAGTTTTTTTATATGACTGAATCATTACCAATTTTATAGAGGCACAGATAATACCTTGGTTACTCCAACGCAGTATAATACACTGACGCCTATTGCGTTAATTTAAAAAGGAAACTCCTATGCTCCGCTCATTAACTTTTGCCTTAAGTATTTTTTGTTCTATGGCTTTCGCTTCTGATATCCCAGAAAACACTCTCGATATAGGTAAAGTCTCTGCACAGGGTAAGACGGTTACTTTACTCGGTAAAGGTGTATCCGTTGGTGATAACGCACCTAATTTTAAAGTTGTCGATGGAAACTTTACACCTGTCACACTGGATAATTATAAGGGCCGAGCTATTTTAATTAGTGTAGTACCAAGTTTAGACACTGGTATTTGTAGTCTACAAACAAAACACTTTAACGAAAAAGTTGCGACGCAATTTCCTGCAGTTGTAATGCTTACTATTAGTGCCGATTTGCCATTCGCTCAAAAAAGATTTTGCAAAGCTGAGAACATAGACAAAATAACTACATTATCTGATTCTGTTTGGCGCGATTTTGGCCAAAAATATGGGTTAATTATTAAAGATATGGGGTTACTAACTCGCTCAGTAATAATATTAGACGAAAACCACAACATTATTTATAAACAACTCGTTAGTAGCCTTTCAACTGAACCAGAATACAACAGCGTAATTGAGAAACTTAAAACGCTTTAAAGCCGATTAAATAGCACTGATTAAGCAATGCTAAACAACCTTAAAACAAAAAACCGCCAATTGGCGGTTTTTTAATAGGCTTTTAAATTTAACCTAAAAGCTCACCAAGTTGTGAACTTACAGCCTCAACAGCTTGCGTACCATCTAGTTTGTGGTATTGAGTGTTACCAGCCGCCGCTTCTGCTTGGTAGTAATCAACTAATGGCATAGTTTGCTCGTGGTAAATACCTAAACGTTTACGTACTGTTTCTTCAGTATCGTCTGCGCGAACAATTAAGTCATCCCCAGTTTCGTTATCTTTACCTTCCACTTTTGGTGGATTATAAACAACATGGTAAACACGACCAGAACCAGGATGAACACGACGTCCGCCCATACGCTCAACAATCACTTCGTCAGCCACGTCAAATTCAATAACGTGATCAACCACTACGCCATTTTCTTTCATTGCATCGGCTTGAGGAATTGTGCGCGGGAAACCATCAAGTAAAAAGCCTTTCTCACAATCCGCTTTAGTAATACGCTCTTTTACTAAACCAATAATAATATCATCAGAAATTAGTTGACCAGCATCCATTACTTTTTTTGCTTCTAAGCCTAATGGCGTGCCCTCTTTAATTGCTGCACGTAACATATCGCCAGTAGAAATTTGTGGAATACCGTATTTGTCCATTAAAAACTGAGCTTGAGTACCTTTACCTGCACCCGGCGCGCCCAAAAGAATAATGCGCATATTATTGTCCCCTAGTATGGATATTTATTTTAAAGCCTGAATTCTTCCACAAGCGCCGCAGATACTCAAGCAACTTATACTAATTGATGAGTCGCAGGTGTATTTACAGCGCATTAAAAAAGGGAACACACGTTCCCTTTTATTTAAAGTATATAATTTATACTTTATTAACTGAGTAAATAGCTATTTGCTTATTTGCTTAGTTCAAGCATTAGTTTATTTAAGCGAGTAACAAACCCTGTTGGATCTTTAAGTGTACCGCGTTCTGCAAGTAATGCTTGGTCTAATAAAACATGTGACCACTGTGAAAACTTATCTTCATCTTGTTCATCATTTAAATGCTTAACAAGTTGGTGCTCTGGGTTTAGCTCAAACACAGGTTTTGCTTCTGGGGCTGCTTGACCAACAGATTCCATTAGCTTTTGCATTTGTGAGCTCATGTCGTTGTCGTCGCTTACAACACATGCTGGAGAATCTGTTAAGCGGTGCGTAAAGCGTACTTCTTTAACGTCATCACCTAGTGCTGTTTTAATACGCTCAACAAGGCCAGCCATCTCTTTTTCAGACTCTTCTTGCGCTTTTTTAGTTTCTTCGTCGTCAAGCTTACCTAAATCTAAGTCACCACGTGTAATTGACTGTAGTTGCTTATCAGCAAATTCAGTTAAGTGGCTCATCATCCACTCGTCAACACGGTCACTTAGTAGTAATACTTCAATGCCTTTTTTGCGGAAAATCTCTAAATGCGGTGAGTTTTTCGCAGAGGTAAATGTATCAGCCACTACATAGTAAATTTTGTCTTGGCCTTCGTTCATGCGCTCAACATATTGCTCAAGCGACACATCTTGTGTTTCTGAATCAGTATGAGTAGACGAAAAACGTAGTAGCTTACATACGGCTTCTTTATTTGCCGCATCTTCAGCTGGGCCTTCTTTCATTACTTGGCCAAACTCATTCCAAAATACTTGGTAATCGTCAGCTTTGTTTTTAGCCATACGCTCAAGCATTTTAATAATGCGCGATGTACACCCTTTACGAATAGCTTGCGTTACTTTGTTGTCTTGTAGAATTTCACGAGATACGTTCAGTGGTAAATCGTTTGAATCTAGTAAACCTTTCACAAAGCGAAGGTAGCTTGGCATGAATTGCTCAGCATCATCCATTACAAAAACACGTTGTACGTAAAGTTTTAAACCACTTTGACGTTCACGGTTCCATAAGTCGAAAGGTGCTTTTTTAGGAATATATAAAAGGCTAGTGTATTCAGTCTTACCTTCAACCTTATTATGTGCCCAGCTAAGTGGCTCTTCCCAATCATGGCTTACATGCTTGTAAAACTCTTTGTATTCTTCATCAGAAAGCTCTGACTTATCACGTGTCCACAATGCAGTTGCGCGGTTAATGCTTTCCCATTCACCTGGTACTGCTGGAATTTTTTCGCCGTCTTCGCCTTCAGACTCTGGTACTTCTGCTTTAAACATTTGTACCGGCGTTGAAATATGGTCTGAGTATTTAGTTACGATGCCACGTAGGCGGTAATCGTCAGCAAATTCTTTTTCTTCATCACGAAGATGTAAAATAATATCGGTACCACGGCCTTCTTTTTCAATTTCTTGAAGTGTGTATTCGCCTTCACCTTGAGATTCCCACTCGTAAGCTGTTGTTTCACCCGCTTTACGTGTACGAACAGTTACTAAATCGGCAACAATAAATGCTGAGTAAAAACCAACACCAAATTGACCAATTAATTGTGAATCTTTACTTTGATCCCCTGTTAAGTTTTTGAAAAACTCAGCAGTGCCTGACTTTGCAATAGTCCCTAATGAGCTAATGATTTCATCGCGCGTCATACCAATACCATTATCTGAAATGGTAATTGTGTTTGCTTCTTTATCTGCGCTAATACGCACACGTAAATCAGCGTCGCCTTGGTATAGATCGCCTTGAGATAGTGCTAAAAAGCGTAACTTGTCTGCCGCATCTGATGCGTTTGACACAAGTTCACGTAAAAATATTTCTTTATTAGAATAAAGAGAATGAATCATTAAGTTTAATAATTGTTTTACTTCTGTTTGAAAGCCTAATGTTTCTTTTTGAGCTGCAGTCATTTATATATCTCCAATTTGCAAAGTGTCTGCGTTATGCACTTAATATGGGGTGAGGTGTTAGAACTTCAAGGGAAAAATTTAAAAAAGGTGAAACGAAAACAAAGAACAGTAAAATTATTTAAAACGAGTGCGGGCAATTAATATGAATTTTCTCGCCGCTGACGGGGTGCTCAAAATATAAATCGCTTGCATGTAATTGTAAGCGCCCAGCCATATTTTCACTTTGCGCACTTTTATATAAATCGCAACCTAAAATAGGGTGGCCTATAAACTGGCTGTGTATTCGTAACTGATGAGTACGCCCAGTAACTGGCGTAAATTGCACTAAGGTTCTGTATGGTTGTTTTAGCCGTTCCAGTACTTTATATTCACTGACTGCGGTTTTGCCAGTCGATTGGCAAATTTTAACTCGCGGAAAAAGCAGCTTATCTTTTGCTATTGGTGCAGTAATTTCCCCCTCACTAACAGCCAAGCACCCTTCAAGCATCGCTACATAACGCTTTTGAATAGTACGTGCCTGAAACTGTTTATTAAGATGCTTTGACGCAATCGCGTTTAATCCAACAATCATAATACCCGATGTACCCAAATCTAATCGATGCGGTAACTTAGCCTCAGCAAAAGCGGCTGTTAACCCTTTTTGACCATGTACTAAACGGTAATGCACTGAATCCCAATTAAGCGTATTTTTGCCCGACAAACTTAATAACCCACTGGGTTTATTGATCAGTAAAATATCGTCATCTTGATATAATATTTCAATAAACCCGTCGCATTTAGGCGCTACAAAATCATCAACTATAATGTGTGGTTCTGAAGGTGTATGCGATGTTGAGTTATCTATTAAATTAATCATTAAATTAATCAACACCTTTAGAGTGAAGCGCTTTCAAAGCTAAAACATGCTCACGTAAATCGTCTGCTACTACTTTGTCAGCTGCAATCGGGCCACCCACTGCAACCGACACCAAAGACCATTTTAATCGCGGTAATTGCCACTTAGCTTTACGGCTAAACATACTCCCCCACAAGCCCCCTAAATGCACAGGAATAACGGGCACAGGTGAGCGCTCAATAATACGCTCTATTCCACGGCGAAAGATATCGATAGAGCCATCACTGGTTAGTTTTCCTTCAGGGAAAATACCAACAAGCTCGCCTTTTTCAAGCGAAGCAGCCACTTCGTCAAAGGCTTTTTTAAACGCTTCAGGATTGGTTTTTTCACTATCAATGGGAATAGCTTTAGCCATTTTAAATAACCAATGCAGAGCTGACGAATAATAAATAGGGGCAAATACCATAAATCGAATAGGCCTTGGTGAGGCGGCTAAAATAAACATCCAATCAACAAAACTCACGTGGTTGCACACAATAACAGCAGCGCCTTCATCAGGTATATTACTTTCACCTTTTGTACGCACTCTGTACATACAAATGGCCAAAATATAAATAACAAAGCGTAAAAAGAATTCAGGTACTTTAGTATAAATATAAGCAGAAATAAGTAAATTTAGCCCCGCAAGTAGCAATAATAGCTCTGAAATACTCCACTGAAAAACAGACAACGTGACAATACTTAAAACAGCACTACCGACCATAAACAAGGCATTTAATACATTGTTAGCCGCTATTACTCGTGATCGACTCGCTTCTTCAGTCCGTTGTTGAATAAGCGCATATAGCGGTACAGTGTAAAAACCGGCGCCAATGCCTATGCCTGCCATCCATATGAAATGCCACATCATATCGCCTGTTTTCAATACCTGTTCGAGTGTTAATAATTCAGTATTTTGAGGTTTATAGGTACTAATAGCGGGCTCTTGGCTCAGTAAATATAAAAACAAGGTAATTAAAATAGCGCCAAAGGGCACAATGCCTAGCTCAATACGAGAGCGAGATAACTTTTCACACAGTAATGAACCAATAGCAATACTCAATGAAAACACAACCAGTGCACTGGTTACCACCAATTCATCGGCGCCCATTACATGTTTTACATAATTTGGTAGGGACGTTAAAACGATGGCGCCAATTAACCAAAACCAGCTGATCCCGAGCACTGACTTACCAACCGATTCTGTTTGCGAATTAAGTGCTGTAAATACGTTTTTTGTGGATGAAAATATATTATAGGTAAATTTTAAGTTTGGCTCGTTCGCCTCACTAACGGGTATAAAACGACTGCTTACATAACCCATAACAGCCAGCACTAATACCGCAATACTTATAGCCGTAGGACCTAGCGATTGAGTAATATAGTAAGTGCCAAAAATTGTACCAATCAGTATTGCTACAAACGTGCCCGATTCAACCAAGGCATTCGCTTTTGTTAATTCGCTAGGTGCTACGTGCTGGGGTAAAATAGAGTATTTTAATGGCCCAAAAAACGTACTTTGTACACCCATTAAAAATACGGTGGCTAACATCAGCCAAACGTACTGAGTTAAAATAGAGACTGCCCCTACAACCATAATAGGGATTTCACATAGTTTTACGATTCGGATAAGTTTGGATTTTTCTGTTTTTTCAGCAAGCTGCCCCGCCATCCCTGAAAATAAAAAGAAAGGTAGAATAAATAATCCTGCAGCAATATTAGAATAAAGTGCGCCATCTGCAAGCGTTGCAGCCTGAAATATCAATAGAATAAGCACTGATTGCTTATACACATTATCGTTTATTGCTGAGAAAAACTGCGTAATAAAAAGCGGTAAAAAACGCTTACTACCCAGTAATGTACCTTGGTAGGGTTGATTATCTTTCATTGTATTCCTTACTAATTAGAGACATAGCCCAAAAATATATTATACCAATTCGTTTAATTAAATGATCTATTTTTAGGGCGGAAAAACGTGTTGATAGCTAGGCAAAAATTCGCTATTGAGTTGTTCTAAATGAGAACTTTTTAACGCAGGTAGCGACACGTTTAGCCCGCAAAATGATTAAGTATTATTGCGGATTGGTATTAGACTGCTTCTAAGCTTACCTTAAAAACAAAAAGCCTACATAAGTTAATCATGTAGGCTTTTACAATATGTTTTCAAATAGTGACTTTAAGTTAGTCTTGAGTAACAGCGCGTCTGCCACTAAAGGCATGCATCAGCGTTCTACCATCAACCAAATCAAGCTCGCCCCCCACAGGAATACCGTGAGCAATACGCGAGGCATCTACTTTATATTTATGACAAAGCTGCGCAATATAATGAGCAGTAGTTTCACCTTCAACAGTAGGGTTAGTCGCTAAAATAACCTCATTAATACCGCCTTGAGCAAGTTTTTGCTCTAAAACGTCTAAGCCAATTTCTTTAGGGCCGATACCGTCAATTGGCGATAAATGACCCATTAAGACAAAATATAGCCCTAAGTACTGACCAGTTTGCTCAATAGCAAGCACATCAGTAGGCGATTCAACAACACATAATATGCCGCTGTCTTGGCGCTTTGTACTTAAACAAATATCACATTGCGTTTGTTCGCAAAAGGTGCGACAAGACTGACAATGCCCTATGGCGGTCATTGCTTTAGTCAATGCATTGCCAAGCTGAGTGCCTCCCTTTCGGTCGCGCTCAAGCAGGTGAAAAGCAATACGTTGCGCTGACTTTGGACCAATGCCCGGTTGACAGCGCAGTGCTTCTATAAGCTGATTTAAACTATCTGAAAGTTGCATTATTTACTTAAAACGGCATTTTCATACCTGGTGGTAATTGCATACCGCCAGTTACTTTACCCATTCGCTCTTGTGTTTCTTCTGCAACACGGCGTACAGCATCGTTACATGCTGCTGCAAGTAAGTCTTCAATCATGTCTTTGTCGTCTTCCATCAAGCTCTCATCAAGCTGAACACGACGTACATTGTGGTTACCAAGCATAGTTACTTTAACTAAACCTGCACCGGCTTCACCAACAACTTCAAGAGTTGCGATTTCGTCTTGGGCTTTTTGCATGCGATCTTGCATTTGCTGCGCTTGCTTCATCATGTTGCCCATTCCACCTTTAAACATAACTTTCTCTCTTTCTTTTAATACATTAATTAACATGAACATAAGGGCGATTGTAAGTAATTACAATGCCTGAATACTGTTTTCGTCAATTTCGGCGCTAAATACTTGCTGAAATTGTACTATGTTTTCATCCGATGTGATCACATCGATTGCTTGTTGATGACGACCTGCATCAATTTTTTGCTGAATAAGATAAGGGGAATCAATAACTCCCTTAGCAAAATTAATACTTAACGACACGTTATGCTCATAAATACTCGACAATGCGGCATCTAACCTTTGGCGAAGCATCGGTGTATCTAAATGCTTTTGAGATTCATCAACATCTATATGTAAACTGTTGCCTTGCTTGGTAAATATTGAATGCAACGCAAATTGGCGCATACGACCGCCCAGTCCCATACGTTTAATTAAATAAGCCCACTCATCTTGTTGGTGTGCAAACCTAATTTCACTAATTGGACTTTGAAAATCATCAGGCACGGGAATGCTAATTTCCTCGGGCGCTGCTTCAGGTACTTTTTGAGGGTTTATTTGCTCAAGCAGCTCTGGCGCTAGATTTTCAGTAATTGTTTGGTGCTTTGCTTTAAAATCAATTTTTTCAGGTTTGTCAAAACCTTGATTATTAGCCGGTGTTTGGCTCCCCGTTACTGGGAGCGGTGGCTTTTTTTCACTTTCACCTACTGTATCAGTAGCCCAAGGCGGGTTGTCTGACTGTGTAGGTACTGACTTATGGTTTTGTGATACAGCGCTATTTGGCCGCTCAGCTGACTGAGCCACTGTATTTTCATTTTTTGGCACTGCACCGACATTATGAGTACGGCTAGTAACAGTACTGTTAGATACGTTTGATGAACTAGCCTTTGCCGTATTTAAGTTTGTCCCAGAAAGCTTTCCTGAGCCTGATATATTACGATCACGCAATATTCGCGCAATAGCCGATTGCGCTTTTGCCTCGCGTTCAACTATCGAAGCATTTTCATCGTGTTGTTGCTGGTTTTGCAAGTCTGATTGCGGGTCAAAACTATTTTTTTCAATACTTGTTGAGTGTTCCGGCAAATGATTTTGCTGATTAGCACTTATATCTTTTTGTGGATTAAACCCCTGATCAACAGCGCTACTCATCACATCATCAAACTGCGCGGCCAATGTTTGCTCTACATCACTGTGTTGCATGTAAGCTTCATCTTCACTTTGACGCTGTGTTTGAGCATCCGAAACAACATTGGTTTGCGGTGGCTCATTAGCTGAAGCCTGTTGCTTTGAAGCGTTTTCACTTTGTTGAACTGGTTGAACTACTGCAACTTGGGCTGGCTCATTATTACTTTGCACGACGTCATTATTTGATGTCTGAGCGGCAGCATTAGGTAAAGGCTCTATCTCAACGGCTCTAGGCTGTTCTGTATTGCTAACTGGCTTAGTATTATTTACTGGAGCACTGCTTTGGCTAGCTACGGTGTCTTGCGATGTTTTGTTTTTATTTAATATATCTCGCAGTACATTTGTTCGGCCTTGTTTATTTTGGACGGGCTCTTCGTTGGCTGTGTGTACAACTTGTTGGGCATCTGTAGGCTTAAATGCTAATAATCTTAGCATAAGCATTTCAAAACCTAATCGAGGCTCTGGTGCCCATTGTAAATCTTTTTTACCGTTTAAAAGTAACTGGTAATAAATTTGTATTTGTTGCGGACTCGTATGCTGTGCAACGTGCGTTATGTAATCAGCGTTCGTTTCATCAAGCCCTGCTGCCTGTGGTACTAATTGAGTCAGTTGAGTTAAATGTGTTAACGCAATTAAATCATCAAGTAAGGCAATATAGTTTGGGTTTCTGCTCGCAACGTGTGCTATTTCGCCCATTAAAGCTGTGCCATCTTGGGCAAGTAGTGCAGCTAATAGGCTTTGGCTATAATGTGTATCCATCAAACCAAGCATTGTTTGTACTGCTTGATTATTAATATCACCATTTGTTTGTGCTATAGCTTGATCGGTTAAGCTCAGTGCGTCACGCATACTGCCGTCAGCGGCTTTTGCAATAATACTAAGTGCATCATTGTCATAGCTGAGCTGTTCTTGAGTAAGTACGTGCTCAAGCTGTGCTTTAATTTCACTTTGCGACAAGGCATTTAAGTTAAATTGTAAACAACGAGATAAAATAGTAACTGGTAACTTTTGTGGATCGGTCGTCGCTAATAAAAATTTCACATGCTCTGGTGGTTCTTCAAGCGTTTTTAAAAGTGCATTAAAACTGTGCTTTGAGAGCATGTGAACTTCATCGATTAGATATACTTTATAACGTCCACGCGTTGGCGCATATTGAACGTTATCGAGTATTTCGCGGGTGTCCTCTACTTTAGTTCGAGAAGCCGCATCTATTTCGAGTAAGTCAATATAGCGTCCTGCTTCTATATCTAAACAGCTGCTACATTGACCACACGGATTTGCAGATATACCTTCGTCGCAATTTAAGCTTTTAGCAAAAATACGCGCAATGGTCGTTTTACCCACACCGCGGGTTCCAGTGAATAAATAAGCGTGATGCAGTCTATTTTGTGTAAGCGCATTTACAAGCGCTTGCTTAACATGAGACTGCCCAACCAATTCATGAAAGGTTTGAGGACGCCATTTTCTCGCTAGAACCTGATAACTCATCGATTACTCGCCTTCGAATTCAACCAATTTTAGGATTTTAATACCCATTTTCTTGATGCGCTGCTCGCCACCTAGTTCTGGTAATGACACAACAAATGCTGCATCTGTAGCTTCGCCACCTAGTTTATGAACTAATTTAGCAGTGGCTTCAATTGTACCGCCAGTAGCTAATAAATCATCCACTAACAATACTTTATCGCCAGGTACAATTGCATCTACATGCAGCTCTAATGTATCTTCACCGTATTCTAGCAAGTAATCTTGACGAATAACTTCGCGCGGCAACTTACCTGGTTTACGTACTGGAATAAAGGGAATGCCTAACGCGTAAGATAACGGCGCACCAAAAATAAAGCCACGCGATTCTGTGCCAATTATTTTAGTAAAACCTTGATCTTTATATTCAGCGATAAAAGCGTCAATTGTGGCTTTAAAGGCTTCTGGATTTGCCATTAAAGTAGTTACATCGCGAAACAT
The DNA here is from genome assembly GCF_002407505.1 of Pseudoalteromonas sp. 1_2015MBL_MicDiv. Classification (NCBI taxonomy): domain Bacteria; kingdom Pseudomonadati; phylum Pseudomonadota; class Gammaproteobacteria; order Alteromonadales; family Pseudoalteromonadaceae; genus Pseudoalteromonas; species Pseudoalteromonas sp. 1_2015MBL_MicDiv. The sequence goes on along the minus strand of NZ_CP012737.1, from coordinate 1,473,565 downwards.
AATGCCCGCTTTTGGATAATCAGCAATTGTAGTGATGCTGTTTTTGATAATTGCTGGTGTTACTTGAGTCATAATTTTAACTGCTCAATTATTTATATTACAAAGCAGGTGATTATAACCTTAACTGACCTTTAAATGCGAGTTTGACGTTATTATAGTTTAAGCGGGGTAATTAAAAATAAAGAGGTTCAAGGCTGAAGTAAACAACAGCCTTAATAAACGCTATGCATTTTAGGTTAAGCTAGTGATCCAACCTAAAATTGCATTTAAACAACCAATTCCTGCAAATATAGCTAAAAATGCAAGAAAGTAAGTAGCGTTGAACGGATCTTTAAAGTCTTTATCATCTGACATTGGTACAACCTTTTATTAAGCACGGCAAATAAGGCTGTCATAATAGACGATGTAAAATTATCAATAAAGACCTTAATCTTGATTTTTTGTCACAATGACACCGCGTTCAACCATTGCATTAAGGGTAACCAACGCACCTTGAGCAATTTGCTCTGCATTAAATTGTGGAGCGTGAGCTAATACCTGTTGGCAAACGTTGTCAAATGTCGCACCTTCACTTACCTCTATGATTGACAATAGCAAAGCTGTCATCGCATTTGTTGCTAAAAACTGCACATCATCATTTTCGTCTCTATATACAACAAAGTAATTAGGCTGAGTTGATGGCTCTTTAGGTATAAACTCTGTGCTGATATTTTGAACCGGAAATTGATAACTTAAATTTCTTGCAGCGTTAGATAAATACAAAGCAGAACTAGTGAGTGCTGTTGTTTGTAATTTTTGCGCTTGCTCATCTTCATGTGCAATCGATACATCTAGCTCTACCCATTCGTAATGAGCAAGCTCTAGCATAAACACGGGGTCGTGTTTTTTCATTTTATAATCACTTGATAAGTAATTAATAAACTCCCCTGCTATATCTAAAAAGTACGGCGAATGACAATCATATTCGCTAAAGAACTGACGTACGAGGGAATGCCATTGTTTGTCTGTGTATAAGGTTTTTAACACCGGAAAACCTGATGATACAAAACCTTCAATATTATTAAAAAATAGATCGCGATAAATGGCCATACGTCTATCTTCAATACCGCTGGGCCGTTTATTTTTTTTAGGCTCGCGAATATGCGCCATAAATTCGTTTTGTATTTCAATAAAGCTCATCACTAGGCACTCTTTTAATGTTTATAAAGGCTTATATTAAGCTCGTTGTTTTGAAACACTTGAATTAAGGTATTTAGCTTGCAGCCCATGAATTATATCCAACTCTTTGGTTAACACATTCATAGTAGGGATATTAAAGTCACGCTCAAGCAAAGTTGGAAACACACCATGTACTTCGTACGCCTTATCAAGTAGCTTCCACACAGGATCAATGACATCTGCGCCATGTGTATCAACTATTAAGTCATCAGCCTCATTGTAGTGCCCTGCAACGTGTCCATAAGCAATACGCTCAGAAGGTAACCCTGTTAAAAATGCTTGCGCGTTATAGCCATGATTTATCGAATTAACGTAAATGTTATTCACATCGAGTAAAAGCTTACAGTCAGCTTGCTCTAAAATAGTATTCGTAAATTCAAGCTCTGATAATTGCTGCCCAGGAGCACCATAATAAGAAACATTTTCTATCGCAATTTGTTGCTCAAGTATATCTTGAACTTGCTTAATACGTGGTACAACGTGTGCTATCGCATCTTGAGTAAACGGAATTGGCATTAAGTCATACATATGGCCCGCGCCAGAGCAGTAACTTAAGTGCTCACTAAAAAATTTTATATTGTGCTCTTTAAAAAAAACTTTTAAAGATTTAACAAATTCAACATCCAGTGGCTCGGGCGAGCCGATAGAAAGTGACAATCCATGGCACACAAAATTATTTGCATCTGTTAATGTTTTAAACTGTTTCTTAAAGCGCCCACCTAATTTTAGCCAATTCTCTGGTGCAACTTCTAAAAAATCTACTTGATTAGGTACGTGTTCAAGCAGTTCATTAAGCATTTCTCGTCGGAGGCCAAGACCAACCATTCCGAAATCTATACTTTTAGTTTGTGTCATAACTACCTCTAACTTAACAAAAAAGGGCCTTAAGGCCCTTTTAGCATACCTTATTTAAAATAAGATATTAACGGCCACCACATTTACCTTCGCCGCACTTACCTTCTTTTTTACCTTTTGCGTCGCCGCCACATTTACCTTCGCCGCACTTGCCTTCTTTTTTACCTTTGGCATCGCCGCCACATTTGCCTTCGCCGCACTTGCCTTCTTTTTTGCCTTTAGCATCGCCGCCACATTTGCCTTCGCCGCACTTGCCTTCTTTTTTGCCTTTAGCATCGCCGCCACATTTGCCTTCGCCGCACTTGCCTTCTTTTTTACCTTTGGCATCGCCGCCACATTTACCTTCACCACATTTACCTTCAGCAGCATCTAGTTGATAACCTGTCACTAACTGTTGAAACTCAAATGGGTTAGCTTGTACATCAGCAGATACAAAACTTGCAGAGCCAACAACTACTGCACCTAAAGTTAACGCGATTGTATTTTTTCTAACTGTATTCATTTTATGACTCTCTTTAATCAAGGATTGTAAATCTCAGCAATATAAATGTATTTTTAAATTGCTTGTATGCTTAAGTAGACCCGCACAAAAATAAAAACTTTCAATTATTTTCATAATATTTGCTTTTGCACTTACTTCATTAAATATGGTCGGTAATTACAGATTTATCAATGTAAGATTTACAGGTAAACTATGCGTCCTGTTTTTCTCAGAAATAATCACCTTATGAAACTTGTTTTAGCGCCTATGGAAGGTGTTGTCGATTTTAAAATGCGTCAATTACTCACCGACATCGGTGGGTTCGATTTATGCGTTACCGAGTTTGTAAGAGTGGTTGAAACATGTTTACCCGATAAAGTTTTTCACCGCTATTGCCCTGAATTACATAATAATGGTTTTACGCGAGCAGGAACGCCTGTGCGTATCCAACTACTCGGACAAGAAGCGAACCCTTTAGCAGAAAATGCGATTAGAGCTATAGCATTAGGTTCTCACGGTGTTGATCTTAATTTTGGCTGTCCAGCAAAAACGGTTAACCGTAGTCGAGGCGGGGCTGTGCTGCTTAAAGATCCTGACCACATGTATACGATTATTAAAGCAGTCCGAGACGCTGTAGATGATCAGCATGAAGTTAGTGCAAAAATCCGCTTAGGATTTGATGATGATAGTAACAGCCAAGAAATTGTAGATGCGGTTGTCAGTGCTGGAGCAAATAGCATTGCAATACATGCTCGCACCAAACGTGATGGCTATAATCCGCCTGCTTATTGGGAAAAAATTCCACCAATAACAAAAGATAAAAATATTGCCGTTGTTGCCAATGGTGAAATTTGGCAAGTAGAAGACGCAATGCTTTGCCAAAAACGAAGTGGATGTACTGATTTAATGCTTGGTCGTGGCGCCCTTTCGCACCCTGATTTAGCAAAAAAAATTAAAGCTCATGTAAATAATGAACAATACGATGGACTTGAGTGGGAGCATATTATTTATCACTTAATCCACTCTGCTATCCATCAAGACCCTGCAAAGGATGAAAAATATTTTGCGTCACGTACTAAACAATGGCTTGGTTACCTAAAACGCCAATACCCACAAGCTATCGATTTATTTGATGAAATCAGACGTTTAAAAAGTAAAGAAGATGTGGCAAGCGTATTAAATAAATACGCCAAAGCACCGCAACTTGATTCAAATCATAACAGCTAACTTAAAGCCTATAGATAATATCAGTATAACGTAAAGCCAATTTAATAAGGTTGTACTGATAATGCATCATCAACAAAGACTGAACGATGAAATAGCGCAAGTTAAATTAAATATATTAACTATGCTTTCTAAATCAGCCTACCCTGCACATCACCATTTAATACAAATTTTAGATAATAAAGCCAACAATGAATGGTTAGACTGTGCGGCAGAAAAGTTAGGTCCGGAGTATGCTATTTTAATTAGTCGCATGACTAAATTAGAAGCTGCCGTTAGCCAAATAGAGATTGGCCAATATGGTTACTGTTGTGACTGCGAAGAAAAAATATCAGCAAAGTTACTTGAGCAAGACCCTGCAACTCAACGATGTATAAAGTGCGCACCATAAGCGCACTTTCACATCATTACATCATTTGCTTTATAAAACTAAATGATTGCCCAGGGTAGAGAATTATATCTTCAACTAAATACTGAGCCTCTTCTGGACTCATTTTTAGGCGCTTTACAAGGTTCACCTTTGCTTGAGGCAAAGTCCACGCATGATAGTGAATACCTATATCTGATTCCATCATCGCAAGCATCAATGTTTTATCTTTATCAGACATGTCCATATTGCTCGCCATTGCAGGTAAGTCTTGATAGTTAGCCTGCCAATCCAAGCCTTCTATTAATTTTTCATCAGATAAATACTGAACTAAAAACGATTTCTGGTGAGAAGTTGGCTGTTTACTGTCGAATGCAACACGATCTAATACTTTTATTTTTTCATTTAAAAGAGTAACCCATTCTAATGGTGAATGTACTTCGCCACTAAAGTAATTAAGTTTGCTCTGATACCACTGGGTTCCATTTGGCAGGCCTCTTAGACCAACACTCCCCCTGGGCCTGTAACTAGCTAAATAATCGCTAAAAGCCCTTATATGGCTTTTAAGCGCTGGTTGAACGTCGTTAGTGCCTATCGCACTCAATACATAACTTTGTAACAATGCAAGTTCAACTTTATTCAGTTTTAAATTGCTTTGTTTAGCACTGTCTAACGTTTCTTGGGTTAACTTAAGCCAGGTAATAACATTATCCGGTGTGTTTTTTGTGCCTTCAAAAGCAAGCATGTTCTTTAATACATCTACTTGAGCCGGCCAATTAAAATAGCGCTCAGGAAAACGCTCGGCAATAACCAAGTAATTTACTTGTGCTATTTGATTGAGATTAAGCTCCATGCCCATTAAGTTCTGATAAATAGTATGGCGTTTAGCTAAATATGCATCAGAAAAGACCAATTGCTCTTTAGTAATATTATCTGTTTTATTAGCGCCTGATAGTACAAGCGCCATGTTTAAAGTTTTTAAACCGACTTGTGCATCTTCAAATGACTCATAAGGTTGAGGCTGCTTTGAACATGCGGCTAAAAATAGGCACAGTAGTAATGAAAAAGAGAGCTTTTTATACATAGTAATTCCAATAAAAAAAGCCCCAGAGGGGCTTTTTAAAAGTTGCTTTAGCTAATAAAAATTAAATTTTAACACCGTTGCGAGCGGCTTTATCTTTAATGTATGTAGCCCAACCCTTTGCAAACTTGCGAGTGCGTGGGTCATCCATGGCTTTAGTAATAGCAGCATGAGCTTGCTTGTACTTGCCTTGGTAATAATATGCTTCAGCTAAATCTGAGTAAATAGTGCCCTTTTTATCAGAGCCTAGCTCTAATGCTTTGTTCAAACGAACAACAGCAGCACTAAATTTTTCAGACTGTAAAAGTAATGAACCTGCTTTGCGGTAAAGCTCAGCGTCTTCATCAAATTTAGCAGCTTCTTCATAATACTTAGCAGCTTTAACGAGATCTTTAGAACGATGGTAATTACTAGCAATCGCGCTAACGTTTTGCTTAGTACGTTTAACATTCTTTTCTTTAATAGCCTTCTCAAGCGTAACAGCCGCTTTAAAAGGAATTTCATTTAAAGAATAGAAGTTAGACAATACTTTGTAATCGACTTCAGCTTCAAAAAAACCTTGGTTGAATGCTACTTCCATGGTCGAAAGACCTTTTTTGTAGTTTTCAGTTTGTAGGTAATATTTACCTAAACTAACCCAAGCTTTTTTATCATCAGGCCAAACACGAACAATTTCTTCACCAACTTTGACCATATTATTATAGTCTTTAAGCTCGAAATAAGAGCCTAACTTTAATTGGTAAGGAGCTTTGTTCGGCTCCTTTTGAAGCGAAATTGCTTTGTCTGCTGGACCGAAAACATCACGAAATTGTTTTAACTCGTAGTTAGCTTGCGCAATACGTGTGTAAACTTTCGGATCTTCATCGCCCGTAAAATCAATCCATGCTAAATATGCTTTTTTAGCTTCTTGATACTTTTGAGTACCAATAAGTAAATCGCCTAATAACTTAAGGGATTGTTCCTGATCAGCAAAGTTTAAAACATCTGGCGCAACCGCCTGCTTAGTATATTTAATCGCTTCATCATACTTTTCTACCTGCGCGTACATGCTACCTAAGTAACGATTTACAGTCGCCTTATCAAAGTCATTAGATGGATCAATATCTTTTAGCAGAACAATTGCTTCTTCAACTTTTTCTTCACCGTACAAATCAAACGCTTTAATTACCTTTTTACCAGTACGCTCGCCCATGATTTTAGTTTTTGCTTTCTTACGCTCTTCAATCTTTGCGTAGTCTGGCGCCGCTAAAACAGATGCTGTTAATGTAGCACCTGACACAGACATAAGAATCGCAAGAGCAGTTACTTTAGAAAAATTTCTCATTACTCGCCTCCTTAATTGCCTTGGTTAAGTTTAAAGTCTAATTGAACTTGTAAACCCGGTTGTATTTGAGGTTTTCCGTCAATGATCTTAGGACGGTACTTCCACTTACGCAATGCGCGCTTAGCTTCACGGTCAAAGATACGTTTTGGATCGGCGTCAATTACTTCAACGTCAGTCACTCCACCTAACTCATCAATTGTGAACGAAAGTTGAACCCAACCTTCTTTACCATCACGTGCTGCTTGCGTTGGATATTTTGGTTCTATACGAACGATAGGTGTCGCATCACCATCACGTCCAAATGCACCAGGGCCACTTAGTCCACCTGCCGAACTACCAACATCAATGCTTCCCATATTAAATGACATAGCACCAGGTGTTGGACTGTTATTTTCCGGCTGTGGCGGCTGCGGTTTAGGCGGCTGCTTTGGTGGCGGAGGAGGCGGAGGCGGTACACGCTTCCTCTCCTGCACCTTAGATTCAGGCGGATTCGTCATTATTTCGACTATGATCTGCTCTTTTTGTTCCGTATTACGGTCAGCCCCACCAGAGATGAGGAAAGCCATGAAGTAGAACAAGCCGAAAGTAACTGCCCCACCTGCAATCAGTGAAAACAGAAAACGAATCATTACTGATCTCCAGCTATTGAAATTCTCAGGTTATCACCCGTCGCTTTAATCTGGTCCATAACTTTAACCACTACGCCATGTTTTGCTTCTTTATCAGCTTGCAAAATCACAACTTCAGTAGGTTGTTCTGCTAATAAACTTTCGATTTTTGCTGAAATACGTTCAACATCAACCTGCTGTTTATCAATCCAGATTTCGCCGTTACTACGGATAGCAATAAAAATGTTAGCATTTTTTTGCTTAGTAGCTTGGGCAGCTTTTGGTTTATTGACCTCGATACCAGCCTCTTTAACGAACGATGTAGTTACGATAAAGAAAATAAGCATGATAAATACGATGTCAAGCATTGGCGTCATATCAACCGCTGCTTCTTCTTCTTCACGAAAACGTTGTTTACGTGCCATATTTAATTCTCTCTCTAGTGATGAGGCATACTATCAATAAGTTTGGCTTTCACCATTTTAGCTTTTGTCTCAAGACGTGAGCTAAAAAATACTCCAGATAGTGCCGCAACCATTCCAGCCATTGTCGGGATTGTTGCCATTGAAATACCTGATGCCATTAATCTTGCGTTACCTGTACCCTGGTTGGCCATGGTTTCGAAAACCGAGATCATACCAGTAACAGTACCAAGTAAGCCTATTAAAGGACAAACAGCTACTAATGTCTTAATCAACAACATACGCTGATCTAATTTTTCAGACGCTTCAGAAATCCATGCTTCACGGATTCTGTGTGCGTACCAAGACGTAGTGTCTTGGCGGGCATCCCACTTTGCTACAATTTCTTTCGCTGTGCGAGGAAACTCTGCAAGTAAGAACCAATAGCGCTCAATCATTAAAACCCACATCAGAAAGAGTGCTATCGCGACCACGTATAAAACCTGGCCGCCTGTGCCAACAAAATCCCTGATAGATTCCCATATCTCCATCAGGACTAGCATTAGGCTTTCTCCTTCTCCGCGTGAGTAGCAACGATACCCGCGCTTTGCTCATCAAGGATGTGTAATACCGACTTACTACGACCAGCTACTAGAGCATGAAGTAGAATTAGTGGTAATGCAGCAATTAGACCTAGCGCTGTAGTTACAAGTGCTAGAGAGATGTTACCTGCCATGATCTTCGGATCACCCGTACCGAACAATGTGATTGTTTGGAACGTTAAGATCATACCGATTACAGTACCTAGTAGACCTAGTAATGGTGCGATTGCAGCAAGAATCTTGATTATATTGATACCAGCTTCGATGCGTGGCGTTTCACGTAGAATCGCTTCATCAAGTTTAAGCTCAAGGTTTTCAACATCTTGGTTCTTGTTGTCATGGTACACTTTAAGAATACGACCCAGTGGGTTATTTGTATTCGGTGTAGCAACATTTTTAAGTTGGCTCTTAATCTTACTAGTAGTAAGCGTAAGGTCAACAAAGCGAATTAGAGTAATTAGCATACCTAGGCCTAGTAAGGCTGTGATGATATAACCAACTACGCCACCTTGATGGAAGTATTCCATAAGGGTCGCTTTTTGAGTATTGATACGTAAGATAGCACCACGAGTCGGGTCAATATAAACACCAGCGTAGTTATCTGGAGATGTATTTTCAAGCGCTGTGATACCGTCTAAAATGTAACCATCTGGTTGCTTACCTAGAGGCTGGATAGACTTAGTCTCTGGTGAATAAATTAAGTAACCATCGTCTGTAACTAAGTTAAAGTTACCGATACGCGTTACTTTCTTCATTGACGGGTTACCATCAAGGCCAGCAACTTCAGTTTCGAATGTTGAAACTTTAGCTGATTCAGTCATTTCTGTTTGTAGTGAAATCCAAAGTTCTTCTAATTCACGAACAGTTGGAAGTTCTTTAGCAGCAGCTAATGAACGTAATATTTCAGCACGACCTGGCTTTTCAGCACTAACAAGTGATGCTTCGATCGAGCCGATAGCGTCTTGAGCTGCACGACGTACAACACCAAACATTTCACCTAAAGTACCTTGTGCGCTTTGAAGAGCTTGCTCTTTCTCTGCTAAAGTATTTTCATTTTGTGCATATTGCTTAGCTAAACTAACGCCACGTGCTTTTTCAGAAGCAAGTTGGCTTTTAGCTTTGTTAAGTAATGATTGCTTGTCAGCACGTTCAGATAAGAACTCTTGCTCACGTTGCTTATTAATTTTACCTTCAGAGATACGCTCTTGCTTTACTTGCTCAAGGATTTTATCTAGAGCTCCAGTATTTGCATGTGCATTAAGCGCGGTACCTGCAGAAACAGTTAGTACTGCTGCAACAGCAAAACCTTTAAATAGTTTCTTCATTATTGATTACTCCGCGCCAAAGATAGGTAGTTTAACAAGTTCTAATGTCGCTTGCTTACGCGCCATACGAATAACTTCTTTAACAGGTTTTAGGTATTCTTCACCTAATTCTTTCCACTGTTTAGTGTTGTTATCCCACACCCAAGCATGTTTCAAGTCAAAAGATTGAGCAACGTACGTGATACGACCTAATTGACCGATATCAACGTTAATGCTCTTACCATCAACTTCTAATGTACCTTGTGAAGCAGATACAAGTGAACTGTATGCTGTTTCAATAGTGTAAGCTTCAAGTACTTGACGGAATTTTTCAGACGTCGTTACAGACGCAGAAACCATGATTTCACGTAGTCTTTCAACACGTCCTAAACGCGTTTCAAGATTAAATGGAACGTCCGCTTTGATGAATTGCTCAAGCGTATCGATCATGCGATACATCAAAGGCACAACGTTTTGTTTAGTGTTATCAATAGTAGCGATTTGACGATCAAACGATTCAATAGACGCATTTTGGCTATCAACCAAGCGTGATACATGATCGTTATACACTTTCATAAGTTCAGTCTCATCAACGATGCTACGGTACTCAGCGATTAGCTCTTGAGTTTGACCATATACATTGTCAATTTTAGTTTGAGACTTAACAGCAGCCTTTTGAATTTGTTGACCTGCTTTTTGCACGTCATTCAAAGGATCTGCAATCACATTGCTGCTTGCAAATGCAAATGCGCCAACCAACGCAGTTGCTACAAGACTCTTTCTGATTTTAACAGACATAGTTCCCAACCAATTAAGTAATGTTACTTTTATAATTTAATTATCAACCCATAAGGAAGACAACCCTGATATCTTTTAATAGATATCAACCTTCCAATAATGCTAAATGCAATAAGCGCTGTCAACTTGATGTTTGCTTATCTCAGTAAATAAATAGCCTGTTCAAAGCTTACACTAAAGGACTGCATACCAAATGTTAACAATATTGTAACCAGTCTTATTCTTAATATTTCTATCAAAGCCTTTTAAGGGGTATGTTTATTGGGTGTCGCCCTTATAAAAACAACAAAAATGCAACATTCAATTGAAAATGAATTCGCCCTGAAAAAAAACAAAAAAAAATATACTTATTTCTCATATAAGTTTTTTTTTGGCCAACTTTATGCCTTTTTAACTGGTTTTAAACGCTTCATCTGAAAAAACAAACCGTTTATCGCACAAGAAAACATCACAAAATGCCTTTATATTGAATTAATATTCACTTCGAATATCGCATATTAATATTTCCATTACCCAATATTAATGGAGAGTAAAGTGGTTGGTTACAAACCAAATGATGCACAGTGTGCAATTAGTTATTAATTTATTACTCTCAGAAGTTGTCCAAATATTTGAATTTATCTTTTGCTGGGCATGTATCAGGGATGGCTAATTTTAGGAACAAGCTTTCAATGAAATACCATACTCCAATCTGAGCAGCTTGAAGTTGTTACTACAATCAACGTTAGTCACCTATCTTGAATATGATCTATTTAATTCAATTACAATTTTTATGGTAGGCTCTTTGAAAACTATATCATTTCACCTCGTTACATAGCTCGCTACTATGCTTTAAGGTAGTCTTATAATAACTAAAAGCTGTTGAAGTTTAATTTTTTAATTTTAATATCGTAGCTCAATCACACACAGCAATGCTTACTGTAGTGCCGTTGTGCTCATAAAGGCGATAACAATGCATAAATGCCAAATACATTCTATTCAAAGGGTCTTGCTAGAGGTAATTGACTCTTTGTTGTATAAATAGATAAGGGCTGAAAGTAGGACATGAAGCTTTACTTGTTCGATTTATGATAAAAGTCTGCTTAGAAATGGGGTCAATTTAACGCCAAGAAAATTGCATAATAGCAATTCGCTTAATTAAGTGTTCTATTTTGATATAAGAAAATCGTGTCGACAAAAAGAATAAACTTCAAATAGGTTAAATGGTTATTTTATTCGTTGAATTGATAAAGTGCTTATGTAGATCGATATGACTATAAGGAATGTAAGGCTTTAGCCGCTAACGAGAGCACTAGATAAAAAATCGTGTCGCAAAAAAATCTCTAAGAATAAAATTTAACTCAGAAAAATAATAAACTTTAATAGCAAAAAGATAATCCTGTTATTTAATACACGTGGTATTTCGCTTGACGACTTGATCAACCAAATGCTCAAAGAATATTGCTACTTGAACAATAAAGATGCATTTAACAAATATCAGCGCTTTAAAATTAATTAATTTAAGTATGCAGTGTAATAATTGATAGCTTTATAGGAGATAGTGAGGAAGATTTAATAGTATTAACAAAGGAATTATGGTGAAACAGATAACTGTTTCACCACGTTGAACGAAGGTTCACATAATAAATTATGCTGCTTCTACGTTCTCAGCTTCAGGGCCTTTTTGACCTTGCTTGATGCTGAATGTCACTGCTTGACCTTCGCTAAGAGTGCGAAAACCAGAACCAGTGATTGCGCTGAAATGTACAAACACGTCAGGACCATTTTCTTGTTCAATGAAACCAAAGCCTTTAGCTTCGTTGAAAAACTTTACTTTACCAGTAACCGACATACTAAATTTTCCTGTAAGTCAATAATTAAAATTCAGCCATATTATTATGGCAATATCCTCCCCGAGTCAATGCCCACAAAATGGAGGTATAGTACAGGAAGAAGTAATAACCTAACCGGTAACCTTAAACGCAGCACAATATCCGTAAATTCAATACGCAAAAACTCAAAGCAAGTTAAGATTAACACATTATTTTTTATTTCGCTCTATTAATTAGACATTATTTATTAAAAATATATTTTTTTATTAAAAAATGTCTAAACGGCTAATTTTAATACAAAAAAATACTATTCGGTTACTCTTTTTAGAATCAGTCGCGTATTTTAAATGCGAAATATTTGATCAAAACAAAAATTGTACAATGATCAGCGCAAGTAAAAATCACATAAAAATTTATAAAGTTTAAGCTGATTTACTGAATGATTAACTCACTTCCCATTCAATCATGTCTTCGGCTTTAATGGGAACAACATGCGAATCACCTAGCGAGTAGCTAGCGGGAACTCTCCAAGGATTTCTTTGTAGTGTTATTGTATCTTGATTACGCATAACACCATAAAAATCAGGGCCAAAGTGACTAGCAAAACCTTCTAATTTATCCAGTGCACCAGCTTCTTCAAATGCCTCGGCGTATAATTCAATCGCAGCGTGAGCTGTGTATGCCCCAGCACAACCGCAAGCAGCTTCTTTTTTGTCTTTATAATGCGGAGCCGAATCAGTTCCTAAAAAGAATTTTTTATTGCCACTTATTGCTGCAGCCATTAATGCTTGTTGGTGTGTATTACGTTTTAATATTGGTAAACAGTAATAATGGGGACGTATCCCCCCTGCTAACATATGATTACGATTATAAAGTAAATGATGAGCTGTAATAGTAGCCGCTACATTATCCGGTGCGTTTACTACGAACTCTACCGCATCTTTCGTTGTAATATGCTCTAGTACAATTTTAAGTTCAGGGAAATCGCTAACAACATCACCTAAAATTGTATCTAAAAATACCTTTTCTCGATCAAAAATATCTATCGACGAATCAGTAACTTCACCGTGAACCAATAAAAGCATCCCCACTTCTTGCATTGCTTTTAATACTGAGTAAATATTTTTAACGGAAGTCACACCAGAGTCAGAATTTGTTGTAGCGCCTGCTGGGTAAAGTTTAGCCGCAACTATTTTACCTGTTTCTTTAGCTTTTTTAATTTCTTCAGGTGTTGTTTTATCAGTAAGATACAAAACCATTAATGGCTCAAAATCACCTTGAGGACCTGCCGCCATAATACGTGCACGGTATTCAAGTGCTGTATCAGTACATGTTGCCGGAGGAACCAAGTTAGGCATAATAATCGCACGACCCATATAACGACTAATATCGCGAACGGTATCTTTTAGCTGATCGCCATCACGTAAGTGTACATGCCAGTCATCTGGTCGAGTTATAGTGAGTGTTGTGATTGCATCTTTAGTTTTACTAATCATTTTTTTATTCCACGGCTGAATTTATCCGATCATAGGCATAGGAGGTTTTCGAGTAAAGACCTTATTAAAAATAATGGACTCAGCTCCACTATTAAATAAAACTTTACAGCTCATAAAAAGCATTCATCGTTTTATTTTGTAGAAAGATAAAGTTTACGTTAACTTAGTCGCTGTGTTTATAAATATAAAGAATAAAATTAGCTGCCTATGTCGAACAAAGTCGATACCAATGAAGCTCTGGAAATAAAAACTGAACAGCTTAGTATCATTAATCAGTTTTCATCTAGTTTATTACAGCTTGATACTCTAGAAGAGTTACTAGAATACGTAACAACTCAAGTCGTTAATAGACTTGGCTTTGTTGATTGTGTTATCTACCTTGCCGATGACTCAGCTTCTATATTAAACCAAGTTGCATCTATGGGGATCCCCCATCAACGCTACAAATATAGAGCGCAACGAAAGGTAATACAGTTTAGTGAAGGAATTTCGGGCTTTGTTGCACGCACCGGTGAAGCAGTGATGCTTGGTGATGTAAGTACTGATAGCCGCTATATAGCAGATGAACGCCCTGCTCAGTCAGAATTATGTGTTCCTCTTATATATAAAGAGCAAATTTTAGGGGTAATTGATTGTGAACATCCCATTAAGAACTATTTTACTAATGCCCATCTTGAAATACTCACCACTGTCGCACATTTACTTAGTGCCAAAATAAACCAAGTTAATACTGTCAACAATTTACAACAAACTGTTGAGCAATTAAATAATGCGCAAAAACTTGAAAATAGTCTTTTACAAATAGCTAACTTAACTTATAAAGCCAGTGACCTAGATACTTTTTTTGAATCTCTTCACGGTATAATTAATAGCTTGTTACGTGCAGATAATTTTTTTATTGCACTTTACGATAAACAAGTAGATATACTCGACATTGTCTACATTGTTGAAGAGGGTATTCAAACAAGCACCCATCAAAAATTTTCAAAAGAGCAACTTAAAGACACTGCCTCATATTATTTACTACAAAAAGATCAGCCATTACTTTTTACAAAAAAAGATTACAAACAACAAATAGCAGATGGCCACTTCAAAATGATAGGCCGACAATCCGAGTCTTGGTTGGGCGTACCATTTAAAGCAAATGAACGTATCAGTGGTGTTATTGTTGTTCAAAGTTATGATAAGTCTTTACATTACAGTGAGCATGACAGCTCATTATTAACGTATGTGAGCCGTCAAATTAGCATGGCAATAGATAGGCAACTTGCTCGCCAGGAGCTTGAACACCGTGCTTTACACGATGAATTGACTGGGCTAGCTAATCGTTCACTATTAATAGAACGTGCGAAGCACGCTATATTAAGGCTAACACGTGCCAAAAAAGGCACCAGCCATGCGTTGTTATATTTAGATTTTGACCGATTTAAGAGTATTAATGATTCTCTAGGCCATGAAGTTGGTGACCACTTCTTAATTCGAATATGTGACTTAATTAAAGCCACCGTTCGTAATACCGATACCTTTGCCCGTTTAGGTGGCGATGAGTTTGCTATTTTCATGGAAAATATTACGCATCGAAACCAAGTCAACGAAGCGCTTAAACGGATTCAAACTGTACTTTCAAAACCAATCGATGTTGATGGTCATTTATTACAAGCTTCAACCAGTATCGGTATTGCATATAGTGATAATATAAATGATAAAGCTTATATATTACTTCAACAAGCTGACGCCGCTATGTACGAGGCTAAATCGACAGGTCGTGGGCAAGTTAAGTTTTTTAATAATACCATGCGTAAAAAGCTTAAGACTCATGCTGATATCGAAAACGATTTGCAACACGGTATTGAGCACAACGAATTTGAACTCTATTTTCAACCAATTTTTACCATCGCTGAAAGTGAAGTCATTGGTTTTGAAGCCTTAGTTCGTTGGCATCACCCTAAAAAAGGCTTTGTTTCACCGAATGACTTTATTCCTATTGCTGAAACCACTGGGCAGATTATAAACCTTGATTTGCACTTGCTCGATTTAGCTGCCCAACAAATTTCAGACTGGCACCAGCAAGGTCATCGATTCTTAAAAATTACAGTTAATGTATCATCTCGGCATTTTGCTAGTCTTGATTTTGTTGCGCAAATTCATGCTATTTACAACAAATATCAATTGCCTTTGGGTTCTTTATGCCTAGAAATTACAGAATCAGGTTTAATAGAGAATTTAGATCTAGCAACGCAAATTATAGAAGGCCTATCCCCTCTAAAAGTTAAGCTCTGTTTAGATGATTTTGGCACCGGATACTCTGCATTAGGCTATTTACATCAACTTCCGATTCATGTTTTAAAAATTGATAAGAGTTTTATTGACCACCTTCAAGATTCAACTAACCCGTTGGTTGAGGCTATTTTATCTCTGGCGCAATCATTAAAATTTGCTGTCGTAGCTGAAGGGATAGAAACTGTAGAACAACTAACTATATTACAATCGACGCAATGCGATTTTGGGCAAGGGTTTTTAAAATCAAAACCTGTCAGCGCAAACGAAGCCATATTATTAATAAATAACCCCCTATAATATAGCCGATTTTACTCTTTGTTAATCGGTTTTACTTATTCTTACATGGATGTAAGCCTCTAAAGTAACGCAGAAGTAGTTATCGAGCCCACTACACACTTCACGCCATGATTAAATCATCCTTAGATAACCTGAACTATGGATAATAAATCTATCTCGAGCAGTTATTTTCGACGCTAAAAATCACGTCCAGTTAAAATATATATTATTTTTCCTTCCTCTGATTCAACATGAAGCAAACTCATATAAAACTTGTAAAGTCAGTATTAAATGACTTCTATCATTAGAAATTTAAATTTTTAATAAATTTATGACAATAAACAGCAAAGCTTTAGCCATCTAGACGTTGAAACGTTTTTTATATAGGCGTAGTATGTAATTAATCTGAGCTAAACTCACTTTTTCCATGAGAATTTTTAAAGATGATTGGTATTAAACATTTAAAAACCATAGCAACCCTAAAAGAAACAGGATCTTTGGTTAATACAGCACGAGAATTATTTTTAACACAGTCTGCTTTATCTCATCAAATCAAAGATTTAGAGAATAAATTAGATTGCCAATTATTCGAACGTAAAACTCAGCCAGTCCGCTTTACGCCCCAAGGAATGTTATTACTTGAGTTAGCTCACGAAATATTACCAAAAATGGAAGCGACTAAATGCCGTTTAAAAGAAAGCTTAAACCAGCCTATTTCTCAACTGCGTTTAAGTGTGGAATGCCATGCATGTTTTCATTGGTTATTGCCTACGATCAAAGAATTTAATAACTTTTGGCCTGATATAAAAATTGATTACGAGCGTGGTTTTAGTTATGACGCTATTCCTGACCTACTAAACGATGAACTCGACTTAGTTTTGACGTCTGATATACGTGAACCCGACACATTAGAATACGCGCACTTGTTTGATTTTAAACTGAAGCTTATTGTGGCGCCTGATCATGAACTTGCTAAAAAAGCATATGTAACAGCACTTGATTTGAAAAACGAAACCATTATTTCATACCCTATCCCGCGCGAACGCCAAGATATTTTTAAATACTTTATTCAAAATGCACGTTTCGATGGCACCTTAAAAACAGTTGATCAAGGACTCCTTATTTTTCAATTAGTGAGTGCTGGTATGGGTGTTGCTGCATTACCTGATTGGCTAGTTACCCCTTATGAAAGCCAAGGTTTAATAAAGTCCATCCCGCTAGGTGCGCTTGGGCTTACTCGACCGATGTACTTAGCAATGAAAAAAGATATGAAAGATAACCCTGTTTATCGCCATTTTTTAAATACCTGTAAGCTAAATAACGGTCGATAAATCGCAATCTAATGAGTAACATAAAGCAATACTCTTGTTTTTATGTTGCTTATTATGTTTGTTATTAAAAAAATGATTGGTGGTTTACTTATGCCACTACCTCTATTTGGTTTATTTGCGTGTCTAATGCTCCTACTCGCATTTAAAGGCCGCAAATCAGCCCTCTTCTTATCTACTTTAAGCTTAATTGTATTACTTGCATTGAGTACACCCTTTATCGCCAATTTAATTATCCAAAATAATGAACCTGCGTCGCTTGCATTTAATGCCCTAAAGCACTCTAAAATAGACAAAATAGTCGTGCTAGGTTGCGACATAAACCCAAATTCGGCTTTAAGTTCAAATAATCAATTAGGTAATTGTGCGCTAACGCGCTTAGTCGAAGGTGTAAAACTTGCCAAGTACTACCCTAATGCAGAGCTTATAGTTTCAGGCGGGGGCTATCAAAATACCACTAATAGCGGGCTTATGTATCAAACAGCGGTGAGTTTAGGAATTAATAAAAGCCGTATATTCCAAAACCCAAAAGCAATGGATACCGGTGAAGAAGCTAAGTTACTCGCATCAAAATTAGTCGACTTTAAAGTTGCACTAGTAACATCTGTACTGCACATGCCCCGTGCCAAAGACTTATTTAATGCTCAAGGCATTAAAGTCATAACCGCAGCCACTGATTACCATAATTTTGCAGCGCTGCCGTGGAGCAAGCAGTTTATTCCAAATGCTCAAGCCTTACTTGTGGTTACGCAATATAGTCACGAAGTAGTAGGAAATACATGGATAAGTTTGCGCCGCTGGATAGATCCAGAGGCGCTGTAACTTATATAGTCCTAACCTGAACTCTGGACAATAAAATCTATTTCAACCAAAGTTCAGGTTAGCTAATAGATAGCCTAGTTAAACTGGGTTATCTATATCTATAAATATCACCTCAAAACCATGCTCTTGCGCTAATAACTCACCCAAAGCTTTTACACCATAGCGCTCTGTTGCATGATGCCCTGCTGCAAAAAAATCAATATTTTGCTCACGAGAGCTATGAATTGTTTGCTCTGATGCCTCACCGGTTAAATACGCGTCAATACCTTGCTCTGCAGCTAAATCAATATACCCTTGCCCTCCACCGGTGCACAGTGCAATAGTTTCAATTTTAGCTGAGCGTACTAAGCTTGTGAGTGGGGCCCGATTAAGTACTTTTGCTATTTTATTTGCAAAATCTTCACCATTTAGAGGCGTTTTTAAACGTCCTTTCATTGCTACGCTATTTGAAACTGGCTCAAGCCCAGCCTCTATTTCAATATCTAATAACTTTGCCAGTTGCGCGTTATTGCCTATTGCCGGGTGAATATCGAGTGGTAAGTGATAGCCAAATAAATTAATATCATTAGCTAGTAGCGCCCCTATACGACGCTTTTTCATTCCCGTTATAGGTTGGGATTCCCCCTTCCAAAAAAAACCATGGTGAACCAAAATAGCATCTGCTTGTTGCTCAATAGCAGCATCTATTAATGCTTGACTCGCGGTTACACCCGTCACAATTTTTTTAATTTCATTTTTACCTTCAACTTGCAAACCATTTGGGCAAAAATCTTTAATTGTATGAGGTTTCAAAATGTCGTTTAATAGTTGGTTAAATTCTCGACGTTGCATATAACTTACCTTACTAAGCACTGAATTTTGTGCAAATTTTGGCGTTTATGGCGTAAAAATGAAAGGAAAATCGCAAAAAATTGAAAAACTGATTCAAAATAGGTATAAATACGTCTTCTTTATCTGTGTTCACAACGTATAGGGTCTCTGATGAGCAAACTAGACAAAACAGAAGTGTTATCTGCCTTTGAAGCAGCGTACGAAGCTGCCAATGGTAAAAAACCTGAAATCACAACCAAACCTGGCTGGTACAGCATCGATGGCGGTAAAAACTTACGCCTAGCTGATTTAGTAGAGCTGACTGAAGAATTAAGCTCTGGTAAAACGACACCAAAAGCGCCTGCTAAAAAAACTAAAACCAAAGCGGCTGCGCCTGTAAAAGCACAGAAAAAAGCCCCATTCACTGTTGTTACCGAAAATGAAGAAGGCTACACAGCGGAAGAGCTTTGGATTGTAATTTTAGCTCGTAAAGATCATGATTGTCGCTTACCGCGCGGTGTTGTTTAATCAACATTTATGATTTTTAAAAAAAACCGCGTTAAGCGGTTTTTTTATGCCTGCTATTTACCGAGAAAGCCAGTAACCATTTTGCAGCAAAGCCACAAATAACAATAAACATCGTCCCGGCTAATACAGGCATAATCAAAAAGTCCCAACTCTGCCCTGATGCAATAATCAGAATAGGATTAGCACCTGCCGCCGGATGTACTGTTTTAGTGAGCATCATTAGTGTAATTGCAATGCCAACGGCCAATGCAATTGATGCACTGCCATCGCCAACATAAGTTACAAAAACGATACCCACAAATGCAGTTAAAAGATGACCAAAAATCACATTTTTTGGCTGTGCTAATGGGCTATTTGGAATACCAAATACAAGTACTGCTGTTGCACCAAAGGGTGCCATTAACCATATCCCATAATCACCCATGTTGTTCAACCACGCTAGAAATCCAAGCACAAGCGCTGAAAAAACACCGGCAACACAGGCTAATTTGATATCACTTAAATTCATTTTAATCTCTTACATTAAAAGTAGACCGACTTGTCTACACACGTAGGGTAGACAACTCAGTCTACTTGTGTCAACCTTTGTTTTTGAGGAGACTAAATGACTAAACAAGAACATATTGTAAATACTGCACTTACTTTGTTTTACACCAAAGGCTTACATGCTGTTGGCATTAATGAAATTCTAGCAGAATCTAACGTGGCAAAAAAAACACTTTATAATCATTTTGCCAGTAAAGATGAGTTAATTTGCGCGTGCTTAGCCAAAAGAGATACACAGTTTAATAGCTGGTTTGAAGAGATCTGTAATAAACCACTAGCTATTGAAGTCGCTATTTCGTTATTTACTGGGTTAAAACTATGGTTTGCCAACCAAGTACCAAAGCTTGGGCATTTCAATGGCTGTTTTTTTATAAATGCTGCAGCAGAGTATCCTAATGCTCAACACCCTATAGCAAAGCAATGTATGCAACATAAACAAACCATATTAGACATCATTTTAACTGCATTACTTGCTACACCCGAACTCAAAAATAATAAAGTTAAAGCGCTAGAAATTGCACATACCTTACTTACTCTCAAAGAGGGATTAATATCCCAAGCACGTGTAACGCGTAGCCAATCTTTCGTTATGCCAAGTATTACTTTGCTAAAACACATAACACAAAGCTAAAAAAAGCGGCTAATAGCCGCTTCCAAAAGATCAAAATAAATTACAGTTTTTCAAAATAAAGTGGTTCGCGCTCTTTTTTACCCACTTCATTCATTGTCTCTGCATTGAATAATCGACCATTGATCATGGTGTAATCTACTTTATCCGAATCTCGAATATTTTTAAGCGGATCGCCATCTATAACCATTAAATCCGCCAGTTTGCCCACTTCAAGCGAGCCTACGTTTTTATCAAGCCCTAAATACTTAGCCGGATCGAGTGTCGATGCACGTATTGCCTCAAGCGGTGTCATTCCGCCTTGTGCAAACATCCACATCTCCCAGTGTGCACCTAAGCCTTCACGCTGACCGTGAGCACCTAAGTTAACTAATACACCTAGGTCTTGCAGCTCAGCAGCAACGCGTGCGTTATTAAAGTGATTATAGTGATGATCGGGCGCTTTAATGCGGCGCATAGAGCGTGGTAATAATTGATTTTTAGGCACAAATTTACTTAAACGTGGATGATTCCACACATCAGTTTTATCATACCAGTAATTTTCACCCCAAATGCCACCATAAGCCACTACAAGTGTTGGTGTATAACCAACATCACTTTGCGACCATAACTGCTTTATATCGTCGTATATGTGCTCTACAGGGATTGAATGCTCAATACCTGTGTGTCCATCTACAATCATACTTAAGTTATGTTGTAATAATGAGCCGCCTTCAGGTACTACCATCATTTCAAGCATCCGGCCTGCTTCAATAACTTGTTGGCGCTGCTCACGGCGAGGCTGGTTATACGATTTAACACTAAACGCCCCTACTTTTTTAAGGCGCTCTAAATGAAACTTTGCATCGTCTAACGAGTCAATATGCGACGTATAACCTGGCATATTTGCGCCATATAAAATAGTACCCGTTGAGAAAATACGCGGGCCAACAATCATGCCTGCCTTTTGCATTTCGCTTGCGGTAAATATTTCAGAGGTATCGTTTGATGGATCGTGAATTGTAGTTACACCCAGCGCTAAACCTGCAAAGTTTTTCCAGTTTTGCTCAGGTATAATTTCGTCACTTGCTTGCGAGCCATGTGCATGAGCATCAACAATACCAGGCATAATTGTTTTGCCTGTTACATCAATAACCTCAGCACCTTTAGGGATGCTTATCTCACTGGCTGTACCAATTGCTTTAATATGCTTGCCATCAGTGATAATTACACCATTTTCAATAACCTTTTCGCCGTCCATCGTTATAATTTTTGCACCAGTGAGCGCAATCATGCCTTTAGGCTCTGCCATTTTTTTACTGAAACCAATATTATCGCCACTTTTCACTTTAAAGTCGGCATCTTCGGCTTTGTTAATGGCAAACATCCCCTCAAGGCTTGCATGATAAAGCTCAGGCCCTAATGTCCAATAAAGTTTGTTGCTCTTAGCACTCCAGCTAATGTTTTCACCAGCACGTACCGATAACTGCTCTATTGGAAATTGACTGTCTTTAGGCCCAATATTAATTGTTTTACCACTTTGTACAAACGGGGTTACAAATACTTTAAATCGCTCTGCAAACGCTAAATATTTGCCATCTGGTGATACTCTAAATTCTGTCGCATGCTCTGACTCGTATAGTTTGCTAACTTTTTTACTTTCAAGCTCTACTACACTTAACGTTGGTTTTGGCCAAGGACTCATAATGAAAACACGATCGTTTGCATCTCCAAATTGAGGCTGATAACCACTTTTTGAAATAAGCTCACTTTTACCGCCTTTAGCGCTTACGCTATAAACCCCCGGATTAAGTGACCATTTAGGGTTTAAAATACTGCCGCCAGTAGCTTTTCGATAAACAACCGTCTTTCCATCTGGGCTAAACGTAGGCTCTACATATTTCCCGGGCTCTTTAGTAATTATATCGCCACGACCACTACGCGCAGAAACCACTCTTACAGACCCTTGTTTGTTATCATCCCATGTGGTGTAAACTATTTTTTTACCATCGCGAGAGTACTGTGGAAATAATTCGTAATGATCAGTTTGCTTTGTTAAACGCTTAATTTTACCTGACTCTAAATCACGTTTATAAATATGCCCAAGCGCTTCAAAAATTGCAGTTTCGCCATCTGGGCTTACTTGCACATTACGCAGCATTTTTACATCAAACTCATCAGTATCTAAGTTTTGTGTAAAGCGCACCGCTTTTTGAATTTTTTTACTTGTTTGCACTTTAAAAGGTATGGTTTTAACAGATTTGTCTGCAACATCTAGCTTGTGAATTGTACCACCAGCCCAAAATACCAGTTCTTCATTATCGGGTGTCCATGCAATGGTTGGGTATACACCATGAATAGCCCAGGTTTCTTGCATATCTCGCTCAAGCTTATCGTAAAGCTTAGTGTGCTCACCGCTGGTTAAGTCATATAAATAAAGACTAGTTTGAAAATCATCACGCTTTATATACGCCAGTTTTTTACCATCAGGTGACGGTGTAGGCCTAATGGCACCGCCCATCGTATCGATTATGGTTTCAATTTCACCCGTTTCACGGTCGTAGCGCTTAATTTTATAAATGCCCGCTACAGAATCCTTTGAATAATGAAAGGTTTTACCGGGTGTTGCATCATGCGAAAAGTATACATAACGACCATCAGGTGAAAACATTGGCTCACCTAAATCTTTTTGATCGTTCTCGCGTTTTGTAAGCTGTACGCCCTTACCACCCGCTTTGTGATACAACCACACTTCACCTGCTCCCAATGAGCGGCTAGCTGTAAAGTGTTTACGCGCAACTAAGTAGTCGCCATCAGGACTCCATGCAGGACTATTTAGTAATCTAAAGGTTTCATCGGTAACAGCGTGTTGATTTTCACCATTTAAGTCCATTATCCAAATGTTATCGCCACCACCTTGATCGGAGGTAAACGCAATACTTTTGCCGTTAGGACTAAAGCGCGGTTGCATTTGCCATGCAATATCAGAGGTGAGCTTTGTAGCTGTACCACCACTCATTGGCATAGTGTAAATATCGCCAAGTAAGTCAAACACCACGGTTTTACCATCAGGGCTAATATCTATATTCATCCATGTGCCCTGCTCAACGCTAATTGCAGCGTCAACAAATTGCCCCTTAGGTGAATCTACTTGCCATTTTTGTTCGTCTTTTTCAGCGGCATTTACCTGCCCTATCGCTAAAGACACCGACAGCGCCAATACTGTATGAAGCATTTTTTTCATGCGTTTCTCGCTTGTTATTGTTGCAGTAAAAACTATTTCACATGATTGCAACAAAAACAAACGCAACTTGCCAGCGTTATATGATAAAGCGCGGTTTATGTAGGTTTAATGCCAAACAATAGGGTCAAATTGATAGTAATTAACTAGCATACTGTAAATTTCAGGATCGTATCGGCGAAGCTCTGCGGGTTTTTCGAGGAAGGTTTCCGTGAGTACAGCAAAAAACTCAGCTTCGTTAGTCGCACCATAGCTGTGAATAACATGCGGCATGCTATAGGCAACATGACTTTTCAACTGCGTAAACGCGCGGCTAAATACTCGGCCCCACTCTTTGTAATCTGCTGAGCTTTTTAAAAGTGGTGTGCCCGTTGTTTTACCTGTTTCTTGATCGAGTTGATGCGCAAACTCATGAAATACCAAGTTATGTCCATCGCTTGGTAAACGATTACCCTCAAGTACATCATGCCAGCTTAAAACAAGTGTGCCGCCAGGCCATGACTCGCCTAGTCTTACCGTATTGTGGTAACTCACAAGTCCTGCACTATCGCGAGTTGATTGTGGAGCATAATAAGCACTTGGGTATAATAAAATTTCTTTTACATTTCTATATAACGGCCACGGTTTATTGAGTACTAATACACACGCATCGGCGGCAACAATTAACTTCATTGCAGATGTTAGCCTTAAGCCATCACAACCGACAAATCGTTTTTCGTTTAAAAACCACGTAATATGTCGCTCTAACTTTTCTCTGTCGGCATCGGTCATTTTTTTATAGATGGGCATGCAACGCAGTAAAATATCTTTTTGCTGTGAATTTAAAGCAAAGTCTTTATATTTACTGCGCCATAATCGGTTTTGAATTGATGGCCAACGCCAGAAAATCACCACAAAAAGAATTAAAACAACAATTAACAGTCCATTTATCATGGGGATTTCCTGAGCTAAGGTATGGTATATAAATATGTCCAGCACACGTGCTTTTCAAACATACAAGGTTATGTATTTGAATATAAAGTAATTCACATCGCATTGCTTATAGATTACTTATAGATTACTTATAAATTGTTTACTGCTTTGCACTGCCGTTACTGATGTGTTTAAAGTCAACCTTTGCAAAAGGTATCAAATGTACCCTGCAATGTGCTTATAAATTTCGCTACGTGCAAACCATCCATTAATGAATGGTGTACATCGATAGCTAAAGGCATTGTGCCTGTGTGTTTATCAAACTGACCAAATACAAATTTAGGAATGCCTAAACTCTGCCCTTCACTAAATGCATGCGAAAACGCACTAAAATTCAGCCACGGCAAAACAGATATATGAATTAAATCTGCCTGCCCTTCTGTTTGAGAAAATGCATCAGAAAATAACGGCTGTAATTTCGCTTTTTTGCTTACGTCACTTGCATGATTTGCAAACTCTTTAAAATCGCTTGCGCTGTTAAAATAACTAAAAACAAACGTATCGTTTTCAGACAACTCAACCACACTTGCGCGAACACTATTAAGTAACCATGGTTGATTATCTATTATACGTAGCATTATTGAATCGTACTCATGGCACGCTTTTAAGGTGCAATATACATACGCTTGAAAAAAAGAAAATTGATTGGTTTTGCAATAGTCGTAAAGTGCTTGAGCATCTAAACGCACACACACATTAAAATAAGGCTGAGAAAAGTGTTTAAATAATTCAAAGTGTTGCTTTCTAGGCCAATTATCTAAATCGATAGGCTGCATGAGAGAAGTTGAGGGAGTCATAATTTGCCGCACAAAATTAAAAATAAAGTGTACCGCTGTTCAGTAACAATTGCATTAGGGTCTATTAATCTTTCAAGGTTAAATCCGCAAAGATCAACACCCCTTAACTTACAGATAAACAAAAGGTGTGCAATTGCACACCTTTATGTAAATTAGAACTTAAATTACAGACCGTTTTTAATGATCTCTTGCGCTAATTCGTCAGCAATTAAATGCGTTGATTTTTGCTCTTTTTCGCTGCGAGCAAAAATTTCAGTTAACGTATTAAAAATACCTTCAACATGTTTATTAGACGCTGCTGCACTGTAACCTTCTGGCGCTGTTTCGTAATAAACATTAATAATACCACCGGCGTTAATTACGTAATCTGGTGCATATAAAATGCCTCTTTCACGAATAACTTCACCGTGGCGAGATTCTGCCAGCTGATTATTAGCACAGCCTGCAATAATAGTCGCTTTTAAACGCGGTATCGTTAAATCGTTAATAGTTGCGCCTAATGCACAAGGTGCATAAACATCAACATCTAAGTCGTAAATGTCATCAATGCCAACCGCAGTTGCGCCAAAATCACTTGCTACACGATCAATGGCAGCTTGGTTAATATCAGTTACAAACAACTCAGCGCCCGCATCATGTAAATGTTTACACAAACCATAAGCAACAGCACCTAAACCTTGAACAGCCACTTTCACACCTGCAAAATTTTGATGGCCACGTTGATGCTGTAGCGCTGCTTTAATTCCTAAAAAAGTACCGTATGCTGTAAATGGCGATGGGTTACCGCTTTTACCTTCAAGACCCAGTACGTAATTAGTTTCTTTATTCATGATAGCTACATCAGCACATGTGATGTTTACATCTTCTGCTGAGTAATAGCTGCCATTTAATCGCTCTAACTGACGACCAAATGCACGGAATAATTGCTCAGATTTAATTTCTTTCGCATTACCTATAATTACAGATTTACCGCCACCAAAGGGTAAGCGCGCAACTGCATTTTTATAAGTCATGCCCTTTGATAAACGTAGCACGTCGTAAACAGCATCTTCGTCGTTTGCATAATCCCACATTCTACATCCGCCAACTGCAGGACCTAGGTTGGTATTATGTACAGCAATAATTGCTTTTAAACCCGACTCTTCATCAGAACAAAAAACCACTTGTTCATGGTTATCAAATTCAACTCGATTAAACACAGCCACTTAAAATACTCCGAAATAGTTAACCCCTGAGAGGGTATGCGCGCTGGAAATTGCCGAGACTTTATCACTTCATATACGTGTTCGCTATACTCACAGATGATAAAACCAATGAAAATATTAAGCTTAAATTAAATAACCTAATTAAAACTTTTATATAGATAAAAAATTCACAAAACCGTCATTTGTAAGTTTTAAATACTATAAATATAAAAACCTCACCAACTTACGTTTACGTGAACGTAACGAACTTGTTGCATGTAAAGTTTAATATACAAGTGCTACTTGGCCGCTACGTACCGCTGCCTATAGGTTTTCAGTAAAAAGTAAGCTTTTCCGCAAACTGGTCAGAGCTATAAACTTGCTAATAACTCTATTTAAAAAAACAAAAAAGCGAGCACCAGGCTCGCTTTTTAAAAAGACCAAAACGTACGTTATTTTAACTTGCTATCAAGCTCTTCAATTTTAGCTTTCCAGATTGCAGGGCCTTGTGTATGCGCATTGGCGCCTTCACTGTCTACTGCAACAGTCACTGGCATATCTTCTACTTCAAATTCGTAAATAGCTTCCATACCTAAATCTTCAAAAGCAACTACGCGTGCTTTTTTAATCGCTTTAGATACTAAGTAAGCTGCGCCGCCTACAGCCATTAAATAAACAGATTTATGCTCTTTAATAGATTCAACCGTTGCAGGGCCACGTTCAGCTTTACCAATCATGCCTACAATGCCTGTTTTTTCTAGCATCATATCGGTAAATTTATCCATGCGAGTGGCTGTTGTAGGGCCAGCAGGACCAACTGCTTCATCACGTACCGCATCCACAGGGCCTACGTAATAAATAAATTTATTATCAAAGTCTACGCCCTCAGGTAAACCTTCACCTGAATTGATCATATCTTGCAAACGTTTATGCGCTGCATCACGACCTGTTAAAATAGTGCCCGAAAGTAAAACGGTTTCACCCATTTTCCATTCTTGAACATCTTTTTTAGTCAGTGTATTTAAGTCAACGCGACGTGTGCCTTCGCCCACTTCAAATGTTACTTGTGGCCAATCTTCTAGCTTAGGTGCTTTTAAATTAGCAGGGCCAGAACCGTCAAGTGTAAAATGTACATGGCGAGTTGCCGCACAATTTGGGATCATTACTACAGGTTTTGAAGCTGCATGCGTTGGTGCTGTTTTAATTTTAACATCAACAACCGTTGTTAAACCGCCTAAGCCTTGTGCGCCAATACCTAATTTATTAGCACGATCAAAAATTTCTAAACGCAGTTTTTCTTCAGTTGTCTCTGCGCCGCGTTCCATTAGTTCATGGATATCAACCGGATCCATTAACGACTCTTTAGCCATTACTGCTGCTTTTTCAGCCGTACCACCAATACCTATACCTAGCATGCCTGGCGGACACCAACCAGCACCCATTGTTGGTAGTGTTTTTTCTACCCATGCAGCAACATCATCTGACGGGTTTAACATAACCATTTTACTTTTGTTTTCAGAGCCGCCGCCTTTAGCCGCAACCATTACTTCTACTTTTCCACCCGCTACTAAATCAATATGCACAACCGAAGGTGTATTATCTTTAGTGTTTTTACGTGTGCCAGCAGGGTCTGCAACAATAGATGCACGTAAAGGGTTATCTGGATTTAAATATGCACGACGAGTACCTTCATCAACCATTTGTTGAACGGTTAAATCTGTTTTATCCCACTTAACATCCATACCTACTTTAACAAAACAGGTAATAATACCGGTGTCTTGGCAAAGTGGACGCTTGCCTTCAGCCGACATGCGTGAGTTAATTAAAATTTGTGCAATGGCGTCTTTAGCCGCTTTACTTTGTTCTTTGTTGTACGCTTTTTCGAGTGCTTGAACAAAATCAAGTGGGTGATAGAACGAAATATATTGCAATGCATCTTCAATGCTATCAATAAAGTCTTGCTGACAAATTGTACTCATAGTGGTTCCTTAAGTTACCGTTACGCGTTGTCGCGTAATCTAAATCAAACCGGTGACGGTGGTTTGCACTGTTTTTTGCAGCTTAGTGCTGCCAAAAAATTTGACTTATGATACCCTCCCAGCCCGTTTCGAGCCAGTTCTTAAAGGGGCAGTAAATGCTAAACAATAAAAAAAATTGTATTAAATTAGGCATAACACAAAACTGCATTGACGTTTTTGCGCATTTTTCACATTTGCCTTATGCAATTCTATTAGATTCTGCAAATAGTAATCATATAAACAGCCGTTTTGATATTGTTGCTATTGAGCCGCAAAGTACCCTTGAAGTAAAAAATAATAAAAGCTTTTTAAATAATATAGAAAGTAGTGATAACTGCTTTGAAATTATGAATAATGAGCTTTCGCATCTTGCTAAAACAAAAGCCGATTACGATTTACCCTTTAATGGCGGCTGGCTTGGCTACTTTGGCTACGACTTAGGGCGTACAATTGAAAACATCCCCACTCATGCTATTGAAGACATTAATCTTCCCCAAATGGCTATTGGCCTTTACTTAGATGCCCTTATTTACGACAAACAGCAACAAAGCTGGTTTTATATATCGCAGCCAAACACCGATCGATTAGCGCTTTATGAGCAATATTTAAATACGCACGCTAACTCCCAAGTTAATACGCAGTCCTTTGCCCTAAACAGCGACTGGCAATCAAATATGAGCGAAACGGAGTACGCTGCAAAGTTTGCCCAAATTGAGGAGTATCTAAAAAGTGGCGATTGTTACCAAATTAATTTAGCACAGCGCTTTAACGCTCAGTTTGAAGGCTCCCCTTGGGCAGCTTATATTAAACTGCGTGAGGCAAATAAAGCGCCATTTTCGAGCTTTATAAATCACCCTCAAGGGGCAAT
Organism: Pseudoalteromonas sp. 1_2015MBL_MicDiv; assembly: GCF_002407505.1. Taxonomy (NCBI): domain Bacteria; kingdom Pseudomonadati; phylum Pseudomonadota; class Gammaproteobacteria; order Alteromonadales; family Pseudoalteromonadaceae; genus Pseudoalteromonas; species Pseudoalteromonas sp. 1_2015MBL_MicDiv. The sequence continues at coordinate 1,443,718 of NZ_CP012737.1, read as the reverse complement.
TTTATCAATTTCCCCTGAGCGCTTTATATCAGTAAATAATAACGTTGTAGAAACCAAACCTATTAAAGGCACACTGCCGCGAAAAGCGGATGCGCTGGAAGATCAACGCCAAGCCCAAATACTCGCAGCATCAGATAAAGATCGCGCTGAAAATGTCATGATTGTTGATTTACTGCGTAACGACTTAGGCAAAGTGGCAAAACCTGGCAGCGTTCACGTCCCTTCTCTTTTTGCTATTGAAAGCTTTCCGGCAGTGCATCATTTAGTAAGCACGGTAACCTCTGAACTTGATGAAGGTAAAACAGCCGTCGATCAGCTAAAAGCGGCTTTTCCGGGTGGCTCAATCACCGGTGCGCCCAAAATTAGAGCAATGGAAATAATTGAAGAATTAGAACCACATCGCCGCAGCATTTATTGTGGCTCAATTGGTTATTTAAGTGCGTGTGGAAATATGGATACGAGTATCACTATTCGCACCTTGGTGTGCCACAAAGCGCAAATTTACTGCTGGGCAGGTGGCGGAATAGTCGCTGATTCTAAAGTCGAATTGGAATATCAAGAAACTTACGATAAAGTAAATAAAATCCTCCCTTTATTAAAACAGTAGGTCGCTTTGAATAGTGAACACATTATGGCGCGGTTTCTGTTAAGCCCTACAGCTGCGCCAAACCAGTTAAAAGACACGCGTAAAAAACGCGCTAGCGCTGTTATGCTGCCAATTATTGATATAGATAACCATGCACATATTTTACTGTGTAAACGCCCTACTTATTTACACCATCACCCTGGAGAGATTTGTTTGCCAGGGGGTAAGTTTGAAGTAAGCGACATTACCCTTCGCACCACAGCCCTTCGCGAACTAAAAGAAGAGCTAAATATTGCCCAAAACAACGTTAATGTAATAGGTCACTTACCTGAGTATTCAACATTAACGGGTTTTAGTATTAGCCCCTATGTAGGTTTACTTAATAAAGGCACCACATGGGAAAATGACTATAATGAAGTACAAGCGAGCTTTTTACTCTCTGTCACTGAGTTAAATAACGAAGCTAATTGGCAACCCTTACCTTTTCAACGATTTGGGAAAACGGTTATTTTGCAAGGTTTTAAAACGCCGCATGGTTTACTTTGGGGTGCGACTGCAAACATTATAAAAAACTTTACAAAACAACTCGCCTTACCAGTTTAAATCTTCGTTATTAGTAGTTACACAATCACAATTCCACGTTATCATGCTCGACCGTTCAAAGAGCAGCTTCGTGCTGATAAAACAAAGTAGAGACACACATTATGATCAGTGCATTTGATATGTTTAGCATTGGTATTGGCCCTTCGTCATCACACACCGTTGGCCCAATGCGCGCATCACGCTTATTTGTTAATGACCTACAAGAACAACAATTATTAGCAAATGTTACCGATATTAAAGTAGAGCTTTATGGCTCTTTGGGTCAAACAGGTGTTGGCCATGGTTCGGGTAAAGCCGTAATTCTTGGTTTAGCCGGTTACGACCCTGAAACTATAGATGCCGATTTAGTCGACGACATTTTAGCGACCATCGAACAAGATCAGGTTATTTATTTAAACAAAACACACAAAGCTAAGTTTCCAAAACAAGGCGCTATTGTTTTTCATCGTCGCAAAACGCTGCCTAAGCACTCTAATGCAATGGAAATTATCGCCTCAAACAACGGCGAAAAAGTTTACAGCAAAGTATATTACTCTATTGGCGGTGGCTTTATTGTTACTGACGAAGAGTTTGAAAACGAAAAACAAGCAGCCCTCGATATTAGAGAAGAAAACCCAGCCCCATTCCCATTTGGTAGCGCAAAAGAGTTACTAGAAATGTGTAAAGAGTCAGGGCTTAGTGTTTCAAGCTTGATGATGAAGAACGAAAAAACACTGCGCACTGAAGATGAAATAAAAGACACGCTGTTTCATATCTGGAAAGTAATGATGGCCTGTATTGACCGTGGTATGCGTACAGAAGGTATTTTACCTGGCGGCTTAAAAGTAAAGCGCCGTGCGCCTAGCTTATACTTAAAACTAAATATAGAAGTCAGTAACGACCCACTTCGTGCAATGGACTGGGTTGATTTATTTGCCCTTGCCGTAAACGAAGAAAATGCGGCAGGTGGTCGTGTAGTTACCGCACCAACTAATGGTGCTGCGGGTATTTTACCGGCTGTGCTTATGTACTATCACACATTTGTGAAAGAAGTAGACCGCGATATAGCCACACGTTATTTATTAACGGCTGCTGCTATTGGTATTTTATATAAAAAGAATGCCTCTATATCGGGTGCTGAAGTAGGTTGCCAAGGTGAAGTTGGTGTTGCATGCTCTATGGCTGCAGGCGCATTAACAGAAATTGTAGGTGGCAATGTTGTGCAAGTAGAGAACGCAGCAGAAATTGGTATGGAACATAATTTAGGCCTCACGTGCGACCCTGTTGGTGGCTTAGTACAAGTACCGTGTATTGAACGTAATGCAATGGGCGCGATTAAAGCAATTAATGCCTCACGTTTAGCTATTCGTGGCAGTGGCGAGCAAAAGGTATCACTTGATAAAGTGATTAAAACCATGCTTGAAACCGGCAACGATATGAAAACCAAATACAAAGAAACCGCTCGCGGTGGATTGGCTGTTAATATTATTGAATGTTAAAAATAACTAAAAAAGGCCATACAAATTTGTATGGCCTTTTTTATCTAGCTGTATCAATTTAAGACAAAAATGCAAATTTAATAATAAACAGTGCCGTTAAAATCCATACGCTAATTGTGACTTCGTCTTGCTTACCACACAACACTTTTACTACAGTATAAGATATAAAACCAAGTGCTATACCATGAGCAATTGAAAACGTTAATGGCGTCATCAGTAAAACGACTGTAACGGGAATGGCATCGGTCATATCATCCCAATTAACAAACTTCAGATTTTGTAGCATTAAAACTGCAACATATAAAATGGCTCCAGCGGTTGCGTAAGCTGGTACCATTTGCGCAAGTGGTGCAAAAAACATCATAAGTAAAAAGCAAATACCTACCACAACTGCTGTTAAACCAGTACGCCCACCTACAGATACACCTGCAACAGACTCTATATAAGATGTTGTAGTAGAAGTGCCCAACATAGCGCCTGCAATTGTTGCTGTACTGTCAGCACTTAGCGCTCTTCCTAGCCGAGGCATATTTCCTTTTTCATCAGCAAGCCCTGCTTTTTGAGTAACTGCAACTAAAGTACCCGAGGTATCAAATAAATCCACAAACAAAAATGCGAAAATAACGCTCAACATAGATAATTCAAGTGCAGCACCAAAATCAAGCTGCATAAAAGTAGGTAAAATAGAAGGAGGCGTAGCAACAATTCCATGGTATTCAACAAGCCCTAAAGCCAGTGCGATACAGGTCACTAATAAAATACTAATTAATACACCACTTTTAAAGTTACGATATAAAAGCGCAGCAATAATAAAAAAGCTGAAAATAGCTAATAATGGGCCAGCTGAAGTTATATCACCTAATTGTACTAACGTTGCAGGGCTGGCAACGATGATGCCCGCATTTTTAAGAGCAATTAAAGCTAAAAATGCGCCAATACCCGTTGCAATGGCCCGCTTTAAAACCAAAGGAATGGCATTAATAATCCACTCACGAACTTTAAACAGGCTTAGAAGTAAAAATATACACCCAGACATAAAAACAGCACCTAATGCCGCCTGCCATGTGTAACCCATCCCTAATACAACACCATATGTAAAAAATGCATTTAACCCCATTCCAGGCGCTAATGCTAAAGGATAATTAGCCCACAATCCCATAATAAAACAACCAATAGCAGCTGCAATACAAGTTGCTACAAAAGCAGCTCCCTGATCCATTCCAGCCTCTGCTAACATGGCAGGGTTAACAAATACAATGTAAACCATTGTGATAAATGTAGTAATACCCGCAATGCATTCACGGCGGACTGATGAGCCATTCTCACTAATTTTAAATAAAGCTTCGAGCATAATAGACTTATGGTTGTAAAAAGTGGCAATATTTTAACATAAAAATCATCTTTTACAGGACATTTTACCTTGCGATATACTAAACTATTGACTTAGTTACATAACGAATGAGTGAGCATGATAAAAACAACACCGACAGGCCAAGATTTAGAGCAGCAGTTAGACAATATACTGTCCTTTGTCACGCAACCTAGCGACACTAACTCAACGCCAACTAACGAAAATAGTCAGCAAAATACACTGAACAAAGCACTGTATTATTTAAAAAACAATCAAAATGCACTTGCTGCGAAGTGGATGCGTTTAGCTGCGATGTCTGGAGAACTTCGAGCACAATTTTACTTAGGACTATTTTTTGTAAAAGGCCAAGGTGTTCCGCAAAGTGTATTTCATGCAGTTGCATGGCTAAGCTTATCAAGTAGTCAAGGTCACGAGCCAGCAACTACTGCATTAACTGACTTGCGTAAACACATTGAAACTAAACGCTTTAAAGATGCCCAATGCTACGCTGCAAGTTTATATGAACAAATTCACCAATTGCAGTTTTCTCACCTAATACCAAATAACGCTAACGAAGAGTAAATTACACATACGAAACTATGCTGTAATTTACACATGAAATCATTATTTAAAGCTGCCATATCAACCTTCAACAGGTGTATACAGTATTCAACACAATAATGCACAGTTGGAAACAACAACATAAAGGTAAATTTAAATCATTAAATATTAATAACTTAAAAAAATGACAATTTAAAAAAAGTCTAAATCTTAAATTATCGTACAAAAAAATAGCAAAAAACACTTGCACACAAACACTGTATAAACTACTGTATGTAAATACTGTATAAAAACCCAGTGAGTGAAGCGATATGTTACAACCAATTACCGTACGAACAGTTAAAAGCTACCAACAAGACAATAAAAGCGATTGTGTTAATTTAATTGAAATTGAAGATGAAATTTCGGCAACATTTGAGCTATTAAAAGTATTACATCAATACAATAGCTTAAATGCTTGGACATTATTAATCGCACCCGATCACGTCCCTAGTAAAGCGCTACTTGATTCGTGCTCTATCGATACGAGTAAATTACTCGTTATTAGACAAAAACACTTAGTGAATCTAGAGTACGTATTAAATTCGGCTTTACACAACGGTAATTTTGCAGCTGTAATTACTTGGACTGATATAGTTAATAACCAGCTATTAACTAGCTTATCTCTGGATATGAGTAAAACAAATACAAAGTTATATTGCTTCACGAAAAACAAACAAACCACAGAGATATTACTAGCTCAATAATCTTGTTAAACTAACATTTTAGCTTTACACCAAAATTATGACCTCACTGAATAAAACATTATGTCTTTGTGGCAGCCAACAAAATTATGTTGACTGCTGCGAACCTTTTCATTTGGCAATACAGCATCCTCAAACACCAGAGCTACTTATGCGCTCTCGTTATAGTGCTTATGCACTCAAAAATGCTAAGTATATTTATCAAACATATACACCAGATAAACAGCCCGAAAACCCCGTTAAAGAAATTAAAGAATTTGCAGATGGTTGCCGCTTTATAAAACTGACAATTATAGACTCAGGGCACGATGATAGTCAGGGTTTTGTAGAATTTAAAGCGCACTACTTTTATGATAATTTATACTGTGAATTGCACGAACAATCAAAATTCATTAAAGAAAAAAATCAGTGGAAATATTCTGACGGCGTTATATTACCTGTTGCAGATATAAAAATTGGCAGGAACGATGATTGCCCATGTGGCAGTACTAAAAAGTATAAAAAGTGCCATAGCCTATAAACCTCAACTTACCCAGGCATCAGGTATTTTGAAACACACTAATTAGTTAAATGATATGTACTCTAGTTTTGTACATATTATTTAACTTAATGTGGCGCATACACACGAAAAGTTATTTATTTCCAAAAAACTCAGCGTCTCTAAATAAAATTTTATACCAATCTGCTTATGTATGGGGTCTATTTAACGTTAAGAAAATTACGCTAGAACTAGGCAAAAGTTTTTGTATCTAGTTGTTCTAAATAAAAAATTTTAACGACGTTATAGTGCAATTTAATTCGTTAAATTGATCAAAGATTTATGCAGGTTGGTATTATAGGGTTATTAGATAATTTATATTGTTCAAATACTTATACCAACTCTTTTAATTAAGTGATCTATTTTTAGATAACAGAATCGTGTCGATAACAAGACAAAAAATCGTTATTTAATTGTCCTATATCAGAAATTTTTAACGCCGTTAGCGTCAGATTTAATCCCTCAAACTGATTAAGCATGATTGCGGATTGGTTGGTTAGTATTATTCAGATTGATATTAAAACCCACATAACAAAAATGGACCACTTGGGTCCATCTCTACTTTACGAGTACTTAAAATTTAAGAGTTACTCGTCGTCATCTAAATCAGCTTGTTGACGCTGTGCCGGCTTTGCTAAAATCTCTACGTAGAAAGACTTTAAATCTTGCTTTTCGATGTCGCTGATATGATTGCTAATCTCTGCAACGTGCACTACTTGAGCATCTTCAGCTGTATTACCAAACTTACAGTCAAATGCCCAGTAATCAGCATCTTCAGGTAGCGTTTTATTACGTTCTCTTTTCAAATATTTTTTCACTTCGTGCTTTGCAGCATCGACCATACGAGGGTATTTGATTTTCTCGTGATTCAGCGTGAATGTTTTCTTCATTACGTTCCTAATTACCTTGGTTTAATGATAACGGCATTTCATGTCATACCATTTGACATCATTATAGCAATTGCATTAAATTTTTGGATGGTTTTTTTAAACTAAATCAATTTTTAGGCAATTAACATTATAAATAGCTACAAAGCCTCTCTTTTTAGCCATCATTATTATAAAAATGACCATTTAAAGCTTGTTTTACTGGGCCTGACATAAGCTGATTTGAAATCGTAGATAGATAAATTATTTTGTAGGTCAATATTATGCTGTAGCTAAGTGAAGCGGTTGATGTAATGATTCATCATTAAGACCATCATAGAATGAAGCTACGTCCATTTGCGGATGCGATAGCTGAGTCTCTTTGTTCTTAATACGTCTGCGCACAGCTAGCTCACAATTATCAAGCACATTGAGTGGAATATGAGCTAAATCATTTCTTATTGAAAGTGGTTCAGGGTTTAAGCAGTGTCGTAACTTAATATCGCTCATACCTGCATGCTCTCCCACATTTGATAATAAAGCGGCGTTGTGTTGCCCAATCAACATATTAAATTCATCAGGTGCTAAAGGCTGCTTCGGACCCGAACCAAATTGCTTACGAAGTGTCTCTTCTTCAACAATAGGGTTTTCAATATCTGTTTTTGGAAAATGGAACTGACTAAAATCAAGCGCATCGTGGGATAACATTGCCAATAAAAGAGAAAACTCTCCTCGACGTTGTTCGTGTACACTTTTATTCAACCGTGTACTTAGTTGACTCTCTGTGATTAACAAATCGTCGATTTGCATAGACTTTAGCCGATTATTGTAGGTAATAGATATTTATCGGCTTTATTTCATTTTTCTTTAGCTTTTTTCTTTACTTAAATATAAGTTTTGCTATTATCAGCGCCGTTGCACTGGAGGGGTTCCCGAGCGGCCAAAGGGATCAGACTGTAAATCTGACGGCTCAGCCTTCGCTGGTTCGAATCCAGCTCCCTCCACCACTTTTCTTACCGCTAAGTTAAGTGGGGCCAAGTGTAACAAAATTAGTGTGGAGGGGTTCCCGAGCGGCCAAAGGGATCAGACTGTAAATCTGACGGCTCAGCCTTCGCTGGTTCGAATCCAGCTCCCTCCACCACTTTTCTTCTAAAATACCTTATATTTTAAACTTCAATAATTTTTTAAAATTCCCACTGTAAACTTTGTCCATTATTCTTTAACCAATCTGATGCTATCTTATGATCCGGATAAAACTTAGCTACACGTTGCCAAAATACACGACTGTGGTCTAAGTGACGTAAATGCGCCAACTCGTGGACTATGACGTAGTCTATAATTGATTTTTTGGCTCCAATCAAGAGTAAGTTAAACGAAAGCTCACGTTTACTATTACAACTCCCCCATTTACGTTTATAGATACGTATTCGTAAATCATTCGGTAAAGGTTCCTCCATTAGTTTACAAAAGTGGGCAAGACGCATATCAATATATAATCCTAATTTTTCAGTTAAATACGCCTCAAGTAATGTTTTATACTTCAATTTTTTATGGCTCACTCGAGAAGAACACAATACGCTTAATGTATTCTCATGCTCTATAACTTGAGAATGCAAAGCGTGTTCAAACGTTATGTCTATAAGATTTGAGAAAATTAGAATTTTATGTGTTTCGAGTGGATATTGCTTTGAGTCTGCAATATTAATCTGTTTATCAAGTTGGCTATTTACCCAATCTCGTTTCTCAACCAACCATAAATCCAACTGTTTTTTAGGAACATAATGAGGCGCATAAACGGTTATTGACCGTTGGTGCACTTTAATAGCAACAGTCTTACGTCGGGCACTTCGCTTTAATTGATACTCAAACAACAGTTCTACCACATTTAACCAACACGAAATTTCTAATATTTTATACCAATAGGCTTAAGTATGGGATCTAATTAATAATAAAAAACAGGTCTATAACTAAGTGAAAACTTTATATCTAACTGCTTCAAACGATAATAGAAGACCAAGCCTTGCTGACCTTACAATATTAAAGTTCATTTTATCTAAGAGCGATTTAATCGCTGCGTGAGGTGTGTCACCTAGTGGGGTCGGTAACTTTTCATGCGTTACCTTACTGACTTACATCCATGTGAAAACAAGTAAAAACCTAGCAAAGCTTCTGCGTCCTGATCACGATTTTCACCTATATTTGTGCAGCGACAAAACGTAAATTACCTTTAGGTTGAATCCTAAAAACAGCGCATGTCTGGCACTTATGTTAACTGTACAAGCACAAATAATTGCTAAAAAATACAGTTTCACTTGAAACAAAAAAGCAGCGAATAAACCCCAATTAGATATTATTCAAAGTGATAGCAGTATGATAAAAACTTACACATAAATTCATATAATGGGAATTATAGGATTAACTACATTAGCTTTTTTTAGATGAATGCGAACCTAAGTTAACCGATGGATAGTAAAGTTTTATATACGAGTAATCATGAGATGTGATCTCATGGCTATTACCACTGTCATCTTTAAAATACATTGAAAACGTTACACCATGATCAGCAAGAACCGCTTTTATATTTAAACTTTCAAGATGACTAAGCCACTGTATAAATTGCTCCCCTGTTGCCAAAAATGCAATTCCTTTACTGCGCCCCTCACCTTCAAAAAGTGCTAAACGAGTCGTTGAACTAGCATCCTCGAGCGTTAAAGGTCCTCGTCCGTCCTCATTCCAAAAAGCAAGTTCGGATACTATACTAAAACCTAAAACGCGCTCATACCATTTAACTGCATTCGATAAATTTTCAACATTCAAATGGCAATGATCAATACCTGACAATTTAGGCATATTTTTATTATCCACGTTACTCACCAATTTCTGACTTTAATTGCTCTAAAAACTCATGCATGTAAACTGTACGCCTATTCGCTTCTGCTTTAGCTGATGGGGTATTCATGCTTTGAGCAATATGTAATAGTTTTATAAAAAAATGATCAAGTGTATATTTTTTATCATCAGCTTCTCGTTCAATACAAAAAGGGTCTTCTGGGTTATACAATAACCGAGAAATTGAGCCGCCAACTTTCATACATCGACTCACCCCAATCGCACCTAGTGCATCCATTCTGTCAGCATCTTGTACTATTTGCGCCTCAACTGTTTTAATTTCTATATTTGCGCTAAAGCTATGAGCCGCAATAGCATGATGAATATCATCAAAAAGTGACTCGTCATAATCAATCGATTTTAAAAATTCCAGTGCCTTATCTGCTGCCATAGTAGAGGCTTTTGCACGATCAGGGTGGTTTTTAGCCACCGCCACACAGTCATGCATCCACGCTGCAGGTAATACAACTGACATATTAGCCTGCTCTGCATTACATAGTTTTATTGCAACGAGCACCACTCGCTCTATATGCGTAATATCGTGAGCCACATCGGCATGCACTAAAGAGGTTATAAATTCTCTGCATTGTGAATTAAGTATTTGTAAATCGGGGCTTAAAACGGCGTCAGGCACTTTCAGGTTCCAAAAGCTAATTAATAAGTGAATTATTAGTACTTTACCGTGCTTTATAGCCCTCTTGCAAAACATTCATTGTATGTTGCCCGCTGCTTGACTAAAATACAGCGCTTATTTATTACTACTGAGAAGCCTTATGTCATCTGCCGTTTACCTACAAGCTGGTCGCGATAAATCATTAAAAAGAAAACACCCTTGGTTATTTTCAAAAGCCATCAAAAAAATTAAAGGTAAACCTGGATTAGGCGACACAGTAACGATTCACGATAGCGAAGGTAAGTTTTTAGCAACTGCTGCTTATAGCCCTCATTCGCAAATTCGTGCACGTGTTTGGAGCTTTGACGAAAAAGAAATCATCGATCAAAACTTTTTTGAACGCCGTTTACGTCGCTCATTAGAAGCACGGAGCCAAGTAATAGAAGAAGGCGGATTAACAGGCTTTAGATTATGTGCAGCTGAGTCTGATTACTTACCAGGCGTTACAATCGATAAATTTGATAATGTACTAGTTTGTCAGTTACTAAGTGCGGGTGCCGAGCGTCATAAAGGCGAGATTGTTGGCGCGTTAATGGCTATTTTTCCAGGTTCTAGCATATACGAGCGCTCAGACGTAGAAGTACGTACAAAAGAAGGTTTGGAGCCAATTAAAGGTGTTCTTTGGGGTAATGAGCCAACACAACCTGTACTTATTGAAGAAAACGGCTTAAAAATTGAAGTCGATATAATTGAAGGTCATAAAACCGGATTTTACTTAGATCAACGCGATAGCCGTGCTGCACTTGAGCGTTTTTCAAAAGACAAAACGGTACTTAACTGTTTTAGTTACACAGGTACATTTTCGTTGTACGCTTTGCGTGGCGGGTGTGAGCATGTCACTAACGTTGATGTATCGCAACCAGCGTTAGATACTGCTAAACGTAATGTTGAGCATAATAACTTAGACTTAAATAAAGTTGATTTTGTGAAGCAAGATGTCTTTAAGTTACTGCGTCAATACCGCGACGAAGGCAGACAGTTTGATACCATCGTAATGGATCCACCAAAGTTTGCTGATAATAAAGCGCAGCTAACGGGCGCGTGTCGTGGTTATAAAGACATCAACATGATTGCCATGCAAATACTAAAACCAGGTGGAACATTACTGACATTCTCTTGCTCTGGCTTAATGGAGCAAAACCTATTTCAAAAAGTTGTTGCTGATGCGGCTCTTGATGCGGGCAAAGATCTACTTATAATGGAACGATTAAATCAAGCAGCCGATCACCCAATTGCGGGTAGCTACCCTGAAGGCTTTTACTTAAAAGGCTTAATTTGTAAGGTTTTTTAATATCTAATCATTCAATTTAATTAGTTAAACTGAATGATTTCAAGGCCTGCTGTTATTGTGCCATCATCTTCTTTGCTGGCACGTATTACCTTAGCCGTTGCTTTTAACGGTGCAATGCTAGGGTGAGTAGACGCTATATCAACTGTTAAAATAGTATCTGGCTCAAGTAAATCATCCAAATGCAATGATAACCCTGTCGCGCTCAAATCAACACACTCTGCCGTATAATTCAAGCCAGCTACTGGCTCCACTGTTGTTAAATTTGCAGTCGCATTTACCTGCATACGTCTAAAGTTTCGTTTGTCATCTGTGAACATAAATCCCTCTACACTATTGTATTAATTTGCTCTAACAATACACTCATTGAAAATGGTTTTACTACATAAGCGTCGCATCCTGCGTCAAATCCGGCTTTTTTCTCCAACTCCGACTCAAGGCCAGATACCATAACAATAGGTATATTTTTTGTCTCCGGGGTATGTTTTAGCATACGACATGTATCGTAACCATCAAGTCCTGGCATGCACACATCAAGTAAAATTATATCAGGTGGATTAGCAACCGCTGATGCTAAACAACTTTTACCTGAATCAGCATAGCTCACATCAAATTTAGCAGTGAGTGCTGCTTTAAGAATTTCATAATTAAAATACTCGTCGTCGACGACTAGCAGCCGTCGTGTTTTAGGTTCGATCAATGAGGACATGGGTATGCCGTTTCCTTCTCAAAGCAAAAATAAGTCCTCCCATTAAGGTACTAAGCTTAATGGAAAATGCAAGTTTTATTCTATTTCTTTTATTGCATTTAAAATGCGTTTTGATGAAATAGGGTAAGGAGTTCCTAATGTTTGGGCAAACAAAGAGACTCTTAGTTCTTGCTGCATCCAAAAAATATCGGTTACTTCTTGCGGAATTGGCAACCCTTTAGGTGTTTTATTAGTTAATTTCTTATATTCAATTGCCACTTTATCAAGTTCAAGTACGCATAACCTATCTCTGTTTGGATCAACTGGTAATTTTTCTAAGCGTTTTTGAATAGCTTTTAGGTAACGGATTAAATCCGTTATTTTATCTGCGCCATGCGCGCTCACAAAACCTTTAAATATAAGTGACTCAAGCTGTGATTTTATATCTCCGTGCGCCGTTATCATGGTTAAATCAACGCGTCCTTTCATTTTTTTATGCAGCGCGTGAGCAATACTTAATACTTGCTCAACTTGTGTTGCAATCGATACGACAGCATCACCGAGCTCACCACGTATTTGCTCTTTTACTGTTTCAAATGCTTTTTCATCGCGTATATCGCCGTGTTTTACTAATAAGCTATCAACGCCTGCGGCTATACAGTCATCGATTAAATCGGCTATTTTTCCAAACGGGTTAAAGTACAAACCCAGCTTTGCTTTATTTGGTAAATTTTGTTGTAAATACTTAATAGGTGAAGGCACATTTAATAACACTAAACGGCGTAAACCTTGTTGATGTGCTTGCTGTGCTTTTGCTTCGTTATCAAACAGCTCCACTGCAGCGGCTGATTTTTTATCCACCAGCGCAGGGTATGCTTTTATCTCATATTGACCTTGTTTTTTAACATATGAAGATGGCAGCTCACCAAAATCCCATTGTGTTAGGTCTGATTTTTCAATGCCTTTATCGGCTACTTTAGAGAGTGTTTCGGTTACTTCACCTTGCAGCTCTGCTTTAAGTTTGGCTAAATCAAGTCCACGAGCAAGTAACTTATCGCGTTCATCACGTACTTCAAACTGCAATCTTAAATGCGGTGCAAGCGCGGTTAAATCCCATGCCTCTGGTTCAACTTTTACACCTGTCATTCTCAATAAACGCGTCGTTAATGCATCAATTAAGCTCCCTTGCATTGGCTCAATAGCTGCCAGCACTGCATCAGCATAGTTTGGTGCTGGCACAAAATTACGACGAAGCGATTTAGGCAATGACTTTATAAGTCCACTTATTAGCTCATGCCTAAATGCTGGTATGTGCCAGTCAAAACCACTTTCTTGTACTTGATTCAACAGCGCGACCGGTATTTGTACCGCAACGCCATCAACTGCTTGGCCTGGATCAAAATGATAAGCAAGCGGCAATATAATATTGCCTTGCTGCCATGTATCAGGGTAGTCAAACTCGGTTATATTACTTGCACCATGCTGCATTAACTCTTCACGAGTCATGTGTAAGTAATGCTTATTTTGTTGTTTTTGTGTTTTATACCATTTTAAAAATGCAGCGCGGTTATTAATTTCTTTGGGTATTTTTTTATCGTAAAATTCAAATAACGTTTGCTCATCAACTAAAATATCACGACGACGTGACTTATTTTCCAGAACTTGAATATCTTCTATTAGCTCACTGTTAAATGCTAAAAAGCGCTCGTTTAAGCCCAGTTCTTGCTCAACTAATGCAGTGCGTACAAAAAGCTCTCGACTCACTTTAGGATCAATGTTGCTATAAACACAGCGGCGTTTGTTTACAACGAGTAGGCCGTACAAAGTTTGCTGCTCAAACGCAATTACCGCACCTGGCTTTTTCTCCCAATGAGGTTCTGTGTAACTACGTTTTACTAGGTGTTGTGCTAATGGCTCTACCCAGTTAATGTCTATTTTTGCATTTGTGCGGGCATATAATTTACTGGTTTCTACCAGCTCTGCTGACATGATCCATTTAGGGCTCTTTTTAAATAAACCTGAACCCGGAAAAATATGAAACTGACTATTACGTGCGCCTTTGTATATTTGTTTTTCATCTTTAAAGCCAATGTGGCTTAGCATCCCGCTTAATAACGCCTTGTGCACAAGCTCGCCATCAGCCGCTTGGCTGGTTGCTTTCATGCCCATTTCGTTACACACAGTACTTATTTGATAAACAATATCTTGCCATTCACGCAGACGCATATAGGCCAAAAAGTCTTTTTGACACAGCTTTCTAAATTGGCCGTTAGTCAGCTCGCTTTGCTGCTCTTCTAGGTAATTCCATAAGTTTAAAAAAGCAATAAAATCTGAATCTGGGTCGTCAAAACGACCGTGCTTTTCATTGGCCGCAGCACGTTTTTCCTGTGGGCGTTCACGTGGGTCTTGAATAGAAAGCGCCGCTACAATAATAATCACTTCACGCAATGCGCCAAGTTTATGGGCTGTTAGCACCATTTTTGCTAAACGTGGGTCAACGGGTAATCGGCTGAGCTCTCTACCTGAAGCGGTTAAACTTGTTTTGTTATCACGTTTGTCTGGTTTTACTGCTTGTAGTTCTTCTAATAACGATAAACCATCACTTATATTACGGCTATCTGGCGCTTGCACAAACGGAAATTGCGCCATATCACCAAGCCCGAGTGCCAACATTTGCAAAATAACTGAAGCAAGATTAGTACGCAGTATTTCAGGGTCGGTAAACTCTGGACGTGATAAAAAATCATCCTCAGAGTACAACCTAATACAAATACCCGCTTCAATACGTCCACAACGACCCATACGCTGATTAGCGCTTGCTTGTGATATAGGCTCTATTGGTAAGCGCTGTACTTTTGTACGATAACTATAGCGACTTATACGCGCAGTACCTGGGTCTATTACATAACGAATACCCGGCACAGTGAGCGATGTTTCGGCTACGTTAGTCGATAAAATAATATGGCGACGAGAATGCGGCGCAAATATACGGTTTTGCTCTGCGTTAGATAAACGCGAATAAAGTGGCAATACATCGGTGTGTTTTAAATTACGCTTGCTAAGTGCATCAGCGGTATCGCGTATTTCACGCTCACCATTTAAAAATATAAGAATATCGCCTGGACCTTCAGCGCACAGCTCATCAACGGCATCAAAAATACCTTGTAGCTGATCGCCCTCCGCTTCCATATCATCTTTATTAATATCAGTAATAGGGTTGTAGCGCACATCAACTGGGAAAGTACGACCCGATACTTCTATAATAGGCGCATCATCAAAATGCTTTGAAAAACGCTCAGGATCAATAGTCGCTGAAGTAATTATTATTTTTAAATCAGGGCGTTTTGGAAGTAGGTTTTTTAAGTAGCCTAGAATAAAGTCGATGTTTAAACTACGCTCATGCGCTTCATCAATAATAATAGTGTCGTATTGATTTAAAAAGCGGTCTTGCTGAATTTCTGCCAGTAAAATACCGTCAGTCATCAGTTTTACATACGTATTATTAGAAACCTGATCGCTAAAACGTATTTTAAAGCCAACTTGCTGACCAAGTTCACACTTCATTTCTTCAGCAATACGATTAGCCACGGTACGCGCTGCTAATCGGCGTGGTTGCGTATGCCCTATTAAACCATCAACACCACGACCAAGCTCTAAACACATTTTAGGTATTTGAGTTGTTTTACCTGAGCCCGTCTCACCGGCAATAATAACCACTTGGTTATTTACAATGGCGTCTTTAATTAATTCCTTTTTTTGACTTACTGGCAATTGCTCAGGGTAAGTCACTTTAGGGAGGCCAGCTAAGCGCTTATCGCGTAATTCTTGGCTACGGGTTATATCAGCCGCTATTTTTTCAAGCGCGTTGGCATGCTTGTTTTCATCGGTTATTTTTTTTACGCCATGTAAGCGTTTTTTGAAAATGAATTGATCTTTTTTTAAGCACGTTTTTAGCTCGCCAAACAACTGACCTAGGTTTACCACCCGCATACCTTATAAAATTAGTTAAAGAGCCGTAATTGTATCAAATTAAACGGCTGGGGTTAATCCTACAAAATGCATAACGCGGGGTTGTTTGTTATATAAACGCTGTTATTGAACTAAACGGTGAATAATAAATTTATTTTAAGCAGTTATTTTCAGCGCTAACTACATTGAATAAATTAAATGACGTTGGCTTATTCGTCGTTAAAAATGCCCACGTAGGTCGCTTGCGTATTCGATTTACTAGCTCGATACATGCCAGAGGTATTAAACGGCAAGCTAATATTACCCTTAGTATCAATAATAATGACGCCGCCAGTGCCACCAATGGGCTTAAGCACACCGTTTATAACTTCATCCCCTGCTTCGGCTATGGTTTTACCTTGGTACTTAACGCGCGCACATATATCGCTCGCTACGTTATAGCGAATAAAGTATTCACCGTGTCCTGTTGCTGATACCGCGCACGATTCATTTTCAGCAAATGTTCCGGCCCCAATTACCGGCGCATCCCCCACGCGGCCATAACGTTTTGCCGTCATACCACCGGTTGATGTACCTGCTGCTAAATTACCATTTTTATCAAGCGCCACTGCGCCAACCGTGCCCATTTTGTAAGAGTTAGGTAATGCTTTGTGCGCGGCTTGGTACTCTTTACTGGTTGCTTTGGCTTTATCTAATTTTTGTTTTGCTTTTAAAAGTGCTTTGTAACGAGATTCGGTATCAAACAAGTTATTTTCGATAAGCTCAACACCTTGCTCTTTAGCAAACTCCTCAGCGCCTTGCCCACTGAGCATTACGTGTACAGAGTTATCCATTACCAAACGCGCTAAATTAATTGGGCTCTCAATATGCTTTACACCCGCAACTGCACCTGCTTCACGGTTTCGACCATCCATTATTGATGCATCAAGCTCATGTCCGCCATCGTAAGTGTATACCGCTCCACGCCCTGCATTAAAATAAGGGGATTGCTCTAATACTGCAATTGCTGCAGTCACCGCATCTAAGCTTTCGCCGCCTTGATGTAATACTTTATAACCTGTCTCTACTGCTTGCGTTAATTTTGCCCGATACTCTTTTTCTTGAGCGGGTGTAAATCGTGCTTTTTCTATTGTCCCTGCCCCACCATGAATCGCAATGGCAAAAGGAGTCTCTGCAGCTACTACGCTATTACTTAAAGCAAAAAAGCTGCTCGCAAAAAATGCTAATAATGGTGTTTTCATAATGAATTCTTTTATGGGGAAGTTATAAACCAATGTGAATGGTTGCGGGCTTAATTTCAACCAAAGTGAGTTTAATGACATAAAAAAAGCGCCTTAAGGCGCTTTTTCAAAATTTAACGTGTTTGTAATACCAATTTTATTAAAAACATGATTATTCTAGCGTATTAAATAGCTCACTAACTACGTTGAAAATTATTTATATAGAACAACTATGTATCATAATTTTAGCCTTGTTATTGAGCTATTTTCTTATCGCTATAATAGAACACTAATTTAATGCAATTGGTATAATTAAGCTTGTTGAGCTTTTAAACGCGCTAAACGTGCTACTTGATGAGTAGACGTTAAGAAAGAATAAATTGGTGCTAAGTAACCACGTTTACGAAGCTCTAGGAAATCAGCATCGCTTAGCTCGTTTAGCTTTTTCTCATCGATAAGGTAAATACCGTTGATGTCTTTTTTCTCGCCTTTAATGTCTACTGTAAGCGTTTGCGCAATGAGTAGCTCTTTATCAGCAAGGAATTTAGTGAACGCTTCAGTTACTTGAGAAAACTCAATAAAAGATACAAGCGCTTCTTTACGACGTTTTAGGTAATCAGTCTCTTCGCCATTTTCGAATAATGCGTTGCCTTCATCTTCACCAACAAGCGCACTTGCTTCATCAATTACAATGCCGAATTGATCTTGCTCTGGGTGCTTAACTAGACCCAGTGGGTAACGAGTAGATGCCATTGGTGCAAATGCTGCTGTCCATTTACCATCTTCTACAAAAAGGTTTTCGCCTGGCTCAAGACCAAACATAGCGACAGCTTGGTAAGTGTCATTTTCGTTATTTTTAACGAATGACATTGGAAACTCGTTTGCTACACGTGCAAACTCATGTGCAACTACTGGCACTAAATGTTGAGTTTTCATGAATTCTACATTGATGCCATTTTTAATTTTAATGTTGGCATGTTTTTCGTTGTGTAAAGGCTGTACTTGTTGCTCCGCCATGTTACTGCTCCGTTTATTTTTAGTTTATGTGTTTCATTTTTAATACCTTAAGGCTAATGCTTTTGAAACCAAAAAGGAAGGGAAACTTTTATGACAGTCGTCATCAAAAAATAAAATTTAACTAAATCCAAGCGTTGCTAAAAAACACACAACCAAAACACATAAAATCAGATTAAAAACAATACACTTAATGATTGTTTTTAATACAAGTTACGGATACTCATTCACATTGATTAACAGTCAGAGTGCGTTTATTTATAGTGTTTAGACTTAAATTTGAGCAAATAAAAAAGGCAGCTTATATAAGCTGCCTTTAAAAATCACATTGGTACTTTAATTTAAGGCGCCCAATACACTTCAATATTTATGCTTGGGTGGTTAAGTACAGCGCGAAGTGGCATATCATTAACATCGCCCCCCGCTTTTGCTTGCTTATAAACAGCGAGTTTTTCTTCACCGCTAATTAAAAGCTTAACTACTTTAGATTGCGCAATGGCATTTAAAGTTAGTGTCATTCTCTCAGTAATACTACCTGTTACTTCACTTTCAATCGCGTTAATAGCACACACTGATTGTGTGGTTGTTAAACCATGCTTTAAACCGTTTGCATTTGGGAATAACGACGCTGTATGGCCATCAGGGCCCATACCTAAAATAGTCACATCATATGGTATTTTTAGTTCGCTATAAGCCGTTTCACACTCTTGTGTGCCCTGTTGGGCCGTTGCAGCAGTGTTCTTCATAGTAATAAAGTTAGCAGCACTACCATGATTTTGTAATAATGTACTTTTAATAAATGCTTCATTACTTTTTTCATGGCTTGAGTCTACCCAACGCTCATCAACCATAGCAACATCAACATGTTGCCAATCTAAATCAAGGGTTGATAAATGCTTATAAGCAGGTGCTGGTGATGAACCGCCTGATACCATCAATACAGCACGTCCATCATTTTTAATACCATCACGCAGTGATTGCTCAAGCGTTGCTGAAAGCTCTTTCGTCAACGCATCTTTATTATCAAAAAATTTCTCAACTAATGTTGCCATATTTATGCCTTATCGCCCGCGTTAAACCATACATGGCTCTTCTCTGCCAATAACTCATCGGCATCATCAGGACCCCAGCTACCTGCACGATAAAGTGCCGGTTTGCCTTTTTCTTGCCATCTGTCAATAATTGGATCAATCCATTTCCACGCTTGACGTACTTCATCACGATGAATAAATAACGATGGGTTATCGGCAGCCGCATCAAGCATTAAACGCTTGTATGCATCTGAGTGAAAACCGTTACTGTAAGCTTGTGAAAGCTCAATATTCATCGTTACTGGTTCAAGTTGCATTTCCAAATTATCGAGGCGCTTAGACATAAGCGTTAGTTGAATTGTTTCCTCTGGTTGCAAGCGAATAACAAGGCGATTTGGCTCAATATTACCTACGTTATCTTCGTAAATATTATGAGATACTTTTTTGTATTCAACCACAATTTCTGCACAGCGCTTAGCCATACGTTTACCTGTACGAAGATAAAATGGAACACCAGCCCAACGCCAGTTATCAATGTGTGCACGAATCGCAACAAAGGTTTCTGTTTTGCTAGAGCCTTCTTTTAGTTCTTCAAGATAACCGGGTACAATTTTACCATTTAAGTCACCAGGCACATATTGACCGCGCACAATATTTTCATCAACATCGCTACCATTCAATGGGCGAAGTGCTTCTAATACCTTTAGCTTTTCATTTCGGATACTGCTGGCGTTAAGTTTATTGGGCGCTTCCATTGCAACTAAACACAGTAGCTGTAACAAGTGGTTTTGAACCATGTCACGAAGTGCACCGGCTTTATCATAAAAACCAGCGCGGCTTTCAAGGCCAACCGTTTCTGATAAGCTAATTTGGATGTTATCAATAGATTTAGCATCCCACATATTTTCAAACAATGAGTTTGAAAAACGCAGCGCCATTAAGTTTTGTACTGTTTCTTTACCTAAGTAATGATCAATTCGGAAAATTTGCTCTTCATTAAAAAACTCTGCAATTTTTCCGTTAATTGCTTCAGCAGAATCACCGCAATAGCCAATTGGTTTTTCAACAACAACACGTGATGTAGGGGTAATTAAACCTTTCGTAGAAAGTATTTCACAGCAAGTGCCGTATACAGCTGGCGGAAGAGATAAATAAAACACACGCGATTTAGTGCTTTCGTGCTCATCTAAAATGCCTTTTAGCACATCCCAATTATCATCCGCTTCTGTAACATTACTTACTACTGGCACTAAAAAAGTAGAAAACGCTTTCCAATCTTTAGCGTTAAACTCACCTTTGCTTAAAAATTCTTGTAATGCTTTATGCGCTGTTTCTACGTATTCAGCACGTTTAGATTCTTCGCGCACTGTTGGTAGGATACGTGAGCCTTCAGGTAAATTACCTTCTTGATATGCTCTGTACATTGCAGGTAGTAATTTGCGTAACGCAAGATCACCACCGCCCCCAAAAATTATAATATCAAAAGGATTAAGCATAGTTACTCTCTACGTTGTGATACCCAGTACATTTTATAAATGCGCGGGTATGCCTATTTATTGCTAGATTAGATGGCTTTTATAACTGTATTCAAATAAAAGCCTGCTGAATTGTTCTGTATTGATGATTTATTATTATTTATTTTATCATTTACGCTTATTAAATGAGCCTTAGGGGCCCTGTATCTCCTCTCACAAAAATACAGACCCTAAGCACTCCAGCGCTACCCGTTCAAAGGTACTCGGTTTACTTACTTACGTAAGCGAATTTTTTACTGCGTACGGTTTTGCTTGTAGTACGCCATTAAGCCGTTTGTCGAACTATCATGGGCGTGTTTTACGCTTTCATCAGTGAGTTCACTTTCAATTTTAGATGCTAACCCTTTACCTAGCTCTACACCCCATTGATCAAACGAGCATATTTCTAAAATAATGCCTTGGCAGAATATCTTATGTTCATACAGTGCAATTAAACGACCCACTGTTTTAGCATCTACAGTATCTAATAACATAGATGTTGTAGGACGATTGCCTTGATGAATTTTATGATTTAATAACTCATCAATCTCTGCTTGCGATTTACCCTTAGCGGTTAAATCAGCTGTCACTTGCGCTGCATCTACACCACTCATCATCGCTTCTGTTTGTGCAAAGAAGTTCGATAATAAAATATCGTGATGTTTATCAACATTCACTTGTGGTTTAACTGATGCAATAAAATCTGCAGGTACAATTACATTACCTTGGTGTAAGCACTGATAAAAGGCATGCTGACCATTAATACCCGTCATGCCCCAAATAATTGGAACCGTGCTGTAAGGTACCGTTTCGCCCGCAAAGTTAACGTGCTTACCATTACTTTCCATTTCGCCTTGCTGTAAATAAGCTGGTAACATATGCAGAGCTTGGTCGTACGGTAATATAGCTTGCGCTGTGTAGCCCAAAAAGCTGGTATTCCATACACTAAGTAATGCCATAATTAATGGTATATTTTGCTCAAACGGCGCAGACTTAAAATGTTCATCTATTTCAAACGCACCTTCTAAAATTGCTTCAAAGGCGTCGTAGCCTAAATATAAAGCAATGGGTAAGCCTATCGCACTCCAAAGTGAAAAGCGACCGCCAACCCAATCCCACATAGTGAATACGTTTTCGTCGCTGATACCAAAGGCTGCCGTTTTCTCTAAATTTGTACTTACTGCAACAAAATGCTTTGCAATTGTACTTTCATCTTTTGCTGTTTGTAAAAACCAATCAACGGCTGTTTTAGCGTTTGTCATGGTTTCTGACGTAGTAAATGTTTTTGACGAAATAACAAATAATGTTGTTTCAGGATCAATGGCTTTTAAAACAGACGAAATTTGTACACCGTCAGCATTAGATACGTAATGAACATTCAATGTATCATCTGCCAGTGCTTTTAATGCCTCGGTTGCCATTTGCGGACCAAGGTTAGAGCCACCAACACCAATACTTACAACATCTTTTACCGCTTTGCCGGTATAGCCTAGCCATTTTCCGCTACGAACTTTTTCAACAAACACTTTAATTTTAGCTAATTCGTTATCTACTGCTTGTGTCACGTTTTCACCATCAACAATGAGTGGTGTATGAGCACGATTGCGAAGTGCCGTATGCAGTACTGAGCGATTTTCAGTGATATTAATTTTTTCACCACTGAACATTTTATCGCGCCACGATGCAATATCGCAATCTTTAGCAAGCGACATTAAGTTAGCAAAAACATCGTTATCAATAAGTTGCTTAGAATAGTCGAATAATACGCCAGGTACTTGAGTAGAAAACTGAGAAAAACGCGTGTCATCTTGTGCAAATAACGTTTTCAGATGTGTTTGTTTCATCTTAGCTGCACTTTGTTCGAGTGCTTGCCAACTTGCTAGTTGCGTTCGGTTAGACATGAGAATACCCTCTAAATTTTTCAACCAATTGATTTAAAAATGCTTTTTATAAAATAAAAACGATAAAATTTGCTTATTCACACTAAAATAAAACGCCGATAGTATAACTAAAAATGCAAAAAAGGTGCTGTTTTTATAATTTTAGATGCAGATGATAACGCAATTTTTAGCTTTTGACACCGGTATCATAAAGATTTTATAAATTAATTTACCTGTAATTTTAAAGGCACCTGCCATAGCTTAATTGATTAAAATGAAATATTGATGAATTTTCATAAGCACAATAATTACTTTATATAGTTATTCACTAAGTACTGTACTTGCTTGCCTTGCGATCAAATCGACCTTAAAAACAAAAAATCGGCCATAAAGCCGATTTTGTATAAATTACAATCTTTGTTTAATTGCTAAGCGCTAACCCACCATTTAAATTATAAACAGCTTTATAACCCAGCTGCATTAAATTACTCGCAGCAATTTTTGAGCGGTTACCACTGCGGCATAATAAAATGTATTTGTTATTTTTATTCAACTGTCCTTCAAATACCGCATTCGCCATTCTGCTAAGCGGTATATTTAATGTTTTTTCATCGAGTATATTAAATAACTGGGCAACATTATTTGCGCCGTGTTCGTATGGCTCGCGTGTATCAATTAAATATACATCGCTGGTGTTTAACATTATTTTAGCGTCATCAAAATTTAATTGCAGTGTATCTACTTCAGGTAGCGCATTTACATAACCGCACAGTTGTGTGTTATTCACTTGTTTTGAAGCATCGTACTGCTGCTTTTCAATTACAAATTCATCAACTGAAATACTGCCGCTCACTAACGCATTGAGTAATGGCGTTTGGCTTTGCTGAACGGCCCAGTTCATAGCAAAACATTGTTGGTAGTCGTGCCCTGAGCAAATAATACTAATGTTATTTAGTTGCTCGCTTATTGCTAAAATAGAGCGAGCCATAGCTTTTGCATCCCCACCCATAAGGGAAGTATTGCCAAGTCCTGCAGGCAGAATTAAATCACCACAAAAACAATAACGCGTTTCGCCACTACTGTTTTTTAATAAATAACTTACGCTATCTTTGCTATGCCCAGGTGTAGCAACTTTTTCAAGTGCGTCATTTGCTAAGCTAATATTTGCTGCGCCTACGGGCCAACCTAGCGAATCAACCTCACCTTTTACAACTCTTGATGCAAGAACGCTGGTTAACAAATTAGTCGCTGACTCTCGCTCTTGATGAAGATGAGTATTAAGCACCGCTGAAATAGTTAAGTTTTGTGTATTGGCTATTTTTTCAAAACGCGGAATAAGCTCAATAATCGGGTCTATTATAACTGCGTGTTTATCATCGCTCACATAAAGCCAACTACATGCACCTTGGTGCCTAAATTGAGTAAGGCCCAGTGCGCACACTTCTTGCTGTGGTGTCGTACTGTCAGACACGATTAAACAGTTTGCTTGTAATATTGTTCTTAGAGCGCGAATACGACCACAAGCATTATCAATATCTTGCTGTGTTGCCGCAGGTCCAAACGAAAGTCTAATTGCGTTTTCGCTTTGCCACTTGCTTGCACCCATTGCATCTAAAACAAAACTTGTTGATGCCCCCGTACTACAAGCCGAGCCTCCACTTACGCGTATGCCCGCCGCATCAAATAAATCAATCACCTCTTTGCTTGTTAAATCGTTAACAGCAAAATTAAGTGTAGTGGGCACGCTATAAGCAAAGTCGTGATTAAATGTAATATTGCCAAAGGTATCTACAATTGCACTTTGTAATTGACTGCGATAGGAATTAAGTACATCAACTGATTTAAATGTACCGTCTGATTTATCGAGCAACAGACTAAATAGCTTATTTAGCCCTGCAATACCGGGTAGATTTTCGGTGCCTGAACGCATTCCACTCTCTTGACCGCCACCCGCTATAAAAGGTGTATACGCACTGTCACTACGAATATATAAAAAGCCAATACCCTTGGGTGCATAAAGCTTATGCCCCGAAAAAGGGGCGTAATCTATTGTTGTGTCACTCAGCGCGAGTGCCTGTTTACCAAGCGCTTGCACGCAATCCACCATCCACGATACATTTTTATTGCGGCTACGAATTACCTGCTCAATAGCGGGTAAATCTTGATATACACCGGTCTCGTTATTAACGGCCATGGTGCAAATCATCAATGCATTATTAATATGCTCTGCAATAAAATCTAAGTCTAAAATACCGTTACTATCCACTGGAATAGCAAGCACTTCAGCGTTAATGTCAAGTACGCTATTCCAATGTTTAAGTGTATTTGGCACCGCTTTATGCTCAGTTGCGCCATATAATAATACTGGGTTTTTAACTGGGTATTTTTTAGCATTAATAAGCGTAGAAACTACTGCTGTTTGAATGCCTTCTGTCGCGCCAGACGTAAATAAAATATCGCCATTACTTGCGCCGATAACAGTGCGTGCTTTTTGACGTGTTTGTTCTAATAAATGCTTGGCTTGAATGCCTGTAATATGGGGACTTGAAGGATTACCAAAACAAATTTGCATAGTATGAGAAACAACATCAGCAATACAAGGCAACACAGGAGTGGTTGCGTTTGCATCAAGGTAAACTTGTTTTACTGGCTCATCGTGCAATAAAAAATCAGACATTAAAAAACGCACCTTATTACTAAAAAATATATCTTATTACCAATAGTACATAACTTTACAGGTAATGAGTAATAATCAATTAGCACTAGAGGTGCGTTTACTATTCTTTTTTAAACTAAAAGTCTGTTTACCTAACCTTAACTCTGGTTACTTAACTCTTCATGGGTTG
Source organism: Pseudoalteromonas sp. 1_2015MBL_MicDiv (assembly GCF_002407505.1). Taxonomy (NCBI): domain Bacteria; kingdom Pseudomonadati; phylum Pseudomonadota; class Gammaproteobacteria; order Alteromonadales; family Pseudoalteromonadaceae; genus Pseudoalteromonas; species Pseudoalteromonas sp. 1_2015MBL_MicDiv. Next base: position 1,417,980 of record NZ_CP012737.1, on the reverse strand, counting down.
ACGACCAGGCTGTTATTAGCGCTTTTACTAATGAAGCCAATGGGATGGCAAAAAACACTCCCCAAAATCCCCATAAGCCACCAAAAAATAATACTGCGACAATTATAAACACCGGATTCAAATCAACCGCCTCAGAAAATAACAGTGGCACAAGTACGTTGCCATCAAGCGCCTGAATAATTCCGTAAATAATTAAAATAGTCCAAAACTGCGTTTCTAGGCCAAATTGAAATAGCGCCACGGCCGCTACGGGTATAGTCACAAGAGCAGCACCCACAAACGGAATTAACACAGAAAAACCAACTAACACACCTAGTAACGCCGCATAACGTAAATCTAAAACGGTAAATGCAATAAACGACACACCACCAACAATCAAAATTTCAAACACTTTACCGCGAATATAATTCATGATTTGCTGATTCATTTCGTTCCATACTTGCAAAATTAAGCGTCGTTGTTGGGGAATGAGTTTAGCTACGCTTCCTGTAAGCTCTAACTTATCTTTAAGCATAAAAAATACAAGTAACGGTACAAGTACCAAATAAATTAACCAAGCGACCACATCTTTTAAAGAAGTAAGCGAAAACGACAACACCACTTGGCCAAACTCAATAACTTTAGCCTCTACTGTTGCAACAATTGCTTGTACTTGCTCAGTATTAATCAAACTAGGGTATTGTTCGGGTAAAGCCAACAAGTAAGACTTCCCCTGCTCTACCATGTGTGGGGTTTCTTGTACTAAATTACTTGTTTGTTGCCAAAGTACCGGACCTATAACTAAAATAAGCGTCAGCATAATGCCGGTAAATACCAACATCACAATAACCGTTGCTGTAAAACGCTTTAAACCAAAGCGCTCTAAATGAAGTACAGGCCAGTCAAGTAAATAAGCGATTACAAGAGCAACCAGTACTGGCACTATTAAAGAGCCAAAAAAATAAAGTAAGGCAACCGATGCCAATAATAAAAATAATAAGGTAACCGAATGAGGATCCGAAAACTTTCTTTCGTACCATGTTTTTACATATTCAAACACGTAATGGCTCCACTAATAACAACCCTTGTTGTTTATTTAAATTGTAACTATAAGCATATTTTTTCAAAAATCGTTCTATATCATCAACGTTTTCATCGTTATTTAAACTAAAAGTGATACTTTGTTGTAATGATGATGCTTTACGCAAGCCCAATTTAAACTGAATAAACTGTTGAGGACACCTATAAATTCGCAAATCTTGTTGTAACATACTCGCTTTACCAATTTATTAAAATGAATAATAAGTCACATAATCACGGTCTTATTTTTCTAACACGTGAACAAATGTAACTTTTTCTTAAAACAACCCCTGCAATGGTTTATCCTGTATACCATAGTTAGTAGTAAGGATAAGTTAATGTCTGGCACGCATAATAAAGCGCAACTACCAAGTAATCCAACACTCAAAGAGATTAATTGGTTTAAAAAGCAAATAAATTGGGGGGAGTTACCTCCTTTTTATCATTTAGTTGCTTCCTCAGTCAGCGAATCTGAGGGGATATTAGAGCATGGTTTTGACAACGCTGTTAAACAGCTTATTAATAAACGCAACTGGAATTTAGACTTATTAGAAGGCTATGAAGATAACTTAGGTGAAATCCATACCAAGAATAAGCCTCGAATAGCACTTCATCAAGTGTTTACCGACCGCGGTTTTGAACTTTGGGCGCAACCTTATGCAAAAGACGTAGTCATAGATCAGTATATAAAAGGAAACCGCTTTGTTGAATTTAAAGTATGGGATCCTATTTCAATGAAAAGCCTGATCAGAATAAACCAATTACATAAATTTGTTGGCTTTTATTTTGAAAGTGGCGACAAAGCTGATAAAGCACTTATATTACATGCACACAAAGTAGTTCATAAAATTATTACTTTTTTGCAGCGCGAATTGAACGTTGTAAAGCTTGATGGAGTCACAATAAAAGAACTATACCAATTGTGCGAAAAAGACAGCCGTGCAAGTAGTGACGAAATAGACATTGCCAAAATTGCTATTGGTGAACCAATAAACAAGGAATAAAATGCAGCTAAAATCAGCCTTTATGACTTTATGCAGTGCCGCACTTACATTTGGCCTATTAGTAGGTGAGCCTTTAAAGGCGCAAACCAACTTTACACTTCCTGATTTAGGAACGTCAGCATTACAAGCACTTCCACTCGAAAAAGAACAAGCGATTGGCGAAGTAATGATGATGCAAATAAGAGGCTCATCGCCAGTAATTAACGATCCTGTACTTGATGAGTACCTAACTACGATTGGCCGCAAACTTGTAGCAAATGCTAATGGCGTACGCTTTCCATTTTCATTTTTTTGGATAAACAACCCTGAAATTAATGCGTTTGCATTTTATGGCGGACACGTTGGCGTACACACAGGCTTAATTGCTCAAGCCGATAACGAGAGCCAGTTTGCCTCGGTACTCGGGCACGAAATTGCTCACGTAACACAGCGCCACTTAGCACGTAGAATACAGCAGCAACAAGATAACAGTGCCTTGACCATTGCTGGTATGATTGCCGGTATATTGGCAACGGTTGTTGCACCTGATGCAGGTATTGCTATTATTTCAGCGAGCCAAACACAATCAGCTTTTAGCCAGCTAACCCATAGCCGCTCAGCCGAGCAAGAAGCTGATCGTATAGGCATGCAAACACTAAACAATGCAGGCTTTGATGCCCGTGCATCAAGTGAATTTTTAACCAAGCTAGCCGCGCAAATTCGTTACAAATATAAGCCACCTGCATTTTTATTAACTCACCCATTGCCTGAAAGTCGAGTATCTGATGTGCGCTTGCGTGCTGAGCAATTTCCGGTGCGTTACCTAACACCGAGTCTTAATTTTAACTTAGCAAAAAGCAGAGTACTAGCTCGCTACGACAATAAGCCTGAAAACGCTGAAGCACTGTTTAGAAAATTAATGCGTGAAAAAAATTACGATAATACAGCATTAAAATATGGCCTAGCTATAAGTTTGCTCGATCAGAAAAAACTTGATGAAGCACAACCTATATTAGATGAACTGTTACAAAGTGATCCTAAAAACCTATTTTACATAGATACAAAGACCGACTTACTCATCGCGCAAGAAAAAGCCGATGAAGCGGTTAAATTTTTAGCCGAGTTAAACAATTACCGCCCTAATAACCAAGTAATTACCCTTAATTATGCTAATTCGGCACTGGAAGCTAAACAATATGAATTAGCAGAGACCATACTTAAGAGTTTTTTACTTGAAAAGCCAGATCATAGCCTAGGTAAACAATTACTTGCCGACACTTATAAAAAACAAGATAAACTAGCAGCCTACCACGAGGCTAATGCCGATGTATTATCGCAATATGGTGCTTATTTAAAAGCCGCTGACGAAATCCAAAAAGCACTTAACTTCGTAGAATCAACAGAACTTGTAAAGCAGCAACGATTAAAAGCCTTGCTTACCCAATATCGTCGTTTACAAAAAGAGCTTGCAAGGCTTTAAGTCTGCAAGCGCTTGCCCTAAAATAGGCGAAACTTAATATTTGGATACATTTTATGTCTGTTACTCTTTACCATAATTCGCGCTGTTCTAAATCACGCGAAACACTTGCCTTATTACAAAGTAAATCTGTAGAGCCAACTATTGTCGAATACCTAAAAACACCACTGACTCACGAGCAAATTTCAACCCTTGTAAGCCAACTTGGTTTTTCATCGGCACGTGAACTAATGCGTACCAAAGAAGATGACTACAAAGCGCTTAACCTAAAAGATGAAACGCGCGAAAATGCACTTATTGATGCCATGGTAAAAAACCCTAAACTGATTGAGCGCCCTATTGTTGTTAACAACGGTAAAGCTGCTATTGGTCGTCCACCCGAAAACGTATTAAGCGTTTTATAATGAGCACAACCATAGTGGTACTTTATCACTCTAGCCACGGTTCAGTTGAAGCTATGGCACATGAAATAGCGGAGTCAGTAGAGCAACAAGGCGCAACTGCACTGCTTCGCACGTTTGTAGCTAAAAACACACACGATATCGTAATAACCAAAGATGATTTAATTAATTGCGATGGCCTTGCATTTGGCACGCCAACCCGATTTGGCATGATGGCCTCTCAAGCAAAAAGCTTTTGGGAAACCACCAGCGACTTGTGGCTAAAAGGCCAACTAATCGATAAGCCAGCGTGTGTATTTTCGTCATCAAGTAGTATGCATGGTGGAAATGAAGCAACCTTACTTAACTTATCTCTGCCATTATTACACCACGGCATGATGCTACTGGGCGTGCCATACGATGTGCCCGAACTACTTGCAACACAAACCGGTGGAACACCATACGGTGCAACACACGTCGCTGGCAGCGCTAACAGTGCACAGCTAAGCAAAGACGAAATTAAAATATGCCAAAGCGTTGGTAAACGCCTTACTCACATTGCGAGAAAACTTAAATGAATACAGCTGACAACCCAGCTAAAAAGCCAATTACAATAAAATTTCAACGTGCCGCACTATTTGGCTATGTAGGTTTGCTTGTTCTAATTCCATTGTGGATGTATTTTGTACCCCCTCTAAACGGTAATGCGAGCTTAGTATCTTTATTTTTGCCCATCATTCCGTTACTGCTGCCACTAAGAGGCATTATTAAAGACAACACTTACACCTATGCGTGGGCTAACTTTATTGTAATGCTGTATTTTATTCACGGGCTTACCATGCTCTGGGCAGCGCCAGCTGAACTGATATGGGTATTATTGGAGCTTGTATTTGCATCCGCCATGTTTATTGGTTGTACATATTATGCACGGCATCGCGGTCAAGAACTTGGTTTAAAAATCCGTAAACTTAAAGAAGAACTTGCAGAAGAAAAAGCGGCAAACGAGCACAATAAATAGCGTAAACCATAAGCAAAAAAAACCGTGTTTAAAGTTAATTAAACACGGTTTTTTTTATAAATAATTTGACTGTTTTTACACTTACAAAAACCTGCTTATATAAGGTCAATTTATTCAAATATTTTATAGGTTGGCATTAGCTAAACTAAATCACTCAAAGCAGTGAGGGTCACAATACCAGCTAAACCCAGCTGAGCAACTAAACTAACCAAAGAAAATACCCTAAGTATAAACAAACCCCAAGGGTGTTTTATATGAGGATATAAAGCACAACGCTTTAGAGTGGTTGCAAAGAAAAAACACACCACTGCAATCATGGTTAACGTAAGCGTTAGTTCGCTTTTTATAGTAATTGTTTCATCAAAAAAGAAAAACAATTGTAACGGTAAAAACAACGTCACAATAGCATGTAAAGCATGCACCTTTTTAATACGATCAAATTGACCTTCAGGCGACAACTCTTTAATTCCAAAGTCACGTTCTAAGCATTTAACTAAGTTATTAGCCTTAATATTAACGGCCAAACGGTAGCAGCTTAACCCTTCGTTGTTACGCGCTCTAAAGTCGTAGCCACTTTTAAGTAACAACACCATTAATGATTCATTTTTAGCAAGTACAGCATAATGTAATGCTGTATTCCCTAAATTGTCAGCCGCTTTTTTATCTTGCTTTGAAAGTAATGTTTCAACAACATTTACAAAGCCTTTTTCAGCTGCCCACATAAATGCTGTTTTATTATTTTCATCGGCAAGAACACCTGTAGCGCCTTGTTCAATAAAGCGCATAGCCATGGTTTGTTTGGCTGTTTTTTTACGCAAGTGAGTTAATAAAGCTTTCTCTAAAAGAACAACAGAATCAACGTCAGGAGATACCTGCGTAAGCAACGTAAAATAGTCTTTACCCGTTGCCACTTTTTCGCTAGCAAGTTCACAAAGCACATTTAAATCAGCAATAGACTCTGGAATAAATGCACTTAAGCGTTCTCTAAAATCAACTTCTTCCCAGAGTGATAGCGTGTCAACAGCAGAGAGTTTACTGCCATTATTTAAGGCATGTTCAATTAACGTAAAATAACGCTTACTAAAAAACAAACCGAGTAACGACAGAGGCGTACTAATATCATTTTGCGTGGCAATACTTGCGTACTGCTCTAATCGCTCGCAAAGCATTAGCACTAAACTTTCAGGGGTATATTCATTATCGTAGTAGTGGCTTTTAACTGCACTAATATACGCTTGCGCATCTTCGTCATATTCAGAAATATGTTGAAAAAAGCACTCTTCAAAAGGTTCAAGTGGAGTTAGCCACGCCAAATAATAAATAGGCGGCAAAACAGTGGTGCAAACACCATCATCTTCATTAGTAGAACGACAAGCAGGCCAAGCTTCTAACGCATCTAAAATAAAGGCACCGTTTTGTTCTACAAGTCCTTTAATCAGTAACGGGTATTCCTTTGGCCAAATCAGTACATTTTCCATTAAAACAACACAACTCCAGTGTAGCTCGGGTAAGTGGTCAGTTATAACAGTTTTTAGCTGACACCACGCTTAATCAAAGAACTGATATTCTACCACACCTTGATCGCCACGCTAGAGCAAAGTCGATGAATAAATGAAATTATAAAAACAACCAAGTACATAAGTACTTGGCTGTTTTTGAGGTTGGAGTTGGGCTTAATCAGAGCCAGACAAAATCGTTATTTATTTTTTAACTCTTTAGTAACTTGCTCTAAACCTACATCTGAAATACGTTGGATAATCTCTTTTTGCTTAGCGCTTAATAACGAAATACCCTCAGCAACAATATCGTATACTTTCCACTCATTGTTTTTACCTAATCGAAGCTTAAAGCTTAAATCTATTGTTGGTGCATTAGGCTCTATAATTTGTGTATTAACCGTTGCATACTCAGAATCGCTTATTGCATTATTACGTTCAAATACAACCTTTTGACCCGTGTATTTCATCAATGCACCAGCATAAGTACCCGTTAAATAATGCTCTACTGCATCTATAAATTGAACTGCTTGCTCGCGCTCAATCCCTTTAATGTGTTTACCTAATAATTTAAACGAGACAAACTTAACATCAATATGTGGCATTAAACGTTTTTCAACAACCTCAGACATTGCTTCTTTACTTGCATTCCCTTTTGCATTTACTTTGCCTATATCGGCGAATAACGTATTAGCAACTGATTCTAAAAGTCGATCTGGGGATTGCTGTTCTTGTGCAAAAAGAGAACTGCTTAAAAATGCAGTGCCTAGCAGTAATAGTTTAATTAGTTTCATAATAAGTTTTGTCTGTGTGCTTAAGATGATTGTAATTTACGCGAACTATACGCAATAAAAAAGAAGCAAATAAGCAACTTATTAGTGCCTAAACAGCACCAATAAAATAACTAAATATAATTCAAGTAGTTACTATTTTATATTAACACCTCATAAACAACCGGCATTTTGTCCTCATTGAATTTGTTAACTGCTCGCCCTTATCATTTGGATATCACTTTGAATTAAACAGAATTGGTATCTATGAAAACGTCACTTAAAATATTTTTTATCTCTTTTTTATTAGTAATTTCGTTTTTTGGCAAACTTGCTTTTGCCCAATCGGATCACGGTTTCGCTGTAGACTTTCTTAAAGGCGAAGGTAATGTCAATGGCGTAAAAATAGCCTACCAATACCATGCGCCTAGTATGCAAAGCCTCATTGGTGATGCGCGATTTTATTTTGAGACAAGTGTAAATATGTGGGAATATCGGCACGGCGATGAAACACAATCGAACATAGTTTTAGCCATGTCGCCTGTATTACAGTTTCCGGCGTTTAGTTTCAATAACACACCATTTTACGTTGAAGCTGGTATTGGTGTGTCATTGATTGATGAAACTCAATTTGCAGGTAAAAACATCAGCACCCACTACCAGTTTGAAGACCGTATTGGCCTTGTTGCCGACCTTGGAAAAACCAACGTGGCACTTAGAGTTATTCACTATTCAAACGCAGGATTTAAAGAGCCAAACCCAGGCCTTAATTTTTTAACGCTTTCGATCGCTAGGCGTTTTTAAAAGCAATTTATTGGTTGTATTTTTTAGTTATTTTATTGATGTTATAGCGTGAAACGGTCACACTTAAACGTACTAAATATTAAGTGATACTGCGATGCAAACTTGGCATATTGTAATTATTGTCGCCGTTGTTTTTACCATTATCATTGGTAATATTGCGCTGATTAGACTCTCTGCAAAACAGGAGTTTAAAAAGCCCAACGCCAATATAAAAAATACAACAGATACAAAAAAGCCCTGATTAATCAGGGCTTTTTAATTCATTAAATCGTTCTATTTAACCAACTAACCAATGCGCCATAAAAGCAATAATTGGTAGAGTAATTAACGTTCTCAAAATAAATATCACAAACAATTCAAATATATTAACCGGTATTTTGCTGCCTAACAGCAACGCACCAACTTCAGACATATAAATAAGTTGAGTAACACTCATAGCTGCAATAATAAAACGCGTTACATCGCTCTCAATAGTACCAGCTGCTAATATTGACGGAATAAACATATCAGCAAAACCGACCATAATAGTTTGTGCAGCTGCTTCAGCCTCTGGCACTTGCAGTAATTCTAAAAACGGAATGAATGGCATCCCCAAATACTGAAAAATTGGCGTGTATTCAGCAATAATTAACGCAAAAGTACCCACAGCCATAACCACTGGCAACACAGCAAAAACCATATCCAGTGCATTATGTACGCCCTCTTTAACAGTACCGACAAAACCTGGGGCTTTATCTGCTTTAGCGAGTGCAACATCTAAAGAATGGCCAAACAGTGTTTTACCCGTTGGAACTAACTCCGCGTTAGCATCAGGCTTTGAGCCATCAATTAATACATCCTTTTTAAAGCGTAATGGAGGTAAACGAGGCACAATAATAGCAGCCACAACACCCGCTAAACATACCGTTAAATAAAACGGTGCAAATAAGTACTCAAGTTTAACTTGGCCAATAACTACTAAACAAAAAGTAATAGATACAGCGGAAAAAGTAGTGCCGATAATAGCGGCTTCGCGCTGTGTGTAGTACTTATCTTCGTATTGGCGAGCCGTCATTAAAATACCTACGCTACCATCACCTAACCACGATGCCACACAGTTAACAGCGCTGCGCCCTGGTACACCGAACAAAGGTCGCATAACTTTCGTTAATAAAGTCCCAACTAGCTCAAGCAAACCAAAATTAAGTAATAAAGGCAGTAACAGGCCAGCAAGTATAAATACCGAAAACAATACAGGCAGTAAATCGTTTAACACCAATGCCCCTGTATTTTCAGAAATAACGGCATGTGGCCCTACTTTTAAATGCGTCATTAACACAAACACAGTACCAAATAAACGCGTAACCAGCCAAATCCAACTAACGTTGAATAAATGATTTAAAAGTGGAATTTTACAAATAACTTGCGGTTTAAATACACTTACAACGAATGAAAGTAAGCCTGTAGCGCAAATAATTAGCGTAATAATAGCCTGTGCTGAATCTGCAAAAAAAACTTGCATTGCTTTAGCCATCATAGCGATAGGAATGGTCATTACTTCACCGGTAGAAACCGGTGTCATAAACAAAAAAACACCAATTAGTGAAGGTACTAAAAACGTAAACCAAGTACGCCAATCGTACTGCGTAGAAGTCGGTAATTGAGACATATTTTTAACCTATAAAAACCACAAAAAGAGCTTAGCGCTCTTTTTGTAGTAAAAATTTATTCTTATTTAAATTTTAATGCCGCGCTGAATGAGTGCCGCTTCTAATGCTTGTTGTAAACCGTTCATAGTACCTGGTTCAAGCGTTTCGCCTTTATCATCCATCCACGTTAAGCTTGTACCACCTTCTTTAGTTTTACTCACTAAAATTTGGTATTGCCCTTCATCAATAGGTAATTGAGTAACTTCGTCGCCCCAAATAGAATCCCAAACGCTGCTCTCTGGTGTTTTATAATCAGCTGTGATTAAACCTGTATCTTGGTTAATTTCAACAATAGTGAATGACAAACGCTCTAAAAAGCCAGAGAAACGGTCAAATACTGCATCGTAAGATTGCTCAGTAACCAGTGCCGCATTGCCTTTATTATCAAAGCCCATTTCAAGTGAAATAATACCTTGGCGTTTACGTAAATCGACTTCTAACTGACGGTAACGGTAATCAAATTCACTCACTACTTGGTTAAGCGCGCGCACTTCTAATTGCTGCTTAAGTAAATCGGTTAATGCGTTATCACCTTTAAAATCAATTAAATCAACACGTAAAGACGCAGTTCGCTGATGTGATTTTTCTTCAATAGTAAACTTGAATTTTTCTAAATCAGCATTCTCGTCACTGCCCCAAAGCCAGCTTTCTTCTGTTTTAATAATTGAATACCAATCAGTTTCAATAACACCTAACAGTTTATCTTCTTTGGTTGCACTTACGTTATTGTCAGCTAAAACGGCTTTAATTGAATCCCAAACAAATTCATCTAAATCGTCAATGCCATCATTTTTATCAAAATAAACACGAGCCAGTTTATCTGTTTCTTCAACCCAGCTGCCCTTAGCTACCGTAAGAACCTGAGCAGGTGGACGATAGTTTGTAGCCACAGGGTTATTATCGTATTGACCTATATCCATTTTATAAACGGGATCTTGGGCTGGTTGCGATAGAGACGCTGGCGCTTTAACTGGCTCATGCGTGCGGTAATTACGCTCATTATGTGCATCGTTAGTAAATACACTACACCCTGATAAACTTACCAATACACTTACAGCAAGTGCTTTTGGGATCCAATACTGCACAGATATTTCTCCTTAGCATACCCTTTAATTGTTTTAACAAGTATATGAGTGGGTTATGCCGATTTGGTTCAGTGTAAAATCAATATTAACTTTACATTTATTATTTGGCTGCCTAATTGCAATAAAGTTCAGCACTTCAACTTAGAAAAAATCTAAGTGCAAATAAGCAAATTTTAGCTATGGTACTTTCCTGTGCCAGTAAAAACAAGAAACACCGCACTTTAAAAGCGCTTAATTAGCCCGCATTGTAGTTTATAGAGTGTTTTGTGTTAAACTTCGCCGCCGTGCAACTTCTCAAGTGTATTTAGTTGCGTTGCCCATTGCGTTGTTATAATCCAAGTAACTTAGGTATTTTAACCCATGACTGCATTTTCAAATCATCAAATTGTGTTAACTGCTATTGGCGAAGATAGGCCGGGTATTGTGAGCGAACTTACACAATTAGTTAGCGACTGCCACTGTAATATTATAGATAGCCGTATCGCTATTTTAGGCTGCGAATTTACCTTTATAATGTTACTCAATGGCGACATGTCAGCTATTAGCCGTATTGAACACGTACTCCCTACTAAAGCCATGGAACTTGGCCTGCTTACCATGATGAAGCGCACCGCCAGTCATACACCCAGTGAATTTTGTGCCGGTTATACCCTCGAGTACACAGGGATCGACACACCGGGGACTCTAAGTAAAGTAACGCGCTTTTTTGCCGACAGCAACATTAGCATTTGCTCACTAAAATCAGATACCTACTCTCAAGAGGACGACATTAAAATGCGTTGTGAACTTGAATTCAACATACCGGTTGATGTAGATATAGATCAATTTAAAATTAGTTTTGAGAGCCTTTCTCACACGCTAAACGTAGATTATATTTTTAAACGAATTCGTTAAGGATGCTAAACATGAACACAATTAGTCCATTACAAGCTGGCGATACAGCACCCGCTTTTAGCCTACAAAACCAAAACGACGAAACAGTAACATTAAGCGAGCTGTTAAAAGAGCAACAAGTGCTTGTGTACTTTTACCCTAAAGCGTCAACGCCTGGCTGTACTGTACAAGCCGAAAACCTACGCGATGAGCAAGCCCAGCTTGCTAAATTTAACACCCGTGTTGTAGGTATTAGCCCAGATCCAATTAAGCGCCTTAAAAACTTTGAAACTAAAAAAGAGCTTAACTTTGATTTATTAGCCGATGAAGATCGCGCCATTGCTGAAGCGTTTGGTGTATGGGGCTACAAAAAGTTTATGGGTAAAGAGTACGATGGTATTCATTTATACCCCCATTAAGACTTTGCACACTACATTTTAAATAAGTTACTCCCTCCTTTTCAAAACCTCATTTTACTACTACGCTTAAAAACTGCACAGCCCTAATAAGTAAAGCATGTTTTTATGGATCAATTCAGTTCTTATGTTTCTGCTGACGAAACCGTTGACCTATCAAAGTCTTTGTTAAATGAAGATGAAGGTGTTTGTTTGTCTATAAACAAGCTTCATACTGGTGTCGTTGCATTAAATAAACGAATGAGAATACTCCCATTAATCTCTGAGTTTCTGTCTTATGGCCTGAGAAATAACAAAATAAGCCGGCACACAGCAAAAACATATGCTAAGAATCTGACTTACTTTTTGGCTTATCTGAAAAAACGCCCAGAATTTCAAAATACATCCCTTGATGAAGCATTCCTCTCAGTTTCAAAATTTGTTATTGAAGAATATTTAGCTGAATTAAGAACTACATATAACTTGTCTACGGCAACAATTAGAAATAGAGATGCAACATTTCAAGCATTCATCCACAAATTTCTATACCAAGAACAAGAATTTCGAGGCGCATACATTGAACAAAGCCCGTATGAAAATGGGTTGATCAGTGGCCCCGTAAAGCAAAAACTTGTTATATCATGTTCGCTAGATGAGTTAACTAAACTAATTTTACAAAGTAGCTCAGAGCGTGAAAGACTAATTCTTCAGTTTATTTTTGACTCTGGGATTAGAAGATCAGAATTACAAAACATAACTAAACAAGATATAGAAGATGCTATAGAATTTAATAGTCAAAAATTGATATATCACACCACTGATATGCCAGTATTATCTCCCTACGCCCCTCTTTCGATACAAGGTGTGAAAGGTCGGCATAACAATACAAAGCAAAGAATGACCTTGGTAAGTCGAGCCGTTTTAAACCGTATAATAAAGTATCATGCCTCCCCCCTATACAAAAAGTATTCAAGAAAATACTCATCCTTATCAGAAACCCCTGCATTCTTTAATGCTGAAGGACGCCCTATTACACCCAAAGGCCTGTCTAAACTATTGGATAGACTATCAGAGCGCGCATTAAAAAGAGGTATGCTATCGAAGGCTATGTCGCCGCACAAATTAAGGCATGGTTATGCCTATGATTTGCTTCAATCACCGGACATTGGACCGACCTATGTGGACAGGCTTGCTGTTGTACAAAAGTCACTTGGGCATGCGTTCTTAAGCAGTACTGAGATTTACACAAAAATACCTTTAGAGCTTTATAAGACAATGACCGATAGCGATGGTGAATTACTTACGAAAGCGGAAAAAATGGAACATCTAGTAAAGAAAACACAACTCAAAATATCTATTAAGGACAAAAAATGAACCGCGCCTATGATTTGTGGTTTAACGAAGAGTGGGATGAGTTACTCGCCATACCATTAAATAGCTTTAATGACTTAGTTCAGCCAACTAAAGCTTCTCCACACCGACAATTAATGCACTTATTCACATCAGTGTTTAAAGTTAAAATAAGTGACTCTTATCGTAATGATATAAAGTCCACTTTTAAACATGTTTCAAAACAGATTAGCGAAAAGCTGGGGGAACAGCCTATATGTCTTTCCAAAGTGTTGAATGAGTTTTCATTAGATGAGTTTCATGCTTATTTAAAACACTGCATGTTAGAAGAAAAAATACATAATCGTTATGCAAACGTTTTACAAAGTACATACAAGAACGTTTTAAATAAAGCTATTGATATTAATACTCCAAATTTTGAAAGGTTTTACTTACCCAGCCCATTTTGTTATTACACAAGAGTCACAGAACGCTACAAACCCTACAATAAAGGTGATAAAGAAAAAATCACAAAAGCAATAGAAAGTGAAATTAACCAAGTTTCTAATTTTCTCCAACCTTATAAAAAATCAGGAAAAGGTAGAGAAATTCTTGATGAAAACGATAAGCTTCTTGTAGAGAACTGCGACAATCTTACATTAGAAGATGCTCGTTGGATTTTTGAAAACAAGATGGCTTGTACCCCCCTAACTACCTCATATGATTTTCGCCTTACGCGTGCAGGTAGTATTCTCTACAAAATAATCAATAGTAACGATGAAAATTATCAGGATGTATATGAGTCTTGGGGTATTTTACCCAAAATTACGATGAACCACTTACTTCCATTTTTGCTCAAACTCATGCAAATAACAGGTATGAATGTAGAGTCAATTTATGCTCTTGAACTGGATGATCTGGTAGATAAGCACCCCGCAACTGGCAAACCTTATCTTAGATATTGGAAAGAACGTTCTGATGGTCAAAATTTATATCACTTAGATATCTTTAAAGCTAATCTTCAATGGCTAACCCATAGCCAAGGCACTCATGTAAAAGATATTTTTAGTACTGTTACTAAACTTACATCTACAATTCGAGATAAAGCAACTCCCGAACATAAAAACAAACTTTGGTTGTTTGAAACTTACAATGGACTAATAAAAAGCCTCCCTAATAAAGGTCATGTAACAAAAGCTTTAAAGGCTTTTAGAGAAAAGCATCAACTATTGGACCAGACAAACGGCGAAAAAATATTAGAGACAACTAGGTTTAGACCTACATTTGTAAGCGACCTAGTAGAAGAAGGGGTTTCAATTAGAGAAATACAGTTATTAATGGGTCATAGAAATTTATATACAACAATGCGCTACCTAGATATTCATGATTTTGGGCAGACAGCAAGAAAAAAAATAAGAGATAAATTGCTAGAAATTCATAGCAATTTAAGTTCTTCGGTGGGTAAAAAAAGTCGTAAAAAAGTAAACCAGGTAAATAGCCAAGAATCACTTCCCATATCAACTCCATTAGCAACTTGTAAGAATATTTTTGATCCACCAGAATCTGTGAAAGCCCTCCCTAACTACACGTCAGGCAAGCCGTGTAGTACTTATAATATGTGTCTCAGTTGTCCAAATGTGATCATAACCAAAACAGATTTACCGAAACTCTTTGCGATGAAACGTGATTACCTCGTCAAAATTCAAAATAGCAGGATCTTAGATACTCCATTTGGACATGTTATAAAAAGTAACCTAACGCTGTTGAACTCGATCCTAGATCCTGAAATCTCAGAGTTCAGCTTCAGTGAGCTTGACGATGCTGAAGGGTTATCTCTCTATATAGAAACTACTGAGCTTATTTAGGAAGATAAAATGGAAAGATTACCAAAACATTACAGTGTGCTAAATACTATTGCTGATCTCAAAAAATATAAGTTAGACCTCTCAAATGCTGAACACAAAAAGGTGGCAACTAATGAAAGCACGACATATTTGACCAAACTGCTAAGCCTTCCAGCCTCTATTAGCTCTGTTTTTTCTGACACTGAATGGGATTTTAACTCAGAAAATCCTAATGTATCTGCAAATATCAGAGGTAGTAAACTAAAAATAAATTTCAAAAAATATAAAAGCATTCCTGAAGAGGTTATTATTGAAATAAAGTGTTTGCTCCTGAGTATTCTGCTAACTCCTGAGGTATTCATTAACAATCGTAAAAAAGCAAAAAAAAAGTCAACTACTAGGCTTGCTACCAGTACAGTCTTGGCCCATGTTAAGTCTGGACTCCGATTTTTAGACACTCTTTTTACTGTTTTGGAAGTTAAGTTAGGGAAAGAGCATATTGAAAAAATATATTTGTCCCTTACTCAAATCCAAACTATCGATTACAAAGAAACCGCAAAAGTCCATACCAATACGTATAATGATGACTTGAAACAATTTTTTTCCTATATCCAAAACCCATATACTTCAGAGCATATATTTGGTGAAAATATTTCAGCCTTTGATCCCTACCAGTTTAGTTGGAAAGAGCGTTATGAAAAGAAAATCTCAAGTCAAGTAATGCCGAATTGGGCTTTTGAGAAACTCATTAGAACCGCTTCTTTGCTAGTACACGACTTCCTAAAAACAATGGAAGAAGAAGTATTGGACTCTTATGTGAGCAGATATGAATCACAAAGTGAAACTCAATACTGTAGCAAAGCCGGGATTACCAAAGATACATTTGAACTTTATAGAGCTCACCGTCTTTTAAGCGCAAATTATTCAGAAGTATATATCGAATCCAAATACGGTATACCAGAAGAACTAATTAACTCTAAAAATAAATATAACCTAAAAGACATGACAGCATTCGTCAATAAAGGAAAAGACAAAAAAATCTCACTGACGAATATCAATAATCAAACCGCAATTATAAGTTATGCGGCTAAATACTTAATAGGTCAGTATACCGGAATGCGCCCTTCTGAATTATCAGTGATAGATTTAAATACTTGTCTCATCGAAGAGAATGGCATAAAGCTTTTGCGCTCTCATGTTTTCAAAGGTAAAGGTACTTTTTCGAAAGGCCTTTTCGATGATAAGTGGGTCGCTATTCCAATAATTGAAGATGCAATAAGAGCATTAAAGATTTTAAGCTCAATAACACAAAGAAGTTTAATGTTTAGCTCTGTTCATACAAAGAAAACAAACGAGAAAGAAATCCAGCAAACCTCGGTTATGATAAGTCATCAGTTAAGAATATTTATAAAGTTCGCTTTGCCAGATAATAACCTTGAATTTAGCAATTATATGATGCGTCACACGCTTGCATATCAACTTTATAGATTAGAAGCTGGCTTACCATTAATCTCATTTCAGCTTAAGCATTTAGTCAATACTGTAGACAAGTTTTTGTCTAGAGGTTCAACAAGTGATGTAACAATGGGTTATGGTGGAATTGCTGACATCCTTGTGGAAAGCCAAACGGCGCAAAGCCTTAGAAAACAATCAGAGATTGAAGTTATTAAAGCAACAGCAGATCCAGACGGTAATTATCTTGGTGGTAAGGCTAATGAACATAAAGAGCGATTAAAATTAGCATTTAAAGGTTACATGGCAAGCGGATATTCAAAAGAAGAAATTTTTGAAGCGATGGCTGAGCAAGGACTCGGTGTAATAAATGTTGGATTAGGTTACTGTTATGGTTCAGAAAGTACAAATGATAGCCTTCCCTGTATAGGCTCACTAAAATGTAACCCTATAAGGTGTTCAAACGCCATAGTCAGTGAAGCAAACGCACCATACTGGAGAGAGGTTTATTCAACCAATTTGGCTAACCTTAACAACCCTAGTTTTGCAGACAATAAAGAGCAAATCAAAGAAGTCATCAATGAAGCTAAAGGTGTTTTAGCATTACTTGGTCATGGAGTGCCTGATGAGTAATCCCTTTGACATCAAAAATCAACGTACCTTTGATGAAAATACGCAAAAGCTAGTTGCTGCAATAGATAAAATAAATAATACGCCTTCCCTACCTGCAACTATAGCTGAGCTTTCGAGATTAACAGGCCTTCACCGGAATGCTATAAGTAATAGAGGCTGGCCAAATCAAAAACTTAAGCTTATAAAAGAAAAAAGAAAAGCCCAAAAACAGGCTGAAACCAAACCAACTATAAATAAAAACCCTATAAAAGTTTTGGAAGAAAGATTAGACAATGCAAAAAATGAGCTTGTGTATTGGTTCAATAGAAACCTTGATAATGAGAAGCAAATTAAGCAACTAGAAATAAATTTAGAGCGAATGTCATTAGCGCGTAATGACTATGAAACGATGCTTAAAAATGAGAGGATTAAAAGTATGGAGCTAACTAAACAATTAGAACAACTAAAAAATTTAATATCATAAATCTCCAATAATCTAGCGATAACTTATCGTTTCCCATACCTTTATAATGATTACACTTTTACGGATTGAAATTGCAATATGGCCATCAAGTCAATAAGAATAAAAAACATACTTTCTTTCAGAGACTTTAAACTTCAAAACCTAGCAGACATACATAGGTTGGATCTTAAGAAAACTTGAAGTTGAACTCTGTTAATGATCAAATAGTTACGCCAATAAAAACATGACTAAAAACAGAGTTCACATGCAGATTAACCAAGTTTCAAACCAATTAAAAGCCCTTATCTCAGAAAAACACCTCATTGAGCTTGCAAAAACCTCTGGATTTCAAGTTCGACACCGTTGCCTGTCGATCGTTTCTCTGCTCAAAGCCGTGTTTAAAAGCTTATCTTGCCTGCAAGACGCTAACTTGTCAGATATCCATCAAAACTTGCGAACGCAGGCTAATTGCACGATAAGTTATAAACCCTTTCATAATCAAATTCGAAAACCAGCCTTGACTGAGCTTGTCCGTGAGCTCGTTATTCAAGCGATGTCTAAATTGACTGTAAACACGCTGGATAAAACCTTTTTTACCCAGCGAGGAGTACAGCGAGTGTTATTGCAAGATGGTTCTTCATTTGCTCTACATGATGAATTAGCGCAGGTTTTTGCTGGTCGTTTTACTGCTGTAAGTCCTGCCGCAATTGAGTTGCACGTTACCTATGACCTATTTAATGAACAACCCTGCGAAATAGATATTCGTCCTGATGTTGAAACTGAGCGCGCCTTTTTACCAGGTAGCCACACACTTGAAGATACGTTATTACTTGCTGATGCTGGGTATTTTGACTTAGATTACTTTGAGCAAGTAGCTCAAGATGGCGGATATTTTTTGATCAGAGCAAATAAAAACATTAACCCAATCGTTACATCAGCTTATTGCGCGGGTATAGAACTTAAAGAAAAGAACATTAAAATCAAAACGTTACTCGATAAATTCGCAAGCCAACCACTTGAATTAACAGTACGTTGGAAGAAAAATGGGCCCGAGTACAGGCTTATCTATTTACCGAATGAAAAGCGCCCCGTTTTCCTTGTTACTAATTTAAAAGAGGCACAGTTTAGCTTTGACGAACTACTCGATATATATGCAACTCGTTGGCAAATTGAGTTGTTTTTCAAAGAACTAAAGTCATGGAATAACCTTAAAGGGTTCATCACACGAGATCCTCATATTGCCGAATCATTGGTTTGGCTGAGCATACTGCAAACACTTATCAAGCGTTTTATCTGCCATAGTGCAGCGGGTATGTTTAAGTGTGCGATCTCGACATTTAGAGCGAGTAAGTGCAGTTATCTTTGGTTGGATGATATTCTGGATTGCATAGAACAAACACGGTGCAGCCATAAGATACATCGTGTATTTGAGCTACTAGCGGTAAATTGTAAGCGGCAAAGCATTGAGAAAAACAATGATATTTGCCGTTTTAAGATAGGAAGTCACACGGTCTGTGTTCCTTAAGAACTAAGCTATGAGCAGACATAAACTGTTTAATTGGGAAAAACAACTCAGGGAAATCCAACTTATTAAAAGCTATAGATTTTTATTATAAATCTCTCAATGATGAACCAGTAAACAACTTAAACTTACTATCCAGCTACTCGAATCATGGAGAGATAGAAATAACTTTTGATACAAATAGACTGGAAGATGTCATTAGGACAAAAAAAGAAAATAGTTCTTACCAAAAACATATGTATAAGACAATGTTCAAGAGTGAATTAAGCGAGTGGGAATATTTGTATAAAAAAAGTGACAATAAAAAACAATATACCCTGACACTTAAAATTCATAAAAATAATTCCATATCATGGTCTAACCAAGATAAAGATATTAGAGAAATTATTCATCGAATTTATCCATTCTTTTCTATTGATACACGTAGAATAGACCTATATGACTGGAAGTATCTATGGAACATAATTACTAAGCTAAAGTTTCTTAACACATCAAACCTACCTAGAGAAGAGCTCATAAGTTTTATTGATAGTAAGATATCGTCAAAGAGTAATTCGTATAAAGAGTATGTAGAAAAAATTAATGATATTACTGATACAAGCCAGTACGATTATCAAGAGATGTTACTTAATTACATCAAAGTAGGCTTAAAGGGCCACACTTTTCTTATTGATGGATTTGATCTCACGAAACAGTCCGATGGAACTAATTCTTACAAATTCATTGAGATATTCCTTCATCTGGTTATTTCGTTAACTAGGCGTGAGTTTATAACCCCAACAGTCTTTATTGATGAACCAGAAATAGGTTTACATCCAAAAAAAGCTGAACAACTAATTGATAGCCTACACATAATATACTCAAATTTTAAAAGCACTAGTGAAAAATGGGAAAAAGGTAAATATAAAACCCCCAACCCTAAATTCATATTTAGTACACATAACCCTTCAATACTAAAAACGACTGTTAAGCTTTTTAATAAAAAGGATGAACATAAAGTTTACCATTTGACATGCAAAAAAAATAAACGCCATGCTGTAACTTCATGTTCTACAATGAACTCATACTTTGAAGATGACAGATTTGTAAATGTTTTTGACGATAATGAGGCTAAACTTTTCTTTAGTAATTTTATACTATTTGTAGAAGGTGAGACTGAACTAGAGCTTTTTGGAAACCTATCGTTAAAAAGAATTTTCCCAGCATTAAATAAGATCGATGTATACAAAACAAATGAAGTGATGCTGAAAGCAATAAACCCAACAAAGTCAAATGTAGCAATACCATTCCTAGTTTTATATGATGCTGACAAGATGATTAATATAGACCTTAAAAATGGCGCCATAAACTTTTTATCAAAAGAAGTAGATATATTTAAAATAAGAAATAGTCTTAAATACAGCTTCTGGGGCTCAAAAAATGCTTACTTACATAAAAGGTTGGGAAGCATATTAAAACTTAACGGAGTTAAGAATCACTTAACCGATAACAAATTAGCATTTAAGAAAAGGAATATTTCAGATCTTATTGAGAAAATAAATTCAATTCTTCTCGAAAAAGAACGTATTCTTTTAGCACCTAACACAATCGAAGGGTTTCTGATAAGTTCTCGCAGCCAAAGAATTTTTATTAAGTGGATAAAAATAGAGTTTTTAAAAAACTCAACCCCTGGCTCCAAAGGTGATGTAAATGTAATAATCGAGAAGTATAAAAACACAATTTTAGATAAAAGTAACTTAGAAAGATGCTTCCTATCAATATTTACTGGTTGGAACAGCAGCAAAGAAATATCCCAAGATAATATGATATTTGCTCATAAGATCAGAGCTATGATGCTAAATCATATCGTCAGTAAGTTTAAAGAAAGCCAAATAACAAAGTCTGAACGCTTAATTATTTTTAGAATGTTATTAAAAGGTAAATCTGACACACTATGTAGTATTGAAAACAATAATTACAACTATATTAGTAAAGAGACTAAAGTATTAATCAAATTTTTAGATAAAAATGTGATTAAGTTTATTCCTTCATGTAATTCGAAGACTGGTGGTTGGGTATCTAACTTCCTTAACTTTTCGATTGAGGAGTTAAGAGGAACTGCTACAAGCCTAGCAGAGCTTGAAAAAGCATTCACTTTTACATTCCCTCAAATATCCCGTATCATTGAAGATGTTTCTTCTTCGATAGATTAGGGGATTCTACATTTAGAATAAAGCCTAGTGCTTTCTAGCTCCTTTATTTACTTGCTTGGCGCCTTGTATCTCCTGTTGCCGCTTTTAAAGCACGTAAACGTGAAAAGATGTTCTTTGTGTCATGGAAGAAATAGAAATGAAAAAGATTACTTTATCTAAAACTGTATTTGATATATTAGATGATTATTCATTTTTCGATAAAGCTAAGGGGCTCACGCCCCTTAGCTTCGAAAATGTAAATGAATTTAAAATTGGTAAGAAATTTACATACACGCCAGAAAGCAATTTAAAACCACTCCACCAAAAATTATCTCGTTTTATTCTTAATAACTATCTATCACATATACCTCTTAACCAATCTTCTGTCGCATACCAAACTAAAAAGTCATACTTTGATTTTATTGAGCCACATAGGAATAACTACTTTTTTATACGCATTGATCTAAAGAACTTTTTTCATTCAATATCACCAGCTATTATAAAATCTAATTTCCTAAATCACTTTTCTGATGACCCAATATCAGAGTCTTGCCCTCAGTCTCACGCAAAACTAGTGTATAATTTGATCACATTGAAACTTGATGAAAATAGCAAAAATAAAACTTTCATGAACGAAGAAATACTACCTATGGGTTTTCCATTATCACCGGTGGTATCAAATATCATATTCAGAAAAATAGATATTCTTATAGAAAAATTCTGTGATATTCATCACATCAAATATACTCGATATGCTGATGATATGCTCTTCTCTTCTAAAGGCTCTTTGCTTCCAAAGCCAATATTTGAGCCCATAGTCATGGGTCTAAAAGCAGTAACAAAAAGCTATAAACCTCACTTTATTCATTCCGAAAGATTTTTAGAGGAAATATCCATACTTTTAAATTTAGATGGGTTCAAATTAAACAGAAAAAAGACAACGAAAGCTGTGAACACTTTATCCCTAAATGGCTATACAATTTCTGGAAGTAACTTTCCTGATATAAATGGAACAATTAGAATATCAAATAAAAAGACTAAGTTAATATCGCAGCTGATACATGAGCTAAATTCTGAGGAACCAAAAACAGATGTGGAGATTTTCAAGCTTTGTTTTAGGCACGAATTCCCAAAACCCAAATATAAAAAAAATGCAGGGCAATTTATAGAAACATTTTGTATTAACCAGATTAACAACAAGCTAATTGGTTACGTATCATATCTAAAGTCTATTATTTATTATCACGATGACCATAACTGTCTAAGTAATGAGTCTATTAATAAATACAGTAAAATTATAAATGAACTCAGTACAATTATTTCTAAAAGAGTTAAGTAGCATAACTTAAAATGGTAGGATAATGTCCTTACAAACAATAGTAGGAACTGTAAAATGTTAAAAGAAGGTCAAAAAGCCCCTGATTTTACGTTACAAGATCAAAACGATGAATCAGTATCACTTGCCTCTTTTAAAGGCAAAAAGGTATTAGTGTATTTTTACCCAAGAGCATCGACTCCTGGCTGCACAGTTCAAGCATGTGCATTAAGAGACTCTAAATCAGAGCTTGACAAATTAAACGTTGTGGTTTTAGGAATTAGCCCTGACACACCAAAGAAGCTTACTAATTTCACTAACAAGCAAGATCTTAACTTTACTTTGCTTGCCGATGAAGAGCATGTTGTTTGTGAGGCTTACGGTGTTTGGCAACTGAAGAAGTTCATGGGCCGTGAAAGTATGGGCGTAGTTCGTACTTCATTTTTAGTTAATGAAAATGGCGAAATAGAACATATCTTCAATAAATTCAAAACTAAAGATCACCATGAAGTAGTTTTAAACTATTTAAAAAAATAAATTTTAAAAAGCAATGTAGTGAGCTCAAAAGGCTCACTACATTTCCTTTACCTAACTAGAGTACCACTGAGTTTGACCTTTAAGATAAAAGCCATCAAAGTTACTTACTTTAAATGCAATATGAGAGTTATCTTTCTTTAGATATATTTGAATAAGTCATAACTTGGTTCGTAAGATTCAACTAACAGATTTCAATCAAATCTGATAGTCGCACATGTGCTGTGAGCTCAACAGGTGAGTGCAACTCTATCCTTATTAAGGAGGAACGTTGCCATAACTCAGAAGATCCGCCAAAGCCTTTCAGTAATGAGACATAGGTATGACTTTTAGGCTTTTGATACCATTTACCTAAATAGCTCCTTTCCAACTTAGTTTGGATGTGACAAATGGACAACAAAAGGTAAAGGCTTGGTTCTGAACGAAGTACAAATATAAGTAGGTATGTTGAAAATATTCGAGTTCTAGCTTTGACTGACAGTCACCGATTAAAAAAAGGGTAACTGTCAGATCAAGTCTGAGCTAGTACATATTACCAGACTAATTGAACTTTTGTATACATTGCATACTTGTGAACTTTAAGACTTATTGTTTAACTTATCTGATGCCCATGGTTGGGATTTTCCAGCGAAAGACCCTAACTGTCTCTGGGTCATAAATTTTCTGCTTTGTAAACTTTTACTGGCAGCTTCAACGGAACTTTCTCGATTTCTTATAGTAACAGATGTTGTGTGCTCTGCGAATTCAATCACTGCTCCGTTACTTACGATCCTGCTAGTATTTGTTGATGGGTCAATGTCAAAAGTTGTTCCTGTTTCAAAGGTAGCACTTTTTAATTTTAATGACCTAAGGTGTTCATCCATTAATTTTGCCGTCTCAACAAATTTATTAAGATCTGAAGCTTGGTTATTAGGTGTTGTTAGTTGTTTACTCATAATAGCTATTTCCATAAAATAAAAGTTTCTAATGTTGAAAATTGATGTTGGTGCTAGGTTTGCTCAATAACCTAACCTAAGCCTTTATCATCCATTAGTAAGATGTTTTTTGGATAGCGGTCAAAAAACTCACTTTTTGAGCAGATAGAATTAGCCCTGAGTCCATCTAATAACATCCCATAAACTTCACCCCAGCCATTTGATGAGCTCGTAAACGTTTTTTTCGCTTCTTCGCGGCATAACAAAGACCACTCAAGCAAAAAATTAAAAAGGTATGTATCTGTTTTATCTAATCCTGGCCAGTTTCTACTTGTATTAATACCAAATAGCAAAAGATACCTTAGTATTTCGATTTCACTTTCATTTAGAGATTCAAGGGGGATCCTAATTTCAGAGTTATACTTTCCGAGGTAAATTTTATTGCTTTCTTTATCTAGTATAAAAGATGTGCTCCGACCGAACTCAACCGAACCAACTTTATGATATTTTGAGTCTGAGTCCATCTTATAACCAGTTATTTCGAGGCAGTAGCCTACAATCACATGTATATCGAATACTAACGATTGGGTTACTATCCTCATTATAGTGTCAGGGGTAGAGGGTATTTTCGATGCATCATAATACTCAGAAGGATTAGTAATCCTGTATTTTTCGCATAAGCTATAAAATTGGCTTCTGATGTACCCCTCTTCACTTCTAAAATTAGAAGAGTCAAATACTTCATTCACTATTCTATATAGCCAAAGGCCATTAACAATACATGTTTCATATGGCTTTGTATCTGCGTTCATATTCTGACGCTCTAAAGCAGCCTTCAAGCTATTAATATTCATTGCTTCAGAACCTTCTTTCAAAGATTTAGCAACTAAATGAGACAAAACATTATCTTTCTGTCTGAACTGGTTATTTGATTTTTCGCGTAAGTTACTGTTTAGTCTGGTAACAAAACTCTTGAACTCACTGTAAGAGGATGGAAATATTGATTTCATTTTTTCTCTCTGTTTAACCCATATATTGGGTAGATTAATGTTCGAATTTTCTTGGTTTTATTTCAAACATAATGCTCAAAAAGAAAAATTTTTTAATTTGAAGAGTTGAATTTTACCGACATCTACCGATAGATAGACCCAAGATAATACGCAGGAAATCAACATTACCTATCTTTAAACGACATGCCATCATATGAGGCATGCGGTTTTTCTAAAGACCATATAATAATTAACTATTTCCCCCGACTTGTAAACCCCTATTTAAATTAAGTGCTCTGCATGTTTACAATCGGTGTGTTTCTCAAAGTCAATTACCAGAGTTGAACCTTACAATAACCGTGTTATGACACCGACTAAAAAACTGTATCAAGGAATTAATAATCAAATTAAGGGGGCTGTCAATGAGCATGGAGAGCAATTAAAGTTCAATATCAATGGCGATAAGTTTCATGTAAGACTCAGAATTGGCGAGCAAATACTGTTCACTCAGAGCTTATACTATAAAGGAATCAATAACTGCTCACTTGGGGGACTCACTTCGGTTGCTTTCACCAAAGGCTCATTGGGTGTCTAGCAAACTATGGGAAGTCCAATAACTGACAGCAAAAATTAGTACCCAACCGCATTTTCCCCTTCCCTAGTATCATGACACTCCCCTAAAATATTCTGTACCGCTGTTATACGACCTAAACATCGATACTTTTTCTCTTTGGCCAAATCAAATTTCGATTTGAGTAAAACAATAATTGCTGGGTATTCCTCCATATAACTTTGGTACTCTTCCATCTCAGATGTGCTAATAAGTAGGCTATATCTATACTTTATAAGCCTGTCATTTAGCATAGCCTTAAATTCCTCTTCAGGCATGAAGTAATTTCCAGTCTTCGGATTATTTAAATTATAAAAATGTTGTTTAAACTTTGCCGTATGAATATATCTAATTTTTTGCGTGTTTTTCTTTCCATTCTTTAGTAAATACCCTTGATTAACAAGTCGATAAAGCTGTCGATGTATAAAAACTCTTGCTTTAATTTCATTTTTATAAGAACTATATAAATGCATATAAGTTTCGACTAATTCAGAAACCAAAAAATTATCAATTCTTTTTTCCACTAAAAGTAAGTACATGGCTTCATTTAAATTTTTCATAATTAAAGATGACCGATATTAAAGTTAAAAATTTTAAGCTTAGTATTCCTAAGTATACAACATTAGCATAAACTTAGAGAATCTAAGTATTGATATTGTGAATTAAGATGAATTCTTGGAAATTGCGATTAACCCAGTCCCAGTCCGAATTAAACAGGCACGAGTTTCTAAGGGGATCTCTCAAAAAGAGCTCGGCATTAGAATTGGGCTTGACCAAAGTTCTGCGAGTAGTCGTATGAACCATTATGAGAAAGGTAGGCACACCCCTGACATTCCAACTCTTAAAAGAGTAGCGGATGAATTAGGAGTCCCTTTAGCTTATTTTTTTTGTGAATCAGACCTATCAGCAAAGCTGAATTGCTTAATTGATAATTTGAGTGAAAAAGAGAAAGCTGAACTAATACTAAAACTAAATAAACAATAGCTGTACTAGCCCAAATTTAAAAAGCAATCTCATGATATAAATTTATTAGCAGAACCCAATAACTGCGGGTTTATATAGGTAATTTAAGTCTTTAATCTAGCTCTAAATGAGTAATTGTTTATCTAATAACTTCTAATATAATTATGTCACACAGTGACTTATATTTATAAGGGAATAAGCCACCAATACAAAAACTCAAATCTAAATAAAGCTATTAACCACAGCCTACGTCCCCACCTTCAAATATGTAAATTTCACGAACAAAGCTGATGCACTTAAACACTACCATATTCCAAAAATAGACTTAAATCCAAGATTTAGGTATCAAAGCCCTCTCGCCTCTCCAGGGAGGCTCAACTAAAGAGTCTTGGAACCAATCTTCCTCTAAATTAGCATGCTCAGTAACAATAATTTGAAAACTACGGTTGTCAAACTGACAGTAATCATAAAATAACTTGAATAGTCTAGTTACTTCCTCGATATCAGCATCACCAGACTGCATAAGTTCTCCTTCCAGACTTTGATATCTAGTGATATCTGGGAAATGTACTTGAGATGGTTGATCAAGTACAAATATAGAGGGTACTGGTAAATCCTTCATCCTAAAGTACTTGTGAAGAGACAAATAAGTAATTACATGACAGCCCAACCAATTCTCAGCACTTCCTTGTCTTTTCATTGGTGTTGAACCGTGAGGGTTATCAGCAAAAACCGTTAATCTAGATATATCTAATCGATAGGGGTTATCTGCATATTCAAGTTTTAAATCCTTTGCATAATTAGACATGTAATTACCAACGATATTTAAAGATGATGAAAGCCGATCTAACACAGTATCATCATCAAGCTCATCCTCCAGTATGGACACCTTATGTTGCAATTCTTCAATCTCGGCCGTTAGATCTGAATTAGGTGCAGTTTCTTTGACGCTTTCTAAAAAAAGAGAAATTCTACCTATTATTTTAGATATGTATGCATTTCTATCTTTTAGTAATTTACTTTCTTTCTTTTGTGTAATTAAAGAGCGAATTTTTTGTTGGAGGTCATCGATTATAATTTGAGTATCATTTTCCTTACTTGAAAGCTTCTGAATATATTCCTGTAGTTTTGGGGAGCTATGTGTAATTGTTTTAATCTCTTCGCGAACACTATTTAATGAGTAATGTAGGCTTTTGATAGTTTCATCATCTTGGCTCTTAGTACCACATACTGGGCACTCTAGTTCCTTAGATGAATCAAATAGATCTATCGCATTTAAGCGAGCTTTCCTCTCTAACATATTCCCAAGATGAGAATTATGATGTTGCTTAAATATCCTAGTTTTAGATATCTTTTCCTGGAGTTCGATTTGTGCATTCTTAGTTTCGATTAATTCAGTTTGTAATTTATATAACTCATCACTAGATTCTTTTAATTCATGGTGGGGCTCCCAGGCAGATATGCTCTTAAGGAAACTTATACACTCAAAAAATGATAAGTCAGAATTAATCAACTCTTTACTTATTAACCCTACGGTAGATGCTTCATATAATAACTGTAATGCTACCTTTGTACTCTGTGAGCTAACGTCAGTATATTGCTTTAATAACGATAATTTATCTTTTAAGGTTCGTTTTGCATTCTTTAATAACTCCATATCTTGGAGTCTTTTATTCGTGACCGCACCTAAAAAGTAAGGAAATGTATCTTTTATTGATTGTGCTAAGAATGGCTCATCTTGTCTGTGGAATAATGTTTTTTTATTTGCTATTTCACCTTGCTCTTGAAAAATAAAACTTTTGGCATGCTTTAAGTTTGCTCTGTAAGCGCCATCTGTTTTCTCTTTTCTAAAAGTAACGTTATCATCTAAGCCTAGCTCTCTATCAATTTCGTAAAGCACCCCATCATCATTGGAGTTTATAACCAACTCTGACTTACATGGTATTTTAAGATTTGCGCCAATTAATAAGCACACTTCTGAATTTGAAGCTTTACCATTTTTAGGAGGTTGTTTTGCTACAAATATTTGTTTCCCTTTCAATTGATAAGTTACTGCATACCAACTAACAACATCTCGATTCACACCATCAAATATCTCAAAATCAGAACGACCCATACAGTAATCAATTATACTTATAATTGCTGACTTACCAGTTCTAGACTTACCTGTGATTACGTTTAATGAGTTGGTTTTGAACTTAACTTCTCGGGTTTCACCCTTGTTACTATATAAAACAATATTTAATACTTGCATTATAATTTAATCCCTAACAGTGCTAGCATTGTAGACTCACAATTAAACCTTCCACAGATGGCTCCAAGTTTTTTGGCTGCAAAGGTATATTCGGATATATACTCAGCATTTTTTATCATCTTATTAATTTTTTTATTATCAATTAGAGAAACTCGAAAATCTTCATCTAAATCAATTATTCCTTGACCACGTAAGAGCAAGCTTGATTTTGAAATATAAGGCTCAAGACTGTTTACTCTCTCAGTAAGCCCAACAACTATCTGAGGTTCGTTCTGTAGCCATAAATGAAACTTTGATGCTGCGGTTTTTGGTAATACTAGTCTTGACTCTTTGTGTAATATTATAGGTATAAGTATATAAGGCAGATATAACGGAATTTTTTTTAAAGCCTTAGAGTTATACCCATCAACTATAGATGAATATAACAAAGCGCAAAAAGCAGGATTCAACAACTCACTTATTTCATTATTTTGCATGCTTTATTTCCTTGGGCTCTATTATTTCCTTGGGCTCTATTATTTCCTTGAGTTTTTCAACAAAGTCAGGGTGCCACCCAAGTGAGGGCGGAGTTTTATTAGCTAGAATATGGTAACTTCCAACCATAATAAATCGTTGGGACACTTTTCTACGTATCCTAATATCAGCTTGTGTTTCTACCCAATTAAAGATTTTTCTACCAGCTTTTTTTATTTCTTTTTCTTCAGCATCTTCTAATTCATCAATTACAGAGAGTCTGAACCTTGTCCAATCATCCTTTAATCTCCGCTCATAATTACTTATGTCATAATCTATAGACAGATCATCTACTACCCATTTAGTACGTTGATTGTAAGCTCGATAATAATCAAGAATTGCATTATGAATTCTTTCAGTTCCTACACCGACAAGCTCTAGCTGTTTTACAAATTGGTACCCTAAAAACCCTTCCTTCTCATTATTTGACATTTCCAAATCTTCGAAGTCTATAGGGAGAGTGTCTGGGTGATATTCATATGAAAGATCAAGGACTTTTTGAACTACTTCATTCCGCCATAGTTTGTCTTTACTACCTAATAAAAAAGCTATGACATTATTAAACCACCACCCTTCTAGCTTTTCATACAAGCTATCAATAAAAGTACTTTGTACAGTTAGCTCTAACCTATTTTTAATTTTTCCAACGATCTCCTCACTATTATCTTCATTGGCAATAATTATCATGGATTCACACATTACTTTTTTTTGTTTAGGTGATAGCTTGAGATAATTAGAGATAGATTTGAGCAATTTTTTATTTTTTATTTCGTCAGCTGCTTTATCCAACATTCTTAATGCTTCAGCTTCATCTCTTCCGTTTTTGGTGAGTAAACTAGCGATCGAATTCTCTGTTATTGTTGAAGTCGTAGCGAGGTAATACTTTAGTCCCTCATGGCTAACATTACCTTTCAAAATTTGCTCAGCCCAAATTCCAATTGTTTTCCAGAGATCAACTGACTTATCGTTTAGATTGTCCTTATTAATATGATGCTTTAGTTGAAAAAGTTCATGCTCATCTTTTTTCTTAACCTCGACATCATCTAAAGCTTCTAGCTTTACATAATAGGCCTCAGTATCTTCAATTGCCCTATACAGCGCGTACCTAATTTGATAAAGGTACCCCAGTTTTGCAAAACCTGCTTGATGGTTACTCACCTTGATAGTCCTTCAACACGCGAATTCAATTATCTTATCTTATATATTAATCAACATTCAAATTATAAAAAGTATAATCGCTACATTTGTTAACTTAATAATGTATAGATGGATTAAAGGTGCCCACTTAAACTGAACAGGTGTTCTCTCGCAAATTTAAATAACTCACCTGAGTATACGTATCATATAACTGTGCAAAAATAAAAATGCACACTCAAAAAAGCCCCTCATCCTTTTGTTTTTAAAGATAATGTGCACTTTAATTGGGGTATAAAGCAACACCGCCTAACGTTTTTAGTAGGCCAAGACGGTAAAATAAAACACCTATTTGATAAGTTTAAAACCAAAGATCACCATCAAGTAGTGTTGGATTATCTTGCAGCAGGATAAGCTAGCGGCTGAGTAAGTTAACTACCAGCTATTAGACAAATACAGAAAAGCGTTGCTCAAGAGCAACGCTTTTTTTATGCTAGTTATTAAATATTTCGATTAAGTAAGAGCTAGATCAAACGACAAACAAATGATTAATAATTTTAACGTATGAAGTCAAGGTTTGGCCCCTTTGGTTTCTGTAATTAATTACGCCTGCCCTGCCTGTAAGAAAAACCAAGTAATGCGCTCTATTTCTAGTTATAAGCTCCCCACTAACGATTGTTATAATTGTGGGAAAGAGATTGATGAGAAAAGTCATTAAATAGACGGAGTTATTCCTTGAGGGTCTGGTATTCAGGGTTATTCACAAATCCACTTGGTATATATTAAGTTGTTGTATTGTATTATCAACCGATACAAAGTTTGGAATAGTACCAACTAAACTTGCACCTGATTTTAAAGCAATTTTAATACTAGCTACATTTTGTTCTAAGCATCTAAACTCAATTACTTTAGCGCTTGTATTTTTGAGTATGCTTGGCACTCTTGCGATTACTTGACTGATAATACCATTTCCTTGTGCGTCACTACTTAACCAGTAACCAAGCTCCGCTACATTCAACTCAGGACAAATAGACTTAACTGCAAAAATACCACTCAGATTATCTTTATAATAAATTTTAAACCACCGCGAACCATTTAGCCCGCTGTTGACTCTGTCGAGTATGTACTTTTTAGCTGATTCAATATTCTTTACCCCTTCTACCCAAGGCAAAAACTTACCTAAACTTGCCCGACTTAAATTAACAGTCTTTAAAATGTCCGCAGCATCGCTTTCCACTAAAGGAGCTAGCTTAATGTGTTCTGCAATTTGGATATGCAAGTGTTCTTCCTTGTAAGTATTGATTTTTATAGTTGTAAGTTTAAAACTAAAGATCACTATTAAGTAGCCCCAAACTTATTTAACGGCTGAATAGCCTTTGAGCTATTAAAAATATACAGAAAGGCATTACTCTAGAGCAACGCTTTTTTATGTTATTTACTCAAACTTTGATTAAATAAAAGCATGATCGAGGGATAAATAAGCAAACAATAATTTTGATTTATGAGGTCAATATTTGACCGCTTTGATTTCATATTCAATATAACAACATAATATTTATATAAGGAAGATAGATTATGGTGATTTTTATTTTAGTTCTACTCGGGGCTTTTCTATTGTTGTATTTCATAGCTTTAAAGCAAAAAAGAGATATTAATAAGCAGATAAGAAAACCTGATACAAAGATAGTTTCTCGTAGTGGACTAAGAGAATCTAAATATACAGGGGAATTGTTTAGTGGTAGCACTACTACTGAGGATCATTTAGGCAAAGCCGCAGAACTGAAAAAAAATGCAAAAGTTGCTATAAAAAACAAGTTATTTGATGATGCATGGAAGTTACTTCAAAAACAAAAAATGTCATATATGAAACATGCAAATAATGCAGGTTTCACTGCCAAACAAGTACTTGCGCTAGATGCCACAGTGCATGTAGATTTAGCTAATATACTGCGTATGGAAAATAAACATACAGAAGCATTGATTCACATCGTATATTGGGTTGCAAACAACTACGATAATATGACTAAAACACAAGAACAAAAACTTACTGCGTATTTTAACAGAAGCCATTTAAAGCTAACTTCTATTGAAGAAGCTAAAATTGCTATTTCCTCTTTAGCTGAAAATCCAGAATACGTCAATGCTCAAGAGCTTGTTTCAATTTGGGTAGCTAAGGAAGATAATATTTCTAAAGAGCCATAGGGGTCACCCATTAGAAAATTCCGGTCAAGCAGGCAGCTGTGTTTTCTTGATCTTTTTATTCAAAAACCAAGTGTTCTTATTATTTAAACTCAATTTAAATATGAGTACGCACCTAGTAATGACGTCGATTGGTGTGAATATGCACCAGTCACCCATATGAATTTAGGCAGTTTAATTAAGCATTATTGATGATTAATTAAGGCCCTTGGCTTTCGCCTCAGTCATCGTTTAGTACCAATGTCAGTCCAGTTTCTAGCTGTGTTTACACACTGCGCTATAACAAGTCTGTGGTTTATGCTTACACATAACCAACCCCGTGTGGCTCAAACATTGGGCATATCCAGTATTTAAAATATGAGCGGTTAACGTACAGGCTCAATCAAATCTAATGGTTTTACCAACCCCATATTACTAGCTCAACACGTTAACCTAATTTATTTAATAGGCGCTAAGCAAACGCCTTGTGTTCATCGAATGGTACATTGTCTTTAAGCACGTGATAACACGCTCTTGCGAGCTTATGTGCAACCGTTTTAATCGCAACTACCTTGTTTGTTTTAGCCAGTTTTCGTTGATAATATTTTTTAACTGTTGGGTTATAGCGAATTGCAAAATTAGCAGCCTCAGTAAAGGCCCACGCTAAATAACGATTACCATTCTTCTGATTCGTCGCGCCTTTTTTCTTTCCATTACTGTACCTTGCCCCTTTAACACAGCGACAATACGATGAGAAATTACCTGGGCTATCAAAACGTTTAATCGTGCCGGTTTCTAACATAATAGTCAGTGCTAAAGTATTCCCAATTCCATCAATACTGGATAGGTTTATAAATTCAGGGGAGAGTGATGTTTGTTTTAAAATAGCGCCCTCTATCGCATTAATTTGCTGTTGAGCACAGCGTATTAATGAGAGGTTAGAAATGACTGACAGTGCTGTATTCATTGAGCTAAAGTCTGCATGTACCTGCTCAGTATCAACGCCTTTTCTGATAGCAGCCATTTGCTTTATTTTGTTGCTACCGAGCTTATAACCAAGATGACGCATGTAACAACTTTGCACCGATAATAAGTTTTTAGTGGACTGTTGAACAATGTCCATTCGTTTGCGCATTAAATCTCGAATAGCCCTAAGTTCACGAGGGTAAATATAGCCTTCAGGCAGAATATTTAGACGTAGCATTTCAGCTAGCCAACGTGCATCACTATGGTCGTCAGCATGTTTTAAGCCTGAATATTGTTGAATTGCAGCGGGGTTCGCTAAGTGTAGTTTAAATTCTGCATCCATTAATGCATCAACTAACCAATACCAATTAAATGTTGATTCGACAACAAGCCCTGTTAACTTGTTTTTATAAGGGGCTAAAAAAGATAAAATGACAGAAATGTCATTATTTAAACGCTTGCAGCTAAGCGTTTCACCCTGTTCATTAATGATAGCAATAACACTATTATTTGAATGCAAGTCAATTCCACCATATAGTTTCATACCAAGTTCCTCGAGGTACTGTTTATGTTTTGGTCAACACAACTGTATCGAAAAACTCGAGGAGCTTTCTATATGATTATCAAATCTTGACTTCATACATCATAATTAATTAGCTGTTTATATTCGCCGAAACTCAAATAAGTTACTGTGTCGGATGGCGCTTCGCTTGTCCGACCTACGTTTCCAAATAAATATAACGCGGTTTATTGGGGGGCTTGGGTATTGGATCTCGTTGGGTTTCGCTGCGCTCTACCCAACCTACGAGTTAGTCTTAAATTTTTACGCAGACGAAAATGGCGTTGCCTGAGCGCTCTGCCCATGGGGTTATTTTGTCATAGTCATGTTCAAATATGTGAATTTCGAAGTACGGTTTTAAGGCTTCTTTAAGCTCGGTATAACTAAAAGCAACCATTGGGTGCTCGTCGTGCCATACGAGTGTTTTATCTGCGGTGGTTTTTTCTATGTTGAGTTTTAATAACTGTTTGCTACCACTGCCACTGTAGTGCCAACCAGAGCGAAATGTGAATAAGCTATTTTCGCTTGTTGCGGTGTGCTCTACAAATGAATCGCTGTCGATTTTGTTTTTATCAACCGTGTTAAAGCAAAATATTCCACCTACGTTTAATGCGCTGTGTACGCTGGCAAGGCATTCTTTTAACTTATTAATGCCGTCGCAGTAATGGATTGAATACAAAAAGCAGGTAATTAAATCCACGTGCTCAGTTACCTTAAATTCACTCATGTTTTGCAACGAAAATTGCGCTTCTGGGCAACGAACTTTTGCTTTATCTAGCATTGGCTGGTTTAAGTCAAGCCCACTACTTTTATAGCCGTTATCAATAAAGTGGCGTACATGCGGGCCGGTGCCACATGCTAAATCGAGATGGGTATTTGCGCCATTACCAAAAATTTGGTGCAGCCTGTGAATAGAATTGCTTTGGGCTTGATAATTAATATCTGCACACATTAAGTCGTAGTAATCAGAAAGGTCGGTGTAAAGTGCATTTGCGGACATATAAGCCTAGTGGTAAGTAGTGGAATATTTTTAAGTCGCGCATAGTAAACTAGTTATGGCTATTAGCGAAGAAGATATGAGTTTTATGGTTGTCGGATGACGCTTCGCTTATCCGACCTACGTATTTAAATATTATGAAACGTTATTATAAAACGGTATGGAAGTGGAGATTCGTTGGGTGGAGATTCGTTGGGTTTAGCTTCGCTCTACCCAACCTACGTAATATAACTTTAAGCTGGCTTTAACTAATTCCTAAATACTTATGTACTTGTATTGATAGGCGCCAGTTTTTGGCAATACAGGTGTCGATTGCTAATTTGGTTGCTGATACTTTTTGGCTAATTGGCTGTAAATAAACAAGCTTAGGGTTAACACCTGTTTTAGCAAATAACTCTTCTAACTCTTCAACATGCTTTTGCATGGCAACGGGGTGTTTTATCTCGTTTGCACGCTTCATGGTGCTGGTAAGTACTTCATAACCCCCGCGCATATTGATTTTTGGCGATACCGTTACCCATGTTTGCTCTGGGGCGAGTATTTCAAACGTGCCGCTGGTTTCTATTTGTGTGCTAAAACCGTGTTCGTGTAATAAGTTACATACTGGATTTAAATCAAACATGCATGGCTCGCCGCCGGTAATTACTACATGCTTTGCGGTATACCCACGTGATTGAAACAGCGCTAAAATTTGCTCTGCACTGGCGTTAGCCCAATGATCTGAGTCGGCTTTTTTTTCTACGGTTTCATCCAGCGATACTTTATATACATTATCAACATCCCACGTTTGCTTGGTGTCGCACCAAGAGCAGCCTACAGGGCAACCTTGCAGACGTAAAAATATTGAGGGTGTGCCGGTAAAACTAGCTTCACCTTGAATGGTTTCAAACACTTCATTAATTTTGTACAAAAGAGATCTCACTTACTACGCTAGCAGCCAAATTGCTACTATTAAAAAACCAAAAAGCGCTGTGCAAAAATTGTTATTTAAGCTGCGGCCGTGTAGTATATCGCGCCCTGATATAAACCTCTATTAAAACTAAGAGCAAAACAGATATGACGCAAAAAGTAGTTGTTATTTATTCCGGCGGTATGGACTCGTTTACCGTACTAAATAAAGCCCTGCAACAAGGCCATGATGTATATGCCCTTTCATTTGACTATGGTCAGCGTCATGTAAAAGAGCTTAAAGTAGCGGCAAGTGTGTGTGAAAAATTGAACGTTCCGCATAAAATTGTTGATATTTCGGCGATTAACCAACTTATTGGTGGCTCATCACTTACTGATGATATTGATGTGCCTGAAGGCCATTACGAAGAAGAAAGCATGAAAAGTACGATTGTGCCTAATCGTAATATGATTTTGCTCTCGCTTGCTGTTGGTTACGCGGTATCACTTAAAGCTGGCAAAGTTTATTACGGCGCTCATTCTGGGGATCATGCTATTTACCCTGACTGCCGTCCTGAATTTGTGCAAAAAATGGATGACGTGTGCCGTATTGCTAACTACGACGCGGTAGAAATTTTTAGCCCATACTTAAACAATACTAAAATTGGTATTTTAACCGACGGTATTGAAATGGGTTTAGATTACAGCCAAACGTGGACCTGTTATAACGGCCGTGAAAAGGCCTGTGGTAAATGTGGCGCGTGCCAAGAACGCCTTGAAGCATTTGCACTAAATAACATTACAGACCCGTTAGAATACGAATAAGCCGCAATTAATTAGTAATACAATTGCTGTAAACAAAAAGGCTATCATTGATAGCCTTTTTTGTTTGTCAGGTTTTTAAGTCAATGGTATTAATTACAACCAGCGTTTTACGCGCGCTTTATAGGCGGTAAACTCTTCGCCAAATAATTTAGTGAGCGCACGCTCCTCGGGTATTATTTGAAAAAGCGTTAAATAGGCAATAAACCCGATAATACATAAAAGCGCCCACAAGGAACTTAACCAAATACCCCACCCTGCTAAAATAAATGCAAAACCCACATACATTGGGTTACGTGAAATTTTATAAATGCCGCTCGTAATAAGTTTTGACGCTTGCTCAGGTTTATTAGGGTTTACTGTGGTGTTTGCTATTTTAAAGCTCGCTACCCCTGCAATACAAAAAACACACCCAATAATGACCAAACTTGCTGCTAAGTAGGTAATAAAAGCGGTGAAATCAATAACACTGTAATGCGCGATTAAAGCCATAATGCCTGCAAAAAACAGTACCACTATAACCGGTGGAATTTTATTATTTAACATAGCAACTCACTGTATTGGCTAAAGTATGTTTATTATATGGTGATTACGGCGTGTTGTTCTTTGGTGATTGAATTTGCAGCAGTATGTTTGGTTATTAGGCAAGGCAGAGCCTATGTAGTGTGGCTATCCCCCATAAATAGGCGATAACGCAGCATAAAGACCAAACATGCGCTGCCCTTTGGGTTCTTTCTAGGGACAATTAACTCTTTGTTGCTCGGTTTTTACTTAGCCCACTAGGTTACAAACCTCGCGCCGCGATTTAATCGCCCCTAGATTGAACAAATTTCAATCCACAAAGATTAACACGCCCTAGCTATTAAACAATATCTGAAGTGTATAAATGATGAACACGCTCAAAGCTTGGCTTAAGTAAAGTATACAAATTAAGTTACAATTGTCAGCTTTATCAAAAGCGCTTAAAGGTTATACTTTAACCATAAACGAATAATAAAATGATAAGGAATGAGGTTATGTCTGGAACTACGATGATTGTACTTATTGTGCTAATTTCGGTTGGCTCAGGAGTAGTTTACGATATGTATAAAAAGCACCTTGAGTTTAAGCATAAAATGCAAAACAACAACAGCGATGCCCATAAACAACTAGCTGAAACAAACGCACAAGTGCTTGCATTAAAAGAGCGTGTACAAACACTTGAGGCTATTGTTACTGATTCAAGCTTTAACGTTAAAGATGAAATTAATAAGCTTTAAATTGTTATAAGTAATTTGGATATAAATGTGCATTTTCTGGCTGCTCAATACCGTGAGCAGCTAAAAACCCACCAATAGCTTGCCCGCAGCCCTGTGGTGCTCGCCCACTGTCTATCTCAAAGTTTAACTGATTAGCATGTTGCTTACCCATAGAGCAAAGCCCTACGGTACTTGGCGAGCGCATAGCGATACTTAGGTTACCTATTTGTTCAACCGCAACGTGCTTACTAAAGCGGGTAAAACCTTTGTATTTAAACTGCTCGTTTACGTAGTCGTTACTTGTGGCCACCAATGCCGCAATTAAGCCGTGTAAAAAGCTATTAACGGATGGATCTGCTGTTAAAAACGCAATTGTTTTTTTATTAAACTCGCTAAGCTGGCAATCCTCACACAACAGCTCAACAGTATATAAATGTTGCTCGGCTACTTGCTGCTGGCTTTTAAGCTCAATGCTTTTTCCTGCAAATACAATGCGTTTAAGCACGTCATCAACGTTACTTGTAACCGCTTCGCTTTTAACAAGTTCAGGGTTTTGAGCCATTACCGGTAAGTCGTGATGGTTATTAAATGGCGTGCTTGTTGCGCCGCTTTGCATTAACTGAAAAAGCTCTCTTACTTCATGTTCTCGCGCTACTTTTAACGCTAAAAATGCGGTTTGAATAAGCTCTGAGGTAGGTAAGTTTTCCTCTACTATCCAACGTCTGCCAAATAATAGTTTTTTAGCTTTGGCTTCATTAGTAGATGCGCTTTTTTGGTAGTTATCAGGACTCAGCACTGCTACTTGCAGGTAAATTTCTTCACCTTTTTGTGCAGCAAGCACTCTAAAGTGAGCCGAAAATTCAATACTCTCAAGTACTTCGTTTACGCTTTGAAGCGTGTGCTTGTAACGTAAAAAATGCTGTGGCACCACCCAGCTACTATTAGCTAATTGCACAAGGGGTGCATAAGAAATAGGTTGCTCGTAACTGTGTTGCCATTTTTGCTCATTGCTAAGCAAATGATTAATGTGACTCTTGTTATCTGACATAAATAAACCAAATAAACTCGCGTTGTGCGATATAAACTATGAACACATTACGTCGTCAATGTCGTAATTAGATCACATGTACGCCCTACTTTTGGGCTTTTTTAACTATCGGTGAGTTCTTGATAGTCTGTTATAACTTTTTGATAGTATGGCTTATCTTTATTGAGCATTTTATTATAATGATTTATGAGTTGGCGCTGGTACATAGCGTGCTCTGCACTAGCAAAATTCCACATTTTATTACCGGTGTGACTAATCTCATTATTGCTACTAAAGCTCACTTCAATCACTTCATAAAAACGTTTGTTGTCGTAAACTATTTGTTCACTTACAAGCCCTAAACCTAATTGCTTTAAACCGACTCGCAACTTATAAGTGTGATGCACTGGGCACAAAATAAAACGAACATTATTTAAATGCTCACTTACGTTATTAGCAGTGATTTGTTGTATTAAACTTAACAACAGCTCACCGCCAATACCTGCTATTACAACTACTTGGCTTTTGCTTTGAGCAATTTCAATTTTGCCTACATCCTGACATAAGACCTGCCACTGCGGATTTTTATCACAGGTTTTTTGTAATTTATTAATAGATGATAATTGCGTTTCTAGGTCGTTCATTAAAGTGGCGACTATATCTACAAAAATAACCTGGCTTGCAGCTGCGCGCTTTAATAGCGCCATGCCTAAATAACCATGGTCGCAGCAACAATCCCAAATAATATCGTGATGCTGCGAAATTAATGTATCAATGGCAGTTAAGCGTTTACTGAGCTTCATTTAAGCAGGTATTTGTGACATTTTATAGACAAGCGCTTTTAAACTTTTATTGCTGTCTACTTCAATAAAACGCTCGGTGGGGGCTAGGCGCTCAACAAATTCAATTGCGCCTTGGGTGTGCTCGTTTATTAATGCTTTAAACGCCTCTTCGCTAAGCTCTGGGCTATTAGCACACAATAACAATTGCGTGGTATTGCAAAGTAGCTCTGGCAACCTGCGCAGCACTTTTTGATAGTCTTTAGTTAATATAAAGCTGCCTTTTTGAAAGCTTGGCGGATCAACTATTATTAAATCAAACGGGGCTGCTTTTTTTAGTTTTCCAAACGACTTTAAAATATCGTGAGGTAAAAAACTTACGCCGCGCTCAAAACCATTTAGCTGATGGTTTTGCTTGCCGACTTTAAGTACGCCTTTGCTCATATCCATGTTCATTACATGATCTGCCCCGCCTTGCATGGCTGCAAGCGAAAACCCACATGTATACGAAAACAAATTAAGCACTTTGCCATGCTTGCTGTTGGCCATTACAAACTCACGGCCGCTGCGCATATCGGGAAATATTCCGGTATTTTGACGGCTCTGTAAATCAACCAAAAAACGAATGCCGTTTTCGGTTACAACATGTGGGTTAGGTAATTGCCCATAAACCACGGTGTTTTGGCTTTGTACGCCAGCGCGTTGCTGATACACAAGTGAGCTAATAAGCTCTGGCTGGTTTTTTTGTGCCCACTGCCACACAACATCGGTAAGCTCGCTTAGTGTTTGCTCGTCAATTTCGTCGTACGAAACCAAAAATAAACTGGGCGGGTAAAAGTCTAAATTAATATGACTTAACGCTTCGACGCTGTGGCCTCGGCCATGAAAAACACGACACAGTTCATTTTTTAAAATTGGCGCGTCTTCAAGCGCAGTAATAAGAGGAGTAAAGTTTGCTGTCATTTTTA
Organism: Pseudoalteromonas sp. 1_2015MBL_MicDiv; assembly: GCF_002407505.1. Taxonomy (NCBI): domain Bacteria; kingdom Pseudomonadati; phylum Pseudomonadota; class Gammaproteobacteria; order Alteromonadales; family Pseudoalteromonadaceae; genus Pseudoalteromonas; species Pseudoalteromonas sp. 1_2015MBL_MicDiv. Next base: position 1,376,911 of record NZ_CP012737.1, on the reverse strand, counting down.
ATTAATCAACTGTTGTTGTAGTTCATGTATTTCATCGCGAACAGAGCCCGCTTTTTCAAATTCTAGGTCGCTTGCGTATGCATGCATTTTGGTTTCTAACTGCTTAATTTGCACAGCAATTTCTTTCGCACTAAGTACCTTTTTAGACTCTTTACGAATAAGTTTAAGGTTGTCTTTAGGGCCGGCTTCTTCGCCTACATCCATTACATCGAGTATTTTTTTAGCCAGAGCATGAGGCTCTATGCCGTGCTCAACGTTGTAAGCATGTTGAATTTCGCGTCTGCGCGCAGTTTCGTCCATGGCCTTTGCCATTGATTTTGTAATTCTGTCGCCATATAAAATAGCGCGGCCATCTAAGTGACGAGCAGCACGGCCAATGGTTTGTATCAAAGAGCGAGCCGATCGTAAAAAGCCTTCTTTATCGGCATCAAGTATGGCAACAAGTGCCACCTCTGGCATATCAAGGCCCTCTCGAAGTAAGTTAATGCCCACTAACACATCAAACACGCCCGCACGTAAATCACGAATTATTTCAACTCGTTCTACCGTATCAATGTCTGAATGTAAGTAACGCACTTTTACGCCATGCTCACTTAAATAGTCGGTTAAATCCTCAGACATACGCTTTGTAAGTGTAGTTACAAGTACACGTTCGCCCTTCTCTACACTTTTATAAATCTCTGATAAAAGATCATCAACCTGATCCCCTACTGGGCGCACTTCTATAAGTGGGTCAAGCAACCCTGTTGGACGAATTACTTGCTCAGCAATTTCGCCTACGCAACGCTCTAGCTCAAAGTCGCCAGGCGTTGCCGATACATAAATAGTTTGTGGTGCTATGGCTTCAAACTCTTCAAAACGCAGCGGCCTGTTATCCATTGCTGAGGGCATTCTGAAGCCATACTCAACTAGGTTTTCTTTTCGGCTTCTGTCGCCTTTATACATTGCGCCAATTTGCGATACGGTTACGTGCGATTCATCAATAATCATCAATGCGTCGTCTGGGAGATAATCAAGCAACGTAGGCGGTGGATCGCCTGGCGTGCGACCCGATAAATAGCGGCTGTAGTTTTCTATACCTGAGCAATAACCTAGCTCCCGCATCATTTCTATATCGTATTGCGTACGCTGTGTTACGCGTTGCTCTTCTACTAATTTATTAGCACTGAGTAACTGCGCTCTTCGATCTTTTAGTTCTTCTTGTATTTTATCGATAGCCCCGAGTATTTTCTCACGCGGGGTAACATAGTGTGTTTTTGGGTAGATAGTGGTGCGTACTATGTGCTTTTCGATAGCACCAGTAAGCGGGTCAAAAATACTTAAGCGCTCTATTTCGTCATCAAACATTTCTACGCGTACGGCATAGGTATCTGACTCGGCAGGAAATATGTCGACCACTTCGCCACGCACGCGATATGTACCACGGCTAAAATCTACATCGTTACGGGTGTATTGTATTTCGGCGAGGCGGCGTAGCATATCGCGTTGATCGACTTTTTCGCCGACTTTTAAAAGCAGCATCATTTTCATGTATGATTTAGGGTCACCCAAACCATAAATAGCCGATACCGATGCCACAATAATGGTATCGCGGCGCTCAAGCAGTGCTTTGGTCGCACTTAAACGCATTTGTTCTATATGCTCATTTATCGAAGCATCTTTCTCGATAAATGTGTCGCTTGATACAACATAGGCTTCTGGCTGGTAGTAATCGTAATACGATACAAAGTATTCAACGGCATTTTTAGGGAAAAACTCTTTCATCTCACCATATAACTGAGCAGCAAGCGTTTTATTGTGCGCCATAATTATTGTTGGACGATTTAAATCGTTAATAATATTAGCCATGGTAAAGGTTTTACCTGTACCCGTAGCACCTAATAAGGTTTGGTGTGCAAGCCCCGCTTCTAACCCTTCGCACAATTGTTTAATCGCGGTAGGCTGATCGCCTGCTGGCTTAAAATGTGATTTTAACTGAAAATGATCGCTCAACTATTGCACTCCCGTAATGATTGACTGCTCAACGCATCGAGCTCTTTCATAAACCATTTATATGCCACCATTGCAGTAAATAAATTACCCAGTGCCGCACCAATAAATAATCCAATTAAACCAGCTAGCTCATTACCTATATAAGCAAACGGTAGGTAAAAAACAAATAAACGAATAGTACTTAAAAACAGTGCATTCATTGGTTTATGTAAAGCATTAAACGAAGAATTAGATAATATGATCACCCCTTGCAAACCGTAGCTAAACGGAATGGTGTAAATAAAGAGTTTTATCACATCAATTACCATTTGTTCTTTACCAAACATTTGACTAATAAAGCCTGAAAAAACAATAAGCAAAATATAAATAGCAAATTGCCAAATCATCACAAATTTTAAGGTACCAATATAAGCATCTTTTACTCTGCATAATTTACCCGCTCCAAAGTTTTGGCTCACAAACGGGGGTAATGTCATCGACAAAGCAAGTACAAGAATACTGGCTATAGATTCTATCCGGCTGCCTACCCCAAATGCGGCGACGGCTTCAGGTCCGTGATGTGCAACCATAGCGGTCATCACAGCCATTGCAACCGGGGTCAACATGTTTGCGCCTGCGGCGGGTAAACCTATTTTTAATATTTTACGAATAGCGCCTACCACCGTTTGCGACCCGGCTTTTAAACTCAACAACCGTTTTTTTACTATTAGTAAATATAAAATAATAACAACAGCCACTCCCCATGCTATTACACTTGCAATAGCGGCACCTTGAATACCTAACGCAGGAATAGGGCCAAAACCAAATATAAGCATAGGATCGAGAACCGCATTTATAAGCCCCGCCCCGCCCATTACAATACTGGGCGTTTTAGTATCGCCACTGGCACGCAGTACCGAGTTACCAATCATTGGGGTTATTAAAAATACGCTACCGATAAACCATACATTCATGTATTCGTGTATTAAAGGAAGTACCTGCTCACCTGCGCCTAATAACGTAAATATGGGGTCGATTAGCAAATAGCCAATAAACGATAAAATAAGCACTAAAACAAAAGCAACCAATATTGAAACGCTTGCGTCAAAACGCGCTTCATCTATTTTGTTGCTACCTAAAGCTTTAGCTATAACTGCCGACGTACCAATACCTAACCCAATGGCTAAGCTAATAACTGTAAACGTAACAGGAAACGTAAAACTAACTGCAGCCAATGGCTCTGTGCCTAATAAGCTGATAAAAAATGTATCAACAATATTAAACATCATTAACGTGATCATGCCAAAAATCATCGGAATGGTCATGGTCTTTAATGTAGGCAAGATAGGATCGTTTAGTAAATCTGGGCGAGTCTGAGTTTTTGAAATTGCGCGCATGAAATAAATAAGCCTCTTTTACTGAGCAAATCATTTTAAAGCATCAAGACAATTCAAGCCACGGATTTATCAACAGATTTGAAGGAAACATAAAACTAACTATTCGACAAAACAGTAAAGATCTATTTTTAGATATTTTTGCTAAAATTGAGCACTAAGCCGCCAAAAAACAATTAAAACACATTTTAGTTACTTTTTTTACAAACCCCCGTTCATTACTGATGCATTTTCACACAAAGACATGCTTTATTTTATCGTAACGAAAAAATTCTCTCATCGAGTTAGATGATTTAAATTGATAATAGTAACCTGTTGTTTTTTAATGAAATAAAAATAATGATTTAAAAGCTTGAAATCGTTGTAGCACTCTAAAATGCTGGTGCCGCTGATGTTCTTAAAGTTTCATAAACAGAGTTATCCACAGAAACCGTGGATAACTCATTCAAGCCCGCATTTACAAAGGCTTTTAGAGTGATGCTTTTTTCACTCAGATCTGACTTATTACAAATATTCAATTTATCGCGTTTTTCTGGTTTTAGAGCAAAAACCATCTCGACATATAAATTGCCTTATTAACCTGATTATATTCTCGTGAAAAAATAAAAGTATAACGCAACGTATTGATTGTATTATTTTTGAGCTCTGACAATATAATCACCACGTACATATAAGTTGTAAAAAATAATTCACTTCTGTGATTATCGAAAATCAATTTAAAGCTTTTACTTTTTTGACAAAACAGACCAACAATAAAAAATACAAACGTTGCTTTTTATATTTTGTGCGTATTTTTTACAGCTAAGCGGTTTAACATTGTATTTTATTTGCTCAAAGAACTAAGAAAGGCGATCTCAAAAATAGGCATATCGTCTAAAATCGTAACTCTATTTTTTAAAAGGTTCTTTAAATGAAGTCACAAAACACGCAGATCGAACATAAAAACAACGAATAACCACCTTTTTTAAATTTATAACTTTTATATGTTGACACTTTGCGGCGCGGTCATTAATATTTCGCCCCGTTGAAAGGCAAGACGCTTCCCCCTTAGCTCAGTTGGTTAGAGCGACGGACTGTTAATCCGCAGGTCCCCCGTTCGAGTCGGGGAGGGGGAGCCAAGTTTTTCAACCATAAACGATTCCCCCTTAGCTCAGTTGGTTAGAGCGACGGACTGTTAATCCGCAGGTCCCCCGTTCGAGTCGGGGAGGGGGAGCCAAGTTTATGTTTATGATGTAGTTCCCCCTTAGCTCAGTTGGTTAGAGCGACGGACTGTTAATCCGCAGGTCCCCCGTTCGAGTCGGGGAGGGGGAGCCAAATCATCATAATAAAATTTCTACTTTAGTTCCCCCTTAGCTCAGTTGGTTAGAGCGACGGACTGTTAATCCGCAGGTCCCCCGTTCGAGTCGGGGAGGGGGAGCCAATTCTAATAATTTCATAGACATTGATAGACATTCATTCTAAATTCCACTACCCTCTGTTTTATAAATAAAAAAACAAATCGCGCTAATAATTTGCTCTGATTTACTAATCAGGATTTCATTCCTTCCCTTTTGAACTATTAAAAGACTGAAAAAATGGCTGGCTTTAAAAAACTTATCTTTATACAAATAATTTCTTGGTTATTATGTGTTGCAGCTGGAAGCTATTTCATTTCGGTAAGCTTTGATAATGCAGTAAGTGAAGCTCAAAAAAATGCGCAAGCTAGCGTTACCAACTATATAAACGACCTTTCTTTTGACGATAATTTAGTACAAAATTTAAAAAAATCATTGGCTGATGGTAAAACGTTCTCAAGCTTTACGTTACGAGATTACCAAGGCGCAGAAGTATTTAAAGTTAACTCCCCTATTGACCTGCCACTATTTGCAGATTTTATACAGTCTATTTTTAACTCTGCCCGACCGCAGTTTGCGGTAAATAAGGCTGCAGATATAAAAGTTGAATTTACAGTTAATATTCAACACTTAGCTGAACAACTTCAAATATCACTTTTTATTATTATCTTTATTTCCGCTGTTTTAGTAATTATTCCTATTATTTTGATGCAATCTATTTTTAATCATCTAAATAAAAGTATCAGTATGACCGTCTCTGACGTTATCGATGTTTATATTAACCAAAACCAAGCCGGTGAATTAGAAACAGTGCTAGATAGCTCTAAACTAAAAAGCTTAGGAAAAGATTTAGTACCAAGTTTTAACCGCTTATCGCACTTTCTTAAAACGAAGAATGAATATATACAAAGTGAAGCGCTCAATATTAAACACGAAGCATATAAAGATGTAATTACCGCGCTAGGTAATCGTAATATGTTTGTTGAGTACTACGAAAAAAACATTGAAAATAATGAACAAAGTACTTTTGGCTCATTAGCAATGATTCGCTGTAGTGAGCTGCAAGCAATAAATCAAAGCCGTGGCTATCAAAAAGGTGATGAGTACGTAAAGGGTGTGGCTGATATAATTAAACATATAAGTGGCACGTATGCTGGCAGCCAATTATTTAGATTAAATAGTTCTGATTTTGCTGTTGTACTTCCCCATATACCACTTAAAGAAGCCGAACGCTTTGGCGAAAACTTACAATCTCGTTTCACTCAATATCAGCAGAATCAAGAATTAAGCTCTGTGGCTAATACCGGTATTGTTGGTTATGAAAAGGGTAAGCCTTTAGGCGAACTTCTCTCAGTTGTTGATAATGCGATGAGTATGGCGCAGTCTAAGCAGATTAATGCATGGCATGTACAGCGTGAATCCGATCTTGTAAATAATGTAAGTGCTGGGTTTGGTAATCAAAACTGGCGTAAAGTGATTAACGAGGTTATTGAGTCCAAACGAGTTCATTTGGTTATGCAAAATATTATGCCGCTTGGTAAAAGTATTAAAGCATACGCTGAAATTCAAGTTCGCTTTAAAACAGAAGATAATCAAGTCCTGCCTACAGCTTCATTTTTAGCTATGGCTGAAAAGCTTGGTATGGCAGTTGATATAGATAAATTAATTATCGATTCATCACTTGAAAAAGTTAAAAGTCGTAACCTTTCTGAAAAATATTTTGGTTTAAATGTCACAGCTTCAAGCGCTCATAACGATCAGTTTGTAATTTGGTTAGAGCGTCGCTTATTAAAAGATACTCATATTGCATCAAAACTTATTTTTGAAGTGAGCGAGTTCGGCTTACAACAAAATATTAAAGCAAGTAAGCGCTTTATTGATATGGTTCACCGAGTGGGCGCACGTGTAACTGTTGAACGTTTTGGTGTTGGTTTAACCTCATTTAAGTTTTTCCGCGATTTAAAACCTGACTTTATTAAAATGGATGCCAGTTATACTCGCGGCCTAGAAGATGATAAAAACAATCAGTACTTTATGCGCTTAATGGTCGATTTAGCCCACCGCATTGGTGTTAATGTTTTTGCCGAAGGTGTTGAGAGCCAAGAAGAAAAACATATTATAGAAACCTTGTGCTTAGATGGCGTGCAAGGTTATTACATAGAAAAACCTAAAGATATCTAAACCAATTAAGCAACATTGACTAATTTAAAAAGAGCACTTGTTGCTCTTTTTTGCTTTGTAAATCGTAGTACAGTTATTTGGTGGCACCACTAACACTGCAAAGTAAAATGAATACTATACCAATCTGCTTATGTATGGGGTCTGTTTAACGTTAAGAAAATTACGCTAGAACTAGGCTGAAGTTTTTATATCTAGTTGCTCTAAATAAAAATTTTTAACGACGTTATAGTGCAATTTAATTCGTTAAATTGATCAAAGATTTATGCCGGTTGGTATTACATAACCTGAACACTGGCTAAGGGATTTACTAACGTATTGAGCCATGGTGATATTTAAATTTATTTTCTCTAGCCAGAGATTTTCAGTGAAAACAAGGCGAATTTACACGTTAATAGCCAGCCTATATACAAGTAAACTCAACGCAGTTAGTGCTTAATTTACTTGCTCGGGATAGATTTATTATCCAGAGCTCAGGTTACATACGAATCACAGTATTTTTACATCTTTGTTATTACCCCTTAAATTAATATTGTTTATTTAAATGATAATCACTGCATATGTTGTTAATCACACCAGAAAAAAGGATAATACACAGGATTTTTATAGCGTGAGGCTCGCATGACTGAATATGTCTTGTTATTGATTGGTACTGTTCTGGTTAATAACTTTGTATTAGTACAATTTTTAGGCTTATGTCCTTTTATGGGTGTATCAGGAAAACTTGATACAGCTATTGGTATGTCTTTGGCTACCACTTTCGTGCTTACGCTCGCCTCCGTCACCAGTTATTTAGTGAATCAGTATATTTTAATCCCACTCGACATAGAGTTTTTGCGCACAATGAGCTTTATTTTAGTAATTGCCGTTGTGGTGCAATTTACCGAAATGGTGGTACGTAAAACCAGCCCAACCCTATATCGATTATTAGGAATATTTTTACCACTTATAACCACTAACTGTGCTGTATTAGGTGTCGCTTTACTGAATATCAAAGAAGATCACTCATTTTTACAATCGGCAGTGTATGGTTTTGGCGCTGCGGTTGGTTTTTCGTTAGTGCTGGTATTATTTGCAGCATTACGTGAACGTTTAGCAGCAGCTGACGTACCCACTCCTTTTAAAGGCGCCTCTATTGCCATGATAACCGCAGGATTGATGTCGATGGCGTTTATGGGCTTTACCGGATTAGTGAAATTTTAATATGACCTTGTTTTATGCCTTAATTGCGCTTGGCTCGTTAGCGCTGGTTTTTGGGTTGATTTTAGGATTTGCCGCTATACGATTTCGCGTAGAGAGCAATCCCATTGTTGAGCAAATAGACACCATTTTACCGCAAACCCAGTGCGGACAATGTGGCTACCCAGGTTGTCGCCCCTATGCTGAAGCAATTGCAAATGGCGATGAAATAAACAAATGCCCACCGGGTGGCGAAGCTACCATGAAAAAGCTTGCCGGCTTAATGGGAGTTGATGAAAAACCACTTGCCGGCGGCGAACAAGCAGAGCCAATAAAAACGGTAGCCTACATTCGCGAAGACGAATGTATTGGCTGCACTAAATGCATCCAGGCTTGCCCTGTTGACGCTATTTTAGGCGCGACTCGCCAAATGCACACGGTGTTAATTGATGAATGTACTGGCTGCGATTTATGTGTTGAGCCCTGCCCTGTAGATTGCATTGATATGCTGCCTGTAGCCGAAACTAAACAAAACTGGAAATGGCAGCTAGATGCTATTCCTGTTACACAAATAGATTAGAGGTTTGAGTGGATAAGTTACTTGAACAAATAAAAGAAGGGGTTGTTTGGCCATTTTCTGGCGGCATACACCCACCACAACAAAAATCACTCTCTAATAGTGCTAGCATTACGCGCCTACCATTGCCCGATAAGCTCGTAGTGGCGCTAAAGCAACACATAGGCGCAAACGGTAAGCTGCTTGTAGAAAAAGGACAGCGTGTACTTAAAGGCCAAGCTCTAACCTCCCCTGCTGCAAACTGGTCAGTGCCTGTACATGCCCCAAGCTCGGGTATTGTTACTGATATAGCACCAATGCCTTCTGCGCATCCTTCTGCATTACCTGAGCTGAGTGTTGTTATTGAACCAGATGGTAAAGATGAATGGGTGGCACTTAACCCAATTAATAATCCAACAACGCTTACCCACGACGAACTAGTAAATATAATTCATCAAGCCGGTATTAGCGGTATGGGCGGCGCAGGTTTTCCTACTTATGTAAAAGCTGACACAAAGCAACCGATTGAGTTTTTGATAGTCAATGCGGTTGAGTGTGAACCCTATATTACAGCCGACGATACCTTAATGCGTGAGCATGCAATTGAGGTAATTCAAGGCCTTGAACTCATGCAACAGTTGCTAAATCCAGCGTTGTGTATTGTGGGCATTGAAGATAACAAGCCTGAAGCGATAGTTGCTATGACTAAGGCGGCTGAGCATAGCGAAAAAATAATTGTGCAAACGGTCCCGACTATTTACCCATCGGGTGGTGAAAAACAACTTATTAAGCTACTCACTAATCGTGAAGTGCCAAGCGCCGGCATACCGGCTGACATTGGCGTACTTGTACAAAACACAGGTACGTTGTTTGCCGTGCAGCAAGCTGTGTACGAAGGTAAGCCACTCATTGAACGGGTAGTCACTGTAACAGGTAATACTATTCATAAACCAGGTAATGTATGGGCACTACTTGGCACTGAAATTAAACATTTACTTGATTGCCAAGGTTTTTCACCTGTACCACAGCAACGCGTTGTTATGGGCGGCCCGATGATGGGCTTTACTCTGCCAACAGTGCGGATTGGCATAGTTAAAACAACTAACTGTATTTTAGCGCCTGATCATAAAGAGCTAGCAGAACCCGGCCCTGAAAAAGCCTGTATACGCTGTAGTGCGTGTGCTGATGCCTGCCCTGCTTCTTTATTGCCACAGCAATTACAGTGGTTTGCTAAGTCAAAAGAATACGACAAACTACAAGAACACAATTTATTTGATTGTATCGAATGTGGCGCATGTGCCTATGTTTGCCCAAGTGAAATCCCACTTGTACAGTACTACCGTGTCGCCAAAGTGGAAATTAAAGAACAACAGGCTGATAAAATTAAAGCCGAGCGCGCAAAAGAGCGTTTTGATGCACGTAAAGAGCGCCTAGATCGCGAGCAAGAAGAAAGACAAAACCGCCATAAACGTAAACCTGCTGCTAAATCGGCTGACGAAAAACAAAAAGTAGCTGATGCTTTAGCCCGCGTTAAAAACAAATCAGATAATGGCGATGAAAAATCAGCCGTTGCTGCCGCTATAGCCCGCGCTAAAGCTAAAAAGCTCGGTGATCAATCTGCGGAATTAGAACCTGATAATAGTGAAGTCGCAAAAGAACGCGCACTACGTAAAGAACAAGCTAGAAAATATAAAGATCAAAAATCTCAAACAGATGAATCAGCCGATACTGCACCTGTTGATGATAAAAAATCAGCAGTGGCTGCAGCAATTGCTCGCGCTAAAGCTAAAAAAGCAGCGCAAGCAAATGAAGGTACTGAGCCAGTCGTTAGTGAAGCGCCACAAAGCGAAGCACCTGTTGATGACAAAAAAGCCGCCGTTGCCGCTGCTATTGCACGCGCCAAAGCTAAAAAAGCAGCTAAAGCCTTAGAAAATGCAGAGCCTGCCGTTAGTGAAGCGCCGCAAACCGAAGCACCAGTTGATGATAAAAAAGCCGCCGTTGCCGCTGCTATTGCACGAGCCAAAGCTAAAAAAGCAGCTAAAGCATTAGAAAATGCAGAGCCTGCCGTTAGTGAAGCGCCGCAAAGCGATGCACCAGTTGATGACAAAAAAGCCGCCGTTGCCGCTGCTATTGCACGCGCCAAAGCTAAAAAAGCAGCTAAAGCACTAGAGGATGCAGAGCCAGCTATTAGTGAAGCGCCGCAAACCGAAGCACCAGTTGATGATAAAAAAGCCGCCGTTGCCGCTGCTATTGCACGCGCCAAAGCTAAAAAAGCAGCTAAAGCATTAGAAAATGCAGAGCCAGCCATTAGTGAAGCGCCGCAAACCGAAGCACCAGTTGATGACAAAAAAGCCGCCGTTGCCGCTGCTATTGCACGCGCCAAAGCTAAAAAAGCAGCTAAAGCACTTCAAGATGCAGAAGCACCAAACGCACCCGATAATACCGACAATTCATCTAGCTCTATTGACGCTGACGTACCTAAATCAAGCGACGATAAGAAAAAAGCAGCTGTTGCTGCCGCTATTGCCCGAGCAAAAGCCAAAAAGTTACAAAAAGAAGGAAATGATCAGTCATGAAATTAACCATGGCCAGTTCGCCGCATAACCACAGTCATAAATCGTTAACGCGATTAATGCTTACCGTTATAGCTGCGTGTATTCCTGGACTCATTGCTCAAGTTGTATTTTTTGGCACTGGCGTGCTCATTCAGTTAGTACTGGCATTAACTGCAGTAACGGTTTTTGAAGCGGCCATAATGTTTTTGCGTAAGCGCCCTATTTGGCCTGCATTAAGTGATGGCAGTGCGTGGCTAACCGCTGTGTTATTAGCGTTAAGCATTCCGCCTTTAGCCCCGTGGTGGATAATTATTATTGGTTGCTTATTTTCTATTGTTATCGTTAAACAATTATATGGCGGCTTAGGGTTTAACTTATTTAACCCTGCAATGGCAGCCTATGTACTGTTATTAGTCTCATTTCCGGTGCAAATGACCTCGTGGTTACCTGTGTCTGAACTATCTAACAACGTTATTGGATTTACTGAACAACTGCGCATAATATTTACCGACTTCACCTCTCTTGGTTACAGCTTAGACCAAGTCCGTGCAGGTATTGATGGCATCACGATGGCAACACCTCTTGATACTATTAAAACCGATATTGGCCACGGCTTAACGGTGACCGAAAGCATGCAAAAATCATTATTTAATGAATGGGCAGGCCTTGGCTGGGTGTGGGTTAATTTAGGCTTTTTAGCCGGTGGTTTATACCTACTTAAAGAAAAAGTCATTAACTGGCATATCCCAGTCAGCTTTATTGCAAGCTTAGCTATGTGCAGCGCCATTGGTTATATTGCAGCGCCAGGAACTGAGCCTGGTACAATATTTCACTTATTAAGTGGTGCCACTATGATGGGGGCATTCTTTATTGCGACCGATCCTGTCTCAGCCGCAACAACTAATAAAGGTCGTTTAATTTACGGTGCTTTAATTGGCTTACTAGTGTATTTAATTCGTACTTTTGGTGGTTATCCTGATGCCGTTGCGTTTGCTGTACTGTTATTAAACATTGCAGTGCCATTGATTGACTACTACACGCAACCACGTACTTATGGCCATGGAGCAGTAAAATGATTATTTCATCAATGGCTAAAAATGGCGCTATTTTAACGGCATTTGCCCTTGTAACCACGGGGCTCGTTGCGTCAATTAATGCATTAACCGCCGATAAAATTGCCGAACAAGAACAGCTACACCTAACGTCTCAATTGCAAGAAGTGCTTGACCCGAGTACTTACGATAACGCGCTTTCAACCGATTGCGTTATTATTTCAGATGAACGGTTAGGCCCTTATGCTAATCAAATAATTTATCGCGCCCGCAAAAATAACAAACCCGTTGCTCTTGTTGTAAGGCATGTCACACCAAGTGGTTACAGTGGCGATATTAACTTGCTAACGGCCGTTTTAAGTGATGGTACTATTGCAGGCGTGCGCAGCACTAAACACGAAGAAACCCCTGGTTTAGGTGATAAGGTAGAAGTTAAAAAATCCTCTTGGATCACCACATTTAAAAGTTTAACAGTGCAAGGCGAAGACGATGCTCGCTGGGCCGTTAAAAAAGACGGGGGACAATTTGATCAGTTCACAGGAGCCACCATTACGCCTCGCGCAGTGGTTGGCTCAGTAAAAAACGCAGTGCTATTCGCACAGAGTGAATTTGATGCTATTTTTGCCGCGCCTAACGCCAAATGTGCAGAGGTAACTAAATGAGCGAATTAAAAACTTTATATAAAGAAGGTGTATGGGTAAATAACCCTGCCCTAGTGCAGCTTTTAGGTCTTTGCCCGTTATTAGCTGTTACCTCTACAATTACAAATGCACTGGGTCTAGGGCTTGCAACACTGCTTGTTTTAGTCGGCTCTAATATTAGTGTATCAATAGTAAGAAACTGGGTACCAAAAGATATTCGTATTCCGGTGTTTGTTATGATCATTGCAGGCTTTGTAACCATAGTGCAGTTACTCATGAACGCTTATACATTTGGGCTTTATCAGTCTTTAGGGATTTTTATCCCGCTGATTGTTACTAACTGCGCTATTATTGGCCGTGCTGAAGCCTACGCGTCTAAAAACCCAATTCACTTATCAGCCTTTGATGGCTTAATGATGGGCTTGGGCTTTATGATTGTGCTGGTCGTTTTAGGCGCAATGCGTGAACTAATTGGCCAAGGTACGTTATTCGACAGCGCCGACTTATTATTAGGCCCGTGGGCACAAAGCTTACGCATTGAAGTATTTAGCTTTGATAACCAATTTTTACTCGCCATTTTGCCACCCGGCGCATTTTTAGGCCTAGGGCTGCTTATTGCGGCTAAAAACGTAATAGACGCACAAATAAAATCAAAACAAATCGCACCGCCAGAGGCAGAAAAAGGCCCTCGAGCACGTGTTACTAGCTTAACTTAAGGGGAAAGCGCATTAACTTAGCAAAAGCTAATGCGTTTTAAGTTGCATGAATAAAGAAAAACGTCACCAAATACTGTCGCGCCTGCGCGACGATAATCCACATCCAGTTACAGAGCTTGAATATTCAAGCCCATTTGAGTTACTAGTAGCAGTAACTCTTTCAGCACAAGCAACCGATGTCGGTGTTAATAAAGCAACCCGAAAACTGTTCCCTGTTGCTAATACACCCCAAGCCATTTTAGATATAGGCCACGATACACTGCGTGATTACATTAAAACCATTGGCCTATTTAATTCAAAAGCGGCCAACGTTTACAAAATGTGCCAAATATTGGTAGATGAGCATAACAGCATAGTGCCAGAAAATCGTGAAGCCCTAGAAGCCCTACCAGGCGTTGGCCGTAAAACAGCTAATGTTGTACTCAATACCGCCTTTGGTTGGCCTGTAATAGCAGTAGATACGCATATATTTCGTGTTTCTAATCGCACTAAGCTTGCCATGGGTAAAGATGTTGTAGCCGTTGAACAAAAACTTGAAAAAGTAGTGCCTGCAGAATTTAAAGTAGACGTACATCATTGGTTGATTCTTCACGGACGTTACACCTGCGTAGCACGTAAACCTAAGTGTGGCAGCTGTATTATCGAAGACTTGTGTGAGTTTAAAGATAAAACGTCAGATTAATTTTTCTAAGATTTTTAATTGATTTATGCGGTGCATTATTTGCGCTCCGCATTGTTTAAGTTATCTCCAAATCTCAACTAGTAATAGCCTTTAAAGCCTCTAGTTCTTGGTTAAAAGGATTTAAACTTGTGCCATAACTCTTCTTTATCCACTTAATTTGTTTTTCAATTAATGGTGAAATATCGGGGTTTCCAGGTAGTGGGTAATCTTCAGGTTCATAACTCCCTAGAGATGGTTGCTTCAATAATAGAAAACTATGTTGCCAATAGCGATAATAGTGCTTTCTAGTTAATTCTAATCCTTGCTCGTAGACTGTTTCAAAATCTTGACTATTTATTTGCTGTAAAAATCGAGCATAAAAATAAATAGCTTGTACGTAGTAAAATTTAATATGGCTTAAGTCTGGAAGTGCTGATTGATAGTATTTAATAACTCTATGATTCAATTCACTATTACTATCTTCACTGGCAAATAGCTCATGTTCGCATGAAAAAGCATACATGAGTTTTTTTAACCCCCTAGTATAAGGGTTTACATTAACTAACTTATCTATAGATTCATAACTTACATAAGTATAGCGAGATTTCATGTAAGTTAAATTCACTTTTTGTAAGTGCTCACTCTCATGTAACCGATCTATCACCTTATCAAGTTGATTAAGATCTATGCCATCATTTAAATAACTTTGCGCCTCAAAATAACACATATCCAACTTCACTAAAGTCATCAATAAAGCCATTAGAGACCCAGCTTTCATAGCTATCTGCACACAAGCAAGATCTATGCTTGTATTTCTATAGTAGTTATTACTAAGGTTTATATCATATAAAATACTGGAAAAAGCATCACCTTCCAATGTGTATATATGCCGTGCAACGTTCAAAGTAATAGCATTAAGCATTTGACCTTTCGCAATATCCCCAGAAATAGAAATAAAGTTCTCGGTTGGTATTAAAACTTTTAGTTGATTATAAGCGTCAGCAAATTCTCCTTTATAATACTTTGAAGAAATTTCAATAACTTGCCATGTAAGTCCTACTTGCTCTTTATTTTTTTCAGTTACAAAGCCTTTAATATCAATTAAATTAGTAGTTGCTAAAAAATCAGGGGATAAATTTAATTCACATGAAATTCCACAAATGAGTCTTAACATCAGGAAGTAGTCTTCTAGTTCTTCATCACTTCTCAATACATTTTTCTTAGCACCATAAGAAATAGCCGCTAAAAAGTTATTGAATAGAGATGAAAAAATAAAAATCGCTTTATTATTTATATCTCTTAGTTCGTTAATATACTCAACAAGCTGCTGATTAAAACGAAATGCTTGCCTAAAAAGTTCCAGCTTATCTTTTTCTAGCATATGTTGCTCAAATTGAAAGCGAGCAAATCGTTGTATAACCGATTGGAGTGTATAGAACCCATTATAATCTTCAACTAATGACTTATTCGCGAGCACTGCAATATCTTTGTCACTCATTGGTCTTTTATGCTTGTCGACTTGTTGGTTTCTATCTGCCTTTTTACTTTCTATTATTAAATGCTTAAAAGTGTCTAAATCAATACCATCGGGAAATAGAGAAAACGATTCAAAAGCACGTTTTTGGCTATCGGTAAGTGTTTGATAGGAATAGAGTATAGAGATATAGATTGATTCTTGACGATTAATATTAGCGTCTACTTCGTCGTCAAACATTAGAATTAAATCTTCTTCTTTGACCTTACCAAAAAAATCTTCCTCTAATTCATGCTTCAATTCTTTTAAACTTTTACCTTTGGGCATACCATCACAAATGAGCTTAATTGCTAACGGATTATTATTAAGTAATGGTTCTAAAACCTTTCTGCGCGCAAACTCCTGTTCTTCCCCACTGAGGTAACTATTTTTAGTTAAGTGATTAAATAAAGATAACGCTTCTTCTGATTCCATTTGCCTAAAGGGGAGAATATCTTCCCAATCTGTGTTGACGCTTTCTCTTGATGTCACCAATACCTTTGAATAAATTAACGTTCGTGATAACAAGTCTTTGACTTGCTCGATAGCTTGTTTGTTTGTATTTTTATCTATTTTTTTTAAATACAATAAACTTTCTAAGTTATCAAAAATTAACAATCGGCTACGTTGATCGTGATGTTTTGCCAAGTAGCCAAATAAATCTTCGGCAGTGCGTAAATTAAAGGCTTCACCTATGTGCATTTCAAGTTGATTAGCACTCGTTATATTTTCACAATCAATAAAATAAACGCCTCCATCAAAATGCCCGCGAATGGCTAATTCAAACGCCACTTTTTTTGCTATCGTGGTTTTCCCTAAGCCACCACTACCTTTTATTGTTAATAGTCTTTGCCCATTGGCTGCCTTAGCGAGCTTTTGGCTAATATCCGCTAAATCGGATAGTCGGCCAGTAAATCCTTGTAACTCACTCGAATTTATATCTCTAGGCAATACAGGTTGATGACATGACCAATGAAGTTTATTTTCAGGATTAAGGGATTCTAATAAAGATTTAGTAACCTTTACCAACTGAATATCCTGTTTATCAATAAAGTGTTTAGTATCAGGGTTTTTAAATAACTGATGAGTTAATTTATCTAAAACTTTTAGATCCCTTCCTTGCTTGTTCAACAGTGATAAAACAAGCAGAGGAAAGTCAACTTGCTCTAACTCTTGCTCGCTAAGTAGCTTGTCAGTGATTAATACTGTCAACTTAGCGTTTAAAGGTAAGTTTTCTTGCAACTCATCAATAGCTATATACTCACTACAAGCACTATCATCTTCAATTAGTAATCCATTGCTTGTTTTCTTCGCAAGTAAAAATAAAATTGAGTAATCATCCCCTTCTCTTAAATTGCGTTCTGTAAAAGCCTGATGATAAATAGGATATTTAAATTTTTTAAGTTTTGCGACGATATCTGAACTAGCTAGTGGTTTATCTAGTGGGGAGGCAGTATATACACTTATTTTATCATACTGTTTGGACTGCTCTTTGGCTTGTTCAAATGACTCTACGACCTCTTGGTTTGCTTGTTTTTGTTCACCTTTGCAGTCGGCCAATTGTTGCACAGCATCAATCAGTGGCTGACCAAACCCACTAAATGTAAGTAATTCAACGTTGTTACCTTGTAACTTTTGTTCAATTGTTTGTCTGTCTGCTTCTAATACTAATGCATAGTGAGGTCCTGTATTGCCTTCAAAAAGTTTGTTCTCGCTTATAAGTTTATCTAGTAGTTCAGCATCATCAAGAGAGCAACCAATAAAGAGCAGCGTGTTGTTAGAAATTAACTCTTTGAATTTTTGTAGTGCCGCAACATAGTGTTCTTCAGCATCCTCTTCATACAACCGATGATATGAGTTAGGTGTGAGAACTATGTGTTTAGGATCTTCAATTCTGCCATGCAAGTGCCACAACATATCTTGGCTTCTATCATTTCTTGTGAACTCAGCAAGCTTGCTACCATTTGCATTATCAAACGCGCACACATTTGCCGGCTGAGTATGGCCCCATGATAAAACTTTGTCATAGTTCAATGTTACGACTCGATTACTCAATTGCCATATAGTATGGGGCAATAATTTACTGGTTTCGTTGAGTTCATCGAAATTTATATTAAACTTTGAGTCTAAGAAGTTATACCACACTCTCCCTTGAAGCCCTTCAATTACTTCCTTAGCAGCATTATGAAATTTTTTCTTTTTAATTTGTAGTTTAACGATAGTGGATTCATCTTCCTTTAGTTCACCTGCAAGTTTTTCAGCCGCTGCATTTAACAGCTCTTCCCAAGAGGGAAAAGCTGTTATACCCATGTTAGTAATTACTGACATTGAAACACCAGCACCAATTAGTGGTATGACCTCTCCATTTGCAATACGGTTTTGTAAAGATGTTGGAATTTTAATACTCATAATTTAGTCTTCCTTGGCGTACAAACTTAACGACAATATGCATTTTAAATATATATAAATCAAGTTTTTATGTTTATTTCACTGATTCATAAAGGCGCTTTATTAAATATCATAATTAGTATGAAATTAGGATGACACCCATCCTAATTATTGCGAAAAAAGCCAACAAAAACAGCATTAAGTGTGCATTGTTATAAATAATGAATCACACAAAAAGCTGTGCTATGTTGACAAAATGAAAGTAAAAACAGACAGCCCAATCGGACGACGATAGCTGTTTATTAAAGAATGGCAAACGACTCGGCTGTATCGAACCGGCTTTCCTTTAAATAAAAAGCGGTATATTACGGTGAATAAAGGGATGAACAAACTGACCTTACGAGGTCAAATGAAAGTGAATGCCTTACTTGACGCTGCAGCAACTGTATTGTCTTGTTCAGAATATAGAAAAGCTGCAAAACACAATGCACTGAGAAGGGGAAGCCTTTTTACTCTAAATAAAAGCCACTCAAACACCGGTAATCTCTTCCAAACGCCAATTAAAACAACACTAAACCAGCTTTTTATATTCGATGAAAAACACAGTAATCGATTGAACCAAAATAGGAACTCAGCTATGGTTTATTCATAAATAAAAAACGAGTTAATCTACAGGCTCGTTAGCTTTTCTAGCCCCCACAATTAAACTTTTAGTCTATTGACATAATTATGAAATCAGAAAATATTTTTGAAATATCAAATTTAATAAAAAACAGTAAATTAGCTATATTTTTTGGAGCTGGTTTAGATTTTTATTCGGGTGTGCCGTTAGTGAAAGGGGAACACGGGATAATGACAAAAATATTGTCCCAACTACCTTTTTCAGCTGAAGATAATGATTTTTTATTGAATATGTCAAACATGCCATTTGAAGCGTTTTTTAGCATACTAGGAAAACATAGCAACATTGATCACTTACTTGAGATATTCAATATTGGAAAACCAAATAAGAATCATTATATTATTGCAAAAGCCATTAAGTGTGGCTATATAAAAACAGTAGTGACAACAAACTTCACTGAACATATAGAGCAAGCTCTTGAATTTGAAGGGATGGTAGAAGGTAAAGACTATCTGGTGGCTAGAAGTGATAGTGATTTCATGTCGATAGATTTAGAAGGTGTGCTGCCAGTATTAATTAAAATACATGGTTGTATCTCAAGAAAAGAAGATCTTGTTATAACCATAGAAAAGGTAGCTAAAAAAGCTGCTATTTCACCAAGAGAGAGAATAGTTGAGCACCTCGTTTCATCTGTTCAACATGAAGCAGTATTAGTTATGGGTTACAGTTGCTCAGATGTATTTGACTTAACCCCAATGTTTAAAAGGGGTAGTTGTAAAAACAAAATTTATCACCTTAATCACGAACATTCAAAGAACAGACTAGACTCCTTGGTTTTTAGTGAAAACCTTGGGGATTTTAAAGGATTTTATCACCCTAATGCAAAAGGGGCTTTAATCCAAGCAAATACAGATTTTGTAATAGACGAGCTAGCTCATCAAACGGATAAATATTTTAGCTCGCGGGTCTGCGCTTTATCCAATAAGCAGTTAACTGAATTTCAAGATAAAGTATCGAAACTTATCGAATCATGGGCTTTACAATTTAACTCCATTAAATCCAATGCTTTTTCATACTTTATCTCAGGTGAACTACTAAATAATGCTTCTCAAAAGATAAGTGCGATTCCTTACTATGAAGAATCCTTAAAAATTTCTATCTTAGAACACGATCTAGAAATTGAATGTATGGCGCTCAACCATCTAGCGTTTCTCTATGCGTCTTCTAATCCCAAGCAAGCTAAATTATATTCAGAGCGAGGATTTAAAATAGCAAAATCAATTAAAGACAAAAAAATGATGAGTCTGCATCTAAGGAATTTAGGTGTAAGTGAGAGGAATCAGAGTAATTTTGAAGAGTCTCTTTTTAATTTAACAAAATCTTTGAAACTTTGTTCTATATCTGACATGGTTTTTCGTGGAAAAGTGCATATGGAGATAGGTATTTCATATAAAGCAATAGAAAAATATAAGAGTGCAGAAACTCATTTTTTAAAGGCCTCCGAATTATTCAAAGTTATTGGTAGTGTTACAGATGTTGGTTGGAGTATAGGGAATTTGGGGAATATTTACTTCCATCATTTTAACTGTTACAAAAAAGCAGAAATCAATTATAAAGAAGCTTTAAATATAGCAAAAAAAATGGACCATACTTTCAATATAGGTGTATGGACAGGAAACTTAGGAATTATGTACCTTCGTCAAGGTAAATTACAAAAAGCATTTGTAGCAATGAATGACGCTCTTTCTATTGCTATTGAGTGTGGTGATAATATTGGGCAAGGGAAGTGGCATGAGAATATTGCCGAGTATTTCGTGCTGTCTAGGGAGTTTAAGTATGCCGCAATGCATTTAGATAAAAGTATAGAGATAGCCATTTCACTAGGTGACAGCTCAGGTAAGGAACGACGATTAATTGCACTAAACTCTTTAAATAATGTGTAATTCGTATGGCTTTAACAGGTTATAATAGCGCAAAGCTAACAAGTGACTAAGGTTATGAGTGTCTGCAACTGGCACTCTTCAACCACTCGACAACATAAAATATTGATAATAATTGGCAAGGTATTTTACTGTGTCGGATGGCACTTCGCTTATTCGACCTACACTGGCAGAAAACTGCCCATCAAATAGGTATAATTTTTATACTGTAGTGGTATAAAACTTAAAAGGAAGTATATTACCGTTGATAATGATCAAAATCTTTTTGCTTACGATGGAAACAGAAAACACATGAATTTCATTGCGCCTCTCATTTGTAGTAGCCAATGAAACAGCCCAATTATTAGAACATTATCAAAGTATTAATTTCACAAGTTACACTCCTTTGGTTATGCTATTGAGCATTATAAATCTTATTGCGAAAACCTCTATGCTACCTCTACTTCGTATCTTGATAATTGAGCAAGACCCAACCACTTTACAAGGGCTTTCAACGAATCTGTCAAAGACTATTCCTAACTTTGAGCGTGATGATATTCATATCGATATTATTGAATGCCTTGAGCTTAAACGCGCGTTGGAACATGTAGCGGAAGATGGTGATATTCAAGCCGTGGTTCTAAGCTGGGATATGCACAATAAAGTGGGTGAGCGTATGTATAGCCGCTTTATTGAAGAGTTAAAGGCTATTCGTCTTGAGCTGCCGGTTTATGTTGTTGGCGACGACACCAAAGGGCTGGAAATCGTTAACGAGTCAGAAGAAATTGAATCGTTTTTCTTTAAAGATGAAGTAATTTCTGACCCTGAAGCAATTTTAGGTTATATGATCAACGATTTTGACGACCGTTCGGAAACGCCATTTTGGACGGCGTATCGTCGTTATGTGGGCGAGTCAAACGATTCATGGCACACACCGGGTCATAGCGGAGGTTCTAGCTTTAGAAACTCTCCTTATATTAAAGATTTTTATCAGTTTTATGGCCGCAATGTATTTGTTGGCGACCTGTCGGTGTCGGTAGATTCGCTAGGCTCATTGTCAGACAGCACGAATACTATTGGTCGCGCTCAAGAATCAGCAGCGGCAACGTTTGAAGTTAAGCACACCTACTTTGTTACAAACGGTTCGTCTACCTCAAATAAAATTATTTTACAAACACTCCTGCGTAAGGGAGATAAAGTAATTGTTGACCGTAATTGTCATAAATCAGTCCACTATGGCATTTTGCAATCTGCCAGTTACCCCATTTATTTGGCGAGTATTTTAAATCCAAAATATGGAATTTTCGCGCCACCGTCGTTGGCCGACATAAAGTTAGCAATTGAAAACAATACTGATGCTAAATTACTGGTGCTTACCGGCTGTACTTACGATGGCCTGCTTAGCGACCTGAAACAAGTCGTAGATTACGCTCATCAATATGGTATTAAGGTGTTTATTGACGAGGCATGGTTTGCATACTCTTTGTTTCATCCTAGCTTTCGCTATTATTCTGCAATACATGCTGGGGCTGACTACATTACGCATTCCGCACACAAAGTAGTTTCGGCATTTTCTCAGGCGTCTTATATCCATATTAACGACCCCGATTTTGATGCTGATTTTTTTCGAGATATTTACAGTATCTACGCCAGCACATCGCCCAAATATCAGCTTATTGCGTCTCTTGATGTATGCCAAAAGCAATTAGAGATGGAAGGCTATAAGTTGCTCAATGCGTTGCTAAATCATGTTGACGAATTTAAACAACAGATGGCGTCGCTCAAGCACATTAAAGTGCTCGGTAAGCAAGACTTTATGGATATATTTCCGCACTTTAGCGGTGATAACATGGGCCACGACCCATTAAAAATACTCATTGATATTAGTGAGCTACCTTATTCATTAAAAGATATTCATAAATATTTACTGGACGAAATTGGTCTAGAAATAGAAAAATATACGCACAGCACTATCTTGGTTTTACTCACGCTTGGCGGCACACGTTCGAAAATAATTCGTTTGTACAATGCATTGAAAAAGCTAGATGGGGGCAAAGTGAAGCTGTCGAAATCGACGCGCAGAGCCCGCTTACCAGAAAATTTACCCGCCATCGATCTAGCCTGTATTCCAAGCGATGCTTTTTATGGCGAGCGCGAATCGGTGCCTATTAGCAAAAGTAACAACCGCATTTGCGCTGGTTTAGTTACCCCATATCCGCCAGGTATTCCGCTTTTAGTGCCGGGCCAGCATATTACTGAAGATCACATTGAATATTTGCAGGAATTGGCAAGCCAAGGGCTGACAATTCAAGGCAGTTTTGATGGTGAAATTTATGTACTTAAGGGAAAGGTTAAGAAGTAACGGTATTCGTTTAGTACTATCGTTATCGCTGGGCAGTAATGTCGCAAGACATTGCTGCTGTATGAAGCGTTATTGTATGAGTGATAATTCCAGATTACACCGATAATTTAATGCAAGCGCGTAATTAACAGTTGTTCCACTTTAATATCATTAATGTTTATGACTTCGCGTTTATGACCGTCATTAACGACATAATCGATGCCTTTTGGTATACGGTTCAATGTATAGATGGGAGTATGGCTGGGTTCGTATTGGGGATGATCAATATCTGAGCCATACAGGGTTGGTTATGCGTAGGTACAAACCACAAACTTGTTATAGCTCGCAGCGAGTGAACACAGCCAAAAACTGGCCTGACATTGACACTAAAGAAAACTAAAAGCATGAGCGCAGCATCAACAGATACATGTGCAATTAATTTATTATAAAAGGAATTTAGATGGTATTTCCATCACTTGAAACTGATCGGCTATTACTCACAGAGCTTCGTGTTGAAGATGAAGCTGAGTTGTTCAATTTATTTTCTAACCCATCTGTAATCGAATACTATGATTTAAATGTTTTTCGTGAACACAATCAAGCTGCTAATTTGATTAACCTTTTTAATGAAAGATACCACGAACAGCAAGGCATCAGATGGGCCATCCGATTAAAACCAACAGGACAATTGATAGGCACTTGCGGGTTTAATTCGTGGAACAGTAAAATGCGTAATGCTGTAATTGGTTACGAGCTACACCCTCAATTTTGGCGATGTGGCTATACTGTGGAAGCAGTCCGCGCAATTGTTGATGCTGGTTTTTCTGGAATATTAGCTTGTGGGAAGTTAAACCGAATTCAGGCTGATACGATACCTGAAAATATCGCATCTGAATCATTATTGTTGCGGCTTGGATTTAAAGAAGAAGGACTTCGACGTGAGTGTGGGTTTTGGAAAAATAAATTTCATGACCTCAAGTGCTTCGGCTTACTCCGTTCAGAGTTCAGTCCTATATAAATATGTTTACAATTTTTATTCACAAGACGTTGAGGCTATTTAAGTTATCCCTTAGGCTACGTCCATCAACATGGAGTGTATATGTCAGAATATTTTGCCAAAATTAATTGGGTAAGAGAAAATAATGAAAGTTATATTGATAATAAATATAGCCGTGGGCATAAATGGATTTTCGATGGCGGTCAAACCGTACTAGCTTCATCTTCCCCTCATGTTGTTCCATTACCTTATTCAATTGAAAAAAATGTCGATCCCGAAGAGGCTTTTGTTGCATCACTTTCTAGTTGCCACATGTTATTCTTTTTATCTATTGCCGCCAAAAAAAAGTATGTAGTTGACTCATATGTAGACGAGGCAGTTGGTATTATGGAAAAAGATAGTGATGGTAAAATTTCAATGACTAAAGTCACACTTAAACCACATGTTCAGTTTTCAGGCGATAAGAAACCAACAATGGAGCAACTTGAGAAAATGCATCATCAATCCCATGAACAATGTTTTATAGCTAATTCCGTAAAAACTGAAGTTGTTACGGAAATTTCAGTTTAACTAGTAAGTTTAGATACTACCGACAACTCATGACTCTTTTTAGTCGTTTTAACTGTCGGGTTAATGAGTTTATCCACTGCTATTTTGAGACTATGCACTGGCCTGTAATCACTGAAACATGCATATTTTCGCATTTTATCGTGCTAACTTCGCCTTGAGTAAAAATGCTGTTAAAGTTTACAAAGTAGCCTGTGTAGTATTAACCAGCTTATATAAAACACTGATGAGTATTGTACTCACCATACACCCTCTTGCCTGTAAGCAAGATTGTTGTCGGATTATACGATTTATGTGAATTTAAAGACAAAACGCCATAAAATAAAGTTTTATCAATAACAAAAAATCGTAAATTAGCTTATGCTCTGTTTTAAAAGAAAAATAAGATAATTCCTTGGCTTACAGTTAGACTAATACTTATTATTTTGACTACTAAAATTTCGTATTTATAATAAAAATTAATTATGCCAAGCTTTAACTGTGTTTCTTTACGTTATAAGCAGCATAAAATTTGAGTTTAAAGTTAACAAAACCTCCCCACTTTGAGAGATTAAGTAATGCAAAATGTTAAAAAGCGCAGACGTTTCTGGATGGTTGTAGAAAAACTAGAAGCCTTAATTGATCAAGGTATTTATCCAGTAGGTGGCCGTTTGCCTGCAGAGCGTGAAATGGCAGAAGTTTACGATGTTAGTCGCCCTACTATTCGTGAAGCTATTATTGCGCTGGAAGTTAGAAAGCGCGTTGAAGTAAAAACTGGATCGGGTGTATTTGTTACTAGTAGCAAAAAAACAGCGTCTTTAATTCCCCCAATAAGTGCATTTGAACTAACTCAGGCACGCGCATTAGTCGAATCGGAAGCTGCAGCTCTAGCAGCCTCTAAAATTTTAGATAGTGAGCTACAAGCACTTAAGCAAACACTAATAGACATGGAATTTTCTGACAAAGCTGATGAAGCAGATCAACTTTTCCATGAAATTATCGCACAAGCAACTCGTAATAAAGCGCTAGCACTCACCATTAATAACTTTTGGAAGTTACGACGCTCAGAACCACAAATATTATTAGCTCACCAAGGTGTTTGTTCGCAAAATATAAATCAGCGTTTGGCTGAGCACACCACTATCTATGATGCAATAGCTGATCGAAACCCATCCGCCGCAAGAAAGGCGATGCATAATCACTTTAATAGATTGATCAATGCATTATTTGAAGCAAGTGAAGCTAAAGCATTGGAAGAAGTAAGACGAAAAACAGATGAAACTCGTGGGCTTTATTCAATTTCTCACTTAACTAAATAACCTGAACTCTGAATAATACCAACTTGCATAAATATTTGAGCAAGTTAACGAATTAAATTGCGCTATAACGTCGTTAAAAGTTTTTCATTTAGAACAAAATACAAAAATTTTGCCTAGTTCAGCGTAATTTTTTAACGTTAAATAGACCCATATATAAGCAGATTGGTATAATAAATCTCTTAACCAGAGTTCAGCTTAGTTAATACACAAACTCACCTAGCTTTAGAATGATAAAAATAGAAAAAAGGCGGTAAACCGCCTTTTCTATTTCTAACTTTATAGTTTAAAGTTTAAAGCTCATGCCTAAGAATAAACGTGGGCCATAATCATTCACTTCACCTAAATTATCTTCAACAAAGAAGTCTTGTGATTTAGGTGCACTAAATAAGTTAATTGCCTCAGCTTTGATTCTAAAGTGCTCATTGATTTTATACGATGCACGCATTTCCCACACACCTACAGCGTCAACATAGCGTAAACGAGTACCATTACTTGTATAAGGTTGGAAATACTCACTACGGTATTTGTAAATAACCGCAGTATCAAAGTCGCCAATTTGGTAGTAAAGTTGACTACTAAATACATGCTTAGAAAAACCAGGAACTGAACCTGGCTCAACAATACCTTCCGTTAATTGTGTTGTATTACCATCAAGGTCAGTAGTGAATGTATCACCGTATAAGCTATCTTCAAATTCAAAATCAGTGTCAGCGAAGTTATAACCAAACTTTACACCTAAGCCATTATCCCAGCGGTAAGAAAGCGAAGCTTCAAGACCGACTATTTCGCTGTCATCGTCTGATGTAACAGAGTTAGTAATAGGCAGAGATATACTTTCGCCATCTATTATAAACTCTTCTAAAATAGTTTGTTTTTCAAAACCGCCTTGGAACTGTTTGTAATATAGACTAAACGCTACAATCGAATCTTCATTCGGATACCATTCCACCGCCGCATCATAGTTCCATGACATTAATGGCTGAGTGGCAGGGTTACCAGAACCGTTTACACCTACGACTAAATCAGAAAGTGAAGTGGCTGCACCATCATCGTTACTGTTCGTTGAAAATTCACGGTTAAAGCTCAAATCTGACGGGTCTGCGCGAGACATACCACGGTAAATACCCGCACGCAATAATATATCTTCGCTATAATCTACAACTAAGTTAAAGCTAGGCAAATATTTGGTATAACTAGAGCCGCTTTGAATTTTATCAAGTGTTGTAGAATCTGATACCAATTCAAGAAATCCAGTGTCTGCATCCGTACCAACAGAATAATCTGTTCTGAAGCCAACAGATGTTACTTCAGTATCTACTACACGAAGACCAAAGTTACCACGTATAAATTTACCAAACATCTCTGTATCGTAACTAGCCATTAAATACGCTGAAGTGGTTTTTTCCGTTACATCGACAGTACCAGTATTTTGGTATTCAACGTCAGGATAGGCGAACACACCGTTGTAATCGGCATCAGTTGCTGCAACTGCTTGCGAAAAACAGACGTTGTCGTAGGTTGCCCACGAAGCACCTGTACCTGAACCAATAACGTTACCATCACTATCAACATTGGTTACAATGTTGCCATCAGACACGCTTGATAAAAAGTCTGATTCAGGGAAGTCTATTTGACAGCCTTGCAGAATTTCAAGTGCCGTATCGTCACCTACTGTGTATTCGTTTCTTGAACCATTACCTTGGCTGCCACCGAATTGTATGAAAGAAAGCTCAGATGTTCTGATACCCCCTTCAATTTTAGTGAACATACCACTATCTAATTCATAATCAAAATCTAAACGCGCTGATTTTATTACATTTTCGCGAACATTCTCACGATCTAAACGTGTTCTTAAACTGTCAGTAAAATTAGAAATATCTGTAACATTAAAATCCGTTAATGTGAAATGAGGAATTTCATCGCCCAAATCCCAAGAGAAAAAATTACGATCCGATGTTCTACCGCGGTTTGAAATTTGTAGTTCTTCACGATCTGTTTTTGAATACGCTAAATCAAGATTAACCGTTAATCGGTCAGTTACATTGTGTTCAATGTTTAAACCATAACCTTGGTAGTTCTCTTCACGAGAAAATTGCTCACCCGCTGACTCAATGCGCTCCTCGCCTTCCCAATGTAAAATACCACCTACATCGTTAGTAACAAGTGTGGGGCCAGTAATACCTGGTGTTGCGCGTTTTTGTAAAAAAATTAAATCGTGGCGCGCTTCTTTTTGTGTTCTGTCTGAAATTTGCGTATCAAAATTAATATCCCACGCATCTGAAGGCTGGTATTGCAATGCAAAAAATGCTGCGTCACGCTCATCCGATGTTTCATTTTGACGAAAACTGCGACTACTGCCAGTCCACGCATAAGGCGTACCATCACTTTTTGCTTTGCCGGTTTCAGAATCAATATCTGTATCGTAACCTTGGTTACTACTGCCACTAACTTGATCTTCACAGTCACCTGCGCTGCTACGATAAAAACCTTCATTGGTATTGTTAGGATCGTTTAAACACGCCCATAATGAAGAGCCTGACGGGCTTGAGCTTCTATATTCAGCTTCTGGTTGGCTAATATCTTGGCGTTGTACACCAAAAGACACACCAACGGCTTGGCCGTTATCAAATTCAAACTGGTCCACATAACTAAACGTACCACGATAACCTAAATCGCTTTGTAATGAGTTTTCTACATTACTTTCATCAGGGTTATAGTTTAATTTAACTTCCCCTGATACGCGTTGCTTACCAAAATCGAGAGGGGTTACGGTTTCAAGAGCAATAACACCTGCAACACCACCTTCAATCATTGATGCATCTTGCGTTTTATAGATAGCTACTTTTTTTACGAGCTCTGATGGAAACTGTGAAAAGTTAACTGAGCGGTCACCACCACCATTGGTTGCTTCACGGCCATTGATATGAGTGGCACTTAAAAATGGTCCAAGACCACGAATAGTAATCTCTGTTGCGCCACCATTTTCACGGTGAGATGCAGCACCTGTAATTGATTCCAGCGCTTCACCGATAGACAGTGCAGGTAAATCACCAATGTCTTCTGATGAAAGGCCATCAACTACAGTGGTAGACTCACGTTTAATAGCAATCTGATCTTGTATTGTTTTACGTGTACCTGTAACGCTAATGATTTCAACATCAGGTTCAACTTCAGTAACCTTTTTTTCAGCTTCCTGAGCTTGCGCAGTAAGTGCACATGAACCAGCCATACCAGCAATTACCGCTGTTCTTACCCATTTTGCTATTGGACTTAGTACAAATGGTCCCGCTATCGAATTATTATTTTCTGACTTCAACGACATTAAAATTCTCCGTTGGTTGTTGTAGTGTGTTTTAGTTATGTGTCGCTTGTTATGCTTGTGTAGATAGAATGTGAATCCTGTATTTAATATACTCAACTGAAGTCACTTGATCAACCAATTTAACACTTAAATATTACCAGCGTTAAGACCAATTCTATTTTATAGGTATTACCAAGGGGTAAAATAGGTTGTTGGTACAAGTATTACGAATAAAATATTTGCTTATAAACGCAACATGCGTCTGGGCGTGTCTATCTATTGGGAGTCAATTTACCTGCTGCGCAGATTTGAGGGGTGTATTTGGGAGGAAATAAAAAGCCCCAAAATTGGGGCTAAAAAATTAGTAAGTTTTTAATCAAAACACCGATTAAACGTTTTACTACAAATTAATCGTTTTGTATTTTCCAAGTAGATCCAACACCCACTTCTGAAGTTTGAATATAATGAAGGCCCCTAGCACCAGCCAAAACCTGCGCACCAGTTGGCGATGTTTCTATTAGCGTACTTGTTGCTGTAACATACTCTAGCACTTCTTTATTATTAGTTGCTGGGTCTTGGTCGATAGCTCCATCAGTATCAAATGCACCATTACCGTTTAGTTTTCTGATTTCAACCCAGTCGCCGCTTGCATCACCTGATACTCGACTATCCGTATAACCAAAGTTGTTACTTAATACCGATGAAGTATGATTAATTAAGTCGCAGTCATATTCAAAAGCATGGTCACTACTAAGTGTATATGGGTAAAATAAACCTTGTGTTAATGCACTACTGGCAATTGTATCGCTACTAGATTGATCACCTAAACCGTTTGCAATTAAATTTCCATCAAAGTTGATAACAAACGCATTTTTGGTTAGACCATATAGCACTGGCGCATTCACTGCGGTTAACTCATCACAATCACTTGCTGGTGCTTTAGAGCCGATCTCAGTACTGAACACTATGGGTTGTTGAGAGTTTAATACCGTATTGTTCTTAACGTTAAGTGTAAAGTCACCAGCAGCATTTAGCACTGCTTGATTTCCTGACTTTGGTACGCCGCCATCGTCTTGCGAAAAGGGATTAGCTGTAAACACTATGCCACCCGCTTCTTTATTATCAGAGCGAATACCTGCAATATAGTTATTACTAACGGTATGTCCAAGTGGTGTAATTAACACACCGCTCGGTCTATCATCTGAGCTAGCAATATCCGTAGTACGAATAATCACATTATCTGTGACACTGTTAAATCCTCCATCTTCTAATGAAATACCGCCATTAGGATTTACAATTGTATTGCCTTTGATAGTTGCACCAGATGTTTGCACTTTGATTAAACGACGCCCTGTTACAAAGTTTTCTATCCTGTTGTATTGAATAGTAAAATTAGCGTTTTCTGCCGCGTCAGCGCCCGTTGTATTACCAGCATTAATTAGGTGTAAGCTTGATTCAGCAAAGTTTGGATTATTACTATCACTGAATAAATTATACTGAATAGTGTGATCAGAGCTTGAAGATGACATTTTAATCACAGAGCCTTCTTCTACCGTATTTCGGTTAGTAAACGTGTTTCGTTCCACTAGTGCGCCTTTACCTTTTAACACTATCCAATTGTATTTAGCGTTATTAAGTGAAGTGTCTTCTCCATCCATAGTATTTTGTGAAAATATAAAGTTATCGCCCTCTGAGTAAATTACAGTTTCTTCTTCGGTTTCACAAAATGCACCCGCTTTAGTGTCTATGTTTTTAAAGGTAAGCCCTGTTAATGCAGCGCCGTCAACGCCGTTGGCAACATGTACACATACTTCCCCGCTAAGTACCGGATTCTGCCCTTCTACAGCGCGCAGTGTTACTGCACTGGTTAATAAAATTGCGTCCATATCAGCATAAACACCGGTGTTTAAGCCAATAACATCGCCATCAGCTAAACCGCCACTTATAGCACCAAGGAGTGCTTCAGGGCTAGTAACTAATTGTGTGTAAACCACTGTGTCAAGTGAGTTTGTAGCGCTACTTGCAAAGCCATCGTTGTCTGTATACGTAGCTGTAACTGACATTATTGAGCCTGCGTAAGCAGAAGGTGTAAATGTTTTACTATTGCTGCCAGCTATTTCAACGCCATCAGCAGACCAAGTATAAGTAACGTTAGCCTCTTCAACACCGTTGTTATCAGTTATCTCAGCGGTTAACTCACCACTTGTTAAATAAGGCACTACTCCCATAATGGCTACGCTACCGGCTTCGTCAACCGCAACAGCAGAAACAGCAATTGTTTCCTCTGATGTATTATCCTCGATAAATCCATTATCATCTGTATAAGCAACTTGCACACTTATTTTTTGACCTAAAAGTGATGCATCAACTGCAAAGGTGCTCTCTATTGCGCCATCTATCTCTTGTGCGTCAGCAAGCCATTGATAAGTAATATCTCCTGATGCTCCATCGGTATCATTAATTTCTGCTGTTAATGTGTTTCCAACAGTTGGCGTGCCGCTAATTATCACTTCACCCTCTGAGTTTGTTCGTGCTACAACCTCTGTACTGGCTGAAGTAACAGATTCAGCAAACCCACGATCATCTTCAAAAGATGCACTAACAGTAATAACCGTACCAAATTGTGCGTCTGTTAACGTGAGCGTTGAAAGTACTTCATCTGCAATTTCTACATCATCCGCAAACCATTTATAAGTTACTGTATCGCCATCAAAACCATTTTCGTCAGCTACATTGGCAGTTAGTTGCGAACCAACTAGCGCGTCACCCGTAATGGTTAAGCTTGCAGGGAATGCAATTGCGGCAACATCTGCGGTTGGTTCTGTGATATGTGATTCATTAATGCCATCATCATCGGTATAAAGTGCTTGTGCAGTAATAGATAAGCCGATTTGGTCATCCGTTAATGTAAATGATGAACTTTTAGCCCCTTCAATAGCTTGCCCATCTGCATACCAAAAATATGTAATTTCACCCGATATCCCATCTGGGTCACTAACGGCCGTTGTTAATGTTTGCCCACTTGTTACTGTTCCGGTTAGAGCAATAGAGCCCAAGTTGTTGTCATTATTGTTTGAATCTGTGTCACAACCAACTATTGCCATCGCAATAGCGCATAGTGCAAAGTGTTTTAATTTCATGGTGGCTCTATTCTCCAAATTTATAGTTTTAATATTTGGCTATCTATTGTGTGTGTTACCAAATAAATCGTGCGCTTATTACCAAACCCATCTAAATTGCAAATGAATTGTTAACCAACTTGGTAATATAACCATAATAAAATAACTTTTTCCACTATACCCACCGAATTAAATAACAATAAATGAACATACAGTTAACCCTACGCTGTTATTTCTAGTCAAAAATTGAATTCAATCGTGCATAATTACTAGGAAAATACATAACCCTAGAGTAAAAAATTGGTTTTACTCGGGATTAAGTAAATAAGATTTATTTAATATGTGAAGTATTCTTACTTGAAGACTATAAAAAATTAAGAAATGCAGTGAATTTGCATAGAAAGGATTATTTACAAAGAAAATGAAAAATAAGGGTAAAAAAAGGGCAATTTTCTTGCCCCTTTTTTGTTGAGTGCTGTTTTATAACATAGCGCTATTATAAAATTCCACAGGTTCATTCGAGCCTAAAGCAACAGGCACACGTTGATGCAAGCTAGTTGGCGCAATATCTAAAATTCGCGCTCCTCTAGAGGTTGCTTTGCCACCTGCGTTTTCAACTAAAAGTGCTAACGGATTTGCTTCATAAAGCAGTCTTATTTTTCCGTTATCGTTACCGATACGTTTATCCTGTGGATACAAAAATAAACCGCCTCGGCATAAAATACGATGAACGTCGCCGACCATCGCTGCATTCCAACGGATTGAGCTTTTTTCGAAGTTTTCACAGGTGTATAGCAATTTATCAAAATACACTTGTGTTGGTTCGTCCCAGTAACGGTAGTTAGCCATATTAACGGCAAATTCACGACTTTGCTCTGGCACACTTAACTGCTTATTTGTCAGTAAGTAACCGCCGTGTGTTGAGTCTAATGTATAACAACGTGTTGGCCCGCCAGTGCTCATTACAAGTAATGATGAAGGGCCGTATAACACATAACCTGCACATACTTGATTTATACCAGGCTGACTAAATTGCTCGTCGCTGTCAAAAGGAACATCATCACGGGCTAAGTAAATAGTAAATATAGTGCCTATTTGCCCATTAACATCAATATTAGAAGAGCCATCTAGCGGGTCAAAAGCAACAATAAATTGACCTTCAGGATGGCCACCTACCGCATGATCTTCTTCCTCTGATGCAACTGCTCGTACGCTGCTATCGTCAAGTAGTATGTCTTTAAGTAGTTGATTTGCGATTACATCAAGCTTTTTTTGAACTTCACCTTGAACGTTTTCATTCAATGTTGAACCTAAAACACCGGCTAATTCACCTTGGCTTACTCGAAAAGCTATCTCTTTACTGGTCGCTAAAATTGTGCGAATAAGTAAAATAAGGTCGGTATTTACACCGTCTTCTTTCAATACTGTATTTAATCTTTTCATACGCTATACCTATTTACACAATTTAGATCGTCAAAGCATTGCTCTAGCCTTGCAACCATACTTTGCTCTGAATGACGCAGCCATACGCGAGGGTCGTAATATTTTTTGTTTGGCTTATCATCCCCGTCAGGGTTACCAATTTGCCCTTGTAGGTATGCTTGCTTGTCTTTGTAGTAATCTAAAATACCTGTCCAACACGCCCACTGCGTATCGGTATCAATATTCATCTTCACTACGCCATAGGTTAAAGACTCTGCAATTTTATTGTACTCAGAACCACTACCACCATGAAATACAAAGTTAATTGAGTTGCTTGGTAGATTAAATTTTTCTGATACGTAAGTTTGTGAATCTTTTAAAATAGTTGGCGTAAGAACAACGTTACCCGGTTTATATACACCATGAACATTGCCAAAAGATGCCGCAATTATAAAGTTAGGGCTAATACGACTTAAACGCTCGTAAGCAAATGCAACATCTTCAGGTTGAGTATATAAAGCAGAACTATCTAAGTGTGAGTTATCAACACCGTCTTCTTCGCCGCCCGTGCAGCCAAGCTCAATCTCTAGCGTCATACCTATTTTTGCCATACGCATTAAGTAACGTTCGCAAATTTCGATATTTTCTTCTAAAGACTCTTCTGACAGATCAATCATATGCGAGCTAAACAGTGGTTCGCCAGTCAGTTCAAAGTGTCTCTCACCTTCATCAAGCAAACCATCAATCCAAGGTAGTAGCTTTTTAGCTGCATGATCAGTATGAAGCATCACTGCCACTTCATAATGTGCTGCCA
Source organism: Pseudoalteromonas sp. 1_2015MBL_MicDiv (assembly GCF_002407505.1). Lineage (NCBI taxonomy): Bacteria > Pseudomonadati > Pseudomonadota > Gammaproteobacteria > Alteromonadales > Pseudoalteromonadaceae > Pseudoalteromonas > Pseudoalteromonas sp. 1_2015MBL_MicDiv. The sequence continues at coordinate 1,342,373 of NZ_CP012737.1, read as the reverse complement.
CTGAATGTACATATCTTGCAGCACTTACCGCCCCAAGCACTGCTGATTGTTGCTCTGGTAAGGATAAGCTTTTACCACAAAAAAATTGAGCTCCACCATTAGAAAGCTGAATAATAACGGGCGAGTTTTTCTTTTTAGCAGCTTCTAGCGTCGCATTTATAGATGTTGTACTAACAACATTTACCGCTGGTAACGCATATTGGTTAGTACGTGCGTGTTCATACACAGCACTTACTTCGTCGCCAACGATTACGCCTGGCAGTATTGTTGGGGCTAAATAATTCATTTATCAGATCCTTTCTACTTTAAAGCTTGGATACAAGAATCGGTAATTGCTTGCCAATTTTCTTGTTCAACCCATTCTTTTTTCGCTATCCAAGTACCGCCAACGGCGAATACATTATTTAAAGAAAGATAGTCCATTTTGTTACTTTCGCTAACACCACCTGTAGGACAAAAGCTGACTGCTCTAAATACTGACGACACAGCTGATACAAAAGGTGCTCCACCGGCAAGCGAAGCCGGGAATAATTTTTGCTCTTCAAAGCCATATTCAAGCGCCATTAAAATATCACCGGTGTTTGATACACCAGGAAGTACCGGTACATTACATTTAGCAAACGCTGTAAGTAATGCAGGAGACACCGCTGGCGTTACAATAAAGTCAGAACCCGCTTCAAGTGCTTGCTCTAAAATATCAGTATTTATGACTGTACCCGCACCTACTTTTAGCTCAGGCACTTGTGCTTTAATAGCTTTTAATGCCTCTATTGATGCCTCTGTTCTTAGTACTACTTCAACTAGAGTAAGGCCCGCGTTAGCCATGGCTTTTGCTATTTGAACACCTTGCTCTGGCGTATCAGCTTGAATTATAGGTAGCAGTGTTTGTCCTGACATAAGTTTAGAAAAGCGAGTCATAACCTTGTTCCTTTATAAAAAGTAATGCGGCCGAGGTATAACGGCCTTTAATGTTTGATTATTTTGTTATACCAATTGCATTAAATTAATGAGCTATTATAGCGACAAGAAAATAGCTCAATAACAAGGCTAAAATTATGATACATAGTTGCTCTATATAAATAATTTTTAACGTAGTTAGTGAGTTATTTAATACGCTAAGGTGATCATGTTTTTAATAAAATTGGTATCAGCTCCCAGCTTCAGCCATTGCTAGCTGAAATATATCTTTTGGAGCAATTGCGCCTGGCTGTTGTATAACAGCACCTGCTGCTTTTGCAGCAAGTTGTACAGCACTTGAAATTGATTTATCAGATAAACGAGCACCTAAATAAACACCGTTAAAGGCATCGCCTGCGGATGTCGTATCTACAACATTTGTTACCGGTATTATGGTGTGGTTTTGAAGCGTATCGCCCTCTTTTGTCACTACCGATTTAGGGCCATTTTTAACAACAATTTCTTCAATTTGGTAAGGTTTTAAATATTCAACAACCGCTTCTACGCTATGTACGTCATAAAGTGCTGTTAAATCTTCAACCCCTGGTAGGGTGATATCTGCAAGCGTAAAAGCTAAATGATACTGCTCTTTTGTTTCCTCTACACTATTCCACAAACGCGCTCTGTAATTAGGATCAAAAACTATTTTAACCCCAGCATCTTTGAGCTGCTTTACAACTTTCCAAAAATGCTCACGTGCACTTTCTTCAATTACTGCTAATGAAATTCCTGAAAAGAAAAACATATCACCTTGGCTAAGCTGCTCGAGCGCATCAGCATCTAAAAAATCAACAACCTTTTTAGCTGCAGAATCATTACGCCAATAAATAAAGCTACGTTCACCATGCTCATCGGTTTCTATGTAATACATGCCAGGTACTTTGGTATCGTGAGCAAATACGAGTTGTGTATTTATTTGTTCACTTTCAAAGCGTTCTTGCATTTTTTTACTTAAATTATCTTGACCTAAAGCCGTAACAACCGAAGTAGTAACCTGCGGGAAGCAACGTTTTAAATACACTGCAGAATTATAAACATCGCCTGCAAATGATTGGTGTAGTGTGGCTGCGCTCATAGCTCTAAGCTCGACCATGCATTCACCGATAAAGTAAATATTTTTCATCTTGGAAGTTACCCTATTTAGTTAACTGCTATGCGCTTATACAAAATATGTTGGCATAGCAGTTATTATCTAGATTATTGAGGCTTTTTAAGAGGTTCTATTTTTGGAATTAAAATCCAAACAGCGGCCATTGCTATAATGGCTAAAGAAGCACCAATAACAAATGCTGGCGTATAGTTACCATCAGCAGTAAGAATAGGCACAAGCGATGTAAGGCCTACAGCGCCAAGTTTTGCCGCCATACCAGAGAAACCTGATAATGTACCTACCGCTTTTTTGCCTAACAAATCACTTGGTAGTGTTTGCACGTTACCAATTGCAGTTTGAAAACCAAATAAGATAACAGCCATAATTAGTACCGCAGTTGTTGGTCCACCTGGATTTGCCATTGCAAGTAACGCAGGTAGCATAATTAAACAACCCAGCGTAATAGTTAGCTTACGTGTTTTGTCTGTATTCCAGCCTGCTTTAAGTCGGTTTTGAGCCAATAAGCCACCAAACCAAGCACCAAACATAGCGCCAACATAAGGTACCCAACCGTATATACCAATAGACTTAACATCCATGCCATATACTTCGTTTAAGTAAATAGGAATCCAAAAAACAAATAACCACCAAATAGGGTCAATCGCAGCAGAGGCAATAATTACACCCCAGCTTTGCTTACGAGACAGTAACTCTTTCGTTGAAGGATTATATTCTTCTTCATCTTCGCCAGTTACATCGCCGTTATCATCAACACGTCTTTGACCTGTTAAGATATATTCACGTTCTTCGGCAGTAAGCCAAGGATGAGAGCTAGGCGGCGCTTTAACTAAAATTAACCAAGGCACTAACCAAAGAAAACCTAATACACCCACAAAAACAAACACCATTTGCCAGCTAAAGTAGATAGTTAAATAAGCAATTAAAGGAATAGCAATAATGCCACCAATTGCGGCACCAGAGTTAAAAATACCCTGTGCTAAGGCGCGCTCTTTAGTTGGAAACCATTCAGCATTACCTTTAGCTGCTCCCGGCCAGTTACCGGCTTCTGCTACACCTAAGATTGCGCGAAAAATACTAAGGCTAAGTACACCTTGTGCAAATGCATGCGCAACGGTGGCAATAGACCAAACACCTATCGATAAAACAAAACCGAAGCGTGTGCCTACCCAGTCAAATATTTTACCAAATATGGCCTGACCAAATGCATAAGCAAATACAAATACAATTGAAATGTTAGCGTATATTTGTTTACGTTCTAATGCTGATTCATCAGGGAACAAATCTTCAACAATGTCCGGCCAAAGCACACTAAGTGCTTGGCGGTCTATATAGTTAATAATGGTCGCTAGCGCAATTAGCGCTATAACCCACCAACGTAAGCCTTTAAGTTGCATAATTAATCCTCAAGAAAGTCTTCACGCGCTGGGCTAAAGGTATCAATCAGGATTCCGCCTGTTGGACAGGTAGCACCATGATCAGCAAATGGAGGGATTAAGCAGCTATCACCCGGTTTTAAGATTTTAGTTACGCCATCAATGTTAAAGTGAAACTCACCTTCAACAACATACGTTACTTGAGAATGTCTGTGAGCATGGTTATAACCAATAGCCCCTTTCTCAAACCAAATTTTAACGGCCATTAGCTCTTCGTTATAACCTAGCATTTGACGTTTTAGACCATTTCCTAAATCTTCAATTTCGGTCTCGTTGCCAAATGAAAAGTTTGCGCTTTGCTTTTGCATCCTGTTTACTCCTGATTATTGTTCATCATATAAACGCCTAATCGGCCATTTAAAGTGAACTCTTTATTTTGATAATTGAATGTGTGTGTGCCAGACTTAGCTGATTCAGCAACTTTGTTAATAGCCACTAAATACGAATTGCCTTTAATATCAAGTTCAACAAGTGTTAAATCGCCCTGCTGACTATATTCAAGCTTTGTAACTCTACTAACAGCTTCTAAGGTATATTCTTTACTTGGGTTGTATTCACCGTGAGGCTCTAATACTGATATAAATTTATGATTTTTTTGACCCTCAACACGACGAATAAAACCGTTTTCGTTGCGTAAATTAAAATCAGGGTCGTTTGCGCCTATTTGAGTAAATAAGAAAGACTCATCACCTTTAACCAAGCTCGTTTGCGTATAAAAGCGACCATTTTCGTTTAGCCACGTTACTTTAGCTAAACCACTTTGAGGTTGCGCTTGAGCTTTAAGCCATAGATGTTGGTAGCCATTTTTAGTACCTAGCGCAGACAGTTGTGTTGCATTTGCTTTTAACTCAAAGCTAGTATCGATAAGCTGACCTTTATAATGCAAAGGCAGGTCAAGTTGATGCGCTTTATTTGCAGCAACATCAAATATATCAAGTGCAACTGTGCTTTGTAGTTCAGGTAAGTTAATAAGTGCAAGCGTACGCTCAAGATCAACGCCGTTATAAGCTGTGCTTATTTCGCCGCTTGAAATCGTGCCGTATTCATTTGTTTCGAAAAAGTTAAGTGTAGGGTAATTACTATTTCCTACTTCAACATTTGCATTAAAATGCGTTGTTTCGTCAACCACTACCGTATTGTGCGCAACAGTGTGTTTAGCGTAAGTTTCGTTTTCAGGTAAATAACGACCGCCGTATTTAGCTTCTACATTTAAAAAACGTGCTGCGCCATAATCAGATACAATTTCATTACCGTGGTCGTAAAATTGCCATGTTAGTTTGTCAAAATGACCGTGACCTAAGCCTTGTGCAGCAGGTTTAAATAGCAGTGCTTGATCGCCACCTACCTGCGTTCTCATTACAACTAGAGCACCTTGTTTACCGTCATTACCATCGCCGAAGGCAACAGATTTAAACGAATAAGGTTTTGCCATGTTGTTATCAAGTGCTTGAGCTACTTTTAGTCCATCACCAGAGAGAATTATTTGGTCTTGTTGCTTAGCAATATCTAAATAACCCGCATCGTTGGTTAAGCCATAGGCTGCCGTTACACCATTAACTAACTCAATAGTATCGATACCTTTACTTTTTATTGCATCGTTAATTGGGAAAAACAAACCGTTGTAGCTAAGTTGAATCGTCGTATCAATCGCTTTTAATAATATGCCATCGCGATATTCAAATATTTTTCGTTGTGGTTCGTTATTTTCAATCGCTTTAGCAAACGTTACAAAGGGTAATAGTGCAAAGCGTTGATAGTAAGGACCTTCATTATAGTAACCTTGTGGTGAAAACAGCATCTCTAGCTGCTTAATAAAGCCACCCTTACCCGACTTTTCTAAATCGTATAATGATTTTTCTACCCACTCAGATTCGCCTAATACATACCCTGCCATGCCAACACCCGCTGTTGCCCATGTTCCATGGTTATGTACTTTATTAAATGTAGAGGGTTGGCCTACAGACGTGAACAACGAAACAGGACGGAGTAAGTCATTCTCGATTGTTTTAATGTTATCGGCATTTAACGAGTCATGAATTAGATCATAAGCTTGTATTGTGTACACAAGCCACATTGCTTCATTTAGGCTTTGCCAAAAAAACTTACCTGGATTTTGCGAGTCCATTTTACGTTTTGGATGCAGACCAAGCGTTGGGTATAATTTTGCATACTCAAGCAACATATCGCGTACATAGTTTGCATATTTATCATCTTGGCTTAGTTGATAAATGATTCCTGCGTTATACATAAGCTGATAATTTTTTTTGTGGCGTTCATGTGTATAACCACCACCACCATCTTTTGGTACAGGTACCGCAATTGGTTGAGCTATTTGTTCGTCTACTTGCGCTTTTAATAGCTCAAACGCAGTAGAAAATTTACCTTCGCTGCCTATTGCTTGGCGCATTTGCTTAACATCATCAGTAGTAATTACTAAGTTTGGGTGCGCTGCATGCGCACCCAATGATGTAAGTAATGTAAGTGCTGCTACAGCCGCTATTTTAAAACCTGTTTGGCATTTTAATAAGTACATAGTATTTACCCTGCCTTCTTTAAAATGTTGTTGTTTTTTAATACTGCCGTGTGTGGGCCTTTAACTCTTAGTTCTTTAACACTTGGTGCTTTAGTTGCATCAAATATATTGTCTGAGATTTCAGTTTTAGGCTCGCCTACTGTGTGCTCTACAACAATAGGAGCAGATTTAACAAATTTATTATCTTTGATATTAGTAACCTGAACACCGTGAACATAAATGCTCGCTTGCTCTTTGTTACGCTTACCAAGGCCGACGTTATTAAGCGTGTTATTTGTCATTTCAAAATGGGGGCCAAATGTACTTTCATCAGAACCACCACGGTAAAGCTTAACTATGCCGCCTTTTACATCATTAAATGTATTATTATTGACAATAACGTATTCCGCGTTATAAACACCTAAGTCTTCAATTTCAGTATTTAAACGTAAAATATCGCCAGTTACTGCATTAAAGGTATTATCTGTAACAATAATTTCGTCAGCCATTGCACCTTTACCAGTGATAAAGAAATGGAATGAATGATTAATATCTAAAGCATTTAACTGTGAGTTGGTCATTACAAAGCGGTAATTATCAACCATACCCCATTTTTGCGTACGAACAATGCTGTTACCTATTGCATCTGGCGCGTTTTCACCTGAAATTGATAAACCATCTAGTTTTAAGCTGCCGCCATCATGTATTTCAAACAAGGTAGAGCGTTGAAAAGTAAGTTTAGACTTTGCGCTCTGCTTCGCTTTAATTGTCAACGTTTTATCAATTTTAACCAGTTTAGAAACATCATATTGGCCAGGCGCTAGTTCTAGAACATCGCCAGACTCTGCATTATCAATAGCGTCTAGTAATGCACTTACATCAGCTTTAACAGAATGTGTCTTACCAGAATCAAAATCAACTAAAGCAGGTACTTTTGCATACCAGCTAACACCGGTATCTTCTTTTTTAAGTACTTTTAAATCGCGCTTTGCACCTACATTTAAACTTTTAGATGTTGGGTAAAGTAGACCATTACTTGCTTTTTCAAGCGTGATTTTTTCTTTTTTTACACCGTACGTTAGCTCAGAAAGCACTTTTGTATCTGCAATGTTGTTACTTAGTACCAGCCCGCTTACATCGTCGAATGTTGTAAATGGCTGTTCACCATCTTGATTTATGATTAAGTTGTTTTTCATTACGCTATTTTTAGGGGTTGCGCTACGCTCAGCATCGCTACCTGCAGCAAGTTGAATATGACGCACATTTATAAATGTGTTGTTTTCAATCGTCGCATTTTCTACTTGGTGATAACGATTAATAGATGAATTTGGTACGCCGTTCATCACAGTAAAACCACTGCCAAAACGATAGCCTGTTAGGCCTTGTAGGTAGTTATTTCTTACAATTTGATCTTTATTGATAACGCGGATACCACCTGTGTGATCAACACCATTACCAATAAAAATATTTTCTTCTATAAGATTACCATTACCATGGCGCAGCGTTAATGTACCGCGCGCTTCATAAAATACGTTATTACGAAGGATGTTTTTGCCTGATTTAACCGAAACAATTTCTACTTCACCATTGGTACGTTCAAAGTAATTATTTTCAACCAATGTATGCGAATCAGTTAGTGAGTAGTGGCTGGTGCCAATACGCAGGGTTTCACCACCGTTCGAACCAAAAGTAGGACGGTAGCCAAAATAGTTGTTGTCTATGCGGTGATAGTTTTCCTGACTTGCTTTAGTGTTTAAACGAACAGCAACTGTCACACCTTTATTTCGTTTACCAACTAAATGACTATGATCAAAGCGGTTATGCTGTCCATATAAGGCAACCCAATAATCAGACTCTCGTTTGTCTGGATTACTGTAATTATCGATTACTGTTTGAGTAACTCGTGAATTGTAGGCTAATTCATTTTTATTTTTACGAAATTCTATTACAGCTGAGCTCGGTGTGTAGCCGTCTTTAAATACTAAACCTGAGGCTTCAAGATATTTACCTGCAAGTCTTAGGTTAGATTGACCTGATAGAATTACTTTTCCGTTAGTTTCAGCGGTTAATATAATAGGAGAGTTTTTTGTACCTTGGCCTTCAAGTAGGATTTCGAAGTCAGACCAAGTACCATTTCTAAGTACTACTTTGTCGCCAGCAACTAGATTGGCTGCGATATCATTAAAAGCTTGTTTACTTTCTATAAAATAATCTTTGGCCGCTATTTGTGTGGATATGCAACCGATGAGAACTAGACTAAGCTTTATTGTATTAATCAAACGCATAGTTAACTCTTTTTCGTTGTGACTGAAAGTAATGCTTCATCAGAATCTAAAAAAGCTGACATTACACAAAGACTTTAGTCAATTGGTGTCATGTGTGTTAAAGCGCCTTAAGTTAAAACTTAAAGCGCTCAATAAGGTCGAGAAGTATTACTTTTCTAACTTTTTGAAGTAATCAAAAATTTCAGGAACGTTACCTTGACCCATACCAGCGTCAAACGCTGCTTGTAGGTTAGCTGATGAACCTTCAGCGATTTTTGATTCAGTACCTAGGTCTTCTACCATTTGTAGGAAGTAGCCTAAATCTTTGTTTGCATTAGCAATTGAGAAACCAAGGTCGCTAACATTATCAACTGCATAGTTTTTACAAAATTGCATAAACGGTGAGTTAGATGGACCAGTCGACATGATGTCGAAAAGTTGTTGACGGTCAACACCAGCAAGCTCTGCCACTGCAAATGCTTGTGACATAGCACATACTGTCGTCATGCCCATAAAGTTGTTGATAAGCTTAGTTGTATGGCCTGCACCTAGCTCGCCAAGATGGAAAACGTTTTCACCTTGATCTTCCAGTACTGGTTTAACTTTATTGAATGTATCAATATCACCTGCAGCCATAATGTTTAAAAGACCGTCTTTAGCATGTGCTGGTGTACGACCTAGTGGCGCGTCGATCATGCCTGCGCCTTTAGCTGCTAAATCAGCACCAATTTTTTTCGTAGATGATGGGATAGAAGTACCAAAATCAACTAATACTGCACCTTCTTTAATGCCCGCTAGGATACCGTCTTCTGCGTAAACAATTTTTTCTACAACGGCAGACGTTGTAAGACAAAACATAACAATATCAGAACCTTCAGCTAGCTCTTTTGCAGTGCTTGCTGTTTTTGCACCTCGAGCAACACATGCTGCAACCGCATCTTTACTAAGGTCCATAACAATTAGCTCATAGCCTTTGTTTTGTAAATTTTCGGCCATATTGCCGCCCATAAGGCCTAGACCAATGAAACCAATAACAGGTTTTGACATGAATAACTCCTAGATATGATGGCGCAAACTTTTATGAGTATGAGTAATGATTTACCCCATAAAATAGGTACGCTCTGTCTTTATTTTAATTCAGTAGAGTAACCCTTAGTAAGCTAATGAAATAAACCATCTATGTTCTGCAATTTTGCTATATAAAATAACTCTACCTATAAATAAGTTGTCTTATTTGGCTGAAACATTACTGGTTATATATTAACTACGACTAAGTATTACTCTGATAATTTACCAACATATTTAACCCCCTGAAAACAGAGGTTACCAATTGGTATGCAAAAACTTTATTACCATACAGTAATTTTGTCAACCAATAAGTTAACTTTGTAAAACATGTCAATTTACAATGCATTAAACCAAAAACAACTAAGTTACTTAATAACAACAACTTGGTTAATAAAAACCATATTTCAAGCAATAATTTCCAATAAATATTTAAATGTTTTCATAACCATTCACAGGTTGACCAATAATCAAACTTTCACTGTTAAACTTGTTATATTAGACAAAAATAAAGTAAATCAATAAATAAATGTTGTAACAGGATTAGCTCAACCGATTTTATTTGCCCAGCTTGCCTTCATCTATTGCAAAAGCGCATAAAGCTCATACACTGTGCAGTAAATAACAGCTTAATAAATGAAACTAAGGTAGTAAAAATGCGCTTATTACATACTATGCTGCGTGTAGCCGATTTGAATAAATCAATTGCTTTTTATACTGAAATACTAGGTATGAAGGAATTACGCAGAGCCGATAACAGTGAATACAGATACACGCTTGCTTTTGTTGGATATGGCGATGAAGTAGATAACACAGTGTTAGAACTAACTTATAACTGGGACGAAGATAGCTACGACCTTGGTAATGGATATGGCCATATTGCTATTGAGTTTGATGATATTTACAAAGCATGTGCTGATATTAAAGCTGCCGGTGGCAATGTAAGCCGTGAACCTGGGCCTGTAAAAGGTGGTACTACTGAAATTGCTTTTGTAAAAGACCCTGATGGTTATGCAATTGAGTTAATTCAGAAAAAAATATGAGTGAATCTTAAATTACCTACCAACTAATTCAAGTTATAACAATTTGCTTAATGCTAGTCTGCTTATATATGGGGTCTATTTAACGTTAAGAAAATTACGCTAGAACTAGGTAAAAATTTTTGTATCTAGTTGTTCTAAATGAAAATTTTCAACGACGTTATAGTGCAATTTAATTCGTTAAATTGATCAAAGATTTATGCTGGTTGGTATAACTATGGAGGGATTTAATTTTATAAATTTTCAAATACTTATTTAGATTGGTATTAAATAAAAGGTGCTTTTCAGCACCTTTTTAACGCAACTGACTATCTTTACTGCCACGTCTATTAAACGATTTAGCGCTAGTATCATTACCTTCTATTGCAGCTTGGCATGCAACACAATAACGCACTCCAGGTAACGCGAGCCTTCGTGCTTGTGGGATTTTCTCATCACACTCATCACATAGCTCTGCACTTGCGCCAGATATTAAATTGCTTCTTGCAAACTGCACGGCGTCGTTAACACTTGCATCAATTTGATCTTGAATTGCACCGTCTCGTGCCCATCCACTTGCCATAAATCCTCCTAATAAAGTTGGATGTTTAAATTTATGCTACCAAATTGAATCTTTATAAGTACTGAATATTTTTGGATTTTTGGATTTTTGGATTTTTGGATTTTTGGATTTTTGGATTTTTGGATTTTTGGATTTTTGGATTTTTGGATTTTTGGATTTTTGGATTTTTGGATTTTTGGATTTTTGGATTTTTGGATTTTTGGATTTTTGGATTTTTGGATTTTTGGATTTTTGGATTTTTGGATTTTTGGATTTTTGGATTTTTGGATTTTTGGATTTTTGGATTTTTGGATTTTTGGATTTTTGGATTTTTGGATTTTTGGATTTTTGGATTTTTGGATTTTTGGATTTTTCAACACTAATAACACTTCACTTCCCTATTAAATAAGTAAGTGGCGTCCCCAAGGGGATTCGAACCCCTGTTACCGCCGTGAAAGGGCGGTGTCCTAGGCCTCTAGACGATGGGGACACATAAATGTGTCACTAGGACAACTGAATAGTTTAACTCGTTTCAGGCGAGTTTTCTTAATAACACTACACTTCCCTATTAAAAATAAGTAAGTGGCGTCCCCAAGAGATTAGTACTCTTGATAACGTCGTGCATAGAGAGTGCGGTGTCACACTGTTTTACACAATACTTAAAATAAGTAAGTGGCGTCCCCAAGGGGATTCGAACCCCTGTTACCGCCGTGAAAGGGCGGTGTCCTAGGCCTCTAGACGATGGGGACACATAAATGTGTCACTAGGACAACTGAATTTTTAGACTCGTTTCAGGCGAGCTTTAATAACACTTCACTTCCCTATTAAAAATAAGTAAGTGGCGTCCCCAAGGGGATTCGAACCCCTGTTACCGCCGTGAAAGGGCGGTGTCCTAGGCCTCTAGACGATGGGGACACATAAATGTGTCACTAGGACAACTGATTTTTTAGACTCGCTTCAGGCGAGCTTTCTTAATAACACTACACTTCCCTATTAAAATAAGTAAGTGGCGTCCCCAAGGGGATTCGAACCCCTGTTACCGCCGTGAAAGGGCGGTGTCCTAGGCCTCTAGACGATGGGGACACATAAATGTGTCACTAGGACAACTGAATTTTTAGACTCGTTTCAGGCGAGCTTTCTTAATAACACTACACTTCCCTATTAAAATAAGTAAGTGGCGTCCCCAAGAGATTAGTACTCTTGATAACATCGTGCATAGAGAGTGCGGTGTCACACTGCTTTACACAATACTTAAAATAGTAAGTGGCGTCCCCAAGGGGATTCGAACCCCTGTTACCGCCGTGAAAGGGCGGTGTCCTAGGCCTCTAGACGATGGGGACACATAAATGTGTCACTAGGACAACTGAATTTTTAGACTCGTTTCAGGCGAGCTTTCTTAATAACACTTCACTTCCCTATTAAAAATAAGTAAGTGGCGTCCCCAAGGGGATTCGAACCCCTGTTACCGCCGTGAAAGGGCGGTGTCCTAGGCCTCTAGACGATGGGGACACATAAATGTGTCACTAGGACAGTTGATAAGTTTAACTCACATCATGAGCTTTAAGGTAATTGCGTTTAATACAAGTAAAGACTCGAGCTTTAATTGTGACGCTATTTTCTCGGTAAAACCGCCTTTAACTAATAAAAGTTAAGTGGCGTCCCCAAGGGGATTCGAACCCCTGTTACCGCCGTGAAAGGGCGGTGTCCTAGGCCTCTAGACGATGGGGACACAGAAAACTGCTACCCTAGGACAAAACACTAATTTTTGGTGGAGCCATGCGGGATCGAACCGCAGACCTCTTCACTGCCAGCGAAGCGCTCTCCCAGCTGAGCTATGGCCCCAACTTAATCAATACCCGTCGTGATGAACACATCGTGTATCGCTTAGTGCGGGGCGCATTCTATGCACCACCCAAAATAAAGTCAACAGTTTTTTACCTAGCTTTATTTAAATGGTTTAATTTTCAACAAACTGGCTATCAAGCGTGCTAAAAAATACAATTTGAATAAGATTCTAACCCTACTGCTTATAATAACATCACTATATTACAACGAATACTCAATAGCCCCCACTCCCCCATTTAATGAAACAAAATTTCATCAAAGCAAAGGTATACATTTATATGCAAATTAAACTTATCTAAAAACTACCAATTAAGGCCTCGCCAATCGCCTTAATCTTTTAAAAGTTACAATTGCTTATAATAACCAAAACTTAAGTGTGGGTTTGAGAGTACCCGCAGCCTTTACTTGCTTAATAACCAGCGTAACTCGTACTAAAAATTCGATTATTGTTTGAAGAGCATTTTTAAAAGAGCATTGTAGCTTCGTAATTCTATCTACAAAACTTCAGGGCGCGTTGACCTTTGGTGGGTGAAGCGGAAGCTTTGCTCGGTTTTTACTTATTCTTACATGGATGTAAGCCTGTCTCTTATACACAAGTCTTTGAATATCGTTAAGTCTGTGATCTAATCGATCATCATCACTCATAGATTTATCATATGCACACAAACACTTCTGAAGAATGGGCTCAATTAATTTTTGGTAACGCTAATTTAGGAGATCCGAGACGCACCCGACGATTAGCTCTACTAGCAAGCGATATGGCTGAGAATGCAGACAGCTCAATTGTTAAGGCTTCTGATACACCCGCAAAAATTGAAGCCGCTTATCGTTTCATTAGAAATGAGAAAATATCCCCTCAAGCGATTGCCTATTCAGGATTCTCACAAACGAGTGAAGCGGTAAAGCAGTTGCCTTTGGTTCTCGCTATCCAAGATACGACAGGATTGACATTTAAACACAGTGTTTGCAAAGAATTAGGCGATGTGAACTGTACAAATACATTAGGAAAACCATCAAAAACAAGAACGCTATATGCGTATTCAACTTTAGCAATTGATGCAGATACGGAGCACGTTATTGGTTTACTCGACCAGTACTATTGGTTTAGGAAATCAAAGGTTAAAGGGACTAAAGATCAACAACAGCAACGCCCTTACGAAGAGAAAGAAAGCTATCGCTGGCAACAAACATTAATGGATATAAAAAAACGTACAGGTGAATTATCAAATATACTTAACATCTGCGACAGAGAAGCTGACATTTATGAGTACATGACTTACCAAAAAGATGAAGGGCATCGATTTTTAGTCAGAGCAAAAGAAAATAGAAAATTAATAGAGCCTCAATGCAATCTCAATCAGTTAATAGAAACAGCGCAGGGTCAGTGTTGTTACACTATTAATATAGCGCAACGTGCGGGAAGAAAAGCGCGTCAGGCCCGAATTACATTGAGCTATCAACCTATAACACTCGCCAAGCCTAAGCGAGTACAAGGGCAAGAATCACCGACATTGAGCGTCAATGTCATTGTCTGTCAGGAAAAAGAAAGTACGCAAAAAAATCCATTATGTTGGATTTTATATACGACAGAGCCCGTAAATACAGCAGAAGATGCCCAGAAATTAGTAAGATACTATGAACTTCGCTGGCGTGTAGAGGAGTTTCATAAAACATGGAAAACAGATGGAACCGAAGTAGAAGATTTACGTTTGCAGCACAGTGATAATATTTTACGAATTGCGATCATTAAAGCGTTTATTGCTGTCAGGTTATTACAGCTGCAAAATATGGCGCAAAGGAGTGAATTAGACAAAGAAGTGAGATGTACAACTTGTGTTAAAGAGATGACGTGGAAATTACTATGGGCAAAGGTTGAAAAGGATGTGTTGCCGGATAAAGTACCGTCTCTCCATTGGCTATACTATAGTTTAGCGAAATTGGGAGGGTGGTATGACAGTAAAAGAAATGGTCGAGTTGGCGTAAAAGCACTCTGGAAGGGGTGGTTGAAATTAGCAGAAATGGTCGAATCTGCCGAATTGTTAATATCAATTCAGCAGACAGAAAAGTTGTGATCAAGAGACAGGGATGTAAGCCATTAGGGTAACGCAGGAGCAGTTACCGAGCCCACTAGGTTACAAACCTCGCGCCGCGATTTAATCGTCCCTAGATTGGACAAATTTGAATCCACAAAGGTCAACACGCCCTAGTTATATGTGATCTATTTAGTCTTAACCCGAAGGCTAGTAGTGAGGAATACGTATTTACGAAATGGCTAGGTTGGCTTATAAAAATAAAGTAAGTACAAAAATAGAGTTTAGAATGTTGAAAATAGCATTTGTTTTGGGAAGTTTAGATTAAATTCATTTTTAAAGGACCGCTCTATTCACTAAATAACTTGCCCTAATGCTAATTCATCTTGTTCATAGTCATAAAAACGACTCAAATAAAAAACAATGAGTATCGTAAAACTAAATTTAAGATTAATAGAACTACAATTCCCTGCTCACTTTTAGGTGTTTAATTGAACTGCAACCTTAAATTTGATGATAAAATAGACTTCAATCGTATCCTGTTGTTTATAAAACCTTCGTTCAGTACATTTTTATCATTCAAGTGTTGACACATTTTCAACTCTATCTATAATAGCGCCCCACAACAACGCAGCAATGCAATGTTGTTTAGATGTGGGTGATTAGCTCAGTTGGGAGAGCATCGCCCTTACAAGGCGAGGGTCACTGGTTCAAGTCCAGTATCACCCACCACTTTTTAATTAAAGTGTTCACATCTAAATTCTATATGAGTCGTTAGCTCAGTTAGAAAAAGAGCATCACCGTTACCTACAAGCCACGGCGAAGTTCACTGGTTAAAATCCAGTGCTATTTATTTTAATAGTAGCGTTTTAATTTACATGTGGGTGATTAGCTCAGTTGGGAGAGCATCGCCCTTACAAGGCGAGGGTCACTGGTTCAAGTCCAGTATCACCCACCACATATAAAACCTGTTATTATATAATAGTCGCGTTTTAAAATTGTTATATGGGTCGTTAGCTCAGTTACAAGAAAAGAGAGCATCACCGCCTTTATAAAAGATGGCGAAGTTCACTGGTTAAAGTCCAGTACTATCTAGGTAGTAGCATGTAATATGGGTCGTTAGCTCAGTTGGGAGAGCATCGCCCTTACAAGGCGAGGGTCACTGGTTCAAGTCCAGTACGACCCACCATTTTTTAAGTGGTGCATATTACAGGTCGTTAGCTCAGTTAGAAAAAAGAGAGCATAACCGCTATTTACAAGTAACGGAGAGGTTCACTGGTTAAAGTCCAGTACTATTTATCTTAATAGTAGCGTTTTAATTTATATGTGGGTGATTAGCTCAGTTGGGAGAGCATCGCCCTTACAAGGCGAGGGTCACTGGTTCAAGTCCAGTATCACCCACCACATATAAACCTATTATTATGTTAATAGTCGCGTTTTAAAATTTAATATGGGTCGTTAGCTCAGTTGGGAGAGCATCGCCCTTACAAGGCGAGGGTCACTGGTTCAAGTCCAGTACGACCCACCATTCCTAGAATGGTGCATATTAAAATGTAATTTGGGTGATTAGCTCAGTTGGGAGAGCATCGCCCTTACAAGGCGAGGGTCACTGGTTCAAGTCCAGTATCACCCACCAAATTACATCAAGCGGTTAATTGATAACAAAGAATTAAATAACAGGCATACCTATTATATGTGGGTGATTAGCTCAGTTGGGAGAGCATCGCCCTTACAAGGCGAGGGTCACTGGTTCAAGTCCAGTATCACCCACCACATATAAGTACTATTAGATAACTCCTTTAATAATAACTTCTCTAGTAATAACTCTTTCTTCCCATATTAAATACATTTAAGAACTTTATAAAAACTCAATATATAAGTCGTATGTAATTAACTTAGCCGTAAGAAAAAGAGCATCGCCACCCTTTACAAATAATGGCGAGGGTCACAGGTATCAAGCCAAGTAATCAACCATCACACATAAATCCCATTCGATAGTTTCTTTAAAAATATAAATTTTCATATCAAAACACTCATCATTTAATTATGTTATTTAGATCCTTGCTTTTATAGTTAGCAAAAACGTATTAGGAAAAGTTAAATACCTAATAAATACTGCTATCATTTGAATTTTCTTGTAAGCAGCTAAACTGTTGATTATAGTCAGTACTAAACATAATAACTGTTAAGCCAATGCCAACTAAGATTTATTCAAAAGCAAAAATACTTATAGTCGAGGAGCAACCACTTGCTCAAAGCTATATGAAACAATCGTTAGAAAGGCTTGGCTTTCAGCAATTGCACTTCGCTGATCATGCAAACTCAGCAAAAGAGCAGTGTTTAAGTGAAGAATTTGATTTGATCGTTTGTTCATTTAATTTAAGCAAACAACAAGACGGCTACCAACTTTACGAAGAGTTACGTGTTAAGCACCTCATAAAAAGCTCTACAGGCTTCATTTTTATATCTGCTGAAACAAATGGCTCGCTAGTTCATAGTGTTCTTGAGTTACAACCTGATGATTTTTTAGTGAAACCTTTTACCGTTCAGGAACTACAAGTACGTATTGAGCGTATTTTAAGACGCAAACACGATTTGCAAACGGTTTATACTCTAATTGATGATGGTAACGATTCAAAAGCAATTAAATACATCGACACCGTTCTAAATAAAAAAAACAATAGTTATAGCCCTATCTTACTGCGTTTAAAAGGTGATGCTCTTCTTCGTTTAAATCGCAGCGAAAATGCAAAAGACTTTTTTAAATCTGTTCTCGATATACAAAAATTTGCTTGGGCAAAAGTAGGTTTAGTAGAAGCACTTATAGCAAATAATGAACATATTTTAGCTCAGCGTATGCTAAAAACGATGCTTGAACGACAAGAAACTCGATTAGTTGCGCTTGATTTACTCGGCCGTTTAGAAATAAAACTTAATCAGTTTGAACTAGCGCAAAGTTTTTTAAGCCAAGCAGCCGACATTGCACCGCGAAATATTTCACGCCAAAAATCACTAAGTAATGTGTCATTAATTAATCACGACTACGAAAAAAGCTACTTAACTCAAAAAGACATTGCAAGTTTTGCAAAGCACTCAATACATGACCACCCCGATGTGTATTTAAATGCTGCACGTGCCGGTATCGACTTTGCATTAACAACAGATCAAACAGATCAAATACAGAGAATATCTAGACAAACTAATCAATATATAAGCGATTTAAAAAAGCAGTTTCCTAACAATGCCAATCAAGCTCAAATTGATGTGCTTAACGCACGGCTTCATTATTTAAAAGATGAGCATAAAAAAGCGAAAAAACTCATTGAGCAACTCGAAGATGATGATACACATATTCGCTCTGTCGATGGTGCACTTGATAAAGCGAAAGCGTTCCATGAGCTGGGCTTTCATCAAAAAGCGCAAACTCTCTTCACTCAAATTATTGGACACTGTGAACGCCATCCAAGTGTTAGCGACACAACTTACTTACGTTATATCCAGCAACAGCAAAGTGAGCGACGCGATATTAAAATGGGGCCAAAGGAGCTCAACAACCATGCTGTTACTCAATTTAATAGAGGACAGTTAAACACTGCACTTGAAGCTTTTACGCAAGCATTTAGGGTTATGCCTCGTAATCAGAGTATTGCGCTTAATTTATTGCAGTGTTTATTTGATTCCACTAAGCAACACAATGGCTCATTTAACCTTGAACTTGCTAAAAAATGCTACGCCTTACTTACCAAAACTCAATTACCAGCAGATCAGACGCAGCGGTTAGATAAAATTTTGCACATAGCAAAAGAAATGAATTTAGATATTGGAAGTTAAAGCTTTTTCATTGATGCCGCATTAACGCAATAGCGTAGACCGGTCGGTAATGGACCATCAGGGAAAATATGGCCTAAATGTGAATCACACACGTTGCAAACCACCTCTATGCGCTCCATACCATGACTTGTATCACTTACGTAGCCAATTGCTTCAATTGTCGCCGGTTGTGTAAATGACGGCCAACCAGTGCCACTATCGAACTTTTCATCTGCATCAAACAATAAATTATCGCAGCAAATACACACATACTTACCAGGTTCCAATAATGTGCAACTACCAGAACTACTTGGACGTTCGGTTCCCTTTTTACGTGTTATGTAATACTCATCTTCTGATAGTTGCATCCGCCACTGCTCGTCCGTTTTGACTACTTTTTTACTTGGAGTAGGATTGCCGTTGGTGGCAAAGTTAATAACATCATTCCACTTCAACATGATAACCTCATTGAATAGTTAATTAACCGTACTTAATAAAATTATAAAAAGTACGGTTAGTTATTACGTTATTGAATACACTAAAGATCAGCTAAAGAGTGTTGACCGTTTAAAACTAAAACTTGTTCAGTTTTAAGGTGATTTTCCTAGCTAAAGGTAATATTTTGTTTTTCTGAGTCGGTAAATATTCGTTTAATAAAACTATCTAGTTCTGCTTTTTTTGCAGGTAAGCTAACACTCATTTGGCGCTCGTTATTACTGTAAATTATTAGCTCGTCATCCTTCGTCGTTATGCGTTCAATACTCTCAATTACTAACCAATCTGGACCGTGCTTTTTATCAAAAAAACCCATTAAACTAAAAAGTAATAAGTGTTGGGCGTCTCGCTGAATAAAATCCTCTAACCGGTTTCTTGATTTAAATAGAGGCGTTAGCCTATAAACGCTTGAGCAAAAAACAAATACCCATAAACCAAATAACGCTTTAAACCACATAAATTCTAAAAGCTCAGTGCTAATCATTAAAATAATAAGCACTAACCCTATTAACGATATAGCTATCGCTATTTTTTTATTTACAGCGTCCACAACTAATCCCTTTTAAGTCGCTTTTTTTCTTCTGATGCTTTTTCTGTCGGCTCAGGCCAATCATTAAAAAAAACGGTTAAATAACGGCTTTTCACCAAATACCACAATACCCATAAAACAATCATCATTTGTACTGCTAAAAATGATGAAAATCGATAATGGCTATGCGCGGCTTGAATACTTAACCATGTTAAATCAACGACAGCACATAAAATAAGAGGCCAGCGCATATGTCGCCATACTTTTGCTAACCTGTCGCTCGCACTGTGGGAGTCTCGCGGCCGACGTAAACAAAATAAAATAGTCGGTATTATTGCAATACTTCCAATTGCTATTGCGATAAAAAAATCATTTTTATTTTTAAAAAATAACGACATTAAATCCAGTTCAGGCCTGCGGCTTAAAGCCGCAATAACCCAAATAAAATAGCCACGTAAAAGCACCAGCAAACTTAAATGAAATGCTATAGGTGTACGGTAACTTCCGTACTTATCCCAGTATTCTGGCCCATATCGGCTCATTGTCGTTTTCCTAGCCATTATGCTTTTTAAGCAGCTCAATTAATTCATCTTCCGTGAGTATGTCGATACCTAAATCTTGCGCTTTAGTTAGTTTTGAACCTGCTTTTTCACCTGCGACTAACGCATCTGTTTTAGCCGATACGCTACCCGAGACTTTAGCACCTAATTGCTGCAAGCGAGCTTTAGCATCATTACGGTTAAGTGTATTAAGCGTGCCGGTAAGTACATATGTAAGTCCTGCGAGTGGTTGCTCTTCCTCAGAAGGCGCACTTAACGCTGGCCAATTTACGCCTTGCTCTATTAATGCGTTTACTACCGCTAAATTATGCTCTTCAGCAAAAAAACCGCGAACATGCGCTGCAACTATTTCACCGACATCACTTACCTGCGTTAAACTATCAATGCTGGCATTAATTACATTTTCAAGGGTTAAAAAGTGATTAGCTAAATTTTGTGCTGTCGCTTCCCCCGCTTCACGAATACCTAGTGAGTATAAAAACTTAGCGAGCGTAGTGCCTTTAGCTTCATCAAGTGCTGTTACTAAGTTTTTAGCTGACTTAGGTCCCATACGTTCAAGTGATTCAAAATGCCCTTGTTTTAAAACGAATAGATCAGCGGGCGTTTTTATAAGCTCTCTATCTACAAGTTGATCAACAATCTTATCGCCAAGGCCATCTATGTCTAGCGCTTTTCGTGAAGCAAAATGTTTTATCGCTTGTTTGCGTTGTGCAGGACACACAAGCCCGCCAGTACAACGGGCTACAGCTTCACCTTCCACTTTTTCAATATGCGAATCACAAATCGGACAAGTCACTGGAAATTCAATATCTCTAGCATCATCAGGACGGCGTTCAAGTACAACTTGTGTTATTTGCGGGATTACATCTCCTGCGCGACGAATAATAACCGTGTCGCCTACTTTTACACCTAAACGTGCAATTTCATCGCTATTATGAAGTGTTGCATTTGATACGGTTACACCACCGACAAAAACAGGCTCTAAACGCGCAACTGGCGTAATTGCCCCTGTGCGCCCTACTTGAAAATCAACATCAAGTAATTGAGTTATTTCTTCTTGCGCCGGAAACTTATAAGCAATAGCCCAACGAGGAGCACGTGCTACAAAGCCTAAACGCTCTTGTAAGGCCTTTTGGTTTATTTTGATTACTACGCCATCAATTTCATATTTAAGCTCGCTACGGCGCGTTAAAATATCGCTGTAGTACTCAAGCGCGGCTTTTGGACCTTCAACTAATTTTGTTTCTGGGCACAGTGGCAACCCCCAGTCAGTCAGCTTTTCTAGTTGCTGATAGTGATCCTCTGGAATGCTGCCATCAGCAACAAGTCCAGTACTGTAAGCATAAAACATCAATGGGCGTTTAGCGGTAATTTTAGAGTCGAGTTGGCGTAAGCTACCTGCCGCTGCGTTACGCGGATTAACGAATACTTTGTCTCCACGTTTTTGCGCTTCCGAATTTAGTTTGTCAAAGCCGGCGCTGTTCATAAATACTTCGCCGCGCACTTCAAGCTCTTTTGGGTAATCGCCACGTAACTTAAGTGGTACATTACGAATTGTTTTTACATTCTGAGTAATGTTTTCACCGGTAAAACCATCACCTCGCGTAGCCGCTTGTACAAGTACACCATCACGATAAATAATTGATACAGCTAAACCATCAAGTTTTGGCTCACAACAAAAAGTAAGCTCATCGGTACTCATTAAACGCTCTTTTATACGGCGATTAAACGCAGTGAACTCTTCTTCACTAAAGGCGTTATCAAGTGAAAGCATGGGTACTTGATGCGCTACTTGCTCAAATTTACTCAGTGCTGCACCGCCTACTTTTTGTGTTGGGGAGTCGGCGGTTAAAAATTCAGGGTGCTCGGTTTCTAGTGCGCTTAGTTCGCGTAATAACCTATCGTATTCAGAGTCAGGAATACTGGGGGTATCAAGCACATAATAGTTATAATTGTGTTGCTCTAATGTAGTACGAAGATGATTAACTTGCTCACTAATGCTGCTAGACATTTAAACCTCAATAAACATAAAAAAAGCCACTTTGATGAATAATCATCCAGTGGCTTATAAAAATATAATATGTGCGCTATTTACGCTGAAAAAGAACGGACCTGCTCAACATACTGCCTGACGCGTTCTACGGTCATTTCATTTCGCTCTGCATCTAAAATTTGCGCACCAAACTCGTCAGCTAACTTTTTAGCTGCACTGTGCAACATGTTAAATGCAGCTAGGCCGTCACCGTCGCACGGCAATGTCATAAATAAGCTAACCCCTGCGGTACTAAACTGTTCCATATTATCAATATCAAACGTACCTGGGTTGTACATATTTACTAATCTAAATAATACAGGGCCTTGGCCTGCCGGATCTAAGTGGCGATTAAAAAAGCCTTCCTCAGAATATTTAAAACCTAACGTGTTAACGGCTGGTAATAATTTACTGCCCTGCATGCTAAGCCCTTCTGGCATTTGAATATGCACAATAACAAAGTCAGGCATTTGCGCAGATGATTTTTCATCATTTTGCTCTTTTGCTTCTAGATCATCAACTACTTCTAGGTCATCTTCAATGGGCACTGCTGGTACGCTTGTATCAATTTGTGGCTCATTCTCATCAAAGTTAAGCTCACCGAATTGTGGTTCATCACGTTCTTCTACCACAGGCTCTTTTAGCTCTGCCTCTGTAGGAAATGATTTAGATGAAGCTGGTGCACTTTCTTGCAATGGTTCAACCCGTTCGTTATTTAACACTTCTGGGCGGTCTTTTTTTCTAACAGACCACAATCCATGTATTAATAAACCACCAATGACAACTACACTGATAATGATTAAAACCCATCTTAATTGTTCGGCCATCCCCTCACCTTTTATTATTTGATATGCCTAAAACCTGTATATTAATGAAAAACTAATACACTTGTTATAAAAATTTATGCGTGTGCAAGTTGCACAGCTTGTTCTATATCTACAGCAACCATACGCGATACGCCAGGTTCTGCCATAGTAACACCTGTTAATCTACCTGCCATTTCCATCGCAATTTTATTATGACTAATATAAATAAACTGCACTGATTGTGACATTTCTTCAACCAAACGGCAAAAACGCACAACGTTGGCATCATCTAGTGGTGCATCTACTTCGTCCAGCATACAGAAAGGAGCTGGATTGAGCCTGAATATAGAAAACACTAATGATAATGCGGTCAGCGCTTTTTCTCCACCACTTAACAAATGAATTGTTGAATTTTTCTTACCCGGTGGTCGTGCCATTATACTAACACCACTTTCGAGTAAATCGTCACTGGTTAATTCTAAATACGCACTGCCACCACCAAAAACTTTAGGAAATAGCTCAGCAAAGTCTTCGTTAACTTGATCGAACGTCGCTTTAAAGCGTGTTTTGGTCTCAATATCAATTTTACGAATAGCACCTTCAAGGGTATTTAACGCTTTTGTTAAATCATCTAATTGATTATCAAGATAATCACTACGAGCTTTGGCTAAATCAAACTCTTCTATTGCCGCTAAGTTTACTGCACCTAATTTATCTAACTGATTAGTAAATCCGGTTAACTGATTTTGCGCTGCGCTCAAATTTAATGAATCTGGTAATTCATCAAGTATCGCTTTTAAGCTTTGTTTTAATTCTTCTAATGGTTCAAGCGCAGCTTGTGCTTTTATCAGTAAGCTTTGCTCTTCAATTGTTAGCTTTTGGTGCTGCTGTTGCAAGCCCACCAGCTCACCTTGTGAATTTTTAAGGCTTACTTGCTTAGTGTTTAAGCTTTCTTTGGCCTGAGCTAATTCTTTTTGTAGCAATACTAATGCCTGCTCACCTTTTTGATGCTGTGCTAAGAGCTGCGTAATTTTATCGCTAAGTTCTTGCTCTGGTATCAGCAGCTCTTCTATTTCACTAAGTAGTTCTTGCGCACCTTCTGATGCACTAACGTGCTCTTGCTCTGCATGGCTCAATTTGGTTTGGCTTAACTGCCATTCACTGCGTGCCTTTTGCTCTGATAGCGTTGCCTTATGTGCTTGTGTTTTATATTGCTCAAGCATGCTTAATGCTTCGCTATAACTTTTATCACTTTGTGAGCGCAAGCTATTTGCAGCGTCTACTTCATCCGCTAAGTTAAGTTGCTGCTCATTTAACACTTCAAATTGCTCTGTTTGCTCACCAAGCACGGTATTTAATTGTAAAAGCGCAGTGGTTAATTGCTGTTTTTGTTGTTGTAGCTTTTCTAGTTGTAACTTAAATTGTGCTACTTGCTGCACAAGCATGTCGCTGCGCGTACTGGCTACCGCTATATTTTGCGCAAGCTCATGTATGGCTTCTTTTAGCTCGCTTTGCTCGTTAATTAATTTTATTTGCTCAGCTGTATGTTCGTCACGAGTGTGTGTTACTTGTTGTAACTCTTCCTCGGTATTATTTAATTGCTGAGCTTTATCTTGCAATTGCTTATGCTTTAACAGTAATGAGTTTTCTGCATTACATTCGGCACTTACATGCCAATTACGACCATATAGAGCACCGTTTTTATCCATAACGGCTGTATAAAAACTATCTTTTAGTATTGCTAAATCACCGCTCTTGCTATAAGCAATACGTGCTAAATGCTCTGGATAAACACCGCTTGTTATATATGTAGCTAAGCTATTTGTTGGCATGCTTTTATCACTATTTGGCCACACACTGTTATCAGCTTGCTGCTCACTTACATTTAAATGCTCTAAAGATTTAAGTGCTTGCTCTATCAGAAGCTCAAAGCCCTCTTTAACACTTAGCTGATTAAACAAACCATTAGTACGTTCACTTTTTTCATCAAGCCCTAATGTACTTTTAAGCCCCGTTATACTGGCTTTTAACTCGTTTATTGTTTGAGTGAGCGTCGAATATTGTGTTTGTGAGTTATTAACAAGCTCATTTTGCATTTCAAGCTTAGCAGTGCACTTCGTATGTGCTGTTTGTTTAGCGGCAAGTTCTTGAGTTAAGGTTTGTGTTTGCTGTTTTTGCTGCGTTAATTGCTGCTCTACATCACTACTTTGTAGCTCGCTAAGCTGAACAGTTAACTGATCAATTTGCTCGTTAACATGATCAATTTGCTGCTGAGTTTGTTTAATGTGACTACCATGTAGTTGCACATTATTATTAAGTTGTTGCTGTTGCTCACACAAAGCTTGCCAATGAGTATGGTGGCGCTGCTTAAGTGCTAATAATTCCTCAAGTTCATGCGTTAACCCACTAACTTGCTCTTCACATATTAAGGCATTTTCACTTGCCTCTTGCAGGGCTTCGTTGAGTTGCTCGCACACAATTTGCTGCTGCGATTTCACCTCAGCACTTTGAATTTGGCGTTGCTGTAATTTAATTAAACTTTGTTTAAGCGTTTGGGTTTGCTGCTTTACATTGATTTGTTGTTGCTCAGCGCGAGTAAGCTCTGTGTGTATTACATGTTGCTGATGCTGTGCATCGCTTAGTTTATCTTGCTGAGCTTGTACTTGCCCTTCTAAGCTTGCAAGTACATCGTCATGCCCTGAGTTAGCGGTTTTAAAAAACAAAATTTGATCATTAAGTTTTTTAATTTGGGCACTTTTTTCAAGTTGCTGCTGATGTAACTTTTGCCATTTTAAAACCGCAATTTGGCCTTTTAGCGTGCGTTCTTGTGCTTTTAATTCGCGGTATTTTTTTGCATCAACCGACTGCACAGCCAATTTATCGAGCTGGCTTTGTAGTTCTTTACGCACATCTAACAAGCGTTCAAGATTTTCGCGAGTGCTTTTTATACGAGTTTGTGTTTCGCGGCGACGCTCTTTGTATTTAGAAACGCCAGCGGCTTCTTCTAAAAATACGCGCAGCTCTTGTGGTTTACTCTCTATTAAGCGCGAGATCATCCCTTGCTCAATAATTGCGTAACTACGCGGACCAAGGCCAGTGCCTAAAAATATATCGGTAATATCACGTTTACGGCATTTACTGCCATTTAAAAAATACAGTGACTGTCCGTCGCGCGTTACTAAACGCTTAATAGCAATTTGGTTTCGATCGGCAAATGTGTTTGAAGGACTTCCTTTATCGTTATCAAAAACAAGCTCTACAGAGGCTTGTGATATGGCTTTACGATTAGTTGAGCCATTAAAAATAACGTCGGTCATGGCGTCGCCACGCAGATTTTTAGCAGAGCTTTCACCTAGCACCCATCGTACTGCATCAATAACGTTAGATTTGCCACAGCCATTGGGGCCAACAACACACGTCATTTGATCAGGAAATGGAATTTTAGTGGGCTCTACAAACGATTTAAAGCCCGCTAATTTAATAGTGCTTAAGCGCATCTTATTGTTATTACCGATTATTATTGTTATTGATTACAAACAATTTAACTCATTAACAGTTAAATTGTTAAGCTTGTCGTTTAAAATTATCTAAAATAATACCGGTCGCCATTGCCACATTAAGCGACTCTGCACCGCCAAAAGCGGGAATGGTGATTTTATCGGTCACTAACTTTGCACATGTCTCGCGTATTCCATGCGACTCACTGCCCATTAGTAAAACGCCTGAGCCCGTAAATTGGGTTTTATGCACGCTTTGCCCATCTAAAAAAGCACCGTAAACAGGTAAATTTAAAGACTGTAAGTAATCAGGTAAATCTACTTGGCTTACCGATACCCTTACAAACGAGCCCATTGTAGCGCTAATTGTTTTAGGGTTGTAAGGGTCTGCGCTGTCGGTGCTAGTTACTATATGTTTAATACCGTACCAATCAGCTACTCTAATTATTGTGCCTAAGTTACCGGGGTCTGATACGCCATCAAGTGCGAGTATTAAGCCATTTGCGTGTGGTAAAGCCGCCGTTGGCATATCAACAATAGCAATGGCTGCATTATTGCTAACTAGCGTGCTGGCTTTGGTGAGGGCTTCTTCATCCGCTTCAATAAAATTAGCGTGCGGATACTTACCTTGGTACGCATTTATAAATTCGTTTGTAGCAAAAATATTAACCACATTTAATGGGCTGTTTAATAACTCAAGTACGTTTTTCTCACCCTGTACAAGGTATTGATTATATTGCTTTCGGTACTTTTTTTGGCCAAGTTGGCGAATAAGTTTGAGTTGGTTTTTTGAAATCATAACAGCCCCATAAAATTATCCAGCAAGTATAACAGATTTCGTTATAACATCTGAACTCGAAAAGCAGCGAATGGGGCTAATTTATCTTACTCGCACTTCTTTCGAAGGTCAGATTAATTCGAATAAACATGCCTTTTATTGCCTCTAATTGATTTGAATCGTCAACCGTCTGAGCCAATTCCTCATAAAGATTATCTGACGCTTGCTTAAACTTATTATTAAACTTGCCCTTGGTTGCCAACATAAATGCATCGGCTAATGTACGCTGCCACTCATTTAAATACTTTAGCTTTGTATTACCAGCCAAATTTTCACAAATTGAGTTTAATCGAACCGACGCATGCCCTAAATTTAGAGCGGTTAGTGCAAGATCAGTAATTACGCGTGAGTGTGAACCTTGATCGTAATTAGTTAAGCGAATTAACCTATCGGCCATGCGGCGGTTATACCAAATACTTGGGGTTGGATGGTTATTTATTTCGAGTAAATCTTTATAAGTGGCCTTAAAAACACGATGAACAAGTAATTGCACACTCGGGCCTGTGAATAACTGAAAAATCCAAAATAAAATACTCACCCCCGCAAAAATTGCCATTGCAGAGCTAAGTGTGTAATCGATTGAAAACGCAAGGCTCATATCGGTACTGGGTCTTACCAAAATCGTAAATGGGATACAAAACCCCAAGCCATATGGCAATGTTTGTTGATCAGCTAGCAGCAGTAAACCCAAAAAATAAGGCCCTGCTAATACAAGTAGCAATATTTCTAATTGCCCACCACTTTGTGATAATAAATTGAGTGCGTAAAAAATAGTTACAATAGCAGCAACCACCACGCCTACCAATAAACGCTTTATTACCACCTGTAAAATAGCTAACGGTATTCTCGCCAACATTATCGAAAATATGACCGGTAAAATCATAATTAATAATGCAGCAGAAGAGCCTGTATTAATCCAAATAAATGCGCCGATAGAAAACACCAAAGCAGTTCTAAATCCAACAATAATGCCAGCTAATGGGTCACGATATGTAAGCATACTCGGTGCATTTAATAATGTTTTATCACGCTCTTCTAACGCTCTGTATGCGCGTAGTAAAATTGTTAAGTCGGCTGCTACTTCTAAGCTCACATTGAGCATGTGAGATTCAAATGGCGAATCACACACCGTATTTGCTCTATAGTCGGTTAGCTCTTTACGCAGCGTTTTAACTTGTTCGGCGCAGTAATCAAAATCGTCAGACTCTTTAATTTGCGCAAATACCCGCTTAAGTTGAGTTATTAATTTATCTAAAGTAGGTGTAATAAGATCTTCGTGGTTTCGCTGTAGACGGCCAATTATTTGAATTAAGGCCAATAAAGAAAGTACTTTTTGCGACAACTGATTTGCAGCACGCGAGCGCCCTGGACCTTTTGGTCCTTCGTACCTTACTGCGCTGGAATCTTCGTTTATTGATCCCAATGTTGCCATAATGCCATCTATTTGCTGATGGCGATTTTCGTGCGAGCCCTTAGAATCAAGCTCAATAACTAAATAATGTAACGTTTGATTTATAACTGACCGTGCTTGTACTTGCAGTAAATGTTTAACCTTTACAGGCCAAAATAGATGACTCACAAGCCCAGCACATACAGAACCTATTATTATTTCGCTTACTCGCGCTTGTGCAATATCAAATATACTTTGGCTGCTCACCATTGCCGGAGTAACCATGACTAAAAGTACAATAATAGCGGCTGTTACACCGGCCATAGCAAACGCATACACAAAGTTTGCTTGGCGTACCATTGCCGATAACGCAGAGTTTACCCCCAACCATAATGCAAGTGCACCGAGCGCTAAATAAGGGTAAAGAATTAGCTGAGTTAAAAGCAATATGCCAAATAAACCACCCACTATGGTGCCTATTATTTGGCAAATTGCTTTTTCAATAACTAATCCGCTTTGCGGGCGTAATTGCAAAAATATAGCCGAGACTAACGCCCAATAAGGCCTTTCAAGATTAAGCGACATAGCAATAGTCAGCGCCATCACCATGGCTATAACGCCCTTAGTCGCAAAAATAATTGCCTGTTTTTTAGGAAAAAACAAATTTTGTAATACAACGCCCACTGTATTCCCCTTAGCGCGTAGCGAGATGTATAGTGGCGGTCATTCCTGCGCTAAGCTGTGTATTTTCGGGCAATGAATCTAACTTAATATCAACAGGTATACGCTGTGATAAACGTACCCAATTAAATGTTTGTTGCACTTGCGGTAAAAGTTGTCCGTTACTTTGTGTATTCGTATTTGCAATTGCTTTACCTACACTCACTACATGCCCTGTTAATTGCTTACCACCACTTAAAAGGGCTATTTGAGCTTTTTGATCAGGATAAATAAGCGGTATTTTACTCTCTTCAAAGTAACCCGTTACATAAAATGAATCTGACTGAACAATAGCAAACACAGGTGTGCCTTGAGCTACATAGTTACCTTGGCGTAAATTCAGATTAATTATTTGCCCTGATGCAGGCGCAACAATTTTAGTTCTATCAACATTTAACTGCGCAATTGTTTGCTCTGTTTTAGCTAGGTTATAATTTGCTTCAGCAATTTTAGTATTAATACGAGTTGATTCTAAAGTTTCTTCACTAATTGCCTGTTGAGTGTTTAGCTCAACACGTCTTTCGTATTTGTGCTTGGCAAGTTCCCATGTATACAATGCGTTTTCTGTGTTTGCTTTACTTTTATCAAGCGCTGCTTGATAACGCTTTTTATCAACATTAAAAAGTACTTCGCCTTTTTGTACGTTTTGACCATCTTTAATATTTAAAGCAGTTACCCAACCCGACACGTCTGGAGCAACCGTGACAATATCGGCTCGAATACGCCCATCACGCGTCCATGGAGTATGCATGTAGTCAGTCCATACCCAACGCCCAGCAAAAACCGCGGCTATAACAACCAAGATAGTAAAAGTAATACGCAGATATTTAATCATTCAATTTATCTTCCACTTAGTAATACCAACCCGCAATAATACTTGAGTAATTTGAGGGCTTAAACCTGACGCTAACTGTGTTAAAAATTTCTGATATAGAACAACTAAATAACGAAGTTTTTGCCTTGTTATCGACACGGTTTTCTTGCCTCAAAATAGCTCACTTAATTAAACAGATTGGTATAAATAGACGGCGAGTGCCAAGTAACAAACAAATAGTGACACTTCAAACCAAGCCACTTTCCAAATACGATCGTGCCAATCTAATTGATGCAAAACAAAACGAGTCAACGCCGTTAAAATAAATGCAATTGGGAAGTAAACTATCAGCGGACTAAATTCTAATCCCCCTAACACGACTGCTTGAAACATAATAAATATCCTAATGTTATTTAAAGCGGTGATAAAAGCTGTAAAACCTAAATAAATTTACATCCCCACTACTATTACAGTCTATTATTTTGGCATATAAATCAATTGCGTTTATTGTACTTAGGTGTGCTTAATACATAATTAATGCCATTACATTTAAGCAGTATTAACTATGTATAGTAGCCAAATCGCATATTAAAAAGCTAAATACCTTAGTTGCTAGCTAAATAGGCAAATCAACGAGATTTATTTATAAAAAGTAGTGGATTAACTTAACTAAATACCTAAAAAACGTTTATTTGCAGCTACTTATAGGGAACTTAAATAATTATAAATATTGAATATTGCGCTAAAAATAGGTAAATTAACAAAAAAAATATGGACATAATTTTAATGGAATCAATACACCCTACCCTCTCTGAAACAAGCCCACCAATAAATGAGCCTGCTGAACCAATTTTTAGCGGAAAAGTGCAATTTAGTGGTAAAGGCGGTGAGTTTTTTGGAATTTGGATTGTAAATATATTACTTAGCGTTATTACGCTTGGCATATATTCAGCGTGGGCTAAAGTACGTACGCATCGCTATTTTTACGGCCACACTCGTATAGATGGTCATAGCTTTGACTACCTAGCAACACCAATACAAATTTTAAAAGGTCGGATTTTAGCGGTTGTTGTATTTTTTATTTACACATTCTCTATTAGCTTTTTGCCTATTTTGGGGCTGTTTATTGCTCTTGGTTTTATCTTTTTAATGCCATGGATTATTAATCAAGGTTTACGTTTTAATCTGCGTATGACGCGCCATCGTAATGTTCGTTTTACTTTTAAAGGCAATTACGGCGAAGCCTTTATTAACTTTATACTTTTGCCTATCGCCAGCATATTTACGCTTTATTTATTAATGCCTTATGTTATAAAACGTATTGATAGCTATATCCATAGCAATATTAGTTACGGTGACAAACCACTTACTGTAAACCTAAAAGGCGAAACCTATTACCTAACAGCGCTTATTTGTTTTGTAGTGAGCTCTATCACCATGGTGCTCTTTATGGGAATTTTAGGGTTATTTGGCCTCAACTTAATAGATGTTGAAAATCAACAAAATTTAGAAAACTCCGCTGCTATGGTTATGCTTCCTATCTTTATGATGATTGCCTATGTACTAATGATTGCCATTGTTTCTGCTGTATGGCACGCCGCTATTAGAAATCACATTTTTGATAACAGCCATTTTGAAGGCGTTGCCACATTTAAATCAGAGCTAAAACCAATTCCTTTCGCTGTTTTACTATTAACTAATATGTTGGCTATCGTATTTTCGCTAGGCCTTGCATACCCATGGACAAAAGTACGTACATCAAAAATGCTCGCTGATGTAACTAACGTCACTATTTATCCTGGTGCATTAAACCTAATCGATACCGCGCAAGAACAGCAATCATCATTTGCTGAAGAAGCTGCAAACGTATTTGATATTGACCTTTCTCTAACTTAAGAGCTCACTATGCATGTAAAGGGACATTTTTTTCCCATCGCATCGAGTAATTATCAGGTGTGTGTTGCAACTATTAGCGACACACACATTGAAATTATCAACGATGAACACGTTATAGCTCGCCACGCAATCTCAAGTCTTAATTTAAGTTCGGGAATGGCCGGACTTGCCGACGAACTAAACTTTGAAGATGGCAGTCGTTTTATCCCTCTTGATGTAAATTACAGATGGCCATTTAAAGAAAATAACCATCACATAATGGAGCGCCTTGAAAAAAGTAAATGGGTAATTTTAGCCGCAGTCATATTTACACCACTTTTTATGTGGTTAGTACTTTATAAAGCAGTACCCGCCATTGCTGTTTACAGTGTTGATACTCTGCCACGTAATGTTGTGGAACAAATGGGGGAGCAAAGCTTTACACTAATTAAAAAGATTGCGCTTGACCCAAGTGAGCTGCCCGCAGAGCAGCAAGCTAAAGTACAAGCACATTTTACAAGTATGCTTAATGCGTTATCGCTTGATCAATCGGTTTATAGATTATCGTTTTATAAATCAGGCAGCTTTGGTGCTAACGCGTTTGCACTACCCCATGGCCGTATCGTGGTCACCGATGATTTAGCAAATTTACTTGCCGATAAACCCAATGCACTAAAAGCGGTATTGCTACACGAAATGGGCCATGTAGTCCACCAGCATAGCGTACGCATTACAGCACAATCTGCCGCAAGTACTATTGTGTTAGCGGTTATATTTGGTGATTTAGAGGGGGTTGCAGAAGTTGCGTTAGGTACAGGTGCATCGTTTGCTCAGCAAGGGTTTTCACGAGATATGGAACGCGAGGCAGATACCTTTGCACTCACTCAATTAGAGTCGCTTGGGTATTCGAGTAATGACTTTGCTGATGCAATAGAAGCCCTGCAAGAAAGTCATACTAGCGAAAACGAGCACCTCGAAAAAGTGAATAACTTATTAGAGTACTTATCTAGCCACCCAAGTGCACAAGAGCGTATTGACAATGCTAGGAAATAATCGCGGTTATATTCAACTTGCTCGCTACAGTGAGTTTAAGTTGGATATACTAATTCAATTAACTATGGGGGCTATTTTAACGTTAAATAAATCATTTAGTAACTAGGCAAAAAACTTTGTGTTTAGTGGTTCTAAATAAAAGTTTTTTAACGACGTTAGTAATTGATTTAGATCGTTAAATTGTTCAAATAGTTATTTGGGTTAGTATCATTCACGGCTTTTTCCCAAAGCTTTATCACGTAGCTCCACTTGAAAAATTAATGACTGGCAGTGCTGGTTTTTCAGCAGAAGTGTCTGATTTAATTACACGTTCAGCGGGAGTCGGCGAAATTATATTTGGCTTGTGTTTATTTGTGTTTTATAAAAATAAACACCTAGTAATTTTAAATATTTTAGCATTAATTGGCCTTCTACTCGCTGTAGTTGCAGTGCAGCCACAATTGCTTATTGAAGCATTTAACCCTGTAACTACTAACCTGCCTCTTATTGGGCTAAGCGTTATTTGGTTAAAAGAAATTAAGCAGTTGAATAATCGATACCTCTAAATAAAAAAAGGGTATGCAAGCGCATACCCTTTTTTGTAGTACTTAAGTTATATAATTAGTACTTATTTTTATGCGTCCACAAATGCAGTAATTCGCTCGCAATGGTTGCTGCGGCAATAGCGGTAAGCTCACTTTGGTCGTACGAAGGTGATACTTCTACCACATCCATACCTACCATGTTTATGCCTTTAAGCGCACGCAGTACTTTAAGTACTTTATCTGACGTTAAACCACCACACACAGGAGTGCCTGTACCAGGCGCAAACGCAGGATCTAAACAATCTATATCAAACGTTAAGTAAACAGGTAGGTCTCCTACTCGCTCAAGTATTTGCGCTGCAATATCATTAGCATGTAAATCGTTGGCTTGCATTGCATCAATCACAGCAAACTCATGTTTACTTTGATCAAAGTCTGTACGGATACCTATTTGTATACTGTGCTCAACATCAATCAGCCCTTCCATTGGTGCATGATAAAACATAGTGCCGTGATCAAAACGCGAGCCATTGCTATAGGTATCGGTGTGCGCATCAAAATGCACTAACGCCATTTTGCCATGTATTTTTGCATGAGCACGTAATAGCGGAAGCGTTACAAAGTGATCGCCCCCTAAACCTAATAGTGTTTTACCTTGGCGAAGTATTTGATCAGCAGCCATTTCTAGTTGCGCAGTAAAATACTCAGGATCCCCGACAGGGTAAGTAAAGTCCCCTGCATCTGCCACTTTTAAGCGCTCAAACAACGGGAAAGTCCACGGATATTTAGTGTCTTCCCATGCTAAATGAACCGATGCACGACGAATTGCATCAGGGCCTAAGCGCGCACCAGGGCGGCCCGAGGTCGCTAAATCAAATGGTAAGCCTAAAACCACTACGTCTGCATCAATTGCATTAATGTTTTGCACCATAGGACGACGTAAAAACGTCATCCCATTTGAGTACAATGAGTGATCTGCGTGACCAAACAAAGTTGACATTGCTTATAACTCTTCTAAATAAGTGTAGCCATCAAGGCCGCTTTGCAACTCGTCTAAAACGCTTTGCTGTTCGTGTTTTTCAATTTTAGTGCTTACTAACTGCTCGTATGATTGCTGAAAACTTTCAACATCTAAATGTACATAGCGCATCATATCGGCAACAGTGTCACCTTGGTTTATCTCGGTAATACTTGCAACGCCTTGCTCATCCATATTAACAATTGCGCTGTGCGTATCACCAAACAAGTTATGCATATCACCTAAAATTTCTTGATAAGCACCCACCAAGAAAAAGCCCATTAAATAAGGTTTATCAGCACTAAATTCTGGTACAGGTAATGTGCTTTCAATACCTTGTCCATCTACGTAATGCTCAAGTGCGCCATCTGAATCACAGGTTATATCAAGTAATACGGCACGTTTTTTTGGTGCTTCAGTTAAGCCACTTAATGGCAATACCGGAAACACTTGATCAATGCCCCATGCATCTGGAAGCGATTGAAATAACGAGAAGTTTACAAAAAACTTATCGGCTAAACGTACGTTTAACTCGTCAATAATCGGACGATGAAAACGGTTTTTATTATCCATGTGCTTGTTGAGTTCATAACAAATACGGATATTAATTTGTTCAGCCCATGCACGTTGCGATAAATCAAGTAACCCGAGTGCAAATTGGTTATGCGCTTCAGCTAAGTCACCTTGGCTGTCGTGATAAATCTCAATTAACGCACGGTCATCCGTTAAATCAGTTAGCTGTACAAACGATGCCCACATATTTTTTAATAACAGAGGTGCATCTGCCGCTGGCGCTACTAACTCTTCTGGCGTGTAACTTTCAGTACCAATAACATTAGAAATAAGCACAGCATGATGCGCCGTAAGCGCACGACCTGACTCAGAAATAATAGTCGGCATTGGTTGCTCATATTGCTTACATGTATCACCAATGGTGTACACAATGTTATTCGCATATTCAGCTAAGCTGTAATTCATAGAGTTATGCGACTGGCTACGTGTGCCGTCGTAATCAACAGCTAAACCACCGCCTACATCAAGACACTCAATTTCTGCGCCTAGTTTACGTAGCTCACAGTAAAAACGCGCAGCTTCGCTTACACCTAAACGTACGTCACGAATGTTCGCCATTTGTGACCCTAAGTGAAAATGCACAAGCTGCAATAAATCAAGCTGGTTTGCGCCTTTTAAACGATTAACTACATGTAAAACTTGCGATGCAGATAAACCAAATTTTGATTTTTCGCCGCCACTCGCTTGCCACTTACCTTTACCTTGCGACGCTAAACGTACACGAATACCAATGCGTGGTTTTACGTTAAGCTCTTTTGCTTGGCTAAGCACCATGTCTAGCTCAGAAAGCTTTTCAAGTACGATATACACTTTATGACCTAGCTTTTCGCCAATAAGTGCTAAACGTACGTACTCTTTATCTTTGTAGCCGTTACATACAATAACAGCGCTGGTTTTTTCAGCCAGTGCTAGTACCGTTAGTAATTCAGGCTTGCTGCCTGCTTCTAAACCAAGTTGTTTTTTTTCTACTTGTGCTTGGCTTGCTACTATTTCTTCAACCACTTCACGTTGTTGGTTTACTTTTATTGGGTAAACTAATAGGTAGTCTTTAGGGTAACCATAGTTTTCAATCGCAGTATTAAATGCGCCGCATAAGCTGTGTACACGATGGTGTAAAATTTGCGGGAAACGAACTAAAGCAGGTAAGCTTAAACCTTTATCTTGGAGCTGCTTTGCGATATCAGTTAATGCAATGGTTTGCTCTGGGGCATGAGCCTTGGGCGCAACATACACATCACCTTGATCATTAATACCAAAAAAACCTTGGCTCCAATGACGAACATTGTAGCTCGTACGAGCTTGTTCTAGTGATGTTGTTTCTTTCATTTATCTTTCTCTTTTATTTAATTAACGCCGACTCGGCTAGTGCCGCGCATTAAAAGAAAAATAGAGATTCAAGTCCAACAAGTATTTTTACTCGTAACGAGTGATTTTTGATGTTAAAAAAATAACCAAACAACTATTGCCCGCTAGCATATATAAAACAGGACTTTGATGATTTTTAAAGATAAGAAAAGTTATAAAAAATGGCTGTTTTTAAATGACTCATTATAAATTTTATTAGCAAAAATGAGTTAGCTCATTCAATAAAATTCATCTTGAGTTACTTTGTTTATAAAATTTACTTTTGATGGATTAGAGTAAGGTGTTCTCAACACCTCAAATTACTGCTATTTAGCCAACGTGTTGTGACCAAGTATTACCTATGTATTCTGCAAAGTGAATAAAAACTGCACGTCAAAAACGCTTAGCATACATCCACCAGCACCAATAACCGCACACAACTACTTATGAGTATTGTATAACTGACTCTTTATTTAACTATTATTGGCTTTTTATCTATCTCTGTCATATTTTCAACCGTAGATAAACCATACCCACCAAACAGTAAAGTCGTAGTAATTAACCTCAACTTGTAAGTATTGCCTATTGTAGATAATTTATGTGGGCTAACTTCCCAGAGTTTTTTATAGTCATTTACACTTACATAAAAGGCCGTATTATTATCAGCTAAAGTAACTACTTTATTTCTTAAAATAACAGTTTCAAGAAAGTGTCTAAAACATGTATTTTTATCAATAAAAACAAATACAATTTCACCTTCAATACATTTTTGCTGCTGGGATTTTGGTAGTCTATAAATTAAAAATGCAAAAAATAGGAAGCTAGCTGCTATAAATATAAAAATAATCACAAGGTATAAAATATTCAATCTTTTATTCCATTAAAATATGAGTGCTGGTTTGGTATTACAATTTGCGATGTTTTAATAAGGGTAAGGTAGCCATTCCTGTCAATTAAAACTTTCGCTATACGTTTCATCAACTATATCCATATACTCAGATTTTGTAGCTAGGAGGTACGCTTGCCTGTCTTTTGGGCTCATATAGGCAAGCCAATAAGGGAGATAACCTGGATAGTCTACTCCAAACATATCTTCAAAAAATCGGCTTTCGGGTAGTTCAAGGGTAATTTCATTATGAGTAAGCTTTGGCATGCATTTGAATTAAATAGACTTTGGGGCGAACATAATTATTGCCATACCTAGCAGTGCAACTAGACCACCAATAATATCCCACATAGTAAGCTTTACGCCATCAACAACCCATAACCATAATAGCGCAACACAAATATATACGCCGCCATAAGCTGCATATACCCGCCCTGCTGCAGTAGGGTGTAAAGATAGCAACCATGCAAATAGTGCCAAACTTAAAGCTGCAGGAATTAAAAGTAAAATGCTTTTATCTTGTTTTAGCCAAAGGTAGGGCAAATAGCACCCCACTATTTCAGCTAAGGCTGTAATAATAAAAAGTGCGATTGTTTTTAATTCAAACATAATGCTCCGCGCAAAAATAACAAGCATAACAATCTATATAAATTGTTATGCTTAGTGCGTTGTTATTCGCTAAGCGCCATAGTGGCAAGTTTCATTGTGCTTTCAAACGACTTGGTACCCGCTATAAATAAACCGTTGTGACAGAACACGGCATCGGCAATACCTGTTTCATCTACAAACGCTTGATCAGATAAACCAGACCACGCTTTAGGAAGCGGTTTTCTATCTT
This sequence comes from Pseudoalteromonas sp. 1_2015MBL_MicDiv, assembly GCF_002407505.1. Classification (NCBI taxonomy): domain Bacteria; kingdom Pseudomonadati; phylum Pseudomonadota; class Gammaproteobacteria; order Alteromonadales; family Pseudoalteromonadaceae; genus Pseudoalteromonas; species Pseudoalteromonas sp. 1_2015MBL_MicDiv. The sequence continues at coordinate 1,303,973 of NZ_CP012737.1, read as the reverse complement.
CAAACGAGCCAGGCTCAACGGGTACTGTTTGCAATATCCATTGCCCAGAATGCGATGGGTAAACCATGTATAGCGCCTCACTTGATAAAATATGCACTGTTTTTTTCCACGGTGTGTACTTTTCAAGCACGATTACTCTAGCATCTTCTGCATTTTCAATTGCTTTGGCGACAATCTCTTTTGCATTAACACTACCGTGAGCTGAGGCGATAAAACGAATGAGCATGCGAGCTGCAAATTCAACGGCTTCATCAAAGCAGGTATCAAAGTTACTTTCTTCTTCCCATGTAGGGTTAAACATTGAAATTGTTTGGCTCAAGCTTATCCCTTTTGATACACCTTCAACATGACCACAATCAATGGCATCAATAGTTGAAACTAAGCCTGAATCCACTCTATCAGCAACGGCTTGGTTATCATCACACAGCGCTAAGCCGTATTTCTTCCACACTAATCCAAATGATGAAAAAGGAATGCCATTTTCTCGCTCGCCTGCACCACCGCGTTGATGATGATCAAAGCGATTAGTTTCAGGGTCGTATTCCCCACCTACATCAATTACAAAGTCGGCACTCTCTATAAGCGCTTTATCGCGAGTACGTACCAGTTTAAACGTTGGCAAAACATGTTTAAGTACCGCAATACTAAAAACGTCATCTGCATGAAAATTACCATTGTGGGTTACTACTGTTATGTCTGTCATTGGTTTAGTGTCATTTTTAGAAAGGATAAGAAAGTCTCGCTATTTAAACGTTATGGTTTGAAGTATTTTAAGGAGCATAGTAAATGACGGATTTTATACGATTATAGCCAACAAAAACAGTATTCTGCTTTTGTTAATTTTAAGAGGGCATTTTTGAAATGATCTTTAACAGACAATATATAATAGTACTAATGAACTTTGGGTATATTTGAAAGTAGCAATTCATTATAGTTTAATTTATACGCTATAAAAAACTATAATTAATAGCTACTTAAATAATTTAGTGTGGTCACTTAGAGTGAAGCTGTTAACCTTTATGCGCTTTGTTACTGGCTTAGGCCTAACTCCATAAATACACTTTGTGGATTCTCGAGGTAAGGCCCAAAACTAGCACATCGTTTGAAACCAAGATTTTCATATAGCTTAATCGATTGAATTTGCTTTGGCCCTGTTTCTAGCCTGATCAGTGGGATTTTCTCCTCACCTGCGTGATGTAAAAGTATCTGCATGATACGCCTAGATAACCCTTTACCACGATAACTAGGGCTTACATAAAGCCGTCTAATTTCACCATAGGGCGTTTTATCAAACAGCTTTACAATAGCGCCACACGCAATAATACCATCATCATTCTTTAAACCAATCGCATACACACTTGGCTCATTTAATTCATTTAACGTAAGAGACTGTGCAGTGGCAACTGGATATAGAGAGTTTATTAGTCGGTCGATATCAGAAAAAACATTAATCACATCCTGGTCATTCGGTTTTAAATCAACTAACTGCATAGAACATCTCAATATATATTAAAAATATGTGTTGGCAAACTATACCGAATTGTAAAAAATGAACAACCTCGTTCTACTTATTTAAACGTTTAAATAAACCCAGTAATTTACGTGAATAAAGAATGCCCTCATGATTAAACGCAATTACTTGCTAAATTCAGTGTAGGCCTCTAAAAATAGCACATGCTACCAGCTCAATTATTTTATTTGGTCGATGCAAAAATTTTAATAACAGAAAAGTCATATTTCGTATTCACTTTAATGGGGTCAGCGAATAGTCAAAGTATTTTCTATGTTCTTTTCCAGCTAAATTAGAGTTAATTTTATTTGGATGTTTATATTCTTTCCAGTTGGCGACTTGACGTCCTATATTTAATTTAGGGAAACAGGTATTTCCTTGTATCTCCACGCCTAAAAACTGTTTTAGTTTTAACAAACTATCAGGTTCACTAATATCTATTGCTAAAAAATTGTCACTATTTTTGAAATACGAAAAAACAGCTTGTTCATGCTTTAAATAACAACCAGCTAACGCTGTCGATGATAAGGGTAATACATCAGAGAACGTACGATGAAAACTACGCTTTAAAATAGGATTAAACTTACCTGTATTTAAATCTAAATGAGGCGCCATTTTTTCGAGCAACATAGTAATTGAAGGCACCCATTTATTTAGCTCTCGACTTAAGTATATAAATTTAGCATTTGGGAATAACTCGTCTAAATGCATGTAGTCACTCATAGCTTAGTTCTTAAGGAACACAGACCGTGTGACTTCCTATCTTAAAACGGCAAATATCATTGTTTTTCTCAATGCTTTGCCGCTTACAATTTACCGCTAGTAGCTCAAATACACGATGTATCTTATGGCTGCACCGTGTTTGTTCTATGCAATCCAGAATATCATCCAACCAAAGATAACTGCACTTACTCGCTCTAAATGTCGAGATCGCACACTTAAACATACCCGCTGCACTATGGCAGATAAAACGCTTGATAAGTGTTTGCAGTATGCTCAGCCAAACCAATGATTCGGCAATATGAGGATCTCGTGTGATGAACCCTTTAAGGTTATTCCATGACTTTAGTTCTTTGAAAAACAACTCAATTTGCCAACGAGTTGCATATATATCGAGTAGTTCGTCAAAGCTAAACTGTGCCTCTTTTAAATTAGTAACAAGGAAAACGGGGCGCTTTTCATTCGGTAAATAGATAAGCCTGTACTCGGGCCCATTTTTCTTCCAACGTACTGTTAATTCAAGTGGTTGGCTTGCGAATTTATCGAGTAACGTTTTGATTTTAATGTTCTTTTCTTTAAGTTCTATACCCGCGCAATAAGCTGATGTAACGATTGGGTTAATGTTTTTATTTGCTCTGATCAAAAAATATCCGCCATCTTGAGCTACTTGCTCAAAGTAATCTAAGTCAAAATACCCAGCATCAGCAAGTAATAACGTATCTTCAAGTGTGTGGCTACCTGGTAAAAAGGCGCGCTCAGTTTCAACATCAGGACGAATATCTATTTCGCAGGGTTGTTCATTAAATAGGTCATAGGTAACGTGCAACTCAATTGCGGCAGGACTTACAGCAGTAAAACGACCAGCAAAAACCTGCGCTAATTCATCATGTAGAGCAAATGAAGAACCATCTTGCAATAACACTCGCTGTACTCCTCGCTGGGTAAAAAAGGTTTTATCCAGCGTGTTTACAGTCAATTTAGACATCGCTTGAATAACGAGCTCACGGACAAGCTCAGTCAAGGCTGGTTTTCGAATTTGATTATGAAAGGGTTTATAACTTATCGTGCAATTAGCCTGCGTTCGCAAGTTTTGATGGATATCTGACAAGTTAGCGTCTTGCAGGCAAGATAAGCTTTTAAACACGGCTTTGAGCAGAGAAACGATCGACAGGCAACGGTGTCGAACTTGAAATCCAGAGGTTTTTGCAAGCTCAATGAGGTGTTTTTCTGAGATAAGGGCTTTTAATTGGTTTGAAACTTGGTTAATCTGCATGTGAACTCTGTTTTTAGTCATGTTTTTATTGGCGTAACTATTTGATCATTAACAGAGTTCAACTTCAAGTTTTCTTAAGATCCAACCTATGTGTAGTCACTAAAGCAAGGTGCGTCAGATATTGCATCAGACATTTCAAATGCTTGCTTTGTAAAAGCGGTATGCGCCACCGAAAAGCCCATTTCTAGTAGCGCAACACTTATGCTAGTAGTGCCAGTTCTGGGCAACCCAATCACAAAGATCTTAGCCATCTATAATTACTCGCTTTTAAAATAATGTCACTAAAACTGCATGCGTTAGGGAGCTGAACAGAATCAGCCTAAGCTCTCTATAAAAAAGTAACTTAATTCCCTGCCATAGATAAATCACCATTAAGTTAAGCCACTTTATAGCATTATTAGTGCCTGTTGACCTTTCAGAATTAAAATTCATTCAATCTATGGGCTATTTAATCGCGGCGTGAGGTTTGTAACCTAGTGGGCTCGGTAACTGCTCCTGTATTAATCTACTGGCTTACATCCATGTAAGAATAAGTAAAAACCGAGCCAAGCTTCCGCGGGCAGCGCATACTTGGCATTTATTCTACGTTATCGCCTATTTATGGAGAATAACCACACTACATAGGCTCTGCTTTGCCTAAATACCAAGCACACTGCTGAAAACTTAACCTCGAAAGATAAACAAGCCTAGTATTTAAACACTTTGTTACCTAAAAACGCTGTTCAAAAAAATTCAGCTATTTATACTAGCTACAGTGGTAAACATTTATTGAGGTTACTGTGCAGATAGTACAAGGTATGGAATATTTTTTTTCAGGTTTTAAATTAATTACTCAAAAGGGGTTAAAACGTTTTGTTTTTATTCCATTATTAATTAATATTTTACTTTTTGGTAGCTCGCTATTTTTCTTATTCGGTTGGCTAAGTGACAGTTTTAGCTACATCAATGATATGTTGCCACAATGGTTAAGTTGGCTTGAATGGCTAATGTGGCCAATTGCTATATTAATGGTTTTATTTAGCTACAGTATGCTCTTTACAGTGATCACTAATTTTATCGCAGCCCCCTTCAACGCTTTGTTAAGCGAAAAAGTAGAACTTTATTTAACAGGCCAAAAGATTAACGATGATGGCTTTGCTGAATTAGTAAAAGACATACCTCGTATGCTAGCCCGCGAGTGGACAAAGTTATGCTATTACCTTCCTCGCGCTATAGGTTTTTTTATACTGCTTTGGATACTCCCCGTCATTGGTCAAATATTATGGGTCCTATTTACATGTTGGATGTTCGCAGTGCAATACGAAGACTATGCGTTCGATAACCATAAAATTGGGTTTAAACAGATGAAAGACGATTTAAAAAGTAAACAAGGTCTATCGTATGGGTTTGGCTTTGCCGTTATGCTATTAACAGCAATACCATTTATAAACTTAATAGTAATGCCTGTCGCTGTGTGTGGGGCTACGCGTTTATGGGTTGATAATTACAGGCCCAAATATCGAAGTTAAATATACAAAAAATGGGTCATCAGACCCATTTTTTATTACTAATAAAACTTAGCTGTATAGATTTTGTGGCACCTTAGTAACGTTTAAATGAACGGTTATTTCCTCACGATCATGATACAAATGCTTAGCTTGCAACTCGTAGTTAATACCTTGTTTATCTAGCTCTTTTCTAATCATCGAAAGGCATTCGTAGACACTGTCAAAACGTTTTTTCATTGGAAGTTTTAAGTTAAATATAAACTCTTTAGCGTAGGCACTCACAGCCCAATCAATCATTAAGGTCGTCACTTTAGTGGGTTTTTCCACCATATCACATACTAACCAGGTAACATTTCTTTTTTCAGGGCGATATTTAAAACCGTCAGCTCTAAAATGTTTAACCTGGCCTGTTTCCATCAAATCATCATTCATCGGACCATTGTCAATTGCACTTACAAACATACCACGGCGAACAAGCTGATATGTCCAGCCCCCAGGGCAAGCGCCTAAATCGACACTGCGCATACCTGCTGCAACACGAGATTCGCGCTGTTGTTCAGGAATAAATACATTAAACGCTTCATCAAGCTTTAATGTTGATCGACTCGGTGCATCGCTTGGCATGCGAAGACGTAAAATACCCATAAAAAATGGAGAATTATTAAAACTATATGAGTAACCTACATAAGCTGTGTTGTTTGTTAAAAACATGACATGCATTACAGGACGGTTTGCTTTGGGTTCGCGCAATACTGTATTTTGTTTTTCGAGGGCTTTTTTAAGTGGTGTTGAGATTTTTTTACAAAACGTTAAAAGCTCTTTTCCTTCATTTGTGTCAGGGGTTTCTACACGTAGCTCTGAGCACAATGTAAACTCTTTTGCAGCTTCAACTACCGCGCCAACGCGATCTTCCACAGGCATGTTTTCAAGTAATGTACCGGCAAACCATTGGCGTGCAAACACCATATTTTTAAAATCAACTTTTTTGATTATTTCGTCGCTGTGATGCGCTTCAAAACATTCATAAACAACGTAACCCGTATTTGGCTTTGCTTTTACATAACCCGCAAAGCCTTGCTCTGCAGCGTGAAACGTTATTTCAGCAGCGGCATCGTTTTCAAACCCACTACGACAGTAAATCACAACACTAGACATATAAACCCTTAAACTCTTTAAAACTTAAATCGTGCAACTTGCACTAAAATAACTACCCAACCAATAATAAAGCACAGCCCACCAATTGGTGTTATTGGCCCCAGCCACTTCATACCAGTTAATGCGAGTAAATATAAACTGCCACTAAAAAGTAGTGTGCCTGTTATAAAAAAACCACCAGCCCAGCTCAGATTTATGCCCCATTTAATTAAAATAGCAACCGCAATAAGCGCAAGTCCATGCACCATTTGATATTCAGCAGCAGTTTTAAAAACCCCAAGCGAATACTCTGTTAAACGGCTTTTTAAACCATGTGCTGCAAATGCACCTAACATGACCGAAAGCATACAAAAAATACTGCCCATCATTAAAAATACTTTAATCATTAATTACCCTCTAAATTTAAATCCACACAGTTTTTAATAAATTCAACAGCCTCCAAAGCAGCTGTTTCTCTATTTTGTAGCTCAGTCATACCACTTTTTTTACGAGGTTTAAGTGAGTGGTCCCCATCTGTAAGCCATATGTATTGTGGCTGTTTCGGCATAACCATTGTTGCAAGCTCTTGGCGAGTACCAAACGTATCTCGCTCACCTTGTAATACTAAAAAAGGGCAGACTATATCTGCGAAGTGATCGGTACGCAGCTTTTCAGGTTTGCATGGTGGATGAAACGGATAGCCAAAAGCAAGAACACCTAAAACAGGTTGTTCTGTCGTACAAGCAAGCATGGATGCCATTCGTCCGCCCATTGATTTCCCGCCAATAAATAGCGGAATGTTTGGCTGTGTATGGTTAAGTATTTGCTCGTAATAACTAAGTAATTTAGGTGCTCGCTCAGGAGGCCTACGCTTATTCGTTTGTTTGGCTATTTGCATATACTCAAAATCAAATAGGCCAACATCAACACCCTGTTCACTGATTAGTTTTGCCACATGCTGCATAAAGTCTGAATCACTACCGGCACCAGCTCCATGGGCAAATATAAATTGCGCTATTGCTGGCTGCTGACTACTTTTAACCCACTCAATCATATTAATACTCTTGCTCTTGCTCTACTAAGCTCAACATCCACTCTTTAAAGGATACTATTTTACCTAGCTCTGTTTGTGATTCTCTAAGGACTAAATAATAGGCGTTTTTACTTTCAAGACTGTGATTAAATGGGATCACTAAGCGACCAGCGTCAATGTCAGGCTTTGCCAGCACGCTGTTACCAATTGCCACACCTTGGCCATGCACTGCTGCTTGCAGCACCATCGACGAATGACTAAATATAGGACCTTGGTTAACTTGAATATTGCGCACACCAGCCGTTTTCATCCATGTTTTCCAGTTTTTACGGGTAGTGTCATGTAGTAAAGTGTGATGTACTAAATCGCTTGGTTGGTCAAGCGGTTTTATCCCACTTAACAACATCGGGCTACATAAAGGGACTAAATACTCGGTATGTAATTTATAAGCTTGCACACCACTCCAATGACCTCGCCCGTAATAAATAGCCACATCAACATCATCTGTTAATGAGTTTTCGTCTTGGTCTTGCGCTTTGATCCGCACGTCAATCTCAGGATGTAACTCATTAAATAAGCTTAAACGAGGTACAAGCCATTGAATTGCAAAACTTGGTGTTAAGCTAACTGTTAATGAGCCCTTAGCACCACGCGCTAATAGTTTTTCGGTTGCATCAATTAGTTGCGTAAAAATCTCTTTAATATCGAGGAAGTAGCCTTGCCCTTCTTCGGTTAATAATAACGAACGATTTTTACGTAAAAACAATTTCAAACCTAAATGTTCTTCAAGTGTTTTTATTTGATGACTGACAGCCGCTTGAGTTACATAAAGCTCTTCCGCAGCTTTTGTAAAACTTAAATGGCGCGCAGCGGCTTCAAAAGCTTTTAATGCGTTTAATGGAGGTACTCGTCTTGACATGATGACCAAGCTTAGAATTAGTTTTTCTTATGCGGTGAATTATATACCTATGCTGAGAAAGAGTATATTTAAGGTGTAAAAAAAGCGACCTAAGTCGCTTTTCTAACATTTCACTTAATTGTTAAGCTTTTAATTATAAGTCATTTGCACTTGTATCAAGCGGTTCAAAGCTTTTAATTAAATCGTCTACCGCTTTCATTTGCGATAAGTAACCTTCTAACTTGCTAAGTGCTAGCGCGCAAGGGCCATCACATTTCGCTTCGTTAGGATTTGGGTGCGCTTCTATAAATAAACCAGCAATACCCAATGCCATACCACTTCGAGCAAGCTCAGCTGCTTGTGCACGACGACCATCAGCCGAATCTGTACGACCGCCTGGACGTTGTAGCGCATGTGTTGCATCAAAAATCACAGGAGCCATTGCTTTCATGTCATCCATGCCAAGCATATCAACCACTAGATTATTATACCCAAAGCTAGAGCCTCGTTCACAAAGTGCTACGTTGTTATTACCCGCTTCATTAAATTTAGTAATGATGTGACGCATTTCGTGTGGTGCTAAAAACTGTGGTTTTTTCACGTTAATGATCGCGCCTGTTTTTGCCATAGCAACCACTAAATCAGTTTGACGTGCTAGAAATGCAGGTAACTGAATAACATCGACAACTTCAGCAACAGGGGCCGCTTGATGTGGTTCATGTACATCGGTAATAAGCGGAATATTGAACGTTTTTTTAATCTCTTCAAATATTTTTAAACCTTCTTCCATACCTGGACCACGGTACGAATTGATTGAAGATCGATTAGCTTTATCAAATGACGCTTTAAATACATAAGGAATATTTAATTTAGTGGTTACTTCTACGTAATGCTCTGCAACACGCATAGCTAAATCGCGAGATTCTAATACGTTAATACCACCAAACAATACAAACGGTTTGTTGTTTGCTAGTTCAATTTCATTAATTTTAATAATTTGGTCTTTCATTTAAATTCCTTACGGTGCAACTGCTTGCATCATTAATCCACAAATATAAGCCATATACGTACCCACACCATAGCCCAGTACAGCTAACAGAACACCAACAGGCGCTAATGACGGATGAAACGCTGATGCTACAACAGGTGCAGACGCTGCACCGCCCACATTAGCCTGCGAGCCCACTGCCATATAAAATAACGGTGCTTTAATTAGTTTAGCAACTAGCAACATTAAACTTGCATGTACAAGCATCCAAATAGCACCCACTAAAAATAAGCCGGGATTATCAAAAATGGCGGTTACATTCATATGCAAACCAATCGATGCAACTAAAATATATAAAAAGCTAGAGGCCACTTTTGAAGCACCAAACGCCTCTATTTGTCTCACTTTAGTAAAAGATAAACTAATACCAATCGTAGTCGATATGACAATCAACCAAAAGAATTTGCTGTTTAGGCTGTACTCTTTTGCCCACTCATAAGTAGTGCCAAAATAAGGACCTAAAAAATCAGCACAAAAATGTGCTAAACCAGTAATACCAAATGCAATAGCAAGTAATGTCATGTAGTCGTTAAGAGTAGGCATGCGAGCATGTTCTGCGTGATATGTTTCTACTCGGCGTTTTAAATCTTCAATTGCGCTAGTATCGGCACCTGTTGCCGCATCAATTTTCTTATGATTTGCTGCCATTAACAATAAAACAGCCATCCAAATATTAGCGACTATTACATCAACAGTAACCATCACCGAAAATATATCGCCGCCAACTTCAAACATCTCTTTCATCGAAGCTTGATTCGCACCGCCACCAATCCAGCTACCCGCAACAGTTGTCATACCGCGCCATACCGCATCAGGACCATGGCCACCAACAATACTAGGATCAACAGCACTGACGACTAAAATAGCCAAAGGTCCACCAATAACAATACCCAAGGTACCTACTAAAAACATAATAAGTGCTTTAGGGCCTAAATTAAGTATGGCTCTTAAATCAATACTAATGGTAAGAAGTATTAAACAAGCTGGCAGTAAGTAGCGCGAAGCTACGTAATAAACATTGGACTTATTGCCATCAACTATACCAAATGTATTCAGTAGTGACGGTAAAAAGTAACAAAGTAACAAGGCCGGTACGTATTTATAAAATCTTTTTAGTGCTGGGCGTTCACTGTTTGAGGTTTTAAATATAAACCCCAAAATAACAGCAAGTAAACCAAGTACAACGGCATCATTGGTTATTAATGCACTTTGAGTTTCAACCATAATTTTTCCTATTCTTAATGGTGAGTTTTATTATTATCTTCTAATTCTTCTATCTGATGTTGAATAATCTCAATAGCAGGATCGTCAGGACATTCATCGACAAAAAATTGTAAATCATCTCGTGCCATTTTAGGACAATCGAGTTGATTTAATAAGTAGCCTCTGTCGCGTCTTTCATACGGGTCGTTGCCAATTAATTCCATCAACATTTCTACACACGTTAAAGCATGGCCAAATTTATTTTCGCTAATAAAAGACCATTTTTGTTGAGCTAAGAACAATTTATATACTTCATCATCAAAAATAAGTTCTAGTGGTTCCTGTTCTTGCCCATCATCCTCATCCGCATTTTCAGGGATAATATACCAACTTTGTTGACCGCTACTTGGTTCAATTATGTAGCCTTCCTCATCGCTAATAGCGACATGCACACCAATATCGCCTTGGTTTAAGCTCATGCTAGCATCGAGTTTAGCGTGTTGTAAAAAGTGGCACAGTAAAATAGCTAATGTAGTTGGGGAGCCACTACGCATGGTTAAGGTATAACTTAAACTATTTAGTTTATGCTCAGGCACTTTTAAGCTTGAGGCACTAAATAGCCAGGTACTATAAAAAGTATCTAATAATTTTTCTAAGCGATCGTGATCGTCGCTGACTTTTAAGCACAAAACATTTATTTGTTGCTCAAAGTCGGTGAGAATGTCAAAACTTGCTGTTAAATCTAATTGAGGATCCCATTTAGACTCAGCTTTAATACAACGATAAATTGCCACAGGGGTAAATTCATCAAAAGCATCATCAACATAAGATTCATCGTGTTCATCAAACCCGAGGGTGGTCATCAATACTGCAACATTTTAGAAAACGAAGGCGTAGTTTACCTAACTTTAAAGCTATATACCAATATAGTGATGTTTTTGAATATTTGCAGCGAGGTGGAAGAACGAGCTTTACAGACAATACCGTAAAGCTCAAATTATTAAGGTTTACTTTATTAGAACAACAAAGCTGATTTAGACGTCGCTAAATAACCTATCGCTAAAACAACAACGGTATTAATTACAATGTAAATAATTTTAGCAAGGGTGTTAGTTTGCTTTGAACTTTTAACCCCTATCGCAATATACACAACAACTAAAATTATCTTTTCTAACAACCATAGCTGCTCAAAAGGGTTAATTTTAGCCATAAAAACAAGTGTAAGAGCAGAAACCAACAGTAGTGTATCTATGCTATGACTACCAATAAGTACCAACTTATTCTTAGCTATTTTGCCACTACCAATTCGCGAAAAAGAGCGAACATAAAATAAAATAACACTGAGCATAGCAATTGCCATGTGTGAGTGCTTTACTGCTAAATAATCCATATGCCCCTGTACTTCTATATTTTTGATATTAATCTGGAAAACGAGTTAATACTATTTCTATTTCATTAAGCTTATCGTTAAGCACTTCAACAAGTTTAGGCTCAAAATGCGATCCTTTTTGTGAATTGATTTCATCAACCACTCGTTGCAGTGACCAAGGCTCTTTATAACAGCGTTTATGGCGAAGTGCATCATAAACGTCAGCAAGAGAGACTATTCGGCCAAATACATTTATTTCTTCACCTTTCAATCCATTCGGATAGCCAGAGCCATCCCATTTTTCATGGTGTTCTTTTGCTATAATTGCACCAGCACTAACAATTTCCCTCGGTGAATCTTTTAAAATGCTATAACCTTTATCTGTGTGGGTTTTCATCACTTCCCACTCTTGGCCGTCGAGCTTTCCTGGTTTATTTAAAATAGCATCCGGTATACCTACTTTTCCAACATCATGCAAAGGCGATGCTAATCGAACTAAATCGGCTTCTCGCTTAGATAAGCCATAACCCTCAGCCAATATATGACAAATATTAGCCACACGCTTAACATGATTACCTGTTTCACTTGAGCGCTGCTCTACCGCTTCACTCAATCTATAAACTAATTCCTGCTGAGTTGCTTCTATTTCTGATTGTAACTGCACATTTTCAAATGCTAATTGCACATTTTGCGAAAAAATCTCAATTAAATGACGTTGCGTATCCGTTAATAATTTTGGGATACCTGATATAAATAACATTGAGTTATGATTATATTGACTACTGCAGTAAGCAAATAGGTAATTATCTTTATATACGATTGTTTTGTCACTTAATGCTTGTTGACACGCTGCAAGTTGTTCACTTTTAAGAACCAGCTCTAACTCTTTTCCTTCACTTTGTTCAAAGTCCCCTGTACCTGAACGAACAATAAGCTTTTTGTTATTGTTTTCTTCTGGATTTTGAGCAACTAATGTAGTGGCGTACATTGCTTGATCTGCAATACCTAATAACGAGGTAAGTTGCTGCATTACGCCCTCAGTGAAACTATCTATTGAATGAGCCGAAAATATATCCCTTGAGGCTTTTATTATTTTCTCTAGCCCTTCGCGTGATTGTTCAATAGAAATAATATCGCGATATGAACGAAGACTAGACATAATAACAGTGAATAGTTTTTGCGCCGTTAATTCCGTTTTCGATTTATAATCATTAATATCATAATCAACAATAACTTGTCTTTCAGGTGCTTGACCCGGTTGACCCGTTCGTAAAATAATTCGAATATGATTGTTTTTAGCTGTTTCACGAATGTATTTAGCGACTTGCAAACCCGCATCATCCGTTTCCATTACTACATCAAGCAAAACTATGGCGGCATCAGAATGCTCGTCTATTAACTTTTTCGCTTCTGCACCAGAGTATGCACTTACAAACTCCAATCGTTTATTTTGAAAATCAAAATCGCTTAATGCCAATTTTGTTACAGCATGAACCTCAGGTTCGTCGTCAACGATTAATACTTTCCAGGTGCCCTGTTCTATTTTACTAACAGGCTCTTGAGGCTCATCTGAAAATAAGAAATCATCCATCATAGCTAAAATTTCCTCGCAGCATTTTTTAATACACAAGTAGACAATTTTTACTATTTAAGGCCACTGTGCGAGCGTTACACGGTCATTATTACCAAGGTCTTTCACTGTTTTAATATTAACAAACGCCATTTTTTCAAAGAAATGACGAACAGCTTCACCTTGCTCAAAACCGTGTTCTATTAAAAGATAGCCATTAGATAGCAAATAGTCACGTGATTGTGTAATTATTTGTTTAATATCAGACATTCCGCAATCATCAGCCACTAATGCCGATAAAGGCTCAAAACGCACATCGCCCTGATTTAAATGTATATCGTTGCTTTCGATGTAAGGTGGGTTTGTGACTATTAGATTAAACTTTTCACCGTGCAACTCACTAAACCAGTTGCTTTGTTTAACGTGCACATTATTAATTGCCAATCGCTGCTGGTTACGTGTAGCAAGTGCAACGGCATCGCTTACTCTATCTACTGCAATAATTTGCCAATCAGGCATTTCACTACCCAGTGCCAACGCAATTGCACCAGTACCCGTGCCTAAATCAAGTACTTTAGCTGTAGCAGGAACAGCCACTTCAAGTGCTTGTTCTACTAATGTTTCAGTATCAGGGCGAGGTATTAAGGTTGTTGCGTTAACTTCAAGCGATAAACTCCAAAACTCACGTTGCCCTGTAATATGTGCAACAGGTTCACCGTTTAAACGTCGTTGGCAAAATGTATTAAATTGCTGTTGTTGCTTAGCGTTAAGTTCATGCTCTGGCCAAGTAAAAAGGTAACTGCGAGGTTTTTGAAGAATATGTAGAAGTAAAACTTGTGCGTCTAATTTAGCACTTTCGCTGCTAGGTGCTAATAAATTAGCGCCTGCAGCAATTGCTTGTTCAAGAGTTTGGCTCACGATTACTCGTCGCCCATAGCCGCTAATAAGTCAGCTTGATACTCTTGCATTAATGGGTCAATAACGCAGCTTAAATCACCCGCTACCACTTCGTTTAAACGATAAAGTGTTAAGTTAATGCGGTGATCGGTAATACGACCTTGCGGGTAGTTATAAGTACGGATACGTTCAGAACGATCGCCACTACCAACTAAGTCACGACGTTCAGATGCTTCTGCCGCATGGCGCTTTTCATCTTCAGCTTGTTGCAAACGTGCTGCAAGTACTGACATCGCTTTAGCGCGGTTTTTATGCTGCGAACGCTGATCCTGACACTCAACCACAACACCGGTAGGTATATGTGTAAGTCGAATAGCAGAATCGGTTTTGTTAACGTGCTGACCACCTGCGCCTGATGCACGAAATGTATCAACTTTTAAATCTGCGGTATTAATTTGTATCGCTTCGGCCTCTGGTACTTCCGCCATTACCGCAACAGTACACGCAGAGGTATGCACTCGCCCTTGTGATTCAGTTTCTGGCACACGTTGTACACGGTGTACACCTGATTCAAACTTTAATTGACCGTAGACGCCTTCGCCACTGATATTCGCAATCACTTCTTTGTAACCACCGTGCTCACCTTCATTGGTGCTCACAACTTCTACTTTCCATTTTTTAGTTTCTGCATAGCGGCTGTACATACGGAATAAATCGCCAGCAAAAATAGCCGCTTCATCACCGCCTGTTCCAGCGCGTACTTCAACAAACACATTATTGTTATCTCGCGGATCTTTTGGCAACATTAATACTTGAATTTGATCCTCAATTACCAAAATTTGTGCTTTAGCTTCTTTATATTCTTCTTGCGCCATTTCACGCATTTCAGGGTCAGAATCTTTAAGCATCTCTTCTGCACTGGCTAAATTGTCTTGCGTTTCTTTATAAGTTAAAAACGTTTTTACAATCTCTTCAAGCTCGGAGTATTCTTTTGAAAGCCCACGAAAACGATTTTGATCACTAATGACCGACGGGTCGCTTAGCAGCGCTTGTACTTCTTCGTAACGCTCTACTAAGGTTTCTAATTTATTATAAACAGACTCTTTCATTTAACGGTTATTCCTGATCAATACCTAACATTTTTTTCAACTGGTTTAGCTGCGCCACTTCACCTTTTTTCGCTGCATCTTGTATTGCACGGGTAGGCGCGTGCATTAAGCGATTGGTTAATTTATTGGCCAACTCTAAAATTACTTTTTCTGCGTCTTTACCACTAGAAAGCTGACTAACGGCTCTTTCTACTAATTCCGACTTTATTGTTTGTACATCATTTCGATAATGGCGAATTAAATCTACCGAATCGAGTGAGCGCATCCACATTGCAAATTCTTTGGTGCGTTCAGTAATAATTATTTGTGCTTGTTCAGCCGCTTGTTCTCGTGCCGCCATATTCTCGCTTACAATGGTTTGTAAGTCATCAACGGAATATAAATAGGCCGCATCAAGTTCTCCTACCTGGCTTTCTATATCGCGCGGAACCGCAATATCAATAAATAGCATAGGTTTATGGCGTCGCTGTTTAAGCGCTTGCTCAACAACCCCTTTACCAATAATTGGTAATGTACTGGCGGTAGAACTAATCACGATATCCGCTTTATATAAACGTTCAGGCAGTTGCGCTAATGCAATAACATCCGCAGACACTTCATCAGCTAAGCTACGCGCTCGTTCAATTGTTCTATTGGCAACGGTGATATTTTGCGGCTCATTTTGGTATAAGTGTTTAGCTACCAGTTCAATTGTTTCGCCTGCACCAATTAATAAAACATTGGTTTTGTCGAGTTTGCCATAAATATGTTTTGCCAAGTTAACGGCGGCAAACGCCACTGAAACAGCGCTTGCACCAATGTTGGTTTCTGTACGAACTTCTTTAGCAACCGAAAATGTTTTTTGAAACAACCGATCAAATGTAACACCTACAGCATCATGCGTTTTGGCGCTATTGTAGGCTTGCTTAATTTGCCCTAAAATTTGCGGTTCACCCAAAACTAAAGAGTCTAACCCGCAAGCAACACGCATTAAGTGCTTTATTGCCTCGTTATTTTCATAGCAATATATATTCTTAATCAGTTCAAGTTCATCCAAACCATGGAAACTGGCAAGCCAACTCAACAGTGTTTGGGAATTTTGCTGAGCAAGGCTACAATAGACTTCAGTTCGATTACAGGTAGAAACAATTACAGCTTCATTAAAGTCGGCGTGGCCACTTAATTGTTGCAACGCCTCTGAAATTTGCTCAGGCGAAAAAGCCACTTTCTCACGTAATTCTACGGAAGCGGTTTTGTGATTAATACCGAGTGCTATTATGGTCATATGTGCCAAATATTGCTGAGCCCTACTTCAAAGGCGGCAATTTTATCAAAAATCAGCGGAATATGGAAAGTAAGGAACAACATTTGATTCGACAATATTTTATTTTACTCATGTTTTTTTTATTTTTAGGCGGTTGCGCCCAACAAATAACATCTAAAACAATACTTTATGACAATTGGAAAGCTCACCTAGCAGATCAAAAAACTTGGCATGTAAAAGGTAAATTGGCTTTTATAAGCCCAGATGAGCGCCGATCTGCAAATTTAAATTGGCAACAAACCAAAAACAATAACAATTTAGTGCTTACCTCATTTATTGGTACGCGTATTTTGCAACTCAAACAAACAAGCGAAGGCGCAGAACTAGAATTTGATGGCGATAAGTATTACGACACAAATGCCGCACAACTTCTTAAGCGTTTAACTGGTTTTACTCTCCCTGTTAATAATGCTGAAAATTGGTTAAAAGGCACAATTGACGCGCAAAGTTTAAAAGTCGATGAACTTGGTCGTGCCACACAAGTACTGTGGTTCGATGACATAGGTAAAAAGTGGCAAATAGAGTATGCCAGCTATATACAAAGTGCAGGATATTGGCTGCCAACAAAAATAACATTAAAACACCAAAAAATTAAAATCAAAATTCAACTCTACGATTGGCAATTTAATTAAATATGAATAACACGACGTCTTTTACACTTATTGCTCCGGCAAAACTCAACTTATTTTTACACATTAATGGTCGCCGTGAAGATGGCTATCATGAGTTAGAAACGTTATTTACTTTTTTAAATTTTGGTGACGAACTGACTTTTGAGCTGATAGATACACCCGACATTTTTATAACAGGTGATACTAAAGGCATACCATTAACCGATAATCTAATCTATAAAGCTGCTTTATTATTAAAAACTCAGAGTAAAACACGACTGGGTGTAAAAATAAATTTAATAAAACGTTTACCAATGGGTGGCGGTGTTGGCGGTGGTTCGTCTGATGCTGCGACCACGTTATTGGCCTTAAATAAACTCTGGAAAATTGAGCGTAGTTTAGATGAATTAGCACGTTTAGGGTTACAACTAGGGGCTGATGTTCCTGTATTTGTTCGAGGTCAAAGCGCCATAGCACATGGGATTGGCGAAGAATTACACCAAGTAGAACTTGAGCAAAAATGGTACTGCGTCGTACACCCAAATCAACATGTAAGTACAGCTACAATATTTACGCATCCGGATTTAAAACGCGATACACCAAAAATTTTAGGCGATTGGAAACACCATACTTTGACCAACGATTGTGAGCCTTTAGTTAAAAAGCTCTGTCCCGAGGTTGAAAAGACCCTCCAGTGGTTGCTAAAATACGCTCCGTCGAAGATGACCGGAACAGGTTCATGTTGTTTTGTAGAATTTGCGAGTCAGGTTCAAGCACAAGATGTACTTGCTAATCTCCCCCATACTTGGCAGGGATTTATCGCCTCAAGCGTTAATATCTCCCCTGCTCATACGGAGTTAGCCGCCATATTCGATCAATGAAGTAACGTACAAGTAATAATAAGTTAACTCGCAGTGGTATTTATCATTGCCCGTTAGTCCAAAATTTCAGTGCCTGAGGAACCCAACCGTGCCTGACATGAAGCTCTTCGCTGGTAACGCAACACCTGAGTTAGCTCAAAAAGTTGCAAAACGTTTATATATTGAATTAGGCGATGCTGTTGTTGGCCGTTTTAGCGACGGTGAGATCAGTGTTCAAATAAATGAAAATGTTCGTGGCTCGGATGTTTTTATATTGCAATCAACCTGTGCCCCTACAAACGATAACCTTATGGAACTTATCGTTATGGTTGATGCACTACGTCGTGCATCTGCAGGTCGTATTACTGCCGTCATTCCTTATTTTGGTTATGCCCGTCAAGATCGTCGTGTACGTTCTGCCCGTGTACCAATTACTGCTAAAGTTGTTGCAGATTTCTTATCAAGCGTTGGTGTTGACCGTGTTCTTACGGTTGATTTACACGCAGAGCAAATCCAAGGCTTCTTTGATGTACCAGTGGATAACGTATTCGGCAGCCCTGTATTACTTGAAGATATGAAAGAGCGTCATTTTGATGATGTTGTGATTGTATCTCCAGATATCGGTGGTGTTGTACGAGCTCGCGCTATTGCAAAATTACTAAATGATACTGATTTAGCTATTATTGATAAACGCCGCCCACAAGCAAACGTTTCTCAAGTAATGCATATTATTGGTGACGTTGAAGGCCGTGATTGTATTATCGTCGATGATATGATTGATACCGGTGGTACCTTGTGTAAAGCAGCTGAAGCACTTAAAGAACATGGTGCAAAGCGTGTATTTGCTTATGCTACCCACCCGATTCTTTCAGGTAAAGCAGCAGAAAATTTACGTGACTCAGTAATTGATGAAGTTATTGTAACTGACTCAATTCCATTATCTGAGGAACTTAAAGCCCTTGATAAAATTAAGGTATTAACGCTTGCAGATATGTTAGCGGAAACTATTCGTCGTATTAGTAACGAGGAATCTATTTCAGCGATGTTCGAGCACTAAAATCAAACATTTCTGAATATAAAAGCGCCTTTAGGCGCTTTTTTTGTAAGCGATGTATATTTTAAAATCGTGTGGTGGTATGATAGCGCGCCTTTTGGCTGGGGTCCTTGGTCGCAAAGGCCCTACACATTTAATTATTGGAGACATCATGTCTAACAAAACTTACACTTATAACGCTGAACTTCGCGTAGAAACTGGTACTGGTGCGAGCCGCCGCCTACGTCGCGAAGACAAAGTTCCAGCAATCCTTTACGGAGCTGATAAAGAAGCTTTATCACTTACTTTTGCTCATAAAGATATGATCAAAGCACAAGAAGACGAAGGCTTTTACACGCATATCCTTACGCTTAACGTAGATGGCGAAGCTGTTGAAGTAATCTTAAAAGATATCCAACGTCACCCATTCAAGCCTAAGCTTACTCACCTTGATTTCCAACGTGTAGATGCTACTCATAAGTTTCAAACTAAAGTTCCTCTACACTTCATCGGTGAAGAGATTGTAACTAAAGCTGGCGCAACTGTTGTTCACCAGTTAACTGAAGTTGAAATTACGTGTCTTCCAAAAGCACTTCCAGAATTCATTGAAGTAGATGTTTCTAAGTTTGTTGTTGGCGATTCTGTTCATATTTCTGACCTTACTTTCCCTAAAGGCGTTAGCTCTGTAGATTTAGGTAAAGGCGAAGGCCATGATCAGTCTATCCTGACTATCAAAGCAAACAAAGCAGCTCCAGTTGAAGACGACGCTGCAGCAGCAGAATAATTTTTAAGGTCTCGCAACCTTGAATTCTATTCAAATGCTTGTGGGCCTGGCTAATCCAGGCCCCGAATACGCAAACACACGCCACAATGCAGGTGCTTGGTTTATCGAGCAAATCGCTGCACGCTATAACTGCACTCTAAAACACGATCCTAAGTATCACGGCCTTACAGGCAAAGTGATAATTCAAGGCCAAGAATTCAAATTATTGATCCCCACTACTTACATGAATTTAAGTGGTAAAGCGGTCAGTAGTTTAGCTAATTTTTTCAAAATCCCTGTCGAGGACATTTTAGTTGCCCATGACGAATTGGATTTAGACCCAGGCGTTGCCAAATTAAAAAAAGGCGGCGGGCATGGCGGTCATAATGGTTTAAAAGACATTATTGCAAAAATGGCAAATCAAAAAGACTTTATGCGCTTGCGCATTGGTGTAGGTCATCCGGGGCATCGTGAAATGGTAACTGGTTGGGTGCTTGGAAAAGCGGCCAAAGAAGACCAAGAAAAAATGGATGCTGCTGTTGATGAAGCAGTTCGTTGCATGGAAATACTTGCAAAAGATGGTGTGTTAAAAGCACAAAACAGACTACATTCGTTTAAACCCTAGTAACTTGGGTCCAAGTACACCGTTTAAACGAATTCTAAACAAGGTATCTTACTATGGGTTTTAAATGTGGCATCGTTGGCTTGCCTAACGTTGGTAAATCAACGCTTTTCAATGCACTAACTAAAGCGGGTATTGAAGCCGCTAACTTTCCTTTTTGTACCATTGAGCCTAATACAGGTGTGGTACCTGTGCCAGATCCTCGTCTAGACGAACTTGCTAAAATTGTTAATCCTCAACGAATTCTTACCACTAGTATGGAATTTGTAGACATTGCAGGATTAGTAAAAGGCGCATCTAAAGGTGAAGGCCTTGGTAACCAGTTTTTAGCTAATATTCGTGAAACCGATGCAATTGGCCACGTAGTTCGCTGTTTTGAAGATGAAAACATCATCCACGTAGCAGGTACTATTGACCCTGCTGACGATATTGACGTAATCAACACTGAGTTAGTACTTGCTGATATGGATAGCGCTGAAAAAGCCCTTTTCCGTAATGCAAAAAAAGCAAAAGGTGGCGATAAAGACGCTAAAGAGCAAAATGCTGTCCTTGAAAAAGTAAAAGTACATCTTGATGAAGGCTTAACTTTACGTGGTCTAGCACTTACTAAAGAAGAAAAAGCAGCAATCAGCTCTATTAACTTCTTAACGATTAAACCAACAATGTATATTGCAAACGTTGCTGAAGATGGTTTTGAAAATAACCCATACCTTGATCGTGTACGCGCTATTGCTGCAGCTGAAGATGCGATTGTTGTTCCTGTATGTGCCGCTATCGAGTCTGAACTTTCAGAGCTAGATGACGAAGACAAGCTTGAGTTTATGGCTGATCTTGGTCTAGAAGAGCCAGGTCTTAACCTTGTTATTCGTGGTGGTTATGAATTACTACAGTTACAAACTTATTTCACAGCTGGCGTAAAAGAAGTGCGTGCATGGACAATCCCTGTAGGTGCGACAGCGCCACAAGCAGCGGGTAAAATCCATACTGACTTCGAGCGTGGCTTTATTCGTGCGCAAACTATTGCTTTTGACGACTTTGTTGCCTTTAAAGGTGAGAGTGGCGCAAAAGAAGCAGGCAAGATGCGTCAAGAAGGTAAAGAGTACATTGTTAAAGATGGCGATGTAATGAACTTCTTGTTCAACGTATAAGTACAAATTAAACCAATTTAGATTGGTAATAATTTTTAAAGGCTCGTTTTTACGAGCCTTTTTTGTACCCCCAGCTTTATAAACTTATAAAATTGATGTAATCACAAGCTAAAAGCCAGCGTTTAATCTAAAAAAGACACTGCGGCGAAGATTTAACCTCAATAAAAAATACCTCATCGACAAGTTAATGCTTAGCTCCCAATAATTTGTTTGATTATCAAACAGTTTTAAATTACAGGCTTTTGCTCTTTTTTATTTGACGGTAAATTTTGTATGTGAATTGCAGTCAAAAAATCATCATTTTTATTAAAAGTTAGCCGCTTAGCTTAATTTTCCTGCAAACAAACACTGTTAAGTGTTTTTTTGCAAAAAAGGTGTTGACGAATTTGGGTCATATCAGCATAATACGCCCC
Organism: Pseudoalteromonas sp. 1_2015MBL_MicDiv; assembly: GCF_002407505.1. Classification (NCBI taxonomy): domain Bacteria; kingdom Pseudomonadati; phylum Pseudomonadota; class Gammaproteobacteria; order Alteromonadales; family Pseudoalteromonadaceae; genus Pseudoalteromonas; species Pseudoalteromonas sp. 1_2015MBL_MicDiv. Next base: position 1,281,969 of record NZ_CP012737.1, on the reverse strand, counting down.
GCACTCAGCGATGAAGTGCTAACAAAAAAAGATGGCTAAGTAGCTCAGCTGGTTAGAGCACATCACTCATAATGATGGGGTCACAGGTTCAAATCCCGTCTTAGCCACCATTATTTTTTTGTTGCTCAATGAAGAGTTTAAAATAACTACCTTGTGTGCGGGAGTGGCGGAATTGGTAGACGCGCTGGATTTAGGTTCCAGTATCTTAGGATGTGAGAGTTCAAGTCTCTCCTTCCGCACCATAATTCTTGATAAGAATTAAAACTATCAATTGTTATTGTTGGGATATCGCCAAGCGGTAAGGCACCAGGTTTTGATCCTGGCATTCCCAGGTTCAAATCCTGGTATCCCAGCCAACAATGGCTAAGTAGCTCAGCTGGTTAGAGCACATCACTCATAATGATGGGGTCACAGGTTCAAATCCCGTCTTAGCCACCATTTCTTATTTTAGAAGTGGCTCTGCAAGAGTTAAATTGCACTCAATGAAGAGTTTAAAATAACTACCTGTGTTTTATTACACAAACGATGCGGGAGTGGCGGAATTGGTAGACGCGCTGGATTTAGGTTCCAGTAACTTCGGTTGTGAGAGTTCAAGTCTCTCTTTCCGCACCATTTCTTGATAAGAAATAAAATTATCAATTAATTCTTTGTTGGGATATCGCCAAGCGGTAAGGCACCAGGTTTTGATCCTGGCATTCCCAGGTTCAAATCCTGGTATCCCAGCCAACTTCTTCTACCAAGGAAAGTTGGACATAAAGAATAGCTCTGCTTAGAGTTTAAATGAGCAAATTGTTGATGCGGGAGTGGCGGAATTGGTAGACGCGCTGGATTTAGGTTCCAGTAACTTAGGTTGTGAGAGTTCAAGTCTCTCCTTCCGCACCATGTTCTTGATACGAACTAAACCTATCAAATAATTCTTTGTTGGGATATCGCCAAGCGGTAAGGCACCAGGTTTTGATCCTGGCATTCCCAGGTTCAAATCCTGGTATCCCAGCCAACTTCTTATACCAAGGAAAGTTGGATAAAAGAATAGCTCTCACTTAGAGTTTAAACGAGCAAATTAGTGATGCGGGAGTGGCGGAATTGGTAGACGCGCTGGATTTAGGTTCCAGTAACTTAGGTTGTGAGAGTTCAAGTCTCTCCTTCCGCACCATGTTCTTATTAAGAACTAAAACTAATGCAAATTTATAGTTGGGATATCGCCAAGCGGTAAGGCACCAGGTTTTGATCCTGGCATTCCCAGGTTCAAATCCTGGTATCCCAGCCAATTTGTTAAACTACCCCACCTATTTCTTAATTTAAGTACTTCAGTATAAAATCATTAATTTTAATAGGTTTGCTATAATAATACCCTTGTAAATAATCACATTTCATTTCTGTGAGTGTATTTCTAAGCGCTTTATTTTCAATGCCCTCTGCCACTACTTTACAATTAAGTCTGCTAGCTAAAAATAACGTTGATTCTACAATCGCATAGTCAGCGGGTTGTGTTAGCATATCTTTAATAAATGACCGGTCTATTTTTATTTGGTTGATTGGTAACTCTCTTAGTAATGATAACGAAGAAAATCCAGTCCCAAAATCATCTACACTAAACTCAAAACCGCGGTCGTTAAGCTTGTACATCATAGTGCGAGCGGCTTCTATATTTGTCATCATAGCACCCTCTGTGATTTCAAAAATTATTGAGTCACTCAGCGTCGGATCGACACTGATTAATTGCTCAATAAGCTCATAAAAATCTTGGCTCTCTAAATCCCTTGTTGATAAATTTACGTGAATAGCCCCGATAAACCCCAAAGCTTTTAACGACTTTAAATGATTTATAGTTTCTAACACCACCCACTTGGAAATATTTAAAATTAACCCCATTTGCTCAGCTGTTTTAATAAACACCTCAGGGCTAATAAATGAACCATCACTTTGTGGCCAGCGTATTAATGCTTCAGCTCCATGCATTTCATTAAGGTTAGAAGAAAATATTGGTTGTAAATAAAGCTCAAACTCTTCATTTTTCAATGCTTGCTTTATAAGTAAGGACATATCAAATAAATTATCCGCCCTAATGCTCAAATCCTTAAAATAAATAACAATCTGTTGCTGTGTCTTTTTTGCTTCATGCAGCGCTAAATCAGCCTGTTTGAATAGTTCGTTATTTTGCATACTATGTTTGGGGTAATAGCTCACTCCAATTCTTAGCTTAACGCGTATAGTTTGTTCATAAATTAAAAAAGGTTTTTGTACAGCCTTATTTATTAATTGAATACATAAATCATACTTATCCTGAGTGGCTGAGTTTAAAAGCAATGCAAATTCGTCTCCCCCAATCCTATATAACTTAGCAATCTCGGATAAGTGTTGGCTTAATGTTTTGGAAAATGCACACAACAACAAATCCCCAAAATTATTTCCATAAGTATCGTTTACACGTTTAAAGTTATTTAAATCTATTAAAAACAAAATGAAAGGTTGGTTATATTCTATGTTCTCATTGAGTACATTAAAGAATTTTTTACGTTTAGGTAGGTTAGTTAAACTATCGTGTTCAGCTAGAAATTGTTGGTGTTGAGCTGAGCGCTCTAGCTCTAAGATACTTTTGAGGCTTAACCTAACAACTAAATAAACAAATGTGCCGCCACCAACTAAAATAAATGAAACACTAGTTGTTACAAACGGTTCACTACCATAAAAAATAAAATAATAAAGTACCCAACAGTAGCCAAAAATAAACAGCACAATTAAAATAAGCAATAAGCTCCATGCAAACCGATTCGTTTTTTTGCATACTTGTATTGTTGGTTTGATACTTACAGTTAACAGTAATATCCCTATTATAATCATAAAAATAAATGGCCTATCCACAGACACTCTTTAAATGCAATTTGTTATACATTTAGTATGGCTAATAAATCTAATAACGAAATAAAATACATTAAAAAGCTCAGGGTAGCCCACTTACCAAATATGATTGTTGTTTTATGAAGAGGTTATAACTTTTAAGGGCGCGATTAACAGTATTGTTAATCGCTTTATTAGGGGGGTAATCTTTTTAGAAACTAACTTAGCTCTCCGCTAATGGCATATTTTAACACCCAGTTTTTTATTGGCCCTGTATTATTAGCCATTTTTAAAAACTGGCTACGTGCCCATTTAAGCGGCGCTACTTGGTTAGAAAAGCCAAAGTAACAGGCATCCATCATGCTCATCATTAACAAATTAGCCTTACGGCGAGCTCGCTCATATTCTTTAAGTTTTAGCGGGCACCCTATATCCCCTGCATTGTCTAAAACCTCAGCAAGTGCCACTACGTCCTGAAAACCTAAATTTACACCCTGCCCTGCAAGCGGATTAATTGTATGTGCAGCGTCGCCCACTAAAACCAAACGCCCTTGCGAATAATTGTTAGCATGTTGGCGAGTAAGCGGAAATATCGCATGGGTTTGTACTTCAAAGTCTCCAGCAAGCTCTGGAAATTTATTAAGTATGTGCGTTTTTAACTGAGTTGGGCTTAGCCCTTTAAATGCTTGCAGTGTATTTGCATCGTCGTACCAAATTAAATTAGCGTACGGTGCCTGCATTGGCAAAAATGCGAGTGGCCCACTTGGCGTAAACTGCTGCCAGGTTTTAATTTGTTGCGGCGCATCGAGTTTAATTAACACCCCCATGCAATGCTGCTGGTACTGCCACCCCGTAATACCAATATTCGCCTTATCACGCAATTGCGACTGCCCACCATCGGCTGCAATTACTAAATCAGCGGTATAGGTTTGAGCTCCATACACAAGCGTAATTAAATCACTGGTTTGCTCTATTTTAGTAATCGGTGTGGCTTGCTCAATAACTTCAATATTGTATTGTGCAAATTGCTGCCACAAACAGGCTTGAATTAAATTATTTTCAATCAAATGACCTAAATGCGTGGTATTTATATCGGCGCAATCAAATAACAAATTGTCACCACCGCGCTCAAATGCCTCTAATTGCTGATAAGGCGCTATGCGGTTTTGTCTTAAAAGCGGCATGGCACCTAATTCATCAAGCAAATTTTCTGAAAAACGATTAATAGCCGACACTCTAATATCCACCTTATCACTACTAAGAAGCTGTGATGGGTCTATTAGGTGTTTTTCGATTATTCGTACGCCAAAGCCTTGCTGAGCAAGCTTTATCGCCATAGCCGCGCCAACCATGCCCCCACCAACCACTATCACATTATTTTTAGTCATGTTTTTCATCATTTTATTATTACTTGAGTCTGTTTTGATTGTATCAAAATTAATTTGTTTTATACCAGAGGATATCCCTAACAGCACATTAAACTGGCCTCGTATTGATTTGAGATCACAAACATGAAAACTATACTTGGATCTGGGCGGGTATCCAGCTAAAATACGCGTCCTTTAAGTGAGCATGCTTGCTCCTTAATCCTGTTTCAAGCACATTTTTGTGCCACTATCGAATTGAACACGAGGCTATATTTCAATGAGCAAAAAGCTGCATATTAAAACCTGGGGTTGTCAGATGAACGAATACGACTCTCAGAAAATGGCTGAACTTTTAGATGCCACTAACGGCTACCAGCTAACTGAAGATGCAACAGATGCCGACGTAATCTTACTCAACACCTGTTCAATTCGTGAAAAAGCACAAGAAAAAGTATTTCACCAATTAGGTCGCTGGAAGTTATTAAAAGACGACAAGCCAGATTTAATAATTGGTGTAGGTGGGTGTGTTGCCTCACAAGAAGGTGATTCTATTCGCCAACGTGCGCCATTTGTAGATGTTATTTTTGGCCCACAAACACTACACCGTTTACCAGAAATGATTAAACAAGTGCAAGGCGACAAAGGCTCATCGGTAGTTGATATTTCATTCCCAGAGATTGAAAAATTTGACCGCCTGCCTGAGCCAAAAGCTGATGGCCCATCTGCGTTTGTATCAATTATGGAAGGCTGTTCTAAATACTGTACTTTTTGTGTTGTACCTTATACTCGCGGCGAAGAAGTTAGTCGCCCAGTCGATGACGTATTACTTGAAATTGCACAGCTTGCTGAGCAAAACGTACGTGAAGTTAACCTATTAGGCCAAAACGTAAACGCCTACCGCGGAGACACGCACGATGGCGAAATTTGTTACTTCTCAGATTTAATTCGTCTTATTGCTGCTATTGATGGTATTGACCGTATTCGTTACACCACATCGCACCCGGTAGAATTTACCCCAGATATAATCGAGGTTTACGCCGATGTACCAGAGCTTGTAGATCACTTACACCTACCAGTACAAAGTGGTTCAGACCGTATATTAAACCTAATGAAACGTGGCCATACGGCAATTGAATACAAATCGACAATTCGTAAGTTACGTAAAATTCGCCCTAACTTAAGCATGTCGTCAGATTTCATTATTGGTTTTCCAGGCGAAAGTAAAGAAGACTTTGAAGCAACCATGAAGCTTATTAGCGACATTGGTTTTGATATGAGCTTTAGCTTTATTTACAGTGCGCGCCCAGGTACGCCAGCGGCAGATTTGCCAGATGACGTAACAGAGCAAGAGAAAAAAGAACGCTTATACTTACTACAAAACCGTATTACACAAATGGCGCAGCAAATTAGCCGTCAAATGTTCGATACAGAGCAACGTATCCTTGTTGAAGGTCCTTCTAAGAAGAACCCAATGGAATTACGTGGCCGTACCGAAAACAACCGTGTAGTAAACTTTGTTGGCCCGCACACAGTGATCGGACAGTTTGTTGATGTACGTATTACCGAAGCACTGCCTAACTCTTTACGTGGTGACTTAATTCGTACAGAATCAGAAATGAACTTACGACGTGAAGTCGCTCCTTCAGCTATTTTAACTAAAGCCGCAGCTGCAGAGCCAAAACCAGATACTGTTAACGAAATTGGCGTAGCTACTTTCGTTCCTTAGTCACACAATTAGCGCCAGTTAACGCTGGCGCAGTACGATAGGAAGCAATTTTGAGTAATCAGTTAAAAACATTAGAGATTTATTTAGAACCTGCCGATAACAAACGCCTTTCTTCTTTATGTGGCCCGTTTGACGAAAACATCAAACAAATTGAACGCCACCTGGCTGTTGAAATAATTCACCGTGACAACTTTTTTAAAGTTACGGGTAAGCTACACAACTGCGCCGGCGCTGTAGAAATCTTAAAAAACCTTTATGTTGATACTCAGCCAGTTCGTGGTGTTTTAGGCGAAATAGAACCCGACGCCGTTCATTTAGCTATTACCGAATCAAAAGCCTTAGAGCAAGATGCATCCAGCAGCGCTTACGGCAAAGAAATGGTGATTAAAACCCGCCGTGGTGTTATTAAACCACGTAACGACAACCAAGGTGTTTATGTGGCTAATATTTTAAACCACGACATTACCTTTGGTATTGGCCCTGCTGGTACTGGTAAAACCTACCTTGCAGTTGCTGCCGCCGTTGACGCCCTTGAGCGCCAAGAAATACGCCGCATATTATTAACGCGTCCTGCTGTAGAAGCGGGCGAAAAGCTTGGCTTTTTACCCGGTGATTTAAGTCAAAAAATAGACCCATACCTGCGCCCTCTTTACGACGCTCTTTTTGAAATGCTAGGTTTTGAAAAAGTAGAAAAACTCATCGAAAAAAATATCATTGAAGTTGCCCCGCTTGCCTATATGCGCGGACGTACTTTAAACGATGCCTTTATTATTTTAGATGAAAGCCAAAATACCACCGCCGAGCAAATGAAAATGTTTTTAACCCGTATAGGGTTTAACTCAAAAGCGGTTATTACTGGCGATATAACACAGGTTGATTTACCTCGTGGTACACGTTCAGGTCTTCGCCATGCAATGGAAGTACTTGATGGCGTAAACGAAATTAGCTTTAACTACTTTAAAGCCCAAGACGTAGTACGCCACCCTGTTGTAGCTCGTATAGTTGAAGCCTACGAGCGTAACGACGAAAGCGAGCGACTAAAGCGCATTGAAAAGCAAAATGCAAAAGACGCACTTGCAGCTCTTCAACAGCCTACTACTAAAGAGTAATACTTTGACAACCGAACTTGATTTACAAATAGCCTGTGAGTTTGACAACCTCCCAAGCGAAGAACAATTTGCACTATGGGCCGACAAAGCCCTTAGCCAATACCGTGACGAGTCAGAACTCAGCATCGTTATTAGCGACGAAGCGCAATCGCAACAACTTAATAACGACTATCGCGGTAAAAATAAACCGACCAACGTACTGTCGTTCGAATTTGAAGCACCACCGGGAATAGATATTCCTTTGGTTGGTGATTTAATTATTTGCCCAGCCATTGTATTAGCTGAAGCAATTGAGCAAGAGAAGTCATTTCATGACCACTTTGCCCACATGGTTATTCACGGATGCTTGCATTTGCTTGGATTTGACCATATAAAGAGTGACGATGCTTTAGAGATGGAAAGCATCGAAAAGCAATTACTTGCAGAGCTAAACATAGCAGACCCATACCGGGACGATATTTAAATTAACGGAGCAATTAGACGCAATGAGCGACGGTAACTCGCAATCTAGCCAGGGTTCTTCTGGCAAAACGTGGTTGGGCAGAATAGCCCAAATGTTGCAAGGGGAACCCCAGAATAGAGAAGAGCTGGTCGAAGTTATTGCCGATGCGCAAGAACGAGACGTAATCGATCCTGAAACAAAAGAGATGATAGAAGGTGTGCTTGGCGTGTCTGAGCTTAAAGTGCGAGACATAATGGTTCCGCGCTCACAAATGATCACTCTTGAGATCGACAGCCCGCTTGAAGAGCTAATTCCAATGATGGTCGATTCAACTCACTCACGTTTTCCAGTGGTGATTGAAGACAAAGACCATGTAGAAGGTTTTTTACTCGCTAAAGATTTGCTACCGCTTATCTTAAATAAAGACGAGCACTTACCATCAATACGCGATTATTTACGCCCAGCTATGGTAGTGCCAGAAAGCAAACGTGTTGATACATTGCTAAATGAATTCCGTCAGCAGCGCTACCATATGGCCGTTGTTATTGACGAATATGGCGGCGTATCGGGCTTAGTAACGATTGAAGATATTCTTGAAATAATTGTTGGCGAAATCGAAGATGAGCACGACGAAGAAGAAGAACATCAAGATATTCGTCAACTTGCTAAACATGTTCACGTAGTGCAAGCACTCACACCTGTAGATGACTTTAACGAGCACTTTAAAACAGGTTACAGCACAGACGAAGCCGACACTATTGGCGGAACTGTACTGCACGCATTTGGCCACATGCCAAGCCGTGGTGAAACGATTGACATAGAAGGTTACCAATTTAAAGTAACCAACGCCGACAATCGTCGTATTTTGCAACTGCAAGTCACCGTTCCTAAGGCTGATGATAACGACAGTGAAGAAACTGCTAACTAGGCTTACCGTATTAGCAAAAGATAAAAAAGCATGGCTCGCACTCGTTGCGGGCCTTGTTTTAACTTTTGGCTATGCCCCCTTTGAAATTTGGCCCATCGTATTTATTAGCCTTGCAGCCATAATTTTTTGCATCAACCCAAATAATACCGGTAAAGCACACGCAAAAACCGCTGCTAAATATGGCTTTATATTTGGCCTGGGCTGGTTTGGTGCAGGTATAAGCTGGGTACATGTCTCTATTGCCACATTTGGCGGCATGCCGCTTATTGCGTCGCTCTCGTTAATGGCCTTACTGTGTTCATACTTAGCGTTATTTCCCGCACTTGCCTTTTGGGCAACTACTCGCTTTGCCACAGGCCCTAAAAGCTTTGGCGCATTACTAATTGCCAGCTTTGCAATTAGTGAGTATTTACGTGGCACCGTACTTACCGGTTTCCCGTGGTTAAGTTTTGGCTACACACAAACCGATGGACCTTTAAGGTTGCTTGCCCCTTATATTGGCGAGTTTGGCTTAACACTTACTTGTGTCGCTATTGGCTTTGCACTGTATAGACTTACCCAAAAGGATTTTAAAACCCCGGCGGTTACTGCGACAGCTGTTGCGCTTATTTTTGCAGGCGCAAGCACCACCGGCAGTATTCATTACACTGATAAAAACATGTCAGTATTGCTCGTACAAGGGAACATACAGCAACACCTGCGCTTTGAGCCAAGTGAGTTTTGGACCACAATGAGCAAATACCAAGACATGACACGCCCACATTGGGATGCCGATTTAATAGTATGGCCAGAAGCCGCAGTGCCTGAAATAGAAATGCTTGCTGATTCCTACCTAGCCAATTTAGACAGCGCCGCCTCGTTTAATCAAACCGCCCTTGTAACCGGTATTGTTGATTACCAGCGTGATACCAAAAATATCTTTAACACCTTAATTGTTGTCGGTAATAAAGAGCGCGCCGACGAGCACGGGCATTATCATTACCTTGATAAAAACCGCTATCAAAAACACCAGCTGTTACCTATTGGCGAATTTGTACCGTTTCAAGATTTTTTGCGCCCTATTGCCCCATTATTCGATTTACCTATGTCGTCGTTTACCCGTGGCGACAAAGTGCAAAACAACTTACGCGCCAATGGCTTTAACCTACTACCCGCTATTTGCTACGAAATAGTATTTGCCGATTTAGTACGCGGTAATTACAAAAGCGACTCAGACCTACTTTTTACAGTAAGTAACGATGCCTGGTTTGGTGACTCTATTGGGCCATTGCAACACATGCAAATAGCCCGCATGCGCGCGCTCGAACTACAACGCCCTCTTGTGCGCGTTACCAACAATGGGGTAAGCGCCGTATACGACCCTATAAGCCACACACAACAAACTATGCCTCAGTTTGAAGCTACCATATTAAAAGCCAACATTAAGCTTATAAAAGGCGACAGCGTGTACAGCCAATACGGAAACATGTTTGTGTGGGGATTTGTGTTGTTGTTGGGAGTTATAGGTATTGCTAGAAGACGTAAGCCGTAAGCCGTAAGCCGTAAGCCGTAAGCCAGTTTATTCGTAGGTTGGGTTGAGTGCCACGAAACCCAACAAGTTAATGGATAATAATCATCGTTTTCAAGGATGGAAGAAGTGCCGTATTTTAAATCAATTGCTCAAAACTCTAATACCATTTCACTGCTGATGTGCTGTGCGCTGATGTTGGTATTTATTGCTGCATTTTTCCCAAGTGCCTTAATTGTGGATAATGAACTTGGACTTAAACCTGAGCATATTCTTTCAGCAATTATTAGCGTGTTAATGTTTTTAACGTCTGTGATTTCGATATTGATTGCGAATAAATCTTACTTAATTTCAAAACAAGCAAATGACTTAAGTGAAAAAGTCTTTCAATCGCAAGCTGAGCAACTTCAATCTCAAGAGTTTTATCAGTTATATGAAAGGTTTGAAAAAAGAATAAAAAAAATTGAAGAAGAAATGAAGGTCAACATTTACACTGAAGGATTAATACTTGAGTATTTATCAGCCGGCAGATTTATCAGGGGGAAATATCAACCAAGTAATCAGGAAGTTGAAGAAATAAAATCGCATAATCAAATACTTCAAGTCTTTTATAAAGACATAATTCAAAGAGGCCATGATGTTAGAAATAAAACTAAAGGAAAGCAATTAACAGAAAGCTGGATAAACCAAACCTTTGTTGATCTCTCTATATTGGGGCCTAAAGATCCTGTATTTGACTCATTTCTAAAAATCCCTGAAGAAGACTTAATATCTATTCAAGGTGGAGCAAGAATCTGTACTAAAAAAGATAACCCCCTATATTATGCTAAGGTACATCGACAGATAATTGCATCATTACTAATTACAATGAATCGCGAGGATCTAGTCTCGCAAAGCGAGGATTTTCGTATTTCTAATGAATTTTTAAGTGATATTAGCAAGCTGATTTGGAAAAATAATAACGCATAAGTTAAGCGCACGAAATATCCAATGCGATTTCCATCCATCCTTGCGACATTTATTTACTACGTTTCATCAGCTTTTTATATATCGCATCTTTATCGCGCTTACCAATTGCAAGTACATAGACCACAATTTCGTCTTCAATAACTTCGTAAGCTAGGCGATACCCTGCCGTGCGCAATTTTATTTTGTAAACATTATCAAAGCCTCGCAACTTGGATGCAGGCACATGTGGGTTGTCTAAGCGTTCAATGAGCTTCTTTTTAAACTGACTTTTAAGTGGGGCCGCTAGCTTCCCCCATTCCTTTAACGCCGCAGGTAAAAACTTTAGCTTATAAGTCATCTATACTAACTGCAATCGCTTGAGATAAATCGCCTCTGCGGCTCTCAACAACTTTAGCTAGTTCATAATCATCCAGTTGCTCCATAAGTAGCTCATACATTGCTGCAGGTACTAAGTAAGCAGCAGGCTTGTTATGATTTAATATGGCTATTGCAGCGCCATCTGCTTCATTTAAAAGCGCTGTTGGATTTTTTTTAAGTTCTGAAATACTTGCCGAACAATCAGCTAAAACTTGTCTCATAAAACACCCAAAAAGAACTAAATTAAGTCCTAATTTTAGACCTTTTTTTATTTATAGCTATTCTTTTTTATAATCTTGTTAGTTTTTTTACTCTTTCACTGCATCTATAACTGTTTCAACATCCACAACTTGATTCAAGTTACCTTTAATAACCACAGTCGCTGATATTTTATCTTGAATTGCTTGCCTGTTTGGGTCCCAATATATCTGTAAAAATCCCAATAACCCGGTGGCAAAGCCTGCTCCGTAGCCGCCGTACCGGCCAAAACAATCTAATAAACCTAATGGCTCGCCGCTTAAGGCAACCACACGAATATTACAAACCTTTTTACCCGGTGTTTGCCCGCGCCAAAGTAACGAGAACAACGTAAAGTAAACAGCAGCCCAGCCAAACCCTAAGCCTAAGTCTTGAATAATGCCTTTGCTCCACTGCAAAATACTGGTTGTGGTTGTTTGTGCAGGTTTTTCTTCTATTAACTGCGCAGGCTTTATTTCGTTATTTTCACTGAGTACTAAAAGTTGTAAAAGTACGGTAGCAAGTTGTGGGTTTTGTAGGTCATCCATTTCTGCTAATTTGGGAACTTGCCCTATTAAATTATCAAGCGCGTTTTGTTGGCAAGGTTGCTCACAGCTGTCATCGGCTGTTTGCGCTAAATAAGTATTTACCCGTTGTTTTTCTGTGGCGGTAAGCTGTATTTCATCTTGTATTTTTACGCCCTGAACAGCTAAACCTTGATCAGCGTTATCGCCTTCTAGGTAATCTATGCCAATTGAAAGCACAGTAAGTGCGCTTACAAATAAAATACTTGCTGCCGTTATTTTTAAGATTCTTCGCCACACATTCGACATTTTTGGAAGGTATTGCTGTGCCGTACCTTTATAAAAAGCCATTGCAGCAACAAATGCTATTAAAGCCGCGCTAAGCTTGGCCGCTAAAAATATCAGTGCAACATCAATAATAATCGCTAGTGCACGCCGAATTGGCGTAGCTAAAGGCAAGCCCAGTAAAGCACTGTCAATTTTAAAGGCGTAGGGGGTAACAACTTCTCGGGTTTCAGAATTTGATAATTCTAATTGTTCTATCTCTTTGGCTTTCATTTATTTTCTTGTTATTAAAATAGGTAACCCGGTTAACTTACGCGTTTTTTATTTTTTGCTCAACATTAACTTTTACCCCAATTTACTAAAAGTATCGTCTCGGCCAATGGGATAAAAGGAAATATAATCCTCAAATTACAAACTTTAGGTTAACATCATTTACAAATGTACCTATTGAACATATATTAATGCTCGAATTTCTTTCATCCTTAAAATTAAATACATGGAGTATATTTTGAAGTTATTAACTAACGTGTTTTTCTTGTTTTCTGTCCTTATTTTGAGTGGCTGTGCCCACCAAATAAGTTTAAATCCAGACACTGAAAAACTTCAAGTTACAGAAAATAAATCAGCATCAGCTGTAGGTTATTATATTTCTGAAGATGATATAAAAAAGCAAGTAAAAACACCTGGTGGTGGTGGCGATAATGTTAGTTACAAACCTTATAAAGACACAGAAGCAGCGCTGTATACTGTGCTTTCTAATAAATTTGAAAACGTTTATAAGCTTGAATCATTAACTAATAGTGCATTTTTAAAAGATAAAAAAATTGAGTATGTATTCATACCGACAATAACAACGGAATCTAGCTCAGATAGCTTATTCACATGGCCTCCTACAGAATTTACTTTCACGCTAAACTGTAAAACTTTAAATAACAATGGCGATATAGCATGGAATAGTGAAGTTAAAGGTTTTGGCAAAGCTGAATTTGATGAGTTTAAAAATGATTTTTCTTTATCTGCAAAACGTGCAACAGAAGAAGCATTCAACAAACTAGTTATAGAGCTTGATCAATCAAACTTATAAATAAGGACCGAAATAAAATGAAATATAAAAGTTCACTGGGTTTAATCGCGGCTTTATTTTTAAGTGCATGTACCATTCAAGTTCCACCTTATAGTGCAGATATCAGCAACGTTTCTAAACTAAAAGAAGAGTCTAATACACCAGTCTCAGTCGGAAAAATTGAATCTGAAAAAAAATTAAATAAGATATCGCTTCGAGGCTCACCTCTTGTTTCATCAGTAGGCAACAGCTATGGTGAATATATTGAGAGCGCTTTGATACAAGAATTAAAACTAGCAAAACTATGGTCTGGCGTTGCAACAAAGCAAGTCTCGGGAAAAGTAATTGAGCAAGACATTGATGTAACAGGTTTCTCTGAAGGCAGTGCGTTTATAAAAGTTAAATTTACTGTATCAGATGGCGATATTACTTTATTTGATAAGGTAATATCTGCCGAACACACTTTCGACTCTTCTTTTCTCGGAGCAATTGCAATACCAAACGGGCAGCGAAGTTATGTAGAATTAGTTCAAAAATTGCTTACGAATCTATACGCTGATGAAGAATTTATAGCTTCAATAAAGTAAATAAATAAACTAAAAAGGAGCTTTATGATTTCATACAGCTCCTTTTTTATATTACATAAATTTATTTACTTTAAAATTACTAAGCGCTCATCAATAGGCTCACTTTTAGGTAAGCGATACCTAAACTCTCTGCGTAATAACATAAAACTAATAACTGCCTGAACAACAACTGTGCTTGCCGATAAATACCACAATTGCGTTAAATTAAAGCCATCCATTTGGCTTAATAAAAGAGCTGGTAAAACAAATAAAATAATCCGCAGTGTAGTACTATAAAGTGAAGGGAGTGTGTTACCGAGAGACTGAAATAGCCCCGAACACGTAAACACTATGCCCGTAGGAATAAAGTTAATACAAATAATTTGTAAAAATGTAGCTGCAACTAAAATAACATTTTGATCATCAGAGAACCCTTGCACTAGTAATTCTGGAATAAAAAAGCAAACTACGCTTAACACTGCCATTAAACTACATGTCATTAGGGCTGACCAAAAAAAGGTTTCTCGGACACGGTCAAATTGCTTTGCACCAAAATTTTGACCCGCGACGGCTGGTGCAGCAAACGCAATTGCCATTGCAGGTAAAAACAATGACTGCATTATGCGAGAACCTAAACCAAAGCCAGCTTGGGCTTCAGGTCCAAAATGTTGAATTAACCAATAAATTAACCCCATATATGCAAACATTAAAAAGAATTCACCTCCTGCGGGTAATCCAATCCCTAATAAGCGCTTTATAATAGCGCTATCTACGCGCCATAAACTGACTTTAAAGGTAACGAACTTTTCAGCCTTAACAAAGTATACGCATAGCATTACTACCGCAACAACTACCGAAATAGTACTTGCCAACCCAGCTCCGGCTATACCCATTGGAAAGTCAGTTCCCCAACCTATAATTAAAATAGGAGATAAAATAATATTGACGATAATAGACAAGGTTTGAATCAACATAGTTGGCTTAACAATACCGGCTCCTCTTAACGCAGCACTAACTGCAACTAAAGGAAACTGCAATGCCATACCCGGCAAAAACCAATGCAAATAACGTTGTCCCGCTTCAATTGTTGCAAGGTCTGTTGAAATGCTAGTTAAGTATGTATCAGACCCTAAATAACCTAAAAACATGACAACCAAGGCCATTAAGCTAGCCAGCATCATACTTTGATTAAACACTGCATTTGCATCTTTGGCATCTTTTCGACCCGCTGCATGAGAAATCAACGCGGTTGTTCCCACATTAAGAATTTGCGTGAGTGCAAAAATTAAAAACATTGCATTACCCGCTAAGCTGAGTCCTGCTAAAGCATTTCCACCTAAATTACCTACAAAATATAAATCAACTAAAAAATACAATGTTTGAATTATCATTCCTATCATCATAGGAATAGCCATTTTGATTAAATGCTTCGGTATGGAGCCACGAGTTAGATCATGCATATTATTATCTTAACCATTAATAAGAATAGTTATCATAACAAGTTGCGTGCAATTAAGCATACTTTTAATAGTTATGGAAAGGTGTTTTATATAGCGTGAATTTCATACTACAACTTTGCTATACTGGCGGTAAGTCTTCATTAAAAGATTCATTATGATTCCTTCAACATACCCTCTTTTTTGGCGAGATAACGCCCTACCTTATGTAGAACTAAGGCAAGTTTTGGATGGTCGAAAAGTAACTTACGCCGCCCATTCTCATGCTCAGTGGTCAATTGGTGCTATTTTAGAGGGCCAAAGTGAATTTATTTGTGAAGACAAACTTTACCAAATAGATAAAGGCACTTTAGTGCTAATGAACCCCGATGCTGTACACGCATGCAACCCCAACCAAAACTCGCCCTGGGCTTATTATATGATGCATGTAGATAAAAGTTGGTTAGCTCAATTGCTTGTTAAGTTTAATATAAGGGCAAGTAACCACTGGTGTAATAGCCAACCTGATACATTAACAACCCCTGTATTTTACCAGCAGTTTGTTTTAGTTTGCCGAAACCTTATGTCGAATAAGCTGTCTTCTTTAGAAAAAGAGTCTTTACTTAGCCAGTATTTGATTACGTTATTTGAATACATCGATAGCACTGATATTAAAGAAAATACGTGCCTACCTCCTAATAGGCTGTATAAAGTTGCAAACTACCTCGCCCTTTATTGTCAGGATGACGAACCAATTAAGGTTATTAGCAAAAAATTTGGCTTTAATACTAGCTACTTGATACGTACATTTAAACGCCACTTCAATATGAGTCCACATGCTTATCGGATAAATCTGCGTATACAACTAAGTCAACAAGCGCTTAAGCAAGGCGATGCCATTTCAACGGTGGCTCAAAATGCAGGATTTAGTGATCAAGCTCATTTTCAACGTGTATTTAAACAGCGGGTTGCTGCAACACCAGCACAATATCGACGCTGTATTTAGAATAAAAACACATTAACTTATAATAAGAAAGCAACTCCCGGCAAGTAACACTGCCAATGCTTTATTCATAAAACGTATTTTTGCAGGACTTTGAAAGTACTGCCCTAGCACTATACCTATCCATACCCACACGCTCAGCGACAACCAGCAAATTGGTAAATACACACTGGCAAACGTAAACACTTCAAATAGCTCTGCATTAGGGATGTAAGTCGCAATTCCCGATAGTGATGCTAACCATGCTTTTGGGTTTAGCCATTGCATGATTACCCCAGTAATAAAGGTAGGTGAACTTTTATTACTGTCTGAGTTTAATTCACCATTATCTACAAATAATTGATAACTTAAATAAAGTAAAAAAGTAATACCAGCCCATTGCAATACTTCAGTGATCCATTGCAATTTATCAAGAAGATAGTTTAAACCCCATCCAATAACTAAAAACAAAAAAATAAACCCAAGTGTTGCACCGGTTATAAATATTAAGCCATTTCTTAGCCCATACCGTGCGCTGCTCAATGAAACTAAATTAACTGGCCCTGGCGATAAAGACGCAGCTAATGCAAATAACGACATTGACATAATTAAAGATAAAGTCATGGTTCACTTTCTAATTAATTCAAACTGATGGTGAGTATCTACATTAAATAGAGGCTGGTATTGAACAAAATTGACTTAATCAAATAAAAGTAAGTTATTTCGCGCATATCAATACTAGTTTTTGATTTTCAGCATTGTGAACTATTAATATTTTTAGTCGTATCAATAAAGTGTTAATTCATTAGGATCGACCATGACCACTAAACAGCTTTCGTCACTGTTTGTATTTAACTTAGTCTTAGCGACAAGCGAGGCCAATGCAAATCAGCAATGGTATGTTATTAGCGACTCTGTAATGGGCGGCGTATCTAATAGCCAAGTAACAAAAACACAAGATAGCTTGCTGTTTACAGGCAATGTTTCGCTTGATAATAACGGCGGTTTTGCATCAATACGTACCGAAATTGACACGCAAGGTCAAAACTCAAAAACTATAGCGCTGCGTGTTAAAGGCGATGGGCAAATCTATCAGCTTAGGCTCAGAACAACTACTTACCTTGATGGCGCAGCGTACATCCACTCATTTAAAACAATAAAAAGCGAATGGGTAGAAATCGACTTTACCCCGAGTGATTTTACTTTAACGTATCGCGGACGAGTGCTTGAGCAACAGCCTATTATTGATTTTGATGATATAAAACAGCTAGGCTTTATGATTGCAGGCAAGCAAGAAGGTAAATTTAAACTTGAAGTGAGTAAAATCGAATTTAAAAGCTAACCCACCAGCATGTTAGTGGCGCTATACAGTATAGTCGTGATCGCCCCGCCTTTTCATTTCACTAATAACCAGCTCAACCATTTGTTGCTTTATTGCCGCTTGCTCTGATTTTAACTCCCCTAATTGCAGCTCTAACATATCTATTTGCTCTTGCTGTTGCGTGTTTTTATATTTTTTAGAACCTAGGTGCTCAGCGTCTAAAGTTAAACTCGCATCACTTTCATCTAGCTCACTTACAGAAGTATTTATAGTTAAACTACGTTGTACGGGGCTTTGTTTAAGTTTATTAATTTGCTCTTGCAACGCAATAACTCGCCCAGTGAAGTGTTTATATACTTTTTCGAGATTTTTATACTGATCGCCAAATGTTGCGTTATCTTCACTGTATTTTTGCGCTTTGGTATCTAAAAACTTTGATAACACATATTTTGGCTCTTCCTCATTCTCTTCCTCACTTCCTTTTTCAACAGCTAGTTTATCTGATTGCGCTAAAGGTTGAGTATTTGAGCTATGTACTTGGTATGGAATGGGAGCCGCTGAAATCTTCATTATTTTGTCCCTAAAATAGCTTGCCTCTTTTATAGGTATCGACCTCGTATTAAAATCCTTGAGTAAATTTTATTGTTAGCTAAAAACAAAAAGCCCCACTTTATTAAAGTAGGGCTTAGTAGTTTATTACTTCAAATAAAATTACTATTCAATTGCCAGTAACTCTACTTCAAAAATAAGTACTGAGGCAGGTGGAATACTGCCTACACGTTTTTCGCCATACGCTAATTGATGCGGTACATAAAACGTGTATTTATCGCCTGGGCTCATCAACTGTAGGCCTTCGGTCCAACCTTTAATCACTTGGTGCAAACCAAAACTAATCGGTGTTTTACGCTCTACTGAGCTGTCAAACACTGTGCCGTCGATTAGCGTGCCATGATAATGCACGTTAACCATACTTGTTGAGCTTGGTGTGTTTTCACTCTCACCTTTATGCATTACTTTGTACTGCAAGCCAGAAGCTGTTTCTACTATACCTTCTACTTTTGAATTAGCGGCTAAGTAATCTGCCCCTATTTGCGCATTTACGCCTGCTTGTTGTTTTGCTTTTTTACTATTTTTAAATATTAAAAAACAAAAAATGGCGATAACCACCGCCAAAATTATATTGATCATTATTAACCTTTTTCGTTATCTAGTTCTTCGTCTTTTTCGTCGTCATTATCGCCATTTACAATGTCGGCAATCTCTTTTAGACGCGCAAGCGCAATACCGTTTACTGAGTTTTCTGGATACTGGTCATCAATAATATCGCCTGCTTCTATATCCATTAATAAGTTAAGCGCTTGATCTACGGTTTCAACTGCGTAAATATTAAATTTACCCGCCTCTACCGCGTTGAGGATCTCGTCATCAAGTACTAAGTTAACTTGGTTTGATTTAGGAATAATAACGCCTTGCGAACCGGTTAAACCACGCATTTTACACAGTTTAAAAAAGCCTTCTATTTTTTCGTTTACGCCACCAATAGCTTGTACATCACCATGTTGGTTAATAGAGCCTGTCAGCGCGATAGATTGGCTAATAGGGAGGCTTGTAATAGATGAAATAAGCGCACAAAGCTCTGCTAAAGATGCACTATCGCCATCTATGTAACCATAACTTTGCTCTATGGCAATATTAGCACTAAGCGTTAAGCTAAACTGCTGTGCGTACTTATTGCCTAAATAGCCGGTAAGCAACATCACGCCTTTTGAGTGGATAGCTTTACCTAGTTCGGCTTCGCGTTCAACGTCTATTACGCCATCGGCTCCTGCATAAACAGTTGCCGTAATACGCGCAGGTGTACCAAACGAGGTATCGCCAATGTGTAGTACTGTTAAACCATTTACTTTACCTATAGCTTGGCCATCGGTTGCAATAAGTGTATGGCCTTCTTTTATATCGCTAAGCATGTTTTCGCTGATCTGACCGGTACGATATTGTTTGCCTTCAATGGCTTCGTCAATATGGTATGCATCAATAACCGTTAAGTTATCTTGTTTCGCGTAATAACTCGCTTCAGCAACTAATTCAAGCACATCAGCAAAGCGCGCCGAGAGTTTATTATGATGCTCAGCTTGGCGGTAACTAAATTTAAGTAACCGTACCATAGCAGCCTCTGTAGCGGTGCATTTTAATGTTTGCTCGCAATACTCAGTCACTTTGGTAATAAACTGGTACTGTAATTTATCGCTACTTGGTAAGTAGTAATCAAAATCGGCAAGTACTCTAAATAGCTCAGCAAATTCTTCGTCGTATTCACCTATGGTGTAGTACAACTCGCGCGAGCCCAATAAAATAATCTTCACATCAAGTGGAATAAGTTGCGGGCGAAGCGTAAAACTTGTCCCGACTGTGCTGTCTTGATAGGGTAAATCATTTTTTATTTGATGTGTTTTTAAACACAGCTTTAAACCATCCCACACTTGTGGATTAGCCATTATTTTTTCGGCATCCATTATTAAGTAACCACCATTGGCACGATGCAATGCACCGGGCTGAATTGAGCGATAACTCGTAATCAATGTACCTTGGGATGTAGCGTATTCAATTTTACCAAATATATTACCAAAGGTTGGGTTTGGCTCATAAACGACTGGCGCTGCGTCGTCTTCTTTAAATTCAACTAAAATGTTAGGTGCAAAAAAGTCGGTAAGCATACCTTTGCGGTCAAAGTCTTCTTTGCTTTCTTCGCTTTCGTCTTCGTCATCTAGCCATTCAAGTACCGCGTCGATAATTTCAACGCGAATATCTTTTAAATAACGCAGTACGCCAATGTGTGTCGCGTACTTATGTTCTAAGTCTTTTAAAAGTGGTTTAGTGGCTTGCTCTGCGGTCGATTTTTTAAGATTACGAAGTTTTTCTTTTGATTCGCGTTTCCACCGTGGTAGCTCTATTAACGCTTCTATTAATGCATCTTCTAGCTTTTCGATTTTTTCAAAAAACTCTTCGCGCAATGTTTCTTCAAGCTCACCAAATTCACTGTCGCTCAATTGTTTTCCATCAACAAGTGGTGCAAAACCCACTGAGCTTTTTTCTTCTACTAGAGCAACACTTTGCTCAAGTGCTGCGATTTCAACTGCGGTAATTGCGCTGTCGTAAGCGTCGTTAAACTCGCGATCGATTGATTTTTTCTTGCGTTGGTACGCTGGATTATCAAATGCCGCTGGAAAAGTGTCGAGCACTTCATCTAAGAATGAGTCTATGTCGTCGCTAAGTTGCTTACTTTGCCCTGCTTGCATAAAAAGTGCGATAGGCTCACGGTGATCGGCGTAATTATTTACGTACAACCATTCATTAGGCGTTGCTCTGTCTTTTGCGTGTTGCTTAAGTTTATCTTTGACTAGCGTATAACGTCCATGAGCCGCTTCGCCCATTACATAAACATTATAGCCAGGTAAATCCATACCTAATGAAAAGTCGAGCGCACTTTGGGCACGTTGTTGGCCTATAAAAGTAAGTTGCTCTGGGTACGGGTTACTCATGCATGTATGTACATGATTACTAGAAATACTCGGTGCGAGCTTTGAAACAGATAGTGGCAGCAATTTTTTCGTCATTCTAACTTCTTTGTTTACCAGCATATTCACTGGCTTTTGGGCGTATTAAGTGGCACGCAGCCACCTAATACCAATATTTAAGGGTTCAGCGCCTTACGACTAAAGTAGATTCCATCACATTGCGTGCAAGGTATTATTTGCGTTGCGTGATAAATGTCGTGGCTATGGTTGCAATTCTTACATACTAATGTGCCCATGGCTATCCATTCGCCTGCGTGATACACCCCATTGTGCTTAAAATCTTGGCTTAAAGATTGCCACTCTAGTTGTGTTTTATCTTCTATGTGCGAGAGTTCAAACCATAAAGATTCTTTAAGTTCTTGCCATGCAAGCGAATTGTAATAAGCTTCGTGCTCAATAATGTGTTCAATATCATGCTTTAAGTAACTTTTATAAAGTTCATACCTTTCTTGACTTAAATCTTTGATTGCTTGCTCAGATTCAACAAACCCAGTAACTACATCTTTTACACCATGATCTTTTACATCTTTTAGCCAACTAGTAAAACTGCTAAGCCATGCTTTGTAATCAGTCATTTTTTACTCCTTCAAAATTGCTGTTAAATCAGTCTGTAACTTATGTATTTAGCTAACTACATTATAAAAAAGCAGGTTAACCTGCACTGAAAGTTACAATTTAATAAAAGCATGTTTTTGACGCTGTGAATAGTGTTTTATTTGGGGTATCCTAACGGCAATTTTTTATTAGTTTGCAAGAAGTCTGGAACCATAGATGCAAGAGCAATATAACCCGCAAGATATAGAGTCAAAAGTACAAAGCTACTGGGAAGAAAACCAGGTATTTAAAGTCACTGAAGATGAGAATAAAGAAAAGTATTACTGCCTTTCTATGTTTCCTTATCCGAGTGGTCGACTGCATATGGGTCATGTACGTAACTACACCATCGGTGATGTTGTTTCTCGTTTCCAGCGCCTGCAAGGCAAAAACGTAATGCAACCTATGGGTTGGGATGCGTTTGGTTTACCTGCAGAAAACGCCGCTATTAAAAACAAAACAGCACCAGCTAAGTGGACATACGAAAACATTGATTACATGCGTACACAGCTTAAACAATTAGGTTTTGGTTATGACTGGGATCGCGAAATTGCGACGTGTCATCCAGAATACTACAAGTGGGAGCAGTGGTTTTTCACTAAGCTTTACGAAAAAGGCCTAGTGTATAAAAAAATGTCGACAGTTAACTGGGATCCAGTGGATCAAACAGTATTAGCTAACGAGCAAGTTATTGACGGTCGCGGTTGGCGTTCAGGCGCTGTGGTTGAGCAAAAAGAAATTCCACAGTGGTTTATTAAAATTACTGATTATGCACAAGAGCTACTAGACGACTTAGATCAGTTGGAAGATTGGCCAGAGCAAGTTAAAACAATGCAGCGCAACTGGATTGGCCGCTCTGAAGGCTGTGATATTGAATTTAAACGCACCGATAACGACGAAACATTTAGCGTATACACAACTCGTCCAGATACCTTTATGGGTGTTACGTATGTTGCTGTTGCCGGTGGTCACCCTATTGCGCAAGAAGCGGCTAAAAATAGCGATGCTATTGCAATGTTTGTTGAAGAATGCAAAAACACCAAAGTTGCCGAAGCAGACATGGCAACAATGGAGAAAAAAGGCATTGCAACAGGCTTTTACGCCACTCACCCATTAACGGGCGAGCAAGTACCAATTTGGGTTGCTAACTTTGTATTAATGCATTACGGCTCAGGCGCTGTAATGGCAGTACCTGCACACGATCAACGCGACTTTGAGTTTGCAACCGCTTACGGTCTTGATATAAAACAAGTCATTGCACCGGTTGAAGGTTCAGACCTTGAAGTAAACCTTAAAGAATCAGCGTTTACTGATAAAGGCGTACTTGTAAATTCAGGTGAGTTTAACGGCCTTGATTTTGACGCTGGTTTTAAAGCCATTGCGGATAAATTAGAAGCTCTCGGTGTTGGTGAGCGCAAAGTAAACTTCCGCCTGCGTGACTGGGGTGTGAGCCGTCAACGTTATTGGGGTTCACCAATCCCAATGCTTAGCGACGAAGATGGTAAAGAGCTTGCAGCAACAGAAGATATGCTACCCGTTCGCTTACCTGAAGATGTGGTAATGAACGGTGTAACTTCACCACTTAAAGCAGACCCAGAGTGGGCTAAAACAACAGTTAATGGCGCACCTGCGTTTCACGAAACGGATACGTTTGACACCTTTATGGAGTCTTCTTGGTACTACGCACGCTACTGTAGCCCACGCTACAACGAAGGCATGCTAGATCCCGCGGCTGCTAACTACTGGTTGCCAGTAAACCAATACATTGGTGGTATTGAGCACGCTATTTTACATTTATTGTACTCGCGCTTTTTCCATAAATTATTACGTGACTTTGGTTTAGTTAATTCAGACGAGCCGTTTGACCGCTTACTTTGTCAAGGTATGGTGCTTGCTGAAACATTTTATCGTAAAGATGAAAAAGGCGGCGATATTTGGATCTCGCCAAGTGATGTAAACACTGAAACCGACGATAAAGGCCGCGTGACTAAAGCATGGCATAAAGAGGACGGTGAGCCAGTTTTCTCATCAGGCATGAGCAAAATGTCCAAGTCTAAAAACAACGGTATAGACCCGCAACATGTAATTGCCCAATATGGTGCAGATACTGTGCGTTTATTCATGATGTTTACAGCACCACCAGAGCAAACGCTTGAATGGTCAGACTCAGGTGTTGAAGGCGCGCATCGCTTCTTAAAACGTGTATGGAAATACGCGGTAGACGTTAAAACAGTAGGTTACCAAGCACTTGATAAATCAGCGCTAACAAACCCACAAAAAGTATTACGTCGCGACTTACACAAAGCGATTGCTAAAGTGACTGATGATGTTGAACGTCGTCAAACCTTTAATACCGCCATTGCAGCTATTATGGAGCTTTCTAATAAATTATTAAAAGCACCTTTAATAGATACCCAAGATATAGCAATTGCAAACGAAGCATTAGAAGCGCTTATTATTATGCTTGCACCTATTACGCCACATTTATCGCACGAGCTTTGGAAAGAGTTAGGTAAAGAAGGTGAGATTTTGGATGCTGCATGGCCAAAAGTTGATGAGTCGGCACTTGTTGAAGATGAAAAACTAATCATCGTACAAGTAAACGGCAAGCTCCGCGCTAAGTTAACCGTTGCAGCTGATGCAACGCAAGAGCAAGTAGAAACCCTTGCGTTTGCAGAATCTAATGTAACTAAATTTACTGATGGCTCAACCATTCGTAAAATCATTTACGTACCAGGCAAGCTACTTAACGTGGTAGCTAACTAATATGGCTGCATTTAACGCCATTAAAAACGGACTAGCCTTAGTGCTAGTCTGTTTTTTGATAACTAGCTGCGGGTTTCATCTAAAAAAAGCCTCTAGCATGCCTGATAACCTAAAACAGCTAACTCTTGTAGGTGATGATGAAAAGTCAGCCTTATTTGAAAGCCTTAAAAACGAGCTAAGAGCGAGTAATGTAGAGCTAATATCAGCAGCTAAAGATAAAGCCCAATTATATTTGTATAAAGAAAGTATTGAACGTCAAACACTATCGTTATTTCAAAATGGTCAAGTAGCTGAATACGAACTCGCTTATGGCGTATCGTATGTAGTTAAACGCCCTGGCGAAAAAGCCATTGAAAAGCGCTTTGAGCTTTACCGTAATTACCAAGACGATCCAGATCATGCGCTAGCTAAAGCAAAAGAGCTTGAGCTACTCATTAGCGAGATCCGTGAGCAAGCCAGTCGTCGTATTGTTAGAGAGCTGTCGCAACTATAATGCGCTGTTATGCTAATCAACTACCGAGTGAATTAAATAAAGGGCTAAAGCCCTTTTATTTAGTGTTTGGGGAAGAGCCTTTTCAAGAAGCACAGTGCGTACAACAAATTCGCGACAGTGCTAAAGCACAAGGCTTTGACGAAGTAATTAAGTTTACTTTAATGCAAGGATTCGATTGGCAAGAAATCATAGCTCAATATCAAAGCATGTCACTATTTAGCGCGCGCACTATTATTGAGCTTGATTTAAACCAACAAAAACCAGGCGTTATTGGCAGCAACACCTTTAAAAAAGTAATTGAGCTGGTTAATCCAGATACTATTTTAATTGTTAAAGGCGCTAAAGCCAGCCAAGAAGTACAACGCGGTGCATGGTTTAAAGCCCTTGATAAGCAAGGCGTATTTGTACCTTGCTACCCGCTTACCGGCACGCATGTAAAACGATGGCTTGATGAACAGTGCCAACGCTTATCGCTCAACATGCAAAACGATGCCAAACTGAGTTTAATAAATGCCACAGAAGGTAACTTATTAGCGTGCTTCCAAGAGCTTGAAAAGCTCTCACTACTGCACGGCAATGCATTAATTACTCAGCAATTAGTAATGCAAGGGCTGTTAAACCAAGCCAAGTTTGATATTTTTGATTTAAGCGATGCACTATTAAATGGCCACGCTAAACAAGCTATAAAAGTATTAAACAAACTTGCCAGCGATAACACCGAAGTGGTGAGTATTTTATGGGCTATAACCAAAGAGCTTAATACGCTAATAAATGTGCAACTTGGTTTATTAAATGGCGAACCAATCGCTAATTTATTTAAACAAAATGCTATTTGGAAAAACCAGCAAGGGCCAGTTCAAAACGCAATTAACCGCTTAAACATACACACACTTGAACAAATAAATAGTGATGTAGCTTTGTTTGATGCCAGTTATAAGCAAGGTAATTTAATTGCCCCTTACCAAGCGCTTGCTCATATTTGTATTAAATTTTGCCAGCCGCTCAACATTCCTATGCCGTGCCACGCGGTTAATTAATAAATAGCTAATAGGTGTTAAATGATCGCAATTTTTGGTGGCACTTTCGACCCTGTCCATTTAGGCCATATAAATATGGCGCAGCAATGTGTTAATGCGTTTAATTTAAACACGCTTTATTTTATGCCTTGTGCATTACCGGCGCATAAAGCAGCGCCTGGTATTAGTACGCAGCACCGTATTAATATGCTAAACGCGGCTATTGTGCCCTACCCTCATTTTAAACTCGATTTAAGAGAACTTAACCGAGCCGGCCCATCGTATTCGTTACTTAGCTTGCAAGAACTTCGTAAAGAGCACCCTACTACACCTATCTTATTTTTAATTGGTATGGACTCATTTAACAATCTCGATAAATGGTTTGAGTGGAAGGCAATTACGCAGCTTTGTCATATTGTGGTATATCAGCGCCCTGCTCAACATTGTACTGCAAGTGGTGAACTAAAAGGCTATATGCAAGATGCGAATGTAGACGAAGCAACCTTACTTGAGCACTCACTTGCTGGTAAACTTTATTTTTTACCGGGTAAAATGCTCGATGCTGCTTCGAGTACAATTCGCGAACAACTGAAAAAAAGCAATAAAAAGAATGAACTATTACCCGCTGCAGTGAGTCATTACATAGAACAGCATCAGCTCTATCAAATTGATGCTTAAAAACGCCTAGCGTGTTAAAATGCGCGCCATTAAATTTTTAAATTGAGACAAAACCTTGGATTCAAAACAACTACTCGCCTTTGCAATGGATAAAATTGACGATATGAAAGCACGTGACATCGTTCATATTGACGTAACAAAGACATCAGATATTACAGATTACATGGTAATTTGTTCTGGTACTTCTAAACGTCACGTGCAGTCAATTGCCGATCACTTAGCAAAAGAAGCGCGTCACGCAGATTCAGAACCATTAGGTTATGAAGGTGAAGGCGATGGCGAATGGGCACTGGTTGATTTAGGTGATGTAGTTGTACACGTGATGCAAAACGAAGCACGTAGCTATTACGATCTAGAAAAACTATGGGGCTAAACACGCACTCATTTTAGACAATGCTTGGAAGTAATACGTGAAAATACAAATGATTGCTGTTGGTACAAAAATGCCAGCATGGGTAGAAACGGGATTTGCAGAATATCAGCGCCGTTTCCCTAAAGATATGGCCCTTGAGTTAATTGAAATCCCTGCCGGTAAACGTGGCAAAAACGCAGACATAAAGCGCATTTTACACATTGAAGGTGAAAAAACATTAGCGGCTATTCCAAAAGGCAATCGTATTGTAACGTTAGAGGTAACAGGGAAAGCACTGGATACTCACCAACTTGCTAAAAATATGGAAAAATGGCAACTCGATGGTCGTGATGTAAGTTTACTTATTGGCGGACCTGAAGGGCTTGCTCCAGAGTGCATTGCAGCGTCTGAGCAAAAATGGTCGTTATCTAATTTAACATTGCCGCACCCCTTGGTGCGTATTATTGTTGCAGAGAGCCTTTACAGAGGCTGGAGCTTAAATAACAACCATCCTTATCATCGCGAGTAATGCCTTGCCATGCTAAAACATAGACCCACTATTCGTGACCACTCCGCAGAAGCAAATTTATTTGCTAGGCGAGCATTTGTGGGTTTTGTTTTTGTATTAGCTATGGTGGCTATTTTGCTGTCAAACCTATATAAAATTCAAGTAGAGAACCATCAAGATTACCAAACCCGCTCTAATGACAACCGTATTAAAGTTATTCCTATTGCACCCAACCGTGGTTTAATTTACGACCGTAATGGTGTACTCCTTGCTGAAAACAAACCAGTTTACAATCTTGAAGTCATTCCCGAAGATGTAAACGATTTAACCGAATCGCTCGATCAAGTCAGTAAAATAATTACTATTAGTGAGCAAGAGAAAGAAGATTTTTTAAAAGATATTAAACACACTCGGCGTTTCAAATCGCAAATTCTTAAAGCACGCTTAAACGAAACTGAAGTCGCTAAGTTTTCTGTAAATCAACATAAATTCCCAGGCTTTAGTATTGAAGCACGCCTAGCCCGCTACTACCCCTTTGGCGATACCCTAACCCATGCACTCGGTTATGTGGCAAAGCTTAATAAAAAAGAACTTAATAAACTAGATCAAGAAGGTCAAGCAACCAATTATCGAGCCACATACGATATTGGAAAATTAGGCATAGAAAAATATTATGAACAATTATTACACGGTGAAGTAGGCTCCCAGCGCGTAGAAGTAAATAATCGCGGCCGCGTTATTCGCACACTCAGTATGATCCAACCTAAGCCTGGTAGTGATATTGTACTTACGCTTGATATTGGGCTACAGCAAATAGCACAACATGCGCTTAAGGATATGCGCGGCGCTATCGTCGTTATGGATGCAAAAGATGGTGGCGTACTCGCACTTTATTCAAATCCAAGCTACGATCCAAATTTATTCGTACATGGTATAAGTAGCAAAAACTACAAAGCATTGCTTAACCAAGATCGCCCGCTAATTAACCGAGCAACACAAGGTCGTTACGCGCCAGCTTCGACTGTTAAACCTCACATGGCAATTTTAGCCCTTGAAGAAAATATTGTAAGTGAAAGCACTTCTATTTGGGATCCTGGCTTTTTTGAAATACCAAATGTGGAACATAAATGGCGCGATTGGAAACGCTGGGGTCATGGCCATGTTGATGTATATAAAGCGATTGAAGAGTCGTGCGATACTTATTTTTATGATGCAGCTTATCGCTTAGGTATTACTAAAATAAGCGATTTTATGGCGCGATTTGGCTTTGGTGATTTATCCGGTATTGATATTCATGAAGAAACCACTGCAATTTTACCTTCAAAAGAATGGAAAGAAGGCCGCTTTAAAGAATCATGGTGGCGAGGTGATACTATTTCTGTAGGTATTGGACAAGGCTATTGGACGGCAACCCCGATTCAAATTGCTAACGCAACGAATATTCTTGTTAATAAAGGGATTAATCATCCACCGCATTTAGCTCAAGTTGCAAAAAAAGAAGATCAAGTAACGCAAATTAACGGTGATGAAAAACCGCCGGTAATACTTAAAAACCCTGATAACTGGCGCATTGCAATTGATGCAATGCATAACACGGTAAAAAAAGTAACAGGTACCGCACACAAAGCTTTTAAAGGTGTAAGCTACGATCCGGCGGGTAAAACAGGTACTGCGCAAGTAGTTAGCATTGCCCAAGGCGAACGTTACGACGCTAAATCATTAAAAGAGCGTCAGCGTGATAACGCCATTTATGTTGGTTTTGCACCTTATAACAACCCACAAATTGTGCTCTCTATCGTTGTAGAAAACACTGGGGGCGGAAGCTCGGTAGGTGCGCCAATTGCTCGTCAATTAATGGACTACTATTTTGCAGCTAATCCTGTTGAACTTGCAGGGAATATAAAATAATGACCATTTTACACGATAAACGATCCATATGGATGCGAATGCATCTAGACCTACCATTACTCATCGCTTTGCTTATCATGATGATTGGCAGTATTACCGTTGTATATAGTGCAAGCGGGCAAGATACAGCAATGATGATCCGCCATATGACTCGCATGGGCGGAGCCGTTATAGGCATGATTATTCTAGCCCAATTTTCTCCAGCAACACTTAAACGTTTAGTTATCCCACTTTACTGTGTTGGCTTACTCATGCTGGTGGGTGTACTTTTATTTGGGGTCAGCTCAAAAGGCGCTCAACGCTGGTTAAACTTGGGGATCACTCGCTTTCAACCATCAGAACTAATGAAGCTAGCCGTCCCAATGATGGTGGCTTGGTACATAGGCAGAAACCACTTACCACCTCGCCCACTGCATTTAATTATTGGCTTTATGATTGTAATGCTTCCGACATTATTAATTAAAGAACAGCCAGATTTAGGTACGTCTATACTTATTGCGAGTTCGGGTATATTTGTGTTGTTTTTATCCGGTTTAAGCTGGCGCTTAATCGGCTTTTTAAGTTCTGTTGTTGCGCTTGCTGCATGGCCATTTTGGCACTATGGTATGCACGACTACCAAAAACAACGTGTACTTACTTTTTTAGACCCCGAAAGCGATCCGCTTGGTTCCGGTTACCATATTATTCAGTCAAAAATAGCAATAGGCTCTGGTGGTGTTGAAGGCAAAGGCTGGCTGCTTGGTACACAATCGCAATTAGAATTTTTACCTGAGCGTCATACTGATTTTATATTTTCGGTTTTAAGCGAAGAGTTTGGCTTATTCGGCGTATGTGTTTTACTTAGCCTGTACTTATTTATTATTGGCCGAGGCTTGTACATTGCCGTTAATGCGCAAGATGCATTTGGTAAATTACTGGCAGGTGCACTCACTCTGACATTTTTTGTTTATGTATTTGTAAACATAGGTATGGTATCAGGGTTATTGCCTGTTGTAGGAGTTCCTTTGCCTCTAATCAGTTATGGAGGAACATCGATGGTGACGCTCATGGCTGGCTTTGGCATTATTATGTCAATAGCGACAGATAAAAGGATGCTTTTAAAATAATGAAATTCACTTTGCGTGTTCTAATAACTGTTTTTTTAATACTCACCTTAAGTGCATGTAGTAGTTCAAGTAACCGCTACCATATGCGCCATGATTCAGCACCACTTAGAGCCCCAACTGCACTTGAAATGCAAGACGCAATAATCACTGATGTTACTAAAAGCGCCAGTGCAAGTCGTCCATATACAGTGCTTGGTAAAAGTTATTCGCCAATGCTTGATGAGTCAGGCTACTCTGAGGAAGGCATTGCCTCTTGGTATGGTCGTAAATTTCATGGTTATCACACCTCTAATGGTGAAACCTACGATATGTTTGCCATGACTGCTGCGCACAAAACACTGCCGTTACCTAGCTTTGTTAAAGTAACCAATACAGCGAACGGTAAATCAGTAATCGTGCGCGTGAACGACCGCGGCCCATTTCATGACGATAGAATAATTGATCTTTCGTACGCTGCCGCTTACAAACTAGGCTATTACACCCATGGTACAGCAAGGGTTAAGCTAGAAGCCGTTACGCTTGCGGGTGCATCTGCCCGTCAAACCTATATTCAGGTAGCTGCAGGTAGTACACTTGCTAATATTGAAGCGCTTGCCAGCACATTGCGAGAGCAATACAAATTACCAACAAATATCGTGCAAAAAGACGATATTTACAGACTGCATTTAGGGCCAATAAAAGATACCCCTCATGCAGACGAAGTATTAAAAAAATTAAAACAAAATCAATTTCAAAACGCGTTCTTGCTTTACACTCAGTAAGACCTTTAAAATGGCGTAACGCGAATCTTTAACTTTAACCATTAATGAGTATGATGAAATCTATTAAACATAAAATCCTCAAAGGTGTATGCGGCTTAGTTTGTACAGCCGCCGTATTTTCAGCCAGCGCCCAAATTATCCCGGCACCACCTCAAGTTAATGCAAAAGGTTATTTTTTAGTAGACTTTACAACAGGTAAAGTAATTGCCCAAGGTGAAGCTGATACGCAGCTAGCTCCAGCAAGCTTAACTAAGATGATGACCAGTTATGTAATTGGTACTGAAATTAAAGCCGGCAATATTGCACCAACAGATATGGTAACTGTGAGTGAAAAAGCATGGGCTAAAAACTTCCCTGAATCGTCTAAGATGTTTATTGAAGTAGGTAAGCAAATTAGTGTTGATCAGCTTAACCACGGCATTATTATTCAATCTGGTAATGATGCCTGTGTTGCAATGGCTGAACATATTGCTGGAAGTGAAAGCGCATTTGCTGATTTAATGAATGCACATGCTACTAAATTAGGTATGAGTAACAGCCATTTTATCAATAGCCACGGCCTTGATACGAATGAGCATTATACTACTCCACGCGATATGGCAACCTTAGGCGCAGCACTTATTCGTGACGTACCGGATGAATACGCACTTTATAAACAAAAGTCGTTTACTTATAACGGTATTAAGCAATATAACCGTAACTCACTATTATGGGATGAAAGCTTAGACGTAGACGGTATAAAAACAGGCCACACCTCGGAAGCTGGCTACAGTTTAGTCACTTCAGCAACTAAAAATGGTATGCGTTTAATTGCCGTTGTAATGGGCACTTCAAGCGAACGTGCTCGTAAAGTGGAAAATAAAAAACTACTTAACTACGGTTTTCGTTTCTATGAAACAATTACTCCGTACAAGGCCGGCGATAGCTTTGCTGAGCAACGTATTTGGATGGGTAACAAAGAAAATGTATCTTTAGGTATTTTAGAAGATACACCAATTACTATTCCACGTGGTCAACATAAAAACCTTAAAGCTAACTTTGAGCTAGATAACACGCTTGAAGCACCACTCGCTAAAGGCACTAAAGTAGGTACGTTATTCTTACAATTAGAGGGTGAAGACATTGCTCAATACCCACTAGTAACACTTGAAGAAGTGGAAGAAGGCAGCTTCTTTAGTAAGATTTATGACTACTTACGTTTACAAATAATGTAGACGTAAAAATAAACTCACAGCTATTGTGAAAGTTAAACGAGACGCCTCTATTATGAGGCGTTTTTTTTTGCTTGAAAAATGCTAGAATACGCCCCATATAAAGCAATCATATTGAGTTGTTATTTTTGGCACTCCAAAAAAGCAGCATTAGCTCAAGATTGTCATAACCCTTTCAGTTTAGCGCCTAGCATTTTGCTCAGAGCCAATACTTTATTTGTTTGAGGAGTCACCGTCGTGGTTCAACCTGTTAAAGATACAAAATTTGATGAGTACTTAGAGTACCCTTGCCCATTTACATTCAGAATAATGGGTTTAGCTAACGTAAACTTAACTGATCAAATTTTAGCTAAGTTACAACCAATAGCACCTGGCGATTATGCCCCTAAAGTAAAACCAAGCAGCAAAGGTAATTACGAGTCAGTAAGCCTTGTAGCAACAGTTACTAGTGGCAAACACATTGAAGAAATTTACAACGTGATCAGCAATATTGATGACGTACGCCACATGCTTTAATCCATAGTTGAGATTTGTTGTGAACGAAAACACTTTGATCGTACGCCAACTGGGTCGTCAGCGTTATATGCCTATTTGGCAAAAAATGCAGGACTTTACCGACACCCGTGATGAAAATACGCCAGATGAAATTTGGCTTGTAGAGCACGAGAGTGTATTCACCCAAGGTCAGGCTGGTAAGGACGAACACTTACTAGCTCCTGGCGACATTGAGGTGATTAAAGTTGACCGTGGCGGGCAAGTAACTTACCACGGCCCTGGCCAGCAAATGATGTATGTATTATTTAATCTACGTCGTTTAAAGATTGGTGTACGTGAACTGGTTACGTGGCTTGAAGAGTGCATTATTGAATCACTCGCCGAGTATGGTATTGAAGCTTATGCTAAAGCTGATGCACCAGGTGTATACGTTAACGACAGCAAAATTGCATCCCTTGGGTTAAGGGTTCGTCGTGGCTGCTCGTTTCATGGCTTAGCATTAAATGTTAACATGGACCTAAGTCCATTTTTACGCATTAACCCATGCGGTTATGCGGGCATGAATATGGTGCAAACTAAAGAATTAGATGGTCCTCAAAACCTAGAAAGTGCGGGTGAAGGATTGGTAAAACACATGATCAATAAGCTTAATGCAACACAGGTTAAGCATACTGAAGGGTTTGAAAACGAATGAATAAACCAGTCAAAATGGAACCAGGTGTAAAACTACGCGACGCAGAAAAAATGGCGTTGATCCCAGTAAAAGTTTTACCTACAGAAAAAACTGAAATGTTGCGTAAGCCAGAATGGTTAAAAATTCGCTTACCTAAATCAACCGATCGTATTGACGGTATTAAAAAAGCACTACGTAAGCATGGCTTACACTCGGTATGTGAAGAAGCTTCGTGCCCTAACCTATCTGAATGTTTTAACCACGGTACAGCTACCTTTATGATTTTAGGTGCTATTTGTACTCGTCGTTGCCCATTTTGTGATGTTGCTCATGGTCGCCCATTAAAACCTGATGCCACTGAACCTGAAAAGCTAGCACTTACTATTAAAGATATGAAGCTAAGCTACGTTGTAATCACTTCGGTTGACCGTGATGATTTACGTGATGGTGGTGCACAGCATTTTGCAGATTGTATTCGCGAGATTCGTAAACATAATCCAACTATCACTATCGAAATTTTAGTACCTGATTTTCGTGGTCGTATGGACCGCGCACTAGAGATACTAATCGAGACGCCACCAGATGTGTTTAACCACAATCTTGAAACTGCGCCACGTTTGTACAAACTAGCTCGCCCAGGTGCTGACTACAAATGGTCATTAGAGTTACTTCGTCGCTTTAAAGAAGCTCATCCAGAAGTAAAAACTAAATCAGGCTTAATGGTTGGTTTAGGTGAAGAAATTAGCGAAATTGAAGAAGTACTTCGCGATTTACGTGCACACAACGTTGACATGCTAACTGTAGGCCAATACCTACAACCTTCTAAGCATCACTTACCGGTTAAACGCTACGTGCCACCAGTAGAGTTTGACGGCTTAAAAGCGTATGCAGACGAAATTGGCTTTACTCACGCGGCTTCTGGTCCGTTTGTACGTTCAAGCTACCATGCTGATCAACAAGCAGCTGGTAAAGAAGTGAAATAAGTCGTTGTTATAAATTAAGGCAAGCCGTTAGTGAACAATAGTCATTAACGGCTTTTTTTGTTGTAGTTTATTACCCATAAGTAATAAGAATAATTGAATCATTTTAATTTTTAATTGCATTTCTTCTAAGTTGAGATGAGATATTATCGTTTAACTCAAGCCAACTAAAGTCCTTATTCCAAGCCTGTTTAAAGCTTTCTCCTCCTTGTGAATTATCCAGAATTTCTTTTAAATCAAATGTTTTTGAGAAATTACCTTCGTTTACGTCGTAACTTGACCACCCCCTAACTCCCAAGTCAATGTGCTCTAGAAAGCTCGATTTAAA
Organism: Pseudoalteromonas sp. 1_2015MBL_MicDiv; assembly: GCF_002407505.1. Taxonomy (NCBI): domain Bacteria; kingdom Pseudomonadati; phylum Pseudomonadota; class Gammaproteobacteria; order Alteromonadales; family Pseudoalteromonadaceae; genus Pseudoalteromonas; species Pseudoalteromonas sp. 1_2015MBL_MicDiv. Next base: position 1,246,868 of record NZ_CP012737.1, on the reverse strand, counting down.
CTCGTTAGCTGCGGCCACAAAATCCCCGTTGTCATTTAATTTTTCAGATATAAGACTTTTCTCTTTATCATTAATGGAACCTGTAACTTCTAGCTCACCTGATTGATTGATACCCCCCAGTCTTTATTCGCTAATGATGGTTTTTCGGCCGCTATTTCAGCCATAATATTGTCATACTGAGTAAACATTTTTTCAACAGAGTTGGAAACTTCACCACCCGGCATATAAAGATTGACAGTAGCGATTCGAATATTATTTAACGCTTTTTCTTCTGCTTCCCTTGTTGATACAACATTATTTGTTGATATATTCATTGGCTTATCATAGGTCGCTTCAGGCTCTTTGGGTTGTTCTTTATGATATATGTCCTTAGCTAGTCGCTCCATTTCACTATTTATTTTTTCTTTACCATTTACAGGTTTATTAACTTTCACTTCTGAACCGTTCGATATAAACTGCGATGCTAGATTAGTATCATTTGAATTAACTTTCATATCATTTTCCTTGTTCGTTATTTATTACAAGTTATCGGCAGGTTATTCTCTTACTTTAGTTGCTTGTATGGTCAGTGTTGGTAATTTAGGTAAAATAAACTACCGAATATTTTCCTCCTTTCTAATCACTACTACATATTAATGGGCACCCTACTCCACTAATTTAATACTTGGTAATGGTGCCTTAGCACTGACTAAAGTTAGATTTAATGTTGGCAGCACATGGTTAAATATATAAGGCGCACGCTGCATGTGAAACTACGAACTTAACAAAATTGCATGGCTGATATTAGCACTCGCTAAAGTAGGCTTAGCCAGTAGAGCATTCTCAAAAGAAAAATGGCTTAGCGGAATATCTAAAAATGCAGCTGCAGGTATTCCAAGCTCAACAAAATAATTGTTTAGTGTATCGTTCATGCACGCAATCAGTGGCATTAAAATGCACGCAAAAACCTTTAGTGAATAATATTTAGCCCCGGGATTATGCTAATATGCTTGATATAACCGAGCGCATCTGTTTTTCGCTATTACTGATAAACGGCTGTCACTACTGCTAACTGTAATTACCGTATTCATTTAGTCGCCCTTTACTACAAAACTAAGCTCTTAAGTTTATACTATTTTTACTGTTCGCAATTTATCGTTAGGTCAATCGGCGTTTACTTGAGATAATCATTACTGAACCCATTATTTAGGTTAAATATGAAACTATTAGTTCGTAACTTGTCTCGTGCTACCACTGAGCATGAGCTTCGTACTTTATTTGCAGAGCACGGTAAAGTGACTACCTGTAACTTGGTACTTGATAAAGAAACTGGCCAATCTAAAGGTTTTGCCTTTGTAGAAATGCCAAACGACATTGAAAGTAAAAGCGCAATTACTACACTTAACCAATCTACTGTTGATAAAAGTAAGATCCGCGTGAAATTAGCGGATGCTTAAGTAATAATTTATTACTTAAAGTTAAAAGAACCAGCTTGCGCTGGTTTTTTACTAATGACTGATAGTTAATCTGCAATTGAATGAAAAGTTCTCTATAAAAATTCGACATCGCTGCGGTGCTTCCTTTATATTGAAAGCCTATTTAAATAACAATATGAAGACTATGGCATCTACTCTTTTAAAAAGCGCTAGCCTAAGCCTGCTAGTTGCACTCTTTGGCTGCTCAGAGCCTGCAAGCGAACAAACTCCATTAGAAAATACAGCAGGTGTAAGCCTTAGCAATATTAAACAGCATATTAAAACGCTAGCCTCTGATGACTTTCAAGGCCGAGGCCCGCTAACTCATGGTGAAGTGAAAACCGTTGGCTATTTAAGCGAGCAATACAAAGCGCTGGGGTTAACCGGCGCTTATAAAGGCAAATACTTACAGCCTGTAAAAATGGCAATGGTGACAGCTAATCAGAATATGCAGTTAAAGGTAGGTGATTTGAGCTTTGAATCAGGTAAAGACTTTACCGCACGTACCGAGCAACTTCAGCCATTAATTGATGTAAGAAGCTCTGACGTTGTATTTGCGGGCTACGGTATTAATGCGCCAGAATATAACTGGAATGACTATAAAAATATTGATGTAACGGGTAAAACAGTGGTTGTGCTAGTTAACGACCCAGGCTTTGCGACTCAAAACGATACGCTTTTTACTGGTAATGCAATGACCTACTACGGTCGCTGGACTTATAAATATGAAGAAGCGGCTCGCCAAGGTGCAAAGGCTGTATTTATTGTTCATGAAACAGCCCCTGCGGCATATCCTTGGGGCGTAGTTGAAAGTTCAAACACCGGCACTAAATACACGTTAATGGATAACAACTTAAACGCGTCAAAATTACCGGTTATGGGCTGGCTAACAATTGATGCGACTGAGAAAATGTTTAACGCCGCAAAGCTTAACTATCAAGATTTAAAACAAGCAGCATTAAATGACGACTTTAAAGCGACGCCACTTAACTTAAAAGCAAACCTTGCCTTTAAAAACGAAGTGTCACATGCCAAATCACATAATGTAGTTGCACAAATTACAGGAAGCGAATCGCCTGACGAATACGTTGTTATTAGCGCTCACTGGGACCACTTTGGTACTAAACAAACTGACACCGGCCCTAAGATTTATAACGGCGCGGTAGATAACGCTTCAGGCACTGCAGCCACGCTTGAAATAGCACGTATAATGAGTAAAAAGAACAAGCAAAAGCCATTTAAACGCTCAATTATTTTTGCTAACTTTACAGCAGAAGAAACGGGGTTAATTGGCTCTGAAGAATTTGCATCGGGTGCGGTTGTACCTACAAAACAAATGGTCGGTCTATTAAATATTGATGGCATGAACGTGCTTGATGGCACTGACTACATTTTACAATACGGTAAAGATTTATCGACAATGGAAAACTATTTAGCAAAAGCTGCAAAATCACAAGGCCGTTTTGTTAAAATGGATCCTCGCCCGCAAAATGGCTTGTTTTTTAGATCAGATCATTTCTCGCTTTCTAAGCAAGGCGTGCCTAGTTTATTATTTATGAGTCTGGGTGATACCGATCCTGAGTACATTGCGCATAAATACCATAAAGAAGCAGACGACTACTCAGCTGATTGGTCGTTAGGTGGTGTTAAGCAAGATATAGATCTTATTGTTGATATAGCCACACAGCTTGCAAATAATGGCGATTGGCCAAAGTGGACGAGCGAGTCTGACTTTAAAGCCAAGCGCGCGCAAGATAAGCAATAAATAGCTATTAAATAGAGTTATGTAATATAAAAATCCTCCTACTTGGAGGATTTTTGTTTTAAACGAGCGCGCATTAATAGCGTTTCGGCCTTTGCCCCTAAATAAACATAAATAGCCAGTGCAATTAAAAGCCCTACCACTGCCAGCATCATCGCTATCGCAGGCATTAAATATTCCGATTGCCCCAACGCCGCTTTAAACATAGTTAACAGCGCCTCAATTGATATAGCAATCAACACAGTAGAGATAAACCGTGTAATAGTGCGCCGCGTAGACGAGTGCCTAAAAATATCCTTATGCATAAGGATTTCTTCTTCGAGTATTGTTTTACCTAAATCAAACACTGCTAGTGCCAAAGTGATGTAAATAATGATACTAAAAGGCTCAAGTGGGTCTGATGAGGTATCTACATGGGTTAATAGCGCGTATATATCACTAAAAACGATATTCAATAAAAATAATACTAAGCAAAATAAGCACGCCACAATAATACCGTAACCTGCTTTGAAGTAAGGCGACATATTAGCGCGCGCAGTATCACCCATTACAAACTCAATAAGCTGCGTTAAGCTCACATCAACGACCAAGTAATGCTGATTATTAATTGGTTTTTTTAGCTCTTTAATCGCCGATATACATAAATGGTTAGTCGCTATAGAAATGTAGGGATCAGTAAAGCACACTTTATCACTTGCTTTAGCGTTCAAAAAATAGGGTCGCTCGCTTAAATCTTGTTGATTACCACTTTCACCTAGTTTTTTGCTGTATGCGCGTTTAAAGCAGACATTATTACCCTGCTGCAAACCTTCTGCATTTAAACAATATTGTAATTCTAAAAATGGGTACTGCTTAATCAGGTAGCGGGTATCACGCTCTTTGGTTAATCCGTCCTCAATACTCATTAAAATAGATTCAAGTAAACTGTGTATTACATGCTCATATTCGTGGTAGCGCTCAACACTACTGATATAACTCATTCGCGCCATTTTAAATACTCATTAACCTAAGTTATAAATAGATTTGCAAGTTTAAAACCAACAATAAAATAACTTAATAATCAGTAACTTGACACTATTCAAACTCAAGTTTTGCACCACTTTGGTGACTAAAAAGTAATATATTAAATTAAATGCACAAAAAAGCAGCTAAGTATTAATTACTTAGCTGCTTTGTGAGTATGACTGGTAAGGTTCTACATAGAGCTTATTACTGAACCTTCGAAAACTCTTCTTTAGATAACTCGCCATTTCCATCTGCATCTAATTGATCAAAAAGCTGTACTAGTTGCGAGTTTACTTGGGCTTCTGTTTTATTAATTACGCCGTCGCCATCTGTATCAAAAGAATCAAAATCTACCGCAGCAAACGCCGCTGAAGAAGAAGCAAGGGCTACAAGTGCTAAAGTTTTGTGTAATGTTTTCATAATCGTTTCCTTAGGCTTTGAGCCTGATTAGGGGTAAGAAGTCCTTTTCCAAGATCCTTTAGGGGTAAAGTGTCTATAAATTAATATTCAAAAAAATCATTTTCTGTCGGGCCACCGCTACTTTGAACATTCAGCTCGTCAAATTGCTCTATCACTTGCGCCGATTCTTCAGAGCGACTAATTGAGGCGTTGTCGTCTGCATCGCGTGTTTCAAAGTCTGTGTTTGCAAATACTACTGACGAAGAAACAATAGCCATAAGTACAAATGTTGATTGTAGCTTTTTCATAATTTAATCCTTCAAAAGTATGCGGTGTCCTAAATAAATTTGCTCTATAGTGCTCTCTAGTCACTTCCTGGTTATTCTTTTTAGTAGGCTCCCTTGCCTACTTAGGTTGTCTTTGGCAACTCAGAATTTAGATAACATTACAGAGCATTAACTGTTTAAGGCTTTAATTTTAGGCCTTAGAAAACTCATCTTCAGATAGCTCACCATCTTGGTTTGTATCGAGTTCATTAAACTTGCTTAAAAGCTCAGCATCTACTGAAGCTTCGGCTTGGCTGATTGCGCCATTACCATCTACGTCTAGCGTATCAAAATCTGTTGCTGCAAAAGCCGCTGATGAAGAAGCTAGCGCCATTAGTACTAATGTTGATTGAAATGTTTTCATAATAGTATTCCTTCATTGGGTTATTGCGATTAAGGCCTTTGGCTTTCATCACGTTTTGCTTAATACACTCTTGGTATTACAACTTCGGTGCCACTTTTTATTTATTATTTAAAAACAATGAGTTAAATGATATAAAGCGAGAAAAGCTTAATTTGGGGAGGTGTTATTGTTGCTATTTAGCAACAGCCATTTGACTAAAAAGAATAAACCATTATAAATCAATTGGTTAAGCTTAATTAAAAAGACACACTTTGGCTAAAAAGCCAATAAAGGGGGCGTTTAGGTTAGCCTTCAAAATAAACTGAATATGAACATGGAAATGACATAGGATTTATTTTCGGCTACTAAATAATTAATTTATTTTTAATCAGTAAGTTACATTATTTTTTGAGATTTATTATAAAAATTTTGGAAGGATATTTTGAAATTAACTGTTTTGTTGCCAAATGGCGAATTTATTTAGGAAGGTTTCAATGCTAAAGCTAAGTTGTAGCATTCAACTCATAATTTAATGCATTGTAAAATATAGGTTTGCTTAAATTAAGCAAACCTATATCGTGTGCCGCTATTGGAGTGAGGTAAATTATATAGATTTAAACTACTTCCACCCTTGCAGCCACTTTTGGTTATCTTTTAAATCTCGCCAACTAATTGGATATTGATTTTTTGACATAACAGCCTCGGTAATACATTCAATTACGTTGCCATCTTCATCAAATTCCACCTCAACAATAATGAAGTGTTTTTCTTTATTTATAGCAGGTGTTGCGGTCCATTTACTATTCAATAATTTTTTAGGGTTTAATTTATTCATTTAATATAGCGACTCCTACTCGTAACTTACATAAGGCAACTATACGACCCCAACACCTACTTAGTTCAGATTACTCTGCAACTAGCTTGCCTTTGTACATTTGCATTTGGCAATGAAAGTCATACTCACCGGCTTCAAGCGCGGGTAGTTTAACTGTATTGCCATCACCCATTGCCAGCGTTTTACTTATATCAAGCTGTGGAAATACCACGGTTTCGGCGCACGGCGCGCTGTCTTTTCTGTCAAAGGTAAGTACAACCTCTTTGTTGACTGCCACTTTAATGTGTCCTGGCTTATAAACACCGTTATCAACGACTATCGTTACTTTGTTATCATCACTTTTTGTTTGCTCTGGTTTGTATAGCCAAAACCAATAAATAATTGCGGCTATTAACAGTGCACCACCTATATTAATCATCAACATAATGTACTCCTTAGCTTAAATTACGATTTATTTGGTTTGAAAAAACGTAAGCGATTAGCGTTACTTACCACTGTTAGCGATGAAAGTGCCATAGCTGCACCTGCAACAACAGGGTTAAGTAGTATGCCAAAAAATGGATACAACACGCCGGCTGCAATCGGAATACCCGCCACGTTATAAATAAAGGCACCAAATAGGTTTTGTTTAATATTTAAAATAGTTGCACTACTCACTGCAATTGCATCAGCAAGGCCATGTAACGAAGCACGCATTAAGGTAATGTCTGCACTTTCTATTGCAACATCGGTACCTGTGCCAATTGCAAACCCTACATCCGCTTGCGCAAGTGCAGGGGCATCGTTAATACCATCACCTGTCATACCCACTATTTCACCGTTTGCTTGGCGCTTTGTTACTTCGTTTACTTTATCATCGGGCATTACTTCTGCAATAAAATCATCAATACCAACTTGCTTAGCAACGGCTTGTGCTGTGGCTTTGTTGTCACCTGTTAGCATAACTAGGTGGATACCTTTATCTTGCAGGCGTTTAATAGCTTCAACTGAATCCTCTTTAATAGGATCTGCTACTGCTATAATAGCGTGGAGCTTATTATTACTTGCAAAATACATGGGCGTTTTAGCATCACTGGCAAGTGTTTGAGCTTGCTCGGTTGCATCATCAACGGCTACATCGTATTTATCCATTAGCGCTTTATTGCCAAACAACAATGTTTGCCCGTCAACACTGCCAGTTACACCTTTACCTGTAATTGCGTTAAAGTCAGCTACTTTACTTAAAGTTAAGCCCTGCTTTTTAGCGTGTGCCGTAATTGCTTGGGCCAGTGGATGCTCTGAGCTACTTTCAAGGCTTGCAACACGTTGCATTACTGTATTTTCATCACTGTTATTAAAGGTAACTACATCGGTAACTTGCGGTGTGCCTTGGGTAATAGTGCCTGTTTTATCTAAAATCATGGTAGTGATTTTAGATGTTGTTTGCAGCGACTCACCATTTCGAATTAATATTCCTGACTCTGCAGCTTTACCAATACCCACCATAACCGACATAGGGGTTGCGAGTCCTAGCGCACAAGGACAAGCAATAATAAGTACAGTGGTAACCGCAACAACGGCATAAGCAATTGATGGCTCAGGTCCGAAGTTTAACCATGCAAGGCCTGCAAGCACCGCAATAATCATGACTGTTGGTACAAATATTCCTGATATAACATCAGCTAAGCGCCCTATTGATGGCTTAGAGTTTTGTGCACGCTTTACCATATTGATAATATTGGCAAGTGTGGTTTCGCTACCAATGTGCGTGGCTTTAAATAATAAAGTGCCACTTTTATTAATACTTCCGGCAACGACTTTATCGCCCGTTTTTTTGCGGACGGCCATTGGCTCACCAGTAAGCATTGACTCATCAACCGTACTGCTGCCTTCAATAACATCGCCATCCACAGGGATTTTTTCACCCGGGCGTACGCGTACTTCATCATTTTTTACAACATCACTCATGTCGATGTCTTGCTCTTGCCCATCGCGAATTACGCGTGCAGTTTTTGGTTGCAGGCCAATTAAGCGTTTAATTGCTTGTGAGGTGCGCCCACGTGCTTTTACTTCAAAAGCGAGCCCTAAACTAATTAAACCGATGATCATCGATGATGCTTCAAAATATACGTGTCTTGCAACTTGTGGTAATAAGTTTGGTGCTATTACCACAAACATTGAATACAACCACGCAGTACCTGTACCAAGCGCTATTAATGTATCCATATTGGCAGCATGGTTTTTGAATGCCTGCCAAGCACCGTTGTAAAATTGCTTACCTGATATAGCCATAACCACAAGCGTGACTATACCCACTAAAAACCAGGCTATTCGTTGTGTGTCGGTGGTCACACTCATGTCAAAAATAAGCCCGTATATCATTAACGGCGCACCGACCCCTAACGCTAATATCATATTACGCATTAGCTTTTTATAATGTGCCGCGTCCGACTTTGCTTTTTCATCAAGTGCATCTTGATCAGACTCGTTACTCATTGGCTTAGCTGAATAACCAATGTTTTCGACTGCTTTAATAAGCGTGCTTTCACAGGCTTTACCTTCTACACGTACAGTACGCTGTGCAAAGTTCATTTCTACGTTTTTCGCGCCTTGCACGCTATTAAGGGCTTTTTCAATTTTAGCCACACAACTGCCGCAATTAGCACCTTCAATAATAAAGTTTTGCGCGGTGTCTTTTGTATTAGTCGTCATTACGCTGCTCCTTATTTGCAGAATCGTTTATTGGATCAACAAAAGATTCTATTAAACTACACACGTCACTGGCATTTGCACCATCGGCTAATGTATCCCATTGCTTCAGAGCTGCATGCATTCTGTTTCGTAGTTTTAATGTTTCTTGAAATAGTGCTTCGGTTTCTTCTAGGCGTTTAGTAATGAGTTTACGTGTTAACGGACAAGGACAATTCCCCTGCTCTGACTCGCCTATAATGTGTTGAATATCTTTGAGTGAAAAACCAAGTTGACGCGCACTAATAATAAACTTTAACCGTTGCTGGTCTTGCTTTGTATATTCTTGATAGCCATTTTCTTCACTGCGTATTGGATTAAGTAACCCAATACGTGTGTAATGACGAACAGTATCGGCAGTCACGCCCATTAACTTGGCAAGTTGTTTAACATACATAATTTAGCCCCGTGGAATTTCAATAGATCAATAATAAACCTATGTGCAACACACAGGTCAATAGAGAGGAGCATTAAAGCATAATTTAAATTTACTGAAACTGATTTAGCGAAAAAGTGAAAGCGCTCTGGCTAGAGCGCTTAAATAACAGAGGTAAAAGTATTGAATCTATTGTTCTTTAAAGGTTAAATTTAACCAGCAAATATCAACAGTCTCTAGTTAACATGCTCGCGTGAGGCTTTTAGCTCTTCGCTTAGCTTGCCTGCTATATCTTGAATTTTTGGCATAGCATCTTTCATTAAGCTTTGTGACATTTGCATAGACTCTTGCATTACAACAGGCATTTTTTCAAGTATTTTTTGCCCTGTATCTGTTTTATAAAATGCTAACATATCGGCAATTTCTTGCTCACTAAAATGTTTGTCGTACACGCTAATCATCATTGGCTGCATTTTAGCCCAGCTCATTTCGGTTTTTAATACCGTTGTCATGTCGCCGTAGTATTTATCAAAAATAGCCTGTTCAGAAGGCTTAACGCCCATTTGGTCTGACATGCCTTTCATCATACCTTCAACCTGGCCGTACATAGAATCAACCATTGCATCCATGTTCATTACATTAATGAGTTCATCTATTTTTTGCTGCTTAGAATTTTGTTCAGCATACAAACTACTAGAAAAAATCAGTAATGATAAAAGTAGTACCTTACCCATAATAATATCCTTTCATATAAATAATGGACTTATGGTCACATGAATAATTTGTATTGTAAAGGGTACAAGTAATCATTAAAAAGGCCGAATAAAATAAATTTATTCGGCCTTTTATAAATATATTTTTATGCTAATCGTCTTCTACATTATCTAGGCCTTTAGTGCCTTCTTTGGCTTTTAGCTTATGATGAATAGCTGACTTTATTAGCATGTAGCCACTAATCGGTGCCGTAATTAGTAAAAATATAGTAATGAGTATTTCTTTAACACTTAGGCCATGCCCTGAATTTGCAAAATAAACCATAGCAGCAATTAACATACTCGCCATGCCCAACGTGGTTGCTTTAGTTGGTCCATGCAAACGCATAAAAAAGTCAGGTAGTTTAATTAAGCCTATTGAGCCAATTAAAATAAACGTACCACCAAATAACAATAATATTGATACAACCCATTCGCTGATCATGTTTTCACCTTATTCAATTATATCGCCACGTAGTAAATACTTACACACTGCAACTGTACTTATAAAACCGAGCATAGCAATAAGCAGTGCAGCTTCAAAATAAAGCCCTGTATCCATACTAATACTGTATAAAATAATCAGTGCGATGACGTTAATGTACATAGTATCGAGCGCTAAAACACGGTCAGGCACTGACGGACCGATGATCAATCGCCATAAATTAAGTAATAATGATAAGCCAATCATCGAAAAAACAATGAGTAATACAGTATCTAACATTGAAATATCTCCTTTAGTGGAGCTTCGTAGCGTTGTTTTATTTGTTTGATAAGTGCTTGTTCATCTTTAAGATCAAGCACATGTATTAATAAGTAGCGTTGCGTTGGCTCTTCACCCTCAAGTAACGATTCAGCAATTGGGTAAACCTCTGCACTCACAGTACCAGGTGTAAGCGATACACAACTGGCCAATATAGTAATTGGCATATCATGGGTTAAATCTATCGGTACTTTTATAAAGGCCGGACGCAAATTTTTAGATGGCCCAAGTATAAGTAAAGCCACTTGTAAATTTGCTACAACAATATCGTACAGCACAATAAGCAACTGCTTGAGAGCCAAGCCCGGCTTTAAAATTAGCGGCTGAGGCTCGCGAAGCGAAAAACTTAATATCGGGATAAGTATTGCAAAAATAGTCGCTAATACTAAGTGCCCTACCGACACGCTATTATTTAACAATAGCCAAACCATAAACAAAAATAAGCTACGAAATGGCGTTGGTAACCAACGAAAACGGGCTTGTAATCTCATCACATGCCTCCTTTAAGTACAGCATTAATGCCGCCGCTTATGTCATGTAACTGCACAGCAGCACCCAGCATATATTCACTAATGGGCCCGCCAAAAATTACTAATAATGGTGAACACGCAAGTAAACCTATAATTACAATTACTTGCAATGGGTTCGCATTTACACACTCAGCATTTTCACTATTTTTACTTTTATGCTCCCAGAACAAGGTTGTGCCAGCGCGCGAAAGCGCTACTAACAACGCAAAACTTGTTACTAAATATACTGGCCAAAATAGTAAAGCTTGCTCACTGTTTAATGTCGCTTTAAGTATCCAAATTTTACCTACAAAGCCTGATAGTGGCGGCATACCAACTACCGTTAAAGCCGCAATAATAAAGCACACACCTAATAAAAATGGCTGTTTAACAGAGCGACCCGCCACAAGCCTATCGCCAACTTTACCGCGCTGGATTGAAACTAAGTCTGCTAGTAAAAATAGAGCGGCACTAACAAGTGTTGAATGCACTAAATAATATAAAAGTGCAGCAGTGGCATTTACATTTTGCAATGCAATTAGCGCAACCAACGTACCTACCGATACTAATACTAAGTTAGCCGTTAGTTTACGTAAATCTTGCGCTGCCATAACACCAATGGCACCCACTATAATGGTGGCAATTGCTAAGCCCCAAAGCCAAGGCTGCGCCATATGTTCAAGCGCTCCGGCTTGTTCGCCAAATATCACCGTGTAAACACGAAGCATGGCGTAAACGCCTACTTTGGTCATAATCGCAAACAATGCAGCAACTACAGGTTTAGCGCTTGAATACGTATTTGGAAGCCATAAATGCAGAGGTAATAGTGCGGCCTTTAAAGCAAATACAATGAGTAATAATAAACCACCTGCTTTTGCTAGGTATACATCATCGCCCGAAAGCTGTGATACTTTTTGCGCCATATCTGCAATATTAAGCGTACCAAGTACACCGTACAAAATACCCAAACCGATTAAAAATACGCTTGAGCCAACTAAATTTAATATTACATATTGCAGTGCCGCACGGGTGTTTTGTTTATCACCTGCGTGCATTAACAATGCATATGATGCAATCAGTAGCACTTCAAAAAATACAAATAGGTTAAATAAATCGCCAGTTAAAAACGCGCCATTTACACCTAATATCAAAAAGTGAACAAGTGGGTGATAAAAGCTGCCTTTTTCATCATCGCCAGCACTACCATATAAAATAGCGCCCAAACCTAAAAATGAAGTTAACGTAACCAATAAAGTAGACAACATATCGGCTACTAAGACTATTCCAAATGGTGCAGACCAATTACCAATAGCGTAAACGTTCATACCCGTATTATTAACATGTACAAGTAAAAGCACACTAATGGCAAAAGTAGCTATTGCCATTACAATTGAAACTAAGCGGCGTATTTTAACGCTTTTACCACATGGTGGCAGTAATAAAATAACGGCCGTAAGCATAGGTAATAAAATAGGTAGCGAAGCTAAATGTTGGATCATTTTTGCTCCTTGTTATCTGCTGAGGTATTAGGCACATAACCATCAACATGGTCGCTACCTAAATCGGCGCGTCCACGTATTGCCAAAATAACCACGAATGCGGTCATCGCAAAACCAATAACAATAGCTGTAAGCACTAAAGCTTGAGGTAGAGGATCGGCGTATTCTGTACCAGTACCAAGTACTACCGCTTTATTAATAGTAAGACGACCTGCTGAAAACAAAAATAAGTTAACAGCATATGAAATCATAGTAAGCCCAAGTACTACAGGGAACGTACGAGCTCTTAGCAGTAAAAACACACCGCAACTGACCAATACTCCAACGCAAGATGCGTACAATAATTCCATTAAATATTTACCTCTTTTTTCTGGGTATCTGCCGTCATATTACCTAAGCTTGCTAAAATCATTAACGTAGCGCCTACAACCGTTAAGTAGACACCTAGGTCAAATGCAATCGCGCTGGCAAGCTCTGTTTTACCGACAAACGGAATATCAAAGTAGTCAAACCAGGTTGTTAAAAATGGCTTATCAAAGAACCAGCTACCCACACCTGTAAACAGTGAAATACCAATGCCTGAAGCTATGATTTTACGATAATTAACATCAAAACGTTCGTTTATCCATGCCGTACCATGCGCCATATATTGTAAAATAAACGCGATTGACGTTACCAGTCCTGCAATAAAGCCACCACCAGGTAAGTTATGCCCTCGTAAGAAAATATACGCCGACACCAACAACGCAAGCGGTAATAAACTTTGTGAAATACTCGCCAATAATATTGGATGACGTTCTTTAGCCCATGGGCGGCCTTCGCTGTCACTTGCAGGCATAAATAATGGAATTCGAGAAAGTACTTTAAATATACCTAATGCGGCAATGCCTAATACGGTAATTTCTCCAAGCGTATCAAAGCCCCTAAAGTCGACCAAAATAACGTTAACTACGTTAGTACCACCGCCACCAATTTTAGCGTTAGCAATAAAGAAGTCTGAGATTGAATCTAATGGGCGTGTGAGTAACGCGTAACAAATACTTGCTATAACTACACCTAACGTAGAGGCTATTGCTAAATCTCGAAGTACACGTAATGAACTTGATTCTTTTGGCGTATGTTGGGGCAAGAAAAACAATGCCAGCATAAGTAAAATAATAGTAACCACTTCAACGGTTAGCTGCGTAAGCGCTAAATCTGGAGCAGAAAAACGTGTAAATACAACCGACACCATTAACCCCACAATTGAGAGCATTAACAACGATACCATTCGAGAGCGATGCCAAATAACGGTGGCAAGAGCACCAATAATTAATAAGCCTGCACCAATTGCATTGTGCACATCAACAGGCGTAAGTGGCATGCTACCGGCAAGTTGTTGCATTTCAAATAATGGCCAACCCGCACACAGTAATACTACCGCTAACATAATTACAAGGTAGCGCTGCAGCGATCCATTTTCTGTACTGCTTACCTTTGACTGACACCAAGCAATAACGCTTAATATTACACGTTCAAACGTTTTTTTAGCGTTTAGAGGTGGTAACGATGCTTGAAATTGAAATAGATATTTACGATTAACATAAATAAATAAGCCGCCAACAACAGCCATTGCACTCATAAGTAAAGGTAAGTTAAATCCATGCCAAATAGCTAATTCGTAATGTGGCATTTTTTGCCCTAATACAGCTAAGGATGCCGCAGATAAGATGCCATCAATTGCAAAGTGCGGAAACATCCCTACTAATAAACAAATGACAACGAGTATCTCTATTGGTACACGCATATAACGTGGTGGTTCATGAGGTATTCGTGGTAAATTAATTGGATCACCGTTAAAAAACACATCGTGAATAAAGCGTGCGGAATACGCAACCGCAAATGCGCCTGCAACAGTTGCCAGTACTGGTATTAGCCACGACATAGAACCAAGTACTTGCTGATGCAGCGTTTCTGCAAAAAACATTTCTTTAGATAAGAACCCATTAAGTAATGGTACACCCGCCATTGCAGCCGCCGCGACCATCGCAAGCGTTGCAGTGTATGGTAAGTATCGCCACATACCATTTAATTTACGCATATCGCGCGTGCCTGTTTCGTGATCAATAATACCAACGGCCATAAATAACGACGCTTTAAACGTGGCATGGTTAATGATGTGGAATATTGCCGCAACAGTTGCAAGCTCAGTATCAAGCCCGAGTAACAGCGTTATTAAACCCAAATGGCTTATTGTTGAATAGGCTAACAAGCCTTTTAAGTCATGTTTGAATAATGCTATATAAGCACCAAACAACAGCGTAGCTAAACCCGTTAACCCAACGAGCAAGAACCACGTATCGGTGCCGGCTAAAGCAGGGTGAAAACGTGCTAACAAAAATATACCGGCTTTTACCATAGTTGCAGAATGTAAATACGCGCTCACTGGCGTAGGTGCAGCCATTGCATGAGGAAGCCAAAAATGAAATGGAAATTGTGCCGATTTAGTAAATGCACCCAATAGCACCAATACCAATGCTACTTCGTATAAATCGTGAGATTGAATTATTGCTTTACTCGCTAGAATAACATCTAAGTCATAACTACCAACAATATCACTCAATAACATTAAGCCAGCAAGTAATGCTAAACCGCCAGCACCAGTCACAGCAAGCGCCATGCGCGCGCCCTTGCGTGCTTCGGACTTATGCCACCAAAAGCTAATTAATAAAAATGAGCTGATGCTGGTTAATTCCCAAAACAACCACAGTTGAATGACGTTGTTAGACATAACAATACCAAGCATTGCAGTCATAAATAGCATTAAGTAACTATATAACTTGGCCATTGAATCGTTAGCGCTTAGGTAGTAACGCGTGTAGAGGATAACGAGCAAGCCTATGCCTAAAATCATAAACATAAACAATAAACTGAGGCCATCTAACCGCAGAGATAAATCGAGTCCTATTGACGGGATCCAAGCTAATGAATAACGAATGGTTTCGCCCGCTAAAACTGCAGGTGCATGGTATAGAGTAATCCCCAAAGCCGTCAAAGGCGCGAGAGCCGTTAAACTAGTGCTTAAATTGCGGGATAACTTACCTGTGCATGCAGAAATAACACTGCCAATTAAGGATAACAAGGGTATCCAGAGCAAAGTCATAATGTAGGGCCTTTTATAATCATAAGTTTATCAGGGCGTCACTCTTTTAGGATTAAGTGATGCTTTTACTGCCTGTTTTTTAACGACATTAATAGTTATAGTTATACTGAAAAACACTAATTTTGTCTATATAAAGCGGGGTTATATGAATGTTTTCAAAACAAAAACTAACAATTTTTTCAAGCTAAAAAATCAATATAGCATTGCTGACGATTGTTAATTTAATATAGCCTTATTTATAGACGTAAGCTCATCTGAGTGACGGTAGAAGTCCCCCTTAGTCATATCTAAATACTTCAACCAAAGTTCCCTGTATTGCGTTGAGAGCCCTAATTGTTGATACTGCATAATAGACCACTTTTCACTTGGTTTATAAGCAATACCTCCTTGTTGACAACTTTCACTTTTATGCCAACCTTCTGGTGCAGGTTCACCATGTGTAATATATAAATTTGGTGCTACAAACCCACTTTGTGCGCACAACCATGCTTGTTTTGATATAGGCAAAGTATACTCATCCTCAAAACGGTTAAAGTGCATAAGTTCGTGTAAAAATATACTGTAGTTTGCCTGTGAGTTAATAAGCATTTTGCCTTTACTGACATTTGCAGTGCCATGCTTTGGCATCATTACTAAAAAATCATAATTGCTAAGAAGCTCATTTTTAAATCTAGAGGCCTGCCAATCACATTGCGCAGCATTATTGATATTACTTTTACAATTGAGCGCAGTCGCAACATAAACGGGCTTTGAAAAACAAAATATATTTTCGCGTGGCTCTGGCTGCCGATTGTATGTAGTTATAAAGTCACCTAATTTATATAAACCATTTCGGTGATCGCTCATTACAATTACATTAAACATACAGTGCTTTTTAGGCTCATCAATATCCTCTAAAAAAGAAAAACCCAAATTTTGTATAAATTCACGCGGTATATTATTTTCCGCTATAGATAAATGCAACCTGAGGTGATTAAAAACATCCCCTTCTGGTAACTGCTTTATATCGGCTAACAGCTTTAAATCATCCCAACGTGATTGAGCTAATAACTGAACAGCTAACTCTTTACGCTCAATTGCATTTAATTTATTTATACCTGCCAACCAAAATTGTTTAGCCGTATCACTGTCGTTATTATTTAAAAGTCTTATTGAATAAGCATATTGTGCAGAGGGAATGTGATTTCTAGCCAATATAGCAAGGGAGGTATCTGGTAGTTGCGGTAAATGAACCGCAAAATAATTAGGGAAGCGTCTATAGACTTTTAACACACTGGCCTTTGTGTTCAAAACATGCCAAAAGCCAATCGCGTCAAGGTGATTACCAGAGCCTGTTATTAAAAGGCTACACAGTAATACACCTGCCAATTTTAATGCCTTAACTTGCGTCGTCACCAGCCATTAACTCAAGTTCTAAACGTGCATATTTATACTCAATAAACTCATGTATATTAGTTGCTAGAGCTAATCTAAAATAATCAGCGGCTAAGTATTTATCACCAGCAGCCTGATGCAATTTAGCTAAGTAAAAATAAGCTTCACATAAACGCTGAGCATATTCTTGTTCCGACTTAACACCCTCACTAATGCCAGATAAAAAAGCATGCTCGCTCATATCACCTGCAAAAAGCGAAATTAGTTGAAACGCCCATTGTGAATCGTCAAGTGCTGTTGCATTCGTTTTAAGTTCAACAAGAGCTTGCTCCTTATTTACCTTAGCATCTGCTAAATAAACCCATAATACACGATAAGGGTCATTTGGAGAGCGAGCTAAAAATGCACTAAAATCGGTTTTAGCAATACCAGACCTATCACCATAATAAAGTGCAATACCTCGATTTAAATAGGCGTATTCGTGATCTTCATCAAGCTCAAGGGCCGAATCAAAAAATTCATAAGCTTTTTCATATTGTTGCATTAGCGTATGTTGAATACCCAAAAAATTATATACTTCAGCTAAATCAGGCTTAAGTTTTACAGCGCGGTTAAAATCAATACGCGACAGCGTAGTCATGCCTAAACTATCAAATAACACACCACGGTCATAATATAACTTCGCTTGTTGATCAGGGCTTAAATCTGCTCTATTCAATAACTCTGAGTAGCGTGCAATAGCAATTTCACTTCTAAAGTCAGAGGCCAAAGGTGCAGTAAATGGCACATTAACAATCGGGGTTGGTTCTGATTCTGTTGTAGTTTGGCAAGCGCTTAAAGACAAAATAGCGAAAGATGCCAAAGCTAAATGTTTGAGTATCATTAAAATCCTTAATACCAAGATAGGTAGCAATATGACAGACGATGTCTCAATAGGTTCATAGCAAATGATGAACTATTATTGCTCTAGGTAAACTGCTCAGTAATTAGGTAAAATTATGTTGTGAGTTTGTCACTTTTAAATTTGAACACTATTTATGAGTAATTTAGCTTCCTTGAATAATCTTTGTTTAAATTTAATTAGCCTCATTAAAGCATAAAAAAAGGGGCTAAACAGCCCCTCTTTTATATTATCCAGTAAATATCTGGATGAAGTATTAGCAATTACGCGTCAGTTGGCGCGTCAGCTGCAGGTGCTGCTGATTCCATTGCTTCTTTAATACTTAGACGTACACGGCCTTGGCGATCTACTTCTAGTACTTTAACTTTAACTTCTTGACCTTCAGAAAGGTGATCAGCCACGTTATTAACGCGCTCAGTACTAATTTGAGAAATATGTACTAGACCATCTTTACCAGGAAGAATGTTTACAAACGCACCGAAGTCTACGATACGTACAACTTTACCTTCGTAGATAGTACCTACTTCAAGTTCAGCTGTTAATTGCTCAATACGGCTAATCGCATTAGCTGCACTTTCGCCATCTGTAGCGGCAATTTTAATTGTACCGTCGTCACCGATTTCAATCGTTGTACCAGTTTCTTCAGTAAGCTGACGAATAGTTGCTCCACCTTTACCAATAACTTCAGCGATTTTCTTCTGTGGGATTTTCATTGTGTATATGCGAGGAGCAAACATTGATAGCTCTTCAGAAGGAGCAGAAATCGCTTCATCCATCACTTCTAAGATATGTAAACGTGCAGCTTTTGCTTGTTTAAGCGCAATTTGCATGATTTCTTGAGTGATACCTTCGATTTTGATATCCATTTGAAGTGCAGTAATACCCGCAGCAGTACCGGCAACTTTAAAGTCCATGTCACCTAAGTGATCTTCATCACCTAAAATGTCAGAAAGAACAACGAATTTATCGTCTTCTTTAACTAGACCCATCGCAATACCGGCAACAGATGCTTTAATTGGTACACCCGCGTTCATAAGTGCTAGAGAAGTACCACAAACAGACGCCATTGAAGAAGAACCGTTTGATTCAGTAATTTCAGATACTACACGGATTGAGTAAGGGAACTCAGTAAGTGTAGGCATTACAGCTGAAATACCACGCTTAGCAAGGTTACCATGGCCGATTTCACGACGCTTAGGAGAACCAACAAAACCAGTTTCACCAACACAGAATGGAGGGAAGTTATAGTTAAGCATAAAGTGATTTTTATGAGTACCCGTTAAATCGTCGATTAACTGTGAATCACGTTCTGTACCAAGTGTCGCTGTTACTAATGCCTGAGTTTCGCCACGAGTAAAGATAGCAGAACCGTGAGTACGCGGTAATACGCCAGTCATTACGTCTAGTGCACGAATCATATCTGGTTCACGACCATCGATACGTTTTTCGCCAGCAGCGATACGGCCACGAACGATTTTCTTCTCAAGTGAACCGAAGATTTTGCCAATTTCTTGCTTGTCTAAAGACTCGCCTTCAGCAAGTTCAGCTGTTAATACTGCAACAACTTCATCCTTCGCTTCGCCAAGTGCTTCTTTACGCGCTACTTTATCAGTGATTAAGTAAGCTGCGCCTACTTTATCAGCAGCGATAGTTGCTACTTTATCTTCAAGTGCAACATTTTTCTCAGGTGCAGTCCAATCCCAAGTAGGCTTGCCTGCTTGCGCTTTAAATTCTTCGATTGCAGTGATGATCGCTTGAGATTGCTCATGACCGTATACAACAGCACCAAGCATTACGTCTTCAGCAAGTACATTAGCTTCTGACTCAACCATAAGTACCGCTTTATCAGTACCGGCTACCACTAAATCAAGTTGGCTTTCTTCAAGTTCTTTTAATGTAGGGTTAAGTACGTATTCGCCATCGATGTAACCAACACGAGCTGCACCAATTGGGCCACTGAACGGGATACCAGAGATAGCAAGTGCTGCTGAAGTACCAATCATCGCAACCATATCAGGTTGGATTTCAGGGTTAACAGACACAACGGTTGCAATAACTTGTACTTCGTTCACAAAACCACTTGGGAAAAGTGGACGAATTGGACGGTCAATAAGACGTGCAATAAGTGTTTCGCCATCGTTAGGACGACCTTCACGCTTTAAGAAACCACCTGGGATACGACCAGCAGCATACATACGCTCTTGGTAGTTAACTGTTAGTGGAAAAAAGTCTTGGCCTGGTTGTGCTTCACGCTTACCAACAACAGTGACTAAAACTGAAGTATCGCCAATGCTTGCAAGTACTGCGCCGTCTGCTTGACGAGCGATTGCACCAGTTTCTAGTGTCACTGTGTGTTGACCTAGTTGAAATTCTTTAATAATTGCTTGCACTTAAAATATTCCTTAAATGTATTCTAATAAGTTGTCATCAAAGTACCAATTACAGTACATAATTGTATTCAGTTGGAAATCAATTAAGTACTACAATTGGCAATGATGTGGATAAGCGTAGATAAACCTTTTTATCTACGCGCATAGTATATACCAAAGCTACTTCAAAATGCGAGTCTAGGGTGTGTTGTTCTTTGCGGATTGAAATTTGTTCAATCTAACTACTCGATTTCAGCTGGGCTTATTTAGCGGTTAAATACAATAGCTCTTGGTAAGCTATGAAATGGGGGTTTTATATTGCAATTCAATAGGTTTAAGAATTTTCTTAATTTAAAAACACAAATTTCAGGCACAAAAAAAGGAGCTAAAAAGCTCCTTTTTCTATAATCTAGTTCTTAGCGACGTAGGCCAAGTTCTTTGATTAGTGCAGTATAACTAGTGATATCTTTACCTTTAAGGTAATCAAGTAGTTTACGGCGAGTGCTTACTTTACGAAGCAGACCACGACGTGAGTGGAAGTCATGCTTGTGATCAGCAAAGTGACCTTGAAGCTTGTTGATATCATAAGTAAGTAATGCTACTTGTACTTCTGATGAACCTGTATCGCCTTCTGCACGTGCAAATTTAGCAATGATATCGATTTTTTCTTGATTGCTTAGTGACATAGTAACTCCAAAAATTAAATTTAAAAGGTGTCTTAGCCGATCACTAATTCAGCCAAAACGATTAAGCGGGCGTATTCTACCAACTGTGGGAATAACTACAAGTTAATTATCCCCATCTACAACTAATAAGCCACTACTGGGCACATTAGTTGCTTATTCCGGCTTTACGTAATCATCTTGCTGGCTAGCAAGACCACGTTTAACCTTTAAATGTCCATTTGAGTTGCGCTCACCAGTACCAATAAATATATTATCCGCAACAACTTTAATTGCACCATCAGGTAAAGCGATTGGTAATTCTACAGCTTGCCCGTGACTAAAAATTCCCCCTTGTTCTTTTGTGATTTCAACAACGGGTAAATCAGTTAAAGCAGTGTCTATAGGTAATAACAACGAGTCTAAATAAGTCGAAGGCGCAAGCTCTTCTTCTTTCGCTTTAGCAAGTAATGCTTCAATTTCATCAAGCGATACCATTTTATCTGCCGGATACTGACCAACAGCGGTTCTGTGGAGCATAATAACGTGTGCACCGCAGCCTAGGTTTTCGCCTAAATCGTCAACGATTGTACGAATGTACGTCCCTTTAGATACATGAGCCGTCATTTGTAATACGTTGCTTTGTTCATCAAATTCGTCAAACGATAAGCTAAACACGTTTATTTTTCTGCATTTGCGAGGTACTTCAATACCTTCGCGAGCGTACTTATATAACGGTCTACCTTGATACTTAAGTGCCGAGTACATTGACGGATATTGATCAGACTCACCAACAAAAGCAGCAATTTCTTTTGTTAGCTGTTCACGCGTTACGTTCACATCTTTAGTGCTAACAATTTCGCCATCAGAATCTGATGTTGTTGTACGCTCACCCAGTTGTGCACGAACGATATAGGTTTTATCTGTATCGAGTAAAAACTGCGTAAACTTAGTCGCTTCACCAAAACAAATTGGCAGCATACCTGTAGCAAGTGGATCTAAAGCACCTGTGTGCCCAGCTTTTTGCGCAAAATAAACACCTTTTGCTTGCTGTAATGCTTTATTTGATGAAATGCCTTGCGGTTTGTTTAACAACAAAATACCGTCAACTGCACGGCCTTTACTGCGCTTTGCCATCTGTATCAGTGCCTTCTTCGCTATCTGTATCGTCTACGTGCTCAGTACTTTCTTCGCTATCTAAAACTTCATCAGCATCAACACTTTCTACGTCTTCATCAACATGCTTTGCGTTATCTTCGCGGATAATAGAATCCACTAAATTAGAAATACGCATACCTTCCATTAATGAGTTATCAACAACAAACTTTAACTCAGGCATTATACGTGCACGAATACGCTTACCAAGTAACGAGCGAATATAACCCGTTGCTTCATTTAGTACTTTTGCGCTTTGCTTTGCTGCATCTTCATCTTGTGTGTTAAACACAGTAATGAAAATTTTGGCATAAGATAAATCGCGCGATACTTCTACCGCTGACACTGTCACCATACCTAAGCGTGGATCTTTAATTTCGCGTTGTAAAATTACAGCAATTTCTTTTTGGATTTGCTGTGCAACACGATCAGTGCGAGAAAATTCTCTCATTATACTTGTCCTAAAATAATAACTTATTGAAATTAAATAATAAGTTAACTAAATAATGGATATGCAAATGGGGGCTAAGCCCCCATTTAAAATCTTAGCGTAGAGCGTGTAGAACGCCCGGGCGTTAACCTTAAGCGTTCAATACACCCTAGTAACAATTATAGAGTACGTTGTACTTCAACTGTTTCAAATACTTCGATTTGGTCACCAACACGTACGTCATTGTAGTTCTTAACGCCGATACCACATTCCATGCCGTTACGAACATCAGCAACATCGTCTTTAAAGCGACGAAGTGACTCAAGCTCACCTTCATAGATAACCACGTTTTCACGTAGTACACGGATTGGAGCGCTACGTTTGATAACACCTTCAGTAACCATACAACCAGCAATTGCGCCAATTTTTGGAGACTTAAATACGTCACGAACTTGAGCAAGACCAATGATTTCTTGTTTAAACTCTGGCGCTAGCATACCTGACATGGCTTGCTTAACTTCTTCGATTAAGGCATAAATTACGCTGTAATAACGAAGGTCTAAGTTTTCAGTATCAATCACTTTACGAGCAGAAGCATCAGCACGAACGTTAAAGCCAACTACAATTGCGTTAGACGCTGCAGCTAGGGTTGCATCAGTCTCAGTAATACCACCAACACCTGAACCAACAATCTTCACTTTTACTTCATCAGTAGAAAGCTTAGTTAGTGAATCAGAGATTGCCTCGATAGAACCTTGAACGTCTGCTTTAAGTACCACGTTAACTTCAGAAACATCGCCTTCAGTCATGTTAGTAAACATGTTTTCAAGCTTAGCTTTTTGCTGACGTGCTAGCTTAACATCGCGGAACTTACCTTGACGGTATAAAGCAACTTCACGCGCTTTACGCTCATCTTTAACAACAGTCGCTTCGTCGCCCGCAGCTGGAATACCAGAAAGACCTAAAATCTCAACTGGAATAGATGGACCAGCAGATTTAATGTCTTTACCGTTTTCATCGCGCATTGCACGAACACGGCCATACTCAAGACCACATAATACAATGTCACCTTGGTTAAGCGTACCAGATTGAACAAGTACTGATGCTACTGGACCACGGCCTTTATCAAGACGAGATTCAATAACAACACCTGCAGCCATACCTTCAGTAGGTGCAGTTAATTCTAAAAGCTCAGATTGCATAAGCACAGCTTCAAGAAGGTCGTCAATACCTAAACCAGTTTTAGCTGAGATATGAACATACTGCGTATCGCCGCCCCACTCTTCTGGAATAACGTCAAGTACAGCTAGTTCGTTTTTAACGCGATCTGGATCTGCGCCTTCTTTATCCATTTTGTTTACAGCAATGATTAAAGGAACGCCAGCTGCACGTGCGTGCTGTACCGCTTCTTTAGTCTGTGGCATAACGCCATCATCTGCTGCAACCACTAGGATTACGATATCTGTCGCTTTAGCACCACGAGCACGCATTGATGTAAATGCAGCATGTCCTGGTGTATCTAGGAACGTGATCATATTGCCGTTTACATCAACATGGTATGCACCAATATGCTGTGTAATACCACCGGCTTCGCCTGAAGCAACTTTTGCAGAGCGAATATAATCAAGAGTCGATGTTTTACCGTGGTCAACGTGACCCATAACAGTTACTACTGGAGCACGTGGCTCTGACTTACCATCTTCATGGCGGTCATTAAGTACTGTTTGCTCTAATTCGTTTTCTTTAACAATGATAACCTTGTGACCCATTTCTTCTGCAACTAATTGTGCAGCTTCTTGGTCAATCACTTGGTTAATGGTAACCATGTCACCCATTTTCATCATTGTTTTTACAACTTCAGCGCCTTTAACAGCCATGCGTGATGCAAGCTCAGCTACTGTAATTGTTTCGCTAATACGCACTTCATTTTTAACATCAACAGTTGGTTTTTGGAAACCATGCTGCAGCGATGCTGGTGCTTTTAACTTAGACTTGTTACGGCCTCTTGACGCTGCAAATTTATCTTTTGCTGGCGCTTTTTTCTTTTTCTTAGCACGGCGTGTACCTTGCTCATCACGAGCATCGGCAACATCTTCAGCTTCACGTGCGTAAGTAGAAGTCGTAAGATGGTGATCCGCTGTTTCTTCGCGTTTCTTACGCTCTTCTTCTTCTTTCTTCCAGCGTGCCGAGTTTTCTTCAGCTAGCTTTCTTGCTTCTTCTGCTTGACGTTTCGCTTCTTCTTCAGCTTTCTTCAATGCGGCCTCTTCTGCTTCTTTTTGCAGACGCTCAGCTTCTATGCGATCTTTCTCAGACTTAGCACTTTGCTCTGGGGTCATCTGCTTTTGTTTCGCTTTACGCTCTGCATCTGCTTTGCGTTTAGCTTCTTCTTTGGCTTTACGGTCAGCGTCTTCTTTCGCTTTGCGCTCTGCCTCTTGTTTCGCTTTTAATTCTGCGGCTTCTTGCTCAGCTTTTTGCTGCTCTTCAAGACGTACTTTTTCTTCAGCGGCTAGGCGTGCTTGCTCTTGTTCTTGTTCCATTGCGCTTTTTTTCACGTACGTACGTGTTTTGCGAACTTCAACTTGAACAGCTTTAGCTTTACCCGTAGAGCCAGTCACACTTAATGTGCTTTTGCTCTTACGTTGTAAAGTCATACGCGCTGGACCATCTGAACCTGTACCGCCATGATGCTTGCTTAAATGATCAAGTAACGTTGCTTTTTCAGCTTCTGTTACATTATCAGTTGCTTGCTTAGTGATACCTGCTTGTGAAAACTGCTGTAGCAATTTATCAACAGTTGTACCTATATCGCCGGCTAGTTTTTCAACATTTACTTCTGCCATAGTGTGTAATACCTCCGTTAATAAATTACTCGTCTGCAAACCAACAAATGTTTCGTGCAGCCATAATTAGTTCACCCGCTTTTTCAGATGAAAGTTCTGTAATATCAACTAATTCGTCAATACCTTGTTCTGCCAAGTCTTCAAGTGTAACAACACCCTTGCTTGCCATAACAAATGCTAAGTGACGCTCTAAGCCTTCAAGCGCAAGTAAGTCTTCAGCCGGCTCTGCGCCTTCTAAGCTTTCTTCCGTTTTAAGTGCTTTAGTTGTTAATGCATCTTTTGCACGTGAGCGCAGCAGATCAACTGTTTCTTCGTCTAAGCCATCAATTTCTAAAAATTCAGATGCTGGTACGTACGCTACTTCTTCAAGTGTCGAGAAACCTTCATTTATAAGTAATGATGCAAACTCATCATCAATTTCTAAATTTTCAGTGAATAAGTTAAGCAACTTATCTGATTCAGCTTCATTTTTAGTACGCATGTCTTCAACAGTCATTACGTTTAGTTCCCAACCTGTTAGTTGGCTTGCTAAACGAACATTTTGACCATTACGACCAATCGCTTGCGCTAGGTTATCTGCATCAACTGCAATATCCATTGAGTGAGTGTCTTCATCCATTACGATTGAAGCAACTTCTGCAGGTGACATTGCATTAATAACAAACTGCGCTGGATTATCGTCATAAAGAACGATATCAACACGCTCGCCGCCAAGTTCTGACGATACAGCCTGAACACGTGCGCCACGCATACCAACACATGCACCAATTGGGTCAATGCGTTTGTCGTTAGATTTAACTGCAATTTTAGCGCGAGAACCTGGATCACGCGCAGCTGCACGTAACTCAATCATTTCTTCGCCAATTTCTGGCACCTCAATGCGGAATAGCTCCATAAGCATTTCAGGCTTAGAACGCGTTACAAATAATTGTGCGCCGCGAGCTTCAGGCTTAACTTCGTATAAAAGACCACGGATACGGTCACCCGGGCGGAAGTTTTCACGTGGAAGCATATCATCACGGTAGATAACAGCTTCAGCGTTATTGCCTAAATCAAGAACGATAGAATCACGTGTTGCTTTTTTAACAACACCGGTTACTAACTCACCAACTTGATCTTTGTATGCATCGACTACTAAAGCACGCTCAGCTTCACGTACTTTTTGTACGATTACTTGCTTAGCCATTTGTGTAGTTATACGGTCAAATTTAATTGAATCTATTTGCTCTTCAACGTAATCGCCCATCTGCAAATCAGGTTCTTCAACCTGCGCAGCTTCTAACGTAATTTCGCTGTATGGGTTCTCTAAAGAACCATCTTCTAATACTGCTGCAATCTGCCAACGACGGAACGTATCGTAATCGCCGGTCTTACGGTCAATTGCTACACGTACTTCAATTTCGCCATCATGCTTTTTCTTTGTCGCTGTCGCTAATGCGAACTCTAAAGCTTCAAAAATCTTTTCTTTTGGAACCGCTTTCTCATTGGAAACGGCTTCAGCAACCAATAATATCTCTTTTGCCATGGGTAATGCCTCGCTTGCCCTATTCCTTCGCACTCGAATTTAAAACTTAGCGATTAAATTCGCACGTTCGATGTTACTAAGCATGATTAGATGCTCTGCACCATCACTAGATAGTGTGATCATATCGCTGCTAACTGCTACTAAGTCGCCCTTAAAATTACGGCGACCATCCTGTGGAAGTTTAGTACGCACGCGTACTTCCTCTCCTTGCGCCTGCTCGTAATGATCTTGTTTGAATAATAGACGATCAACACCAGGAGACGATACTTCCAAATCATATTCATTTGTAATTGGGTCTTCGACGTCTAAAATCGCACTAATTTGGCGACTTGCATCCGCACAGTTATCAACTGAGATCCCATCCTCATGAGCAATATACACTCTTAAGGTAGAATGGCGACCCGCTTGTACAAACTCAAGACCATGTAATTCAAAGCCTAACATTTCTACCGCTGGCGATAACATGGTTACTAAATCTTGTTCAAGTTTTGTCACGAAAATCCTCCATACAAACAAAAAAAGGGCTTATAGCCCTAAAATACTGAGTTTAAGTTTTGATTTGATGACAAAAGCCATAAATCGAAAGGTGCAGATACAACAACGCCCCGAACCAAGCGGGGCGTCACACCAATAAAGCATAAAACTGTGTGGCCGAGGGCCGAGCTTGGTTGCGAGTCAGTAACTGACCAAATTAAACTACATTAGCCTAAACGCAAAACGCGCATTACTTAGAATGCGCGATATAAATTAATAAGCTTACACTTATTAGTAGAATTGGTTGCGGGAGCCGGATTTGAACCGACGACCTTCGGGTTATGAGCCCGACGAGCTACCAGACTGCTCCATCCCGCGCCAATAGATATTAAACCTTAATTTAATATCGCTGTTAGCGGTTATACAACACACTAAACAATGGCGGCTATTATAAGGATGTGCGGGATAATTAGCAACCATAATAACTAATAAGTTTATAAAATTTGCAATTCGTCAAGTTGTTAATTTAATGTATTACAAATTAACATTTGTTGTAATAACCTTTAGGGCCTCATTATCTTGTGAGCCTAAATTTAAAGCACCCGTTTAGCTTCTACGCAAGGCTGTGTCGATCATGTGTGGTTATTCCTCACAAATAAGCGATAGCACAGCATAAATGCCAAACATACGCTGTCCTTAGATAAAACAGATTTAATCCTCAAAGATCAACAACCCCAATCGTGGCATTGAAGTAAATATTAAACAGCCATCCCAATGAATAGATAATCAATCTCATTAACAAAAACAAAATAAATAAAATCAGTAACTTATTAATTAAACCCTCTATTTAAGCCAATAAACCCGTGCGGTTTCAACTTCTCTAGCTATAATAAAAGCAACGAAAGCAATAACAATCACAATCACACTTAATGCAAAGAGGCATTTAATGAACACAAACCAATCAGTATTATTAAAAAGCCTACAGATTGTTAAGCCGAATTTCCATGCTTTTACAGCACGCTTTCATCGTAAATTAGCAGAATCAGGTATTGTAATGAATTACCCAACTGCAAATCAATTCAACGAAAAAAGTTATACGTTTTACTGCGTGCTAGAGCGCATAATTAAACATTTAGATAATCCATCTTCTGTCACTCCTTTTTTAACACATTATTTAGAACACCTAAATAAACGTAATATTCAGCAAACTGATATTAAAATATTGTGTGATATTTTTTACGCTACTTTAGAAGCTCATCTTGGTCAGCATTTTTGCTTACAAAGCCAAACCGCATGGCAAGAACTTCTAACCTTTTTTGAAAACTGCACTAACAGTTCACTTTTCAATATAAGTAACGTTATTTCACTTCAACAACGAATAAGCAAAACAAAAAATAATACCAATTAGAACCTGTATTTATTGCTCATTCTTTTATAACAAATGCGCTTATATATAAGTAGGTATTGAAATACATATAAGCTAAGCATAACAACACTCAAGTTTATAATGAGCCGGTTAAGCTTCATTAAGTAGTAAAAAACAGCCCCTTATAAAACCAGCAAAGCTCAATACCTTTTTAGAATTAGCTCATCGAGCATTAAAAACACCAGCTATTGTAAAACTCCACGCATAATTAAGCGGTACTACAACACCTTTAAAAGATCGTTTTACGACACTTTGGCGTACTAAACATATTTGGTTCTAAGTATGAAACACTATAAAACACTATAAAACACTCAGGCTTATTTTGGGCGACCAACTAAACCCATCGCATTCTTGGTTTAAACAAAAAGATAATGAGACCCTTTATATTATTGCTGAACTTGCACAAGAAACTCATTATGTTAAACACCATATCCAAAAATTATGTGCTTTTTTCCATGCTATGGAAAACTTTGCTTCAGCGTTAAGTCATGCTGGTTTTAATGTATTGCATTTAACCTTAGATGAGACTTGTAACGACAACAATTTACCCGATTTGCTTAACCGTATTGCAAAACAATACCAATGCTCGGTAATAGAGTATCAATACCCTGATGAATTTAGACTTCACTCGCAATTAGAACAATTTAAAAAAACGCATATGCTAAGTGTGAGGGCTGTGGATAGCGAACATTTTTTGTTCCCCTTTTCACAAATTAAAAAACGCTTTGTAAAAAACAAACATGTAACGATGGAGCATTTTTATCGCGATATGCGCAAGCAGTTTGATATTTTAATGGACTCCGGTAAGCCAGAGGGAGGTAAATGGAATTTTGATAGTAACAACAGAAATAAATTTTCTAAGAACGACATACACGACATCCCCTCTCCAAAGCTATTTACTAATGATGTAAAGTCAATTATACCTCGCTTAAACAAACATAAAGTCGCTTATTTTGGCAGTATAGATAATCAACTCTCTTGGCCAACAACGCGAAAGCAAGCAATTAGTAGCCTTGATTACTTTTGTGAGTATTTGCTCGTTAATTTTGGCAAATTTCAAGATGCTATGACTGACCAGAGTAACCATAATACTAGCCTTTACCATAGCCGTTTATCGTTTGCTTTAAATACAAAAATACTACACCCGCTTTATGTAATTAAACGCGTAATTGCTGAATATGAACAAAGACCCAACGAAATATCCATTTCACAAGTTGAAGGTTTTATAAGGCAAATACTGGGTTGGAGAGAATACGTACGCGCCATCTATTGGGTTAACATGCCCGACTACGCAACTAAAAATCAACTACAAGCCAATAATAAGATGCCATCCTATTTTTGGACAGGCTCTACTAAAATGAATTGTTTAAGCCACGCACTTACACAAAGTTTAGAAACCTCATACGCGCATCATATTCAGCGCTTAATGGTTATTGGAAACTTTTGTATGCTCACGGGAATTAATCCTGATGACGTAGATAATTGGTATTTAGGTGTCTATATAGATGCAATCGAGTGGGTAGAAATGCCTAATACTCGAGGAATGAGCCAATTTGCCGATGATGGCATTATTGCTACAAAACCCTACGCAGCAAGCGGAAACTATATTAATAAAATGAGCGATTACTGTAAGAGTTGCCAATACGATGTTAAACAAAAAGTGGGAGAAAAAGCATGCCCCCTTAATAGCCTGTACTGGAACTTTATGCACACCCACCGCAGTAAATTAGAAAAAAACCCGCGTATAGGCATGGTTTATAAAAACTGGGACCGACAAACCGAAGAGCAAAAAAAAGCGCTGCTAAAACAAGCAGCTGCGCATTTAATTGATTTAGAAAGTTTGTGATATATAAAACAGGTGAATTTGTTAATTAAATGTTTAATTTCTCTGTCACTGTAATGTAATAGCACTATCTTTTAATAGCGTTAATTTTTAAATACAGCAATGAGATAAAAATGAAAAAAATATTAACATCGGCAATTATATTACTTACAAGTATCAACCAAGCACATGCATTTAGCCAAGAAACCCATAAGCGGATTGTTATTGACGCTGTAAGTTATATGGAGCAAAACCCACAATCAACGAAATATGCGGAGCTGTCGCAATATGCTTTACAAAATAAAATGTCAGTTTCACAGCTGGCTGAGCTACTAGGGCAAGCAGCCTATGATGTTGATGATTTTGAAGATACTTTTTTATGTGGTGCCATTACCGGCTCTTGTGTCCAAGCTCCTCTTTGGGGCGCGGCTGAAAGCATTGTAAAATATACTAGCTATTGGCACTTTCAAAACCATACGCAAGGCGCTGATCAGCATGGTAATGATTTTGGCGGCTATAACTACGACAAACTCACTGTATGGGGCACCATTGATAGCTTAGCTGCGGCTTGGTTAAAAGGAGACTATTTAGATGATGGAAAGGGAAGAGAAACGGGCTGGTTTAATGCTGACTCTTCAAAATATAATAGTTATGACATTACCGAAGCTCATTACCGAATTGATAGTCAATCAAACTATAGTATGTATGATGATTTTGAAAAAATCCCTTTTCAACCAATCGATAACTTAGGCCAATACTGGTTTCAAAGCTATTTAGACAGTGGTAATCCACAGGTACTGGGCTTTGTATTTCATACAACTGATTTACTTCAGCCGCATCACACATGGACAACTTCAGATTTGAATCACTCTAGCTGGGAAGGCTGGATAAAGGATTATTATGATCAAGAACAACTCAATGATCCTAGCTTAATACGTCAAGCAATAAATACCTTTTCACCGTTAGATAAAGCCTCAACGGATGTACGTCCATTGCTAACCCAAGGCGGCTCTTTTTCGTACGCTCAAGGCGGTATTGTGCTTAATTCGGAAGATCATTACGACCGTGTTGATACCGCAAAACAAGTTATCCCTCATGCTATTGCAATGGTTGTACATTTATTAAATCATGCCATGGTTGCCCGCTAATGAGGTATTTAGTCTACCTATGTGTAGTAATGTTTGGGCTGCTTTACAGCAGCCAAGCATTTACGAGTGTTGAAAAGTACACACCCGCTGAAATACAGTTGATGCATCAAATATATCAACAGCAAAATAGTGACATTAGTCTTTCGCAAACACGTTATCGTTTATACGAGAACCAATTTTTACTAAGTGAAGCAAAACGCCTAATGCCCAACAAGGTAGCGCGCTTGTCTGATGTCGGTTTTACCACCGGTTACCATGTAGAGCGCTACCTAAATAACCTTTTTATAAATCAACTACATTTACCACCGAGCATCGAAGCTTCTAATAATGTTAAACATTTTACGGCCAGCTGGCTTACAAACACATTAGGTGAATATCCTGCGAATGGACAATATTCTGAAACGCAAAAAAACACATTAAATTTAGTAAAACTTGAAAATTTTGCGTTTCCTGCAATGTCTGTTTATGACTTCATTAAACCACTTTCTATGCAAATACGGTTTAGATTGCATCAAGGCGATAACCAGTTATTTCATACAGAAATAGCTAAAAAGCATCAATATTTTATAAATTTAGAAAAAGCGACCAACGCGTTTAAAGCAAAAGATATCAACATTGATAATTTAAAAAGCATTGCTCAAGGTGACATCTTGCGCCCTTCGATTCAAAGCTGGTTTGGCGTAAAAGACATGATGCATGGACAAAGCCCGATACTCGAACAATTAGAAAAACAAGTTTCCGAACAACAAATAAATCAGTATTACCAAAAAAATAAAAGTCGCTTCAAATATTTATACCAAATAACAGCCCAAGGTGCTGAATTTAGAAACAGAAATGACGCGGTTAAATTTAAAAGTGAAGTGGCAAAGAGTACTTTCAAAGTTGCTTTAAAAGCGGCTAATATGAATGATATTTATAGTAAATTTAATAATAATATCAATCGAGAGCATAAAAAAGAGTGGGTAGTACAACTTGCATTTACGCAAAATGAGAATGAGCTTTCTGAAGTCATTCGTTCGCCAACGGGATTATGGGTTGTGGTGTTAACTAGTGACTATGAATATAAATATTTTGCAGCAACGGGCCAAACAGTTCGCTATCAAGCGATTAAGTCTGTGGCGTTACAAAATGCGCATCAGCAATACCAGCAAAAGTGGGCTGCGTGGCACACACAAAATGAGATTAAGTTATGAAAATAAAGCTCCCTGCACTCATTATAATGTCTTTAGGTATCACCCTCATATACTACTTATCTGGCTCCACCGAGCAGAAAAAAATGGTACTAGCGATTAAACAACCAACTGATGAGCGCCCTACAATAAAGCAAACAGTACACACCGTAAAAAAAATTGAAGATGTACATTCTTCAAATATTAAAAAAAGTACCTTGAATGAGTATGCTCAACTGGCAATTACCGAACCAAATTACTTACCTCCGCTAAATAAAAGTAAACTAAGCAGTGTTCAATACAAGGGGGATTTAGACGACCATAAAGCCTACGAACAATTTCAACAAGAGAAGCGGCGCGCACTAGAAAGTAGCTTTGTAAGTGCTGTTAATAGCAGAGTAGCAACGCTAGAAAACTTACTTGCTAAAGGGCGTAAACAAGGAATGAAGCAAGAGCAGCTTCAAGAAGCGATTGATAAAATTGCTCTGCTGAAAAAAACACAAAAGCACTTAACTAACCTGAACTCTGGTCAAGAGATTTACTAACGTATTGAACAATCGTGATATTTAAATTTTTTCTCTAGCAAGAGATTTTCAGTGAAAATAAGGCGAATTTACGCGTCAATAGCTAGCCTATTGCCAGTAAATTCAACGTAGTTAGCACTGAAAATAGCTGCTTGAGATGGATTTATTATCCAGAGTTCAGGTTAATTAGCCAAGATTAAGAGAACGTTCTAGATTCAAGACCATTTAAAACTTTATTGCATAAAAAAGCCGTCTCAAGCGAGACGGCTAAACAATCAGGGGAAACTAAGGTTAAACAGGGTTTATTTATCTTCGATTAAATGACCTTGCCCTATCTGGATTTTACGAGGTTTAAGTGCTTCTGGGATTTCACGCTGAAGCTCTATGCTCAATAAGCCGTTAGCTAAATCTGCACCAAGTACTTTTACATGGTCGCCAAGCTGAAATTTACGCTCAAAGTTACGCTCCGCTATACCTTGATGAATAAACTTACGTTCATTATTCTCATCTTTATTAGCCTTAATACCGGCGACTTTCAACGTATTGTTTTCTGACTCAATGGTCAACTCGTTATCACTAAAACCAGCAACGGCCATAGTAATTCTGTATTTGTCTTTATCGAGCGCTTCAATGTTATAAGGAGGAAAACTTGGCTGCTTGTCTGTACTTGCTGCCGCATCCATAAGTGATGCTAAATGTTCGAAGCCGATAAATGAACGATAAAGTGGTGATAAATCTACTGTACGCATAATAATATCCTCATATTTAAGCGATATTTTGCATGTGCTTTTCTATTGAACAAGCTCAAGCAAAGTATAATTAATAATATAAATTTCAATTGTTTAAGTTTAATTTAGGACCCATCAGGCGTCCTACTTAACTATATATGGACGGTAAAATTGTTTTCAAGTAAATTTATTAAAAAATAAAATATAAATTTAAGCGCGCTATTAAACACGCCTAAATTTATGCATAACAACTTAAGAAAATGTTCCTCTAATAGGGTAATCATTTTCGCGTGTATATTGAATACCTGAAAGTAACTGCTGCATATCAGGGCGTGAAAACGGGCTGTTTGATTTATCTAAAACTTGCACTTGATTTTGCTCGTTTAGGACAATAATTGCAGGCTCTGCAAACGGATGATCTGTCTCAGTGTTACTTCTTGGCTCACTGATATACAAACCTAATTCAGTCATTTGCTCAAGCGTTAAATTATAATAAAGAGGAAAATTAACGTCTAGCTTTTCAAAGTGCGCTTCCAACTGAGCGTGGCTATCACCACTTACAGCAACAACTTCAACACCAATATCTTTAAAATCTTGAGTCATTTTAGCCAAAGCATTTAATTGCTTCGTACACATAGGGCAATGCTGACCTCGATAAACAACTATCATTTTCCATGGAGCACCTGTTATACGCTGCGTAATATCAACCTGTTCTCGCTCTGTATTACTTACAATCAGCTCAGAGAGTTTTGATGCGGGTTTTACTGTGTTATTACTCATAATGTTCTCCTTAAGAAATGTTATAAACCATTTACCAAATAGAGCTTAGGGCAGATAACTAATTTTCAAGAGGATAAATTGTAACCAAGATTGAATTATCGACTCTAATAACATCAATACATACATAATCTATTTAAATAAACTTAGCTAAACGCATTATAAAAATACCTCTGAAGCTTTGCAGCTAATTCAAAACATTTTCTGCATCGTGTAATTAATTATGCTTATGGCACGCTTTATAAAGCTTCAAATATAGCCATTAATGGTAAAGCTTAAAGGAAGGTTGGTATTAGGCCCAAAGGTCGTTTTATTGGTAAGCAGATTTATTTTTGGTAACAAATTTATGACGATTTTTAATGCGCAATATGTCATTTTATTTTGTACGCTAAAATTAACGATTGAAATTTGGGTAAACTGTAACTTTATGTCAGCTTATTCGGATTCATTGGGCTACAGCTAATCAAGTGAAGTATATGCCGCATAAAGTTACAAACAAAGCTTTATAAAGTTAGATTCCTTAAAGCACAATCGACTGGTACGGACTGCGCTATGCACCATGAGAGGACGTTGGCAATATTCATCGCTTGTTAGAGTAAATTTACTTTATATATAAATTATGCTTGACCAAAATATCTCTAATTGAATCAGGCTCTGTGAGTGTTTTTTGATATATCCATTTATAAAAATACTTTGAATTTGTAGAAATGATTTTATGTGCTTCTTCTTCACCTAAAATTTCTGTAAGAGCATCATACTCTAATAAACAAACAGCTAAATGTAAGTACGTTGAAAGTTCACTTCTTGCACCTTCAGGCCCTTTTTTTGGTGCATCAGGGTATTTTATTTTTAGGTCATTTATGACATTTTGGACTTCTGTTTTTCGAGAATCTTCAAACCAATGTATCTGCTCGTGCAAATATTGTGATAAGAATGCACCATCGTTTTTAGGCATACTAACTGTCAAGGTAAGCTTAGGGTGACTATGCGGTCTTTTAGCAAACTCATCTATTACAACACTGTCTGTAAATTGCCATTTACCAAGGTCATAACTCTTTTCTACTCTTTTTAATTGAGAATATTTAAGTTGCTCTTTTTCGGATTTGTTTGCTAATTCGACATTGAGATCGGCAAAAGCGTCAAATGATAAAATAGCAACAAATAATAATGAATATTTCAACTGTACTCTCCTAGTACCCTAACATTTTAGTATTTATGCGACGAACAAACTAAACAGCCACTTTAATTTAACAAACAAAACTATGCCACTAAATTTATTTTTAGGTTCAGAGTCTGTTTCTTTTTGTACAGGGTTAATTCCAGTTGTTTGAAGCATTAGTTGGCATAAGAATATACGGCTTTACTGGGCTACAGCACCGTAAGTAAAATGTAACTTGGCATGAAATTGAAGCTTAAGGTGGCATAAAGTTACCAAATACAGACTTTATGAAGACAATCTCATAAAAATACTGCCAAATTTTAATTGGCTGCTATGTGCCAATTGCGGACACTCATAACCTTAGTCACTTGTTAGCTCGCAGTTAGAACAACTTTGACATACCTGATGCTTTTTTAGAAATTCCACTTGCTTCCGCTTCTTCTTCACCTGAAGTTATAATGTCATTTAGAAGTTGGCTAAATTGCTGAGGTGAGCGCTGTAATTGCATCCCAAAATAAGTACCATTAAAATTTAGAGCTTCTTCGCTGATATTATTTCCATAACCGACTAATCTAGCTGCGCCACTGCCAACAACATACCAGCCAAAGCTAGATGCTAATTGACTTAATACATATAATCCAAAACCAGAGTTGTCGTAGATGTTTTGAGACTGATTTATATTGCTAGTACTCGAAACACCTGGTTTTATAGCCATATGTAATGCTTCATTATCACTAGATATAGCGTGAGATCGCTTTAAGGAACTAGCGATACCAACACCTTCATCTATTACTGCAATTTCAACTCTACCATTCCACCAACGCTGACCACAGACATAACACTCTGTTGCTTGGGAATGTTCAAATACGTTACGGATTATTTCGCGAAGTGCATAGTTATAGAGTCTATTTTCTTCTGTATCTTCGGCTGTACCTGAAACAACTCTAGCGAGATTTCTTACACTAGACATTATCTTGTCATACCAAATTTGGAGTTCTTGTGAACTAGCATCATAGGCTGGCTTTTCGATTCTGGTGATAGGTAAATAGGCCGAAGAGCCTCTAGCTTCCCCAACTTGATTACCTCCTCCCATCAATATGAAATCAAAAAAACCTAAGTGCATAAGATATGAATGCACATTATTTGGGCTATTTTGTCCTGACTTCCTTGTTCTAAGACTTTTTTGTCTACGAATAACTATCCACTTCCTTAGCTTAGAGCCAGCAACTAGCATAGCAGTAGGAAATGAATATCTTAATGTAGAACAATCAACACAAACATCTGGTGTATCTTGGTGAAGTTCAAGTTGTTCAAAAAATGGCGCAAGTGTGTCTCTATCAAAACGTTCAGGAAAAAATATAGTAGTCATCACCGATCCATGTTGAGAGCTAACGAGCCTGTAGATTAACTCGTTTTTTATTTGTTTTTTTGATAAACAAACCATAGCTGAGTTCCTATTTTGGTTCAATCTATTACTGTGTTTTTCATAGAATATAAAAAGAGGATTTGCTGCTTTGCTTTAATTGCCGTTTCGGAAGGATTTACGGGTGTTTCAGTGGCTTTATTTTGGCTTAAAAGGGGTTGCCTCTCTTAATGCATCGTGTTTTTCAGCTTTTCTATATTATGATGTAGTGGTACAGTGATTTTGGCCACCCATTAAGAAAGAAATGTTATGCTAATAAGCATACAAATTTGGGTGAAAAAATGACGAAATTAAAACGCGCAACATATTCAGCGGCAATTAAATTAGAAACGGCTCAGCTTGTAGTAGACCAAGGTTATACGCAAGAAGACGCAGCAAAAGCGATGGGGGTGGGTAAATCAACCGTAAGTAAGTGGGTTACTCAATTAAAGCTAGAACGCAATGGTCAGTCACCATCAGCGTCACCAATGACGCCCGAACAAATTGAAATCCGCGAACTTAAAAAGCAAATCCAACGCATTGAATTAGAAAAGGATATATTAAAAAAGGCTACCGCTCTCTTGATGTCCGACTCCCTGAACAATTCTCGTTAATCGAGAAGTTAAATCAACGAGAGCGTTATCCAATTAGTCTGCTGTGTAGCGTATTCAATGTGCATCGCAGCAGCTATAAGTACTGGGCCATACGGGATACAGCGCCGACACCTGAGCAAGCAAGATTAGAGGCTGAAGTAAAAGCAATACATGCGATGAGTGGTGGTTCAGCAGGGGCACGGACAATCGCAGCGATAGCAACGAACAATGATTTTGAATTGAGCCGTTATCGTGCAGCTAAGCTAATGGTTAAATTAAAGCTCGAAAGCTGCCAAGTACCTCAACATTCATATAAACGTGGTGGTAATGAACACCTTGAAATCCCAAACCTGCTTGATAGACAGTTTGATGTTGTTGAGCCGGATACCGTGTGGTGCGGTGATGTGACGTATATTTGGACAGGCAATCGCTGGGCTTATTTAGCCGTGGTTATTGATTTATTTGCACGCAAAGTGGTTGGCTGGGCAATGTCGTTGTCACCAGATACTAATTTAACGCTAAAAGCGCTTGAACTCGCATATGAAAGCAGAGGGAAACCGACAGGACTCATGTTCCATTCAGACCAAGGTAGCCATTATACAAGTTTAAAATATCGTCAACGTTTATGGCGCTATAAAATCACACAAAGTATGAGTAGACGTGGAAATTGTTGGGATAATGCGCCAATGGAGCGATTTTTTAGAAGCTTTAAGACGGAATGGATGCCAAAGATTGGATATGGAAACTTTATAGACGCTAAATATAGCGTAAGTGATTACATAAATGGATATTACAACAATGTTAGGCCGCATCATTATAATGCCGGTTTAGCACCAAATGAATCTGAGGTTAGATATCAAGATTCTAAAACTGTGGCCAAAATTAGTTGACCACTACACCCATCAATGGCAAACATGTTGCGGCCTATCAAGTCTTCCTCATCACATATCATCAGCACTTGCGTAAAAATCGGTTCAATCTGTTCATGCATTTTAGCAACGAAGCCTGCTATTGATGTGTAATGCGGCTGGATATCTCCCGACACACTCATAAATAAAATGTTCGTCTCACACGCTTTAGCAATTCGACGGCTACTAATTAAACCATGTGCATAGCCCAGTAAAATAATCTTTAGCATTACCGAAGGTGGATACGCCGCCGCGCCCGTTTTGTCATTGTTATACCACGCGTCAAAGCCCGACAAGTCGAGTTTATTTTCGACGATATAACAAAGGGCATATTCAAATGTGCCAGGCAAAATTTGCTCAGCGAAATTGATAGGAATGAATTTATTTTGGCAGGATAAGTCAGGCTTGTAGTTGGCCATAACGATTTACCGTGGGTGAATAATATCTATTAGATCACAGCGAACGGATGGATTCAAGGTTAAAAAGCAACCAGCCAAGAATAGTTGGATACGTTCCTAAAAAGAGTAATTCTACAGCCTCAACGCCTTGCTAAGCGGCTAAAAATTGTTGGCTAAAATAAGCGAGGTACGAGCAAAAAGCCAACAGTTTTTTGTCCGTTTAAGCAACTTGTTAGGGCTTGACCTGTGGTTATATACAGCTATAATGGTACTCATTATAGGTTTCGTAAAGGAAACTCACAATGAGTACCGAAATTAGCATTAAAGATGCAGCCAAGCAACTAAATATTAGTGAACAAAGGGTTAGAACACTTTGTAGGCAAAACGAGTTAAAATCCCATAAATTTGGAACTTCTTGGTTAATTGATAAGAAAAGCTTAAGTGAGTATGGTCTGAAAACAGCCCACACTGTTGCTGAAGATCACCCCGCATATAATGTTGAAAATAAAAGACCTATTGCTCTCAGTTTTTTTTCAGGTGCTATGGGATTGGATTTAGGAATTGAAAAATCAGGGTTTGATATAAGATTAGCTTGTGAAATAGACAAATTTTGCAGGCAAACAATTGCAATAAATAAACCTAACTCCGCATTATTAACAGATATAAATAACTACTCTGCCAAAGATATCAGAAAGGAAGCAGGTTTAACCGAAAAAGATGATATTGATCTTATTATGGGTGGGCCACCATGCCAGGCTTTTAGTACGGCAGGAAAAAGAAAAGGATTTAATGACGATAGGGGCAACGTTTTTTTAAAATATTTAGATTTATGTTTAGATCTAAAGCCTAAGTATTTTGTTATCGAAAATGTAAGAGGCTTATTATCATGCCCTATGGAGCACCGTCCACATGAAATGCGTGGAGAAGGTTTTCCTGAACTTGGTGAAGATGAATTGAAAGGTGGAGCTTTAAATTACATCATTAACCGCCTAGAAAATTCAGGATATGGTTACGCATTTAATTTATATAACTCTGCTAACTTTGGGACACCGCAAGTTAGAGAACGTGTAATAATTGTGTGCTCTAGAGATGGACAAAAGCCCCCATATTTAATGCCGACTCATTCTGAAGATTCTGCTTTTGGCTTACCTAAATGGAATGTATTAAAGGATTGTATCGGAGATATTAAGAAACATGATCATCTTAACTTTCCAGAAAAGCGATTGAAATACTACAGGATTTTAACTAACGGGCAAAATTGGAAAAATTTACCTACTAATCTGCAAAAAGAAGCAATGGGAAAATCATACTACTCAGGTGGTGGTAAAACTGGTTTTTTACGTAGATTAGCATGGGAAAAACCAGCTCCTACGTTAGTAACTCACCCTGCAATGCCTGCAACAGATCTTGCTCACCCAGAAGAAGATCGACCGATCTCTGTTCAGGAATATAAAAGAATTCAAGAGTTTCCTGATAACTGGCTTCTAGCTGGGCCACTTGTTCAGCAATATAAACAGGTTGGAAATGCAGTGCCCATAGGACTAGGGTTTGCTGTTGGTAACTTAATCATGAACCTCATTAAGGGCGTTGGCTCGATACCAATTGATGGATTTAAATATTCTAGATATAAGAAAACTTCAGATACTGAATGGAAAGCAGAGTTTTTAATTAGAAAAGAAAAATTAAAATCAACACAAATTAACAAGCAGGCTGTTTAAGCCTGCTAGAAATTAAAAACCTAACAGTGTTTGTTTCGTTTCTTCGCCTACTTCGGCAAAGATTTGAAGAAGGATTTCATAAAACCCTTCTCCACCAAGAAAGTCCCAATAATCTTTGCCGATTAAAACACATTCATCTTTGTGCATATCATACATCTTCATTGGAAATGAATGGTTATAGTCCTCTCTCTTTAAACCGTGAGGGTTATAATATAGAGCAAAGAAAGTATTAAAACTGGAGTTTTCAGCCTTAAGCAATAACATATCTTTTTTCGCAATTTCGGATTGATCTAAATTTGGTGTAACTGTTTTGATCGAGATAAAATACTCAGTTTCACCTTTTTTTAACCACAAATCTGAAATAACTCTTCGAACAACAGTATCCCCTTTATTAAAGGCTGCTAAGGTCTGAATTTCTTTTGTCCAATTTGGTTTTTGGTTACCACTACGTAGTGCAGAACAAATCCTTTCAACTTCGTCAACGGCTCCTTTATATAGGTTTAAAAGTGTCTCTTTTTGTCGTGTTGCCTCAAAGCCATTTTGTTTTGCTACTAACTCAGAAATTTTTTCAATTGGCCCTTGGCCAAATGAAGTTGAAAATGATCTTTCAAATGACGAGACCTTAACAATATCTTCGGTTAATAAAGCCATATGAAATGGTTTATGTGATTTTTGCTCTGCTATTTTCTTTGTCGTTCTAGAAATGGCTCCAGCTACACAATCTGTTAAAATTTTCTTTATTTTAATTTTATCTTCTTCTATCAAGATATACTCCATTTTCGATTGATGACTCTGCTAAAGCCCTAACGAGCCTGTAGATTAACTCGTTTTTAAATTTATTTTTATTGATAAATAGACCATAGCTGAGTTCCTATTTTGATTCAATTGATTACTGTATTTTTCATAGAATATAAAAGCTGGTTTGGTATTGTTTTAACTGGCGTTTTGGACGGGATTACGGGTACTTGAGTGGCTTTTATTTAGGGTAAAAGCGCTTACCCTTCTTAATGCATCGTGTTTTGCAGCTTTTCTATATTATGAACAAGGCAATACAGTTGCCATTGGGCGTTCACTTTCGTTTGACCCCGTAAG
The DNA here is from genome assembly GCF_002407505.1 of Pseudoalteromonas sp. 1_2015MBL_MicDiv. Classification (NCBI taxonomy): domain Bacteria; kingdom Pseudomonadati; phylum Pseudomonadota; class Gammaproteobacteria; order Alteromonadales; family Pseudoalteromonadaceae; genus Pseudoalteromonas; species Pseudoalteromonas sp. 1_2015MBL_MicDiv. Next base: position 1,204,382 of record NZ_CP012737.1, on the reverse strand, counting down.
GTCAATTTATTCATCCCTTTATTCACTGTAATGTTTCCGAACACTGGCTCAATACAGCCTAATCGCTTACTGTATTGTCGTCGCCCTATGGGGCTATCTATTTTTACTTTCATTTTGTCTACATAGCTCAGCTTTTTGCGTGATTCATTATTTATAAACTGAACTTGTCGCCCTGTTTTAATAGGCGGCTTTCGCATACATTGCTGTTGTAGCGGGCACGCTTTACAATCTTTTAAGTAACCGCAGAACCGGGTGTATTGTTGGTTATGACTTTTTACATTAACCCCACTTCGCCACATATCATTGCCTGCGGGGCAGCGGCATGTATGGGTTGCTTCATCATAATGAAAATCATCTGAGGTAAATAGTCGTGGCTTGCCTTTACTGCGTTTTAGTCGGCGTTTTTCTTGCTCTGTTTCGTATGTTTCGCTGTCTTTAAACAGCGGATTTCGTTTTCTAAATTGGTTATCTGCAATGTAGCTATCAAACCCACTTTGCGCCATAAATTCGAGGTTTGCTTCGCTGTTAAACCCGCTGTCTGCAGTGAACTTAATCGTGTGCTCGTCTTTGGATTTGTCAGTGTTCAATTTATCGAGCTGCTGCTTTAATTGTGCAACGGCTGGCTGCAGAGTTTGTTGCTCACCCACTGAGCCCCACGCTTGTGCTTGCAGGATGACTTGATGTTTGTCATCGTTTATCGCTATGCCGTTATAGCCTTGAATTGTGCCTTTTGAGGTGGTCATTTTCGCGCTATCTTGGTCGGTAATATTACTTTTAACTGGCTTACCTTTGCTGCCTGTTTTTTCTTTGTGAGTGGCTAAGAACTCGGTGATTTTATCTGCACTTTTATCCAGCTTTTCTTTTTGTTTTAAGTCCTGAGTTATCAACTCTTCGCCCAGTCCATCTTGTGATTGGTGGCGTTCAATAATACGTTTGCTTGCGCGTTCTAGTTTTGCTTTTTTACGCCCTAGCTCATCGAATGTGCCGCTCCACTCCTTACTCGCATTGGACTTTAATTTACACCCATCAATGGCAAACATGTTACGGCCTATCAAGTCTTCCTCATCACATATCATCAGCACTTGCGTAAAAAGCGGTTCAATCTGTTCATGCATTTTAGCCACAAAACCCGCTATAGAGGTGTAATGCGGCTGGATATCACCCGACACACTCATAAATAAAATGTTCGTCTCACACGCTTTAGCAATTCGGCGGCTACTAATTAAACCATGTGCATAGCCCAGTAAAATAATCTTTAGCATTACCGAAGGCGGATACGCCGCCGCGCCCGTTTTATCGTTGTTATACCACGCGTCAAAGCCCGATAAATCAAGTTTATTTTCGATAATATAACAAAGCGCATACTCAAATGTGCCAGGCAAAATTTGCTCAGCGAAATTGGTAGGAATGAATTTGTTTTGACAGGATAAGTCAGGCTTGACCTATAACCTAAAAAAAGTGCCATAACAGTTTACCATGGGTGAATAATGTCTATTAGATCACAACGAACAGAGGGATTAAAGGTTAAAAAACATTCAATTAAAAATAGTGGTATACGTTCCTAAAAAGAGTAACTCTACCACGTCCGATGCAGTAACTTGTTATGTGTTTTTTCAACTAGATAGTCAAGAAATAGCCTTATAATTGGATTTTTATATATACCTTGTTTATATACAGCATAAACGCTACCACTAGACTGCTCATTAAGAAGCGGCTCCCAATCTCGTAAGCAAACCACAAGCAGCCCACTTTTCACATAGTCAGATACTATCCAGTTTGAAAGCTGAACGACACCAAGACCACACAAGGCTGCCTCCAATAATGGTGTGCCGCCTTTTGATTTAAGATTACCACTAACTAAGACCTTAGTATTACGACGATTTTTTTTAAAATGCCAGTAAGTTCTTTGCCTCTCTTGATTAAGTAATAAGCAATTATGTAATGACAAATCTTCAGGTTTTTCAATATTGTCATTTTTTGACAAGTAATCTGGTGACGCACAAACAAAGGTGTGATTTGGGATAATGTTACAAAATTTTAAACTCGAATCTTTCGGTGTTCCTATACGAATTGCCAAATCAATATTTTCCCCTGCTAGATCAACCACCTTATTCTCTAGCTCAATTTCAATTGCTATCTTTGGGTATTTTTTCAAGAATTCAGGGATTATGGGACAAACACTTAACCGACCAAAACTCTCAAACACTGAAACCCTCAAATTTCCTTCAGGCTCTTTATGACTGTCAGTCATAGACATAAGTATAGAATCACAATTAGAGACCAGATTAGAGGCTCCCTCTAAAAAAATATAGCCCTTATCTGTCAGTAATAATTGGCGCGTGCTACGTTTAAATAGCTCGGATTTCAGCTCATATTCAAGATTATCAATGGCACGAGTAACTGATGACGGAGCCATATTTAATACTTTGGCAGCTTTAGAAAAGCTACCCAACTCAACGACCTTTAAAAATATACGAACAGACTTTAACATAATAACCTTTGCGTTTTATGCAAGATTGTTTGGCTTATAGCATATATTCTAATCATTATTTGATAGGCATACAATGTATCGCGTCACTCATTTACACAAGCGAGAAAAAATATGCCGAGAGTACCTTTTGAAAATATACCCGAGAATTTAATGAACTGCATGATGCAAACAGAGAAATACATCAAGAGCTTAAACATTATTGATGAGTCTTTTATGGAGGTGTTGAGATACAGGGTCTCAGTGATAAACCAGTGCGCTTACTGCATTGAAATGCACTTTAAAGAAGCTATTGCTGCGGGTGAAAGTGAATTACGTATTTACTCATCGTCGGCATGGAAAGAAACGAGCTTTTATAACGAATCAGAGCAAGCATTACTGGAATGGACTGAGTCTGTCACAAAGCTCAATGACTCTACAGACCAAAGGCAACAATCGTTTACTAACTTGAAAAAATATTTCAGCCAAGATGATATTTCAAATTTAACCTTATCAATCGTACAAATTAATTCTTGGAATCGTTTGGCAAAATCTTTTGGCTTTGAGGCCGGTAATTATCAAGTTGGACAACATTAGTAGATTCACTATTCGGTGTCATTAATCGCTGCCGGACACATAACACTTTAGTATTTATGCAACACGCAGTTTGTGTTGCATAATCGCTTGTTGGGCTGAGGCGCTACCTGCTCGGTGTGTCAGAGCAGGTGTTGTTTATGCTATGGGAATTTGCTTTTTATGGCCTAACCAATATCTAGCCAATTTAATTGGCGTGTCCATCGCTTTAAAGCTGTCCCTGCACTGCTCAGCGTTTGTTATGTCGTTATTACACCTAAATTTGGCTTGATAAGCAACCACTGTAAATTATTTCAGTTTTGACTTGTTCAATGAGTGTATTCATGGCTTACCTTCAAGTAATGGGTGGCCAAAATCACTGTACCACTACAATGTGCTATTTGCAGACGGTCAGGAGCTATAACGTCTAAAGTCTGGATTCTGACCCGTCTGGATTTGTCTGGCTTTCTGAAAATTCGCAATATTTTGCATAGTATTTTCCATTCGATTTCAGTTTATATAACAGTCATAAGCTTTTATGACATATTTATTGGAGCGTGTTAATAGTCGTTTGCCTATTAGCGGTAATGTATTTTGCTAAGTCTTCCACTGCCTCATTCGAATTTATTACTTGGTTCGACAAATAAACATCTGGTTCGATAGGTTGCTGACAATGCTCTTTTCCAGATGGGCGAGTAAAGATAAGTGTCGGCATGGTTAGTTCTAAATTAGAACCAGACAAAACATGAGTTTCTATACGCCCAGTAGTGCAAGACCTTACATTTGAGTGACCCGCAATGACAGCTTGTCGAGAGTCCTGTAGTGAGGTTAAAAACAAAATAGTGGATGAATAACTGAGCGGCCCCATTAGTAAATATGCCCGTCCAGGTATCTTTAAACCCTTATGCGCGTCGACAGGCACTAATTGATTAAATGTGCCTTCAATAACCTCACCTTGTTTACCCTGAATAGGTCCTAGTTTAATATTTCGTTCCGTCATACGAATTTTAAAGTTTGACAGAAATGGAAATGGCTTGCTCGCAATGTAAGGTGCAATACCTTGCTGCCAATAGTGATCGGTCCCCCCGGGTTGTGGCGAACGTCGATAATCACATCTTTGACGTTCGCATCTTTAAACGCCTGCCACGTTTCATCTAGAAATGTGAAAAAAGGTTGTTCTTGTTCTTGAGAATAAAAAAAGCGATCGACACGTAAATACCCTATGTCATTGTCTAGTATTCGACTTTGGACAAATTCCCTCACACCACCATTGTGATTTTCTGGGTCATCACTGACACCCATTATAGATAATTGCTTGCGCTTATTTTTATGCATAAACTCAATTTGATAATCTTTGCTACTACCAAACAGTAACCAGTACATTTTGTTAAATCGACTGGCAGTAAAAGCAGCCCTAAACTCTAATGAATCGCCATACATTCTTGCCAACATAGTTTCAATTATTTTTGATGCCCTAACTCCGTTGACTGAGGTAATCTCATCACCGATTTTAATATCTGAATAGCCCTCAAGAGTTTCCGCCACAAGCAAACGTTGGGATGCATCTATCATTACGTCAAATGGAAATAGACGACCACCGTTCTGAATGTGGCTCTTAAATTGATCATCAAGCTGTGGCGAAGCAATTAGCATGTGTCCATCTTTAAAGTAAGGATTCAGCTGAGAGAAGTATTTCCATGCTTCATAATGTGTCATGGGTGAAGTTATACCTTCTGACAAGGACTCTATCTGCGATTTAACTTCAGATACATCCATAGTAAAGCCCGGATCTGGGTGGATCGTATCAAGGCGTTCACTTAGCTCAGTCAGGTTGCTTTTTAATGCCTTAATGCTCACTATCTTGCCAGATGAAGACAGGTTAGTCTGAGTATTACCTTCTTGCGTTATTGTGTTTTTTGCAAATGGCTTTGGTTCATTCAAGCTAGTGCAGCCAACTACAAACGCGATAAGCAAAATTAAAATTATATTCTTCAATTTTTTGTCCTTATTTCTCTTTTCCACTATATAAATCGACTGATGAACCTTGTTATCCACTTGCAAGTAATTTTCAAGTTTGCTTGATACAGCGGCAAAAGTAGCTACTCGTACCCGAGGTTAATAAATATTCACCAAACGTTTTATCCACGGCGATTAGGAGCTGTATTAAAGAGGTGTTCATGAGAAAAAGCGTCTGATTTTGACGAGTTGGACGTGCGATTCGGTCGGTTCGCACTTATTCACTATCGAGTTTCAGTTGTTTCCTATACTGGCTTGGGGTCATTCCTTTGAATTGCTTGAAAACGGCATTAAAGGTACTTTTTGAGGAAAACCCAGCAGATAGAGCTAGATCAATAAGTCTCACTTTTGGATTAGAAGAGATTTGAGAACAGACTGTTTTTATTCTGTATTCGTTAACAAATTGATAAAAGTTCTTATTTGCTTGCTGATTGAGGATTTCAGATAAGTGATGACTACTAAGGTTGGTATATCTTGCTAGCGCATCTAAGGTAAGTTCACTTTCTAGATAAGGTTGCTCTTCTTCCATATATTGAACAATGTTTTCTAATAATTTGGCTCTAGTATTAGAGTCGAAGCATTGTGCCTTGGTTGTCGAGTTGAGTGCTTCCGCTGGAGTTTCACCCAAGTTATCAATGACAAATAAGTTTGGCTCACGCCACTGAGCCATCGAAACGCTGTATATCAAAGTAAAGGCAATGAGATCACTAGCAATAGCCAAAGTAGAATTTGCACCGATTATTGTGCTGACAGCTTCTGTCAGCAACATTCCTGCGTACAAATTTAATACTATCCATAACCAGGTAAATATTTTGGGATTAAAGTTGGAAAGCGTGTCACGCGCATGGCGTCCACTTTTAGTTATCAGTTTGACACTCAATGCTAAATAAAAAAATGCCTGTACGAACATAATAATCTGAGTCAGCAGTTGGATATTTTCTTTGTGTAAAGCGTTATTAGCGATGTTGATTTTTTCAGTCGGGGTAGAAAATAAAAAATCTATATTTAAGAGAAGGCAAAGTAATAACGGCGTAGCGTGAATACCATCCTTTAAATGGAATGACTTTTTAATTATCGCTGACCGAAAATATAAATATAAAAATGCACCAAAGCTGGCGGGAACAAAGTAGCCCCATCCAATTAAATTGGCAAAAACAGTATCCTCAGCATGCACTACAATCAAAGGGCTGCAGAAATAAAATGCTTGAAAAAGACACCAAACGCCCATTATGCGCCCAGTATTGTTAACGCCTGCACTAAACAAAAGCATTGCTGCTAATAAAATGCCTTGGAATGTTCCGATGGCATGAAGATATTGCATTGGTAAGGAAATAAACAGCATGGGGATAGTTGTAAATAGAAATTAGGTAGATGTTTAATGTTGCTAGGTTAGCAGATTGCTAAACTTATTGTTAGCTGTGTCTGACATTTTATTCAGTTTGAGCTGTAGAGGTGATTCCAGAAAACAGAGCCAACGAGATCAAATCTTGACTTCATACTTTACAATTCTTGACCGTCCGCCGTTCGCTCTAAATCGACCATTAATTACTATACAAAGACACTGATTGTATTGAATGCTAACTTGCTACGCTTAATTGCTTTTACAGTATGTTATTTAAGTAGAACTTGCTGAGTTTATTTTAAAGTGTGTGATGGCATGGGTAATGAAATAAAAAATAAATTTTTATTAATGTGCTTTAGGTTAAATTATATTGGAGGTTTAACACCCAAATGAGGAATTTGGGTGGCAGTCTTACCAGCCACATCTCGGCACACACGTCACAAACTGTGGCTGCTCCCTTCCGGGCCTGACCAGGTTCGCCTGCTAGTGTTGCGAGAGGACCAATAAGACTACCATTGAGGGCCTTGGTTGGCGCGGGGGGATTATCTCTACTTTTGCTCTGTTATTCAAGGGGTAATCTAAAAAGAAAGTGCGATTGCATACTTCATATACAATCGCGATGCATTTAGCTGTTTTAATGCGTATTAATTGCTCTCTAACTGAGTTTTAATATTACGTAATGCTGCTTTTACTTTTTTCATGTTCTCAGGGCCCATGCGTAAAAGTTGTTTTTGTGCGGCTGGTAATTGCTCCCACTCTGAAAATGCGTATTGATATGTTACTGAATTACGAAGTAATGGTAAGTCGCCCTCAGGTTCTGGCGTATCAAGTAACAAATCAATTGCATCGGTTAGGGTTTGATTAAACTCATCATCGCCATAACCTATTTCAGTATATGCACTATTAATAAGCGGTTTATATTCTTCGTACATACGCACTGCTTGAGCTGCACTCATACTGGTGAATACTTTTACATACGGTGTATAACGCTCATAGCTATTAGGATCAATCGTTAAAATATCTCCTTCTGTTACGCTAAAACTCTCTTCTGGCTTAATAACAGGTGTATGCTTTTTGGCTATTTTGCCTTGGGCAATGTTATCTATAAATACAACACCACGGCGAATCACATCGTCGGTTACCATTAAGCTCATCACAGAATCACTTAAGTACTCATCCATTTTAGCAACAACCACCGCGTCACTTTCGTCAAGCGTCACTAATGGTTCTACTTTTGGGGCCGGCTCAACAGGGCGTTGTGTTGGCACTTCAAGTTCTTCAGGTTCCTCTGGTTTTACTGCAGAAGGAGTATCAATAATAGGAGCAATTTCTGGTTTAAGCTCCATTATTGGCTGCTCTTTAGCTGGCGGTTCTACCTCTGTGCGTGTTACTTTTTCATCACTTGGTTTAAGTAATACGAAAGCAGCCGCGCATGCTACGACTATTAAAATAATAACGGCAAAAAGAAGATTGTTATTAGGTGGACGTTTTTGAACATCTGACACTTCTGGTTTATCTGACATACGAACTCCATAAAAAATTAAAATGCGATATCACTTAGAATACGCTAAGTGGATTAAATTCATTCTGACACACATACTATGACATTTAATAACACGGCAATAATAGCTCAAAGGTTAAGCGCTAAATTGCAAAGTTAAATAAGGTAATGAGTATAAGGGCAGTTATCCTTTGATTCTTCTAGCTTAAAGACTTACAGTGAATAAATAAAGCAAAGACGTAGAACAGTTTAACCACCAATATGAAAATCAAGCAAGTTGATCCCAAAAAACCTAAAATAGCCTTGTTACTTACAGGTGGTGGCGCACGTGCTGCTTACCAAGTGGGCGTACTAAAAGCACTCGCTCATAGCATGCCGCGTACAGCTCCATTACCATTTAGGGTAATAAATGGCACCTCAGCTGGGGCAATTAATTCTGCAGCGTTAGCATGTTACGCCTCGTGTGCGCATTTGGCTGTACGAAAGCTCGAATCTGTTTGGAAAAACTTTTCAACCTCTATGGTGTATAAAAGCGACTTTTTAAGTGTGTTTGGTCATATTGCGCGTAATATTTTAACGAGCTTTCAGTCAGAGCATATTAATCACCCGCCTGCGAGCTTGCTAAATAATCGCCCTCTTCGTAGTTTATTAAACGAAATTTTAGATTTACACCGCATTGAACGCAATTTACATCGTAATTATTTAGATGCGCTGTCTATTACGGCCTCAAGTTATACAACGGGTGACTCGGTTGCATTTTTTCAATCTAATACGCAAACATCTTGGCAGCGTGCTAAACGCGAGGGTCGTGCTACGCGCATTAATGTTGAGCATTTAATGGCGTCGAGTGCCATTCCGATGGTATTTCCTAGCGTAAATATTTATAACCATTACTTTGGTGATGGCTCTATACATCAGCTTTCACCGCTTAGTCCGTCGATTCACTTAGGGGCTGAAAAAATATTTATTATTGGGGTCGATCAACCTAAAGAATTACACCCACCGGGTTATTCTGCGCATTACCCAGGGCTTTCTGCTGTTGCAGGGCATTTACTCGACAGTGTATTTACCGACACTATGCAATCGGATTTAGAACGTTTGGACCGTATTAACCGAACCCTAGGGCTATTACCTGCACGCGATAAACATCAAGAGCTTAAACAAATTGATACGTTTGTAATTAACCCTTCGCAAAATTTTAATGCCATTGCAGCGCAGTATTACAACGATATGCCATGGGCTATTAAAGTATTGCTACGTACCATAGGTGTAAAAAAGCATTCGCAATCGAGCTTAACCAGTTATCTATTGTTTGAAAAACGCTACACCCAGCATTTAATGCAAATTGGCTATGAAGACGGTATGAAAAAATTACCGGAGATACGCAAGTTTTTAGAACTAGATTAAGCCCAAACAGAAACGTTATTCTATTCCGTCGAGCAGGTAGTGCTCTACCCGCTCAACGCGCCTTGGTTTTCCTTGCAGTACTAATATATCGTTAGCCAGTAATAAGGTTTGATCCGATGGAGCGTCTATTTCGCGATCTTGCCTGCGTAACGCTTTTATAAACACTCTTCGTTTTGTTAAATTAAGCTCACTAATACTTTTATTTACAGCAAACGCTTTATCGGGCAAAGCTATAACATGCAGGTATTCTAATCTATCGCTATTATTTTCATCGCTATCAATGTGCTCACCGGAAAAAAAGCTTTGCAAAAATTTATAGCGATTACGGCGCTCTTTACTTACACGCCTAACAATTCGGCTCATGGGTACACCCGACATAGATAAAACATGCGACACTAACATTAAACTTGCTTCTAAAGTTTCGGGCACAACTTCGGTTACCCCCAATTCTTTTAACTTTTCGAGCTGACTGTCATCTCGCGTGCGTATAAGTATTTTAACTTCGGGCGCTATTTGCTTTATAGCGTCTATTACTATTTGTGTTTGCTCAAATTCAGTAAAGGTAATAATGACTAAGCGTGCACGCTCTACCCCTGCACATTTTAAAATGTCTTTTTGTTTAACGTGTCCAAATATTACGGGTTCTCCAGCGGCTTTACCTTCTTGAACGAGTATTGGGTTACTCTCAATAGCGACATATTCTATTGCCTCAGGCTTTAAAAACCGCGCAATGGTTTGCCCAACTCTTGAAAAGCCACAAATAACAACATGATTACTATAAAGCGCGCTACTTTTAGGTTCATTTTCCCATCCCATACTTGCGCGTTTTAATACGCCTAAACGTTTTAAAATAAGCGGTGTTTTATCAATTAAAAATGGTGTAAAGGCCATTGAAAGTACACCCAATGCAATTAAAAATGAGGTTTGATCACTCGTTAATAATTGCTGTTGTCCACTTAAGGCAATAAGTACAAAACCAAACTCTCCCATTTGCCAAAGCATAATTGCACAAGCCAATGCATCTTGTCTTCGCTCCCCCATAAGCTGCGCGCTTATTGCAACAACGGTTATTTTTAAAATTAATAAGCCAAGTAACGCACCAATTATAAATAAGCCATTACTAAACACATATAATAAATCAAGCTGCATGCCGACAGTTACAAAAAATAGGCCCATTAAAATATCGCGAAAGGGCCTTATATCAGCCTCTAGTTGGTGTCTGTAATGACTCTCGCCCAACATCATACCGGCTAAAAAAGCGCCAAGAGCCATTGATAGACCAAACATATATGTTAGCAACGCGGCAAATAACGCAACCAGTAATGTTGTAAGCACAAATAACTCATCGGTGCGTACTAGCGCTATTTCGTTGAATACTTTAGGCAGTATCCATTTGCCTATAGCCCATAACAATAAGCAAACAAATGCGCCTTTAGTTAATGCAAAAGCAAGCGCCCAACTAATGCTTTGTGAATCGCTAGATGCTAATAAAGGAAGGATAATAAGCAAGGGAACAACCGCTATATCTTGAAATAACAATACACCAACGGCTAGTTGTCCACGACGCTGGTTTAGCTCGCCGGTTTCTTTTAATAACTTAACCACCACGGCAGTGGATGAAAGCGCCATAATGATACTAATAGCAAAACTAGTTAATAAGCTGAAATTTAAGCAATATAAAACAACAATAAGTATCAGGCTGGTCACAACTACTTGTAGTGACCCAAGGCCAAACACAATATTGCGCATTGCCATTAAACGTGAAATAGAAAACTCTAACCCTAAACTAAATAACAAAAATACAATACCAAGCTCTGCCACAAAGTCGATTTCATGCGTGTGTGCCATCCAACCAATACCATGGCTGCCAGCTAAAACCCCTGTTGCTAGATACGCCAAAATAGGCGGCAATCCAATGCGCTTAAAAAACCATACAAAAAGTACTGCAACAACTAATAAGCCAAAAAATTGAACATTAATACTCTGCAAACTGAACCTCACGCTTAAATTAAACCAAGGGACTTACATTAAATATAGCAACCATCTGTTTTTCGGCCAGTTTTAAAATATGGCATAGAAATAGCTTAGTAATTGTAAAGCAACACCCTCGGGGGAGAATTTAATGGAAAACGTCCATATTTTGACACAACGTGTATCAGGTCGCGGTGATTTTTTGCCATTCTCGGCAGAACACACACGTGTAGATGAACCAACTGAAACACACGAACTTGTTACTGAACTACAAACTAGTTTAGTTATTGAAGATGTTTTAGCTATGTATGCTAAGTTCGCAAAACAATTGCTAAACTTTTCGGGTATACAGTTTCAATCGACACTTGGCACAGCGCAAACATCAGATAGTGATACAAACAATACACCCTATATTTTTGACTTAACAATAGCAGCAGAACACTTAGGACAACTAATTTACTTTAGTAAATATCCTCTTAGTGCTGTAATTGAAAAAAAATTACGCGTTTTACATACCGCATTAATTTACCCACTTCGAAATGCGATGATGTATAGCCGAGTATTAAAACTTGCGACAAAAGATACCTTAACGGGATTAAATAACCGTAGTCAATTTAATGATATTTTGTCGCAAAAACTCGAAAATTGTCGCCGCTACCAACGTCCTTTTAGCTTAATGCTGCTCGACTTAGATAACTTTAAACAAGTTAACGATAACTTTGGTCACAAAGTGGGCGACGATACATTGAAAGAATTCGCTAAAGTTTTATGTAGCAGTATTCGTGGTACAGACTCAGTATTTAGGTTTGGCGGCGATGAGTTCTCAATTTTAATCGAAGACCCTGAGTTTACAACTAACAAAGTAGTTGCTGAACGGATCATGCGCCTTGTTAGAGAATCAAGTTTAATGTCGCAATATGGCGTAACAACCAGCATAGGTTTTACCTTAGCAAGCAGTCAAGATTGTGATAATGAGATATTTGCTCGCGCAGATAAAGGGCTGTATAAAGCAAAGGCCTCGGGCAGAAACTGTGCTAAAGCATATTAAAATTTAAAAATACATTTAAAATAAAAGAGTCTAACTTCCCCCGTTAGGCTTTTTATTTTGCTGTATTGTCCTGTTTAAAACTCAGGACAACACACTAAAAAGCATGGCTTAACGCTCTGACTTTATTGGTAAAAATTTATATATAACAAGCACTAAGCAAAAACCAAAAAAGAAACCACTCACTAAGTTAAGTAATGCAGCACTTTTTGCAATTGGCGTGAATAAAACTAAAATTAACGGCGTACTGACTCCTAAAACAAAAAACAGCCCACCTTTACCTAACCAATAAGCCAGTAATAATACACCACATAATATTCCACCAGCAATAGCGTGACCCAAAGTAATTAGGTTAAGTGAAAGCAAGGCATTAGCTAATACCGCGACGATAGCTGTAACTAACATCCCCAGTGGCGCTTTGTTTACTAGCGATAAGCCAACATGTGGTTGTTCTGTCATTATTTACACTCCCAAAAAATACCTGTTTCGTCAAGATGATTGGCACTCATAAAGTAGCCAACCACTTGAACCAATTCGTCATTATAAAAAATTAATGGCACATTAGCACGTAACCAAGGGGCTACTTTTGCATCTTTAAACCAATGTTTTAATGTATTACCACCTGGTTTTTTTTCCGGTTTGATCCGCGCATTGTTACAGTTAAAACGCACAGTAACTTGTTCATGCTTAAACGGCGGTCGAATACCCTTGCCATTTTTTTTTATTAGCAAACGGTCATCATTAAATTTAAGCTCATCACTTACAAGTATTTGATCTTGTAAGATTTGATATGGATTCACAAAATACAAATAGCCTTGATGGCGACGTACTTGCCCACCAGCCAAATCAATAAGCATTTGCGAATCGCTCTTAGCGCATATAGCTTGATTAATAATTTGCTCAAGTTGTTTTTGCGATGGCATAATTTGTGTAAATAATGCAAGCCACGCACGCACTATATTTGCAATGCGCGCAGTGCTGTATTCGCTTATTTTATTAATACACAATGCTTGATGCTGGTTAATACACTTATTTAAATCAAGCTGAGTATATTCATCTAGTAATGTTTGTTGTTGCTGCAGTAGCTCAATACTTCGCGCTGTACATTGCTCAAACCCATTAAAGCGTTCGGCTAATAATGGAATAACTTTGGAACGTAAAAAGTTTCGATCAAAGCGCTCATCTGTATTAGAGTCATCAGTAATATGCTTAATATTAAACTGCGCCGCAAAGGCTTCTATATCACTTCGCTTTGCATTCAATAACGGCCTGAAACACACACGCCCACTTTGTAGAAAACGCGCTTGGTGCATAGCGCCAAGCCCTTTTAAACCCGAACCACGCTTTAAGCGCAGTAAAAACGTTTCTACTTGGTCGTTTAAATGTTGGCCCAGTAAAATAATGCTGCCTTGTGGGCTTAGTTCATCAAGTGCTTTATAACGGGCGTCGCGCGCTTGGGCTTCAAGGCTCGTGCGCGACTGCTGCTCAATTACCACTTTCGCAGCTTCAAAAGGCACATTGAGCTCAACACATACGTTTTTGCAAAAGCGTTGCCAGTCATCAGCATACTGGCTTAAACCATGGTGAACATAAATAGCCGATACATCAATTACAGGGTTATCTTCTTTTAACGCACGCATTAAATGCAGTAACACCACAGAATCAACGCCACCAGATAACGCAACTGTAAAAACAGTCTTACCTTGCTCAATATAGCTACTTAGTGATTTTTTTAATTGTTGATAAATTACTGATGTATACATGTGTCCGCACTTTAATATAAAAACTCTGAGTATTTTAAAGTAAAAAAGCCGCATAAGCGGCTTTTTTTAACATTTAATGTGCTTAGCAATAGCCAAACGACATTAAACGCTTGTAACGCTGATCAAGCATTTCTTCAAGCGTAAGAGCTTGTAGGTCAGCTAAATCTCGTTTTAGGCGCACTTTTAAGTTACGTGCCATAGCATCGTAATTACGGTGCGCACCACCTAGTGGCTCATCAACTAAGTTGCTGATTAAATCTAGTTCTTTAACGCGCTCTGCGGTTACACCCATTGCTTCTGCTGCAAGGGGTGCTTTGTCGGCGCTTTTCCAAAGAATAGACGCACAACCTTCAGGCGAAATTACAGAATAAGTACTGTACTGCAACATATTAACTCTGTCGCCAACACCAATCGCTAATGCACCGCCTGAACCACCTTCACCAATAACTGTACATATTGTCGGCACTTTAAGTGTCGCCATTACTTTTAAGTTACGTGCGATTGCTTCAGATTGGCCACGCTCTTCAGCGCCTACACCTGGGTATGCACCCGGCGTGTCGATAAAGGTCATGATTGGCATTTTAAAACGCTCAGCCATTTCCATTAAGCGTAATGCTTTACGGTAACCTTCTGGCTTTGGCATACCAAAGTTGCGTTTAATTTTTTCAGCAGTGTCGCGGCCTTTTTGTTGGCCAATAACCATTACTGGTTCGCCATCTAAACGCGCTATACCACCTAAAATAGCCGGATCGTTAGCAAAAGTTCGATCACCAGCAAACTCGTCAAATTCCGTGAAAATACGCTCGATATAATCTCGAGTATAAGGACGCAACGGGTGACGTGCCAACTGTGATACTTGCCAAGCGCCAAGTTCAGAGAATATCTTCCCTTTTAACTGGTCGCTTTTCTCTTTTAATTTGCTGACTTCCTCTTCTAATCCAAGGTCTAATTCGCCAGCGCGGCTTACATTTTGTAATTCTTCAATTTTCGCTTCTAATTCTGCAATCGGAAGCTCAAAATCAAGATAATTGAGGCTCATGCTCTAAACTACCTAATTAGTTAAATTCCAGTTCTACATCTTGCGCCGCCATTAGCGATAACTTATGAATTAAGTCATCACTTGGCGTAACACACCATTCGATCCCAAGAGTTAATTGTACCAACGCATCTGGACGTTGGTAATAAACCTTGATCGGACACGTTCCCATTTTGTAGGGTTCGAGTACTTTTTGTAATTTATCGAAGAAACCAGCCTCGATTTGCACCATGTTCAGCGTCATTTTAATCGCTTTAATACGCTTTTCACGCGCCTGAGCAATGGTGTTTATTTCTCTGGCGGTCATTGTAATACCACCAGAGAAGTTATCAAAGCTGACCTGTCCAGATATTACCAAGATATTATTAACTTGGAGCATATCTTGGTACTTTTCAAACTCGTCTGAATACAAGCGTACATCAATGCGTGCACTCTTGTCATCTAAAGTTACTAAGGCCCAACGATTTCCTTTTTTATTAATTAACACCCTAGAAGCAATCACTAAACCAGCAGCTGTGGCAAACACATCGCGATTAGTAGGCTGTAAATCAACTATTTTCCCACTGGTGTAATGCTTAAGTTCACGGCGGTATTGATTTATCGGATGCCCTGTTAAATAAAGGCCTAGGGTCTCTTTTTCGCCCTCTAACCATTCGTTATCAGTGAGGCCTATGGCTTTAATAAAAGCTTGTTCAACTTCATCAGGCTCAGTGGCTAATAAACCAAACAAGTCACTTTGCCCTAATAGCTCAGCTTTGTTGTGTTGGTCGGCCGCACGCATTGCACTTTTTAAACTAGCCAATAACGTAGCACGTCCAGATTGCGTTTTTTCAGGCCCAAGCTTATCAAGTGCGCCTGAGTAAATTAATTTTTCGGTCACACGCTTATTTAAGCGTTTTAAGTCAACGCGGGCACAAAAATCAAATAAATCTTTAAATGGGCCGCCTTTTGCACGCGCTTCTAGGATTGCATCAACCGGTGCTTCACCCACGCCTTTTATCGCGCCAATGCCGTAAACAATTTCACCTTCAAGGTTTACTGTAAACTTAAACTCACCTGCATTTACGTCTGGCGGTAATAAGGTGAGTTTCATGTTTTCACATTCATCCACCAAAATAACTATTTTGTCGGTGTTATCCATATCGGCCGACATTACAGCAGCCATAAACTCTGCCGGATGATGGGTTTTCATCCACAATGTTTGATACGAAACCAGTGCGTAAGCTGCCGAGTGAGATTTATTAAATCCGTAACCTGCGAACTTTTCTACCAAGTCGAAGATTTTTATCGCGAGCTCGCCGTCGATACCGTTATTTCTTGCGCCATCTTCAAATGTTGAACGCTGCTTTGCCATTTCTTCGGGTTTTTTCTTACCCATTGCACGGCGAAGCATATCGGCGCCGCCTAGCGTGTAACCTGCTAGTACTTGCGCAATTTGCATTACTTGTTCTTGATACAAAATAATGCCGTACGTTGGATCAAGTATTGGTTTTAAGCTTTCGTGCTGATATTGCGCATCAGGGTATGAGATTTCTTCTCGGCCCAGCTTTCGGTCGATAAAGTTATCTACCATGCCTGATTGCAGCGGACCTGGGCGGAACAAGGCCACAAGTGCAATCATATCTTCAAAGCAATCGGGCTTAAGTCGGCGTACTAAGTCTTTCATACCGCGCGATTCTAGCTGGAATACAGCAGTCGTTTCGGCGCGAAGTAGTAGCTCAATACTTTTTTTATCATCCAGTGGAATAGTGTTTATATCGACAGGGTCTTTACCTTGGCGCTCCATGCGCACGTTGGTCATATCGACCGCCCACTGCAAAATAGTCAGTGTACGTAAACCCAAGAAATCGAACTTAACTAAGCCTGCAGTTTCTACATCATTTTTATCAAACTGTGTGACCGGAAACTTACCTTCGTCATCGCAATAAAGCGCGGCGAAATCGGTAATCGTGGTTGGCGATATTACTACGCCACCAGCGTGCTTACCGGCGTTACGCGTACACCCTTCTAGGATGCGACACATGTCGATTAAATCTTTTACTTCGTTATCGCCATCGTAGGCTTCTTGCAAGCGCGGCTCTATATCAAACGCTTTAGCAAGTGTCATCCCAGGATCGCCTGGAATCATTTTTGAGATACGATCAACGAATCCATAAGGATGCCCAAGCACTCGCCCAACATCGCGTATTACCGCCTTTGCAGCCATAGTACCAAAGGTAATAATTTGCGAAACCGCATCTCGACCATACAAAGCCGACACGTGATCAATTACTTCGTCTCGTCTATCCATACAAAAATCGACGTCGAAATCGGGCATTGATACACGTTCAGGATTCAAAAATCGCTCAAAAAGCAAGTCGAATTCAAGTGGATCCAAATCGGTAATTTTAAGCGCGTACGCAACTAATGAACCCGCACCTGAACCACGACCAGGTCCAACCGGAATATTGTTATCTTTACTCCACTGGATAAACTCCATTACGATTAAGAAGTAACCTGGGAATCCCATTTGGTTAATTACGCCAAGCTCTATATCAAGTCGCTCATCGTATTCAACGCGTTTTACTTTTCGCTCTTCTTCATCGGGGAATAAAAACTGTAGACGTTCTTCAAGGCCGTCTTCTGACACTTTAACTAAAAACTCATCAATCTTAAGTGAGCCAGTTGGGTAATCAGGTAAAAAGTAAGTCCCTAACTGAACCGTTACATTACAACGTTTAGCGATTTCTACGGTGTTTTGTAGCGCTTCAGGAATGTCGCTAAACAGCTCAGCCATTTGCTCTGGTGTTTTTAGGTATTGTTCTTCAGAGAATCGTTTAGGCCTGCGTTTATCATCAAGTGTGTAACCGTCAAAAATAGCAACACGAATTTCGTGCGCTTCAAAGTTTTCAGGTTTTAAAAATACCACTTCGTTGGTGGCTACAACAGGTAACTGCTCTTTAGCTGCAAGCTCTACCGCCATGTGTAAGTAATCTTCTTCAAGCGGGCGATTGGTGCGAACAAGCTCTAGGTAGTAGTTATCGCTAAAATGCTGCTTATAAAAACTAACAACCGATTCAATTACACTCGGATTATTTTTTAATAACGCCTTACCTAAATCACCGTCTTTAGCACCCGAGAGAATAATTAAGCCTGCTTTTAGCTCAACTAACCACTCACGATCAATCACAGGGCGATGAAATACATGCCCACGTTGATACGCTTTAGATATTAATAAGGTAATATTTTTATAGCCGTCGTTGTCTTTGGCTAATATGGTTAAGCGGCTTGGCTCGTCAGGAAATTCTGGGCTACGAACCCAAAAATCAGCACCCACTATAGGTTTAATACCTGCATTATGTGTTGCGCCATAAAAGCGCACTAAACCACAAAAGTTCATTTGGTCGGTAATCGCAATCGCGGGCATTTGCAGCTCTTGCGCTTTAGCGACTATTGGCTTTGTTTTAGCAAGGCCGTCAACCATCGAAAAATCTGAATGAACTCTTAAATGAACAAAATCAGGAGCAGCCATGCTTAGCCCTCACCATTGGCTTGCGCCAATACACGCTGCACAGGTTTAAAGCTTTTACGATGCTCGTCAATCGCGCCGTACTGCTCAAGCGCTGCAAAATGCGCTTTAGTTGGATACCCCTTATGCCCTGCAAAACCATATTCAGGGTGGCGTTTATCAAGCTCAATCATTTCGTCATCGCGCGCTACTTTAGCTAAAATAGACGCTGCTGAAATTTCTGCCACTAGGCTATCGCCTTTAACAACAGCTTGCGCTGGCATAGTGAGTTTTGGCAAACGATTACCATCTATAAATACAAATTCAGGTTGCGTACTTAATGCCTCCACTGCGCGAGTCATGGCAAGCATAGTCGCGTGTAAAATATTTAATTCATCAATTTCTGTTGGACTGCAGCGACCATATGCGTAACACAATGCTTTTTCTTTAATTTCAATTGCCAGTGCTTGGCGTTTTTTATCCGTTAATTTTTTAGAATCCGCTAAGCCAGCAATTGGTTTAGTGGGATCTAAAATAACGGCGGCAGTAACTACATCACCAACAAGCGGGCCGCGCCCAACTTCATCTACACCGGCAATTAGGGTTACATTTGGTCTATCAATTTGCATTTATTAACTCCGCCACAGCGTTGGCTGCTTGTTCACTGGCATTTAATCTAATTTTTTCGTGAATAGCTAAAAAGCGTGCTTTTAGCGCTTTGTTATCTGTGTTGAGCATAGGGGTAAGTGCGTTTGTTAAGTTAGTCACATTACACTCACTTTGTAAAAACTCAGGCACTAGCTCTTCGTCGGCTAATAAATTAGGCAGCGAAAAGTACTTAATATTAAACGTAAATAGAGTTTTAAAAATCCAATAGCTCAAAGGCTTTATTTTATAACCCACTACCATTGGCTTTTTATAAAGCATGCCTTCAAGTGTTGCAGTGCCCGACGCTAATAAAATAGCATCGGCAGCTTGCATCGCTAATTTTGATTGCCCATCAAGCAGATTAACATTAAGGTCAGGCGCGGTGGCGTTTAATATTTCAGTAAACTGCGCTTTGCGCTTTTCGTTTACCAGTGGCACCACAATTTTAAGATTTGGGTTTTGCGCTTGCAGCTTTTCAGCTGTTTTAATGTAAGTTTCACTTAGTAAACCAACCTCAGAGCCTCGACTACCAGGTAGCAATGCCAGTACTTTGTCATCAAGGCTTAAGCCGAGTTCTTCACGCGCTTTGCTGTCGTCGTGTTCAAGTGCTATATCGTCTGCCAAGGTATGACCCACAAACGTACACGGTACTTGATGCTTATCATAAAATTCTTTCTCAAAAGGCAACAATGCAAGGACTAAGTTAGTCGCTGCACTTATTGTATGAATGCGCTTTTCGCGCCATGCCCAAACAGATGGACTTACGTATTGCACCGTTTTAATACCCGCATCTTTGAGCGGCTTTTCTACTCGTAAGTTAAAATCCGGTGCATCTATACCTATAAATACATCAGGTGGGTTATCTACAAAATGCTGCACGAGTTGTTTACGTATTTTGAGCAAACGCGGTAAACGCCCTAACACTTCAACAAGCCCCATTACCGAAAGCTCATCCATGTCGTAAAGTGTTTTACAACCCTGCGCTTGCATTTTAGGCCCCGCTATCCCTTCAAAAATAGCATCCGGGAAGTGCTTTTGAAGGGCTTTAATTAAGCCTTCACCTAAAATATCGCCCGACAGTTCACCTGCCACAATACCAATTCGTAGTTGTTTTTTATCTTTATTCATTTGATTTTATTTCACAAGTAAACCAGGCCTTCATGCTTATTAGTTTACCGTGTTTTACTGTTTGATTAAACGCTTTAAATAACTGGTTTTTTATCACCTAAGTTAAGCCTTTATGTTGTTTGTTTTTAATACTGATGTAGCATAGGAAATATATTAAGTTTTACTAATATACATATTGACAAAAATTGCACAAACGTAAATAATATTACAAACTTTCAGTAATTACTGAAAGTTCATTAAATATTAACTTTGCCAATTAAGCATTGCCCTGTTAATCCGTCACTCTCAAGGAGCCAATAATGATAGATGAAACCTTTGTGGATCTATCGCGATTACAGTTTGCTGTTACCGCTCTCTTTCATTTCTTATTCGTACCGTTAACTATAGGTATGACCTGGATTTTAGTTATTATGGAATCGGTTTATGTAATGACCGGTCGCGAAATTTATCGTGATATGACTAAGTTTTGGGGAAAATTGTTTGGTATTAACTTTGCGATTGGTGTGGCCACAGGCCTTACCATGGAGTTTGAGTTTGGTACTAACTGGTCTTATTACTCGCATTACGTAGGTGATGTTTTTGGAGCTCCCCTTGCTATTGAAGGTTTAATGGCATTCTTTTTAGAATCGACCTTTGTAGGTATGTTCTTTTTAGGCTGGGATAGACTCTCTAAACGCCAACATTTAGGTGCAACCTTTTTAATGGCCATTGGTACCAACATGTCGGCGCTGTGGATTTTAATTGCCAACGGTTGGATGCAAAACCCAGTAGGCGCTGAATTTAACTATCAAACCATGCGCATGGAAATGACCAGTTTTGCAGAGCTTGTGTTTAACCCTGTAGCCCAAGTTAAGTTTATTCATACTGTATCGGCAGGTTATGTAGCAGCGTCTATGTTTGTGCTAGGTATAAGCAGTTGGTATATATTAAAAGGCCGTGATTTAGCATTCGCTAAACGTTCTTTTTCAGTCGCATCAGGCTTTGGTTTAGCGTCAATTTTATGTGTAATTTTACTCGGTGACGAATCAGGCTACGAAGTAGGCGAAGTCCAAAAAGTGAAACTTGCCACAATTGAAGCCGAATGGCACACAGAAGAAGCTCCAGCTGCGTTTACCGCATTTGGTTTTCCTGATTCAGAAGAGCAAGTAACACATGCGGCGGTTAAAATACCTTACGCACTTGGGTTAATTGCTACGCGCTCACTAGATGAGCAAGTAACGGGTATTAACGACCTAGAAAAACAACATGAAGTACGTATTCGCAACGGTATGGTTGCTTATGAATACCTTACAAAACTCAGAAACGGTGAAGATACGCCAGATAATATTGCCAAATTTAATACTCTAAAAGATGATTTAGGTTATGGCTTGCTACTTAAGCGCTACACACCTGATGTTGTAGATGCTACTGAAGAGCAAATTCAAAAAGCAGTTAAAGACTCTTTTCCTAAAGTAGGGCCTATGTTTTGGTCATTTAGGATTATGGTTGCCTGTGGTGTAGCCATGCTTGGTGTATTTATATTGGCTTTTTACTACAATGCACATCGCGTTATTGAGCAAAAACGCTGGTTGTTATGGGCTGCCGTATTGAGCATTCCACTACCTTGGATAGCGATTGAATTTGGCTGGATTGTTGCCGAGTATGGCCGTCAACCTTGGGCTATATCTGAAATACTACCGACCTTTTTAGCAACGTCGTCACTAACAGTAAACGATATTTTAATTAGCTTAACTGGGTTTGTTATTTTCTATACTGGTTTAGCCATTATTGAAGGCTGGCTGATGATCCGTTTTGTTAAGCAAGGACCAAGCTCGCTACATACTGGTAAATACCATTTTGAGTTACCAAACAAAGCTGAGCAAACTAAAGGAGAGCAATCATGATTTTTGATTATGAAACATTAAAAATGCTTTGGTGGTTGATCATTGGTGTGCTGCTTATAGGCTTTGCTATTACCGATGGTATGGATATGGGCGTGGCTATGTTACTTCGCCTTGTAGGTAAAACAGATTCAGAGCGCCGTACAGTAATTAATACTATTGGTCCGCATTGGGATGGTAACCAAGTATGGTTTATAACCGCAGGCGGTGCGTTGTTTGCAGCGTGGCCTATGGTTTATGCCGCTGCATTTTCGGGTTTTTACTTTGCCATGATGCTAGTACTATTCGCTTTGTTTTTTAGACCACTTGGGTTTGATTACCGCAGTAAAGTAGATTCAAAACGCTGGCGCAATAATTGGGATTGGGGCTTGCTTGCAGGCAGCGCAATTCCAGCATTAGTTTTTGGTGTTGCATTTGGTAACTTATTTTTAGGCGTACCGTTTAATATTGATAACCTAATGCGTGTTAGCTACCAAGGCTCATTTTTTGGCTTGCTTAACCCATTTGGATTACTTGCTGGTTTAGTCAGTATTACCATGTTAGTTGCTCATGCTGGTATGTGGTTACAACTTCGTACAGCAAGTGCAGTAGCAGAGCGTTCGGGTCAATATGGTCGCTACTCTCTAATCGCATTTATTGTATTATTTGCAGCTGCTGGTTTTTGGGTGGCTAACTTAACGGGTTACCAAGTTGTATCTATGGCTGATACACAAAGTCATGCAGATCCTCTAGCTAAAGTAGTCACTACAGCGCAAGGTGCTTGGTTAAGTAATTACAGCACCCGTCCGTGGACAATGACCTTCCCTATTTTAGCCTTTGCAATGGCATTAAGTGCACTTGTGTTTTCAAAATTAAATAAACCTGCACTTGGACTTATTTCAACAAGCTTAATGTTAATTGGCGTAATTATGACGGCAGGTGTTTCACTGTTCCCATTTATTATGCCATCAAGCAATAATCCTAATATTAGCTTAACAATTTGGGATGCGGTATCGAGCCATAAAACGCTCAATATAATGTTTATTGCAGTGTGTATTTTTGTACCACTAATTTTGTCCTACACCACTTGGTGTTACGTAAAAATGTGGCGCAGAGTAACGGTAGAAGAAATTGAAAATAACACTCACGGTAGCTATTAAGGAGACTAAACTATGTGGTATTTCGCTTGGATTTTAGGTGTGCTTTTGGCCTGTACCTTAGGTGTAATAAATGTAATGTGGTATGAGTTTCATCAAAATAAAAACAGTATTGCTGATGATGAGCAAGTTATGCATGATTTATTAAATGAAAATAACTCGACCAAAGATGACGACTAACCCCCGACCAGATCGCGCGCAGCAGCAATCACTGCGCGCTTTTTTAAAGCGTCAAAGTAAACCCACTGCAGTGTGGTTAAAGTTAAGCATTGCATTGGGTACTTTTAACGCATTACTAATGATTGCAGGCACCTATTTATTGGCTCAAGCTATTCACAATGTAATGTTTGAAGGCAGTAGCTTAAGCGGCGTTACGCATTTACTATGGCCGCTAGCAGGTATTATTTTACTACGTGCAATATTTTTAGCATTAAGTGAACGCTTAAGTGCATTTGCTGCACTTAAAATAAAATCGGCTATGCGCCAAACACTTTTAAATAAGCTCAGCTTACTTGGGCCAAGCTATATAGAACAACACGGCCAAGGCGCTACATTAAATACCCTACATAATGGCGTAGAAGCACTCCACGACTATTATGCTAAATACCTACCCGGTGCTGCTTACAGCGCGCTTATTCCGCTGGCAATATTGGTTGTTATTTTTCCGACAGATTATAAAGCTGGGCTGATATTTTTATTAACCGCCCCGCTCATTCCCTTTTTCATGATTTTGGTAGGCTCAAAAGCCGAGGCTTTAAACCAAAAACGCTGGAAGCAACTTGCTGTACTGGGCAATTACTTTTTTGACCGCGTACAAGGTTTAACTCAACTCAAGCTATTTAATGCAACACGTACCGAGCTTAAACAAATAGCTAGAATTTCAGACGACTTTAGACACGCGACACTCGATGTTTTAAAAATCGCATTTTTGTCATCATTCGCACTTGAGTTTTTAGCTACTATTAGCGTGGCACTCGTTGCCGTAATTATTGGTTTTAGGTTGTTTTTTGGTACTCTTGATTTTGCAACTGGCTTTGTGGTGCTACTTTTAGCGCCTGAATTTTATTTACCACTGCGCCAGCTGGGTAGCCATTATCATGCGCGCTTACAAGGCATTAGTGCGGCGACCGACATGGTTGCCATTTTAAATGCGCCACTGCCAAGTGACGAAAATGCGTTAGTGGCTACAAGCGCACCTGAAAACAATTTAACTTTAAATACAATTAATTCAATAAGTATTACCGACCTTAATTTTATATACCCAGATAGTAACGAAGGCATTAAAAATATAAATTTAACACTACCAAATAAAGGCTTAATTGCCGTTGTGGGCAGTAGTGGCTCAGGTAAAAGTACATTGTTTGATTGCCTATTAGGGTTTCACCCTGAGGTAATTAAGCACCTATCTATTAATGAGCAGAGTTTAAGTGCAACCGATATTACTTACTTGCAAAATAATATTGCATGGATACCACAAAAAGCGACGCTGTTTTACGACACCATTGCTGCCAACATAAAATTGGCCAAACCCACTGCCACACAGCAAGAGCTTGAACATGCAGCAGAGCAAGCTGGTGTGCTTGAATTTATAAATACCCTACCCGATGGTTTTAACACACTGATAGGTGAGCAAGGCGAAGGACTTTCTGGCGGTCAAAAACAACGTATTGCACTGGCTCGCGCATTTATAAAACAAGCACCAGTCTTAGTGCTTGATGAACCCACAGCGCACCTTGATAGCCAAACAGAGCTGCTTATTCAAGATGCTATTAATGAATATGCTAAAAACAACTTAGTGTTAGTTATTGCTCATAGATTAAATACAGTTAAACATGCCAGCAATATCATTGTGATGCACGATGGAAAAATAGCTGAGCAAGGTCACTTTGAAACACTTGCAGCGCAAAATGGTGCATTTGCTAACTTACTAAAAACGGCTGAACAAGGAGTGGCGCATGCGTAATTTTATCCGCTTATTAAAGCTTTGTGCTCCTCATTACAAAGCTATGCTATTGGGTACATTTTTAGCAACGATTACGGTATTAGCTAATGTGGGCCTGTTGGCTATATCTGGCTGGTTTTTAGCATCAATGGCCGCTGCTGGTATTGCGGGTGTACAAATGAATTATTTTACTCCTGCCGGCACGATTCGTTTTTTAGCTATTGTGCGAACTGCATCGCGCTATGGCGAACGCCTAGTTACTCATAACGCCACGTTTTTATTACTAAGTGAAATACGTACCAATGTATTTGCAACGTTAAGTAAGCTTAACAATGTTGATTTAGCAATGAGCCGCAGCGCTGATTTAGTTAACCGATTACAAAACGATGTAGACGCACTCGACAAATTTTATTTAAACGTTTTACTGCCTATGTTGGTTGCTCTTTTAAGTGTGCCAATCATCATGCTGTTTATGTCGGCCTATAATGGTAACGTCGCCCTTATTTGCTTTACTGGCATTGTGCTTATTGGTGTGGTTATACCTGCCCTACTCAGCGCAAAACTCACTAAAAACAGCCACAAAGAAACACAACTAAGTGCACAACTTCGCTCCGAGCTTTCAGATACACTCACAGGCCTCAGAGAGCTTAGTATTTATCAAGCCCGTTCGCAGCAGCTTAATAAGTGCGACGAATTAAGCGAGCAGTACAATCAGCAATTATTTATTCGCCACAAAGCACTGGCAAACTCTGATGGGTTAAGCTTGTTGGTTGTTCAATTAGCCATGCTTGCTAGCATAGTAACCATAGTGCCACTGGTTTACGCCAATACGATGGTAAATGTAGAGCTTGCTATGTTGAGTTTATTTGTACTGGCAAGCTTTGAAAGCGTATTGCTACTTCCTAACGCATTTATAGAGCTTCCCAGTGTTTTAAAAGCAGCAGAGCGATTGTTTACACTTGAAGATAAAGCCGCTAACTCACAAGTTAAAGATGCACATGTAGACGTTGATGAAAGCTTTAGCGCGCAAAACCACACACTAGCACTTAACAATATTAGCTACCAATATGGTGAGCAAACAGCACTTACTAATATCAGTTTTGAACTAATGCCCCAGCAAAAAGTAGCGATTGTAGGTAGAAGCGGCAGCGGTAAAACGACACTTGTAAATTTACTTACTGGTTTATGGCCTTCGCAACAAGGCAGCATAACGCTAAAAAATCAAAATAGCGTTGTTGACTTACATTCGTTAAATAATGATATACGCGCAAATGTTATAAATATACTCGCCCAGCAGCACCATATTTTTGATGGCACATTAAGTGAAAACTTACGTTATGCCGCGCCAAATGCAACTAAAGAGCAAATGATTGAAGCGCTCGCATTAGCTCAATTAAGCCCATGGTTTAATGAACTAAAAGAAGGTTTAAAAACACGATTAGGCACTGGCGGGCGTAACGTGTCGCAAGGTCAATCTAGGCGTATAGCTATTGCACAAGCATTACTTAAAAACCCTGCTATTTTGGTTCTTGATGAACCAACAGAAGGTCTTGATAATCATTCTAAGCAAGGAGTAATGCAAGCAATAATGCATGTTATGGATAACGCGAGCGTGCTGACAATTACGCACGATCCCGCTCTACTTGCTCAAATGGATAATGTTGTGTGGTTAGAAGACGGCAAAGTAGTTGCGCAAGGCTCTCATAAAGAGCTCAGTGGCACTTATCCCAACTATGTGGCGCTCACTACTCGGTTTTAGTTAAAGTCACCTGAACTTTGGATAATAAATCCTTTAACCAGGGTTCAGGTTAAGTAACAATTCCATTTTTAGTTTTTCAGTTGAACAGTACCGCTTAAACCAACCTGCATAAATTTTTGAGCAATTTAACAAATTAAATTGCCCCTGAGCAAAACCGTACGGGCAGCACATGTTTGGCATTTATTCTACGTTATCGCCTATTTATGGAGAATAACCACACTACATAGGCCCTGCCTTGTCTAAACACCAAGCTTACTGCTGCAAGTTCAGCCTCGAAAGATAAACAGGCCCAAAATGAAGTATTTCTTAGTCGATTACAAAAAAAAGGCTGTGATTACAAATATACACACTTTTTTAAATGCATGATATTTATATGTTATTTTATTGTAAATTAATTATTACAAAAAAGATCGCTCCATCTAATCCTTTTTACTTATTGTTATTATTATTATTTAAAGTGAATATGCCACCGGTGGCATTTGTAGTTCAAGAATAAAACTTGTTAATGATCACTGCAGTCTTAAATACAAAAGTTTTTACACTGAAAACCATTTTAATTGGAGTTAAAATGAAAAAAACTAATATTTTAAAATACTCTTTACACACAACAGCAATATTAGCCGCAATTTATGGCGGCAGTGCCCTAGCTGCAAATGCATCTGGATATGCTTCAACAAACGGTAATACAACAGGTGGTGCCGGTGGTGATATAGTATATGCAACAACAGGAACCCAAATACACCAAGCTTTATGTAATCGTGCATCGAGTGATACACCAATTATCATTCAAGTTGAAGGCACAATTAATCATGGTAATACAAGCAAGGTATCTGGTGATAGCTGTAACACTGGCCCTGACTTAATTGAACTAAAAGAAATTAGTAACGTTTCTATTATTGGTGTTGGCAGTGGTGCTTTATTTGACCAACTCGGTATCCATATTCGTTCTTCGTCAAACATTATTATTCAAAATGTTCATGTACGAAATGTAAAAAAATCAGGCTCACCAATCTCAAACGGAGGTGATGCAATTGGTATGGAATCTAATGTTCGAAATGTATGGGTTGACCATGTAACACTTGAAGCAAGTGGTGGTGAAAGCAGTGGCTATGATGCACTTTTTGATATGAAAAATAATACAAAATACGTAACTTTATCTTATAGCATTTTGCGTAATTCAGGTCGAGGTGGTTTGGTTGGCTCGAGCGACAGCGATGATGCTAATGGCCCTGTAACATTCCATCATAACTACTATCAAAATATAAATTCACGAACACCCTTACTCAGACATGCAACAGCCCATGCTTATAATAACTACTATAGTGGCATACAGTCATCTGGGATGAATCCACGCATAGGTGGTAAAATACGTGCAGAAAATAACTACTTTCAAGACTCTAAAGATCCACTAGGTACTTTTTACACTAACGATATGGGATATTGGCAAGTAAGCGGTAATATCTGGGACAATATTGATTGGTCTGAAGATAAAAGTAAGCTTCACCCAGCAGGCCCAAATCCTTCATCAACTACTTCTATTAGCATACCTTATAACTATCAACTGGATAATACTCAGTGTGTTCCTGCAATTATTGCAGCAACCGCAGGTGCAAATAAGGGCTTAAAAGAGTCCAATGGTGAATGTGGTACGACTGAGCCCACAGATCCAACTGAGCCGACTGATCCAACAAATCCACCTGAGCCGACTCCTTCAGGGGAAAATCTTGCTTTGGCTGCAGGTGTAGATGGCAGCTCTAAAGCCAGCGGTACAAGTTATGGTAATGTTAAAGATGGAGATACATCCACTTACTGGTCGCCAAATTCCTCTACTGGCACAATAAATATTAAAAACTTAAATACGACAATTAATGCAGTAAAGATTATTGAAGCGTCAGGTGCTCAAGGAAATATTACTTCATGGTCGCTGGTTAATTACGATACAGGCACAACGCTCGCTAATGGCGGGGCTGTACCTAATGTAATCACCTTTTCGAGTGTAAATTTGTCAAAAGTCAGTTTTGTTATTAACTCTTCAAACTCAACACCGAGAGTTGCTGAATTTGAGGTTTACAATGGCTATAACGACTCAGGTAGTTCAGTCACTAATACCCTAGTTAATGGCGTATACAGGGTTACACCTAAGCACAGTGCTAAATCACTTGATGTAGCTAATTGTGCAAATAGCAATGGTGCTAACATATCGCAATGGTCATGGTTAAATAACGATTGTCAAAAATTCAATATATCAACGGTCGATGGTATTTGGCATAGAATTTCACCAGTTAATGCTCCATCGAAGGGCCTTGATGTAGCCGCTAACTCAACGGTTAATGGTGCAAACATTGCTCTGTACACATATACCGGTAGTTATAATCAACAATTTAGATTCCAAGCCGCTGGTACAGGAAAATGGCGGATAATAAATCGTAATAGTGAACTTTGTTTTGATGTTGAGGGAAATAAAGCAAATGACGGGGCAAATCTATTGCAATGGACTTGCAGCGCTGGATCTGAAAATCAAATGTTTGAAGTAACGCGACAGTAAACTTTAAATAATAAAAAACCACCTTCGATTTCTCTAAGGTGGTTTTTTTTATTAAGAAGCCGTTATCTTACAATACCGCGCTCAGAACCTTTAACAAAGTCGATCATCAACTGCACTGCAGGATACTTTGCAGCATCTTCACTAAGCGACTCAATAGCTTCTTCAGCACCTAGGCTCTTACGATAAAATGCTTTATATGCACGGCGTACAGCCATAATTTCGTCACTTTCAAAACCACGGCGTTTCATGCCTTCTTTATTGATAGCTGCAGGGCCTGCTGGCATACCAATGGTAGTAACAAATGGTGGTACATCTTTGTTAACACCAGAATACATGCCAATAAAGGCATGTGAGCCGATTTTACAAAACTGATGAACTCCCGAATTACCACCTAAGATAACCCAATCGCCTACATGAACATGCCCGGCCACACTTGCGTTATTGGCAAAAATTACGTTATCGCCAATTACCGCGTCATGTGCAACGTGTGTATAAGCCATAAACAAATTATTACTACCAATTTTAGTAACGCCTTGGTCTTGAATCGTACCACGGTGAATAGTGGCACATTCACGGATAACGTTGTTATCCCCCATGATTAATGTGGTTGGCTCGTTGTTGTATTTTTTGTCTTGGCAGGCTTCGCCTACAGACGCAAATTGAAAAATATGATTGCCAGCGCCAATAATTGATGGCCCTTTAACAACAACGTGAGACTCAATAATACAGTTATCACCGATAACAACATCATTGCCAATATAACTATACGGACCAACTGAGACATTGTTGCCTAGTTTAGCGCCAGGTTCGATTATTGCTGTAGAATGGATCACTATTAAAACTCTCTTCTAGCACACATAATTTCGGCACTACATACTATTTTGCCGTCGACTCTTGCTTCTGCCGAAAATTTCCAAATGTTGCGACGTTCCTTTAAGAACTCAACATGAAGATGCATTGTATCACCAGGAATTACCGGTTGCTTAAAACGCGCATTATCGACTGCTGCAAACAAGTAAAGCTCGTTTTCGCTACGATTTTCAACCGTTTTAAAACCAAGTAAGCCCGTTGCCTGAGCCATTGCTTCTAAAATTAACACACCTGGAAAAATAGGCTGATTTGGAAAGTGCCCAGTAAAAATAGGTTCGTTTATAGAAACATTTTTAATAGCATGTAAAGATTTACCAGGAGTAAAGTCAATAACACGATCTATTAATAGCATCGGATAACGGTGCGGTAATAAAGCTAAAATTTCTTGAATATCAAGGCTATTTAATTCGTTTGCCAAAATAGCATCCTTATTAGTGTTCAACGTTTATGACTTAGCCAATGCTTCAAGCGCTTTAAGACGAGATTTCATATCTGAAAGGTTACGCAAGTGAGCTATTGATTTACGCCATTCTTTGTTTGTTGTATGGGGCATACCAGATGAGTAAATACCTGGTTCGGTGATTGATTTTGTCACCATACTCATGCCGGTAATTATAACACCATCACATACAGACATGTGACCATTAATTGCAACCATGCCACCAATTTGACAGTTTTTGCCAATGGTAACGCTTCCAGCAAGTACAGTGCAGCCCGCAATTGCGGTGCCTGAATTAACTTCAACGTTGTGCGCTATTTGACATTGATTATCGATAATAACATTGCTATGGATGATGGTGTTGTCCAGTGCTCCACGATCAATTGTTGTGCTAGCACCCACTTCAACTTTGTCACCTATGATCACAGAACCTAGCTGGGGTATTTTAACCCACTGCCCGCGTTCGTTCGCATAACCAAACCCATCGCTACCTATAACACTATTTGCTTGAAACAAACAATCTGTACCAATTTCGACATCGTGATAAATAGTCACACTAGACCAAAGCTTAGTGCCAGAACCAATTTTAACACGTTCCCCGATAAAACTGTTCGGACCAATTTGCGCGTTGTCACCTATCACTGCATCAGCTTCAATGACTGCGTTAGCACCAATAGCGGCGCTGTCACTAACAATCGCTGTTGAATGGACAGTGGCACTTGGATGAATACCCGTCGAGGCTGAGCGTGGCGTGGTATCCATAAATTGCGCTAATTTAGCGTAACTTACATACGGATTAGCAACAATAATTTTACTGCCATTAAAGTACTGTGCATCGGCTTGGCTTACTATTACAGCACTAGCTTGAGTAGTCTCAAGTTGCGATCGATATTTTGAGTTCGCTAAAAATGCAATATGCCCAGAATGGGCATTTGCAAGTGTCGCTATTTTTTTTATTTCTAAAGCGCCATCACCCTGAAGTTCGGCGCCTAGAAGTTCCGCAATTTGCGAAAGCGTATAATTTTGCATGGAGTGATTATTTCTTACTAACAGCGGCTACAACTTTAGATGAAAGATCGGTAACTTCTTTAGGGTTAAAGTAAATTGTCGTGTCTTTTACTTTAACTTCATCAAAGTCGCCATCTTTAGCAATTTCTTCAATTGTTTTAATAATAACACCCTGAACTTTAGCAAGTTCTTGGTTTTGGCGTGCTTTAATTTCTTGCTCTAAAGGACGACCTTGTTCCGCAAGGTTTTTTTGCATACCTTGAATTTTGTCACGTAGTGCATCTTTTTGAACTTGGCTCATCGTTGTGCTTTCACGCTTAAACTTTTCAGCCTCAAAGCGAATATCACCTTGTAACTTTTCAAGTTCTTGACGGCGCTCAGCAAACTCTGTTTGTAAAGACTGTTCGATTTTTGCCATTTGAGGAATTTGTTTATAAATTTCCTGCATATCTACGATACCGACTTTATGTGCAAGTGCACTCGCAGAAGTTCCCATAATAAGTGTTGCTAAAACAGCTACTGCTGTTGATTTAAATAATTTTTTCATAAAAAGCTCCTTTAAAAAGTGTTACTAATATTAAAACTGATGGTTTTCGTATCGTCATCTTCTTCTTTTTGCAATGGATACGCAAAACTTATCAGCATAGGACCCATTGGAGAGATCCACTGTAATGATAAACCGGTTGAAATCCTAAAACGCAGCGGATCTGAATAATCGTCTAATTTGGCACGCTCATCAACACCTAAGTTTTGAAAGCGATCTACATTAAATTCAGTATCCCAAACGTTTGCCGCATCAACAAAGAAACTCGTACGGACAGAACTGGTATTTTCTTCATCTAAGAATGGCGTAGGAACAATTAGTTCCATTCCAGCTACCGCTTTAGCATTACCACCAATTCGACCTTGAGGGATTAATACATCAAACTCAGACGCACCGCCTATTGTGCCTGTTGTAGCACCGTCTGTGCCCGGTGTACCCGGAATAGACTGCGGTATACGCGATACAGCACGTGGTAATATTGTATTACGGTCAAAGCCACGAAGTTCCATTTCAGTTATACGAAAGTATTCTTGAAATGGTAATGTTTGATCATAACCATTTGTTGAACCGTAACCGTTACCGTAACCAAGCGCTGCACGCGTTGAAAATACCCAACGGTGGTCATTTGATATAGGCCAATAAAAACGTGAATCGTAATTCAGTTTAAAGTACTGAAGATCAGAATTTGGCGTTGTCGCAGTTAGGTTAAGTGTTTGACGTGAGCCCGCTGTTGGAAATAAACCACGGTTAACAGTAACGCGCGACCAACCTACACTTAGCTCATATTTATTAAAATCGAAACCAGCATCTGGGTTTTCCGGATCTAAGAATGTTTCACGCAATACTCGTGTTTGCTCATACTCAGCAATATCCGATAGCTCTTCTTTAATCCAGCGCACACCAAAGTTAATACGATTAATCGCATCAATTGGGAAACCTATATTTGTACCGATACCGTAACTTTTCGATTTGTAGTCAACAAGGCTAAAGGCACTCGCATCATAGTTACTGTAAAAAATACTACTACCTTGTGATACACCATCAGGCGTAAAGTAAGGGTCAGTGTACGATAAACTTACACGTTCAGAACCCTTAGAGGTATTAATATTGAATCCAATTTGGTTACCAGTACCTAAAAAGTTAGATTCTGTCACACCAATATTAAATTGTAAGCCTTGGTAAGAACCATATGCCAAACCGGCATTAAAGCTACCGGCTGATTGCTCTTTTACTGTAAAATCAACATCTACTTGATCATCCACACCAGGGACTGGCACTACATTAAAATCAACTTTTTCCATGTAGGCCAAACGTTGAATTTGTAGTTTTGAACGCTCTAGGTTCTGATTAGATAACCAAGCGCCTTCAAGTTGTGTCATTTCACGGCGAAGTACTTCATCAGCCGTATTTTGGTTACCACCAACAATAATACGACGCACATAAACACGTTTACCCGGATTAACCGACAACGTTAATTGCACTTCTTGCTTTTCGTCGTCAATCTCTGGAATAGTACGTACTTCAGCATTTGCGTAGCCAAAACGTGCTAAGTAACTTTTAATAAACTCTTCAGAAGACGTTACTACTGAACCGTTATATAACTCGCCTGCACGAAGTGGAATAACACTTTTAATTAAGTCTTCGCGGCCAAGTAAGTCACCAATAAAATCAAAACCCTTAACTTTGTATTTTACGCCTTCAGTTAAGTTGGCTGTAACATATACTGACTCACGTTCAGGACTTACTGACACTTGTGTTGAATCGATATTAAATCGTAGGTAACCACGGTCTAAATAAAAGCTGCGAATTTTTTCTAAATCGCCTTCAACCGTTTGCTTTTGGTAACGGTCGCTGCCCATAAATTGCCACCACGGTAAATCTTGTTGTGACTCGGCAAGCTTTAATAAGTCTTCATTAGAAAAAAGTTCGTTACCAACCAAGTTTATTTGGCGGATGGAGGCGGCATCACCTTCATCAAACTCTAATTTAAGCTTAACGCGGTTACGTGGTAATTTAGTTACACTAATATCAACTTTAGCGTTGTATTTACCAATACTGTGGAAGAACTCAACTAACCCTTTTTCGATATTATCGATAACAGTTTTATCAAGCGGTTCACCTTGGCGAATATCTTGTTGTTCAAGCGACTCATTAAGTTGCTCGTCTTTTATATCTTTATTGCCTTCAAACTCAATAAAGCTAATCGTAGGACGTTCTGTTACTTTAAAAATAACATTATTGCCATCACGAAGTGCTTTTATGTTGTCAAAGTGACCAGAGCGGTAAAGTGACTTTATTGTTTTTGAAATCGTATAGTCGTCAACATTATCGCCCACATTGATAGGAATATGCGTTAATGCAGCACCCAGTGCTACGCGCTGTAAGCCTTCAACTTTAAGATCTTCAACAATAAAGGAAGTTTGGCCCAGTGCTGCAAAGCTTGCACCCAATAAACTTGAAACTGCCAAATGTTTTTTTATAGCCATTTTATTATCTTTATCCTATACAACTGTATTACCGCTTAGCACCTAAAATTAATGATGCTTTACAATCGTGTTCTAATTAGTAATTGTCACGCTGTAGCTACAAACGTGATACATCATTGAACAAAGCGAAACATGTTAGAAAAATGAGTAGCAAGGCTCCCACTTTAAAACCAAACTCTTGTGTCTTTTCAGAGACTGGCTTTTTACGAAAAAGTTCAATTATGTAATACATTAAGTGTCCACCATCAAGCACTGGCAAGGGTAATAAATTAAATACACCCAAGTTAACGCTAATCAAGGCTAAGAAGCTTAAAAATGCAACTAAGCCATAGCTTACGCTAGTTCCAGCACCGACTGCAATGCCCACGGGACCACTTAAATTTTTAACAGAAACTTGGCCTGTAATTAAATTACCTATCATGTCAAAGCTAAGAGTAATCAAGCGCCATGTTTCTTTTGTTCCTCGGACAATGCTGTCAAGAGGGCCGTATTGTCTAGTCTCTACATACCCTTCTGGCCATTGTTGAACAACCGGTGCTACGCCCAAAAAGCCCTGTTCAATACCGCTATTATCAAGGCGGCTTTGCGGGGTTACTGTAATGCTTTTTATACTATCTTGTCTTTTTACACTAAATTGTAAAGATTTGTTAGCCGATTGCGTAATAAGATTAACTAATTGCTGCCAACTGCTTATTGTTTCGCCATTTACAGCCAAAATAGTGTCATTAACCTTCAAATCTGCTTGTTTTGCTGCTGAATTTTCAGTCACAGCGGCAATAGTCAGTGTTGCCTGAGGTCTAAATGGAACAATACCTAACGAACTCAGTGGCGGAACATCTTGCTGATCAAGTTTCCAACCATCTAAATTAAGCGTTTTAATACGTGGTTGTAGATTTTTATCACGAACCGTAACCTCAACGCTTTCCTCACCTAAGCTCGACATTAGTGCAAATGTAGCATCTTGCCACGTTGTTATATCGTCATCGCCAATTTTAATAATATGCTGGCTTGGCATTATGCCCGCCTGCTCCGCTCGACTCCCTTCAGTAACGCTGCCAACAACTGGCTTAACCGATTGCACACCCACCATATACATGGCAGCAAGTGCAAAAATAGCAAACAAAAAGTTTGCCATAGGACCCGCTGCAACAATAGCAATACGCGCTTGAACCGATTTAGCATTAAACGATAAGTGACGTTGGTTTTGTGGTACTTCATCAACGCGCTCATCAAGCATTTTTACATAACCGCCTAGTGGTATTGCTGCAATTACGTATTCAGTATTATATTTATCGTGCCATTTTATAAGTGGTTTACCAAAACCAATTGAAAAACGCAGCACTTTAACGCCCATTTTGCGCGCAACCCAAAAATGGCCGTACTCATGTATGGCCACTAAAATACCAAGCGCTAAAATAAATGAGCCTAGGTTCCAAAAAAAATCAAACATATTAATGCGCCACTTTTGTTATAAATTGCAAAGCGCTAATCCGCGCTAATTTATCGCACTCTAAAATTTCATCTAAGCTTTGCACATTGGTGTACGTTGCAGCTTCAAGTGTTTGTGCATTTATTTTGTATATATCGGTAAAACCAATTTTACCATTTAAGAACGCGTTTACTGTTATTTCATTCGCTGCATTTACTGTCGTTGTAGCACCTTGCCCTGCACTACATGCATCAACCGCAAGTTGTAAATTAGGATAACGGGCGTAATCAGGCTTGGTAAATGAAAAGTCTGTAATATCAGAGAAATTGAGAGGCTTTACACCCGCATTAATTCGCTCAGGATATGCAAGTGCATGGGCAATAGGAGTGCGCATATCAGGGTTACCCATTTGCGCTAAAATAGAACCGTCGTGGTACTGCACCATTGAATGAATAATGCTTTGCGGATGAATAACTACATCAATATCACTGGTGTCACAATTGAATAACCACTTGGCTTCAATAAACTCCAAGCCTTTGTTCATCATAGTGGCCGAATCTACTGATATTTTTTGACCCATAGACCAATTAGGGTGAGCGACTGCTTCGCTAACAGTGACATCTTTTAACGTATTTATATCACGGGTTAAAAATGGGCCACCAGAACCGGTAAGCAAAATTTTACTTACGCCATGTTGCTGTAAATTTTGATCGCCTTTGGCATTTTGTAACGAAGAAGGTAGACATTGAAAAATAGCATTATGTTCGCTATCAATTGGTAGTAAAGTTGCTTTATGTTGTTTAACTTTGTCAATAAACAACTGGCCAGACATCACAAGTGATTCTTTATTGGCAAGCAGTACTTTTTTACCTGCTTCTACTGCACTTAATGTTGGCAATAAACCAGCTGCACCTACAATTGCCGACATAACAACATCAACATTAGGATAAGCACACACGTCACTCATAGCTTGCTCGCCATACCTTACTTTAGTTTTACACTGAGTATTAGTTAAATACGATGACAACTGCTCAGCAGCCGTTTGCGAAGCCATAACTGCATATACAGGTTCATGCTCTATGCATAACGCAGCCATTTTTTTTGCATTTTGTCCGGCTGTTAAAGCAAAAACATCAAATAGTTCTTTATTTAGCGATACAACATCTAATGTGCTTAAGCCAATAGACCCTGTTGCACCTAAAATAACCAGTTGTTGCTTTGGGCTCATAAACTCAGCGTCCATGCATAACACAGAACAAACATTGGAGCCGCAGCGGTTAAGCTATCAATTCTATCTAAAATCCCACCGTGACCAGGTAAACAATTACCACTGTCTTTTAAGCCAGCTTCGCGTTTAAACATGCTTTCGAGTAAGTCACCTACAGCAGAAAACAACGCAATCAAAGCGGTCATAATGGCGTATACAGGCCAAACAACTAAATCAACATCGGTGAAATGACAAAATATTAAGACAAAAATAACAGCAGCAACGACACCACCGGCGAGCCCTTCAATTGTTTTATTTGGGCTCACTTTAGGCATCAATTTATGCTTACCAAAACTTTTCCCGGTAAAGTAGGCACCCACATCAGCGCTCCACACAATACCTAAAACGACTAAAATCAGCATAGAACCAAAATGAGCCGATTCAGCATACTGCGCACTGCGTAAGGTATTAAGTGCAAGCCACAATGGCACAAGCGTTAGTAAACCAGCGATGCCTCGCATCACAAGGCCTTCATTCCAAGCTTTCGCCATAGCGGGATAACGCCATACTAAATAACTGGCAACAATCCACCAAGCAAATGCAAGTGTAAATAAATAATTTGCATCACCCACTAATTTACCATTTTGCCATAAAGCTTCAATTGGCCAATGTAAGTTGAGCACTGCGAGTAAAGCCGCAACTAAAAGCACAAAAGCACTTCTTTTGAGTTTGTCACACAGGCCCATAAATGCAGACCATTCCCATGCACCTAATAATACTATTGCACCTGCAAAATAACTAAATAAAGTAAGCGGTGTATAAAAAACCAATGCTAATGCTAAAGGCGCTAGCACGAGCGAGGTTAAAATGCGTTGTTTTAACAAAATTGTGACCCTTATTCTATTTAGGTTTGAGCGAGTAATTGTTTTATTTGTTCGCCCGTACAACCAAAACGTCGCTCTCTGGCAACGTAACACGCAATGGCCTCAGCAAATGCTGCTTCATTAAAATCAGGCCAAAGTGTGTCGGTAAAGTAAAGTTCTGCGTAAGCGGCTTGCCATAATAAAAAGTTACTAATACGAACATCGCCACCAGTGCGAATAAGTAAATCAGGTTCTGCCTGATCTGCCATGCTCATATGCTGCGCTAAACGCTCTTCGGTAATATCTTCGGCGTTAAGTGTGCCTTTTTCTACTTGCAACGCAAGTTGCTTAGCTGCATTAGCCATATCCCAACGACCACCATAATTAGCTGCAACATTTAAGTGCAGCCCGGTGTTATTCTCAGTCAACGCTTGTGCGGAATATACTTTACTACGCAAGCTCTCCGAGAATCGTGATAAGTCTCCAATAATGGTCAGTTTTACATTGTTTTTGTGAAGCTTTTTAACTTCTTTTGTTAAAACAAACAAAAAAAGCTCCATTAACGTATTCACTTCATCCTCAGGTCGGCGCCAGTTTTCACTGCTAAAAGCAAATAAAGTTAACGATTGTATCCCTAACTTAGTGCAAAACTGAACAGACTGACGAACGGCATCCACGCCTTTTTTATGCCCGTATACACGAGGTCTATTTCTAGCTTGCGCCCAACGTCCATTACCATCCATTATGATGGCAACATGTTTAGGTAAACATTGCTGTGAAATTGTGTCAGCGTCTAGAACCATAAATATTGAATATTCCATAAAAAAACGCCGCCTAGTATACCCCAGACGGCGTTTCAAAACTAATAATTTTAGTTGCCTAGATTTCCATCAATTCAGTTTCTTTGGCAGCTAATAGCGTATCCATTTCTTTAATAAACTTATCAGTAAGTTTTTGAATCGCATCATCTGATTGACGCGCTTCATCTTCTGATATGTCTTTATCTTTTAATAACGCTTTCACATCGCCATTAGCATCGCGACGAATATTACGAATAGCAACACGACCACCTTCAACTTCAGCGCGTACAATTTTGATTAAGTCTTTACGACGCTCTTCTGTAAGTGGAGGAAGTGGTACACGAATAACAGTACCTGCTGACATAGGGTTTAAGCCTAAGTCAGACGCCATAATCGCTTTTTCAACAGCTTGCGCCAAAGACTTATCAAATACACCAATAGCAAGTGTACGAGAATCTTCAATTGTCACGTTAGCAACTTGGTTTAAAGGCGTTGGTGCACCGTAGTACGACACCATAATGCCATCTAAGATAGCTGGATGTGCGCGGCCAGTACGAATTTTAGATAATTGGCTACCTAGTGCAGTTACACTTTTTTGCATGCGCGCTTGCGCGTCTTTTTGAATATCGTTAATCACGGTTTAATCCTAATTATTTGATTATTTCATCTGAGGCTTGTGAAGAAATAAGTGTTCCTTCTTCTTCACCCATAATTACGCGTTTTAGCGCGCCTGATTTATTCATGTTAAATACGCTCAACGGCATATTGTGATCGCGGGCTAGAGTAAATGCCGCTAAATCCATAACTTTTAATTCTTTATCGATGATTTCATTGTAGCTTAAGTGGCGATAAAGCGTCGCTTCTGGGTTTTTTACAGGGTCATCACTGTACACGCCATCCACTTTCGTTGCTTTAATTACAGTATCCGCTTCAATTTCGATACCGCGTAAACACGCTGCAGAATCAGTCGTGAAGAATGGATTACCCGTACCCGCTGCAAAAATAACAACGCGGCCCGTTTTTAATAAGCTAATTGCTTCAGCCCAGTTATATGCATCACACACACCATTTAATGGGATAGCCGACATTAAACGACAATTTACAAATGCACGATGCAGCGCGTCACGCATTGCAAGGCCATTCATAACTGTTGCAAGCATACCCATATGGTCACCAACAACGCGATTCATACCTGCTTCTGCAAGCGATCCACCGCGTAAAAAGTTACCTCCACCAATAACTAAACCCACTTCTACGTCGAGCTCTACTAGCTCTTTAATTTCTTGTGCCATACGGTCTAAAACTTTAGGATCGATGCCGAAGCCTTCGTCTCCCATTAAAGCTTCACCACTTAATTTGAGAAGAACACGTCTAAAAATAGGTTTACGATTGATAGTCATAGTATTGGGGCCAACTTTTATTGAATTATGGATAAAAAATAACCGCGCTTATGTTAAACATAAAAGCGCGGTTATTTTAAAGAATTTCTAGCTGTGAAGCAAAACCAAATAGTACTTTAATTGCATCTAATTTCCTTTTGCATCACAAATAGTTAATCTTACTGACCTTTAGCTGCAGCAATTTGAGCAGCAACTTCAGCAGCAAAATCTTCTTCTTTCTTCTCGATACCTTCACCAACTTCTACACGTACGAAGCTAGTAACTGTTGCGTTTTTCTCTTTAAGAATATCGCCAACAGATTTTTTAGGTTCCATGATGAAAGCTTGACCAGTAAGAGAAACCTCACCAGTAAATTTCTTCATACGACCAACAACCATCTTCTCAGCGATTTCAGCAGGCTTGCCTTCATTCATCGCGATTTCGATTTGTACTTGCTTTTCTTTTTCAACAACATCAGCAGGCACATCAGAAGGTGTTAAGTATTCAGGGCTAGATGCAGCAACGTGCATTGCAACGTGCTTAAGTGTTTCTTCATCAGCAACACCAGCAACAACAACGCCGATACGATCGCCATGACGGTACTCAACTAGGTTTTCACCAGTTACGTACTGTATACGACGTACGTTGATGTTTTCGCCAATTTTAGTAACTAGCTCAACACGGTCTTCTTCAAACTTAGCTTGTAAGTCTTCGATAGAGATTGTGTCAGCAATTGCAGCGTCAGCAACTTTGTTAGCAAATGCTAAGAAGCTTACGTCTTTTGCAACGAAGTCAGTTTGACAGTTAACTTCTACTAGTACTGCAACACCCGCATTTTGCTTGATGATGATAGTACCTTCAGCAGCAATGTTACCTGCTTTTTTAGCAGCTTTAGCAGCGCCACTTTTACGCATATTTTCAATCGCTAACTCGATGTCGCCATCAGTCTCAGTTAACGCTTTTTTACAATCCATCATGCCAGCGCCTGTGCGCTCGCGTAATTCTTTAACTAGGGCAGTAGTTACAGCCATTAGTAAATCCTCAAATCTGAAATCTGGTTTAGATAAGCGGGTTACCCGCTCTACAAGAATAGCAAGTCTTCACCTTAAAAAGATGAAGACTTGATGACAGCTAATTACTCAGCTTCAACGAAATCGTCTTTCTCAGCTTGAGCAACGATGTTATTCTCGCGACCTTCAGTGATAGCAGCTGCAACAGCGCTAGTGTAAAGGCTTACAGCACGGATAGCATCATCGTTACCAGGAACGATGAAATCAACGCCGTCTGGATTAGAGTTAGTATCAACGATTGCAACAACTGGAATACCTAGGTTGTTAGCTTCACGGATAGCAATGTGCTCGTGGTCAGCATCGATAACGAAAAGCGCGTCTGGAAGACCGCCCATGTTTTTGATACCACCAAGGCTTTTTTCAAGCTTGTCCATTTCGCGGTTAAGCATTAACGTTTCTTTCTTAGTTAATTTCTCGAAAGTACCGTCTTGGCTTTGTACTTCAAGGTCTTTAAGACGCTTGATTGATTGACGAACTGTTTTCCAGTTAGTCAACATACCACCTAACCAACGGTGATTAACGTAATACTGGTCGCTTGCAATAGCTGCTTCTTTAACTGCTTCGCTTGCTGCGCGCTTAGTACCAACGAAAAGAACTTTACCTTTGTTTGAAGCAGCACCAGTTAAAAACTTAAGTGCGTTATTGAACATTGGTACTGTTTGCTCAAGGTTGATGATATGAACACGGTTACGTGTACCGAAGATGAAAGGCTTCATCTTAGGGTTCCAGTAACGTGCTTGGTGACCAAAGTGAACACCAGCTTGAAGCATATCGCGCATTGAAACATTTGCCATTTTATAGATCCTCTATAGTTGTTTAGGGTTAGGCCTCCACATATCCCATAGCACCAACACCGAAGTAATTAAACTTCAAATGCACCCAAGTGTATGTGACGATACGTGTGTGTGTTAAAATCAAATTGTGTTTGCCTTAAATACAAAAAATCATTTAAGAATTTATTTGTAAAAAGACGGCGCGCTTTATACCATATTAAAATTAAATACTCAACGTCGCGTGCAAAATTTGTTCGACGATAAATGTTAAAAACTCAACTTTGGAGCCTCAATGAGCGCTATTATCAAGACCCCTGAAGAAATAGAGAAAATGCGCGTAGCTGGGCGCTTAGCGGCCGATGTACTTGAAATGATCGGCCCTCATGTAGTGCCAGGTGTTACCACCGATGAGCTAAATACACTTTGTCATGATTATATTGTTAATGTGCAACAAGCAATCCCTGCTCCATTAAATTATCATGGCTTTCCAAAATCAGTTTGTACGTCAGTTAATCACGTTATTTGTCACGGAATTCCAAATGACAAAGCATTAAAAGAAGGCGACAGCGTAAATATTGACGTAACTGTCATTAAAGACGGTTACCACGGCGACACATCTAAAATGTTCCACGTTGGTACACCAAACATTCAAGCTAAGCGTCTTGCAGAAGTAACACAAGAAAGCTTATACCTTGCTATTAAAATGGTAAAACCAGGTGTGCGCTTAGGCGATATTGGCTCAGCGATTCAAAAATATGCAGAAAGCTTTAACTACTCAATCGTACGTGAATATTGCGGTCACGGTATTGGCGCAGGGTTTCATGAAGAACCACAAATAATGCATTATGGTAAAGCCGGCACTGGCGAAGCCTTAAAAGCAGGTATGTGTTTAACTATTGAACCTATGGTTAATGCGGGTAAACGCCAATGTAAGCTTCTTAAAGATGATTGGACAGTAGTAACACGCGACCGTAGTTTGTCTGCACAGTGGGAACATACTTTATTAGTGACCGAAAATGGTGTTGAAATTTTAACGCT
Source organism: Pseudoalteromonas sp. 1_2015MBL_MicDiv (assembly GCF_002407505.1). Classification (NCBI taxonomy): domain Bacteria; kingdom Pseudomonadati; phylum Pseudomonadota; class Gammaproteobacteria; order Alteromonadales; family Pseudoalteromonadaceae; genus Pseudoalteromonas; species Pseudoalteromonas sp. 1_2015MBL_MicDiv. The sequence goes on along the minus strand of NZ_CP012737.1, from coordinate 1,160,830 downwards.
ACGATCGGATGATACTATCGACAGGATAATAGAACACTAATAAAACCGAAACACTTGATAAGACAAACCTTATCCGTGTGAAAGGTTCAACAAGGAGCCAGCCCACGTGGCATTACCCAACAAAGTAAAAAAGTTGCTTAGCGATGCTGAGCAACTTAGTGATTATCGCGATTGTTCTAGCTATTTTTATAAATGGCTACATAACGAATTTTCTAAGCAACCGGTTGGGAATTTAATTAATGCCCGGGCTGAGTTTATTGACCGCCTATTAATTAAGCTCTTTCATGTTTATGAGTTATCGCACGAACCTGATTTAGCGCTAATTGCTGTGGGCGGATATGGACGCGGCGAACTTCATCCTTATTCCGATATTGATTTTCTACTTTTAGTCACTGAACAACCCAGTGAAGAAATATGCGAAAAAATAGGCCAGTTTGTCACTATGCTGTGGGATCTCAACTTAGAGATTGGCCATAGCGTGCGTACCATTGAGCAAGCTATTGAGCAAAAACGTGAAGACGTCACCTTTGCCACCAGCTTGCTCGAAAGTCGGCTTATTTTTGGCAACCATATCGAGTTCGAAAAACTTAAAACCTTTGTACTAGAAACCCCTGTTTGGGGTTCTAGCGACTTTTTTGTTGCCAAAGTACAAGAGCAAAACTTACGTCACAGAAAGTGCCACGGCACTGCGTATAACCTTGAACCAAACATTAAAGAAAACCCCGGTGGCCTTCGCGACTTACAAACCATCATTTGGGTTGCTAAAAAACACTTTAGAGCCGAAACACTGCAAGAGCTAATTAGCCACGGTTATCTGACTCACGAAGAGTTTCAAGAGCTATCAGAGTGCCTAGAAAACCTATGGAACATTCGTTTTGCCCTTCATTTGGCTGCAGGGCGTTCAGAAAACCGTTTATTGTTTGATCATCAACCCCAAGCCGCCGAAATTTTAGGTTTTGGCAGCGATGGTAAAGCCTCGGTTGAGCGTATGATGAAACGCTTATTTAGAATAATGAGCCGCGTACGCGAGCTTAACCAAATGCTGCTTTCGTATTTTGAGCAAAGCATTTCACCGCAAAACAGTGAAAATGTTGTAGAAGTACTCGACAGAAATTTTGAACGTGTTGGCCATCAAATACGCGTAAAAGATCCATCCGTATTTTTTAGACGTGACCAGCTCTTTGTATTGTTTGAGCACATCGCCGACAACCCCGAAATCACCCATATTTACCCAAGTACTATTCGTACTATTCGACAAGTACGCCGTCGTTTATTGGGTGATTTACAAGATTATGCAGCCTGTCGTGAAGCATTTTTACGCTTAGTCAAACACCCTAACGGTATGGGACGCGCATTTACGTTAATGCACAAACATGGCATGCTTGCCGCCTACTTACCGCAGTGGCGTAATATATTTGGGCAAATGCAGTTCGATTTGTTTCATGCTTATACCGTAGATGAGCACACTCACAAATTAATCAAAAACATTTACGAATATTTTGATAAAACAGGCATTAGCGAGTTTCCTATTTGCAGTGAAATAGTCACTCGCATGGATAAACCGGAGCTACTTTATTTAGCCGGTATATTTCACGACATCGCTAAAGGCCGAGGGGGCGATCACTCAGAGCTTGGCGCTGTTGATGCTATAGCCTTTGCTAAATTACATGGTTTTTCATCGGCTGATGCAAAATTAGTAGCATGGCTTGTAAGTAACCATTTACTTATGTCGGTTACCGCGCAGCGTAAAGACATTAACGACCCTGCTGTAATAAAAGACTTTGCAACACGTATTAAAACAGAGCGCCAACTCGACTATTTATATTGTTTAACCGTTGCCGACATACGTGCAACCAACGACAACTTATGGAACGATTGGAAAAACACCCTACTGCGTGAATTGTACTTGCACACGCAACGCGCGTTGCGCTTAGGGCTCGAAAACCCAATGGATCAACGCGACCAAATTCGCGATAAAAAGCACCAAGCTAAACAACGTCTACTTAACTTGGGCTATCAAGAGGAAAAAATTGATTTAATTTGGAGTCGCTTTAAAGCCAATTACTTTACCGCCTTTAGCGAACAGCAAATATCGTGGCAAAGTGAGCATTTATTAAGTAGCACCGATTTAAGCCAACCTAGTGTAATTGTATCTAACAAAGCCATGCATGGTGGTACACAAGTATTTGTATACAGCCCGTACTCTGGTGCACTATTTGCGAGATTAGTGAGTGTCATTGGCTCTAAAAAAGCACAAATACAGCACGCGCAAGTACTGACCACCAAAGACGGTTACGTCCTGTTTAGCTTTGTCATACTTGAAGTAAGTGGCGACCCAATAGCGAGCGGTCGAGCGCAATCAATTAAACGCGGGCTTGAGCAAGCACTTAGCGATCCACGTAAAAAAATTCGCTTTAAAAAGAGCCGCTCTCAACGCTTTAAAGATTTTAATATTAAACCTAAAATTGTGTTGCGCCCACATGCACGCAAAGACCGTAGCTTAATAGAAATTCAAGCCGTCGATATACAAGGTTTACTAACCAAAATAGCCGAAGTTTTCCAAGCGCATTTACTACACATTCACGCTGCCCGTATTACCACGGTAGGTGAACGTGCAGAGGATTTCTTTGTTGTATCTAATAACGAATACCAAGCGCTGACTGATGAAGAGCAAGCAAAAATTCATCAGGCATTACGTAAAAAATTCAACGCCGAAACTGAATAGAGGACACACATGTCAGATTTAAAAACGATGATCGAAAACGCATGGGACAACCGCGATAGCATTAGCCCAAGCACAGTATCAAGCGACGTAAAACAAGCCATTATCGACGCACTTGATTTACTTGATAGCGGCGCAGCACGCGTTGCCGAAAAAATATCAGGTGAATGGGTTGTACACCAGTGGCTTAAAAAAGCGGTTTTACTGTCGTTTCGTATTCGCGACAACCAACCAATGAACGACGGCGTAAACCAGTTTTACGACAAAGTACCACTTAAATTTAGCGACTACACGCCAGAGCAATTTCAGCAAGGCGGTATGCGCGTAGTACCAAACGCTGTAGCACGTAAAGGCAGCTTTGTAGGTAAAAACGTCGTACTTATGCCATCGTACGTAAACATTGGCGCATACGTTGACGACGGCACTATGGTTGATACATGGGCGACTGTAGGCTCATGTGCACAAATTGGTAAGAACGTACATTTATCAGGTGGCGTTGGCATAGGCGGCGTTTTAGAGCCTCTACAAGCTAACCCAACCATCATTGAAGACAACTGTTTTATTGGCGCACGTTCTGAAATTGTGGAAGGCGTAATTGTTGAAGAAGGCGCAGTAATTTCAATGGGTGTTTACATCAGCCAAAGCACTCGTATTTATGACCGCGAAACTGGCGAAATTCACTATGGCCGCGTACCAGCAGGGGCAGTAGTTGTTCCAGGCGCACTACCGTCAAAAGATGGCACTCACAGCCTTTACGCTGCAATTATCGTGAAGAAAGTAGATAAGCAAACACGTGAAAAAGTAGGCATCAACGCCCTACTACGCTCAATTGATGAGTAATCGTAGGTTGGGTTGAGTGAAACGAAACCCAACGATACGTTGAAGTGAAGTGTTTTAGCTAAACTTTAATTGTATATAGAAAAGCGCTAAGCCCTTTGGGTTTAGGGCTTTTTTGTTTTATCTGCAGTAGTAAGAATAGTAATTTGATAATGATGTAAAAAGTCGTTTAATTTATATTCTTCATTTTTTATGTGTGACTTGCCTATATTACTATGGGATACCCAATGCTCTAATATATCAAACAACATACCCTGCCTTAAACTTGAAAAGCACATAGGTGATAGACTATTGCCATCATCGAATAAACTAGACTGTAAACCGTAAATATCAAATATTGAATAAATTACAGTTATAATATTTTCACTACTTATCGAAAAATGTTTAATTCCTAACGTCTGACAAATTTCAAAGTGATATTCTTCAATGCCTGTTAATAAAAATAAAATTTTTCCATCGTAGATATTTATTTTGCTAAAAAGTATTTTTTTTTCGCTTGAAGATATGTTCTTACCGAAAGTTTCTATAAACGCAGCTCTAAACTCATTTTCTTTTTCTAAAGAAGCTGTTTTACTCCCCAGTTCGAAAAGGCTTTTTTCAAAAGTTGTCATAAAATGAAATACGGACTCCATACGTAACTTATTTAGATTAATTACATTTAAATTTTCTTTAGTTGGCTTCTCATAAAATCGTGTAAAAATAAGAGCTCCGTTTGAACCTTTTATTGTTTTAAATTTACCATTGATGATTATTGACTCAAATTTTTCTTTAAAAAGCGAAAGTTCTTTATGGTACAAGTCGATAATGTGTTCAAAATTTTGCCTTTCGATATTTTCTTTTTGGTACAAGAGGTTTTGTTGAAACTGTAATGCCCTGAAATTAGCCGCCGCTAATGTACCTAATGGAATAGATGAACCAAGTACCCATAGAGGGACTTCCATATAATTTAGGAAAACATCTAAACTTTCTTTACTTGGCCAAGTAATGCTCAAATTGTCATTTACCCAAATAAATAACAGCAAAACGATTGAAAGTAGTATGGGGATAATTAAAGAAATTCTGAATATACTGTATGTAAATACGCTTTGTACTTTTGAGAAGTCTGAGGCTTGCTCTTTCAATTTAAAATTCCTTTTCACTGTAGTGTAAGTTCAGTACATTCCTTCAGCACCACAGCTAAATAGATCTCTACTGAATGCTATAAGTAAATTCATATATTGGGCTACTGCTTCTATACTTTTACAATTTATTGTTTAAATGAATAATAAGTATCCCCGAAAGCATTAAAATTGAAATGATCATTTTTGGCTAGCTTTTTTAGTCTTTGTGGGTAATAAAAATTAACGCCGAGTTGATCGTTACCGATAAGCGCCCCCCAAACCAAAAAAGAACTTATAAAAATAAGCGCTTTTGTTGGTTTGCTCAATTAATGTGGTTTACAGCGCGTTAAATACGTCGTCTGTTTTAGCTGCGCAAATAAAGTCGTTTTTATGTAGGCCTTTAATTGAATGGCTCCACCATGTAACGGTTACTTTGCCCCACTCGGTTAATAAACCTGGGTGATGGCCTTCGTCTTCTGCCATGTCGCCTACTTTGTTAGTAAACGCGATAGCCTGTTTGAAGTTTTTAAATTTATAAACACGTTCAAGCTGCATAATGCCGTCGCGTACTTCTGGTACCCAGTCTGGGATTTTAGTAATTAATTGCGCTAACTCTTCGTCAGATACTTTTGGCGCATCTACATGACAGGCTTCGCATTTTTGTGCACTTAATGAAGACATTCTAAATCCTTACTTTTAGCTTTTTTAGCATTAATATTTAACTGGCTAATTTTTCTTTTGGTGGAAATTTTGGGTCGTGCAAACCAAGCTCTTTAGCTCGCTCAACCAAAGTCATAATATCCATTTGCGATATATCAAACAGATCATGAATCGAATTTATGGTGTAGTACTGTGGTTGCATAATATCAATACGGTACGGCGTACGCAGTACATCAAGCACATTCATTGGGCTAATTTCTGGCGTATTTGAGTATACGTACTGAGTCTCCCCTGGGCTTGATAAAATACCGCCGCCGTAAATACGCAGACCGTCTTCGGTTTGCATTAAACCAAATTCAACCGTAAACCAGTATATACGCGCAAGGTATACACGGTCCTTTTTCTGCGCTGCGTAACCTAATTGCCCGTACTTATGCGTAAACTCGGCAAAGTCAGGATTAGTTAGCATGGCGCAATGGCCAAATATTTCATGAAAAATATCAGGCTCTTGTAGGTAATCAAATTCTTCGCGGCTACGAATAAATGTAGCTACCGGAAACTGCTTGTTTGCCAGTAATCTGAAAAACTCGTCAAAGTCGATAAGCGCAGGTACTGGTGCAACTTGCCAACCGGTAGTGGCTAGTAACACTTCGTTTAGCTCGCTTAACTGCGGAATACGGTCGTGCGGCAGGTTAATCTTTTTTAACCCTTGCATGTACTCACTGCAGGCTTTGCCTTCAATGCATGCAAGTTGGCGCGCTACAAGCTCAGACCAAATTTTATTTTCTTCATCACTCCAGTGTATAACACCATTTTCGTCTGGTGTTTTGGATGTGTATTTACTTGCTTTAGCCATAAGTACCTTCTTGGGTGTGAGCCCTAAATCGGTGTCAGTGTGATACTCAAACCTGTTGAATATCGAATGACCCCATACTATGCAAAAGTGAAGAAAAGTTTAATAGATAGGCTAACATCAGTATTTAGCGCGATCACTTAGATCGTAAAGTTAAAATTACACCGTTGGCACATTAAAAATACAGACCTTTAAATAAAGGCCTGCAGCTTATTTTTAAGTGTATACAATTAAATACACACAACCAATTTAGTAAAAGCTTGGTCTAAATCACTAATAATGTCGTTAACATCTTCAAGCCCAACCGAGAGTCTGATCAGCCCATCACTTATTCCAGCGGCAGCTCGCTCCTCTGGCGTATAAGGCGAGTGAGTCATAGATGCAGGATGCTGAATTAGTGTTTCAGCGTCGCCGAGGCTTACTGCAAGTGTACAAAGTTTCATACTATCAATAAATTGTGCGCCATCTTGTAGTGTGCCTTTTATTTCAAACGCAATAACACCACCAGCGGCTTTCATTTGGTTACCAATAAACTTATAACCTGGGTGCGATTTAAGCCCCGGGTAATATACGGTGCTTACTTGTGGATGCGCTTCTAGATATTGCGCTATTGTTTGTGCGCTTTGACAATGGCGCTCTATTCTAATGGCGAGTGTTTTTAGGCCTCGATTAATTAGCCATGCGTCGTGCGGGCTTATGGTTGCACCAATGTCTTTTAGTACGGTCATTTTAATGTGTGTTATGTGCTCAAGCGATCCACATACAATACCCGCGACTACGTCTCCGTGGCCGTTTAAGTACTTGGTCGCACTGTGCATTATAATGTCGATACCGTATTTTTTGGGTGATTGCAGTAGCGGCGTTAAAAAGGTGTTGTCGACTACACTAATTAAACTGTGCTCTTTAGCAACTGCGCCAATGAGTGCCAAATCAATAACCGCCATAGTGGGGTTGATTGGCGTTTCTACAAATATCATTTTTGAATTAGGTTTGATGGCAGCGCGTAGTTCGTCCTCATTGGTCATATCAACAAAGGTGACTTCGATTCCCCAGCGCGGCAACATGTGCGAGAAAAACGCAAAGGTACAACCATACAAAGCACTTGAGGCAACAAGGTGATCTCCTTGCGATAAAAAGCTCAGTACTGAGGCAGATACGGCCCCCATACCTGTTGCGGTTGCAGCAGCTGCTTCACAGCTCTCTAGTTGAGCAACTTTTTGTTCAAGCTCTGTGGTTGTAGGGTTTCCTAAGCGCGTATAAATATAGCCAGGTTCGTCGCCTGCAAAACGCGCAGCACCTTGTGCGGCACTTTCAAAATGAAAGGTAGAGGTTTGATACAAAGGAGAAGTGAGTGCGCCGTGCGGGTCGTTTGCTTTTTGTGGTCCGTGAATACACTGGGTGTTTATATGATGCTTGCTCATTGTAGGCTCATTTTTTTGATTATTATGTTTTTGCGATTCAACAATCAAAACGTATGCGCTTACAAACAGCAAGCATGCCGGATGCTCAGATGGCTATTTGTGTAAAAACCATGCAGCGCACGTTTGTACACAAATATTGCCACTGCTAATCTAGTGTGTTGGTTCCGCCTTTTTACGGCTCATAATTTTACCTGCGATGCTTTGCACAGTGCCTTTTAGTAAGCTGCGCTTGTTTTCAAGCCTTGGTAATGGGCGACTAAGCTCCATTGCTTTGTAACCAATACGCGCTGTAAAAATACCGGCACTAACCCCTTGCGCAGCTCGTCCCGAAAGCTTACCTAAAAGCTCAGCACTTAGTGCAGTTGCAGCAAGGTCAGATACAAGCTCTGCACTGCCTACAAACATTACTTGTTTTATCAGCATACGGTACAGTTTTATACGGCTCGCGTAGCCAAAACCAATGCCGTAAATTTTACCAATTTGTTCTATTAACTTAGTACCGCGCCAAAGCACAGCCATCATATCCACCAGCGCAAGAGGGCTTAGGGCAACTAGTAGAGCTGATTCAGTCGCAAAACGATTTATAAGCTTTTTAGCTTTGGTGTCTTCGGTTATTAATAAACTGTTGGCGTACAGCGTCATTATTTCTTTGTCGCTGTGATGCGTCGCTACTTGGTTTTTAAAGGTTTCAAAGTTATCAAGCTCCTGATGTTTATTGAGCTTTTCGAGCCAAGGTAATGCACCGCCTACTTGCTCGCTGTTTAAAAGCCTGTCGGCTTCAACTCGGTGCAGTTGGTTACGCTTTAAACTGCGCAGCATTCGGTACTCTCGCCACAATAAGCGCCCAATTAGCAGCACGCCACTTACAACTGCGGTTAAATAAACACTGCCTAAAATAATTGACTGCTCGAAAGCAAATAATAACGAGTACGCAAATTCTAAAAGCACCAGTACTATAAAACTAAGAGCAAAAACACCTTTAAGCGTTTGCCACTTTGACTTTTTATAAACAGGTTCCAGATCTATTTCTGGCTCTAGTGCTTCATCTTCAAGTTCTTCGTAATCACTTTGTCCGTGGTGAATAATTTTTGCAGGTGCTAAAACGGGTTCGTTTTGCTCAATGCTTTGCGTATCTATACGACGCCCTGCTTGAAATGGTTGGTTTGACTCACTCATGTTAATTTGTCTCCTAGCAGGTACTGCATGACATGATCTAATCGAATATGTTTTAGTTGTTTATCGGGGCTCGGCATTGGGGAGAACGATAAAAACTCAAATCCCTGTGCTGGCCACTCATTTTTATTAAGCATCCGCGAGGGAGGTTGCGGCGGTAAATACGTAAGCCAATCAGGCTCGTTTAACGGTTTACCGTAAATACAATCAAGCGTTTGACCTTTGTCGGTAACTTGGCGCGGCTGCGTTGCTGTAATTGACGACATAGCCATGGTTTCTATTTTTACACCATCAAACTTTAAATGATTACTTTGCTCATGCACGAGCGAATCAAGTAGCAGTGCTAAATCTTTATGGTGCTTAGCACTTATATGATCTGATTTATTAGCTGCAAATAATATTTTGTCTATGTTGGGCTTAAATAAACGTTTAAAAAAGCCCGACTCGCCATAGTTAAAGTGTGCGAGTAATTGGTTTATTACACTGCTTTGCTCTTGGAGTGTTTCATGGCCTTCGTTTAACGCACTAAGTACATCCACAAGTACAATTTGGCGATCGAAGTGCCTAAAATGCTCATTATAAAATGGTTTTACAACTTCTTTTATATAGGCGTTAAAACGCTTAGTTAAATGCGCTAAATTAGAACCCGCAACGACATCGTCACTATTTACTTTACCCGATACCGGAAAAAACAATAACAATGGCGCACCTTGTAAGTCGCCAGGCATAAGCATGCGCCCAGGTTGCAACATGGCAAGTTTGGTGTCTTTTTTAAGCCCGACTAACATGCTTTGATAAAGCTGAGCAATATGAGCAAGTGCGTTTTCATCAACGGGAGCGTTTAAGTCAAGTTGCTCTACGGCCGCTAAAAAATCACTTGATGTGTTTACGCGCGAAGGCTGAGTTAATAACGGGTATTGCTGGTCGCACCATTGAGAATAGCTTTGCTCAAGCATAGGTAAATCAAGGAGCCATTCACCCGGGTAGTCAATAATATCTAAATAAAGCGTTGATTGCGGCGAAAAGTGGCCGCGCAGCCCTGCATTACTTAGATACTTTATTGCCAAGCGCAGCGTATTAATCCGCTCAGTTGATGCAGGCCATGTAGGCATCCCATCGCTGGGTAATAATGAATTTAGTGCGCGCGTATAATTAAACGTAGGGACTTTTAACGCCTCTTGCGGCACAACTTTAGTGGCCACATGGCGGTGCTCGCGCATTACATCAAAAAAAGGTAAGTTTTTATCGTCAGCTTGGGTTGTTAAGTGTTTAACAAGCGCGGTAATAAAGGCTGTTTTACCACTACCACTTAGGCCCGTTACGGCCAGCTTTACGTGCTGATCTAAACTGCGATGAAGGGCTTTTTGTGCTTTGCCTTTAATACTTTTAAAGGTCTTTTTTGCAAATGATTGGCTCATAAAGTGTCTTGCACCTAATTTGCCGTAATTTATCACGCTGCAAATAAGGTGCTATTAAATCCTTTAAAGTTTGTTAATTTCACGGCTCACCGTAAACTCGCTTGAAGTTACATGGCGCTCCATATCTTGAAGGCGAGTATCTACACGCGTTAAACGCTCTTTTAAATCTTGCAATGCGCGGCGCGGTGGCTCGCCTTTTTGCCATACTTTAAATTTTACTTCTAGCGGATCGTCAGTTTTAGTTGAGCTTTTTGTTTGCGCCGCTGCGGGCTCTTTTTTATCTAAAATGAACCAGGCTGCAATATACGCTACCACAAATAATGGGCCACCCGTTAGCAGTACCGCACTAACAAATATAATGCGAACTAACCATAACTCCATATTAAAGTAGTCACTTAATCCCGCACATACACCGGCTACTTTACCGCGTTGAGGGTCTCTTAATAATTCGCGTTTGGCACTCATACTTTGCGTCTCCATTGTGGTGACTCTTGATCAAGCAATGCTTCAAGTGTTTCTAATCGTTCAGCCATTTTTTCAGCTTTGTGTGCAAGCTCAAGTAATTGGCGATGTTCGTGTTCACTTAAACCTTGGTTTACTTGTTTTTTGCTGCGGTAGTGTAAAATTAGCCACAGCGGAGCAACAAAAATCATAAACAAAATAAATGGTGCAACTAATATCTCTGGATCAAACATAATCCTCTCCTGACAATCCGTTTTGATGTTTTTAAGCAGTGGGGCACTTTAAGTGCCCCTTTATAAATTATTTATCAGCTAACTTCTTTTTAAGTTCGGCTAGCTCATCATCTATCTTTTCATTTTTTTGTAGGTTAGCAATTTCATCCGCTAACGTCTTTTTACCTAAATCGTACGACTCAATTTGAGATTCTAGTCCATCAATTTTGGTTTCGTAACGTTCAAAGCGGTTAAGTGCTTCTTCTACTTTTGAGCTATCAAGTGTCTTTTTCACTTCAAGGCGCGACTCAGCCGAACGTTGGCGAAGTATAATCGCTTTTTGACGAGATTTCGCATCTGCTAGCTTTTCTTGTAGTGTCGTTACTTCTTGCTGTAATTTCTCAATATGAGACTCTACATGTTCAAGCTCACTCGCTACTGAAGCAACGGCATCTGCCGACTTTTGCTTTTCAAGTAGGGCTGAACGCGCTAAATCGTCGCGGTCTTTACTTAAAGCCAGTTCGGCTTTATCTTGCCAATCACTTACCTGCGCTTTAAGTGTATCTAAGCGGCGTACAATTTCTTTTTTCTCAGCCAATGTTTTAGCTGATGTAGAACGTACTTCAACAAGCGTATCTTCCATTTCTTGAATAATCAGACGAACCATTTTTTCTGGGTCTTCTGCTTTATCTAAAATGGCATTGATATTAGAATTAACAATATCTGCAAAACGTGAAAAAATTCCCATAACATTTACCTCTGTAATTAAAACTTAGTTAGTCTGCTATAACTAGTATCAATATGCTTGCCAACTTTTTAAAAGACAAAATACACTTTATTTTCATTAAGTTAAACTAAATATACAAATTTCTTTAGTTCTCCCTAATTATGAAATACACTAACAGTTAGTAAAAATGACCAAGAGTTAGGAAATATGAGCCAATATCGCCAACAGGATAATTTACTCGGCCAATCAGATAGCTTTCTGTCTGTATTAGATCAGGTATCGCAACTGGCTAATTTAGATAAACCGGTACTTATTATTGGTGAACGCGGCACAGGTAAAGAGCTAATAGCAGCACGCTTACACTTTTTATCAAAACGCTGGGATCAAAACTACGTAAAGCTTAACTGTGCAGCGCTTAACGAGAACCTACTCGAAAGTGAATTATTTGGCCATGAAAGCGGTGCTTTTACGGGGGCAAGCAAACGCCACGAAGGTCGTTTTGAACGCGCTAACAGCGGCACACTGTTTTTAGATGAATTAGCTAATACCTCAGCTATGGTACAAGAAAAACTGCTGCGCGTTATAGAATACGGTGAGTTTGAACGTGTTGGCGGCAAGCAAACTGTAAAAGTAGATACCCGTTTAGTGTGTGCGACAAACGAAGATCTTCCTTATTTGGCCGAGCAAGGTGAATTTAGAAGTGATTTACTCGATCGCCTTGCCTTTGATGTAATTACCCTGCCACCACTGCGCGAACGCCAAGACGATATTATGCTTCTTGCTGAGCAGTTTGCGATGAATATGGCGCGCGATTTAGAGTGGGAACTGTTTAGCGGTTTTACCCGAAGCGCAACAGAAACACTGCTTAGTTATGATTGGCCCGGCAATATTCGTGAACTTAAAAATGTGGTTGAACGTAGTTTGTATCGCCATGGCAGTGAACATATCCCCGTTCACCAGATTATTTTAGACCCATTCGATAGCCCATTTAGACCAAAAGCGCGCATTAAAGCACCTATAGCGGCCCAAACTGTTAATGTCGAGCCTATTGTTGTTGCGCCGCCGATTGCTCAAGCAAACAGTAATATAGCCGTTGATATTCAATTTCCGTGTAGTTTAAAAGAGCGTTCAAACGACTTTGAAATAAACATGATTAATAAAGCACTCGAACATAGCCAATTTAATCAAAAGAAAACTGCAGAAGTACTTGGTTTAACGTATCATCAATTACGTGGTTATCTTAAAAAATACAATTTGTTGGATCAACAATAGTTAGAGGTTATGCGGGTGCATAAATTATTACTTACTTTACTAGCGGTCACCTTAGTAGGTTGCATTGATAACAAAGAAGAAATCATAGAAGAAAAAAACCAAGGCTTAGTTTATTGCGCTGAAGCTAACCCTGTGTCGTTTAATCCACAAGTTACGACCACCGGTTCTACTATTGATATTATTGCCAACCAGCTATACGACCGCCTAATTAGCATTGACCCTGTTACGGCAGAGTTTCAAAGTGAGCTGGCAACCGATTGGAAAATAAGTAAAGACGGTAAATCTATTACCTTCACATTGCGCAAAGGTGTGAAATTTCATACAACCGCTTATTTTACCCCTACTCGGGATTTTAACGCCGACGACGTTATATTTACCTTTAGCCGACTATTCGATGTCTATAATCCATATCACTTTGTGGGCGATGCCAATTACCCGTATTTTCAAAGTGTGGGGATTGATCAACTTATTCGTAAAATTGTGCGTGTTACTGATCATCAAGTTCGTTTTGAATTGTTTAATCCTGAAAGCAGCTTTTTAGCTAATATGGCCACCGACTTTGCCGTGGTGCTTTCAGAAGAATACGCCATGAAACTTAAGAAAAATAATCAAGAAAACTTATTTGATCAGTACCCTATTGGCACCGGCCCATATATTTATAAAGAATATCGCCGAGATCACCTCGTACGCTTTTACCGAAACCCACTTTATTGGAAGCACCACGTCGCACTTGAACAATTGGTTTACGACATAACGCCTAACGGCACTACGCGTATAGCAAAAATGCTGACTAAAGAGTGCGATGTAACGGCTCATCCAAGTAGTGCGCAATTGAGTATTTTAGCGCAACGCGACGATATAAACGTTGAAAAAGAAACAAATTTAAATATTGGTTACTGGGCTTTTAATACGGAGCGCGCCCCGTTTGACGACTTACGTGTACGCCAAGCACTTGCTCACGCCATTGATATCGATAAAATTATGCAAGCTGTATATTATGGTAATGGTACACGTGCACAATCTATTTTACCGCCAACCTCATGGGCATTTGAGCCACAAGCAAACATGCCAAGTTTTGATCCAGAACTTGCTAAAAAGTTATTAATTGAAGCTGGGTTACCAGATGGTTTTGATATGACTATTTGGGCGATGCCCGTAAGCCGTATTTATAACCCGAATGCGCGAAAAATGGCAGAACTAATGCAAAGTGACTTACGTAAAATAGGCGTTAATGTCAGTATTGTAGAGTATGAATGGAATACGTTTATTCAACGTATTGGCGAGCACAGGCATGATAGTGTATTGCTTGGTTGGGCCGCTGATACACCTGATCCGGATAACTTTTTTAGCCCTCTTTTAAGTTGCACTGCAACCTTTACCGGTAAAAATCCTGCTAACTGGTGCAATCCGCAATTTGATTTATTACTTACAAAAGCGCTCGATACGACTGATTTAAACATGCGAAAAAAATACTACGATGATGCACAAAGCTTAATTGTTGACGAGTTACCATTGCTGCCTATTGCACATGGCTTACGTTTTCAAGCCAGTAGCGCAGACGTTGAAGGTATAACGCTTGGCCCATTTGGTGCAATTTCACTAGCTAATGCGAGGAAAAAGTAATGATCTTAGATTATATTTTACGTCGTTTAGGTTTATTGCTTTTTATGACCCTAATGCTGAGTGTTTTTACATTTTCAATTAGTTATTTGTTCCCAGGCGATCCATTAAGTAATTTAAGTGGTGTACCAAGTAGTAACTTTGCTCAACACAGTGAGCTTGAAGATAAATATTTATATAACAGTAACTATTTTGTGCAATATATAGCCTTTTTAGGACGAATATTCCAAGGCGATTGGGGGCTTTCTTTTGCATCAGGTGACAATGTATTTAGCCATATTGTTGATTTATTACCCGCTACACTGGAACTAAGTGTTTATGCATTAATTGTATCGATTGTCGTTGGCGTACCCGCTGGCATTTTAGGTTCTGCGTACTATAAACGTTGGCCTGATAAACTTATAAATTCAACCACTATGGTTGGTTATTCCATGCCCGTATTTTGGTTAGCACTATTGCTTATTATGGTTTTTTCTCTCAAACTGGGCTGGTTTCCGATGTCGGGAAGAATGGGGTTACTTTATGAGATCCCCGCCAATACAGGCTTTATTTTAATTGATATTGCACTGGCTGGATTTCCATATAAAGGAATGGCATTTTTAGACGCCCTGCGCCATTTAACACTACCCACAATTGTGCTCGCCATGTATCCGACCACCGTATTAGTGCGCTTTACTCGTGAGTCTATGCTTAAAGTTATGGACCAAAGTTTTATTAAAACCGCAAGGGCTAAAGGCCTTAACCGCAGACAACTTATAATTCATCATGCACTGCGTAATGCGCTATTACCGGTAATTAAACAAATTGGTTTGCAATTTAGTACGCTAATAACGCTTGCGATGATTACTGAAGTTATTTTTTCGTGGCCCGGCATTGGCCGCTGGCTTATCGATAGTATTTATCAACGCGATTATCCAGCTATACAAGGCGGCTTAATGGCAGTGTCACTATTTGTTATATTAGCCACTATTATTGCAGAGCTTACTTATACGCTATTCGATCCACTCTCGCGGAATCAAGCCCATGGCAAAGTTTAATATATTTTCTGAAGAGTCGAATAAATCGCCACTTGCACGATTTTGGCGTAAATTTAAAAATAATCACCCTGCGTTAGTTGGCTTGTGGATATTTGTAGCATTTGCTTTACTTGCCGCCAGTGCTCCACTTTTAGCACCGTACGGTGTTAACCAACAGCATAGTGATGCATTACTTATTCCGCCTTCGTGGCGGGAAATGGGTGATGTACGCTTTATTTTAGGTACTGATGACTTAGGTCGCGATGTACTTTCGCGTTTAATGAATGGTGCAACTTACACATTTGGCCTCTCTGTTGTCGCCGCGCTTATTACAACTATTATTGGTGTATTAGTAGGTACATTTGCAGGTATCAGCCGAGGTATTCGCTCAAGTTTTTTAAATCACTTACTTGATATAACGCTCTCTATACCTTCTTTGTTACTGGCTATTATTATCATAGCAATTTTAGGCCCAGGCTTAATGAACACGGTATGGGCAATTATTTTAGCGCTATTACCACAATTTATTCATTCAATCAGAAACCTAATTGTTGATGAACTAAACAAAGATTATATTACCGCGTTTAGGCTCGATGGTGCGTCTAACTGGCATATTATATCACGCGGTATCTTTCCTAATATTTATGAGCACATTGTAGTTATATTTACGATGGCGCTCTCCACTGCAATTTTAGATATTTCTGCATTAGGTTTTTTAAAGCTTGGTGCTCAGCCACCTACCACTGAATGGGGAGCTATTTTAGCCGAAAATTTAGGGCTAATTTATTTGGCACCATGGACTGTTGCGCTGCCAGGCGTACTGTTATTTTTAGCTGTGTTATCGACTAATTTAGTAGGCGATGGCCTGCGACAAGTGTTAAAAGCACGTAAGGCTGATTAAATGCAATTACTTGATGTTCGAAATTTAACCATTGAGCTGCGTACCTCAGAAACGATAATTAGAGCCGTTGACAAGGTAAGCTTTAGCTTAAAAGAAGGCGAAGTACATGCCCTTGTAGGTGAGTCTGGTTCTGGTAAAAGCTTAATTGCAAAAGCAATTGTGGGTGTACTAAACGAACGCTGGAATATTACTGCCGACCGTATGCATTGGCGTGGTGTTGATTTAATGCGCTTAACACCCGAGCAACGCCGTAAAACGGTAAGCCAAGATATTGCCATGATCTATCAAGACCCTAGCCGTTGTCTTGACCCTACAGCAAAAATGTTTGATCAAATAGCCGAAACCTTGCCTGAAAACCCAACAAAGGGGTTTTTCTTAAAACGTAACCGCGAGCGAAAAGACAGAGTAAAAGCGCTTATTCATAAAGTGGGCATTAAAAATCATGAAGCCGTGCTGGATAGCTATCCACATGAGCTCTCAGAAGGCGTATGTCAAAAAGTAATGATTGCAATGGCCATAGCCCGCACACCAAAGCTTTTAATCGCTGATGAGCCCACTACAGCACTAGAAAGTACCACTCGCGCACAGGTATTTAGGTTGTTGAAAAGTTTAAACCAGCTAAAAAACATGTCGATTTTGATGATTTCTCACGAATTAGAAGAAATTGCACATTGGTCACATGGGATCCATGTTTTATATTGCGGGCAAATGGTTGAAGCTGGCCCAACTCACAAAATTTTTAGTCAGCCTCGCCACCCTTATACACAAGCTTTATTAAAAAGCCTACCTGATTACGAACAAGGCCTAGCTCATAAAGAGCCTTTTTACGCATTAAAAGGCACCATACCTACATTACAGCATTTACCGATAGGTTGCCGATTAGGGCCACGCTGCCCACAGGCTCAAAAAGCCTGCGTAGTTACACCTAAGCTTACAAAGCACAACGGGCACAGCTACGCGTGTCATTTCCCGCTGATTAAGGATATGAGATAATGCAACCAGTATTGAAAGTACAAGCTTTGTCTAAAACATTTAATATTCGTGCAGGCTTATTTAGTCGTAAAAAATTTGCGGTACTTAAAAATATTTCATTTTGCATTGGCAAAGGTGAAACTATTGCTGTTATAGGCGAAACGGGAGCGGGTAAAAGCACACTTGCCAAACTGCTTTCAGGCGCTGACAGCGCAGACTGCGGACAGATCTTATTAGAAGGCAATATTATTGAAGATAACGGTATTCGTGATAATCAGTGTCGCTATATTCGTATGATTTTTCAAGATTCAGCGGCCTCTCTTAATCCAGGTTTAACCATTGGTGATACGCTTGATGACTGCCTACAATACAATACTGACTTTGATAAAGCTGAACGGACTGAAAAAATTAGCGCTACGCTGTCAAAAGTTGGATTATTAGTCGATCACCAACATTACTATCCACACATGTTTAGTGTGGGGCAATTACAGCGTGTAGCACTTGCTCGTGCGTTAATTTTAGATCCAAAGGTTGTTGTACTTGATGAGGCACTGTCATCACTAGACCCTTCTGTTCGTGCACAAATAGTTAATCTACTTCTCAAATTACAACAAGAAACAGGCCTGACATATGTGATGATCACTCATCATTTAAGCTTAGTTCGTCATATTAGCGACCAAGTTCTTGTACTTGATAAGGGAGAAGTCGTTGAATATGGCGCCACTGAAGTTGTTTTCCAAACACCTCAATCGAAAATCACCCAACGTTTATTAAGCTGTTAAAACAGCATTTTTTTCGTATCTAACCTGAACTCTGGTTAAGAGATTTACTATCATATTGAATCATGGTGATATTTAAATTTAATTTCTCTAGCCAGAAATTTCCAGTGAAAACAAGGCGAATTTACGCGTCAATAGCTGCTCGAGATAGATTTATTATCCAGCGTTCAGGTTATCTATTCTGCTTTGTAATATAACCTCGTTTATTAAGGTCTCTTGTTAAATACACTGCATTTAACAGTTATACCAATTCGCTTAATTAAGTGATCTATTTTGAAGTAAGAAAATCGTGTCGATAACAAAGCAAAAATTTCGTTATTTAGTTGTTCTATATCAGAAATTTTTAACGCAGTTAACGCCAGATTTAATCCCTCAAACTTATTAAGTATTATTGCGGATTGGTATTAATACTACAAAGAGGATTTATGTTAAAAAAGGCACTACTCGCTAGCATTTCATCGCTATTACTTTTATCAACAACGGTTATCGCCGATGTAGCACCTAATTCAAATGTTAAAAACTGGGTTGGCGGAGTTGACCACTTAGGATTAACCGTGTCAGACCTTGATTCGTCTAAAGTTTTTTTTACTGACGTACTTGGTTTTAAAGTGCTCGGGAGTAACCCAAGTTACCCAGCTTACTTTTTATCAAACGATAAAATAACGATTACGTTGTGGCGTGTTAAAAATGATGAAAAACGTGTGGAGTTTAATCGAGCAGAAAATGTGGGGTTACACCACTTAGCACTCAGTGTTGAGAGTATTGAAAAGTTAGCGCAGCTACACGATCATTTAAAAACGCAAAATAATATTAAAATAGAGTTTGCACCCGAAAATCTAGGTAAAGGTCCAACAAAACACATGATGATTAGAGAGCCTAGCGGTAATCGCATAGAGTTTATTGCAAGAGGCAAATAATACCAACTATATTGAAGACAATAAAAAAGGCGCTTTAAAAGCGCCTTTTTTTATGAGCTAAATTAATTACTCAACGGGTTGTGCAACCGTTGGTAAGTTAAGCTCAGCATTCGCTTTTAACGCTTCAATAAATACCATGTAGCTTTTATTAGCTTGCGCCATAGTGATACTTTGCTTTGCTTGTGGGTCAATATTAGCTGTAACTTGTGCATCTGTTACCGACTTAAGTGCAACAATTGCAGCATCACCATTATTTAAATCAACTACTTCAAACACTGCAGAACCTGCAGGATGAGCCATTTTAAATGCTTTAGTTACAATTGCTGGCGAAACAGTATAGCTTTGACGTGTTAATTGCGCTTCTTGGCGAAGTGTTAAGCTTTGCTCATTGGCTATATCACTTAAACTCTTACCTGCTTTTACTTCTGCAAATAAGCTACGTGCTTTATCTTTAGCAAGCTCAGATGATTTTTCATTAACTAAACGTGCTTTAATTTGCTCGCTTACTTCACTTAGTGGCTTAGTGGCAGCTGGTTTGTGTTCATTTACACGAACAATAATCGCATGCTCATCGCCAAGCTCAATAACTTCAGAGTTAACTTTATCTTCCAGTAAATCAACTGACGATAACGCAGCAATTACAGATGGCGTATTTAACGGCTCTGGTAATGCGTTAATTGCTAAAAGCGGCGTTGATTTAATCTCTACCTCTGCAACTTCGGCAGCATCGTCTAAGCGATCTGAAATTTCAAATGCTAGTGCACCCATTTCAGTTTGCTTTTCGTAAAAGGCATCTATTTTTTCAGCTTGTTCAAGCTCCGCACGTAAATCAGCTTTAACATCATCATATGCTTTAACTTGTTGCGGCTGAATATCAGTAAGTTTAATTATGTGGTAACCAAACTCTGATGCTACAACCTCTGAAAAGTCACCTTTATTTTTAAGCGCAAATGTCGCGTCTTCAAATGCAGGGTCCATTACATCGCGTTCAATCCACTCAAGATCGCCGCCCATTTCACCACTAACAATATCATCAGATGATGACTCTGCTAATTCAGCAAAATCTGCACCTTGCTCTAATTGTGCGTGCAGTGCATTGGCTTTTTCTTTTGCTGCATCATCGTCTTCGCTGTTATCGATTAAGATATGTGAAACACGGCGTTTTTCTGGCTCAACGTATTGTGCCTTATTTTGATCGTAATACGCTTTAACATCATCTTCAGTAACTGACTCAACCGTAATATCTGTGGCTTTAAGCTCAATATAATTAACTGAGATAAGTTCTGGCGATAAAAACTGTGATGCATTTAGCTCGTAGTAATCAGATACTTCTTGCTCTGATACTTCAACACTTGCTGCTAGCGCTTCTTTGTTTACAACTAAGTAATCAATGCTGCGCGTTTGCTGCTGTAGAGAAATAGCGCTTTTAAGCTCGTTCTCAAGAGCAAAGTCAGTACCGGCTACGGCAGTAACAAGTTGACTGCGCGTCATATCTTTACGAAGGTATTCACGAAATGCATCTGGTTGAAAATTCATTTGACGAATAACTTGTAGGTAACGGTCGTTATTAAACTGCTCACCTACTTGAAAATACGGTAATTCTAAGATTGTTTTACGTACACTTTCGTCGCTTACGCGAAGGCCTAAATCAGCCGCTAGCTGTGATTGCAATTCTTGTTGTACTAAGCGGTCAACTACACCTTGACGTATTTGTGCCATGTAATTTGGATCTGCAGAAATTTGTGCAAAATATTCACCAAATTGTTGTTCTAATCGACTACGCTCATTTTGGAACGCACGATTAAATTCAGTTTGGCTAATTTTAATTCCATTTACTTCAGCAACAGGTTGTTCCGTGGTTTGACCTAGGTAACTACCAATCCCAGCTAAAGCAAAAGATAAAATCACCGCGCCTAAAATTATTTTGGCTACAGGTCCTTGTGAACCTTCTCTGATTTTCTCAAGCATTTGTTTATCTCTTTTTGATCAAGGTTTTTACCTTGTCACATGTAAAAAAAGCGTATCTTACCAGATACGCTTTTTCACTTGAAGTAATTGGCGGTAAAGTTACTTAATTCATCATTTAGATTGATTAAGTAAATTTACATTCGCCATAACTAAACTGTATGAAAACAGTGATTAGTTTACTGCGTCTTTAAGCGCTTTACCGGCTTTAAAAGCAGGAATATTTGCAGCAGCAATTTGAATAGCTTCACCAGTTTGTGGGTTACGACCTGCACGTGCAGCACGCTCACGTACTGAGAAAGTACCAAAGCCAACAAGTGCAACTGAGTCACCATCTTTTAGCGCACCAGATACAGATTCGATGAATGAATCTAGAGCACGACCTGCAGCCGCTTTAGAAATGTCAGCATCAGCTGCGATTTGATCGATCAATTGAGATTTATTCACAATATCATCCTCTTTCATTGTTATTATCAAGAGCGATGGTTTTTTAAACTAACATCACTTTTTTGAAAATTTTAGAGCAAACTAATTATGCTCACATGATTATATTTTTCTTAAGCCTAGGCCCCGTAAGGGCTAGGCTTGAAAACCAGTGCTTAACTTATCATATCGTTTAGATTTGAAAAGCCCTAAAAAGCACTTTTTTCGGTTTTTTACTGTTTTTTTGGTGTTTCGACTGAAAAACTCTCAACCGGATGCACTAAAGCCAGTTTTAAAACTTCGTCAATCCATGTAACTGGGTGAATATCTAAGCCCGCCAGCACATTGTCTGGGATCTCTTTTAAATCACGTTCATTAATTTTTGGAATGATGACTGTTTTAATCCCACCACGATGCGCCGCGAGTAATTTTTCTTTTAAACCACCAATTGGTAATACTTCACCACGTAGTGTAATTTCGCCGGTCATTGCAACATCCGCACGTACAGGGTTGCCCGTTAAACTAGACACTAAACCAGTCACCATAGCAGCACCTGCGCTCGGACCATCTTTAGGTGTTGCACCTTCAGGCACATGCACGTGAATATCACGTTTTTCGTAAAAGTCGCTATTAATACGAAATGTATCTGCACGATTACGCACGACCGTCATGGCCGCCTGAATCGACTCTTGCATTACATCGCCCAGTGAACCTGTATAAGTAAGCTTACCTTTACCTGGTACCGCTGCGCATTCAATAGTAAGTAAGTCACCGCCTACTTCAGTCCACGCAAGACCAGTTACTTGGCCAATACGATCGCCATCTTCCGCTTTACCGTAATCGAAACGCTGTACACCTAAAAAGTCTTCTAGATTATCTTGATTGATAGTCACGGTTTTAGTGTCTTTTTCAATTAAGATATTTTTAACCGCTTTACGACATAGTTTTGAAATTTCACGCTCAAGATTACGTACACCCGCTTCACGCGTGTAGTAGCGAATAATGCCAATAATTGCACTATCAGCAATCTCAATCTCATGCTCTTTCAGGCCATTACGTTTCACTTGTTTAGTAATTAAGTGCTCTTTTGCGATGTTTAGTTTTTCATCTTCGGTGTAACCCGATAAACGAATAACTTCCATACGGTCCAGTAATGGACCAGGAATGTTAAAGCTGTTTGATGTCGCTACAAACATAACGTCAGATAAATCGTAATCTACTTCAAGGTAATGATCGGCAAAATGGCTGTTTTGTTCAGGATCAAGCACTTCTAATAGCGCTGATGCTGGGTCGCCACGCATGTCTGATGACATTTTATCGATTTCATCTAGCAAGAATAATGGATTTTTAACACCCACTTTAGTCATGTTTTGAATTAACTTACCTGGCATTGAACCAATATAAGTACGGCGATGGCCACGAATTTCAGCTTCATCACGCACACCGCCTAGCGCCATACGGATATATTTACGACCTGTAGAGCGTGCGATAGATTGCCCAAGTGATGTTTTACCCACACCCGGAGGGCCAACTAAACATAAGATTGGACCTTTTAGTTGATTAGTACGCTGTTGCACCGCAAGGTACTCCAGAATACGTTCTTTAACTTTATCAAGGCCATGATGATCACTATCAAGAATTTTTTGCGCGCCTGCTAAGTCTTTTTTAACTTTAGAGCGCTTTTTCCACGGCACATTAATTAATGTATCTATGTATGAACGCACTACGGTCGCTTCTGCTGACATTGGCGACATCATTTTAAGTTTATTAAGCTCTGTGGTCGCTTTATCTTGTGCTTCTGTTGGCATACCAGACTCTTCAATGCGCTTTTTAAGTGCTTCAAATTCATCCGGTACATCATCAAGCTCACCCAGCTCTTTTTGGATGGCTTTCATTTGCTCATTTAGATAATACTCACGCTGAGATTTTTCCATCTGCTTTTTAACGCGAGTACGAATCTTTTTCTCAACTTGCAGTAAGTCTATCTCGCCTTCCATAAGCGCCATTAAATATTCAAGACGCTCTGTAACGCTTGAAATTTCTAGCACTTTTTGCTTTTCAGGTACCTTTAATGGCATATGAGCAGCCATTGTATCGGCTAGCCGCGCAGGATCATCAATACCTGAAACTGACGTTAGTACTTCTGGTGGGATTTTTTTATTTAGCTTTACATAGCCTTCAAATTGGCTAATTGCGCTGCGAATAAATACATCTTGCTCTTGCTCATCAATTAAGTCAGATTCAATAAATTGAGCATTAGCAACAAAAAAGTCTTCGCTATCAACGAAGTCTTCAATTTGTGCACGTTGCGTCCCTTCTACTAAAACTTTAACGGTGCCGTCTGGTAACTTTAATAACTGAAGTACAGTAGCAATAGTACCAATACGATAAATATCATCTTGTTCTGGCTCATCTACAGTTGCATCTTTTTGTGCAACTAAGAAAATTTGTTTATCTTTGTCCATTGCCGCTTCAAGGCATTTTATTGATTTTTCACGGCCTACAAAAAGCGGGATCACCATGTGTGGATACACCACAACATCGCGCAGTGCTAGCACTGGGATTTCGACTCGGTCGGTTCTCTCAAGCGTCATTATAATTTCTCTTCGCACTTCATTTATTTTAAAGATTACTCAAGTATATGGGGATAACCTAATTAAAGTTCAACAATTTTCCCATACTCGATTAAATTAATTATAAAAAAAGGAGCCTAAGGCTCCTTTTTTCATTCAAATAGCTTAAAAACTATTCTGATGCAGCTTTATCTTGTTTATTATTTTCATAAATCAAGATTGGGTCAGATTCACCTTTAATAACGGTTTCATCAATAACCACTTTACTTACATCATCCATTGAAGGAAGCTCGTACATTGTATCAAGCAATACACCTTCAACGATTGAACGAAGACCACGCGCACCTGTTTTACGCTCCATTGCTTTGTGGGCAATTGCAGCTAAGGCATCATCGCGGAACTCAAGTTCAACGTCTTCCATGCCAAACAACACTGAAAACTGTTTAGTAATCGCGTTTTTAGGCTCACTCAAGATTTGTACAAGTGCTGCTTCATCAAGCTCAGTTAACGTTGCAACTACTGGCAAACGGCCTATAAATTCAGGGATTAAGCCGTATTTAACTAAATCTTCTGGTTCTACGTCTTTAAATGTTTCACTTAAAGAACGACTCGCCGCAGATTCTTTTACGCTAACGCCAAAACCGATACCGGTATTTTTATGGCTACGTTGCTCAATTACTTTATCTAGGCCTGAAAATGCACCACCACAAATAAACAAGATTTTAGATGTATCTACTTGTAAAAACTCTTGTTGTGGATGTTTACGACCACCTTGCGGTGGAACTGAGGCAATTGTACCTTCGATCAGTTTAAGTAGCGCCTGTTGAACGCCCTCACCCGATACGTCACGCGTAATTGATGGGTTATCTGACTTACGAGAAATCTTGTCAATTTCATCGATGTATACAATACCACGTTGGGCTTTTTCAACATCGTAATCGCACTTTTGTAAAAGCTTTTGAATGATGTTTTCAACATCTTCACCTACATAACCCGCTTCGGTTAATGTAGTGGCATCGGCCATAGTAAACGGCACATCAAGTAGACGCGCTAACGTTTCTGCAAGTAATGTTTTACCACTACCAGTTGGACCGATAAGCAAAATATTACTTTTACTTAATTCAATATCTTGCTTAGTCGATTGATTGCGCAGTCGTTTATAGTGGTTATAAACCGCAACAGACAATACTTTTTTAGCATGATCTTGACCAATAACATAATCGTCTAAGTGTTTACGAATTTCTTTTGGTACAGGTAGTTTATCAGACGTGTCATGCTTAGGAGCAATGTCTTTAATTTCTTCCCTGATAATATCGTTACACAACTCTACACATTCATCACAAACGTATACTGATGGGCCTGCAATTAATTTACGTACTTCATGCTGGCTTTTGCCGCAAAAAGAGCAGTATAACAATTTATTACTTTTGTCGCCGTCTGTAGGAGTGTCAGACATTCAGCTACCTCATTTTATTACGTTGGCCACCAAAACTGTTGGTGGCTATTTCAATACGCTTTAACTATACCAAAATTTATTGGTTTTCGCATAGTAACTCTAAGTGGTAAGCAGATAACCTGCTCACCAAGCGCTTACTTTTTATCGCGATTTGTAAACACTGAATCAACCAAGCCGTAATCTACAGCCTGCGAAGCACTCATAAAGTTATCACGATCAGTATCTTTGGAAATCACATCTAACGGTTGGCCTGTATGCTCAGCCATTAAGCGATTTAGCTTGTCTTTAATAGACAGAATTTCTTTCGCATGAATTTCAAAGTCAGATGCTTGACCTTGGAAACCACCTAATGGTTGGTGAATCATCACGCGTGAGTTAGGTAGGCAAAAACGCTTACCTTTCGCACCAGCAGTAAGTAAAAAAGCACCCATGCTTGCAGCCTGACCTACACATATTGTACTTACATCAGGTTTGATGAAGTTCATAGTGTCATATATAGCCATACCTGCAGTTACTGAGCCACCTGGTGAGTTGATGTATAAAAAGATATCTTTATCAGGGTTTTCTGATTCTAAAAATAGCATTTGCGCTAAAATCAGATTTGCCATGTTGTCTTCAACTTGACCTGTTAAAAAGATAATACGCTCTTTTAATAATCTCGAATAAATATCATACGAGCGCTCGCCTTTAGGTGTTTGTTCAACAACCATAGGGACCAATGCATTTAGGGGATCTGTAATACCAGTATTCATACTTATTTAATTCCTTATGCGCTTATACTTATCCTTACTATAAGAAAAGCATAATTATCGTTTTTCGCAAATTAAAGGCCAAAAACTAAAATGGCCCGGGCACGCTGTATAAACAGAGTAGCACGAGCCATTTAATCGTTAGCGAGAGCTTAAGTCAATGACTTATTAAGCACCTTGCTGTGGATTCATGATGTCATCAAATGCTTTTTCAACGTCAGTTACAACTGCTTTAGCTAAAATAGCTTCAACAGCTTGCTCTTCCATTGCTACATTACGCATTTGCTGCATAAGTTGATCATTTGCTTTGTAGTATTCTACTACTTCAGTTGGATCTTCGTATGCAGAAGCAACTGTTGCGATTAATGCTTCAACTTTAGCATCATCAACTTTAATCTCGTTAGCTTTGATCACTTCACCTAATAAAAGGCCAGTTTTAACACGTGTTACAGCTTGCTCATGGAACAATTCAGCTGGAAGCTCAGGCATATTTTTAGCATCACCACCAAAACGTTGAGCCGCTTGCTGACGTAGTGCATCAACTTCTTGATCAACAAGCGCTTTAGGCACTTCAATTTCGTTGTTAGCTAAAAGACCTTTGATTGCTTGGTCTTTAACACTTGCTTTAACCGCTTGGTCTAGCTCACGTGTCATGTTCTTTTTAACTTCTTCTTTAAGCGCGTCTACGCCGCCTTCGGTAACACCGAATTTAGTTGCAAACTCTTCGCTTAATTCTGGTAATTCTTGCGCTTCAACTTTTTTCACTGTGATAGTGAATTGAGCCGCTTTACCTTTTAAATTTTCAGCGTGGTAATCATCAGGGAACGTTACATCAGCAACTACTTCTTCGCCTGCTTTTTTACCTACGATGTTATCTTCAAAACCTGGGATCATACGACCTTGACCAAGTTCTAATGGGAAGTCTTCAGCTTTGCCGCCTTCAAATACTTCACCGTCGATAGTACCTACGAAATCAACTGTTACACGGTCGTTTTCGCCAGCAGCTGCATCAACATCAGCCCACGCTGCATGTTGCTTACGAAGTGTTTCTAGCATGTTAGCTAAATCTTCGTCAGTTACTGTTACCGCTGGTTTCTCAACAGTAATCTTATCTAAACCTTGAACTTCAACTTCAGGGTAAACTTCAAACGTTGCTGAAAACTCTAAATCTTTACCTGCTTCAAGTGATTTAGGAGCGAATGTAGGCGCGCCAGCTGGATTGATTTTTTCAGAAACGATTGCTTCGTAAAAATTACGTTGCATTACTTCGCCAGCAACTTCTTGACGAACTGCAGGGCCAAAACGCTTGTTAATTACAGATACTGGAACTTTACCAGCACGGAAACCATCTATACGCTGTGTTTTTGACAGTTGTTGTAGGCGTTTTTTTACTTCGGTCTCAACGTTCTCTGAAGGAACGGTGATAGTTATACGGCGCTCAAGGCCTTGGGTCGTCTCAACAGAAACTTGCATGATTTACCTCAATATTCAATTTTGGCGATTGTTCGCCTTCCTTACAAACAAAGTGATCTGCATGAGTCTTGATAAAGTTTAAGCGGTTTTTCACACTTAAAAGCATCCGTCGCTACCATGAGATACCATTGCTGCTTTGCCCTTCGGGCACTATGTTAAACAATAGACGCGGCATTATAACCTAATATTTATGATAGTCGAGTATAGGGCGCAATTATTTGGACTAGATATGGGACTATAGAAGCTAACTGAATAAAAAACAGACTAACTAAGCGTTAGATGAAATGAAATACAAATTATTTAATATAATTATAGGTTAACGTGTATTGATTTATAATATTAGAGGATTTTATTTACTAATCTTACTAGATAAGAAATGGTCGGCGATGCAGGATTTGAACCTGCGACCCCTTGGACCCAAACCAAGTGCGCTACCAAACTGCGCTAATCGCCGACATTGAAGAATTAACTTCTTTTTCATACTGAACACTTAAACTGAGAGCTTAAGACCATTTTAAGAAATGGTCGGCGATGCAGGATTTGAACCTGCGACCCCTTGGACCCAAACCAAGTGCGCTACCAAACTGCGCTAATCGCCGATATTCGTTGTAAATGGGGTGACTGATGGGGCTCGAACCCACGACAACCGGAATCACAATCCGGGGCTCTACCAACTGAGCTACAATCACCGCTATATTTACATGTTTTCAAATGGTGCACCCAGAAGGATTCGAACCTTCGACCCACGCCTTAGAAGGGCGTTGCTCTATCCAGCTGAGCTATGGGCGCATCGAAAACTTCGTAGTTTACCAATAAGCTATTCGATTATAATAAATTATAAAAAAATGGTCGGCGATGCAGGATTTGAACCTGCGACCCCTTGGACCCAAACCAAGTGCGCTACCAAACTGCGCTAATCGCCGATACTTACTATTGTTTGCGAGTGACCTCGTTGACAACGGGGTGCATAATAGTGATTTGACGGGGTTAGGTCAAACGTTTTTTTTATTAAATCAATCAAGTGTTCATTTTTAGTGCACAATGGTTAAATATTATAATAGAAGACTGAATTTTAAACTATTTAACCACTCAAGTACTATATAACTTAAAAGCAACTTGGCGCTGCAATGCTTTTCTGCGAAAATAGTAGGCACATTATAAAACGAGTTAAATAAAGACTGTATTTTCTTTATTAGCATTTTTACCCCTATTTTATTATGCATTCGTTTTTAGAGTATCGGTATCTAGTTAATTAACCCCAATTAAAGGTCACCCATGACGGCAAACATCATTGATGGTAAGGCAATCGCAAAACAAGTACGTAGCGCTGTAGCAGAACGCGTAAGTGAGCGTGTAGCAAATGGTTTACGTGCACCAGGACTTGCAGTAGTACTTGTAGGACTTGATCCAGCAAGCCAAGTTTACGTTGGTTCAAAACGTAAAGCCTGTGAAGAAGTAGGTTTTATTTCTAAATCATTTGATTTACCTGCGGACACACAAGAGCAAACTCTTTTAGATTTAATTGACGAGCTAAATAATGATGCCGAAGTTGATGGAATTTTAGTGCAGTTACCACTGCCCAAAGGTCTTGATGCTGAAAAGATTTTAGAACGTATTACCCCGCATAAAGATGTTGATGGATTTCATCCATATAACATTGGCCGATTAGCACAACGTATGCCTGCTCTTCGCCCATGTACGCCAAAAGGTATTATTACATTACTTGATTCTACGGGCGTACGTTATAAAGGTATGCATGCAGTTGTCGTTGGCGCATCAAATATTGTGGGTCGTCCAATGTCGTTAGAGCTTTTATTAGCCGGTTGTACAACCACAGTATGCCATAAGTTTACTCAAGACTTAGAAACGCATGTTCGCCGCGCTGACTTATTAGTTGTGGCTGTCGGTAAACCTGAATTTATACCTGGAGATTGGATAAAAGAAGGCGCTATAGTCATCGATGTAGGCATTAACCGTTTAGATACGGGTAAATTAGTCGGTGATGTTCAATACAGTGTGGCTGAACAAAAAGCGCATTTTATTACACCTGTACCAGGTGGCGTTGGCCCGATGACGGTCGCAAGCTTAATTGAAAACACACTTGAAGCGTGTGAGAAATATCACAGCTAAGCTGTTAAAAAATCAAAAAAGGGTTGCCATTTGGCAACCCTTTTTTAGTTGAACGTGAATTACTTTAAACGCTTACGCTTTACGCCACGTTGTTTTACCGGCTGAATCTTCAAGTATTACACCTAACGCATTAAGTGCATCACGAGCTTCATCAGCAGCAGCCCAATCTTTACTAGTACGCGCTTCATTACGTTTTACAATTAATGCTTCAATTGTCGCCACTTCGTCATCATCTTGCCCGCCTTGTAAAAAGGCTTCCGGTGCTTGTTGAGCAACACCCAAAACGTTACCAATACTGCGTAATATAAACGCAAGTTGCCCAGCTTGAACTACGTCACTTTCTTTTACGCGGTTTAACTCTTTAGCAAGTTCGAACAACACAGGTAATGCTTCTGGTGTATTAAAGTCGTCATCCATCGCTTTTCTAAATTTAGCAACAAACTCATTACCTTCTAAATCGCACTCTACCGGTTCGACATCACGAAGCGCTGTATAAATACGTTCAAGTGATGAACGCGCTTGGTCTAAATTTTCTTGCGAGTAATTTAATTGGCTACGGTAATGACCTGAAATTAAAAAGTAACGAACAGATTCAGCATCGTATGCTTTTAAAACTTCACGCACTGTAAAGAAATTATCTAACGACTTAGACATTTTTTCTTTATTTACTTGTACCATGCCAGTATGTATCCATGTATTTACATACTTGCCGTTGTTTGCACAGCACGACTGGGCAATTTCGTTTTCATGATGTGGAAACTGTAAATCAGACCCCCCACCGTGAATATCAAAATGCTCACCTAAATGCTTTGAGCTCATTGCCGAACATTCAATATGCCAACCAGGACGCCCTTCTCCCCACGGTGATGACCATGATGGTTCACCTGCTTTTGCTTTTTTCCATAACACAAAATCAAGTGGATCGTCTTTATCTTGCGCCACTTCAACGCGAGAACCTGATTGCAACATTGTTAAATCTTGCTGAGAAAGCGCGCCATATTGCTCAAACGTTGATACATCAAACAATACATCGCCATCAGCTGCGACATAGGCATGGCCTTTTTCAATCAAGCGCTTAACCATAACGATAATTTCATCCATATGGCTTGTAACTGTTGGTTCAATATCTGGGCGTAGCATATTTAGGCTATCAAAATCTTCATGCATCGCTTTAGTCATGCGAACAGTTAAGTCGTTTATTGACTCACCATTTTCGTTCGCACGTTTAATTATTTTATCGTCGATATCTGTAATGTTACGAACATATTTTAAATCGTAACCAATATGACGTAAGTAGCGCACAATAACGTCAAAACCAACAAAAGTACGCGCGTGTCCAATATGGCAGTAATCATAAATGGTGATACCACACACATACATGTCGATTTTTCCTTCGACCATCGGTTTAAATTGCTCTTTTTGTCGCGTGAGTGTGTTGTATATATTTACCATTTACTTTGAGTCCTTGACTATTTACTTGAACAGTTATGTTACCACTTGAAAAGCCCCTGCTCTAGCGCTTTATAACAAACCAAACATCTACTTTGTTAATCTTAGCCAACTACGATAAAATAGCGCCAATATTTAAACCGGATATAGGAAAACACATGGTTGTTCTACACACTAATTTTGGTGACATCACCATTAAAATGTTTGAGCAAGAAGCTCCAAACACAGTTAAAAACTTTTTAGAGTATGCAAATGCTGATTTTTTCAACGGCACTATCTTTCATCGTGTAATCGATGGTTTTATGGTTCAAGGCGGTGGTTTTGTTCCAGGTATGGAACAAAAAGAAGTAAACGACCCAATTCAGAATGAAGCTAATAATGGCCTGTCTAATAAAGTAGGCACTTTAGCTATGGCACGTACACCTGATCCTCATTCAGCTACAGCACAGTTTTTCATTAACGTGAACAACAACGACTTTTTAAACCACAGCAGCGAAACATCGCAAGGTTGGGGTTATTGTGTTTTTGCTGAAGTTGTAGAGGGCATGGACGTAGTCAATAAGATTAAAGCAGTTGCAACAGGTAGTACTGGTTTTCACCAAGACGTACCTCTTGAAGATGTGATCATCGAAAGCGTTACTGTTAGCTAATAGTACGTTTACCCACGTAATGTGGAGTACCAGCGGGCATTTACGCAATGTGTATACGCCCGCTTTATTTATATCGAAAAGATTGATCTATGACTCACCAAACTTACTTTATTGCAGATTTACATCTAAGCGAAAACCGCCCCGACATTAGCGCTGCATTTTTTGACTTTTTAAATACACATATACTAAATAAAAATGTAGATGCACTTTATATTTTAGGTGATTTTTTTGAAGTTTGGGTCGGGGATGACTACATTACTGCACTGAGTGCCGATGTAGCAAAGCACCTTAAAGCAGTCAGTGATAGTGGCACTCCGGTGTATTTCATTCATGGCAATCGTGACTTCATTATGCGCAAGCAATATGCAGACATGGCCGGTATGACATTACTTGCTGAACAAACGGTCATTGATTTATATGGTACGCCAACAGTCATTTTACATGGCGACGAAATGTGCACTCAAGATACTGAGTATCAAAACTTTAGAAAAAAGAGCCGTGGTTGGTGGTGGCCAAAACTAATGCTTGCAATGCCGCTTTGGTATCGTAAAAAAATAGCGCGCAACGCCCGCGAAAAAAGTAAGTTAAGTCAAGCTGATAAACCTATCGAAATTTTAGACGTTGTCGATGACGCTGTACTTGCAACCTTTGCCAAACATAACGTTACTAATATGATTCATGGTCATACTCACCGCCCTAATGTTCATACATATAAAATTAATGAACAAACACTTACTCGCACAGTGCTAGGTGACTGGTATACCCAAGGTTCTTATTTAGTGGTCACCCCTAAATCACAAGAGTTAATCAACACGCCTTTCGCATAATTTCGAATTCTGACTACTCTTGTTCAGTAAAGTTTAATAAAAGTGAGGGGCTAAATGATAAAGCTGATAATTTTCATCCTAGTGACTGTTATTCCAACAAAGGCATTATGCGAGCAAACATGGCAAATTGTTACTGAGAACTTTCCCCCATACTTTAGTAATGACTTACCTAAAAACGGCTGGCTCTATGAGATAACCCGCGCGGCCCTTATAACACAAGGTATTAATAGTAAAATAGAATTTACCACATGGGATCGCGCTTTAAAATTATTAGAAAAAAAGAGAAAAACAGCTATTTTAGGCGCTTTTTATTCTGCAAAGCGGAATGAGGTTTTTTATTATTCTCGTCCACTTGCACGTGCCCACACTGGAATTTTTAAACGAAAAGAAAGTACAATTAATTTTGATGGCACCACTCAATCATTAGTACCTTATAGTATTGGTAAAGAAGATAGCGCTTTTATAAGCCAAGAATTCACTAGAAACACCGAATTGGCAATCACGTCCACTAAAAGCCTCCCTACTAGCTTATACTTACTGCAACAAGGGCGTATTGATCTGGTCGCAGGCACTAAAGAGGTTGGCAAGTATTGGCTTGAGTACAGTACAGAAGTTAATTTAGATAAGAATAAAATTGAGTACTTGTTACCCGATCTTGCTACTCACAAGTTATATTTAGTTATTTCTCAATCAAACTATAGAGCTAAAGAATATTTACAAAAGTTTAATAGGGGGATTGATGCAATAGTAGAAAACGGAAGTATTGCTGATATTATGAAAAAACATAATTTCAGCAATGAAAAAATTACTGAATACATTAATTTTTTAAAAGAAAATTAACTAGTTTGACACTGTAGGTACGCCACTATGAAACTTAAAGTCAGTGTCAGTTGTAGAAATTAGTTCTTTTTCTTTTTCACCAAAAAAGTTCACGCGTTCGGTAATATCAAAATCAGCTATTTCTTGCGCTAAAGTTAAATAATCTTGGTAATGACGCGCTTCTGAGCGTAATAACGAAATATAAAAATCACCCAAACGTTTATCAACATGTGGCGCAAGCTTTGCAAAACGCTCACACGAACGTGCCTCAATATAAGCGCCTACTATTAGCTTATCGACTAATGCATCAGGCTCGAATGTTTTAACATGACGAAGCATACCTTTTGCATAACGACACGGTGTAATGCTTTGATACTCTACACCGTACTCGTCCATAATTTCGAACACTTGATAAAAGTGATGCAGCTCTTCTTTTATTAATAAAACCATTTTATCGATTAGGCCTTGCCCGTATTGTGAGCTAGATTTAGGTATTATTGATTTAGTGAGTTTATTTTTAGCCGCCAGATCGCGCCAGTTACCTTCACGCTTATAAATAAGTGCTTCAAATGGCTTTAGCCATTCAAGTAAGGCATCACTTCCCTCTTTATCAACAGCATATTTACGTATTAAAAACATCGCACTTTGAGCCGCTTTTAATTCACAAATTAAGTGATCTATTAAAATGACTGATAGGTTTTCTTTTTTAATTGCTTGCTCCACCCATTGCTCTGGGGTGGTACACAATAAAAAGTTATTAATCGGCTCTAAAAGTTGGCTGTGTGGCACGTTGACTGCTCATTACTAAATAAATTTGATAGACCATTATTTTAACACGAAATTTTGCTTGGGATAAATCAAAGCCCTAACTTGCGTAAAAGTGTTAATAGCGAGTTAACTTGACTTTGCAAAATAAGTGAACCATAACTGTACATAGACTGTATAAAAATAAACCAACCAAAACAATGATACGTTCCTTTATGGAGTAAATACTATGATACTAAACCATCTTTGGGGAATCTATGCTCATCCCCTAGAAGAGTGGCAAACAATCGATAACCGCCACGAAAGTTTAACCTACAGCTTGTCACATATTTTATTAATTGCTCTGTTCCCCTCAATAATGGGCTACTACTCGTCTGTTTATTTAGGATGGAGTATAGGCGCAGGTGATGCGGTATTTTTAACACACGATAGTGCACTGCTAATTGCAGGCGCGATGTATTTTGCTTTAATAGCGGGCGTATTCGCATTGGCGTATTTAGCCCATTGGATGGCGGTTACATTTGGCTCTAAGCCTACATTTACACAAACACTTGAACTTGCAGCATATACTGCAACTCCAGTGTTTATGTCGGCACTCGCCGCTTTTTGGCCTGTACTTTGGTTTGTAGTGTGTGTTGGAATTATTGCACTGGCTTACTCGGTTTATTTACTCTACACCGGCGTACCAATACTTATGCATATCCCAGAAGAGCGTGGCTTTATTTACGCCAGCTCGGTAGTAACGTGTGGATTAATATTACTGGTTATTATTTTAGCTGTAACAGCTATGCTTTGGACAAATGGGATTGTTAGCCCAATGTTTACTTAATAAAGTTTACCTAATAGAGAGTCGTGTTTGATAGAAATGTTCCCTTTCTTTCCTTCGCAAAAAAGGAGCTAATTAGCTCCTTTTTTTATGTGTAACGACTTTTTATTAACTACCTATTAATCAGCTTCGTTTTCGTCTTGGTTGTGTATCTCTAAACCTGAAGACATCGCACTTTCGCGGGTGCTTTTTGCAGAATCGTTACGTAGCTTATCAATACGATTTAAATAGTTTTGATCAATATCGCCAGTAATATATTGGCCATCAAATACTGACGTTTCAAACTTAGTAATTTCAGGGTTTTCTTGGCTAACCGCAGCAATTAAATCTTTTAACGATTGAAAGATTAAACCGTCAGAACCAATACTTGCATTAATATCTTCTACTTCACGTCCGTGAGCAATAAGCTCAGCTGCAGAAGGCATATCAATACCGTACACATTAGGGAAGCGTATTTCAGGCGCTGCTGATGCAAAGTAAACGTTTTTAGCGCCAGACTCTCGGGCCATTTCAACAATTTGTGCTGATGTTGTACCACGCACAATTGAGTCATCAACCAATAATACGTTTTTACCTTTAAACTCACGATCAATTGCATTTAGCTTTTGACGTACTGACTTTTTACGCATCTCTTGACCAGGCATGATAAACGTACGACCAATATAACGGTTTTTAACAAAGCCTTGGCGGTATGGTAAATCAAGCACACGTGCGATTTCCAGTGCTACATCACATGACGTTTCTGGGATTGGGATAACGACATCAATATCTTTGTCAGCCCACTCACGTGCAATTTTTTCGCCGAGTTTAGTCCCCATGTTTACGCGTGTTGCATACACAGACATACGGTCTATTGTTGAATCAGGACGTGCAAAATAAACGAATTCAAAAATACATGGCGAGTAAGATGCCTTATCAGCACAACTAAGCGAATGAAATTCACCTTCTTCTGTAACATATATAGCTTCGCCAGGCGCAACATCACGAATAAACTCAAAGCCATCAGGCTTTAACGCAACGCTCTCTGAGGCAAACATGTATTCCGTACCCTTTTCGGTTTCGCGTTTACCAAATACAAGTGGGCGAATACCATTGGGGTCGCGAAAAGCAACAATACCGTGACCGATGATCATAGCAATTGTTGCATAACCACCGCTTACTTTATTATTTACTTCGGTTACCGCAGTAAAAATATCTTCAGGGTCTAAATGCAACTTATCAGATTTGCTTAATTCATGTGCCATAACATTAAGTAAAATTTCAGAGTCTGATGTTGTATTAACATGACGACGTGCTTCTGAGAATAACTGCTCTTTTAAAGTTTCTGCATTAGTAAGGTTACCATTATGGGCAAGCGCTATACCAAATGGTGAGTTAACATAAAAAGGCTGTGCTTCAGATGAGCTTGAAGATCCTGCGGTAGGATAACGCACATGGCCAAGACCAATTGTACCTTGTAATCGTTTCATATGACGAGTGTGAAAGGCATCTTTCACTAAGCCATTTGCTTTGCGTAAGCTAAACGTATTATTCTCAATGGTAATGATACCCGCGGCGTCTTGACCACGGTGCTGCAAAACAGTTAAGCCATCATAGATCGCCTGGTTAACAGGAGATGTTCCGACTATTCCAACGATACCACACATGTAATTTATCCTCGCCGATTAACGGTTTACTGAATTTAAAAAGCTCGAGTTGTTTTCTAGGTACGAAAAGAACCATTCAACAACAAAGCCAAATTCTGGAATCAAAATAGAATTGCCCCACCAGTGCGTATTGGGTGCACCAGTAAAAGCATCAAGAAAGAAGAGTAACGCGCTCACGACCAACACGCCTCGTAGAGCACCAAACACTATGCCAAAAACACGGTCGGTACCCGATAAACCAGTACGATGTACTAGCTCACCTAAAATATAGTTTAGTAAACCGCCTAACAGTAGCGTCGCAAAGAATAATATGGCTATGGCCGCAGCATTTCTTAAAAGGGGTTCAGAAATGGTTGTTAGAAAGGAAGCTAAATATTGGTAAAACAAGCTAGAGATGATAAAGGCGCCAGCCCATACCGCTAATGACATTGCTTCTTTTACAAAGCCGCGTATTAAACCGATGATGGTAGACAGTGCAATGATGCCAATAATGGCGTAATCAACCCAGATCATAAGAACCAATTAGTCGCTAATTTGGGGCGCATTCTATACCCAAACATCGTTAGTATGCAAGTTTAAACGGGAGAATACTGGGTTGTAGTCAATACAAAAAATTAACATTTTAGAATGGGTATTGCGGGCGAGTGATAATCATAAAAACAAATATTAATAAATAAAAAAGGCTTGTTATACAAGCCTTTTTTATAATTATTTTGTTACTTCGTATTGCGTAACTTTACCATTTAATTTAGTAAGCTTTTTAAGCTGGGGGAGCTGCTTTTGTAATTCACTTTTATCAAGTGAAGGGCCAACAAATACTTTGGTTAATGTCCCATTTGGGGTTTTAATCGGTTTAGTAAACGTTTTAAACCCTTCAACCTTTAGTTTAGCTTGTAATGCTTTTACGTTTGCAACATGTGAAAAACTACCTAATTGAATAACATAAGCCATACTCGTTAGGTTTTCATCACTTTTACGCGGTGCAATCGGTTTTGGTTTAGCTTGAACAGGAGTCGTTGGTTTTGCTTTAGGCTCTATGCTTGCTTCAACGACTTTATCCTCTACAGCATAATCACTTTCCACTATTGCATTTTGCTGCTCAAAAGCCTCATCATCAGCTTGAATATCTTCGATTTCATCTTGCTTTAGTGGCTCTGCGTTAGCAACATTTTCATCAATTGACTCTTGAAGATCGATTGTTTTGAACTCAGGGCGATCAGGAATCGCTTTAAAGCCTTCTTTATAATGCACTTTTTCGCCATCGAGTATATTAGGGATAAACACAATTGCTGCGATCACCACTATACTTGTTCCGACTAAGCGATTAATAAAACTTGAGTTCACCGACATCCTCTCTATTTTTTAAAGTAATTAATAGCGCCGGCCACAGTAAAAAAAGAACCAAATACAATCAACATAGTATCACGTTGTTGTTTTGGTAAAATTACACTTAGTGCCTGTGCCACACTATCATAGCTATTGATAGTATTATGATGAGACAATTCCTGCAGTGCATTTTGTAAATTACTTGCAGTGTCGCCTCGCGGGCTACTTAAGCTCGCTAACGACCACTCATCGACCAGGTTGCTTACTTCTTTAAGTACACCGACTTTGTCTTTATCAGCAAGCATAGCGACTAATGCATGAATTTTAAAGCCTTTATCTTTATAGCTTGATAACTTATTGGCTAAATAACGCGCCGACTCAGGGTTATGTGCCACATCTGTAAAGACTAAAGGCTCAGTACTTAACTGCTGAAACCGCCCTTCTACAACTAAATTAGCTAGGCAATCTCTTATTATCTGCACACTAGGTAATAAGTTTAAAACACTTAGCGCAGTTAGCGCAGTGGCTGCATTTTGACACGGTATTGCTGGCTTATCTATTTCAAGATTATGCTGTTTATATTGCCAATTAAAGCTCTCAGCATTTTCTTTGAAAATAAAGTCACTGCCCGACAACGTCATATTGGCATTAATTTCCTTGCCATAATCAGTCATTGTGTGAGGAATATTTAAATCCCCGATAATAGCGGGCGTATTTTCACGAAAAATACCGGCTTTATCATAAGCCACCAACTCACGGGTATCACCTAAATACTCTTTATGGTCTAAGTCTATAGTGGTAATCACACTTGCATACGGCGTTACTATATTTGTAGCGTCAAAGCGCCCACCTAAACCAACCTCAAGTAATACATAATCGACGTTACAGCGTTTAAAAATTGCCAATGCCCCCAAAGTACCATATTCAAAATAAGTCAGAGGAGTGTCTTTACGGCCTTGCTCAAGCTGGTGAAAAGCATCTATATGAAATTGGTCTGCCAATTCTTCCCCATTAACTCGTACACGCTCGTTATAACGAATTAAATGTGGAGATGCGTAAGTACCCACGCTAAAACCTTGCGCTAGTAATAGCGACTCTAAGCAACGTGCAGTGGTGCCCTTACCATTTGTACCGGCAATAAGAATAATTTTACTTGGAATGTTTAAAAGGCCAATATTGTTGGCAACATTAGCAACTCGTTCTAAGCCCATTGCAATGTTAGCAGGGTGAACACTTTCTAAATAAAAAAGCCAATCATCAAGGCTTGATGATTGGCTAGGAATTGTTTTTGTCATAGCGTGTAATCAGTAAAGCTGAAATTTACGCTACTCTATGCTCTTGTTCCGTAGAAGGCAAGTTCATAAATTTAGCTAAAATGCGTGCAAGGGTATCGCGCATTTCACGGCGGTCAATAATCATGTCAATTGCACCGTGTTCTAGCAAAAATTCACTACGCTGAAAACCTTCAGGTAATGTTTCGCGAACAGTTTGCTCAATAACACGAGGACCCGCAAAACCAATTAACGCTTTAGGTTCTGCAACGTTAATATCGCCCAGCATAGCAAGTGATGCAGATACACCACCCATTGTTGGGTCAGTCATTACTGAAATAAACGGAAGGCCTTTTTCAGTCATTTTTGCAAGCGCAGCACTTGTTTTAGCCATTTGCATAAGCGACATAAGCGCTTCTTGCATACGTGCTCCGCCTGATGCAGAAAAACAGATAAGCGGCATATTGTGCTCTAAACATTGATCAACAGCATCAACAAAACGAGCACCAACAACCGAAGCCATTGAACCACCCATAAATGAGAACTCAAATGCTACCGCTGCCACTGGAATACCTTTTAATCGGCCTTTCATCGCCACAAGTGCATCTTTTTCACCACTTGCTTTTTGGGCTGCACTGATACGGTCAGAGTACTTTTTAGAATCTTTAAACTTAAGAATATCTTTAGGCTCATGTTGTGTACCAAGCTCTTGACGATCACCTTCATCTAAAAAGTGCTCTAGGCGCTTACGGCCACTAACACGCATGTGGTGGTCACACTTAGGACATACGTTTAATGACTTTTCTAATTCAGCTTTATATAAAATTGAATCACACGATGTACACTTAGCCCAAACACCTTCTGGGATTTCTTTACGACCTGATGATTTTGTCGTTTTAGGTAAGATTTTTTCTAGCCAACTCATTTGCAACTCTCTTAATACTGTTCTGTGTCGCGAGCCTGCTAATAGCAATTAGCAGACAAATTTTTTCAATTAAAACATGAATTACACTAACGCGGTATAAAAAACTGGTCTTAGTAGTTAAAAGTGCTCATAAAAAGCACTTATACTAACCTTAATTAAACATCTATATCCGGCAAAAATAAAGGGCCTAAAGGTGTTTGAGGAATATCAAATTGCTCAGGGTAGTCAACATCCACTAAATACAAACCAGCAGCCTTAGCGGTAGCACTGGCCTTTGCGCGTTCTTTACAATCAAGTAGCTCTTTTATCCATATAGGTTGGTGTTTATGTAAACCAACATCCATTAAACTGCCTGTGATATTACGCACCATGTGATGTAAAAACGCATTCGCTTTAATATCAATAATAACGTAAGTACCTTGGCGACGTACCGATAAATGATGAATTGTTCTTGTCGGTGTATTCGCTTGACAATGAATGGCCCTAAAAGAAGTAAAGTCATGTTTGCCAATTAAATACTGACACGCTTCCTGCATTTTGGTTTCATCTAGTTGATGATGGAAATGCGTAACGCCTTCATTTAGTACAGCTCCTCGTAAAGGCGAGTTATAAATAATATAACGATAACGACGTGCTGTAGCACTAAAACGAGCGTGAAAATCATCTGCAACGGGTTGAGCAAAACGAATAGCAATATCTTTAGGCATTAAAGTATTCATACCTAGTGTAAATGCAACCATATCGCGATCGGCCTCAGTGTCAAAGTGTATTACTTGGCCTGTACCGTGTACACCCGCATCTGTACGACCCGCACATATAACTTCAACTGGATGATTACAAATGCGCGACAGCGCCTTTTCTACTTCTTGCTGTACGCTATTTACATGAGATTGACGTTGCCAACCACTATAACGTGCGCCGTTGTATTCAACTCCAAGTGCTACTCGCATAATTACTGCTTTACCTACTGTGCTAATGAACGAGGCATTTTATGCTATCTAACGATGCAATAAAAGGAGACCTGTCGTAATCAAACCAATACACATAAAAAAACCCGTATTTAGCTAAGCCAGATACGGGTTCTTAGAAACATTTTAATTATTTTAGTTTAGCTTTTAAACTAAGCGCCTCTTCTTGAACTTCTTCAGGACCTTTGTTAATAACATCCTCAATGACTTTAAGCGCAGAATCAAAATCATCAATTTCAATATAAGCACGCGCTAAATCTAATTTAGCTGAGTAGCCACCACTTTCAGCATCAACATCCGTCGGATTATCACCGGCAAGTAACGCGTCAAATTCACTCAAGCCAACATCCATATTAACGTCGTTGTATGGTTCGCGTTCAATTTCTGCGTCGTCACTTTCTTCTAATAATGAATCAATATCTACAAATTCATCATTATCAAGTTGCTCAACATTGTTACTTTGGACAAGCGGTTCTTCAACAACTAACGCCTCATCAACTCCTAAGTCTTCTTTTAGCAAACTGTCAAAATCAACGTCAAACTCACTACTATCTTCAACACTTAATTCTTCTGGTTCAGCTAATTCGTTAAGTAATGAATCAAAATCAGTTTCCGTTAGCTCAGCCATAAACTCATCATCAAGCTCATCATCTGATGCTATATCACTGCTATTAAATAACTCAGTTCGGGTTATTTCAGCTTCACGGTCGGCATTCGTTTGCTCACCAGCGAGCTCATTAGAAAGCGCTTCATCTGGGTTTTCCGAAATCATAGTTTCAGAGCCTGCGGTGCTTTCTAATTCAGCATCAAGTTCCGTAAAATCATTATCAAGTAACAGCTCGTCGTCAAAATCATCATCCAAGTTATTTAAATCGTTTCCAGCTGAGAGCGCATTCATTAAGTCTTGTTCGGTTTGACTCGGTAATGAATGCGTTGGTTCGTCATCTAAATTTACCGATAATTCATCGCTATCAGCATCATCCTCTACATTAAGAGTTTCATCTATTTCAGCGCTTGAATTATTTTGTGGCTCAGCATCAATTGCTAAATCTGTATCAAGCTGCGCAGAATCATTATCGAGTAATAATTCGTCGTCCGGCTCTAAAGTTTGAGTTTCTTCAAGCTTGGGAGTTTCAGGTTCATTAACCGTACTAGCATCATCTAAATTTATCGGTAATTCATCGCTATCTGTATCAAGCTCCGTAAAGTCATTATCAAGCAATAATTCATCGTCAAAATCATCATCTAAGCTATTTAAATCATTTTCAGCTGAGAGCGCATTCATTAAGTCTTGTTCGGTTTGGCTCGGTAATGAATGTGTTGGTTCGTCATCTGAATTTACCGATAACTCATCGTTATCCTCTACATTAAGAGTTTCATCTATTTCAGCGCTTGAATTATTTTGTGGCTCAGCATCAATTGCTAAATCTGTATCAAGCTGAGCAGAATCATTATCGAGTAATAATTCGTCGTCCGGCTCTGTAGGTTGAGTTTCTTCAAGCTCGGGAGTTTCAGATTCATTAACCGAAATACCAGCATCTGAATTTATCGGTAATTCATCGCTATCTTCTACATTAAGAGCTTCATCTATTTCAGCGTTTGAATTATTTTGAGGTTCAGCATCAATTGCTAAATCTGTATCAAGCTGAGCAGAATCATTATCTAAATTTACCGATAACTCATCGTTGTCTTCTACATTAAGAGCTTCATCTATTTCAGCGTTTGAATTATTTTGAGGTTCAGCATCAATTGCTAAATCTGTATCAAGCTGAGCAGAATCATTATCGATTAATAATTCGTCGTCCGGCTCTAAAGGTTGAGTTTCTTTAAGCTCGGGAGTTTCAGATTCATTAACCGAAATATCAGCATCTGAATTTACCGATAACTCATCGTTATCCTCTACATTAAGAGTTTCATCTATTTCAGCGCTTGAATTATTTTGTGGCTCAGCATCAATTGCTAAATCTGTATCAAGCTGAGCAGAATCATTATCGAGTAATAATTCGTCGTCCGGCTCTGTAGGTTGAGTTTCTTCAAGCTCGGGAGTTTCAGATTCATTAACCGTAATAGCATCATCTAAATTTATCGGTAATTCATCGCTATCTGTATCAAGCTCCGTAAAGTCATTATCAAGCAATAATTCATCGTCAAAATCATCATCTAAGCTATTTAAATCATTTTCAGTTGAAAGTGCATTCGCTAAATTTTGCTCTGTTTGACTCGGTAATGAGGGCTTTGGTTCGTCATTTAAATTTAGTGATAATTCATCATCATTGATTAGATCTGTATCAAGCTCAGTAAAATCATTATCAAGTAACAATTCGTCGTCAGGTTCTAAAGGTTGAGTTTTTTCAAGCTCTGGAATTTCAGATTCATTAACCGTAATATCATCATCTAAGCTTATCGGTAATTCATCGTTATCGAATTCGTTAAGATTTTCATCTATTTGACTGTTTTGTAGTTCAGCATCAATTGCTAGATCTTTATCAAGTTCAGTAAAGTCATTATCGAGTAACCGCTCATCGTCTAAATCATCCTCGAGGCTATCTAAATCGCTTCCTTGCGCAAGTGCACTCGCTAAATCTTGTTCAGTTTGACTTGCTATAACTTGTTTAGTCTCAGATTTTAAATCAATATCTTGCGTAGACTCAACATCTTGTTCATCAGTAGCACCTGAGTAAGGTTCGTCTATATCTAATTCAGTATATTCGTCTGAATTTTCATCACTCACTACCATATTGGTATCTGAATGTTCAGGTAATCGATTTGTGCTTGCATCATCTGCTAATGGATCATCACCTAAATCAATTTCAACTTCTTCAATATCATTATCTAAATCTTCTAAAGACCACTCTGGCGTTTCAATATAATCATCTTCTACTTGCTGTAACTCATTTAATAGTTCATCAACACTTTTTAGTTCGTCATCATTGTATTCTTCTAGTGCATCTTCTGGATCAAGTAAGGTCTCTGAAGTATCTGAAAAATCATCTAGGTCTGCCGCAAGTTCAGGCTCTTCTACAAGTTCAGGTTCTTCTAAAAGCGCAGGCTCTTCTTCAAGTTCAGGCTCTTCTTCAAGTTCAGGCTCTTCTACAAGTTCAGGCTCTTCTACAAGTTCAGTCTCTTCTTCAAGTTCAGGCTCTTGTTCAAGTTCAGGCTCTTCTTCAAGTTCAGGCTCTTGTTCAAGTTCAGGCTCTTCTGCAAGCTCAGGCTCTTCTTCAAGTTCAGGCTCTTCTTCAAGTTCAGGCTCTTCTGCAAGTTCAGGCTCTTCTGCAAGCTCAGGCTCTTCTTCAAGTTCAGGCTCTTCTACAAGTTCAGGCTCTTCAATTAATGTAGATGCTAGAGACTCTACATCAGCAACATTTAATTCTTCCTGCGCTTCGGCTAAATCATCGGCAGAATCGGCTAATGCCACATTAATATCAGAGTCACGCTTTTCAGTCTCAGCTTC
Organism: Pseudoalteromonas sp. 1_2015MBL_MicDiv; assembly: GCF_002407505.1. NCBI lineage: Bacteria > Pseudomonadati > Pseudomonadota > Gammaproteobacteria > Alteromonadales > Pseudoalteromonadaceae > Pseudoalteromonas > Pseudoalteromonas sp. 1_2015MBL_MicDiv. The sequence goes on along the minus strand of NZ_CP012737.1, from coordinate 1,116,076 downwards.
TTCATCTGCGGATTCATCAATTAAACTATCAATACCATCTAAATCAAAATCATCATTTTCTTCGACTAACGCATCAGCAGCACTGTCATCCCCAGCGTCATCAATTAAACTATCAATATCATCTAAATCAAAATCATCACTTTCTTCGACTAACGCATCAGCAGCACTGTCATCCGCAGCGTCATCAATTAAACTATCAATATCGTCTAAATCAAAATCATCTTTTTCTTCGACTAACGCATCAGGCGCACTTTCATCCGCAGCGTCATCAATTAAACTATCAATATCGTCTAAATCGAAGTCGTCACTTTCTTCGACTAAGGCTTCATCAACGCTATCGTCTGTAGCCTGGTCAATTAAGCTATCAATGTCGTCTAAATCAAAATCATCTTTTTCTTCGGCTAACGCATCAGGTGCAATGTCATCCGCAGCGTCATCAATTAAACTATCAATATCATCTAAATCAAAATCATCACTTTCTTCGACTAAGACTTCATCAACGCTATCGTCTGTAGCTTGATCAATTAAGCTATCAATATCGTCTAAATCAAAATCATCTTTTTCACTTGAAAGACTATCTTCTGTATTATCTAAATCTGATTCAGTATTTGTTTGATCTAATAAGTCATCAATATCAAAATCATCATCTTCAGCGAGTTCTTCGCTAAGCGCGGCCATTTCATCATTCGATTCTAGGCTATTATCTTCTTCTATATCGTTTGTTTGTGGTGAGTCAAACTCCGATAAGCCATCATCTTCATTAAATAAACTATCTAAATCATCATTACTTAAAATATCATCACTATTTGATGATTCTAGTGGCGAATCTAAATCAATATCACCTTCTGGGCTATCATCAGGTGATTTATCGAAATCTTGTTGCATGAAAATATCAAGTTCATCGTCTTCAATATTTTCATCGTCAAAAACAATATCATCGCTTAATAAACTTTCTAATTCATCCTGATCAAGTAGGCTATCAGACTCAGTAAAGTCCTCTAGGCTGTCATCAAAAGCAATATCATCATCCGGTAATGGGGTATCATCGTCCGGTAAGATATCATTTTCTAAACTATCATCTAGCTGAATACTTAAGTCATCAAGTGGTTCCGGGACGATAGGGTCTTCAATATTTTGAGTATCTAAATCGTCATCGTTTGCGTAGGTAGGTGTTTGTGGTAAAAAATCATCGTCGCTTTGGACATCATCTTTACTAGCCCGCTTGCGTAAGAACATCACAACAGCAAAAACAATCAATAAGCCAGGAATAACCATCAATAATCCAAGAACAAAAGGATTAGATAAAAAAGATCCCAGATCAAATTCAGCTTCTGGCTCTATTTTCTCAGCCTTTTGCTGTTCTATCATTTCATTTTGTTTAATTATTAGTTCTTTTAACTGTTGCTGTATTTCACTGTCTTGACCGAGCTGCATACGCACATTTTCAAGCTCTTTGGAGATGCCCGTAAGCTGTTTTTTTAAATTATTATTTTCAACTAAAATTTCTTCTACGTTATCAACTGAACTTTTAAATTGTTGTTGAAGCTCAACTAACTTACTAGTTTGATCTGTTTTAATTTCTTTAATTTCTTTTTGTAATTCTTTTTTTGCGTCATCTACATCAACTTTACGAGCTTGAGTAACTTGAGTTTGAGCTGAATTAATTTCACTTTGCGTAAGCGTACCGTTTTTTTTCTTTTCCCATAACGCATCATCTTGTTCAGAACGTTGTTTAGCGAGTTGTGTATTAACATTTCTAATTTCAGCTAGAGTAGGAATTTTTAAATAGGCACCACTTTGCATGTGGTTAAGGTTTTGCTCTAAAAATGAATTAGGATTTTTGTTATACAAAGCCTGCATAACTTGATAAATGCTAACCGAGTTGTCCGGGCGTACCTTAGCCGCTATACGCCAAAGCGTATCCGTCGGTTTTATTGGCCCAATAGATCGCCCTTGCGCACCATAGTCAGCGCCCTTTGGCCCCTTTAACTGGGTACTGTCTTGAGAGTAAACTGATGTTACTATCAATGCAGACGCTAATATAATAAGTGTAGCTAAACCGCGCATGCTGATCCTTTAATGTTTAAATGTTAACGCAGCACCGAGAAAGTTAAGTGCATAAACATTGATTAATCTTGCTTTTATCAGTCAAATGACTGATTCACATTTGTTATTACAATCTATTTTTGTTGCAAGCTCTATTCCAATTACAAACTATAAACCAGTTCAGGAGTAATATCCATTGCAACACATTGAAAATAAATACCTAAAAACATTATTAATAATATAAATTTATCGAGGATTATCAGTAGGTTTATATACTTCGTGAGATAAGTGGCAAAAAAATGGCGGTAACCCGAATAAAAAGCGGCAAACAATTGGTGCTTACCGCTTCTAAACTAATCGTTAGTTATAAAATATTACATGTAATTAGCAATAAGTTCTTCTGCAATTTGTATACTGTTAGTTGCAGCGCCTTTACGCGTGTTGTCACTTACAACCCACATATTTAAACCATGAGGGTGCGAGATATCAGCTCGTAAACGACCAATATAAACAGTGTCATTTCCACTTGCATCAGATACTGCCGTTGGATAATCACCTTCATCGTCAATCAACTCAACACCAGGGGCATCTTTTAAAAGTTGCTTAACATGCTCAAAGTCATAAGGCATACGCGTTTCAATATTAATTGATTCAGAATGTCCAAAAAATACAGGCACACGTACGCATGTAGGATTTACAGCAATAGTCGTATCACCCAAAATTTTATGGGTTTCATTTACCATTTTCATTTCTTCGCGTGTGTAGCCGTTCTCTTCAAAGCTATCAATTTGAGGAATAACGTTAAATGCTATTTGCTTTGGAAAAACTTTATTATCCATAGGACGAGCATTCATTAAATTAGCAGTTTGTTTTGCAAGTTCATCAACCGCTTCTTTACCTGCGCCCGATACAGCTTGGTAAGTAGATACATTGATACGGTCTATTCCGTAAGCATCATAAATTGGTTTAAGTGCTAGCATCATCTGAATAGTTGAACAGTTAGGGTTAGCGATAATATTACGATTTCTAAAATCAGCTAGGCTTGAAGCATTAACTTCTGGCACTACTAATGGGATTTCAAAATCATTTCTAAAGTGTGATGTATTATCAATTACAATACAACCGGCGTCTGCTGCAATAGGTGCATATTTTTCAGATACACTGCCACCAGCAGAAAACAAACCTATGTGCGCTTGGCTAAAGTCAAAGCCTTCAACGTCTAATACTTCAATGGTCTCACCACGAAACTTTATATCTTCACCCGCGCTGCGGCTGCTAGCAAGTAAAAAAAGCTGATCAACAGGAAACTTACGATCTGCTAGCGTTTCAATGATTTGACGGCCTACTAAACCAGTAGCGCCAAGTACGGCAACGTTATATTTTTGCGACATATTTCTTCCTCTATAAACGACATTAAAACAACATCGTTAGTTAAATAACTATTTAGCTATGGTAAAACCAAGTTGACTAAGTGCAGCTAGTTGTGAGCTATCACCTTGTATCGACAAGGTGCTAAATTCTCGTCTTACCGGATAGTTTTTTCGTAAACTATCAAAACCATCACTTTCTAAATGGCGAAGTAAAATACCATCATCACGGCGAACGTCGTAAATTAAATGCACTAAACAGGCAACATCCTGCTCATTGAAGTTTGGCGTAATAACCGCTTGTGTAATAGCTGGAGTAGGTAAAAAGTCATTCAACGATTTACTCGCATCGACACTTTTCAGTTCACACAGTTTTTGATACAGCATTTGTGTACCACGAGCTTTGCCTTCAAGCGTATGACCCGCAATATGCACACTGGCGTAGCGAACATGTTCTAGTAATTCAGTTAAAATATTGGGCTCTTTTTCCCATACATCAAGCACTAAATCCAGATCAGCTCCCGCTTCCATTACCTCAAGCAACGCTTGGTTATCAATTACATCGCCTCGGCTTGCATTAATCAGCGTAAGCCCTGGCTTAAGTGCTTTTAATCGCTCTTTACCCATCATGTGCAGCGTTTTATGCTCGCCACTTTTAACAAGGGGAACGTGAAAAGTAACAACATCTGATCTTGCTAATAACTCATCAAGCGCTATGTGATCTTGTAGTAAGCCTTGTTCGTGCTTAATTGGATCGCATAACAGTACATCAACATCTAGTGCTTTTAATTTTTCAGCTAAACACGTACCAATGTTGCCCATCCCGACGATACCTATTGTTTGACCACACAATGGGCGCGCATTTTCTTGGCTTAATGCAAATAAGCTACTAATTACATATTCAGCTACCGCAACGGCATTACAACCAGGCGCGCTAGTAAAAGCGATATCTCTATCATGCAGTAATTGCGTATCAATATGGTCAATGCCAATTGTGGCTGTACCCACAAAGCTAAGCTTATTAGCTTGTGACAACAGCTCATAATTAACATTGGTCACTGAACGAGTAAGGAGTACATCTACATCAATTAATTGTTCAGGGGTTAATTTACGACCATCAAAACGCTCAACCTCACCAAAGTCTGCAAAGTACTGCTCAACTAAAGGCATATTTTGATCGGCAAGAATTTTCATTACAGAGTCCGTTTGGCAATTAAGAGGCGCTATTGTAGCGAACAACCTAGCCTTTACACAAACTAAAAAGCGAGGGCTTGTTGACCTTTCAGGATTAAAATTTGCTCGTTCTATGGGCAATTTAATTGCGGCATGAGGTTGTAACTTAGTGGGCTAAGTAAAAATCGAGCAAAGCTTCCGCCCCTTATCTACACCCATTTAGGCAACAAAGAGTAAATTCCCCCTAGGGCTAACGCAAGGACAATGTATGTTTAACCTCGAAAATAAACAGGATCTAGTCAGTTCATTTTTGAAAAAAATCACCTTTAAAGGATCATATTAAGCTTTTGGATTACCGGTCAATTTAGAGAGGATTTATCACAGTATTATATTTTTAACCTGTGAGCTTAATAACGACACCGCTGTATATTTAATTTCTAAAGATAAATATATGTTGAAGTAACTCCCTAAAAAAAATGCAGCTCATCTAAACGAGCTGCATTTAATCAAAAGTAACTTTGAAGGATTACTTTATTATTTTATCTTCGTTTACTTCAACAACCTCAGGCGAGGCTTCTGTAGCATCTTCTTGCGTAACTTCAACGTCCGCTTTAACCGCAATCGCTGCATCCACAGTTGCTTGCTCACCAGCTATATCGGCTTGTAAAACAGTGTAAAAAGTAGCACTAGAGCTTGCCATTGTTACCAGTGATTCACATGGTGCAAAGTTAGCATCGCTGTTAGCTAATGTAGACATATCAGAGCTTATTTTACTTGCGCCTAATTTATCCATATAGCTAAACGGGCCACCTAAAAATGGTGGAAAACCAATACCAAATATTGCACCGATATCGCCATCACGTGGGCTGGCAATAATGCCATCATCTAAACAGCGTACTGCTTCGTTAAGCATTTGCGATACACAACGCTTAGCAATTTCGCTCTTGTTTAAACGTGGAGCCGGGGTAACACCCAATAGTTCGTAAACTGACTCATCAACCTTTTTGCCTTTTTTATCGTATTCATAAAAACCACGACCAGACTTACGGCCAAGGCGTTTTGAATCAATCATACGCATAAATGCATCAGGGCCTTTAAAACGCTCGCCTAATTCTTTTTCAAGAATTGGGGCAATTTTAGAGCCAATATCAATACCTACTTCATCAAGTAGAGCCAGCGGGCCTACCGGAAAACCGAACTCAACAAGCGCTGCATCAATCTTTTCAATTGGCTCGCCTGCAAGCATCAAATTAGCAGCTTCGTTTAAGTAAGGCGCTAAAATACGGTTGACGTAAAAACCGGCCATGTCTTTTACAACAATTGGCGTTTTACCTTGCTTACGTGCAAAGTTAACAACGCGGGCAATTGTTTCTTGAGACGTACCTTCGTGTGGAATAATTTCCACTAATGGCATTTTTTCCACTGGTGAAAAGTAATGCAAGCCAATGACATTTTCAGGACGTGCTGCCTGCGCTGCAATTTGCGATATTGGTAATGATGACGTGTTACTTGCAAAAATTGTATTTGCTTGGCATTGCTGCTCTACGTCTGCAACCATACCTTGCTTAAGTGCAAGATCTTCAAACACCGCTTCTATTACTAAATCAATGTATTTAAAGCCACTGTAGTCAGTTGTACCTGTAATACGGTTCATCGTTAACTGCACATCAGCTTTAGACATAATACGACGCTTAAGACGCTTATCTAAAATTTTATAGGTGTAGCTCATTGCATTACTAATGCCCTGCTCTGCTACATCTTTAATACGTACCGGTACTTTAGCTTTAACAGCACTTACGTGCGCAATGCCTGCGCCCATTAGTCCACCACCTAAAACAGCAGTTTTGCTTATTGCGGGTGCGTCATCATTGCGCCACTCTTTTTTCATTTCAGTGGTTGCAAAGAAAATACCGCGAAGCGCTTTAGATTCGTCACTCATTACAAGTGTTGCAAAGCTTTCAGCTTCTGTTTTATACGCTTTTAGCTCATCAAGCTCTACACTAGCTCGCACTGCTTTAATAATAGCTAGTGGTGCTGGGTAGTGCCCGCCCGTTTTTTTAAGTACGTTTTCTTTGGCTTTTTTAAAGATAAAGTTACGACCAAACGGGTTTGACTCTAATAATTTACTAATATTGTCGAGCTTTGGCTCTTTTGCTTGTGGCTTTTTCTTAGTCGCAAATTCTTTTGCAACTTTTAGCAGCACACTGTGCGGTACGCAATCATCAAGCACGCCTGCTTTTTTAGCTTGCGTAGGACGAATTTGTTTACCGGTTAGCATCCACTCAAGTGCTTTTTGAATGCCGACAATTTTAGTTAAACGCTGGGTACCGCCGCCACCAGGTAGTAAACCAAGTTGCACTTCTGGTAGGCCAATTTTTGTTAAATCACTGTCGGTACCAATACGGTAATCACACGCTAAAGCAAACTCTAAACCACCACCTAATGCAGCACCATGAATTGCACTAACTGTTGTGTATGGCAGCTTTGTCATATCAAAAAATGCTTGATGACATAGCTCGCTAATAGCTAAAGCATCTTCACGCTTTTGAACGCTATCGAGCATTTTTACATCGGCGCCAGCAATAAAGTTATCGCTTTTTCCGCTTATAAATACCATGCCCTTTACATTTTGCGACTTAGCGTCTTCTAGTAATGCTTTTAAATCATCGGCAAAACTACTGCGCAGGGTATTCATTTTCTCACCCGGTACATCAATAGTCACAATGGCGATTTTGTTTTCATCTACCGCTAAATTAAATACTGAATCAGTCATTACGCGCTCTCCAATACAAAGGCTGCACCTAAACCACCAGCAGCACACGCTGTTGTTAATGCCAAACCGCCACCACGACGTTTAAGCTCGTGTAAGCTTTGCGTAATTAAGCGTGCACCTGTTGCTGCAAATGGGTGACCATATGCTAAAGAGCCGCCGTTAACGTTAAACTTATCCATGTTAATTTCGCCAATTGCTTTGCTGCGACCTAAATGCTCTTGTGCAAATTTGTCTGAGGCAAACATTTTCATATTGGCAAGTGTTTGCGATGCAAACGCTTCGTGCATTTCAATTAAATCTAAATCAGCAAGCGTAATACCCGCTCTATCTAGTGCAATAGGCGTTGAATGAGCAGGGCCCATTAACATATCTTTTTCTACACCAATTGCCGAAAATGCAAAGCTACGTACGTAACCTAGTATTTCGTAGCCAAGTGCTTTTGCTTTGCTTTCGCTCATCATAAGTACAGCCGCTGCACCATCAGTTAATGGTGTTGCATTTGCGGCGGTAACAGTACCGTGCTGACGGTCAAAAACAGGCTTAAGCTTTGCGTAGCCTTCAACCGTTGAGTTTTTACGAATGTTATTATCTTCTTCAATAAAGCTTTTATATGGCGGTAAATGCGCCGTCATTACTTCGTCTTTTAACTTTCCATCAGCCCATGCTTGCGTTGCAAGTGAGTGAGAACGATGCGCTAATGCATCTTGATCTTCACGGCTAATATTATGTGTTTTAGCCATTTGCTCAGCAGTTTGCCCCATTGAAAGGCCTGTTGAATACTCTGCTACAGCAGGTGGCACTGGTAATAAGTCTTTTAAACGCAGTTTTGAAAATATTTTTAAGCGTTGACCAAGCGTACGCGCTTTATTTAAATCAACTAAGCTGCCTGCTAGCTTTTTACTAACACCAATTGGCAGTACTGATGACGAGTCTGCGCCGCCTGCAATACCTACACTTACAGAACCCGCCATAATAGACTCAGCTACATTAGCAATAGCCTGAAAGCTGGTAGCACATGCGCGCGATACAGAATATGCATCAACCGATACCGGCATACCTGTGCCCAATACAATTTCACGTGCAATATTTGGCGCTTCTGGCATTTGTACTACTTGACCAAATACAAGTTGATCAATTTCTGACTTATTGAAATTTAATCGTTCAAGCATTTCGTTAACCACCAATTTACCCATATCAAGTGCTGGTACATGGTGAAACGCTGTTGCTTGTTTTGCAAAAGGTGTACGTAAGCCGCTAACGATGGCAATACGGTCGCCCTTTGGTGTTTTTAGTATGTTTTGCTCAGACATTTATGCTCTCCCGCTGACAGGTCTGACCTGTTTGTTTTCCTCGATTCTAAACAACCCGTGCCCTAAAGCCAATAGATAAACACAAATTTATATAAACAGTGTTTAATTACGATTATCACAATAGGCTTTTTTAGACGCATTTACAAAGTTTTGTGGTACGCTAAAAATCGTTAAGAAATAACGAACTATTTTAAAAAATACAGTCTAACCCTTGAGTTACTCAATTATAAACCTTATAAATTAGGTCAGTATTTATCACCTAGCACTATTAGGTACAAACCCAGCTGACGAGGACAGTCCACTTATTATGGCAGCTAACGCATTTTCACAATTAAAAACGTACTTAGATACACAAATCATTGGCCAGCCAGAGCTTACACAAGCGCTACTTATTGCTATTTTAGCTGATGGTCACTTATTAGTAGAAGGCCCTCCTGGGCTTGCAAAAACACGTGCAGTTAATGCACTTGCTAAAGGCATTGAAGGCTCATTTCAGCGCGTACAGTTTACGCCAGATTTATTACCAGCTGATGTAACAGGTACCGATATTTACCGCCAACAAACTAGCGAGTTTGTATTTGAAAAAGGCCCTCTTTTTCATAACTTAATTTTAGCTGACGAAATTAACCGTGCACCAGCAAAAGTACAATCAGCACTATTAGAAGCCATGGCAGAGCGACAAGTTACCGTGGGTAAAAATACCTATCCGCTTAGCGAACTGTTTTTAGTTATGGCAACGCAAAACCCGCTAGAGCAAGAAGGGACTTACCCGTTACCAGAAGCCCAGCTGGATCGCTTTTTACTGCACCTAAGTATTGACTACCCTGGCGCAGAGCATGAGCTTGATATACTGCGTTTAACACGTGGCGAAGCGCTTAACGAGCAACAACCAGTAATGCAAAAAATTAGTCAAAGCGATTTATTTGCAGCCCGAAAAGAAATATTAGGCCTTTATTTAGCAGAGCCCCTTGAGCAATATTTAGTACAACTTATTATTGCCACTCGTGAAGGCGCTAAATTAGACGCACAACTTGGTAGCTGGATTGAGTTTGGTGCAAGCCCGCGTGCAACAATAGCACTTGATAAATGTGCTCGTGCTCATGCATGGCTTCAAGGCCGTGATTTTGTAGCACCTGATGATATTCAAGCTGTTGTGCATAACGTACTGCGTCATCGCATTATTTTAAGTTACGAAGCCCAAGCCGATGGCATTACTAAAGATCAAGTAATAAGCCGTATAGTTGAACTTGTAGCCGTACCATAAGTTATGCAAAAACAATTAGAATCCCAAGCATGGCTCAAACAGAGCCATAGCCACGGTGTTAATTTAGCACTCAAAGAGCTGATGTATTACAAAGCCAAAGCGCAATTGCTTGAACTTGCTCCTAAGGTAAAAATAAAAAATACCTTAACAGGGCAATACCTTGCACCGCACAAAGGCCGAGGAATGGAATTTGCCGAAGTGCGACATTATCAGCAAGGTGACGATATTCGCTCTATTGATTGGCGAGTCACTGCGCGTACCGGCGAGACTCACACAAAGCTCTTTCAAGAAGAAAAAGAGCGCCCTGTGTTTGTATTTACTGATTTTTCAAACTCAATGCTGTTTGGCTCAAAGTTACTATTAAAGTCGGTGCAAGCGGCGCACATAAGCGCCCTTGTTGCATGGTCGGCGTGTCAGCGCGGCGACAGAATTGGCGGTATTGTGTTTAATCAGCACTCGCATTTGGAGCTAAAGCCCAGCGCCCGTGAAAAAGCCGTGCTTAAGCTTTGTCATAATTTATGCGACAACCACCAGCAAGCGCACCACAATATTGATAAAACAGCCACTAACAACTTTAGCGATAACCTAAAGCGCCTTAATCATTTAGCAAAACCAGGCAGCTTAGTGTATTTGGTGTCTGATTTTAATGCTCTCGATGATGCCAGCTTTAAGCAACTCGAAATATTAAGCCGTCACTGCGAGCTTATTGGTTGCCACATAAGCGATCCGTTTGAGCATCAGTTACCTGCGTTTAAGCAAGCTGTCACCGTTAATGCAAATGGTCAAGACTTTGCCCTACCATTAATGGATAACAACTTTAGAGAACGCTTTGCTAAAAATGCTGAGCAAGCATTTAGTACGCGCTTTAATCGCTTAACTAAATCGGGTCTTAATTTAATATCATTCAATGCAGCAACACCGCTTGAGCTGCAATTAGTGAGAAAATAACCATGCAAACCAATCCACTCGATGGCCTGCACGATATAATAGCGCCAAGCCAAGTTAATTGGTGGCCACTCGCCCCTGCTTGGTGGGTTATTATTGCACTGCTGTTTTTAGCACTGTGCGCAGCTATTTATATATTTTACAAAAAACATAAATTTAAAAAGCCTAAACGCTACGCAATACAATTGAGCCAAAGTGAGCAAAGCCCTCAGCAACTGCATATTATTTTAAAACGTTTAGTGATTGAATATTACGACAAGCGACTTGCTGCGCAATCTACCTCTAAATGGTGCACAACACTTAATACACTCACCGGTTTAAGCTTTACAGAACAAGAAATACTAAGCTTGTATAACCCCAGCCAAAAAGATACAACACTGTGCAATAAATTTCGCCAAGGTATTAAGCAATTTAAAATAAAGGAGTCAGTAAATGTTTGAATTTAGCTGGCCATGGTTATTTTTATTACTACCTTTGCCTTTATTACTTTTACTATTAAAACCCGCGGCAAGTAATGCCAGTACCCGTTTACGTATACCCAGTTTTGCAAAGCACAATTTAACCAGCCAAAGCATCGAGCCACACGCACGACGCTTAAATCCTTTTGAGTGGGTAATTTGGTTATTACTTGTTACTGCTGCTGCTAATCCAACATGGTTAGATGAGCCAATCTCATTACCAAATGAAGGTCGCGATATAATGTTAGCGGTCGATTTATCAGGCTCGATGACCGAACAAGACATGGCTTACAATGGCCAATATGTTGACCGCCTTACCATGGTAAAAGCTGTACTCAGTGATTTTATAGAGCAGCGCCAAGGTGACAGGCTTGGGCTGATATTATTTGGCGATACCGCGTTTTTACAAACCCCGCTCACGCGCGACGTTAAAACAGTAAGTAAAATGCTCAGCGAAGCCCAAATTGGTTTAGTGGGGCGCGCAACAGCCATTGGTGATGCATTGGGTCTTTCGGTAAAACGCTTTGCCAATAAAGATGAAAGTAACCGAATTGTGGTGCTATTAACCGACGGACAAAACACCGCTGGTAATTTAAACCCAGAAGATGCCCTACTGCTAGCTCGCGAAGAAGGTATTAAAGTGTACACCATTGGTGTTGGCTCAGATAATCCGCGCGGCTTTAGTCTCTTTAATGTGGGTGGCTCTAGTGGCAGTAATTTAGATGAAAGCTTACTTAAAAAGATTGCCGAGCAAACTGGCGGATTATACTTTAGAGCCAAAGATGTAGCTGGCCTTCAACAAATTTACGCAGAGCTTGATAAGCTTGAACCTATTAGCGCTGATGAACAAACATTTCGCCCACAAAGCTCATTATTTTACTACCCGTTACTTATCGCTATTTTACTTATTAGCTTAAAAGTAATGCTTAGTACACTGCGTGCATTAAAGGAGCCAAACTAATGGATTTTGAATTTATTCGCCCCGCTCTTTTATGGTTACTCATACCTGCTGCGGCATTATTTTTTGTTGCCTTAATTAAGCATAAAAAAACGACTAGTGAGCAGCTAATTGCACCTCATTTAGCACAATTTATAATGAGCGAAGCAAATACTAAAGCCAGCCAGCCACTTTGGTTAGTTGCTTTGTTTTGCAGCCTTGGCATTTTATTTAGTGCTGGGCCTAGTTTTGAGAAAAAACAAGTTCCTGTATTTCAAAGTAAAAGTGCCCGTGTAATTGTTATGGATATGTCGTACTCAATGTACAGCACCGACATTTTGCCAAATCGTTTAATGCAATCACGCTTTAAAGCGCTTGATATGATTGAGCTATTTAAAGAAGGTGATACCGCGCTTGTAGCTTACGCAGGCACGGCCTATGTAATTTCACCACTAACAAACGATGCCACAACACTCAGTAATTTAATTCCAAGCTTAAGCCCTGAAATAATGCCAGACAAAGGCTCAAACGTTTTAGCGGGTCTTGATATGGCCAAAGAGCTATTAACGCAAGCGGGTTATATTGATGGCGACATTATTTTAGTGACAGACGGTATTGACCAACAAGAACAAAGCGACGTGAGTAGCTTTACCAGTAACACCCAATATAGATTAAATATATATGGTGTAGGTACCGCTCAAGGCGCACCAATTAAGTTACCTGAAGGCGGATTTTTGAAAGACAGATACGGCCAAATTGTAGTACCTACAATTAATGCCTCTCAGCTTAAAAATTTAGCATCAAGCAGCGGCGGTAAATTTGCTAGTTACCAACCTAGCAACAACGACATAAATACGTTTGCCCCAAATGCACAGAGTGAATTATTGAAAGACGAAAAACAAAGCCACGCGCTTTGGCGAATAGATGCAGGTATTTACGGACTCTTGTTATTACTGCCATTTGGCTTGTATTTATTTAGACGCGCTGCCTTGTTGGGGGCTTTTTTAGCTTTTGGTTTTTTACCGCAGCAAAATGCGTATGCCGTAGAGCTCCCTACTCTTTTGCAAAATGCAGATCAACGTGCATTAGAGGCTTACAATAATAAAGAATACGATGCAGCAACACAGGCGCAATCGAGTGAGTTAAAAGGCGCGGCGCTTTACCAGCAAGGTAATTTTGATGCTGCACTTAATGAGTTTAGTAATGATAAGTCGGCTACCGGTTTATACAACTACGGTAATGCCCTTGCCAAAGCTGGTAAACTTGAGGACGCAATTGAAGCGTACAAACAAGCCCAAACCTTACAAGATGACTTTACGCAAGCAGCCGATAACCAAGCCTTAGTTGAGCAATTACTAAATCAACAAGAGCAACAAAACCAGCAAGATCAGCAAAGCGACGGCGACGACTCTCAAGACCAAGATGAGAGTCAGAAAAAAGATGAGCAAAACCAAGGGCAGAATTCTGATGAGTCAAAACAGGATCAGCAACAAAATGGTGATAAAAGCGATTCTGAAAAAGGCGAAAACGAAAGTCAAAGCTCAAGCGATGAAAAATCAGATAAAGAATCTGAACAATCAAAAGATCAACAAGGTGAGCCTGGCGAGCAATCAGATAAGCAAAATGAGCCTGATATGCAAGCCCAGCCACAAAGCGAACAAGGGCAAAATAAAGAAGCTGACCAGCCTAAAGAGGATGAGGATGAGCAGCAACAAAGTAAGCCACAAGCAATGAGTGAGCAACCTGCCACTGATGAGCAAAAACAAAGTGCTCAGCAACAAGCGATGCAAGCCCAAGCAAGTGAGCTCACTAATGAAGAAAAAGAAAAAGCACAACAGCTTAATCAACTACTTAGAAAAGTCCCGGACGATCCGGCTATTTTATTACGGAATAAAATGCAATTAGAAGCCCAAAAAAGACAATATAAACGTCGCCCTACAGGAGTCGAAAAATCATGGTAATGCGATTATTTTGCTGTTTATTGCTATTAAGTGCGATGCCTTCGTGGGCTGCCACCAAATTAGAAGCCAGCGTAGATAAAAACCCTGTATTAGCGGGTGAATTTTTTATGCTTAATATATCGGTAGACGATACAGTTAAAGGCGAGCAACCAGACACCTCATCGCTGTTAAAAGACTTTGTTGTAGGCCCGACGAGCTTAAGCTCTCGTACCAACATTATTAATGGCAGCATTAATAAACAAACTACGTGGTCAGTTAAACTAATGACCCGTACAGAGGGTGATTACACGATTCCGGCATTTAGCGTTGCAGGGTTAACCTCACAACCTATTAAGTTAAAAGTGGCAAAACGCTCAGTTGATGCAGATAAAAATAACGAAATATTTTTAAAAACGTCGCTCTCGAGTAATTCATTATTTGTGCAAGAAGCCGGTGTTTACACTGTTAAGCTCTACCTTGCCAAAGAACTGCTTGATGGCAGCTTAAGCACACCGAGTATGGAAGATGCTCAGCTAACCCAATTAGGTAAACAAACTGAGAGTTATGAGCTAGTTAATGGCAAACGCTACCTTGTTATTACTCGTGAGTATTTAATTCAGCCACAAAAAAGTGGTGCCTACACGATTGCAGGCCCCGCTTTTCAAGGGCGAGTACAGCAAAATTACCGCCAACTGGAGGTATCTGCTCTTGGCGATGATCAGCAAGTAGAAATAAAACCAATCCCGAGTGACTATAAAGGCGCATGGTTACCAAGCGAATTGGTTAACCTTGATGAAGAATGGCAACCTAACGACAACACAATAGAAGTAGGTACGCCTATAACTCGTACTATTACACTTACCGCGCTTGGCGTTACAAAAGAGCAATTACCTGAAATCTCTATGCCTACTATTGATGGCATACGCAGCTATCCTGATAAAAAAGAAAATAACAATGCAGTGCGAGACGGACGCGTTGTGTCGCAGCAAACGGCATCATATGCCTTACTGCCGCAAAAACCAGGTACTTATACTTTGCCTGAAATAAAGCTGCCTTGGTTTAATACCAAAATGAACCGTATTAGCTTAGCCACATTACCAAAGCGTACTATTACAGTAACGCCAAGTACTACCGCGCCTAATACAGCCATAGCAAACCCACAACCCAGCACAAATAATTCACCTACTCTTGAAAATATTTCGAATCAAGCAACTGGCACACAACCTATTGAAACTAAAAGTGATACTCCTCTTTGGTTAATAGTTGTTGCCGCTTTAGGGTATATTTTATGGATTGGTACTGTAATTTTTTACTTAATAAGCCGTTCTACTAAAAATACGACTGAAAAATTACAGCTAAACACCCGTGGTACTTCTCAGCCAAGCTTAAATGAGCTTAAAGCATTAGCCAAAACACACGATGTGAAAGCCTTTTACACCGCATTAAATAACTTTTCTGTAAAGGTGACCCATAAAAATGTTGGCGCGATTGATGAGCTCTGCATCCGCGTAAACAGCAGCGAGCTTAATGGTCTCATTAGCCAATTGCAGGCACAACTTTATAGTAATAAAGGCGCAAACACGGATCTTAATGCTATTATTAAAATTCTTGAGATCTATCAAACTCAGGCATCAAAGTCGCAACAAGCTGTATTAAAAGACCTTTATGATTAATAACTACGAACCTTAGGTCTTTTTTTGCAATAACTAATAATTTTTAATTAAAAAAGTGCTTATGCTTGGAAAGAAAAAATCAAACAATCAGGTCTTAATCGATATGGTAGAGAAACAAAAGCGTTATGAAGCCTTGGTCCACGTTTACAATAAAGAGCTTTATCGCTTTGCTTATTGGTTATGCCGTGATCCGCACATAGCAGATGATTTAGTACAGGAAACGTTCTTACGCGCATGGCGTTCACTCGACTCTTTACTTGATCAAAAGGCAGCTAAACCTTGGCTGCTTACTATATTACGAAGAGAAAACGCACGCCGATTTGAACGTAAACAGTTTGATTACAGCGACGTAGAAAACGATACACTTGTTGATGAAACCAGCCACTCATTAGATGATGAAATGGAACAAACGGTTATTCAACGCCAGATTGCACTGCTATCTGATGAATACCGAGAGCCGTTATTACTGCAAGTTGTAATGGGCTGCTCTGGTGAAGAGATTGCAGACATACTTAATTTAAATAAAAACACGGTAATGACCCGTTTATACCGTGCCCGAAATCAACTTAAAGAGGCTTTAAGCCGTGATGATGAACAACTTAAAGGGGCATCAAAATAATGGATGAACTTGAGTTTCGTCGCCGCACTATTGCGCAGCCAAACGACATTGACAAGGAGCTTATGGAGTTTGCTGACAGTAATCCTGAGCGACAAAGTTTTATTAACGATATGAAAGATTTTGATAAATTTATTCAAGATTCTTTAGACATACCTGTGCCTGAAAACCTTGCAGATCGCATTCTTTTAAATACATCGTTAAAAGAAAAAGCACTACAAGAAGAACAAGCAACAGGCAAAAACGTGGTTGATGCCCGCTCGCGTTTTAAGTTTGATCGCGTGCATCTTGCGTTAGCAGCGTCTTTTGTAGTGGCTATTAGTGCCTTCTTTTTTAGTACAGAGCGAAATATTACACACGAAGCGGGTGAACATGCACTAGCTCATGTGTACTACGAAATTAATGCGCTTGATAAAAAAGCTCCTATTAGCTTGCAAAGTGTTAACGATAAATTAGCTGTTTTAGGCGGTCATATTGATGAACTTCCTGGTGCAGTCACTTACGCTATGTTTTGTGATTTTAAAGGCGAAAAAGGCCTGCATTTAATATTTGAATCTGACTTTGGCCCTATGACCGTATTTATAGTACCTTCTGAAAATCAATCATTTGGATTTGGTGATGATGATTTTAAAGATGAGCGCTTTGAAGGCCATATCAACCGAGGTTCACAAGCTGATACTATTTTAGTGGCAAGTCTTGGAGCACCTCTAGATACATATAACGAACGCGTTACAGGCGCCATTCGTTGGCTTTAAAAAACAAATTTACCGCTTAGTTTCTACTGAGCGGGTTTTTTATTAAATACCCTCTAATAAATCATCCCTTTTATACCTAAAAACTCTGATTTTTAAACTAATTAATTAAATTCCTCATGAAAGTAAATTATAATCGCGGCTCGATTAAAATTAAGGAATTTCATGAAGAATATCATCGTTATTTTTTCACTATTGGCATTGTTATGTACTGCCAGTTTTGATGCACACGCACGTAAAAAATTTGGCAGCAGTAAACGCGGAAAAACGCCTGCAACACAACAAACAGCGCAAAAACAAAAAGCTGATACAACAACCCCAACGGCTGCCCCCAAAGCTAAATCAAATAAAAAAGGCATTATGGCAGGCGTTTTAGGTGGCCTTTTAGCGGGTGGCTTAATTGCAGCAATGCTAGGCGACAATTTTGAAGGTTTTCAGCTATTAGAAATGATTTTATTAGCTGGCGGGCTCTTTATTTTATTTAAGCTAGTAACGGGCTTTTTACGTGCTAATCGTGCCCCACAACTTGCCAGTGCAAGTACAAGTGCTCAGCAAAATGTTTTTAAACAAGCACCTATCGAGCAACCAACAAGTACAGGCTTTGCAAGCAGCGCCCCACAAGGTGAAAGTGTGCCTTTTAATTTACCACCTAACTTTGACGTTAATGGCTTTTTGCAAGGTGCCCGTAGTCATTACCATACGCTACAAACTGCATGGAACAATGCCGATTACACCACAATGGCTGAATACTTAAGCCCTGCACTTGTTGCCGAGTTTAAAGCTGAACGTGAAGCTATACAAAGCGTAGAAACAGAAGTGATGTTTATTGATGCCGAACTTGTGCGCGCAGATACAAACGCGCAATCGTGGCAGGTTAGTGTTCGCTTTAAAGGTAAGTACCGTGATTTAGGCGATAAAAAAGAAGAGCCTATTTTAGAAATTTGGCACTTAGGGCGTCTAATTTCAGACGACGCTCCATGGCTAATAGTGGGTGTTGAAGATTTAATTGATACTCAATAATTTTGTATTGTTTAAAACACCGCGCTTTTAGCGCGGTGTTTTTTTATTTAAAAAACAATTGACTTACCACGTCCTGATGCTTCAGAAGCGGCATCTAATTGACCCTCTTTATTAATAATAACGTGTAAGTCACCAAAGTGATTCTCATCTATGGTGTAGCCCATTTTTGTAAGCTCTGCTTTTACGCTATCGGTTAAACCGATGTGTGTTCTAATTATATTTTTAGGCCACAATTGATGATGAAAACGAGGGCTATTTACAACCTGCTCTGCACTCATATCAAACTCTATCGCATTTAAGATAGATTCGTACACAGAGCTAATAATTGTTGTGCCACCAGGCGAGCCTGTCACCATTTTAACGGTGTTGTCTTTAAGGAGTATTGTAGGCGTCATAGAGCTAAGCATACGCTTGTGCGGCTGTATTTCGTTAGCTTTACCGCCTATTGCACCAAACACATTCATAACGCCTGGTTTGGCGCTAAAGTCGTCCATTTCATCATTTAAAATAAACCCTGCACCTTCAACAACTACACCGCTACCAAACCCTAAGTTTATTGTGGTGGTATTTGCGACAGCGTTACCCATTTTATCAACGATTGAAAAGTGTGTAGTTTGCTCACTTTCTTTAAGGCCCGGTTTAATATTTTCGGTAGTCGAGATAGCGGTTAACGAAATGCCATTACTGCGCTCTTTGAGGTAGTTAATATTAGTTAATGCGTTGACTGGTACATCAAAAAAATCAGGATCGCCTAAATACTCCGCCCTATCTGCAAATACACGTTTACCTATTTCAGAAAGTAAGTGTACATACTGAGTAGAGTTATGCGCTAAGCCCGCATCTGGTTTTTGTAACTCATACATTTTAAGCCACTGTAAAATAGCAATACCACCTGAACTCGGCGGTGGCGAAGTAAGTACTTCATAACCATTCCAACTCGCTTTAATAGGTGTACGTGATTTAGCGGTGTAACCTTTTAAATCATCTTGATTAATTATACCGCCATGTTGGTGCATAAATTTAGCAATAATATTTGCAGTTTCGCCTTTATAAAACCCATCTTGGCCGTTATCACGGATACGCTTTAGCGTCGCCGCTAACTCGGGTTGCTTAAATACTTTATTAGCTTTTACATCAGCAAAGTATTTTTCGAAGTTTACATTTATTTTTTGCTCTTTTAGATGGGCTATATAATTGCTCACACCTCTTGCTAACTTAGGCGGAACTACAAACCCTTGCTCAGCCAACGTTACAGCAGGCTGTACTAGTGCTTCCCATTTTAAAGTGCCATGTTTTTGATGGGCAAGCCACATACCCGCTACACTGCCAGGTACACCGCTTGCATGAATACCATATATTGATTTGTTTGCAATAACATTGCCTTGCTCATCTAAATACATATCACGATGAGCCGCTGTTGGCGCTGTTTCGCGATAATCTATAAAATCGCCCTTGCCATCTTTTTGAATAAGCATAAATCCCCCGCCGCCAATATTGCCGGCTTCAGGAAGCGTTACTGCAAGTACAAATTGTGCCGTAATAGCCGCATCAACAGCATTACCGCCTTGCTCTAATATACTTTTAGCAGCATCGGCACTGAACGAGTCAGGCATTGCTACCGCGCTTTGTGATAAAGGCTGCGCTAAAACACTAAAAGCAGCGAACTGTAAAACCAGCACACTTTTGACAATTAATTTATTTGGTGAAAAAAGCAATCCCATACAACATCCTTAATTTATTATTTTTGTTGCCCATATTAATGCACGTCATTTAAAGACAGGTCAATCTTTATACTATTGATATTTAATCATCTTCAAACTTTTTTTGAATAAAGCACCGCTGGTAAATCGCCTTGCTCATCTGTATGTGTGTAATTTTTTATAAATTGCAGACCTAACTTTTTCATTATTTTTATAGAGGCTGTATTATCTTTGAGTGCCGTTGCACTTATCGCCTTAACGTCATCTTGTTTTATAAGTTCATCACATAATGCTAAAGCCGCCTCGGTTGCATAACCATGCCCCCAACTTGATTGCTTAAAACGCCAGCCTATTTCAATATCACCGTAATTTGGTGCATCACTAAAAAAATCCATAGGCCTTATTAATACCCAGCCTATAAATGTATTGGTTTGCTTTATCGTGATACTCCACAGCCCCCAGCCTTTTAGCTCATTTCGATATGCGAGCATACGAGGTACTCCCTCATTTTTTATTTGCTCTAAAGAGGTAGGCACACCTCGCGTTAAATACTGCATTACAGCTGGGTCTTGGTCGAGCTCAAATAATTGAGGCCAATCATGCTCATTCATTAATTTGAAATTTAATCGTTTTGTTACGGGGGCGTTCATTTTCATTGTTGTATAGTCTACCTTGAATTAATTATCAGTCTCTAAAGGAGATAGCACATGAATAAATTAGCAGGTTTAGCTTTATTAGGCACTTTAATTACATTAACTGGTTGTGAAGATGCCAACGAAGTAAAAGAAGATGCAAAAGATAAAAGCGCACAAATGCAAGAAAAGCTTGGTGATGCATGGAACGACGTTAAAGAGACAACTAACGATCTTAAAAATGACGAGTCTTTAAACGAGCTATTAGAGCAAAGTAAAACAATGGGCTTAGACATGTACGACGACGGCAAAGAGATTGCGGTTGACGCATGGGTTAAAAGCAAAGAAGCTGCTGGCGAATTAACTGAAAAAACCAAGCAAAAAGCGCAAGAAATTGCTGACGAAATTGAACAAGCGCGTAAAGAACATAACGAAGGTTAATTTTACCTTCAATAATAAAAAAGGAAAGCCTCGGCTTTCCTTTTTTGTTTTCAATATTTGTTAATACTGACTAATTATAGCTCAAAATCTTTTTTGAATTTCAAACCAAACTCGCTGCGGTCATTACTGCGCATTACACCAACAAAACCTGATTGTTGTAAGCGACCTACATCATAAACTTCATTTAGAACATTCTCGCCGTATAACGTTACTTCCATATCGCCATATGGATTCGTGTACGAAATATTAAAGCCAACCAATTCTCGAGAATCAATCGTTTCACTTTTGTTAAAAACAGATTGACCTTGCATATCACTTCTAAATGAATAATTAGCATTAAGTGCTAACGTTCCGCCATTACTTAAATCCATAAAGTAAGATGGTGCAATCATTACAGTCCAGCGAGGTGTCAGTGCTGGTGAATCACCTTTACCAATACCTTGAACCCCTTCTGATACTTCGGTAATTTCAGAGTCTAAGTAGCCTACCGCACTTCTAATTGTAAAATCATCAGTAATAGCCACTGTTGTTTCAAGCTCAATACCTTGCGCTTTAGATTGACCAGCATTTTCGACAATAGTCACAAACCCACCACCTGAAGTAGGGTCAGAGAACGGTAATGCTAAATCGGTGTAATCAGTCACAAATACCGCAAGCATCATAGACACATTTTCGTGTACTTGACCCTTTAAGCCTATTTCGTAGTTAATCGCTTTTGTTTCATCAAACGATACAAACTGGTCTGGCCCGCCAAATGGGCGCGGTGGGAAACCACCTGTTTGATAGCCTTTTTGAACTTGCCCATAGACATTCATATTATTGCTAAGCTGATAAGAAGCATTTATATCCCACGTAACTGCATCAAAATCTGCACTGACATATTTACGAGTTGGGAATGATGGGAATATAGCATTTGCATCTTTTTCATCTTGTGAATAGCGAAGACCACCACCAAGCGTTAAATCGTCAGTTAAATCGTAGCTGGCATTGATGTACGCGGCATATGAGTTAGTTTCTTGGTTAATTTCAAAGTCGCCGTAACCACCAAACGATTCCGTTACACCATCATTTAATAAACCATTAGGTGTATTAAATGGGCTAAAAACAAACGGACCTGAACGTGTAAAGCCATCTTCATTAAAAAAGTAAAGACCCGATACAAAGTCCATATTATCGAATGTGGCGTTTAGCTGAACTTCAAAAGAGTACTGATCTGCACCGCCCTCTTCAGGGAATTCAGATAAGTTTAAAGGTGATGCATCATCATCTAGGCCACCTTCATACTCAGATGTACGGTAGCTTGAAATGAATTTAGCAGTATAAGTATCGTTAATTGCCCAATCAGCGGTAAACGATGTACCCCAACCTGAGTAAGACGTAGATTCAATACCAGCAACCGTTGTGCCTAGATCATCAGGGTCTGATGGAATTAAATCTTGAGTTAATAATGGGAAATCACCATTAAAAACATCATTTGGATCGAGGGGTTCTGTCAACTCAATTGTATAGGGCGACTGGCCAGATTCATTATCAACACCATCTAAAGAAAAAGTAAATGCTAAATCTGAATTAGCTTGCCACTTAAGTGCAATACGACCGCTAAACTCTTCTTCTTCGCCTATTTCTTTTTCTGGATTCGTTAAGTTAACAGCTTCGCCCACACCATCACGTGTTTTGTACGATGCACTGGCAGACATACTCACATCATCAGAAAGCGCGTTATTAAAATACACATCACCAGCAATTCGCCCACGGCTACCAACTTTTGCTGTCGTTGTAATAATACCTTCATCACCGGGTTGTTTTGTAATTACATTTACTGCACCACCTAATGTATTACGGCCATATAAAGTACCTTGTGGACCACGAAGTACCTCAACACGCTCAACATTTGGTAATGATAAGTTAGAGCCCATTTGACGGCCTAAATAAACACCATCAAGATAAACACCGACTCCAGGATCAGTAGTAATAATGTGATCTTGCAAACCAATGCCACGAATAAACACTGAAGCATGAGCCGCATTACCTACGCCATAGCGAGTAATATTAAGGTTTGGTACATATTTTCCAATATCTTCAAGGTTACTCATATTGGCTTTATCAATTAAGTTGGCACCAATTGATGTGATAGCGGTTGGAGATTCGAACAGACTCTCTGTACGTTTACGCGCTGTTACTTCGATTTTTTCAAATGCATCTTGTTTTGCTGTTGTTTTAGCTTCTTCAGCATGTATTGAGGTCGTCAGTGCAGCAAGAATTGCTATGCTTAGCTGTGAGAGGTTGCGTAGTTTCAAAATATTCTCCAAAGGATACCGTATGATTAGTTATGCGTTTATATTTTGATAATATAAATTTCAGGCATAAAAAAAGACGCTAAATAGCATCTTTCCTCTGGAGGGGTATTATATGGCAGAATTGTAAAGAAATGTATAAATTTTTCATAAAACATCTATAAAAGCGACTTATGTTGTTACTTAACCTGAACTCTGTTTAAGAGATTTACTAATATAGTGAATCATGGTGATATTTAAATTTATTTTGTTTAGCCCGATATTCTCAATAAAAAACAAGGCGAATTTACGCGTCAATAGCTTGCCTACTGCAAGTAAATTCAACGTAGTTAGCGCTGAAAATAACTATTCGAGATAGATTTATTATCCAGTTCTCAAATTAATTAACGCAACCACAGCTCGGGTTTATCTACATAAAACTTATCAAAGAATTTCATTATACATTTATAGCCTTCTGACTTAATCTCGTAAAATGATAAAGTTAAACAACAAAATCATTCTGTTAATTAGATAAATTGTTTTTATGCTACTACAATTAAAGTGAATTAACATTTAAACAACAAGTAGGAAACATACATGAATAAGCTATCAGTAGCAGTAGCGGTTTGTTGCGCGATTGCAACAAACTATGTAAATGCCGAAGTAAGAATTAATGGCTTTGCATCAATTATAGGCGGAAAAAGTCTAGATAGTGAGCAAACTATTTATGGTTATGACGACGACATATCATTTAAAAATGAAAGTGTTTTTGCATTACAATTATCAGCGGATTTACAAGAGAAATTAACAGCCACTGCACAGATTGTTGCTCGTGGTGACAATGATTTTGATGCCGATTTTGAATGGGCTTATTTAACATATCAATTAAACGATGAAATACAAATAAGCGCAGGTAAAATGCGAGCTCCATTTTATAAGTACTCTGATTTTTTAGATGTAGGCTATGCATATAGATGGGTACGTCCCCCACAATCAGTATATAGCATTGCTTTTTCAACATATGAAGGATTAAGCTTGCTATATGATACTCAAATGGGTGATTGGGACTCTTCATTACAACTTATTTATGGATCGTATGATGGAAACCTCAACGGCTCTGCTTCTAAAACTATATTAAATGATTTTACTGGTATTAACTGGTCTGTAACACGAGACTGGTTTAGTGCGCGAGTAGCATATTTACAGGCAGAGTCATCTACAGAGCTATCAACCGATAGCTCACTATATGGCTTATTAGCGACATTGAACGAAAATGGTCTTGTCGAGCAAGCAAAAAGTTTAGATATAGATGAAGAAGATGCACGGTTTTACGCTTTAGGCTTTTCTATAGATTATAATGATGTGCTTTTTGATGCTGAATACACTAAGTTAAACCCAGGTGACAGCCTACTACCAGAAGAAACACAATACTATGCATCTATCGGTTATCGAATGGATGAAATAATTGTTCATTTTACTTATGAAGATAATGATGATGCTAATGACTCATCAAGCTATGATCAAATACCAGAGATCCCTGCACTAAACGCTGCAATTAATGGCTCTTTTGATGCATTCAAT
The DNA here is from genome assembly GCF_002407505.1 of Pseudoalteromonas sp. 1_2015MBL_MicDiv. NCBI lineage: Bacteria > Pseudomonadati > Pseudomonadota > Gammaproteobacteria > Alteromonadales > Pseudoalteromonadaceae > Pseudoalteromonas > Pseudoalteromonas sp. 1_2015MBL_MicDiv. The sequence continues at coordinate 1,091,175 of NZ_CP012737.1, read as the reverse complement.
GCCCAAGATAATGTCTATACAATAGGTGTTCGTTATGATTTTCATCCTTCAGCAGCCTTTAAAATTGACTTCAGCCGATATGAAAATAACATAACAGACACTGAAACTGATGTTGTTGCTGTCGGCGTTGATTTAGTATTTTAATTGGAGCAAATGATGAAAAAAATTATTTTAGCTGGCGTATTTTCATTGTGCTCAATCAACACATTTGCAGAAGTAGCCGTTATTATTAATCCGAGCAACGCAAGTAATATTGATGCGGACACAATCAAAAAGATCTACTTAGGAAAAAGTAAGTCATTTGACAATGGAACAAAGGTCAATCCGGTAAATCAAAATGACAATGCAATAGCCGACGAATTTAATGATAAAGTTGTTGGAAAATCGAGTAACCAACTTAATGCATACTGGTCGAAACTTATATTTACAGGCAAAGGGACTCCCCCTGTAAAATTAGATAACGACCAAGCAGTGCTAGATTTTGTCGCAGCAAATGGTGATGCTATAGGTTATGTCGAAAGTGGGAAAGTAAATGATAAAGTCAAGGTCGTTGGAAAGTTTTGAGACTAACTTTATTGTTAAGTGCTTATCCGATATAAAACAGCGTTAGCAATACACATATTTAAAATATGAATTAACAAAAAATACAAAAATTGTAACTTAGCCTGCTAAGTTACAATTTTTTTTGTCATTGAATGACCTTCCATTTTCAACTAATTAAAACCTCAATAATCCCAACAATATTAATCGTCAATACTTATCCTGTGTCGGGAGTCACATTATTAATATAACAAATAACAACAATTCGTATAATTATTATTATCACCTTTAAAAAGAAGCGCTTATATTTTATATAATATTATAAACGTCTCTATTTATTAGATATATTTTAAATAAGTACCTATAATGAAAATGAAATCAACATTTAAATTAAACAGGAAATACATATGAAAAAGCTATCTGTAGCAGTAGCGGTATGTGCAGCTTTAGTATCAAGTTATACAAGTGCTGAAGTACGAATAAATGGATTTGCATCAATTGTTGGCGGAAAAAGCCTAGATAGTGATAGCACATTATATGGGTATGACGACCAGGGCGCGAGCATACTTTGTTAAAAATGTTAACCAAAAAGAAGTTCTTCTCTAAAAGCATCATCATAACAAGCTCTTACACACTTACTTCTTATTGACCCCTTGCTTTTCGTATGCTGCTTTATCATGTTCCTAACGACACGTCTAAATAGTGCCATATGTTGCGCACTTAATGGCTCATTTATTTGACAGGCATCTTCTTTAAATACGACATCCAGTATCCAGTGTTGCTGATTTTCTATCAGCCAATGTTGTCTTATTGCTTTACTTATCAATATATTGTCTGTCAACGATGTTAGGTAGTAATGTGTGTCAATACTCGTTCTATTACCCTTCGTTCGCTCTCGCTGCACCGCAACGATTGTCCTAACTGATGGCCAGCTCTCTTTAATTTCACTCGGTAATAAACGCGCATCAAGACAATCTATCGTGCGTACTTCTTTTCGCCCATGCCCTGCATCTTGTGTTACATGACTAAGTATCTCTGAGTTTTCAGATTCATACTGGTGTGTAAATGCATCTTGAATCGCGCTATAAAGTTTCTTTTGATTACCCTTTGCTTGCACTAGATAATCTGCATGTCTGCTAATTAGCTGTTTTAGCGTTTCTTTTTGGCAGTGCAAAGCATCAAGTGTAATGACGGTGTTATTGATATCGAGTATTTTCAATAAATCCCGAACTGCCGGTATTTCATTCGTCTTACTGCCAACTGTTTGGTGGAATAATGTGAGACCTGCCTCACAATCAAATGCTGAGACGAGGTGTAATTTATCAGCAATGTGTTTACTTGCTCCGCGAATAGTTTTGCCATCGAAGGCAATGACAGGATGCGCTGATTTAACGCGGTTTTGATTGACCCAGCTATACATCGCGAGTAGTAATGAGTCAGTATCAACGGTTCTAAAAATCCGAGCAATACTATGTCGAGTGGGTATGCCATTTTTGAAAGAACGAAATCCTCTTAACCAATTAAGCTTACTTTCACCATAGACTTCAATATCTTGCCAGTTTTCACACCCTGATGTAACGGCAGTAATAATAAGAAAAAGCACATCAACTAAGTTATGGTGTTGATTTATATGTGAACGATTATCTTTGACGAGTTCTAAATGTGAGAAGAGTGACATAATAAGTTTAAGGTGATTAAATTTATGGTATTAGATCATAAAATTTGTTTATTTACAAAGTGTGATCCCGCCCTGGTATGACGACAACATTTCGTTTAAAAACGAAAGTGTATTTGCGCTGCAGTTATCTGCGGATTTGCAAGATAAGTTAAGCGCAACAGCTCAAATTGTAGCCCGTGGTGATAATGATTTCGACGCGGAGTTTGAGTGGGCATATGTTACTTATGAGTTTTCAGATGAGTTGCAGTTAAGCGCAGGTAAAATGCGAGTTCCTTTTTACCGTTATTCTGACTTTATTGATGTAGGCTATGCCTATAGATGGGTTAGGCCTCCACAATCTGTTTACAACATTCCATTTTCAACTTATGAAGGCTTAAGTCTACTACACAACACTCAATTAGGTGATTGGGATTCAACCCTACAGGTTATTTACGGTGGTTTTGATGGTGAAATTGATGCTGTAAGTGCTAACGATAAAGCCGAGTTAAACAATTTTGCAGGTATAAACTGGACAATGTCTCGCGATTGGTTAAGCCTCCGTGCAGCTTACTTAGTTGCTGAAACCTCTTTTGAGCTTGATTCAAATGACTCAACAGGCGCAGCATTGAACGGCCTGGAAGATATACTTAGAGCAAGTAATTTGACTAGCCTAGCGGATGATATAGCTATTGATGAAGATAATAGCACATTCATTGGTTTAGGTTTTTCAATTGACTACAACGACATTTTGTTTGATGCAGAATACACACAGCTTGAAGTTGAGAACAGTATTTTAGCTGAGCAATCTCAATATTATGCATCAGTAGGTTACAGATTAGATGACGTCATCATTCATTTCACCTATGAAGACAATGACGATAAACATGATTCTTCTCGTTTTGATAAAATTCAAGCGATTCCAAGTCTTAATGCCGCAGTGAATGGCGCTTTAGAAGGTGTTCGTGCACAAAGTAATGTTTACACTATTGGTGCTCGATACGACTTCCACCCTTCTGCTGCATTTAAAATAGATTTTAGTCGATTTGAAGATGACATAACAGATACAGAAACTGATGTTATTGCTGTAGGCATAGACCTAGTATTTTAATTGGAGCAAACCATGAAGAAGTTAATTTTAGCCAGTGCACTAACATTATACTCAATCAGCGCCTCTGCTGAGGTAGCTGTTATCGTAAATGCGAGTAATACAAGTAACCTTGATGCAGATACAATCAAAAAGATTTATTTAGGTAAAAGTAAATCATTTGATAATGGTGCGAAAGTGAATCCAGTAAACCAAAATGGCAATAGTGTTGCCGATGAGTTTAATGATAAGGTTGTTGGTAAATCGAGTAGTCAGCTCAATGCCTATTGGTCAAAGCTGGTATTTACAGGTAAAGGAACCCCTCCTGAAAAGCTAGATAATGATCAAGCAGTACTCGACTTTGTTGCAGCAAACAACGACGCAATAGGTTATGTTGATAGTGCAAAGGTCAATGATAGCGTAAAGGTAGTTGGTAAATTTTAATTTACTGATGAATAAAAAAAACCACAATTATTTTTAATTGTGGTTTTTTTAGTTTTAATAAATATAGTTACTTAAAAGTATTACTACTCTATTCTAAATTTAGCTGTTGCATCTAATAAGTTATCTGATAGGTAATGAAGGTTTTTAGCAACATCACGTGCTGCCAATAATGAGTCCATGGTATCCTCAAACGATACGTGCATATTCGATACGTTTTCTACTACCATTGCAGCTACAGAGGTTTGTTCTTCCGTAGCAGCAGCTATTTGAGAGTTCATTCCATTTATTTCGAGCATTTGCTCTGCAATTTTTTCAATAGAAATCCCTGTTTTTTCTGCTGCGGTCGCATTATCAGTAGCCATGTCTCTTGCCGAAGTCATCGCTGTCACAGATTCATTAGCAGCCGTTGTTAATGCACCTAATAACTCGCGTATTTCATTGGTCGAATGTGCTGTACGAGATGCTAATTCACGAACTTCATCAGCTACAACAGCAAAACCACGGCCATGCTCACCAGCACGAGCTGCCTCAATGGCGGCGTTAAGTGCAAGTAAATTAGTTTGATCTGCAATAGAAGTAATTACATTCAATATTTGTGATACATTTTTTGTATCATCCGCCAGTTTATTTATTGTAGTAGCAGCTTGGTTTATTTCATTACTAAGCGTGCGAGATGCAGTTACTGACATCTGTACTTGAGTTCTGCTTTGTTCGACCTCTTTTTCTGCTGTTTCAGCTGCATGGGAAGCACTAGCGGCTGATTGAGAGATATCACCAACGCTTTGCTTCATTTCTTCCATTGATTGCTTAACAATTTCAGCATCGGTAGTTTGTTTCGTTGTGGCACGCTCAGCTTGCTCCATCCCCTGAACAAGTCGCGTAGAATTTTCCATCAAAGGTTCGCACACGGCAATAACCTCAAGTACAGTTTCTCTAAGCAGAGTAATAAACGCATTGAAGTTAATTGATACTTGCCCTATTTCATCTTCAGAGCTTACTTTTAATTGTGTACTAAGAGAGCCTTTACCGCTTGCTAATAAGCTTAAGTTATTTGCAGCATCACTAGCTGACGAGCCAATTCCTCTGGCAATCCAAACGGCCATAAATAATAGTAATATTAACGATACGACGGATACGACTAGCATTAAAGTTAATGCATAGTCAGAACGATCTTTGGTACTAGTAACAAGTTCAAAAAAACGATTGTCTGCTTTTTGTTGCGCACTTTTAAAATTACTTAAGACCTCGTTATAAAGAGATGTTTTTAACTGAGCTTGCTGTTGAATTTTACTAAAATCAGCAGTGCCACTAACCATCCCATTGGCAATAATCGAAGATATCTCTTCATAATTAGCTAACTGCTTTTTTGTCTCACTGTTTATATAGGATTCATTTATCTGTTCAATTAAATTAATATTCGTTTCTAACAATTTATAAGTGTCACTTGCTTTAACAACAAGGTCTTGCTCACCGAATGTGACAGCTTGAGTATAAAGCTCGTCTAACTTTTCTAAAGTACTAACATTTTCTGAAGTAAGCTTAACAACCTTGTATGTAGAGCTCTCCATTTCATTAAGTGATATCCTATTATCATTCATTGCAAAATAATTGATCAGAACGATCGCTAAAAAAGCCAAAACTGCAATACATGTTATTGCATGTATTTTTTTAGTTATGCTTAGGTTTTGAAAAGAGAAGCCTGCGGCCATATTGATTACCTTATTTTATTGTCTATAACTATTATCGGCTTAATAACCATAAGTGTTAACTATATTTGTAATATTTCTAGTTTTTTGTGATTTTTCGCGAATTTATATGAAATAATTTAAAAACAGGCTGAGTAGTTCGAAAAACAATCAAAATTATTTTTATTAAAAAAAAACCAGTAACATTGCTGTTACTGGTTTATTAAATTTGGTGCGGATGGGGGGACTTGAACCCCCACGCCCTAAAGCACCACCCCCTCAAGGTGGCGTGTCTACCAATTCCACCACATCCGCATTTCAAGCTTTCGCTTAAGTGTTAAACTTAATGATTTAAATGAGGAATATAAATCGTCTAACATTTATTTAAGTTAAATTAATTTGGTACGTCAGAGCTTTTCTCTTTCGTAGATGTTACAGGAACATCCTCTTCTACAGGAGACACTGTTTCAACTGCAGGCGCTGCTTCTAGATTTTCCCATTCGTCAGTCTTTTTAATTTGACCCGCAGTAAGGTTACCTAAAACAATGCTTAAAACAAAAAATACAGTTGCCAAACTTGTCGTTGTTTTCGTCATGAAATTACCAGCACCTGACGATCCAAAAACAGTAGCAGACGCACCGGCACCAAATGAAGAGCCCATATCTGCGCCTTTACCTTGTTGGATTAAAACCATACCAACTAATGCCAAGGCAACAACTAAATAAACTACTAATAAAATTTCGTACATCTTATACGGTTCCTTCTGCACTTTTACAAATTGCAATAAATGAATCTGCTTTTAGACTAGCACCACCAATTAGGCCACCGTCTATATCTGTTTGTGCAAATAATAATTCGCTATTTTTTTCATTAACGCTACCACCATATAAGATGGTAAGCCCTTGTGCTAAATTGCCATCTAATGAAGCAATTTTATCACGGATAAATTTGTGAACGTTTTGTGCCTGTTCTGGCGATGCAGTTTTACCTGTGCCGATGGCCCAAACGGGTTCGTATGCTATCACAGAATCTTTTAGTGCCGCTACACCTAATTTATTAATTATTGCATCAATTTGTGTAGAAACGACAAGCTCAGTTTTACCATTTTCTTGCTCTGTTTCACTTTCACCCACACATAAGATTGGAATGAGACCAACATTTTGAGCTCGAGCAAATTTTTCAGCGACCGTAGTATTACTTTCATTATAAATACTACGTCGTTCTGAATGACCTACTAGCACGTACTTCGCGCCTAAATCTTTAATAAGTTTCGCATCAACTTCACCGGTAAAGGCGCCTGGTTCGTTTTCAGAAACAGTTTGCGCTCCTGTACAGACTCCGGTTAAAACCATTGATGATACTAATGGGAACGGGGGAAATAAGACAATGTCTATCTCTTTTGATTTAACATTGTTGATGGCACCAGACATTTGTTTAATTAGCTCTAACGAACCGTTCATTTTCCAGTTGCCTGCGACCATTGGCTTGCGTATTGCCATTTTTCCACTCCACATTAGAAAGCGGGCGAGATATTAACTTTTCTCGCCCAAAGTTACAAGAGGTTATTGTTATCAATCAGTTTATTTGCTCATAGATTCGACAACTGTCGCAATTTTTTGCGCACTATCAAGCACTATTTTTTCTTGTTCTGCTTCAACCATAACACGCACAACAGGCTCAGTACCTGATTTACGAAGTAAAACGCGCCCTTTATCACCTAAGCTTTTCTCTACTTCGGCAACAGCTGCAAGGACCTCTGTTGTACTCGTTGGATCAGTTCCCTGTGTATAACGTACGTTAATCATTTTCATTGGGTATTTAGTAAAGCCTGCACCTAAGTCTTGTAGAGTGCGGTTTTGTGCAACCATTGCAGCCAATACTTGTAGACTTGAAATAATACCATCCCCGGTACTGATCAAATCTAGATTTAGAACATGGCCCGAGCTTTCCCCACCAATTTTCCAACCCTTCTGCTGCAGTAATTCCATAACGTAGCGATCGCCTACTTTACTACGTGCGAACTCAATCCCTTTGGCTTTTAAAGCATTTTCAAGACCCATGTTAGACATAACAGTCCCAACTACGCCACCACCTAAGTTATCTTCTTGGGCTGCTTGACACGCAATTATATAAACTAGATCATCACCATCAAATACACGGCCATTATGATCAACCATCATAACGCGATCACCATCACCATCATAAGCAATACCTACGTCTGCTTTAAATTCAAGTACTTTACGTTTAAGTGTATCTACGTGTGTAGCACCACATTCATGATTTATGTTTACGCCATTTGGCTCACACGCATGGGTAATTACTTCAGCACCAAGTTCGCGCATAACAGAAGGAGCAATATGATATGTAGCACCATTAGCACAATCAACGACGACTTTGAGACCCTCTAATGACAAACCTTGTGGAAACTGACTTTTACAAAATTCTATGTAACGACCATCTGCACTGACTAAACGAGATGCTTTACCTAATTTATCAGATGCAACGCAAGTCATTGGCTCATCAAGCATCGCTTCTATTTGAAGCTCTACGGAATCAGCTAGCTTTAGGCCTTGTCCATTAAAAAACTTAATACCATTATCGTAATAAGGGTTGTGTGATGCACTAATTACAATTCCCGCTTCCGCACGAAACGTTTGCGCTAAATAGGCAACAGCAGGCGTTGGCATAGGGCCAAGTAACACGACGTCAATACCTGCGGCAATTAACCCAGCTTCAAGTGCTGTTTCAAGCATATAACCTGAGATACGTGTATCTTTACCAATAATTACTTTTTTAGTGCCACCCAGAGATAAAACACGCCCTGCTGCCCAACCTAATTTCATAGCAAACTCAGGGTTAATAGGTGCTGTACCAACTAATCCACGCACTCCATCAGTGCCAAAATATTTTCTTTCTTTCATTATTGTATTCCTTGTTCGCAGGCTCGTAATACACTAAGCACGTCTGCGGTTTCTTTTACGTCATGTACGCGAATAATTTTTGCGCCATTTTGCGCCGCGATTAGCGCACCTGCTAAGCTACCTGCCAATCGCTCACTTGTTTCTCTATTTAATAAATTACCTATCATCGATTTACGAGATAAACCAGCCAATAATGGCAAACCCAATTTATTAAAATCATTAAACTTAGCCAATATTTGATAGTTATGGTTAAGCGTTTTTCCAAATCCAAAACCAGGATCTAGGATAAGTCGTTCAAACTTAATCCCGGCTGTTTCACAGGCTTTAATACGTTGACTAAAAAACATATTTATATCTGCAAACAAATCATCATAATGAGGTGCACATTGCATACTGCGAGGTTGCCCTTGCATATGCATTAAACAAATTGCTACATCTTCATAGTGCGCAACTGTTTCTAACGCATCTAATTCTTGCAAAGCTCTTACATCGTTGACTATATCAGCCCCTGCGAGTATTGCTTGTTCCATTACTTGCGCTTTACTGGTATCAATTGAAATAACGCAATCACTGTGCTCACGTATTGCTTTAATAGCGGGAATTACGCGGGCAAGTTCATCTTTCAAACTCACATTTGGTGCGCCGGGGCGGGTAGATTCTCCGCCTATGTCTACAATTTTCGCACCATCATCCAATAACTGCATTGCACGTTTCAGTGCTATTGTTGGGTCTAAAAACTGCCCACCATCAGAAAATGAATCCGGCGTTACATTTAATATTCCCATAATAACGGGCTTTTCAATATTAAGCGTACGTCCTCTGGGAAGCTTTAATATGTTAGTCATTGCCAACCTTTATTCTTTTTCCAATAAAATTAAATTAATGATCTATTATAGCGATAAGTAAATAGCTTAATTACAAGGCGGAATTATGACATATAGTTATTCTATATAAATAATTTCTCAGCGAAGTTAGTGAGTTATTTAATTCGCTAGAATGAACATCCATCAATAAAATTGGTATAAATAACTGATACAAAAAAGCCCCGAAGTACGGGGCTTTCATTCGCTATTTTAACGATTATTCAGCTTTATCATCAAGGTTTGTTTCATCTTTTTTCGATGAATCATCCGATTTTTGACTTTCATCGCTAACTGGCTCTTGAGATTCTTCAGCTTTTACCGGTTTTGCTTCATGGCGGTCATGTGCATCACGCGGTTCACGCACTGGTTGGCGCGCCATTAAATCATCAATTTGCTTAGCATCAATAGTTTCATACTTCATCAGGGCATCTTTCATTGAGTGAAGAATATCAATGTTTTCTTTTAATATTTCTTCTGCTCGTTGATAGTTACGATCTGAAAGTAATCGAACCTCTGCATCAATTATCTTTGCTGTGTCGTCTGACATGCTAGATGCACGACTGCCGCCGCCACCCATATACATTTCATTTTGATCTTCAGCGTAAAGTAACGGACCGAGCTTTTCACTTAAACCCCAGTGTGTAACCATTTTACGAGCAATATCTGTAGCTCGTTCAATATCATTACTCGCACCTGTTGTTACTTTATCAGCACCATAAATAAGCGCTTCAGCAATTCGACCACCGTAAAGGCTAGAAATCATTGATTCTAAAAGCTCTTTTGAATGACTAACACGGTCTTGTTCAGGCAAGTACATTGTTACACCTAGCGCACGGCCACGTGGAATAATAGATACTTTGTAAACTGGATCATGTTCAGGAACCATACGGCCCACAATTGCGTGACCTGCTTCATGATACGCAGTCATTGCTTTTTCTTGCTCGCTCATCACCATGGTTTTGCGTTCTGCACCCATCATGATTTTATCTTTAGCAGCGTCAAATTCAGCCATACTTACAACACGCTTATTGCCACGTGCGGCATAAAGTGCAGCTTCATTTACTAAGTTTGCTAAATCAGCACCGGAGAAACCTGGGGTACCTCTTGCAATAAGTGCCGCTTCAACGTTATCGCCTAATGGCACCTTACGCATGTGTACTTTAAGTATTTGCTCACGGCCACGAATATCAGGTAAACCTACTTCTACTTGACGGTCAAAACGACCTGGACGAAGTAATGCTGGGTCTAATACATCTGGTCGATTAGTTGCTGCAATAACGATAATACCTTCGTTACCACCAAAGCCATCCATTTCTACTAGCATTTGGTTAAGTGTTTGCTCACGTTCGTCGTTACCGCCGCCCATACCAGCACCACGTTTACGACCAACAGCATCAATCTCATCTATAAAGATAATACAAGGCGCTGCTTTTTTAGCTTGCTCAAACATGTCACGTACACGTGATGCACCAACACCTACAAACATTTCAACAAAATCTGAACCAGAAATTGTAAAAAACGGTACTTTCGCTTCACCCGCAACAGCCTTTGCAAGTAACGTTTTACCAGTACCAGGAGGACCAACCATTAGTACGCCTTTAGGAATACTACCGCCAAGTTTTTGAAACTTAGAAGGGTCACGTAAAAAGTCTACCAATTCGGTAACATCTTCTTTCGCTTCATCACAACCAGCAACATCTGCAAACGTTGTTTTAATTTGATCTTCGCTCATTAAACGCGCTTTACTCTTACCAAATGACATAGCGCCTTTACCGCCGCCGCCTTGCATCTGACGCATGAAGAATATCCATACACCAATAAGCAGTATCATTGGGAACCAAGAAATAAATATACTTGCTAAAAATGACTGTTCTTCAGGTTTTACACCTTTCACATTCACATTACTTTTTAATAAGTCATTTAAAATATCTTTGTCATAAATAGGCATAATCGTTTGAAAACGTTCGCCACTGGTTTTAGTACCTGTAATTGTCCCACTGGTACTTTCAATTGCCACTTCTTGTATAGAGCCATTTCGGGCGTCTTTAACAAATTGACTATAGCTTGTCTGACGATCAACTTGATCGCCACCATTAAAGCTCTGAAAGACTGACATCAGCACAACTGCAATGACCAGCCATAGTATTAAATTTTTCGCCATATCGCTCAAGGGGTTAACCTCTTGTATCCAATTAATTTAAATTCAACTAAACGCCAAGCAACTGTACTACAGTTTGTATCCAGTCGCTACTATATATACTTCCCGAGAACGGGCACGCGAGGCATCAGGTTTACGTATCTTCACTACTTTAAAACTATTACGTACGTCTTGTAAGTATTGATCAAAGCCTTCACCTTGAAACACTTTAACAATAAATGCACCATTTTTCTTTAGCACTTGGCTACACATATCTAATGCAAGCTCTACCAAATACATACTACCAGCTTGATCAACTGAATTATTACCACTCATATTTGGTGCCATGTCAGAGAATACCACATCAACATTTTTCCCATCAATGCGTTTTAATAATGCATTTAATACAGCCTCCTCACGAAAGTCACCTTGTAAGAAGTCTACACCTGCAAGGGAATCCATCGGTAAAATATCACATGCTATTACTTGACCTTTATCACCCACTTTTTCGGCTAAATATTGTGACCAACTACCCGGCGCGGCCCCTAAATCTACCACTGTCATACCCGGACGCAGTATCTTATCTCTGTTCTGAACTTCATCTAATTTAAAAACCGCTCTAGAACGCCAGCCTTTTTTTTGCGCTTCTTGAACATATTTATCATCAAAATGTTCTTTCAGCCATCGCTGTGAACTGGCTGACTGTTTTTTATTTGTCATAAATTAACACGCAACTAATTAGTAATATTCTTTAGATGGCGGTAGAATACCCTTAATTCAAGCCATATTCAGCAAAATTTGTATAAACATGACATTATCAAATAAACAAAAGCAGTTTTTAAAAGGTCAGGCACATAGCCTCAAGCCAGTAGTTTTACTAGGTTCTAACGGTTTAACCGAAGGCGTAGTAATGGAAATTAAAAGTGCGTTAGAAATTCACGAATTGATTAAAGTGAAAGCGCCGACTGACGATCGTGAAACTAAAGCTCTTATTTTTGAAGCTATCGTACGTGAAACTGGTGCGACTAAGTTACAAACAATTGGTCACACTATTGTACTTTATCTTCAAAGTGCTGAGAGAAAAATACATTTACCACGTAACTAAATTACTATTTTAAGTAACCTAGTGTGTTTAATGAAAAAACCAGCTTAATGCTGGTTTTTTGTTATTTAACGTTTTAAATTAAAAACTCATTTTATGATGGGTTACATCATATTCACTGCCAGTACTACTGGGCTTCTTATTTAATATAAAGTACTGAGTAAATTGTGTTTCACTCATTGCTAGCACTTTTTCATTCGAAAGTAGCTCGGCTAGTTGCGGTGTTGTATTACTGTGCCCAATAACAACAACTACACCTTTTAGTTTTAGTAACTCATTTTTTAAATCACTTAGCTCACCTGCGTTATACACATTTACGTCGATATTAAAATATGCCTGCAAAGGAGCTGCTGTTTGTAACGTACGTTTATAGTTGCTGCTGAAAATATGTATCTTTTGATATTCTTTAAAAAAAGTAACTAAATTATTTGCACGTGCCTTTCCCGCCTCTGAGAGCGCTGGATTTTTACCCGCTAATTTTTCGCTATGACGAAACAAATATATTTCATCCGGTGTTGCAAATGCCAAACTACAATTAAATAACATAACTAAAAAAATGATTGCTAATATTATTTTATTATTCATATTTTTTACCTCGTTTGTATTCTAATAGTCTGTCGATGAATTCAGTCGTTAGTTCATTGATTACGCCAGTTTCAGCATTAACTATTAAGCTAAAACCAATATTTAAGTGAGGAAATACAACCACATCACTCCTATAGCCTTGCACCCACCCGCTATGATAATAAAGCGTTTCTTCCGCGTAGTTATAAACACGCCAGCCTAAGCCGTAATATGCTTCATTAAGATGCTTTTTCCACACCCTGCGATACAGTTCTTTTTTTGTATGTGTATAAGGACGTGTTTGTTTTGCTAACGCATCTAGCGATAGAACATCAGGGTATTGTCCTAGTTGCGCTTTTAACCAAATAGCCATATCACTAGCACTGGCATTAACACCTGCTGCGGGCCCTACTTTATAGTAATTTTTTTTAAGTTTAGCAGTATACCAACGCTTTTTACCACGCACGTGAGGGAGTGCAAAATTTTTATCTTTTACCATACCATCATAACCTAAACTGGCATCTGCCATTTTCAGAGGTAAAAAAACAGCTTTACTTAACCATTGGGAATAATTTTTATTTGTAGCGTGAAAAATCACATCGTCAATTAAGCTAAACATTACATTTTGATAACCGTAGCATTGTCCGGGTTCACAAATTGGCTTAACGCTAAGTAGCTTTTCAACAATATCGGGGTAGCGCATACGCGACTCAATTAAGTTATCGTATGCATTTGGTACTAAACCACTTGAGTGACTTAAAAGGTGAAATACTTTTAAATCATCTTCATACACTGTGTTTTTGAACTCTGGAATATAATTACTTATTGGTTCATCTAACCTTAATATACCGTCAGAGGCTAGCTTTGCAGCTAACGAACCTGCAAAGGTTTTAGACACAGATGCCAATCTAAAACGAGTATGAGCATCAACACTTTGCCCATTACGTGCTTTGGTAGCTCCTATCGGATGAATGTAGTCACTATTTTGAATATTAACTATCGATAATGCCGCACCGGGAATACCTTTACTCTTTAGTTTCTTTTCGGCATAGCGACCGTACTTTTTTACAAATGAATCCCAACCGGGATCCGCTTTTGCTACGACATCTATTGAGCTAAGCAATAAACACAGCGCTAAAAGGCTATACAATACAGGGGGGAGGTACTTCATTTTTTATAATTTTTATCTTTTTAAACTACATCTAGGTACATAATATCATGAAGTTTTGTTTGGACTAACGTACAATACGACGATTATTGTATTTTTAGTGGGTGTGAAGTACTTATGCGTTTTTTAGTTGTGTCACTTTTTATTTTATTTTTAAGCGGGTGTGTTATCACAAAACAACCAGCGGAGCCTTTGGCTATGCCGTTGAAGCCTAACTTAAAAAGCCAAACATACCAGCTTGAATATGAAACGACTCATTCGTCACCAAAAGTTAAATCTGTTCAATTACCTGCGCATAAAGTTATAAAAAATCAAACTGTTAAGATAATTTCAGACAAAGCAAGCCTAACAGACACACTATTATCGCAAATAAGCCAAGCATTAAACGACAAAGCATTAAAAGTAACGACAAAAAATAATAGTGACTATGTTCTTACTATACAGCAGCTTGATTTGTCATTTACAGACGATACAAAATATTTAATTAAACAGCCACAAAAACCCTTTTCGTTTTATACAGAGGTTGCCCAACAGTACCCAATTCAACAATGTGCCACTATTTTTGCTCAAGTCAGCATGCGTCTAACTCATAAAAAGTCTGGCGACATTGTCTGGTTTGCTAAGTCTTCAATCGACAGCGCAAGCTTTCATCGTGAGCCGCTAGTGTATAGTTTTAATGAAGAACAAAAAATTACGAATGAATTAGAAGTTGTTGCCTTTATCCACCAGCAAAATACAGAAGAGGCACGTTTAGCAAGGTTAGGTAAAGAAATACAAATTCCTAGCTACAAAACACTATCTAAGTTATCAAGCTTAACAAAGCTTACCGGTCCATGTAATCGTACAGAAATAAGTGCATTAACCCCCATGATGCAATTTTATTTAAGCAGTATATTAATCGATAAAATTAAAGTTCAGTAATTTCTAATGTTTGCTACATTTTTTTACAGATTTAAGGAACGTATTAACAATATACTACGCTTTATAACATATAATAATTAGGCTCTTTTGAGATGAAAAACGCTTTACTTAATTATACTTTTTTTATCATTACACTCCTATGTATGAGTATTTTTAGTACTTCAAGTATGGCAAGTAATCGTTATTATGCTGATAACACCTTAGAGCCAACTCAAGGTTTTGCATGGGATTGGAGCGCTGGTGTTGGTTATCATATCGGTGACTCTTACCTAATAGGTGTCGACTCTTATGACCATGGAATGCTGGTTGACTTAACACTTGCCCTATCTTATGAAAATTTTTATCTCGACTTTGATCATAATCAACTAAGTGGCGGCCTTGTTGTAGGTTACAGCCTGATAGACAAGTTTGATTGGGGTCTCGATATTTTAGGTACAAATGTTCAAAGTGGCTTTAACGATAAAGGACTTGGTCTATACAATGATGGCATTATCGATGAGTTAAGGGGTATAAAAACACGTAACTACGATTTTGATACCGGACTCAGATTAACTCGTCGATTTGAAAACTCACAAATTTCTTTTGAATACCTTCATGACATTTCTGGCACACATAATGGCTGGATCGTAAATACCTTTTTTAGCCATATTTTACCCTGGCGTAACTGGGAGTTTAGAACTGGAGTTGGGTTGAGTGCTTACTCTAGTGACTTCACCAATTATTATTTTGGTATAGACAGTAGTGAAGCGACGAGTGATCGTCCAATTTATAGAACAAATGCAAGTAGCAGTATGATGTTTGAATTCCATGCTGAGTACCCAATTAACCAAGATTGGGTCTTTTTAGCAGGATGGCTGACGACTTGGTTTTCAAATGAGATTGATGAAAGCCCTATTATTACTCGAAGATATCAACACCAAGCCAAGGTAGGCCTACGTTATGTATTTTAGATGGGTCTGTGCTTTTCTGCTTTTCCCTACGGCATTTTTATCAAAAGCAGATGAAATGCCCAATGCTCTTATTGCGCTTCCAGATACTTGTGTCGCACTTAGGGAAGGAAGAAACTGTTATGCTGATATCACTCTAACATGGCATCAGCCAACGTTTGGCAATTACTGCTTACGCGATGCGACCTCAAAGTACATTATGCAATGCTGGCTTAAACAAAAGGAAGGAACTTTTAATTATGCTTTTGATTCACAGCAGAGTATCTCATTTGAGCTCTTTGATAGTAATACATCTAAAGTTATTAGCCTTACAGAAGTAAAGCTACAGTGGGTATATCAAAACAGACAAAAGAAACGCCGTTGGCGATTATTTTAATAAACACATTAAGGATAATTTATGAATAACTACGGCACTATTTTACTCGTTGAAGATGATGTATCGCTCGCTCAGTGGGTTGCAGAATACTTAACGGAGCAAGGTTATACGACCCATGTATGCCATCGAGGCGATGAGGTTATTGGCCAAGTAAAAACCTTAAATCCTAGCATTGTCCTACTTGATATTATGCTTCCTGGACAAGACGGAATTAGCGTATGCAGAGAACTGCGTAGCTTTTATAATTCCCCTATTATAATGCTCACCGCACGCGATGAAGAAATGGATGAAGTAATAGGGTTAGAAGTTGGTGCAAGTGACTATGTCATGAAACCCGTTCGCCCTCGTGCACTTTTAGCTAGAATTAAAGCTGCACTTCGCCAAAATAATGAACCAAACAAATCACTGGCAAACGAAACATTAATAACGGTTGGCGCGCTGAGTATTAACACAGAATCTAGAAGCGTAAAATTAAACGAGCTTGATATAAATATATCCAGCGCAGAGTATTTACTTCTTCACTATTTGGCGAGTAATGCGGGTCAAGTCGTATCACGTGACGCTGTTTTTAAAGCAACAAAAGGCCGTGAGTATGACGGCTTGGATAGAAGTGTTGACGTACTTATTTCAGCACTGCGCAAAAAATTTAATGATGATCCACAAAATCCGACTAAAATTAAAACTATATGGGGACGAGGTTACTTACTCGTATCTACCGCATGGTAAAAAGTGATACATAAGTGAAGAAGTTTTATATTTCACTACTTAGCAGTGCGCTTTTATCTATCGTTGTACTTGGCTGGTTAATTGATGCATTTAGCCAACAAACACAAACCTCAGAAGATGAATTTAGTGTGCAAAGTAAGATGATAATGGGCTTTAGCAAACAATTAGCTAATATCCCAACTTCTGAACGTGGTCGTTATGTAAAGCAACTAGCGAATGAGTTTAATTTATTAATTGATTACAAGCACAATGAATCTCTCGCACTACCTCCTTCATTATTATTACAGATGCACACTGCCGGTGGGTTGATTTTAGAAGATCAACAAGGCTTCTATATGCTTTATAGTAGTCAAATATTAAGCCCCTTTCATATATCAATGCGGTTAGAAAAACGCGTAGATACTGAGCAGCGCAATGATATATTTTTAACACTACTATTTTATGCTGGTTTGTGCGTATTTATGGGGTTTATTATTACCCCTCTTGCAAAGCGCTTAACAGTCTTAAATGAAGCAGCTAAAAAGTTTGCCTCAGGTAATGTACAAGCAAGAATTAAAGTATCGCACTTCACCTACATAAAAGATGTAGAGCTCACATTTAACAGAATGGCCAGTCAGATAGAAAAACTAGTCGCCGAAAACAAACTAATGGCGTCAAGCTTATCTCACGATATTCGTACACCCATTGCGTGCCTGCGCTTTGGATTAGATGCGGCTATTGATAGCTATGATGAGCAACAAATAAAAAAATATTTATCCCGTATGGAAAGCGATTTAGACCATATGGAGTCTATGTTAAAAAGCTATTTAGCCTTTGCAACGCTTGAGCAAAATGCCAACAAATTGACCTACTCTTCAACTAATATTAAGCACTATCTCAGTGATATATTAATACAACTAGCACCTAAATTTGAATCGCAAATGCTCAACGTACAACTTAATAGCTCAAGTGACATTATCAATGCCGACTTACATTGGCTTGCTCGTGCAATAACTAACTTATTAAATAATGCTTGTGACTTCGCAGAGCTACATATTTATCTGAGTGCTAAAGTGTACGAACACCAGCTTGTAATCACTGTTGAAGACGATGGCCCTGGTATAGCAAAAGAAAATTTTAATAACGTATTTAGCCCATTTTTCAAAGAAGAAGAACATCGTAACCGCGCAGATAAAAGCTATGGGCTAGGCCTTGCGATTGTTGAAAAAGTAGCTGATTGGCATCATGGCAGCGTAAAAGTAAGTAAAAGTAACCAATTAGGTGGAGCCTGTTTTACACTCATTATCGATCAACATCACAAAGCGTAAAGCATTAATTACACCCTGTAATTAACATTTTAAAAACAAAAACAACCTGTTAACTTTAACTATACAGTAACATTTATTAAAAACATCGCGTATACCATACTACTGGCATACTAAATTGTGTGAGATCAGCAAATAAGCACTTTTTATTTTTTTACATTTCCAGTAGATTGTCTGCGCCGTCAAAAAATAGAGAAGTACAATAATATGAGCGCAGTTAGAGGCGAGTTTAGTTCTCGTTTTGGTTTTATTATGGCCGCCGCAGGTTCTGCTGTTGGCTTGGGTAATATTTGGGGATTCCCTACACAAACAGCCAGCAATGGCGGTGCTGCTTTTTTAGTTGCATATTTAGTACTCGCGTTCTTTTTGGCTTACCCAGCTTTAATGGCCGAACTTATGATTGGTCGCCATGGTCAAGCAAATGCAGTTTCATCGCTTCAAAAAATATCTAATAGACCTTGGCAAAAACACTTCGCGTTTATTGTTGGTTTTGGCGGTATTTTATGTGCTGGATTTATATTAAGTTTTTACGCGATTGTTGCCGGTTGGATGCTCAGCGCAACAGCAGAGCCAATAGCGACGCTTGTTGGTGCAAACTCTACATCCACATGGCTAAGCGAGCAATCACTTACGCGAAATATTATATTTACTATGATCTTTATCTTATTAACCGTCGCTATTATTAGTCGAGGTGTTGAAAATGGTATAGAAAAATGGTCAAAGCGTTTAATGCCTGCATTACTGGGAATTTTATTTTCATTAATTGCTTATGTAATGACGCAAAATGGCGCAATGGAAGGCTTAAAGGCGTACTTAGTTCCTGATTTTTCTTCTATTTTTGATCCTCAGTTATTAGTCAGTGCGTTAGGCCAAGCTTTTTTCTCATTATCATTGGGTACCAGTGTAATGATTATTTATGGCTCATACATTAGTAAAAAAGAGAACCTCGTTTCATTAGGTGCTTATGTAACCCTTATTGACGTCTTCATTGCCTTTGTAGCAGGTTTACTTATTATTCCTGCAATGTATGTCGCTCAAGCACAAGGCGTAGAAATATTTTCACCGGTAACAGGGAAGCTGTTATCAGAAGATACATTAGTATTCCAAGTACTACCTGCATTATTTGATGGTATGGGTAGCGTAGGCTTATTTGTTGGCTTTGCATTTTTTGCATTGATGAGCATAGCAGCGCTAACATCATCAATCTCAATGCTTGAAGCACCGGTATCATACACAGTAGAACGCTTTGCAATGAAACGTGTGCAAGCTACTTGGTTCATTGGCGCTCTAATTGCTGTCGTTAGTATTACAATTGTATGCAATCTCAGCTCTTTATTTGGTCTGGTTATAACACTTACAACGAAAGTTGCCCAACCGCTATTAGGGTTAATGTGTTGCATATTTGTTGGTTGGATTTGGTACAGGGGTTCACTACTCAAAGCTATTCAGCAGGGAAACCCTGAAGTCCATAATACATTTTTTTGGAAAATATGGCCTTGGTATACTAAGTTTGTATGCCCACTAGCAATAGGTACAGTTTTTTTACATTCGTTATTAGGTTAAGCACTATAAAAATAGCCCACATTTGTGGGCTATTTTGTTAGCTATTAAATTAAGTCACTTAGCGTAACTAAAATCACTAAACCACTTTTAAAATCATGTCTTGATGAGGAATACCATCTTCAAGGTACTCTTCCCCCACACTTTCGAAACCAAATGAGCGATAAAAGTCGAGTAAATATGTTTGCGCGCCAATGTAAATATCACGCTCAGGCCACTGGTCTTTACAACAATTTATAGCTGTAACTACAAGCTCACTTGCATAACCTTTGCCTCGTACCTTTTCATTCACTAAAACACGCCCTATTGAGCTGTACTGCGCGTTTCTATCATAACAACGAGCGTAGCTAAGCAACTTATTATTATCAATGCTATATATGTGCCGAGTAGTTACAGCAACATCATGATCATCAAGCTCTGGGTAAGGACAAGCCTGCTCAACTACAAACACATCCACCCGACCACGAACAATAGTAAAAAGTGTATGTGTATCAAAAGCCTCAAATGACTCACATTTAAACTGCATATTAAATCCTATAGACAAAAAAACCAGCCTAAGCTGGGTTTATTTAAATCACTGGCGAGTATTAAGCAAATAAACGCTCTAACTGATCACAAAGCTGTGAAAGATTAACATGATCATGCTCTATTGTTACGTCAATATAACCATCACCTTTAAAAGCACGATCGAGCTCAATTAAAACATGTGTTTTATGCGCTTCCGGCACAAACGACAATTCAATTTCCTGAATGCCAAATAAGCTTCTGCTATTAGGTTTATATTCAAGCTCTTGATAACAGCCAGATACAGACTGAAATGTAGATGCGCGTAAATGCCCCTTCTCCACATCAGCTTTAGCTAAGCTAAAACCTAATTTTTCCATTGCCTGCATACAGGTTTTAACTGCTTCATTAGGGTAAATATGCAAATGGTCTTTATCAGTAGGGTCAAGTGCTAAATCAATATCCAAACCAGTTTCTAGCCAAACGTGAGATTGATTGTAACCTGCATTAATTTCTGTAATTGGTGTTTCAGAGTGAAGACGCGCCTCAAAAGGAATACTTTTAACTTCGCCAGGCTCAATTGTACCAATTTCAGTGATGCGCCACTGATCAATTACATGATTAGTAAAATAATCCCCATCATCTCCTGCTACTTTAACACGAGTCATTAGTAGCAAATCTAAGCCTGATATTTCTTGGCTTATATCACCTGCAGTAATTACAATTTGTGCATTGAAAAGCTGACCTGGTTGCAAGTGCTCTGTCTCTAAAATAGTGTCTACTTTAGCGGCACCAATACCTACCGATGCTAAAATCTTTTTAAACATATATTTCTCCTTAAGCTGAGCGGCTCTGTTATATGCTCTAACTTAAACCTCTTCGTTATCGCATCTTAACCATATTTAAAAGCGGTTGTCAGTGAAAAAGTGTTATTTACATGCTATTTACGATTAAATACGTGTTATATGAGCATTTTTCATACGCAGTAAAGTATCAACTTCATTAAATGAGCATGTCTTTACACTATATTTATTTTCATTGATATGAGTTTTTCGCTACACTGCAATACCAAATGAAGTGATATTAAGAATTATGGAACTAATCTATTTTGCTACCGCGTTTGTTTGTGGTTTTGCTGTTTACCAATTAAAACTACCTCCTCTTATTGGCTTTTTATTAGCAGGCTTTGCTTTAAATTTATCGGGTTATAAAAGTACAGAACTGCTTGATACAATTGCAGCCCTTGGTGTTACCCTTTTATTATTCAGCATTGGCTTAAAACTCAAAGTTAATAGCTTAATGAAACCGCAAGTCTGGGCACCAGCCACGCTTCACATTATTTTTAGTAGTGCTTTATTCAGTGGCTTTATGTTATTGCTTGGGGTCTTCGCCCTCCCTCTTTTTGTCGACTTGAGTTGGCAAAGCGCCTTATTAGTTGGATTTGCCCTAAGTTTTTCTAGTACTGTATTTGCGGTGAAAGTACTCGAAGAACGCGGAGAAATGGCAAGCTTACACGGCAAAATTGCCATTGGTATATTGGTAATGCAAGATATATTCGCCGTAATATTTTTAGCAATTAGTACAGGCAAAGTCCCTAATGTTTGGGCGTTAGCGCTTATTGTTGCTCTACCTTTATTGCGCCCTCTTATGTACTGGGTGCTTAATCGCTCTAAACATGGTGAGCTACTCCCATTATTTGGCTTTTTCTTTGCGCTTATTGCAGGTTATAACGCATTTGAATATGCAGGCCTTAAAGGTGATTTAGGAGCACTTATAATAGGAATGATGTTTGCACCGCATAAAAAAGCTGGCGAATTATCAAAATCGTTACTTAATTTAAAAGATATATTACTGGTTGGTTTTTTCTTAAGCATTGGCTTAAATGCCGAGCTAACGATTAATTCTTTAATTATTGCCATCATACTTATTTTTGTATTACCGATTAAAATAGCCCTTTATTATTTATTTACAAATGCATTTAAACTACGTGCTCGTACGTCGCTACTTACAGCCTTTAGTTTATCCAATTACAGTGAGTTTGGCCTTATTGTATGTGCGGTAGCGGCTACAACGGGGATGATTACCTCTGAATGGTTAGCGGTAATGGCTATCGCTGTCTCTATCACCTTTGTGATTGCATCTCCTCTAAACAAGCGTTCCAACGAGTTATATGTAAAAGTAGAACATTGGCTATTAAAGTTCGAAAGTAAAACACGCTTAGCAGAAGAACTACCTGTAAATCTGAACGATACTAAAATAGTTATTTTTGGAATGGGTCGAATTGGTACTGGTGCATACGAAACAATTAACGCTACGCACCCAAATTTAGTTGCTGGTATTGACATAAAACCTGAGGTGGTTGATAAACATATTAATAGAGGCAGAAAAGTGCTGATTGCAGATGCAACCGATCCCGACTTTTGGCAACGCGTAAACCACTCTCATGTAGAAATGGTTATGCTTACTATGCCAAAGCATATGCAGAATATTTTTGCCTTAGAGCAGCTCCAAGCCTCAGGTTATAAAGGTCAGGTAACTGCCATTGCAAACTACCCAGATCAACAAAAAGAGCTTGAAGATATGGGCGTACACTCGACCTATAACTTTTACCTAGAGGCTGGTAGTGGTTTTGCTGAACATGTAAAACAAAAATTGTTTACGTAAAGTGAGATATAGTCCTTAATAATTACTAAAGATAATTTGGCCTTTTTTCCTACACGGATGTAGGTAATGGGCGTTATCAGAACGTAGAAGCGTGTTAATAATTTTTATTTAGAACAACTAGGTAAAAAAATTTGCCTAGTTCAGCGCAATTTTCTTACCGTTAAATAGACTCCATATAGAAGCAGATTGGTATAAATCCCCCCAAGTTAGAACAAATTTTAATCCGGAAAGATCAACAAGCACTAGCTAAAAAATAATGAACTATACATTTATTTTAATACTTTTTGATGACTGAAAATCAATTCTATTTACATTCCTTTACAAGCGGGCCAACTAACATGTAAAAAAACAGGTAAACTGTTCGTGTTGGTTAAATAAGCTTCATGTTCTAAGACTTAATTAATTAGACTCCAGCTAATTAAAGTTCAACTAAGTTTAATTTTCTAACATAAATTCTTAATTAAGAGGGCCTACTCCCTCACTCAATAGGCTGTTTCTTGCCCGTCACAGCCTATTTTATTTCCTTAAAACACCTTACACTTAACTATGTCTTATACATTGAAGTAAGTGAATGGATCCAGAACAATTAAAACTTGCCATTAATACCAAGATGCCGTTTGGAAAATATGCAGGACGCCCATTATTAATGCTGCCAGAGCCTTATCTTGTGTGGTTTAAGCAACAAGGCTTTCCTGATTCAAAACTAGGTAGTCAATTAGCAATGATGTACGAAGTAAAGTTGAATGGGCTTGAGCAAATGTTGATGCCGTTATTAGAAAAAAAATAAAATAATTGGAAACTATTTTTAAAATACACGGTCTACTACTTTGCTACTTGTTGATTTTGGTTTTAACCACAAAAAAAGCGCCTTAAGGCGCTTTTTTTATATCCTCCGTGAAACTACTTTTTAGCGGCAAGCTAATGACAAATTTAGCCCCACCAAGGACTGATTTTTCAACCCAGTAATCACCTTGATGCCAAGATACAATTTTACTCACAATAGCGAGTCCTAAACCAAACCCACCTGTTTTTTTGTCTCTACTCTTATCGAGGCGCGTAAAAGGTTTAAACACATTTTCTCGCTCCATTTCAGCGATACCTATTCCATCGTCTTCAACAATAAATAGTATGCTGCGAGGTTCTGTAAGCAGTGTTACTTTTACTTGGCTTGTTGCGTATTTAATAGCATTACCAACCAAGTTCTGAAATACGCGAGCAATGAAATGACTATCGCATTTATAGCTTAACTTATCAGGCAAGTTATTTATAAGTCTAGTTCGCGTATCAAAATTTAGCTTTTCAATACTTGTTTTAACCAATCCGACTAGATCACAACTTACAGACTGTAAACTTGGTTGCTGAGAGTCTAACCTTGCGTATTCAAGCATTTCTGAAACAAGTGATTCAAGTTCATTTATATCAGCGCTCATATTAGCTAAATATTTTTCGCTTTTATCATCTAAAAGTTGATCTTGGAGCATAGCAATTGCAAATTTAAGACGTGCCAACGGCGTTCGAAATTCATGAGAAACAGACGATGTAAGCTCCTGCTGAGCTGTTAATAAAAAAGTTATACGTTGTTGCATTACTTTTAGTGTATCGGTAACGGGTAAAAAAAACGATTTAGAGGTATTTGTTAATTGAAAATCTTGCAAGCCTTCGACGGCCTCACATGCGTGTCGCAATTTAGAAAAATCACGCCAAAGTAAAAAGCTCCAAAGACCTACAGGCACACCAACAATAATAAGTAATAATAAATATGGCCAAACAGAAGTGGGGGTAGACGTTGATACTCCTACAGGACCAACCTGTAGCAGTTCATTTTCGCTAAGCTCTACATACCATACAATACGTTGTTGTTTATCGTATAAATAGAGGTAGTGATTGTCTGTTAATTTCGCTTGTTGTGCTAAAGGTAATATTAAATCACGTCGAGCAATTATGTGGCTTTCAAAATTATGTTCTAGCTTTTTTAGACCGTTAGGAGTTTGTGAGAGCAACCAAAGCGATTGCCCAAACTCATCGTCTAATAATACTTGCTGCTGTGAGTCTTCATAAGGCCATAACTGTTCAACTACACCGCTTACTACGAATAAAGAAACCACGATGTAAATATATAAACTCGTAAACAGTTTTCCCATTAAAGCCGACTAACCCATAACATTAATTATAATTCCCATGCATCAGAAACAAATAAATAACCTTGTCCCCACACTGTTTTGATACGATAAGGCTTATCGCTATTGTCACCTAGTTTTTTACGAATGCGTGATACCCTAACGTCAACAGTTCGATCAAGGCCGTCGTACTGACGTCCTATCATATGTTGATGGACATGTTCACGACTAAGCACTTCACCCGCATTAGAGGCCAGTAACCAAAGTAGTTCAAATTCATGAGAAGTAAGCGTTATTTCATTATTATTTAATTTTACGATACGGCTTGTTTTATCTATGCTTAGATCACCAAACTGTAACTCTTCACTTGCTTTCACGATAGGTTGACCACGGCGTAACAGCGCATTTATTCTGGCGAGTAATACACGCGGTTCGGCAGGTTTTATAACGTAGTCATCAGCACCAAGCTCTAAACCAAGTACCTGATCAAAATCTTCACCTTTGGCTGTTAGCATAAGAATAGGCAGAGTATATTTATCGCGAACTTGACGGCAAACGCTAAAACCATCTTTTCCTGGTAGCATTACATCTAAAATAATTAGATCGACTGGATTAGCTTCTAAGTAGTCAAAGACTGCATCGCCACGATCTAACACTGCGACTTCTAAGCCGTTATGTTCAAGATAATCTTTTGTTAATTGCTGTAAGCCGAGATCATCTTCAACAAGTAAAATTTTTGGCATTAGTTGCTCCTAATTTAAAAAAAGCTCCACGGAGAGCGAAGTCTGCGCCTATTTTTCTTTGCGTGCGCGCTCTGTACTTCAACCTGTATTTTTGCTAATAGTACACCCGTGTGAGGATTGATTAGGGAGTATATGGTCTCTACCTGAACCCGCGCTTTATAATTGAATTGCCCCGAACGTTGCTGTTTCCAACAATAAATTTTTTCATCTTGTTGATATAAACAAACATCACTCAATGCTTCTTGCTGCCAATTAAATTGTAAATCAAGATCACAAAATGCTTGTTGCTCAGAAATCACACATACTTTGGGAGAGACGCTAAAATTAGCGGTTTGTGCTCTGCAAGAACCACTAAATAGCGATGCTATAAACACAATAAACATTAAATACTTCATATTAAAAAGTATGATCTAATCCTATAAAGGCAGTCATTGAATAAGCATGTTCAAAGAGCGGACTACCATCCATAGCCGAATAATTGTAATATGCTAAATGAAAACGAAGTGAGTTAACCTTACTCAGCGGCCAACGGGCGTCGATTTTAGCATAAGGCTGCCAACTACTGCCAACATCAATTTTACCTAATTGAGTTTCGTCGGCTTTTAGTCCATAGAAGTAGTCATTTAGTTCAGCCGATTTATAATTTATTCCCAGCGTCGGTTTTATTTTTAACTTTCCAACTTCAGCATGATATTGCCACTGCAATGCACCACGCAATCCGTTATAAACACTGGTAACATCATGAAGTGCTTGAATAGAAAATACGTTAGCATCATCTACATAGTGATATGCAATGCCCGCATCGAGGGCAATATGGCGTTTTTCTATGTCATTTATATTGATATTTTTGGGAGATGAAGTACTTTGTTGCTGCACTAACTGACTGTTTAACGCACTCGTTTGCAGAGTAAAAATATTAGTAGGATGCCAATCAATAAAAAAACGAGACTCTGCATTTAATTCACTAACAAGGTTTAAATTATGTTTTTGACTTTGTATAAAAGAATAACCAAGCCTTCCATTATCGAAAAACCAGTGCTGGCCATAAAAAGCCACCTGCGGAATCAACACAAGGGGAATATTGTCCCCACCTCGTAATGGGTTTGTAACAACTCCAGCACCAACGCTTAGACTAAAATGCCACTGCTCTATAGCTATATGTTGCTCTTCAAACTCTTGTGTTACATTTTTAGCTTGCTGTCCATTGGCAGCAAAGCATGCAACTAAAGTGATCAGCAAAAAAGCTGTTAATATTGAAAAGTTAAACCGCATCAGTATAAGTCAAAGTGTGTGAAAATTATTAAGTGCCCCATAGTAGCAAGGTCGTTTTAAACTAGCTCTAGCTAGTTACAATCATTCACAATTTTTATACATATTAATTAACTTGTGTGCATTATTTGAACAACTAAACATCTGGCGCTATCTCTATTCGATTACGACCATGAGTTTTTGCTATGTAAAGCGCTCTATTAGCGCGTTCAACTAACACAGTGCCATTAGTAAATGGTCGTAGAATAGCCAAACCAAAACTCGCAGAAATAGCACGTTTAGTATTGGTATCACCTTTTTTACGAACAGCCAATTTTGCAATATCCAAACGAATACAATCTGCAAATGCCATCATATCGTTGATAGTGTCAAAATAAGCTGTAATACAAAATTCTTCACCGCCATAACGATAAACTTTTGCAGTCTCTTTAATTTTTTCTTTCACTTTTTTTGCTACTAACTTTAATACTTCGTCACCTTTTTGATGGCCAAAGTCATCATTAAAACGCTTAAAATGATCAATATCAAACATAATGAGAACCGCAAGTGATGTGTGTTGATTTTGCTCAGAATACTTTTTACAAAAATCCGTAATATCTAAATCAAACTTACCTCGGTTATAAAAACCAGTAAGAGGGTCTGTATCAGCAACTTTTTTTGAAACATTGAGTGCTTCTTTTAAGTCTTTTATTTCATTATAAGCAAATGCAAGTTTAGTTTGAAACTCACGTGCATGATTTTGCATTGCAATCGATTCATCGGTTAAACGTTCAACGCACCCAAGCACTTGATTATACGAGCTAATATCTGTAATCAAATTTAACTCATTCTGGGAGTCAACCAAGGTTGTAGTAAAACTTTTTGAATGCTCAAGCGCAATGCCTAAATCTTTTTGCACTTGATCGATTGTGCTATGAAATTTTTCGGATACGTCTTGAAATAACGCTAAATCGTCTTTATTTAAATGCTTATCAAATATTGCCTTCGCTCTATCTTGAGTGCATGTTTGTTGCTGAGCAATGACATGATCAAGCTCTGCATTTAAAGAGGGTTTATTACCTTGTATATAACAATACCAAATAGCGTAATTGATTGGCGTAACCGGCATGCGGTACTTTACCATCATAGGAATCGCCTTTTTTAGGCATTGAGCAGAATGAGCAAGTGATACGGCACGATCCATAGTAAAATAAACTCTCAAGCGTCATTATTTTTATTGTTAGGTTTTTGATGTTAATTAATAGTAAACCTATAAGCAACTAATATTCATACTATTTTATGAACTAAATGAATATTTGATCTTTTAAATAGCACTTGCGTCTAAAGTTTGTGCAATACTCCATAAAGCGCTAATAGCAGGATCATTTAACTCTTTACGAAGGACAGCTAGACCAATCTCAAAACCTTCTGGAGTAGCCCTCTTTGTATCCAATACTTGTACCTTATCCTGCAGTGGACTGTTATCTAGCACTATTTTAGGGACCATTGCGACACCTAAACCCAGACTCACCATTGACACCATAGCTTCATGTCCAGCGACTTGCGCATAAATCTTTCCATGGACATTATTTTTACGCCACCACTGCTCAAGTCGTTGCCTTGAAAAACCTTGCTCCGGAACAATAAATTCAAGTTCAGACCAATCAATATTATCACCGTTGTTTATTAACTTTTCAGTGATCTGACAATGAATTCTAGGTGCAATTAAAACAAGTGGTGAATAACCTATTTTTACAAATGCTATTTGTGTAGGAAGCTTATTTGGCTTGGCTGCAATTGCCATCGACTCGTGACCATCGAGTACCCTATTAATAGCTAAAGCTGGATCACCGGTATTTAAAGTTATTTCGATATGCTGATGCTGTGCACGTAATTGCTCTAATATTTGATGTAAAAAACTATAAGAAGCTGTCACTGAGCAATAAATACTAACATTGCCATAAATATGCTGTTGTGGATCTTTCACATTCGCTTTAAAACGTTGCCAACTGGCTAACGTTGCCGTAGCGTAATCAATAAATGACTCTCCTTCACGTGTTAATTTAACACTGCGGTTATCGCGTACAAATAATGCAACACCAACCTCTTCTTCCAAGTGTTTTATATTGCGGCTCAAAGTAGGCGCACTTATATGGCAAAGTTCGCTTGCGCGGCCAAAATGAAGTGTTTTAGCCAGTGCTAAAAAGTAGTTTAAATGTTTATGATCCATGCCAAACTCAGTATTTCATATTATGAAACACTTTAATTCAAATATATCATTTTACGCAAGTGACTATTTTACATATGGTGTTTGTAAGCGCAGTAAACATTGCGCATCTAACAAATATTACTTTATAGGACACTAACAATGGCGAATTATTTCAATACCTTACCTTTACGCGAGCAATTAGCGCAATTAGCGCAATGTGAATTTATGGACGCAGCCGAATTTGCCGATGGCGTTGATGCACTTAAAGGTAAAAAACTCGTTATTGTAGGCTGTGGCGCACAAGGTTTAAACCAAGGCTTAAACTTACGTGACTCTGGTTTAGATGTTTCATACACATTACGTGCATCAGCCATTTCTGAGCGCCGTCAATCTTTCCTTAATGCATCTGAAAATGGCTTTACTGTAGGCACTTACGAAGAATTAATTCCTACAGCCGACGTAGTACTTAACTTAACGCCAGATAAACAACATACCGCTGTAGTAAGTGCGATTATGCCGCTTATGAAAAAAGACTCTACACTTGCTTACTCTCATGGCTTTAATATTGTTGAAGAAGGCATGCAAGTGCGTGAAGACATTACCGTAATCATGGTTGCGCCTAAGTGTCCTGGTTCTGAAGTTCGTGAAGAATACAAACGTGGTTTTGGTGTGCCAACTCTAATTGCTGTTCACCCAGAAAATGACCCTCAAGGTCATGGTTTAGCACAAGCTAAAGCGTATGCAGCAGGGACTGGCGGACACCGTGCTGGTGTACTTAAATCATCATTTATTGCTGAAGTTAAGTCAGACCTAATGGGCGAGCAAACCATTTTATGTGGCATGCTACAAACTGGCTCTATTTTATGTTTTGATAAAATGGTAGAAAAAGGCGTTGATGCGGGTTATGCATCAAAGCTAATTCAATACGGCTGGGAAGTAATTACCGAAGCACTTAAGTACGGCGGCGTTACAAACATGCTTGACCGCCTTTCAAATCCTGCAAAAGTAAAAGCGTTTGAACTAAGCGAAGAGCTAAAACTAATTATGCGCCCGCTTTATAATAAGCATCAAGATGACATCATCGACGGCACTTTTTCACGCACCATGATGGAAGACTGGAATAACGATGACGTAAACTTACTTAAATGGCGCGCTGAAACAGCAGAAACTAACTTTGAAAAGACTCCTGCTGGCGATGTAGAAATCTCAGAACAAGAATTTTTTGATAACGGTATTTTAATGGTAGCAATGGTTAAAGCAGGTGTTGAACTTGCATTTGAAACCATGACTGCCGCCGGTATTATTGAAGAGTCGGCTTACTACGAGTCATTACACGAAACGCCATTAATCGCCAATACTATTGCGCGTAAAAAGCTTTTTGAAATGAACCGTACTATCTCTGATACTGCAGAATACGGCTGTTATTTATATAACCATGCATGTTTACCATTACTTGCTGATTTTATGAAAAACGTTGATACAGACATTATTGGTAAAGGCCTTGGCGAGCACAGTAACCAAGTTGATAACCAAACATTAATTCAAATCAATGCTGCATTGCGTGAACACCCTGTTGAAAAAGTAGGTGCTAAACTACGTGGCTACATGTCTGCAATGAAGAAAATTGTTTAATTCTAGACAATAAAAGTTTCGCTTGTTAGAAACCAAGCCCATATGCTTTTCGCACGTGGGCTTTTTTATGCATATTCACAACACTGCTTACTTTCATTTGTTCAGCTTGAGCTAATAATTAGCCCATAATAAATAATGTGCTAACATGGCTTTCTAATTAAGTTGTAAAATAAATTATTATGATGTTACAAAACCTTTCTATTACTCAAAAAATAACAGCCCTTGGCAGTAGTATTGCTATCTTTGTTGCCGCACTAATAGGCCTAACCTCGTTATACAGTTCAGAAGATATTATTGAACAACGTATGATTGAGTCTGAACTTCCAAGTAAGCTGCAAACTATCAGTAACCATATTGGTGGTGAAATAAACGCACTCATTGGTGCTGCTGAACAATTATCGTAAAATGAATTCATTTTACAATGGTCGCAAACTAATACTAAAAATGATGCTGTCTTACTTAAAGAATTAAACCGTTTAGTCACGCAGTACAATTTAGCAACCGCGTCTTGGGCAAATAGAGACACAGCTCAATATTGGAACCAAAATGGCTTTTTGCGCGTATTAAAAAATGATACTGCTGATGGCTGGTTTTTTGCATTTAAACAATCGAAAAAACCATACTCAATAAGTATTTACCAAGAGTCTGCAAATGATGTAAAAATGTTTATAAATCATCAACAGCCTAATGGAACAGGCTTAGCTGGCCTTGCTAAAAGTATTACTGAGATGCAAAAGCTATTGCAGCAATTTAAAATTGAACAAACTGGTTTTGTATTTATTGCAGATAAAAGTGGTTTAATTCAGCTGCATAAAGATTCAAGTAAAGTAGCAAAAGTTAATATTGATGAATTATTTACAGCTGACATACATAACCAGCTATTAAGCAGTTATGGCTTTGTATTAAAAGAAATAAACTTAAATGGTGAGCCAACCCTCGTGGCGGCAACACCAATCAAAAACACCGATTTATATGTTGTAGCCCAAGTGCCAAAAAGTGAAGTATTCGCAAGCGTAAATACCCTGCAATGGCAAATTTTTACTTTTACATTAATCATTGCATTAGTTGCTAGCCTAATTAGTTACTTACTTGCTCGATCGCTCTCATCACCTTTATCTAAAATGGCAGAACTATTTTCACGCTTGGGTTCTGGTGATGCTAATCTTGCTTATAGATTACCTGAATCAAGCCAACCAGAGCTTAATAACTTAAGTGCTGGTTTTAATCAGTTTATCGAAAAAATAGAAATTGCTATTCAGCAAGTCGCGAATGAAAGCCATGACATAAGAAAAAGTTCAGATCATGTTTTTGAACAAGCTAAACGCAATTCACTCGCAATCGATAGTCAAAAAGAACAAACGATCTCGGTTGCTGCTGCAATAAACCAAATGGGTGCAACGGTACAGGAAATAGCACAAAGTGCGGCAAACACAGCAAAACTCACTGATAGCAGCCGTGAAAAAACTATACAAAGCCATCAGCAAGTTGTTCAAAGTCAGACAACTATTTCTGCTCTTGCGAGTGATATAGATGGCATTACAGAGCAAGTTACCCTGTTGTCTAAAAAAACAATTGATATTGCTAACATTATTGATGCAATCAGAAGCATTTCTGAACAAACTAATTTATTAGCATTGAACGCAGCTATTGAATCGGCTCGTGCTGGAGAGCATGGTCGCGGGTTTGCTGTTGTTGCCGACGAAGTGCGCGCACTAGCAAACCGTACTTCTCAGTCAACAAATGAAATTCAGTCAATGATAGAAGAGCTAACACAGATTTCTGATGATGTAGTTAACGATATTAGCCAATCAAAAGATAAAGCGCAGCAAAGCGTAGGGGCAATGCAAAACTCAGTAGAGTTACTTAATACGATAACCGAAACTGCAAACCAAATAAACGATATGGCCACACTTATAGCCACAGCAACAGAGCAGCAAAGCAATGTAGTTGCCGATGTAGGACGTAATATTGAGCAAATAAGTGAAATTAGTGATAAAGCAATGAGCGAGCAAATTAATACAGAGCAAGCCATTCGTGATTTAGCAAATAGCGCTCAAACTCTTGATGAGCTTGTCGATACATTTGAAAAGCATCGTTAAGTGGTTTGGCACTGCTATTACGAACAAGCTAGCATTAACTGCAGTTAATGCTAGCTTGTTCGTAGAGGTGAAGTTTTAATTACGATGAATAAAATTAATTAAAGTTTATATTTACAGCGATTTAGTCTTGTTAATATCCACTTTTTTAAAATTGAGAACATATGCCTCTTTTCTAACTTTTGTCAGTTTTTTAATCTGATGCTCCAACTTACTCGCATCACTTTTACTGCCCACTTTTTGTTGGTGGATAAGCAGTAAAGGGCCTTTCCCTCTGAGGTTTTTGGCCCCTTTACCCACTTGATGTGTAGCAAAGCGTTTTTCTACATTTGTTGTAATACCCGTGTACCAATGCCCAAAGCGAGTCTGCACGATGTACAAATACCAAATAGAATCCCTTTTTACATTACAAGATTCAATATGATGTAAACTTTTTTCATTATTAATGGTCAAAATATTACCTTAACGCCCTTAACAAAAAACAATTGCTAAAAGGGTTTTACCTTCAGTGACTAATCGGTATCATGCAGATTATAAAAAATAAGGATCACAACTAACAATGCAGTCGTTAAAAACTTTTTCCCTTTGGCTTATCGTTGCACTAACACTCAGTACAACAGCGGGTTGTTCTAGCTGGGTATACAGAATCAACATCCCTCAAGGTAATTTTTTAGAGCAATCTGATGTTGAAAAGCTTCGTGTTAGTATGACTCGAGAGCAAGTTATTTACGTTTTAGGCCGTCCAATTGCCGAGGATGCTTTTGATAACAATACATGGCGTTACGTTTATAGCTTCAATAAAGGCCGTAAAAACGAGCAACACAAATCTTTAGTTATTAAATTTGAAAACGAAAAACTAGTCTCTATTTCGGGCGATTATGATCAGCCAGAAAATTTCAACACACCGCTAGAGCAATAAAAGCGAGTTGTGCGTTAATAAAAAAGGTGACCCGTGCTCACCTTTTTTATTTCTACGTTAACGTTCTAATGGACGCCCACCCGTTACTTTGTTTGCTCGCCCTTCTTCCTTTGCTTTTTCAGCGCGTTTTCTACGGGCATCTTTAGGATCTGCAATTAATGGGCGATAAATTTCAACTCTATCACCATTTTTAAGTTCTTGATTTAATTTTACCGTTCGATTCCAAACGCCTAGAGTTAATGAAGTAGCCTCTATTTCTGGACATTTTTCTATAATGCCAGATTGGATAACAGCTTGCTCTGCTGTCGTCCCCTCTGGTACTTCAAGTGATAAACACGTCGCCATGGTTGGTAATGCAAATACCACCTCAACATTAATCATACTCGCGCTCCATAAACCTGCTTGGCACGTTGAGTAAATGCACTCACCATGTTTTTGGCAACATCGTTAAATATTTTACCAAAAGCAAGTTCGATTAATTTGCTTGAAAACTCAAACTCTAGCTCTAAATAAACTTTACATGCTTTAGCATCAAGTGCTTGAAAGTGCCAACGACCCTGCAGCATTTTAAATGGCCCATCCACTAGGCGCAGTAACACGGTTTGTTCATCAACAAAGGTGTTTTCGGTGGTAAACCACTTTTTTATACCCGCCTTAGATATTTCTAAACTCGCGGTCATGTTATTATCATGCTGTGAAACAATTTTTGAGTCTGAGCAATTTGGTAAAAACTGTGAATAAGCTTCTACATCATTAACTAGATCAAACATCTCTTTAGTGCTGTACATAACAAGCGCACTTTTTTCTATTTGTGGCATACTCACTCCCAACTGTGTGGGCGAATTTTAGCAAGCTTTGTGCGTTTCCCCAAATTTTCATACAGCTTAAATAAAAGCTTAATTTTTAAAAGCATTATTAAAAAATCGATGTAAAACATCTCACATTACGTATATTATAGGGCACTATGGCTAAGAAAAATTCATCAAAATCGACAAGTAATACCATCGCGCTAAACAAAAAAGCGCGACATGAGTATTTTTTACACGATAAGTTTGAAGCGGGTGTCGAACTCCAAGGCTGGGAAGTTAAAAGTATCCGAGCTGGAAAAGTAAACATCACCGAAACTTATATTCACCTTAAAAATGGCGAAGCATTTTTACTTGGCGCGCAAATCCAGCCACTTAATAGTGCATCAACCCACGTAATTTGCGATCCGTTACGTTATCGTAAATTACTATTAAGCAGACGCGAACTTGACCGTCTACTCGGAGCAACAGAGCGAGATGGTTATTCATTAATTGCTACTGCTATGTACTGGAAGAAATGTTGGGTAAAACTTGAATTTCATCTAGCAAAAGGTAAAAAGCTACATGACAAACGAGACGACGGGAAAAACAAAGATTGGTCTCGCGAAAAAGAACGCTTAATGAAGCACAAAGTATAATAAAAATGCCTAACCTTGTTAGGCATTTTATTTGATATGGATAACCTCCCCGTAGTAAACAGATCTCAAGCAGCTATTTAAAATGTTAACTCTGTTGAGCTTAATAGCAATAAAGTTGCGAGCGTCACGTAAATTCGCTTTGATAAATCTAGGCAAAAATTTTTATATTTAGTTGTTCTAAATAAAGAATTTTAACAACGTCATAGAGTTATTTAATTCGTTAAATTGTTCAAATATTTATGCCGGTTAGTATTGTCACGGCGCAAAGTTTATAACCTCGTAGACTCAAAAAATCGAGCAACATAAGCTCTACCTTAGCTAAAAACCAAACGTTTGGTGAAAATTCAACCTAAAAAGATAAGCAGCCCTAATTTCCCAAGAAATAAATTATTACAAATTAGTTTTATCTTCATTACTTACTTTTTCAGCCTAATTTAACAAGACAAGAAATATCAAATACAGCTCCTATTCACGCCCAGTTTGGCCTCAAGCAAAAATATATAAAAATTAATATATAAAAACTCTTTAAAATTCATAATCAAACCCTAAAAAACACGATTGATAACCTTTAATTTACATGCTATTAATTAATTCGCTTGTTAAGCAAATAATTTTACAATAAATAAACAAGGGTTTAAGGATGAAACAATCAACAGTATTTACACATAGCATTATTGTGAGTGCAACACTCGCATTATCGGCAGGTTTTACAACAACAACTTACGCAGCAGAAGAAGCTAAAAAAGTAGAGCGAATTCAAGTTACTGGTTCTCGTATTAAGCGAACTGATATTGAAGGGCCTTCTCCGGTGCAATCAATCGGTAGAGCTGAAATCGAAAACATGGGTTACGATAACTTACAACAGCTTCTAGAAAGAATGCCTGTGGCAGGTAGCGGTACTTTTTCAACCCGTGGAAATAATCAAGATTCAACCGCTAACGGCTCAGCTGCAGTAAGCTTACGAGGCTTAGGTGCTGATGCAACACTGGTACTAATCAATGGTCGTCGTGTATCAATTAGTGCTTTTGCGGAAGGTATCACCAACTCATTTGTAGATATTAACAGTATTCCCGTTTCTGCTATTGAGCGCATCGATATACTAAAAGATGGCGCTTCAGCTATTTATGGCTCAGATGCAGTAGCCGGTGTAGTTAACGTTATTTTAAAGAAAGATATTGACGGCGTTGAGATTAATTTAGGCTATGGCGGTACAGATGGTCCAAATTATGAAGAGACAACAGCCAGCCTTGTTTGGGGTACTACGAGCGAAAAAAGTAGTGCATCCGTTATTATCGATTACTTTAAAAATACATCCCTTTCTTCTGATGAAATGGGCCGCCTAGGCACTGCAAACCAATCGCCTTATGGTGGTGAGGATTTCCGTTCATCTCGTGGTTTTCCTGGCTACTTTTATGTAGATGGTGTTAAAACTATCGATCCTGATTGTCCTGCTGAAAATGCAACTTCAAGTGGTAGCTGTTTATTTGATTACGGCCCATATGGCTATATTTCCCCAGCCTCTGAACGTATAGGCGCTATTTCACAATTTGAATACCGCTTTGATAACGGTATTACAGGCTTTTTAGAAATGGCTGTTCAGCATAATAGTTCTGTCGCTGCAGGAGCACCAACACCACTTGATGAAGATGCTGGCCTGACAGTGCCTGCTAGTCACCCTAACAATCCATTTGGTGAAGACATTCAAATTGGTCGTTACCGTACAGTTGATGCGGGTGCTCGCCAATGGGATATTGAGTCAGATACCTTACGCTTTGTTGCAGGGCTTAGAGGTGAGTTTAATGACTGGAGCTGGGAAACCGCTGTACAAAAAGGCCGAAGTAAATCTCTGCAAACAGGTGATAGAACACAAGGTTGGGTGCGTACTGATTTCTTACAACAAGAAATTGATGCAGGAAACTACAATCCATTTGGTGGCACATACAACGACCCTGCTGTAATTGATCGTATTACAACAAGCCTAGTACGTCGTGGTGAGTCTCACATGACTTCCTTTGATGCAAACATTACAGGCGAAGCATTTAGTTTTGGCGATGATGTAGTAATGATGGCTGCAGGTATTGAGTACCGTGAAGAAGACGTTAATGACACTCCTGATGATCAATTTCAACGTGGTTTAATATTTGGTACTGAATCAGTATCCGCTTCAGCAGATCGTGATCAATACGCTGCATACGTTGAATTCTCAATCCCGCTTGCTGAAAACCTTGAATTGCAATTAGCTGGTCGTTACGATGATTACAGCGACTTTGGTACTACAACGAATCCAAAAGTAGCTCTGCGCTGGGCACCGACTGATGAAGTAACCGTTCGAGGTTCATGGGCGCAAGGCTTTAGAGCGCCTTCATTAGCGCAAATAGGCTTAGGTCCGTCACAAAAGAGCCAATTTTTTGTTGATACGCAGCGCTGTGAACAAACTGGGTTAGATTGCCAAGCGCTGGATTACAATATTGAGTTCTCTGGTAACCCTGATTTACAAGCAGAAGAGTCAGAATCATGGAACGTGGGCGTTATATGGGCACCAACAGCCGAGTTTGGCTTAAGTGTTGATGTATGGAGTATTACCCAAGATAACAAAATAGATGAAGAAGAGTTTGGCCCTATTTACGCTGCAGAATGTGGCAGTCAAAGTAGTACCGTGTGTGTTCGTTTGGCCCCAACGGGTGGTGCAAGCTTGGGCACAATACAAAAAATACACAGCACCTTTAAAAACTTATCATCGCAGGAAGTGTCTGGTGTTGATCTTTCAGCAAACTATAATCACTCTCTTGATGACTTAGGTTTACTTAAATTTAATCTAGAGTGGGCATATCAAGATAAATTTGAAAAAGATGGCCGTGATTACACGGGTGAATATGGTTACCCAGAGCACCGCTTTATTTTCTCAACTAACTGGGAAATTGGCGACTTTAACACTAACGTAAATATCAGTTATGTGGGTGAATTTGAAGATACACCTGATATCGACTTTGATGGTAATTTAGATTTTGATAGTAATACATCGCGTATGATAGATTCACAAACGCTTGTGGATTTACAAACATCGTACCGTATTACTGAATCAGCTAAAATATCTTTAGGTGTTAATAACTTATTTGATGAAGAGCCACCATTTGCTATTGGTGATGGCGATGGCGATTTATATGGTTATGCGTCAGGTGTGCACAACCCTCGTGGCCGTTACCTGTATACTAAAGTAAGCTTCTCCTTCTAAGTAAAGACACAAAAAAAACCGCCAATTGGCGGTTTTTTATTTAAAACTAAGGGCTAAATTATAGCTCGCCTTCGTTTTCAGATAAGAACTTTGCAACGCCTTCAGGGCTTGCGTCCATACCTTTTTTACCTTCAGTCCAACCAGCAGGACATACTTCACCGTGTTCAGTATGGAACGCTAGTGCGTCAACCATACGAAGCATTTCATCGATGTTACGACCTAGTGGTAAATCGTTCACTACTTGGTGACGTACATTGCCTTCTTCGTCGATTAAGAATGACCCACGAAACGCAACACCCGCTTCAGGATGCTCAACGTCATATGCTTTACAAATTTCGTGTTTAACATCTGCAACTAGTGCGTATTGAACTTTACCAATACCGCCATCTGCTACAACAGTGTTACGCCATGCGTTATGTGAGAATTGTGAATCGATAGAAACACCAATAACTTCTACGCCACGCTTTTGGAACTCTTCAAAACGCTTATCAAATGCAATAAGTTCTGAAGGACACACAAACGTGAAATCTAGTGGGTAAAAGAAGATAACTGCTTTTTTACCTTTGATTGTTTCATGAAGGTTATAGCTATCTACAATTTCACCGTTACCAAGAACAGCTGCAGCGGTAAAGTCTGGTGCCTGGCGGCCTACTAATACACCCATTTTATTCTCCAAATATTTTGAGTTTGTTTTCAATTGCTTTCGCAATGCTGGTACTTATATGGGCGCTAAAAATTAAAAACCAATAGCGCATACATATAATTAATTGGCATTCTAAATTTTTTAGTTTAAAAATAACAATCGTATTTAGCGATGTGAGCAATCGAAAATAACGAACACTTACAACTTGCACTAATCTGCTTGAATAATAGATCTATTTTGAGGTGTAAATTGCGTTGTAATTAGATAGTATTTTTAGCGTTACTGAAGAAGGGTTAATACATTAAATTGTTTAAAAAAAACATATAATGTGGTATGAATTTTTACAGATAAAAAAACCTGCAAATGCAGGTTTTTCGTTTAGATTTAATCCATTATATCCGAAGGCATATCACCTCGAATATTCTGCCAAATTTCACCCGTTTGATGACCATACTTACGCATCATAGAAATAGCGCCATCATGCTCTTTATTTTCAGCCAGTATAGTTAAATCTTTATAAAACTGACGGGCAAGCTCTCGTGTTCCTGCATCTGAAAAGTAATGACAACCAATCTTTGAATAAAACCCTCTAAAACCGTTAAGAATTAATACATAAATACGGTTATTACCAGCAACTGCTAATTCGTGATGAACTTTATAATCGTAATCAGCAAATGCCTGTGCAGTATCTTCTAGTTCATGGCTTTGTGATAAAATTTCAATAACGCGCTCTGGATTCAACTTAATAGCGGCACGCGTATAAATAGCACTAATATTCGTTCTTGCCGATAAAAGCTGATCTGTCAGCTCAGGCATTTTATCTTCATCAAGGCGTGCTAACGTTTCAAGAATATTTAAACCAGACGTTTCCCAAAAATTATTAACTCGTGTCGGTTTACCGTGCTGGATAGTCAACCAACCATCGCGAGCTAAACGCTGTAGTACTTCTCGTAAAGTTGTTCTTGTGACACCAATTAACTCTGAGAGCTCTCGCTCGGCAGGTAGAATTGAACCTGGAGGGAAATCGCCATTCCAAATAGACTCAACTATATATTCTTCAGCAAATCCTGCTGGGCTTTTCGCTTTAAAAATTCTCATTCAATTCCCACTCGAAGTAATCTACAACTTATCGTCTTACACGAATAACTGACTGATTGTACCAGAGGAAGCACAACTAACAAGTAAAGTAAGGTATATTAGTTCAACCAAATGAGTAGAAATTTAATATTTATAAATAATTAAATTTTGATTTTTCTATTTTAGCTACAGTGTATATAAATATAGGCCACATTCACATTAGGTACATTGTTATCACTTGCATATTTTTGTTTACACAAAGCTTTAGCTGAATTAACTTAACAGGCACTAGCTATACATATAAGTACAATAAAAAGGAACACCTATGCAGCAGAGTGTTTTAACTGCAATATTTAAGAATTTTTTAGGTAATGCGCCACAATGGTATAAATATACGATCATTACGTTTCTAATTATTAACCCTATCCTTTTTCAACTAAATCAATACGTGGCAGGCTGGGCGTTAGTATTAGAATTTATATTCACCTTGGCAATGGCACTTAAATGCTATCCACTGCAGCCTGGTGGCTTACTTGTCATTGAAGCCTTATTTATAGGAATGACGACTGCAGGACAAGTTGAACATGAAATAGCACAAAACTTAGATGTAATTTTGCTGTTGATTTTTATGGTCGCCGGCATTTACTTCATGAAAGATTTATTACTCTACATTTTTACGAAACTAGTCGTGTCAGTCAGAAGTAAATCTATTTTATCTTTAGCGTTTACTCTTGCAGCTGCTTTCTTATCTGCATTTTTAGATGCATTAACAGTTATGGCAGTAGTCATTGCCGTTGCAATGGGATTTTACAGTATTTATCACAAAGTTGCGTCAGGAAAAGACTCCAACAGCGAACATGATATAAATGATGATAATCAAGTAAAAGAAGTTAATCGCCAAGAACTCGAAGAGTTTCGTGCTTTTTTACGTAACCTATTAATGCATGCATCTATTGGCACTGCACTCGGTGGTGTTTGTACTATGGTTGGAGAGCCTCAAAATTTAATTATTGCTGAGCGAGCGAGTTGGCAGTTTGGTGAGTTTTTCTTAAGAATGCTCCCTATCACCTTGCCTGTATTTTTTGCTGGTTTATTAACTACTTTTGTTCTGGAAAAAACAAAAGCCTTTGGGTATGGCGCTAAATTACCTAAAAAAATTCACACTATTTTAAAAAATCACGCTGAAGGGCTTGATAGTAAACGAACTAAACGCGATAAAGTTAACTTAACTATCCAAGCGTTCATTGCGGTATGGCTTATTGTCGGTTTAGCAATGCATTTAGCCGCTGTTGGGTTAATAGGTTTAT
Source organism: Pseudoalteromonas sp. 1_2015MBL_MicDiv (assembly GCF_002407505.1). Lineage (NCBI taxonomy): Bacteria > Pseudomonadati > Pseudomonadota > Gammaproteobacteria > Alteromonadales > Pseudoalteromonadaceae > Pseudoalteromonas > Pseudoalteromonas sp. 1_2015MBL_MicDiv. Next base: position 1,049,341 of record NZ_CP012737.1, on the reverse strand, counting down.
CAGTGATTATATTGGCAACTGCCTCTGCCGGTATTATTGAAGAACATCAACTAGGAAAAGCATTTGAGGAAGCTCTGCCATTTACAGCGCTTTTATGTGTGTTTTTTGCCGTTGTTGCCGTTATTATAGACCAACACCTATTCACACCTGTTATTGCTTGGGTACTTACATTTGAAGGGCAATTACAATTAGTCATGTTCTTTATCGCCAATGGGTTACTCTCCATGGTAAGCGATAATGTATTTGTTGGTACTGTGTATATAAACGAAGTTGCAGCGGCACTGAAATCTGGGGAAATTACCCGTGATCAATTCGACCTTTTAGCTGTTGCTATTAATACAGGTACCAATTTACCAAGTGTTGCGACTCCAAACGGTCAAGCTGCATTTTTATTTTTGCTTACATCAACACTTGCCCCAGTACTGCGTTTGTCCTATGGGAGAATGGTTTACATGGCATTACCATATACAATCGTGTTAACTACTATAGGGCTTACCTTTACTTACATAGGTTTAAGCGATATGACCGAACTAATGTATCAATGGGGCTGGATAGATCATCATGTAGCGACCATAGGGGCTGCATCAAGTAGTCACTAATCTCATCTTAAAAAAAGCTACTTCGGTAGCTTTTTTTTCCTTTTTGTTGCTGCGTACTTTATCCTACGCCATAATATATCGTCTTATTTAAGCGTGGAATTTTTATGAACTGGCTTGCACAATTACCGACTCAACGTACTCCGTGGATTTTATTCACCGTTATTGTTTTTTTACTTGAAGTAACCGCCCTTTTCTTTCAATACAAAATGGGGTTAGCACCTTGCATAATGTGTATTTATCAACGTACCGCAGTACTAGGGTTACTTAGCGCTGGTATTATTGGCTCAATTAAACCGCAAAACAAAGTAGTCAGAATAGCGGCTTACTTAACTTGGGGCGTATCAAGTGTTTGGGGATACCTGATTGCTCAAGAACATATAGATATGCAAACCACCACAGACCCTTTTGCTTTTAGCTGTGAATTTGAACCTAATTTCCCATCATTTTTACCATTGCATGAGTGGATCCCTAGCTTTTTTCAGGCAACTGGTGATTGTGGAAATATAGACTGGCAATTTTTGGGTTTGAGTATGCCCGCTTGGATGGAAATCATATTTGGACTATTTGCTAGTGTATTTTTTATAGTGATTAGTAGTCGTTTACTTTTTAAAAGATCGGTTTAATTAGTATGTTTACTTTTTTTTCGAGTCAAATTATAGAATTAAAACATTTAAAAGTACGCGAAAGGCAAGCCGTTATAGCCCTATCGCTAGGTCTGATCTCACCTACTGAACGCGTGTTATTACGTATAATAAAGCTTATATTATTAAGCCCACTGTTTTTAATATTTACCCTATTTGAAGGCTGGGTAGTTATTCCATTTTTAATGCTTGGTGTACTTTGTTATCCATTATTAACTACGCCTATCGAAATTAATTTTGCCAAAAAAAATCTTAGTAAAGCATTAAAAGAATATGATCAGGGCGCTTAGAAGCGCCCTAACCCACTTATAATGTTATTTTATCTTTTAGCTTAGTTATTAACTTTTTTCCTACACCTTTCACTTTCGCTAAATCGTTTACTTCAGTAAACTCTCCATTTGCTTCCCTATAATCAACTATTGCTTGTGCTTTTTTCTTCCCTATTCCTGGTAGCTTAGCGAGCATACTCGCATTAGCATCATTAATACTTACAACATCATATTTAGGCATTTCTTTGACCACATCAACTACCTGTGAAAACGCTGCAGTAGTCGGGAGCAAACATAATATACTTATGAATAAGAGTTTTTGTAAAAGACGCATTTATTTTCCTTATTGTACTTTCGAATTATTAAATTTTGCTCAGGAAATAGTAAAATAAAAATAGCTCATTATATAAAATCACCTAAACACATGATCACTATTATCCGAAATCCTAAAATGCAGCTGGTACAACAAGTGATTTATTAAATAAAGTAAAGTTACAGTTTTTTGTCAAATCTTAAATAAACTAAAAATTAATATCAGATACTTGCAAATTACACCACAAACCATTACTGTACATAAAAACAGTAATCTAATGGTTTTCATAAACCACATTGCCACGCAAGCTTGCAGGAGAAATCATGGCTGTTGTTGTTAAATATGTTGTAGAACGAAACGGAGTCGAGCGCATGACGTTTACTACTAAAAAAGAAGCTGATGCTTATGACAAAATGCTCGATATTGCTGAGTCGCTTGAGCTAATGTTAGAAAAGGTAGATGTGCCATTAAGCGAGCAACAAATAGAGTCACTTGCTTTAGAAATAGCAAAGAGTAAAGAAGACTTTATGACTATATTAAAAGGTGGCAAAGACCCAGTTGTCACCAAAGCCCCAACAAAAACTAAAAAGTCAGATAACGTTGCATCAACTGAAGACAACAACGATAAAAAAGCAAGTTAACTAGCCGTTTGCTCCCTATTGGATGAGTTAAGCTAAATAAAAAAGGGAGCAACTAAGTTGCTCCCTTTTTTATTGCTTACCACTTATTTTAAAATAGGTGGTAATTGCTATTTAAAGCTCTTTCTCTACTTCATCAAATAAAGCAGTGATGTTTTGCTCTGGCTCTTTTGTTACTAAGCTGATAACAACAATTGCGATGCAAGATAAAATAAAGCCAGGTACAATTTCGTACATAAAGCTACTTAAGCTTTCGCCATTAATAGTGAATGGGCCATAAATCCAAATTAGCACAGTAAATGCACCCACTAACATACCCGATAATGCACCGGCAAAGTTCATGCGTTTCCAATAAAGGCTAAATAAAACCAATGGTCCAAACGCGGCGCCAAAGCCTGCCCAAGCATTACTTACTAAATCTAAAATAGAGCTATCTCTGTCGTAAGCTAAGTAAATGGCAAACATAGCAACTATAGCAACACTGATACGGCCAACAGCCACTAGCTCTTTATCACTCGCCTCTTTACGCAAAAATGTTTTGTAAAAATCTTCTGTTAGTGAACTTGAACTCACTAATAACTGAGATGAGATTGTGCTCATAATTGCAGCTAATATAGCGGCAAGTAAAAAGCCTGCTATTAGTGGATGAAATAAAAGCTCTGAAAGCACTAAGAAAATAGTTTCTGGGTCTTTGACCGTAATATTATTTTCGTATGTGTAAGCGGCGCCAAAAATACCAGTAGCAACTGCACCAACAGCAGCAACAATCATCCAAGTCATACCTATACGACGCGCTGTGGGCATCTCCTTCACACTACGAACAGACATAAAGCGCACAATAATATGAGGCTGTCCAAAGTATCCCAACCCCCAAGCCATTGCTGAAATAATCCCTAAAGTAGACCCTGCACCTATCCAATTAAGCATTTCGGGGTTTACACTATGTAAAGTGGACTCTAAAGGCTGTTCTAAAAGTGAGTAGGTTACACAAGGCACTAAAATTAGTGCGATGAACATAATACAACCTTGAACAAAGTCAGTTAAGCTGACGGCTAAAAAACCACCAAACAAAGTATATAAAACAACAACACCTGTAGTGATATACAAACCCATCTCATAACTTAGCCCAAATGAGCTTTCAAATAATTTACCGCCGGCAACAACACCAGAAGAGGTATAAAGCGTAAAGAAAACAATAATAACTACTGCAGATACAACGCGTAGTAAGTTAGATTTGTCGTTAAAACGATTTGAAAAATAATCTGGAATAGTAATCGAGTCATTTGCTTTTTCTGTATAAACTCTGAGTCTTGGAGCTACTAAAAAATAGTTTAACCAAGCACCTGCGATCAAACCAATCGCTATCCATGTACTGCTAAATCCACTTACAAACATTGCACCAGGCAAGCCCATTAAAATCCAACCACTCATGTCAGATGCGCCAGCAGATAATGCAGCGACACTGGGGGAAAGGTTTCGCCCACCTAACATGTAACCAGAGACATCGCTTGTAGATTGTTTATATGCATATAGTCCGATACCTAGCATTACAACAAAATATAACGCCAGTGAAATAATCATTCCTGTTTCCAAATTAGCCTCCGCACATTTAATAATACCAAGCTTTTAATCCGAATATTGACTCTTAAAATTTTATAATAAAGACAGCATTGAGGTAAAAGCATTCCAGCCGACTATATCATGCCTAATATGGAAATCTCCAACTTGTTACCTTTTCCTAGTTTAAAAATATTCATGCTGCACACTTTTAGAACAACACTATGTAAACTCACAAAATAAAACAGATAAACCCTCTTATTTTTAATGATAATTTATTAATCATGCAAATATACGTAATGCTATTTTGAATGTTTTCCAATATATTATTACAATACCTGCTGACTTTACTCATACGGAATTGTTTATGTACTTTTATGCCGCACGCCAACCGATTTTAAATCGTGAAAAAGAACTCATTGGTTATGAGCTTTTATTTCGCGATGGCGTCGATAATGTGTTTCCCGATATAGATGGTGACGAAGCGACAACACGTTTAATAGAAGGCAGTCAATTCAACTTTGGTTTAGAAGATTTAACTGATAATAAGCCCGCTTATATAAACTTTACGTTGGATACGTTATCAAAAGGTTATCCAACACTACTGGGTAAAGATACAATTGTGGTTGAAATACTCGAAACAGTTCAACCCGGGAAGCGCTTATTAGCAATTGTTAAAGACCTAAAAGATAAAGGGTATACTATTGCACTTGACGATTACATTCATCAGCCTGTGTGGCGTCACTTTTATCCATTTATAGACATCATTAAAATTGATTTCTTAACATGTGATACAAGTACAATAAAAAACGTTATTGACGATATAAAACAACATTCTCATATTAAATTACTTGCCGAAAAAGTTGAAACGTATGAAATGTATAGCTTGGCATTAGAACTCGGTTTTGATTATTTTCAGGGATTCTTCTTTTCAAAACCCGAGATGGTGCAAAGTAAAGCATTGCCACCATCAGAGATGGCATTAGCTGAATTACTGTATGAAACCTCAAGTATTGAAATAGATCTTAAAAAAATCACTAATGTATTTGAGCGTGATGTAAATCTATCTTATAAGCTTCTTAGGTATTCAAACTCTGCTGCCTTTGCAAGGCGTGCTGAAATCAGTACAATTAAGCAGGCACTTATTGTGCTTGGCGCTAGCGAAATTAAAAAGCTCTTATCATTACTTTTTGCTGCGCAAGTATCTGCAGATAAGCCCGTTGAATTAATCAAATTATCCTTAACCCGAGCACGTTTTGGTGAATTACTCGCTATTTCTCATGGCCAATTTAAAGATACTGGCATGGCTTTTTTAACCGGTATGATGTCTCTAATGGATGCTATTTTAGATGAGAGTATGGAAAGCGTAATGCAGAAATTACCTTTATCTAACGAAATAAAAGCAGCATTACTCGATAACGAAGGTTTATTGGCACAATACCTAAACCTAGTTAAGTATTATGAGCAAGCAAACTGGTCAGCTGCCAACGACATAACTACAGAACTAAACCTTGGTGAAAAAGTACCTGATGCCTACCATGAAGCGCTAGCTTGGGTCGATGAGCAAATGCATTTAATGATTCACGAATAATAACAACGCCAGCATTTAGCTGGCGTTTTTGTTTGCTGGTGTTGGGTTATAAGCTTTCTAAAAAGTCTTCATCAAAATCAGCGGGCTCTTCTTTGATTGGCGGGTTACCATCGTATAGTTCATAAATTTGACGCTGGAAATAAATATCTTTCACAAACAAGTATGGATCAAGTGAATCATTTAATAGCCCCTCTTGAGGGATTAATGAGGCGCGCGCTTCCACTGCCTTTAAAACAAACACTAGAATAGTTTGTGGAGTCGTTAATGCTACCTCAGGTAGTACAAAGTTATCGACGACATCACCCGTTAAGTTACGCACTGTTTTTGGCCCCATAGCAGGCAGCATTAAATAAGCGCCATCGCCCACCCCCCACACACCCAAGGTCTGTCCAAAGTCTTCATCTACAACTTCAAGGCCTAATGAGCTGGCAACATCAAACAAACCAAATATGCCAACAGTAGAATTAACTAAAAAACGCGCAAGGCTAACACTTGCATTACCCGGCTTACCTTGCAGGCCGGCATTTATCATATCTACAGGAGCCGTTATATTGTCGGTAAAATGGACAACGCTCTGGCGTACAGGTACAGGTGTAACTGTCATGTAACCAACTGCTGCGGGGCGCAACAAGTATGCATCGAGTACATCCATATTAAAGTCATATAATGGACGATTAATACTTTGCAGAGGATCTCTCTCATCTACTTTACTTTGTGGTACTTGAGCACAACCGGCCAGTACCAATAAACATAAAAAAGTAAAACTATGCTTTAACATCTAACGTCCTTAAGGTATTAATGTATCAATTTGAAGTTGGTAGTCACTTACACTTTCACGCTTTAACGACTGTGAATGACCTTCTAGCTCACCAGAACTTGGCATAACCGAGTCATCTATAGAAATACGCGCCGAAATAATAATATTTTCGGCACTCGATAAGTTAAGCCCTGCAACCATTGCACTACTATCACTCAACTCGACTGTAATTGGAAATGAATATTTAGCGAGTTTAACAGCAGCTAATGGCATAGGTGAGCCAGTTGCAGCTTTTGCAAATATAAATAAAATACCGTTTTTTGGTTGTTTATCAATAAGCTCTTTTGCAATGTCGACAGTAACTGCAATAGCACCCGTTGTAGTAGTAACTGGCATAACTGAGCCTTCCGTTTGCATTTGCTGCTCTATATCAGCAATACGCTCAGAGATCATGCTATAACGAGAATCATTTTTTCCCATACTTGCCAATAAAACTTCAAATGCAGTTTTAGCTTGCGGCCAATCTTTACGCTCATACGCTATAAGCGCGAGTAACGAAATAGCATCTAAATTGGTAGGCTCAACTTTTAGTACTTTTGAGAGCATACCTGCCGCACGGGTCATATTAGCTTCGCTGCCTTCTAGTAATAAAACTTGGCTATAACTAATAAGTACCTGCATATTATCAGGATTCATACGTAGTGCTTTATCAAATGACTGCTGCGCCATGTCAAATTCATTAAGCGACATAGCAACTCGTCCAAGTAGCATCCAAGCGACTTCATCATCGCCCGAACGGCTAAGCTTAGTACGAAGCGCCAATGCAAAAGCCTGCAGCTCATTTTGACTAAGCGGCTCACCTTTTTGCATTACAGCACGCTCACCGTAATCCGCTAAATTATCCATTGCATCATGCCAAGCCGAAATTTGCTGCTGACTACCTGTAAAGCTATAAAAAATCCCCGTTAGCGCAAGAACAAATGCACCGCCTGTTAAAGCAAAAATACGATTATTACCTTTGCTATTAAGTGACTTTTCTGGCGATAATTCGTTCAATAAACGGCGTTTTAATTCAACAATTGATTCTGCGTGATTGACGCTATCAATGCGTTGATTATCTAAATCGGTTTGTAAATCAACTAAACGCTGCTCATAAATACTAATTAGCTCCGCATTGGCATTATGAGTAATTGTTTTAACGTGCTCTTTTTTTAAAAAAGGCAACATCACAAACGCAAGAGCAACCAGTGTGAGTAAAGCAAAACACGCCCACATTAAAATCATTTAACTTTGCTCCTGACGTTTATTTTGTTCAATTAGCTTAGCTAGCAGCATTTCGTCGTCACTGCTCCAGGTTTGTTTTACTGATGCTTTTCGCTGGCGAATAACAATAAAACCAAAGCCGACTATGACAATTAATACAGGTAATACCCAAAGTACTAAAGTCGCGGGTGTAACTGGTGGGTCGTAATGAACAAAATAGCCAAAGCGGTCAATCATGTAATCAATCACTTCGTCTTTGCTCTTACCTTCTTTAACCAATACGAGTACTTTATCGCGTAAGTCTTTAGCAACAACAGCGTCGGAGTCCGCAATATTTTGATTTTGACACTTAGGACAACGCAGCTCTTTAGTTAGCTCTTCAAACAATATTGCTTGTTTGTTGTTATCAAATTGATAGCGGTCTTGCTCTGCAAACGCACTGATGCTTACAAAAATGCTAAGCGTAAGTAGTAACCATTTCATTATTTAAGCTCCTGCATAATTGGCGCAAATTTAGCTCGCCATACTCGCGGGTTTATATCGCCCGTGTGATGCAACAAAATAGTGCCGTTTTTATCGACTAAAAATGTTTCAGGCGCACCCGACACGCCTAAATCCAACGACAAAGTACGATGTAAATCCAAGATATTAAATTGATATGGGTCACCCGCACGTTGCAGCATATCGCTCACTTCTGTGCGAAGTGATTGCATATCAAAAGGGCCATCAAAATCAGCATCGTAACCTTGTACGTAATAAAGCCCAATAATTTTAACACCTTGCTCACGTAACTTAGTTAAATAGCCAAGCTCAACTAAACATGTAGGACACCAAGTGCCCCATACATTTAGTAAGTAAACCTCGCCTTTTAAAGACTCGTTAGTCCATGGCTTATTGTCTTGCATTAAATCAGGTAGATTAAATGCTGGCATTTCTTGGCCTAATCGCCCCGTTTGAATTTCACGAGGGTTAGCAAAAAGACCTTGGTATAAAAATACACACACAAAAACAAACACTAAAAGCGGCGCAATAGCTAAAATTTTACGGTTCATAAAACACTCTCCGATGCAGCCCTACGAGCTGTTTTAGCTGATGTGCGGTAGCGTTTATCAAATAAAATCATAAATCCAGCGAGGGAAATAAGCACACCACCAATCCACATCCAACGAACAAACGGTTTGTGATAAATGCGAAGTGACCATGCGCCTTGGCTTAACTGCTCACCTAACGCTAAGTATAAATCACGTGTAAAGCCTGCATCTATTGCCGCCTCGGTCATAAACTGCATACCAATATCATACTTACGTTTTTCGGCGTGTAAGCGTGTTACTAATTCATTATTTTTAAGCACAGATACAACACCAGCATGACCACTGTAGTTTGGTCCGCGAATAGTTTTAACACCATCAAAGCGGTATTCATATTGATTAAGCTGGACTGTATCGCCTTGTTTCATAGATACATCACGCTCAACTGAATATGCCGATGTAAGCGTTACACCCGCAATAACAAATGCAATACCAATATGCCCAAGCACCATAGCCCAGTAACTTACACCTAAGCGTTTTAAACCTTCTTTTAAGGTGCCATGCACTACGGCTTTAGTGTAAATATCGATCCCGGTTGATATTGCAATCCAAACCGCAAGCGTAGTAGCTAATAGCGTAAGTGGTTTTACTAAGTCGTAACTTGAAAACAACCAAGCGCAGGTAATTACAACACTTGCTAATACGCCCATTAATATTTTGTTTTGTAAGAAAGCCCATTTATTTTGCTTCCAGCGTAAAAATGGTCCTATACCCATCAAAATAGCAAACGGCACTAAAATTATTGCAAACATTTTATTAAAAAATGGTTCGCCAATAGAAATACTGCCTAGGCCCATCTCTTTATGCACCATAGGTAATAGCGTACCAAGCAATACGATCAATGTAGCAACCACTAAAAATATATTATTGAGCCATAACGCCACTTCGCGCGATACCAGCTTGTATCGTCCTTCACTGTGAACTTGTGACACACGCAGTGCATATAACGCCAAGCCACCGCCTACAACGATGCCTAAGAAGGCAAGTATAAATAAGCCACGATCAGGGTCTGTTGCAAAAGCGTGTACCGATACAATAATACCCGAGCGTACAATAAAGGTTCCCAAAAGGCTTAATGAAAACGCTGCGATAGCTAGTAACACAGTCCACGATTTAAACACACCGCGTTTTTCAGTCACGCTTAAAGAGTGTAATAATGCAGTTGCAACAAGCCATGGCATAAGCGAGGCGTTTTCTACTGGGTCCCAAAACCACCAGCCGCCCCAGCCAAGCTCTGAATATGCCCACCAGCTACCAATTGTGATTCCTAGAGTTAAAAAGCCCCATGCAGTCATTGTCCATGGACGTGACCACTTAGCCCATGTGTTATCAAGCTTACCGGTTAATAACGCAGCAATAGCAAAAGAAAAAGCAACCGATAGCCCTACATAACCCATGTACAGTAATGGCGGGTGAATAATCATACCCGGATCTTGAAGTAACGGATTTAAATCACGCCCCTCTACCGGAAAATAAGGAAGTAGGCGCTCAAACGGGCTTGAAAGTAGCAAGGTGTACATCATAAAACCAACACCTAAAAAGCCAAGCACACCCAATACGCGAGCACGTAACACCCAAGGGAGTGATTTAGAGCGTGCAGCAACTACTGCTGTCCAACCCGCTTGCATTACAAGCCACAGTAAAATAGCGCCTTCATGGCCGCCCCATGTAGAGGTGATTTTGTAATACCAAGGCAGCGTGCTACTTGAATGATATGCTACGTACGATACGGTAAAATCATCCGTTACACTGGCGTAAATAAGTGCTGCAAAAGAGATTAAAACAAAAGCGAATTGCCCAATTGCTAAAGAGGGAGCTGCACGCATTAAGCGAAGATTACCGGTATGCGCGCCCCAAAGAGGAAAAATACACAGTAAAACGCTTAATACCATGGCAAGCGTTAAAGAAAAATAACCAATTTCTGGGATCATAGCTAATTACCACTATCTAAGTTGTATTTTGGTTTTTCGTGCTTAATACCTTTAACCGCCTCTGCAACTTCTGCTGGCATATATTCTTCGTCATGCTTTGCTAGCACTTCAAATGCTTCAATAACGTTAGGTTCGATTAATACGCCCTGCGCTACAATGCCTTGCCCTTCACGAAACAAGTCTGGCAATATACCTTGATAACGCACGGTCACTAATGGACCTGTATCTATTAGCTTAAAACTTACTTGTAAGCTCTGTTCATTACGCTCAACGGTGCCTGGTACAACCATGCCGCCAATACGTAACTTTTGGCCAATGAAAGGCTTTTCTTTATTAGGCCCTTTGCCATCAATAAGTTCGCTTGGCGTATAAAAAAGATTAATGTTTTCTTGAAGTGCATAAAGCACTAAACCAATTGATCCACCAATACCAAACAGCACGGCAATAATTACCAATAGGCGCTTTTTACGTCTTGGATTCATGAGACTTGTTCCTGTTTAGCTTTTTTAATTCGCGCTTCGCGTATTATTTGCTGTTCTACTGAAGCCATAATACGTTTGGTATCTCTTAAAGAGCTCACTAAAATACCGAGTAAAATAAGTGCGCATGTACCAAAAGAAAGCCATATATAAAACCCATAACCCCCCATTGCAATAAAATCAGAAAAAGAGTCAAACTGCATAATTACCCCTTATTTAACAACGAGCGTACCCACGGTCGGTGCTTTTCGCGTTGTAAAATTTCATTTTTAAGACGAATTAAAGTCACTGTTCCTACAAAAGCAGCAAAGGCTAAAATATTAACCATAAGTGGCCAAAACATACTTGGGTCTATTGCTTTTGTGTCTAATTTTGTAATGCTTGCGCCTTGGTGTAGCGTATTCCACCACTCAACTGAGTAATGAATAATAGGTAAGTTGATTACGCCCACAATCGCTAAAATAGAAGCCGCACGCCCTGCTGACTTCTTATCTTCAAATGCATGGTAAAGCGAAAGCACGCCAAGATATAAAAATAATAAAATAAGTTCAGACGTTAAACGCGCATCCCATACCCACCAAGCACCCCACATAGGCTTACCCCATGCAGCGCCAGTAATAAGCGCTATAGCTGTAATACAAGCACCAACAGGCGCTATAGCAATAACGGCAAGTTCGGCATTTCGTAGTTGCCATACAAGTGCAACAACAGCTGCAATAGCCATTGATGAGTAAGCGCCCATAGATAAAATGGCGGAAGGAACATGAATAAAAATGATACGGTAGCTGTCTTTTTGCTGGTAATCGGCAGGTGCAAAACCAAGCCCCCATACCCAACCAACAATCATACTAACTACAGTAACTACGGCAAAATAAGGCAGTAACGTATTGCATAATTGATATGCACGCTCCGCTTTAGCATAGGGATGTAACCACTTCCACATTAACTTACACTCACTTTTAAAGCTGACGATATGGCAATTGGTGCGCTAATAATAGCAATAAGTAACATTGCACCAAGGATAGCAAGCTGTCCACTATAATCCAGTGACATGGTACTGGTATCGATAGCCGACGTTGCAAAAATTAAAACTGGAATATATAAAGGCAGTACGAGTAAACTCATCAAAATTCCCCCTTTTTGTAATCCCACAGTAAGCCCAGCGCCAATTGCGCCAATAAAGCTCAATAATGGTGTGCCTAATAATAATGTTAAAACGGTTGCTGTTAACGCCGTACTTTCTAGGTTTAACAACAACGCAAACAACGGTGTCATTAATACAAGCGGTAAACCTGTTACCACCCAATGAGCAGCCACTTTAGCAAGTACGGTTAGCGATAATGGATAAGAGGATGCAATTAACTGCTCCAACGAGCCATCGTTAAAATCATCCCTAAACAACTTATCTAAGCCCAACATGGTAGAGAGTAATGCGGCAACCCAAATAATACCTGGCGCCATTCTCGCAAGTAGACCGGGCTCAGGCCCTATTGCTAACGGAAATAATGAAATTACAATTAAGAAAAATAAAATAGGGTTTACAATTTCTGCACGCTGACGAAACGCAAGCTTTATATCTTTGGTAAATACCGCACTAAATAGTAACCAATATGAGTGTTGACGAGTCATTAGTGACGATACTCCAATGTAACCGTTTGTAAGTTACTAAAGTGGGTCGTTAAATCTTGGTGGGTTGTTAATAAGATAGCACCACCGCTTTGTAAGTGCTCAGTAAATCGTTGTTGTAAAAAGGCGACACCACTTTTATCAAGCGCAGTAAATGGCTCATCAAGCACCCATAGTTTAGCATCACTTAACCATAGTCTTACTAAAGCAACACGTCGCTGTTGCCCAGCAGATAACATCCTAACAGGCACATCTTCAAGTCCAACAAGGCCTAGTTTCGCTAAAATAGGGTATAAATCAGGCTCGCTATAGCCATTAATTTGCAACCAATGGCTAACATTTTCCACTGCATTAAGCTGAGTGTTTACACCCGTTTTATGACCTATAAACAATAGCTCTCTGGCATACTCTTCATAGTACTTAGATATCGGCAATTCTTGGTATAATATAGCCCCTTCATCAGGCGCAGAAAAGCCTGCGATAATACGCAATAACGATGTTTTTCCAGCCCCGTTAGGGCCTGCTAATTGCATGATTTGACCGTTATTAAGGCTAAAATTAAGATCCGCAAACAAACAACGATCTTGCTTGATGCAGGTGACGGACTTAATGTGTAACAAGATGACGATTCTCTCTGCCAAAAATTAGGCGTTAGTCTACCATAATGATAGGGTAATACGAATATTGCTTTAAAATCGATTCACTTAAAATAGAGAAAACTTGATTTAAAATAATGAATACGCCAACGCAAATCACATTATCTAATTCATTGGTTATCAATCAATCGAGCAATGCTCAAACGAATGAATTATCGCAATTACCTGATGAGGTGCTTGCGGCTAAAAACATCCAATTTTCGAAAGATTCGATTACGCTTGATGTGTTTATTGATAAGCATTGGCAAACATTAAGGCTTGGCACGACTAACACACCTCAAAACTTACAAAAAATAGCCAGTGCTAACATACAGCTCAGCCCTGATGGCAAAAAGCTCAACATTATACCAAACAGTACAACCCTCATCTTAAGTCAACCAACTCAGTTACAGCGTTTATTAAATTATGTAAGCACAGGCACTGAGGTAGAAAGTAAGCCAATGGATGTCCAGATTGTTTTATCGCCTACTCCCAAATTAGTCATTGATAAACTCAACGCCAGTATTGCAATAAATAAAGACGTAGCGCAGCTACTTATAACCGAGCAATCTTTAAAAGTAATTGTAAGCACTAACAATAAAGGCGCACAGCTAAATATTATTAACAGCTTTGCTGATACAGTTCATTCGCAACCACTGAGTCAAACAAGACTGACTAAATTACTCGCAGCGCTGCTACCTAATGCACAACTGCAAGCAACACCAAAACTGGCCATTTTAACTCATCCACAAAAGTCGGGGTCGTTTACAACGCCTATAAATAATAAACAAGTTAGTGAACTACCTAGCACGACAATTAAGGTAAACTTAGTAAACCAGGCTGATAAATTGTTTATTAAAACCGATACTAGCAACATAAAAGTGATGCTTAATAACTCCTTCTCGAAACCATTTAACGAGTTGCTTTTAGCTCAAAAAAATAATGCACCTGAAGTAGCCGTTTCTGCGAGTAATATTAAAGTAAATCCATTACTTACTACTGATAGCCCAATAAAATCGTGGCTACAAAATAGCTTGAGTGACTTAAGAACACGAATTAATGATGCGGTAAAATATTTTGAAAGTAAGCCTTTTACGACACAAAATAAGTCAGAGTTTACAGCTGCCAATTCATCCGCCGCCTTACAAAAAAACACCAAAGTTGTACCACTAGACAGAGTTAACATTACCCAAAGTGCAAGTGTTCAGATATCAAAAAATACAAGTAACATTTTGACCGAGCACTTTTCTAGACTCCCGCCGCTTGTGCAACTAACTCAGCTTATGAAAGGAAGTGTTAGTGTTTGGCAATCACCTTCAAACATAACAACCAACACGCCAACAACAAATAACATTACTCAAAATACAGTAGCTTGCTCTACACCAAGTGATTTAAAAGCAAATCAATTAAACATCCTAAATGCGAGTACTAACAGTAAAACTGACACGTTAATTAAGACTACAAATGAAACAGTTACTAAAAATATTATCTCATTAGCAGAGCCGTTATCTAATACAGGCTCTCGTAGTCAAATGCTTCAACCAATTGAAGCAAAGCTATTAACTATATTATTAAAGCTTCCTGACACCACCGCCCCTACAGATAAAATGGCTAGCAATAAACAACTTTTAAGTAATCAGATCACTGATATTACAAATAAAGTAATAAAAGAAACACCCGATTTAACTCGGTTAATCAACCAAGCATTTAATCGTATGGTCTCAAGCAATAACACACACCCTGCGACCATACAGCGTGAAATACTTGCTACTTTACAACCGTCTCATCTAACGGGGGACATTTTGCAAAGTAGTTTCACTAAAGGGCTTGAACAAGTAGCTGTGAGTATTTTAGCCGCCCCTATAATTAGCCAGTCAGTAACACCTATCAGTTTTAATAATCAAACTGGCTTAGATGCACTTTTGCAAGTACTTATACCTACTTTTAAAACAGGTAACACTGGAGCAAAAATGCTTGAGCAACTCCAACAGGCTCAAGTTCAAGCTTTGGCTAGCGAAATTGTACAAGTTAAAAATACACTTACCCAAGTGAATATTTCAACACCAAATCAACAGCCAGACACAAACCCGCTTGCACAATTTTTATTACCCATGAGATTACCTCCAGAAGCAGCACAAACAGAAATAACACTGGGGCAATATAAAAAGCCAAACGCAGATAAATTAGGAGATAAAAATGTATGGTTTGTAAGGCTAAACTTTGATTATGCCCAACTTGGGCAGCTACAAATTACTGCTGAGTTAATGGATAAAGCACTTGATTGCCAACTATTAGCCTCAAGCCAAGAAGTAAGCGCAATTGCTCACCCTCACCTAGATAATTTAAGATCAAAACTAGCTAAACATGGTTTGCAAGTTGGTGAACTTAATTTAAAACGAGGAGATGCTAACAATCAGGCATTTTATAAATCTCATGCAATTATTAATATTAAGGTTTAGCTATGAGTGATACACCTATTAATAAATCAGCCATTGGACTTTTATACGAAGCTGGCAACACCCCCACTGTAAGTGTGAAGGGGTTTGGTGAGTTAGCTGATGAAATAATAGCAGCGGCTAAACTAAAAGGAATTATGATCCACGAAGATGCTGCACTTGCTAAAACGTTGTCGCATTTAGAGTTAGGAGAAGAGATCCCAAAAGAACTTTATTATGTAATTGCAGAACTCATTGCATTTTCGTATGTATTAAGGGGTCAATTCCCGCCAGGTTGGCAAGACTTTCAAGGTAAGTTGAATATTAAAGCATGAGATTATTTATACGCTGATAACTAAAAAGGCGCTAAGCGCCTTTTTGTTTATGCAATGAAAAGAGTAATTCAGCCTCAGCGCGAGGTAATTCACACTCGCGTATTACCTCCTCTAAATCAGCCCCTAACTCAACCATTTTAACAGCACGCGAATAAATTTTGGCATCTGGATCATCATACTTTTGAGCCGCTTGTTGTTGAACTAATTCTTGATGCTGCTGTTCAACATCAAGTACACGCTTACCTATACTCAACAAGCCTGTTCGTAATTCAGAAACCTCACTTCGCAAAATATGAGTTTGTTCGGAGGTATCTTTAAGCTGCTGCATGACAAAATTCAGCTCACTCGTTTGTTTATTTTTCAATGCAAAAACTAACGCTAACGATATTAGACCTATCGCCAGCGCAGCTATTGCAATACTAAGTAACAGCATATTTTTATTGGTAAAGCTTATAAATCGCTTAACTCATCCCATTCATCATCACTGAGTAACTTGTTTAAATCGACTAAAATAAGTAACTCATTATCACGATTACAAACACCTTGGATAAATTTAGCACTCTCTTCAGTACCGACATTAGGTGCACTGTCAATTTCTGAACTGCGTAAATATACAACTTCAGAAACACTATCGGCTAAAATACCAATAACTTGCTCTTCAGCTTCTATTATTAAAATACGAGAGTTATCGGTTGCATCAGCGGCGTCTAAACCAAAACGAGCACGCGTATCAATAACTGTTACTACGTTACCCCGTAAATTAATAATACCAATTACATAAGAAGGAGCACCTGGTACTGGAGCTATTTCAGTGTAACGTAATATCTCTTGGACTTGCATTACGTTTACGCCATAAGTTTCTTCTTCTAACTTAAAGGTAACCCACTGTAATATTTCGTCATTGTCTGCATTTTTATTTGCTGACAGTAATTTATCTTGATTCATGCTGTTACTCCGTAATGGTCATTATTACTGACGACTATCTAAGCCTTTCTCTAATAGCGCATTTAAATTATCTACATCAATTAAAGCACACATTTTCTTTTTAATAACTCCAGCAAGCCATGGGCGCTTACTTTGATCTGTACGCCATTTTACATCTTCTTTACTCAATGTAATGTTATTTATTAACTTTTCAGCTAATAACCCCCATTGGCTGTCACCTAACGTTATTAAATATTGATAGTTAAGTGACGCTTCTAGTTTTTCGTCATACTTCTCAGGCATCACCCAATGCGCTGTATCAACAACATTAAGTTTTTCATCTCTATTAAGCATAACGCCTTTGAACCATTTTGGCTTACCAAATAAGTGATTTACTTCACCTAACTGATGAATCCCACCTAACGCTTTTAATGGTACAGCCAAAGTCAAACCCGCAACTTCAAAAAATAATGCTTGAAACTCACCGTCAAAATAATCTTCTTGGCTTTTTGTTACTGCTCTTTGTTCCGGCTCTACTGATAAATGTGAGCTTGTCTCTACAACTAAATCAGCTTTAACTGGCTCTGGCTCATTAGTAATATCTAATGGTTTTAGCTCTTCTGTTTGCAGATCTTGAGCAAATATTTTTTCCGCTGCTTTTAATTGTTCATTAGGCTTTAAATGTACTTGCCCTTTTTGCTGTTCACTCGGTATTTGTTCAAGCAGTTTTGCCACAGGTTCAAGGTTATCTGTAGGCTCGTCATCACGTAATAACGCACCTAAATATTGAGTCATTACTTTTTCATTAGCAAATAATTGCTTACTCATTCATTAACCTTGCTCTATTAAATAGTCTAATAATGCTTTATATGCAAAAACACCACGGGAACGAGGACAAAACTCTATTGGCACTTTTTGTGCCAAACTCGCATCTCTAAATTTTGTATCAACAGGAATAACACCTGGCCACACTTTATCTTTATAGGTTTCTTGTAAAGTTTTATATGCTTCCAACGATGCTTTAGTGCGTTTATCATACATAGTAGGAATTATAGTATATTGATAACTTTTCGCTTGAGAGCTTTGCATTAATTCCATAGTCCGCATCATCCTATCAAGCCCTTTTAGGGCCAAAAACTCGGTTTGTACGGGAACTAAAATACGCTCACTCGCAGCTAATGCATTAACCATTAAAACCCCCAACACCGGCGGGCAATCAAGTATTGCATAGTCATAATATTCACTAATTTTAGCAAGCGTTTTCTTTAGTATTAAACCCATGCCTGTTTTATTACCCATACTTCTATCAAGTGTAGCTATTGCCATAGTAGCGGGTAAAATATCAAGATTCTCAAGAGTTGACGGGCAAAGTGCTTGCAATATTTCTTCACTTTGCATGCTTGTTCCGCGAGCAAAAATATCGTACACACTGACTTCTAAATCTTCAGAGTCGATACCAAAATAATAAGTTAGTGATGCATGGGGATCTGTATCAATAAGCAATACACGTTTGCCCTGTAACGCTAAAATACCGGCTAGGCTAACTGCCGTTGTTGTTTTACCGACCCCGCCTTTTTGATTCGCAACAGTCCAAATCTTCACATTACATCCTAATTGCTATTCATTTCGCGTCGTTATTCGAATCCCACCATGAGGTAAACGAATTATTTTTATTGTATAATCTTCTGATGGTAGTTCCACTTCAGGCTCTGTCTGTACTGCTATATTTTTTTGCTCTAACGATGGACTATCTTTAGGTGGTAAACCATACTTAGAAAGAGCGATTACAACCTTACGGTTTTCAGCTCGACCTTTCTCTGTGTTATTATCAGCAAAAGGAGAATACTGGCCATAACCTTCTATTGCCATTCGTGCAGAATTAATACCCAACGCTTCAAGCTCGACTAAAATTGAGGTTGATCTTGCAACTGAAAGCTCCCAGTTTGAACGAAATATTTCGTTACTAATAACCTCATTATCTGTATAACCGCGCACTCTAATGTAGTTATCGACCGGGTCAATAATATCTTTGACAATTTTTACGACTTGCTTAGCACGCGAATGAGCAACTGAACTACCACTAGAAAATAACATTCCTGAACTCAACTCTATAATGAGCCAATCTTGATTCAATTCAAGACTCGCTTCTCCATCACGAATTTCATCAATGAGTGCTGATTGAAGTTTAGTTAACAAGCTATCTAATGGTTTTCCAAAATATTTTTGTTTAATGTTACTTGTGCCACTTTGACCATCTAATAACTCAGTGCCTTGTTCCTTTTTTTGAATGCTTTCGCCATACAACACCTCTTGTTCCGGCGTTACTCTGTCGGTTAAGATCCCACTCCCATTAACACCGTCACCAACTTGTGAATGTTGGCGCGCAGATTTATCAAAAACCTGCTCGAGCGAATCCGATAATATTTGAAATTTTTCTTCCTTATCTATAGCAATAGCGTACATAACCACAAAAAAGGCAAACATTATCGTCATATAATCTGCATAAGACACAAGCCAACGCTCAGTATGCTGACTTTTAGAGGAAGTGTGACGTAAACGTCGACGTAGCATAATCGTTATTTATCCACTAAATTAGGGCGTTCTACACGATAAGCTTCTAACTTTAATTCAATATTAACAGGGCTTTCGCCTAAACTGATTGCAATAACACCTTCAGCTAACAGTTCGTGATACAACATTTTTTGTTCAACACGTTGTTTTAATTTATTTGCCATCGGTAAAAATAGTAAATTAGCTAAACCGACACCATAAATAGTGGCAATAAATGCTGTCGCGACACCAGCACCCAGCTTTTGCGGATCGGTAATAAATGACATAGCCTGAATAAGACCAAGCACTGCGCCCAAAATCCCTATTGTTGGGCTATACCCGCCCATAGCTTCATAAACGCGTCCTGCCTCTAATAAACGGTCGCGTTCTAATAATAAATCAATTTCAAGTGTATCGCGCAGCTTTTGCTCAGAGCAACCATCAACAAGTAAGCTAAGACCTTTAGCTGCATATGGATCGGGATGAGTTAAGGCCTCATTTTCAAGTGCTAAGTAGCCTTCTTGTCGTGCTTTGTGAGACCAGTGTTTAACTTGTTCGATCGCTTCGTCTACATCATACTTTGGCGAAATAAAAACCCAGTGGCTTATTTTTAGCATTTTTTTAAAAGTACTAGATGATGTTTGCAACATCACAGCGCCAAGCGTACCACCAACTACGATTATAAGTGCTGGTCCATTGAATAACGCAGAGACAACACCGCCTTCTAAAGAATAACCTATCGCTATAGCGCCTAACGCAATAAATAAACCTAATATAGAAAGCTTATCCACAACCAATCTCTTTTTTAATCCTTAGAGCGATATCATCTAGAGCAAGACTTTCACTTGCTAAGCCAGCACTTGCAACCGCCTGTGGCATACCGTAAACAACACAACTTTTTTCGTCTTGTGCCCAAATAGTGGCGCCAGTCTGCTTCAACATTCGAGCACCATCACGCCCATCAGCCCCCATACCTGTAAGAACAATAGCCAGTACGTCACCTTGACAAGCTTTTGCAACGCTTGCAAAAGTCACATCAACACTTGGTTTATATGTTATTCGCTCACTGTTATCTTCAAATACGCGCAATGTTTTTGAAGACCCACGCCCTTCAACCATCATTTGTTGGCCACCTGGAGCCAAGTATGCAGTCCCGGGTTGTAATCGATCCCCTTGTTGAGCTTCCTTTACTTTTATCTGGCATAAACCATTTAAACGCGAAGCAAATGCAGGTGTGAATGCGGCAGGCATATGCTGAATTAATAATATAGGATGCGGGAAATTTGCTGGTAATTGAGTTAATATTGTTTGTAATGCAACGGGTCCGCCAGTCGATGTACCAATAGCAACAAGTTGATATTTTTTACCACTAGCATGAACGGAGGCATTAGAATTCGTACGTTGAAAGCTTCTATCTGGCTGCTTTAACGTTGCCGTGTTCCTTAATGAACTTGGAGTCGCTAATGGCATACTTTGCGGTTTAGCTGGTGTTATGGGCTTGAATGTACGGGGAACTCTTCTTCGACCAATTTCTTTCACTTTAGCTTGTAAAAGCTTTATTGCATCTTCATTGTTACGTGCAATATCTTCGAATTTTTTCGGTAAAAAATCCATTGCTCCGGCATCTAATGCATCAAGCGTTGCCGTTGCACCATCTCGAGTTAGTGAAGAAAACATTAAAATTGGTGTCGGATTACTCGACATTATTTCTTTAACTGCGCTAATACCGTCAAGCACAGGCATTTCTACATCCATTGTAATCATGTCAGGGCGTAGTTCAGCTGTTTTTTCAACAGCTTCTCTGCCATTCACAGCAAAACCTATTACTTTTATATCGCTGTCTTGCTCAAGTATTTCGCTCACTCTGCGGCGAAAAAAGCTAGAATCATCAACAACTAAAACTTTAACGGCCATTTAGCTCTCTTATTAAATTGAAGTGTAGGGCACTTTTACAGTGCACCTACTTTATTTATTATCAGCCCGCGTAATGTTTTAACATATTTGGTACATCTAAAATCAGTGCAATACCACCATCGGAAGTAATTGTAGCACCAGCCATACCGGGTGTTCCTTGTAATAAAGCATCAAGAGGTTTTATTACAACTTCCTCTTGCCCTATTAACGAATCTACGACAAAGCCTACTTGTTGTGTACCAATTTGGACAATAACTACATGACCATGTGCTTTACGCTGAGAGCGGTCAGCGCCTTTAACTAGCCAATGCTCAAGATAAAACAATGGAATTGCTTTTTTGCGCACAATAATTGTCAATTGACTATCAACAACATTCGTTTTAGTTAAATCGAGGTGGAATATTTCGCTAACACCCGCAAGTGGTAATGCAAATGTTTGCTCTCCAACAACAACCATTAAGGTCGGCAAGATAGCGAGAGTTAATGGTACTTTTATCTCTAAAGTAGTCCCAACACCTAACTCTGACTGAATACTTACTGAGCCATTAAGTTGGGTAATTTTGGTTTTAACTACATCCATACCAACGCCACGACCTGAAATATCCGAAATCTCTTCTTTTGTTGAAAAACCAGGTGCAAAAATTAAATTATATGCTTCAGTATCAGAAAGCCGGCTTGCTTGGTCGTGATCAAGAACACCTTTACTAATCGCTATTTTTTTCAGCTTCTCAGCATCCATACCAGCACCATCATCTTTAATGGTAAGTAAAATATGATCGCCTTGCTGAGATGCTGATAACGTAACAGTACCTGTTCTTGGTTTTCCAGCAGCCTCACGAAAATCTGGCATTTCAATACCGTGATCAACAGAGTTACGCACTAAATGCACTAAAGGGTCGGCTAATGCCTCAACCAAATTTTTATCTAAATCAGTCTCTTCACCAACTAATAATAGATTAATGTCTTTATTTAAGCTGCGTGCTAAATCACGAACAACTCGAGGAAATCGGCCAAACACTTTTTTAATTGGTTGCATGCGGGTTTGCATAACCGCACCTTGAATATCAGCAGTAACAACATCTAAGTTAGATATAGCTTTACCCATTGCTTCGCTTTCAGAATTCGTAGCCAAGCTAACTAAGCGGTTACGAACAAGTACCAATTCACCGACCATATTCATAATTTGATCTAAGCGTTTAGTGTCAACACGCACTGTCGTTTCAGCAGTTGGTGCAGTAGCCTTTTTTGGAGCTGCAGCAACTGTTTTTTCAGCAGGTTTTGCAGGTACTGGTTTTGATGCTTCAACTTTTGGTACTGGGGCTGCTTTGGGCTTAGGAACAGCTTGTTTTGCGGCTGGTTTTTCAGCAATCGCAGGAGTGCTTTCTAAAGATTTAGGTGCAGTTCCCTTACCATGAAGTTCATCTAACAGTGATTCAAATTCATCATCACTGATATCATCGTTCGATGAATCTGTATTGTTAGTCGAAGGCGATGGCTTTTGTACATCAGGTGTAACATTACTTTCTTGCGCTGCAACAGAGCCGAAACTGCCAACACCATGAAGCTCGTCTAGTAAATTATCAAACTCATCGTCTGTAATATCACCATTCAAATCATGACTATTTGTGGGGGCTTTTACTGCCGATTCTTGGCTTGTACCATGTAATTCATCAAGTAGGTTTTCAAACTCATCCTCTGTAATTTCATCAATTTGAGAGTCAGTTTCAGATGAAGTTGGACCACTAAACAGCTCATCAAAAGCAAAAGGGTCCGCACCATCAGTACTGGGAGTTTGTGCTTCAGCGGCTTCTTCTTGAGGCTGTTCTACAACAACTTCAGGAGAAGTACCTGATAACTCGTCTTCTGTGGGGGGGAGACCTAACTTATGTAAAACTTCAAGTAGTTGAGGATCCGCAGGTTCTGGTTTATCACGATTTTGAATCGTCGCAAACATTTCATTGATAGTATCAAGTGCTTGTAAGATAACATCCATTAGCTCAGAATTAACAGAACGAACGCCCTGCCTTAACAAGTCGAATACATTTTCTGCGCCGTGACATGCGTCAACAAGCTCAGTCATAGCTAAGAATCCAGCACCGCCTTTTACGGTATGAAAGCCTCTAAATATAGCATTTAGCAACTCGGTATCTTCTGGATTGTTTTCCAGTTCAACTAACTGTTCAGATAAAAGCTCAAGGATTTCTCCTGCTTCTACAAGAAAGTCTTGTAAAATATCTTCATCGACTTCAAACATGCAGTTACTCTCCTCTTAGAAGCCCAAACTTGATAAAAGATCATCGACTTCATCTTGATCAGACACAACATCATTACGTGATTCTTTATCAATAATAGGCCCTTCAGGACCTGCTAATGTTTCTGGGTCAACTGGGTCATCTATTTTTTGTGGTTTTTGGGTGACTGCTTTACTGATATCTTGTTCAGAAAAAGCAGTTAAAAGATGAAGTAAGCTTTCTTCAACTTCCCTAACAAGTTCTATAATTCGGCGAATTACTTGACCTGTCAAATCTTGATAATCTTGGGCCATTAATATGTTAGTCATGAAGCTTTGTAACTCATCAGTTTTATGATGAGAACTGCTCATGAATTTATCAATGCTGTGGCACAGTACTTTAAATTCACCGAGTTCAATTTCACGACTCATTAGACGGTCCCATGTCGGTTTGATATGGGATATTTCATCCGCTAACTGTTGTGCTATCGGTAAACTCGCCTCAACCGCATCCATGGTTTTATTTGCAGCATTTTCTGTCATCTCAATGACATAATTAAGCCGTTTTTTAGCATCAGGTATAGCGTCTTTAGTGAGATCTGTTAGGCGCGTGTCTAGCTCAAAGCCTTTTAAAGCTTCATGTAGTTGACGCGTCAACTTTCCCACTTCGTCAAATATTTCTGACTGCTCTTTAGATGCAGTATCTAAAATTAGTTGATCAGCTTTATCATGTTCGCCATTTTCTAAAAAAGTGACGAGCTGACGAGCTTGTTCTAACGTTATCCGAGGCGCAGCAGGTGCTGGCATAAGCCTTTCCCCTATTATTAACCTAAGCGTTCGAACACTTTTTCTAATTTAGTTTTTAATGTGCCAGCTGTAAATGGTTTTACAATATAGCCATTAACACCAGCTTGAGCCGCTGCTATTATTTGTTCTTTTTTAGCTTCAGCTGTCACCATTAAAACAGGAAGGTGTTTTAATTTATCGTCAGCCCTTATCGCTCTCAAAAGATCAATACCTTGCATTCCTGGCATGTTCCAATCTGTTACCACAAAATCAAAAACTTGATTTTGTAACATGGGTAAGGCTGTAGAGCCGTCATCCGCTTCTTGGACGTTGGTGAAGCCTAAGTCGCGCAATAGATTTTTAATAATACGTCTCATTGTCGAAAAATCATCAACAACAAGAATTTTCATGTTTTTATCCAAAACATCCTCCAGTGAGGTCTTAACCTGTATTTACTTACTACTAGTTTATCCAGTCATTGATTTTTGCTTTTAGCTTAATCATCGCCTGACCATGTATCTGACTTACACGCGATTCACTTACATCGAGTATATGTCCAATTTCTTTTAAATTCATTTCATCGTTATAGTACAAAGAAAGTACCATTGCATCTCGCTCTGGTAATGACTTGATAGCATTTAATAATGATTCATTAAATCGTTCATTTTTAACGTTATTAAACGGTTTGTCTAGCGTTAAATCTTGGCCCGCCGTGGTAATAACATCTTCATCGACCCCGAGGTCTTCGATGCCTAACACTTTACTTGTGTTTACATCATTTAAAATATGATGGTACTCATTTAACGAAATTTCAAGTTTTTCAGCAACTTCTATATCGGTTGGTTCACGATTTAAGCTACTTTCTAATCCAGCAATCGTCTCGGCTACAAGACGGCTTTTTCTATGAACCGACCGAGGAGCCCAGTCACCACGGCGCATTTCATCAAGCATGGCACCGCGAATTCGTATTCCCGCGAACGTTTCAAAACTTGCGCCTTTGGTTGCATCAAAGTTTTTTGATGCTTCAATTAGGCCTATCATACCCGACTGAATTAGGTCATCGAGTTGGACACTTGGAGGCAAACGAGCAATTAAATGGCATGCCACTTTTTTGACTAGCGATGCATGTTTTTCAACAATCACATTTAAATTTTGTGTTGATTGATATCCCATAGCTCTATTTACCAATGTTGTCATAATTAGCCGTTAACTAGCTTCTCAATAAAAAACTCTAAATGTCCTGAAGGTTGGTTAGGTATAGGCCATTTCACTGCTCTTGTCGCCAGTGCTTTAAAGGCAACTGAAGCAGGAGAACTAGGAAAAAGTTCTACAATCACTTTTTGACGGCGAGTTGCCTTTCGCATATTTTCGTCATAAGGGATTGTTGCAACCAACTCCATTGACACATCTAAAAATCGGTCCGTTACTTTTGAAAGTTTTGCAAATAACTCATGACCTTCACGCATACTACGAACCATATTAGCTACAATTTTGAATTTATACACCCCATGCTCACGACTTAACACTTTAATAAGTGCATAAGCATCTGTGATTGAAGTCGGTTCGTCGCACACTACAACCATTACATCTTGAGCAGCACGAGAAAAGCTCAGTACCATATCTGAAATACCCGCAGCGGTATCTACAATTAAGATATCAAATTCGGTATTTAATTCGCTAAAAGCGCGTATAAGGCCTGCATGTTCAGACGGTGATAATTCCACCATACTCTGAGAGCCAGAGGTCGCTGGTACAATTTTAATTCCTGCAGGACCTTCAACTAAAATCTCATCGAGTTCACACTCACCAGAAAGTACATGTGATAAATTACGTTCAACCCGTAATCCGAGCATCACATCACAGTTCGCTAGACCTAAGTCGGCATCAAGTACTAAAACTCGATTACCTTGCTGGCCTAATGCTATTGCCGTGTTAAGTGAAACATTTGTTTTACCTACACCACCCTTGCCACCAGTAACAGCGATAACTTTTACGCCGTTGTTATTGTTTTGACTCATTTTGCGCAGGCCGCTTGCTTGATCTAATACTGTGTTAATCATACATCCCTACTGTGCTCGACGCCACTGCTTGGTGTCGTGAATGTTGTGCTTTTATTCTTTTCAAATACAATTGCTCAGCTTTTTTTACTAGTTTTTCTGCATTTGCAACACGAATGTCTTCTGGAACTCGTTGACCATTAGTAAGATACCCTATTGGAAGGCGATTTTGAATCGCAATACTAATAATCTCACCTAAACTTAAAGATTCATCCAACTTGGTGAAAATACAACCACTTAACTGCACTTTTTTGAAATGTCGTACTGTTTCTTGCAAGACATTTATTTGCGCTGTTGCACTTAATACTAAATAACTACGAATATCAACACGTTGATTGCGCATAAGCGTATTCAATTGCTCTGTTAAACGTAAGTCTCGTTGACTCATACCTGCTGTATCAATTAATACTAGACGTTTATTTCGTAAATGGTATAAAACTTCAGCTAATTCATTAGCATCTTTAACCTGCTTTACTCCACAACCGATAATTCGACCGTATGTTGCAAGTTGCTCATAAGCACCAATTCTGTATGTATCGGTGGTTATTAGCGCCACTTTATCTGCACCGTATTTCTGTGCGCCTAAAGCAGCCAACTTTGCAACTGTTGTCGTTTTCCCCACACCAGTAGGGCCTACCAATGCGTAAACACCACCTTGACGTAGTATTTCATTATTCGTAGTTTGCATCTGGTCTTCGACCATTGTTAACAAAGCCTTCCAACCTTGTTGGCGAGATACGTCATCAGGTACAAAACACGCCATTTGTTCTGCAACTTCTTTATCGATTCCCATACCAACTAAACGGTCAATCATACAAGCACGTGTGGGGTCACGGCGTGCCATATCTTGTTGCATTAAACCTGATACTTGGTGCTCTAGCAATTGACGAATAGCGTTCATTTCTTCACGCATTGACGTCATTTCTTCACTTTCATTATTTTTAACGTGCGCTTGAGGTGTTACAGGGCTATCTAGATCATCAAAATCACGATCTAGGTCATCAAAACCTAAACTATCGGCTTGGGTCTGTGGACGTGTTGGTGCAATATCTTCGCGAGCAAACATATTCGCTGAGCGAGGTTTGACAACGGGCTCTTGATAATTATCGGTCGTTTCAATACCCGATTGAGAAAACATTGATGCTAATTCAGGTGAACGTGGGCGAGGAGATTGACGCTCTAGTAAAGCTTCTAAACTATCTGCAACCCTAGCTTGGGGAGCCGCTTTAGGGCGTTGTGGCTCTGGCTTTACAAAATTATGTATACTGTGTGATTGTGCTGAGTCATCCGCACGCGCTAAAGTATTTTGCGGCTGTGCAACTGATTTAGGGGCCGCTTTTTCATAATCAACTGCGGCTACAATCTCAACGCCATTAGCCAGCTTTTTGTTAGACATAATAACCGCATCAACACCAAGTTCATCTTTCACTTCTTTAAGTGCTGTACGCATATCTTTAGCAAAAAAACGTTTAATTTTCATTATTCAACCCCTTTAAAATCTTATTGTTGGCCTACAGAGCTGACAATTTTTATCTGTCTTTCGTCTGGCACCTCTTGATAAGACATCACCCTTAATCCTGGGATGGTGTACTTAACAAAACGAGATAACACAGTACGTAACATTCCTGACGTTAACAGTATTGAAGGTTCACCGGCCATTTCTTGATTTTGATGCGCTTCATTCAATGACACTTGAAGTCGCTCTGCAAGTCCTGGCTCTATACCGGCACCTTCATCGCCTGCATTTTGTAATGACTGATGCAACATCTGTTCCAACTCAGGCGCCAAGGTTATGACAGGTATTTCAGATGACATTCCAACCGCATCTTGAACAATTAATCTACGCAGAGAAATACGCACTGCAGCCGTTAATACATCAGGGTCTTGGCTACGAGGACCATACTCAACAAGGGTTTGTACAATTGATCGCATATCGCGAATAGCCACCCCTTCGTTCAATAAGTTCTGTAGTACTTTTACAATAGCGGTTAACGGCAATACATCAGGGACAAGCCCTTCAACCAAACGAGGATGACTCTTTCCAAGCATATCAAGTAAGTTTTGAACTTCTTCATGCCCTAGTAACAACGCTGCGCTGTTAGTTAACAACTGACTAATATGAGTTGCAACCACTGTGGCAGAATCAACAACGGTATAGCCTAAAGATTGAGCTTCGTCTTTTTGATCAGGTTTAATCCAAACCGCGTCTAACCCAAATGCAGGATCTTTAGTTTCAATTCCTTTTATCGGACCAAATACTTGCCCTGGGTTAATAGCCAGCTCATCACCATGCTTAAGCTCCCCCTCACCAGTAGATACTCCCATTAGCGTTATTCTGTAAGCATTAGGGTCTAGTTCTAAATTATCGCGAATATGAACAGGAGGAACTAAAAATCCAAGCTCTTGAGAAAGCTTTTTACGCACTCCTTTAATCCGGTTGAGTAGTTCACCACCTTGTGATTGATCAACCAGCGGAATTAATCTATACCCTACTTCTAATCCTATTACATCAACTTGTTGAACATCATCCCAACCAAGCTCTTTTTGCTCTTGTTTATTAGCAACACCTGTCGCGGTGTTTCCGCCATTTGCAGCTTCTTCAGCTTCGGCTGCAGCAGCTTTGATTTTACTTTGCTGCGTGTAATAGGCTAAGTAACCAAGTAGTGCGCCTAAACTCAAAAAAGCAAAATGCGGCATACCAGGGACTAATCCCATGATGATCAAAATACCTGAAGCAATAAAGAGTGACTTTTCGTTACCAAGTTGTTTCTTGAATTGGTCACCCATATTAAGCGACTCATTTTGACGTGTTACTACAATTGCCGTGCCAATTGAGAGCAGTAATGATGGAAGCTGAGCAACCAAACCATCACCAATGGTTAGAAGAGTATATACTTCCATTGCATGGCTAAAACTTAAGTTATGCTGGATCATCCCAACAAATAAGCCACCTACAATATTAATAATTAAAATAACGATACCGGCTATTGCATCGCCTTTTACAAACTTACTCGCACCATCCATTGAACCGTAAAAATCAGCTTCGCGAGTTACTTCCTCGCGACGGTCACGCGCTTGCTCAGCACTAATAAAGCCCGCATTTAAATCGGCATCTATTGCCATTTGTTTACCTGGCATTGCATCAAGGGTGAAACGTGCAGATACCTCAGAAATACGTCCAGCACCCTTTGTTATTACTACAAAGTTGATAATGATAAGAATTAAAAATACAACTAAACCAACTGCATAGTTACCACCAATTACAACTGAGCCAAATGCTTCAATGACCTTACCGGCAGCATCACCACCATTATGACCCTCAAGTAACACAACTCGAGTACTAGCAACGTTGAGCGCTAAGCGCATAATCGTAGCGATAAGTAATACAGCGGGGAACATACCAAATTCAACTGGTTTCATCGTGTAAACAGTCACGAGTAATACAACTAATGCGAGCGCAATATTAAACGAAAAAAGGATGTCGAGTAAAAATGGCGGTAATGGTAAAATCACCATTCCCAGTGCAGCAAGCACAAGCAAAGGAGTCCCTACTCCTTTGGCATATTCTTTTTTGTCTCTGTTAAGTTGTTGTAATACCGCTTTAAAACTCATAATTCTACAATTTCAAAAAATTGACACTATATAGAATTAGCAATAACTATTCCAAGTTAGTAAATTTGCGATATTAATACTTGTAGGCGTCGGGGATGGGGAGTTTATTACTAAGCTTTGTAGGGCGTTTTCCTCGTCCCTTGTTAAAACGTTTTAGCTGAAATACATACGCTAGCACTTGTGCAACAGCCGTAAATAGCTGATCAGGTATTTGGTCGCCAACTTCAGCCGTATGATAAAGTGCTCTAGTTAGCATGGGGGACTCTACAATGGGGACTTCATTACCAATTGCTACTTTACGAATTTGCATTGCCATCTCGTCAATACCTTTGGCTAATACAATAGGCGCTCCTGCACGCTCCGTATCGTACTTTAAAGCGACTGAGTAATGAGTTGGGTTAGTAACAATAACATCTGCATCAGGCACATCTTGCATCATGCGTTTTTGCGACATTTGCCTTTGTGTTTGCCTAATACGTGCTTTTATTTGTGGGTCACCCTCCGAGTTTTTATACTCATCTTTAACCTCTTGCATTGTCATTTTAAGTTGCTTGTTATGGTTATAACTTTGAAATGGCGCATCAATTGCTGCAATAATAATTAAAGTGCATGAAAGCCCTAAAAACATCCACGCTAAAATCTCTAAGGCATGAATAATATTACCCGGTGCACTTTCTAAGCTTAAGTGCAGTATTTCATCAAAAAAAGTATCAATTAAAAACACTGCAAAACTTGCAACTAAACCAAATTTTAAAAGTGACTTTATAAGCTCAACAGCCGCTTGCGGGCCAAACATTCGCTTAAAGCCCTTCATTGGTGACATTTTGCTTGCTTTAGGCGCGGCAGCTTCCCAGCTAAAATTAAAACCACCTAACAATGTATTACCAATAAATGCAGCTAAAACAATAATTAATACAAACATGGCCATCGGGAACATTAAAGCGTCAGCAACTTCTCCCCAAACGGCAAACATTTTAGTTGTATCAAATGCTTCGTTACGGTTTAAGCTAAGTGTACGGCCCATCACATTATATAAACCTTTGCCAATTTCTGGTCCATACATCAAAAGAGATATAGCCGAAAAAATAAGCACAAACATGGTACCTAACTCTTTTGAGCGCGCTATTTGACCTTTCTTTTTAGATTCGTCAAGTTTTTTGGATGTGGGTTCTTCTGTTTTTTCCTGCCCTGAGTCTTCAGACATGACTTTCTCCTAAGGTGAACAACCAACTAAAGTACACATTAGCTCAATCATTTTTAACCATTGAAACTCAAACTGAGTAACAAAGTTGCCTAGTGTCGCCCAAATAATAATAAGTCCCGCTACCAAGGTAAACGGAAAACCAATAGAGAAAATATTTAATTGCGGCGCTGCACGCGTCATAATACCAAACGACATATTAATAACGAGCATAGCTGTGAGCGGTGCAAGTGAGAGTACAAGTGCTGTAGTAAACATCCAGCCGCCCCAGGTCACTATGTCCCAGTAATGATCTACAGACCACCACGTGCCATCAATCGGTAACACTTGAAAACTATGGACCACCATCTGAATCATCATTAAGTGGCCATTAAAAACAAAAAATAGAAGTGTCGCTAAAATCAGAAAAAACTGTCCAACAGCAGGTACACTTGCACCATTAGAGGGATCAATAACTGAAGCAAAACCTAAACCTGTTTGCATTGCTAATATTTGCCCAGCTAACACAAAGGTGTTTAATAAGAGTATAGATGCAAAACCAATCGCAATACCAATCAACATTTGCTGGATAACAACTAAAATCATTTCAAACGAAAACAAATTAGTGAAGGTGGCCGGAGGTAATACAGGTATAACAACGAGAGTTACTACAACCGATAACCCCATCTTTATCCGAGTAGGGACGTTTTTAGCACCCAAACCAGCCATAATCATTATCATTGAGCTGATGCGAACTAAGGGCAGCAAAAAATCACTCAACCATTGAATTACGACTGAAAACGGATACTCCACTTTTAACCTGCTATTTCAGGAATGAGCAATACTAAACGAGTGAAAAAATCCATTAACTCTTGAGTAAGCCAATGGCCACCCACAATTAGCGCACTTATAGTGATTAATAAACGAGGTAAAAAACTGAGTGTTTGTTCATTGATTGATGTTGCAGCCTGAAATACAGCAACAATTAAACCAATAATTAGGCCAGGTACTACAATTGCAGACACCAACTTAATAACCAAAAACAAGGCATCACTTAGAATATCAACAAAAATTTCCGGTTCCATGTTGTACTCCTATTGTTGAATTACATTAATACTTTGCATACTAAGTCCCTAAGCCAAAGCTTTTGGCTAAGGTACCCATCACTAAGCTCCAACCGTCAACAAGTACAAATAACATAATTTTAAACGGCAAAGACACTATCATAGGAGAGAGCATCATCATACCCATCGCCATTAATACCGAGGCAACAACTAAATCAACAATTAAAAATGGAATAAAGAACATAAAACCAATTATAAATGCAGTTTGTAATTCGCTAGTCACAAACGCGGGTATCAATACGATTAATGGCGTTGCTTCTGGAGAATCTAATTGATCGTAACCAGCTATTTTAGCAAACGTTTCCAAATCCTTTAGCCGGACCTGAGATAGCATAAAGGCTTTCATAGGCTCTTTTGCAAGCTCTAAAGCTTGCACTGAAGTAACCTGCTCATTTAAATAAGGTTCTATGGCCTGCTCGTTCACCTGCTGGTAAATAGGAGACATTATAAAAATACTTAAAAAAAGCGACATGCCTAGTAACACTTGATTCGACGGTGTTTGCTGCAAACCTATTGCTTGGCGTAAAATAGCAAGCACAACAATAATACGTGTAAATGAGGTCATCATGATTATAGCGGCTGGTATAAAACTCAGCGCCGTCATAATCGCTAAAACTTGTAACGTTACTGAGTAATCTTGTGTGCCATCGGCGTTTGTTGTAATGGTTAGCGCATCAATACCCTCAGCACTGACACTTGGTACAAATACCATGGCGAAAATAATAAGCAGCCACTTTGTCATAGGTCTAATTCTTTTTATTTTGGTTTGATTGCGGGTTTAAAAGTTTACCAAATCGTTTAGCTAATTCAGGAAGTTCTTTTTCGCTTAATGGGGTTTCTAACTTGTGTAAGTAATTAATACTGTGAGGCGTTACACCAAGCAAATGCTGCGCATTGTCTATTTCAACAACCATTAAACGCTCACGAGAACCCAAAGGTAGGCTTCTAACTACTTTAAACTCATCGCTGTTTGCTAGATTTGGATTAAGCTTCTTTACAAAAAATGCCAGCACGATGATAAGTACTAGCACCATTACGAGTGACAGCACCATAGAGAGTATATCTCCAGTTGGTGTTGCCACATCTGCTTTTGAAAAAACGGAACTCGTTAAAGCAGCTAATAAGCTCATCGTAATTTTTTGATCCGCTCTATTTGGCTTATTACATCAGTTAAGCGAATACCAAACTTGTCATTTACTACAACAACCTCTCCATGAGCAATCAAAGTGCCATTAACCAAAACATCCAATGGCTCACCCGCAACACGATCGAGCTCAACAACTGATCCTTGGTTAAGCTGTAGTAAATTACGAATATTTATTTTAGAACGGCCAACTTCCATAGAAATGGTAACGGGGATATCTAAAATCGTATCGAGTTTACGTTTTTCATCGCCGCTGATTTCGTGCTTTGAATCACTTAACTCGTCTAATTCTGCAACATGCGCCTCAGCACCTTCATCTGGGGTATCGGCTTCTGCAAGCGCAGCAGCCCACTCGTCCATAGTATCTTGATCATCACTCATACTTTTAACCTTTTAATCAATTACCAGTCTAAATCTACACCATCAGAAAGGTGTAAATCATCCTCTAATTCTGCTAATTCTGCATCTGAGTCAATTTTCTTGCCGCCTTTGGTAAATACATGCAGCTCAGATTTAACTGAATCAGGTCGTTTAATTTTTTCGCTAATCTGTAGGGCAACACTATCACGAGAGCGGCCCATTTTGGCTCTGAATGTAGGTAACTCTTCGACAAATACTGTAATGTGCTCAGGCATTTCAACAGGGATTATATCGCCTGCTTTGAGTTCCATTATTTGCTTTAAAGACAAATCAACTTCAAGTAATTGAGTTGATAATCCAACTTCTACATCCATAATCTCATCGCGAAGCGCTTTACTCCATCGTAAATCGGTATCTTCAGTATCCGACTGCACACCAGCATCTAACAGCTCTCTGATTGGCTCAAGCATGGAGTAAGGTAATGCTATGTGAAAATCACCACCACCACCATCAAGCTCAATATGAAAAGAGCTAATAACTACAACCTCTGTGGGGCTCACAATATTAGCCATGGCAGGGTTGACCTCTGAGTCGAGGTATTCAAAAGATACATCCATGACAGGCGCCCATGCTTCTTTGTAATCTTCAAAGATTATTTTAAGTAGCATTTGTACTATACGACGTTCTGTTGGTGTGAACTCGCGGCCTTCTATTTTTGCATGATAACGTCCATCGCCACCAAAAAAGTTATCAACCAAAATAAACACAAGTCGTGCTTCCATGGTGATTAGTCCGGTGCCTTTTAGCGGTCGAAAGCGGACCATATTTAAGCTGGTAGGTACAAAAAGGGTGTGAATATATTCACCAAATTTAATCATTTGCACACCATTTATCGATACTTCAGCAGTACGGCGCATCATGTTAAATAGGCTAATTCGCATATGCCTAGCAAAACGTTCGTTAACAATTTCAAGTGTCGGCATGCGACCACGCACGATTCGATCCTGCGAAGAAAAGTCGTACTGAAGTGTACTACCTCCGCCGTCTTCACTATCGTGCTCTTCCTCTTCGACATCATCAACACCGTGTAATAACGCATCAATTTCGTCTTGGGATAATAAATCGCTCACGCTAACCCCTTATTGCATCACAAAGCCGGTAAACAAAACCCGCTCAATTACTTTACTACCTTCAACGCCAGCTAAAGCTGTTTGTACTTTTTCAAGCGCAGAAAAACGCAATGTTTCTTTTCCTGCACTCGTACTTAATTCATCAGCTGTAGTTGTAGAAAATACACTTAATAACGTGCCTTCTATAAGTGGGATATGTTTTTTTGCAGTTTCTTCATTGACTTCACCACGTACCAATAACTGCACTTTAATTTGTACAATCCTATCACGACTTGAACCTGGTACATTAAATACAAAAGGTCTGGGCATAGCAACATACAGTGCACTGCCAATCGAAGCAGATGAGCCAGAAGCAACAGGAGCCTCAGCCACTATGGCCGTTTCTTCATCTAACGTTTCTGCTGGGACATCATCAGAACCTGACATTAAAAAATAACCTGCGGCGGCACCAACAACAAGTACAACGGCAGCAATAATAATTATCAGCTTCTTTTTACTTTTACCTGTTTCTTCAATTTCTAAATTAGTGTCTTCAGCCATTGTATTTCCTTTATTTGCAAAGGTACTTACTTGTTTTAGTTATTATAATAGCAGTACTTAGGCATAGTAATCTATTGCTGATGAAGTTTGTTGTCGAGAACTTTGTAGTTGAGCATCTACTGAATCGGCATTTTCTTCGTTAATGGTATTTTTATTAACCAAACCCTTTTTTGAATCATCGTCATTTTGTTCTGTGGTTTCGTTTTTAGAATCGCCATATGAAATACTGCTATCGCCTAATTCAATACCTTGTTGTGCGAGCATTTCACGCAAACGAGGCAATGATTGTTCTAGCGCCTCTTTTGCTTGCTGATTTTGTACTACAAAATTAATTTGGGCTTGCTCAGCATCACTTCTAATACGTATTTGCATACTGCCCATTTCAGGTGGATCTAAGCGTATTTCAGCTTCTTTATTGTTAATACTTAGCATTGAACTGACGCGCTCTTGCAAGAGCTTAGCGGCATCACTTTTAATAATATTAACCGCCTGCATAACACCCGGATCAATACTCATTTGCTTACCTTGCGCAGTGCTTTGTAATTGTTGAGATTGCAACACTTGCGTATCTAGTATTGCTTGTTCATAGCCTAAAGTATCGTAATTACTTAATCCGCCCCTTTGCAAGGTATCAAGTGCGCCTGTGATTTGTGTAAATAGCTGCATAGAACGCGGGGTTAGCTGTTCTGCATTATTGATTTTAGAACCATCTTTTTGAATCATGTCTAGCTGTTTTATCAAATCATCGTCCGCCTCAGCTAATTGGTCTGGCGGAATACTATTTTCATTTATTGTCGATTTCACACTCTGCTTCTGCGGATTGTAAACAGTATTTGGAGTTTCACCTGCAACAAAAGTAGTTATTTTATTCTTTGGTTGTTCTAAATTGATTGATGTTTCAAGCACACTTACCGCTTCTTTGAGATAAGTTAACTGAGCACCTTGTGGCTGTTCGGTTTTAATATAAGTTGTTAACTGAGACAATAACGCTTGTTTTTCAGTCGTCGTTAACGCGCTAATTTCTGCATTAAAAGATTGTTTAGGTACTAAAGCTTGTGGTTTATTATTTTCAGTCACAAACGCATTAAGCATTTGTTTTAAAGCCGCAATATTATCATTGTTAATTGATTTATTTACGGTTTGAGATTGAGTAATTAATTGTTCACGCTGCTCAGGAGTCAAACTTGACAATATTTTATCTAACTTTATTGCACTATCATCTTTACTTAACAACGTTTCAACTGCAGCACTGTTACTGCTTTGAGAATCCACATTACTTACACGTTGAGTATTCGTGATCTCACCTTTTAGCGTTTGCTTGTTGTCTACCAAGGCAGGTTTAATTTGTGATTCATCAGCAGCAACACGTTTGGCGATGCCTGGTTTATCTATAATAGGCCCCTCTTTATCGTGTTCATTTTTATCAACGACTGGATTTAATTGCTCATCAAGCTTCTCTGCGGCAAAACCTTTATTTATATTACTTTTATTTAATGCTGCAGCATCGCTAGTATCTTTGTCAGTAGCTTGCGATTCAGTACTTTTTTGTTCAGCGGCCTTTTGCCCGATGTTTTGTGATGCACTTGAAATTATATTATCAGCGGATTTACTTTTAGTTTTATCTAAACCAGTATCAACAGTATCAACAGTATCAACAGTATCAACAGTATCAACAGTATCAACAGTATCAACAGTATCAACAGTATCAACAGTATCAACAGTATCAACAGTATCAATAGTATCAGAACTCTGTTCAGAGTGTTTTTTAACTGATATATCAATAGCTTGTGCAGAGTTAATTTGAGCCAGCATACTATCTCCAGATAAATTAGTATTATCTTGGTTTTCTTGCTCATTTTCTACAATATCGGTTTTGGCCTGTTTAGGCTCAGCGGCACGAATCGAATCTTTCGCATCACCTGAAGAGCTACGTTTACTTGCCGCTTCAATTGAATTATGCGCACTGTGTAACTGATTTAGAAACTCGGTGTCATTGCTTTCTTTATCTTTAGCTAAACGATTGTCTTTAGAGGCTAAATAAGAATCTTGCTCAGACGCAACCAAACTAGAAATATCATTCATCACCATAAACCACCTAACATTATTGCGGCAACACGCCACCGCATATTGCCAAAAATTAAAGACTGCCTAAATAAAGCAATTTACGTGCCTAATTTATAAAACTTTACGACGCTGAAAAAATTGGTTGGATGAAAACTCATCTAACATTTTTTGCTCACTTTTCGCAATAAGCACATCAGCTTTTAATTTTTGGTTTTCAATTAACTTAGCAACAGCTTTAGCTTTAATTTGTTGCTTTAACCAAATTGCTTTTCGTTGACTGACTACTTGCTTAGCCGTATTAACTGTACTTGCCTGTTGGCGAATTGCTTCTTCTATTTTTGCTATAAAAGCATGATATTGACTAAATCCCGCACTTGATAAACCTGACTGGCCTTTTACATGTAACTGTTGCATGTATTCCATTCGAAAATCATTCAGACCTTGTAATTTTTGTTGATTGGCCTGCAAATTCTGATTTGCTTGTAGGTAACTCATGCGCAAGTTTTCTTCTTTGTCATTTTCAAGTTTGAGCAACAAATGCAGCTTATTCTTAGCCATTATGCTTGTCCTAATAGTTGTGCTAAGCCTTGTAAGCCATCATCGTAACTAATCACATCACGCATACCTTGCTGTAAAAAAGTATTAACTCTGGGCATCATATTAATAGCTTGATCAAGCATTTGGTCAGTGCCTTTTTGATAAGCGCCTAAAGTGATCATATCTTTATTTTGCTGATACATAGAATATACCTGCTTAAGCACACGAGCTTGTTGCATATGCTTTTGTGAGACAACTTGAGGCATCACTCGTGAAATCGACTTTTCAATATCAATTGCCGGATAATGACCACTGTCAGCTAAATCACGGGAAAGTACAATATGGCCATCTAAAATAGCCCGTGCAGCATCAGCAATGGGATCCTGCATATCATCACCTTCGCTTAATACTGTGAAAAAAGCAGTAATTGATCCCTGCCCTTCCCCGCCGTTACCGGCGCGTTCCACCAGCGCCGGTAATTTAGCAAACACTGATGGCGGATAACCTTTTGTAGCTGGAGGCTCGCCAACAGCAAGTGCAATTTCACGTTGTGCCATTGCATATCGAGTAACTGAATCTAGTAGCAACAATACATTTAAACCTTGATCACGAAAATACTCAGCAATTGTTACAGCACTTTCACAGCCTTTTAAACGCATAAGAGGAGATGAATCAGCCGGTGCAGCAACAACAACTGAACGTTTTCTCCCTTCTACACCAAGAATCTCTTCAATAAATTCTTTTACTTCTCGGCCACGTTCACCTACTAGTCCAACAACAATAACATCGGCCTCACTGCCGCGTGTCATCATACCTAAAAGCACCGACTTACCGACACCAGAACCTGCAAACAAGCCCATGCGCTGGCCTTGACCTACAGTAATGACCGAATTTATAGCACGCACTCCCACATCCATAGGCTGGCTTATCGGACGTCGAGAAAGTGGGTTTATAGTATTTTGTGCAAATTTTAAATAATGTTCCGCATTTATTTTACCAAGACCATCAAGTGGGCGACCTAATCCATCAACAACGCGGCCTAACAAACTCATTCCAACGGGTAAACCTAAGTTATTGACCTGAGGGATCACTCGAGCACCAGGTAATACTCCTGAAATATGATCATTAGGCATTAGGTAAAGAGTTTGCTCATTAAAACCTACTATTTCAGCATCAACAAAACCATTCATAGTTTCTATTTTGCATTGGCTTCCAACAGGCGCACGTAAACCTTTTGCTTCAAGTGTGAGGCCTACGACACGTGTTAAAATACCCGCTACCGCGAGGGCTGGTGTATTAATATGCTGTTTATATTGAGATAAGCGTTCGCTTAAAGATGCACATTGTTCAGACATGACATGCCAATAAAGTAGTTAGATACCACTATTATGCAAAAAACTATCCAATGTTTCTTTGACGCGAGTTTTCAAGGTCATATCGAGTGAGGATTGGGCTGTTTTAACCTCGCAACCGCCACGTTCAAGTGTAGGTTCAGCGATTAGTTGCCAATTATTATCTGCGATGGTTTGTTCTCCATAGCTGTTTTTTATGAGTTCTAAATCTTCTGGGTGTAAATGTATACGTACCTTTTCTTGCTCAGCATTAAGCGAATCGATACTTAGTTTAAGTGTATGTAAAATAACATCAGGAGAGGTTTTTACTTCTTGATAAATTATTGCTTCAGCAAGCATTACTGTCAATTGGACTAATTGTTTTTCAACTTGTTCATCCACTTTATTCAAAGGAGTAGTTAAATTATCTAATATGCTACGCAAACCCGTGAGTTGTTCTTCAATTAATGGTTTTACGTCCTCATGACCTTGAGTTTTACCTAGTTCAAGCCCCTCTTTATAACCGGCCTCTTTTCCCTCTGTAACGCCTTTATCAAAACCATCAATATAACCTTGCTCATGCCCTTGTTTAAGACCTTCTTCATAAGCATCTTGTCGAATTCGCTCAAGTTCAGCCATAGTAATAGAAGGTAATTCAGGTTCCTGAGGTTCCTCTACAGGTACCTCTTCGGCCATTTCTTTTTTGTATAAATCCGAAAGTGGTGTGCCAAAAGCAGTTGAACGATCTCCAAAACTTCTTTCGTCCGGAGCCATATTGGGCACTGACCAGTTTCTTAATAATTCATCTGCTTCTTCTGCATTGAGTGGACGACCTTTTAACTTACTCATGCTTTACAGGAACTCCTCACCACCACCGCCACCTAGCTGAATCTCGCCAGAATCAGATAAACGACGTGCAGTTGATAAAATTTCTTTTTGCGCAGCTTCAACTTCACTAATTCTTACAGGTGCCATTGCTTCTAAATCATCAGCAAGCATTTCTGCGGCACGTTTAGACATGTTACCTAATATTTTCTCTTTAAGAGCATCGTCTGTGCCTTTAATCGCTTTCATAAGTACATCTTGTTGTACTTCACGCAAAATTGCTTGAATGCCACGGTCTTCAACATCCATTAAGTTTTCAAATACGAACATTAAGTCTTGAATTTGCTGTGACATCTCTTCATCGTGCTCACGAATAGAGTCCATTAACTGCCCTTCTACATTTGTATCAAGGTAGTTCATAATATCAGCTGCAGCTTTTAAACCGCCCATTTTAGCTGCTTGCGCACCCGCTTGACCTGCAAATTGTTTTTCCATAATCTCATTGAGCTCTTGCAATGCCGCTGGTTGCACTTCTTCAAGATTAGCAATACGCATAGTTAAATCTAAACGTACTTTTTCAGGAAACTGTGCCAATATTTCAGCAGACTGCTCTGGCTCTAAATAAGATAAAACGATAGTTTGAATTTGCGGATGCTCATTACGAATAATATTCGCTACCTGCTTAGAGTCCATCCACTTAAGAGAATCAAGTCCCTTAGCGCCTGATCCCATAACAATTTGGTCAATAAGGCTGGCTGCTTTATCTTCACCCAATGCAGCTGTAAGTGCTTTTTTGATAAAATCTTCTGATTGGAAGCCTATCGTACTAAAACTCTGAATTTGTTCAATAAACAAATTATGCACGGCACTTATTTTAGCTTGAGACAAGTCATCTAAGCCCGCCATTGCCATACCCACTTTTTGTACCTGTTTAGGTTCTAAATGCTTGAGTATTTGCGCCGCATCTTCTTCTGATAAACTCAAAAGTAATATAGCCGCTTTATCTACACCATCGAGCTTATCAACATCAAATGCTGTTGGCAGTTGTTTTTGTTCTTGATCAGTCATCTTCTGTTAACCACGCTTTCACTACTTGTGATGATAGTTCTGGTTCGTTAGCTACAAGGGCACGAATTGCTTTTAATAAGTCCTCGTCACCATGTAGGTCTGGTAACTGTAGTGTACCATCGCTAGAGAAGCCAATTGAAGCAGAATCAAAGTCTTTATTTAGCATATCAAGTGTACTGTCACCAATATCAACCCCTGAACTCAATGCATCTTCATCATACTCTTCCAAAGTATTATCTGGGTAAATTAGACGTTTTAGCATTGGCTTAACTACGGCCATAATAAGAACAATAATTACTAAGGCACCTAAACCAAGACGCACATACTTCACAAACCAATCTTGCTCCCACATTGGGACTTCAAGGTCTAAACCTGTCGTTTCACGCACAAATGGCACTGTTACCACTTCAAGTGCATCGCCACGCTGCATATCAAACCCTACACCGCCTTGTAATAAACGACGAATATTTGACAATGCCTCCACTGATCGTGGTGTCATGGTCGTTTCGCCGTTTTCACCCACTTTTGGAATATAATCAACAGCAACCGATACACTTATTCTACGTATTACCCCCGTTTGCTGGCGTTTATGCGAAATAGTAGTATCAAGCTCATAGTTTCGCGTAGATTCTTTGTGATTACGAGTTGGCGAAGTACCTGTTCCTGCACCACCTTGTCCTGCTACTTCTGGAATATTCGAGTTTAGTGGAGGCTGATTCGTAAGCGCACCTGGAATACCAACAGCTAAACCGCCTATGTTATTTTCTTCAAATGTGGTTTCACTTCTCACTGCTGGTAAATCTGGATTGTAGCGTTTTTGTGTTTCTTCTATCGCACTAAAGTCCATACTTAAATCAACTTGGGCTGTGTAATTTGCAAGCCCTACGACAGGTATTAGAATGCTGTCTATTTTTTCTAAATATTCTTGTTCTCGTTTACGTTCTAAGTCGTACTCTTTACGAGAACGTGCTGCTAATGAGCTTTGCGAACCTGAATTTAATAAGCGACCATTTTGATCTGTAACAGTCACCCTAGCTGGCTCTAAGCCTTGTACTGCTGAAGCAATCATATCAACAACAGAGTCTATCTCTTCACCATTAAGAGAGCGCCCACGTTTAAGTGTTAACACAACGGTGGCAGATGGCTTTTTCTCTCTGCGCGCAAATACGTTCTCTTTTGGTATCGCAAGCAATACTTTCGCACGAGTAATATTATTAAGCTCTTCTATAGTACGTGCTAATTGCTGCTCTCTACCATGTTTGAGGCGCTCACGTTCAAGACGCTGACTAACCCCAAACCCCATATCTTGCATGATAATATCTGATCCCGAAGTAGGTCCTTGGTCTAACCCTTCGCGAGTCATTAATAATTTTATATTTTGATATTCACTTTCATCAACCGATACGACATTACCATCAAGTTGATATTCTATCTTTTGTGCATCTAAAAAATCGAGGGTTTGAATTAACTCTTCTGTTTGCATTTTACCCAATGGGCGCATATCTGGCTGACGTGCCCAAATAATGATAAAAATGGCAATAGCCAAACAAATAGCCAGAGCTATAACCAGTGTCACTTGGCGTAATACATCTGTACCATTTAAAGCACTTAAATAGCCTGATTTCTGTTCTTGTTGATCATCACTATCACTTTGGTCGATATCACCACTAGCAAGTGCAAGGTCTGTAGATTGGTTAGATTGCGCCACGATAATTCTCCACTACCTAGTTAAACAGGCATGTTCATGATTTCTTTGTAGGCTTCTACAAGTTTATTACGAACCTGTACTGTAGCTTCAAATGCAACCGAAGATTTCTGAGAAGCAATCATCGCCTCAGCAAGCGATACACTTCGGTCACCCATTTCAACTGCTTTTACTTTTTGGCCTGTATCTTGTTGTAACTCATGCACTGTATTTAGCGCATTACTT
The DNA here is from genome assembly GCF_002407505.1 of Pseudoalteromonas sp. 1_2015MBL_MicDiv. Taxonomy (NCBI): domain Bacteria; kingdom Pseudomonadati; phylum Pseudomonadota; class Gammaproteobacteria; order Alteromonadales; family Pseudoalteromonadaceae; genus Pseudoalteromonas; species Pseudoalteromonas sp. 1_2015MBL_MicDiv. The sequence goes on along the minus strand of NZ_CP012737.1, from coordinate 1,005,878 downwards.
AGCATATCGCCAAATTGTGCAGTAGAAGTAGACTGCACTTGAGTTGGCAATTTATTAATTTGATTATTACGGCCAGCTTCAAGGGCCATTGATTGCATTTCTTGAAAGACAGCGCTATTTTGAATTTTCATAATTTTTCTCTGACAATGCAGTTAAGCTTATAAAGAAAATAAAGCACAAACCATGCCAATTAAAAATACAATAAAAACAATTGGTTACAGTTAATTTGTGAGTCAGAGTTTTGACAACCCCAAATTAAATTAATTAAATTTGGGGTTTAGAGGGATTATGCAGGAAGTGAAATACCTAAATCGCGCATTTGCGCTAGCTTATAACGTAATGTTCGAGGGCTAATACCTAATGTTTCTGCTACATCTTTGCGCTTACCTTGACAGCGGGCTAATGTTTCTAAAATAATACTATGCTCTTTGTCTTTAAGTTCATCTTTATAGCTCCCCGTGTCAACCGCAAGTAAATCTTGCTTTGGCTCACCAGCCATAGGCACTTTTTCATCGTAATATGCCGTGCTTAAGCTATTTATAGCTTCGTTTGACGTTACTGTTTCCAACACTTCAGTTGGTGTAATTACAAAATCGCTTGCTACTGAGTTTTCGATAAAAATAGCATGTTCATTTATTGTATTACCACTTCGTAGTATCAGTGCTCGCTGAATTACGTTATCCAGTTCACGAACATTACCAGGCCATGCATGAGCAAGTAGTTTTTGCTCTGCTGCTTTATCTAAGTAGGCCATAGGCTCTTTACTTTTATTTATATGGCGTTCTATTAAATGCTTTGCGAGTATAATTATATCACCAGGGCGCTGGCAAAGAGGTCGCCACATTAATGGAAAAACATTAAGTCGGTAATATAAGTCCTCTCTAAATTGGTTCTTAGCGACCGCTTCTTTTAAGTCACGATTACTCGTTGCTAACACACGAACATCTAGTTGGATTGTCTTACGAGCACCTAAACGCTCTACTTCCCGCTCTTGTAGCACTCGTAGTAGCTTTGCCTGTAATCCTAAATCCATTTCAGTGATTTCATCTAGTAAAATTGTTCCGCCTTGCGCCTGTTCAAATTTACCAGGGCATGCTTGAATAGCACCTGTAAACGCCCCCTTTTCGTAACCAAATAAAGTGGCCTCAAGCATATTTTCAGGGATCGCAGCACAATTTATAGCAACAAAGGGTTCATTGCATCGACTCGATTTATCGTGAATATAACGCGCGAGCACTTCTTTACCTGAACCACTAGGCCCGAGCACCATTACACTCGCATCAGAGCGTGCAACTTTACTTGCAAGTTCGAGTAATTGAATGCTACTAGGGTCGGCAACAATAGGGCCATCTGTCTCTTTCGCTTTTTCAGGCAAATAGCGACTCACCATATTTAGCAGCACTTCAGGTGCAAATGGTTTAGCCATATAATCAATAGCACCTAAACGCATAGCTTCAACAGCATCATCAATCGTGGCATAGGCCGTCATCATCAATACAGGTAAGTCGGGATAATTTAATTTAATACTTCGCAGTAAGTCCAAACCACTCATGGTTCCCATTTGCACATCACTTACGACTAATGAAAATTGCTCTTTTTTAAGCAATAACATCGCTTGCTCTGCGCTATTAGCTGAAACGCATTCAATACCTGACATCTCCAGCGTATCAATTAAAGCTTCACGGAGCCCCGCATCATCTTCTACGACTAAAATAATATTACTCATAATGATTCCTCTAATTTAGATGTCGCGCGTATTGGCAACAGTAAACTAAAACAAGCTCCACCATGAGCATTGTTACTAACGTCAACACGTCCTTGGTGCGCATTAACCACCGAACTTACAACAGCAAGCCCTAGACCAGTGCCTTGGCTTTTTGTAGTAAAAAAGGGTTCAAACATTTTATCAGCCTGACTTAAATCAATACCGGGACCATTATCGCTTACACTAATACGCACAAAGTCGTGATCTTCTAAATCAGTCGCGGCACTCAAGTGCACTTTAGCCCCAGAACCAATCACTTGAATGCTATTGTGAATAAGGTTTTGAACAGCACTGGCTAGCGCTGTCTTATTCCCCACTATTACAATATCTGGTTCAGGAAGACTTACATCCAGCTCGCTTTCATTAAGTGCGACCATGGCATCAGCACCGGTTTTCACTTCTGTTAATAATTGCTGCATAGAGACTTGTTCAACGACTTGCTGCTCACCGCTTTTAGCAAATAACAGCATGTCATTAACCTGCGTTTCTAAATCTTTTAATCGTGACATCAATTTAGTTTGGAAATTATCGCGAGATGCTTCTGGCAAGCGCTTTGAGCCTAAGTTAGCAGCATAAAGCATTGCTGCAGATAGAGGCGTGCGTACTTGATGCGCAAGAGACGCCACCATTTTACCCAGCGCACTTAATCGCTGCATATGTGCAACACGTTTTTGTAAACGTCGCGTCTCAGTTAAGTCCGTCATTAAAATAAGTTGTCCGGGTTCTGGAGCCAAAGCGGTAATGTCGAGCTTAATTAAACGCCCGTCTTTTAATGATACTTCGTGTCCATCATCTTGATGTGGTTTGAAAGACCGCTGAATAACATAAAACCACTTTTCACCTTCAAGTGGTTCACCAAGCATATCAATCGCAATTTGGTTCGCTTTAGCAACCATGCCTTTACCATCAAGTACAACAACACCTGTGGGCATTGTATCAACCAAGTGCGAAAGCCAACTTGCCTGCTTACGAAGATCACTTAGCTCACCAATGTACTCCTCTTGAAGTAAACATGGGTTATACTTATTTGCAGAAATAAACTGTGGTTTTAGCACGCTTGCAAGGGCCATAATCAAATCTCAAACTAATGTAGATACAGAGTTAAATGCACAATTTGTACCAAAGTTTATTTATATATTTATCATTAAGTTACATCAGAAAAACAAGCGACATAAAAATGACGCACGCTAAGGAATAATAATGAGTGAACAAATAGAATGCCGTTGTCCATGGCTAGACACGACTAAACCTGACTACGTTACTTACCATGATGAAGAATGGGGGGTGCCACTTTATGATGACCAAAAACTATTCGAATTTATAACTCTTGAATCAGCACAGGCGGGGTTGAGTTGGTACACCATATTAAAAAAACGCCAAGGTTATAAAAAGGCATTTGCTAATTTTGATGTAAAAAAAGTAGCTGAATTTACATCAGATGACATTGAGCGTCTAATGTTAAATAAAGAGATTGTTCGTAACCGTTTAAAAATTGCAGCAACTGTTAATAACGCAAAATGTTTTATCGGTATTCAAAAAGAGTTTGGTAGCTTTAGCAATTATCAATGGCAATTTGTGAGTAATAGGCCGCTTGTTAGTCACTTGAATAATATTGAGGACTACCCTGCTATAACTGAACAATCAACTGCATTCGCTAAAGACTTAAAAAAGCGAGGGTTTAAGTTTTTAGGCCCAACAACAGTCTATGCACACATGCAAGCCTGCGGTATGGTTAACGATCACAGCAATGACTGTTTTAGAAAAGAAGAAATTATTGAGGCTTTTAGTGGTGAGTAGGCAGGCAAATAGGTAGGTAACTAAAAGCTTCGCTTTTCACGCGAGCAAGCTCTGCGTCTACGCCAAGGTTTTGATTTGAGGTTGTTTTGTAGACGCGCTGCTTGCTGGTGTTCAAAAACGTAGTTTTTTGGATGGGTGTTTAAGTAATTAAAAGCTTCGCTTTTCACGCGAGCAAGCTCTGCGTCTACGCCAAGGTTTTGATTTGAGGTTGTTTTGTAGACGCGCTGCTTGCAGGCGTTCAAAAACGTAGTTTTTTGGATGGGTGTTTAAATAATTAAAAGCTTCGCTTTTCACGTGAGCAAGCTCGACGTCTACCGCCAAGGTTTTGATTTGAGGTTGTTTTGTAGACGCGCTGCTTGCTGGCGTTCAAAAACGTAGTTTTTTGGATGGGTGTTTAAATAATTAAAAGCTTCGCTTTTCACGTGAGCAAGCTCGACGTCTAACGCCAAGGTTTTGATTTGAGGTTGTTTTGTAGACGCGCTGCTTGCTGGCGTTCAAAAACAAGTTTTTGGGATGGGTGTTTAAATAATTAAAAGCTTCGCTTTTCACACGAGCAAGCTCGGCGTCTACGTCAAGGTTTTGATTTGAGGTTGTTTTGTAGACGCGCTGCTTGCAGGCGTTCAAAAACTAATCTCTTGAAAGATTATACTTTTTCATTTTTTCAACTAGCGTGGTTCTGCGTACACCTAATATTTCTGCCGCGCGAGCCACAACGTAATCAAAGCGCTCTAACGCTTGCGTTATTAAGCTAATTTCAAGCTCGGCTAAGTAATCTTTAAGTTCAATACCGTCATCGGGCAACAACCCACTTCCAACTTGGTTAAACTCTGCTTCAGGTTCGTTTTCGTAATCACTGAATCCTGTGCTAAATATATCGTTAAACGCGTCTTTTTCCATTAACTCTTCCGGGTACTCAGGCTCATATGCTTCTACCTCAATATAGCGGTATTTATTAGGTAAATCGGGAATATCGACTACCTTTTCAGGGAACATAATAACCATTCGTTCCACTAAATTAGCTAGCTCACGAATATTACCAGGCCACGCATGCTCCTTTAAGCTCTCAACTGCGCGTTCTGTAAACTTGGCGGTAGAACCAGTCTGGTCGTTAACACGGCGCATTAACTCTTTTAAAAGCAGCGGAATATCATCAGCACGTTCACTCAGCGATGGGTTCTCGATAGGAAATACATTTAAGCGATAGTACAAATCTTCCCTAAAACTACCTTCTTCAATCATATTTTCTAAATTTCGGTGCGTTGCAGCAATAACACGCACATCAGCTTGAATCGCCTTTGTACCGCCAACTCGCTCGTAACTGCGTTCTTGTAATACGCGCAGCAACTTAACCTGCATTTGCAACGGCATATCACCTATTTCATCTAAAAACAGTGTACCGCCTTGTGCAAGTTCAAAGCGTCCTTTACGAGCGGATATTGCCCCTGTAAACGCCCCTTTTTCGTGGCCAAATAGCTCACTTTCTAATAACTCCGCCGGAATAGCACCACAGTTAACAGGCACAAATGGCCCATTGTTACGCTTAGAAAGCAGGTGTACATTACGAGCAACAACTTCTTTACCGGTTCCTGACTCACCTAAAATTAAAACATTAGCGTCCGTTTTTGCCACTTGCTCAATTAAAAAGCGTACATCTTTTACTGCATCTGTTTCACCCACTAGCCCGTCAAAGGTTTTAAGGGGTTTGGTATGTTTATGTCCATTTGGTAACATTCGCTGATATTGCTGACAATCGTGAAGCAACTGTGTTGTTACTTCATGACTAAACGGTTCGCAAATGAGGCCTACCACATTAGCAATGCTTAGTAATGGTTTAAGGGTTTCGCCTATTAATAAAAAAGGTAAGGTTGGGTAGCGCTTAATTAAACCTTCGTGATCAAGAGACTGCAATGCACCTAAAATGATCATGCATTCTTTTTGTTGGTACTTTTCACACTCTTGTTCAAAATTTGTTTCATTTAACAATTGTACTGCTTCACCAATAAAAGTAAGCGATGCATTTAAACCTATTGCGCGATTGTTATTATTATCTAAAATCAAGATCATATTTAGCGAGCCGTACTTTCACTCATTTATTTAATTACCTAAATTGTAAGCCAGTTCGCCATGGATGCAAGCGATAGCGGCATTTTTTTGACATAAACGCCAAAAAACAGACAGCTAGTTAAAATAACAATACTTAAGAGTTAATCATTAAGTACCAATTATTAAAGTTGTGTCAAAATCATTTTTTTAAAATTATTTAATTCCTTAGCAAAGCTGACTTTCTTAGTAAATATAATCTAATATTAGCTTAAGTTGAAAGCGAACATGCCGATAAATAGATAAGTAAAAAATGCTTGGCATTATTATTGCTTTTATTTTTACATAATTTTTATCGTTTAAATCTAGGATTTCCCCATGGCTCATGTTTCAGTAAAAAAATACAGTCAAGTTCGTGTAAGTAATATTGCCGAAATGACCCCGTACGAACAAATAAATCTTATTTTCAGTAATATTATTGGTCGCTTAGCAGCTACAAAAGGATTTATTGAGCGAAAAGAGATTGAAAAAAAGGGCGAGAATATATCAGCCTGCGTTTTGTTATTCGGCGCGCTGCAAGATGCACTTAATTTAGAAGTAGAACAAGACCCTAGTATTTCTAACAACTTATTGGCACTTTACGATTATTGCCAACGCACATTAACCAAAGCCAATTTAAATAATGATGTTGACGCGGTATTAGAGGTGTCTAACATTGTAAAAGAAATAAAAGAAGGCTGGGATAATATTCCTGTTGATCAACGTGTTTCTGCGGTTTAGCTTATATTATGAATGCGAGTAATGCTTCAGAGCAGCTAACAACAAATCAAGCAGAACATATAAAAATACTGCTTAAGGAAATTGAATCGTTAGTAAACGATAATAATGCCGATGAAGCTCAACCCATTTTAAAAACCTTAAATACAGATTTAAAAAAATGGTGTGAAAGTAATAACAGCCCTAATGCAGAGCAATTACAGTCAATTCAAATTACAATTAATTCCATTTTAGCTAAAGCTAACATAGCTAAAAATGAATCATCTAAAGCAATTATTAAGTATAAAAAGTCAGGAAGGGCTATTAAGGCTTATAAAGCGACTTAGTAAGTAAATTGAATAACTTTATTCAATACTCTATATATTACACGTAATTTATACCAATCAGCTTAATTAAGTGAGCTATTTTGAGGAAAGAAAACCTTGTCGATAACTGGGCAAAAATTTCGTTATTTAGTTGTTCTATATCAGAAATTTTTAACACAGTTAGCGCCAAGTTTAAGCCCTCAAATTTATCGAGTTTTATTGCAGATTGGTATTAGCGCTGAAAATAGCTGCCCGAGATAGATTTATTGTCCAGAGTTTAGGTTAAATAGACCCCATATAAGCAGATTAGTATAAGTATTATCTCAGATAAATATTACACAATAAAAAACCGCTAAGTTTAAACTTAGCGGTTTTTTATTGATCACGTTTAGCAAAGCTTTTACTAAAGGATTAATTTGATTGTCTAACTACACCTGGCATATTTTCTAATTGAGCTTGAACATAACTACTGGTGTTATTAAGGCTTGCAACTAATAAATCCATTGCGTTATATTGAGCATATAGTCGAGACGATAACGATTCCATTTTACTTGTTAAACTCTCTCGCTGATCATCTAAATCATCTAGTTGATTTGTTTTACTATCGATTCTGTTTTGAATAATTCCGTCAGAATCTGTATAGAAACTCATTAACTCATCAAACGACTGTGCAAAACCACCATCATCATCGTTACTGCCAACAAAAAACTGCTGCACAGAACCTACATCTGCATTAATTTGGTCACTTAAGGTATCACTATCTAAACTAAGCACACCATATCGGTCTGTTGTTACACCTAGTTGTGAAAGTGACAGCGAATTACCTTCTACATTAACTGAATTTGTTATTGTATCTCTTAGTTTAGACATGACTCCACGTAATAAGGAATCTCCCGCCATTACACCTACGCCATCTTCGCCAGATGCACCTAAAGTGTTACTAAGTTCTAGCAACTCATTGTAGCTTGCAATAAAACCGCTTAAACCACTTTTAATATTATTATTATTTTCAGTGACCGATATGTCACTTATGTCACCACTATCCGCGGCATCATGTAGTTTTTTAGCGGTAATATCGACACCATCAATCACATTACTAAACTCGTTAGTACTGCTAGATACAACCAACGTGCCATCAATGGTGATTTGTGCATTCTGCGCAGCGTTTACTTCAGTTAAGTTAGTTGTATGATTTAGGGGGTCTGCATCTGTTACATCATAGGCTAATCGAGATAATCCACCTGTATCTGTATTATTACCATCACTGTCTTGTACAGTGATTTTAATCGCGTTTTCTTCACCGGTCTCTTTACTTGTGAGCACTAGGTGCTGACCTAAATCACTTGTTACTATCGTTGCAACAACTGAGTCATTACTATCATTGCCAGTAAAAGGCCCGTTATTAATTTGGTCTCGTAAGTCTTCTAAAGTATTGGTAGCCGATAAAACAGTGGAGAAACTATTATCACCAGAGCCTATCGTAATTACACCTGCCCCTATTGCCTCATCTGAAGTAAATGCGCTTGATGATAACTTATGAGCCTGCGCTAATGCATCCACTTTTACGTTATAACTGCCTGGTTGTGCGTCTTCATCTGCACTTATTGATATAAAATCATCAGTGCCTGATGTACTACGTTGCTGATATTTGTCACTATCACCAAGGGCTTCCATTGAGGTTTGCACTTTTTCAAGCGCTGACTTTAACGCCCCAACGGCTGAAATATCAGTTGTTAAACTAGCTTCTTTAGTATTTAAACGGGCTTCAGCTGGTGCTTGTTCTGAATTTACTAATGCATCAACAATATCTGATACAGCTAAACCAGAGCCTAAGCCATTAAACGAAATAGACATACTTCACCTCTTTAAATACTTAAAAAACAAACTAATTTAATATTGATACTAAACCGTTTGATCAATCAAAATACCTGCCGATTCAGACAGCTTAGACACTAAGCTTAATACTTCCTCCGAAGGATATTGCTTAATTACTTCTCCACTGTTTTTGTCGAGCACTTTAATTACATCACGTCCTGAATCTTCATCTACTTTAAATTGCAGACTGCGATTCATTTCTCCCATAAAGTCCTGCAATTGTTGCGCCATTTCTTCTAGTTGCTCACGTTCTAAAGGCTGTTGTTTATCTTCAGCCTCTTTTTCATACATTTTCTGCTGCAATTGCTGCTGGGTCTGTGTATCTACTTGCTTTACATCATCAATAGCACGTTCAGTTAAATTACTAGCAGTGTTACCTGCTTGCTTAACATCACTCGCTGTAGTTGAAACTGGCAACATCGTTTCCGAGCTTGAAGTTATGGTGTTCATATCACCTCCTGCATTACGCATATGATTGGTACTAATTGTAGCTTTAAACTACAAAAGGAGATAGCTAAAGCCATCTCCTTTTTAATTACTAATACTGACTTTTTGTATTAGTTAGCCAACAACCTAGCCGCTACTATTAGCTTATTAACCTAGTAGGCTAAGCGCTGTTTGCGGTAACTGATTCGCTTGCGACAAGATTGATGTACCTGCTTGTTGCAATATTTGGTTTTTCGTCATCTCTGCTGTTTCTGTTGCGAAGTCAGTATCTTGAATTCGGCTACGTGATGCAGACACGTTCTCTGATATATTCGCTAAGTTACTTATTGTGTGGTCAAAACGATTTTGCACCGCACCTAAGCTCGCTCGTTGTGAGTCGATGTTTGCAATCGCGTTATCAATAATTGCTAACGCATCTTGCGAGCCTTTCTGGCTTGTAATATCAACATCAGCAACATCATTTAGCTTACTTGTTACATCAGTTGTACCGGCGGCTAAAGACGCATCACTTGCTTGAGCACTAAATGTCTCTGAAGAATTCAACTGAACAGCACCTGATACTCTCGTTGCACCAGCGGCTGTATTTAATGTTACCGCTGTACCAGCAGCCCCATCATAACCTTCTGGAGTAACATCAAGTTCAACTGTAGGTGTACCGGCACTGTCTGTTAAATCTGCAAATGTAATATCTGCACCATTATTGTTCGATACAGAAAGAGCACCATTTTCGATCGTTGCAGTTACACCATGCTCGTCTGTTGCACTGTTGATAGCTTCTGCTAATGCTTGCTCATCACCTGATTTAGAACCTGTAGCAACAAATGATAACTTCTCACCATTAAGTTCAAAACTTACAGATTCATCTGCAGCAGCTAGCGCAGAAAGAGATAAGCCAGCTTCAGTTCTTGCTTGAGCTGTAACACCTGTAGAGCTCGTTACACTGTTAATTGCAGCAGCTGCATCTTCTGCGCTAGCGCCTGCAGCAATAGTAACTTGAGCGTCATTACGTCCAGAGATATCATATGTACCGCCTGCAACAGCACTTGTTGCTAGTGTTGCTGTAGCAGCTGCAGCTTGACCAAAACCATCTGCTGCTGCTGATTGTAGATTAACTTGGTTAGAACCAATTTTTTCTGCCGCTACACTAGACAGTGATACGTTAATTGTTTCGTTTGCATTTGAACCAATTTGGAATGATTTCGAACCGAAGCTGCCGTTCAATAATTGCTGACCACCAAACGAAGTCGTATCTGAAATACGTGTTAGCTCTGTTGATAAAGCTGATACTTCTTTTTGTAGCGCTTCACGGTCTTCTGATGAATTTGAACCATTCGCTGATTGTAGTGCTAATTCACGCATACGTTGTAAAATACTTGTAGACTCACTCATCGCGCCTTCAGCTGTTTGCGCCATTGAAATACCGTCGTTTGCATTTCTTTGCGCTACGCCTAAACCATTTACTTGTGATGTTAAACGATTTGAAATTTGTAGGCCTGCCGCATCATCTTTCGCGCTGTTAATACGCATACCCGATGATAAACGCTCCATTGATGTCGCTAAGTCAGAACCTGATTGAGATAGGTTACGTTGTGCGTTTAATGAAGATACATTTGTGTTTACTGAAATCATAATAAAACTCCTGATTACTTTCGTAAAAGTACTGTTTTGATTTAACCAAGAGCCGTAACAAATTTATGTACAAGCCCCTTACTGATTAAGTTAACGGCAGGAAACAAAATACCTTTAGCTTTTATTTTAAAAAAATTACAAATTCATGTTAACAAATTTGTAATTTGTTGATTAGTCTATTTTATTACGATGACATTGTTAACACCTTAAGATTAAAATTTATTTAATCTTAAGGTGTTAACAATGGCGCGATATTTATAACCTAGTGGGTTAAGTAAATCGAGTAACAAGGAGTTAGTCGCCCTCAAAAAGAACCTGTGAGCAGCGTATATTACACTTATTTGCCTATTTATGGGGAATAACCACACACCATAGACCTTCTTCACGTAAACAAACCAAACTATTGTAGTACCAGTCCGTAATAATATTTAATTAATTTGGGGGGGCTAAATTTGATACAAACTGTATTATTATTTTTGATTACGACTGCATGGATGTACAAAGAAGGGGGAACAATATAAAAGTAATTATCGAGAACAACCAAATTACACAATTATCTTGTCGTTAAATAAAGCCCATATATAAGCCGATTGGTACAATATTAAAAGCTAAATAAAAAGGAGATGACCAAAGTCATCTCCTTTTTAAATTATTATTGGTATTCGCTAAATTAAAGAGGTAGCTAATACCTTATTTCAATTAACCTAATAGGCTAAGCGCTGTTTGCGGTAACTGATTCGCTTGCGACAAGATTGATGTACCTGCTTGTTGCAATATTTGGTTTTTCGTCATTTCTGCTGTTTCTGTTGCAAAGTCAGTATCTTGAATTCGGCTACGTGATGCAGATACGTTCTCTGATATATTCGCTAAGTTACTTATTGTGTGGTTAAAACGATTTTGAACCGCACCTAAGCTCGCTCGTTGTGAGTCGATGTTTGCAATCGCGTTATCAATAACTGCTAGCGCATCTTGCGAGCCTTTTTGGCTTGTAATATCAACATCAGCAACATCATTTAGCTTACTTGTTGTTTCTGTGATTACACCAGCTAGTGAATCATCAGACGCCTCTACGCTAAATGTTTCTGAAGAGTTTAATTGAATACCACCTGAAATTCGTGTTGAGTCAGTCGCAGTACCAGCTACACCACTTGTTAGTACAACAGGGACAGCCGTACCCGTTCCGCCATCATCTTCAACACCGGCATAAGACAGAGCTGTCACTGATAATGTACTCGCTACAGGAGCACCAGCAGCATCTGCTGTTGCATAACCTTCTAACGTTATATCTGCACCCGTATTATTAGATACTGATAATACACCGTTTTCAATACTCGCTGTTACGCCATGTTCATCAGTTGCACCATTAATAGCTTCAGCCATTGCTTGCTGGTCGCCATCTGCATTACCTGTAGCTACGTATGAAACCTTCTCGTCGTTAAGCTCAAAACTAACCGTCTCGCCAGAAACTGTTGCAGCACCACCAACAACTACCGTGGCCTCTGTTCTAGCTTGCGCACTAACACCTGTAGAGCTCGTTACACTGTTAATTGCAGCAGCTGTATCTTCTGCGCTAGCGCCTGCAGCAATAGTAACTTGAGCGTCATTACGTCCAGAGATATCATATGTACCGCCTGCATTTGTACTTGCCGCAGCGGTAGAAGCAGCTGCAGCTGTCGCAGTACCAAAACCTTCGTTAGCAGTACCACCTTGTAAATCTACTTGGTTAGAACCAATTTTTTCTGCCGCTACACTAGACAGTGATACGTTAATTGTTTCGTTTGCATTTGCACCAATTTGGAATGATTTCGAACCGAAGCTGCCGTTCAATAATTGCTGACCACCAAACGAAGTCGTATCTGAAATACGTGTTAGCTCTGTTGATAAAGCTGATACTTCTTTTTGTAGCGCTTCACGGTCTTCTGATGAATTTGAACCATTCGCTGATTGTAGTGCTAATTCACGCATACGTTGTAAAATACTTGTAGACTCACTCATCGCGCCTTCAGCTGTTTGCGCCATTGAAATACCGTCGTTTGCATTTCTTTGCGCTACGCCTAAACCATTTACTTGTGATGTTAAACGATTTGAAATTTGTAGGCCTGCCGCATCATCTTTCGCGCTGTTAATACGCATACCCGATGATAAACGCTCCATTGATGTCGCTAAGTCAGAACCTGATTGAGATAGGTTACGTTGTGCGTTTAATGAAGATACATTTGTGTTTACTGAAATCATAATAAAACTCCTGATTACTTTCGTAAAAGTACTGTTTTGATTTAACCAAGAGCCGTAACAAATTTATGTACAAGCCCCTTACTGATTAAGTTAACGGCAGGAAACAAAATACCTTTAGCTTTTATTTAAAAAACGACCAAAAAAAGGCTAACCACCTGATTTAAATATTAATTAATATGAAACCCAAATACTATAAAGCATAAAAGCGCAATAAATGCGCTTTTAATATAACAAAAACTATTGTTAGTTTAATTAACCACCTAATAAACTAATTGCGGCTTGAGGCACTTGGTTAGCTTGCGACAAGATTGATGTACCCGCCTGTTGTAATATCTGATTTTTAGTCATTTGCGCTGTTTCTGTTGCAAAGTCAGTATCTTGAATTCGACTACGTGATGCAGATACATTCTCAGAAATATTTGCCAAGTTACTAATTGTATGGCTAAAGCGGTTTTGTACTGCACCCAAGCTGGCACGTTGTGAGTCAATATTGGCAATCGCGTTATCAATTACCGATAAAGCATCTTGTGAACCTTTTTGACTTGTAATATCAATATCAGCTGCATTTTCTAAAGAACTAGTCACTTTAGTCGCAACCTCATCCACAGAAGTACTACCTGTTGTAGTAAATATATCTGATGAATTTAATTGGATAGCACCGGCTATTCTGGCAGAGTCTGTCGCACCAGTAGTCAGTACCACAACATCACCGGCAGAACCTTCGTTATAGCCTTGAGGAGTTATATCTAAGGTTGAGCCTGCGTCTCCGGCAAATCCAACGATTTCAATATCTGCGCCATTATTATTTGAAACAGATAAAACACCATTATCAATGGTTGCTGTAACACCATGCTCATCAGTTCTGCTATTAATAGCTTCTGCCATTGCCTGCTCATCACCGGTTGCAGTACCTGTTGCAACAAACGAGACTTTTTCGCCATTTAGCTCAAAGCTTACAGGTTCGCCTGCTGCTGTTTGCGTGCCGGTAATATCAAGCTGAGCTTCAGATCTTGCTTGTGCCGAAACACCTGTAGCACCCGTTACTTGATTTATTAAATCAGCAGCTTCTTCTGCACTGGCACCATTTGGAATAGTGACCGTAGAATCTTCTCGACCAGAAATTGCCAAGTTACCATATGCAATTACACTAGCGGCAAGCGTACCGGTACCCGTTTCATTTACTTGACCAAAACCATCCACAGTAGTCGCTGATTGCAAATTCGTTTGATTTGCGCCAATTTTCTCAGCTGCAACACTTGAAAGCGATACATTAATCGTTTCATTAGCGTTAGCACCTACTTGGAAGGTTTTACTACCGTAAGCACCATCTAGTAATTGTTGACCACCAAACGAGGTTGTATCTGCAATACGTGTCAATTCAACTTGAAGTGCTGATACTTCTTTTTGCAGTGCCTCACGATCTTCTGGCGAGTTTGAACCATTAGCTGATTGCAATGCAAGTTCACGCATACGCTGTAAAATACTTGTTGACTCACTCATCGCACCTTCAGCGGTTTGTGCCATTGAAATACCATCGTTGGCATTTCGCTGGGCTACTGACAAACCATTTATTTGCGACGTAAGTCGGTTTGAAATTTGCAGACCGGCAGCATCATCTTTTGCGCTATTAATACGCATACCTGATGATAAACGTTGCATTGAAGTTGCTAAGCCTTCGCCTGATTTATTTAAGTTACGTTGTGCGTTTAATGACGACACATTAGTATTTACTGTTAATGCCATTTTACCATCTCCTAGGTTTAAGCAGAGTGTGGTTCAACACGTTTTAACAGGAACCACTATTCGATAATTTCTTATTATTATAAAAGCATTTACTGTGCCAACTTTAAAACAAGTTTAAGTCACTGTTTTTAATGGTTTATAATTGAAATTTAAAGTTGAATTTAAAAAGTAACTTGAAGCGACAATTTTTTGCCGCTTTAAAATAAGTAAAGCGGCAAAATATTTCTGGTTAAAGGTAGTCGAACAATGAAAGGTTAGATAAACGCCCAAAGGTTGCTTGAGATACTTGCAGTGCGGTTTCTTGCTTAGTGAGCTCGCTAATAGCAGCAGCCTGATCCACCTCAATTAAACTAGATCTATTACTTTTATTTTGAATATCAAGCGCTAAGTTAGTGTCGGTTACGAGTTCAAGCGCAACCATTCTTCCGCCTAAACTTGCCTGCGTGAAAACCACTTGTTCACTGGCATTTTGTAGCTGAACAACACCATCGGCTAATACTTGTTGAAAGTCGTCTCCTTCAAGTGTGCCATCATTCAAACCTGTAATAAGTGCTTGCAACGTATTAAGTACGTTTTCTTTCTCCGGTTTTTCAAGGCTAAAATCAAGCTGACCAGGTGCTGTACCTTCAAATTCAATTTTCATTCCTGCAAAATCTATTGGTTCATCGGTAATATCACCTATCACTTGAGGAGAAAGAGACACGCCATCACGTTGAATTTCGTATTGATCAGGATCAGTTGGCGTTGCCCCAGCTGTAATCACAACATTATAAGTATTTGCTGTTGCTGGCGCTGCTGGATCTGCATTGTAATTAGATTGATGAAATCGATCAAATTCAGTTTGACCATCAACATATACTGTACCTGCGGTGATGTTATTAGCAGGGACTGTAGTAGGAATTGAAGCCGTGTTTGAGTCTACATCTAAGCGTGCTGCTGTTTTTTCAAATGTATCAAAACCGTTATCACTCGATTTAATTGATACACCTTCAGCTATCGTTATTTGATGGACACCTTGATCGCCATTATAAGTGTATTCACCTAGCGTTGAGTCAAACTGATAAGGTTGGGTGCTATCTTGATAACCTGAAAATATAAATTTCCCATCTTCGGAGCGGGTATTCATTAAATTAGCAAGCGTTTGCTGAATACCACTTAGCTCGGATGCAATCGACTTCAAATCGTCTTTAGTATAAGCGCCATTACCCGCTTGTAATGCTAGAGATTGCGCTTCTTGAATACTGGTATTAATACTTTTTAAAACGCTTTCTTCTGTTTCGAGACGACCACTAAGCTGATTAATATTTTTTGTATATTGCTCATTGGTTTGTATTTTATTTGAATATAACATTGCCTGTGAAATATCTGCAGGCGCTTCAGACGTTGTTAAATATTTTTGCCCTGTATTAACGCGTTCTTGCGCATTTGCGACACCTTGTTGCCCATCCAGTATTTTATTAATACTGCTTTGATACATTAAATTATTTGATAAACGCATGATTACCTCGCAGCACTAAGTAAAGTGTCGAAAATTGAACGCGCAGCAGCTAAAACCTGTGCTGAAGCGGCATAAGACTGTTGAAAACGCAATAAATTTGCGGCTTCTTCATCGAGATTTACTCCCGATAATGATTCATACCAAGCTTCAGACTGCTGTGCGAGAGCATCGAATGCAGCTCCACTCGTAATAGCTTGTCCAGTTACCACACCAATATCGCTAACCATACCAGCATAGGCTTGATTAAATGTTTTATGGTTATCTGCCGTCGTTGTTGTGACAACATTTTGACGTACCAACTCACCATTTTGCAAATCAGCCAACTTTAAACCATTACGGTTATCGTCAAATCCACCTTCGTTAAACTCCAGCGTAAATGTATCGCCTGTTGCCGGTGTACCCTCTATATCAAAGTCAAAACCGTATGAGTCATAAGGAGCACCAAGGCCAGCTAAAACATTTTCACCCGGCGGCGCTATCGTCACAGCTACATTAGCGCCATTACCATCACTAATAAGGTAATCATTAGTACCCGCTGCTTTAACAATTGTGATATCGCCATTCGCTAAGGCAGGTGGTGTAGTTGATGTAAAACCACCTGAGGTAACACTACTAACTGTACCTGCTGATATCGTGCCTGTGCCTATATTATTTATATCGTTCGCAGTTCTAATTGGCGACGCTAACGCAAGGTCATCACCACGTCCGGTTGCAAGCGATATGCTAGAAGCGGCTTGAGAATTTAGCTTAACTTGAAATTGATCACCAGTAGCACCTGTACCAGCAACTGTTATTTGCAGTCCAAAGGACTCGCCACTGGTAATTGATGATGAATCAATCACTCCACTGGTTGTATCTGCAAGTGATGGGTTGCCAATAGGCTCCCCTTTATTATCAATTGCCTGAATACTTACTTCGTTCGGATTAGCGGTATAGGTAATAATGAAGTTACTGGCAGGTAATTCACTACCTTTGCCTGGCTCAACCGTTGCGGTCATGTTTGTAACACCACCAGTATTATCTTGATAAGCAAATGCATTTTCTGTTGGTATGGTAAAAATATCCCCCCCAACTCACCATTTGCATTCATGCCTAATTTATTTTGTTCGTTAAATGCATCTGCAATAGCCAGTCCCATTTGACCGATTTGATTTTGCGCCGGCACTAAAATATCGTCTCTAAAAGCAAGTAAACCGCCAATTTTACCTTTTAATTTGCTCGTATCAATTTCAAGTGGCACAGCTTTGCCACCGTTAACATCTAACGTTAGCTCTTTAAAACTAGGATCGGGGTCGCCTCTCATAGAAAACAAATTAAACGAACCATTTTGCATAACAACGGCTTCTCCTGTACCCATAAACACAAGCTTTTCACCATTTGGTCCATCAAGTGTTTCTATATCTATAAGTTCGGATAAATCACGTATTGCTTTGTCACGTTCGTTAAAAGTTGAACTTGCATCAGCAGCATTATTCGTTCCATTTACAGCAGCTATATCTTTATTTAAAGCGCTAATACTTTGGATTAGCGTATTGGCTTCCTCTGAAAATATTTCTAATTGTTCATTCACTATACTTTGCTGATCAAAGACAATACCTGAGAGTCTATCCATTTGATCAATTAAGCTTTGTGCATCAGTAATAACTAAAGAACGAGCTACCGTTGATGATGGTTGATTGAGTGCCTCTTGCACGTTATTAAATAACGAATTTATGCCTGTAGATAAGCTATTTGCTTCCTCTGAAAATAAGGTATCAACCCTATTTGCCTCTGTTACAAACTGATCAAAAAATGATTTATTAGATGTATCTCTGTTTAGCTGTTCTTGAGCAAATTGGTTTAGCAAACGGTAGGTTTCACCCCTACCTACCTGATTATCTACCATGGTAGTAAATTCTGTGCGCTCGCGTACATAGCCTTCTGTATTTACATTGGCAATGTTTTTACTTGTCGTTTGCAGTAACTCAGAACTAGCTCTGACTCCTGAACTGGCAATACTCAATAAATCATACGACATGTTACTTTACTCCTTGGCGAATCGCGTTTGCTGCAATATCTTTTAATTCTGCACTATTGAGTACTTGTTTTATTTTGCTAGCGTAATTTGGATCGGTTGCATAACCCGCTTTTTGTAACGAATCTAAAAAGTCGCTTGGCTTTGCTGTATTTTGTAATGCTTCTTGGTAGCGTGGGTTTTGTGTCAAAAAATCAACAAAGTCATTTACACTTTCTTTTATTGAGTCGTACGCCCTAAAGTTTGCTTTCTTTTTGACCGCTGTACCTTGCTCAAATTCGAGTGTGACTTTACTGGCTTTTTCACCTTCCCAGCTTTTATCTGATTTAATATTAAATAAGTTATTTGAACTGTTACCATCACTTTTATTAATGATATGTTTACCCCAACCAGTCTCAAGCGCTGCTTGCGCAACCATTACAGCCGGGTTTAAACCAATTTTCTTTGCTGCCGTTTTAGCGTGTTCCCACACAGAGCTAACAAACTCTTCAGCCGATTCAAATACCGGAGTCTCTATTTTTGATTCTGTAATATCCATGTTCATGTTCGTACTTACAGGCTCTACTGATTTATTATTATTTTCATGAGGAAGCTCTGAGCCCACTCGCTTATCACTTAAAAAGTCCGCTGTTGTTCTCAAAACAGATCCGGGCATAAAATTTTTACCATCAGGGGATAACTGTTGAACGATTAAGTCTGCAAGGCCTAAAGAACCATTTGATGATAGTTCTGTCGATAATTGTTGATCGTGCATTTCTTCAAAGAACTTAACCCCACTGGAATTAAATGGGCTTTCTTTGTCCTCAAATGCTTCGTTTGCCTTGCGCATACTTTTAAGTAACATTTGAGTGAAAATTGCTTCAAATTGTGCAGCGGCTTTTTTTAGCGCAGCCTTTGATGCATCAGTCGATGAATCACCACTGGTTAAGGCTTCTTTACGAAGTGAATCTAAGTTGCCTAAATCAAAAAAGTTTTGCTTATCGAGATGATTTGTTTCCATCAGCTTTTTGACACAATAATGAGTAATGCAATTAAAATGCAAAAATTGAGCCAGTTGACTAACTTTAAATTAGATATATTGCGAGGGAATGATTTTGCCCTAGTAAAAATGTTACTAGGGCGTGTTTAAATACTAAATAACAACTAGTTGACCGTTTATTGCACCAGCCTCTTTAAGCGCTTCAAGAATAGCCATCAAATCACCTGGTGCAGCACCAACTTCATTGATTGCTCTGACTAAATCGTCCAAGCTAACACCAGGATTAAATACAAATGCACGAGAATCATCCTGATTCACATCAATGATACTTTGATTCGTAACGGCGGTTTCACCTTCACTTAATGCATTAGGCTGAGATACATTTTGTTGCTCGGTAATCGTCACAGTTAAACCACCATGAGTAATCGCGGCTGGCTGTAGTTTTACATTTTTCCCAATTACAATCGTCCCCGTACGAGAGTTAACAATAATTTTTGCTGCGTTATCCGCAGGGGTAAACTCTAAGTTTTCAAGTGTTGATAAATACGATACACGTTGTGATGCATCTCTTGGGGCAATAACACGAATAGATGCAGCATCAATAGCTTGTGCGCTATTGGGACCAACTAAGTCGTTTATCGTACTTTCTAAACGTTTCGCTGTTGTAAAATCTGGGCGATTTAAATTAAAAGTAATATAGTCGCTTTGCATAAATGGACTTTTAACGGCACGTTCAACAGTAGCACCATTGGGAATTCGACCGACGGTGGGTGTATTTATAACAACCTTGCTGCCATCCAACCCCTCAGCTCCTAAGCCGCCAACAATAAGGCTACCTTGTGCTATAGCGTATACATTCCCATCAACACCTTTTAAAAATGTTTGAATTAAAGTACCACCGCGCAAACTACCGGCGCTGCCAATAGACGACACGGTAATATCAATTGTTTGTCCTGGTTTTCTGAACGCAGGTAACTCTGCATGCACAGCAACAGCAGCCACATTTTTAATTTTAGGGCTTAAATTAGCCGGCAGTGTAATACCAAAATTACTTAACATGCCCTTGAAACTCTGTTGGGTAAACTTACTTTGCTCGCCAGTCCCAGGTAAGCCAACAACTAACCCGTAACCCACTAATTGGTTAGAACGCACACCTTCAACCATAGAGATATCTTTAATACGCTCTGCATGTGCCGAAAATTGGCATCCCAGCAAAACAATTAAACAAAAAAACTTAAATACATTCATATTGAATGTCCTCTAAAAAGGAAAGAGCGAGCTACTAAAAAAGCGCGTTAACCAACCAGCACTTTGTGCTTCTTGGGTTTGCCCTTTACCTGAATATTGAATCCGTGCATTAGCTATTCGGTTTGATTCAACCGTATTATCTGAGCCAACATCTTGCGGGCGCACCAACCCTTCTAAGCGAATAAACTCTTCGCCTGTATTAAGAGTTAACCATTTTTCACCTCGAATAACTAAGTTACCGTTTGGTAAAACACGCATCACATTAACCGATATATTGCCAAATAAACTATTTGATTGATTTGATTTAGAGTCACCAGAAAACGATGAATCACTGCCAATTCCAAATTGAATACTGTCGCCACCGATATTAACAGGAAGTCCCCCCAAACCAATTACAGGGTCAAGGCTCGTGTCAGATTGCTTATCTGTTTCTGTTTTTGCCGCTTTTGTAGCTTGGGTAGATTCTTGCAATTTAACCGTAATGATATCGCCGGTACGCAGAGCTTTTCTGTCCGCGTATAAATCGTTCGACACATTCGTGTTAAATAAAGAGCCTGTTGCTACAACAGGTTCTATATTTGGTTCTGGGTACATTGGCGCATAGTAAGGATCGTCTTGCACTATTTCACTATTTTGTGTTGATACACATCCACTTAAAAATAGAGTGCCTGCCGCAAATAACATAATATTACGCATATTCTGCCCCTAAACCTTATAGTTGCTGATTGATATAACTCATCATTTCGTCGACGGCTGAAATTACTTTTGAATTCATTTCATAAATACGTTGAGTTTCGATAAGATTTACCAGCTCTTCTGTGACATTTACGTTTGATGTTTCAAGTGAGCCTTGAATAATACTACCAAGCCCCTCAACACCAGGATTACCCTGCACTGGAGCACCACTTACAGCTGTTTCGGTATAAAGGTTTTGACCAATCGGCTCAAGACCCGATGGATTAATGAAGTCACTAATGGTGATCTGACCAATAACTACGTTATCGGCTTGACCTGCAACACGAACAGATACTTCTCCGTCTTGCGAAACAGTAATCGATTGAGCATCTTCGGGGACATTCATTTCTGGCTGAATAACATAACCAGCACCCGATGTAACAATTCGTCCATCACCATCGGTGGTAAACTGGCCATTGCGCGAATAGGCAATATTGCCATCTGGCTGCAGCACTTCAAAAAAACCTTCGCCGGAAATCATCCAATCTAGTGAGTTTTCGGTGGTTAACATGTTACCTTGCGTAAACTCTTTTTGGTTGGCTACAACTTTTGCACCCGCACCTAACATTAGGCCTGATGGCATTTCAGTGTCTTGCGATGAACGACCACCTGGCTGATTAATATTTTGATAAAGTAAATCTTCAAATATAGCGCGGCTTTTTTTGTAACCAACCGTACTGGCATTCGCTAAATTATTTGAAATAACCGAAATATCGGTTTGTTGAGCATCAAGCCCTGTTTTGCTGATCCACAATGCAGGATTCATAATAGTGTCCTCATTTTAAAGTTAAACTATGCGCAACAGCTGATCTTGACGTTCGTCAATTTCTTCAGCTGTTTTCATCAGTTTGACTTGTAATTCAAATTGGCGTTGATGACTTATCATATCGACCATTTCATGAACGGGGTTTACATTCGACATTTCTAAGGTTCCACTCAATACTTTTACATTAGCGGAAGTATCAACAACTTGATTTGGTTTTGGTCTAAATAAGCCATCATTACCTTTTTCAAGTTGTGAATTATCAGCCTCAACGACTCTTAAGCGATCAACTTCTTCTAAAAAATTTGCTGGGGCGCCTTGCGGACGAACCTGAATAGCACCATCTTGACTAAATTCAACCTTTTCAATTGGTACAGGCAGTATAATTGGACCACCTTCGCCAATAACTTGACGTCCATGACTTGTTACCAGCATGCCTTCTGCTGTGATATTGAGCGTGCCTACTTTAGTGTAAGCTTCATTACCCGACGCATCTTGCACACTCAGCCATGCGTTATCGCTCATTGCGATATCTAAATCTCTGCCTGTTTCAACTATGCCACCCGATGTCATGTTTGAACCCGGACGTTCTTGCATCGAAAATACACGTGTTGGCAGCCCTTCACCAAACGCTTGCATAGAACGTGCTTGAGCAAAGTCTGATTTAAAGCCTGTCGTATTGGCATTCGCCAAATTATTGGCTTTAAGGGCAAGGCCCTGCAGGCTCTGTTTAGCACCTGAGGCCGCAATGTAGACCATTTTGTCCATAACATCGACTCACATTAAAAATCTCTAACTTAACAAATGCAAAATAGATGCCAGATTAGAGTTTACGTAACATTAGAGTGATGAAACAAACAATAGAAATGATAGCCACTTACTGTAACCATTGGTTTTGGTTTAGAGGCTAAAATAAAAAAGGCTGCAAAATGCAGCCTAAAATATTTAATTAAATTTAAATTATCGAATCTGCAAAATACTTTGCTGGATTGTTGAGTTAACTTCAAGCGCTCGCGAGTTAGCTTGGTAATTACGTTGAGCTGTGATTAAATCGACAAGCTCATTAGTTAAATTAGTATTTGATTGCTCAAGTGCTGATGAGTTAATACTACCAAATGTACCTGACCCTGCCTCACCTGCAACAGGCTCACCTGAGTCAATACTTTGCTTCCAACTTGTGTCGCCTATTTGTGATAAACCTTGCGAATTAGGAAAGCGAACCATAGCTATCTGGCCAAGGTATGTTGAATCACCGTTACTGTATGAAGCAACTAGTTTACCGTCGGTGCCAATATCAATTCCAGCTAAACGACCAACAGTCGAACCATCTTGATCAAGTGCTTTAACTTCAAAACCACTTGAATACTGTGTTGGTATACGTCCTGCCGTATTGTTTTCATCACGCCAATTAAGCTCAATACCTGTGCCTGGGAATGTAGCACCATTATCAAGCATTGTAGATAAACCAGTACCAGCACCAGCAGGTAGGTTTATCTCATCAAAAGTGGTTAGGTTTGTATTTGCTACTCCGCCTGTCGTTGCAGGTAAACCACTTGAATCAAAACCAAGAGTTGTGATCGGTGCATAAGGGGTCGTGGTTTGTTCTGCGCCCGAAGTTCCATCAACTACCTTTCCATCAAGTGTCGCATACACATTCCAGCTATTATCTGTACCACCTGAAGCTGCGTCAGGTTCTTTTACAAAAAAGTATTGCAATATATGCGGCTCACCTAACGAGTCATAAACTGTCGTTGATGTAGATGAGTTATAAGTACCATTGGATGTAGGATCAAAATCTATACCCGGTGCATCAGCTGTAGCATCTA
Source organism: Pseudoalteromonas sp. 1_2015MBL_MicDiv (assembly GCF_002407505.1). NCBI lineage: Bacteria > Pseudomonadati > Pseudomonadota > Gammaproteobacteria > Alteromonadales > Pseudoalteromonadaceae > Pseudoalteromonas > Pseudoalteromonas sp. 1_2015MBL_MicDiv. Next base: position 982,202 of record NZ_CP012737.1, on the reverse strand, counting down.
AATTGAACGATAAGAATACATTTTCTGTAGCACGAGGCGAACCTGATGAATCTGGTATTTGAACTGGGTTTGTCGTACTCAAACTCACTGATGTTGTATCACCGGTTGATGAATCTACAGGGAATGCTTGTAAGAAATTACCCTTAGCGTCAACCATAAAATTATCTTGGTTTAATTTAAATGCACCGGCACGAGTATAGGTTAAATCTTGCGATGAAATATCATCGGTCATCGCAAAATAACCTTCACCTGTAATAGCTAAATCTAAAGAGTTATTAGTAAACTGCAGTGATCCTTGGTGAAACTGCTGTGCAACCATCGTCGTTTGCACACCATCACCATTTTTAGTCCTACCTGCGCTAAATACTGACGATGCATAAACATCGGCAAACTCTGCGCGTGACTCTTTAAAACCGGTAGTATTGACGTTCGCAATATTATTTGCTGTTACATCTAAATCTTTTTGCGCGGCAGCAAGGCCTGTTAATGCAATATTGAAGCTCATAATTCACCTCTAACCTATCAATCTGAAGCCTGCTGGCAGGCAAAAAATACTAAAATTAATTATGCGATTTCTGCGACATCCGTCAGCCTAACCGCACCTTCTTTAGTGTTAATAATAATGCCACTTGAGCCGTTAATATTTACACTTTCAATGTTCTTAAAAGTAGCAACGGGTAAACTTGAAAATTCACCGTTAGTACTTCCTTCAGCTGTTATTGTGTATTCACCTTCAGGTAAACGTTCGCCGGCTTCGTTGTTACCATCCCAAGCAAAGCGAATTGCTCCAGCTGCCTGAGAACCCATATCAATCGTTCTTACTAATTGACCTGATTCGTCAGTTACTTTGATTTTAAGGTTATCCATAGCTTCTTCTGCTACTGCTGAGCCTCTAGCATCACCCGTTTCATTTAAATCAAGGGTATTTGACTCTAGTAAAGCCTGCTTACCAACAAGCGTTGAGGCTTGTAATGCAGAATTAGACGTCATCGAAGAGGCTAAAGATTCAAAGTTAGTATTTAAATCTGTAATGCCTTGCGCCATAGTAAAACTAGTCATTTGCGCAATCATTTGATCATTGTCCGCAGGGTTACTGGGATCTTGATACGATAATTGCTGCGTCAACAACGAGAAAAAATCTTCTTGTGTTAACGCGTCACTCTCATCTTCGCTGCTAGCTACTTGCTGCTCTTGCCAACGGATTGAGTCTAAATAGGATGAAGATGTACTTATATCGTTATTCATAACCTACCCTCGGTTACCGCTGACCTAGCAGCAGTGTTTTACTTAACATTTGCTTAGCTGCATCTGCAACTTGCACGTTTGTTTCATAAGAGCGAGAGGCAGAAATCATATTAGCCATCTCCTCAACAACATTAACGTTGGGTTTATAAATATAGCCATTTTCATCCGCACTCGGGTGATTTGGATTATACTCAATCTGTAATGGAGCACTGCTTTCAACAATGCCTAAAACTTTAACGCCAACGGCGGAGCCCTGTTGATTACTTGCCGATGCTGAAGCTTTGGTAAGTTCAGCAGCAAATACAGGTTGTCGCGCTCGGTATGTTTTGTCTTGAGAAGAACTAATCGTATTCGCATTAGAAATATTACTTGCGGTGGTATTTAAGCGTACATTTTGTGCGCTCATACCTGAACCTGCAATATCAAATACATTATATAAACTCATAATTTTTATCCTTGACTACCGAGTGCTTTATTCAGACCTTTAAATCTGCTGCTTAAAAATTGCAAGCTGGCCTGATACTCCATAGCATTCTGTGTATACAAGTTTCGTTCCACTTGTATATCAACCGAGTTACCATCGCCCGTATCTGCTTGATTTGGTAAGCGAAATAATTCTGAATCATCCATACTACGAGTACCACCACCGATGTGTTTATCGTTAGTTCGTACCATTGTATTGCCGCTTTGCTGGTTTGATCTTGCCGCTTTTAATGCAGAGGCAAAATCAATATCTTTTGCTTTGTAGCCCGGCGTATCAGCATTCGCAATATTAGTTGCAATTACTTCTGCTCGTTGTGAACGGATCAACATAGCCTGCGGATGCACACCTAATGCCTTATCAAAACTGATAGCCATAACCATCTCCAAAAAATTGACTTACCTTGAATAAAGCAAAAAATACGCCATTAATACTAGAGTGGTGATTATTTATATAAGGGTATGTATTAAAAAGAAAAATGACGCTAGGCGCGTCATTTATATAGGGAAGGAGTTACTATTACAGCTTTTTTTGATAAATAATGCCAGGGTTGCATCGTACCATGTCAAATTCACTGCTTAAGCCTGTCATTGACTCTGATGCACCCAAAAATAAGTAACCTTTAGGATTCAGCGCTTGAGCAAATTGACTAATAATTTTAGCTTTTACTTCTGGGGCAAAATATATAAGTACATTTCGACAAAATATAATATCGAATTTACCCATAAGTGCGTAAGAATCAAGTAGATTTAAATGCCTAAAGCTAACTTGCTTTTTTATCGAATCATTTACTTGAGCCATACCATTGCCGCTATCTTTAAAAAACTTTTTACGGCGCTCAGCAGAAAGACCTCTTGCTAAAGCCAATGCATCGTATTCACCATTTTTACACATATCAAGCATCGTATTAGAGATATCAGTGCCAATAATTTGCGCCCCCATCCGTAACACATTAGGTTGCTTTGCTTGAAACTCAGCAACAGACATTGAAATAGAGTATGGTTCTTGACCAGAAGAACTCGCTGCCGACCAAATTTTTAGTGGTCTTCTTAGCTCCTTAAATTCCGGGAAAAGCTTATTTTGAAGCAATTCAAACGGGTATTGATCTCTAAACCACAACGTTTCATTCGTAGTCATTGCGTCTACAACCGCAGCTCGAAGCTGTCGCTCATGAGGACCCAGCGTTTTGCTAACCAGCTCTGATAAAGATTCTACATTAAATCGAGTCATTAACGGCGCAAGTCGGCTTTTCACCAAATATTGTTTATTTTCACCTAAAACGATCCCGCATTGCTGCTCCAAAAACGAACGAAACTGATCGTATTCACTTTGCTGCAAATCTTTATTATTCAAATTAGTAACACCTATTTTTATTAATCACAATGAACCCATTTTTTCACAGCAGTTGCTAGTTCATCTGGGTTAAATTTTGCAATAAAGTCATCAGCCCCTACTTTTTCAATCATCGCCTGATTAAAAACACCACTCAATGAAGTATGTAAAATAACATGTAAAGGGGCGAGTTTAGGATCTGCTTTAATTTCTGCCGTTAACGTATAGCCATCCATTTCAGGCATTTCAACATCAGATATAAGTAAAGCGACACGTTCGGTAATATTGTCTTTACAATCTAATTCAGCTATTTCTTTTAACCTTATTAAGGCTTCTTTACCATTTTTAGCTAACTCAGTTTGAACACCAAGTGGCTCTAGCGCACGTTTAACTTGGTTACGCGCAACAGCTGAATCATCAGCAATAAACACAATTCGCTCACCCAAGTCTTTTTGAATATCGCCGCTAGCTGCTACATCAGCACTTACTTCTGTGTTTACAGGGCAAATTTCGTTAAGAATCTTTTCTACGTCTAATATTTCGACCAGTTCATTTTCGATTTCGGTTACAGCGGTTAAATATGAATATCGGCCAGCACCTGATGGAGGCGGCATTATTTTTTCCCAATTCATATTAACAATACGCTCTACCCCACCCACTAAAAAACCTTGCACTGAGCGGTTATATTCAGCAATGATAATAAAACTGTCTGTTATGTTTTCTATTGGTCGCCCACCCACGGCCATAGAAAGATCTATCACCGAAATAGTCTGGCCGCGAATATGTGCAACACCACGAATATAGGCGTTTGACTTTGGCATACTTGTTAGTGGAGGGCATTGTAATACTTCCCTCACCTTAAATACGTTTATACCAAAACGCTGCCGACCCCTGAGCTTAAATAATAGTAATTCTAGGCGGTTCTGCCCAACCAACTGGGTGCGCTGGTTTACTGAGTCTAAAATGCCTGCCATTCAAATCTCCTAAAGAAAACAAATAATACGGAATGATAATTGCTTTCTATTTATAAAGCTTACATAACATCACGGGAGCGTCTTCTTTTTGACGCAAAATATTTATACCCTGTTTGAAACCATAAGCATAGTCGAAACATTATGAGTTTGTTAAAAAAAGTCAGAAGATACAGTGTTTTTTATTTTGTTGCTAGCCTCAGCTTCGCTTTACCCCTGCACGCAAAAGTCTTTAATAAAGATTTATTACAAGAGATCGCAATAAGTTATGTCGCCGATCAGATTGGTTCTACAGAAAATACTAAAATACAATTAAGTGCTTTACCACTTGATAGTCGTATTCCTGATCGAACCTGTCAAAATGCGCTCGAGTTACTAATCCCAAGTGAGCCGCCATTTAATCGACAAGTTACATTACAAATAAAATGTAACGATACTCAAAATTGGTCTCAGTACGTGCATGTAAGAATAGTTGAAATGGCACCTGTTGTGATCGCTAACGCAAATTTAGTGCGAGGTGAAGTAATAACAAGTTCTCACTTAAGTATTGAAATGAAACCAACACATTTTGTTAGAATGCAGTATTTAGATAACCCAGAAATACTTATTGGAAGTAGGAGTAAACGCAACATAAGAAGCGGGATGCCTATATTACTTAACCAAATATGTATGGTGTGCAAAGGTGATTCTGTAAACATTTTAGCTAACCTTAGAGGGTTGAAAATAAAGACAACGGGAGTTGCTTTAGAGGACGGAACAATTGGAGAACAAATACGTGTTAAAAACAAAAAAACGGGTAAAGTTTTAAATGCACGAGTGGATGGTGTAGAGTCGGTGCAGGTAAACATTTAATTCAAAATTATGCTAAAGTATTCTTCGTAGGTGCCGATATGTTGGCATAAGTTGGGTAATATACAGGTTTATTATTATGGTCAGTCAAGTTAATTCAGGTAATCAACAAACTGCTGCTTTAGCTAATACTAAGCAACAAAAAGTTGATTTACAAAGAGATAATGTAAATACGCAATCACTTCAGTCTGCTTCACCTAAGGCCGCCAGTGACTCAGTAAGTCTAACGCCGCAAGCGAAAGAATTAAAAACGTTGCAAGAAAAAGCGCAGCAATCGTCTGGTTTCGACAGTGATAAAGTTTCAGAACTAAAAAAAGCAATTACTGAAGGTAAGTACCAAATTGACAATGAAAAGTTAGCTAAAAACTTAGCTAGTTTCGAGTTTGACGTATATGGCTGATCATAACAGTTTAATTATCGTCAAGCTGAACGAGCAAGAAAAATGCTTAGATTCATTAGCCACCTTATTAGATGATGAGCTGACCGCGATTGCGTCTCGACGTGGCGAAGGTTTGAAAGAAATTGCTCAACAAAAAATGCCTTTTTTAACTAAGTTAAATTCTCTTGATAAAGAATTAAATAAACTCATTGCTAATAACGACGAACTGTCAGATGAAGTTCCTGATTTAATTTCCATTGTGCGTAGTAAGCTTGAAAAATGTAAAAAACAAAATGATGTAAATGCACATGCGGCGCATCAAGCACAATTGAGTGTTAAACAATTGAAAGAGATTTTAATTGGTGCTCCTTCCTCAACTACATACGATCAAGCCGGTGGCGAAGTAAACACCAACAGCCAACTTGTACGTAACCTAAAAGCCTAAATTGATTGGGTATAATAAAAAGTCATCATCCCTAATTAAATAAATTTAGTAATACGTTACTTTCTTTACTTCTCGAGGCTTAACTTCACCTATATATAAATCGTGAACACGTTTCATATTTAATTCAAGCTCAGTTACATAAGTATCATCTACAGCATACGTTTTAATTACTTGCGCCCCTTTTATAATCCCCTGCACTTTACTTTGTAAATAGTCATCTTGCGCTATTGAGCCTGCAACAGTAGTTCCGGCGGTAATTTTTTGCCCGTAAACTTGTTCTGTTAATTCTCGATAAGCCTCCAGCTTTGACGCTTTAATAGCCATTAGTTGCTTTTGCGAACTGTTAACGCCCTTTTGCAAGCTGATAGGCGCATAACCAATCGCTTTTATAATAGGGTAATTATTTGGCGCTACATATTTATATTCAACATGTTTATCAAACACGCTACTGCAACCACTTAGTGCTAAGCACCCTAGTGTGATAGATAATGATATTGCTCGCATTGTACATCGTCCTAATAAACTAATTATGTAACTATATGCACGTTTAATGCCATTTATAGTATTAAAAACAACGTTGGTATAGTCCTTGCTCTAAACACACTACTAGCTAAAGTTTAATTGGAGTAAGTGTATGAAATCGTTTTTATCATCAGTATTTGTAGGATTAAGCGCAACTGCTTTATTAACGTTTTCACCTTTCACAAAAGCGCAGTGGTATGAATCGACTGGGCACGCACTTGTTCAAAATGGGGATATGAGCGCAGCCAAATCTGCCGCTATAAAAGACGCAATAACCCAAGCTTTAGTATTTTCAGGCGCAAGAGTAAGCTCAGTGCAAACCTTGGTAGATGGCGTGTTAATGCAAGATCAACTTAAAATTAGTAGTCACGGTGAAATTCAAAAAATTGAGCTTATAAGCGAAAATAAATACGACGATAAATTTGCAATCACACTGCGCTTAGACATTTTCGCTCAAACAGAACAATGCCCGCAAAACAGCTTTAATAAATTTTTAGCTGTAACCCAAAGCCAGCTTAATCATCGCGAGCAAGCAAAAATGGGTCAAATTTTTGACATAGATAAAGCGGTTAGCAAAAATATTTTTTCGGCGCTGCAAAAATCAAAAATGAGTGCAATACCTGTTGCCTATTACAAAAACGCTATCAAAGTTGATAAATATTTTACTCAACAACATGATTACTCCACTGCTCAGTTAGAAGAAATTGCAACTCGCAGCAACGCTCAATATGTTTTATTAAGCCAAATAACAAACCTATCGACCAGTAATAAACTCAATAGTGAATATGCGTTTTGGCAAGATGAAAGCTACCAGCGTAGCTACCAAATAGAATTAACATTGTTTGATGGCACAACGTACGAGCAACTTTGGCAAAATAGCTATCAAAGCCAAGCAATTTGGCCATTCGAAAAAACAGCCATAATTGATGTAAACAGTGATAGATTTTGGCAATCACCTTTTGGGCAAAGTATAAGTGAAATAAATCACTCTTTAAGTTACGACATACAAGCTGCAATGGCGTGTTTACCAACGCAAGGTAAAATAATGCACATTGAAAACAGCAAAATAGTCTTAAATTTAGGTAAAGCACACGGTTTACAAAAAGGCCAACTGCTCAGCATTGCACATCATAATTACTTAACGGATGCAGCGGGTAATATCATGCCGCATAAAGTAACCACACTTAACACCATTCGCGTTGAACAGCTTTATCAACAAAGTGCCATTGCGGTAAGTATTGATGACAAACCGCTACCAGGCGTGCAAATAAACGATGTAGTAGAAATAATCAGCCAAGATTTTTAATTAACCTTTTTAGTTAATTTAGCTTTTAAATTAGGGTGAGCAGACAACCACTCGCCCAATTGTTCTACACCAGATAAATGCGGATAATGCTTTCTGCATGCAAATACCACATTACGCTGCTGATTAGGAAATATAGGCATGTAGTCAATACCCGCCCGCTCTGTGCAAGCAAGCTTTGGTACAAATGTAATACCGTCATCCATGGCCACTAACGCTAATAATGTTTCTAAACTATTACCTTTATACTGATTAGATACATCGACTCCTGCAGAAAAACAAAACTTTTGGGCTTGATCTTTAAAGCAATGGCCATCACTTAACATTAGTAGGCTGCATCCTTGAAGGTCGCTTAACGCCACTTTTTTATGCTTAGAAAGCGCGTTATCTTGTGATACCGCCACTAAAAAATCTTCTTTGTATAGAGCAACCGTATGATAATTAATAAGTTCTGGCACATCGGCTAAAATAGCAAAGTCGAGTTCGCCATTATTTAAAGCTTCTAAAATTGTTGCTGTTTGCATCTCAATAAACGAAAACTGACTATCAATAAATGCCGCTTTCATTGATGTTAATAACGCAGGCAACAAGTAAGGCGCAATGGTAGGAATTATACCAATGGTTAATTTGCCTTGCAGGGGTTCATTTGATGTCGCGGCTAATTCTTTCAGTATTTGTGTTTGCTCTAAAATCAGCTCTATTTGCGCCAATAAACGAGCGCCTTTACTCGTAAGAGTAACTTGCTTGGTGGAACGATCAAATAAAACAACACCCAGCTCTTGTTCAAGTTTTTTTACTTGCCCACTTAATGTAGGCTGGCTAACAAAACAGGCATCAGCAGCTTTACGAAAATGTTTATAGTGCGCGATTGCTTTTACATATTCGAAATCTTTTAAGTTCATATTCAGCTCCACCTGATAGTTTATAGCTATCAGTTTAATACAAACAAACGATTGGAACTATATTTAATTATTCACCATAATGTCTATCAACAAATCAAGAGGAACATAAACTATGTTAAACAATATCGAAGGTCAAACTATCCCAAGTGTTACATTTGCAACTCGTGAAAATAACGAATGGAAATCAGTAACAACAGATGACATTTTTAAAGGTAAAACGGTTGTAGTGTTTTCACTACCAGGTGCATTTACACCAACATGTTCATCAACTCACTTACCGCGTTACAACGAATTAGCAGGCGTACTTAAGCAAAACGGCGTTGACGAAATTGTATGTTTATCAGTAAACGACACCTTTGTAATGAACGCATGGGCTGAGCATCAAGAAGCGCAAAACATTACTTTATTACCAGATGGCAACGGCGAATTTACTGACGGCATGGGCATGTTAGTAGACAAAAATGACCTAGGCTTTGGTAAGCGCAGCTGGAGATACTCTATGCTGGTTAAAGATGGTGTAATTGACAAAATGTTCATCGAACCAGATTTACCAGGCGACCCGTTTGAAGTATCTGACGCAGACACAATGCTTGACTACATCAACCCTAAGCAAGCTAAACCAGAACCAGTAAGCATCTTTACTAAACCTGGCTGCCCTTTCTGTAAAAAAGCGAAAGATCTACTTGCAGAAAAAGGTTTCGCCTATGAAGAGATTGTTATGGGTGCAGGCGCATCACTAACAAGCCTTAAAGCTGTATCTGGTCGTGATACTGTTCCACAAATATTTATTGGTGGTAAACACATTGGCGGCTCAGACGATTTAGAAAAATACTTTGCTTAATTAAGTAAAAATTAACAGGGGCCTATTGCCCCTGTTTAATAAAGGATACCTACTATGAAAGAATTGCAAACCGATGTTGTTGTTATAGGCGCAGGTACAGCAGGTTTAAGTGCTTATCGTAATGCTAAACAGTTCACACAAAATGTATTAATGATTGAATCAGGCCCATATGGCACAACATGCGCACGTGTTGGTTGTATGCCTAGTAAATTATTGATTGCAGCCGCCGAAGCCGCACACGCAATTGAAATGGCTCCTGCATTTGGTGTGCATAGCTCAAAGCCAGTCATTGACGGCAAAGCAGTTATGGCACGCGTAAAAAGTGAACGAGATCGTTTTGTAGGATTCGTAGTAGAAGCCGTAGATGAATTACCAGACGGTGATAAGATTCGTGGTTACGCTAAATTTTTAGGCACAAACCGCGTACAAATAGACGACCACACAATTATTACAGCAAAACGCTTTGTAATTGCAACCGGTTCACGCCCTTCATACCCTAGCGTATTTAATAACTTTGGCGACAAACTTATTATAAACGACGACGTATTTGATTGGGATGACCTACCAGAATCAGTCGCTGTATTTGGCCCTGGTGTAATAGGTCTTGAAATTGGCCAAGCACTTAGCCGACTAGGCGTAAATGTAAAACTATTTGGTGTAGGCGGCGCAATTGGTCCACTTACAGACCCAGTCGTAAAAGACTACGCAAATACCGTTTTTGCTGAAGAATTTTTTGTAGATACCGACTCAAACGTATCTGACATGACGCAAGTTGGCGACAAAGCACAGCTAACTTATACCGACAAACAAGGTGAAAAACACACCGAACAGTTTGACTACGTACTTGCAGCCACAGGCCGAGTACCTAACGTAGATAAACTAGGCCTTGAAAACACCGGTATTGAACTTGATGAACGCGGCGTACCGCACGCAGACACACACACAATGCAATGTGGTGAGTCGAACATATTTATAGCAGGCGATGCCAGCAACATGCTACCACTGCTACACGAAGCATCTGACCAAGGTGCTATTGCGGGTCAAAATGCAGGGCGCTTTCCAGATGTGCGTATAGGTCTGCGCAGAGCTAAAATTGCAGCTGTATTTAGCGACCCACAAATAGCAATGGTAGGCGAAAGCTACAAGCAAATTACTGACCGATTAGGCCCATGCGGTTGTTTTGAAGTAGGCGAAGTCAGCTTTGAAAACCAAGGCCGTAGCCGAGTAATGCTTAAAAACAAAGGTCATATGCGTGTATATGCAGAGCAAGGTACAGGCTTATTTTTAGGTGCAGAATTTATTGGCCCACAAGCCGAACACATCGCTCACTTATTAGCTTGGGCTGTACAAAACAAAATGACCGTACCACAAATGCTTGATATGCCATTTTACCACCCAGTAATTGAAGAAGGGTTACGTACCGCCCTTCGCGACTTAAACGCCAAACTTAAATTTGGCCCAGACATTGTAAACTCATGTATGGAATGTGGCCCAGGCGCATAAACTGCTCATTGCACATACACTTGCTAACAAAGGCCAAAGTATTTACTTTGGCCTTTTTATTTTTATAAATTTTTTAAAGCAGACCTCTCAAATAATATATTTACTGTTACACTCAATTGATAACTCAATTAAAATGATGGAATAGCTATGTCCAATAATAAATTTAGACTTGTTACACGCAGTGATTTTGATGGCCTAGTATGCGCCGTCCTTTTAAAAGACTTAGACCTAATTGACGACATTTTGTTTGTTCATCCAAAAGACATGCAAGATGGTAAAATAGACATTACCGAAAACGACATTACCACCAACCTTCCCTACGTTGCAGGTTGTCATATAGCGTTTGATCATCACCTTAGCGAAACCGTACGTAACTCAAACGACATTAAAAACCATATTATTGATCCGCAAGCCCCTTCGGCTGCACGTGTAGTTTATGACTATTATGGTGGCGCTGAAAAATTTCCGAACATCTCAGTTGAAATGATGGACGCCGTAGACAAAGGTGATGCCGCTCAGTTTTCAAAAGACGAAATATTAAACCCAACAGATTGGGTATTAATGAACTTCATTATGGATGCACGCACAGGGTTAGGCCGTTTCCGTGAGTTTAAAATTTCAAACTACCAATTAATGATGAAACTCATTGACGCCTGTAAAAACCAAAGCATTGAACAAATACTGCAAATAGAAGATGTAGCCGAACGTGTTGCTTTATATAACGAGCATAACGAAAAAGCAAAAGAGCAAATTACTCAATGCGCCACTGTCCATAAAAATTTAGTGGTACTTGATTTAACCCAAGAAGAAACTATTTACGCTACCAACCGCTTTGTTATTTACGCCATGTACCTCAACTGCAACATCTCAATTCATAAACTGTGGGGCCTTAAAAAGCAAAACGTAGTGTACGCAATTGGTAAATCAATCACCAACCGTACCTCAAACACCAATGTTGGCGAGCTATGCTTAAAATATAATGGTGGCGGGCACTTAAATGCAGGTACTTGCCAAGTAGAAACAAGCCAAGCAGAAGCCGTACTTAGTGAGTTAATCGATACAATTACAAGTGATGGTTAGGCATTAAAATTTAGCATTTTTTAAACTATTAATAGAGCGAGTAAATTGACGTTTACTCGCTTTTTTTGTGTATAAAAATAATAAAGCATACTTACAAAGCTATTACGATGGAGAACTCATACTCGAAGTAAAAGGCTGATTAAACTGATTAAACAGGACAGCCACTCTATCTAATTGTACAAATAATATTGTGTCATTAAATTTACTTTTTTGACCAAGAATTCATTTCTTTTTATATTATTATTTTTCGGGGGGATTACCAAATAAGCCATTATCACTGTTAAACTTAAATTACGCGCATGAAAATAGCTGCATCATTGCAGTTTTAATTTTTATTGAGTTGTTTAAACGTTATGCGAGTAGCTTTTCGCAGTTACTTATATTCGCTCGCCGTTTTCGGTTTAAGTTTTCACAGTAACTCACTTGTGAAGTGGGCCTCCCTACTGCACCGTGAAATACGCGTGTAAATTGTGTGGTGAGTTTTAACCAGTTTTCGGGGGAGATATTTACTCTTTCGAGTAAGGGTAAGCGTGTACTTTCAATATACCCGCGTTTATCTTCTCGCATACAACGCCCTGTTAACTCAACAAGTTCAAGATACGATTTAAGCTCAAACGGGAGTCCTTTTGGCATTATTTGACGTGGCATGCCTGCAAAGCGGAGCAGTTGTTTTGGTTGCTTGCCTTCGTTTGCCCGTGTTAAGCGTTGTTTGATGCTGGTATGGTCTGATTCCTCTGGTGTATTTGCCATTTTGGCTCTGATGGGATTTAAATCGACATACGCCATACAGGCGGCAAGTGCTGCTTCATCTAATAATGCTTGGGATCTAAATCGTCCCTCCCAAAAACGGCCAGTACAGTTATCTTCTTTATTTGCTCTGCGCGCAATGTCTTCATTTAATAACCTCATAAACCAGCTAATACTTGATAAGCGCTCTCGGTATTCCTTTACTGTTTGATTAAAAAAGATAAGTTCAGCTTTACTTAGCTTTTCACCTTGTACATATTTCTGCGTTAACAATGTGCCTTTACAGAGTTTATGCCAGCGAATAACAATCGCTTTATCATTCAGCCTGTTTGCTTTTTTATCATCAACATACAGTACTAAGTGAGTGTGATTACTCATCACTGCATAAGCGCATACATCAATACAAAATACCTTAGCTAATTCAAGCAGCTTATCTTCAACCCAACCTCTACGATGCTCATAAGATTGACCGGTGAAATGGTCTTCGCCACATAAAAAAGCACGGCGAACACAACGTGAAATACAGTGATAATATTTTGTATCGACCAAACTTACTTGGCGCTTTCTTGCGATTGCCATGTAACACCCTGCTTGTTTTTTGCACTAAATAAAGCCTAGTACTTCGTTTCATAAAGTGCAAAATTAGAATGGGTGTCTTTGTTTGTTACAAAAATTAGAATGGGTGCCTTTGTTATTCTTAATAAAGTGCAAAATTAGAATGGGTGTCTTTGTTGTTTCCACCTCTACGATGCTCATAAGATTGACCGGTAAAATGGTCTTCGCCACATAAAAAAGCACGACGAACACAACGTGAAATACAGTGATAATATTTTGTATCAATCAAACTTACTTGACGCTTTCTTGCGATTGCCATGTAACACCCTGCTTGTTTTTTGCACTAAATAAAGCCTAGTACTTCGTTTTACAAAGTGCAAAAATTAGAATGGGTGTCTTTGTTGTTTTCAACCTCTACGATGCTCATAAGATTGACCGGTGAAATGGTCTTCGCCACATAAAAAAGCACGGCGAACACAACGTGAAATACAGTGATAATATTTTGTATCAACCAAACTTACTTGACGCTTTCTTGCGATTGCCATGTAACATCCTGCTTGTTTTTTGCACTAAATAAAGACTAGTACTTCGTTTTACAAAGTGCAAAAATTAGTATGGGTGTCTTTGTTGTTTTACATTGTTGTTTTGATTAGTTCACTATTTGCCAGATTGGCAAAAAAGATCTTAACTTGGAGTTCTGTAAATAACTGTACTTTCTTATGAATTACTTCTAAATCAAGTAAATTACTATAATTTTAAAAGGAAAAGCTTTATTGTTCTTATGTAGTTGTTAGTTACAGCTAAGTACTGTATGTACAACCAGTTGAATTTAAATTAAAATCATCACACTAATAAAAAGGATTAAAAAATGGCTGTGATTCAAAGATTCGTAATCCATGAACTTTTCAAAGATAAAAAACCAGATATTGCCACTGATTTACTGGATTTAGATAACTCTATCATTCTTGATTTAGCAACACAGCTTATAAAAATAAAAGAAAACCGTACAGCGGTGCTATGGGGACAGTTTAAGGAAAATAGAGATTTTCCAAAAGGTTTGATAGATTTAAATAATGAAGTAGATGAAAGCAAAAGAAGTAACTTATTCCTTAGTCTCACAAACGCTACAATGCAGTCATTACACAAAGAGATTAACCATACAAATAGTAAAGGTGGCTATATTTGCTTCATTGAATATGGGTCATATAATGATACTAGATTTATGGCTGCTATGATAAAAAATACAGCAGGTATAAAGTTAACAAACTTAAAACCGACTAAAGAAATTCATGTAGATCTAAGCAAACTACATCAAGCTGTTGATGTGAATACAAGTGGCTACTTAAAGTCATTAAATGGCAATTACGAAAAAAATTACCTTAGCTTTATAGGTAAAGGCAAAGATACAGACTATTTTGCTAATGCATTTGGGTGTATTGATAGAATCACACCAGCCAGAGCTGTAAACAAAGCTCCTATTGTTTTACGAGATTTTTTAACTCAGTTTAAAGTAGACAACTCCTCATTAAAGAATGCTAGAGCCCAACTCGTCAAATATTTATCTGATAATATTGATAAAGAAGTTCACCTTTCAAAAATTGAAGAAATAGCTGTTTCATACCTCCCAGATACGTGTTCACAAGAAGAAAAAGAAAGTTTCTTGGCGTTTAGTAAACAAGAGAAATATGAAATGCCTGCTACATTTCAGGCTAGAAAGGATAATGTTAATAAGCTTGCAAACATATACTACTCAACTGAAGTTTTTAATTTTAATTTTAATCAAGACAAAATAGGCCTGGTTGGATCTTCCTCGGATTCAAATAAACCAATTCTTTTTAATAAAGAAACTAATGATGTAATTATCAAAGGTGAAATGATTACCCTTGAGGTCAAAGAGGCTATATATCAAGCAACCTTATTAAATAACAACAAAATAGATATAAATGAACGCTCTTAAACTATTTGAATCCACAGTCGAATTATATTTAACTGAGCCTGATTCATTTGCATGTTTAAATGGAACGTTATCTTTAGTTGACTCTAAAGAATTAATTCTGTCTGAGAAACAAGCTAACTTACTTATAGTCATTATTGACCACAGTACTGAATTTAGAAACTTTGACTTACAAATAGATTTTGTTGAAGCAAATAAGGAAAATATAAGACCCGAAGCTACATGTAATAATTTAAAGATTGAATTTAACTTGTACACTGGAAATCAATTCTGTTTTTATAAAAATGAAATGCATCTATTTAGTAATCTTTCAAGCTCTTTAATTAAAGGGGAAAGCTTACCTAAGTATTTCTATCTAATAGAGAAAAACTACAAAAGCTGTAGTGAATTAGATTTAAAATCAGTGCTTAAATTCGATGAAATTATAAAGTGGATAAATTTTTTAACTCAAGCCTCTGATATAGATAAAGAAACAGCTGACGGATTGATCCTATACTTTTTCATAAAAGGTGAAGATGATAAATTTGCTAAGCCTTTAGAGATAAAAATAAACAATCTTCAGAAGCTAGTTAACCTAGAAGATATTTCTCCTATTGATGATATTTCGATGCTTATTTCTAAGGATGATCATGGTAATTTACACCATCAGGATAGGCAATCATTTTTTAAATTGGCACTTGTAGATACACTACGAAAAGTTATTACTAGCGACACTAACGATGATTTGAAACCTCGCATACTATTTGAAAATTTAGATAAAATTAAAAACTCTTACTATGAACATTATGAAGTCTTCATACATAACTTTGCTATTGGTGAATTTCAACTACAAGTGGAAGAAAAAGGCTTTGAATATGCGGAGAAGGTAAGCTCTGTCTTAAATGATATACAAATAAGACTATACGCTATACCTATTGTTTTAGTTAGTTTAGGTGCATTAGCAAAAGTTGATGACATCTATAGTTATACTTTTGTGATTAGCGGGGTACTAATTACTGGTCTTTTCAATAGTTGGATGATAAACGACCAAATCCTGAGGTTAGAACAAATAGAAAAAAGTAGTGAATTTGCCTTTAATCGCCTTAAAGATGAATGCGAAGAAAAGCTTGAGACTCAACCGGTACTTAATAATTTAACAGATATTGTTAATAATATAGGAAATAGGATAGCAGACCGAAATACGAAGATTCGCTATTATAAAATTTTATGTTGGTTACCAACCTTGATTGCGACTGTGCTATTACTTTTAAAAGAAAGAGCAGCAATTTCTAACTTTTTTAATTTAGACTTCATAAATACCCCTGTATCACTCGATGATTTCCTCTGTGTATTCTCATCTCTATCGAAGGTAGTGTATTTTTTTCTCTAATAAGCTTATAACTCAAATAGCTTTCACGGTGCTACATATGTGCTACACAGAAATTAAATAGAGTGGAAGTTAAAATATAACTCATTGATTTAATTGGTAGCCCCTGCAAGAATCGAACTTGCAACTGCCCCTTAGGAGGGGGCCGTTATATCCATTTAACTAAGAGGCCACAAATAAGCGTGTGCTTAGAGGTGTGAATTATAACGGTATCTGGTTTTTTATATCAAGCGACAACTGAACTTAATTGCTTGATAAGTATATATCTTCTTTATTTAGTACGTATAACGGTATTAATTTTCGGCTAGTGGCAACAACTTGCTTGGTGTCTATGTTAATAACACGCGCATTGACCGCAACGCCATTACGTCGATAAATTAAAGTACCTGCAAGTACGTGGCTGGCCATTTGGTCTTCATTAAGTTTTGCTATATCACGCGATAAAACAAAGTCGCCACGGCTATTTACGTCTATGGTTTCTGTGGTTTTAAAATCAACAACACCATAACCAAATTTTTGTAATTGATGGATTAAGGTTTCAGATATTTGATTACCAAGCTGATTCGTGTTGTTTAGTGTGGCATCTAAATTAACTAAGGTTGTAACCGCAATATTTAAATGCGCATTAGTATCATTACCTGATTCGAGGGTGTCGACTAGATCGAGGGCCATTTGCTCTACATAATTAACCAATGTTTGATGGTGGTTAAGGGGCATAAATTGTTGTGATGAATCGTATTCGTCATGTACATCTACTTTAGCCGACGACAGCATTTCCGGTGTTTGCTCATGCTGTGTGCTTACATCTACGCGGGTATTTGTGTTTTGTTGCTGTTGAGTAATGTGTGTCATAGAACACCCTGCCAATGCTAGCATGCTAAAAGCGCTAAGAACGCTGTTTAATGTATGACGCATAATCACCTCACTCATCCGCTTGCTTAAGCATTATGCCATCAGTTCGGTAGCTGCTGTTAAGCGCATCAACAACTGACTGAGGAATAAAGCCTTGTGCACTGCCTACAACCGCTTTACTTTTTAAACCAACAATACGAGCATTTACTAATACCCCCCCTTGGTGGCTCACTAAGGTACCGGCTAGGACGTAGTTAAAGTTTTGATCTTGATTTAACTCTAAATAGTCGCGACTAAATACAAAGTCACCCGCCGGTGTTACTCGCATAAAGTCGGTTGTTTTAAAATCAATGACCGGTATACCAAAACTATGCAGTTCGTGCATAAAGCTTTCTGATATCTGATTTCCTAATAAACTGCCATCGTTGTAGTTATCATCTAAAAATACAAAGCTTGAAACAGCAAGTGGTGTTTTATCATTTACGTACTGTAAGTTTTCGACCATGTCTTGCATTATGCCACGCACGTAATGGTTAATATTTTTACGCTTGGCGGGCATTGATTTAGTGTAGTTATTTTGCTCAACCAACCCAGACTGAAAAAGTTGATTATTTACAACAGGCGACGCAACTTCGCGTTGCTCACTTACAAGCATTACAGGGCTATTGCTTTGCGGTTCTTCTACTTGTTCTGACTCCATGCCATTAAACATTTGCGAACAGCCAAATCCCAATGGCAAACATAATGTAATTAGTAGGTTTCTCATTTTGTGCTCCAAATTAGTATTCGCTGCGGTATAAAAGGCCGTCGCGCTGCTGAATTTTTTCATTTCCCCACATTACATTAATAGGGATCTCGGTACTGCCTGCTGATAAAACTTGTTTGCTGTTTATATTAACTAGTCGCGCATTTACTATATATGCATGCTGCTGACGAGTCACAGTACCGGTAACTATTAAGTCAATTTTTTGACGTTCACGTAATTTATTTAAATCGCGACTTAGTACATTATCGGCATTACTCGATAATGTTATATTATTGTCTAATCTATACTCTACCGTATGGTAACCAAGCTGGGTCATTTGGGTTAATAGACTTTCTTGGATTTGTTGGCTAAGCCCTGAAGCTTGCTCTGTCATTAACTTGGTGTCGAGCCCATCAGCAAAATAAAAGCTACTTACACCAATGCGGGAGTTACGACTTAACGGCTCTTTTAAATGACTAAGCTGCACTGTTAGCGTATTTACATAATCATTAACTGTGTAAGGTGCCATAGCCGCTTTAGGAGCGTGTGTGCTTATAATTGGCGCTGGTTGCGGTATCAAACTGCAAGCGGCTAAGTTAACTAATAATAGGGGTAATAAAAGGCGCATAATTGCCATCCTCTTTCAAATATACAAAAGATGAAGCAATTATTATGCCTAAAAGGTGTTTGAATAATTTTGCTAGTTAACCTACACCAATGCTTAACCTAAACCCGATTAACATGCCTACCTCAACTATTTGTTTAAACTATAGTTTAATGGGTTTATCTGTGTAACTACTTACTATGCAATCGAGTTTATAAAGTTTAAATACTTCGCAATCTGCTTTGGCGTTATTTAACTTTTGATATGAACCCAGTTTTAAGCGGTAAAATGTTTTATCGTTAATACGGATTTGCTCTACGTTAGTCTCTATTTTTTTTCTAAACAATGGAGCTGCCTGTATGTTCAGGTTTTGCCATACTTTTTTTAAGCTTGGCTCAGAGCTAACTGATGCCACTTGTAATGAAAATGAATGCTTAAGCGTATTTAATTTTACAGCCCGTTTTTTACTGTAGCTATGTTTAGGCGCTTTCGAAAGCGCCTTTATGGTATGAGCAGCTGTAGGATTGCGTGTATCAGCACGAGTATAACGTTGGTTGGATTGCGTTATCGCTTTAGTGTTAATAATGTCGATATGGTCAACTAAATAAGTGATCTCTTTTTCGAGCCTTAAAATACGCTCAAGGCCCGCTCTAGCTTGTTGCCATTGCATTGCTGCATCTTTTAACTGAGCAAGCTCTAAGGCTGTGATTGACACATATTCTGGTAAATTATTTGGTTGCTCTAACTGGTTTACTTCTGATGTAGAAGCACAGGCAGTACAAAATACAAACGTTAAAAGACTCAGAATTATATTTTTATTATTATTTTTATGTTTAAACATGTATTCGTTATCCTGAAAGCAGTGTAATTACACTTACATTTCAGCTAAACATTCTTATAAATTATACCAATTCGCTTAATTAAACATTATTGCAAGTTGGTACTAAGTGTTTAACTTTAAATAGGCCATGGGAACAACTCATTTCAGCTTTAATTGTGTTTTAAAAAACAATTAACGCGGGTCCCTTTATCCTTAAGAAAACATTTAATACAAATTTAGTGCCAATTAACACAAAAACAACAATATAACTTAAAAACCGCGCATTTAAACATATTCAATCCTTAAAATAACAACAGTTTTTGAGTTGTTGTATTTTTAGATACTACGTTTGCAACAGTGTATTTAACCCACAATTTCGATAATAACTTCATCCCCAAAAGCTATTGACGCGTAAATTAGCCTTGTTTTCACTGAAAACCTCTGGCTAGAGAAAATAAATATAAATATCACCATAATTCAATATGTTAGTATATCTCTTAACCAGAGCTCTGGTTAAACATTAAAAAAGGCGCCATGTTGGCGCCTTTTTATTATTAACGTTATCTTTTAAATTAAATCAACGCTTTAATAAATGCTTTTAGTTCATCTGCAAATTCATCACGGCGTAGTGCAAATTCAATAGTCGCTTTTAAATAACCAACTTTACTTCCACAGTCGTGGCTACGGCCTTTTATAGCGTATGCATCTACTTTTTCGTGCTCCATAAGCATCGCAATTGCATCTGTTAACTGAATTTCATCGCCTGCCCCTTGCGGAGTTTTTGCAAGTAAAGGCCAGATATTTTCACTTAACACATAACGACCCACTACCGCTAAGTTTGATGGTGCTTCGTCTACAGGTGGTTTTTCTACCATATTCATAATTGGCGAGCTTTCGCCCTGCTTTAACTCAACGTCACCTAAATCAACTACACCAAATTGGTTTACTTGTGCCATTGGTACTGGCTCTACCATAATTTGGCTGTGCTTGGTTTCGTTAAAGTGTGCGATCATTTCTGCTAAGTTATCTTTTTTAAGATCGCTCTCTACATCATCAATAATTACGTCTGGTAAAATAACTACGAATGGTTCGTTACCAATAATCGGTGCCGCGCAGCTAATAGCATGCCCTAGGCCTTTGGCTTCACCTTGGCGTACGTGAATAATGGTTACGTCTTTAGGGCAAATAGCTTGCACTTCGGCAAGTAATTGCCGCTTAACACGCTTCTCTAAAGTTGCTTCTAGTTCAAAACTGGTGTCGAAGTGATTTTCGATTGAGTTTTTACTTGAATGCGTTACTAGCACTATCTCTTTAATACCGGCAGCAACTGCTTCATTAACTACGTATTGAATTAAAGGACGGTCTACCACTGGAAGCATTTCTTTAGGAATTGCTTTTGTTGCTGGTAACATGCGAGTACCAAGGCCCGCTACGGGGATCACTGCTTTCATTATGTTTTCCTTAATCTTTTATTATACTGAAAATGGATATTGAATCGCTTCGTGGCATTGATAGCCTGTTACTTCGAAATCGTCTCGTGTTACCCACGTTTCTATATCTTCTAACGATTTAATTTTTGGATTAATTTTTAGTTGAGGCGATGCAAATGGCTGACGTGTTAACTGCACATCTCGCATCAACTCAAGTTGGTTTTCATAAATATGTGCATTGGCAATTTTATGGTATGCCTTACCCGCTTTATGACCAGTAATTTGAGCTACTAGCGCCAATAATACAAAGCATTGTATTTGATTAAAGTTCAAGCCAAGCGGCACATCACAACTGCGCTGATAAGACGTTAAATATAAGGTATCGCCAAGCAACGAAAAGGTGTGCGTATGCATACACGGGCGCAAACAACCAAGCTCAAATTCGCCTGGGTTATAAAACGTGATTATCTCACCACGGTCATCAATGCCATTTTTTAAGTTATTAATAACTTTAGCGAGCTGATCAAGTGTTGAACCATCTGGGCGTTGCCAACCACGCCCTTGTACGCCGTAAACGCGTCCCATGTCGTCCTCACCTTTACGGTTAGGATTATTAAGCCATGCGTTATTATCGTTCGCATTAGCATCCCATGTTTTACAGCCAATATCACGAAACTGCCCAGCACTGTCGTAACCACGTAAGTAACCTAGTAATTCAGCAATCGCTGCTTTGTAGTAACTTTTTCGTGTGGTGATCATCGGAAACTGATTATTAGCTACATCGTATTCTAAATCAGCATTAATTACAGTTAAACAACGCGTGCCTGTACGTTTGTTTTCTACCCACTGCCCTTCGTCAACAATACGCTGACATAACTTTAAATATTGTTTCATGTTTTTTGTATTATGCCTTAGCTGTTGTAACGTGTTGTGGTTGCTTATAAGCCCAAATTAATAACCCTAATCCGCCTACTATCATAGGAAGCGAAAGTATTTGCCCCATTGAAATAAAGTCGGCAAATAAACCGAGTTGTGCATCTGGTTGGCGGAAGTATTCAATACAGAACCTAAACACGCCATAACCTAATAAAAACACACCGGCAACGCTGCCTGCCGGACGAGGCTTTTTAATAAACCATTGCAAGATTAAAAAAAGCACTAAGCCTTCAAAAAATGCTTCGTATAATTGCGATGGGTGACGCGCAAGCGGCCCGCCCGTTGGAAATACCATTGCCCATGGCACGTCGGTAACTCGGCCCCATAACTCACCGTTTATAAAGTTACCAATACGTCCGGCTAAAAGCCCTACAGGAACCAATGGTGCAACAAAGTCGCCTACTTGAAGAAGCGATTTTTTGCGCGTCCACGAAAAAATTGCGACGGCGGTTATAACGCCAAGTGTTCCACCATGAAACGACATGCCGCCCTGATCTATTCTAAATAAATACAGTGGGTTTTCTATAAAATAACTAAACTGGTAAAACAATACGTAGCCAATACGCCCGCCTAGTATTACCCCTAACATGCCGTAAAACAGTAAATCGCTTACTTGCTCTTTAGTCCAACCAGAGTTTGGTTTTGACGCTTGACGATTTGCAAACCACATCGCAAATGCAAAACCTATTAAATACATTAAGCCGTACCAACGTACGCTAAGTGGCCCAACTGAAAAAATTATTGGATCGATTTGAGGAAACTCAAGTGCCATAAAAATAAACCTTTAGCTAAAAACCATTTTAATTGCGATAACTACAAGCAGCACCGCGAAAACTTTCTTAATTGTATTAACAGGTAAATAATGAGTTGCTTTAGCACCAATAGGTGCAACAAACCACGACGTTAATACAATACCAAATAACGCAGGAAGATACACAAATCCTGCAAAACCATGTTCTAAATCAGTCACGTGCCAGCCGGCACTGATATAGCCAACAGAGCCAAATAATGCAATAACAATTCCGCAGGCTGCGGCACAACCAATTGCTTTTTTTATATCAACCGAAAAATAATTAAGCATAGGGACTATTAAAGCTCCGCCACCAATACCTATCAAACCTGATAACCCGCCCATTATTGCCGAAATCCCGCCTAAAATAGGACCTGCTGGTAACGGTTTTTCTGACATTGGTTTATTACGAGTTGAAAGCACCATTCTCCCTGCTATAAATACAACACTTACAGCAAACACAGTGCGCAATATTTGCTCAGGAATAAGGCTAGCTGCAAAGCCGCTAATAAGCGCGCCTAAAGCCACACCCGACATAACCCAAGGCGCAATTGCCCAAGGCACATTATCATTTTTATGATGAGCCAACGCTGAAGAGGTGGAGGTAAATAAAATAGAAGCAAGTGACGTTGCAATAGCAATCACTAATACATGATCTGCTGAGGTTACATTAAATGACAGCAGTAACGCACTGAGTACAGGGACAATAATTAAACCGCCGCCAATGCCTAGTAAACCCGCTAAAAACCCGACAATACAGCCTAGTAGTGCGCAGCTTGCGACTAACAAACCTAAGTCATACATAGTAATCTCAAATACCCTTTGGAGACTTATATATTAAAGGATTATAAAACTAATAGCATCTTCGTATTTAAATTAATTCGGCGAATTTAGTTATTTTGGCGTGTAAAACAAGTCACCTAAGTGATGTTCTAACATAAAATTACGTGTTAAACGCAGTACTTGCTTTGCAGTCGACTGCGCCAAACATGCAGTTAGTAATTGTTCCATATCACTTACACTTAAACGTCTAAGTACCCACTTAACTTTATTAAGTGATGATAGATTCATGCTTAAACGTCTGTATCCCATAGCAATAAGGAGTATTGCACCTTCAGGATCGCCGCCTAACTCTCCACATAAACTAAAAGGTAACTCATACTGTTCGCACTCGCAGGCTATTTTATTAAGCACTCTAAGTACGCCAGGGTGATAGGGGTTAAACAACTCAGCAACTCGGGCATTTGCTCTATCTACCGCTAATAAATACTGCGTTAAATCGTTACTGCCTACGGAGCAAAAATCAACTTTTTTAGACCACTCTGGCAGCATAAATACGCTTGATGGCACTTCAAGCATAATACCTATATCGGGTCTTTCTATTTGTTGTTCTGGGTATTTTTCACTTAGCTCAAAATAAGCCTGCTCAAACAATGCGAGTGACTCGTCTACTTCTTCGGTTCCGCTGATCATTGGCAGCATTATTTTTAAATTACCTAAACCTATATTGGCTTTAAGCATGGCTTTGAGTTGATCTAAAAACAATTCAGGGTGATCAAGGCTGATACGAATACCACGCCAACCTAAAAATGGGTTTTCTTCGGTTATGTTAAAGTAATCAAGAACCTTATCGCCACCTATGTCTAATGTTCGCATAACCACAGGATTGGGATGATAGCTAGTTAGTACTTCTCGATACCAATTTTCTTGCTCTGATTGCGAAGGAAACTGACCTTTTTGCATAAACCACGCTTCGGTTCGATAAAGCCCTACACCGTCACAAATATGTGAACTACTTTGCTCGATATTAAGCTCAAGGCCTGCGTTCAATAATAAGCTAACATGCTCACCGTCAAGCGTAATTGATTCTGAGTCTTGCTCCGCTAAAAAGCGATTATTAAGTAGATTATCTTGATGCTGTAATTCGGTGTATTCATCCATTAACATTTGCGATGGCGATATGTATAAACGCCCTGCAAATGCATCTAAAATCATTGATTTACCGTCAAACTGCAATAAAGGTAAATCCTCTATACCCCAAATAGCAGGAATACCCATTGCACGCGTTAATATAGACGCGTGACTATTTGCAGAGCCATTTACACTAACGACACCGGTTAAATGCCCTTTTGGTACTTCTGCAAGCATTGCTGGTGTTAACGTATTGGCAATCAAAATTGTATTGGGTGGGTAATTTTTAACAGCATGTTCGGTATTTACAAGATGATGCAGTACCCGCAAGCCAATGTCTTTAACATCAACGGCGCGCTCTTTTATGTAAGGGTCTTGCATGGCATTAAATTGAGATATTAAACGCTCTATTACAATTTTTAATGCACTTTTAGCACACCAGCCTTCTTGTAATTGCATTTCTACATTGTGGCCTAAACTTTTTGCATCAAGCAGCTGTTGGTAAACATCAAATACAGCAAGAGCTTCGTGCGGAATAGAATCACTTAGCGTCATCGAAAGGGTACTAAATTCTTTACGTGTTGCAGCTACGGCTTGTGTAAACAAACGGCGCTGCTCTGTTGTATCATGATCTTTTTTGAGTTCAATCGATTTAAAATCAAGTTTAGGCAAAAGTACAAATGCCTGTCCAATACCGATGCCCGGCGCACTCGATACGCCTTTTAATACCGATGTTTGATGAGATGATTCATCTTGGCGCAAAACTTCTTTAATTTCGGCATGTGCTAACTGTGAAGCCAGTTGAGCAGAAAGCGTAATTAAAAATGACTCTTCATCTTGACTGAATACACGCGCCATTTTTTGTTGAACAACAATAACACCCAGTACTTTTTTTTGATGAACAACGGGTACAGATAAAAAAGCGTTGTAGCCTTCTTCATTTACTTCAGGGGAGAGCTTAAAACGCGGATGCGATTTAGCAAATGCAATATTAATAGGTTCTTCGCGTTGCGCTACTAGGCCAACTAAACCTTCGGTAAAACCAATTCTAAACTTACCTACCGCATCGGGGTTTAGTCCTTCGGTTGCCATAAGTACAAAATTGTCTTGGCTGTAATCTGCAAAATAAATGGAGCAGCACTGGGTTTTCATGGCATCTTTCACCATTTGCACAAAGCACACTAATGCGCTGTCTAAATTCGCTTGTCGCGATACAGACTCCGCAATAGATCTCAGTGTAGCCAGCATACCCTGCTCCTTTATTTTATACTTAACCTGAACTCTGGTTAAGAGATTTACTAACGTATTGAATCATGGTGATATTTAACTTTATTTTCTCTAGCCAGAGATTTTCAGTGAAAACAAGGCGAACTTACGCGTCAATAGCTTGCCTATTTTAAGTAAATTCAACGCAGTGAACGCTGAAAATAGCTGCTCGAGATAGATTTATTATCCAGAGTCCAGGTTACTTAGTTAACTACCTTTTACTTCGCCAGTGATCTTTATGTTGTTCTCTCTTATTAAAAGGCATGGCAAAGGGAGCAAACTCTTTCATTACACGTCGATAAACATCCCGTTTAAACGATACAACCTGTCTTACAGGGTACCAATAACTTACCCAGCGCCAATCATCAAATTCAGGATGATGGGTTTTAAGTAAATTTACATCTTCGTCTTTACAGCGTAATTTTAGTAAAAACCATTTTTGTTTTTGCCCAATACACACCGGACTAGAGTCCCGGCGGATTAATCGTTTGGGTAATTTATAGCGTAACCAATGTTTTGAACTTGCGACTATTTCTACATCTTCTGGTCGCAGCCCTACTTCTTCGTGTAATTCGCGGTACATGGTTTGTTCTGCGGTTTCACCATCATCAACACCACCTTGGGGAAATTGCCAAGAATGTTGACCATAGCGTCTGGCCCAAAACACTTGCCCCTGATTATTGCAAATTACAATTCCGACATTGGCACGAAAACCTTCGGCATCAATCACCTTAGTGCCTCATTTGTAAGTCGATTTTTTATGATTGTTCCACATAACCCGCAATACGGCAAATACTATTACGAGTTTTACTCTGCTTACCCACAGCTTGTGCATAACTTTTGTAAAACACGCTCATTTTGCAAACAAATCCACAATATCAGATCTAAAAACTGACTTTCTCCACAGAATCTGTGGATAAACTTGTTCATACATCTGTATTTATCCCTACAACTCTAATCTCACTTAATTAAAGCTGAACTATAAAACACAAAATTACAAAGCAGTTCAGTTACTTAAGTTAATTCGCTCACTTTTTAGCGTGTGTAAAATTACAGCAAACACCTCATGTACAAAAAACACACAAACGCAAAGATATCCACGGCTTAGCTGATTTGCTATCATGACAAGGTGATTTATTCAACTCAAATTAGTGATATGCGACCAACAAAACCACATTCAATTAATGACCTAATAAAGCGGGTTGATAATATTGCAGGCCTGACACTTGGCCAATTAGCCAATGAGTATAACTTTAAAACGCCTGACGATTTACTGCGAGAAAAAGGCTGGACGGGACAATTAATAGAATACGTTTTAGGTGCAACTGCAGGCTCTAAACCACTACCCGATTTTGAAGATTTAGGCATAGAGCTAAAAACACTCCCTATTTCTTATAAAGGGAAACCACTGGAAACAACATTTGTATCTGTAACGCCACTAATGAACGTGACGGGGATGACGTGGCATGCCAGCAGCGTTCGCAAAAAGCTTAATCACGTTTTATGGCTACCTATTTTAAGCGAGCGTGATATTGCTCCATTTGATAGAACAATCGGCAGTGGCTTTTTATGGCAACCCACACCTGAGCAGGACGCTTTATTACAGCGCGACTGGGAAGAGCAAATGGAGTTAATTGCACTTGGCCGAATTGACGAAATATCGGGCCATTTAGGCGATGCAATGCAAATACGCCCAAAAGCGGCCCATAGCAAAATAGTCACTGATGCCATTGGCCCTAATGGGCAAATAATAAAAACCCTGCCCCGTGGCTTTTATCTAAAAACCAGCTTTACTGGCGAGATTTTAAAACAGCAATTTCAGCTTTGAGTGCTCTGTAAAGTAGTAAGACTTAAACAAAGAGTTATTATTTGTGAATCTTCCTTTTCGCACTGCGTGCGCGCGTCAGCAAGCTTAACGTCTACAACTTATTTTCATTTCTTTGAATAAAAGTATCAGGCATAAAAAATCCCCGCTTGTGCGAGGATTTTATCATCTAAAATTAAAAATTAGATTCTATATAAAATAGAATTATACCAATCTGCTTATATATGGGGTCTATTTAACGTTAAGAAAATTACGCTAGAACTAAGCAAAAATTTTTGTATCTAGTTGTTCTAAATAAAAAATTTTTAACGACGTTATAGTGCAATTTAATTCGTTAAATTGATCAAAGATTTATGCAGGTTGGTATTACTGACCTTTAACTTCTTTAAGACCGTTGTACGGTGCTTTATCGCCTAATTGCTCTTCAATACGTAGCAATTGGTTGTACT
This sequence comes from Pseudoalteromonas sp. 1_2015MBL_MicDiv, assembly GCF_002407505.1. Classification (NCBI taxonomy): domain Bacteria; kingdom Pseudomonadati; phylum Pseudomonadota; class Gammaproteobacteria; order Alteromonadales; family Pseudoalteromonadaceae; genus Pseudoalteromonas; species Pseudoalteromonas sp. 1_2015MBL_MicDiv. Next base: position 954,099 of record NZ_CP012737.1, on the reverse strand, counting down.
TTGCAACACGGTCAGAACGGCTCAATGAACCTGTTTTAATTTGACCTGCAGCAGTACCCACTGCTAAATCAGCAATTGTTGAATCTTCAGTTTCACCAGAACGGTGAGAAATAACAACAGTGAAACCAGCGTCTTTAGCCATTTTAATTGCTGCTAACGTTTCAGTTAAAGAACCGATTTGGTTAAACTTAATTAAGATTGAGTTAGCAATACCGTTGTCGATACCACGTTTTAAAATCTTAGTATTTGTTACGAATAAATCATCACCTACTAATTGGATTTTATCACCCATTAGCTTAGTTTGATGTGCAAAGCCATCCCAATCAGACTCATCAAGACCATCTTCGATAGAAACGATTGGGTACTGTTTAGTAAGATCTTGTAAGAAAAAGTTAAATTCTTCAGAAGTGAATTTTTTGCCTTCACCCTTAAGGTCGTAGATGTTTGCTTCTTTGTCGTAAAACTCAGAAGCAGCACAATCCATCGCTAAAGTAATATCTTTACCTAGCTCGTAACCTGCGTTTGCGACAGCTACTTTGATTGCAGCAAGAGCCGCTTCGTTAGATGCAAGGTTAGGCGCAAAACCACCTTCATCGCCAACTGCTGTTGAATGGCCATCAGCTTTAAGTACTTTCGCAAGGCTATGAAATACTTCAGCGCCCATACGTAGACCTTCGCGGAAGTTAGTAGCGCCAACAGGTTGGATCATAAACTCTTGGATGTCTACAGAGTTATCTGCATGCTCGCCACCATTGATGATATTCATCATTGGAAGTGGCATTGAATAAACACCCGGCGTGCCGTTTAAGTCAGCAATATGTTCATAAAGCTCAACCTTTTTAGATTGTGCAGCTGCTTTTGCTGTTGCTAGTGATACAGCTAAGATTGCATTGGCACCTAATTTTTCTTTATTTTCGGTACCATCTAAATCTAGCATTACTTTATCAACAGTACTTTGCTCTAATGCATTTTGACCAGCTAAAGCGTCAGCAATTTCTTTGTTGATATAACCAACTGCTTTTAATACGCCTTTACCTAAATAACGCGTTTTGTCACCATCACGTAACTCTAATGCTTCGCGAGTACCTGTAGATGCACCAGAAGGTGCTGCAGCACGGCCCCATGAACCATCAGCTAAATGTACATCAGCTTCAACAGTTGGGTTACCACGCGAGTCCATAATTTCGCGACCTATTACTTTTACGATTTTTGACATCTTGATTCCTCTATATTCCCAAAATGGTGAGTTCGACTAACTTTACTACGTTTTATATAGTTTATACCAATTGCATTAAATTAGTGAGCTATTATAGCGCTAAGAAAATAGCTCAATAACAAGGCAGAAATTATGACATATAGTTGTTCTATATGAGTAATTTTTAACGCAGTGAGTGAGTTATTTAATGCGATACAATGCTCATGTTTTTAATAAAATTGGTATTAGTCAGCCCTTAAAACAAAAAAGCCGTGCAATATGCACGGCCTTTTTAAATTACGATGACGCTTTTTGGTGGATATGAGCGGCTGCTACAAACCCTTCAAATAGCGGGTGACCATCACGTGGGGTTGACGTGAATTCCGGGTGGAACTGCGCGGCAATAAACCAAGGGTGATCTTTATTTTCGATAATTTCTACCAGTTTTTTATCTTCTGATAAACCGGTAAAGCTTAAACCTGCTTTTTCTAATTGCTCTACAAAGTTGTTGTTAACTTCGTAGCGATGGCGATGACGCTCAACAATTTCATCACTACCGTATACTTCATGTACTTTAGAGCCCGGTGTTAAATGACATTTTTGAGCGCCTAAACGCATTGTGCCACCTAAATCAGATTCAGCATCACGCGTTTCAACATTGCCTTCTGCATCTAGCCATTCAGTGATTAAACCAACAACAGGTGCTGCAGATTTTGCATTAAACTCGGTTGAGTTTGCATCACTAAGGCCTGCAACATTTCGTGCATATTCAATAAGCGCTACTTGCATACCTAAACAAATACCTAAGTAAGGCACTTTATTTTCACGCGCATATTTAGCCGCTAATATTTTACCTTCAACACCACGACCGCCAAAGCCGCCTGGCACTAAAATAGCATCTAAATGCGAGAGTAACTCAACACCTTTACTTTCAAGATCTTGTGAATCTACGTATTCGATATTAATTGTTAAACGGTTTTTAAGGCCCGCATGCTTTAATGCTTCGTTAACCGATTTGTACGCATCTGGTAATTCAATGTATTTACCAACCATACCAATTGTCACTTCACCTGTTGGGTTAGACTCTTGATAAAGTACTTGTTCCCACTCAGCTAAATCAGCTTCTGGTGGATCTAAGTGAAAACGACGACATACAAAGTTATCTAATTCTTGCGACTTTAATAATGCTGGAATTTTATAGATGCTGTCTACATCTGGTAGTGAAATAACCGCTTTTTCTTCTACATTTGTGAATAATGAGATTTTTGCACGCTCATTATTTGGTAGTTTACGGTCAGAACGACAAATAAGAATATCTGGTTGAATACCGACTGAGCGTAACTCTTTAACAGAGTGCTGAGTTGGTTTAGTTTTCACTTCACCGGCAGGGCCTAAGAATGGCACTAACGTTAAGTGAATAAATAGCGCGCGTTCGCGGCCAATTTCAGTTCCCATCTGACGAATTGCTTCAATAAACGGTTGTGATTCTATATCACCTACTGTGCCGCCAATTTCTACAATAGCAATATCATAACCTTCAGCACCGTCGTATACACGTTGCTTAATATCGTTAGTGATATGTGGAATAACCTGAATAGTTGCACCTAGGTATTCACCACGGCGCTCACGACGTAATACGTCTTCGTATACACGGCCTTGTGTGAAGTTATTACGACTAGTCATTTTGGTACGAATAAAACGCTCATAGTGACCTAAATCAAGGTCAGTTTCTGCGCCGTCTTCTGTAACGTATACTTCACCGTGTTGAATTGGGCTCATTGTGCCTGGGTCAACGTTGATGTAAGGATCCAGCTTTAAAATGGTAACATTTAAACCACGGGCTTCTAAAATAGCTGCCAACGATGCTGCTGCAATACCTTTACCCAACGAAGAAACAACTCCGCCAGTAACGAAGATAAATTTTGTACTCATGCGAACCCTAGAATATCAGGAATTAAAAGGAATATAACACCCAAAGAAGAGCCTAAGGGTATATCATCAAGACGGGGCGAAATTGTACCAAAACACGGCTTATCAATCCAGCTAAAATTAGCTAATGCACGCACAAAAAATGTGCACTATTTAACATTAAGTCTATTTTACTTTTTTAATCGCATCCCACGCACTATCCATCTCTTCAAAGGTGGCTGTATCTAAGCTTTTGCCTTGCGCATGCAAATAAGCGTTTACCTTTTCAAAACGCGCTGAAAACTTATCATTTGCGCTACGAAGCAGTTGTTCGGGATCCCGTTTAACATGGCGTACAACATTAACAGTGGCAAAAAGTAAGTCGCCGAGTTCTTCCGCTGTATGATCAGATAACGGGTTTTGCTCAATTGCTTCTTTTACTTCAAGCACTTCTTCGCTCACTTTATCAAGTGCACCATGATACGTTGGCCAATCAAAACCAAGAGAAGCCACGCGTTGTTGGATTTTTTTAGCTTTGCTTAAACTTGGCATATTTGCAGGAATATCTTGCCAAAAGGAAGGTGATTCGCTTTTTGCTCTGGTACTGCGTTCTTGCGCTTTTATTGTTTGCCACTGCTGCGATAATTGCTCAGCAGTGCGTACTTTTTTATCGGCAAATACATGTGGATGACGGCGTGTAAGCTTATCGTTTAATTGCTCCACTAGATCATTAAAATCAAATAGGTTTTGCTCTTGAGCTAGTTGGGCATAAAACACGATTTGAAATAACAAATCACCGAGCTCACCTTTAAGCTCACCTAAGTTGCCTGACTCAATACAGTCAGCAACTTCGTACGCTTCTTCTAGTGTATGCGGCACAATAGATTTAAAATCTTGTTTGAGATCCCACGGGCAACCGCCCTTGGGATCTCGCAGTGTTTTCATTATGCTAAGAAGCTGTGTAAGCGCTGTATTATCATTCATGATTAATGACCACGCTTGGCATCGTGTACACCTTCAATTTGGTGTAACTTAGAAAGAACACGGTTAGTACCCGATAAGTCATGTACTTCTATTTGCATCGTAAATATAGCTAACTGATTATCCTCAACCGTATTCACGTTCATGTTTAAAACATTTACTTTTTCATTAGCAAGTACTGAGCTTATATCGCGTATTAGCCCTGAACGATCGGTTGCTTCTATTTTAATACTTAGTGCGTATGAACCACTAATATCGTCTGACCAACTCACTGCAATAACACGCTCTGGGTGTTGTGCCTTAAGGTGGTTAAATGAGTCACAATCCTCACGATGCACCGCAATACCACGCCCTTGGGTAATATAGCCGATAATTTCATCGCCTGGCACAGGGCGGCAACATTTTGCAACATGGCTCATTAAACTACCAACGCCATCAACTACAATGCCGTTTTTATCACCCGTTACTTTACTGGGTGCTTTAATACGAATTACCGGTTCGTCTTCTGTGCGGTCGGTAACAAAATTTAGCATTTGATTGAGGCGTACATCACCCGCACCAATGGCAACCATCAAATCGTCAAGCTCTTTAAAGTTAAACCGCTTTATTGCTGGCTCTAGAGCTTTATAGCTTAAACCTAATTTTTGCAGTTCATTATCAAGTATTTCTTTACCAGCACTTAAGTTTTTGTCGCGGTCGAGCTGTTTAAACCAGTGATGAATTTTAGCTCTTGCACGCGATGACTTAATGTAACCTAGTGACGGGTTTAACCAATCTCTACTCGGATTAGGTTGCTTTTGTGTCAGTATTTCTACTTGATCCCCAGTTGTAAGTTGATGCGTAAACGGCACTATTTTGCCAAATACTTTTGCACCAATACAGCGGTGGCCAACGTTCGAATGAATATAATATGCAAAATCAAGCGGTGTAGCGCCAAGTGGCAAATCAATAATATCGCCACTGGGTGTAAATATGTATACGCGGTCTTCAACCACCTGATTTTTAAGCTCTTCAGCTAAATCGCCGCCATCAACCACTTCTTCTTGCCATTGCAGTAATTTACGTAGCCAACTAATTTTTTGCTCATAACCCGAGCCGCGCCCTGGTAATGCGCCTTCTTTATATATCCAATGCGCTGCCACACCCAGTTCTGCATCTTGGTGCATATCTTGGGTACGAATTTGAATTTCTACTGTTTTACCTTCAGGGCCAAATACCACGGTATGAATAGACTGATAGCCGTTTTGTTTCGGCGTCGCGACGTAATCGTCAAACTCTTTATTAAGATGACGCCAATTGGTATGCACAATACCCAACGCACCGTAGCAGTCTTGCAAGCGCTCAACCACAATACGCATAGCACGAATATCAAACAGTTGATCAAATTCGTAGTTTTTTTGCGCCATTTTTTTATAAATACTGTAAATGTGTTTAGGTCGACCGTAAACTTCAGCCTCTATGCCTGCTTCACTCAAACGGCTTTTGACTTGCTCCACCATATCTTCCATATAAGCTTCGCGTGCTAAACGTTTATCATCGAGTTGCTTAGCAATATTTTTGTAAATATCAGGACGAAGATACCTAAACGATAAATCTTCAAGCTCCCACTTTAATTGCCCAATACCGAGTCGATTAGCTAGTGGAGCAAAAATATCGGCAGTTTCTTTTGCAGCAATAACGCGATCTTCTTCGCCAGCATCTTTTACGTTACGTAAATGGCAAACCTGCTCAGCTAACTTAATAACCACTGCACGGACATCTTCAACCATGGTTAACAGCATTTTTCGAATGTTATCGACTTGCACCGTGCCTTTGCCCTGATGCGATAAAGTGCTAATAGTCGCCATTTGCGCAACGCCTGTTAGCAGTATGGCCACATTACTACCTAGCTGCTCTTCGATCACTTCTAAAGGCACTAAGCCATCTAAAAAATATGGGGTTAAATACGCCGTCGCTAACGATTCAGCATCAAGATTTAACTCAACTAAAATCTCAACCATTTCAATGGCTGTATTTTGTCGACTCTGACTATTACTGTTAACACACAGTGCTTGCGCTTGATTAAGCATTTCCGCCTTTTCAGCACAAAGTTTGAGTACTTTAAGACGAGTCGCAAAATCACCTGTTTCAACTTGCTGATGTGATTGACGTGTAGCTACCATAATGCGCTTTACCTCCGTTGAAATAACGCCATAGTTTCGATATGTCCTGTATGAGGAAACATATTCATTAGCCCTATTTTATTAAGCTCAAAGCCTGCTTGCGAAATAATAGCGCTATCACGGGCTAAAGTAACAGGGTCGCAAGAGACATATAAAATTGTTTTAAACTGCTTTAAAGGTAGTTGCTCTAAAACAGCCATTGCACCAGTACGAGATGGGTCTAACACTAATACATCTAAATCTTTACTAAACCACGGCGCATTTTGTATTTTTTGCGTTAAATCAAAGCAATAAAACTCGGTGTTGGTAATAGAGTTAGTTTGCGCATTTTGAGCCGCCATTGCAACCGCTGAAGTAACACCTTCTACGCCAACAACTGTTTTTGCTTGTTTCGCCAACACGAGTGAAAAGTTACCAATGCCGCAAAATAAATCTAATACGCTTTCATCGCCATTTAAATTAAGCCAGTCTGCGGATTGCTTTAGCATTGCTTGATTAACTTGCGCGTTTACTTGGATAAAATTACCTAAACCAAATTCAAACTTAAGATCAAATTCTTTTAAATAATAATACGGCATCGCAAAGTGTGAATGTTCAATCACGTCACTTTCACTTTGCCATACAATCTCATATTTATGACTTGCAGTAGCCTGCTCGACTAATATTTTAAACTCGTCGGGGATTGTTTTTGTATGACGAATAACAACAAAGCTGTGCTCGTCGCTTTCACACAATTGCAGATGACTTATACTGTGCAGCGATTTATGTTGATTAATTAAACTATCAAAAAGTGTAAATACATCTGCGAATGCTTCACTCAATACTGCACACTGGTTAATACTAACAATATTTTTAGAACCACTCGCCCTATAACCCACGCGTATTTTTTTAGCCGCTTTATCAAACATAACAGCAATACGGGCGCTGCGCCTGTAATGCGTTGACTTGCTTAATAATGGCGCCTCCCAATTTAAGTTTTTTTGTTTGGCGAACTTTTCAAATAACTGGTTAACCGCCGTTTGTTTTTCGATGACTTGCTGGCTTGTCTCTAAATGCTGTAATTGACAGCCACCGCAGTGATTATAATGTTCACAAAAAGGGGTTACGCGTGCATCACTTGCTTTAATAATCTTTTGCGTTGCCGCGCTACTGTAGCGGGCTTTATCATCGATTATTGTTGCTTTAACTTGTTCGTTAGGTAAAGCACCACTAACAAAACACACTTTATTATTATGCTTAGCTATACCACGCCCTTGATGATCCATTGCTGTTATATCAAGTACCACTGACTTTTTTTGTAGCGGCTGTTTTTTAGCTTTAAAAATTTGTGCCATTTGGCATTACCTTAAATAATTATTGGTTAAAACAATTGATCTTCAACGATGGTAGATGCTTTGAGAATAGGTGTTGATCCGTATATACTCAAAGGATACTAATAATGATAAAAATGCTTCCATTATGACCAAATTAGGCTTACGCGATTCTGTTTTAACACTGACCCTGATCCCGACGGTGATCATTGGATTGTTACTTGGTGGGTATTTTACAATAAATCGTTACATTGAGCTTGATGAAATTTTATATCAACAAGGGACTACTATTTCAGAGCCTTTAGCAATTGCGCTTGAACAACCACTACAAGAAAAAAACAAACAACTACTTAATCGACTAATTAGCTATACCCATAATAAGCACTCACCCACAGTAAAATCGATTGCCATTTTTGATGATAATAATCAGCTCATCATGACCAGTAATTATCATCGCTCTTTTGATAAGTTAATTAATCAAAAAGCAATGCAAAACTTAAATACTACTCAAGTGCAAAAGTCAGATGAACTCGTCACGTTTTTTACCCCCATTTTCAATCACACTAGCCAAGATTTGAAATGGGAACCGAGTCAATTACAATCACCTTTAGGCACGGTTATTTTACAGCTAAATAAAGATCAAGCTGTAATAGGCCAACAACGTGCGCTATTAATAAGCGGTATTGTTATTATTCTATCTTTGGTGTTTGCCGCTATTTTAGCATTAAGACTTAGTCGTATGTTTATGACGCCGCTTAATAAACTCGTACTTGCCACCGACAAGTTGGTTGAAGGAAAAAGAAATACGGGACTAACTGATACCATGATCGGTGAGTTTGAACTATTGCGGGAAGGTTTAAATACGATAGCCCATACAATGGTAATGCAAAAAGATGAAATGCAAAAAAACATCGATCAAGCAACCAGTGATTATCGTGAAACATTAGAGCAGTACGAAACTCAAAATATCCAGCTCACGATGGCAAAAAAAGAAGCACAAGATGCCAACAGAGTTAAGTCTGATTTTTTAGCTAAAATGAGTCACGAACTACGTACCCCTTTAAATGGGGTGATTGGTTTTACACGACAACTTTATAAAACACCGCTAAATAAACACCAAAAAGACTATTTAGACACAATTGAACTTTCTGCAAATAGCCTGATGACGATTATTAGTGATATTTTAGATTTTTCTAAATTAGAAGCCGGTGCAATGGAACTTGAATCAATTCAGTTTCAACTTAGGGATGCCATAAACGAAGTAATGACATTGCTCGCTCCGAGTGCTCATGATAAGCAACTTGAATTATCTATTTATATTAATCAACAAGTCCCTGATGACTTAACTGGCGATCCAACTCGTTTTAAACAAATACTTATAAACTTATTAAGTAACGCTATAAAATTTACTGAAAAAGGCTCTATAAAAGTAGATGTAAGTTACCGATTACTTGATGAAGAGCGTGCTTCTCTATTAGTCTCAGTAACTGATACGGGTGTTGGTATTCCTATGAATAAACAAGACTCACTGTTTACCCCATTTGGCCAAGCTGATTCGAGTATTACTCGAAAATTCGGTGGCACGGGCTTGGGGCTTATCATTACCAAACATATTGTTGAAGCAATGAATGGTCGAATAACACTCAACTCAGCACCTGGTAACGGCACGTGTTTCACATTCAACAGTATATTTAGATTACCGAATCACGTATTTACCAACGATTTACCGAGTAAATCTCTCATTGGTAAACGTATTTTATATTTAGAACCGCATGAGCATACTCATCACGCTGTTCTATCGTTATTAACACAGTGGCAAACATCAGTTACAGCCTGCTTTAACGAAACCAGTTTTTTAGACGCTATAACAAATAAAGAGCATAAATACGATATTTGCTTAATAGGTCACATGGCTTCTGTTGATGATATGCAGCAATTAAAAAGCTATGTAAAATCAGTTCGCGAATCGACTGACTACTTATATTTAATGTTAAATACAGTTTCGCACAATATGCGAGAAGCGTTTATAGGCAGTGGTGCTGATGCGTGTTTAAGTAAACCACTTAACCACCGAAAACTGTGTGAAGTACTTGCAGCACCATACAGACTAGACCACCCTGTTCATAATATTGAGCAGAATGAACACCAGTTACTTCCACTTAAAGTACTTGTCGTTGATGATAACGATGCTAATTTAAAGCTTCTCCATACTTTATTAAGTGAACAGATTGAAGTAATAGAAACCGCTCATAATGGCTCACAGGCTTATAGTTTAAGTAAAAGCCATAAATATGATGTCATCTTTATGGATATACAAATGCCAATTATGGACGGTATTACTGCATGTAAACTTATTCAAGAGTCATCTCTAAACGAAGATACACCAATCATTGCAGTGACTGCTCATGCACTGAATAGCGAAAAAGAGCAGCTACTTAAAGATGGCTTTAAAGGTTACCTAACCAAGCCTATTGATGAAGACATGTTGAAACAGATAATCAGCGAACATAGCCCGCAGACACCTGTTAATCGTGATAAAACAAAAAATGAAGTACCACAAAGCCCTGCTCCTTTCGAAAGTAATCGTATAGATTGGGCATTAGCACTGCAACGTGCTGGTGGTAAAAATGAGCTTGCTCTTGAAATGCTCAACATGCTGTTATCAAGCATACCTGAAACACTTAGCTTACTTGCAAAAGCAATTGATGATACCAGTTGTAAACAAGTGCTAAGCATTGTCCACAAGTTCCATGGAGCGTGTTGTTACACAGGTGTACCAAGACTTAAGTCATTGGCAGAGACCATCGAAACATCACTTAAGAGCGAATGTATACTTGAGAGTATAGAACCAGAGCTTTTTGAGCTACAAGATGAACTTGAAAGCTTACTTCTCGATTCAAAATCAGCTGAAAAATCTGAAATTGACACGCTATAATAAGCGTGTCTTTTTAACTAAAATAACTTAAGTTCGTGCTTCAAGCATTAGGCGTTTCATATCGCGGACTGCTTTTTCCAATCCATCAATCGCGGCGCGAGCAATGATAGCATGACCTATATTAAGCTCGTAAATTTCTGGCATTGCTGCAATCGGTTTTACATTATGATAATGAAGTCCATGTCCCGCGTTAACAATCAGCCCCAAACTCGCTGCGTATTTAACACCTTCACGAATGTGCTCTAACTCTTTGTGTAAATCGGTATCATTTGTTGCATCAGCATACGCGCCAGTGTGTATCTCTACATAAGGAGCACCACATTCTTTGGCTGCATCTAATTGCACTTTATCTGCATCAATAAATAACGATACTTTAATGCCTGCGTCAGTAAGCGTTTTTGTTGCGGCTTTAATTTTATCTATATTACCCGCTACATCTAAGCCACCTTCGGTTGTTAATTCTTCGCGCTTTTCAGGTACTAAACACACGTACTCAGGTTTTACTTCAAGCGCTATTTTTATCATTTCATCGGTAACAGCTGTTTCAAGATTCATGCGTGTTTGAATCGTTTTAGCCATCACGTAAACGTCGCGGTCTTGAATATGGCGACGATCTTCACGTAAGTGAATTGTAATGCCGTCGGCGCCTGCGTGCTCAGCAACACTGGCTGCATGAGCAGGGTCTGGATATGCAGTTCCACGCGCTTGGCGAAGCGTTGCAATATGATCAACGTTTACACCCAAAAGAATATCTTTCATTATTTTACCTGTAAAATTACGATTATTGAGAAGCACTAAAAAGCTCACGGCTCTTTAATGGCTTATTACCTAACAAAGGCTTTAATAAATATCGACTTAATTGTTTTGCCATATATAACACATCAGTTTGGCTAAAGTCATGATTTGCTATCGCATTTAGTTGTAAACCGCTAAAGCCAGAACGCGTATCTTCTTGCACTAAAAAACCAAACTCAGGAAAGTAACTATACGTTTGCGTCTCGTCTATTGGTTCACCACTGGCATCAAAACTAAAATCGACGCCATAGCCAAGTAGCTCTAATAATTGAAACTCGTATGAGCGAAGTACAGCTTGTAAATTAGCCCCACTGTTTAGGTTTTCTAAATGCGTTTTATAAAGATGAAAAACCTGTTCTATAGGTTCATTAATAGGCACTATTCGGTTAGTTAATTCATTTAAATAAAAGCCACAATAAAGCTCATCACCTTTTAAAAAAAGTGGTGTGCCATGTAGCTCAAACTTATTGATGTATTTTAGATCGTATTTACCACTGTAATGGACAAGTAGTGGTTGAAAAGGTTGTAACTGAGCTTTATGTTTAGTGGCCTGCCGGCCACTAATGCGTGCAATCATTCTAAGTTGCCCAACGCCTTCTACAAGCATATCAAGCATTACTTGTGAGTCACTGTAAGGACGTCGATGCAATAAATAAGCAGTGTAGAAGTCGCTATCCATAGATAATACTAATTATTGGTTTAGTCTTCACCATAACCTAAGCTTCGTAGTGCTCGTTCATCATCAGCCCAACCAGATTTAACTTTCACCCAAAGCTCTAAAAATACTTTGTTATCAAGCATTTCCTCTATGTCTTTACGGGCTTCACGGCCAATGGTTTTTAGCTTTTCGCCTTTATTACCAATAACCATGCGTTTTTGTGTTTCGCGCTCAACAAGAATTAATCCGTTGATATGCCAAATACCGTTGTCTTGCCATTTAAACTGTTCAATTTCAACAGTAACAGAATACGGTAATTCTTCACCCATGAAGCGCATTAATTTTTCACGGATAACTTCAGCCGCCATAAAACGCATTGAGCGGTCTGTGACGTAATCTTCAGGGAAGTAAAACTCACACGGTTGTAAGCGCTTAGTTACTTCAGCTTTGATTAAGTCTATATTTTTTCCCTGTTTTGCAGACACTGGCATAATACCAACAAAATCAAACTTATCGCCTAACCACTTCATATGAGGCAATACAAGATCGCGGTCTTTAACTTGGTCTATTTTATTAATAACCAATAATACCGGCTTACCACTTTGCGATACTTTGTTCAGTACCATGTCGTCATCAGCATTCCAGTGAGTGCCTTCAACTACAAATATAATAAGCTCTACATCACCGATTGAGCTAGACGCTGCACGGTTCATTAAGCGGTTAATAGCACGCTTTTCTTCAACGTGTAGCCCTGGCGTATCGATGTAAACAGCTTGATGTTTACCTTCGGTATGAATACCCATAATACGATGGCGCGTTGTTTGTGGTTTACGTGAGGTAATACTTACTTTTTGCTCAATGATCTCATTGAGTAAAGTCGATTTACCAACATTTGGACGTCCTACAATTGCGACCATGCCACAAAACGTATCTACATCACCTTCACGAGGCTGTATTAGGGTATCAAGATTCATTTTTAATTATCTTCAATGCTTTTTCGGCAGCTTTTTGTTCAGCCTTGCGGCGTGAGCTACCAACAGAAATTATGCTATCCATTCCATCAACAATACATTCAACCGTGAATGTTTGATTATGTGCCTGGCCTTTAGTATCAACCACAGTGTAACCTGGAAGAGGCAACTTACGGCCTTGTAGATGCTCTTGCAGCAGGGTCTTCGGATCTTTTTGATTAAGCCCTGGTGAAATAGCATCCAAGCGAGATTCATACCACGCTAATATAAGCTCGCCACAGCGGTCGATACCTGAATCTAAAAATGCAGCACCAATAATTGCTTCTACTGCATCGGCAAGCGTTGACTCACGACGGAATCCGCCACTTTTAAGCTCACCCGGACCTAAGCGTAAATAATCGCCCAAGCCAAATTCAAGACCAAACTCGGCAAGAGTTTGACCTCGTACAAGTGTTGAGCGCATACGGCTTAAATCACCTTCACGCGCTTTAGGGAATTTGGCATAAAGTGCATTAGCAATCACAAAGCTCAAAATAGAGTCACCTAAAAATTCTAGTCGCTCATTATGTTGACCTTTGTGGCTGCGGTGCGTCATTGCCTGCTCAAGTAAACCTTGATCAGTAAATACATAGCCAATTTTGTCATATAATTCTGTTACATTTTTTTTCATTGTTACTGAATATTACCTAGGCGCTCAAAGCGAACACCAGTTGGAACCCATCCTGGTAAAATATCATCAGGGCCATTCTCAAATTCAAAACTCATCCATATAAAGACAGCTTTACCCACCAAGTTTTCTTTTGGTACAAAGCCCCAAAAGCGACCATCTTGGCTGTTGTCGCGGTTATCACCCATCATAAAATAATGATCAGCAGGAACAGTCCATTCATCAGAAGGCGTGCCCGGTTGCTGGTAATAACGCCCTTTTCTTTCAGGCGCTTGTGGGTTGATTAAAATATCATGCGTAACTGTTGTTAAATTTTCATTTACGCGAGCTAGAGGCATTGGGCCTTGTTTAAATTCGTTATCATTAATTAATTTAAAATCAATTTTATTGAATTCATTACATAAAAGCTCACCCTGCTGGGTTTCGCCTTCTTTACAATTAGGCTGAATATATAAACGTTTATCACGATAAACAACTTTATCGCCAGGTAAACCTATTGTACGTTTAATATAGTCAACTTTTTCATCTAACGGGTATTTAAAAACAACAATATCACCACGTTCAGGTTCACCCATATCAACTAATTGGGTACGCCAAACAGGGTCTTTTATTCCATATGAGTACTTTTGCACTAAAATAAAATCACCAACTAGCAGCGTAGGCATCATTGAACCCGATGGAATTTGAAACGGTTCAAAGATAAATGATCTAAAAATAGTAATCGCAGCAATCATCGGAAAAATCGACTTTGCCGTTTCTGTTATTACTGGCTCTGGTGCTATTAATGCAGCTGTTTCGTCATCTAACGGCGCACCTGCAGACTTTTGCGCTATATCTAAAAACGCCTGTCTTTTAGGTGCATACAGTAAGTGATCTATTAACCATATTAAGCCTGAGCCCAAAGTTAATAGCACCAATAAAACTGAAAAATAACCAGCCATTTATAATCCTTTGTTTTTATTTACCAACTTTTAAAATAGCTAAAAACGCTTCTTGAGGCACTTCAACATTACCTACTTGCTTCATTCGTTTTTTACCATCTTTTTGCTTTTTAAGTAATTTTTTCTTACGACTCACATCACCGCCATAACACTTAGCGATTACGTTTTTACGTAATTGCTTGACTGTGGTACGTGCAATAACATGCTGTCCAATCGCTGCTTGAATCGCAATATCAAACATTTGACGAGGAATAAGTTCTTTCAATGCATCAGCTAACTGACGACCACGAGATTGTGCACCATCTCTGTGAACAATAATCGCAAGCGCATCAACACGTTCACTGTTGATCAAAATATCAACACGCACCATGTCTGATGTTTGGAAGTGTTTAAAATTATAATCCAGTGATGCAAAACCACGACTTGTAGATTTTAATTTATCAAAAAAGTCCATTACCACTTCAGCCATAGGCAGCTCGTATGTAACAGCTACTTGCTTTCCGTGATAAGTCATTTTTGTTTGGCTACCACGTTTTTCAATACACAAAGTAATAACATTACCTAAGTATTCTTGTGGTACCAAAATATTTGCTTCAACAATCGGCTCACGAATCTCTACAATATCGTTTACCGCAGGTAAATCAGATGGGTTATCAATCTGGAATGTACCTTCTTTGGTAACTATCTCGTAGATTACCGTAGGTGCCGTAGTAATTAAATCAATATCGTATTCACGCTCTAAACGCTCTTGAATGATTTCCATGTGTAGCATGCCTAAAAAGCCACAGCGGAAACCAAAGCCTAGTGCAGTTGAATTCTCTGGTTCAAAGAATAACGACGCATCGTTTAAGCTTAATTTATTAAGTGCATCACGGAATGATTCATACTCATCTGATGCAATTGGGAACATACCTGCATAAACCTGAGGCTTAATTTTTTGAAAACCAGGTAAGCGAAGTGGAGCTGCATTTTTTTGATGAGTAATAGTGTCACCTACTGGCGCACCATGTATCTCTTTAATGCCAGCAATAACAAACCCTACTTCACCTGTTCTTAAAATACCGGTGTTGGTTTGCTTAGGTGTAAACACACCCACTTGGTCGGCAGTATGTATATGCTCGTTCGACATTATTTTTATTTTGTCGCCAGTGCGTAATTCACCGTGCTTAATACGCACTAGTGATACAACGCCTTGGTATGGGTCAAACCAAGAATCGATAATAAGTGCTTGTAAAGGTGCATCTTTGTCGCCTACTGGTGGCGGAACATCTTTAACAATCATTTCAAGTACTTCAGCAATACCTACGCCTGTTTTAGCACTACACTGCACAGCATCTAGGGCATCAATACCAATAATCTCTTCAATTTCTTCTGCAACACGTAAAGGGTCTGCTTGCGGTAAATCGATTTTATTAAGTACTGGAATTACTTCTAATTCCATTTCAATAGCGGTGTAACAGTTAGCTAGTGTTTGTGCTTCAACGCCTTGGCCTGCATCAACAACGAGTAGTGCACCTTCACATGCAGCTAAAGAACGCGACACTTCATACGTAAAATCAACGTGTCCTGGAGTATCAATGAAATTAAGTTGGTAGGTTTCGCCGTCGTTCGCTTTGTAATTCAACGTTACACTTTGCGCTTTAATGGTAATACCACGTTCGCGCTCAATATCCATTGAATCCAAAACTTGTTTTTGCATTTCACGGTCGGTTAAACCGCCACAAACTTGGATCAAACGATCTGAAAGGGTCGATTTACCATGGTCAATATGGGCGATGATCGAAAAATTACGGATATGCTTCATAAACTGGATTCTATACTTCTATTTTAATGGACTAAATATGAATACCTAAGTGACTTGAAAATACTTGCTTTAGGATGCCATAAGCTCAGTTTGTAAATTACAGACTTAGCTCACGCTTTTTAAGATGGGTTATAATCATTTTATTTAATGAATAACAATAAGTTATGATTAATAAACTTAAATAAGTCAGTCAGATAAAATAATTTTAAAAACCACAATTCCCTGTATTTCCAAGTTACTTTGGTATAAAACGGCAATTTTACATTTAATTGGCGTCAATCACCATCTATTTGAGTTAAAGGGATACTAATTGGGTGAATTTTTATTACTTTTATATCGTGCTTTAGCGATTTCACGCGAGTTTTAGCAATAACAAATCCAGTAATGCCACCTAAAGCAGCCGCTAAGATTTGCCAGCCTTCGGCCATTAAAAGTAACTCAGAAGCAATAAATGCAAACGTTAGACTTAAAAATAAAGGTAACATATATACAGCAAAAGCATGTTTAACAACGAGGCTATCATCAAGTGACAAAGTAACTTTTTGACCGACCTCGACTGGTAAATCGAATCTATATGGAAAGGTTTTTTTTGCGGTGCCGAATAACTTGCCAAACACTTGTGATCCACAACGACCATTACAGCCTTCGCAAGCTTGCTTTTGTTGCGCTTCTAAATAAGCAATGTGGCCATCAAGGGCCACAACTGTGAGGGTTTGTTCAATCATAACAATCCTTACGGAATCGTCTATAGTGCGCGGGTAACTGACTCTGCAATTGCTTTTGCGGTCATACTCGGTACATTACCAACAACCGATACATCAAAATTACCGCCATTATGCACATATACCGTCGTTGCACCAGATGTTAATGCACCGCTTAAACGCTTACCAGGTAAAGGTCGCTGTATAAATATAGAGATCTCAACAAAACCATCAGAAAATAAATAATAGTCTGTTAACTCATTATTTAAATCGAGTTTATGCCTGTCAGATTTTAATAATTCAAAGCCATTAGGTAACCAGTTTATATTCCAATTCTTTGCTGTATTCTCTGCACCACCTAAATCACTTTCTGGTAGAGGCGTTGGAAAGTTACGATTGAGTACTTCCAACAGCATACTAGCAGGCTGTTCAGTAACACTAACATGAGTTAGCTGTAGCTGTTCAAGCGCCTCACCTTCGTGGTTCACGTACGCTGCTTTTAAAAGTAAAGACGACTCCATATCAAGCCAAATCCAGTAGTTATATTTGAATTCATCTTTGGATTCAATTCGAACTAATTGAGCCGCACGCCCTGCAATGCGCCCTTTACCACCCATTACAAAATCATAATGTGCGCTCAAACGCTCAATGTCTTTAAATAACACTTCAGGAATGGGGCCAGCAATCGAATCAGTTTTAAGAGAGTATGGCTCTGACTGCGGTTCAAAATAAGTGACTTGATTATTAACACGAACCATTTCAAGGCCTGCGCCATTGAGTAAACTTAAATGCTCAAGCTCTGTGTCGCCTTGTTTGGCATGGACCCAACGATATGGTTCCATTGTTTTACCCTTAACAACCACAAATGAAGCATCAAAATTACGGTTATGTACGGCATTAGCCATTTTAAGTAATAAATCTTTGGCAGGATTTATATCGTTGGCAAATGCAGTAAAGCTAACTACCAACGACAGAATAAAAGTGATTACTTTCATTTAATTAGTTTTTTTCCTCTTGCGCTTTTATACTATTTTGCGCTGTTTGAAGCGAGTTAGCAACACGTGCTTGTCGTTGATGCTCTAAAACTAATGCGCCAATACGTTGTTGCTGCAATTCACGTAAGCCTTGTTCAGCATTTTCAAGCGCTGGCTCAGATGAGTAACTTACTGGCGAAGCCATACCTGTTAAAGGGGTAGTTTGCAGTAAAGGGATTTCGCTTTGCTGCTGATTATTACTTTGCGGAAGTGTATTAACGCCCACAATAGCAAACATTGCCACACTTGCTGCAATCGCTAGTTGGGCAACAGGTTTGCGCCAATTAAAAGCAACTACATTATTTTTTACAGTTTCAGTGACTGCTTGAGGCTCTGTGTTTGGCTGGTTGAAGTCAGCATAAACAGGCTCGCTTTCTAATGCTAATGCAACGCGATCGCTAATATCAATATGTATGTCATTATTATTTTTTTGAGCACGCATTGCATCACCAATTAACGCATAACGGCCAAACGTGGTTACATCTTGCTCTGCAATTTTTGCATCAGTTAGATGTTGTTCGCCATCAAGTAATGCCGATAACACTTCGTTATCTAACTTGTTAAGGTGTGCTTTCGTCATACTAAGACTCGCCTATTAATGGGTTTAATTTGTTATCAATTGCTTCTCGGGCACGAAAGATACGCGAACGCACCGTCCCGACAGGGCAATCCATGACCACTGCTATTTCTTCATAGCTCATCCCTTCGATTTCTCTTAGGGTTATCGCAGTTTTAAGATCTTCAGGCAAACTATCAATCGTATTAAAAATAACAGCGCGTACTTCTTCGCTTAAAAGTAGATTTTCAGGGGATGCATTTGAACGCATCGAATCCGCACAGTCATAAAATTCAGCTTCTTCAGCGTCGATATCATTTGCTGGCGGTTTACGGCCCTGTGCTACTAAGTAATTTTTAGCACAATTAACGGCAATACGGTATAACCAAGTATAAAAGGCACTATCACCTCTAAAGTTTGGAAGTGCACGATAAGCTTTTATAAATGCTTCTTGTGCTACATCTGCAATATCACCTTGGTTTGATACATAACGTGATATCAAACCTGCAATTTTATTTTGATACTTCTTTACTAATAGATTGAAGGCGTTTTTATCACCCTGCTGAACCCTTTTTACTAGCGCTAAATCTAATTCCTGCTCGCTCATTCGAGCCGGTACTCCTATGTCTGATTTTTGCTTGTTATTCATAGTGTCGCTATTGTTCACAAATACTCTGACCTCTACATGAATAAAAAGTTCTGTTTAATATTATTTTTTTATAAAATAGTTCATAAATAACAGCGTTAGGCTATTAAAATCACTACGTAGTAATATGACAAATATGATACAACTACAGATATTGAAAACAAATATTGCTCTATACGAGCATTGTAACCGCAAAGTACCTCTGACATGAACCAAAATAAACACCACATTGCTGATGTCGCTATTATCGGTAGCGGCGCAGCAGGCTTATCACTAGCTTTATCTTTAGCTAATTTTTGTAACGTTACCGTAATTAGTAAAGGGGCTCTGACAGAAGGCTCTACATTATATGCTCAAGGCGGTATAGCTGCTGTATTTGATAAACAAAATGACAGCATAGAATCCCATGTAGAGGATACACTCGATGCTGGCGGCGGCTTGTGCAACAGAGAAGCCGTCCACTACACTGCAAGCAACGCCCATGATTGCCTGCAATGGTTAATTGATCAAGGCGTGCCTTTTGATATGGAATTTGATAGTAAAGGCAAAGAGCGCTTTCATTTAACGCGCGAAGGCGGTCATAGCCATCGTCGTATTTTGCATGCAGCTGATGCGACTGGCAAAGCAGTACAAACTACATTAATAAGCCAAGTAAAAGCGCATAAAAATATTACACTTTTAGAGCAATACAACGCAATTGATTTAATTACTGATAAAAACACCGAAAAAACAGCTTCGCATATTCACGGTATGTATGTGTGGAACAAAAAAGCTAAAAAGGTAGAAACCATTTCGGCAAAATTTGTTGCTCTGGCGACCGGCGGGGCAAGTAAAGTGTATTTGTACACCTCAAATCCTGACGTATCAAGTGGCGATGGTATTGCAATGGCGTGGCGGGCGGGCTGTAAAGTGGCCAATATGGAATTTAATCAGTTCCATCCAACAAGTTTATATCACCCTGAATTACAAAACTTCTTAATTACTGAAGCTATGCGTGGTGAAGGCGCTTATTTAAAACGCCCTGACGGCACTCGCTTTATGAAAGACTTTGATGAGCGTGAAGAACTTGCTCCACGCGACATTGTTGCACGCGCAATCGATTTTGAAATGAAACGCCTCGGCGCAAACTGTGTTTACCTAGATATTAGCCACAAAGATAAAGATTTTATTATTGAGCACTTTCCTACTATTTATGCGAAATGCTTAAGTGTAGGGCTTGATATAACCAAAGAAGCAATCCCAGTTGTCCCCGCTGCCCACTATACTTGCGGCGGTGTAATGACCGATTTTAACGGAAAAACCGATTTAGATAATTTATACGCTGTGGGTGAAGTAGCTTATACAGGCCTTCACGGTGCAAATCGCATGGCAAGTAACTCATTACTTGAATGTATTGTGTTTGCCCATGCTGCTGCAAAAGATATTTTAAGTAAAATAGAGCATGCGCCAGAGCCTATAGCACTTCCATATTGGGATGAAAGCCGAGTTAGTAACTCCGATGAAGAAATTGTAATTACCCATAACTGGCATGAACTACGATTATTCATGTGGGATTACGTTGGTATTGTTCGATCAACTAAGCGTTTAGAGCGTGCACTGCACCGAGTTGAACTATTACAGCAAGAAATACATGACTACTATGCTAATTTTAGAGTCAGTAATAATTTGTTGGAGCTACGTAATTTAGTGCAAGTAGCTGAATTAATCATTAGAAGTGCAATGGAACGCAAAGAAAGCCGTGGCCTTCATTACACTATTGATTACCCTGAGCAAAACGAAAATCCAACACCAACTATTTTGACCCCGCAGCGCCACTAATAGCGCTAAGTGTTGCACGTTTTAATCGAGCATAGCTTTGTTCGTTAACTCCATTGGCTGAAATAATTAGCCAATGGTTTTTACTAAAGCCTTTAATATAAAGCCATACACTGCTACCAAGTATGCGACTTTGAGTACTTATTTCACCTTGAATTTTTAGCGACTGACTTTCAAATCTAAATAGGTTTGGCTCTAAAATAACAACTCCCCGTATCGGGTGAGCAGCTAAAACTTTTCGCCAAACAAATAATCCAGCCACTGTATTTACTACAACACAAAAAAGCATTGCCAGTACAGAACTTAAAAATAAGCATAATATCAAAGCCAGCATACAAAAAAAGACCACAACTGGTTTATGGTCTGCTTTATTATCTGTAACTGTAAATCTATACACGAACTCTATCTAAAATAAGTGAAACCATTGTATTTAACTGCTCATCTTTACACTCTTGATGCCCCATAAACCATGCAAATAAATCAGGGTCTTCTTCTGTTAGCAAACGCTGAAAGATAGCTTGCTGCTCTGTGCTCAAAGAGTCGTATGCTTCTTCTACAAACGGCATAAACAAAACATCTAGCTCTAACATGCCACGACGGCAAGCCCAACGAATACGTGCTTTACTATGAATTTCAACCATTTTAAACCTCATACTTAATTGACTCGAGTTTAACAAATGCGTGTCAACTTATCAGCTATTAATCGCCGATTAAAATAATAATCCACGCCAATTAGCGCTTGTCTGTACCATACGTAACAACTGCGTTATTATGTCACTTCATTTATATTGCAAAGAAGGTTTTTATGTCGAGCGTTTATGCATGTCCGTTATCTCATCAACTTATTAGCCTTAGCGGTGCTGATAAATTATCTTATTTGCACGGGCAAATTACTCAAGATCTCAATAAATTAACCAGCAGTAACTATTTATGGACTGGCCATTGCAGTGCCAAAGGAAAGCTTTGGGGTGTATTTAAATTATTTTCTCATCAAGATAACTATTACCTTACAGGCAGCGCAGCCGAAGTAGAAAAGTCGTTAGTTGAACTTAAAAAATACGCTGTATTTGCAAAGGTCGATATAAATGTCTCCTCTGAGCGTTTAATTGGCTTAATCGGCGATGACTTAACAGACGTACTTGCTCAGCTTAGTATAACATTTGAAGACGATGCTACTGCGTGCGACTTGAGTTATGGTAAAGCATTAAAGTTAGCAGATAATCGCGTGTTATTGATGGTTGATAGCCAATTTAGTATTCCTGATAATATATCGACTCTTGATAACGATGCGCCCTGGAAACAAGCAGCAATTTTAGCCGGCGAACCACAATTAAGTAGTGAAGCTATTGGGGAATATGTTCCGCAGATGGTTAACCTACAAGCTATTGGTGGCATTAGCTTTAAAAAAGGATGTTATACAGGTCAAGAAACTGTGGCCCGTATGAAATACCTTGGTAAGAATAAACGCGCAATGTATATCGTTTCAGGACAAAGCGAAGGGCTACTTTCAGAGCTTGATCTGGAAACCCAGTTAGGCGAAAACTGGCGCCGTGCGGGTAAACTTATAACGCAAAGTTTTGATGAGCAAACAAGTAAACTAACAGGCCTCGTTGTGTTGCCAAACGATACTGATGTAACTCAGGTACTTCGTGCAAAACACACACCTCAGGTGGAGCTAAGCATTCTGCCTCTACCCTACTCTCTTGAAGATGAATAAATAGGAATGACTATGATCGTTGCGGCAAACAAAGTGGTAAAAATGCATTATTCGGTAATGGATAATGATGGCAATAGCATTGATAACTCGTTCGGTGGTGAGCCACTACACTTTATCATTGGCACAGGCTATTTAATTTCAGGCCTAGAAAATGCTTTGCTGGGCAAGCAACCAGGCGACACGCTTAGCGTAAAGGTTGAACCTGAAGAAGGTTACGGCGAGCGCCACGACAACCTAATGCAAGCGGTACCTAAATCAATGTTTGAAGGTATGGAAATTGAAGTTGGCATGCAATTTCGTGCATCAACAGATGATGGCGACCAATCAGTAATGATCATCGATATTCAAGATGAAAAAGTGATTGTAGATGGTAATAACCCGCTTTCAGGTATAACACTTAACTTTGATGTAGAAATTCTAGAAGTGCGTGATGCAACACAAGACGAATTAACTCACGGCCACGTACATGGCGAAGGTGGGTGTGGCCACGACCACTAATATTGTATACAGCAGATAAAAAAGCGCCTAAGGCGCTTTTTTTATATCATATTGTTGCGCTTAACCACTTCAGTTTCGCTTTTTGTCTTACTAGGAAGTGCTATTGATACTTTCTTTTCTTTCAATGCGGCTAGTAAACCTTTTTGATCGTTTGTACCTACACGATACATAGTGCCATCCTTAAGCGTTAGCTGTATTGCACTAAAACCAGATACTGTATACACCCAACCATCGTGAGTAATACGGATACCTATACCATGGCGATATGAATTTTGTACTGCTTTTACTTCAGTAATCTCGCTAAGCAAAATACTTTGCCCAGCAACACCAGGCCCAAACGCCCAACTTATTTTATTATCATCAACTTTTACTGTTAAGCCATGAAACAAAAAGCCCACCAGCACTAAAATACCAGTAAATATCATTAAGGGTCCATCTGCACCTAATAAGTTCCACGCTAGTGCAACAAATCCGCCTATCCATGCTAATACAAAAAAAATGAACACCGCATACTGCTTATGCTGATACATAACACTCTCTAAAATTAAATAAATACTTAAAAGTTATAAACCAAGGTTGCACTAAGCTCTGAATCAAACTTAAGTTTATCATCCTCGGGTTTTGAATTATAACGGTACATATACGCAAACTTAAGTGATACAGCACCAACGACTTGGCTTATTAATGCTGTTTCTGATTTAAAGCGAGAATTAAGACCCGAAAGCGATTGCTCTACACTGACATCTTGATTAAAACGAGTTCGCTTAGAAACCAAACGCTCCCATTGCATTGCAACTCTGACTAAATAACCCGTTTTATTTATATCATCCTCACTTACATCTGACTCTTCATCAGCAACGGAGCGATATAAACCAGGTCCTACATCAATATCAACTTTGTTTTTAACACCTTGATATACACGAGTACCGTAACCGGTTGCGATTGTGCTTTTAAAATCTAAGCCGCTAAATTCATCTTCTTCGTAATCGCCGTAAATAAAAAAGGATGAGTTTTTCACACCCACTTTATAATTACCCTGTGCAGAGACAAACACACGATTAGCTGTTACATCGCTGTCGCCTGTTTCATCGTTCTCATCACGCTTATAAAGGGAATCTATTTTGAATTGATTACGCCACTTCTCAAAGTCTTGATATAAATTACCTTTGAGCTTAAAACTGGTCGAATTAGCATTGCCTTTGCTAAGAATAAAGCCAAACTCAGTATCTCCATAAAGCATTTCACCTTTGTGTAACTCATGGATCTCTTCATCCGAAAGCTGTCCATATTCATGAAAATCTTCAAAAGGATCAACAGCCCAGCTTGGGCTACTAATCAATAAGAGAATTAAAAATAAATACTTACGCACAAATACGCTCTCTTGCACACAATTATAAACAAACAAGCCATATGGGCTTATTCACTTTCTTTCCATAAAATATGACAAAACGGCGCGTCTTTATCACGACTAATTAAAATTTTTGCAAATAAGGCATCTTCATTTTCAAATTCTAAACCGACTAACACTTGAATAAAGTGCTCTGGCTCAATTTCAAGTGCCACAAAATCTTGCCATTGGTCATCTGGCTCATCTTCTTCAATAAAGCCAAGATCTTCTCGGTATTGATTAAAGTCTTCAACATCTTTATCGCTCAAGTTATTTGGCGCTAGCTCTAAAAAAATATCATAGGCTTGATGAGTTGCT
This sequence comes from Pseudoalteromonas sp. 1_2015MBL_MicDiv, assembly GCF_002407505.1. NCBI lineage: Bacteria > Pseudomonadati > Pseudomonadota > Gammaproteobacteria > Alteromonadales > Pseudoalteromonadaceae > Pseudoalteromonas > Pseudoalteromonas sp. 1_2015MBL_MicDiv. The sequence goes on along the minus strand of NZ_CP012737.1, from coordinate 929,100 downwards.
TCTTCTATCGTGTGTAAACGTGGGCCAGACATGAGTGATTAACCTCTAAGCTTTTAAGTGACATCATAATAACAAAACTAGCATCTATATAGATAAAAAAACGCTTAAATACCTTACTTTTTTATCATCGCTGCACTCATTTCGAAATATTTATATTGTTATTAGCAAGATCAACAATATAAGACTTTGAATTACTCAATTAATTCATTTTTTGTGTAAAAACTTTCTCTCTTTACTTAGTTAACTTAACAACATAAGCTCAAGTAACAGGTCAGAGGAGTGTGTAATGATAAAACTAGAAAAACAACATGGCATTGCTACCGTCACGCTTAGTAGAGCAAAAAAACAAAATGCATTAAGCTTTCAAATGTTTGTAGAGTTAAACAAAGCCATTAAAAGCATAAAAAGAGATCGCAGTATTCGTGCTGTAGTAATAAAAGGCGATGGCGAGCATTTTTGTGCAGGCCTTGATATATCAGCTGTCATGGCGGCACCATTGAATATTATAAAATTATTGCTCAAATGGTTACCTGGCAATCAAAACTTAGCGCAAAAAGTAGTATTAGGCTGGCAGTCACTAAGCGTTCCTGTTATTGCACAAATTGATGGCAACTGTTTAGGAGGGGGCTTACAAATAGCACTAGGTGCCGATTACAGAATTGTTCATGTTGACGCCAAGCTTGCCATTATGGAAGCACGCTGGGGGCTGTGCCCCGATATGGGCGCAAATGTAATGATGAGCGGTTTAGTTAAGCGTGACCAAGCACTTTGGCTTGCAAGCCACGCAAACCCAATCACAGCACAACAAGCAAATGAGCTAGGTTTGGTTACTCAGCTTACCGATGATACTCAACAAGCCACGCAAAACATGCTCAATACATTACTCGAGCGCTCACCCGATACGCTTGCTGCTATTAAACGTGTTACACAACTTAGCTATAAACCAAACCAACGAAAAATACTCGCTAAAGAAACCTTCAGCCAAATTCGCTTATTGCTAAACCCAAACACTAAAATAGCAATTGCTAAAGCAAAAGGAAAAGCGGACATAACCTACGCAGATACAAAGCACTGGTAGACAATGCATAAAAGAGTTTGATTTGTTAAAGTTAAGCTCTTATCTTTTCTGTGAGCCACTTTGATGAAATATCTGCTCAGTAGCGCTATTATTTTACTATGTTTAGCCTGCGCTAAACTCATTATGCACTTTATTGGTGGAAGCTTTCCTGCACCGTTACTCGCTATGGTTATTTTATTAGTTTTACTCTTATCGGGTATTGTAAAAGAGCAACATGTAAAACCATGCGCCTCCCCTATTTTAAATATTATGCCTATATTTTTCATTCCTGCGGGTGTGGGATTTATTGAACATCTCGGCCTTATAAAATCGCACTGGGCATTTTTAGCATCAGTTGTGTTGCTAGTTCCTATAACTACCTTATTGCTTGTTAGCAGTGTAATTGCGTACTTTAAGGGAAGAGAAAATAATGACTGATTTTACTTTTTCCGCTATTTCAGAGCTACAGCCTACTTTATGGTGGCTAAGTATTCCTTTTATAATTGCATTGTTTTTAGCACTAAGGGCCGTAAACCAAAGTATAAAAAACAGCGTATTAAAATCGCTCACCAACCCCGTATTTTTAAGTATTAGTATTATCGCTTTATTCCTCGTTAATCTAAATTTGCCTTATACGCAATTTGCCACGCACAGCAAATTGCTAAGCTGGTTATTAGAGCCCGCAATTGTCGCTTTAGCGCTTCCTTTATATCAGCAGTTTACACACGTACGAAAAAATCTATTACTTATAGTCGCAACATGTAGCTTAGGTATTGTTAACGCAACCGTTGTGGCATTTTTGCTAAGCATATTATTTAATGCGCCAGCGCAGCTAAGTGCATCTGTTGCCGCACTCAGTGTCACTACACCTATATCTTTAATCGTCACTGATTCATTGGGTGGAATCAGTTCACTTGCTGCAGCTTTAGTTATTTTTATTGGTTTACTAGGGGCTTTATTTGGTTTTATGCTTTTTAAACTCGTTAATATTTTTAATCACGAATCTCAAGGCGTTGCCATGGGCACAGCTTGTCATGCAATTGGGACTGCCGCTGCTATTGCCGAGCATCCAAAAGTTGGCGCTTACTCATCGGTTGCAATGGCGCTAAGCGCTTTACTAACAGCGATTATAGTACCGCTGTTATATCCATTTTTAGTCAACATTTTGCTATAGTTGGAAAAATACAACATAGCCCTAACATAGAGCGCTTTATGATCAGTTCTGAAATCGAACAGTTTGAAAAATATTACACCATGCTTACTGAGTATATGGTTACCTACAGTATGCAAATTGTCGGTGCTATTTTTATCGTCCTCATTGGTTTGTGGATAGCGCAAAAGCTTGCCAAATTTGTAGCTGCGTTAATGACCCGCCATAATGTTGACATTACGCTCACTAACTTTGTCAGTAGCGTGGTAAAAGTACTGCTAATTGTAATGGTTATAATTATTGCACTTGGCAAAATAGGTATAAGTGTTACTCCCTTTGTAGCAGCTATTGGTGCTGCATCTTTAGGGGCTGGTTTGGCGCTGCAAGGGATGTTATCTAACTATGGTGCTGGGCTTGCAATTATTGCCACACGCCCCTTTGTAGTAGGCGACACAATTGAAGTTAAAAATGTAAGTGGCCAAGTTAAAACCATTGAACTGGGTTACACCATTTTAATCAATGAAGAAAAAGTAGAAATTACTATTCCAAATAAACATATTGTGGGCGAAATACTTCACAACTCGTTTAGTTACTCATTGGTCAAAGGTGAGATAGACATAGCTTATAGTGCATGTTCTGATAGCGCCATTAGTCTAATTGAAGAGGTACTTAAAGCGCACAAACTGGTCGCACAAAACCCATTATCGCAGGTCGGTATTGAACGTTTTGCCGATAGCGGTGTTACAATCAGCTACAGATATTGGGTGCCTACTACTAAAATTATCGAAACCAAACTGGCTATTAACGGCGGTGTTTATAAAGCAATTAACAACGCTAAGATTGAAATTCCATTTCCTCAACGCGTTATTACAATTAATAAAAACGGTTTAGAGAGTTAATTTAGTTTTAAGTGTGAGCCTGCTTAGCCGCAAGCTCACACATTTTAGAACAAACTAAATATCAATTAGTAAACCATCGTCTTGTTTAATTTTTTCAATCACCATATAAGTGTGGTGCGTACCGACTCCCGGTATATCAACTAAATCCCCCAATACTTGTCTATACTCTTCCATGTTAGACACGCGTATTTTTAATAAATAATCATAGCCACCAGCAACCATGTCGCATTCAACCACTTGTTTAATTTTTAAAATATGCTCTCTAAACACTTTAAATACGGCTGTATTTGAGGTAACAAGCGAAACTTGCACATGAGCAACTAAGCTTTGATTTAGCTTAGCTTCACTAAGTTTTGCATAATAGCCTTCTATGTAGCCCTCTTGCTCTAAACGTTTAACACGATCAAGGCATGGGCTAGGGCTCAAGTTAACCTGTTTTGCCAGGTTAACATTAGAAATTCTGCCGTTCTTTTGTAGAACGTCTAGTATGGCTAAATCGATACGATCTAGCATGCGTAATCTATTTGGAATTGTCATAACAGAATTTTATGCGGATAAGTTAAATTTATGCCCTGTAAATTATCGTAAATCGCGAAATTTAACCAGCATATTCTGCGGAATTTTAATTAGAATGCACTCACAATATCACTGATAATTTATTGGTAATTAATTTTACTTTAAATCCTAAACACTCCTGAGGGTTGCTTATGTTATTCAACGGCGATTTAACTACTAACTGTCCTATTAGACAGAAAATTCGTGACTTTTACCGCATAGACGAAAATGCGGTTATCGATCATATTTTACCGCTTGCAGAAGTGGGTGTAAAAGCACGAAGCCGTGCATGGGAAAGAGCCCGCCAGATTGTTTTAAACATTCGTAAAGAGCAAGATGGACAAGGCGGTGTTGACGCACTTTTAAATGAATTCTCACTCTCTAGTGAAGAAGGTGTTGTATTAATGTGTTTGGCCGAAGCGCTGCTTCGCGTACCAGACAAAGCAACTCAAGATGTACTTATTCGCGACAAATTGGCCAAAGGTGATTGGAGCTCTCATTTAGGAAGCAGCGATTCTTTATTTGTAAACGCGTCCTCTTGGGGATTGTTAGTTACCGGTAAAATGGTTAACTACACAGACAAAACGAAAGAACAGCAGTTTGGTATGCTTAAAAAGACCATTGGTCGTTTAGGTGAGCCAGTTATTCGTAAATCTGTAAACTTTGCTATGAAAATTATGGGCAAGCAATTCGTTATGGGCCGTACCATTGACGAGGCAATTGAACGTGCTGCCGATACAGAGCAAAAAGGTTATGTGTATTCTTACGATATGCTAGGCGAAGGCGCGCGCACAATGAAAGATGCGAAGCGTTACTTTGACAGCTACATGAATGCTATACACTCAATTGGTAAAGCGGCTAATGGTCGTGGTCCAATTAAGAGCCCTGGCATTTCAGTTAAGCTTTCTGCTATTCATCCACGCTATGAGTTCACTCATAAAGACCGTGTGATGGAAGAAATAGTCCCTAAGTTAAAAGAACTTGCTCTTGCCGCTAAAAAATACGATATCGGCTTTACCGTTGATGCCGAAGAAGCTGACCGTTTAGATATTTCATTAGATGTAATTGAAGCGGTATTTAGCGATGAAGATCTTGGTGATTGGCAAGGGTTTGGTTTAGCGGTTCAAGCGTACCAGAAACGTGCTATTTTTGTAATTGAATGGCTAACCGAGCTTGCGACCCGCGTTGGTCGTAAAATGATGGTCCGTTTAGTTAAGGGTGCTTATTGGGATACAGAGATTAAAACCACACAACAAGATGGTTTGGATCACTACCCCGTATTTACACGTAAAGCCACAACCGATGTTTCTTACAAAGCATGTGCAATTAAAATGCTTGAAGCGCGCGATGTGCTTTATCCGCAATTTGCTACACATAACGCTTACACTGCCGCGACTATTTTAGAAGTAGCCAAAGGCGACAATACAGGTTTTGAATTTCAACGTTTGCACGGTATGGGTGAGTCACTATTCGACCAAATCGTTAACGAAGAAAAAATTCAGTGCCGCGTATATGCCCCTGTTGGTCAACACGAAGATTTACTTGCTTACCTTGTTCGTCGTTTATTAGAAAATGGCGCTAACTCATCATTTGTAAATGCCATTGTAGATACATCTAAACCTGTTGAATCGCTATTACCAGATCCTGTAGAAACACTACAAGGCTTACGTAACAAGTACAATACGCAAATTAAAATGCCAATTAATTTATACGGTGAAGAACGTGCTAACTCTAAAGGCATGGATTTAACCGACATTAACGTTATTACCCCTTTCAAAGAGAATCTTGAAAGCTGGTTTAATGAGCATTTAATTGAGCAAAGCCAAGTACCTGAAGGCTCATTGGCCGTTAAAAACCCAGCGAATCATAAAGAAATCATCGGCCACGTTAAATTACAAACTGGCGAAGAGATGAAAGTATTACTGGCTAACGCTGAAGCAGCTTTTGAATCATGGTCGCAAACATCAGTAAAAGAACGTGCAAATTTACTGCGTCGCGTTGCTGATATTTTAGAGCGTCATCACGACGAACTTGTTGCTATCTGTATTAAAGAAGCGGGTAAAGTAGCACAAGACGGTATTGATGAAGTGCGTGAAGCGGTTGATTTTTGCCGTTACTACGCGGCGCGCGCTGAGGAGCTATCGCAAGATGAACGCTTTGAAGCCCGTGGCGTTATTTTATGTATCAGCCCGTGGAACTTCCCGCTTGCAATATTCTTAGGCCAAGTTGCTGCTGCCATTGTTACAGGTAACACAGTAATAGCAAAACCTGCTGAGCAAACAAGCTTAATTGCCCTTCGTGCAATTGAACTAATGCTGTCTGTTGGCTTACCTGAACATGTTGTTCAACCGGTTATTGCTCGTGGTTCTGAAGTAGGCAAAACAATTGTTCCTGATGAACGCATTCAAGCAATTATGTTTACCGGCTCTACAGAAACAGGCACATTAATTTCTCAAACACTTGCAGCACGTAACGATATTCAAGTACCGTTAATTGCAGAAACTGGCGGCCAAAACTGTATGATTGTTGACTCAACGGCGCTTCCTGAGCAAGTAGTTGACGATGTGATCAGTTCTGGTTTTCAAAGTGCTGGGCAACGTTGTTCGGCTCTTCGTGTTCTATTTATTCAAGAAGACGTAGCTGATGGCATCATCGATATGCTTAAAGGGGCTCTAGCTGAGTTACACATTGGCGACCCATCGTTACTATCAACTGATGTAGGCCCTGTAATTGATGAAAAAGCACTTAAAAACTTAAACGACCATGTTGAGTACTTAAAAGGTAATGCAACACTGCATTACGAGTGCAAAATTCCTGATAATACATTAAATGGTGCATTCTTTTTTGCGCCTCGTTTATATGAAATTAAGGACTTATCAGTACTTAAACGTGAAGTATTTGGCCCATGTGTTCATATTGTGCGTTTTAAATCGAGCGAACTTGATGATGTGATGGATCAAATTAACAACACAGGTTATGGCTTAACAATGGGTGTACATTCACGTATTGAAGAGCGCTGTGAATACCTTGCTAAAATGTCACGTGCGGGTAATGTTTACATTAACCGCAACATGATTGGTGCTATTGTTGGTGTGCAACCATTTGGTGGCCGTGGTTTATCAGGTACTGGCCCTAAAGCCGGTGGCCCTAACTACCTACAACGTTTAGTAAAAGAAAAGGCATCACCAGATAACGTGCAAATGACAAACCTGACGCCAGACGAACTTGATTTACACCACTACAGTGGTGCAAATGAACAAGTTAAAAAGCTAATGGCTAACTCAATGCGCGATGAAAAGATTTGGCGTGCAACACCGCTAAATGACCGTGTTTCGGCTGTACGTCAGTTGCTTGCTAAAATCGCGACGGTAGAAATTATCGACGATTTAGCAGACGATTTGGCATTAACACTATCAGAAGCTCGTGCACAGCTTAACCGCCTAGAAAAGCACATGCGTAAATTTACTACCCTGCCTGGGCCAACGGGTGAGTCTAATACACTTCATCTAGAAGCGCGTGGTTGTGTCGTGTGTTATGCAGATAAGAGCACATCATTTAACTTCTGGGCATTGTCTATCATTACCGCTATTGCCGCAGGTAATACGGTAATTACTGTAGCGTCTGAGCTGTTTTATGATGAAGCTGTTGCCTTTAAAGATAAATTTATCTCTACAGGTGTTGCTGAAGGTGTTTTCCAAGTTGCTAAACCTAATCAGTTACAAGCTATCTTGGCTCACCCTCATTTAGCAGGTGCAGTAGTTGCTGCTCGCTCGTCTCGCTTAGGCTACTTTAGCCAGCAGCTAGCACAGCGTAAAGGTGCTATTTTACCAGTAATTAGCTCTGAGTATTACGATACGTTAATCAAACGTCTTATTACTGAAAAAACAATCAGTATTGATACAACAGCATCAGGTGGTAACACATCACTAATGACGCTTGTTGAAGATGATGAGTAATTAGAAAACTAATTTCTTAATAGACACGAGAGGCACCTAATGGTGCCTTTTTACTATGTAAATAGCGTAAAGTTTGTTACTTTATAGTTAATCAAACTATATAAGTAAATAAATTGAAAACCATTCTTATTTCACAATTACTTCCAGGTATGTTTGTACAACATGTTACTAAGCAAACAGGTCGCATTAAAGTTAAAAGCCAAGGCTGGGTTAAAACTCAAGCGGATATTGATAAGCTAAAAAAAGCAGGGATCTTAGAAGTAGAAATAGATCCTGATAAAACCCTTGTCAATACAGTTCCTGAAAAAGAGCTAGAAAGCACTTCTGCAGTAAAAATCAAACGAGACCCTTGGCAAAAAGCACACAGTGCAGAACAAGAAATGGGCAAAGCTAAAAAGCTTTATGACGAAGCTAAAACACTTCAACTCAAAGCATTTAAAGAAATAAAAGCTGGCCGAAAAATAGATATAGCCCCTTTTAGAGAGCTTGCAAGTGGCTTTATGGATTCAGTGTTTAGAAATCAAGATGCGTTAGCGTGCCTTACACAAATGCGTCAAAAAGATGCTTATTTACTTGAGCACTCTATTAATGTTTCTATTTTAATGAGTATTTTTGCTAAGCACTTAGAAATAGATAAAGAAATTATCGAACAATTAACAACAGGTGCTTTGTTACATGATATTGGTAAAATAAAAATACCTGACGAAATTCTCAATAAACCGGGTCGTTTTAGCGACGCTGAATTCGAAATAATGAAAAAACATTCCCTTTTTAGTAAAGAAATTTTAGAAGGGTCTGGCTTAAAAGGAATCGCTGTTGATATTGCTGGTATGCATCATGAGCGTTTGGATGGCAAAGGTTATCCGTTTGGTAAAAAAGGCAATGAAATAAGCCAATATGTGCGCATGGCCTCAATTGTTGATGTTTATGATGCATTAACCGCTGAACGCGTTTATAAAGCTGGCATGGAACCTATTAAAGCATTTAAAATATTAAAAGAAGGCTGCCCCGATAGTTTTGCCCCTGTGCTGCTTACTAAATTCATTCAATGCATTGGTATTCACCCGGTTGGGACTTTAGTAAGGTTATCAAGCCAAAAAGTCGGACTAGTGACTGAAAGCAACCCTGCATCGCCACTAAAACCGATAGTAAAAACATTTTACAGTGCTAAACACAGCCGTTATACGGAAGTACAAGATATAGATTTAGCCAATAAAAAGACTTTAGATACCCTTGAATCAACTGTTAAACCAAAAGAATATAATATTGATTTAGAACGTTTTTATAAAAATTCAATACTGCCATAGAGTGGTCGCTTATTGCGGCCAATCTTGCAATGCTTTTAAACTAAACTCGTAACCATCAAAATCAAGGACGCTCTGCTCTGGTGTTATTTCTCTAACCGTTAGCGCACCAATACTCTCTCCTTCATGTAGCTCTCGTCCATTTAACTTTATCCAACGTTTATCAGCACTGGATGAATAAATATGCGCTTGGTATTTAATACTAGGCAACATTGATTGCAAACCATCAGGCAGTAGCTCCACAGGCTCAACACGTGATGACGTTTTTGATGCTTGAGTAACTTCATAATCTTGATTTTTTTCGACATCTTGTATCGCTTGCGCAAATGCATTTTTAAGCGTTGTTGGCACGGCATCAAGTTCAGGATCGCTCACTTGTTGAGATTGATTGCTACCATTAATTGGCTTACCTAGTACTTTATATTTACTCATATCTAGTTGAGCCGATGCGGTATTTTGATTTTTCCCGAATACCGAAGTGTTTTGTGCATTATTTGGATTGTAATTACTTTGTGGGTTAAACGCTGGCTGATTATAATTTTGAACCGGCATTACTTGTTGCATATTTTGCTGATTATAACCTGCTGCGCTCGTGACCTGACTCGATGGCATAGGGATATATTGCCCACTAGGGGTTAATAACATTTGCTGTACACCATTAGGTGTTTGCACATGCACAAGTTGCCCTTCAATCGTTGCAGTATTTGTTGAAGCTACTTTTACAGGCTCTAACTTAGCTATTTGCTGCTTTTCAACTTCAGTATCTATTTTTTTAGCATCTTCTTTAGGTGCTGATTTTTCGCTTTCAACCACATTAAGTACAGCGGGTCCCGCTGCGTTTAATAAGGTAGAACTTTGAAACCACTTACCGACAGTAAAGCCACCAGCGACAGCAATAAAAGCACCTAAGCTTGTACCAAAAACTAATGCTAATCGCCTATAACGCTTGAGTGCTTGCTGCTGTTTTAACTGTTCTGATTGCAAGTCGTACTGCTCAGCACTCATATCTGATTGCTGCGACTGCTTTAGCGCATCTAATAAATAAGACATAACTTACCTAACTATAAAATAAATGAAAGCCCAATACCTACGGCAAATAAAGTAGCGAAAGCAAAGCTGTATGATACAAATGATGTTCCCTTGTTCGCTTCATTAACTGGCGCTACAAAATCCATTGGTAATGACTCATGTGCTGATTTTTTTATTATATCGCCATCAACTATCAACTGCTGCTTTGCAAATGTGCCCACTAAAGCACGTTCACACACCAAGTTCATTAGGCGCGGCACACCACCCGTTAATTGATGAACTGCTTGCATAGCATCCATCGAAAAAATCCCTTTATCGCACCCTGCAACGTGCAAACGATGCTTTATATAAGCCACGGTTTGGCCTTGCGTAAGCGGCAATAAATGGTAACGAGCTGTTATTCGCTGAGCAAGTTGTCTTAATTCATTGCGCTTTAAAAGCTCTTGGAGTTCAGGTTGGCCCACAAGCACTATTTGTAATAGCTTTTTATGATCGGTTTCTATATTTGTCAGCAAGCGCAATTGCTCAAGCACATTAGGAGCAAGTAACTGTGCCTCATCAATGATAAGTATGGTGTGACCACCCGATTTATTATTAGTCTCTAAATGCTTTTTTATAATATCGGTAAGGCTTTTAAGCGTCGAATTATTAGTATCGTAACTAATATTAAGCTCATCACAAATACTGGCTAATAACTCTAGCTCCGAAAGTGCTGGATTATGGATCATTGCGACTTGGGTATTTTCAGGCAATTGCTCAAGCATACTGCGAGTGATCGTGGTTTTTCCGGTGCCCACTTCGCCCGTTAATAATACAAAGCCGCCATCTTCACCCAATCCATAGGTAAGGTGCGCTAAGGCTTCTTTGTGCCGTTCACTTAAAAACAAGTAATGGGGGTTAGGCGAGATAGAAAAAGGTTTTTCGTTCAGGCCAAAATAGCTTAAATACACCGTGATGTTCCTTCATAATTAAATCACGGCCTATAATGGCAAAAAAAGCCCCTAAGTGACAACACTGTGAGTGCTTTATTATTGAAATAACGTAAATTTATGAAAAACAAAAAAGCGCAGCTGTTTTAAAGTTGCGCTTTATACCTTTAAATTTACACTTTTTTATTTTTCATAGCGCACTAATCGTAAATACACATTACTTGTTTTAGCATGCAAACTATTTAGGCCACTATCAAACTGATAGACCCATGCAGAGCTCATTGTGCTCACACCCGATGTATTTGACCAATAATTTTGAAGCTTAGTGCCAAAAAATACAGTTTCATTAATACTCGGCTCTGTGCAACTGTGCTCTAAAATACTCGCCAATTCTTTAATGTTAGGCATTTGCCAATCATCGTAATCTGCGGTTGTATCATTTTTAGCTCCGCGTAGTGCCTCTTGCCAAGTGAGAGAAGGTGTTGAGCCTTCACAAAGTTGTGTCTCTGTATTGTAAGTCTGCCCATAACTACAGCGTTGCCACATAAGGCCAGTTTCGCTATCAGACACTGTGCCATCTGCATTTATAGTAAATCTATCTGTCGGTGTTGTGGTATCTGCACCGTCGTAGCACGTTTGCGCCGCTGCAATATTAAAGCTCAAACTTATAGTTGTTATTGCATAGAGTAATTTTAATTTCATTATTTTCTCCTAACGACTTCTAACTAAACGTACATAAGCAGTATTTTCTTTTGGATAAGCAAGATCGTTACCATCACTCATATCAATAATATACGCTTGCGATAAACTTGTACCATCAGCTGCTGTTTGTGAGGTCCAGTAACGTAAATGGCTTAATGCACTTTCACTTGGCATATTAGGGAAAAATGCCTCGTCAATTAATACACTTTGACCTTGTTTTCCGTAATCAATTAAGCCTAAAAGCTCTTTGTAACTAGGTAATCGCCAGTTCGTACCGCCACAAAAATCTAAGTCATTTACTTCGTTTATATAGCTTTGTACACCACAACTTGTATTATCAGGGCACGTACTATTAGCTGAACTTGTATCTGTAAAGGTCGTGTTGCCTACATCCCAAAAATAATGATTTTGACCATCACGTAACGAAGTATTTGGTACCGTGCCAGATGCCACACTTTTCACCTCCCAAACCAACCCTGTTACGTTATCGCGAATACAATTAAAACTATTGCTGGTATCAGACACTTCATCGGCAAATTCATTTAACTTCGTATAATCAAACGCTAAATTACCTTTACCTACTTTATCCAAACGATTTGCAAAGCTGTCGCGGCCAAGTTCTGCATCTTGCGCGGGAAAGTCATCGCTTTCACAATTAATACGCTGGGTATTGTTATAACACTCACCCACACCACTATCATTTATAAGCCCGAGAGCTTTTGGCGATACATCTACAAATAAAGAATCTGTGTCTGTACGTCCTTTTGAGTCAGTTACCGTTACTTCAAAGCTCAATGTGGTCTCGGTGTCTACATCTGAGGCAAAAAATGTCGTTGTACACTGATTACTATTACTTAATGTTTCGGTATTACCGGTAAGTTGTTGCCATTTACATTGGTATGTATCTGTTACGGTTTCACTGCTAGTTGCATCAAGTGTTACCTGCTCAAACTCTTCAATATTTTGATCAGCACCCGCATTTGCATCCACTAATTCATTTGTTTTGTTGAGGGTCATTGAATATTGAGTGCTTGCCTCACCGCCTTCATCATCTATAACAGTTAACTGCCAAGATAAATTTACGTTACTTTCAAGCAATGGATGAGAAAAGCTGAGTGTTGACTCATTAAAGCTCGCAATATTTAACTCAGGCCCCGATAGCAATTGCCAAAAATAGCTATCAATTTGGCCATTTTCATCCGGATCGCTTGACTCAAGACCGCTTAAAGTGACCGTGTCTTTGTATACAGAAGGAAGTGTTTCAGGCGATGTTTGTGTAACAGTAACAAGGGGAAGCTGGTTATTAGAACTAACTGAGATGGAAATGTCGTCACTAACGGCGCTAGTGCCGGAGCTTTGATAGCTCACTCTTAAAACTATTTCACTGTCAGTTTTTACATCTGGTGCGGTGAGCGTTTGTTCTGCTCCCTCTAACGGAAAGCCTTCTAAGCTTGGACCGCTTACTTGTTGCCAAGTAAAAGTTCCATCAGCAGGAGAACCCTGTGCTGTAATGGAAAAATCGGTTTTTTCAATAATTTGTAAGTCGTTTCCAGCATTAACAGATGATTCTACATCGGCATCATCGCTGCCACCACCGCCTCCACATGCGCAAAGCAAAGCAATAAGAGGAATTAAAGCAAACGCTTTCATACAAAGCACCTTTTATGTCAAATAGTTACTATAGTGTAATCATAAGCAATAAAGATGCCATTAAAGTGCTACATATAAGTATCTTGATGAATACGTACAAACAACTTAGTACCGATTTTACTGTAATCTACTTTGTATTCACGCCCATCTAAGGCTTGAATGAACAATAGCTGTTTTTCTTCACCAAACACGTCTGGGCTTCCAACATACACTATTTCTAAATAACGATCTTTTGCATCACGTCGATTTTTTGGCAACTCTTCTTTAAAAGGCTCTAGGCCATTTTGTGTTACTTTAATTCGCGGATGAATTTCAGAGTTAACAATCACTAAATCGTGTTTTTTATCTTTATGTATTATGGTATTTCGCCCACTTTTTAAAAAGGATCTGTCTTGACTCATTACTATTCCTACTACCGCACTTGAGTATTTACGTTATTTACTCTGCGTCGCTATAAACTGACTGGGGTTTTGCTTCCACTTATTTAAGTTAGCACTAAACGCCCAAATATCTCTATCTAATACACTGGCAGGTAACAATAAATCATAACCTGTTAACAGCTGAAGGTGCTTTGTTCTATTTGCAAACATAGCTATAAGCCCATTATAGCTTATTCCCCTTTGAGAGATATACTGTGTATCTTCTATTAACCATTCTGATGGGCAATGACCATTTTTGCAATGTTTTTGAACAGCTTGCATAAATAAATGTCGTTGTTCTATTAGCAGTTTCCCTGCAATTCTAGGTGATAAACTTGCTAAAAATTCATCAATATCATTTACTTTGATACCCACAGTATTTAACTCAATGTATTCAACCCCGTCCTCAACCTTAGGTATACCGCTATACCTAAAATTACTTTGAAAAAGGTGCCATGCTCCATACTTATGCTGATATATAAGTTTAGATTCACTTAATATTAAACTATAGAAGGGTTCTTGAGTTTTTAAAAACCCAATAAAAATAGCACCGATACAAGCACTCACTAAAAAAACTTCAACAATACTTATTTTATCTGGACGTAATAAATTAAAACCCATAATAAGCACCAACCCAATGGCACCCACTATTAATATTTCGATGCCATTACGTGCGCCTTGTGCCCTGTATTTTACATGGTTTCTATCGTTTTTATCCATGCTGATAGAACACCATATAAAATATCAACATAATAATAGCCCATAAAATAACTTTGCGGGCAGTTATACAAGCCTTACAGGATGTTTTAAAATTCATATATTTACCACTTTATATGTAACAAAAGGGGGACACTGCATCAGGATCATTAACTTTTACGCTTAACGCACAAATTTATGAGACACATAACCGCCTTTCTCCGGTCTTATTTCGTACAATACTTACAATTAATTTTCAGGTATGAAAACGATGTACTCAAGACAATCAGGCAAAGCTCTTTTTCCATTTATTATTACGCTACTTTTGATATTTAGCGTTTACTTATATTTACCGTCAAGCCATGGTGAACAAGCCGACTTATCTAAAATGTCTACTCAGGTATCTGCGCATACTGTGACATCACAAGAAAACGCGGTAATGATAGAAGCTATTGGTAGTGCACGTGCTAACCAAGCTGTTTATATTAAAAGTGCCCAAAACGATTATGTCACAGATATTTACTTTAAAGACGGTGACTTAGTTAGTAAAGGCCAAAAATTAGTGCAACTACAAAGTAAGCAAGAACAACTTGCAGTTAAAGAGCTTGGCATTAACTTACAAGAAGAGAAACGTCAACTCAACCGCTTAACCGAACTTTCACGATCTCAATCAACTGCAAAGTCATTATTAGAAGAGCAGCTATCTCGCGTTGATGCAACAGAGGCGCAACTAGAAAGCGCTAAAACAAAGTTAAATGAAATGACTATTACCGCGCCATTTTCAGGCCTGTTAGGTAAACGTGAAATATCAGTTGGCGCCTACGTAAACAACGCTACAATAATCACCACACTTGATGATATTAGTATTATTAAAGTTGATTTTAAAGTGCCTGAAAAATATTTAGCACAATTAAATATGGGCATGAAAGTATTAACTCAAAACGACGCGTACCCAGGGCAGACATTTAATGGCAAGGTAACGCATATTAGCTCGCGTATTGATTCGGTGACACGCAGTGTTGAAGTAACAGCAAGCTTTGCGAATAAATCAGGGTTACTTCGCCCTGGCATGTTATTAAATACAGCACTTGAGCTAAGCAGCAACCAAGCTTTAATGGTGCCAGAAAAAGCGGTTATCCCTTTACAAGACAAACACTTTGTTTTTCAAATTCAAGACGGAGTAGCCAATAAAGTTGAAGTACATGTTGCAAGCAGAAATAATGGCTGGGTTGCTATCGATGAAGGTTTAAATGATGGCGAGCAAATTGTTACTGAAGGGCTAATAAAAATTCGCTCTGGAAGTAAAGTAAGCGTAAAGGGGTAATACGTGAAAATTACTGATACTAGCGTTAAACGCCCCGTTTTTGCCATAGTAATTAATTTACTGCTTCTTACTTTTGGGATAGTTGCGTTTACGATGTTACCGCTTCGTGAGTACCCTGATATTGAAACGCCAATAGTAAATATCAGCACTGAATACACAGGTGCTTCTGCCGAAATTATAGAAACCAAAATAACGCAAATAATAGAAAACCGTATTTCGGGTATTGAAGGTATTAAAAGTATTAACTCATCAAGTCGTAATGGGCGTTCAAACATTACCATTGAGTTTGATATTAACCGCGATATAGATGCTGCATCTAACGATGTACGTGAACGTGTAGCACGTGCACTTGATAGCTTGCCCGATCAGGTACGCCCACCAGAAGTGTCTAAATCAAATAGTGATGAAAGCCCAATCGCCTGGTTTGTATTAAACAGCGAAACAATGGACTCGTTACAGCTCTCTGATTACGCACAGCGATTTATTGTTGATCGCTTAGCCGTTGTAGACGGTGTATCTAATGTACGTATTGGTGGTGAGCGCCAATACGCCATGAAAATTTGGTTAAACCGCCAAGCAATGGCTGCACGCGGTATTACCTCAAGCGATATTGAAAATACACTGCGTACAGAAAACGTTGAATTACCCGCCGGCGAAATAGAATCAATAGATCGCGACTTTACCGTGCGCACCGCACGTAGTTATAAAGATCAGCGCGATTTTAAAAACCTTGTTATTAAACGAGGTGAAGAAGGTTATTTAGTGCGTTTAGGTGAAGTTGCCGATGTAAAATTAGAAGCTGCCGATGACGAAAGCTTATTTCGTGGTAACGGGCGCAACATGATTGGCCTAGGCATTGTAAAACAAGCTAAAGCAAACACGCTTACCGTAGTAGATAACGCACGCAGTGAACTTGAAAAAATAAAACGTAACCTACCTGAAGGTACAACAATTCAAGACAGCTACGATTCGTCTGTATTTATTAAAGAATCAATTAGTGAAGTTTACAGCACACTTGCCATCTCTATGGGTTTAGTCGTACTCGTTATATTTTTGTTTTTAGGCAATATACGAGCAACGCTTATTCCAGCTGTTACCGTACCGGTTGCACTTGTTGGTAGCTTTATGTTTTTATTAGCAATGGGCTACTCAATCAACTTACTCACTTTACTTGCCTTAGTACTGGCTATTGGTTTGGTAGTAGATGATGCCATTGTAATGCTTGAAAACATTCACCGTCGTATTGAGCTGGGTGAGCCGCCGTTGCTAGCTGCATTTAGAGGCGCGCGTGAAGTTGGTTTTGCCATAGTAGCAACCACGCTTGTACTAATATCTGTTTTTGTGCCATTGGTGTTTATGGATGGCCGTATAGGGGCGTTATTTACTGAGTTTGCAATGGCGGTAAGTGCTGCCGTATTTTTCTCAAGTGTTACAGCGCTTACACTTGCACCAGCCTTGTGTTCTAAAGTACTTAAAGTATCAGACAAACCAAATAAATTTAGCCAATGGATGGACCGCCAGTTTACTAAAATTGAAGTAAGTTACCGTAATTCACTCTCCACTAACATAACCCGTAAATGGGGCTTAATGGTGAGCTTATTATTAGCTGGCTTTGTTAGTTACTCGTTGTTTTTACAAGTTCCTTCTGAACTAACGCCAAAAGAAGACCGTGGCACGTTCTTTATTATGATGAGCGGCCCTGAGGGCGCAAGTTACGAAAATAATGCTGCTAATATGGCTAAAATTGAAGAACGCTTAATGCCTTACTCGCAAGCGGGTGAGCTAAGTCGTGTACTTGTTCGAGTGCCTGGCTGGAGTGGCAGCGGCGGTGTTGCGATTGTTGGTATGGCCGATTGGGATAAGCGCAAACGCTCAACATGGGAAGTAATGGACGAAATAAGCGGTAAAATGCAAGAAGTTACCGATGTACGTGCGTTTGCCATTATGCGCCGTGGTATTGGCGGTGGTGGCTCATCTCGTCCAATTGAGTTTGTATTGCAAGGTAATGATTACGCTCAACTTGCCGACTGGCGTGACCGTATAATTAAGCGTGCCGAACAAAACCCAGGTTTAGTAAGAATCGATCATGATTATAAAGAAACCTTCCCGCAGTTTTTAGTCAGCATAGATAAAAACAAGGCTGCTGATTTAGGCGTTTCGGTATCTGATGTAGGCCGTACACTAGAAACAATGCTTGGCCAGCGCCGTGTTACAACCTTTATTGACCGCGGTGAAGAATACGATGTAATTTTAAAAGGGACTAAAGAAGACTTTACTAACCCTACTGACATTTCAAATATATACCTTAAATCACGAAGCGGTGAACTAGTCCCACTTGATAGCCTTATCAGCTTAAAAGAAGAAGCAACCGCATCGCGCTTAAACCGATATAACCGTATGCGCGCAATTACATTAAGCGCCAACTTAGCCGACGGTTATACGCTTGAGCAAGCGCTTAACTTTTTAAACGAAGTAGCCGCGCAAGAAAACGATATAGATGGCGCCGTAGATTACAAAGGCGAGTCGCAGCTTTATTACGAAGGCGCATCAGCGATGACCTACGTATTTATACTTGCACTCACCGTTACCTTTTTAGTACTGGCAGCGCAGTTTGAAAGCTTTATGCATCCGTTCGTCATTATGCTTACCGTACCACTTGGTTTAATGGGCGCTATGTTCGGACTTTGGGCTACAGGACTTACTTTAAATATTTACAGTCAAATAGGTATTGTCATGCTCATAGGGCTAAGTGCTAAAAACGGTATTTTGATTGTAGAATTTACTAACCAACTGCGCGATAAAGGCGTTGAATTTAGTGAAGCTATTTTGCAAGCAGCAACTCAGCGTTTGCGCCCTATTATTATGACCTCGCTGACTACGGTTATGAGTTCGGTACCTTTAGTACTTGCTTCAGGTCCGGGCGCTGAAAGCCGTATGGTGATAGGTGTAGTCGTGTTTACTGGGGTTATTGTATCGACCCTACTAACTCTTTTTGTTGTACCTGCTGCATATTATGCACTTGCACGTAACACTCAATCACCTGAGTTTTTACAGCAAAAATTAGACAAACAAGCCGCTGAAAAACCTTTCGAAGAGATCTAGCCTCTTAATTGCGCCGTAACCTTGTTGTTGCGGCGCATACAATTTATGCTCGCCTTTAAACCCCATATACATTTTAGGAATACTTATGAGCTCAACAACGCAAGTAGCAACATTTGGTGGCGGCTGTTTTTGGTGTATAGATGCTGCATTTAGACGTGTAAATGGCGTACTAACCGTAAGCTCTGGCTACACCGGCGGTGAAACAAATAACCCAACATATGATTCTGTATGCTCAGGCACAACCGGTCACGCTGAGGTTGTTAAAATTGAATTTGACGCGACTGTAGTTAGCTTTGAAACACTCTTAGTAATGTTTTTCACACTGCATGATGCAACACAATTGAATCGCCAAGGTAACGATATAGGCACACAATATAGAAGTGTGGTTTACTATCACGATGAAGCTCAACTTAAGCAAACCAACGAAGTGATAGCTCAACTGCAATGCCATGTCGCTGAGCCAATTGTGACAGAAGTCAGCCCTGCCACTACGTATTACCCAGCAGAGCATTATCACCAAGATTACTATAACGAAAATCCACAGCAGGGTTACTGTAGTATTTTAATAGCACCTAAATTACATAAGTTTGAAACCGTATTTAAAGAGTTCTTAGCTGACTAGCTAATTTTAGTAGTTAAACTTAGCTAAACATTAAAAAGCCCGACATATGTCGGGCTTTTTAATATTAATAAATACCGTTAAAACTGGTAGCTTGCGCCTGCAAAAAAGCGACGCTCTGGCGTGTTGTAGTAATACACTTCACCCGTTGTAAAATCAGCGCTTGAATCAACAGCGTTATACTCTTTATCAAATAAGTTTTCTACACGAAGCGAAACTTCAATATGTTCATTTACTTGATAATTACCCGCCAAGTTCCAAAGTGTATAAGAGCCTAAGCGAGTCACAGCACCTTGTCGGTCGCTACGGTATTGCATGTCTAAGCTTGCGTCAAACGCACCAAACTGTTTTGCAAGTTCCCAGTTAAAAGTACGTTTAGCAACATTACGCAACTCTGCGCCCGTTTCTTCGTCTTCAGCGCTTAAGTAAGCAAAGTTAAGGTTGCTATCAAAACCAAAAAACTGCTGAGATAAGCTAAATTCAACCCCTTCGTAGCGTGCTTCATTTAAGTTGATAGGAAAAAAGTTAGAATCTAAAGATATCTTATCTTCAATATCATTTCTAAAAATAGCAACGTCAATACTTGCTATATCAAAATCTACATTTAACCCAATCTCTTGATTTAATGATTTCTCAGGCTCTAAATCAGGATTAGATGAAGGTGGAAAACCAGGGAAAGCCGGAAAGTATAAATCGTTAAATGTAGGTGCTTTAAAACCAGTGCTTTGGCTTATGCGGAACGTGGCGTCTTCAGATAAATGATAACCCGCAGCAGCTGTATATGTTGTTTCGTCGCCAAATTGTTCATCATCGTCTTGGCGAATTGTTAAATTAGCTAACACTTTTTCAGCATTGTAATAAGCCCCAACAAATACTGCTAATACATCACGCTCTTGCATATCATACTGCGTTGAACTGTGCGATACATCATCGTTGTACCAGTTAACACCACCGCTAATATTAAGCTTTTCAGATAATATATATTGACCGTTATAATCAAATTGCACACGTTTCGTTATAAAATCATTTACACCAAATGCTGAGGTATCGTGAGAATCATCTGTTGAAAGCGCTAAATCAATACTATGCGTTTGGTTAGTGTAGTTTTTACTCCAACCTGCAGAAAGCTGATAGTTTTTAAAATCACCTGTTTCTATAGTACTTGTGGCTGGGCTAAAGCGACTGTCGTAATCTGCATAGCCTTCACTGTATTGGCCTAATAACTTAAAGTCGCCGAAATGTGCATCGGTGTAATTTACTTTAAAACCAAGGTTTTTATTTTCATAGCCATCTTCATCTGGTGCTACGCCTTGCAGTGCATCAAAGTTATCTGTTTTTTCAAAGCCTGCGTTAAATGCTGTTGTTATATCATCTGATTTTACAGAGCCTGCCACTTGATAATTTTGATAAGAGTCAGAACCAAATGTAGCGCTTAGGGATAAGTTATCTGACTCACGCGTAATAATATTAATAACACCAGCGAGTGCATCAGAGCCATAAACAGCCGCGCGAGAGCCTTTAATAATTTCTATGCGTTCAATACTATTTAGAGGAACATTATTTAGTGCTTTTTGACCAAGTGTTGCTGAGCCTGTACGTACACCGTCAATTAAAATCAACGTATCGCCAGAGCCCGTACCACGAAGTGACACACCTGTATTTTGACCAAAACCACCGTTTGGATTAACCTGAAAACCCACTCGCGTGCTTAAAAGTGTAGGTAAATCGCGTACGTTACTAGCTTCTATTTCAGCACGTTCAATAACATTTACACTCGCTAAAACGTCGTTAATTGATTGCTCAAACTTATTAGCTGTAACGGTTATTTTTTCAATTGATTGCTCTGCACCAGACACAGAAAATGAAAGCGCAGCAGAAATTGCAACGCCTAGAGTTGTTTTGTTTAACATGAGGTCCCCTACCTTTGCCCACCGCAAAGATTTAAGTAAGTAAGATTGCATCAAGGCCGGTCTCCGGACTCAGTAAGCATATAAAAACTGCAATACTTTACCGTTGCGGGGGCAGTGTTGGGCTTGTAGTCATCATGAAAACGCACCAACTTCCCGATTATCCTGCTAAAAAAATCATTACATGAAGTGGCTAGCAAGCACCTTGAAAATATGCCGCTATTGTGGGTATTTTGTTTATAAATGTCAATGGACGTCTATACAGCTAAAGATATGTTCATCTATGATAAATACGAAAAATAACCTCACAAAAAAAGCCAAACATTGCTGCTTAGCTTTTATTAATACATTTTACACGCTCGTTAGCTAGGTTCTAGCTGGTGTAATTTAGTCGCGAAAGTTTTTAAACTGAAAAGGCTGACCTAGCTCAGCGCTACGCACTACTTGCATAGCCTCTTGAAGATCGTCACGCTTTTTACCAGTAACGCGTACTTCTTCGCCTTGAATAGCGGCTTGAACTTTAACTTTAGAGTCTTTAATGGCCTTAACTACTTTTTTAGCCATGTCTTTTTCGATACCTTGCTTTAAGCCAACGTTACGAAATACATTTTTACCTGCACGAGTAATATCTTGAAGCTCTAAGCTTGATACATCCATACCACGCTTAGAGATTTTGTTTGCCAAAATATCAAACAATTGCATAACTTGAGAATCAGCTTCAGCTTTTAATTTAATTGTTTTGTCATTTAATTCAATAGATGCATCAACACCTCTAAAATCAAAACGGGTCTCTAGCTCACGGTTGGCGTTATCAACCGCATTTTTAGCTTCGTTCATTTCTACTTCAGATACAATATCAAATGAAGGCATTGGTTTCTCCTAACTATTTAATCTTAATTTTATGTGGCAATTATAACGCTAAAATTATAATTCTTTACATTTTTCTGCATCTTGTTCAGGTGCGATACTAAATTAGTTTGATATACTGCGGTCTCTTTTTTAAGCGATTTTAGGATTTGTCGTGACAAGGCGTGTTTACCAAGCAATTTTTTTAATTAGCATTGTGGCTTTTACCCTTTTATTTGCTAAAGAAATAAAAGGTGGCGTTGTAAATTTATTCCCTCATGTTGATAAAGTCGCCCATTTTGGGATTTTTTTTATACTAGCTATAATAATGGATAAAGCGTTTAAACTTCCTTTATATACGCAAATACTTTTATTGGCAGGCTATGGCGCATCTATAGAAATAATGCAAGACGCACTCCCGTATAGGCAGGCATCACTCGGTGATTTTTTTGCTGATTTTGCAGGTGCTGCAAGCTACTTTTTACTTAGAGTAATTTTTACATCTCGAAAAAAGAACCCATATGGCTAATATTTTAATCGTTGGCGATGGTGCTATTGGCTTATTACTTAGCCACTTTTTAAGCGCATCGCATAATGTCAGTGTTTTAACTCGTAAAAGCTCAACAAATACCCGCTTTTATAG
Source organism: Pseudoalteromonas sp. 1_2015MBL_MicDiv (assembly GCF_002407505.1). NCBI lineage: Bacteria > Pseudomonadati > Pseudomonadota > Gammaproteobacteria > Alteromonadales > Pseudoalteromonadaceae > Pseudoalteromonas > Pseudoalteromonas sp. 1_2015MBL_MicDiv. The sequence goes on along the minus strand of NZ_CP012737.1, from coordinate 906,313 downwards.
TCGAGGTAAGGGCACCTCTAAAAAAATTGACGCACAATTTATTTCATTAAATCAGCTAAATAAAGCTGCTGAATTTGATGTTGTTTTATTTACTGTTAAAGCTTTTCAAGTACTTGATGCGTTTTCACAAATAAAGCCATTTTTACCAATTCATTGCTCTGTTGTACTTTCGCATAACGGAATGGGTAATGTTGATGAGGTAAATAGCCAACTAAACCCCCATCAAGCACTCTACTTTTTAACGACAAGCATAGCGGGCTTTAAATCAAACCAATATATTGTGCAACACACTGGTGAAGGACAAAGCGTTATTGGTGGCTGTAATGAGCTAGCACCTCAAAATAGTGCGCCAATAGCTGATATTTTTAAAGTAATACCCAACCTAAAATTTACTAATAACATTCAGCAGCTTCGTTTTGAAAAACTACTCGTAAATATTGCCATTAACCCATTAAGCGCTTTAGGTAATGTAAGAAATGGCGAATTACGTGCACCTAAGTACAACACAATAATTTTTAATGCACTCACTGAAGCATGTAATATTGCAAAGGCTCAAGGGCTTAATATTCCATTAATTAAAGCACTCAATACCGCTTATAAAATAATGGAGTTAACCGCAAATAATTACTCCTCAATGCAGCAAGATCTAGCGTATAACAGAGAAACTGAAATCTCAGCTATATGCGGCTATATTAGCCAGCAAGGTAAACTCCACAACATTAAAACACCTTACAACGATGAGTTGTTTGTCAAAATTCAGGCAAAAAAAAGCGTGGTATAAACCACGCTTACATAAACTTTTAACTTTACGGGCGATAAACTTTTACAGTTTCGAAGCCCTGTTCGTGCAGCATAAGTGCCTGTAGTTGGCTCATTACGCCTCTGTCACAATATAAATAGTAGTCGGTGTCTTTTGGTAAATCACCAAACTTAGTCGCCAGACGAAAGAACGGTAAATGCACCACTTCAACACCGTCGATTTCTAGCGGTGCAGCTTCTTCTTCTTCTGGTGAGCGAATATCAACTACCACAGAGCCTACAGGTAAATCAGCAACCGATTCAGCTTCTTTAAGTTCTTGTTTGGCTTCAACGTCAATATCACGCACATCCATTATACGTGCGTTGTTTACAACGGTATCAAGTACATCAAAGTCGAACTTTTCTTCTTCACCAAGAATAACGTCTATTTTGGCTTTAACCGTTGGCTTTTTAGAAATAACACCACAGTATTCAGGCATTGTTTCTGCCATTTCAGCCGTACCAATTTGGCGAGCAATATTAATAATTTCTTGCTTATCGTGTTGAATGAGCGGACGTAAAATAAGCGTTTCAGTAACACGGTCAATCACGCTTAAATTCGCTAATGTTTGACTAGATACTTGGCCAATACTTTCACCAGTGACAAGTGCCTGAATGTTTAACTTGTCGGCAACTACACTCCCTGCGCGCATCATCATACGTTTAAGTACAACACCCATTTGGCTGTTTTCAACGTTTTCTAAAATTTCAGCAACAACAGGTTCAAAATCAACCGTTACAAATTTAACTTTATGTGTAGAGCTGTATTTTTTCCATAAGTAGTAACTTGCTTGCTTAACACCAATTTCGTGCGCTGCGCCACCTAGATTAAAGAATAAAAAGTGTGTACGTGCACCTTTACGAATCATTTGATAACTTGCTACGCCAGAGTCAAAACCACCTGACATAAGCGACAACACATCTTCTTGAGTTGGCAGCGGAAAACCAGCCATACCAAAATGCGTTTGCGAAACAATGTAAGCTTTGTCGTCTTTTACTTCTAAACGTATTGTTACTTCTGGACGGCTAAGTTTAACGCTTGCGCCTTCAATATGTTGATTCAATCCACCACCAACATAACGCTCTAAATCAGTTGAGGTAAAGTCATGTTGACCTATACGCTTAGCACGAACACAAAAGGTTTTACCTATAATTGTATGCCCAACTAACGCTATTGTTTTTTGGTAAATATCGTCAAGAGTTTCGAATTGTGTTTCGGTTACTTCAATAAATTGAACGATGCCAGGTATGCGTTTAAGGCTATCGATAAAATCTAAACGAACTTGCGCATCTTCAAGCTTTGTAACAACTGAAATATTATCCCAGTTATTTCTAACTTGTACTTTTTCGTCAACACGGCGCAATACAATTTTAATGTTATTTTCTAACACTTTAGTAAAGCGTTTACGGACTGAACGGCTTTTAATGGCTATTTCAGGATGTAGTTTGACGATAAATTTAAGCATAGTTCACTCTTAGACTGCGGGAATTCGCGCTCCCAGGCATTTGGCGCGCGATTATAGCAAAAAATTCAGCGTCTAGGAAACAGCCAATGACTAGCGATTAGGCAACAGTTTGCGCGTGTTGTGCTAATTCAGTGTATTTTTTGCGTAGCAGGTTCATTTTATCGATACTTTTATCAGTACTATACGCTCTAAACAATGTGAGTACTTTTAAAATACCGTGATATATATCTTGCTCAGCAAGGGTACCGCTTGGCCTACGCGCTTTAATATAAGGCGTCCAAAAGCTAACCGTTAACTTAAGCGTATGGGCTAAATCAATGACATCTTGCTCATCAATTGCAATCATTTCACTGTCGCGAAGCCCCAGTATAATTTTTCGCACTTGTTCTAATAATTCGAGTTGGAAATCAATGTAAGCTTGCTTCAAATCAGCGTCTCTGGCGAGTATATCGCCGAGGTTGTCGTAAAAAAAATGATAGCGCCACATCAATTCAAACAACGAATCTAAATAAGCTGTTAAGTGGTTAAATGCATCGTCATTTTTGTTGATAGGTTTAAATTGCGTACTTAAATGATCGCGATATAACGCAAATATATGACGAATAATGTCTTCTTTATTTTTAAAATGGTAGTAAAGATTACCGGGGCTCATCCCTAAATGCGACGCTATATGATTGGTTGATATTGCACGCTCACCTTGCTCATTAAATAACGAAATACTGGTGTGTATTATTTTATCCTTGGTATTCATACGCTAATACTCTAATTATCTTATGCACTACATTACACTAAAAATAGACCACGCAGTATAAACAAATATTATCGATTAAAACACACTTACTCCTTAACCATCATTAGGAACTGAATAAATAATCTATTTGGGCAAAGCTGATTTGTGCCCTAAACACTGTTAAACTAACGCTAAAATAATAAATAGTGAATATTATGAACGTTACTGCAATTTACCCAGGCACTTTTGATCCGCTTACCAATGGGCACACAGACTTGATTCATCGTGCTGCAAAAATGTTTGATACCGTATTAGTTGCTGTTGCCCACAACCCAAGTAAAAAACCCTGCTTTACCCTAGAAGAACGTGTTGAACTTGCTAATACCATTTTGAGTCATTTGGGTAATGTCAAAGTTATCGGATTTTCAGGCTTGCTGGCTGACCTTGCGCGCGATCATAATGCTAATGTGCTTATTCGTGGTATTAGGGCTGTATCTGATTTCGATTATGAATTTCAGCTCGCAAATATGAACCGTCGCCTAAACCCCGATTTAGAAAGTGTATTTTTAACGCCCGCAGAGCGAAATTCATTTATTTCATCAACACTCGTTAAAGAAGTAGCACGTCACAATGGTGATGTAAGCGAGTTTGTGGACCCTGTAATTGTCAAAGCGCTAAAAACTAAATTGGGCTGTGGTGCCCAATAGTAATTTACTGCGTTAGCGCATAACTCGTATGCGCTAATTTAGCTTTGATATAGATGATGTCTTTAATTTTTTAATTAACCAAACCAGCTTCAGTAAGTCTTTATTGATAATTAATATTAGTGCCATCGTAATATCAATAACAGGCATAAAGAAACCATACAGTATCCACAGCCACCAAAAGTCCCAATTGCCATAAAGAGTATTATCAATATACATGCCCATAAACAGTGAGGCATTGATACAAAGCCCTACAATAAGATAATAAAATCCGTACGGTATTTTACGTCCTAAAAAAATACGCCACATAAGAATAGCGGCAATTGTTAGTACATCAAATATAAACAACTTTAAATGTGGAGCTGCAGTAGTTATGTCCACAAATAAACTAGATGTGTACGAAGCCATCATAATAAAGCAGAGGTGAACTCGGCTTTTATCTTGCTTATTAATAGCAATTGATAGAGTGAACAAAAAAGCAATAACAAAAAGCCATGTAATAAGTATTCCAAAATATTCATTAATTGCCAAAATAGATCCTCCATTCTATTCAACCTTTTTATGAATGCTTTTTGTACTGCCAAATAAATAACGTTTTAATGCAACCAAACCTAAAAAGTCTTTATTAATTAGGAGAGCTAAAAGCATTGTTAAATCAGAAATTAGTTGCCCTATTACATACAAGGCCCAAAACCACCAGTAGTCTAAATTTCCTAAAACAATACTGTCGTAGTGCACTCCAAAAAAAACAAATGCGTTAAAGCTAAGTCCAACTAAAAGATAATAAAAGGCTATAGGGAGGCTTTTACTAAAATAGCTCCGCCATATAATCAGAAAAAATATAGTTACGATATCAAATATGAAAAGGGTCAAATGAGGCGTGTTGCTAAAGGGATCCATAAAAATACTTGAGGTGTAAGATACCACCATAATGAATGCAAGCTGTGTGCAGCTTTTGTCATAATTGTTAATGCTCATAGACAAATTATATAAAAAAGCAATAACAAAAGACCATGTAATAAAAATAATTATATAGTCGTATAAACCAGCCAGCCTCCATAGAAAGTCAGGCATGGCGTGACCTGTTAAATTTTTCAGCTAAAAATTTAGTAAACTTAACTAAACCTAAAAAATCTTTGTTAAAGATAAGCGCTAATGGCATTATCAAATCTGCAGGGCGGGATCACACTTTGTAAATAAACAAATTTTATGATCTAATACCATAAATTTAATCACCTTAAACTTATTATGTCACTCTTCTCACATTTAGAACTCGTCAAAGATAATCGTTCACATATAAATCAACACCATAACTTAGTTGATGTGCTTTTTCTTATTATTACTGCCGTTACATCAGGGTGTGAAAACTGGCAAGATATTGAAGTCTATGGCGAAAGTAAGCTTAATTGGTTAAGAGGATTTCGTTCTTTCAAAAATGGCATACCCACTCGACATAGTATTGCTCGGATTTTTAGAACCGTTGATACTGACTCATTACTACTCGCGATGTATAGCTGGGTCAATCAAAACCGCGTTAAATCAGCGCATCCTGTCATTGCCTTCGATGGCAAAACTATTCGCGGAGCAAGTAAACACATTGCTGATAAATTACACCTCGTCTCAGCATTTGATTGTGAGGCAGGTCTCACATTATTCCACCAAACAGTTGGCAGTAAGACGAATGAAATACCGGCAGTTCGGGATTTATTGAAAATACTCGATATCAATAACACCGTCATTACACTTGATGCTTTGCACTGCCAAAAAGAAACGCTAAAACAGCTAATTAGCAGACATGCAGATTATCTAGTGCAAGCAAAGGGTAATCAAAAGAAACTTTATAGCGCGATTCAAGATGCATTTACACACCAGTATGAATCTGAAAACTCAGAGATACTTAGTCATGTAACACAAGATGCAGGGCATGGGCGAAAAGAAGTACGCACGATAGATTGTCTTGATGCGCGTTTATTACCGAGTGAAATTAAAGAGAGCTGGCCATCAGTTAGGACAATCGTTGCGGTGCAGCGAGAGCGAACGAAGGGTAATAGAACGAGTATTGACACACATTACTACCTAACATCGTTGACAGACAATATATTGATAAGTAAAGCAATAAGACAACATTGGCTGATAGAAAATCAGCAACACTGGATACTGGATGTCGTATTTAAAGAAGATGCCTGTCAAATAAATGAGCCATTAAGTGCGCAACATATGGCACTATTTAGACGCGTCGTTAGGAACATGATAAAGCAGCATACGAAAAGCAAGGGGTCAATAAGAAGTAAGTGTGTAAGAGCTTGTTATGATGATGCTTTTAGAGAAGAACTTCTTTTTGGTTAACATTTTTAACAAAGTATGCTCGCGCCCTGCTCACTATTCGTTGTCACTTTGTATCTCTTTTTATAACGCACCCAGACATTTGCCTCTTTCATTAGCTGTGCTGTTTTGTGACGACTCACCGGAAAACCGAGTGCATTTAAGACTTTCTGAATACGCCTTTCACCGTAAGTATTATCACTGAAGTGCGCTATGTCCTTGACACAATAAATCATTTCTTGATGTGTTGGATCCTCTGATTTAGTTGAGAATCGCTTTTGATAACTATAGTAATTGTTACTTTTTACACCCAGTATTCAGCACATTGTCGCCACAGGCCAGGTCTTCTTGTATTGGGTTATGAACGAATATTTCACTTCGTTTCTTTGGCAAAGAAGACCGTCGCTTTTTTTAATATTTCACGCTCCATTTCTAGGCGTTTCACTTGCGCTTTTAGCTCTCTGATCTCTTCTTGCTCAGGGGTTAAATTACCGTTCCCTCTAAAAGCATGCCCATCATCATTTTCAGCTTCTTTTATCCAGCGACCAAGCATGTTGGGATTTACCCCTAAATTTCTAGAGGCTTCTGCTTGTGAGTAGTTTTGCTCAACAACTAATGCGATAGCATCAAGTTTAAATTCTTTGGAATACTTTTTACGTTTTGTCATTATCGATCTCCAGTTAAGTTGATTATCTCTTAACTGGGGTAGTCGAATCCATTAAACCACGTCACGAAGTAAAAATAGTTTAAGTGAGACACTATAACCATATCGAATAGTGTACTTAAGGTGTACGAAATCATCATAATTCCAGAAAGGTACATTGTATTTTTATAGGGACTGTTTATGCTTGCTGATAAATTATAAAGAATGCAATTACAAAGAACCATGTAATAAAGATACCTACATAATCTCTAATCGCTACCAAATCCCACAGTATGTCAGCCACTACTATTATTCCTTTTCATAATACTATTGTGGAACCATTTTTTAATTGCAGCTAAAGCTAAAAAATCTTTGTTTATAAAAAATATAGCTACCATCATAAAGTCGGCTAAATTAACAACAATTGAATAAAATGACCAAAACCACCAAGGCTCGTAATTATCAAAAATATATACATCTAGATGCATACAAAAAAATAAAAATGCATTTATCGTTAGACCTAATAATAAATAAAGAGATATAAAATTTATAGTTAGAAAGTATTTAAAAGCAATGATGAAAAGAATTGTTATCACATCTAAAAAAAAGAGTTGAATATATGATATTTTCTCTATATCAATAAAAAGGCTAGGTGAATAAGAAAGCAACATAATCAACGATAACCAAACCGCTGTTTTATCTAATTTATTTATGCTTATAGCAAGCGAGTATAAAAATGCCATTAAGAAACACCATTGTACAAAAGCACCTATGTACAATGAGACGATTGGACTAATCAAAAATTCATCCATTATTCTAAGGCTTTTTTAAATTCAATTTGAATGCTTTAAAATGTAGCATCCGTAGAATTTTTTTATTGAGTATCAGTGAGAGCACCATGAGAATATCTATCGTATTGATCCCTATTGAATAAACACTCCAATACCACCAAGGTTCATAGCTATATAAAACGTATAGGTCATAATATATTATGAGGGTGAGTACAGCATTTATTGTTAACGAAATTATGATTAAGTGAAAAGCAACAGAACGTTGGAGTACTTTGAAGCACTGTAAAGTTAACAAAGCTAAAATTGTAATGAAATCGTAGAGTGCCCAGCTTAAATATAAATTTTCTAATAAATCTATGTAGCCACTAAAAATATATGAGCAGAGCATAAGCGCAGATAAATAAACAGGAGACTTACTTTCCTTATTTATATTAATAGCTAAACAGCATAAGAAAGCCATTAAAAAGACCCCTTTGGGAGAAAGCTCCTACATAATCCGTTAAGGCTTCAGTAACGTACATATTAAACTAGGTTAATTTGTGGGCATCGTTTGATTTGAAGTAACTGAGGGTTTTGTTCTTTAACTTATGAAGACCTAGGAAGTCTCTATCAACAATTAATGCGACTATCATAATTAAGTCCATTAAATTAACTGCGTATGTATAAACATCCCAAAAAAACCATCGTTCCATATTTCCGAATATATACATATCTAAATACATACAAAAAAAGAAAATCGAATTTATAGACAATCCAACAATTAAATACAAAAAAGAAGGTGTTGTTTTTTCGGTTATTTTATATATGCATATTAACGCTAAAATAGTAGAAATATCATACAAAGCCCAATCCAAGTATATTGAGTTTTTAATAGAAAGCCATGTATAGAAGTAGTCAGATAAGGTATAAGATATCATCATAATAAATGAACTGAGCAGAAGAGTTGTACCTCTTTTTAAATCTAATGAGTATACAAACACATTAAAAAAGAAAGTCATCAGAAATCCCCACATCGTAAAAGCAGACAGTGAGAACAACCCAAAAAGCTCAGTTAGAATCATTTAAAACCTTAAATTATTACTTTGGTCTGACAGGCATTACACTGCCCCCGCCACGTTGTAAGCTATCACCACTTGCTGCAGCAATAGCCTCTTGAGAAATGCTTACTGTATCAGATTGCAGGGTTTTAGGGCTAGCAGTTTGTTCCATTGCAGGCTTTAATTGTTGTGTTTTATTATATGCTTGCATTTGTACTTGGTTATTCGCTGAAATTTGCATGTTATTAATCCTTATAAAATTATAGTTTGCGCAACTTTTATCACGCTATTATATAGGTAAACATGTTACCTGTTTTAATCTAGGTAGCCATTTTTGCCACCCACCTATAATAAAGCAACCTGTATGCCAACTTTATTTGACACTTTAAAAATGCAACAGATCAAACCAGTTTGTTTTAGATATAAAAAAACGCACAGGGATAACCGTACGTTTTTTGTATCCAGGGAGTTTAAGCCACGTATTTACACGGGATCTCCACACTTTTACTTGGCTTTAAAATAAATTCCATAGCAACTTCATCGCAATTTTCTTTACGAAGACAAAGCTCACAATCTTTCATTACTTTTTCTGGCAAACTGTCTTTAGTGCAAAAGGTAAAGCGCTGCTTTTCGAAAAAGTCAGGCACACGCGTTAGTACAATAACTCTATTCAACGCCAGTTTTTTAGCTTTAATTAACAAATGCTCAACGAGTTGCCGCCCCTGCCCAGTAACAACGCTTTGAGGATCAATACCTAAAGAGCGAATTTCAGCAAGACCTGTATCATATATATACAGCGAGGCACAGCCCGATACCTTACCGTTAATTTCAGTGACCGCAAATTCATTTATAGAATGCACCATGTCACTTTTAGCTCTAGGTAGATTTTCGCCAACTGTAGCCCAATGCTGAATGAGCTTAGCTATAGATTCAACGTCATCTAGATTTGCATCACGAACCGTTATTTGCTGTTTTTTTTTGGCTTCTTTAATTGCACCAGTTACTTGCTCAATCGATGTGCCGCCAAGAGCTTGGCGCGCTTTTATACACGCATCAATTTCTAATACCGGGTATACATCGTCTTCAAAAACATCATTAACTGATTTGTATTGCTCAAGCGAAAGCTCTTCTAGCGTTTTATTTTCGCTAATAGCAAGCTGAACAAGGACGCCTACAATGTGGTGCCCCTCTCTAAAAGGTACGCCTCTTGCGACGAGATAATCAGCAAGCTCTGTTGCATTAGCATGACCGCCTTTAGCAGCAGCAAGTGTACGATCTCCTCTTACCTTAACGCCCTTAATACAAGCTTGTGCCATATGAATACACGCAAGCCATGTTGGCATAGCGTCAAATATACCTTCTTTATCTTCTTGCATGTCTTTGTTGTAAGCAAGAGGGAGTGCTTTTAAGGTCATCATCATCGCACTAAACGCGCCAAATACACGACCCGTTTTACCACGGATAAGTTCTAATGCATCAGGGTTCTTTTTCTGTGGCATAAGCGATGAGCCCGATGTCACGTTATCTGCAAGCTCTATAAAACCAGCTTCACCCGAGTTATAAAATATTAAATCTTCTGACATACGCGATAAGTGAATCATCGAAATCGATGCACAGCTTAATAACTCTACAACAAAATCGCGATCAGAGACGCCATCAAGACTATTTTTAGTCGCACCAGTAAAACCCAAACCTTGCGCAAGTGCTTGACGATCAATTGGGTAAGCAGTACCGGCTAATGCACCACTTCCTAGTGGGCAAAAATTCATGCGCGCTTTCGCGTCTTGCAAGCGACTTTCATCACGCTCTAGCATTTCTACGTAAGCCATACACCAGTGGCTAAATAATACTGGCTGTGCTCGCTGTAAATGAGTATAACCGGGCAATATAGTACCAAGTTCACGCTCAGCTAAAGATACAAACTCGCCTTTAAGTTGCTCAATTGCTTTTAAAATATGCTCAGCGGTATCACGGCACCATAATCTAAAGTCTGTTGCGACTTGATCATTACGGCTTCGGCCTGTATGTAATTTTTTAGCTAAATCACCTACTTTTTCGATTAATGCAGCTTCAACATGCGAGTGAATATCCTCTGCGCCCGATGTAGCTACAGCGAGTGGATCAGCTTTTACTTCTTCAAGTAACTCATACAATGCTGCAACGAGTTCTTTGTGCTCATCACTCGATAACACATTAACTTGCTCAAGTGCGCCAGCCCATGCCACAGAGCCGATAATATCTTGCTCTGCTAACTGATAATCGAAGGGAAGAGAGTCGTTAAATTGCTTAAACGCCTCATCTGGACCCGTAGAAAAACGTCCGCCCCATAATGCCATGAAATATCTCCAAACCCTGTATTGCCCCTTTTACAGGGGCGTAATAATTTACTTTTTAGCGAGTGCTGAAATTCTGCTTGAAAGCGAGAATAAACGAATAAAGCCTTCAGCGTGTGATTGGTCATACACATCATCTTCACCAAATGTGGCAAATGCTTCGCTATATAAACTATTTGGCGACTGCTTTTGAACCGCAGTTACTTGACCTTTATATAATTTAAGTACGACTTCACCTGTTGCCACTTTAGAAAGCGCTTCTGCACCGGCTAAAATAGAATCTTTAAGTGGTGTAAACCAGCGGCCGTCATATACTAAATGCGAAAATTCACCACCCAGCACTTCTTTCCATTTACGGCTTGCTTTATCAAGCACTAGCTCGTCAATTGCTTGAAGTGCTGCCATGATAACTGTACCGCCGGGCGTTTCGTAGCAACCGCGTGACTTCATGCCTACCAAACGGTTTTCTACAATATCAACACGACCAACACCATGAGGTGATGCAATATCGTTTAATTTAACTAAACAGTCATATGGTTTAAGTTCTTCGCCATTTACAGCAACCACTTCGCCTTCAACAACTTTTAAAGTTACGAGTTCTGATTTATCTGGTGCTTGCTCTGGAGAATTAGTCCATGTCCATACTTGCTCAGTTGGTTGACACCATGGGTCTTCAAGCTCGCCACCTTCGTGTGAAATATGCCATGCGTTAGCATCACGGCTGTAAATTTTTGTCGCTGATGCTGAGCACGGAATGTCACGCTCCGCCAAGTAATCAAGTAATGACTCACGGCTCGATAAGTCCCACTCACGCCATGGCGCAATTACTTTTAAATCAGGTGCGAGTGCTGCAAAGCATGATTCAAAACGAACTTGGTCATTACCTTTACCAGTACAACCATGAGAAAGTGCATCGGCACCTACTTTACGCGCTATTTCAACTTGCGCTTTAGCTATAATTGGGCGCGCCATAGAGGTACCTAATAAATAAGTGCCTTCATAAATTGAGCCCGTTTTAAGTGTTGGGTAAATGTAATCACTTACCATTTCATCTTTTAAGTCAACTACATAACATTCAGATGCACCAGAGGCAATTGCTTTAGCTTCTACGCCTTCAAGTTCTTCTGCGCCTTGACCTACATCTGCAACAAACGCGATTACTTCACAGCCGTAGTTTTCTTTTAACCATGGCACGATAGCCGACGTATCAAGACCACCTGAATAGGCTAAAACGACTTTTTTAATTGAACTCATAGGTGTTCCTTAACAAAATTTGGATTTAATAATGTAACTAGCAGAGCATTTTGCGCGTGCATACGATTCTCTGCTTGTTGAATAATTTTAGATGCTGGACCATCCATTACCTCTGAGGTAATTTCAAATTCACGGTGCGCCGGTTGGCAGTGTAATACCGTCGTAGCACCGGTTTGATCTAGCAATGCCTGATTTAGCTGATATGGCATATACTTGGCTTTAACTTGCTCAATTGGTGTTGTATTACCCATTGATACCCAAGTATCTGCGTAAACAACATTTGCGCCAACAGCAGCTTCAACGCGATCACTCACCATAACTGATGCACCGTTCATTGCTGCAATCTGCTCTGCTTTTTTAAGTATTTGTGAATCTGGTGAGCACCCTTTTGGTGTTACAGCTACAAAATCTGTACCTAGTGTAGCTGCTAACAACATCAATGAATGAGTTACGTTATTACCTTCACCTAAGTAAGCAACTTTAAGCTCACTTACATCGCCATGTACTTCTTGAAGCGTTAAAAAATCAGCGAGTGCTTGGCACGGATGGTACAAATCACACAAACTATTAACCACCGGTACCGATGAATATTCACCTAATGTAGTTAACGTACTGTGTTGATTAACACGCGCTACAATCCCGTCAGCCCATGTTGAAATATTAAGAGCGAAATCTTTAATTGATTCGCGTGCACCCATAGCGCCATTTTGCTGATCTAAATAAACCGCGTGACCGCCCAGGCGATTAATACCTATATCAAATGATAAACGCGTACGTAAACTTTGTTTTTCAAATAACGTTACAACCGATTTACCAGCTAATACTTGGCTGTATTTCTCTGGTTTTACTTTAATGTCTTGCGCTAACTTTAATAAATTAAGTGCGCCTTCTTGGTCTAATTCTAAACCGGTTAAAAAATTCTTAAACATAATAAACCTATGGTGTAATTTTAGTTCCGACATGCTTGCCTTCAAGCAAGTCAGTTAAATTTTCTGGCTTTTGCCAGCTGGAAATATACACACCGCGTCGTAAATGTTGGGCAGCGTGAAGGCTGGTCTTAACTTTGACCTCCATCCCGCCCACAATTACTCCTTCATCTATTAAAGTATCAATGTGTTTTGTGTCAAGTTGATGTAAGGGCTGCTTATTTGCGTCAAGCACCGCTTCTACATCAGTCATAAAAATAAGTTCTGCGTTTAAATTACTAGCAATAGCCGCTGCAGCTTCATCAGCATTTACGTTATACCAAAGGCCTTGCTCATCAAAACCGATAGAGCTAACGATCGGTAGCCTGCCAATTTCAAGTAAATCGTTAATAATAGAATCATCGTTACTTGTGCATTTACCTACTAAACAAAGTGCTTTTAACTTTTGAGTAGCAGTAACACCCGCTTCATACAAACTTAACCCAACCGGTTTATGCCCTGCACTAATAGCCTGAGTCATTAATTGTTTATTGGCACAACCTGCTAGTGCACCTACGATGTAAGGCATTTGCTCTGCAGGGCTGATACGCAAACCTTGGTGCTTAGCACTGGCAAAACCAGCTTCTTTTAGCCAAGTATCAACAAGTGCACCGCCACCGTGTACAATTACAAACTGAGCATTTTGTTGCTCATTAAGTACATCAAACAATGCTTTTGCTGCATTTTCTGTATTAAGTACTGCACCACCGAGCTTAATTACCCACGTTTTTTTACTCATTTAAAACGCTCCTTTTAAACCAGTGGTATGATCTAAATTCATAGAAATATTAATACACTGCAAAGCTTGTCCAGCAGCGCCTTTTAATAAGTTATCAATAGCAGACATCACAATTAACTGCGTACCTTGTTGCTGCCAGCCAATATCAACAAATGGCTGCTTAGCTACACCTTTAATTGACGGTATTTTATCGCCTAATAAACGAATTAATGGCTCGCTCGCAAGTACTTGATAAGCCGATGCAACGTTTTCCTTGGTAACGCCTGGCTTAAGCTGTACATAAATAGTTTCTAAAATACCACGTGGAAAATTACCTAGATGCGGTGTAAATAACACTTTGTGGCCAAGGTGTTGTTCAATTTCAGGGCCGTGGCGATGGTTAAACAAACCATAAGGTGCAAGCGACACTTCACAAAAATGCGTTCCTACACTGGCTTTACGCCCTGCGCCTGTAACGCCCGAAACCGCATTAATAATAATACTTTCGCTGCTCAATAAGCCTGCTTGCTTAAGCGGTTTTAGCGCATTAAGCGCTGCTGTTGGGTAACAACCTGCAACAGCAATTAGCTTTGCATTAGCGATAGCATCATGGTTCCACTCAGCTAGACCGTAAGCCGCTTCATTTAAAAGCTCTGGATATTGATGCTCAAAACCATAATATGTAACGTAATCATCATTGCTTGCAAGGCGATAGCCACCAGATAAATCAAATACCTTTTTACCCATTGCTAAAAAACGCGGTGCTAAATCAACACTCACTTTATGGTCTGTACATAAGCACACATAGTAAGCACTAGTTTGAATGTCATCAAAAGCTGATTCACCAAGAGGGAGTAATGGTAAGTCGAGCAAGCCTAGATGTTCAGGATATAAATCACTTAGCAATTTATTTTTATCTAAGCTACCTTCTGATACATAACAACCCGCTAAAGTTAAGTTTGGGTGTTTAGCAACTAAACTTGCTAACTCTGCGCCGCTGTAACCGCTTGCGCCAATAATCACTACATTCATTTGTTACTCGTTATCTTAAAATTAGTTGTTACTTGTCTATCTTGTTCGCTTAAACTAGCCTTGGCGCTAATTTAGCCTTTTATTAATGAATTTTGATTATCGTCGCATTGTTTCCATAACGTTACTTTAATATATTTATGCTTAAAAAGTGAATTGATATTCATCATAAATACTTTTATATTGTTATGCAATTAAATTGAATACTTATTTTGGATTTTTTTATGCCTTTGCCATCGTTTATTTCTATGTATCAACAATTGATTGCAGCTCCGTCTATCAGTGCAATTGAAGATAGTCAGTGTATGAGTAATAAAAGCGTAATTGAACTACTTGCGAGGTGGTGCGAAACACTTGGCTTTACATGTGAAATCATTGAATTAGAAGGAGGTAAAGGTCGCTATAACTTATTAGCTAAACGTGGCAAAGGAGATGGTGGATTAATGCTCGCGGGCCACACCGATACTGTCCCGTTTGATGATAGTCGCTGGAATCATAATCCGTTTAAACTTACCGAACTCGACAATAAATTATATGGGCTCGGTAGCATTGATATGAAAGGTTTTTTTGCGTTTGTATTACAAGCAATTAGTGAACTTGATGAAAAGCAGCAAACCCAGCCTATCTTAATACTCGCCACTGCCGACGAAGAAACCACAATGGCAGGTGCGCAGCAAATATGTAAGCACCCAAATTTAAAACCTGCGCGATGTATAATTGGTGAACCTACTGATATGACACCGGTATTTACACATAAAGGACATATGAGTACAGCGATTAGAGTAATTGGACGCTCAGGTCATAGCTCTGATCCCGAACGTGGTCTCAACGCCATAGAAATCATGCATAAAGTGACTTCAAAATTATTGTTCTTAAAAGAGCAGTTAAAGCATAAGTATTCATTAAGCCACTTTGAAATACCTTACCCAACATTAAATTTTGGTAATATTCATGGCGGCGACAACGCTAACCGAATTTGTGCTTGCTGCGAAATGCATATAGATATGCGCCCATTACCAGGTTTGAGTGTAAAAGAGTTACAAGCATTAATACTTGATGCAACGAAAGAGATAAATCAACAATACCCCAATGCGGTCAGCGTAATTGATTTACACGAGCCAATACCAGCCTTTACTGGCAACACCGACAGTGCTTTAGTGATATTAGCTGAAAAAATAGCAGGGCAAAAAGCAATAGCTGTTAATTACTGTACTGAAGCACCTTTTATTCAGCAATTAGGGTGTGAAACAATCGTTATGGGGCCGGGCTCAATAAATCAAGCCCATCAGCCTGATGAGTTTTTAGCAATGGAAAAAATAAAACCGTCACAAAAAATTATCAGTAACATTATTAAAGCCAGTTGTTTTAATATCAATTAACTTAATTAAGTGCCCTATTTTGAGGTAAAAAAATCTTATCGATGACAACAGAAAATAATTATTTAGAGCAACTAGATACAAAATTTTTTGCCTAGTTCTAGCGTAATTTCCTTAACGTTAAATAGACCCTATACTTAAGCAGATTGGTATTACTCCTGTGTTCATACAGTTGTAAATAAGAAATTAGCGTTAGGTTTAATCCCTCAAGTTTATTAAGTAACCAAGTAAAAAAAAGACGCAATTAAGCGTCTTCTTGTTTTAAATTACACCCTATTAGCTACATATACTTACTGAGGTACTTTTTAAATACAGGATCTGTTTTAGCTAGTTCTTTTTGCTCGGCTAAAATATCTTTTAAAATAGCGCCTGATGTAAGTGGGTTTGCAAGGACCACTCTAAATACAACAGTAGGTTGATTATCGTATTTAGATGGCGTTAGGCGTGTACGTGATACAAACGAGCGACCAGACTCCCGCTGACGCTTTTGCATACTCGCAGTAAAACGATTAAGTGATGCAAAAATGTCTAAACGTGTTGTTGCATCAGCATCTTTTATTGCCTGCTTAATCTGTTTAGGTACATAACGATACGTTAGTAAACACAGCTCAGGCTCTGAAATAAGTTCGAAATCTTCATCTGCTTTAATTAAACCAGCAAAATAATGTGCTTTTTTTATACTACGATCGATTAACATCTCGTAGCCTTTACGACCAATAACACGTAAGCAAGCATGTACTAACATCGCCATACCTGGGCGACTACCTTCAAGCGAGTGACTACCTAAGTCTTTTGAACCTTTACGTAATATATACTCAGCATGGTGCT
The DNA here is from genome assembly GCF_002407505.1 of Pseudoalteromonas sp. 1_2015MBL_MicDiv. Taxonomy (NCBI): domain Bacteria; kingdom Pseudomonadati; phylum Pseudomonadota; class Gammaproteobacteria; order Alteromonadales; family Pseudoalteromonadaceae; genus Pseudoalteromonas; species Pseudoalteromonas sp. 1_2015MBL_MicDiv. Next base: position 889,319 of record NZ_CP012737.1, on the reverse strand, counting down.
CTATTGCATCAGTTGCAGCGGGGTCTTTAAATAAAACTAAACCAGCGCCCATGGGTACATACATTTGTTTATGTGCATCAATGGTAATTGAATCTGCTCGCTCAATTCCTTTTAGTAAAGGACGATGCGTGTTTGATAAAAGCGTCGCTCCTCCCCATGCAGCATCTACATGAAAATGGCAGTTAATATCTTGTGCCAAATCGGCCATTTCGTCCAGTGGGTCAATATTCCCGGTTTCGGTTGTACCCGCCACCCCAATAATGGCCATTACTTTAATGCCTTGCGCTTCAAGCTCACGTGCTTTTTCGCGCATCGCTATTACATCGACTTTATTATTTTCGCAAGTTTTAATACCAATTAGGTTATCGCGACCAATGCCGAGTAAATCAACCGATTTACCTAATGAATAATGTCCACGTTCTGATATTAATACAGCTAAACCTTTATAGCCATAATGCAGCATACCGGCAATTAAGCCTTGTGCGCCTATACCTCTAAAATCGCCATCCGGTTTTAATAAACGGTTTCGCGCAATCCAAAGCGCAGTAATATTAGCAACCGTACCACCAGAGCAAAATGCACCTAATGAGGTTTTAGCACTGTGCATCCATTTAGAATAAAATGAGTCTTCTTGCCCATAAGCTAGATGATGCATCATCCCAAGTACTTGACGTTCAAGAGGCGTAAACGCTTTAGATGTTTCTATTTTTACTAGATTTTGATTTAGCCCTACCATCAGTTTTGACAGCGGTAATAAAAAATGCGGCAAAGCAGAAGTCATGTGACCAATAAAGCTAGGCGCAGCTGTATGCACAGAATGCGCAACAAGTTGCTCCATAATGTCTTGGGCATAAGCAGATACAAACGTTGGATCTTCTGGGATCACTGCCGATTGAAAGTCTTTTTCTATTTCATGTAATGGTTTTTCAATTGCCGCAATATTTTCGTTTAAGAAACCTGCTAAATTACTCGAAATTTCAAGCTCGATTTTGCTTAAAGTTGAGTCTGGCGCTTCAGGTACAGTAAATATACGCTTAAGGCTTTCTTTAGAGGCGACGGCACAACGCTTTTGATCCATCTCAATACCTAGTGTGTGTGTAGCTAAAACACGTGTTTGTCTATGAAACACGCCAAACTAAGACGTTATTTTAAGTAACAGTGTTTTTAATTAATTGCGCTAACTTTACTGCAATATAACTAAAATGTCTCGCTTAAAGCCATAAAAGCAGACAAAGACATGACAAAAAAGTGATAATTTAATTAATATTTAAGCCTTGCCAATAAATAAGAATTAATTATTGGGCATTTATATATTTTGCGTATAATAAAAAAATAACAAAAAAGGGACGCACATGCTAAAAGGAAGAGTAAGGGTAAGTTGGTTAATGGCGGGTTTTAGCCTATTTTTAATCAGTTTACTTACCTACGTTTATTATACTTACCAAACAACACGCGCAGATATAATGCACTCTGTTGATACGCGCTTACTTAACGCAGCCACCAGTGTTAAGCATATACTCGGCGATACATACCTAAATAAAGTTAATCAGGGAAAAACGATTAGTTTTTCTGATTATCAAAAAAAGAGTAAGCAACTTTCTGACTTTGCCCAAGCACTCAACATTGCTTATGTATACGCGATGGTACTTCAAGATAACAAAGTCTACTTTAGTGCATCGAGTTATACAAAAGAAGACCAAAGCAATGGCAAAGTAACCCAGTTTTTAGATCTTTACCCTGAAGCCACTAAGGCGAACATTAGTGCTTTTTATTCGACAGAGCCTGTATTTGAAATATCAGCAGATCAATGGGGACATTTTAAAACTATTTTTATCCCTTATGTTGATAGCACTAATGGTAAAACCTACATAACAGGTGCTGATATCACCATTTATGATTTAAACCAAAAACTTAAAGAAAGTGTATCAAAGGCGGCCGCTATGGCGAGCTTCTTTTTCTTTATCGCTATACTTGTTGCAACTATTTATATTTACTTACTCAAACGATCTTTAGCAACAGACTCCAGTACGGGCTTTGCAAATCATATAGCGCTTGAATACTTCCTAAAGCAAAGTAATGCGCACCATATGCAACTAGCTGTTATTTGGATTAACGAAATTGAAGACATAAATAGCTTTTATGGCACTGAGGTGGGCGATAAAGTAATGAAAAACTTGCTCATGCATTTTAAAAGTCGCTGCTCTGCTCGTTGTCATATTTATCGCTTAGCGACCAATAAACTGGTATTACTTGCACCAAAAGAAATTCCGTACGATGAGTTTAACGACTTAATCGAAACCTACAACTTTAATACCCCACTATTAACCGACCCGTTTATTTATATTACGTTGTGTGCCGGTATAGCCAGCGGTAACAAATCTTTGTTATTAGAAAATGCCCATATTGCGGCACTGCAAGCCAAACAAGGTCGTCATACCGTTGTTAATTACTCAAAAGCACTTCACGATGTAAAAGTGCAATATCAATACAATGTAGAAATGGCTAAAGAGGTTCGCGAAGCATTTGATAACAATCGTATTGTCCCTTACTTTCAACCTATTATTGATATAAACACTAAACGCGTAGTGCAGTATGAATGTTTAGCGCGCATGGTTACAGCAAGTGGTGAAATACTCAAGCCAGAGGCTTTTTTAAATGTAGTTACCCGTTCAAGAATGGATGGCTTGTTGACCCGTACTATATTCTCACAATGTATTAGCCGCTTTAGAAAAACAGATATTTGCTGGAGCTTAAATATAACCGCGCAAGATATGCTTGATCCTAGTTTGAGCGAATTTATAGCCGACGAATTAAAACGTTATCCACACCCGAGTAACATCACCTTAGAATTATTAGAAACACAAGCTATAGCTAATTTTTCAGAGGTAAAAGCATTCATAGGAATGGTTAAAACAAAGGGTGTAAAAGTAATCATTGATGATTTTGGCAGTGGTTATTCAAATATTTCTAACGTACTAAAACTTGAAGTTGATGGTATTAAGTTAGATGGGGCCTTAATAAAACAAATTGTTAACGATAAAGATATCTATTTGTTTATTGAGCACATAGCAAGCTTTGCAAACCAACTTGGCTTACAACTCACAGCCGGTTCAGTAGAAAATGCAACCATAGTGACCGCACTGAAAAAAGCGAATGTGACGCTGATGCAAGGTATTTATTTTGCTCCCCCAGCGCCACATGTTAATTCTCAAAGTGATGAAGAACTAATGAGTTAAATTGGTCATTAAATTAATAATGAGTCGGTGGCTTTGCTGGCCACTGGCCCAGTATTTACGCTCAAAAGGCGTAATTGCATCGTCTGACTCATAAAGCGTTACATCGCAAGGGTTGCCTGTTAATTCAAGTGCCCTAGCAAACTCCTTAACGTAAATATCCCAATTGCTGCGCACTTCTAATTGGCCACCTAACTTAACAATAAATGGAAAAATAGCCGCGCCATGCCAGCGTCTACGAATATGCTTAGACTTAGGCCATGGATTTGGATACAACAAGTAATGGTGCGTAGGTTGCCAATTAGCAGCAACCGCTAAACGCCAAAAATCATTTAAATCAGCTTGAACTAAAATATATTGCCCGCTGTCTGTTTGCTTGTACTCAACATCGTGCTTATCTAATCTGTGTGATGACTTATCAATACCAATGACAAGTGCATCAGGATGGCGCTTAGCTAAGTTAGCTGAGCTTTCACCCACGCCACAGCACGAGTCTAAAATAAGCGGGCCATTAAAGGCCTGTACTTTAGCGTTTACTTCATCAAATGCGGCCTGAGTATGCGCTGCAATCGGTTTTTTAAACTCTGCCTCTAAGTGCTTATTTACTATTTCATCAAGCTTTTCGTGAATACCCGCTTGATTAGATACAATACTACGTGAATTTGCATCACTCATTAGTGTCTTAGCCCCACACCTTTTTTAATTAATGTAAGCGCTAATGTAAATAACGCTGTTATAAATACTAAAATAACCCCAAGCGCCACGTTTAAATCGACATCCGACACGCCTAAAAAGCCATAACGAAATGCGTTAACCATGTAAATTATAGGATTGATTTGTGATACATTTTGCCAAAATTCAGGCAATAACGATATAGAATAAAACACCCCTCCTAAGTAGGTTAATGGCGTTAGTATGAAGGTGGGGATAATGCTTATATCGTCAAAGCTATTTGCATAAATTGCATTAATTAAACCACCTAAAGCAAATACAGCCGAGGTTAAAATAACGGTCGCCATAATTACAAAAATATTATGAATTTGAATATCAACAAATAACAACGACACACAGGTAACTATAAAGCCCACCATAATACCGCGCGTCATACCACCGCCCATATAGCCAAGCACAATAATGTAGTTAGGCACAGGTGCAACTAAAAGCTCTTCAATGCTTTTTTGAAACTTTGTTGAATAAAAACTAGAGGCTACATTGGAATAGGAATTAGTAATAACCGACATCATTATAAGACCAGGTACAATAAACTCCATGTAGCTAAAGCCACCCATATCGCCAATCCGTGAACCAATCAAGTTACCAAAAATAACAAAATATAAGCTCATCGTAATTGCCGGTGGCACTAAGGTTTGCACCCAAATACGTAAAAAACGAATGCACTCTTTAATCCATAAACTCTTTAAGGCTACGCCATATTTAAACATTTATTCGCCCCGCCCTTGCTCTAATAATCCTACAAATAACTCTTCTAGTCTGTTTGCTTTATTTCGCATACTCAAAACAGTATTACCTTGAGTTGTTAATGCACTAAATACCGCATTTAACCCCTGAGATTTAGCGACTTCAACTTCAACAGTGTGATCGTCCGTCATGGTAAATTTATAGCCTTCAAGCGTGACAGGGTTTGCAGGCATTTTTAAATCTAAAATAAAGGTTTCTTTATCAAGCTTTGCAAGCAACGCTTTAATTGTGGTGTTTTCGACAATTCGGCCATTATCGATTATGGCGATGTTTTTACACAGTAACTCAGCTTCTTCAAGGTAATGTGTGGTTAAAATAATCGTTACGCCTTGCTCATTTATTTGGCGTAAAAAATCCCACATTGAACGGCGAAGTTCTATGTCTACACCTGCTGTTGGTTCATCAAGTATAAGCAGTTTTGGCTCGTGCATAAGTGCGCGGGCAATCATTAAACGGCGTTTCATACCGCCTGAAAGCGTACGCGCTTGTTTGTCTTTTTTCTCTAACAAACCAAGCTGCGCTAGGTATTTATCGGCGCGCTTGTGGGCTTCGCCGCGTGGTACTCCATAATAACCGGCTTGGTTAACCAGTATTTGGTTAAGCGTTTCAAACTGGCTAAAATTAAACTCTTGCGGCACGAGTCCTAAATGCGCTTTTGCAGCTTCTAAATCAGTATCAATATCACAACCGAATACCTCTACTTTGCCTTTTGTTTTATTAACAAGTGACGAAATAACACCAATAGTAGTTGATTTACCTGCTCCGTTTGGACCAAGTAAAGCGAAAAAATCGCCCTCTTCAACTTGTAAATCAACGCCCTTTACAGCTTCGACACCATTTTTATAAACCTTGGTTAGGCCTTCAATATTTAAAGCAATATTTTGCTTATTCATTATTTACCCTCACCATAACCCCAACGTTTTGTTAGGTTATGTTCAATGTTTAAATGATCTAAAATTCTCGCCACCATAAAATCAACTAAGTCTTCAATACTTTGTGGTTTATGATAAAAACCAGGCGCTGCTGGCATAATTGTCACCCCTAAACGAGATAACTTAAGCATGTTTTCTAAATGAATTTCGTTGAATGGTGTTTCGCGAGGCACTAAAATGAGCTGTCCGCGTTCTTTAATTACCACATCAGCGGCGCGTTCTAATAAATTATCTGACGCCCCCACTGCAATTGCAGAAACCGATCCGGCACTACACGGACATACCACCATTTTTTTAGGTGCAGCAGAGCCCGAAGCCACAGGGCTAAACCAGTTATCTTTACCGTATACTTTTAGCTGCTCAGGTTTGGCATTAAACAGCGTACTTAACTGCTCAGTGGCTTTATCTTCATTACCAGAGAGCTTGATGTTTGATTCTGTATCAAGCACCACTCGCGCAGCACTTGAGATAAGTACGTAAACTTGAAATTGCTGCTCAAGCAATACTTCAAGTAACCTAAGCCCATAAGGCGCACCTGATGCACCACTAAAAGCGAGCGTAATTTTATCTTTAAATTGCACGTTATTCTCCGCTGTATTTAGCAGCTAAACCATTAACAAGGTGTTGATGAAGGCCATTAAAACCGCCATTGCTCATAATTAAAATGTGTTGATTAGGCTCAATATTTTCAAGCACTGTATCAATAATTGTTTGTGTACTGTTAAAGCACTGCATACCCGCTTTATCTGCTTGTTCTTTTAGCGACCAATTTAGATTCTCTGGTTCAAAAAGTAGTACCTCGTCAGCATCACGCAGTGAATCTAATAATGTATGTTGGTGTACGCCCATTTTCATGGTGTTTGAGCGCGGCTCTAAAATAGCGATAATTTTTTCATAGCCTACTTTTGCGCGCAAGCCCGCAAGCGTTGTTTTAATTGCCGTTGGGTGATGCGCAAAGTCGTCATACACTTTAATATTATTTATATCAGCCTTAAGCTCCATACGCCTTTTAGGGCTAATAAATTCTCCTAACGCATCAATACTATGATCAATGGCTATACCCACATGGCGCGCAGCAGCTATAGCCATTATCGCATTTTTAACATTATGCTCGCCTATTGCTTGCCAGCGAACAACTCCCTGCTTTTCGCCATTAAGTAATACATTAAACTCACTACCATCGGCTTTTATTAGCTCATAATTCCAATCAACACCGAGCGTTTCGCTTTCGCTCCAAAGCCCTTGTGCTATTACGTCATTAAGCGCTACGTCTTGCTTTGGCCAAATTACCTTGCCGCTTTGGGGTAATGTACGCATTAAGTGATGAAATTGTTTTTTTATTGCGTTTAAATCTTCAAAAATATCAGCATGATCAAATTCAAGGTTATTTAAAATAAGCGTACGCGGGAGGTAATGCACAAACTTACTGCGCTTATCAAAAAAAGCTGTGTCGTATTCATCGGCTTCAATAACAAAAAATGGCGTTTCGCCCACTTTCGCTGATATACCAAAGTTTTGTACTATGCCGCCAATTAAAAACCCAGGCTTTAAGCCAGCGTATTCTAATACCCATGCCAACATACTCGCTGTGGTTGTTTTTCCATGGGTCCCTGCTACAGCAAGCACCCATGAGTTTTGCAATAAATTATGTTTAAGCCATTCAGGACCTGAAGTATAAGGCAGACCTTTATCAAGGACATATTCAACACACGGGTTACCACGGCTCATTGCATTACCAATAACCACCATATCAGGCTTTGGATCTAATTGAGATACGTCATAGCCTTGGGTTAATTCAATACCAAGATCTTCAAGTTGCGTACTCATTGGCGGGTAAACGTTTTGATCAGAGCCGGTTACTTTATGACCCAACGATTTAGCTATGGCTGCAATACCACCCATAAACGTGCCACAAATGCCCAAAATATGTATATGCATATACTTTCCTTAAATCGCGTGACCACTTTACAGTAATGTAAAGTTTAATGGCGCTATAATGCCAAAATTAGTGCTGAGTTACCATTGCGAGTAAGCATTTCACTCATGCCAAAAAACAACACTTTAATAACAAAAAAGCCTTCTTAAGTTAGAAGGCTTTTTTGTTCGTCGGTGGTTAACTACATTGTCAAAAATACAATCAAGCCAACACCTAGTAATAAGCGGTATATTACAAACGGCAGCATACCCATTCGCTCTATCACTTTCAAAAACATAAATATACATGCATAAGCTGATAGGAACGATAACCCCACACCTAGTAATAACGTGTTCCAATCTACAACATGATCGCCTAGCGCAAGCTCTACTGTGTAATATAGCCCCATCATAGAAATAATAGGAATTGCCAGTAAAAACGAAAAACGCGCTGCGCTTTGCTTATTCATTCCAAGCATTAAACCAGCAGTCATGGTAATACCTGAGCGAGAAGTTCCCGGGATCATTGCAACAGCTTGTGCAAAACCGATGAGAAGCGCTGTTTTCCAATTAAGTTGGTAAATAGTTTTAATTTGCTTACCTTTTGCATCGGCGTACCAAAGGAGTAAACCAAATACAATGGTCGTTGTGGCAATAACCCATGCACTGCGTAAATACAATTCAACTAAGTCTTTTAGCAGTAAGCCTAAAATAGCCGCTGGAACAGTGCCTAAAATAATCCACCAGCCTAACTTACTATCATCTGTAGTACCTTGTGCGCCAAATGATTTAAACCACCCAGTAAGTATATCGGCCACCTCTTTACGAAAATAAATAACGACCGCAATTAAAGTCCCAACGTGAACAGCGACATCAAATGCAAGTCCCTGATCTTCCCAGCCTAAAACTTGCGATGGTAAAATTAAATGCGCTGAACTCGATATAGGTAGAAACTCAGTAAACCCCTGAATGAGGGCTAAAATAATTATTTCAATAATACTCATGGGTTAGAAAACTCCACCTTCCATAATTTTTGTTGAGGGTTATTATACGCACTCCATAACTGGGCAACTGTTTGTTTAGCTACAGGGTGATAAAAATCAGGAGCAACCTCGCTCAGAGGCTGTAATACAAATGCATTTTTAGTTATTTCGTCACGAGGCAGTTGTGCAGGGCTTTGGCAAATTACATCGTCGTAAAACAGTAAATCTAAATCCAGTGTCCGAGGGCTAAACTTTTTGTCACTGGCAGTACGGCCATTATCACGTTCTATTTGCTTAAGTAGAGCGCATACATCAGCCAATGCCATGCTTGTTGTCGCTGCAACCACTGAGTTATAAAAATTATTACCAGCAAACCCCACCGCTTCACTCTCAAAAACAGACGAGTGAATAATTTTTTTAAAGTGGCTCTCAAGTGCGATTAATGCAGACTGCATGTGATGTACTTTATTTATATTTGACCCAAGGCTGATATAAATCTGCGCCATTTAGTTACTTACCTTAGCGCGTGTAATTTCAACACCTACAGTTTGCGCTTGCGCCACTGCTGCGGGTTTACTTACTTTAATTGTTACTTGTGGAGTATTAAATTCAGTCAAAATAATTTGCGCTAATTGTTCTACTAATGTTTCGAGTAATTCAACTGGTTTAGCAGTGCAGTGCTCAATAACTCGCTCACTTACTTTTGAGTAATCAAGTGCTAAATTAATATCGTCATTCGCAGCTGCGGGTTTAATATCACTCAGCATTTCAATATCAAAATAAAGGCTCTGTTTACTTTCTTTTTCAAAGTCGTACACTCCAATAATAGTGTCGACGTGCAATTGAGATATAAATACCTTGTCCATTGATACTCCAAATAACCAAAACGACTGAACTTGTTATATAAAGCATCAAAAAAATTAATGCTGTATATGCTTTAATCAGTGTTTAAATATGTAAAAAATCCTTCTACAATAGCAAAATAGCTAGGTTAGCTAGTAATGAAAGAAGCATAATAATTTTTACGATAAATTTTGCCGCCAATAATAGCCCAAAAGCAATACCAATTGCATTAAATGTGGTTGGTATAACAATAAAAAAGTAAGGAAGCGTGTGTTAGCCATTTTGATATTTGTTTTAGCTTATTTACTCGGGTCAATTTCATCGGCCATATTGGTGTCACGACTATTCTCCCTTCCAGATCCTCGAAGCCATGGTTCTAACAACCCTGGCGCAACTAATGTTTATAGATTGGGAGGTGCATTACCTGCTTGCTTAGTGTTAATTTTTGATATTTTAAAAGGGACGATTCCGGTCTGGGGCGCTTATTTTTTAAAGTTTGAGCCATTTGAGTTAGGTTTGATTGCAGTTGCTGCGTGTTTAGGACATATGTATCCACTGTTTTTTAGTTTCAGAGGCGGTAAAGCAGTCGCTACAGCATTTGGGTCATTGTTACCTATTGGTTTATCGCTGGCGGGTTTACTTATTTTTACGTGGTTAGTTATTATTGCAGTTACACGTTATTCATCACTTGCAGCATTGGTTACGGTCTCTTTAGCACCTTTGTATACTTGGCTAATAAAACCACTTTATACGTTACCAGTCGCTTTTATTACGATCTTAATTATTTTTCGTCATCGCACTAATATTATTAGATTATTTAGTGGCGATGAACCAAAAGTGGGCACTAAAAAAGCACCCACAGATGAAAATAAAAACATTTAATATATCGAGTATCAAATAGCTTCCAAACTATCTATTGGCCAACGCGGTTTTGTTTTCATATCAAGCGTGGCAAATTGCCCTGCTTTTAAACGCTGCATACCTGCATAAGCAATCATTGCTCCATTGTCGGTACAAAACTCAGTGCGAGGATAAAAAACCTCGCCTTTCATGCCCTTCATAACGCGCTCAAGCTGTAAACGAAGCTGTGTATTTGCACTTACTCCGCCTGCAATGACTAAACGTTTAATACCGGTTTGTTTAAGTGCTCGCTTACATTTAATAACAAGCGTATCAATAACTGCAGTTTGAAATGCATGCGCTATATCGGCTTTAGTTTGTTCGTCATCATCATTTTCACGAATAGTGATTGATGCAGCTGTTTTTAAACCACTAAAACTAAAATCAAGGCCTGGCTTATCGGTCATCGGACGAGGAAATACAAAGCGTTTAGCAACACCTTGTTCAGCCATTTTAGCTAAGCGCGGACCACCGGGGTAATCAAGACCAAGCAACTTAGCCGTTTTATCAAAAGCCTCACCTGCAGCATCATCAACCGACTCACCTAGTACTTCGTATTGTCCAATACCTGCTACTTTAACCATCATGGTATGACCGCCAGATACTAATAAAGCAATAAACGGAAACTCAGGGATATTTTCCTCAAGCATAGGGGCAAGTAAATGCCCTTCCATGTGATGAACCGCTACCGCAGGAATATCCCACCCGTATGCTAGAGAGCGGCCAATGGAGGTACCTACAAGTAGTGCGCCAACCAAGCCAGGTCCTGCAGTATAAGCAACACCATCTAAATCTTCAGGGCCACAACCAGCTTGCGCAAAAGCAGCATCTATAAGCGGTAGCGTTTTACGAACATGATCGCGTGATGCAAGCTCCGGCACTACACCGCCATAATCAGCGTGTACTTTTACTTGGCTATATAATTGATGAGCTAACAAGCCTTTTTCATCATCGTATATTGCTATACCCGTTTCATCACACGACGATTCAATGCCTAAAATTCGCACAGTATTTCTCCAGCCTTTTTAAATTATTACTAAACTATTTTTATAACGAAAGACCAATATTTGTTTGGCCATCTTCAAGGGCAAACTTTTTAAGTGCCTTTACGCTATCGGAGGTAATACGCCCCATATTCTCTACAAAATCAATTAGCTCACCCAATACTTCAATCTCGTATTGCATTAATGGATGCTCTCTAACGGCGGTATTATCTGCGATTTCACCTTCAACTGTCATTTGGTATTCAATAAAACGCGCAACGGTCGCTTGCGATATTTTGCTTACACTAATGAACTCTTGCTCGTCTTGCGCCATTAAACCGTGCATTAAGCTAAGTAACGACGTTGCTGCATCAATAGCTGGATACGTACCAAACATATCAAAATCAGCAAGTTCAGGAACATTTGGCTCTATTTTTTCAACTTGTTTCTCGAGATCTATTTTACTTTTAGGTAGTAATATTTTTTCCCAACAAACATTAAGCGAATTTCGTAATAAGGTTTCGTCACCAAACCCTGTTGCTTCGCTAAATAAACCGTAATTTGGCAGCATTCGCTCAATTAAAGCACTCGCTAAAACGGCTTTTTGTAAATAGTTTAGCTCTCTAATACGCTGAAAATTATTTGCTTTAGTCATTCTTTAATGTCTCACATGACCAACAAAAATCAAATGTTGATCCATTATGCTCATTACAGTTAGGGCATACCCAATCTGGAGCGGATTGTTTTACTTGTTGATAGTTTACCAATATTTGTCGCGCATGGCGCTCTTTTATCGCATAAACCTGCACGCTAGCTTGGGTTTGATCAAATGGGATTTCTCCCATTGCGCCTTGCAACATCTCTCCTTTAATTTGGCATTCAATACCACTTGTTTGTATTAAACCTTTAAGAATATTAGCTTCAAGGGTATTTTCGGCATTATAAATTGTTACCCATTGAAAAGAGCCTACTGTTTCGTTTGTATTATTAGTATTTTGCAATTTCCACCTCGTTTATTTTATGTATACAATATCTTGCGTTACGCTGTACAAATTAAAGCTAGTAATACCACTTAAGGATACATTATGACACTCACCACTCCAGGTTTACTTTTTCCTGCAATATCATTGTTATTACTTGCCTACACAAACCGATTTTTAGTATTAGCACAATTAATTCGGGAACTAAATGCACGAGAAGGAGAGTCAATTCGTCCCGTTGTCGTCGCGCAAATAACAAACTTGAGAAAGCGTATTAAGCTAATTAGAACTATGCAAGTATATGGTGTGGCATCATTTTTATTATGCACTTTATCCATGTTTGCACTATTTATTGAATTTAATACAGCGGGCATTATTTTATTTGGTGTTAGCTTAACTTGCTTAAGTTTATCGTTATTAACCTCTTTATTTGAAATCCACATATCATGTGATGCTATTGAAATAGAACTCCAAAGCATAGAAAACAAACCATTAAGCAACCGTGTTAATCGTAACTTTGTTAAATAAAAAGCTGATATGTGTCAATGTTCATTCAACTATTCGTAAATTGTGCTTAATCAATACCCTATTATGTGGCATACTTTTTTCTTAATTTAGAATGTTCGTCTTTACTAGAATATATAAAAAATTGATTACAAAGTCTTTTTTATGATTTACTTATCCCTAAAAAGGATACTAGGTAAGTAATAAATCATGAGTTTTAAGGCTAAAGGATAATACTTTTTAACAATTTACCTCTTTGATAAATATTAAAAGGGGGATATCCTGACCAAAATTTGTCATAAATTTGCAAACGCATTTAGATATTAAATTTTACTATTTTGTTTAGCTAAAAATTAATATAATTGATGTTCGCGGCATCCGCGACTTACTTATAAAAAGGGACTATAAAGTGAGATTTGAACAATTAGAACAATTTGTAGCACTCGGCATACTACGCCATTTCAGACAAGCAGCAGAACAAACCCAAATCAGCACCTCCGCACTTACGCGAAGTATTCAAACACTTGAGGATGAAATGGGATACGAACTAGTTAAACGTTCAACTCGTTCTGTAAAGCTAACTCAGCAAGGTGAGCTATTCCTTGATTACGCAAAAAACACTTTATCTGAGCTAGAGCTTACTAAAAAGCTTATTTTTCAATCCGTAAGTGGAAAAACAGGTGAGAGATTAATTATTGGTTACACCAATAAAGCAAGTAATGTTGTACCTATTTCTTGCGGGCAATTTTTAGCACAGTACCCACATGTAAAAATAGAAATGCAACTGCAAGAAGAACACGAACTGAGCCGAAAGCTTCAACTAGGTGAAATTGATATTAGCGTATATTCACAAGCGATTAATAGTATTGGCAGTGATATACATTTACCAGATCAACTCATTTTATTCGTATCTAAAAATCACCCATTAGCTCAAAAAAATGACATTAGTAAGCACGACCTTGATAGCTACCCGATGTATGGTTGCTTTTCGCAATCAAAACAAGTTCAAACAATGCTAAATGAAGCAATTGACTCTTTAAATAAGTCATCAAGCATTAAAGTGGGTAGTATTGAACAGGTCATAGCTGGTTTAGAAAAGTCAGACCACTTTGCTATTGCTAGCATAGAGCATACGAATGCTGTAGCTGAGCACTCTGAGTTAATTCAGCTAAAAACAAATAAGAGTTTAAGCCACGAACAGTTAGTCGTACAAACAAACAAACAGACAGCTGTTAATGAACATATAGATCAACTGTTATCTCTCATTAAAAAAGCCGCAACGACAATCAACTAACCTCGTTTTGTCTTGAGATAAGTGCGACACAAAGTGATAGCTTTTAACTTCTTTTGAGCTACACTGTCGCACCTTCAAAAAATGACCCACTTGAATGATTAACTTTTCAGCCGACGATACTTATTTAAATGATATCGAAGAGCTTGGCTACACTGTTATACCTAATGCTATAAATGAAGAGCTTATTATTGATTTAATGGCTGACTGTTATCGTATAAATCCTCAATTTAGCCTCGCTGGTATTGGCCGTTTAAATAATTTGCAAATTGACGATACTATCCGCAAAGATAAGACCTTTTGGTTTGATGGTACCTCACAAGCGCAATTAACTTATCAAGCGACTATGGAAAGTATTCGTACAACGCTTAACCGTACTTTTTTCATGGGCTTATTTGACTATGAATGTCACTATGCAAAATATACTGAAGGTGATTTTTATAAAAAACACGTTGATGCTTTTAAAGGCCGCTCAAACAGAGTTTTTACCAGTGTGCTTTACCTAAATACTCCTGCACAAGGTGGTGAACTCGTTGTCTACAAAACCAAAAGCAAAGAAATTGAAATAATAATAAAACCTCAAGCCGGTACATTGGTTTTATTTGAAAGTGAGCGTTTTGTACATGAGGTATTGCCAGCCATAGATAATCGTTATTCAATTGCTGGGTGGTTTAGAAAAAACGCATCTATCAGCGGCATTATTGATCCGCCTCGCTAAAGATGACTCAAACTAAATAGCCATTGGATACGAAAACAATAAACCTATAAAAATAGCTAATCCAACATAGTGATTATTTAAAAATGCTTTAAAACATGCCCCGCGCTCACGTTTGTGGATAAGTGTTTGCTGATAAAACAACAAACCAGCAGCGACACTTAATCCAACTCCAAATGCAGTTGATAGTTCATTAATAAAACCTATAAAAGCCACTATAACTACAAAGGTCATATTAAGGAAAAAAATGATGTGACGATCGTATTCACCAAACAAAATAGCCGTCGATTTAACGCCTATTTTTAAATCATCATCTCTGTCTACCATTGCATACATTGTGTCGTAGGCTACCGTCCAGCAAATATTAGCAATAAATAATAACCAAGCCTGTAAAGGAAGTGCATTTATCGAAGCCATATAAGCCATCGGTATTGCCCAGCCAAATGCTGCCCCGAGTACAACTTGAGGTAACTGTGTGTAGCGCTTCATAAACGGATAACAAAAGGCTAATGCCAACGCCCCAAAAGAAAGTAAAATAGTATTAAAACTGAGTATCAACACTAAAATAAATGCTATGACTATTAATAGTAAAAACAAACTAAGTGCTTCACCACTGCTAACCAGCCCCGAAGCCAATGGACGCTGGGCGGTCCGCTTTACTGAGCCATCTATCTCTCTATCAGCAAAATCATTGATTACGCAACCTGCACTTCGCATAACGATAACGCCAAGCGTAAATACAACAAAGTTGACTAAGCTAGGCATTCCATCATTAGCAAGCCATAAAGCCCAATAGGTTGGCCAAAGTAACAATAGTGTACCAATTGGTTTATCTACACGCATAAGTTGTATGTAGTAAGGGAGATGCTGTGACTTTAAGGTTGCTAGCTTCATGAGTAAAGGTACGCTCCAGGTAAAAACACTTCACAGACCAAAAAATTGTAATCTTTAAGCGAAAATACGCTACGTCGGCCTAACAACTTTTGTATTGGTAAGTTTAGTTGTAATGCTAATTGCTGTATCGGGTGCTCTGTATCAAAACGAGCGACTTCTATCTCTTTGCGCACGAGCTCTCGATTTTGAAAAATAACATCGCCTAATGGGCGATCCCCCATATTATGCAGAGGGTTTTTTGGTTGATTTGATAATTGATTATCTGGCAGCCAGCTTTGTGCATATACCATGGGAATATTATCGCACAATAAAAGTACTTCTCGGTTTAATGCCGTTGAGGCTTCGCAGCCAAGCAATGCTTTTTGCTCAAGTGTTAAATCAAAAATTTTTTCACTGAGCACTTTTACGCTAAATACTTGCGCCCTGCTTTTTAATTTAACTGTTAAGGAATGTGGCTCAAAAAGCCACTCACGTTCAGAGGATGATAAATCACTTACTTGTGATGTGCATTGCCAATTGACTAATAACGAAATAGGGAAAGTAATCACGATAACTCTATTAAATAAAATCCAACGCGATAATAACATTCCCAAAGCATTTGAAAAAGTGATCATTCATTATCGTAAATAACGAGGGCGTGTTGACCTTTCAAGATGGAAAATGGTTCAACTTAGGGACGATTTAATCGCAGCGCGAGATAATAAGCGAAACAATTAGTTCAAAATATCTTTTTTAGTCCATAAGTTAAACCGCCTCCATATGGCACTCCATGCACCAAAGTAAGAAGTCAGATCTCGCCATGGAATATCTGTGCACAGATTATAATGCTTTCAAGCGTTTTTCTATGATCAAGCTGATTATAAATTCGACCACTTAAGCACATTACTTTTGATAAGATATTCCATGACACCTATAAACATTAATCTTGGTATGAGGATTCGGTGTATCGTTTTTTAGCGAGTTCAATTATGCCTTTCCTTCATGCTATTTATTTTTCATACCTCAAAGTTCAGCGCACTCTAGTATAAATAGCTCGACTCAATAGGGTGTATTAACCGAATTTACTGCCAACTCACTCTTAAATCTAGTGCTTCCCCTATACTCGAGGAACAAGGACCAAAAACGGCATAGTCACCAATAATTCTCATAAATTTAGCCTGACTGCTCTTTGGCAGTGTTGATAAATCGAGTATAGTATTAAGGCCATAAGGTTGCCCCTCTTCGACAAATTCATCTACGACAAGCTCATTAACCTCATCGCCATAAATTCCATTATCGTTGAGGTCAATCCAGACTTTCCATGAGGTAGAACGCTCTGTTACTTCAGTATCTCCTTGAATATTAATGATAGTATTGCTGGGATCTATTAGCTCTATAGGCATTTGGGTATAGTCCCATGCTGTTGAACTATAATTAATGTTGTTACCACCAACTAAAACATGAGTGATGTGCTTATCGACGCTAGCTGAGTTTATTGAACAATACTCATCTGTTACTTGAATAAGCCGCTCAAAGGTATCCTGATCATCGGATTGATCAGTTACTGTCAACTTAACTGAGTAGCTTCCAGATTCTGCGAAGATATGCTCGGGGCTTGCTTCTGTTGAAGTTTGGCCGTCTCCAAAATCCCATAACCATTGAACTACTTGACTCGTTGAGCGGCTATCATCGGTAAACTGAGTGCGTAATTTAATTTTCTCTGCATTAAAATAGCTAAGCACGCCTTGGTCAAAAAGTTTTATTTTTACCACCTTAAAAGCTTCAACAACATCTTCTTCAGATAAGCCAGCTACTCCTGCTTGCTGTTTAATACATTCAGCAGCTTCAGTTAGTGTGGTCAACGCACTCCAACAGACCTTCGCTGAATTTAAATACACTTTATAGGTAGGCTCTATTCCCCATTGATTTGATAGTAAATAAAATGGGTAGGTGATCATACCAATGCGTAAATAGAAATTATCACCAGCCTCTTCATAATCAAGAAAGCTATCAATTGCACCATTTTCAGTTTTTATCTGATCGAGATGACGAATAAAGCCGCCATTCTCTTGGCCGTGAATCCAATTATCTGAATGTCCCGTAAACTCGTATTTTGCCATTACACCTGAGATATCGCCAAAGGCTTCATGCAAGGTACGAGCATCAGTACTAATTTCATGATCGAATCGATTTAAATCAGATATTCTATTTAAAACTCCATGGCCTACTTCGTGCGCAATGATGTCAAGTGAAGCCATTGAGTAAAATAATGGATACGCATCACCAAAGTTGGCATATGCGCCATCCCAAAAGGCGCTTTGTTCATATTGTTGACCATAGTGGACACGGATTCTAATTTTGTCCTCCAGTGGCGGCTCCCCTAGGTATTTAACAAAGCTATTGTAAACTAGTGTGCCGTAAAACATGGCGTCATTTAGCGTTGAATACGTCCAAACCCCAGTCTCATCAGAAATCATATCTTCGGAATGTGTTGGCTGCGTACCACATAAAAAGGAATAAGGAGGGAAGGCATTCTCATTAATATCGTTAGGGAGTTCGTTACGATTATAACTCTCCCCAACTTCATCCTTAGTATTATTCATATGCGTAATACTAACTAAACCATTATCAAAAATACATAATCCACCTTGATCTTCTGTGCGTTGAATTGAAATTTTCTTGCGACCAACGCCATAATCCCAAGTGTGAACTTTATTTCCACCAGGCCCCGATAATTCAACATTACCGATGAAATCATGAAAGGGAATAAGGGTACCTTTCGTGGCCTGTCCAATGGTGTTTACCGGCAAAAGAAGTAACGCATTGGTATTTTCAGGTATACTTGTATCCTCTGGAATATTAAGATCGTAAACCGATTTTTTCATAGTTTTTAACCAAGCATCACCCTGTTTATTTCCTTGCTCATCTACCCAATAAGCCCATACAGACTCAACTCTAGCGGGGTCACTATCAATAACTTCAGGCGCGACAATAGTTACGCTGCCAGATAGTTTGCCAATAGAACTATCTTGATCACGAAAAAACGCATGTAATATTTGATTTGTTGGTACTTCAGTAACAGAGTTTAGCGGTTCTTCAATTGGCGGTAGTTTTATCTCAGGAGAGCCAGAGCTGCCGCCGCCACACGAAACGAGGAATAAAGTAATAAATATAGAGGTGAATTGTTTAAATCGAATAAGATTTAATTGGATGAGATTTGTCGGCAATAAAAGTGATTTAAAAAAAGTCATTGGCTATCCTTAGTCGATGGGCATATAAAAAGACATTATAAATCAATGAAATATAAGTTAACTTTAGCTTTTTATCATTAAGTTTACACTCTAGAACAAATACGCTATTTTTTCAATTTATTAGGCTAAATTATAGACTGTAGTGTGTAAGTAACTTGAGGTTTCGATTAGCCTGTTTTTCATCCAAATTCAGGTTAAATAACCCCATTAGTTAAAGAACAATCTAACTAATGTGGCTAGACAACGGGTTAAGACCGTGCAGTATCGCAGATATTCTTCCAAATATTTGTTCAACTAGTCAACGTTCGCTATCGCAGACTCAATACGGCTTTCGCAAAGAGTTGTTCCGGGCAAAATTGCACAATACTCGCCAGCTTGCTCAAGTCCGATACGTTGAGTATTACGTGCAGTAATACGCGCTGCTAGTTGCTCGATTTCAAGCGGCTCTTCAGATACCGCTTTAAACGCACTCAACCTCTCTATCTCGTCATAAACTAAATCTTGATAGCTTCTGAGCCTTGCGGACAGCGCAATATAGCGCTCAGATATTGCAGCTTGACCAGCATAGGCTAAGTCATAATGGCCAGAATCCTCGTAACTTTCGACTTCATACTTTAAAATATTTAAATGTTCGTCTTTAAGATCATCAACATAGTCACCACCATCAAATAAATAGCTAAACAAATTATCGGCATACGTTATACAAGGAGTTAGATTATCGGTTTTACAATGCATAGTGCCATTTTTACTTAGCCCTGCTAGTTCTGGCGTCATACCACCATCGGTGTTCACCTGAATAGTATATACAGCATCTTTGGTAGCTTCTTGAAATACTTTAGTTTTAGTAAAAGTCTTACTAAAAAAAAGAAACTTCACTTTGATTTTAGTCTGAAACCATTCGTATTTAGCGCGATCTTTAAAATGGAGTTTGGCTGTTACATAGATACGCGAGCCGAGTTTGATATTGTGGATAAAGCTGTCACCACAGCGGCTTCTTACTTGATTTGGATCTGTATTTAGTAGCCCTTGAATAGCCATTTTAGTCGTTCTATTTTCAAAGTTATAACTTCCTTTTTCATAGGTTAATTCTACTGCCGAGGCGGCAGAATTTCTATTTTTTGTTACTTTCCTGCGCATGGAAAATTTGGCTGAACCTCCAAAAATAACCAAGTTGATACCAGCCTTTACGCTGCCTGTGATGGTATTGATCATGGTATCTGAGTCAAAGTCGCCACGATAAGCCAAATCGCCCATACTACCGCCTTGAAATTGCCACTGACCATCGAGGCATGGTTCAAGCGGTATGCCTAATTTCTGCTCAAACCCGTGTCCAAGCTGTTCTTGTTCGGTATTTAAAGAGTAATAGGTATGTCCATTTGCGTAAAAGCTTAACAGGCCACAGAGCACTATTAATATGGTTATTAAGTGCATACATAAATTCCTGTAAATGGTTTGCAGAGGCAAAGGGCGAGGAAGCAATAACTCAATATTCGATTGTTTATTACTTACCACGTCCCAATTTTACTAATTGAATCTTAGCATTTTTTATTACTCGCTAATTTTCAAAAGCAGCTCCATAGGTTGGAAGGGCTGATTTACATGGTAGCCATGCCATCACACCCGCAGCGGGGTCATTAGCATCAACAAATGATGGTGCCCAACCTAATTGTCTAAACCCAAGCGATACATGGTTTTCTTCAATACCAAAGTTCGCGGTTGCCTCTCGAGCATTTTCGCATTTGAAATATTGGCTCATGTTATCCGCTGGTATATTCAGATCAGCAAGCGTGTAGCTTTGTATGCAGCCGACACCGCTACCACCACAGGTGTTGAGGTAATCATTCCATGCATCTGAACATGCTGCCCCATAAGGGTTATCGCGACAAACCCGGGCATATTGCTCATAAATCCAAGCGTTATTGTAAGCGGCTTCCTGCACGCTTTCTGCTTTTTGACGTTGTACATCAGTCATCCAGCTAGCGTATT
This sequence comes from Pseudoalteromonas sp. 1_2015MBL_MicDiv, assembly GCF_002407505.1. NCBI lineage: Bacteria > Pseudomonadati > Pseudomonadota > Gammaproteobacteria > Alteromonadales > Pseudoalteromonadaceae > Pseudoalteromonas > Pseudoalteromonas sp. 1_2015MBL_MicDiv. The sequence goes on along the minus strand of NZ_CP012737.1, from coordinate 868,452 downwards.
GTGCAAGCACACCACGAGCACGGTGCTCATGATTAACCGACTTTTTGAATTGATCTTCAAGCCATAAAGTACGGTAGGTAGTTTCAAAGCGAATATCTTTATTACCGGAGTCTAAGCGACGTAAATCCTGTGAACTGATCTCGTAAGGAGTCGCTTTGTAACGCACAACATTATAATCAGAGAGTGCATTAAACTGATTGCCAAAGTCGTTCTTCGCATAGTTCACCGCTTGCTCAAATAAGGTAAAGCAAGGCTCATAGTTATCAAGTGAACAAGTGATAATATTGTTAGGAATTATACTTAGCAGCTGCTTAGGATCCCCCCTTTTTGCAATGCTCTGACGGTGATACGCACACTTTTCTTAAGATCTTCGTCAATATAATTAAGCTTACCATCGACGCTAATACCAATATTTCCTGCGCCATAGCTAACGCCTAAATAACCGCCAATTTCACTTTTGTGCTGCTCACTTAAGTACTCAATTTTCATGTTAATAAGTAACTGAGCACCGTATTCAATCTCACTAATAAAGGCATCACCAGCCATGCTCATTAGTTTACTTTGATACTCATTTGCTAGCGTATTACCTGAAGGTGTCAATGTATAACCAATATTGGCATCTGTTGGCATAAGAACACGTTTTTTGGGTGTCAACGATGCTTGGAAGGTATAAGTATTCGAAAACTCAGTAGAGGACATTTCCTTGGCTAAATGACCACCCGCTTTAATACGAATAACAGGAAAGCCAACATCTACATCAACATTACCATTTAGCTGACGAAGAACTGCGTCGTAGCTGCCATTATTTATTAATTCAAATTGCACACGAGTATTACCAAGGGTTTCAATGGTTTCACCTGCGACAGTTTGAACATTCAAAAAGCGTTTTTGATCGCTGTTATAGGCTGTACCCAACACAATGTGATCGTTCACCAATCCAGGTATTTCACTTTGGAAGGTATTCACATTGAGTGCTTTTTGCATTAGCTGTGCTTCATTCACAAAATTTGAATCTGCGAATGCGAAAGGTGTAGTGCAGGCAATAAGTGCCGCGATAGTCTGTTTGTATAAGTTCATGTTGCCACCTATTACTTCACGTAAAGGAGGTAATCTTCTACCTCTCCGGAGTCTACTTCTTTACATGCATCATTGCTGCCACCCAAGTAATCCATGGTAACGCGCATTTTCGTCATGCCCTTTTTTGCACCTGTTGGTGGGGTAATTTCGACCTGAGTTGCTTGCTCAGAAACACCAGCAAACAAGGTTTCTTTTGTATCATTGAAATCACCGTCTTGGTTCCAATCAATAAACACATGCCAAGTTTCAGGGTATGCTTCTGCACTACTAAATCCCGGGGTTAATGTTAACTGGTAGCTTTTATCTGCATATATTTTCGCGGTATCGCCAACATAGTTACTGTAAAAGGTGCTGCTGCTGGTGTTATCAATATTGGAAAATTTCACCGATTGGATGAATTCGTAGGTTCGCTCACGAGACTTTGTCGTACAGTAGTTTGGCATTGTAGGGGTGACCATAACAGCACTGATCCGATAGTCAGACGGGATCTGAAAACAAGAGGTAGTTGGTAATTTACCCGCAAACCAGTTCTTAGGATTCGCATTATCTTCGTCACCAAAGGTGAGGTATTTAGCATCTCCCCTAAGGGTATTATTTTCGTATAGCATCACTTTTTTAAGATCCGCTATTTTCTCATCGTTTGGAATGGGGGTTGTGGGGTCGAAAATATTATCAGAGACCTCAACCAATAATCCTGAATAGCACTTTTCCAACCATTGAAAGCGACCTAACGCTTGCTGTGGTGTGAGTACATCTCGAGATTCAAATAAAGTCGTATTCGCTTGTACTGATGGCACTATTATGGCAGCAAACGAGGTAATTAATGTGCTGGTTAGCATGACTTTTAACATAGTCTTATTCCTTATAATTCTAGCCATTTACGGTCATATTGATGAACGCGGCCACGAGTCTGTAGCTCTCTATCACGGCAATAATTGCCTATTGGATTACGCTTACAAAAATCAACGGCGTCCGCCAAAATAAAAGAGTTAAAGAGTGAATTATCGCGAATGGTTTCTAATGCAGTTCGATGTGAGTTATTCAACTCACTGGCGTAGTAATTGAGTACGTTATCCGCACGACGATTATCGAGAATTGCCTGCACCCAATCATCACTCATGTTTTTGAGCGCCAATTTAGTCAAGATGCTTTTAGCTGGGTACACATCATCAGGTACTAAAGGAGATAGACTTGGCCCTGAATCGGTGTAACTTTGTGTCAATACTCTACCGACGTTATATTTATCCAAGGTATCAAACTGAGCAACGTAGTTGGTTTTGATGTAATCGATGCTGTTTTTAAAAACATCAAAGCATGGTGTCGGGTTTTCCATCGTACAGTTGACGAGTTGATTTGGGATCACCTTCAAAAGCTCTATCGGGTCGCCACCAAACTGTAATGCTGAAACCGTAATTTTGATATTACGTTTCACGTCTTCGTCTACTTTTTGCAATTTACCACTGACATTGACTTTACCAGCCCAATCTACACCAAGCTGTCCCCCCATTTTACTTTGTCTTCGTCATTTTTATATTGGAACTTGAGGTTGATCATCACTTGAGATCCATATTCAATCGCTGACACGAACTCATTACCAATATTATTGAATTTGTCTCCTGGATTAGCATTGGCCAAATCAAGCGCGGCTTGTGTAGGTTTAAACCCTGTTTGAGGATCTGCAACTAACAGCCGTTTTTTTGGCTTTAAGGAGAGAAATAGTGTGTAAGTACCGGTGTAGTTATCTGCAGTATTTTGTTTTGCGTAGCTTGCGCCAACCCCCACTTTTATTACGGGGACATCAAGGGCCGCTCCTAAGTTACCATCAAGCATACTCGATAGTTGGCTATAACTCATGTCAACACCGACAACAAAATCCATTTCAGTATTACCATAGGTTTCATCTACTTGACCAAGTACACTTTGCAGTGCATAAAAACCTTCTTTTTCACTGTGGTAAGCGGTACCTAGCGTGACTGAATCTAAGTCAGAGTTACTTGCTTGAGTAGCAAAGTTAAAATTGCCTATTTGCTCAGCTGCGGTTGAAAAACTACAGGCAAAAAAAACCGCTACCCCCATGGCACGTGCCAATGGAGAATATGTAAATTTCATATTTAATTCCTTACAGAGAAGTATGGCCTTTCGAATAGAAAGGCCTAGTGGCCTGATTAATCCAAACTGTTGATATAGTCAGTTTTCCACTTTTCAGGAAGGCGTTGAAGAATCTCTTCTTCTGACATGCGAATATTCTGATCTTTGTAGTTCAATTCGTCTTGAGTAGCCAAATCCCCTACCGCCATGCCGTTTGCAAACATTGCAAAATTACGAGACTCAGCGAATTTCGAATTTTCTGTAGGCGCCAGTTTCAAATTGTAGATTTTGTCTTTGTACTTCTCTTTTGTTACATTAGTAACAAGCACAGAACCTGTTTCCGTAAGAATACGATCACCTATTTGCAGTTCTTTCGCCCAAATAAGACCTTTATTAGAGGTAGAAATTGGGTGGGTTTCAGTTGTTAAGATATCAGAGCCATCAGCGCCTTTTATGCGATACATCTTAATCGCTTCAATTCCTACTGACACATCAATAACTTGCATAGGTTCTTTAACTTGAGTATTCGAAGCTAGTGCACCTAACACCAAATCGCCTTTCGCAATATCTTCAATAGCGCGTTGCTTGCCATCGGCCATAGTGATCATTGTGCCGGTTGCTAAACAACTGTAACCAAGCTTCATCATAGGCAACACTTCACTATAAAAGTTACCAAAACGCGCTGATGTCTCTGACGTTAACGATACTTGGAATGCATTCGCGCCACCACGTCCCTTTTTAAAGTACGGATAACCTTTAACAGCAAATGTCATATACCAGTTTGCTTGGGCGATATTCGAGAAAAGTTTGGCATTGCCAAAACGACCTTCTGAACGCGGGATGTTCCAGCGGATGATCGACTCTTGGTTTGCACTATCAACTTCAAATTCTAAATAGTCAGAAAATTGTTTAACTGCATTTTCGAGTCCTTTGTAGCTTTGCTTTGTCGCGCCACCATAGATACCTTCTTGTAAATAGATATTTGTTGGCTCATCTATACCGTTTGGTAAATCACCTATAGTTGGATAAATATCAGTGATCTCGTGAGGAATGCGTAATTCACCGTTGAATGGGATGTTTACATCCGTAATTTCGTTAGGATCTCCAATTTGATCTGCTGCGTAGTCACAGTCTGCATGACTACGGTTTAGACAGATTTTAATAACAGCATCATTGTTTTTATCGATAGGTGCAGTTGCATTGTATTTTGGACGTGTGTCCAATGATGAACTGATCCCAACGTTAAGTGCAGATACTGGAGCGTCGCCCTTTGCAGCTGGTGAAGCTGAGCCATAAAGTGCTTCAAAATGCTCCCATGAGAAGGGGTATTCAGTATACTTCATCGTTGTACTGATGGTGCCATCTTCTTGCTCAAGTTCCACATATGAACTGGCATAAATGGTATCTAAATTTGGGAAGTTTGCCTTCAATGATTTCAGTGAAATAGTCGAAGTTGCAAGCGTGTCTTTGCCATACAACACATTAAATGTAGAGCCCAAAGGAGCAAGCTGATTGCCGTTTGCATCTTCTAATAATAAGTCGATGTAAGTCGCTTTTGTACCGCCAAAACGTGAGCTTTTTGCACGTACAATAATATATGGCTCGTTTGTATCTGATGAAATGGCTAAGTTCATATCCAAGAAGAAATGCGCTTCTTTGATGATATCGACTTCAGCTTCACTAACCGGTGGCACTTCAGACGTTGTCATGTTCATTTTTGCTGATAAATGCTGTCCTTTAGCTACATCTAGCGTTTTATGTAGTTGCGGATAATCACTCTCAATACGATTTGCTTTTATCAATCGTGACTTTGCCAATTGATAGTGCTGTGGATTTGACATATCTAGCTTGCGGATCCCAAATTGATCCGGCTGTGTTACCGCTGTGCCCTTCGTTGCTGCAGGCCCAGACTTCTGTTTTGACGCGGTGGTAACTTGTTGTTCATTAATATAGTTGCTAGCAGCTACCGCGTTACTGATTGCTAAAGCGATTGCAAGCGGCATGAGCACCTTTTTATTTAGTTTTTTCATGTTATTTTCCTTAATTTTTATAGATTTCGACAAGGTAGTCTTCAATTTCTCCGCTCCCCGAGGTTGCGGCACTGCTATAGTCAGAGCAAGGATTAATACTATTTACTCTGCTAAATCCGTAATACTGCAAAATTCTCATACGAGTCGTCGTGATAGGCTGTGACAACTTATTGCTTAAAATGCTAAATTCCCCTTCAACATAACCTTTACCGTAGTCTTGGTTAGTCTGGTCGAAGTCCATTATTAAAAGCTCTGATTTGTCGTTTCTCCAGTCACCATTACCAAATTGGCCATCACTATTTAAATCAATCCAGACATGGTAATTCTCAGCGAATGTTTCACTGCCTGCATAACCGGCTTCAATACGATAGGTATTACTCTGTGTGGCATATAGTTTGATTGGATTATTCGGGTTAACGACGCCAGATTGCTGCGCATTGCTAAACGGACCATCTTGATTGAAAGTCACTTTACTAATGTGTTCATAGTCTGTGAGATCCACCGCCGTGCAATATTCAACAGATTGTGCTGATTTAAGCTCTAGCAGTATATTTTTGGTGCCAGTAGCTCGGCTTCCCCAATCATCCCACAAAGGTTTGTCGTAACTAATAGTTAAGCTAGCGGTATAGGTTCCAGCGACTTGATATGTATGCTCTGTGTCTTGGCCAAAATTACTGTTTTGTGTAAGTGTTGTGCCGTCTCCAAAATCCCAAACTAGAGTAACATCGGGATCCCAAGCTGCATTTTCAGGTTTTTTGGTAGTGTTATTAAAGCTTACCTTAAACGTACCATCTGCTTGTTCGTTTACCGTATAGCTCACTTCAGGAGTAAAATTGCTCTCGCCAATTTTTACCGTTTCACTGGCCGATTGCGTACCATCGACATGTTCAATTGTGAGTGTAATAGTGTACTCACCATCGGCTTGGTAGGTGTGCTGAGTATCTCTAACCGAAGAGTTATCGCCATCACCAAATTGCCACTGTATCGTACTGTTTTGGGGCATAAGACTTTGATCTGTATTTACAGAAATAGTGTTACCAGATCTTTGTGGTGTAAATTTTGCTGTGATTGTCGTATCAAACTGAACTTGTTTGTTCCAACTTCCTATCTCTTTGCTGAATCTATCATACGCTTTTAGTTCTACCTCATAGTTTCCAGACTGCGCATATCTATAAACAGGAGATTTTTCGCTACTAGTGGTGCCGTCGCCAAATTTCCACTGCCAACGCTTAACACGCGCATCTACCGTGCTGTTATCAAAACTCATTTGATTAACGCCTTGATTAGCGGTAACTCTCAAATCAGCAGGGTCATTGTTTTCGATTAGTTTAACGGTGTAATCTTCAACTTCACCCCAAGACATATCCCCACACGCTGATTTTACTAAACCAAATGACACCATAGTACGAATGCGGTAAGTTTGGTTTAACTCGCCACTCAATGATATCTCGCCAGTCAATTGCGTCTTAGTGCTTCCATAGAGCACGAGCTCTTCAGTCTTGTGGAATAAACCATCATTGTCTTTGTCTAACCAGACATAAAAGTTCTTTGTTTTGTCTTGAGTATCTGGATGTGGTGCTGCGGTTAGCGTTACATTGAGTGCTTTACCGTCCTCCACGTCGACGATATTATATGAGTAGTCACTGTAATTGCTTGAAGTAGAGTCATTTTTGTAGTTATTTAACGAAACTGACGATAAGTAATACTTACTATGATTAATGCCTTGCGCTAGACAATAGTCGTCAAAAACGTCAATAGGCAACATGAAAGTATCTGATTGACCAGAAGGGTCGATAGCCGTAAGTTCAATGTTGTATTCGCCTGCAATAGCAAAGTTATGTTTAGGCTCAAAGACGCTACTTTGCAAACTGCCATCACCAAAATTCCACTGCCATTGCCAGCCCTCGCTGTTGGCAGCCGTAACTTGCTGACCATCTTTACGGGTCAAATTTTTAAAATCAAAGGCCAAAAATTGGCGGTCATAACCAAGTTCGCTTTCGAGCCCATGGTCAACTTTCAGGCCAATACCTACTTGCGCAAACGCCTTACGTACATGGTTTTGTAATTCAATGATTAGCCATTGGCTACCATCTTGCTTTTTAATCCCATCTTGAGTCAACTGATCACGTACCGTGTGGGTTTGTCGCATTACACAATCTGCGCCAGTAAGATAATTACTATTGCTGGTCCAGCAGTTTTTATTTGCGTTAGCAAACAGGATAAAGGAATATTTTGTATTCCAAGGTGAGGATTCATTATCTAAATCAGTTGTAGTGAGGTAGTAAAAAGCTTTGTTAAATACCCCTGCGCCATGATGAGAAGTTACTGAGTCATCATAGTCATCAACATGATCAATTGAATTTCCATCGAGTGTAGGTGTTTTGAAATAACGCAGTGCATCATCGAGGCGAAATGTTTCGTGATTGCTTTTCCAATCATTGGTTCCCAAGTAAAAGTATTTAGCTGCTTCACCCGCCATATCAGAAAAAGCTTCATTAATAGCACGAGCCTGTCCTGTCAGCATTGACTTTGGCGTATTTGAGCCAAATTCCTCAGTAAAACCATGAGCGATTTCATGCGCAACTACATCTAAGGAAACCATAGGATAGAAGAGGTAGTCACCATCACCAAAATATACCTCGCCGTTTTCGTAAAATGCCTGATCCATGTTAAGACCATAATGGACATTTTGAGTTATCTTTTTATTAAAGTAAGGCTTATGCCCAAGGTAAGCTTCAAACATTAAATTCGCTGTTTGTCCATGATGATGGGCATCATTCAAGGCAGAGCGGGCACCGTGATATTCTTTATAATTGTTACGAGTTGAATCTGAGCAGTTGTAGCTATAAGGATTATTAACTTGCGCTGTGCCGTGATTATAATTTCTAGTCTCAACGTTTTTTGCATCGAATAAACAGGTGGTTTGCTGATTGTCAGTTTCCATTGCAACAACAAAAGTCTTTGGTGGATAAGAAACATAATCTACTTGCTTATAATCTGGACGTGAAACCTTGTCATTGCCTGATGGGCCGCTTCCTCCCTCATAAACGATCCGCTGTAATACATCGGATTGGCTGATGAGTTCGTTTGTCGTTAAGTCTATAAAAGAGATAATTCTCTGTGGTTTAAAGGGCCCTGACTCGAAATCGGTGAAAAAGGCAATTTTAGCAGCGTGCCGTGCTTTTCCTTGAGTATCTATATAAATGACTTCCTCTGCTGATTTACGTCTATACACTCTGGGGCGTTCATTATTAAACTGAGAAATTATTGAATCTAGAGCTACGCTTAGCTGTTCTTCTGACGCGGGAGTTAGAGTTGATATATCTTTAGCAACATTAACAATGAGATCGCCATAAACTTGTTCAACTACACCACTCTCGTCAGTCAGTACAACAAGGTCTTGATTCCAAATAGGAATATTTTGGTACTTTTGGGTAATTGTATGGCTTTGCTTGGTTTGACTAATTTGGCTTTGGTGAAATGTAAGCGTGTGACCTGAGTATTGCGCTGCAAATACTTTTAGCGCGAGTAGATAGTTTTGATCTGAAGCATTACTAAATATGGATTGTTTTTTTTGTAAAGAAGGCGCAATTTTTTGCGTGTCGTTGAATAAAGATACACGTTCTGTTGCATGGCAATGCGTACTTATCGCTAATGCTAAAACGCAAAGAGACTTTAATCCTTTCATATTAACTCCATAAGTATTTGAAGATACCTTTCCACTTGAACGCAATGACTCAATAATTAAAACAGTCGAGCGAATAAGTGCTGTTAAGAATAAAACCCTAGCCCAGTAACTAATTTAAAACAAGTAAATAACATAAAATAAATAAAAACTTAACGTAAAGTTCACAAATAAAATTAGAGATTAATTTCATTTTTTTTGTTCTGTTTATTTAACCTATTATTATTGTTGAATAAATCTAAATTTTTTGAGAACTAATAAAGATGTGAAAAGGTCTGTACGATGCGAAGCACTGTCATCATTTTGTAATTTACAGTGAATTTGAAAACGGAAGCGTTAGCTAGCCATTTTTGTATTGGGATCATTGACGCAATATTGAGGAAGTAAAATGAGTAATAAACGTCGTTCTAGATTGGATGATTGTAAAATAATTACTCTGGTAAAAAGACTAGAGCCATTTAATCTTTCAGGATTAAGGTTTACTTAACCCAGACGAAACCCTTCAGGCGGCATATATTTGGCATTTATACTATTTTATCGCCTATTTATGGGGAATAACCACATGCAGCTTTACCTAAAAACCAACATACGGGTTATCTTTGTAATACATAACAACCCATATAAGTAAGCACAGCAAAGGCATACCTTCGTAGCTATTTCTCTATATTGCTTAATTCGATCAAATGCATTGCCAACCAAGTGCCTATATTTTTACGTACACCAGTCAATCTTTTCATTACCGACCAAGCTGTTACACTTACGTGGAATAAAAGGTGTAGCGCTGTTATTACAAACGAACGCTCTCAGTTTTTCACTATCGTAGCCTTTATACCAACCTGCATAAATCTTTGATCAATTTAACGAATTAAATTGCACTATAACGTCGTTAAAAATTTTTTATTTAGAACAACTAGATACAAAAATTTTTGCCTAGTTCTAGCGTAATTTTCTTAACGTTAAATAGACCCCATATATAAGCAGATTGGTATTGCACTGTTTACTGGGAAGTTAGCTTCGAGTGACTCTGCATGGAAGGTATCTGCGTATTTACACAGGATAATTCATAGTAAACAGGTAACTCTCTGCTATCTACTGCAAGGTGAATTTTTGTAGACTTTCCACCTCGACTTTTCCGATTGATTCATTCTCTGCGATTCTTACACCGCAATTATACTGCTGAGCCATAACAATACTGCCATAAATAAAGACCTAATCCATACCAGTATCGCGAGATAACATGCGAAACAATTCGTTCAAAATATCTTTTTTAGACCATAAGCTAAACCGACTCCATATGGCACTCCATGCACTAAAATAAGAAGTCAGATCTCGCCATTGAATACCTGTGCACATATTATATAATTTGCTTTCAAGCGTTTTTCTATGATCAAGCTGATTATAAATTCGACCGCTTAAGCACATTACTTTTGATAAGATATTCCATGACGCCTATAAACATTAATCTTGGTATGAGGATTCGGTGTATCGTTTTTTAGCGAGTTCAATTATGCCTTTCCTTCATGCTATTTATTTTTCATACCGCAAAAATCAACATACCCTAATATAAATAATTGTTTGGCGCTGTTTATTACCTATTATTAAGTATAAACTATTTACAACAGGTTTTAGGAAACGCTTAAAATATGAAAAAAATAGTATACGCAGGTCTTTTTACATTCTTGGTAAGCGTAATAAGCTTTACGGCACGTGCGGAATCAACCGTCGGTTATTTTGGCTTTGAGCCAGATATAATCACTAATTATATAGGTGCATCAAGTAAAAAAATGGGCTATGTGCGTGTCACTGTCGATTTAATGCTTAATGATACTTCAGATATTGCTGTAGTCGAACATCACACACCATTACTGCGTGACGCTTTAGTAGAGATTTTATCTAAAGAGCCAGAAGAAAAAGTAAAATCCCTCACTGGTCGTGAAGAAATACGCGCAAAGTGTGTAGAAAAACTTAAGAGCCTGTTAAAAGAAGAAACAGGACAAGAGATCATCCGTGAAGTCTTGTTCACTAAATATTTATATCATTAGTGTTTAACGTTTTGCGTTAAATATTTTGGCGGTGTAGGCAAAAGCCATACCGCTAACTAACCCACCTAAATGCGCCCAATTAGCCATACCTACAAACAAAACATCTGCAAAGCCAAGTACTAACCAAATCAACATAAAACCAACAATTGCCGTACTGACTAGCGCTGGCTTGTTAGGGTTTAAAAAGCTGTGTATCCAACAAAAACCGAGCAATCCATACACCACGCCGCTTAGCCCACCAAAATTAGGACCAACCATTAAATATTGTGCCCAATTACTAATCAGTGCAGTCACTAAAAACAAACCTATTAAGCTTAGTTTTCCGCATTGCTTTTCGATATTATCACCAAGCGACATCCACCAAATTAAATTAAACACTATATGCATCGCGCTAAAGTGAACGAGCGCGGGGGTTAGCCAACTAAGTGGTTGTGATGGGTTAAATTGCAGAGCGGTATAAATTTCATTAAATCCACCTAATAAAAAAGCAACATAAATAACAATACTCAATATGCTAACCGTTTGATTAAGCCAGCTTAGCGCTTTAAATCGCGCCATTAAATTAAGTGATTGCCCTTGATATTTAAGCGGCGATTGAGTGCTACCTACATCCCAAGACGCTTGTTGATAGCGTTCATGATTAGGGTTTTGTGTAAATTCAGCCCATAAAGGTTGTATTTGATGAAAATGCTCAGGCGCAACACTAATAATGACATTGCTACCATCTGAGGAGCTTAATTGCCCTTGTAAACCTTGGCTTTTTAAATAATCTATAAAGCCCTGTGCGGCGCGCGGGTTATTTAAACTGCCAAGCTCTATCATCGCTCTACTTTCTCGCTGTAAGCAGCTTCCCAAGCTGTAAAGCCGCCATCCATACTGTAAACGTCTTCAAAACCTTGCTCAACTAAATAGCTAGCTGCGCCTTGAGAGCTCATACCGTGGTAGCAGACAATAATAATTGGCTGATCGAATTCTTTTTCCATCATAAATTGTGCGATATTACCGTTAGAAAGTGCTTCTGAGCCTGGAATGCGACCGGCTTGATACGAATTAGGATCGCGAATATCTGCAATTACCACGTCTTCTTTATCTAAAAGATCTAACGTTTGCGCTATAGAAATATGTTTAAATGCCATTGAAGTCTCTTTAATTAATAGTATAAAAAAGGCGGCTAGGGCCTGTTTATCTTTCGAGGTTAAATTTGCAGCAGTATGTTTGGTATTTAGGCAAGGCAGAGCCTATGTAGTGTGGTTATTCCCCATAAATAGGCGATAACGTAGCACAAATGCCAAACATACGCTGCCCGAAGGGTTCTGCCTAGGGGCAATTTACTCTTTGTTGCTCGGTTTTTACTTAGCCCACTAGGTCACAAACCTCGCGCCGCGATTAAATAGCCCCTAGATTGAACAAATTTTAATCCTGAAAGGTCAACAGGCCCTAGAGCCGCCCTTCTCGTAAAATAAGTTTAAACTAGTCCCAGTTTAAAATTACTTTACCTGACTGACCTGAAATCATCATATCAAAGCCAGCTTGGAAGTCATCCACAGAATACTGATGTGTAATGATTGGGTTTAAATCAAGACCAGATTGAATCAAGCTTGCCATTTTGTACCACGTTTCGAACATTTCGCGACCGTAAATACCTTTAATCACTAAACCTTTAAAAATAACTTGGTTCCAATCAACTGCCATATCAGATGGTGGAATACCTAGCATGGCAATTTTACCGCCGTGGTTCATGTTATTAAGCATTGAATTAAACGCGCTTGGCACACCTGACATTTCAAGACCAATATCAAAGCCCTCTGTCATACCTAGCTCTTTCATTACATCTTCAAGCTTTTCGCTTGCCACGTTTACAGCACGTGATGCACCCATTTTGCGAGCTAAGTCTAGACGATATTCGTTTACGTCGGTAATTACAACGTGGCGAGCACCAACATGTTTTGCAACAGCTGCAGCCATAATACCAATTGGGCCGGCACCAGTAATAAGTACATCTTCGCCAACTAAGTCAAACGATAATGCAGTATGGACGGCATTGCCAAACGGGTCAAAAATTGAAGCCAGCTCATCAGAAATATTATCTGGAATTTTAAATGCATTAAATGCAGGAATAACTAAATATTCGGCAAACGCACCTTCACGGTTTACACCTACACCCGTTGTATTACGGCATAAATGTACACGCCCTGCACGACAATTTCGACAGTGACCACACGTAATATGCCCTTCACCCGATACGCGGTCACCTACTTTAAAGCCACGAACTTCCTGGCCCATATCAACAACTTCACCAACATATTCATGGCCAACAACCATAGGCGTTGGAATGGTTTTACTTGCCCATTCGTCCCACTTGTAAATATGTACGTCGGTACCACAAATAGCTGTTTTGCGAATTTTAATCAGTAAGTCGTTATGACCTACTTCTGGCTTTGGTGCATCTGTCATCCAAATGCCCGGTTCTGCTTTTAATTTAGATAATGCTTTCATAATCCACACTCAACTATAAAACCGAAGCGAGGCTTCGGTTTAAAATAAAATTAAATAACGCCCATTTCTTTACCAATACGGGTAAATGCATCGATAGCTGTATCGAGTTGCTCAATACTATGCGCCGCTGAAATTTGTGTACGAATACGCGCTTGCCCTTTTGGTACTACAGGGAATGAAAAACCGGTTACGTAAATGCCTTCAGCAAGTAATTTATCAGCCATTAACGAGGCTACTTTGGCATCTCCTAGCATTACAGGGATAATTGCATGATCTTTACCTGCACACGTAAAACCAGCAGCTTCCATTTGCTCACGGAAATATTTAGCATTTGACCAAAGTTTAGCGCGAAGCTCGCCGCCATTTTCAAGCATTTCAAGTACTTTAATTGATGCAGTAACAATTGAAGGCGCTAATGAGTTTGAGAACAAGTATGGGCGTGAACGCTGACGTAACCATTCAACAATTTCTTTTTTACCTGATGTATAACCACCTGATGCACCGCCCAGCGCTTTACCTAATGTACCGGTGATAATATCTACACGGTCTAATACATTACAGTACTCAGGTGTACCCTTACCGTTTTCGCCAACAAAGCCAACTGCGTGAGAGTCATCAACCATCACAAGCGCATCATATTTATCAGCTAAGTCGCACACAGCTTCTAAATTACAAATAACGCCGTCCATAGAAAACACGCCATCAGTAGCTATTAGTTTAGTTTTAGCGCCTGCTTCATCTGCTGCAATAAGTTGTTTCTCAAGATCAGCCATGTCGTTATTTGCATAACGAAAACGCTTAGCTTTACATAAACGTACACCGTCGATAATTGATGCATGATTTAATGAATCAGAAATAATAGCGTCTTCTGCGCCTAAAATAGTTTCAAACAAACCTGTATTTGCGTCAAAACATGAAGAATATAAAATAGTATCCTCTGTTTCTAAAAACGCACTGATTTTTTGCTCTAGTGTTTTATGGATATCTTGAGTGCCACAAATAAAACGTACTGAAGCCACACCAAAACCATGATTATTTAAACCATTCTGCGCCGCTTCAATTAACTCTGGGCTATTAGCTAAACCTAAGTAGTTATTAGCACAAAAGTTGATTACTTTACCTGATGCAACTTCGATTTGAGCTTGCTGCTGGGACTTGATAATACGTTCGTTTTTATACAAACCTTCGGTTTTTACGTCTTCAATTTGCTGTTGTAGCTGGCTAAAAAAAGCAGATGCTCTCATCTAGGTTCTCCATATATTTGAACGGGTAAACAACCGCACTTTCGCGGCTGTTTATTATGCGAGGTATTGTAAAAGTTTAATGGGTAAAATGCACGGTTTGCAGTTCGTCGCAAACACCCTAAGTTGGAAGGAATTCCTGCCAGTTTACAGGCTGTTTATTTATGTGTTTAAAAGTGCAGGTAAACTGCTTATAGAATCGATAATTAAATCAGCTTCTTGCTTAGCGCTTGCGTCAAAGCTTTGCCCTGAACGCACTAAAACGCGTGTAGTGATGCCCGCTTTTTTCGCAGCCTGCATATCACTGAGTTTATCGCCCACCATAATACTGCAAGCAGGGTCGATGTTATGCTCTTGTATGCCTTGTAATAACATACCTGGCGCAGGCTTTCTGCAACTGCACTCTTTCAAATATTCAGAGTGCGCTTTTTTAGGGTGATGCGGGCAAAAATACACATCGGTAACTGCAATGCTGTGGGCACTAAATTGGTCTTTCATCCACTCGGTCAGTGCTAAAAAATCAGCTTCGCTGTAATAACCTCGACCAATTCCAGATTGATTAGTGACGATTATGATTTTATAGCCTGCATCGTAAAATGTTTTACAGGTGCTAAAAACACCGTCAATAAATTCAAATTTATCGCTTTGATACACATAACCATGATCAACATTTACCACGCCATCTCGGTCTAAAAAAAGCGCTTTATTTTTTTGTTGTGCATTCATTACAAAGACTCTTTTTGTACAACATGGTCAAACATCGCTTTTACATCATCAACTGTAATTTGGCTCATTAAATCATCGCCTTTTACGCGTGTACCCCACGGTACTTGCTCAGCCGTTTTACCTGTTTGCTTAAACAAGTTCTGATGATAAACCTCTACCACGTAGTCTTGATATAAATAAGGACCTGTGCGTGCTGGATTTGAATGTGCATATAAACCAATAACCGGCGTACCAACAGTTACTGCCATATGCGCAGGACCCGTATCGGGCGCGAGCACTAAGCTGCCACGCTTTAACACGCACAACAACTCTTTGAGTTTTGTTTTACCGACTAAATTTAAAATAGGCGTGTTACTGTGCTCAATAATGCTATTTGCTAGGTTAATTTCAAGCTCTGTTGGGCCACCCGTCAATACCACCTTAAAGCCTTGCTCGCTTGCATAATCAGCCAATGTGGCATAACGATCAGCGAGCCAATTACGCTGCGCTTTACTAGCTGCAGGCGATATTACTAATAGTTTATTAGTTAGGTATTCTGATGTTAATAACTCATCTGCAACCGCTTGGTCTTGCTCGGTATATGGCATGTCCCAACTCGGTTTATAATCAGCTACACCAATGGCTTTTGCAAAACCTTTAAAGCCTTCAAGCACATGCGCCTGGGCTTGTGGGTCTATTCGTTTATTAATAAATAAGCTGTGCAATTCTTTTGAACGTGCCCAATCGAACCCTATTTTTACTTTTGCAGGAATACAGCGCGCTACAAACCCAGCCCTTAATGCAACTTGCATGTTAAGTAACACATCAAATTTTTGGTTTTTGAAGCGTTGCTTTAAGCTTTTCAGCGCTGCTTTGCCTTGCTTTTTATCAAATACCACCAGCTCAACACCCGGTAAGTCGGCAAGTAGCATGGCTTCTACTTTGCCAATAACCCAGGTGATTTTTGCATTAGGGTGTGCTTTTTGAATAGCTTGTACAGCACTCACACCATGACATACGTCACCAATGGCTGAGAGTCTTAATATACAAATAGATGAATAATTAGGAGCTTGAGTCACACATTCCCTTAGGTATTAAATACAAAAGCCGATCTTAAATTATAATCACGCTATTGCAAGCACTTATCCTGCGCTTTAAAACGCGCTAATATAGGCCCATTATTTAGCAATTACACAGAGCTATGTTTAAACAACACGTGCAAGGCAACCACACTGTATTAAGCCACCCTAAATACACAAGCCAAATTACCCTCGATTGGTTTGATGCAAATTATTGGCAACAACAAAATAAAATTGTGGGCGCTAAAAAAGGCAGAGCAACAGCATGGTTTTTTAAACAAGACGAATTAACAGCCGTACTTAGGCATTATTGGCGCGGTGGTTTAGTGGGTAAATTGCTAAGCGATCAATATTTATACCCAGGGCTTGAACAAACCCGTGTGTATAAAGAGTTTAGTTTAATGAGTAAACTTATAGAGCTTGGTTTAAACGTACCCCCCCCTGTTGCAGCTAAAGTAACCCACAGCGGATTAATTTACCGTGGTGATATTATTACCGAGGCTGTTAAAGGCGCTAAAAGTGTACTCGATATATTAATCGAACGCCCATTGACTGAAGATGAGTTGGAGCGCATTGCTAAAACAATCGCGCTATTTCATTCAAAAGGTGTGTATCACGCCGATTTAAACATTAATAACATTTTATTTAATGATACTGGTGATGTGTATATTATCGACTTTGATAGAGGTGAAATAAGAGCGCCTAACCCACAGTGGCAACAAAGTAATATGGCACGCCTTGAGCGCTCATTTTTAAAGGAACAAGGTCGAAACAAGCCATTCAATTGGCAAGCGAGTGACTGGCAAACTCTGCACAGCAACTACCTCAAAGCGCTCGCCAATATCAGTTAACCTAATATAAGTTAATTAGCCAATGCTAAATACTGCAGAGCAACCTGCTCTGCCTGTACTTGTTTTAAAATATCTGCGTTTTCTACATTTGGCTTATCTGCTAGCACCTGCTTAACGGCATTGGCTAATGCCTCACTTTGTTGAACGGGTACTAAATATTTACTCAGCTCGCCTGTTAATATCTCGCTTGGTCCAAATGTACAATTAGTACTAACTACCGGAGTAGCCACTGCTAAAGCCTCAATTAATACCGTTGGCAGCCCTTCAAAATCAGAGCTCAAAACTAAAGCTTTGGCATGCTGAATCCAGTTGTACGGGTTTTGTTGAAATCCAGGCACTACTAACTGTTTATCTATGCCATATTGCTGTGCAAGCTTTAACGCTTTTGCAGGTTTATTACATAAAAGGACTAACTTGTATTTTTTATCAAGCTTTGCAAATGCTGCAAATAATATATCGTGGCGTTTTTGTTTGGCCAGCCTTCCTACATGAATTAAGTAAGGCTCATTTGGGATGTCGTTATTTTTCTCATTTGCTTGTTGGTTTATTTTTTCAAAATCGAACGGGTTATAAATAGTCGCGATTGCACTTGGGTTAATTAAATCCCCTTGTGTTATTTCTTTTTCAACACCCTTTGATACGCAAATAAGTGATTTACCATTTAAGTTTTGCTTACTTTTTTTAAGGTATAAATATGAAAATGGACCTAACTTTTTTTGACGGGCAAGTTCTGCATTGACGGAGTTATGAATAACAAAGTGAACATTTTTGATATTACTAAGCGCGAGCAAGTTATTACTTCTATCAAGGTTAGAAAGCACTAGATCAATATTGCCAATCTCGCTTTGTTTTTTTTCAAACCACGCTTCTAATCGCAAAATACTGTTTTTTCGCTGCCAGAATCTATCTACTTTAGATGCTCTATCAGGAAAAAGGCTATCAACTTTAACTATATCAGGAATGTCATACTCAGCGTTGCTCGCAAGAGATAATATAGTGACGTTGTGCTGTAGTTTCGCCATTTTTTCAGCCAAAGTAAGCATTACTTTTTCAGCACCACCACCTACTAGTGAATCAATTACAATAATGATATTCATAAAGAGGATCCATCAAGCATATTTTTCACACCATTAGTAATAACATCATAACTGTGTATATTTTCAAGCTGAGCATATTTACTAGTTGTCTCATTATAAAAAGCCACCTCTATAACTTTCTCTACTTTAGTCACTATGTCATCAATATTAAGATTTGCTTTTAATACAACCCCCGTATTAATACAGTGGTCTAAACGTGCATTTTGATCCTTAGATATTGCACATGCAACAGCAGGTGTGTGCACGGCAATTGCTTGTAATAAGGTGTCACCACCACTTAGCAATGCGACTCTAGCTTGGCTCATTAATGCTAAAAACTCAGTATTTTGCAAACTTTTGATACAAAGAATGCTATCAGAACTTGGGATCGTTTTACTATAATTTTGGCCAAATACAACAACGCCCCTCAAACCCGTTTGTTTAGCAATTTTAAGCGCAGCTTCAAAGTAAATATCGGCGCAATTTTGACCATTTAGTGTGTGACCGCCAGATCCTGCATTAACTATAAAATAATTTTTTAGTTCTAAACTATATCGGCTCAACATCTGTTGCTTTTGCTCATTGGATGCAAAAGCAACAAATGGGCCCACATTACGTGGACGCACTAAAGGAAATATATCTAACTTAGCATTTTCAGCCCAAGTTAATGGCTCTATACAATAGTCTGGCTGGACAACCCAATGTACATCAATCAAATTGATTCTATTAAGCTTTAAGCCTTTTGCTCGTTTTTTAGCATGTTGAGAAATAAAGACTACTTTTGCACCTACCTTTTTAGCCGCTTTCATATGCCCTGCTCGTCCGGCACAATCAAAAATAACAACGTTAGGCTTAAATTTTTCAATGACATCGCACACATAATCCAGCTCTTTGGTCGCTGAATGATCAAGTAGTGTCGTTTCGAATGGGCAGCTTTTTGCATAAGCAGCATGCTTATTTAATATAAAATGAATATCGATAGAAGCGTGAAGTTCATCCTGTAAACTTTGAGCTAACAGCAACGAGCGCATATACTCACCAATGCCTTCTGGTGATGATACTGGAATAAATAAAAGTCGTTTGTTGCTCATTGCATTCTCAATTTCCTATTTAACCCGCAGTATATCAACCACATCGTTATTACGATAGACAGGTTACATTTTTATACATTAAATACCCCCTATTTTGTCTATTATTTGCTGCAATAGACGCCTGAGGTTGATAAACTTAGCCGCAATCTAAATCACAAGGATCTGAACTTTGCGAAACAGAATTTTTCTTCTTTCTTCTCTTTTTTGCGCAATGAGCGTATCGATTAACGCTGAACCATGGGTAAAACCAGATGACTACGGATTAAGAGCTGACATTCAACAATTAGCCGATGCCGGCGTTATTTTAGCCCCTGTAACCACTTACCCACTTATGTGGAAAAGTTTTATAAGCGATGTTGATAGTATGCCGCTTGAGCAATTAACACCAAGTCTACAAGATGCATTGTTACGTGTTAAACATCGATATAAATCCGAAAATAGTAGCTCGCATAGTCTTCAATTATCAGCTTTTGCAGCTACAGATCCAATTGTAGCAACAAGCTTTGGTGCAACAAATACACAAGAAACAGAGCTTTCAGCAGCTTATGCTTATTTAGGCGATAACTTTGCTGCTAAAGTCGCTGTAAATTATAGAAAAGACGGTAAAAAATGTTTAGCCGATGGAAAAACGGCTGACGATATAGTTACTGATCAGCAAGCTTTAACAGATTGTAACGACACTTCACTTGACGATAGTTACTTAGCTTATCGTTTAGGCAATTGGATTTTTAGAGCCGGTGCTGTTGAACAATTTTGGGGACCTGGTGTTGATAACAGCTTAATTATGTCTGGTAATGCGAAACCTTTACCTGCACTAAGTGTAACCAGAGAAAAAAGTACTGCTTTTGAAACACCGTGGCTAAGCTGGATTGGTCAATGGGGCTTTACCGCACAAATGGCTAAACTTGAGTCTACACGTGTAATTCCTGATGCTTTACTTTGGAGCAGTAGATTAAATATACGCCCAATACAACAATTAGAAATTGCCGTTAGCTGGTCTGCACAATGGGCAGGAGACGGACAACCAGGATCTGCTGGTGACTTTATTGATGTAGTTACAGGACAAACAAGCTGTATTGATGGAAGCGATAGTTGTGATAGCCAATTAGAGTCAAAAATAGGTAATCAATTAGCTGGCATAGATATTCGCTGGTCAGATACACTTTTCAACCAACCTTATGCTGTATATGCCAGTACGATTGGAGAAGATGCCAGTTCACAATTTAAACCCGCTGATAGAGCCTACTTATTTGGTGTACAGACAACACAGCGTGTATATGATCAAAACTTATTAATAAATGTAGAGTATATAGATACAGGTGTTTCATGCCAAGCTGAATCAATAGTTGAAAATTGCTACTATGAGCATTCAGATTACAAATCGGGTTACCGTTACCACGGTCGCACTATTGGCTCCACTTATGATAACGATGCACAGTCAGTTGTTTTAACCCTATTAGGTCAGTTATCTAATGGAGACGATTGGCAGGTAAAATTGCGCAGTGTTGATTACAATAGCGATAACCGAGATAGTTACCCAAATAATCCTGACTTAGGTAACACCATTACTAAAATAGGGTTTGACTCTAAGCAGCTAGAAATGCGTTACAGAATGCTTTCTATGGGCGGCCGCGTCACTTTAGGTGCTTTTGCATCTAACAATGACGGTGCTGAAAACGATACATCAGCATTTGCCAAGTACGAATTAAATTTTTAGTAAGTTACTTTATTAAAAATAAAAAGGGATGAAAACACTGTTTTCATCCCTTTTTTGTATTTTTTAAGCAAACTTAAATCAGTAATTATACCAATTGCATTAAATTATTGTTCTATTATAGCGATAAGAAAATAGCTCAATAACAAGGCTAAAATTATGATACATAGT
This sequence comes from Pseudoalteromonas sp. 1_2015MBL_MicDiv, assembly GCF_002407505.1. Classification (NCBI taxonomy): domain Bacteria; kingdom Pseudomonadati; phylum Pseudomonadota; class Gammaproteobacteria; order Alteromonadales; family Pseudoalteromonadaceae; genus Pseudoalteromonas; species Pseudoalteromonas sp. 1_2015MBL_MicDiv. The sequence continues at coordinate 847,106 of NZ_CP012737.1, read as the reverse complement.
TGTTCTATATAAATAATTTTTAACGTAGTTAGTGAGTTATTTAATACGCTAGAATGCTCATGTTTTTAATAAAATTGGTATTACTGTTTAATTTTACTAATTACTTTTGATGTTGAGCACCCATCTAAAAATTCAAGCACTTCAACTTTTCCGCCATGGCGAAGTACATGTTCAGCACCTGCTATTTGCTCTACGGTGTAGTCGCCACCTTTAACTAAAATATCAGGGCTTATTTGCTCAATTAATTTAGCGGGAGTATCGTTTTCATCTAAGCTACCAAACGGAATAACCCAATCAACTGATGAAAGTGCGCTAAGTACCATCGCACGCTCATCTAGCGGGTTAATAGGACGTTCTACCCCTTTTAAACGCGTAATAGATTCATCATTATTTAATCCAACAACGAGTCTATCGCCTCGTGCTTTAGCTTGCGCTAAATAACGTACATGCCCGGCATGTAAAATATCAAAACAGCCATTAGTGAATACAATGGTTTCGCCGTTTTGTTTTGCAAATTCAATATGCTGAAGTACATCATCAAATGGTGTTTGGTAATGCTCACCCGTAGTATGTAAATACTGACCAAGCTTGCGGCTTAGCTCTTCTGGCGAGACCGTTGCTGCACCAAACTTACTCACAACGATACCTGCGGCTAAATTAGCAATTTCGACAGCATCTTTAGGTTCCATGCCCGCGCCAAGCATAACCGCGAGTGTAGCTATAACCGTATCACCAGCCCCGGTTACATCGCTTACTTCAAGCTCTTGCGCTGCAAAATCAAACTTTTCATCTGCACTAATAAGCGACATACCTTGCTCAGAACGCGTAAGTAACATGGCTTTAATGCCATTTTTGCTTATTAAATCACGCGCACTTGCTGCTAAAGCTGCTTCTGAATCGGTTTGACCACCCGCTAATTTAAACTCATGTAAATTAGGCGTAATGTAATCAGCACCTTCATATAAATGTAAATCTGGCGATTTAGGGTCGATTAAAACCGTTTTTCCGGCGCCCTTAGCAAGGCTTACCATCTCTTTAATTAAGCTTAAAGATCCTTTGCTGTAATCAGAGAACACTATAAAGTCGTATTCATCAAGTACAAGCTCTAAGCGATTTAATAAAAGCTGGCTATGCTGCTCGGTAAACGTTTCTTCTAAATCAAGTCGGACTAGTTGTTGATGGCGGCTAATAACACGCATTTTTGAAATAGTTGGTAAATCACATACACTGACTAATTGTGAGCTTATTTTTTCACCTTTTAGGATGGTCTCTAAAATTTGCCCGCTTTCGTCCTCACCAATTAAACCCAATAAACCAACTTTTGCATCTAACCGCGCTATATTTTTTGCAACGTTAGCTGCGCCGCCCGCTTTGTCTTCAAATTTACTTACTTTAACAACCGGTACTGGCGCTTCTGGCGAAATACGACCAGTATCGCCATACCAATAACGGTCTAGCATTACATCGCCAACAACTAATATTCGTGCCGCTGATAAGTTTTTTAATAACGATAAATCCATTACTGCTGCTCCGCAACAACCATATCCATGGCTTCACATAACCAGTGACCTATAAACATGTGAGCTTCTTGGATACGTGCTGTTTCGTCATTTTTTATAATAATAGGTAACTTAGCAATATCTTTTACTTTACCGCCATCACGCCCAGTTAATGCCACAGTAAAAGCGCCTAGTTTATTTGCAGCTTCTAATGCTAAATTAATATTATTACTAGTACCTGATGTGGTTAAACCAATCACTAAATCTTCTGGCTTACATAACGCTTGAACTTGGCGCTCAAACACCGTATCAAAGTGATAATCGTTGCTGTGCGCTGTTAAAATAGAAGTGTCGGTGGTCAATGCCATTGAGGCAAGCGGACCACGCTCTAATTTGTAACGCACTACAAATTCTGCTGCTAAATGCTGTGCATCTGCTGCACTACCACCATTACCAAACCAAACAATCTTGCCACCAGCTTGTAATGCACTGTGGCATGCTTCTAACAGTTGCATAGATTCTTGATGATAAGCCTCCATCGTTTCAAATAATGCCTGATGACGGTTTAATGTTTCAACGTAGCTAGTTGCCACTGAATCGATAATTGACATGAAAAAATTCCTCTTGGAACTGAAATGGCAGGAAAAATTAAATTCATTATTCCATAATTTTATTTAATTGTGTGTATTTTATCGGGTTATAACTGAACCCAGACCATATTTTATTACGAGTATGTTTAGAAAACGGCTATTTCACGGTAAACTAACGCCACCTCCCTTTAAGAAAGATCAGTATGGCACGCATTTTTTACTCATTTGCATTAATTATTATTAGTCCACTGATTGTATTTTATCTCTATATTTTACGAGGTAAAAAAAACCAAGGCTATCGTACACACTTTAAAGAGCGCTTTGGGTTTGTCAGTAAGTCTTTATTTACGGTTAGAACTAAACCTTTAGTTTTTCATTGTGCTTCTGTTGGTGAGGTACTTGCCGCAACGCCACTTATTAAAGCTTTGCAAAAAGCGCATCCAAACTTAAATATACTTATAACCTGTAATACCCCAACAGGCAGAGAGCAAATACTTAGCCAGTTTAAAAATACTGTGGCGTGTAGCTACTTACCAATCGATTTTCCGTTTGCGACGGCTCGATTTTTAAAGCGTATAAAACCACAGGCATTATGTATTTTAGAAACTGAGCTATGGCCAAATTTAATGGCGATAAGCCACAAAAAAAACATACCAGTACTTGTCATCAATGCAAGACTCTCTGAAAAGTCACAGCAAGGCTATCAAAAGGTCGCTAAATTAACGCATATTATTATGCGCTCAATTACGGTACTTGCGAGTCACAATAAAACAGATGCTAAACGCTTTATTGAACTTGGTCTTGAAGCTTCAAAAAGCCATGTAACAGGCTCAATAAAATTTGATATAACACCAAGTGCAGATCAACTAGCTAAAGTACTCAACCTTAAACAGCTTTATAGTAGTAATGAACGCTTTGTGTGGGTGGCAGGCTCAACACATCCTGTTGAGCATGAGCTGGTACTTTTAGCCCATCAAGAATTACTAAAAAAGCAACCGAACGCATTACTTATAATTGCCCCGCGCCATCCAGAGCAATTTGATAAAGTGGCAGAGCTTTTAACGCAAAGCCCACTTAGCTTTAGCCGTCGTAGCCAAAATAACTATAATAATGAGCAAATACTCCTTGCTGATACGCTTGGTGAATTACAGTGTTTATATGGCGCTGCAAATGTGAGCTTTATTGGTGGCAGCTTAATTCGCAGAGGTGGGCATAACCCACTGGAATCAGCAGCGTTTTCGGTAGGTGTAATAACAGGTCCACACACATACAATTTCGATCATGTTTATCCCGAGCTAACAAAGCTCAAAGGTGCTGTAGTGGTTGATAGTAACGACGAACTCGCAAAGCAGCTTATAACGTTTAGTCAAAACACAAAAGCGTGCCAAACCTTAGGTATTAAAGCTGCGCAATGCGTAACTAAAAACCAAGGTGCTATACAAAAAACACTTAACATTATTAATCAATATTTAGAGCCAAAACCGTGACCAACATAGCTATAAGCCAAACCCGCGAATGGGTATCATCTGTTATTGTTAAATATAACTTTTGCCCGTTTGCTCGAAAAGAAGTAGAAAATAACTGTATTCATTACATAGTAAGCTCAGCAACGAGTATGGATGATGCTGTAATGGATATGCTTGAGCAATGTGTTGAGCTTGACCGTGAACCAGAGCGCGAAACAACCCTTATCATGTTTGACAACGGCTTTAGTGACTTTGAAGACTTTTTAGACTTGGTCGATTTAGCTAATGCACTTTTAGTCGCGCAAGGCTTTGAAGGTAAGTATCAAATCGCTAATTTTCATCCTGACTACGTATTTGCTGACAGTGATGAAACCGATGCCGCAAACTACACAAATAGAGCGCCCTTTCCTACATTGCACTTAATCCGCGAAGCAAGTATGAGCGAAGCACTTGATAGTTATAACGAGCCTGAATCTATTCCTGAGCATAATATAAATCTAGCAAGGCGTAAGGGGATTGATTTTTGGCAGCAGTTACTTGAAGGCTGTAAAAAACCGAGCGCTTAAATGCTCGGTTTTATTTTGGTTTGTGCAAAACAAGACAATAACAAACGCTTATTTTTTAACCCAGTTACCATTTACTTCAACGTAATGACCACTTTGGGTTTTTTCAATTGTTTTAGCGGCAGCAAGCGCTTCTACTTGTGAAAGTGACAAGTTATTCTTTTTAGCCAACTTTAAGTACTGCGCTTTACGCTTTGCATTTATATCATCAACAACGGCTTTTGCTTCTGCGTTTTGTACAACAAGCCCTAAATAACCAGAGCTATCTTCACCTACTAGACCTTGGTTTTTAGCGTCATAAAGGCTAATAGCCCACGCAGAGAACGACATACATACTGCACTAACTAACGTAATAATGTTTAATTTTTTCTTCGTATTCATGTTCTAGCTCCTTAAAATAACTCACTGTCGTCACTAAATAAATTGTCGAGTTCTTTATCTACTTTTACGCGAATTTCGTGATCGACCTTCACATTTAAATTAATAGTAATGGGCTCTTTAGCAGACACCTCAACACGATGCGTGCAGGCACTTAATGCACTAATAGCACTCAGCGCGAGCAGTACTTTTATCAATAACGACTGTCTCATTATTAGTTTCCTTTTTGTGAGTATTGTTGCTCAACTTTTTGTGTAATTTCGTCACTTAAACGCAGTGCACGCAAAAGTGTAAATACGTTTTCTTCGTGGTTATAATTAAAGTTAACCTGCTGCTGCTCTGCTTTATTATAGCCTTGCAAATTAACCCCTAGTTTTAACCAACCATCGTTTTTTAGTGCCACACTGCTATTAAGTTTTTGAATATCTAAATTAGTTAATAGCCCTAACACAGGTTGTAACTCTTGCTGTTGCTGCATTACTGAATCAAACGCGGCATTATTGGTAATTTTTAAATTACCTGTTCCTTGGCTAAATAAGCTACCGTCAATTATTTCAATTTTTCCACTATCAAAGTGAACCGGTAAAGACCCCGCCAAGCGTCCCGTTAATACAATGCCCGACTTATCGTCGAGTGTAACAAGTTTACTCGCATCAATATTTTCAAACTTAACATTAGCAACTTGGTTTGGCTTCCCTACTGTGTAGCTATCTAATGAAAACTCGCCACCAAACACACTTCCTTTTACATCATTTATAAGCGCGGTATTGCTATTAACTTGCCATTGCCCTTCAATCGCTTTAACTACGGCACCCGCCCTAAACTCATTTAAATTAAAGGTAGTTGGTTTTACATTAAGCTTACCTGAATTATATTCCCCGCTAAATGTACTGTTTAAATCGCTCGCAAGGTAATCGTTATACAGTGCACTTGCATGACTAATCCCTATATTGAACAGTGCATTTTGTAAGTTTATATCGCCACTAATATAGCCATTAAATTCGCCCTCTGTTAACTGTGCAAGTGGCTCAAATTGACTAATAAACGCATTTAACGGCAGCGTACTTTGTTCAGGAATAATGACTTCAAATGGATGAGCTTGCGACGACACATGATGATTTATAACTAACTCAACATCGTTTATAAATGCGTGATGCGTGGCTTTTAGTGCACGGCTTTGCAAGCCCGTAGACTCTATTTTTATATTATTAAGTTTTATGTCGGGGCTATTAACAGCCTTTATATTGGTTTTTGCTGTTAGATCAGCAAATAACTCACCTACGCCTAAATTAGCATTTGCTGTTAATGTGTTACTTATATCTGTGACTTTAAATTCTTTATATTCTGCGCTTTTTAACTGCTGAGTTAACGTTACTTCTGCGTTTAACTGTTTATCCATTTTTGCTGTTAAATCACCTTGATATTGCACTGCACTTATATCAAACGCATCTACACTATTAAGCGTTAATTTAGCATTTATAAGCCCAATTGGTTTTGAGTCTATAAACTCACTTATATTAAAGTGACCACTAAGGCTAAGCCCATCCGCTGTTGCGGGTACAAACTCAGGTAAATTTTCAAGCATAACGGCGTAATCGCCTTTAATCGCAGCACCAGATAACTGAGCATTAACGTTAATATTATTTATATTTGGTGTATTTATTTGAGCTGATAAAGTTGACTGTAAGTCTTTAAATGGAGATGTAATATTTAGTGTTGTATCTGTTATTAAAATATCAAATTGCTTATCGCCCACGCTTACCAAATTAATTGCAGGTACCCTCAACTCACTAGCCTCTAAGCGAATTGATTGAGGGAGTTTAAGTTGCCAATTTAAAGGAACTTGTTTGCTAATAAAGCCTGCATATTCACTTGGTGGAATTAACTCAGTACAGCTTGGTGTTAAATTAATTTTGTTATTAAGCAAATCGGTATTAAACACTAACGCTTGGCTATTTAAATTAAAACGCGTCGCCAATTTACCAGTGGTTAATACGTTAACTTTGTACTGCTCATACGTGTGAGCAAACTGGGAGCTAATATCGCCATTTAACTCAAGTTCTATACCATCAAAGCTAAATGCTTGCTGAGTATTAAAGTTAAAATCTGCTATTAATGTATTTTTAGTGTTTATAACGTGCTTTAAAAAAGTGTCATTAATTTCAAACTGACCCCTTACTTTATTAGCAGTCAAAATTGCACTTGCGTTTATATCACCTGAGACATTAAATTTATTTAGTTCGGGTTCTAATATGCTTATTTTAAGTGGCTTATTGAGCTCATCACTTTTTACTACAAGCTGTTTAATATTGATTAATGGGCGATTTAAGGGAAGTGCTAAATCGAGATTTTTAGCAAGCTGATTAGCATTATCACTTTTAGGGAGTGGATTAACTGTTAGCACTGCATTTTCAATATCTACACGCTTTGTATTTGCAGTAATACCAGTAAGTTGTAATTGTTGATTTTGATAATTTACACACACTTTATCAGCATGAATATTTAAGCTAGACGTGATTGAAAAATCAAGGCAGTTTAATGTGACACCCGCTTTTTCGAGCTCAGGCGCTATAGCCCACTGTAATAACGGCAAGCGAAATACATAACTAAGCAGCAAGGTACTTAGCAATAAAACGCCAACAATTAAACCAATTCGCTTAAACATACTATCCTTAAATGCTTTGTGCTTTTAGTTATACTAATACCAACCTGCATAAATCTTTGATCAATTTAACGAATTAAATTGCACTATAACGTCGTTAAAAGTTTTTTATTTAGAACAACTAGATATAAAAACTTTTGCCTAGTTCTAGCGTAATTTTCTTAACGTTAAATAGACCCATATATAAGCAGATTGGTATAATCAAAAAAGGCTGCACAATGCAGCCTTTTTAATTTTACAGTAAGATTATGAATCTAACTTGTATAAACGTAAATATAATTAACCTACGTTTTTACGTGCGTTACGGAACATACGCATCCACGGGCTATCCTCGAGCCACTCATCTGGGTGCCAAGAGTTGGCAACGCTTCTGAATACACGTTCTGGATGCGGCATCATTACAGTGGCGCGACCATCTGTTGACGTAATACCGGTAATACCTTTTGGAGAACCATTAGGGTTAGCTGGGTACTGCGTTGTAGGGTTACCGTAGTTATCTACAAACTTAACCGCTACAGTGCCGCTATCAAGCGCCGCTTTGGTGGCTGCATCGTTTGCAAACTCAGCATGACCTTCACCATGAGAAACCGCTATAGGCATACGCGAGCCAGCCATTCCGTTAAAGAACACAGACGGATTCTCTTGTATTTCTACTAAACTAAAGCGTGCTTCAAAACGCTCTGATTTATTAGTTACAAAGCGCGGCCAATGTTCAGTACCAGGGATCAACTCTTTTAACGTTGATAACATTTGGCAACCGTTACATACACCTAAGCTGAAAGTATCTTCACGGTGAAAAAAGTTTTGGAACTGATCGCGTGCCATGTCGTTAAACAAAATAGACTTAGCCCAACCTTCACCCGCACCAAGTACGTCACCGTATGAGAAACCACCACAGGCCACTAAACCTTTAAATTGCTCTAGTGTTAAACGACCTTCTAAAATGTCGCTCATGTGTACATCAACGGCTGCAAAACCTGCGCGATTAAACGCTGCCGCCATTTCTAAATGAGAGTTAACACCCTGCTCACGTAAAATAGCCATTTGCGGTTTAGCACCGGTTGCAATGTATGGTGCAGCTATATCTTCGTTTAAATCAAAGTTAAGTTTTACGTTTAAGCCTGGATCTTTTGCATCAAACTTAGCATCAAACTCCTGCTTAGCACACTCAGGGTTGTCACGGCGTGCTTGCATTTGATACGTTGTTTCAGCCCAAATAGTACGAAGCTCAGTACGCGTATGATTAAGTACCGTATTTTCGCCACGGTTAAATATAATCGTATCGTCACTGTTAAGCGTGCCAATGTTGTGGCTAATTGCTGCTATACCATGTTGTTCAAACACCGCATTCACTGCATCTAAATCAGCATTTGCAACTTGAATTACTGCACCTAGCTCTTCGTTATAAAGCGCTTCAATGTCTGAACCTGTTAAAGCTGCTAAATCAACCGTTACACCGGTATGACCCGTAAACGCCATTTCAGCAACCGTGGTAAATAAACCACCGTCTGAGCGGTCATGATAAGCAAGTAACTTACTATCAGCCACAAGCGCTTGCATTGCGTTATAAAAGCCTTTTAATAACTCTGGGCTATCAACATCAGGGGTTACATCACCCAATTGCTTATAAACTTGCGCAAGGCTTGATGCGCCCATGCGGTTTTTACCCGCACCTAAATCAATTAATATAAGCGATGTATCGCCTTTATCTGTGCGCAGTTGTGGTGTTACTGTTTTACGTACGTCGTCAACACGACCAAACGCAGTTATAACCAGTGAAAGCGGCGATGTTACTGACTTCTCTTGTGAGTCACCTTCATCTTTCCATGTCGTTTTCATCGACATAGAATCTTTACCTACTGGAATCGTTAAACCAAGCGCAGGGCAAAGCTCTTCGCCTACGGCTTTAACAGCTTCATATAAACCTGCATCTTCACCCGGGTGACCCGCTGCTGCCATCCAGTTTGCCGATAACTTAATGTTTTCAAGGCTACCGATGTTTGCACAGGCAATATTAGTTAACGACTCCGCCACAGCTAAACGAGCAGATGCACCGTAATTAAGTAATGCTGCAGGAGTACGCTCACCGAGTGACATAGCTTCACCGTGGTAAGTATCATACGTTGCCGCAGTTACTGCACAGTTAGCAACAGGTACTTGCCAAGGACCGACCATTTGATCGCGCGCTACTAAACCCGTAACTGAACGATCGCCGATTGTTATTAAGAATGTTTTTTCTGCAATGGTAGGTAAACGCATTAAGCGCTGCGCTGCATCTGCTGCATTTATTGATGTGATATCAAGCGCTTTGCCAACAACTTGCTTTGACGTTACATCGCGGTGCATTTTAGGTGCTTTACCTAATAATACGTCCAGCGGCAAATCAACAGGGTTATTTTCAAAATGGCTGTCTGACACCGTTAAGTGAGGTTCAGCGGTTGCTTCACCAATAACAGCGTACTGGGCACGTTCACGCTTACAAATTGCTTCAAAGCGGTCAAAGTCCTCTACGCCAACAGCGAGTACATAACGCTCTTGTGATTCATTACACCAAATTTCGTGTGGTGCCATGCCTGGCTCATCGTTAGGGATGCTGCGTAATTGGAATTTACCGCCACGTCCGCCATCATTAACAAGCTCAGGAAACGCATTAGATAAACCACCGGCACCTACATCGTGGATGAATGCAATTGGGTTTTCGTCACCTAGCTGCCAACATTTATCGATAACTTCTTGGCAACGACGTTCCATTTCTGGGTTTTCGCGCTGTACTGAAGCAAAGTCTAAATTTTCGTTTGATTGACCAGAGGCCATGCTTGATGCAGCACCACCGCCTAAACCAATGTTCATTGCAGGTCCGCCTAGCGCAATTAACTTAGCGCCAACAGGAATATCACCTTTTTGAACATGATCAGAGCGAATATTACCTAAACCACCGGCAAGCATAATTGGTTTATGGTAACCACGTACTTCTTCACCGTTATGGCTTGTTACTTTTTCTTCGTAAGTACGGAAGTAGCCTAACAAGTTAGGACGACCAAACTCATTATTAAATGCAGCGCCACCTAGTGGACCTTCTGTCATTATATCAAGTGCGTTTACAATACGACCCGGCTTACCAAAATCGCTTTCCCACGGTTGCTCGTAACCTGGAATACGTAAATTTGATACAGTAAAGCCAACTAAGCCTGCTTTTGGCTTAGAGCCACGACCCGTTGCGCCTTCATCGCGAATCTCACCACCAGAACCTGTAGCAGCACCTGAGAATGGCGCAATAGCGGTTGGGTGGTTATGAGTTTCAACCTTCATTAGTATTTCAATGTCTTCTTGATGATACGCATATTCACCTTGCGCATTGGGGAAGAAGCGACCCGCTTTTGAGCCTTTCATTACTGCCGCGTTATCTTTATACGCCGACAATACATTTTCAGGATTTAGCTCAAACGTATTTTTAATCATTTTAAACAGCGATTTTGGCTGTTCTTTTCCATCGATTGTCCAGTCAGCATTAAATATTTTATGGCGACAATGCTCTGAGTTTGCTTGTGCAAACATAAACAATTCGATGTCGTTAGGGTTACGCCCTAACTTTACAAAGTTTTCTACCAAGTAGTCTATTTCGTCATCAGCAAGAGCAAAACCTTGCTCAACATTCGCTGTTGCTAGTGCTTCACGTCCACCACCTAAAATATCGACAGACGACATTTGGCGTGGGGCATCACTGCGAAACAGCTGAGCCGCATCTTCAAGTTCATTGTGTGTGGCTTCAGTCATGCGGTCGTGCAATAACGCAGTTACTTGTGCAAGTTGTTCTGCGTTTAAATCACCTTCAACATAATAAGCAATACCGCGTTCAACACGGTGAACCTGCTTTAAACCACAGTTGTGGGCGATGTCGGTAGCTTTAGATGCCCAAGGTGAAATGGTACCTGGGCGAGGTGTAACAAGTACAAGTTTGCCAGCTGGGGTATGCTCTGCAATAGTTGGACCGTAAGTTAATAGTTTTTCAAGCTTGGTTTGCTCAGAGCTACTCAACGGCGATGTTAAATCGGCAAAGTGAGCATACTCGGCGTATACGTTAGTGACTGGAAGTTGCGATTGTTGGCAACGCGCTAAAATTTTATTAACTCTGAACTCTGAAAGTGCTGGTGCACCACGAAGGATCAACATAGGTAATTTCATCCGGGGTTAGGGATTGAACGATATTTTAGGCACGCATTATAGTCCAATTAGCATTCAGATTTAACTCAAAATTACGCTTTTCATAAAATTAACTTTTTAGCTTTATTTATAGCCTCTTTTGGTTAATAAAATAAAAGGTAAAGTGACGTGATGGCTTAGTTTTGCTATAACGGTGGCTGGCGAGTTTAAGGGGCACTCAATGTTCAAAGAAAAACTAATAATAATCATTACTTTAGTTATGCTGTTATGCGCATGTGATATGCAAGAACAGCCAACTCAACTCGCCCAAATAAAAGAGCAAAACAAAATACGTGTGGGTACGCTTGCGAGTGCCAGTAATTATTATCAAGCAGTACAAGGAGAGCAAGGTTTTGAATATGAGTTATCTCAAGCCTTTGCTGATTATTTAGGTGTAGAGCTTGAAATAGTCCCTTTCTTTAACTTATCTGACATGTTTGAACGCCTTGAAAAGGGTGATTTAGACTTAATTGCCTCAGGACTTACCTACAATAAAACCCGTGCAGAGCAATATCGCTATGGCCCAACCTATCGCACAATTAGCCAAAAGTTAGTTTATAAACAAGGGCGCGTTCGCCCACGTGATTTTGATGATTTAGATGGTAACTTTACCGTTATAGCTAAAAGTAGTCATTCACTTACTTTACAAAAAATGAAAAAAAACAATCCTGAACTCACTTGGACCGAAAGCGAAGAGTTTGACGAAGAAGAGTTACTTCAAGCAGTTATTGACGGTGAGATAGATTACACCCTTGCCGATACACATACCTTGTCGCTGTTTCGTCGGTATCACCCTAATTTAAGTATTGGCTTTTCAGTTACCCATAACGATCCAATCGCATGGATACTCAACAAATCTAAAGACGACTCTTTATATGCTCTATTAGTGCCATTTTTTGGTGATATAAAGCAAAGTAATCAACTTTACGTACTCGAAGAAAAATACTTTGGGCATGTACGCCAATTTAACTATGTAAATACCCTAGCTTATATAGAAGCGATAAAAGAAACTCTACCAACATACCAACCGTGGTTTGAACAATATGCAGGTAGTCTTGATTGGCGTTTACTAGCAGCGCTTAGTTATCAAGAATCTATGTGGAATCCTCGCGCTAAATCGCCAACAGGCGTTCGCGGTATTATGATGCTAACCCGCAGTACAGCAAAACAAGTGGGTGTTACTAACCGATTAGAGCCAGAGCAAAACATTCGCGGTGGCGGTAAGTATTTAAGTAAGCTTATTAAGCGTATTCCCGACAGAATCCCGCAACCCGATAGAACATGGCTTGCATTAGCGGCTTACAATGTAGGTTGGGGGCACGTTAACGACGCGCGTATAATTACCGAGCAGCAAGGCGCAAGCCCTGATAAATGGGCTGATGTAAAAAAACGCTTACCACTGTTAATTAAAAAGCGCTATTACCGTAAAACCCGCTATGGTTATGCGCGTGGCGATGTAGCGGTTAAATATGTTGATAATATTCGTCGCTATTACGATGCACTTGTTTGGCTAGATGAAAATAATGCTATTACAGAAAAACCTGAATCAATCGTAGAGCTAAGCACTGTAATCGAGCCAAAGCTAAACGTAACAAGTGAGATAAAAATTGAGGCAAGTGAAGCTCAAATACAAAAGCAACTACCTATAATTGAGCCCGAGCTGTCAAGTGAAAAAAATAACTAAGATTAATTTAGGTGTTTATTTTTGACCATATCTATAAGCGAAATTTAAGTAAATTAAATATCTGTTTACTTGTCATCAAATGATCACTAATGTGTGTTAATTGTATATCATTAATTTATAAGATATACCTCGTGCCTTTCTCACTCTTGCATTAGGAGAAAACATGCTAAAACGTAGACGCACACAAAGATTAAAACGTAATGTAATTTATTCAACGGCCACACGTCGTCGTGTTATGTTGCGCAAACTGCACAAAAAGATTATCTGGCGTCGCCGAATGTTTGCTATGCAGCAAATGGTAGAGTCAGAAATATCCCCTGCGACTAATTAAAGATTAGTCGCATCACGAGCAGCTTTTTTAGCTGCTTTAATTTGTGCTCTTCTACGTTTAAAAAAATCTGAAATAGTATTGCCACACTGCTGTGCTAAAACACCACCACACACTTCAACTTGATGGTTTAACCTCGGTTCTTGTAATAAGTTCATAATTGAACCAGCAGACCCTGTTTTTTCGTCGGCTGCACCAAATACTAAACGCTTTATTCTGCTATGCACCAACATTCCTGCACACATAGAACAAGGCTCTAATGTTACGTACAGTGTACAATCTATTAAACGATAGTTGTTAAGCACTTTTCCTGCTTCTCGTACTGCGATCATTTCGGCATGGGCAGATGGGTCGTTATCGGTTATTGAACGGTTGTACCCTACTGAAATTAGCTGGTTATCTTTTACTACAATCGCTCCTACAGGGATTTCATCAAGCAACTCTGCCTGCTTTGCATACAAAAGCGCTTGCTCCATCCAGTAGGAATCATCAAATGGCTCGTTCATTCTTTCTACTTAAATAACTTTTTATGCTGTGATTATACCTAGTTAGCACTCTAAAGTGCGTCATTCATTACTTTATTGCAAAAATAAAACAATATTTACCCGTTTGTAATGGCTCACTCGTGCTGATTTACGCTATAATCTCACGCTTTTTTTATTTAGCTCACAACACGGGTAGCAAATGAAATTTCCTGGACGCCGCAGGCATAAACATTATTTTCCAGTGGAAGCCAAAGATCCACTTACCAATCAACTTAACGCAACAGAGCGATTACAACGTAGTTATATTACGGGTATCGATCAGATCGTTGTTGATATAGAGGCAAAAGTTGATCAAGCTTTCCTTGACGAATTTCAACTACGTAGAGGTATGTCGCAAGTTATTGATAGCGACATAACAAACGCCTTATACGATCGTTTAAAATTAAACGATATGGTTGATTTTGAGTTTGCCGGTGGGACCATTGGTAACACTATGCACAACTACTCTGTACTTGCAGATGATCGCTCAGTTTTATTAGGCGTAATGAGCGAAAATATAAAAATAGGTAGCTATGCTTACCGCTTTTTATGTAATACCTCAAGCCGTGTAGATTTAAACTATCTTCAACCAGTAGATGGGCCTATAGGTCGTTGTTTTACATTAATTGATGAAACCGGTGAGCGTACTTTTGCAATAAGTGCGGGCCTAATGAATCACTTACGTCCTGAATCTATCGATAAAAACCTTATTGAAAATTCATCAGCATTAGTGATCAGTGCCTACCTCATGCGTACGCAAGGTAGTGAAACAATGACTGAAGCGACTATGCAAGCGGTAAAATACGCTAATGATGCAGGTGTGCCAGTTGTTCTTACACTCGGAACTAAATTCTTAATTGAACAAGACCCGACCTGGTGGGCAAACTTTGTTGAAAAGCATGTTGATATTCTTGCCATGAACGAAGAAGAAGGGTTAGCTATTACGGGCTTTGAAGACCCACTACTAGCTGCTGATAAAGCACTTGATTGGGTTGACTTAGTCATTTGTACTGCTGGCGAAAAAGGCTTGTTTATGGCCGGCTACGTTGACGAAAATTTAAAGCGCGAAACCGAATACCCGTTATTACCAGGTGCAATACCTGATTTTAACCGATATGAATTTTCACGTGCTATGCGTAAAACCGAGTGTGATAAGCCTATCAGAGCATATAGCCATACAGCCCCATTTATGGGTGGACCTGACTCAATCAAAAACACCAATGGTGCAGGCGATTGTGCGTTAGCCGCTGTGCTACATGATTTATCAGCGAATGTTTACCATAAACTTAACGTGGCAAACTCTGCTAAGCATCAGCAACAAGCGATTACTTACTCATCATTATCGCAAATTAGTAAATATGCTAACCGAGCTAGCTATGAAGTATTAGTTCAGCACTCTCCACGTTTATCTCGTGGTTTACCAGAACGCGAAGACTGCTTAGAACAAGTTTATTGGGAACAATAGATAACGGTGGGAGCAATTATTGCTCCCTTTCGTTTAGCTAAAAAATAGAAATATCGAGCTTTTTAGATAGTAGTTCCAGCGCCGCAACTCCTGCAACCGAATTACCAAACGAATTAAGCCCCGGAGAATAAACAGCCACAGTAAACTTATTTGGTAACACGGCTAAAATAGTTCCCGATACCCCTGACTTACCAGGCATACCAACTCTGTAACCAAAATCCCCCGCAGCATCATATAAACCACTCGTAAATAAAAGCGAATTTAGCTGCTTGTTTTGACGGCTACTTAAAACACGATGACCTGAACTATTATCAACACCTTTATTTGCTAAAAAATTATAAGCTTTAGCCAATTCAATACAGTTAAGCTCAATAGAACAAAAATTAAAGTAAGCCCACAAAACATCATCAACTTCATTTTCAAAATTACCAAACGACTTCATTAAATGTGCCATAGCAGCATTACGATGCCTAAATTCATACTCAGAATTAGCAACTTTTTTATCAATCACTATCCCTCTATTACCAGCTAACAACCTAAAGGTCTCGAGCATAGAGTGCATTGGTGCAGATAAGCGGCTGTACAACGCATCACACGTTACAATTGCGCCTGCATTTATGAAAGGGTTACGAGGAATCCCTTTTTCAAACTCAAGCTGTGTAAGCGAGTTAAAGGCAGTCCCTGAAGGTTCCTTTCCAACTCGATGCCAAAGCTCATCACCATAACGTTGCAGTGCCATAGTAAGTGTCATAACTTTAGAAACTGATTGAATAGTAAAACGTTGGGAGCAATCCCCCGCACACACAGTCTCACCATCAGCTGTATAAATAGCAATAGAAAATTGCTCAGGATCGACCTCTGCTAGGGCCGGTATATAATCAGCTACTTTTCCTTGTGATAATAAAGGGCGTACTTCATGTGCTATTTCATCAAGCACCTTTTGATAATCAGCTGTAGGCAAACTAGACCTCTATATCATCATTCATAAAAATTGGATTTTAGCACGCGCGAATAGACGCAACTAGTTTTGTTGTTGAATTTAAAGGGGGATGTTTTTCTTAATTTTAAAAAGCAAAAAACCCGTCACATTGCTGTAACGGGTTTCTCTTAATTAAATCCTAGTAATGTCGTAGTTGCCCACAGCGGTAGAGAGTCACATAGCAAATGCTAAACTATCTTTGTGTCGGGGCCTCCTTCTGCGGGGCTCGCCTTAGAACTATTTTATTTCGCCACTGAGTTCGGCATGGACTATTTACAAAATTCCAAAAAGCAAAAAAACCGTCACATTACTGTAACGGGTTTCTCTTAATTAAATCCTGGTAATGTCGTAGTGCCACAGCGGTGGAGAGCCACATAGCAAAAGCTACACTATCTTTGTGTCGGGCCATCCTTCTGCGGGGCTCGCCTTAGAGCTATTTTATTTCGCCACTGAGTTCGGCATGGACTATTTACAAAATTCCAAAAAGCAAAAAACCCGTCACATTACTGCAACGGGTTTCTCTTAATTAAATCCTGGTAATGTCCTACTTTCACATAGCAAATGCTACACTATCATCGGCGCTGTTTCGTTTCACTACTGAGTTCGGCATGGGATCAGGTGGGTCCAAAACGCTATTGTCACCAAGAAAATTCTTTTCAATTTTCTTATTTTAATTATTAAGGTTAAAGTCCTTCGACTGAATTTGAAGCCTGGTAATGTCCTACTTTCACATAGCAAATGCTACACTATCATCGGCGCTGTTTCGTTTCACTACTGAGTTCGGCATGGGATCAGGTGGGTCCAAAACGCTATTGTCACCAAGCAAATTAGGTGCAAAGAATTAATGACAAGCACGTAGTGCTACCATTTTCTTTGCGCAAGGTGCCTCAACTTTAACGCTACGCGCTAAGAGTCACCTCTTGAATTTGGAAAATATCTGATAATATTTTTTAAGTCTTTCTAAGTAATATCTACTTTAGTCATATTAACTTCTTCGCGTGTTTCACTATCACATAAAACGCGTTTGGCGTTGTATGGTTAAGCCTCACGGGTAATTAGTACAAGTTAGCTTAATGGCTCACACCACTTCCACATCTTGCCTATCAACGTTGTAGTCTTCAACGGCCCTTCAGAGACTTTAAAAGTCTAGTGAGAACTCATCTCGAGGCCTGCTTCGCGCTTAGATGCTTTCAGCGCTTATCAGTTCCGAACGTAGCTACCGGGCAATGCCATTGGCATGACAACCCGAACACCAGCGGTTCGTTCACTCCGGTCCTCTCGTACTAGGAGCAACCCCTCTCAATTCTCAAACGCCCACGGCAGATAGGGACCGAACTGTCTCACGACGTTCTAAACCCAGCTCGCGTACCACTTTAAATGGCGAACAGCCATACCCTTGGGACCGACTTCAGCCCCAGGATGTGATGAGCCGACATCGAGGTGCCAAACACCGCCGTCGATATGAACTCTTGGGCGGTATCAGCCTGTTATCCCCGGAGTACCTTTTATCCGTTGAGCGATGGCCCTTCCATTCAGAACCACCGGATCACTATGACCTACTTTCGTACCTGCTCGACGTGTCTGTCTCGCAGTTAAGCTGGCTTCTACCATTACACTAACCGTACGATGTCCGACCGTACTTAGCCAACCTTCGTGCTCCTCCGTTACTCTTTAGGAGGAGACCGCCCCAGTCAAACTACCCACCAGGCACTGTCCGTAACCCCGATTCATGGGCCAACGTTAGAACATCAAAACTACAAGGGTGGTATTTCAAGGTTGACTCCAACAAAACTAGCGTCTCATCTTCAAAGTCTCCCACCTATCCTACACATGTAGGTTCAATGTTCAGTGCCAAGCTGTAGTAAAGGTTCACGGGGTCTTTCCGTCTAGCCGCGGGTACACAGCATCTTCACTGCGATTTCAATTTCACTGAGTCTCGGGTGGAGACAGCGTGGCCATGGTTACACCATTCGTGCAGGTCGGAACTTACCCGACAAGGAATTTCGCTACCTTAGGACCGTTATAGTTACGGCCGCCGTTTACCGGGGCTTCGATCAAGAGCTTCTCCCTAAGGATAACCCCATCAATTAACCTTCCGGCACCGGGCAGGTGTCACACCGTATACGTCATCTTGCGATTTTGCACAGTGCTGTGTTTTTAATAAACAGTCCCAGCCACCTGGTCACTGCGGCTCCCGTCCGCTTAGAGAGCAAGTCTCATCACAGATAGGAGCGTACCTTCTCCCGAAGTTACGGTACGATTTTGCCTAGTTCCTTCACCCGAGTTCTCTCAAGCGCCTTAGTATTCTCTACCTGACCACCTGTGTCGGTTTGGGGTACGATTCCATATAATCTGAAGCTTAGAGGCTTTTCCTGGAAGTATGGCATCAGCAACTTCATCACCGTAGTGACTCGTCTCGTGTCTCAGGTTTAATGTCTGTCCGGATTTACCTAAACAAACGCCCTACTCACTTTCACATAGACTACCAACGCTATGCTTGCTTAGCCTGCTCCGTCCCCCATCGCAATTATATCGAGTACAGAAATATTAATCTGTTTCCCATCGACTACGCCTTTCGGCCTCGCCTTAGGGGTCGACTTACCCTACCCTGATTAACATGGGATAGGAACCCTTGGTCTTCCGGCGTGGGAGTTTTTCACTCCCATTATCGTTACTCATGTCAGCATTCGCACTTCTGATACGTCCAGCATACCTCCCGGTACACCTTCAACCGCTTACAGAACGCTCCCCTACCACTCAGAATAAATTCTGAATCCGCAGCTTCGGTGCATAGTTTAGCCCCGTTACATCTTCCGCGCAGACCGACTCGACCAGTGAGCTATTACGCTTTCTTTAAAGGATGGCTGCTTCTAAGCCAACCTCCTGGCTGTCTGGGCCTTTCCACATCGTTTCCCACTTAACTATGACTTTGGGACCTTAGCTGGCGGTCTGGGTTGTTTCCCTCTTCACGACGGACGTTAGCACCCGCCGTGTGTCTCCCGGATATTACTTTACGGTATTCGGAGTTTGCAAAGGGTTGGTAAGTCGGGATGACCCCCTAGCCTTAACAGTGCTCTACCCCCGTAAGTATTCGTCCGAGGCTCTACCTAAATAGATTTCGGGGAGAACCAGCTATCTCCCGGTTTGATTAGCCTTTCACTCCTAGCCACAGGTCATCCCCTAACTTTTCAACGTTAGTGGGTTCGGTCCTCCAGTTGATGTTACTCAACCTTCAACCTGCCCATGGCTAGATCACCGGGTTTCGGGTCTATACCTTGCAACTATTCGCCCAGTTAAGACTCGGTTTCCCTACGGCTACCCTATTCGGTTAACCTCGCTACAAAATATAAGTCGCTGACCCATTATACAAAAGGTACGCAGTCACCCAACAAGTGGGCTCCTACTGCTTGTACGTACACGGTTTCAGGTTCTATTTCACTCCCCTCACAGGGGTTCTTTTCGCCTTTCCCTCACGGTACTGGTTCACTATCGGTCAGTTGGGAGTATTTAGCCTTAGATGATGGTCCACCTATATTCAGTCAAAGTTTCACGTGCTCCGACCTACTCGATTTCACTTAAAATGTCTTTTCATGTACGGGACTATCACCCTGTATCGTGGCGCTTTCCAGCAGCCTTCCATTAACACATAATAAGCTTAAGGGCTGTTCCGATTTCGCTCGCCGCTACTTTCGGAATCTCGGTTGATTTCTTTTCCTACGGGTACTTAGATGTTTCAGTTCTCCGCGTTCGCCTCGTTAACCTATGTATTCAGTTAACGATACCTGCAAGCAGGTGGGTTTCCCCATTCGGAAATCCTAGTCTCAAGCGCTTTTTACTAGCTTGACTAGGCTTATCGCAAGTTAATACGTCCTTCATCGCCTCCAACTGCCAAGGCATCCACCGTGTACGCTTAGTCACTTAACCATACAACCCAAACGGGTCTTTGTTTTGTGACAGTTTAACTTCGCCAGAAGTCAATATTGAATACTAAAGTAGATACCAATCAATCAACTCATAAGAGTTAACTAAATGGCACTCAATGGTACTGCTACCATTGTTTTTTTACTTTTGAAAACTCTTGATAAATACAATGTATCTATCAGAATTTTATTATCAGCTTTTCCAAATTTTTAAAGAGCATATTAATTAGTTATCCCAAAGGGACAAGCACTAATTAACAATCATCTGTGTGGACACTACGAACAAATAAGTTCTAAATCGTATAAGGAGGTGATCCAGCCCCAGGTTCCCCTAGGGCTACCTTGTTACGACTTCACCCCAGTCATGAATCACTCCGTGGTAAACGTCCCCCGAGGGTTAGACTATCTACTTCTGGAGCAACCCACTCCCATGGTGTGACGGGCGGTGTGTACAAGGCCCGGGAACGTATTCACCGCGTCATTCTGATACGCGATTACTAGCGATTCCGACTTCATGGAGTCGAGTTGCAGACTCCAATCCGGACTACGACGCACTTTAAGTGATTCGCTTACCTTCGCAGGTTCGCAGCACTCTGTATGCGCCATTGTAGCACGTGTGTAGCCCTACACGTAAGGGCCATGATGACTTGACGTCGTCCCCACCTTCCTCCGGTTTATCACCGGCAGTCTCCTTAGAGTTCTCAGCATTACCTGCTAGCAACTAAGGATAGGGGTTGCGCTCGTTGCGGGACTTAACCCAACATCTCACAACACGAGCTGACGACAGCCATGCAGCACCTGTATCAGAGTTCCCGAAGGCACCAAACCATCTCTGGTAAGTTCTCTGTATGTCAAGTGTAGGTAAGGTTCTTCGCGTTGCATCGAATTAAACCACATGCTCCACCGCTTGTGCGGGCCCCCGTCAATTCATTTGAGTTTTAACCTTGCGGCCGTACTCCCCAGGCGGTCTACTTAATGCGTTAGCTTTGAAAAACAGAACCGAGGCTCCGAGCTTCTAGTAGACATCGTTTACGGCGTGGACTACCGGGGTATCTAATCCCGTTTGCTCCCCACGCTTTCGTACATGAGCGTCAGTGTTGACCCAGGTGGCTGCCTTCGCCATCGGTATTCCTTCAGATCTCTACGCATTTCACCGCTACACCTGAAATTCTACCACCCTCTATCACACTCTAGTTTGCCAGTTCGAAATGCAGTTCCCAGGTTGAGCCCGGGGCTTTCACATCTCGCTTAACAAACCGCCTGCGTACGCTTTACGCCCAGTAATTCCGATTAACGCTCGCACCCTCCGTATTACCGCGGCTGCTGGCACGGAGTTAGCCGGTGCTTCTTCTGTCAGTAACGTCACAGCTAACGGGTATTAACCGTTAACCTTTCCTCCTGACTGAAAGTGCTTTACAACCCGAAGGCCTTCTTCACACACGCGGCATGGCTGCATCAGGCTTGCGCCCATTGTGCAATATTCCCCACTGCTGCCTCCCGTAGGAGTCTGGGCCGTGTCTCAGTCCCAGTGTGGCTGATCATCCTCTCAAACCAGCTAGGGATCGTCGCCTTGGTGAGCCATTACCTCACCAACTAGCTAATCCCACTTGGGCCAATCTAAAGGCGAGAGCCGAAGCCCCCTTTGGTCCGTAGACATTATGCGGTATTAGCAGTCGTTTCCAACTGTTGTCCCCCACCTCAAGGCATGTTCCCAAGCATTACTCACCCGTCCGCCGCTCGTCAGCAAAGTAGCAAGCTACTCTCTGTTACCGCTCGACTTGCATGTGTTAGGCCTGCCGCCAGCGTTCAATCTGAGCCATGATCAAACTCTTCAATTAAAAAGTTTTATGTCTTTCGACAGCTCAATGAATTCTGAATTTTTTAATATCTTTCGATATTGAATTGACTGTGCCGAAGCAACTTATAAATAAGTTACTTCTGTTGGTCACTCAGTTTTCAATTGAGACTCTAATTTTTTTGCCTCGCTACCTAAGTAGCTTGGCTGTTAGAACTCAATCTGTACGAGTGCCCACACAGATGATTGCTTTATATTGTTAAAGAACGTTTTGAGTCGCTTTAGCGTCTCAAGGGGTGCGAATAATACACCCTTTATTTTTCGAGTCAATACTTTGTTTTAAACTTTCTTTTGGAAGATTTAAAACCGAAGTTTTATTTAACTCTCTGAGTAGTTCGTGCCTCGCTATGCGTCGGCGTTTCCCGTCTCAGTGGGGTCGCATTATAGGGAGCGGCGGATTTTACGCAAGCGTTATTTGCATAAAATAGTAATTAAAATTAAGCCCCAAGCAAGCGCACATGATAAACACAAGTTACCCACAAAAGCCTGTTGATAACTCTTGTTTTTACATAGCTAAACCATACTAAAGCTTTTAATTAAAACCCTAAAAATACAAAAAGCACCCTATATAGGTGCTTCTCAAAAGTAATAGTTATTAGAATCTAGGGTCTGTTTATCTTTCAAGGTTAAATTTGCAGCAGCCTGTTTGGTATTCAGGCAAGGCAGAACCTATGTAGTGTGGTTACTCCCCATAAATAGGCGATAACGTAGCATTAATGCCAAACAGGCGCTGCCCAAAGGGCTGAGGGATCCCCACTTTATCCAGCGGCCTCTTTTTGATAATTAAAAATAAAGTTTTTTAAACTTTTTTCTATATAGCTTTGTGTAATACGTCTCTTACATAGCTTTATGACTTGCTTGGCTAAGGTTAAAAATGAAAGAACTCGGCGATTCTTAACACTATTTGCTTGAAATTTTATATGCCACTTTCTTTTTTCTGCTTCACACCCTATAAACCATAACGCAGTGCTCGCTATTGTGGCTATCAAGCATAATATTCCTATTCTATTTATGCCGGTGCTTTTACTAAAACGCCACGAAAAACCATATCTCAAACTTTTGTCATCGCGGAAATTTTGCTCTATTTGCATTCTTTTACTATATAAACCAACTACTCGCTTACTCGTCATTGTATTGTCTGATGTCGCGAGTAACCATGGCTCTTTCGCTAAGTTTTGATACATTTTTGTATCTTTCGTAAATCTGCTTTTTCCTTTTCTTCCTTTATTTTTTCCATGATATACGTGTAAAAATGCATCGCATGCTGTCGGGCTGGACTGAGTTAGTCGTGCTTGACCTAACGCCTTTGGTATATCGCTGGCACCAGCCCTAAGTTGTTTTAATGTATGCCATTGTGATTGCATGGCTAGTTTACACTTCATTGAGCCTCTTAATCGACCTATCATATGCCAACCAAGTTCGCGTACTTTACTATACCAAGGCGTAAGAAAGCCGCCGTCTGTTACAATATAGACACTAGGATGTCGTCCAAGCACTTCATAAAGTTCATCTAAAAACAGGCTGTTGGTTGCTGGGCTATCAAAATTCTTCTGCTCAACAATCATGTTATAAATCACGATAGAGCGCCCATCCACAAGTAAGCTTGCTCGCAGTAAGTGATAGTCGTGACCACAGGCACCGCTCCAGTCAACGGCAATTGCAAGCATTGGTAAAGAGTCGATAATAGGATGAGCTAATGCTTTATAGATAGCGACCCTTTCATTGTAGAGGTGAGTATTTTTTAAGAAGCGATCAACGCGTTTTATTTTATGTTTTACATCCACAGCGCCAGACAAATTTCTGCCGATTTCAGTTAAGGTAAGTTTATTGCCCGAAATTAATGCATTACTGCAGCTTAGTAATGTTTTTACTCTGGCATTATTGAATGGCGCTAATGCATGTTTAAAGTACTTATGGCAAACTGATGTGTCAGGCATAGCAGTTGTGACTTATGTGGGTTGTGGTGATTTACATAAGATCATAAATTGCTGTGCCTGTCACGTTTTGGGGATTCGTCAGCCCAAAGGGTTCTTTCTAGGGGCTATTTACTCTTTGTTACTCGGTTTTTACTTATTCTTACATGGATGTAAGCCAGTAGGGTAACGCAGGAGCAGTTACCGAGCCCACTAGGTTACAAATCTCGCGCCGCGATTAAACAACCCCTAGTTTGAACAAATTTTAATCCGCAAAGAGCAACAGACCCTAGTATAAAATACTATATAACTTGCGACGATACTTAGCTGCGAGTGCGTCGCCATCAGGTAAAGAGGCAATAATGGCTAAAAAGCTTGGTTTTGCTTCGTTGAAATTCAGATCTTTTTGCAGCACTGTAAATAGTACATCCAATGCTTCTTCTTTTCTGCCCGCTTCATTGAGTAAAATACTGAGCTCTTCTTTTAATTCTAGGTCATTAGGGTACTTTTCTACTTGTTGTTGCTTTTCTTTAATCTCTGGTGAATCTTTTGCTTCAAGCGCGGCTTCGCATTTTGCTTTTATATTATTAAAGTAAGCATCTTGCTCTTGTGCATCTATTGTATGTATAAGCGCTTGCGCTTCATCTACCTTGTGAATTTGAATACATATGTCTGCTAGCACTAATTTGATACGTACATTCCCGCTGTCTATTTCATAAGCTTGCTTTGCATAATTAAATGCAGCATTTAAATCTGACTTTAATAACGCTTGCTTTGCTTGTTCTAACAGTAAGTCTTGTTGCGCAGGTAAATGCTTTGCTAGGGCTTCGCGTATTTGTGCTTCGCTTTGAACACCGGCAAGTAAATCTACTGGTGCAGAGTCTTTTAATAATACAAGCGTAGGCAGTGTTTGAAGACCAACTTGTTGCGCAAGTTGAGAAGCGAGTGCTTGTTCTACATCGCAATCTAGGTTTGCTACTACTATATGGCTTGCATATTCAGCCGCTACTTTATCTAAAATCGCAGCTTGTCCGATGCAGTCAGGACTTTGAGGAGAGAAAAAGTTAAGCAACACTAATTTTTGCTGTGATGTTTCACCGAGTACTTGTTGAAGGTTTTGCGCATTAATACTAACTATGTTGCTCATTGAATTGATTGCCATATTCATCTATTTAGGTTTTTATATGGTGGTGAACATAATAATTACAAGTCTTATACCTAAATCACTCGGTATACATATTCAACAATGAGGGAAAACATGAAATTAACTTACCTAAGTGCAGCACTTTTATTAGCAAGTCCATTTGTACAGGCAAATGGACTCGATTTGAATTTAAGCAAAGCCATGCCAGCTATAGAAAAGTTTTACCTCGATTTACACCAATCGCCAGAGCTTTCTTATCACGAACAAAAAACGGGTAATAAAATAGCGGATAAATTAACTCAGCTGGGTTTTAAAGTAACAAGTAATGTAGGTGGCTTTGGTGTTGTCGGCATTTACAAAAACGGAAACGGTCCAACCGTGATGATCCGCACTGACACCGATGGCTTACCTATTATAGAGCAGACAGGAAAGTCCTATGCCTCAACAGTTAAAGTAATAGACGAGCATGGTGCGAAAGTAGGTGTAATGCACGGTTGTGGCCACGATATTCACATGAGTTCTTTTATTGGTACTGCTGAGCAATTAATAGTACACAAAGATCAATGGAAAGGCACTTTGATGATGGTTGCACAGCCTGCCGAAGAAGTTGGTGGGGGTGCTAAAGCCATGTTAAGCGAAGGACTATTTAGTAAATATGCAAAACCTGATCATATAATTGCTTTACATGTAAGCGCTAGCGTCCCCGCTGGTAAGGTATCAATGAAAAATGAATACACTATGGCAAGTGTAGATTCTGTCGATATTACAATAAAAGGTAAAGGTGGTCATGGTGCTTATCCGCATACAACTATTGACCCAGTGGTTATAGCTGCACGCACTGTACTTGCTCTACAAACAATCACAAGCCGAGAGCTTTCACCGCTTGAGCCTTCTGTTATTACAGTGGGGTCTATTCATGGCGGTTCAAAACATAATGTGATTTCGGATGAAGTAAAACTACAACTCACCCTCAGAAGCTATAACCCAAATGTAAGAAGCGCTCAAATAGCTGCTATCAAACGTATTACAGCTGGGATAGCACAAAGTGCTGGATTGGATGAATCAAACTACCCTGTAGTATATGTACATGAAGATGAATCTATTCCATCTACTTATAATAACCCTGCACAAACAGATATTGTTAGAAACTCTATTGCCAGCGCAATTGGCGATACTAATGTACTTGAAACACAAGCTGTAATGGCGGGTGAAGATTTTGGCCTATACGGACGCACCGATGAAAATATCCCTATTACCCTTTTTTGGCTAGGAGGCGTAAACCAAGCACAATATGCAGATTCGATAAAAACAGGTGAGGTACTCCCTTCCCTACACTCTAGTAAATTTGCACCAGATTATAAAATTGCTATCCCTACCGGAATAAAAGCAATGAGTAACGCTGCGGTTGCTTTATTTAATAAGTAACCTGATGTAATACCAATTCAACATTAAGCAATATGGTTTAATAAAATGGCTCTGTTGCTAACTAGCAACAGAGCTTTTTTTATAACTCGACTTTTTAAAGGTCGCTTTTCCACCTCGTTTAGCAAAACGTTTTTTAGGTGAGGTTTTTGGTAACTTCGCAAATGCATTGCTATCGCAGCTTGCTGCTAATTGAACAAACCCATTTAGGTCAGCAAGTAAAGGCTGTAAAAATTGCTGATAACTCATTGCTTGTTGCGCTATATCCCCTAAGCTCGACTCCCACTTAGCCGTTAAGTCGGGACTTGCTAGACCTTGGGGTAAAACACTAATAAGTGCCAAACCGGTTTCGGTTGCTTTAATTGACTTACCTTCACGTTTTAAAAAACGTCGTTTAAAAAGCAACTCGATTATTCCCGCACGTGTTGCCTCCGTACCTAAACCATCGGTGTCTTTTAATACTTTTTTAATTTGTGGATCTTTAACATAACGGCTAATGCCCGTCATCGCAGCCAATAATGTCGCATCGGTAAAATAAGCTGGAGGCGACGTATGCTTTTCGACTACTTCGCCTTTATCACAAAAAAGAGGCATACCTTTTGTTAAAGGAGGTAGCGAGGCTTCATCTTTTAATTCAGATTTACCCATTAACACCTTAAAACCCAAGCTTACATCTTGCTTTGCATTTGCCTTAAAAAGCCCACCTGCAATAATTACCTCAGCTTTAGTTTCGTTATATATATAGTCGGGATAAAACTGAATTAAGTAATGACGGCTTATTAATTGATATACCTTTGCTTCGTCACCGCTCAAACTCGCTGACTTTAACTGCTTAGCCGTAGGCACAATGGCATGATGGGCAGCTACTTTTGAATCGTTAAAACATTTACTACGCTTTTTTACATCAGCCCCGTTTACTAATTCACTACTTTGCCCCCCATTAGCACTTATTGCCCTAAAAATAGCAGATGCTTCTTGATGATGATCTTTGGGTAAATAACGATTGTCTGAACGTGGGTAAGTTATTAATTTATGACGTTCGTAAAGTATTTGGCAAATATCCAATACTTTTTGAGCTGGCATACCAAATGCTTTAGCGGCATCTATTTGTAGTGCAGATAAATTATAAGGCAATGGAGCACTTTGCTTTTTTTGTTTTTGGTCGAGTGAAGTAAGCTCAGCACTTTGTTTTGCAATACGTGAAGCAACATTCTCCGCAAGTGCTTTGTTAAGTATTCGCCCTTCTTCATCTTGATGTGGCTCACATGCTTTACTAGGAACCCACTTAGCTATGAATGGCTGGTTATCTGGAGTAAGTAAATGCGCCAGTACATCGTAAAATGGCTTAGATACAAAGTGTGCTATTTCGTTATCTCTATTAACAACAAGACCTAAAATAGGGGTTTGTACTCGCCCTACCGAAAGCACATTACCAAATCCTGCTTTTTGCCCCGCTAATGTATATGCGCGGGTTAAATTCATTCCAAATAACCAATCCGCACGAGAGCGCGCTAAAGCAGATACACTTAACGGGATAAAATCTCGATTAGAACGCATAGTGCCCAGTGATTTTTTTACTGCGGATAAGTTTAAATCGCTAATGAGTAAGCGTTGCGTACTCTGCTTTTTAGCCTGACTTATTTTAGCTTCTTCTATTACTTGATCCACTAAAAGCTGGCCTTCTCGATCTGGATCGCCAGCATGTACAAGTAGTGAAGCTTGTTTAATCAATTTTTTTAAAACAGTAAGTTGTTTGCGTGTTTTGGTTTTAGCTTTTAATTTCCATTGCTCAGGTATTATAGGTAAGTGATCAAACTGCCACTTTTTAAAGCGCTCATCATAATCATCAGGCTCTGCTTGCTCGAGCAAATGACCTATGCACCAAGATACGCAATCACCATTCGCCACTTCAATATAGCCATCATGCTTTTTATGCGGTTTAGGAAGTGCGTCTGCAATAGCGCGACCCAAAGAGGGTTTTTCAGCAATATAAAGTTTCATAACCAAGCTCTAACACTGTTCATATAAACAGTATTCTAGCATATCATTTTAAAACGAGGGGTATTTTGTAGTTATTAACTTAAAGCTTTATTTCGCTTATTAGCAAAAATATATAAAAGAGGAAGATAACACACTACAATAGTGCCAATATTAATTAATGGCAGCAAAGTTTTATACATATAAGTGCTGTAAGATAAATCCCAAAGGTGACGGTCAACTAGACGAAACAACTGCAGGATGGGTGCACCAATAACCACAAGTTGGCCCAATACGCATTGCCACAAATGCACTTTATCTTTAAGACCCCAATAGGCAATCAGAGCCATCCACGCCAGATCATTAAATACCCAGACAACATAACGCCAAATATAAGGGTCATCAATAGTTATTAGATCACCGTAAATTAAAGTACCGTACAAAAAAAAAGCAGCGGTAACTAACACAAAGCGAAGTGCCAGATAATCCTTACGTAAGTAGAATACAAAAATAGCTGGGAGTAAAAATAGCACCCAGCTAATTTCGAGTATTTGCATACTACTATTAAACCATGTAGGCATAGAGTTACCTAATCTGGTTTTGTGTCATCATCCTGTCCATTTCCATTGCCTGGCATATAACTAAATTTATCGATATTCTTCATGGCTGACTCCGTTACATTTGTTATTGAAAGCTTACTTTATGATAAATAAACGTATTTGCCAAGTAAAGTTACCTAACATCAATAGGTGCTGACTCTTTTGCTTTACCTTGCAAAATAGAAATCTCGACACGACGATTTCTTCGGCGGTCTTCATCTGTATCATTTGGTACAAGTGGTCTTGTTTCAGCTCGCCCAACAACCATCATCCGAGTTTTGTCAAAGCCTTGTACTTTTTGTAATTCACTTGCAACAGCCACAGCACGTTTAGATGATAAATCCCAATTATTAACATACAGTTCATTCGATACCTGAAAATCATCGGTATGCCCTGAAACTGTAATCTCTCCTGGCACATCTTTTAAAAGAACACCGATATCTTGAATTATAGGTTTAAACTTAGGTTGTAAAAATGCACTACCTGAAGGAAAGGAACCGTTTTCTCTAATACGAATAATTATTTGCTGCCCTAAAGACTCAAGCTCTATTGCACCATCAATAATTTGCTTTTCAAGCTGCTGCGCGATTTTTTTAACAAGCTCGTTTGTTTGTTCTTGATCCGCTGCTGAAATAGCCTGCTCTGATGATTTTTCTTGCGAAGTGCTCCGAGATTCGCCACCACGTTTGTCCCCGCGTTGTTCTTGCCTGCCACCAGCTGAGCTTTCTTCTCCAGCCTGAAACTCTAACATTTGTTGAGTCATTTCTACTGTTTGTTGTTGAATAGTTTCTATTGGAGTGGGTTCTGGTTTGCCTGGGGTAAACTCCATAGCAATAACAGAGGTACCTTTAGGGATATCTTTTACTTCAATTTTATTCTGCACA
This sequence comes from Pseudoalteromonas sp. 1_2015MBL_MicDiv, assembly GCF_002407505.1. NCBI lineage: Bacteria > Pseudomonadati > Pseudomonadota > Gammaproteobacteria > Alteromonadales > Pseudoalteromonadaceae > Pseudoalteromonas > Pseudoalteromonas sp. 1_2015MBL_MicDiv. The sequence continues at coordinate 817,054 of NZ_CP012737.1, read as the reverse complement.
CCAAAAGCAAACTTCATCGAGCCTGCTATTTGTTTAAATTTAAGTACATCCATTTCAGAAAATGCAAGCAAGAGTACAAAAAAGCACATCAGTAAAGACATTAAGTCGGCAAAGGTTCCCATCCAAGCAGGTAAACCAGGAGGTGGACATTTACACTCTTGCTCAGACATGGTTACTCCTCAGTATCAACTTTACGTTTTGATTCAGCTAAGTAGTTCTTCAAAATACCTTCAATCACTTTTGGATTTTGACCATCTTGGATACCTAAAACTGCATCTAAAATCAAACGTTGATTCATCGCCTCTTCGTCTTTACGAAGTTCCAATTTAACTTGAATAGGGATAGCCACTACGTTTGCTAAAAAGGCACCGTATAAGGTAGTTAATAGTGCAACAGCCATTGAAGGACCAATTGATTTTGGATCGTCCATATTCGATAACATAGCAACTAAACCAATAAGCGTACCAATCATACCCATTGCAGGAGCAATATCGGCCATCGCTTTAAATAAGCCTGCGCCCATTTCATGTCGTGTTGAAGTTAAAGTGATATCTTTTTGTAAGGTCGCTCTAACAACGTCAGCATCGTGACCATCAACTAGCATATCTACACCTTTACGCATAAATTGATTTGGTATTTCAGCTTCCTCAAGCGCCAGAAAACCGCCCTTTCGAGCTGAATCTGCAAGTTCAACCGCTTTTTCAATTAACTCTTCCGGCGATTCAATTTTAAACATAAAAGCTTTAGCGGCAACTTTACCTATCCCAAAAAATTGTCCCATGGTGTAATTAGATAAAACTATAAATATAGAGCCACCAAATACAATTACCACTGAAGGGGTATTGTAAAACATGGCCATTTCACCACTACTACTCATAAACATGGACATGACAATTAAGCCAATTGCGCCAAGGATCCCTATTATGGTTGCTAAATCCACATTACCTCCAGAGGTTTCATGCACTAAGGCCTTATTGTAAAACTTTTATTATTAACTGCTTATCGGCAACATGCTAAATTGCTTGAGTCATATATGAAAATAAACATAAAAAACAATTTCAGGATTATTTTTAAACAAAGTTACAATGTTAATATAACGATTAATCATTTAAATGATATCAGTATGACCGTAATTAAGGCTTTATTAATCCACATAAAGTAACATTTAGCCGTAATAGAAGAAAAAAACATATCATTCTTTGACCTAGTTTAGCATTCCCCCTAAAATTGGCTCCTAAATTTATCAAGTAAGCTGAAATAAGATGGCGACTAAAAAACCTGAAAACTTAAGTTTCGAACAAGCACTAGAAGAATTATCAATAATTGTTAGTGATATGGAACAAGGTGATTTATCGCTTGAGCAGTCATTGAAGCAGTTTGAACGCGGTATTGCTCTAGCTAACGCTTCATCTGGTAAACTCAAGCAAGCAGAACAAAAGGTATCTATTTTAATGGGTAATGGCGATAAATCAGTACTTACAAACTTTGATAATGATATGGAATAGCGGTGAGCATTAAAGAACATATTGAGCGTGCTCAAATAGACGTTGCATCAGCACTAAACCTTTATTTTGAACAAGCACTTGATAGTGATAGAGCAATAAAAGAAGCAACTCATTACAGTTTGTTTAATGGTGGAAAAAGGCTGCGCCCATTTTTAGTCTACGCAACAGGCAAAATATTAGGGGCAGACAAAAAAGATTTAGATATATTAGCAGCAGCTATTGAATGCATACACAGTTACTCGCTAGTACATGATGACTTACCTGCTATGGATGACGACGATCTGCGTCGTGGTCGACCAACTTGTCATATAGTTTATGGTGAAGCCCAAGCAATTTTAGCCGGCGATGCTCTTCAAACTTTAGCTTTTGAACTAATTGCTAAACATAGTTTTAACTGCTCTGCTCAAACACAGGTAAAAATGATAGCGACACTCGCCCACGCATCAGGCCTTGAAGGAATGGTTTCAGGTCAAGGTTTAGATATTGCAGCCACTGATAAAATCATTACAGTACAAGAACTTGAGCGAATACATAAGCTAAAAACTGGCGCACTTATTAATTGCGCAATTACACTTGGTGCACTGTGCAGCGAAAATGTTGATGAACAAACCTTAGAAAACTTAAGCGTTTTTGGGTATGCTATAGGGCTTGCATTTCAAGTACACGACGACATTTTAGATGTTGAAGGCGATACGTTTACTTTAGGTAAACCACAAGGCTCCGATATTGCCGCGAATAAAGCGACATACCCTGCGTTATTAGGTATGCTAGGCGCTAAAGAAAAGGCACAAAACTTAATACAACAAGCCCATGAAGCGTTGGCAAATATAGATGCAGACACCACACTTCTCGCATCGCTGGCAAATTACCTAATTGAGCGTGACCACTAATTATTACTCATACGTATTGCAATTAACACTGACATTATTACTCAACATTAATTATTCGTAAAAGCTTTGGATTAATTAATGTTAGCGAAGGATATATATAAAACCATGACACTTGATAGTAGCAAGTATCCATTACTTAATTTGGTTGACGAGCCAGCCCAATTGCGTGATTTAGCGCAAGATAAACTCCCTGCATTTAGCAATGAGCTGCGCGATTATTTACTCAACTCAGTATCGCAAAGTAGCGGTCATCTAGCGTCTGGTTTAGGGACGGTTGAACTAACCGTTGCGCTACATTATGTTTATAACACTCCAGACGATCGCCTAGTTTGGGATGTGGGTCATCAAGCTTATCCGCATAAAATCCTTACAGGTCGCCGCGACCAAATGCACACTATTCGCCAAAAAGACGGTTTACACCCTTTTCCTTTTCGCGATGAAAGCCAATACGATACGTTTAGCGTAGGTCATTCAAGCACCTCTATTTCAGCTGCCTTAGGTATGTCTATTGCCGCCCAAAAAGAAGGCAAAGGTCGAAAATCTGTAGCCATTATTGGTGACGGAGCAATAACCGCAGGCATGGCATTTGAAGCGATGAATCATTTAGGTGATGTAAAATCAGACATGCTTATTATTTTAAATGATAACGAAATGTCGATTTCTGAAAATGTTGGCGCCTTAACAAATCACTTTGCCCGAATTTTATCTGGTAGCTTTTACACTAACATTCGTGAAGGTAGTAAAAAGTTACTCTCAGGCGTGCCTCCGGTAAAGCAACTTGCCAGTAAAATGGAAGAGCATATTAAAGGCATGATGATCCCAGGGACCTTCTTTGAAGAATTAGGCCTAAATTACATCGGCCCAATTGATGGTCACGATGTAAACATGCTTGTAGATACATTACGTAATATGCGTAATTTAAAAGGTCCGCAACTTTTACATATAAAAACGCAAAAAGGTAAGGGTTATAAACCAGCTGAAGCCGATCCGATTGGCTATCATGGCGTACCAAAATTTGACCCAAGCACAACTAGCTTACCTAAATCTAAACCTAGTGCAGCTACTTTTTCAAAAGTATTTGGCGATTGGTTATGCGATATGGCAGAGCAAGACAGTAATTTAATGGCGATTACGCCAGCAATGCGCGAAGGCTCAGGTATGGTGCGTTTTTCTAAAGAATTCCCTGACCAGTATTTTGATGTGGCCATTGCAGAGCAGCATGCTGTTACTTTAGCTGCTGGTTTTGCCTGTGAAGGTTTAAAGCCTGTTGTGGCTATTTACTCAAGCTTTTTACAACGTGCATATGACCAATTAATACATGATGTTGCACTGCAAAACTTACCTGTATTATTTGCCATTGACCGGGCAGGCATTGTTGGAGCCGATGGTGAAACTCACCAAGGTGCGTACGATTTAAGCTTTATGCGCTGTATTCCAAATATGGTCATTATGGCACCAAGCGATACTAACGAGTGTCGCCAAATGCTATACACCGGTTATAAAGCAAACTGCCCTGTTGCAGTTCGTTACCCTCGAGGTAGCGCAGGTACTGCAGACATTGAAAGCACTATGCAATTGCTTGAAATAGGCAAAGCAAATACGGTTAAAGAAGGCAGAAAGATTGCCATTTTATCATTCGGTACATTACTTGAAAACGCACAGCTTGCCGCAAATGAATTAGATGCAACGCTTGTTAATATGCGTTTTATTAAACCACTTGATACTGCACTTTTAAATGAGCTTGCTACTAGCCACGATACCTTTGTTACGCTTGAAGATAACGCGATTGCTGGCGGTGCCGGCTCTGCAGTTAACGAATACCTCGCAACGCAAAAAGCTGATATTAATATCCTTAACTTAGGTATTCCTGATGAGTTTATTAAACACGGCACGCAAAATGAAATGCACGATGAAATGGGATTAGGCGAGCAAGGAATACTAACCGCGATTAAAACGTTTATTAATTAACTTCTATACATTTAAATGTAGAGCACATTAAAAAAGGAGCCTAGGCTCCTTTTTTAATGTCAAATATTACCCATCAGCTGATCAGCGCATCCACACTTTAATATCAGCTAGGCCATTACTTTGTAAAATACCTAATTGTTGGTCAACGTTAGAATTTTGCTCAAACTCAAATGCATCAAGCTGATCATCAAACGTAATGTTTGCAACACCATCGCCACCACGCTTTTTAACTTGGTGCAGTGCAATATCAGCTAAGTTAATAGATGTCTCCCAACTGATGACTTGCCCACCTAAAAGTGGTAACGGGTAGAAAGACCAACCAATTGACGCCATAATATTAGTACTTTTTCCATTCGGAAGCTGGAATGAATACTCTGCAACAGCTTGGCACAGCTCCGAAGCATAGCTATCTATTTTATTACATTTAAAATCACGCAGTAGGAGTAAAAATTCATCGCCACTCCAACGCGCTACGTAGTCGGATCCTTGTGTGCGAGAGTTAAGTAATGCTGCCATTTGCTGCAAACAGCTATCACCCGCTATTGGGCCATATGCATCGTTAATTCGACTAAAGTTATCAAAGTTGATTATTAGTAAAACAAGTGACTTACCCTGAGCTTGCAGCGATTGAGAATTACGTTGAAAGTGTTCGATATCTTTAGGCAATTGATCGAACAAAAATCGACGACTACGAAGCCCCGTAAGCTCGTCTGAATGACTTACTAGCTTGAGCTGTGAATTCACTTGATTAAGCTTATCATTAGCTTGACGTAACTCTAATGTACGTTCGGTGATCAATCCCTCGAGTGCTTCTTGCTTTCTGCGCTCTTGTGCTCTAAATACCCAAAAAACCAAGTAAAAAAACAAAATGAAGCCACTGGTGATCAACAATCTAAAATAAATAGTTTCATCAAAGCGCTCTGGCACAATAAAGCCGTATTCAGCTTCTTGTGCTTTACTCCAATCTTCACCTTGTCGCTTTGCTTCAAGCTGAAATAAAAACGACCCTGCCGGTAAGTTAGTATAAATAGCTTCTCTACGTGTATTTGCATAACGCCAATCGCTATCTAAGCCACTTAGCTTATACCTAAATTCAATGCTGTTTGGTGCATAATAATCTATAGCCGTGTAGGTAAGCGTTATATCTCGCTCATCAGTTTCTAATGATGGTTTTTGACCTAAGGCTGCAGTTGTTAAATTACGCAATGGTGTGGTAATTGTTTCTACTTTTGGCTTCAATGACAACACGCCAAATAGCTCTACGTTTTTAGGGATCTCTACAATCCCTTGCAAACTAGGATACCAAATTGAACTGCCAATATTAGCAACTGCGTCATGGCCTAACCCACTACAACACTGATTAGCTTTACCATCGAGTTGACGATCAAATGAAGAAATAACTTCCTCTACTTTTAAGCTTTTAATATCTGCTTTGAATTGATCTACAGGCATCCTATAAACGCCTTTCATGGTGCTAACCCAAACATGTTTTAGCTTTTCATCATATTCGAGGCTAAAAATTGATCCATATGGTAGACCATTAGCCGCATCAAGTTGACGCCATTGCCCTTGGGTACTTCTATAAAAAAGCCCGTCGTTAAGAGAACCAATTAAAATACCTACACCATCAATATGCAGTACACTTGTTACATAAGCACTTTCTAAAGACGTTTGATCACCAATTTTTTCAATGCCACGCTCGGTAAAGTAATAGGCGCCTTTACTTGTACCTATCACTCCAAAATTAGTTTTATCCAATACGTAAGTAATAAACTTACTACCTAAAAATGCATTATACGCAAACGGCGTTAGTCCCGCATAACCAAGACGATATAACCCCCGTCCAGTGCCAATCCAAAAACCACCTTTGCTTGAACGGCTTATAGCAAATACAGGGTTATCACGTAGCGCACGCCCTGGAACGGTATAAAGTGTATTATTCTCATAAACAAATAAACCTCTTCCTGTAGCTATATAGAGTCGCTCACCATCAAACTGTAAGTCATGGACTGACGATCGACTGTATTTACTACTAGGGATCAGATTTATAAAGCTTTTACTTAAATCAAAGTAACCAATACCACTTTTGTTAGCGACCCATAATTTACCATCAGGTGCTTGGCTTATTGCCATAACGGCCTCAGTCATCTCAGATACAGCTGAATGTCGTTCAACCCGCCCTTCATGCGCAAGCCATAAGCCTTCACTAAAGCTTGCTAGCCATACATTATTTTTATCATCACGAAAAATATCTGCAAACCAAATACTTTGATCTAGTTGGCTTGGCTCAACCCATTGCCATTCGCCTGACTTATCTCTAAATAATAAACGCCCGTAAGTTGAAACCCATAATCCACCATTGGTATCACTCATAAACTTATAAACAGCTGAATTATTAGCATTGGGTAAAGGAAATGGCCTTAGTTCATCATCTAAATCTAGAAAATATGCACCTAGTTCTGAAGCCAAGTATAAATTGCCGTTCAAAAATGATAAATCATGCACAATAGTTTGCGCTAAACGCTCTGGTAGCGATATTTTTGCAGTGAGCTCTAAACGTAATTTAGAAAAATCGGAGGCGTTTTTAGTAAGGCGTAATAAATGACGGTCATTAACCAGCCAAATACCTTCCGGAGAAAGTGCCATTTGGCTAACAGAGCCAACAATTTGGGTAATTACGGTAGCATTAACAATAGGTAGAGGCCCATTTACTTCAGTGCGTAAATCAACTTGCCCTCTATCAACATAATACAAACCATTTGCTGCAATCCAGATACTGCCTTTAGCATCTTCTAAAATATCCCTTACAGGGCCTTTAATATTAAATTCTTGTGCTGCAAATGTTGCCGGGTTAATTACAACTAATCCGCTTTTAGTACCTATCCACAATAACCCGTTCGAATCGATTAAAAGTTTATTAATACCATTACTTGGTAAAAAATAACTATTTTGGGTACTATAGTTAGTAAATGTTGTTCCATCAAAACGGCTTAACCCAAACTGAGTACCCAGCCACATATAACCTTGCTGATCTTGCACTACACTTTTGAGTGATTGTGACGGCAAACCGTCTTTTATATTCCATTGCTTAACGACATAATCAGTAATTGAGGCCCAGCTTGGCGTCGCGCACAACATCAGTACACAAACCAGTAAAAATCGCATCATATTGCTGCCACCTAGTTAAACAATTCAAATATAAAAATTAAAAGGGTAGTAAACCCACTTTTATTAACGCTTGCAAACAAATAAGCGAAAAAATACCAGCCAATATATCATCAGCCATAATACCTAAACCGCCATGTACTCGTTTATCTAGCATACGTATTGGGCCTGGTTTTGCTATATCAAAAAAGCGAAATAACAAAAAGCCAACTAATAAACTCTGCCAGCTAAGCGCTGCGCCAATCATGGTAATGTAATAGCCAGCCACTTCATCCCATACAATTGCAGGATGGTCGTGCACGCCTAAATCATCAGCCGTTTTACCACATGCCCAAATACCAAATATACTGATCACTACAGCAAACACAATTTGTAACCATAATGGATAGTACATTGTCATAAAAATAAATGGCAGTGCAGCAAAAGTACCAAATGTACCAGGCGCTGTAGGCGCAAGGCCTGTGCCAAACCCTAAACCAAAAAATTGGTGCGGACGCTTTAAATTAAACTTGCGGTTATTATTCAAACCTGCTCCTTTGCAAAATGCTCAAAGCCATGCTGCTCAAAATTAAACTCTTCACCATTGTATAAAAGCTCAATTTGGCCATCACCACTTTTAACTTGTCCTATACATACGGCATCTACACCATATTGACGTAGTTTTAAATCCAACATCCCTTTATTACTATCAGGAACAGTAAATAACAATTCGTAGTCATCGCCGTAGCTAAGAATAAACGGTAATTGCTGATCAAAATCAAGGCTCGATTTCATCGCATCTGATGTAGGAATACTTTCAACATTAATAACAGCACTTACTTGCGACATATCTAGAATATGGCCTAAATCAGCAATAAGACCGTCAGATACATCAATAGCCGATGATGCAAGTCCGCGTAAAACTTGGCCAGCTGCTACGCGAGGTGTTGGATAATCGAAACGTTTATTAACATATTTTAAATGTTCAGGCTCTATTTTAAAACCTTGCTTGCGCGATTCAATAGCTAAACCTGCATCCCCTAAAGGACCTGTAACATAAATCCAATCCCCCACTTTAGCACCACTTCTGCGCAGAGCTTTCCCCTCAGGTACCGTTCCTTTTGCACAAATAGTAATAGTTAATGGCCCTTGAGTCGTATCGCCACCAATAATTTGTACATTAAAGTATTCTGCAATTTCATGCATGCCTTCAGTAAATTCTTCAATCCACTGCGGATCTATACTTGGCAATGTGAGTGCAACCGAAACCCATGTTGGTTCAGCGCCCATTGCAGCTAAATCACTTAAATTCACAGCGAGTGCTCTATGACCGAGTGCACGAGGGGAAATATCATCAAAAAAGTGCACGCCAGCAACAAGAGTATCTGTTGTAACGGCAAGTTGGCAATTTTGTGGAACAGAGACCAATGCGCAATCATCCCCTATTCCTAGGTTTACATCACGACGAGTGATACCGCGACCTTTAAAGTAGCGATTAATTAATTCAAATTCCTTCATACACAAAAAAGCCGACCTATGCCGGCTCTCCTTTTAACGGTTGTTTAACCAATCAATCTGAAATTTAAAATTCAGAGTGAATTGTTATTACTTGCGTAAATGCTTAACAGCTTTATCAAGTACACCGTTTACAAATTTATGGCTATCTTCAGCGCCAAAAATTTTGGCAAGCTCAATACCTTCGTTAATAGCAACTTTATAAGGTACGTCTTCACGGAACTTAAGCTCATAGCTGCTTAAACGTAAAATTGCACGCTCAACCATATCTAAGTCATCAAACGGACGTGTTAAATGTGGTGATACAGCTTCGTCTAGTTGCTTGTAATTTACAGCAACACCCGTCGCTAAATCTTTAAAGTATTCAACATCAATTTTAGTAACGTCTGTTTCGATCAACATTTGTTGTTCGATATCGGCAATTAGATTGCCACTTATTTGCCAAGAATAAACGGCTTGGAGTGCTAAGATACGTGCTTTACGTCTTGCTGCTGGTTTCACAAAAATTCCTTAAACTTAAATTTTATCTAACACATTAACCATTTCAAGCGCGCCTAAAGCAGCTTCGCCGCCTTTATTGCCCATTTTGGTGCCAGCACGCTCAATTGCTTGTTCAATGCTTTCTGTGGTTAATACGCCAAATGCAACCGGGATATCATACTCAAGTGATACTTGCGCAAGACCTTTGTTTGATTCGCCAGCAACTAGGTCAAAGTGTGGTGTACCACCTCTGATCACTACGCCTAATGCGATGATTGCATCATACTCTTTTTTTGCTGCAACGCGTTTAGCCGCTAAAGGTAATTCTACCGCGCCTGGTACATAAATAACGGTAATGTCGTCATCAGATACGCCACCAGTGCGTTTTAGCTCATCAACAGCACCTGCAAGGAGGCTGCTACCAATAAAGTCATTAAAACGAGAAATGACAATGGCAAACTTTTTGCCTGGAGCGTACTTATTACCTTCAATAATTTTCATTTGATAACCCTAAAAATAAGTTCAAGCGGTTGCGATTGCGCAAAAATTGCTGCGCATCATACCATAAAAATAAAATAATAGCCTAGTTTAAGCGTGATGCTTATTGTGGCTCAATGTAATCAACAACTTCTAAATGAAAGCCCGAAAGTGCATGGTACTTTTTAGGACGACTCATTAATCGCATTTGTTTAATTCCAAGATCGGCAAGTATTTGCGAGCCTACGCCAACAGTACGAGATGTACCTTTGAATTTACGTGGTGTAACGCTTTCGCCAGCATCAGCTGCCGCGAATGCTTTTACTGTTGCTTCTAATTCTTCAGTGCTTTCTTGCTTACCTAAAATAACTAAAGCACCTTCATTTTTAGCAATATAGGCCATTGCTTCAGAAAGACCCCAACTACGCTCAGCACTTCTGTCCGAAAGTAGAATATCGTTAAAGGTACTTTGTAAATGTACACGTACATTTGTCGGCTCTTGATCTTTTATATCGCCTTTGAGCAATACGTAATGTAATTGGCCGTCAATTGTGTCTTTGTAAGTCACCAAATCAAACTCACCATGCTCTGTTGGTAACTTACATTTTGCTACTTGCTCAATTGTTGTTTCGTTTAAGTTGCGGTATTCGATTAAATCAGCAATGGTGCCAATTTTAATACCGTGCTCTTTCGCAAAGACTTCTAAATCAGGGCGACGCGCCATGGTGCCATCAGCATTAAGTATTTCAACAATAACAGATGATGCTTCAAGCCCAGCCAAACGCGCTAAATCACAGCCAGCTTCGGTGTGTCCTGCGCGAGTTAATACGCCACCAGGTTGTGCCATAATAGGAAAAATATGCCCCGGCTGCACAATATCACTTGGTATTGCACCTTTAGCTATAGCCGCTTGCACTGTGCGCGCTCTATCTGCTGCTGAAATACCGGTTGTAACACCTTTAGATGCTTCTATCGACATTGTAAAGTTAGTCGAAAATGCTGCACCATTGTTTTTAACCATTAACGGTAAATCAAGTTGCTCGCAACGCTCTTGCGTCATGGTTAAACAAATTAAACCACGGCCATGGGTAGCCATGAAATTAATCGCTTCTGCGCTAATATGCTCAGCAGCTATTATTAAATCGCCTTCATTTTCTCTATCTTCATCATCCATTAAAATAACCATTTTACCGGCTTTAATATCGTCGATGATTTCTTGTGCGCTGTGTAAATTCATAAATTTGCTCGTGTAAGTTATCAGTTTCGTTATTTAATAAAACCCGCTTTAGCGAGTAAGCTCATCGAAATATCAGAGCCCGTTGGTTGCTCTGCACCTTTTATAAGGCGCTCTAAATAACGTGCAATTTGATCGACTTCTAAATTAACTTGAGTGCCTACTTTAAAATGAGCAATTGTGGTTTGCTCACTCGTATGTGGGACAATTGTTAATTTGAATTTATTACCTTCTACAGCGTTTACTGTCAGGCTTATACCATCAATACATACCGAACCTTTGTAAGGAATGTATTTCATTAAATTTTCTTCGGTTGTAAGCCAATACTCTGTTGCTCGAGCGTTTGCTGTAATGCTTGTAATCGTTGCTATGCCATCAACATGGCCAGATACTAAATGACCGCCTAAACGCGAAACAGGTTGCATGGCTTTTTCAAGATTCACCGTTTGCCCTAAAGCATAGTGAGCAAAACCGGTTAAACCAATCGTCTCGTTAGATAAATCAGCACTAAAACCGTCAATATGTTTATCAACTACGGTTAAGCAAACGCCATTGGTTGCAATGCTGTCGCCTAGCTTTACGTCTTTCATATCAAGGTCAGCACTTTGGATACGAATGGCTAAGTCGCCTTGTTTTTTTTGTAATAAAGCAATTTTGCCTGTGGCTTCTATTATCCCAGTAAACATAGCGCTACTCTTTTTATTAAGTGATTTTAATGAGTTTTTAACGCGGTGATACGTAAGTCGTCACCAATGCGCGCACATTCATTAAATGTTAAATCAACGGTGTTTTGCATACTCGTCAATTCAGGAAAATTAACTAAACTTTTTGCATCATGGCCCATTAGTTTAGGCGCTAAATAAAAAACAAACTCGTCAACTAAATTAAGCTCTGTCATTTTACCAGCAAGTGTTGCGCCAGCTTCAAGCCAAACATTATTAAACTGCAGTTGCCCAAGTTTTTCTAAAACGGCTTGTAAATCAACTTTACCGTTACTTTCACTGACTTCAATATGCTTTACAAAATGCGGCCATTGCAATGATTTATCAACCTTAATGGTAAATATAATTACATCACTTTGGATTTCAAATAAAGCAAGGTCAGGTGTTAAACGGTTTTGAGAGTCAATTATAACACGCACGGGCTGGCGAAGCGGCAAATCAGTAGGCAGTGTGCAAGGCAGCTCACTTAGTCGCACATTAAGTTTAGCATCATCGACTAACACGGTATCGGCACCGGTTAAAATAGCGCAGCTTTTCGCTCGGTATAATTGTACGTCTTGTCGAGCAGCAGGACTTGTGATCCACTTACTTTGCCCATTTTTAAGCGCTGTTTTACCATCAATACTTGCTGCCATTTTACAGGTCACATAAGGTAAGCCTTGTTCCATACGCTTAAAAAAGCCAACGTTAAGTGCCCGCGCTTGTGATTCAAGTAACCCATAAGCAACGTCAATACCGGCGTCGCTCAATATTTTAAGGCCTTTGCCTGCAACTTGTGGGTTTGTATCAACCATAGCGGCAATTACTTTTACTACGCCCGCCTTTTTTAAGCCTTCAGCGCACGGTGGCGTACGCCCATAATGACTACACGGTTCAAGCGTTACATAAGCCGTTGCACCTTGTGCATTTTTTCCAGCGATTGCCAGTGCATTTACTTCAGCATGACCTTGACCTGCTAATTGATGAAAACCCTCACCAATTATTTGATTATTTTTAACTAATACACAGCCAACATTAGGGTTAGGCGTGGTAGTAAACCGGCCTTTTTTGGCAAGTTCTATGGCACGTGCCATATACATTTCGTCATGTTCAGTAAAAGTAGTTTGGCTTTGCATTGTTATACCAATTGCGTTAAATAAGTGTTCTATTATAGCGCTAAGAAAATAGCGTAATAACAAGGCGAAAATTATGACATATAGTTATTCTATATAAATAATTTTTAACGCAGTGAGTGCGCTATTTAATGCGATAGAATGATCATGTTTTTAATAAAATTGGTATTACTCCCCTAAACGGGCAATTTCTTCGCCAAATTCGCGTATGTCTTCAAACGAACGATAAACAGAGGCAAATCTTACGTAAGCTACTTTATCGAGCTTTTTGAGGGCTTCCATAATGCATTCACCCACCAAATGGCTTGAAATTTCTCGCTCGCCTGTAGCACGCAACTGCGATTTTATTATATTCACTACTTCGTCTACTTGCTCTGTGCTCACTGGGCGTTTTTCGAGTGCGCGATTTAAGCCATTTAATAATTTATCTTCGTTAAATGGTTCGCGGCTACCGTCTTGTTTAATAACACGAGGCATAACCAGTTCAGCGCCTTCAAATGTAGTAAAGCGCTCGTGGCAGTCGTTACACTCACGACGCCTGCGAACTTGATGGCCGCCGCCAACAAGGCGTGAGTCAATAACTTTAGTATCTTTTGCGGTACAAAATGGACAATGCATAGCTCGGTACTTCCGTTTTAAAACAAAAAAGACCGCTAAATAGCGGTCTTTTATCTTAGCAAAAAAATAGGGCCTGTTGACCTTTCAGGATTAAATTTGTTCTATCTAGGGGCGATTTAATCGCGGCGCGAGGTTTGTAACCTAGTGGGCTAAGTAAAAACCGAGCAACAAAGAGTAAATCGCCCCTAGGACGAACCCGAGGGCAGTGCATGTTTGCCATTTATGCTGCGTTATCGCCTATTTGTGTGGAGTAACCACACTACATAGACTCTGCCTTGCCTAAAAACCAAACATACTACTGCAAATTAAACCTCGAAAGATAAACAGGCCCCTAGCCTATGTGCTCTAAATTACTGCTGCTTATGCAATTAAGCGTAAACAGGTAATTTTGCACAAATTGCTTTAACTTTTTCTTTAACTTGCACCTGTACAGATTCATCAGTGATGTTATCTAGTACGTCACAAATCCAGCCAGCAAGCTCTTTTGATTCTTCTTCTTTGAAACCACGACGAGTGATTGCAGGAGAACCAATACGCAAACCAGATGTTACAAATGGAGAACGTGGATCGTTTGGCACTGAGTTTTTATTAACTGTGATGTTAGCGTTACCAAGGGCTGCGTCTGCATCTTTACCAGTAATATCTTTATCGATCAAATCGAGTAGGAATAAGTGGTTTTCAGTTTTGTCAGATACGATTTTGTAGCCGCGCTCTTGCATTACAGCAACCATTGCTTTTGCGTTTTTAACAACTTGTGTTTGGTATACTTTAAATTCTGGTTGAAGCGCTTCTTTAAATGCCACTGCTTTTGCTGCAATAACGTGACATAAAGGGCCACCTTGGCCACCAGGGAAAACTGCGCTGTTAAGCTTTTTATAGATTGCTTCGTCGCCACATGCAGAAATAATTAAACCACCACGAGGACCAGCAAGTGTTTTATGCGTAGTTGTAGTTACAACATGTGCATGAGGAACTGGGCTTGGGTAAACCCCTGCCGCAATTAAACCTGCAACGTGAGCCATATCAACAAACAGGTAAGCACCTACTTTGTCAGCAATTTCACGGAATTTAGCCCAATCAACAATACCTGAGTACGCTGAGAAACCACCAATAATCATTTTTGGTTTGTGCTCAAGTGCTAGTGCTTCAACTTGTGCGTAATCAATTTCGCCCGTTGCTTCATCTAGTCCGTATTGTATTGCATTGTAAAGCTTACCAGAGAAGCTTACGTGAGAACCGTGAGTTAAGTGACCACCATGAGCTAAGCTCATACCAAGTACAGTGTCGCCTGCTTCTAATAGCGCTAGAAAAACAGCAGCATTTGCTTGCGAACCGGCATGTGGCTGTACGTTTGCGTAGTCAGAACCAAATAATTCGTTAGCACGGTCAATTGCTAATTGCTCAACAACATCTACATGCTCACAACCGCCATAATAACGTTTGCCTGGGTAACCTTCTGCGTATTTGTTAGTAAGCTGTGAACCCTGTGCTTCTAGTACACGTGGGCTACAGTAGTTTTCAGATGCAATTAGTTCAATGTGCTCTTCTTGGCGAGCAGTTTCTTTAGTGATTGCGTCAAATAACTCTGGATCAAAATCCGAAATATTCATGCTACGTTCTAACATTGGGGTCTCCTAGGGCAACGTGTATGGTGTTTTTTAGAGGCTTTATTGTACGCTTTAAACGACTCTTTGCCTACGCTCTTAAGTTGAGGATATTTAAACAGGGATTGAAACTATTTCACAGACTTTTTAAGATGATATTTTTTAATAAGTACATAACTATTTTAAATGCATTTCATTTTTCACATTTAATTAGCTAATGAAAGCCTCTCTTTTTTGAATTATAATTTATAAAAAAAGCGGCCATAGCCGCTTTAATTGTTATTTTTTATTATCCTAGCTTTGCAAGTATTTCTGTACGTAATGCGTCGTAATCGGCGTTTATATCGCTTGCTAGACATGGTTTTGCTAATGCATCGCTAAGTGGTTTTGGCATATCCAATTCAATATTTAAAATATCCTCCACGCTTTCTTTAAACTTAGCAGGGTGAGCGGTCGCTAAAAAGATACCCGCTGCACCAGGCGCTCGATTTTCAACAAGACCTTGGTACGCAATAGCAGTGTGAGGCTCTGCAACATAACCCGTTTGTTGAATTTTTTTCATCACCGATTGCGTGTCTTGCTCGTTTACGCTAGTTGAATAAAAGTTATCGTAGCTAAACCAGTTATTATCTAACATTGTTTGCACACGTGGCCAGTTGTTTGGCTTACTTACATCCATTGCATTTGAAAGCGACTCAAGTGTTGCGCTTGGCGTCCACGTTTTATCAAGCATAAAGCGCGGCACAGTATCATTTTGGTTGGTTGTTGCACTTAATTTACCTACAGGTAAGCCAATAACCGCACCAATCATTGCAGCACATACATTACCAAAGTTGCCACTTGGCACTGATATATGCGCTGTTGCGCGTTTTTCTTTTGGTAGTTGTGCAATGGCCTCAAAGTAATAACAAACCTGAGCAACTAAACGGCTAATATTAATTGAATTAGCAGAATTAAGCCCAAGTGTTGATTTAACTTCTTCATCTAAAAAGGCATTTTTAACTAACTCTTGGCAATCATCAAAGCTGCCCTCAACTGCATAACAATGAATATTGTTACCTAGCGTAGTAAATAGCTTTTGCTGAGCAAGTGAAATTTTGCCTTTAGGATATAAAATTACAACATCAATATTTGGCTTGTTATAAAAAGCATGTGCAACGGCTGCACCAGTATCGCCCGATGTTGCGGTTAAAATAGTTACTTTTTCATCTTTATTAAATTGCGCCAAACACTCTGCCATAAAGCGACCACCAAAGTCTTTAAACGCAAGCGTAGGACCATGAAACAACTCTAAGCAGTATGTATTCTCTTCAACTTCCACCAGCTTAACTGGAAAATTAAATGCATTTTTAACCATTTGTGCCACAGTGTCGCTTGGTAGCTCATCACCAATTAGGTGAGATAATATTTTGCCACTGCGTGTAACAAAGTCCATATCAAGCAATGCATCAACATCGGACAGTGGGGCAAGGGTTTCAGGAAAAAACACACCTTGATTACGACCCAAACCTGTTTTTACGGCTTCAACGAACGACACTTTTTGTGAGCTATCTTTTAAATTATGTAATTGCATGACTACCTATCCTATAAAACTGTTAATTGACGCGTGCCGTCGTTATCTAATTTACAAATGTGGCAAAAGCCTTGCTCGTTAATGTAATTTGCCTCTAACCACTGCGCGCATTGCTGTGCAGCTTCAAGTGTTTTACATACACTAAACAAGGTGGGTCCTGCGCCCGAAATACTCACTATTTCAGCGCCCAGCGCTGGTAAGCTTGCTTTGGCTTCACTAAAGCCTTTAATAAGCGGTGCGCGGTAAGGTTCTGCTATTTCATCTTTCATTATGCTCAGCGCATCGTCAAAACGATTAGTTAACAGTAAGCTACTAAATGCCGATAAACGCTGTGCAAACTCAACACTTGCATGCATGCTCAACTCTTTTGGTAAAACCGAGCGCGCTTTTGCAGTGTTGAGTGAAAAACCAGGGAACGCAGCAACGTAGTACCAATTTTCATCAACAGGCAGTGCAATCGATTTATCAGGGATTAAACCACCTGTTAATTGCAAACCACCTAAATAACATGGCGTGATGTTGTCGTAATGACGGCCACCGCTCACTACAGCTTCGAAGTCAGCCATAAGCTCAATAAGCTCAACCTGACTTAAGTTAGTTTGTGCAAATTGATCAAGAGCAGCAAAGGTAGCCACGACCGAGCATGCACTAGATCCAAGTCCAGATCCAATTGGTAAATTCTTTTTAAGCTCGAGCTTTACGCTTGGCATAGTAGGCGCAACATGCGCTCTAAAATGCACTAAACACTGGTACGCTAAATTATCCTGCGCATCACTTGGTAACTTATGAGCGTACTCGCCTGTGCAAATAAATTCGTCGCTTGGTGCTGCGCTGACAACGGCTACATCGCCTAATAAACTGCCATCAATTGGCGCAAGGGCTGCGCCAAGGGCATCAAAACCCACTGCAAAATTACCAATAGACGCCGGCGCATATACTTCAATCATAATGTGCTCCTAGCGCGATAGCGTTTTTAAAATATCAGCAAATACACCCGCTGCTGTTACTTCAGAGCCTGCACCATAACCACGAATTACAAACGGACGCGGCTGGTAGTATTGGCTTAAAATAGCAAGTGCATTTTCGCCATCGCGAATTACATTAAGCGCATGTTTTTCATCTACCGCTTCAATACCTACTTTACAGTGACCTTCTTTAATTTTTCCTACATAACGAAGTACCTTACCTTCGCTCGCAGCGCTTTGAATGCGGTCATTAAAATCAGCATCTAGGCTTGGTAGTTTTGCCATAAACTCATCAACGCTATCGCCTTGTGCAAAACCAACTGGTAATACCGATTCAACTTCGATATCGCTCAGCTCTAATTTCATACCTGCTTCGCGTGCAATGATCAGTAACTTACGTGCTACATCGGTACCCGATAAATCATCACGAGGGTCTGGCTCTGTAAAGCCGCTTTCTTTGGCTTTAATGGTTGCCTCAGAAAGTGATAAACCATCTTGAAGTGCGCCAAACATATACGAAAGTGAACCTGATAAAATACCGCTAAACTCTAACAATTCATCACCAGCACCAAATAACGATTGTAAGTTATCGATTACTGGTAAGCCTGCACCAACGTTTGTTTCGTATAAGAATTTCCGATTATTCTTTTGCGTAGCAGCTATTAAGTCTTGGTAATACGTGTATGAGCTTGTTGTCGCTTTTTTATTAGCAGCAACTACATGAAAGCCTGCATTTAAAAAGTCTACATACTGCGCAGCAAGTGCATCTGAAGATGTACAATCTACTAATACCGGATTCACTAAGTGGTTTTGCTTAACAAATTGCTCTACTACCTTTAAATCAAATGCTTGCTCAGATGAGGCCAATTTTTGCTGCCAATCACTAAAAGCAATGCCTTCGTTATCAAGGTGTAATTGACGAGAGTTAGCAACACCGTACAAGTTGAGTTTAATATTACGCTTTTCAAGCCAAGCTTGTTGACGTTCAAGCTGATTAATAAGCTCTAGCCCTACTAAGCCACAACCTAGTAAAAACACATCAATTGACGGCACATGCGTGAAAAAGTTTTCATGGCATATTTTTACGGCGTCATTACATAACTCACCATCAATTACCGCAGAAATAGCACTTTCTGTAGAATCCTGTGCAATTGCCACAATATTTACTTGCGCTTGTGCAAGCGATGCAAAAAACTTAGCTGCTAAACCACGGTGTGCGCGCATGTTATCGCCCACTAAAGTAACAATGGCTAAATTGCGCTGCACTTGTACAGGCTCAATAAGCCCTGCTTGTAATTCAAGCTCAAATGCAGTTTGTAGCGCATCGAGTGCAAGTGCTAGGTCTGTTTCGTGCACACAAAAACTAATGCTAAATTCACATGATGATTGCGTGATCAATACAATTGATACGTTATCGTGAGCAAGCGCGTTAAATACCTTAGACGCCATGCCTACTTTACCTTTCATGCCAGGGCCTGAAACAGTTAACATTGCAAGGTCTTGTAAGCTAGAAAGCGCTTTTACGGGCTCATCAGATGAATAATCGTTACCAATTAATGAGCCTTGTGCGTCTGGGTTATGCGTATTTTTAATTTCACATGGCACGCCTGCTTTAGCACACGGTAAGATTGTTTTAGGGTGAAGTACTTTTGCACCAAAGTAAGAAAGCTCCATCGCTTCTTTATAAGATAAAAAATCTACTTTAGTGGCTTTTTTAATATAACGAGGATCAGCGCTATATACGCCATCAACGTCAGTCCAAATTTGGCAAATCTCAGCTTCTAAACATGCCGCAGCAATAGCTGCTGAGTAATCTGAACCATTACGGCCAAGCGTTGTAAGCTCACCTTTATCATTACTCGCCGTAAAACCAGGCATGATATAAATAGTTGCAGGGTTTTCTTTAAGCACAGCTTGAAAGCGCGCTTTACTTGCCACTAAATCCGCTTCTGCATCAATGTAGCCACCCGTTGAAGCTATACAGCTTGTTGCTTCTAAGTATCTTGCATCTTGCGAGTTCAATAAAGCCTGCATTAAAGAAACACTAACGCGCTCTCCAAAGCTAATTACAAATGCGCGAACTTGATCGGGGCAACATTGTATAAGCGACACGCCATCTAATTTATTTTTAAGTTCCCTTAGGTCTGGCCAGCTTGTAACTACTACGCCACTCTTTTCAACGTCAGCTTTTAAGCCTTCACAACGACTCGCTAATGTTTGCCATTGCTGCGAAAAATCTAAGCCTTGCTCTGCCTCATTTGCTAACGCAACTAATGAATCGGTCATTCCACCTGGAGCAGAAAGCACCAATAACATTTCATCTTTTAGCTGTGCTTTAACTAATTGAGCTACCTGCTGAAGGCAAGTAAAGTCGGCAAGCGACGAGCCTCCAAATTTTAAAACGCGCATTGTTTATGTTCCTCATCCCATAAAACGAAAAAAGGCCTGTGTTCTAAGTGAACACAGGCCTTTAAATTTGTTGCACCGACCTATGCCACTATCCAGTAAGAATGGTGGTTGTAATAATAATGGTCAGTACGCGATTAATTATTTTCATAAGTTAAGACTGCCTTAACAAAGGCTATGCTGTCAACCCCAAATTAAAAGATAAAACAGCCTTTTTGAACATAAAAAAACCTAATGAATGCCAAATTTATGCAAAATATTATTCATGCGGGTTTTATCTATTGGTTTATTTATAAAGTCGATAGCGCCTAATTGAGTAACTCGTAACTTCATTTTGTCTTGAATATCTGCCGATATGACGAGCACAAAACACTCTATTTTATTAGCTTTGATATACTCAAGCACTTGAACTCCATCAACTTCAGGCATAGTTAAATCCAAACATAACAAATCAAAATTATGAGTATTTAATAGCTCAATAGCTTGTGCGCCATTTATTGCTTGCTGAATATCTGCATCAAGACATTGCTGCAAACATCGAATAACTTGCTTACGAGCCACGGTTGAGTCATCACATACTAAAATAGAAAAATTCATAATATTTACTACTGTATTAAGCATAATTAAATTTGTTAAAAAACAGCTATCCATAGCAACTTTATTTTATCTTATCACGGTCTCTTTATAAGCAAACAAAGTAATGGTAATTATTTACTCTTAAATTTTCACCCTACGATAAACTATAGTACTAGGCGTATTGATCTTACATAACTAAACGTGCTCATTTTTGTAGCTAATCAGGTACAAAGTTTGTAACCTAACCGCTTAGTAAAAATGTCGGGCTCTGGTTATGCATTCCTTGCTTAAAATCAAACATGCCGAAGTAAAATAAAGCTAAAGACTCAATGTAATCAGAAAATAAATTTTGATTACATTAACAGAAATCATTATTTAACTAAGGGGGAAAGTTAAATATCTGAGATACACTTCCGACTTTTAACACTTTTTAATAAGTAAAAATTAATTTTTATTTATTTTTACGCCTTTATTGACTAGCTTTTATATAAACCGCAGTTATTTAACTCAACCCAAGGAACCATAAATCACTTATGTTACAACAAAGCCTTTCTAAAAAGTTGCTGACCAGTGTGCTATCGGTCTATTTTTTGCTTACCTTTGTGGTCACTTGCGGACAAGTTATTGCCGAATATGTAAACACTAAGGACTATATAAGAGACGAGCTAACTACTTTACAAAAAACCTTTAGCCGAAGCCTAACCCGCGCTATTTGGGAGCTGAATATAAAGCAAACCATAACAACTGCAGAAGGTCTGTTAGCTATTCCTATGATTGAAGGTATTATTGTCCGTGATGATAGTGGTGAAGTAATTTCGCAACTCGGCCGTTCTCTCGATATACATAAACTTTACAGCCAACAGCTAGTACAAGAAGAAGTCATGTTAGAGGACTCTAAGTCTGGTTTGTTTGGTTATACTTTTCCGCTTATTTTTGAGTTTTCAGGCAGAGCAACGCAAGTTGGCGATGTGACGTTATTTTCTAGTCGTGAAGTCGTTTTTAGTCGAATCATGGTTTCAATCTACTTTTTGATTGGTAACGCAATGATTAAAACTACTTTTTTAATCATTCTATTTCTAATGGCATTTAGAAAGTTACTCACAGACCCTTTATCTCAGCTAACAGATCAATTAGAAAACCTCGAACTAGACGAACTTGAAGGGCAACATATCGAAATCGAAACGGAGGAACATAATGAACTTAACGTTATGGAACAATCGTTTAATAAATTAATAGATAAAGTAGTCCAATACCGTCTAGAGCTCGAGCAAGCACAAAAAGAACTCATTATTAGTAATGAGAAGCTAGATCAACATAACATTCAATTAGAACAAGATGTAGCACGTAAAACATCAAATTTAAGCCAAGCAATGATGGATCTACAGCAGCAAAAATATGAATTAGAAAAACAAAAAATTGTACTTACTGAGGAAGTTGATCTTCGTAGAAGTACAGAGCAAGAGCTGCTAACAAAACAAACTGAACTAGAACGCTATGTTGAAGAATTAAGTCTTGCACAAGAGCGCTTACTTGGCACTGAAAAAATGGCTGCATTAGGGGGACTCGTTGCTGGGATAACTCATGATATAAATACCCCTATAGGAATTGGGGTGACTGCAATTTCGTTTTTACAAGAACGCTTAAATCAGCTTGAAGCCGCCTATAAAGAAAAAACGCTTTCGCCGAAAGCCCTTGAAGAGTTCATTAATGACGCAAAGCAAAGTACGAGTTTGCTTACAACTAACCTTGATAGAGCCTCAGAACTAATTGCAAGTTTTAAACAAATAGCCGTAGATCAGGCAAGTGATGCAGTAAGAACGATCAATTTTAAAGACTACGTGAACGAGGTGATCCGTTCACTTCATCCCAAGCTCAAAAAAACATCTCATAAACTTCAGCTAGAATGTCCTGATGACTTAGTTTTAAATTTACCTGCGGGGGCAATAAGCCAAATTTTCACTAACCTAATAATGAACTCGCTAATTCATGGTTTTGAAAATATAAACAACGGCATTATAGATATAAAAATAGCCAGCGACGAAACATTTTTAACTATTGATTATAAAGATAATGGGAGCGGTGTTACAGAGCAACAACTTAAAAAGCTGTTTGACCCTTTTTTCACAACAAAACGAGATCAAGGCGGTAGTGGGCTTGGTACACATATAATGTTCAATTTAGTAAAACAAACTTTAAGTGGTTCAATTGAAGCGATTAGCGAACCAGGTGAGGGTTTGCACTACCATATACAATTCCCTAAAAACATGCCTAAACCCCTGCCTATTTTTAATCAGAATTAAATTGGCAGGAATAAAATCAAGCATTTCGAGATAGTGATTTTATTGTTATGATTGTGCAAATTTTTCAAATGGATCAGTACCCCTATGTGGTTTAGTAACCTTATATGTTATCGCTTTAAACAAGACGTTTCATACACGCAAGAAGATTTCGACAAAGCATTAGAGCAAGATTTATTTCGTCCATGTACAGGCCAGGAGCTTTCTACATTTGGTTGGACAAAAGCATTTGGAAAGCACGGTGAAACACTATCGCATTTTTCTCAAAAAAGTATTTTAGTCTGCGCTAAACGTGAAGAAAAGGTACTACCAGCATCAGTTATTAATGAACTTGTCGCTGAAAAAATTGACTTAATTGAAGCTGAAGAAAACCGTCCAGTTAAGAAAAAAGAAAAAGACGAATTAAAAGAAAACATTCTTCATGCTCTTCTACCTCAAGCATTTAAAAAATCGAGCTTACAATTTGCGTTTATTGACCAAGAAAATGGCTGGGTAGTTGTTAATAGTGGCAGCTTTAATAAAGCCGAAGAGCTACTTGCATTGCTTCGTAAGTCACTTGGTACGTTACCAGTAGTACCTGCATTTGCAAACTACGACTTGGATGTATTTTTAACTGATTGGTTAACTAACTTTAGTACACCAGAAGGCTTTGCTATAGGCTCAGACGCTGAGCTTGAAGAAGCAGATGACAGCGGAGCACAGGTAAAGCTTAAAGGTCATGACTTGTCGTGTGACGAAGTTAAATCACATCTTGAAAGTGGCAAACGCGTAACCAAACTTGCTCTAGATTGGCAAGAACGCGTTAAGTTCATGCTACAAAATGATGGCTCTATTAAGCGCTTAAGTTACTCCGAAACATTAAAAGAAGAAAATGCGGATATCCCAAAAGAAGATATGGCTGTAAAACTAGATGCTGACTTTATTTTGTCATCAGAAGAGATTAAGCAACTTCTTGAAGAACTTACTCTTGGCTTAGGTGATTCTGACGATTTAGCTAAACCTGAACTCTAACTTAGAACTCTTTAATATTCTAAGAGCAAAGGCAAACTTTCGTATTAATAGCTAATTGCCAGAAATAAATACGCCGTTCATTTAAAATGAACGGCGTATTTATTTTATCTTTTTATACCAATCTGCTTATATATGGGGTCTATTTAACGTTAAGTAAATTACGCTAGAACTAGGCAAAAATTTTTGTATCTAGTTGTTCTAAATGAAAAATTTTCACGACGTTATAGTGCAATTTAATTCGTTAAATTGATCAAAGATTTATGCAGGTTGGTATTACTTATGAATCTTACTTTTCTAGCAAAATATCATGTATTTTTGCAAGGTCAGATTTACCTGCAATAATTTCATCTGGTGTTAAACCCGATAGTTCATGCGGAAACACCAACCACTCTTCAGACTCATGAATATAGTAATCTGGCACTGTATCTACTTTTGAGTTTTTTGGTTTGTAATATGGGCATGCGATACGAATATCACGTGGCAAGTTTAAACGCATAAGCTCTGAAAGTTTTTCTTTTAATGCAACAATACTACGACCAGAATCAAATACATCATCAACAATTAATAATGAATCGCCTGCATTCGCGTTTTCAACTATGTAATGTAAACCATGTACTTTAATTTCTTTCGATTGTTTACCAATACCGTAATAAGACGAAGTACGTACTGCAATGTGGTCAGTCTCAATGCCTTTGTAATCGTAATATTCTTGAACAGCAATACCGATCGGTGCACCACCTCGCCAAATACCAATAATAAAATCAGGACGAAAGCCATCTTGGTATACTTGTGCCGCTACGCGGAACGAATCTTCAAGCAGTTGTTGAGCTGTGATGTAGCACTTATCTGACATAATTAGAAACCCCAGTGGTGGATATAACGCTTGAGCGCAGCTTAGAGTTAAGCATAAATTAAACTCAAACAGGTATTGGCGACGGATTTTACCGCAAATGAAATAAAATTGCTTGCTTCACGTACAAAAAAATAGGCACCAAGTGGTGCCTATTCATTCAAAGTATAAAAAGCATAAATTTAGTAAATACTATGCTTTTTCTAGTAAAGTTCGCGCAACTGTACGCATACCTTGAGTAGTTGCACCCGCTGCCCACTGGCTTGTGCTGCCCATGTTAAACGCAGCGGCTAAATCTATGTGTACCCAACCTTTGCCGTCGTTTGGCACAAAGCGTGATAAGAAGCCAGCCGCATTTGATGCACCGCCGTAACCGCCACCCTTTTGTGCACGGCTATTTGCCGTATCAGCATAAGGAGACGGGCAGTTTTGTTGATGCCATTTTTCAAGAGGCAGTGGCCAAGCAGCTTCCATTTCTTGAGATGCAAAACTTTCAACTTCGCGTGCAAGTTCTTTATCAAGTGCAAATAAAGCATTGTACTCTTGGCCAACAGCAACAAGCGCTGCTCCAGTTAGTGTTGCTGCATCAATGATAAGTGGAGCGCCAGTCTCTCCTGCGGCCATTAAGCCATCAGCAAGTACTAAGCGACCTTCAGCATCAGTGTTTACAATTTCAACTGTCGTGCCATTTTTATAAGTAAGAATGTCACCTAATTTGTATGCATGGCCCGAAATTAAGTTCTCAGCACAACATAAAAACAGTTTAATGCGCTTTTCAATACCACGGTTAATAGCCAATGCTAAACCTGCGGTTACAGTTGCAGCGCCGCCCATGTCGCACTTCATACCAAGCATACCTTCGCTTGATTTAATTGAGTAACCACCTGAGTCAAACGTAATACCTTTACCTACAAGCGCAGCACTTACTGGTGCATTTTCATCGCCTGTTGGGTTGTAATCAAGCTCAAGCAATACTGGTGGGCGTTCACTGCCACGACCAACAGCATGGATACCAATCCATTGTTGCTCTAGTAAGGCATCACCTTTAATAATTTGGTAACTTACATGCTCAGGCGCTAATGATTGAATAAACTCAGCCGCTTTTTCTGCAAGGCTTTCAGGATAAATGTCATCGGCAGTGCCGTTAACCATTTCACGAGCCCAAATTGCTGACGTTTTTAAGTGAGCAAGTTCTTTAATATCTGATTGTGCGTTATCAACAAACTCAACACCGTTTAACGATTTTGGTGTTACAAAACCTTGATAAAAAGCCCACTGACTTTCTGTACACCAGGTATCGCCTGCTAGTTCAACGTTTTTAACGCCTTGGCTTGCAATAGTACAGCCTGCTTTTTGAACATTTTTTAATGTGTCTTGCTCAGATAAATGAACAGTTGCACCGCGCTCGTTAAAAGACAATGACGCATTATCGCCCCAATGACTCGCTGCTGCTTGTTCGCTTAGTTGAACAACAAATTTTTCACTCATGTTAGAATACCCTTGCACTTAAATGTGCCACCGAGTTTACTATAGAGCGCTTAAGTTCCCAACAGCTTGAGATAAATAACATAAACCACACTGCTGTGCAGTATTTACGCTTTGGAATTTATCATGAAGTACACGCCAACTCTGCAACCTGCCACCTTATTAAAACGCTACAAACGTTTTTTAGCCGACCTACAATTAAGTGATGGCAGCGAATTTACCGCCCATTGTGCTAATACAGGTAAAATGACCGGATGCGCAGAGCCGGGTTTTACTGCTTTTTATTCAACGAGCGATAACGCAAAACGAAAATACCCACATTCATTAGAGCTGACGCAAAATAATTTATCGCAGCTTATTTGTGTAAATACAGCGGTGGCCAATAAAGTAGTAGAAGAAGCAATAAACAATAATGTGATAAGCGAGCTACTCGACTACAGTCAATTGCAAAGCGAAGTAAAGTACGGCAGTGAAAATAGCCGCATAGACTTTTTACTCACAGACGAAAATAAACCTGATTGCTACGTAGAAGTTAAATCAGTCACATTACTAAGCCAAGATGCACCACAAAGTGGGCAAGGCTACTTCCCAGATGCGCAAACACTGCGCGGACAAAAACATATTCGCGAACTAATAGAAATGATCGAACAAGGTCACCGAGCAGTATTACTGTTTGCTGTTTTGCATGAAGGAATAAATACAGTAAGTGCAGCTGCGCATATTGATGAAAAGTACGCCATGCTATTAAGCCAAGCAATTGTGGCGGGGGTTGAAGTATTAGCATACAAAGCAAAGATTTCAGCAAATGAGGTTTTGCTTCATAAAAAAATAGCATTTGTAAAATAATGTATAAATACAAACAATTAAACTAGTCTTACTGTTGAAATGACAAAGACTCGAAAATAGTCCTTGTTAAATTGTACAAATCAGCTTGTTTTTAAAACTTTTGCCCACATAACTAGGCAAGTTTTAAAGAGCGAATACATGAATTAATAAAAGTTTAAATAGACTATTAATACACTTTTTGATCAGTGAACATGGTTGAAGCTAATTCGATTAATTAAAAATAAATTTGCCTAGGGTATAAGATTCTGTTATTTATACCGCCGGCTAATGCTGAGGCATTAAATTAAGGATTTAGGAGAGAGTTATGCCAGACCAAAAGAAACATGGTTTATTGGCTCAAGCCGGTTTAGAACCATACCAAGAAAAACCAGGTGAAGAGTACATGAATGATGCACAACGTGCGCATTTTAGAGCGATTTTAGAAGCTTGGCGTAATGATTTACGCAATGAAGTCGACCGTACTAAATCGCACATGCAAGACGAAGCTGCTAACTTTCCTGACCCAGTTGACCGCGCTGCACAAGAAGAAGAGTTCTCTTTAGAACTTCGTACTCGTGACCGCGAACGTAAATTAATCAAAAAAATTGAAAAAACAATTAACCTGATTAAAGAAGATGATTTTGGCTTTTGTGAGTCTTGTGGCATCGAAATTGGCATACGCCGCTTAGAAGCGCGTCCTACTGCCGATTTATGCGTAGACTGTAAAACACTTGCAGAAATCAAAGAAAAACAATCTGGACGCGGCTAATTAACTTCTATTAATTAGTTATGTCTCCTACAGCCGTTACTGCGCCTGTGCGTAAATATCGCGGTCGTTTTGCACCGTCTCCTTCTGGGCCATTACATTTTGGCTCACTTGTGGCGGCTGTGGGTAGTTACCTTGATGCAAAAGCAAACAAAGGTAAATGGTTAGTCCGTATCGAAGATATAGACACTACGCGCGTTGTAAAAAATGCCGACTTCGATATTCTAAATACCTTACACGCTTACGCCCTTTACTGGGACGAACCGGTTGTTTATCAAACACAGCGCTTGCCTTTATATCAAGATATTACCCACTCACTTTTAAAACAAAAGCTTATTTATGGTTGCACCTGTACTCGCAAACAAATAAAAACCATTGGTGGTATTTATCAGGGGCATTGCAAAGTACTTGATCACAGCACTGAGTCCGGTGCACTTCGCTTAGTTCAACAACATCCAACGACTCAATTTAGTGACTTAATCCAAGGTGATATAACGGTAAATAGTCCCCTTGCCCATGAAGATTACTTAATTAAACGTAGCGATGGTTTATTTGCTTATCAGCTTGTAGTGGTTGTTGATGATATTGATCAAGGGATTAATAGAATTGTAAGAGGCGCAGATTTAATTGAACCTACTGCTCGGCAAATTAGTTTGTTTAAACAACTCAACAGCCCTGTACCTGAATTTGCTCATTTACCTTTAGCGGTTGCCAAACCTGGCTTTAAACTGTCTAAACAAAATTATGCACCCGCAATTAGTAAAAACAATCCAAAACCTGCATTAATCAGTGCATTTGAGTTTTTAGGACTACCTGTAATTGCTGATCTAATCGATTTAAATATTGAACAATTAGTCGCTTGGGGAGTTAAAAACTTTAGCTTAAAACAGGTGCCACACGTTCCCGAAATACAGATTTCTCAGCATCCGACGAGTCAAGCCATCCAATTTACTCAACTAAGTAAATAAAAATCGCTAAAAACGGCTTAATTTCAACACATCAACTTAATTTTTAAACCCTGCTGGTATATGATAGCCGCCTAAATATATGCTATTTACGTTAAACAGCTTGTACTGGGTTATAACTTCCCTATTTGCTGTAATTTTTGATTGCGATGACAAGTCAATCAACACCTTCTAGGAGACAGACTATTATTTCCAAGCTTTTTCAATTTTGCCGACAAATAATCGGCCCGAATACCAGTGCAAAAAGCGCTTCGGTAAGCAGTGAACCTATTGTTGTCACTCGTGGTGAGCATGGTATTTCGCGCAAACAATTTAGCCCAAATGCAATCAAAGTACTTTACCGTTTAAAAGATGGTGGTTACGACGCCTACCTAGTTGGTGGTTGCATTCGCGATATATTGTTGGGCCAACAACCAAAAGATTTTGATGTAGTAACCAATGCAACGCCAGATCAAGTAAAGAAACTTTTTAGAAACTGTCGCTTAATTGGTCGTCGCTTTCGCTTAGCACATATCGTATTTGGTCGTGAAATTATAGAAGTCGCAACGATGCGCGGACATCACGAAGCGCCAGAAGATAAAAACCAAATAAGCCAATCGAGCGATCAAGGTCAATTACTACGTGATAACGTATTTGGCAGTATTGAAGAAGATGCAGAGCGCCGCGACTTTTCAATCAATGCACTTTATTACTCAATCAATGATTTTAGTATTCATGATTACGCAAACGGCTTAGCTGCAATTAAAGCTAAACAAATTGAGCTCATTGGTGACCCAGAAACTCGCTACCGTGAAGACCCTGTTCGTATGTTACGTGCAGTGCGTTTTGCCACTAAACTTGATATGAGCATCGCACCGAAAAGCGAAAAACCAATTACAGAACTAGCAAGTTTGCTTGATAACATTCCGCCAGCTCGCTTGTTTGAAGAAGTACTTAAACTGTTTTTAAACGGTAAAGCTGAAGCTAACTTTTTAATGCTGCGTAAATACGGTTTATTTAAATCGCTATTTCCAGACCTTGATAGCATTTTAAATAAAAAGCCTGGTGGGCTAGAGCACACACTTGTTCAGCAAATGTTTCAAAATACCGATGAACGTATAAATGCCGATAAAAAAGTAACACCTGCATTTATTTTTGCAGCGCTACTTTGGTTTCCATTATTAGCACGAACTAAAGAAATTCAAGAACAAGAGCAACTCGTTGAATACGATGCATTTGCTCAAGCAATGAATAAAGTATTGAGCGATAGCGCTCAGCACATTGCAGTTCCAAAACGCTTTACACTAGGTGCTCGCGACATTTGGCATATTCAGCACCGTTTAGATAAACGAGCAGGGCAACGCGCTTACAGACTAACGCAGCAACCTCGCTTTAAAGCCGCTTATGACTTTTTGTTATTACGTGTTGATGCAGGTGAAACACAGCACACCGAATTAGCACAATGGTGGACACAGTATCTAGGCCAAGACATTAACGGCCAAAAAGAGATGGTTAAGAACCTAGGTCATCCTGGTGGTCCTAAACCACGAAAGCGCACACGCCGTCGTGCACCTAAAAAGCCTGCTGAGTAATACCATGCATTGTGTTTATTTGGGTTTAGGTGCAAATCTAAACTCACCAAAAGAGCAGCTTGATAACGCCGTTATTGCGCTTAAAAAGTTGCCTCACTGTGAATTTATGAGCGTATCGCATTATTACGCCAGCAAACCTATGGGCCCACAAGATCAACCCGACTACATAAATGCCGTTGCATGTATTAAAACAAGCCTTGAGCCAGAGCAATTACTTGATTTAACACAAAGTATAGAGCTTGAGCACGGTCGAGTTAGAAAAGCAGAGCGTTGGGGGCCACGCACTCTTGATATAGACACCCTATTATTTGATGATCAAATCATAAATACACAGCGCTTAACAGTGCCTCATTATGGTTTGAATAATCGCGAGTTTGTAGTGTATCCACTATTAGAGCTTGCACCTGAACTTATTTTACCTAGCGGCGTTGCATTAAAAACCATTGCAAAAAATTTACCGCTCAACGACTTACAACAATTACCTCTGTAATTAACCTAGGCTCAGCCTGCGAGGAATATTATGTCTAAAATAACTGTTTCTACTTTAAATAAAATGAAAGCAGAGAATAACAAAATTACTGCGTTAACGGCATACGACGCCAGTTTTGCAAAGTTATTTCATGATAACGGCGTTGAAGTTATTTTAGTGGGCGACTCTTTGGGCATGGTACTTCAAGGTGGCGATGACACGCTTGGCGTAACCAATCAAGATATCGCATACCATACACGTTGTGTACGCGCTGGTAGTCGTGAATTATTTGTAATTGCCGACCTGCCTTTCATGACCTATTCAAGCGTAAGTGATACCTGTAAAAATGCAGCTGAGCTTATGCGCGCTGGCGCAAACATGATTAAGCTTGAAGGCGGAGAATGGCTTTACGAGAGTATTAAAACACTTACTCAACAAGGTATTCCAGTTTGCGGGCATTTAGGCCTTACACCGCAGTCAGTGCATGTATTTGGTGGTTTTAAAATACAAGGTCGCGAAGAAGACAAAGCACAAAAAATGATTGATGACGCAAAAGCACTAGAAGCTGCTGGCGCACAATTATTAGTACTTGAATGTATTCCTAGTGCATTGGCAAAACGCATTACAGACGCTCTAAATATCCCAACTATTGGTATTGGTGCTGGTAGCCTAACTGACGGCCAAATACTGGTAATGCACGATCTAGTCGGTATTTCAGCTGGGTATATTCCTAAATTTTCTAAAAACTTTTTGCTCGAAACAGGCAATATGCCTGCAGCCGTTCAAAAATATTGTACAGACGTTAAAAGCGGTGCATTTCCTTGCGCTGAACACGAGTTTAAATAATGCAGTCAATCACTGAAATAAAATCATTACGCAGCCAAATTAAAGCATGGCGACAAGCAGGTCTTAGCGTGGCATTAGTACCAACCATGGGAAACTTACACCGAGGGCATTTTTCGCTAGTCGAAAAAGCAAAAACACTGGCCGACAAAGTGGTTGTGAGCATTTTCGTAAACCCTATGCAGTTTGGTGCTAACGAAGATTTAGATAACTACCCTCGTACACTTAACGAAGACAAACAAGGTCTTGCTGAGCTTGAAACCGATATTGTATTTACTCCAAGCGTAGAAACAATCTATCCTAACGGACTTGGTGCACAAAGCTTTGTCGATGTGCCTGACATTTCATTAGGCTATTGCGGTGGTTCACGCCCAGGGCATTTTAGAGGCGTTGCAACAATCGTTACTAAGTTATTTAATCTAGTACAACCTGATTATGCCTGCTTTGGTGAAAAAGATTTTCAACAGCTGCAAGTCATTAAAACCATGGCACGCGACTTATCAATTCCGGTTGAAGTGATTGGTGTCCCTACAATGCGAGAAGTTTCTGGCCTTGCTATGAGTTCACGTAATGGTTATTTATCTGAAGAGCAAAAAACGACTGCAACCGTATTATTTAAAACGCTTAATACATGCGCAGAACAGCTAAAAAGTGGCGAGAAAGACTTCGTAAAACTTGAAAGCTTAGCTAAACAGAGCTTAGAGCAAGCTGGTCTAAAGCCAGACTATTTTGAGATAGCTCAACGAGATACATTAAAAACTGCTACACTCAAAGACACCAAGTTTGTTATTTTAGCTGCTGCCTATTTTGGTAATGTTAGATTAATCGACAATATTCAGGTCGAAATTTAATATTATTGCGACTCCATTTTTAAGGATTAAACATGCACAATTTAATAAAAACAAGCGTAGTTGCCCTTACTTTTGCATTTTTAGCTGGTTGTCAAAACCAAATACAAAGCCCTGAACTTAACCAGTGTGCTCAACAAAACTATCAATGTGAAACTACCTGTGAACAGCAGTCAAGTGGCGAAGGCTTAAAGCAACAAGTATGCTCTGGCAAATGTGTTGAAAGCTACAATCAGTGTAAAGTACAAGCCGAAAAATTAGGTGGTATATAAGCGTTTAAAATACTTGGAGCTGTTTATCTTTCAGGCCCTTAATTTTAGGCACAAAAAAACCGCTCAATGAGCGGTTTTTTTATTGCTTATAGTTTATTAATTTAAACCTAGCTTTTTAAGCTCTACTTCTACGAGCTTTGCCGAAAGTGGTACATAACCATCTTTTTCTACAATTTGTTGACCATCTTGCGAAAGCACCATTTTTAAAAATTGTGCTTCGATAGGCGCTAATGGTTTATTTGGGTGTTTATTCACGTAAACGTATAAGAAACGAGATAGCGGGTATTTACCTTGAGCAACGTTATCAAGAGTCGCATCAACAAAATTACTGCCTTTTTTAGCCAATGGAACAGTACGTACACCCGACGTTTTGTAACCAATGCCTGAGTAACCAATTGCATTCAATGATGATGAAATTGACTGTACTACCGATGCAGAGCCTGGTTGTTCATTTACGTTGTTACGAAAGTCACCTTTACACAATGCTTTCTTTTTAAAGTAACCGTAAGTACCTGATACCGAGTTACGTCCGTAAAGTTGAATATCTCTTGCTGCCCAGCTACCAGTTAGGCCAACTTCACTCCAGCGGTTAACTTGCTCTGGTGCACCACATTTACGAGTCGATGAAAAAATAGCATCTACTTGGTCAATGCGAAGACCTTCAATTGGGTTATCTTTATGAACATAAACCGCTAGCGCATCAATAGCAACGCGCACTTCTGTTGGTTTATAACCGTAACGTTTTTCGAACGCTTCGATTTCTTTTGATTTCATTTTTCGGCTCATTGGGCCTAAGTTAGCTGTACCTTCAGTCAATGCAGGTGGTGCAGTAGAAGAACCTGCGGCCTGAATTTGGATATTTACATTTGGGTAAATACGTTTGTACTCTTCAGCCCAAAACGTCATCATGTTGGCTAAAGTATCAGAACCTACCGATGAAAAGTTGCCTGAAACACCACTAATTTTTTGATATTCAGGAATGTTTTTATCTAGTGCAACTGCTTGCGCAGATACGAAAGTTGTAACAGCCACACCCATTGCGGCAACTAAATTTTTAAATTTCATGTCGGGTTCCCCGGTTTGTTCGTCTCATTTACTAACTGTTGCCCACTCTAAAGTGAGTAGATGACAGTTAGATTGCTATTAAGTGACACTTTTATGACTTTGCTTTTTATACCAATTCGCTTAATTCGTTGTTCTACTTTGAGATAAGAAAGTTGTGTTGATAACAAGGCAAAGAATTCATTATTTAGTTGTTATATATAAGAAATTTTTAACGCAGCTAGCACCAGGTTTAATCCCTCAAATTGATTAAGTATTATTGCGAATTAGTATTAGGGCATGTTGTTCTTTATGGATTGAAATTTGTTCAATCTAGGGGCGATTAAATCGCGGCGCGAGGTTTGTAACCTAGTGAGCTAAGTAAAAACCGAGCAACTAAGCGTTAATCCTCCCTAGAAAGAACCCTTTGGGCAGCGCATGTTTGGTATTTATGCTGCGTTATCGCCTATTTATGGGGAATAACCACACTACATAGGCTCTGGCTTGCCTAAAAACCAAACATACTACTGCAAACTCAACCACTAAATATCAGCACGCCCTAGTATAATTACTTAGCCAACGGAACTATCTTATCGATCGAAAAATCAAAAGAAAAACATGAACCTTTGCCTATTTCACTGCGAATATTTAATTTGCTATCGTGGCGCGTTAGTACATGTTTTGTGATCGCAAGGCCTAAACCCGATCCCCCTGTTGTTCTGCTTCGTGCTTTATCTACCCGATAGAAGCGCTCCGTCAAACGATTAATATGCTCTGGCGCAATACCATCACCGTTATCGGTAACACTAAAACAAGCACGATCACCTTTATGCTGCCAGCATACCTGTACTTTGCCGCCAGCTTTGGTGTAATGAATAGCGTTAAAAACGAGATTAGAAAACGCGCTACGTAGTTCATCCTCAGAGCCTTTAATATCTAAAGTCGCATCAATATCAAAAACAAGTTCATGACCTTTATCCTGATTAATTGATTGTGCTTCGGTTTGAATGTAACCAAGCAACTTCGGAACATTAATTGCTTTATCGTTATCTTGACGCCTAGCACCTTCTATTCGCGAAAGTGATAATAACTGGCTAACCAAGCTATCCATGCGCTTACATTGCTCAAGCATCGTTTTTTGTGCCTTGCCCCACATTGCTGGCGGCGGCATCATATCGCCATCCATCATTTCAAGATAGCCAGATACCACTGTAAGCGGCGTACGTAGTTCATGTGATACATTGGCTACAAAGTCTTTTCGCATTTGTTCAAGCTGCTTTAAACGTGTTACATCACGCACAACGACCATTAGCTGTGTACTTGCATATGGCATAACCCTAAATTCAAGTACTTGCTCAACCGCATGCCCATTATCAAGCTCAAGGGCATCATCAAATTCACCTTTGTGCATGTATTTAGCAAACTTAGGTTCGCGAATTAAGTTATCAAGGCGCTGACCGTGATCAGTTGGCCACTGCAGGCCAAGCACCTTAAGTGCTAGTTGATTACACCACACAATACTTAAATCATTTTGCAGTACCACAACAGCATCAGGTACAGCTTCTGCCCCATCGCGAAAGCGACGAATTAAATCAGCAAGCTCATTACGCTTTTTACGATTGCGGTGCTGTAGATGATAAATGCCTTCGAATACTTGTTCCCACGCACCTTCGCCCTCGGGTGGATTAAAGCTGCGTTGATTAAGTAGCCAATCGCTCAAGCGATAAAGCTGATGATAGTGCCAAATAAGGAGGGAAAAAGATCCTAAAAATAAAAGCAAAAATGGCGCGCCAACCAGCACACCAATTAATAGTAAAGGTAAAAAATAGATAAACAGACGTTTTACTAACGCCTGCTTATTAACAACTCGATACATACACTCACTTTACCTTAGAGTAGTAATACACACGCACGTTATACCAACTGGCTTATAAATGGGGTCTATTTAACGATAAGGAAATTGCGCTATAACTAAGCAAGAATTTTATTTCTAGTTGTGTTCTAAATAAAATTTTTAACAACGTTATAGAGTTATTTAACTCGTTAAATTGTTCAAATATTTATGCAATTTGGTATTACAGCTTACTTGAAAAACGATACCCAGCACCACGTACAGTTTGCACTAAACGGTCATGTCCAAGTGGGCCAATTGCTTTACGCAGGCGACGAATATGCACATCAACCGTGCGATCTTCGACGTAAACGTTAGTTCCCCATACATGATCAAGCAGTTGTTCACGGCTATAAACACGCTCTGGGTGGGTCATAAAAAAGTGTAGCAATCTAAATTCGGTTGGCCCCATATCAAGCTCGTTACCTTCAGAGGTAACACGGTGAGAAATTGGATCTAAGCGCAGGCCATGTACTTCAATAGCTTCCTCTAATGAGGTTGGCGATACACGGCGAATAACTGCTTTAATACGCGCCATAAGCTCTTTAGGGGAAAACGGCTTAGTGACGTAATCGTCAGCCCCTACTTCAAGACCGCGTACTTTGTCTTCTTCTTCGCCACGGGCTGTAAGCATAATAATTGGGATTTGGCGGGTATGTTCATTTTGCTTAAACTTTTTCGCAATTTGAATACCACTGCCACCTGGCAACATCCAATCAAGTAAAACCATGTCTGGATAAGGTTCAACCATAGCTGCAATTGCAGAGTCATAATCTTCTGCTTCAATTGCTTGAAATCCATTTTGCTCTAAAACAAAAACCAGCATCTCCCTGATAGGAGCTTCGTCATCTACGACTAGTACTTTACGTGACATTCCAATTTATCTCTTACGCTATCGAATTAGTTTTCATTATTATGACTAAGTATGACATTTTTATGAAAGTGTAACGTGTAAATTAAAATGGTGGTAAAAAAAATACAAATTAGTGACAAATAACCTCATTAACGTCATATTTTTAAAACCTTTTTAATATTTAACGCAATAAAAAGAGGTTTACGATAAATTTATGTAATAGCTAACTTTTTGAAATTATCTTTTTTGTATCGCTATTTAAACCACTAAACAATATTAAACTAGCTGGGATCATTGTTTTACTAACCAAGACATTTTTACAGATCGATCGTTTAAAAGTAGCTTTAAAGCCATTTTAAAATCAGCAAACCCGCCTGTGCAACCATCAATACGTTTAAAAATAGATCTAAATCTTACTAAGCCTTAAATAAAGGATCAGATTTTTACCAAGCCGATCTACCCTCAGATCAGAGTTGTACTTAGTCAAAGCTATAAGTTGTTGATTGTTTATACAAATAAATAACGATCAGATTATTTCAAAGCCTAAAATAGCGTCAAAGTGTACTTTTCTTAGTAAAATAATGATCCAAAAATAGCTGTGTTAGTAAATGCGTGATCCCAAAGTACGGTGTTGGTAATACAGTGATCTGATCAATAAACCGTAATCTGCAATATAAAAAGGGCTAATACCAACCTGCATAAATCTTTGATCAATTTAACGAATTAAATTGCACTATAACGTCGTTAAAAATTTTTTATTTAGAACAACTAGATACAAAAATTTTTGCCTAGTTCTAGCGTAATTTTCTTAACGTTAAATAGACCCCATATATAAGCAGATTGGTATAACATTAAAAAAGCCAGTAACAAAGTTACTGGCCTAGGGCGTGTTGATCTTTGTGGATTGAAATTTGTTCAATCTAGGGGCGATTAAATCGCGGCGCGAGGTTTGTAACCTAGTGGGCTAAGTAAAAACCGAGCAACAAAGAGTTAATCGTCCCTAGAAAGAACCCAAAGGGCTGAGGGATCCCCACTTTATCCAGCGGCCTCTTTTTGATAATTAGAAATAAAGTTTTTTAAACTTTTTTCTATATAGCTTTGTGTAATACGTCTCTTACATAGCTTTATGACTTGCTTGGCTAAGGTTAAAAATGAAAGAACTCGGCGATTCTTAACACTATTTGCTTGAAATTTTATATGCCACTTTCTTTTTTCTGCTTCACACCCTATAAACCATAACGCAGTGCTCGCTATTGTGGCTATCAAGCATAATATTCCTATTCTATTTATGCCGGTGCTTTTACTAAAACGCCACGAAAAACCATATCTCAAACTTTTGTCATCGCGGAAATTTTGCTCTATTTACATTCTTTTACTATATAAACCAACTACTCGCTTACTCGTCATTGTATTGTCTGATGTCGCGAGTAACCATGGCTCTTTCGCTAAGTTTTGATACATTTTTGTATCTTTCGTAAATCTGCTTTTTCCTTTTCTTCCTTTATTTTTTCCATGATATACGTGTAAAAATGCATCGCATGCTGTCGGGCTGGACTGAGTTAGTCGTGCTTGACCTAACGCCTTTGGTATATCGCTGGCACCAGCCCTAAGTTGTTTTAATGTATGCCATTGTGATTGCATGGCTAGTTTACACTTCATTGAGCCTCTTAATCGACCTATCATATGCCAACCAAGTTCGCGTACTTTACTATACCAAGGCGTAAGAAAGCCGCCGTCTGTTACAATATAGACACTAGGATGTCGTCCAAGCACTTCATAAAGTTCATCTAAAAACAGGCTGTTGGTTGCTGGGCTATCAAAATTCTTCTGCTCAACAATCATGTTATAAATCACGATAGAGCGCCCATCCACAAGTAAGCTTGCTCGCAGTAAGTGATAGTCGTGACCACAGGCACCGCTCCAGTCAACGGCAATTGCAAGCATTGGTAAAGAGTCGATAATAGGATGAGCTAATGCTTTATAGATAGCGACCCTTTCATTGTAGAGGTGAGTATTTTTTAAGAAGCGATCAACGCGTTTTATTTTATGTTTTACATCCACAGCGCCAGACAAATTTCTGCCGATTTCAGTTAAGGTAAGTTTATTGCCCGAAATTAATGCATTACTGCAGCTTAGTAATGTTTTTACTCTGGCATTATTGAATGGCGCTAATGCATGTTTAAAGTACTTATGGCAAACTGATGTGTCAGGCATAGCAGTTGTGACTTATGTGGGTTGTGGTGATTTACATAAGATCATAAATTGCTGTGCCTGTCACGTTTTGGGGATTCGTCAGCCCAAAGGGCAGCGCATGTTTGGTATTTATGCTGCGTTATCGCCTATTCATGGGGAATACTACATAGGCTCCGCCTTGCCTAAAAACCAAACATACTGCTGCAAAATCAATCACGAAAGGTCAACAAGCCCTAGTAATAAAACCAATCTATTATCTAATTTTAGGGTCTAGCTCACCGCTTAAATATTTAAGGTGCATTTCATCAAGTGAAATTGGCTTAATTTTACTCGCCTGACCAGAGGTGCCAAACGAGTTATAGCGTGCAACACAAATCTCTGTCATTGCTTTAGTTGCTTCAGCTAAGTATTTACGAGGATCAAAGTTAGATGGGTTTAACGCCATATGACGGCGAATTGCACCGGTAGAAGCTAAACGTAAATCAGTATCAATATTTACCTTACGAACACCAAACTTAATACCTTCGACAATTTGCTCAACAGGCACACCATAAGTTTCTGGAATTTCGCCACCATACTGATTAATAATTTCTAACCACTCTTGTGGAACCGAAGATGAACCATGCATCACTAAGTGCGTGTTAGGAATACGTGCATGAATCGCTTTAATGCGGTCAATCGCTAAAATGTCATCTGTTGGTGGGCGCGTAAATTTATAGGCACCGTGCGAAGTACCACATGCAATTGCAAGTGCGTCAACGTGTGTTTTATTTACAAAGTCAGCCGCTTCTTCAGGATCTGTTAGCATTTGCTCAGTGGTTAATATGCCTTCTGCGCCAACGCCATCTTCTTCGCCAGCTTCACCTGTTTCAAGTGAACCAAGTACACCTAGCTCGCCTTCAACCGATACGCCACAGGCATGCGCCATAGCAACAGTTTCGCGCGTTACTTCTACATTGTATTCGTAGCTTGAAGGGGTTTTACCGTCGCTCATTAGCGAGCCATCCATCATTACTGATGAAAAACCAAGCTGAATTGAACGCTGACATACACCTGGCGATGTGCCGTGATCTTGGTGCATAACAACGGGGATATGTGGCCATTCTTCAACGGCTGCTAAAATCATATGACGAATAAATGGAGCACCAGCATAAGCACGTGCGCCCGCTGATCCTTGCACGATTACTGGGCTGTTTGTTTTGTCAGCCGCTTCCATTATTGCGCGCATTTGCTCTTGGTTATTAACGTTAAAAGCAGGTACGCCGTAACCATGCTCTGCTGCATGATCTAAAAGTTGTCGCATACTGATTAAAGCCATTGGGTATTCTCCAATTTATCGACAGTAGTTCCCTACCATCTAGTTTGAACGGATTTGTTAGTTTGGCGTTATAACAACGCCACGAAAAACCACTGCTTTGCAGTAAAATTCCGTCTAAATTAACTATTAAATTAGGGTGAGAGGTATTTAATAATTAATTGTCGGTGAGGGCTATTACCCCCTCACCTTACGCGACTAAAATTACTTAGCGCGCGACTCTAGCATTTCAACTGCTGGCAGTTTTTTGCCCTCTAAAAACTCTAAGAACGCACCACCACCAGTAGAAATATAAGAAACTTTATCGGCAATGCCGTATTTATCAATGGCGGCTAAGGTATCACCGCCACCCGCAATTGAAAACGCATTTGAGTTAGCAATTGCTTGTGCAATAGCACGAGTGCCATTACCAAACTGGTCAAACTCAAACACGCCTACTGGACCATTCCATACAACAGTGCCTGCATTTGCAATAATTTTTGCAAGCTTGCTCGCTGTATCAGGGCCAATATCAAAAATCATATCGTCGCTTGTTACTTCGCTTACATCTTTAAGCGTAGCTACAGCAGATTCAGAAAACTCATTACCAACAACTACGTCAGTCGGTACCGGAATTTCACCATTATTAGCAATCGCTGCTGCACATAAACGGTTCGCTTCATCCATTAAATCAGGTTCGTAAAGCGATTTACCAACTGGGCTACCTGATGCCGCAATGAAGGTATTTGCAATACCACCACCGGTAACTAACTGATCAACAATTTTAGAAAGTGAATCTAAAACGGTTAATTTAGTTGAAACTTTAGAACCACCAACAATCGCCACTAATGGACGAGCTGGGTTATCAAGTGCCTTGCCTAATGCTTCAAGTTCAGCCGATAACAGCGGACCTGCACATGCAACATCGGCAAATAAGCCAACGCCATGGGTAGATGCTTGTGCACGGTGAGCCGTACCAAATGCATCCATTACATATACATCACACAGTGCTGCTAGTTGCTTAGATAGCGCTTCGTCGTTTTTCTTCTCGCCTTTGTTAAAGCGCACGTTTTCAAAAACAACCACTTCGTTATCAGCAATATCAACACCATTTAGGTAATCTTTTTCTAAACGCACAGTTTGCTCAAGGGCATCGTTTAAGTAATCAGCTACAGGTGCAAGCGAAAACGCTTCATCGTATTCCCCTTCCGTAGGACGGCCAAGGTGTGACATAACCATTACTTTAGCGCCTTTCTCAAGGGCTAGTTTAATAGTAGGTAGTGCTGCACGAATACGCGCATCTGACGTCACTTTACCTGCTTTAACTGGTACATTTAAATCTTCACGAATTAATACGCGTTTGCCGTTTAAATCTAAATCTACCATTTTTATGACCGACATGAACATCTCCTTAGTTAACAATACTGAACCTGAAAAATACGTTTAAAATTATTATATTAATAAATTACTTATTCACTGCCATCATAGCACGCGCTGTGTCGAGCATACGATTAGCAAAACCCCATTCATTATCACACCATACTAATAACTTTATCAGTCGTTTGTGACTAACACGTGTTTGTGTGCCATCAATAATACAAGAATGTGGGTCGTGATTAAAATCAATCGATACAAGCGGCTCTTCGGTATAACTTAAAATACCTTCTAAGCGATCTTTTGCTTGTGCTTTAAGTGCATTATTTACTGCGTTCAAATCTACATCGGTATTAACCGTTACACTTAAATCCATTGCCGTTACATTTATAGTCGGAACTCGTACGGCAATGGCCTCAAAACGACCTTTAAACTTAGGTAAAATACGGTCTATACCACGGGCAAGCTTTGTATCAACTGGAATAATTGATTGGCTTGCAGCGCGAGTACGGCGTAAATCATGATGATAACCATCAATCACTTGTTGATCGTTCATCGACGCATGAATCGTTGTAATAGCGCCCGACTCAATACCAAATGCATCATCTAATACTTTAATAACCGGCACAACACAGTTAGTTGTACACGAGCCGTTAGACACAATTGTATGTTCGCTTTTAAGCTCATCGTCGTTAATACCATACACAATAGTGGCATCAACATCGTTGTCGGCCGGATGTGAAAACAACACCTTTTTAGCACCTGCTGTAATATGTAACTGCGCATGTTCGCGCGAGTGATAAACACCTGTACATTCAAGTACAACGTCTACATCGAGCGTTTGCCAAGGTAATTCAATTGGGTTTTCTTCACAAAAAAGTGCAATGGTATCGCCTGCAACACTAATGGTGTCTTCACCAAGTTTTACAGGAAAAGAAAAACGACCGTGGGATGTGTCGTATTTTAATAAATGAGCAATAGCTTCAGGATCAGCAAGTTCGTTAATCGCAACAATTTTTATATCGTCGCTCAAACCAGACTCATATAACGCGCGGACAATATTTCGACCAATACGACCAAAACCATTAATTGCAAGTTTGATTGCCATGAAATATAAAATCCACTCTTTTAGCGTGCAGATAAAGGCAATATGCCTTTTAGATGGCTGTATTGTAATCGACCTTGCATCTGATTATAAGAGGGAAGCATTAGAAACTTTAAATTAAGGTTAAAGAGCTTAAACATTGCAAGCTCTTCAAGGGTTCTGACTTTTTAAATTAAGTTTTTTAAAGCGTTAATTATATCTTCTGGCTCAGAACGAGTACGATAATCAACATCAACATAACGCCAAGTCACTTTACCTTGTTTATCTAAAACAAAGGTGGCAGGGATCGGTAAAACACTACTATTGCCATTGTTAACCGACTCTAAATCTAGGCCTCGGTCTACTCGCATATGCTCTAGTAAAAATGTGGGTACTTGCCATGCTACGCCGTAGCTTGCTGCTACATCTGCACTTTGATCGCTCAGCACTAAAAAATCCATGTTGCTTATATCGCTTTCGCTCATTGAGCCATCGGGTACTTGCGGGCTAATAGCCACCAATTGTGCGCCTAATGCGTGAATTTCAGGTAAACGTGCTTGAAGCGCTTTGAGCTGTAAATTGCAGTACGGACACCAACTTCCACGATAAAAAGTAACAACCACAGGCCCTTTAGCAAGTAACTCGGTTAACTGCACCGATTGACCATACTGATTTGGTAACTCAAAACTT
This sequence comes from Pseudoalteromonas sp. 1_2015MBL_MicDiv, assembly GCF_002407505.1. NCBI lineage: Bacteria > Pseudomonadati > Pseudomonadota > Gammaproteobacteria > Alteromonadales > Pseudoalteromonadaceae > Pseudoalteromonas > Pseudoalteromonas sp. 1_2015MBL_MicDiv. The sequence goes on along the minus strand of NZ_CP012737.1, from coordinate 773,643 downwards.
GGTGCGCTTTGGTTTAAATCAAGTGCATTAGCACCTTGTTGAAACACTTTTGCTTGTGCAATCGTTTCATCAACACCTTTCATAAAATCAGGATTACCTTTACGCCCAGCTGCTATTTTTGCCTCAGTTTGTGCTTTTAACGTGTTATTTTCATCGCTCATAATATAGCTACTTTTAAATTAATCAAAAACTTAAAGCCAGCTTACATTATGAAAATGTATTTGAAATGAAAATATTAATCAATCAGTTATTTCTAAATCAAATACCACGTTTATTGATGATTTAAATGTAATAGTTTCTTGCAGGTATCTACCTTGCTCAAATGGATTTCTAGTAACTTTAGAACCGCTCACAACTATTCGCTCAAAATCATCTACGCCATAACCATAACTTGAACGGTTAGAATTTGAATTAATACTGTAAATTTTTCCAAGCTCTGCGCCAAATGCTTTGGCAAGCTTCCCCCCTTTAACTATAGCGTTATCTATTGCGCCTTGTATTGCTTCAGCTTCTAACTGCGCGGCTTTTGAAGACATAAGCTCAATATTCGTCAGTTCATTAATTTTTACACTTAGTGCAAAATCGATAAAATCATTCAACTTTTCAATATTTCTTAATGTTACTTTAAGTGTTCTTGTTGCCACAAATCCTGCATTAATCATTGTGCCACTCTCAACATTAAACTTGTCGTCATCATTGTAAGTTAACAGGCTTGTAGCAGAAACATCCGTCTCCTTAACACCGTACTTGCTTAATCCTTTGAGTAACAAATTTACTCGATCATCAACATCACGTTTAGCATCAAGTGATTTGTCTTTAAAGCTTATGACTTCAAAAGAAATCTTAGCCATATCGGGCTTTGCTAATACCTCAGCAGTACCCTGCACTGCAATATGGCGATTAGCAGGTAAGCTTGAATTAGCAAAAGTGATAAGTGGGAATAATGTTAAGAAAATGGCAGTAATGAGTTTCATATTCGTTCCTTGAAGTAATTAGTTAGATAATGATTACGCAACTGTACCTATACTCATACGGATAACAATAAAAGTAAACTGTCCTTTATTGTAGGCGGGAGTTTATCTCGCGCGGCATAAAGCCCCACCTACAGCCAACCTACGCCAACTCGCCTACTTTTAACTCTTTGCCACGGCTTATTTGATGGCACTGGGCTAGCAGTAACTCGGCAGTCGCTTGTGCATCGGTCAATGCATGATGACAATGATAACTTGGTAACTTATAACGTATACGACAGGCATTAAGGGTTAAATCATCTTGTTTTATTTCAGATGAATGGTTGAGTAAGCGCTTTTTCTCGATGTGAAGGGTGTCGAGTATCAGTTTAGGCCGCGTTGTTATATTGGCATTTTTTAAGGCTATTTTTAAAAAGCCCCAATCGAGCATGGCATTATGAAACACTAAAATACAATTACTAAAGTGGCTGCTTAGTTGCGTTAATATACAGCACAAGCTCTGTCCCTTTGTTATAGCATCGTCGCTGATCCCATGAAAAACAGGGCTTTGTTCGAGACTTATAACGTCTTTATTGATAATATGCTGCGACTCACTCATTTTTATACATTGATTATCTATTACCACCCACGCTACCGATACAATTTCGTGCTGTTTTGCATCAAGGCCAGTGAGCTCTAAATCAATCACTAAATAACGCTGTTGCAAGGCATTTTTGCCTAGTAATTTACGGCGCTTTAAGTACCGAGTGAGCAGCTTTTTTACCATGTTAGTAATCCATCATTATAAACTGCCGCGAGCAAACTTAAACGCAGCAGCTTGCTGCGCTTGTTTAACAAGGTAAAACGCTTCTTTTAGTTGATGGCGCTCTAGTGAGTTTAATTTATTAGGATTAATACAATTACTTGGTAAACCTTCTTCGTTTATTTGTGTACTCAAACGAAGCTGCGTTAAAAACCGCCAGCAATCTTTTAGGTTGTATATATCTTCTTTGCTAAGCAATTTATGTTTGAGCAGTGCCTCTAGTCGCTCTTGGGTATTAGCTCGCTTAATACCCGCTTTTAAAGCGTATAACCGCACTATGTCATTTATAATTACGACACCGCGTTTTTTTAAATCTATGTATTTATTATTTTCATCGGTTTTTTCGGTTTTAAATTTATTAAATAAACCAATTGGCACGCTGTTACTACTTATGTCGGTTGCCATTGCAGCATAGAATAAGTCGTTACGCGATATACGAATTAGCTGCTCGCAAAAAGCGGTGTATAAAGCGTTTGAACCTTCAATAAAGCGCAGGTCAAAAAATATTTTACAATTAAGCATCGCATCTGGTGTGGGGCTTTTTATCCATTTAAAAAAGCGCTCGCTCCAGTCGTTTACGCTCATTCGGCACTCATCGCTGCTTGCCATAATATTACCTGGGCAACGCCTAATGCCGCATTCAACTAAGTTCTCACATACAAATTCCCCCATGCTTTTAAAGTAAGCTTGCTGATCAGTGCTTAAGTCGTTAGGAAGTAATAAGCCGTTATCTTGATCTGAGTGCAGAGTTTGCTCTTCGCGTGCTTGCGAGCCAAAGCAAATAAAACTAAAGCTGGTTGGCGCTGCGCCATGCTCTTCTTGAAATAAGTGAATAAGTCGCGATGTAAGCGCATCGGTTAATCCACTTAGTAATTTACCAATTAGCGATATGTCGTCAATGTTGTACGAAAAACCACGCAATAACTCAGGGATTTCTTTTGCATAGCGTTTTAAGTCAGTAATAGTGTGCGCTTTATAAATGCGCCCAATAAGCTGCACGGGGTCACTTTTTTGTTGGCGTAATAAGTCGGTGCTGGTTATCATTCCTATCGGTTTATGGTTTTCATCAAGAACCGGTAAGTGATGAATATTATGCTTAAGCATTAAGTGCAGCGCTGAAAACACTCGATTATTTTCAAATATAAACTTGGGCTTAGCGGTCATAATGCTACTTACTGCATCTTGGGGGTTTACCTCGTCGGCGAGTACGCGGTTACGTAAATCACGATCGGTAACCACGCCAACTAAATGTGCATGCTGCGTTATCATTATTGACGATACACCCTGCTGTTTCATTTTTTTAGCGCTTTGCCTAATGCTTGCATCAGGCGCAAGCGTAATCGCTGTGCGTGCCATCAACTCTGATATTTTACGCTCAGACCAGCTATCGTTTTTACTTTTATAATGCGATGACAACAACCGGTTAGCGTGAGCGCGTACAAAGTATTGCTCAAACGATTTATATTCTCTGCGTAAAAAATCAAAATGCGTTTGAGAGAGCATATACACTATGCCCTCTTTTTGTACCGCTAAACGGTTTTGAATCGCTTCCCCCGTTAGTAACGACGGGAAGCCAAAGTAATCACCTTGTGCTAAACGCGTAACAACGTCGCCTTTAGCATCAACTAAATCATACAAACCTGAGCGAATTAAAAATAGTTTAGGGTTTTCACTTTGCAACCACTGAGTTTGATTTTCGCGGGTGAGGTAAATAATGTCGAGGTGATTTACAAAATACTCGTATGCACTGCTATCAAGTAGGCTAAATGGTGCTTGCATGCAAACATATTGGGCTATTTCTTGTTGTTCTATGCTCATCGTTGTGATCATTAAAAAGTATACACAACACCAATGTACTCATTTTTTATACAAATAAAAAGCCCGACTTAAGTCGGGCTTTTTACGCTTTATTTTAAGTAATCTTAGTGATCGTGCGCTTCTGCCGATCCTTTAGGATTACGAATACCTTCTACCATTTCTTGAATTTCAACAGGTGTTGGTTGAGTAAATTTAAGAACAATTGCAGCAACTGCAAAGTTAATAATCATACCAATTAAGCCAATACCTTCAGGCGAAATACCTAAGAACCAATTTTCAGGGCTGTTTAGATCTGGACTAACAAACTTGAAGAAGATGATATACGCAGCAGTAAAGCCTATACCCGTTACCATACCGGCAACAGCACCTTCGCGGTTCATTGTTTTAGAGAATATACCCATAATAATTGCAGGGAAGAAACTCGCAGCCGCCAAGCCAAAGGCAAATGCCACAACCGATGCCACAAATCCAGGCGGGTTAATACCAAAGTACGCGGAGATAACAATAGCAACCATGGCTGCCAACCTCGCTGCAAGTAGCTCTTGCTTGTCGGTAATATCGGGCTTGAGGGTTCGCTTGAGTAAATCGTGCGAAACGGAGGTCGAAATAACCAGTAGTAAACCTGCTGTTGTAGATAATGCGGCTGCAATACCACCTGCTGCTACAAGTGCAATAACCCATGCTGGTAAGTTAGCAATTTCTGGATTTGCTAATACCATAATGTCGCGATCTACATTGACTTCATTAGCACTGTTCGGATCGGTAATTTTACCCGCCGTGTAGAACATTTCGCCATCGCCGTTTTTATCATCAAACGTGATTAATCCCGTACGTTCCCAATTTTTAATCCATGCAGGTGCTTCTGCGTAAGCTGTACCGCTACCGTCTTTACCATTAATGGTATCAACCATGTTTACTCGAGCAAAAGCTGCAACCGCAGGTGCTGTAGTATAAACAATCGCGATGAACACAAGAGTCCATGCGGCAGAAATACGCGTGTCTTTTACGCGAGGTACAGTGAAAAAGCGTACAATTACATGTGGTAAACCAGCAGTACCTACCATTAACGCACCAGTAATAGCGAACACGTCAATCATGCTCTTAGAGCCTTCGGTATATTGCGCAAAACCAAGTTCAGCGCTTAAGCCGTCTAGTTTATCAAGTACGTACACGCCGTCGCTGCCAATTAATGTGGCACCAAAACCGGTTTGTGGGAAAAAGTGACCCGTCATCATCATTGAGATGAAAATGGCTGGTACAAGGTAGGCAAATACAAGTACACAATATTGCGCTACCTGTGTATAGGTAATGCCTTTCATGCCGCCAAGTACCGCATAAAAGAATACAATCACCATACCGATGTAAACACCAGTTTCAATTTCTACTTCTAAAAAGCGTGAAAATACGACGCCTACGCCGCGCATTTGCCCTGCAATATAAGTAAAACAAATGAATATGGCACATACAATTGCCACCAAACGTGCGGTGCGTGAATAGTAACGGTCGCCAATAAAGTCAGGTACAGTAAACTTGCCGAATTTACGTAAGTAAGGTGCTAAACACATAGCTAATAGTACATAACCACCTGTCCACCCCATTAAGTAAACGCTGCCATCGTAACCTGCAAACGAAATAATACCCGCCATTGAAATAAACGACGCGGCGCTCATCCAATCAGCTGCTGTTGCCATACCATTAGCAAGAGGAGGTACGCCGCCGCCCGCGACATAAAATTCTTTAGTTGAACCCGCTCGGGCCCAAATTGCTATGCCGATATAAAGCGCAAAGCTTAAACCAACAATTAAAAACGTGAGTGTTTGAACATCCATTGCTTAGCTCCTATTCGTCTACGCCATATTTTTTATCTAACGTATTCATTTTGAAAACGTACACAAAAATCAAAGCAACAAAGGTATAAATCGCGCCTTGCTGGGCGAACCAGAAGCCAAGTTTAAACCCAAAAAAACGTACTTCATTAAGTACATCTACCAATAATATGCCAAAGCCAAAAGACACAATAAACCACACTGCTAATAGTTTAAATAACAGTGAAATGTTTTCTGCCCAATAAGCTTTTGCTTGTTCTTCATCTTTAAAAGCCATTTTTATTTTCCCCTTTAAGCACCGCAATATCGCGATGAGTGGTTTTTTATCTTCACTTACCAATTTAGCAATGCTGTCTCAAGATTGAATTGCGACCATAGTCGTAACAGCTTATTAACGTTTACGTAAACTGTATAAAAACAACTAAACCTAAATGGCTCTTTTTGTTATTTTTCAGCCTGTTAAGGCTTTTAAGTTGAGTTTTAGGGTTATAAAGAAGCTAAGTACTAAATTAATGCGACATTAGTCTAATGCTATAAGTTATTTTATTTTTATCTTTAATATTCAAAAAGATAAAAACAAAACTAAAATTATGATTTAAATTCAACCCTCACACTTAACCTGAGTTCTGGTATTGTGTTAATCCCTCATAGGGTTGGGGGGCTATTTTAAATAATAAGGTTTAATAACAACATGACTGCCGTACTCATTATTGTTGCTTTAGGATATATAGGTGTGCTGTTTTGGCTGGCTAACTGGGGTGATAAAACGACGCCTTTAGCAAAACGCATTAGCCACCACCCTTTTGTTTACTCATTTTCATTAGGTATTTATTGTACTTCATGGACCTACTATGGGTCAGTAGGAACTGCGGCGACTAGTAGCTGGAGCTACTTACCTATTTTGCTTGGTCCTGCATTGTTGTTTTTTTTCGGACAAGGCTTTTTACGTAAATTAGTGTTGGTGAGTAAAAAACAAAACATAACCACTATTGCCGATTTCATCTCTGCTCGTTACGGTAAGCGCCAAACTACTGCAATTATGGTAACAGTTATCGCGTTACTGGCGACTATTCCTTATATCGCACTACAACTAAAAGCACTCAGTACCAGCTTTTTACTTTTGCAAAACAGTAATAAAATATCCGGCGATATGCTCGCGCTTTCTGCCACATTAATTATGGCTTTATTTGCTATATTTTTTGGTACGCGCAAAGTCGATGTGACCGAATATCGCTCAGGCTTAATGCTTGCTGTTGCCTTTGAATCAATGATTAAACTTATTGCACTTATGGCTGTGGCAGGACTTGCCATATTTACACTATTTAATTTGCCCGAATCAACCTCAAGTAAAATCACCGAATCAATTTGGGATCACTGGAGCGATTTTAACTTTTTCAGTTTTAACTTTATTGGTCAGTCGTTAATGGCTGCAGCTGCCATTATATGCTTACCACGCCAATTTCATGTCACCGTTGTAGACAACCAAAATAAACGTCATTTATTTACTGCTCGCTGGGCTTTTCCTCTGTATTTGTTATTGACTGCTGCGATGATTTTACCCATTGCAACTGCTGCTATCCATCCTGAAATCGGCAGTGGTTATTCCCCCGACAGCTTTGTACTTGCCCTACCATTAATTAACGACAATGCATTTTTAACCACTTTTGTATTTATAGGCGGGTTGTCTGCCGCCACCGCAATGATAGTGGTCGCAACACTTACATTAAGTACTATGATCTCAAATGATGTTGTATTGCCATTAATATTACGCCGTAAATTTAAACGTAACTTAATTACCACCAGCTACAAATCGCAAATTTTATTGGTAAGACGTTTTACCATTGCCGGTATTCTAATTTTGGCTTATTTTTATCAACAATGGTTTGGCCACAGCAGTGCATTGGCGAGTATGGGGCTAGTGGCATTTTCACTCGTTACGCAATTATTGCCCGCTATTGTTGGCGGTTTATACTGGCGAAAAGGTCATGCTTACGGTGTTTATGCTGGTTTAATAGCTGGCATTATTTGTTGGGTGCTATTTTTAATGCTACCTATTTTAGATGCAGGCAACACCTTAAATAGTGAATTACAACAAACACTCATAACACGCGGGACGCTCATTGCCTTATTTGCCAATATTGGTTGTTATATTAGCTTTTCATTAGGCGCAGAAGAGCGTCTAATCGATAAAATTCAAGCAGCTGCATTTGTTAACCCAAAAGATCAGGCCATTTTAGCAAGGCGTTTAAATAAAGATGTAAAAGCCACGGTTTACGATTTTAAAATACTACTGCAAACTTTTTTGGGTATTCAGCGTAGCCAACAAGTCCTCGCGCATTACGCATTGGCACATCATTTAAGTGACAACAACGCTCACCCTGAACCTGAATTTATTGCTTATTGTGAGCGTGCTCTTACGGGTGTGTTGGGCGCCTCATCGGCACAAGCATTAATACATACGGTATCGTCGGGTAAGCGCATGGCGTTTGAAGAGGTTGTAAACTTTTTTGACGAAACGACACAAGCACTGCAGTTTAATCAAAATTTATTGTTTACCTCGCTCGAAAATTTAAGTCATGGTATTTCAGTAGTCGATAAAGACTTAAAACTTGTTGCATGGAACAAACGCTATGGTGAAATGTTTGGCTACCCAGAGGGCTTTTTAGAAGTAGGCCAACATATTGAAGATATTATTAGGTACAACGCCAACCGTGGTGAATGTGGCCCAGGCGAAATAGAACGCCAAGTAGAAAAACGCGTGCAGCATTTAAAAAATGGCAGTTCCCATCATTTTATTCGCCACCGCCGTAACGGCCAAGTATTTGAGATGATTGGTAACCCGCTGCCTGATGGCGGTTTTGTTACTAGCTTTTCGGATATTACAAATCATATAAGCACACAAAATGCCCTTGAAGAAGTAAACATGGATCTTGAAAATCGCATAGAAGCACGCACCCAAGAAGTACAAACAATTAATAAAGACTTACAAGCACAAATAGACAGTCGCGTACAAACAGAGCAAGCACTTACTTTAGCCAAGCGTGAAGCAGAGAAAGCTAACGACAGTAAAACGCGATTTTTAGCGTTGGCAAGCCACGATATTTTACAGCCGCTTAATGCAGCGCGTTTATACCTTGCTGCTATTGACGAAAAGCAGCTCGATAGCACCAACCAAAATAACTTTGATAAATTGGGCGACAGCCTCGACTCAACCGTGCATTTAATGTCAGCTTTGCTCGAAATAGCCAAACTAGAACAAGGCGCGATGACCCCAACGCCTCGCCATTTTTGCATTGATGAAATTTTAGCGCCATTACAAAGCGAATACGCAATATTATCTAGTGATAAAGGGCTTAAACTAACGGTGCGTTCAAATCAACAAATCGTACACAGCGACATAACCTATTTACGCCGAATTATTCAAAACTTAGTATCTAATGCCGTTAAGTACACTGACAAAGGCCGTGTATTAATTGCTTGTAGAAACCGTAAACACAACCTACTGATAGAAGTATGGGACACCGGCCCAGGTATTAGCGAAGTTGAGCAAGCCAAAATATTTAACGACTTTTACCGTGTTGAATCGGGTGATAACAAAGGCGTTGGCTTAGGCCTTGGCGTAGTGAAGCGAATGGCTGACTTACTTAGCTTGCCATTGCATGTACGCTCAGAGCCCAATAAAGGCAGTCGCTTTAGTGTTGAAGTACCTTATGGCGATAAGCTGTTCGTACAGCAAAAAAACACTGCAAGTAGCCAAATAGAAAACCGCGCAGCAATTAATATAATAGCCGTAGACGACGACCCCGAAAATTTAGCCGCCATGGCGAGTTTACTTAAAAAATGGCAAGCTAATTACACACTATTTGATAATGTAGATAGTGTACTCACTTATGCTAAACAAAATGGCGCACCCGATGTTATTTTAATGGATTATCAACTAGGCAGTGACTGCGATGGAATAACACTAATTAAAACCTTGCGCGAAATTTGGCAAAGCCAAGTACCTGCTATTTTAATTACCGCAGTACGCGACACAGAGCTTAAACAAGAAACCAAAGCGGCTAATATTCATTACTTAAGTAAGCCAATTAAACCAGGAAAACTAAAAGCACTGCTTAATCACAGCACATAATAAGCGAGCAAAAGGTGTTTAAGTAAAAATAGCGTAAAACAAAAAGCCCAGTATCTTCACTGGGCTTTGCTTTATAAAGTGTTCATAAAGTTAAACTTGATTTACTCGGCTTCTAAGCTTTTGGAACAACCAACTTAACCCCACCAACGAAAGCCCTAATCCAATAAATGAAAGCGCTTTAAGTAAGCCCTCCAAGTTAGCCATATCAATTAAAAACACTTTAACAATAACGGCAGCTAGTATGCCTAGGCCTACTTTTTGTATTAATAATTGATTTTTTAAATGACCAAAAATAACAGTACCCGCCCCCAATAATAACCAAATAACAGAGTAGCTATAAAGCTCTGCATTACTCGCCCCTTTTGATAGGTAAATGTAAGGGCCTTGCCAATATTGGCGAATAAAGCTGTTTATAGCCAATAATATAAAACCACCCGCAACGGCCAATATAAATGGCGTAGCTTTAGCATTTATTGGCTTTACAAGCTTGGCCAGCCAAAGCGTTAATCCTGCAGGTACTAACCACAATAGTAATAACCAGTTAAATATTGGCAGCTCACCTATGTAAAGTGATTCAAATAATGGGTTGTCGTCAAGCAGTGTTTTAATAGCAAAAAGCCCCGCTAACCCTGCAAGTGCAAAACCCGCCACTTTATATAACTTAGCTAAAGTACCGGTAAGTTTTGCTCTGTGTAAGTACACGCACCCTAATGCCAGCCAGTTACAGGTAAGGAGTATTTGTTCGTAAAAGTTAAGTGAATCAAATTGCGGATAATGCCCTACTAGCTGATAACTTGTTTCGGTTGTAATAAAAAGTGCTAAACAATGAAGCGCCGCACCCTCTAACCATACTTTTAATTGAGATGTGTTAAAGCACCTAGCTGCGGCAAAAAATAACGCAATACATAACGGATAAACCACAATACTCCAATGCAAACCAAATACCGTTAACGCATCGTAGCTTGGTGTCCAAGGTGAAAGCGTAAGGCGCAGTAACAACGCAGCAACCAAGGCTTTTATAGGCCAATGCGGCATAGGCACGCTATAGCGCTTAATAAGCACGCTTATAAGTAATACTTGTACAGCAAGTGCAATGGTTAAGCCGCTGTCACTGAGTAGCATGGTAATTGCTAACGTAATATTGGCATTAGCGCCTACCCAATAAGTAAAACGCTGAAATAGCGTTGTATTATGCTGCGCGAGCTTTATTAAAACAGCCGCCACTACAAACAATACAACGGCCCAAAGTGGATATGCAGTACTTAACGCAGAGTTAGGAATAAGCGCATATAAAGCCGCTATCATTACAAATACACTAAATGCCCCCGTTATATGAAACGCTAAACGCTTAGATTGCTTTTTACCGTAATAAAGCCCGTAAACTGTAAGTAACAACCCGAGTAATAAACCCAAACCGTATTCATTTTTGAATATAAAGAGTGCGTCATCAAATAGGTTTGGCGACAAATGCGTGCGCTCAGCACTCATAACTAATAGCGTTGAAATAACTAACACTACGCCCTGCCAAATATCCCAGCGGCTATTTTTAAGGACTAAAAATAGCACCAAACCAATACTTAACACGCCGACTGTTTGCCACTGCATATCAAAGTGACTTATCAACATGGTAAATATTAAGGGCGCTATAAAAGCGAGTAATAAGAGATGATCTGGGAGCACTTTAATTAAGCGCTTTAAACTGTGCGGGCGATGTTCAATAACATTCAGTTTTAGACCTAAGCGTGGTATAGCAATTAGCCCTATAATACTAAGTAAAGCAAACGTCCCCATTAACCAAACGGTATTAATTTTAAGTAATGTAAAACCAACTAAATACCAGCCAATGTGCCCTGCCCATAATAAATACCACAACCAAGCTCGCTGTACTTTATGTGCAACTAACGCAGCCGACAAACTTACAAAACCAACATACATAAATAATGCAAACAAGTTACCACTGCCTGTACTAACCCATATTGGTACACTATAAGCGCCAATAATACCTAATACAGCCAATAATGGGCCTAGCCTAAGCGCCATTGCACTTGCACTAATCGCAATAACAGCCAGTGCAAAAAATGCCACGGTAGGGCTAAGCATAGCGTAGCTACTGTAAGCTAAAAGCGTTAAAGCAAAACAGGTAATAAACCCGCCGCTGGCAAGCGCTGCGGGAATGTAATTATTAAAGCCTTCAAATACAATGCGTTTATGGTGTAAATAAGCCGCAGCTGCAATTAAGCTAAGCCCAAATAAGCCACCTAAACTCAGCCTCATTACAGGCGATAGTAATCCCGCTTCTAGGCTGTATTTAGCTAAAAATATGCCACCAAACGCAAGCGCTATTGCGCCAATCCAGGTCATCCAATTCTCTTCAAACCCTGTACGTAGTTTATTAAGTAATAATTCGATAGGAGATGGTGTTTTGCGTTTTGTTTTAGCTGTGCTGTTAATACTGGATTTAACCGCTATTTGGGGTTCAGTGGCTAGATTTGTGCATATGGGTTCTGGTTTATATACTTTGGCTGAAGCAATCACAGGCTGGTTATGTGCAATATTTGCATCGACACATTGAGTTTGTTTTTGCACTACGGCATTTGATTGTAACTCATTCACTTTTGCTTTTAAAAAAGCAATATCTTGCTTCAAACTCTTTAATTGTATAAGCGCAATTAATCCACAAATAGCGCCCCCCACAACTACCAATATAAGTATTACTGCTAAACCGATTAAATCATCCATGGCACACTCTGTAGTTATTCATTTACAGCGGCTATAGTACCTATTTTTTATATTATCTACATTAATAATGTGTTTTACACTATTAATTAACCAGAACTCGGGTTAAGAGATTTATTAACGTATTGAATCATGGTGATATTTAAATTTATTTCTCTAGGCAGAGGTTTTCAGTGAGAACAAGGCGAATTTACGCGTCAATAGCGGCCCATTGCAAGTAAATTCAACGCAGTTAGCGCTAAAAATAGCGGCTCATGATAGATTTATTATCCAGAGTTCAGCTTAATTAGCATCAATAAATAATACAAAAGCCAAGCACAGCTTGGCTTTTGTTGTATTAAGCTTTTATATTATTGTGTGCGTTTTTTAAACCTAAATTGCCCCTCATCTATCAACCCACCACTTAAGTTTCGCGGCGTTGTATAAAAACTAACTTTAAGTTGATCTTGTTGATTATCAATATTTATGTGACTAAAGCCCCAAACAAAGCTCTTTGACCACACTAAATCATACTCCGGATATTTTTGGGCTTGAAACTGTGCAAATGGGGAATGTTTGCCACGCATTTTTGAAGCTGCACCAGATATTATAAGCGGTAATTTGCCATGACTACTGCCGCTATCAAACTCAGAGCAATCATCAGTTAACAGTTCTAAATCATGTTCATGACCCGCAATATAGCCATCAGCATATTTACATAGTGTTGGCATTAGTAAACGCCGTAACACATGTCCTTCTGTGTATTTTGTACCACCAATTGACCATAAAATATGATGCCCATACACTAACTTCCACTTAGCCGTTGAGTTAGCAATTTCTTTTTTTAACCATGCTAGTTGCTTAATATCTTCGCCATTTTTCGGTCCTTCGTGCTTATCATGAACTTCAAGCTTGGCTGCACCACTTTTAATTGCTTGTTGTTCATTACCTTCACTGCCATCAGGGTTAAGCGGCACTTTATAGTATGTTTGCCCCGCCAACAGCATATTTGTATCTAAAACGAAAAATTCTACGTCGTTACCTGGCGTCCCTTTTTTATAACTGTAGTACCCTTGTTCACCCATAAAAAAATTAGGTTGTTGCGCCATCCACTCAGTTTGTAATGCCACCCCTTTTCGAGAGCTGCGCCAGTCATGGTTACCTAAAGCAGAATATACAATCAAAGATGGATCAGCATCGAACAAAGGTTTCAAAGGGGCATAAATTAAATCATGTAAACGTTTTTGATCATCTTTACCATCATTAGCATCTGCGCCATCGGGGTAAACATTATCGCCTAATTGAATAGCAAACTGACACTCTTTGCTTTCACATAATTTAGCCATAGCTAGGCCAACCGCTTGTGCACCACCTTGTTCGGTTGCTATATCTGTCCCCGGATACACATAAATAGGAGCATGATCAAACTCTTTACGTGGTCGATAATCTTCAAGCCAATCTTGTAATTCTTTGGCTATAAATTCAGTTTTGTTTTTGGGGTTTTTAATCTGTTTCTTTTTGGGGTAGTCAACGTGATAGCCGCCATCCCCAAAAGCGATAAAATTTATATTTTTACTAGGTGTTTTTTCAGCCTGCGCACTGCACGCACTAAGTAACATACAACAAGCAAATGCAAGTGGTGAAAGAAGTAATTTGTTCATCATTTTATATTCCACAAAAAGGCCTACTTATATCAAGTAGGCCTTTTTAGTTGTGTAAATTAAAGAGAGTTAATAGTAAACCCTAGCTCATAAGTACGACCGTATGATTCATATTGGTAGTTGTATTTACGCTCACCATGATAAAGATACAAAGGCTCATCGGTTAAGTTTTTCGCATTAAAGTAAACATTAACAGAATCATTTATAAAGTACTTACCGCTGAAATCTAATTGCGTGTGACTATCTTCATATACATTCATGTCAGCATCTTCAAATTGGAAGCTTTCACTCTTATAAGATGCGCTCAAACGAGTGCTAATTACATTGTTTTCATAACCAACAATAAAGTTACCTATTTTATCTGCTTGATTTGGTAAGTCATCGTCAGCATTAATAAATGTGCCATTTGCACTAATTAAAAAACCAGAATCAAACGTTTTACTCCAGTTAAGTTCAAGCCCTGTTAGTGATGCAGAGCCACCATTAACCATTTGCACAACTTCTTGGTAACCATTCCATTGGCCGTTATCTTGTACTTCTTGCTGAACAATATAGTTGTCGATATCTTTGTAGAACAGCCCCGCTGAAAGTACCCCAATACTATCTGGGTAGTATTCAATAGAGGCATCGAGATTCATTGATTCATAAGGGTCTAAATCGGGGTTCCCCACTTCAGCTTTACGCTCAACGGAAATTACGCCGTCATCTTCACTGCTTTCAGATTCAATTAACTGAAACGCCGCAGAATCTTTAAATGAAGGACGTGCAATTGTATTTGTATAGGCAAAACGAGAGACTAATTTATCACTGTGCTCATAGCGCATATTTAAACTAGGTAAAAAATGATCATAATCTTTTGTGGCTTTCCAAGGTGTGCTTGTAACTACTTCCGTATCGTTTACATCGTCAGTTAATAGCGCGACCTGATTACCTTCAGTATCAAATTGAGTTCCTTCATAACGAAGGCCTGCGACAATTTGTAACTTATCAATATCTAACGTTACCATTGCATAAGCTGCAACAATATCTTCATTACTGGTATAACTTGCACCATCGGACTCAACTTGTGAGTCGTTTTCGTTCAGTTCAAATGCACCACGATTATTATTCACAAATTGACGGATAGCTGAACGATTTAGACCTGGACCAAATTCTCCTAAATCATAGTCGGGGGCAGACGCAGCGAAGTCACTTGCGAGTGCTCCTTGTAAGTCATCCTTATAAATCCAAACATTTACATCGTTACGTTTTTCACGGCTTTGATATTTAGCGCCAAACTTGAATTCACCATTGTTATTATTCCAAACAAAATCACGACTGAAATCAACCTTAAAGGTCATTGCTTCATCTTCACTAAGATTGTCGTTAGCCTCGACTTTATCTAAAACAAAATTGCTCATGTCGTTAGTATTAGATGATTGAGATAAGCTTGGTATTTCACTTTGTGCAATATAACCCAAATCAAGCCCTTCACCCGCAAAGCTTACATCTAAGCGATCTGGCTCTTTTTCGTCTGACTTTGAGTAACCGACGCTGTATTGAACAAACCAATTGTTTAATTGATGCTCGCCACCTGCGACCAATGACAAAATGCTTTGTTCTTCATAACGATCTTTCGTATCTCGGTCCATTTCAGCGTCAGAAAAAGAAGCGCTGTTATTATCATGTGTATTAACTTGGCCATCGCTAAACTTAAACTCTTTACGCTGGCGGTATTCATCATCCGAGAAATCACTGTAAAGTGTGCGTAAATAGTATCGATTTGCTACACCACTGTGTAAATCAAAGTTAAGCGCAGCACCTAAACGCTCACGTGTAATTTGATATTGGCGTTGCTCAATCTCTTCTGCTCCAAAGATTTTTATATCTTCACCCGTAGCGTCATCTTCAACTTTAAATTCGCTCCAGCCACCATCAGTTTCAACATTACGAGAACCAAAGTCACGTTTAAACCATGAAATAGCTGTCGCTACCCCTAAATCCAAACCGTTATTGAGTTCATAAACATCTGTAAAACTTGCCGAAAGTTTAGGGCTAGTGTCCGACTCAAGTTCATTATATGAACCTTGTGCGGTGAAGCTATAACTCTGCCCTGATTTATCAAAAGCACTTAAACTTTTAACTTCAATAGAGCCACCAATCGCACTTGCATCCATGTCGGGTGTGACCGTTTTACTTACTTCTAAACTTTGAATTAATTCACTTGGAATAACATCCATTGCCACACTGCGAACCCCAGCCTCGGGAGAAGGTACATTAAGGCCATTCACGGTCACATTATTTAAATTAGGATCGATACCACGAATACCAACAAAACGTCCTTCACCTTGGTCTCGCGCTATAAAAACCCCCGGCAGGCGTTGTAAAGCTTCCGCTGCATTTTGATCTGGGAGCTGACCAATTGAATCAGCACTTACCACTGACTTTAGGTTACTGGCATTTTTTTGTCTGTTAATTGCGCCAGCTTGCCCTGCACTTTGACCATAGACAATAATATTATCAATCGCATCCTCTTGCTCACCTATTATTATTTGTTGCGTGAACACGTTTTCATCAACAATTTTTATTTTTTTCTCTACCGAGGATGCACCAATATAATCAACCATTAAGGTGTAATCCCCTGCTGGTAGATTATTAAATGAGAAAGTACCATCACGCCCGCTGACTGTTTTTAGGTTTAGTTCTTTTAAAGTAACTTTTGCACCACCAAAGTAAACACTTTGACTTGAATCGGTAATGCGTCCTTTAACGGCGCCATCAGCTAAAACTGGGGTTGTATATAAAATACCACAACATGCTAATGCGAGACTCGACTTAATAAAAGGTGATGATTTAAAAGGGTTCATAATGTTTCTCTTAATTGCTGCTTATGATTAATAGGCCATACTGGCTCGGCACGGACATCCTAATTACAGAAGATGAATTAAATATGTCAGTGTTTTTTATCTCCTATTTAAACCATGTGTTTATGTTGTTTTTTTTTACAAAAAAACGACAACGTGAGCTAATTTGACTCCCCTTAATTTACCTATAATTACGGTTTGATAATAAAAACTACAAACAAAATAGAGCTAAAATAATAAACGATTAAATATGTTGAGCTGTTCAGACTCTAACTTAACTAAGACATCTGTTTACGACCAAAATACAACCTGTCTCAATCAACAAACAAACCTGTTATTTTTAATCAAAAAAAAGCCCCAAGTAAAAAATACTCAGGGCATGTAACTATTTTTAAAACTAACTATTCAACACTATCGGTGATCGTACGTTCTAAGGTCATTTTATAACCTGAACTCGTTGTTGTATCGTGCTCTAAGATAAGTATGTAGTTTCCTTCTTGCGTAAAGTCCATATCGCTTTGTTGGATAAGCACGATTTGCTGCCCGTTATCCTCAAATACTGCATAAACAGTGTAAATCTCGTTGTCTACGACTTGCTCTTCTTGATCGTATTTATCAAGCCCATCAACAACATTACTTGTGTCTTCTACTGTTTCACCGTTAAGTGTAAAGTACACGTCAACTTCAGAGACTGATTGACCTGCATAATTTTCAATTAAATTTACAACTGATACCGTATGACTATAACTGCTAGGCGTAAGGTTTTCTTCTACGCTCATCATACGAGGACCATTTTCTTCGTCGTTATAAAAAATCCCCACTGCACTTTGTTCACGCTCTAACGTCATTAAAAAGTTATCAGCAAGCTTGGTGCCTTCTTCGTCATACATAGCAACACTGTAGCTGTTAGGCGATAATTCAACATAGTTAGTATAAGTATCGTTGGCTACTGTATCTGTTGTTAACTCTGTAGTACCACGAGTAATTGAGAAGCTAACAGGTGAATAGCTATCCATTGTATTAATGAATCGTAATTGGCCTTGTGCATCTTGATGATTTAGCTCCGTGACATAGTTATTATCAGTCACTATATCAAGCGTAATACCGTTTTTTTCGGTTGCATAGCTTGGACGGATCATAGCAACGTAGCTTGCTTCGTCGTAGTAATAAACTGAAGGTGATTCAAAAATAACATCCGAACTACCTGCCGCTGTCACATAAATTGTATAATACCCTTCTTCAAGTGTTTGCAGATCGGGCTCAGTCAAATACTGCGCAGAGGCAAATAATGTTGCGCTTTCAAATACACCATCATCCGTAGCTATATAAATATCATAGTTATTATTTTCATTCGTGGTATTAAAAAAACCTAAGTTAAATTCATCAGTGTCACTAGAGATAGGCACGCTAAGCTCTGTGAATATAGGCTCAGCAAAATCGCCACTCATCACAATTAATTGCGTTTTATCACCTTTAATCGACACTTCTTGTTCACTAATGGTTATGTAACTGTCGTTGGCATCAAGGTACTCAAAACTTACATCATAAGTGTCAGTACTGTAGTTGTGACGAGTAGTTACATCAGCAAAGTCAGTACCTGAACGCTCTGTTTCATCAATAAATAGTCGAGTGTATGGGCTGTTATAAGAGCCATTATATAATTGAATATAACCGGTATCACTTGAGCTATCATCGGAGCCACAACCGGCTAAGATAGAGATTAAACTAAGTGCTAAAGCAGCTTTAAACAGGGAGTTGGTCATTAGAGTTATTCCTTATTATTAAAATCCCTTTTATGACTCGAATACCCTATTTTAATTTCATAATTTACAAAGCATTACTCGCACTGACACTTCCTGACGTAAACGTTAAAAAGTGTATGAAAGTGTCTTTAATATTGATAATAGATTACAAAAGGGAAAGTTTGAGGGACAACCACATCAAATGCTTAGCGTTTTAACGTCTGCGTTTAGAGGTTGAAAAGATCAGCTCACTACATACCTATTACGGCCAGTTTCTTTTGCTTTATACAAAGCAAGATCAGCTCGCTTCATTACCTCATCAAACAACTCTCGTTCAATGCGTTGTGCAATACCTATGCTTACAGTTATAAAGCGGTCATTTTTCACATTAATTGTATGGGCGAGTTCTAAAATAGTTTGGGAAAAATCAGTCACATCATTAATATTACTTGGGGGGAAATAACCGGCAAACTCTTCACCACCAATTCGAGCAAAAACACTCGTGTCATCAAATAAAGCATTCACTTTATAGGCAAACTCTTTAAGTATTTTGTCTCCCATATCGTGACCGAAGTCATCATTTATAGATTTAAAATGATCTATATCAATTATTAAAAGAGTGTATGCGGGTGTCGTCACATTTTTCACATATCGATAAAAACAACGCCGGTTATGCACATTAGTCAAATCATCCATAATGAGCTCTTTAGCTAATCGATTATGCATTTTTTGTATAAATAACATAGTTTTAAACAAGCCAAAAGCGGTTATTGCCATGCCTATAGTTCGGCATAAATCTTCAACATACAAACTTACCCAGTAAGGCGGTATAACTACCTCATCAAGCACATCAGCCGTAATACCGACAATCCATAATAACAATCCAGTGCTTACATAAAAATATGCTTTTTTAGCTAACTTTGAGCACTGTACAACCCAGAAAATAGCAACAATGACTATTAAATTAATAATATCCGTCGTAAAACCATAAATATTATTTTTAAAATCTAAAAAAGGGAAATTCATTAAAGAATAAGTAGAAAACACCAAAATATAGGAAAGAAGTATAAACATTAAAAGCTTATTCAGCTTAGTGAGATGGACAAAGCGACTTAACTTTATACTGACTATTTCGGGATTCATTATCGTCCAATTTTACGTTAGGCTATATGAGCAACACGTAAAATTATAACACACGTTCAAAATTCAGATACAAAACCACTGCATTAAATGAGTGTACTTACCCCCCATGTCCCTAGTATTAAAACACTTAAACCAATCATAGCCTTAGTTTTATGTTTACTAATTATCCATTCAGCTTGATTACCCGCGTAATACACAATAATAGCCAAACTAAAATAACGAATAGAACGTGCAATAGCACTGGCTAACAAAAATAACCAAATTGAATATTTAGTTGCACCAGCAGCAAGCATCGCTATTTGAAAAGGGATTGGTACAATACCAAGCGTTATAACAAACCAAAAACCTTGTTCTTGCATTTGTTGCTGAACATTTTTAAATTGCTCAGGTGTTGAAAACGTATTAATGATCCAATCACCAACGGCGTCAAATAGGTAATAACCCAAAGCATAGCCAAACAGAGCTCCCACAACACATCCCAAAGTAGCCATAAATGCAATAAGCCAAAGTTTTTCACGTCGAGCTTGCATTAATGGCACTAAAACAGCCTCAAGTGGAATAGGGACTATAGTCGACTCTAAAAAAGACGCAACGGTAATACCACTTAACATATGCTTAGAATCTATAAATTGACGTGTTTTTTGTTTAAGCTTTTTTTGAATAGCCATTATAATTCCCTTCTATAATTTAAACTCTCGACAATATAAAGCAGAGGACTTTATTTCTATTTATCAGACACTTAAAAAACAAATATAAAGTCTATTTCACCTAAAAAACCACTACTGTAAATTTAACCTACAGAGATAAACCCACCAAAATCGAATGCTAATAAAGTTAAATTAACCTGAGATCTGGTTAAGATATTTACCAACGTATTGAATTATAGTGATATGTAAATTTATATTCTCTAGCCAGAGATTTTCAGTGAAAACAAGACGAACTTACGCGTCAATAGCTGGCCTGTTGCAAGTAAATTCAACACAGTGAGCGCTGAAAATAGCTGCTTGAGATAGATTTATTATCCACAGTTCAGGTTAAATTAACCTCCCTACAATCCAAGTAACAATATAACTAACTTGCGAAGTATCATCGCATATTCAGCTTAATACAGGATGAAAATACATATTTATGAGCAAGTCGCTATTTACTACATATGTTTCGCCTTATAAGCAATAAACGTTACAAGCTAAGTCCAAGGTTTTTACTGAAAACATATTCATGTAAAAAATACACCAATTAAATGAAAATGATATTGCGAATTATTCGCATTTATATATAATATGGCGAAATTATTCCCGCTCAACTGTATTATTTGTTTACTTAATTAGGAATTTATTATGCGTTTAAAAAAACTATTAACAGGTGTGATGCTACTCACAGTCTGTGCAACAAGTTATGCCCACACTCCTTATTTAGCGCCCTACTCTTTTGATGAATCAAGTCAAGATAACGTTACTTTAGACGCTGCTTTTGCAGAGAAATTCTTTGTTCCTGAGCTTGCGTTTAATAACAGTATTTTTACTGTAATTACTCCTAATGGTGAAACCATAAATCCTGATAATGTTGTGAAATTGCATTTACGTATGGTTGTAGAGCATCAGCTAAAAGAAGAAGGTACTTATCGCTTTAGCACAGGTAAACGCTTAGGCCGTGTGTTTAAAATGTATGAAATAAACGGTGAAAGAAAATCGCTAGAAAACCCAATGGATGCAATCCCTGAGGGAGGAAAGTTACTCGCCTTTTTCCAATCACTCACCTTAGCTGAAAGTTATGTAACCAAAGGTGCCCCAAGTGAAACAGCCCTAAAACCTTACGGTCAAGGCTTAGAGTTTGTTGCTAAAAGCCACCCTAATGAACTTTTTGTTGGTGAACGTTTATCAATGGTTAGCGTGTTTAATGGAAAACCACTGGCTGACTTAACTGTTGATGTTTTTCAGGCGAACGATCAATTTAGCAATGATAAACCTTCCATCTCATTAAAAAGTAACGATAAAGGCGAGTTTAGCTTTATGCCACAAAAACAAGGCGTATACCTTTTACGTGCACGTTATAAAAGTGATGCACCTAAAGGCTCTCCGGCTCCTCAAATCAGTAATACCTACACCCTTGTTGTTGAAGCGACAGAATAAACGAGAAATAAAATGAACAAAATAATAACGATTACTTTTACTACTGTTTTAGCACTACTAAGTACAGTCACAAATGCAGCATCGCATAGCAAGTCGATTTACATAAACCAATACGATACCAACAATGACGGCAATGTGCACTTAGCTGAATTTGACAATGCCCGACAAAATAACTTTAACAACACTGACGAAAATAAGGATGGCGCAGTAAGCGAAAACGAATATGTTTTTGAATACCAAGACCGTATGGATAAACAACTTACCCTTGATAGGTTAGTGCAAGTTAAACAAACCACAGTACGCTTCAAAGCACTCGATAAAAATGAAAATGCTAAAATGGAATGGCAAGAATACCAAGCATCTGGTGTACGGAGTTTTACAAAATATGATGTAAATAAAGACGGCACAATTAACGACCTAGATCCTGAGCCAAAAAGAAAAACAGAAAAGAAAACGGTTGAAAAAACTGAGCAGCAATTAGCACAAGAAAAACAAAACAAATTAAACAGAGCAAAACGCCTACTTCGTATGCCAACAACGCACGATCGGAAAGGTTTTTTTATTAAATACGACCTAAATCAAGATAACATTATTACCCAAGAAGAATTTAACCAACGCCGCCGACAAGACTTTGATCGTGCCGACGAAGATGCTAATAATTGGCTAACAGAGCAAGAGTATATTTTTGAATATGAAAACCGTTTAGATAAAAAGATAGCCAGTACACGCAAAGCTGCATTAAAACAAACACACATTCGTTTTAATGTTTTAGATAAAGATGAAGATGGTGCAATGACCTTTGCTGAATACCAGCTGTCAGGGCATCGTAGTTTTACACGTTGGGATACTGACAAAGACGGTATCGTCAACAACCTAGATCCAGCGCCTAAAAAAAATGAATATGTGAGCAACAATAAAACGGCAAAATCATCAAACACTAATTACTGAATATTAAACGCCTCCCTGCCAATAAATTTACAGGCAGGGAGAACAATATTGAATTAAGGAATGTTGATAAATCATGTTAAAAAAAATATTCGGTGCTGCTTTATTACTTATTTTTAACACACAGCCAGCTCTTGCAATGGTAAATGCCCATTACGATAATGTATTAGGTACATCAATGGATATAAGCATTGCAGGTGTACCTCAACTGCAAGCCGAAAAAGCGATAGGTAGTACATTAAATGAAATAACACGCTTAGAAGGGATTCTTTCAACGTGGCAAAAAGAGAGCCAGATTAGCTTGCTAAACAAATTAGGAAGTAAACAAAACCTTCCTAGTGAATTAATTGAAATTGTTGAATTATGTGAAAAATGGCATGCCGCTTCGCATAAAAAATTCAGTTGCAAAATGGGCAAATTAAAAGAGCTTTGGTTAGCCGCTGAACGCACTGATAGCGTACCAGATAGGATTGCCGTACGTTATAAAGCTCGCGACATCCAACGCTCAACCATTAACATTGATGCTGTAAAAAGCAGTGTAATATTAGATGAAAAAATAGCACTTGATCCTGCGGGGTTAGCAAAAGGGTTTATTATTGACTTAGCTTATGCGCATTTGCATTCGTTATTGCCTGATGCAACGGGATTAAAATTAGATATTGGCGGTGATGCATATTATTGGGGAAAACCAAATAATAATGCTAAATGGCATGTTGCAATAGCCGATCCGACAAATCTAAACGATGCTCAATCAGCAGCGCCATATTATGTGAATTTATCAAATATGGCCATTGCATCAAGTAGTCACCATAGTCGCTTTAGACAGATTCAAAGAAGAAAATTTAGTCATATTTTAGATCCACAAGATGGCTGGCCAATGGACTATGCGCCATCTGCAACGGTTATAGCTAAAGACGCCGTCACTGCAGATGCCATCGCAACGGCATTAAGCACTCAATCAATATCACAAGGAATAGATTGGGTTAATCAACTAGAAAATGTTGAAGCATTAATAGTATCGCCTCAAGGTTTAAAAGTGGCATCAGCTGGATGGCATACTTTTGTAGGCTCTGAAACTGAAGCCATTGATGAGCTTTCTGCGAACTCACTGCAAATAGAATATCAAATACCTAATTTACAAGTAGCTAAATATGAAAAACCTTATGTTGCTATTTGGATAAGCGATCGCCAAAACCGTAGTGTTTATAATTTACTATTACTGGGTGAAAGTAATCGATGGGCTAAAGAAAACAGTCGTTGGTGGCGACGTGTCGGTCGTAAAAATCCAGATTTATTAGATGGTATAGCTCGTCCAACTCGCCGACCAGGAGAATATAAAGTTCTTTGGAGTGGCCTAAATAACAATGGTGAATTTGATAGAAAAGCTAAATACTATCTAAATATAGAAGCGGCAAGAGAAGGTGGAGGCCACAACTATAAACGGATTGAATTTGAGTTTAACCCTCATACTGAATCAGCCTCACTACCTAAAAAATTAGTCATTCCTGCTAAAGGTGAACTGGGAATTGTAAGCATAACTTATAAAACAACAAATAATAATCGCCTCTAACGCTCACTCATTTAAAGGTATTATGAAAAAATAAATATGTAAATCGCAATCATTTGCTTTTGCATTTAAATTAACATTAAATTAGGGATCATCATGAAATATAAAAAATCCATTTTAACCAGTGCAATAACCATTGCACTTAGTGGGCAAGCTTTCGGACAGACCATACAAACACTAGAAAAAACGGTTGTTAAATCTCAAAGCATTGAGCGTGATGCGGTAGTAGAAGTACTGAGTAGTGAAGAATTAGCACTTCGCCAAGTTGATAACTTTGAAGATTTAGTAAAATTAGTACCTGGTGTATCTGTATCAAAAGGTGATGATCGCTGGGGTGCAAGTGGCTTTAATATTAGAGGATTAGATGAAGACCGAGTTGCTATTAATGTTGATGGCGTGCCACAGGGCGAAACACTAAAGTACGAAAGCGGACAAGCTTACGGATATTTTAAAGGTTCACGTAATGGTGTCGATATTGAAGCACTAAAATCAGTTGAAATTGTTAAAGGTGCTGATGCTATTTTATCGGGTAACGGTTCGCTTGCTGGTGCCGTTAATATGACAACGAAAGATCCTGACGATTTTCTTTCTTATCAAGGCGATGACTCAGGTTTTGCCATAAAAGCAGGCTACAGTGGTGAAAATAGCGAAACAATGACCTCACTCACTGCGGCTAATAGAACTGGTGCTCTAGAATCACTCATTATTTATACCTATCGCGATGGTAATGAATTTGAAAACTATGATATGAATGGCGCTGATATAGAAGGCTCTGCCAGAGAAATTCCTGACCCTCAAGATACTAAGTTAAATAGTGTACTAGCTAAGCTTATTTATGAAATTAGTCCTGACAATGAAATTGGATTTGTTGGTACTTATTATAAAACAAAAGTAATTACTGATACGCAATCATTTAATGGGGGTTGGTATTCAAACCGAGTAGGCAACGATATAAGTAAAACAACCCGAGTTGGTGTTTTTCATAAATACGAAGGTGAAACAGCTCTTTTTGATAAAATAACCACTGCATTAAATAAACAAAGTATCGACTTTGCGGCTAATACGAGCCAACACGCTAGATTTGGTTTTGGTGGTGGAATAACTACCGATGAAGACCGTGTTGATACACGTGCTTTTAATCAAGACCTATTCCAAGTAACAGTTGATCTAGAGAAGTCATTTAAGTTTGCGCAACAAAAACATAAATTAGTTTATGGTGCTGAAATATTAAATAAAGACTATGAAAACTCACAAGTACGAAAGTCTAACAGCATTTTAAACGACAAGGGTTGGGTAGAATCAAGCAGCCAAGCTTTGATCCCAAAATCAGAAGCCGACATTTATACTTTATACGCCTTAGATACGTTTAATCTTGGAAAAACGACTCAGGCGCGTCTTGGCGCACGATATGACCACTATACATATAATGCTAAAGCAGATGAAAACTATTCAGATGAATCAGGAACATTAGGAGAAATTTCGTTCTCTATGGCAACATGGACAGCTGGCATTGAACAAGCACTCAATGATTCATTTAGTATTGAAATGGGTGTATCAACTGGCTTCAGAGCACCTACCATTGAAGATATGTACACAACAAGTGGCACTCTCGATGATTGGAATGAAGTTCCCAATGCCGATCTAAAAGCGGAATACAGCACTAACTATGACGTTGCATTAGTTGGTGAGTTTTCTAAAGGTAGTTTTCGTTTAGGTACTTTTTTCAGTAAGTATAAAGACTTTATTGATAGCGAAAAACGCCAAGGCATAAATACTAATACGGGTGAAACAGACCCTGATGGATTTTTTGTCAACTTTAATTCAGATACCGTTGAAATTAAAGGTATTGAGTTCTCGGCCGACCTTAACCTAAGCCGCACATTTGATTTAACACCCGGTTTAAAAACGCGTGTACAAGCGGCTTATACAAGTGGTGAAAATAGCGAAGATACGCCTATCTACTCTATTCAGCCGTTTAATTTAACGTGGGGAATAAGCTACGACCAGCCTGAAGGTAATTGGGGCGTTCACACATATGCTTCTTACACTGCAGGTAAAGAAGATAAAGACTCCTTTACAATCGATGAAAATGGCGAAAAAACATACCCTCTTTATTCTAGTAATGCAGCAACAATTATTGACCTAACTGGGTATTACAATATTACTGAGTCTTTACGCTTGGTTGCAGGCGTATACAACGTAACAGATAAAGAATATTACCGTTGGGATAGTGTCCGCTTTGTTGACCAAGGTGATATGAGACCTGGGATCGGAGTGACTGATAACGGCATTAAACGCTACAGCGAAGCAGGCCGTAATTTAGGTGTAAATGTAAGTTATAAATTTTAAAGGTACACAAAATAATTAATATTTAGGCCGAGTTATGACTATAACTCGGCTTTTTTCCTTCTAGCCAAGATAAATAGTGCTTAAACAAAAAGCACGTTAGAAATAGCAGACAAATTAACTTACAATTAAAAGTAGTGAGTATTTTAATTGTAAGTAGTTATTAAATTTATGCAAAGTGCGCGTTTTATTCCCTTTAGAAAGCAAGATATTGTTGATATGTGTAGCGAAGAGCTTAGAAGCAGTACACAAAAAACATCGTTTAAACAATTTTGCGATTTACTAGCAAGCCTTATTCATTACGATTACCACGCAACACTTGAATCACTTAAAAACAACTACGCACCGTTTGATCCCAATAGTGACACGCGATCATTAGCGCCAGTATCGGAGGATCAAAAAGCGCAGTGCCAACGAGATTTTGCTAAAGATTTTGCTAAGGTACTTAATGCAGCTAACTTTGAAGTGATCACCAATGAAGACTTACAAGATGCATTAAACGAAGAGTCACTATTTAAAGTGCGCCTTGAGGTTGAATTTGATGACTTTGAAGAAGTGGTTTTTTATCGCCGTGGCGAGTCGCAACTCACTGAAACCATAACCAGCTTTTGGGGCCTTCGTAAAAAACCGCTGCACTTTACTAATTACGACCGAGTAGCCGTGTTTATTCGCTTTAAAGATAGTGCTTATTTTGAAGCTAAAAATAAAACGCCTTTAGGGTTTGAGCCAAGTTCGACCATAGTTAAGCTGTTTCAAAATGTGCCAAAGGCCGATCTCGAAATGCTATTTCCTAACAGTGAAGTACGCATGCGCCCTATTGATAAAGCAATTATTGGCTCATCGGCTTTAATTGGCGGTGCGGTGGTACTTATAACTAAGCTTGGTGCATCAATTTTATTATTGCTTGCTCTGTTTGCTTTTTGGGGTGGCTTTAGAAGTGAAGCTGTCGAAATGACGCAACAACACTTTATTACCTTTGCTATTGGCATGGGGGTATTTGGCAGCTTTATTTTTAAAGAATGGAGTAAGTTTAAAAACCGTAAAATTAAATTTATGAAAGCACTTAGCGATAACCTCTACTTTAAAAACCTTGATAACAACGCCGGTGTTTTTCACACCCTTATAGACGCCGCCGAAGAAGAAGATATAAAAGAAGCGCTGCTTGCGTATACGTTTTTACTAAAATCAGAAAGCGGCTTAACCGCCCAAACGCTTGATGAACAAATAGAGCATTGGTTTAAAAGCAAATACCAGTGCGATCTTGATTTTGAAATTAGCGACGCACTTGAAAAGCTGGTGCGTATGCGTTTGGTAACGTGCACTAGTGATGTGTATAGCGCAATAAATTTAGAGCACGCAAAAACTATTTTGGATGGGCGTTGGGATAATCTGTTTCAATATAATTAATGTCGTATTTTTGCTAAATAATACCCAAATAAAAAAGCAGCTGTAAGTACAGCTGCTTTTTTTATTACATTATCAATAGCTAGTATTTAAGCTAATTCAGCTTCTGCTTTTTTAGTAAATTTAGAATGTACTAACTTATAAAGCGCGGGCAAAATTAACAGTGTTAGTAATGTTGATGAAATAATCCCGCCAACCACTACTGTCGCGAGAGGTTTTTGCATTTCAGAACCCGTTCCCGAATTAAGCGCCATAGGTATAAAGCCTAAACTTGCCACCAGCGCAGTCATCAGTACTGGGCGCAGGCGCTGTAATGCACCGCTGTGAATTGCTTCAAACAAACTTAAACCATCGCTTCGTAACTGCTTAATAAACGACAGCATAACTACGCCGTTTAATACCGCTACACCGCTTAGGGCAATAAAGCCGACACCTGCTGATATTGAAAGCGGCATATCGCGCAGCAATAACGCAAGCACACCCCCCGTTAATGCCAGTGGCACACCACTAAATATAATCAATGAATCACGAAGCGATCCAAAGGCGCTATACAGTAAGCCAAATATAAGCAGTAAAGTGACCGGCACAACCAACGACAATCGCTTACTTGCCGATTGTAGCTGCTCAAACGTGCCGCCGTATTCAAGCCAATAGCCACTTGGTAAGTTAAGTGATTCATTCATGCTCGCTTGCGCATCACTTACAAAGCTTGCTAAATCGCGCCCCTCTACATTGGCAGTTACCACGACGTTGCGCTTACCACTTTCGCGGTTTATTTGATTAGGCCCTTTATCAATACTAATATTTGCTACTTCGCCAAGCGGTACAAATGCAAGGTCGGGGTTAGCACTTTTAGGCACGGCCACTGGCAAACGCGCAAGCTGTGATACATCGCTTGACCAACGTTCATCTAAACGCACTAATAACGAAAAACGTTTATCGCCCTCGTAAATTAGTCCGGTTTGCACACCACCAACAGCGGCGGCAAGTGTTTGTTGAATATCGTTTACGCTTAAACCCAATAACGCCATGTGGTCGCGCATTGGTGTTACCGAAAGTGTTGGCAATCCTTCCATTTGCTCCAAACGTACATCGGTAGCGCCTGCAATATTACGCATTAGCCCTGTGGCTTTTTCGCCAAACTCTTTAAGTACGCTTAAGTCGTCACCATAAATACGCAGTGCCACATCGGCGCGCACGCCAGCAATTAACTCGTTAAAGCGCATTTCTATTGGTTGTGTAAATTCGTAATTATTACCAGGTACATCGTTAACACGGGTACGAATTTGCTGAACCAATTCTGCTTTAGTGAGTGCTGGATTAGGCCACTCTTCTTGCGGTTTAAGTATTAAAAAAGTATCGGCAACATTGGGCGGCATAGGATCGCTTGCTACATCAGCAGTACCAATTTTTGAAAATACGTTAGCAACCTCAGGCTGATCTAATATGGCTTGCTCAAGTTCTTTTTGCATTTGCACAGATTGCTCAATACCGGTGCCAGTAATGCGCAGCGCGTGCATAGCAATATCACCCTCATCAAGTTTCGGTAAAAATTCTGCGCCCATGTTTTTAACTTTAAAACCAAGCACTAATACTAATGCAGTGGCAATACCCACCATCAGCCACGGTAATTTAAGCGATATACCAAGTAATGGCTTATACACTTTTTTAACGCCGCGCATGACTGCGTTTTCGGTTTCATCAACCTTACCGCGAACAAACACTGCAATAGCAGCCGGTACAAAGGTAACGCCAAATATAAGCGCGCCAATTAACGCCACAACTACAGTAAATGCCATTGGCTGAAACATTTTGCCTTCAACGCCGCTTAGTGCAAATAAAGGTAAATAAACTAGCATAATAATAACAATGCCAAATACAGCCGGTGTAAATACTTCTTTGGTGGCTGCGGTCACTACATTTAAACGCTCGTTTAAGGTAAGTAGCCTGCCATGTTTATGCTGAGCCATACCTAATTGGCGCAGGCAGTTTTCAACTACAATTACAGCACCATCAACAATTAAACCAAAATCGATTGCGCCTAGGCTCATTAGGTTACCCGATACGCGATTACCCACCATACCTGTAACGGCAAACAACATACTCAACGGAATAACCATTGCCGTAATAAGCGCGCCCGTTACATTACCCAGCAGTAATAGCAAAATTACTATCACTAAAACGGCACCTTCAAATAAGTTGGTTTGCACGGTTGCTATGGTTTTATCAACAAGAGTTGTACGGTCGTAAACCGCTTCAACAATAACGCCAGCGGGTAAGCTTTTTTGCACATCAACTAACTTATCAGCCATCGCTTTTGCCACTACGCGGCTGTTTTCGCCAATTAGCATCATGGCGGTGCCGAGCACGGTTTCCTCGCCGTTATAAGTGGCCGCGCCAGTTCTAAGCTCTTTGCCTAAAAGCACGTTAGCCACATCTTTAATGCGTACAGGTGCATCGTCGCGCTTAGCTATAACGGTATTGGCTATGTCATCAATGGTTTTTAACTGCCCTGGTGAGCGTACTAAATATTGCCCATCAAAACGCTCAATATAGCCTGCGCCTCGGTTACTGTTATTAACCTCAAGTGCACTAATTACATCGCTAATAGTAAGCTTATAGGCAATGAGTTTTTCGGGCACTGGCGCTACTTGATATTGACGCTCAAAACCACCTTGGCTGTTTATTTCGGTTACGCCTTTTACTTTTAAAAGCTGCGGACGAATAACCCAATCTTGCAAAGTACGTAAGTCTTCGGCGTTGTAGGCAGTGCCATCTTCTTTTAACGCATTAGGCGCGGCGTGCACACTATAAGTAAATATTTCGCCTAAACCACTGGCAATAGGACCCAAGTTTGGCTCTACGTTATTAGGTAAGTCGGATCGAATACTTTGAATGCGCTCACCAATTTGCTGACGCGCCCAATAAATATCGGTGCCTTCATCAAAAATAACCGTTACTTGCGAAAGCCCATAACGCGAAAGCGAACGGGTGTAATCAAGCTTAGGTATGCCCGCCATGGCGGTTTCTACCAAATAAGTAATGCGTTGCTCTACCTCTAATGGCGTAAAACCCTGCGCTTTGCTATTAATTTGCACTTGTACGTTTGTTATATCGGGTACTGCGTCTACCGCTAAATTTTGAATGTTGTATACACCAAATCCAGCAAATAAAAATGTAAGCGCAAGCACCAGCATGCGGCGTTTAACCGCAAAAGAAACTATCCAATTAATCATGGTGCCTCCTAGTGAGCGTGGCTTGCGCCGCTTTTTAAAATATCAGCTTTAATGACATAACTATTGTCTGTTACGTATTCGCTACCTGCGTTTAAGCCTGTAAGTACTTCTACCCACTCGCTATTTTTTGCACCTAAGGTAACGGGGCGCACTTCAAATACATTATTTTTACGAACAAACACACTGGGTTGACCGTTAAATTCTTGAATTGCTTGTGGCTTTACACGCACGCTGGCATTTATTTTAGCCACACTTACATCGCTATTTATATGCATGCCTGGGCGCCAATGCCCGTCTGGGTTATTAAGCTCTATACGGGCACGCGCTATGTGCCCGCCAGTCATCATTGGGGCTATAAAAAACACTTTGCCTTGCGTATTTAAATGATGATGCAAGTCGTACACTTTAGCGCTTTGACCAATGGCTAGTTTTTCAATGTTTTCAGGAAAAGCCGACAGCTCAACCCACACTTTATCAAGGTTAACTACCTGCATAAGTGCGCTGGTGCTTGCAAGCTCGCCACGCTTTAAGTATTGCTCGGTTACAACACCGCTAATCGGACTTTTAATGGGGTAATTTTGCAGTGTTTCACGGTTGGTTACGCTGGCAAGTACCTCGCCTTTTTTAACGTTTTGACCAATGCTTACAAAAATATCACTGATCAATCCGGCATACGGCGCCATTACTTCTACCGTGCCGTGTTGTGTTGGAGCAATAACGCCAAAAAGCGTATCGGTAATATCCACTTCACCACTTTGCGCTATCTCGGTTTTAATGCCTGCGCGTTCAATAGCTCGCTCTGTTAGTGTAGTTTGCCCTTCGTGTTTGTCGTATTCATAGCTAATGCTCTCGCCTTTATAATTAGCAGTAACGGCAAGTGCAAACGAATGTGGTTCGTTAATTGATTGCGTACTAACAAGATAGTCGCCCTCAGCTGCAAACTGTATATTTTGCGGCGCTTCAACTAAGCGCTTTAAACTCATTGTTATGTTTAAGTCGTTTATATTAATCGGCTGATTTTGTTTATAGCCGTATACACGTAGCTCAACATTACCTGCAAATTTTTGCAATTTAAGCTCAAGTGTTAATTTAGAGTCAGTTAATAAAAAGCCGCCGTGTGGACCTTGCTTTTGCTCGTGTTGCTCTGTTTCTTTATGACCTGACTCGCCATGCTCAGCAGAGGCAAATACATCTGTGCTTACAAAGCTGCTGGCAAACGAAAGTGATACTAGTAATGCGATTATATTTTTATTCATGATTGATGAGTCTCAATTAAAGATTGGCCTGTTAAACGCTCAAGAGTAAGTAGCACTTGGTACAGCTCTGCGTGAGTTGTAATTAGTGTGCGTTTAGAATCAAAAAGTGCTTGTTGAGCATCAAGTAATTGCAACACCGAAGTTTGCCCGCGTTGATAACTTTTTAAGCTTTGCTCAATCAATGTTTGTGCCTGAGGAATAATTTGATCAGATAATAGCTTTGCCTGATTAGCTCGACCTTGATAATAAGCGTACAAAGTACGTACTTGCTGGCGTAACTGGATGCGCAATTGCCCTTGCTGCTCATTTAAAAGCATGAGCTGACTATTTGCAGCTGCAATATTTCCGCTATTTGAATTACTTAATTGCAGTGGCATAGAAAACGAAAACACTAATGAGCTGGAGTCGCTTTGTTGGTTATAGCGCACGCCTCCCCCTATATTAATATCGGTTTGTCCGTTTGCTTTTTGCAGTGTTAAGTTAGCTGTTTGCTGTAAATATTGCTGCTGTAATAATGCAAATTCAGGGGCTTGGTTAACCGCATCTAAAAGTGCTTGCGCTGATTTAAGCGCAGTAATTGCATTAATATTGCCAGCAAAAGTATTGTAGGGTTGCTCCTCACTCCACAGCTCGTTAAGCGATAAACTTGCTCGCTCAAATTCACTATTAAGCATGGCTTTATCAAGCTCTACTTGGCTAAGTGCATAACGCATGCGCGTTACATCAGCTTGCGACGCAGCACCCGCATTGGCTCTTTGTTCAATCGCTTTAAGCGCCTGGGTAACTACCTGTTTACGTTCACTATTTAAACTTAATAATGTTTGAAATTTAAGCCCTTGATAGTATCGCTCAGCAGTGGTTGCCAATAACACTAAACGGGTATTTTGATACTGTATTGCTTGGGCTTTTATATTGGCGGTTGCGTAATTAATACGACTTTGGCGCTTATCGCCCAGCTCTATTAGTTGGCTAAGCCCAAGTGTTATTTCAGCGCCTTGAATGCCACGCGCCTTGTTAGTACCCAGTAAGTTTTCGGCTTCAACATTCAATACAGGATTAGGCGAAAGAGCTGCTTGAGTTTTAAGCGCACTCAATATTTTTTGATGATAAGGGTAGCGTTTTAATACCGGGTTTTGTTGTTCGGTATTACTCAGCGCTTGCTTAAGGGTTAATGTTTTAACATTCGCCAAAGTACTAAAAGCAGGTAACGCGCACATTAGCGCCACCAGTATAATTGGTTTTTTATTCATATAGCGTGTCCGTTTTTTAATAAACAGAGTTAACTTAATCACTACGCCTACTTTAAAAACAAGCGCGATCAAGTAACCTAAATATGCATATAACTAGCCTAATAGCGCATAAACGCAGGCTCTAATATACAAAGTATTTAAAGTTAGAAACTAGCTATAAAAATTTGGTGGCGGTACATCTGGCGGGTAATTTAACCCGTTATAGCACGCAGGCGAAGTTGCTTTACTTTGCTCAGGGCTTATTGAATGGCTAGAGGTGCTGTTATAGCCACAATGGCAATGTTGGTGAGCATGAATCTCGGTAGTTGATGTTTTATCGCTTTGGTTATCATCGGCTATGGAGTCGCCTTGCGATAACGAACTGGTTACGTGATCAACATCTTCTTGTAAATGATACGCAGCGCCATCACAGCTAATGAAGCTGTGTACAAGCACTAATAATATCACTATTAAAAAACGGTTTGAGCGCATTACCTACCTAAAACTCTAAAATGCAATTTAAGAAATCGCACAATACCTTAAATTTATTCAAATGTAGAGAGCCGCTAACGTTATTTTCTAAATTCGCTTGGCGACACACCTACCGACTTCTTAAAACGTTTGGAAAAATTAAAAATATTAGAGTACCCCACATAATTTGCCACATGCGATATTGGCCAAGCCGTGTTTAACAATAAGTTTTTAGCTCGCTCAATGCGTAAATAAATAAGTTGTTGTATTGGGCTTTTACCAAATTGCGCTTGGCATAACCGATGTAAATGCGGCGATGAGTAATGCACATGTTCGCACATTGCCTCTATTGTCCAATCAAACTGCAAGCGCTTGTCTACCTCTTCAAACAAACTAATTAAACGGTTATGCGCCGCACCTTGTGAGTTATTTTGCAGCGTAGCATTTAAGTAATGACTTAAAATAGGCGTTACGCTTTCGCGTAAATTAGCATTGGGCTCGCTGTATAAAAGCTCCATAGCAAGGTGTAACGGCTCAAGTTTTTGCTCGGTTAATACCAATGCTTGCGCTAAATTTAAATGCTGCCAACGTTTAGTATTTGCAAGGTTTAACCAAATAACATCCCAATGATCAGCATCAATTTTCACTTCAAAGCTTTGCTTTGCTGGTAGCACAATAAGTGTATTGGCATTAAGTGTGTACTGCTCATTTTGTGTTGTTAATTTACCCTGCCCTGCAAGCGTATAAAAAAGTGTGTGTTCTAGCGGTGCTGAGCGTGCTACGCAATAACGACCCGATAGGTTTGAGCAACCCGCAAGTGCTATTTCAAGGTTTGGCATTTGCGCGAGCGTTTGCGAATCAATAAAGCGCTCTGTGCAGTGCGGGCCAATATCGAGTATGTCTTTAATGTTATAGCGCATAATTACAATGATAGTTTTGGACAAGCAAAGGAGAGCTTTAAGCATAACCCCTGCGATTATTTTTAGCTATATTTAGCACATTATAATTGCCCGCTTATGCAATAGGATAAACATGACTTCTTTACAGCACATAATTAATCGCCGCGATTGGGAAAACCCAATTTCAGTACAAGTTAATCAAGTAAAAGCGCACAGCCCACTCAATGGTTTTAAAAGCGTTGAACATGCCCGTACTAACACACAATCGCAAAAACAAAGTTTAAATGGGCAATGGGACTTTAAATTATTTGATAAACCCGAAGCGGTTGATGAGTCATTGCTAAGTGAAACACTAAACAGCGACTGGCAAAGCATTACAGTGCCTTCTAACTGGCAATTACACGGCTTTGATAAACCTATTTACTGTAATGTTAAGTACCCATTTGCAGTTAACCCGCCTTTTGTACCAAGCGACAACCCTACAGGCTGTTACCGCACTGAATTTAATATAAGCGAAAGTAAGCTAACTCAACGTAATCATATTATTTTTGAAGGCGTTAACTCGGCGTTTCACCTGTGGTGTAACGGACAATGGGTGGGTTATTCACAAGATAGCCGTTTACCGAGCGAGTTTGATTTAAGCGAACTATTAGTTGCAGGCACTAACCGTATTGCCGTTATGGTTATTCGTTGGAGCGATGGCAGTTATTTAGAAGATCAGGACATGTGGTGGCTAAGCGGTATTTTTCGCGATGTTAACTTACTTACAAAACCACAAAACAAAATACGTGATGTGTTTATAACCCCCGATTTAGACGCTTGCTATCGCGATGCAACGCTACAGATAAAAACGGCGATTAATGCGCCAAATAACTATCAAATAGCAGTGCAAGTTTTTGATGGCGAACAGGCGCTATGTGAGCCACAAATTCAAAGTACTAACAATAAACGTGTTGATGAAAAAGGTGGCTGGAGCGATGTTGTATTTCAAACAATTGATATACAAAGCCCTAAAAAATGGACCGCCGAAACCCCGTACTTATACCGCTGCGTTGTGAGTCTGCTTGATGATCAAGGCAATACTATAGACGCAGAAGCCTACAACATTGGCTTTAGAAAAGTAGAAATGCTGAACGGGCAGCTTTGCTTAAACGGCAAACCGCTACTTATTCGCGGTGTTAACCGCCACGAACACCACCCAGAAAACGGCCATACAGTTACTACCGCCGATATGATTGAAGATATTAAGCTGATGAAGCAAAATAACTTTAATGCCGTGCGTACTGCTCATTACCCTAACCACCCTCGTTTTTACGAACTATGTGACGAGCTAGGTTTATACGT
Organism: Pseudoalteromonas sp. 1_2015MBL_MicDiv; assembly: GCF_002407505.1. Classification (NCBI taxonomy): domain Bacteria; kingdom Pseudomonadati; phylum Pseudomonadota; class Gammaproteobacteria; order Alteromonadales; family Pseudoalteromonadaceae; genus Pseudoalteromonas; species Pseudoalteromonas sp. 1_2015MBL_MicDiv. The sequence goes on along the minus strand of NZ_CP012737.1, from coordinate 737,164 downwards.
AGTTGATGAAGCAAATATAGAAACCCATGGCATGTTTCCTATGGGGCGTTTAGCTAGCGATCCGCAGTGGGCTGGTGCATTTATGTCGCGTTATACACAAATGGTTGAGCGCGATAAAAACCACACCTCAATTATTATTTGGTCACTAGGAAACGAATGCGGACACGGCGCAAATCATGATGCCATGTACGGCTGGTCAAAAAGCTTTGACCCCTCTCGCCCAGTGCAATACGAAGGCGGCGGCGCAAATACAACGGCTACCGACATTATTTGCCCTATGTATGCCCGTGTAGATACACATGTTGCCGATGACGCCGTACCAAAATATTCAATAAAAAAATGGCTAAGCCTACCGGGTGAAACGCGCCCGCTTATTTTATGTGAGTACGCCCATGCAATGGGTAACAGCCTAGGTAGCTTTGACGACTACTGGCAAGCATTTAGAGAATACCCTCGCCTACAAGGCGGCTTTATTTGGGATTGGGTAGACCAAGGTTTATCTAAAACTGACGAAAACGGTGAGCATTATTGGGCTTACGGTGGCGATTTTGGTGATGAGCTAAATGACCGCCAATTTTGTATAAACGGGTTATTATTTCCAGACCGTACGCCGCACCCTAGCCTGTTTGAAGCTAAATACAGCCAACAGCATTTACAATTTACATTGCGCGAGCAAACTAAAAATCAATACACTATTGATGTATTTAGCGATTACGTATTTAGACACACAGATAACGAAAAGCTCGTTTGGCAGTTAATGCAAAATGGCATCTGTGTTGAACAAGGCGAGCAAATTATTAATATTGCTCCGCAAAGTACGCACACGTTAACAATTAAAACTAAAACAGCGTTTGAGCAAGGTGCGCAATATTACCTTAATTTAGATGTAGCACTAATTAACGACTCACACTTTGCAAATGCTAATCACGTTATGGATTCAGAGCAGTTTAAGCTTATAAATAGTAACAATTTAAGCAGTAAGTCATTTACATCAACTACAGAGCAAAACGCTATAAGTGTTAGAGAAACCGACTCTCAACTAAGTATTGAAAACGATAAATTTAAACTTATTTTTAGCAAGCAATCAGGGCTTATAGAGCAGTGGTTACAAAACGATACTCAGGTTATTAGTAGCCCACTGGTTGATAACTTTTATCGTGCCCCACTTGATAACGACATTGGTGTAAGCGAAGTAGACAACCTAGACCCTAATGCATGGGAGGCTCGTTGGTTACGTGCAGGTATAGGGCAATGGCAGCGCACATGTAGCTCAATTCACGCCGTGAAATCAAGTGTTGATGTACGTATTACTTGTGTATTTAAGTACGAGTTTAATGGCGTGCTACAGGCTCAAACACAGTGGCTATATACACTAAATAATACCGGTAAGATTAGCTTAAATATTGATGTGCACTTAAACGATACACTTCCGCCAATGCCGCGCATAGGGCTAAGTACAACGCTTAACAAACAAAGCGATACAAAAGTAAACTGGCTAGGTTTAGGGCCTTTTGAAAACTACCCAGATCGCAAAGCCGCAGCTCGTTTAGGTTATTACAGCTTGAGCTTAAATGAGCTACATACACCGTATATATTCCCAACTGATAATGGCCTGCGTAGCGATTGCCAATTACTGCGTATTAATAACTTAACTGTGACTGGCGCGTTTTTGTTTGCCGCCAGCGAGTATTCGCAAAGTATGTTAACGCAAGCGAAACACACTAACGAACTCATTGCTGATGATTGCGTACATGTACACATTGATCATCAACATATGGGGGTTGGTGGCGATGATTCATGGAGCCCAAGTACCCATAAAGAATATTTACTCGAACAAAAACAGTACAGCTATTCTTTAACATTATCTGCTAAATAATTTAAACAAAAATAGCGGCCAAATTGGCCGCTATTTTTTAATTTAAAAACTCTATTTATTAGCTAGTTTTTTAACTAATACGTTATCAAGCGAAAAACTTCCCGCTCCCTGAATTGCTAAAACCACAGTTACAACAAGTAACGTTAATGCATATTCATAACCATTGTTTGCCATAAATAAGCCATTACTAATATGTACGCTAAAAATAGCAATCAGCATAGTAAAGCCAGAAACTACAGCAGCAGGGCGCGTTAACAAACCAATTGCTAATGCAATGCCACCAAAAAACTCAGCGCTACCAGCCATCATTGCTAACCAATAGCCAGGCTCTAAACCAATACTCGCCATCCACTGCCCAGTGCCTTCAAGCCCGTAACCGCCAAACCAAGCAAATAGCTTTTGTGCTCCATGCGCCGCTAAAATAAGGCCAACTGGCACTCGTAAAATTAATGCTGCTACGCCTGCTTTTGAGCTAAGTAATGTGTTTAGTAATTTCATGAGTTTTAGTCCTGTTTTAATTTATTTAATCGTTAGGTTTTTCCTAACCGTTGAACACAGTTTACTATCATCATTAAAAAACATTAACATGGAATTTATTGGTTAATTAGCAACGCATTATTTATAATAATCCATAAAAAAAACCGCCAACCTAAAGGTTGACGGTTTTTTATTAACGTATTACTTAGTATATTTAAGTAAGCGCTTGGCTTTGAAAATTAAACGACTGCTTGCTCTAAAATTTCGCGGCTTTCTTTAAGCGTAATAGCTTGGTTTTCACCAAGTGCTAACATGCCGTGCGCTTCAAGTTTGCCAATAATATTGTCAATAGCTGCAGCTTTATCATCGCCATGCTCAGTAAGCTGGGTCGCTACGTCAAGGCTGTGGTAAAACGCTTCAATCGCTAGAATTGTTTTCTCAGCCAGGTCGTCAGATTGATCAAGACCAAACACATTTTTACCCATTTGCTCAAGCTTTGCTTTTTTAACTGCAAATTGGTTGCGCAGTAAAGAAGGCTGAACAATAGCAAGTGAACGTGCATGATCAACGCCGTAAGCGGCTGTAAGCTCGTGACCAATCATGTGCGTAGCCCAATCTTGCGATACACCAGAACCAATTAAACCATTAAGTGCTTGGTTAGCAGACCACATAAGGTTTGCGCGCCATGCGTCGTCTTGGTTTTCAAAGTTATCGCCCAGTGTTTTAAGCGTTTTTAATAGTGCTTCTGCGTAGCCATCTTGTACAAGTGCGCCTGCTGGGAATGTTAAGTATTGCTCACAGGTATGTACCCACGCGTCTACTAAACCATTTACAAGTTGACGCTGTGGTAATGTTTTCATTACATCAGGGTCCATAATTGCAAACTTAGGTTGTACCGCAGGAGACATAAACGGAAGTTTTTGTTTAGTCGTAGCTTTGCTCACAACAGAACCTTGATTAGACTCAGAACCTGTAGCAGGAAGAGTAAGTACTGCCCCAATAGGTAATGCGCTAGTTACTTTATGTTTACCAGTAGGAATATCCCAACCTTCGCCATCATAAACTGCAGATGCTGCGATGTATTTAACGCCGTCGATTACTGAGCCGCCGCCTACACCTAGTACAAAGTCGATACCTTGTTCTTTACAAATTTTTACTGCCTGGTCTAGTACTTCAATTGTTGGGTTAGCGCCAACGCCCGAAAACTCTACCCAATCAAAGCCTTCAAGTGCTGCAGCAACTTGGTCGTACACGCCGTTCTTTTTAATTGAACCGCCGCCGTACACTACAAGTACTTTTTGATCCTTTGCGATCAAATCAGTTAGTGAGGCAATTTGTTCTTGGCCGAACTGGATAAGTGTTGGATTTACGTAGCTAAATTTCATTATTTTGCTCCTAGGTGACGGTTAATTGCTGAGTACTTTACTTAGTTACCTAATAAAGTATCGATATGTGCATATTAATGGCAAAACAAACATAAAAAAAGCCCAATAACTCGCAAAAGCTTGCCTAAAACTATCAACGTTGTTATTTTACGCAGAATACACTCAATTAAAGATGCCTTTTATGCCCACCATAGCCAATATGTTGCAACAATACGCCGAGCATAATCAATTACTCAGCTTTGAAGGCACCATGGAAACTATTATTCCAGGCGTGTATTTTCATCGAGCAACTAAAAGCTCGCCGCGTCAGCCGCTTATATATAACTCAGGTATTATTATTGTTGGGCAAGGCCATAAAATAATTCACTTTCCTGAACATCAAATAAAATACGGCGCAGGCGACTACTTAGTCCTTGGCGTACCGGTGCCATTAGAATGTGAAGCATTTACCGATAACGACTTACCCGTTATGGGCATTGCCATAGATATAAACCCTGCAATGCTACACAAACTCGTTAATCAAATAATGCAGCATAAGCCTCTTTCAGCGTCATCGTCGTCAGCACAAATTGGCGCAGTGCAGTCGGCAACTCTAGATACAGCAATGGAGCTCATTACCCATCGGCTATTGACTGTTTTAAATAATCCACTTGAGGCAGAGATATTTGGCGAAGATATAGTAAAAGAATTGGTATATCACGTACTTTGCGGCCCTCAAGGCAACACTTTAATAGGCCTTGCGATGCATGATGGGCATTATGCTCGCATAGCACGTACGCTCTCCACTATGCACAGTAGTTATGCAAACCAAATAACTGTTGAAGGTTTGGCGGAAGATGTAAACATGAGTGTATCGTCGTTTCATCGCGCCTTTAAGCAAATTACCTTTGAATCCCCTCTACAGTACTTAAAAAAAGTACGCTTGGCTAAAGCAAAAGAACTCATTACTGCCAGCGGCAGTAAAGCCAACGAAGCTGCATTAAAGGTTGGTTATACCAGTCCATCGCAGTTTAGCCGTGAGTTTAAACGCCACTTTAATAAAACACCTAGCGAAGTATTAACTCAGCTACATAGCTAGCCCACAAAAAAGCCACTATAAAAAGTGGCTTTAAATAGCACGAGTGAAAAACTATACTTTTTTAAATAAAACCTCTGGGTTAACCATGGTTTTCATTTCAAGCACATTGCCATTTGGATCTTCAATAAAAAATGTTTCTTGCTCAAACTCATCACCAATAAAGCGACGGTAAGGTTTATCAAGATACTCTATACCCGCACTTTGTATTCGTACTTTTAACGCGTTAAAGTCGGTTTCTGATAAATGAATACCAAAATGCGGTACAGCTACAGCGCCCATATCTACGTCGTGGCGCACTGTAGGAAGACGCTCAACACTTTGATGCAATGTTAACTCGTTACCCCAAAAGTCGATATCAACCCAGCGACCCTCTTCACTATTACCGGTTTTACAACCAAGTACGTCACAATAAAATGCTTTAGTGACTTTTAAATCGCCAGCTGGAATAGCTAAATGCAAACAGTTAGACATAAATTACCCTTGGTTAACTCTTTTAATATACTAAATTACCCGGATTATACATAAATCTTAATTTATAGAACATTAACAACCATATAATTAAGCATATTTAATACTTTTAAAATGATTAATAAACAACCTTATTAAAGTTAGTGAATACTTATGCAATTATATTTTCAGGCAGTGCTTTAAAACCAAAAAGGGTTACTTTAAAATGCGTGGACTATGATTAAATTCTTATCTTTAAAATTCATCACTTTTTTTATGGGTTTTATATCCTGCTTTGTGATGCATACAACATTTAATGTTCCATTAGTGATTTCGGCCGCATTAACTGGGCTCATTGGCTCGTTTATACCGTTTCCTAAAAACGTTAAAAATCACCCTTATGCTGCTATTTATGCCGGTAGTTTTGCTGGCATGTGCTCGACTAATTTAATTACTAGTTATTGGGAGATTGTAATTATCTCGCTTATAGGTGCTAGTTTGTATGTGCTTTCCATGAACTTATTTACTGGTTTTGGCGGCAAGTTAGGTGGTGTTGCTTTTGCAAGTGTTGCAATATTTGTATTAGCTAAAGGGATTGTATTATGAGCCTTGAATATCCGTTAATTGCGCTGCTAGGGGCATTTTTAACGTTTTTTTTAGCAAAACATAATCGCTTTGATGCCATAAGAGCATCAGCTGCGCTTTCCATTGTTGCCTATCTACTTCTTAGCGTGCTTAACTTAAACCCTGAGCTTTACAGCATTGTGTTTTTTGGCGGCACATTTATAGGCATGAGCGCCCCACATCGCTTTGGTATATATACTGTAACTAACTCAGCCATTATTTTTTCAATACTCTTTGAGTATTTAGTTCCAAGGCTCGATGGCTATGGCGGCGCACTTGGCATTAGCGCGTTTTTGTCTGTATGTATTTGCCATACTTTTATTCTACTAGGCGCACCAAGAAGTAAAAAATAGTTAGGATTTACGAGAGCATGTGGGGTAACCAAATAAAACGTTTAGCTTTGCTTTAATGCCTTTTACTCTATAGATGCTTTTTATCAAATAGTCCCATTGGTGAAATGTTATTTTAAATGGGTTGTTAGTCTTTAACTGTCCTACGATGCCATATTTACAGGTTTTATTTGGGTCTTCCTCAACAAAGGTGCCAAATAATTTATCCCAAATAATTAATACACCCGCAAAATTTTTATCCAGGTAGCCTGCATTAATTGCATGATGCACTCTGTGATGAGAAGGTGTATTAAACACCTTTTCAAACCAACCAAGCTTATTCACTATTTGTGTATGCACAAAAAACTGATACGCCAAGTTGAGCGCCACAACAGTTAGGACTGTCATTGGGTCAAACCCGATCAACATCATAGGTAACCAAAATATCCACATGCCCACCAAGGGATACATTAAGCTTTGCCTAAACGCGGTAGTAAAATTCATTTTAGTGGAACTATGGTGTACGACATGCGCCGCCCATAACCAATGAATATGATGTGATGCTTTATGAAACCAATAGTACAAAAAGTCTTGCAGTAAAAAAGCACATAAAATAGAAAATACAGAAAGCTCTATATCAAACAAGCGGTATCCGTAAAGCCAATAAAAAAACGGCATGAGTATAATTAATGAAAGCGCATCTGCTCCTTGATGCATTAAAGCCAAAACCGTATTAGCTAGGCTGTCTTTTATACTGTAATAACGCCTAAACGCTATAAATTCAAATACTACAAAGGTTAAAAATACAGGGCTTAAGGCAAGTAAAATAATTTCAACACTCATGTTGTGCACTCCTTAAAATAGCGCTCTAATTTTGTAAGTGCGTTTTTAATATCTTTTTTAATGAAAAATTTAAGTATAAAACTGGGCATCCACCAAGGTGAAATACACTGTATAGAATAAGTAAGCTCAGTAGAGATAAATGCCTGCTTTTCGATAGCAGTTAAATAAATATCACCTTGATGAGCAGCCACAGGCTTATTGCCCACAATTTGATAGCAAATGTGATTACCGCTAGCACTTATAACTTGCTCAGTAAAAGTATACCCTGATGTTCTAACTTGCCTCACGGCTCCTTTTCCGCCGTTTATCTGCCCGCAATTTTGCGGTTTCAATAATAAAAATTGAGCGTTAAAAAACCTATTTAAACGTTCATGATCAAGCAACACATTAATTATTTCAGTGGGAGGAGCTGCAAGGTTTTGTTTTAAATTTATTAATATCACTGCTATAACCTTAAAAATTATTCACCTAGGGCCCGTTTATCTTTCTAAGTTAAATTTGCAGTCGTATGCTTGGTTTTTAGGCAAGGCTGCGCCCATGTTGTGTGGTTATTTCCCATAAATAGACGATAACGCAGTATAAATACCAAACATGATCTCCCCTTGAGTTCGTCCTAGGGGCGGTAGCAGGATACAGAACTTTGCTCAGCTTTTAGGATGTAAGCCAGATCGGTAACACATGAGTAGGTACTTAGCCTTCTAGGTTACAAACCTCGCGCTGCGATTAAATTGCCCCTAAATAGAACAAACTTTAATCCCCAAAGGTCAATAGGTCCTAGCATAATAAAATTTTACATGGCAGACTTGCTCATACACGACCATTTTTTAGCTTTAGACGACAAATGTACTCACTTGCTGATCATTACTTTTCAAGTACTCTTGATTACTTACAAAGCCAAGGTATAGCCAATGAAGTGGCTTTGAAGGCCATCAAGTTTAATGAGTACAGTGATAATAAAGCACGACAATTCGCACCTCGTATTACCTTAACAAGTTACAACGCATTACTTGAATATTCACAAAAAACACTTAACGATCCCCTGTTCGGCTTTAAGCTTGGGCAGCATATTCGCACAGCAAATTTTGGAATTTTAGGTTACTTAATAGAATCAAGCGATAGTTTAGCCAGTGCTATACAGGTACTTTTAAATTATGACAGTTTGGTCGCTGACATAGGTAAATCACAATTTGAGCAGCTTGGAGATATTGCAATTATTCGCTGGCTACCGCATCCAAGTTGTAACGAACAGGTTATTTTGCGTAATATGACTGCTTGGGTATGTGTAATACGTCAATTACTTAACTCCAAGCTATCTCCTAGTTCAATATGTTTCACGGATCACTACTCAAAAGAACATTTAAATACATTGGCTACGTGGTTTAATTGCCCTGTAAGCATAAACGCTAAGTACAATGAAATTTCATTCCCGAGTAGTTATTTAACCCTGCCATTTAAAACCGATAACGCAGCAGTTCACTTAGCACTTAGGCAAATATCAGAGCAGCAGCTTTCTAACTTTAAAAGCCAGCAACATGTAAGCGAAAAAATTAACCATATGCTTATGGCAAAAACCGACTTGCAAGAGTGCGACTTAATACGTACTGCAAATGCGCTAAATATCACGCCAAGGACTCTTCAACGGCATTTAAAGCTAGAGCAAACATCCTTTGCAATATTACTCGAACAAGAGCGTAAAAGACGTATTCCCTTATTAATAGGAACACAATCCTTAGCCAATTTAGCTTTATCACTCGGCTTTAAAGATCAGAGTTCGTTTAATCGGGCATTTAAACGCTGGTACTCATATAGCCCTATTAAATATTTTAAAATGCAAATAGGTAAATAAACCTCCAATATAAAATTTACTTATTTCATACATTTGAGTATATATTTCAGACAAGAGTCTTTAAACTCAAGACATTGTAGTTAAAAAGATTATTGCTATGTATTTGCGTATTGTAGTTAATGCCTTTGTATTTATGTTTTGTAGTACGGTAAACGCAACTAGTCCACTTACCTTTATTGCCGAAGATTTACACCCTTACCATTTTCAAAACGAAAACGGTGAAGCAGACGGAGCCTCGGTAGATATAGCTAAAGCCGTATTAAGAGAAGCTAAGCTAAACGCGAAGTTTGAAATAATGCCTATGGCGCGTGCTTCCCATGAATTAAAAACCAACCCTAATGCTATTATGCTCTCTTTTTTAAAAACCCCTGTTAGGCAAAATCAATTTAAATGGTTAGGTGCGATATACTTTACAGATGCGTACTTAGTTAGTTTAAAAGATCATAAAGATAATATTAGCCATTTAAATCACGCCAAATTTTACAAAGTAGCAACTATTCGTGGTTATATGAGCGCCAAATATTTAAAAGATATGGGTTTCGAAGAAGACAAAAATTTAATCTTAGTTAGTTATTATCAGCAGCTATGGCAAATGCTCTACAAAAAACGTATCGATTTTGTTGTAGTGAATACACTTACTTTAAATAATGAACTAAAAATGTCCGGGCTTGATCCTAGCTTAATAGCTAAACGAGTTCATTTAACTGATTTTCCTTCAACCCTCTATCTTGCTACTAATAACCAGTTTGATGAACAAACAGCCATCGCAATATCAAAAGGGCTAAAAACGCTAAAGGTAAATGGCAAGTACCAAGCTATTTTAAAAAAATGGCAACTCCCCCTCCCACCTACCATAAATTAAATGTAATAAAGCTGCCCTATACTCCTCACAAAGCTTGCTAACTCTCACTTTACCATGGCTATTATTAAGACTAAAAAAGGTATTAAACTCAGCTACCAAGATGAAGGCGATAAAACAGCACCAGCTATTATTTTAATTATGGGGCTTGGGGCGCAAATGATAGTTTGGCCAGACTCGCTCTATTATGGTTTAGTAAAAAAAGGCTTTAGAGCGATTAGATTTGATAACCGTGATGTCGGGTTATCTAGCCATTTAGATGATTACAAAAATCCTAGTTTATTTAAAACATGGTTAAGTAAGTACTTACCTATACGCTCGAATATTCCTTACCTGCTTGATGATATGGCTGATGATGTACTCGCCTTAATGGCTGCACTTAAAATAAAAAAAACGCATTTAGTTGGCGCATCAATGGGTGGGATGATTGCCCAAATTATTGCAGCAAAACATAAAAAGAAAGTACTTAGCTTAACCACAATAATGTCGAGTAGCTCTACTTTTAAGCCAACAATAAAAAGTTTAAAGGTATTTTTAAAAGTATCTAAACTGCAACCAAAAACACTAACGCGCAGTGCCGCTATAAACTACAACATTCAGTTAAACCAACTTATTGGTAGCCCAGCTTACCCACAAAGTGAAGAATTATTAAAAGAGCATGCAATTAAAATAATTGACCGCTCATATAATCAAAATGGCTATAAACGCCAACTAATAGCCATAGCAGCCAGTAAAAACAGAGCCCAGTTAATAAAAAAAATAAAAGCGCCTACGTTAATTATTCATGGTAATGCCGATATAGTTTTTCCATCTATTGAAGTTGAAAAAACGGCTAAACTCATTAAAAAATCGAAGTTAAAAATTATAGATGGTATGGGTCATAACTTTGTACCAGAGCTTACGCCTAAAATGACAAAGTGGATTGCTAAGCATATAAAAAAGTCTCAACGAAAGTATCTAGAAAAATTACGCAATAAAAAACACCAACTGGTTAACCAAAATAAACTTTAAAAATAAGGTTTAATTATAAAAAACACAAAATTGGTAAGTTTTAATTTTTAAATTGGTATGTTAGATTGAAGTTAAGCGATGTCTTTACCGCACAATTTTTACTTCATCACACAGAGACAATAATGATAAAAAATACATCCACATTTAAACTTACGGCTTTAGCCGTTATCACACCTCTACTTTTTACGGCTTGTTCAAGTACCCAAAGCACTAATCAGCAAAGCGATGCGCCGGTACCTGCAACAAAGTTTGATTTATCACACTGGAAAATAAATGTACCAGTTGATTTAAACAACGACGGTAAAATTGATGAAATAGATGTAGAAGAAATTCAGACTTACGCACACCCTGATTTTTTCTATCTTGATGATAAAGGCTACATGGTATTTACCTCGCCTAATAAAGCGCTTACAAGTGCTAACTCTACTAATACTCGTAGTGAACTTAGACAAATGATCCGTGGATCAAATACTAAAATTAAAACTAAATACTCTAAAAACAACTTTGCTTTAGCTGTACATCCGTTATCTGACCGATTTGGTTCTGTTGGTGGAAAAATGGAAGCAACGTTAAAGGTAGATCATGTTGCGCTACGTGCAACTGATCCTGATAAAAAAGCGGCTTACTCGGTTGTTGTAGGGCAAATTCACGCAGGTAAAGATCAGGCACTTATTGATACCAAACTTGGTTATGGCTGGGGCAATGAACCACTTAAAATATATTACAAAAAATGGCCAGGACATAAAACAGGCTCAGTTTTTTGGAACTACGAACGTAACTTAGCTAAAACAAATCCTGACCGTACAGACATTACTTACCCTGTTTGGGGTAATACATGGGAAAACCCTAACGAGCCAGGCAGCGCCGGTATTGCATTAGGTGAAGAATTTAGCTACACAGTAAATGTGTATAAAAATGTTATGCACCTTACATTTAGCGCACAAGGCAAAGAAGACGTTAACTACTCTATTAACTTAGGTAATAACGTAGATGCTTATGGCAAAGTGGACGAAAAAGATCACCCACATGGCTACGCCGCAGATTGGCATTACTTTAAAGCCGGTGCTTATAACCAATGTAGTACTAAAAGCGCGAAAGGTATTTGGTACCCAGGTTGTTTAGGTACTGGCGATTGGACTACAGATAAACAAAATGGTGATTACGCTCAAGTAAGCTTTAGTAAACTAGCGTTAAGCCCAGCGACACCGCCAACAAAATAACTTATTAGCTTAGGCAGTCTCAGATAAGTAATTTTTTAGTGATGTAAACAGTGGCGTTGGTAGATTATTAATATCGCACCAGCGCCACTTTAAACATTTATTAGGCTCTTTAAGCTCAGGCTCTCCGCCTTCAAAATCAGCTTTTACATACAGCGTAATATAGTGTTTGTTCTCTGCTGTAAAAATATCATTGGTAAAATCAAGCTTAGTAATTTTACTTACCTTTAAACCTGTTTCTTCAAACACTTCTCGTATTGCACATTGCTCAACACTTTCACCAAACTCTAAATGCCCACCAGGTGTTGCCCATGTATTAGCACCATGCGCGCCAATGCGTTCACCTAGTAAAATTGTGTTTTGATGCTTTATGATAACCGCAACCCCTACTCTTACTACGTTACTCATATCGTGTTTTCTCTTATTTTTACTGCCTGCCATGCTGAACCACACGCTTTGTATTGTCAATTTTGTATTTTTAAAACCAGTGTGTTGATTAACTTTCAACCGACCAAGGTCGAATAGCTTGCTTGCTAAAAAAAGCCTACATTTTGTAAGGTCTCTCACACACAAATTTAGCTTTAGGAGCCTTACATGTCAGGCGAATATAAACAGCAATATAATGGCTTTAAACAAAACCCAGCCCAATTTTGGCTCGAACAAAGTAAAAATATTCCATGGTATAAAACCCCCACAACAGCATACACACAAGACGACGACGGGCTTTATCATTGGTTTAGCGACGGGCAATTAAACACCAGTTTTTTAGCGCTAGACCAACATGTTATTGCCGGATTTGGTAAGCAAACTGCACTGATTTACGACTCTCCAGTCACTAACACAAAGCAAACTTATAACTACTCACAACTACAACAAGAAGTTGCTAAATTTGCAGGCGTAATGCAATCGTTAGGTGTTACAAAAGGCGATCGCGTTGTTATTTATATGCCCATGATCCCACAAGCTGTTATTGGTATGTTGGCGTGCGCTCGCCTTGGTGCTATTCATTCTGTGGTATTTGGTGGGTTTGCTGCACATGAATTAGCTGTACGCATTGACGATGCCAAGCCCAAACTTATACTTAGCGCCTCATGCGGTGTTGAAATAAACAGCATTATTGAATACAAACCACTTATTGATAACGCAATAGACTTAGCTACGCACAAAGTAGAACACTGCGTTATTTATCAGCGCCCACAAGTAACCGCCACTCTTAAGCCTGAACGAGACATAGATTGGACTCAGGCAATGCAAACTGCTGCAAGCGCAGATCCGGTGCCTGTAAATGGAGATGATCCACTTTATATTTTATATACCTCAGGCACGACAGGCACACCCAAAGGCGTAGTGCGCGAAAATGGCGGTCACGCAGTGGCAATGCAATACAGCATGGCAACCGTTTATGGTATGAAGCCCGGCGACGTATTTTGGGCAGCGTCTGACATTGGCTGGGTAGTTGGGCACTCTTATATAGTTTACGCGCCGCTAATGTATCGCTGCGCAACTGTATTATATGAAGGTAAACCCGTTAAAACACCCGACGCCAGTGCATTTTGGCGCGTGGTTGAAGAATATAAAGTAAATGCATTATTTAGTGCCCCCACCGCATTTAGAGCAATCAAAAAAGAAGATCCAAATGCTGATGGTTTTAATCAATACGATACCTCTAGCTTAAAACGTTTGTTTTTAGCAGGCGAGCGATTAGATCCTCCCACTTACGAGTGGCTTAAAGAAAAAACCAAACTGCCAGTGCTCGATCATTGGTGGCAAACAGAAACCGGCTGGGCTATTGCTTGTAACCCTGTAGGGCTTGAGTACTTAGCAACAAAACCTGGCAGCTCTACCGTGCCTACTCCTGGTTTTGACGTGCGAATATTAGATATGGATGGCAATGAATGCGCAGCTAACGAACAAGGCGCCGTGGTAATTAAACTGCCACTACCACCGGGTTGCCTACCAACAATTTGGCAAGATACCTCGCGTTTTAAAGCAAGCTACCTAAATGAATACGAAGGTTATTATTTATCTGGCGATGGCGGCTATATTGATGAAGACGGCTACCTATTTATTATGGGCAGAACCGACGACGTTATAAACGTAGCAGGGCATAGGCTTTCTACCGGCGAAATGGAAGAGATAGTAGCCGCGCACCCTGCTGTTGCTGAATGCGCTGTTTTTGGTGTAAACGATCCTCTAAAAGGGCAGCTTCCTATGGGAATGATCGTGCTTAAAAATGATTTTATGGGCTCAAGTACCGACGTGGAAGAAGCGCTTGTTTTAAGTGTTCGTAATCAGATTGGCGCTATTGCGTGCCTTAAAAATATAGTTAGCGTAGATAGGTTACCTAAAACTCGCTCGGGTAAAATACTGCGTAAAAATTTGCGCCAACTAGTCGATGGCGAAGAGCTACAAATACCTTCAACCATAGACGATGCCAGTATCTTTGAAGAAATAAACCAACAACTAACACAAAGATAAACCCAACCAACCTATCTAAAGCCATTTTTATAATGGCTTTTTATTTCATCCTTATATTTGATCCTTTTACTTAAGTTTAGGCTTAGGTTTAAGTTTTAATTTAACTAACAACTGAAATTTTTTACGGCCTTGCACTCTCTTCTTTTAAACGTGTTATTAATTAATTTAAAAAGGAATGGTGTATGCCCCGCTTGCTACAAAAACTATTAACTACAGCCCTATTATTTATGGGCTTTGCCACACAAGCCTATGAAATAGAAGACCTAGGCAATGGCTTACACCGCTTTATAGACGACAGACACCGCTCAGTATTTTTAATCACTTCTGAGGGCGCGATTGTTACCGACCCACTTAATAAAAAAGCCGCCACCTGGTTAAGCGAGCAAATTAAAACTCGCTATAACGTGCCTGTAAAATATGTAATTTATAGCCATAATCACAGCGATCATATTTACGGCGCCGAGGTATTTAAAAGCCCGCACACCACGTTTATAGCGCATAAACTCGCTGCGCAAGATATTAAAAATACACAAATGAAAACGGTAGCGCCCAGCCTTATTTTTGATGACGAGCTACTACTTACCCTTGGTGAGTCAACAGTAAAACTTAACTATCATGGTCCAAACGATGGTCGTGGTTCGGTTAGTATATTATTCGAAAAGCAAAAAACGTTATTTGTGGTTGATTGGATTGTTATTGGCAGAATGCCATGGCAAAAACTGTGGAGTTACGATATTCAAGGCATGATTAACTCAACCCAAGCGGTACTCAAATATGACTTTGATACTTTTGTAGGTGGTCATGCCGATATTGGCAGCAAGGCAGATGTAGCGCGCTATTTAACTTATATAGAGATTTTATATAGCCAAGTAACAGCAGGCGTTTTAGCTGGTAATACGCTTGACGAAATTAAACAAAATGTAAAATTAGACCAATTTAGTGACTTTAAACAGTTTGATGTATGGTTACCACTTAACATAGAAGGCGTGTACGAGCGTTTAATGGAAGAGTCAGGCATGGGCTGGCGCAGCGATCTATAAGCTTTAGTCTAATAATCATTGGTATTGCCGTATTTAACGCAATACCAATGTATTCATTAATTAAATAAGGTTATTACTGATCAAACCTTTTTAATCTATCCCAATTACTTTAAGCAGTAACCTACATATAAACCGAGTAAGTAGTACTCCAAAAGCTCGCTAACGTTGCCAACATTTACTGCGTCTAGCTCATTTACACAAAACCACGCTTTGGAAATAACCATGCTTTATAGGCTGGGTATATTTAGGTATTTTAAAATTGATTAGGCTTACCAAGCATTCATAGGTATTTTTAAAGGTACTTGGCTACCATCTTCATTCTCTAAAAGTAATTGTAAAATCTCTCCAGACTCCTTGCGCATTAATTCTTTTGCTTCACTGGCAGGGCAGCCTGGAATTTTACAGCCTTCTATAGAAATGATTTTCTGTCCTGCAATAATCCCTGCTTTTTCAGCGGGTGAATTAGGCTCTACTTTTTCAATAACAAATGATGTTACCGTCGGGCTAAAAAAACCATCAGCCCCGACGTTCCCCAAAACTCCAAGTTTAACCTTCTCTGCAGCCAAGGCATTGAAAGAAGTAATTGAGATTAAAATAATTATGAATTTGAACATATGAATTAACACTCCATGTAAGTCTATTTAAGCTATAAGCGATGAGTAATAGTTCGCTAAAATGTTTAGCTGAGTTGGATTAAGTCAACTATTGCGAATCTGGCTTGATGGTATCGTTAGCTATGAAGCAAGTCAAAATGGTATACCATCACCTTGATTTTCTTCATTAAGTATTCTTATTAGGCTTAAGGGGGCATCCATTGGATCTTTGCTGAAGTTAATAATATCTTGAATTCCAAGTGCAACTCCTGAATTAAACAATTTATCGCCTGCTGAACTGAAAGCAAAATCAATCACCTCTTGGGCATCATACGACCCAAAAAGATTAAAGTAGCTATCTAAAAGTATCCCTTTATGATCTTTTTCATTGAAAGGTGATTGAGAAATAATATGCAATTGAAATCCCATAATATAACCGGATATTAATTTGTCATGCTTAGATAACGAAATTAACTCTTCAGGACTAATTGGTAATATCATCATTTGACCAGAAAAAGTAGAACCAATTGCATCAATTAATTTCTCAATTTTCTTTCCCTTACCAAATCCAAACATAAAGCTTATCCTTTCTTGCATGCTAAAGACGTAGCACTAAGCAGTGCTAAAACTGCAGGTTATAATGTATAGAAAAACCTAACAAATTGCTTTAATTAACTTTAACTGAAGCTAAACGTCTTCGTGTTTTCTAAGTTGACTTTGTATATATTCAAGAACATTAAAGCTAGCCAACCATGTAGTAAACTCATTATTGTTAATATTTCCTTTCACATACTCATTAATTGCGATTGTTTCAGTTGATATTGTCTCTGTTGTTGACCAACTAATGTCAGTTAAAAGTGACAGTGCTTTAGGAAAAATTAAAAAATTAGATTGGATGAAATTTGCTACTTCTTCAGTATTATTAAACCACTCTAAATGAGAATGGCTTGAATTTAAAAAAGGGTGGATTTGCTTATCCGTTTGGTACTTCCCATAGTGCACACCGATCAACTCAAGCTCATCTCCAGAGCCTGTTTGATGCGTTCGTATTCTATTGAACATTGAATGTACATTAGACTCACCTATTTTGATTTTGTCTAAATTAACACTCCGTACTGCGTATATTATTTTACTCATTATTTGTTACATAAATCGAACATTATAAGAAACTCAACAAGTTAGCTGTACAAAATTAACGTACATCCCTACTCGCGCTACCCTCACTTTTCTTACCTACAGTTTTAGCAAATTACTTAACACATTACTATCACTAAGTTTTTTATATTCTCAGCGTTAAATTAAATATTTTTGAATGTAAAAAAACGCGCTAAAGCTTTTTTAAAGATGCCTTAGCGCGGTTTTATACTTTAAATCTAAGTATTCTAAGTATTAAAAAAAGCGTATTAACTAAAATCAACCACCACTTCATAACGCTCGGGCATATCGTTTACTTCGTATACCCAACCGTGTCGTTTTATTATTTTTTCGCTTCACTCCAGCCCTAAACCGTAGCCAACATTAGCGGGCTTATTTGTGTTATTAGTCGCGTGCCGTATTAGTTTGTACGCTTTATTTACTATAGAGATCTCGCTGCGCAATATACCATTACCTTGATAGCTTGACTGGCTGCTTCATGCAGCAAGCGTACAACTAAGCGCAAGTAACAAACTGGTTGAGTGCTTTTTAAAATAAACCATTAATTATGCTTAATTCATACCATTACGAGCAGTTTATTAGGGCGAGAGTTAAAGATGGGTTAAATGGGCACACTTTATGAGAGTAAATACAAAAATTATTGTTACGCCATATTTAGCTATTTCTAGATTTTCCCTAAATACCATCTCAACAGGTGTTTTTAAGATTGTAACTACGTTACTGCGTTTTTATGACTCCTTACTACATCACTTCTACTTTATACCTCCCATATTTATGTTTGAGTACGTCCTCAGCCTCAGAAAAACATACAACACAGGTATTTTCTACTCTTAAGCGTAGCTTCTCTGCCCCCTTTGTGAGCACCTCTTTTTAATTTCAAAAAATATAAACTATAGCCATTGTTTATCGTCGGATATAAAAACGCCCATGTTAGTTAAACTATGGGCATTGCTTGAAATACATTTTAAGCGTGGGGTTACAAACCAAACACAACCTTTTCACTTTTCAGCATTCGGCTGCTTAAAAAACTAAACACGCTAAATAATATTAATGTAATCAAGGTAGAAAGTACTAATTGTGGTACTGGCAATGGGTTACCTTTGATAAACTCAATAAGTGCATATTGCTGAGCTGCAATAGGAACCCACTGTATAATATCGGTGGCAATGTCATAGGTAGTTATCATACTTAGCGACATAGGAATAAATAACACCATAGTTACATATGACTGTGCCTCTTTGAACGACTTTGCCATAAACGAAACAAATACCTGCAAGCTTGCCGACATTAATGCAATAGGTAAGCATACTGCAAAACAAAATAGCATAAATGCTGGGGTAATAGTGATACTAAAGCCGAGCTGTTGCCAAGGTACTAAGCCGTATGTAATTTTAGATACAATTAAAATGATTACGAGTCCTAGCATCGAAAAGCTGGCAATAGCGGCCGATTTAGCAAGTACAATTTGTAAGCTACTCAACGGATGGCTTAATAATAACGACAGCGAATTACGTTCGCGTTCACCGGCGCTAGTATCTATAGCTAGGTTCATCGCAGCGTAAAATACCGTTAAAATTATAGACAACGTAGCAATGCCTAAAAACATACCGCCTTTAGAGTCTGGAGTCGCCTCATCATGCGTCTCTACCGCTAAGGTACGCATAATGCTTGGATCAATGCCACGCGATATTAAACGTAGACTAGCCACTTCAGCGTTATAACTTGCAAGAGCTTTTTCAATACGATTTATATGCTTACCAAGTTTATCATTTGATTTATCAGCAATTAATGTAACTGTTGCAGGACGACCTTCACGCATATTTTTTTGATAGTCATCACTAATATTTAATGTAATAGACTTGAGTAGTTCGTCATTTTTATCGTTTGTACTCTGTATTTCATTGGCATTTAAATGCGCAACTAAACTAGGGGCTTGCTCCGCATTTACTATGGTGATTTTGAGCCCTTCGGGCGATGTAAGCTGTTGCAGTAATACACTTAATAGTAAACACATTGCAATGGGAGTACCTATTGCGTAATACAAGCCCGCCATCACTGAACGTTTGTCTCGGCTGGCATCAATGATTTCTTTTTTATAGAGTACTTTTAATAAATTAATCATGCTGCTATTCCTTCATCGCTACCAATTAGCTCAATAAATGCTTCTTCTAGCGTGGCTTTTCCTGCTTTTTCACACAGTTCATCTACCGAACCTTGCGCTATTACTTGGCCGTTAGCCATGATCACTACGTGGTCACATAATGCGGCAACTTCTTGCATCACATGCGATGAAAAAAGCACGCAATGTCCTTGTTCCTTTAGCTGTATAAGTAGATCTCTTAAAATACGTGTGCTCATTACATCTAAGCCGCGTGTAGGTTCATCTAAAATAACGTTAGACGGATTATGTACCACAGCCTGTGCTAAAGCGGTTTTCATGCGTTGGCCTTGTGAAAAACCTTGGCAGCGGCGATCCGCAATATCGTCCATATTTAATTTTTTTATTACCTCACTGGTTGCTGCTTTCGCTTTTACAGACGAAAGCCCGCTTAATTGTGCAAAAAAGGTAATATATTCTCTAGGTGTTAATCGCTCATACAGGCCACACGGATCAGGAAATAATCCTAAATTTTTCTTAGCTTCCATAGGATTTTTTGCTACATCTATGCCGTCTATTTCGGTTTCACCGCTGTCGGCTTTTAATAACCCGAACACGGTACGTAAACAGGTTGTTTTGCCTGCACCATTAGGTCCAAGCAAACCTGTAATTTGGCCATTTTTCGCATCAAAGCTTAGGCCGTTAAGGGCGTTAACATCGCCAATTTTTTTAGTTAGATTAGTTACCTTAATCATACCTTTACTCCATACTTTGAATTGTTGAACTGGCTGCGCCATTTATATTCATAAAAAACTTTTTATCGTTATTGTTATTGATACATTTTGTATCTATATCTTGCATATTTTGTTGATTAATAAACTGAGCAATTATTTTGGGCGCGCATGTTTGTGAGCCAATACCATGAGTTGCCGAAGGTGACACCAAATGAGTGGCATTTTTCATATTTACCATTGCCAACTCAGCCCAACTTGCAGGGGTTGCAGGGTCTCGCCCACCAGAAAGTAATAGAGTAGGCACTTCAGTGGTCACGGGCTTATAAAAGCTCTTATTTACTGGGGTTACATCCCAAATTGGGCACATTACATCAAACCCTTCAATCATCATTTTTCCCATGTAGCTTTTATTATATTTTGAACGCTTTTGCTCATTAAGCTGCGGCCAATCTTCACCACATACAATGGCATTGTGCATGCCCATTGCGAGCTGTTCAGTTATATCAACGCCCGACATCAATCCAACCCATGGCGAAAAATTACCATTAGCGGCTTGGCTAATTGCCAAAGGCAAAATTGCTCGCATTGAGTGGCTATAAAGTGCCATACGTATTGCGCCAAAAAACTTAGTTTTAGTCACCACTAGCGTTATGTTTTTGTATGTACGCGGGTGTTTCACTGTTGTTTCAATTGGCTGGCTATCTAACTGCGTCATTAAGGTATTAAATTGATTTTTTAACTGTGGATACTGTGAATTACAAAGCGTATTACTTTCACAACGTGCAAATAAAGCCGCTAACGAATCATCAATAGCTGCGCCTATTGCAGCCAAGCTTTGCTGCATAGGTACAACCCCATCCAATGTACTCGTTAATACTGAATTTGGAAATTGGCGGGTATATTCTTGCGCAATACGTGTACCATACGATACCCCGTACAAATGCAGCCCTTTATAACCTAAAGCTTTACGCACAGCTTCAAAGTCTTTTGCAGCAACAGGTGTTGAAAAGTGACTTAAATCAATATTCAGCTGCGCTTTACATTTTTGTGTTTCTTGAGCGCCCAGTAATGCGAGATCAGTCATTGAATCGTTAAATGCAAACTGTGTTTGCAGGTCATTACTTTCACATTGCAACTTATTTGAGTAGCCAGTGCCGCGTTGATCAACCAATAAAATATCACGCGTTTCGCGGACAAATCGTAAATTACGATTAAAAATAGCAGCTAGCTCTATTGCGCCCTGCCCTGGGCCACCAGCAAAAGCAAGCGCTGCTTCATCAGGGTGGCTAGGTTTAATAGCAGGAATAATCGCAAAGTTAATGTCGATTTCGCCATCAGCGCTGCTATCTGAGAGAGGGCGCTTAATACTGCCACACATTAATCTATCGGCTAACCCTTCCATATAACATGGGGTTAAAGCTGTATGTATTTGATCATTACTTTGAGCAAATACACTACTGCCACTTCCCGCTAATATTGATAAAAGCGTTAGCTTAGTTAGTTTTTTACGTAAATTAAACATGGTTTCCATTACTTTTCCCTTGTTGCTTTTTACACTCAATATGATAACTTTAACTACAGTGTATCGGTGTATTAATGTATTAATACAGTAGAGAAAGAATAATGTTAGAATTTATTAATGTCAACCCTAATAGTGGCGATCCAATTTATAAACAATTGCATGAACAAATTGTGCGGTTGATTGTGGGCGGGCAATTATCGATAGGCGAGCAATTACCTTCAGTAAGAAAAATAGCTGAGCACTTTTCGGTTAACCCTATGACTGTGTCGCGTGCGATCAGTCAATTGGTTGAACAAGGTTGGTTAGAACGAAGGCGTGGGCAACCAACCTGTGTTGCGCAAAAATCACAGCAGCAAACACAACAACAAGATACGCTATTATTTAATGGTGCCGATCAACTTATTCAGCAAGCCAAACAACTCGATGTATCGCAAGCTGTTTTAATAGAATTAATTAAAAAGCGATGGAAATAACCCCTATGGAACAACCACTCCTTAGCTACAAAAATGTATATAAAACAATTAACTCAAAAAATATTCTTAAAAATATTAATTTAGATGTGTATTCAGGTATGGTAATTGGCTTACTCGGTAAAAATGGCGCAGGTAAAACGACTTTACTACGCTGTGCACTTGGATTAGTAACTCCCGATATGGGTGATATTAGTGTTTTTTCAGAGCCAAGTTTACAAATTAATGCTGAAAACAAAGCTAAAATTGGCTATGTTGCTCAACAGTCATTTGGTTATGAGGGGTTTAAAATAGCCGATGCATTGGCACTACATCGTAGTTTTTACCCTAACTGGGATACCGAGCTTGAAACCAAATGGCTAGGTCGGTTTGAACTTTCAAGCACCGCTGCAATTAGCAACTTATCAATAGGTCAAAGACAAACACTTGCGTTAATTATGGCAATGGCATATCGCCCTAAATTACTTATTTTAGATGAACCAGTTGCAAGCCTAGACCCTATTGCCAGACGCGAGTTTATGAGCGATTTGTTCGATCTCGCACTCGATTCCGGTTCGGGGATTTTGTTTTCATCACATATCACTTCCGACATAGAGCGCGTTGCAAGCCATATTGCCCTTATAAAAGAAGGTGAACTGCTGTTATTTGATGAACAAGATGAGATTCGCGAAACTATCCGAAAAGTTAATTTTACCGATAACACCATTAACTTAACTGCTTACACTGTATTAGCTCAAAACAAAAATTCGGCCATTATTTATGGTTATAACAACGAAACAATTGATGGCGCATTGAGTATTAATCCGCTTTCTTTAGAGCAACTGTTTGTGGAGCTACATGCATGAGTTCGCCACAAAGCCGTAAGTGGTACCAAGGTTGGAGCGGTTTATGGTTAAAAGAAGCCGGTCCCGCTAGTTATTTTGTGCCATCAATATTCGCGACTATTTTTTCCCCTCTATTTATTGGTAGTGAACCTGTTATTCTTAATCTGCTCGCAATGTTTGCGATTATTTGCATGTACGCATCACTTGCTTTACAAAGTATTCGCTTACAAGCCACAGAGTGGCAGGCGCTAGTTGTTGATTATTGCCAACATGTAACGCAACAAGGCAAAGTGTTTATTGCAATAATAAATGGTTTCATGCTGATTAATGCAGCTATTGAGCAGAGTATTCATCTTTTATCTACTATCTTTGTAGCGAATACACTTGGTTTAGGGCTATGGCTTTTATGTAGAGTGAGCAGTCATTTATTTACCCTTGGATGTTACATAATATTCACCACAGGCATTATAAGTTGTGTGTTATTAGAAAAAACACCTATTTTTTTAATCCCTATAGCTATTGTTACTTACTTAGTCCTATTAGTATTTAGAGATAAATTTGGCCAACCATATCACTTTAGCAGTCATGCCTTTGCTAATTATCGTCATGGTGTGCAATCGGGGTGGTCGCCTGTTCCTGTTGGTTTTTTATCAAGTTACTCTAAGTATTTAAATAAACAGCTCTTTCCTTTGAGTTATTTTGTAGGGCCTTCACTATCTCAATTTACTATTTTGCTAGTAGGATTGAGTGCCAGCGCAATAATCATTAACTTTTTTTACGATATATCTAAGCACTCAATGTTTAGTTTAACAAATGTCTTGCTTGCGCTATTCACGCTTTGCCAATGGAGTCGATCACAAAGGACGCAGTCATGGGAATTGCTTTACACTCTCCCTATTTACAATAGCACTGCACAAGCAAAAAGCGCTTTTATCCAAAGTGCATTAAAATTTACAATTTACGTAGGAATATTTTGTTTTATTGTTACTTTGCCATTAATTGGACAACAACAATGGCAGTTTGTATATGCAGCTAATTTTTCACTTACAGCATGCGCAGCTTTTTTAGCTAGTTTTATAATTGGTAACATTGTTAAAAACACCAGTATTATGGGTATACTTTTATGTTTTTCATATGGCGGCCACATGGCTTTAAGTACTTACATCATTCAAAGCGATAACGGCTTTACAGACCTTGTTTTGGTAAGCTTATATGTATGTTCATTAGCATTATTAAATCGTTTCTCTGCAAAATATTTATAGCTTGAATTAAATAGGAATAAACCAAGTAATGATAAAATTAGTGCTTATTTACATATCGTTATTATGCTGTAGCTTTTCAACAAGCGCGCTGGTGCTCGTTAAAAAAAACACCCTGTATTACAGTGGCCAAATTACTGAGGTTCAAAATAATAAAGCTTCTGAACTTTTAAAAAGCAATTCCTCGATAAACGCATTAACGATTACCAGCGGTGGCGGTAACATCGATTTTGGTATGGATTTAGCTGACTTGATCGCCGCTCATAAACTTAGCGTGAGCATAAAAGACTTTTGCTTTTCATCTTGTGCTAACTACATACTACTCGTAGGGCAACCGACAACCATTGAGAAAAATGCAATAGTTGGCTGGCATGGCGATGCCGCCTCTGCAAAATGGCTCGACAGTGATATAGACACTATGGTCAAAAATTTAGATGAACCAAAAAAAAGTAAAAAATGGCAAGTACTCCGTGCGCATTATGATCAGGTTATAGCCAAAGCAAGTAAGCGAGAACGAGCAATGTATAAACGCTTTAATGTAAATCATGACCTACTTACTGTTGGTCTTGAGCCAAGTTTACGCAAAGCAGCAATAAAAAAACATGCGCGAGGCTGGACATACTCACCCAAGGCACTTGCGTCTTTAGGTGTTAAAAATATAATTTTTAATCAGTGGCAACCTCGTTCCGTTAAGCACTTCCCTTTATTAATAATAAAAGACGTTAATTAAAGCTTAATCTATTGTTTGCTAAGGAATAACCATTCAGCCTTAGCAAACTACCATTCTATTTTTTAGTTTATTTAAACCCCTTAAACTTTATTTCATCCAAAAAATCACCTTAATTTATCATATAAATTACTTTTTCCGTATAAAATACAATTGATATGCGTTATCATTTGCAACATCATTAACCTTTACTGTTCAATAATCATGAATAAGCTAATTCAACTCACACCTATATTATGCACTTTAATTTTAACTGGTTGCGGTGGTGGCTCTAGTAATAAAGCACCTTTATTTAATGAGCCAAACCTAAGCTTCACTTTAAACGAAGACACCTCTTTTACTGCTCAAGTAACAGCCACCGACGATGACGTCCTAAGCTATACACTTGCTAACGCGCCAAGTAATGGCATCATAGCAGTAGAGGCTAACGGTGAGTTTACTTACACACCATTTAGTAATTATTTTGGTGAAGATACGGCAACCATAAGTGCAAACGATGGCAGTTTAACGGCAAATGTAGTAATACGCTTTGCTATTGAAAATGTTAATGATGCTCCTCAACTTCTCGCCACTAACGTGTTTGTTACTTCTTCAACCACCACCGAAGGGGTTATAACCACACAGGACTTAGATGGCGACACCGTAACTATTAGCCTAATTACCCCACCAAGCAATGGCGTAATGAGCATAAATAGCACCACAGGTGAATTTACCTATAAGGCACAAACTCTAAGCAGCATTGATGAACAATTTGAAATTAGCTACACAGATGGCTTAATTAGCGAGCCATTAACGGCTATTATTTCGCTAAGCCCTTCTTATGTAACTAACGAAGATAAACTTAATTATTACTACAGCTCTAGCTTATCTCACTTAAAACAAGCAGATGAGTTAAGCGTAAATATTGCTGATGAACTTTCTCGATATGACGTATACGCAACACAAGCTGCTGCCTATGCGCGTGCAGGTTTTTTAGATACTGCTAGCGACTATTTAGCGCTTATAAACGAGCAAACCGCACGTTCTTCAGCATTAAAAGAGGTAGCGCAAGCACTTGATGAAATAGGCCAAACAGAAAAAGCAAACGATTACCGCGACCAAGCAGTAGCAGCCTACAACCAATACTTAGCTGATAAAGGCTTTGATAACATTGCCTCATCAGACGCATCAGCGCTTTATTCTTTAGTAAAAAGCTATTTAGCTGCGGATCAAGTTTCGCAAGCAAGTAATTTGTTAAATACTATTTCGTTATACGCTGAACAAGTACGTGAAGAAGAATACACATCGAGCTATGGCTTTTTTTTAAATGGTGTACGCTTATCAATAGATGACGCTCTAGAAAGCTATGCGCAAAGCCTAGATGAAAGCGATTTAACTCAAGCTAAATTACTTGCAAACAACTACGCGCAACTTGCGGTAAAAGCGGGTTACAGACTAGTACGTAGCGGCGAATACAAAGGCCAACCATACGAGCAATACAAAACGTTGCACGGGGCATGGGCTGCGCAATACCTTTATAGAGCTGGCGAGTTTGAGGCCGCAAAAGATTACACTAACCAAGTACTTGCTATGTATGGCTCAACGGGTTTTGATAGTAACTATAACTATAGTACGTCGGCTTATAGCGCCGCTACATTAGATAACTACACCTACCCTATTCAATTTTTAGCAGGCTTAATTGAAGGCTTATACCAAAGCGACGAAAACCCAGCAATAATGCTATCAGACAGCGAAACCGATATAAACAACGCGCAAGAACAAGTGTACGGCTTTAATATAGCTAACCGCCTACTTGCCGGTGAAGATATAAACAGTGCCGCAGCACAAGCTCGCAGCTTTTTTACTGAAAACGGCGATTACAGCGAATTTTTTAGAGCGCTAACCTCACTTGATAACGTCCCTGGCACAGGCCTAATTTTAAGTGAAGCCGGCAGAAACGACTTAGCACAGCAAGTATTTACCTATGCTGGCGACTTTTTAGTCTCTGATGAATACATTAGCAAAGAGTTATCAACCACAGTTTTAACGGGTTACAAGGGCTGTAAATCGTTAGTTGATTTAACAGCGCGAGTTGGTGGCGATGCAGCAAGTGCAGCGAATAAATGTTTAACTATGCTTAATACGCTCAATGCAGGCGATGTACGTACGCTAAGTAATAGCTCATCAATTACAGCTCATAATCAAGTAATGGTATCGCTTATTAAAGGCGGCTTATCGGAGCAAGTAGCTGGTGTACACAATCAACTACTTAGCTACATTGCACTAGGAGATACCGAAGACAGGTTTGAAGCCCGCCTAGAAACATTAGGTTATTTAGTTAATGCCAACCAAACATCACTGGCAAGCACCACCTTAAATGATGCCATTGCCGAAATAACGCCTGCGTTAAATGAGTTAACAAGCGATCAGCTAGAAACTATATTAGCCGCTGTTAAAGCTGAAGTCATTGGTTTAGAAGCGGCTACAGGCGGGGAATTTGAACGTTACTCTATGCTTTCAAGCATGGGCACAAACGCGGCCAATATAAGTGATTTTTCAGCAAATTATAGTAATGCAAAAAATCAAGCAAGCACGCTTTTAAATACGCTTGAGCCTCTTATTTTGGGTTTTGCCAATACAATTATTGCCGACAACATGGAAGATTTAGTTAACAGCTTTACGTTAATTAACGATATTACCAAAGCACAAAGCCTAATAACTAATGGCGTTAATGGCGAGGCTGATCAGCTTGAGCTTTACATAGGCATGACCAACTTAGTTGCTTCACGCGATGACTTTAGAGGCATAGCTATTGCGAGCGTAGACACCGACCACGACGGCTTACCTAACTTCTTTTTACCTAATAGCAGTGATGAAGACATAGCCTTAGCTGGATTAATAGCCGACCAAGACGCTGATAATGATGGCGTAATTGATAGCGAAGACACAACCCCACTAGGTATTTAACAAAGAGCCGAAATATATGCAGACACCGACTACCCTCGCGTGTCTGCTTTTGCTTTCTCAGGGTGTATACGCCGCAGAACAGCAACAGCAGACAGAGTCAAAACCACAGCCATGTAACGAACTTAAAAATGAGCAAAAAGAGCGCTGTGAAGCACTTGAGCACATTGAAGTAAAAGGCCAGTACATAGGCATAGAAGTACCCGAAGTTATTGGACGTTCTTACTTAAATCGTGACTTTATAAACGCCACACCTAAAGGCAACGGCGATATAAATGAACTAATTGCCCTGCTCCCTGGCGTACAGCTAAGCAACGAGGCCTACTCTATTGGTAGCCTCGCAGAAATTAGCGCACCAGAAATTTCTATATCAGGTGCGCAACCTTGGCAAACGGGGTTTTCGTTAGATGGATTGAACTACAATAACCGCATAGACCCTGGCAGTTCATCTCGGTTGAGCTCATCGTCAAACGATGTGTCGGGCGGCGTACAAAGCATGAATGTAAACTCAGATGTAGTTGAATCAATCACAGTGTACGACCATAACATTCCGGCAGAGTTTGGTGGTTTTTCGGGTGGTATTGTTGATAGTAAAACTAAAAGTGTATTTACGAACGACAGCTATAGTTTTGGCGTACGTGGCAATCAAAGCAGCTGGGGGAGTTATCACTTTATAGAAGCCGAGCAAGACAGCTCTCAGCAAAGTGTTGACCAAAGCACACTTGAAGAACCTAAATACGAAAAAATAAGCTACAACTTACGTGCTAATAAACAAATTAATGAGCGCCATGGCTTAATGATGAGCGTTAATTACTTAACTAGCGATATTAGTGATTTGTCGTTAGGAGAAGTCAAAACGCAAAGCCGTAAAAACATTAATGCCATTGTAAAATATGGTTACCGTAATGGCTGGATAGACGCATTAGATTTAATTTTAATGTATTCACCTTACGAAGTAGATGACTTTATAACCGACGCCAAAGACAGTGACTTTCATTTAGAAGGTGGTGCAATTGGCGCCGTGGCGGCACTAACTGAACACTTTGATTTAGCAACGTGGCACAGTAATCTTAATTTTAGTATGAGCGACAGCAGCCGAGAAGGCCCTGCTCACTTTTATAACTGGCTACAAGCAAAAGGAAAAGATTGGGGGCAATACGCCGACCAAGGCGATGCGCAAACACGTTACTCTCGCCAAGGGGGTTATGGCGCGCTCGATAACACCCAATATACCACCAGCTGGAAAAATACCCTCGACTTTAAGACGTTTGAATTTGCTGGCACAGAGCACCGTATTAAAGCCGGTATTGAGCTTATTCGCCAAGAAGTAGAACGCGAACGTATACAAAATAGCTACGGCTATGACTCGCCAATTATATGGTCTAGCGCTAGCACGCCACTTAATTGCAGTGGCTATACACTTGACTGCCAAGCACTTGAAACAACTATATCGATTGACGAACTTGCAGCGCAGTTAGGCGGAGAAATTGATTTTAATAATAAAGATCACAATAAAGCGTACAGTAATAATGTAACAGCCACCGCGCAGTATTTTAATGGCCGTTTAGTAACTCCTGCAGAGTATATAAATGCAACCTTAAATCGAGCCTCATTTTATGCAACAGATAGCATTACATTAGGGCAATTAAATCTAAACTTAGGTATGCGCTACGAATATGATGACTTTTTAGCTAATCATAATATCGCACCGCGTATATCGCTTGGTTACGATGTATTTAACGACAACCGCACTATTATTAGCGCAGGCGTTAACCGCTATTACGACTCAGCTATTATTGGTTATAAAGTTAAAGAACAGCAGCGTTTTTCATACCGAGAGTACCGTCCTATCGAAAATGGCTACCTTCAAGGTTGGCTGCCATCTAACTACACGGGCGCATTTAAATACCGCTTTGATGATGTAAATACCCCCTACGATGACGAGCTAGCATTAGGCATAGCCCACTCCTTTGAGAAAGCAGGAAATATATCGCTTAAGTATGTAAAGCGTAAAAAGCATCAGCAGTTTTCTCAAGTTACCGACGAGGAAGCAGGCAGCGATGGTTATAAATATATTTATATGACTAACGAAGGTGATGGCAGCTCAGAGCGCTACTCAATATCGTGGAGCGCGCAGTTTGGTAGCCACTCATTATGGGCTAACGCCTCATACGCTGAAAACAAAATTTCAAACGACGAATACAGTGCTAGCGCTGAAAATACCCCGCTTGACGAACTTGTTTATTATGTAAATGCAAGTGGCAGCGGCAAACTTGTAACGCTTGGGCAGCTTGCTCAAATACGTACCAACTTTGGTACCCCTGTTACAGGCGCACTTGGCTGGAATGTTGATTGGAGCGACTCATTTAGTACAGGCTTAAACGTTACCTATAGTGGCAGCTACACCAGCGCTGTAAGCACCGGCGCAAGTCAAAGCATTGGGCTTGAAAAAAGCTGTGCAAGTTGCCCCGTAGAATCAAGTTTAGTTGATGAATACGAAGAGCGAGAAATGCGCGCCAGAACCATGCTAGGGCTAAGTTTACGCTATAGCCATAACCTAACAAAAACTCAATCTATTGACATTAGAGCGGATATTTCTAACTTATTAAATGCCCGTACTTACACAGTAAACGAAGGTGCATCAGGCATTGAGCCTGGGCGTATGTTTTGGCTTGGAGTAACTTATAAATATGATTAAGCAACTTTGTGTAATTACATTATTACTCTCCTTTAGTATGCACGCTCAACAATACAGCAACAAAGAGTTACGTGGTTTTTATAGTAAGAGCCAAGTAAACTGGCCTGCCATTCAAACCAGTGATGAGCGTATAGTTGAGCCTCTTTCGTTATTGCCAATAGCTACTCCATTGCCAGAGCACGTTGCACTTGGTAATAAGCTTTTTCATGATCCACAGCTTTCGCGCGATAAAACCGTAAGCTGCGCGAGTTGTCATGAACGAGATAAGGGGTTTCATGATGGTCGTGCCACTGCTATAGGCATAAATGATCAAGTAGGCACTCGCAATACCCCTGCTATTTTTGGTATAGATCAGTGGCAAAGCTTTTTTTGGGATGGTCGCGCTAAAACAGCTGAGCAACAAGCACTTATGCCTATTAGCAATCCAATTGAAATGGACTTAGATCCACAAGAAGCCTTAATACGGGTCAATAAAGATAAAAGCTATACGGCATTTAATAAAAGTGCCTTTAATTCAGACACGCTTTCTATGGCACAAATGGCAGAAGCCCTCGTTGCATTTGAGCGAACACTCATTGCACCTAATACTCGCTTTAAATCATTTATTAATGAGGTTCAGAGTAATCCAAAAAAAGCGCTTAGACGTTTATCAGATAATGAATTAAACGGATTACATTTATTTAGAACTAAAGCGAAGTGTATGACTTGCCATAATGGCGCGCTATTAAGTGACAACCAATTTCATGGCACTGGCCTTCATTACTACGGCCGTAGTTTTGAAGATAAAGGCCGGTTTAATTTTACAAATAATCCAAGTGATATAGGGTTATTTAGAACCCCTTCTCTACTTGGTTTAACTGAAACATTTCCATGGATGCACAATGGACTTTTTGATGATCTACTAGGCATAGTAAATATGTATAACCATGGTGGAGTAAGACCTAAGCCTAGGAAAAACCAATTAAACGATCCACACTTTCCTAAGACGACGAAACTGTTAAAACCATTAAAACTCACCAAGCAAGAGCGTTTAGATCTTGTTGCATTTTTACGGATTTTATAAGTTTTGTAATTGCTCTATCAACCATTTATGAATTGGGCTGTTATTAGTACGTGGATGCCATGCTGCTATCACTTTAAAAGTAGGTGGAAGTGCCTCAACTTCTAGCAGTCTAACTTTACTATTTGGTAATAATCTTGAAGGGTAAAACGCGAGCATATCAGTAGTATGTAAAATGTCGGGCACCGCTGAAAAACTCGGTACCGACATAACAATATTACGTTTTAGCCCTTGGCTTTCAAACCATTGATCGTGCGATCCGCGTAAATTAGCGCGTGAAGGCGACACCACCAGCTGCGGGTGCGCTGCAATTTCCGGCAGTGTTAAGGGCTCATCTTCAAACTCATTTTTACAGCCTGTAATACACAAGTGCTGCTCTTCTAGTAAAGTGACATACGCTAAGTTGTCAGGTATGAACTCTGGAAAGCTTATCAGTAAATCAAGCTCGCCTGCCGTTATAAGTTGATTAACGTTGTCAGACGCAAAGTCGCGCACTATCAGCTTTAAACCTGGCGCTTCACGGCGGGTAATATTAAATAATTGCGGCAATAAAGCCTGCGTGGCGTAGTCGGTTGCGCTTATGGTAAACACACCTTTATAAGTTTGCGGGCTAAACTGCTCAGGCTCTAGTAACGACTCTAATTGCTTTAAAATATGGTTAACAGGCGCCTTTAGCCCTTGCGCTTTAGGAGTAGCAACCATGTTATTGCCTTGGCGAATAAACAAACGATCGTCAAATAAATCTCGTAGCTTTCGTAGTTGCTCACTAATGGCTTGTTGCGTTAACCCCATTTTTTTGGCTACTTGTGAAAGATTTTGCAGTTCTAATAAGCTACTGAGTACTCTTAACTGCTTTATATCAAGCCGACTAATACCATTCATAATTGTATGCTGTACAAAAAAGTGTTGTTTCAAATTGTATCTTTAAATCTCTATGCTGCCAATGTCGCTTAACCACTATTTAAGCCTTTGTTTGCTTTATAAGAGAATTTAAAATGAAATCAGAATTAATTAACACCGCCCCTTTATTCTCATCAATTGAGCTTGGCCCTTTTACACTTAAAAACCGTATTGTGATGCCTCCTCTTACTCGCTCTCGCAGCACTCAGCCTGGCAATATCCCTAATGAATTAATGGCTGAGTATTACTCGCAGCGCGCATCGGCTGGTTTTATGGTTGCTGAAGGCACACAAATAGAACCTCGTGGACAAGGTTACGCTTGGACCCCAGGTATTCACTCGCAAGCACAAATTGAAGGCTGGAAAAAAGTAACACATGCAGTACACGCTAAAGGCGGCGTTATTTTTGCTCAGCTTTGGCATGTAGGGCGCGTATCGCACACCACACTACAACCAAATTCAGGTAAACCGGTTGGCCCTTCAGATATTATTGCTGACAATGTAAAAGTATTTATTGAAACCGCACCTGGTGAAGGAGTGTTGGCTGACCCAAGTGAGCCCCGCGCACTAACTACAACTGAAGTTGGTGAACTGGTAAACATGTACGCTCAAGCTGCACGCAATGCTTTAGAAGCAGGCTTTGATGGTGTGGAGCTTCATTGTGCTAACGGGTATTTAGTTAATCAGTTTATTTCTGAGCATACAAATAACCGTGATGATCAATACGGTGGGACACTTACTAATCGCCTGCGATTTTTAAAAGAAATAGTTGAAGCGGTAAGTGACGTTGTAGGCGCAAACCGTTTAGGTGTACGCTTTGCTCCTTTATTTGAAAGCACAGACGAAACACGAGTGTATTTAGGACTTGTTGAATCAAACCCTCACCATACTTATATACAAGCCGTTAAAGTGCTTGAGCAAGCTGGTATTGCTTACTTATCGATTGCAGAGGCTGATTGGGATAACGCTCCCGATTTACCACTAGAGTTTTATAAAGCAGTACGAGCTGAATTTTCAGGTCGCATTATTTATGCTGGTAAATACACAGTAGAAAAAGCGGTGCGTATTTTAGGTGAAGGTTACGGTGACTTATTTGCATTTGGTCGCCCATTTATAGCTAACCCTGATTTACCAGAGCGTATAGCGAATAATTGGACGTTTAACGAAGCCGATGCAGCCACTATGTATGGCGGTACTGAAGTGGGTTATAGCGATTATCCTTTTTATCAAAAGTAATTAAGCTGTACTCTGGACAATAAATCTATCTCTAGCAGCTATTTTCAGCGCTAGAGAAAGTAAATTTAAATATCACCATGATTCAATAAGTTAGTAAATATCTAAACCAAAGTTCAGGTTAGTTAATAAACAAAGCCAAGGAAGGCTTAATTACTAATTTTATATCCATTTTTTATGACACGACTAATCGTTTGGGGTGCATTAAAACGTTCCTAAAATCGTCAAAAACTAGGTATTATGTCAAGAACCGTCAGTAAAATGTAAAAAGCTGTAAGCATAGCTCTGTTTACTGTTGTATGTCAGTTAACATTCAGTTTGAGACGCTAGTATTGAACCCAGTTATGTAAAAACATAAACGAGGCAACACTATGAAACTTACTTTTTTACTACCTGCCCTGCTCGCCATTGGCGCAGTATCAGGCTCTGCGCTTGGAGCACAAAACGAGCGAGAGAATGATAAAAGCTTTAAACGTGATCACGACAAACGTGTTGAATATAAACGCGTTGAACGCCGCCATGAAAAAAAGCAGCGTATTGAGCATAAAAAAGAAAAACGAGAAGACCGTAAGCAAGAAAAACGTAGACTCGCTAAGTACAAGCAGGAAAAGCGTGAACAACACCGCTACAACCAGAGAAAATATAACTACTTAACAAACCATCATAATTCAGTCGCTTACAGACAAAACCGATTTATAAACCATTTACCACGCAATAGCGCATCAATCAGATTTAATGGTATTTCGTTTACGTTTAACGACGGCCTTTATTACCGTAAAGCTAAAAGAGGCTACCATGTTGTTAAACCACCTAGAGGCCTGCGTATAAATACGCTACCAAGAAATTACAGGCATTTTAAACACCATAATACGACTTACTACACTTATCAAAATGTATACTACATGGCGGATAATGATGGTTATACGGTTGTTGATGAGCCATCAACTCGCCTTAATCAGGCAATAAAAGTGGGTAATGTA
This sequence comes from Pseudoalteromonas sp. 1_2015MBL_MicDiv, assembly GCF_002407505.1. Taxonomy (NCBI): domain Bacteria; kingdom Pseudomonadati; phylum Pseudomonadota; class Gammaproteobacteria; order Alteromonadales; family Pseudoalteromonadaceae; genus Pseudoalteromonas; species Pseudoalteromonas sp. 1_2015MBL_MicDiv. The sequence goes on along the minus strand of NZ_CP012737.1, from coordinate 702,459 downwards.
AAGGACTATCGCTTGGGTCAAACATACGACTCACTGCCTATGGCTGCACAGGCCGTAATAATTAACTCACAGCAGTATTTTAAATACGGCGATATTTATTTTTTACCGCAAATAAGTGACGATGAAATAAAATACCTCGCTATAAAGCTGGGATGAATTAATTTATGTATATTGCTATTTAAACATTAAACCTACCACTCTCTCATTGAGCTCAATGAGAGAGTGGTAATAGCCCGTATACGCTAAATGGCTCTGATCAATAAAAGCAACAACGTCATTTTCGCCATTATTTTATAGTGTTAAAAAATACATTTTTATTGTTCTAACTTTAAACGTTGATGCCATTGAGCAATACTTTCGCTTGGGTATTGATCAAACTGCAGATCACCGTTTTTTATAGGCGCATCAACCCAATGGGCTTTACTGCCTAACATTAAATGAGTGCGCTCTGGCGGTATGGGTAACTCACTATCAATTGCACCAGCAAATGGGTGAACTTGATCTGGCCAACTCGCGTCGTACAGCCATAAATTAGCACTACAATGTTTGCAAAAATGACGCTCAGCGGGGCTGATTTTATTGTCTATTTTAGCGTGATAAATCGTTATATGCTCCGCACCTGTCACTTTTAATGTTTTATATTCTGCACTTAAATTAATAACAAAGCCCCCGCTTCCTGCAGTTTTTCTGCATATAGAGCAATAACATAAATTGTAAGGATAAGGGTGTTTTGAGTTGACCGTAAATACCACTTTGCCACAGTGGCAAGCGCCATTTAACTTCATAATAAATCCAATTTTATTGTTGGCTTGAACTAATACTTTAACGAGGTAAGCATAAAAAAACCACAACAATTACACGCTGTGGTTTTTAAATTAATGAGCTTACTAACGTTTCCAAAATCTTAAATTACGCAATGTACTTATAAATTTATCGGCAGAGTCTACCTTTAAATCTATCCAACCATCATCTACTTTTCCATCAAGGCCTGCCGCTTTAAATAAAGGCTTGGCCTCATTTGTAAAGCCTATAAATTTCATATGTGCGTACGCATCACTTACAAAGTCTTTAGCTTCTGCTATAGCAGCTAGTTTTTCAGCTCCTTCTTCAGTGGTGAGTACAAGTACCGCATCGTATAAAACCGATGGACCACCATTAATAACCTGATCAGCTTTAAAGTACTTACCTTTACTGCATTTAGCACCGCCAACTTGTGGGGCAATAATTTCAAAGTTTGCACCTTCACTTTTAAGTTTATTGGTAACCGATTCAAAAATTTCTGCATTAAAGCCATCACTTACTAAAATACCTAATTTACGGCCTTTGAAGGTGCTGGGCGCATTTTTCAAAATACTTAACGCATCAGATACAGGTAAGTCTTTACGTGTTGGCATAGCAGCTTCAGCTGGGGCTGGCATTTCTTGCAAACCAAGTCCTTCGGCAACTTTGTTCGCGAGGGTTTCGTCAATATTCAATAAATGCGATACCAAACGCTCTCGTATTGGTAAATGCTCAACTTTAGAAAGCTCAAACACAAATGCTGATTGAATATGTGCTTGCTCTACCTCTGTTTGACTTAAATAAAATTGACGAGCTTGACTGTAATGATCGCTGAATGTTTCTGAGCGATAACGCAGTTTATCACCGTCGCTTACTTCAGGTTCCTTTGAGCTTTTAAAGCCGTGTACTGGGCATTCACGAGAGTTATTTTCGCCTGCGCTCCATGAGTTTGGCTCGTAGTTAACACGTCCTTTTGGATTTTGCATCGCCATGTGCCCATCTTGCTGAAAATGCCTCATTGGGCACTTAGGCGCATTAACCGGAATATGCGTAAAGTTAGGACCACCTAAACGCTTAGTTTGAGTATCTAAGTATGAAAAGTTACGACCTTGCAGTAGCGGGTCGGGTGTAAAATCGAGCCCTGGTACAATGTTTTGTGTACAAAATGCAACTTGCTCTGTTTCTGCAAAAAAGTTATCGACTACGCGATTAAGCACCATCCGCCCAACTATTCTAACGGGCACTTGTTCCTCTGGTATTAGTTTAGTGGCATCGAATACGTCAAATTCAAACTCATCAGCAAATTGCTGATCAAACACCTGCACCCCTAGCTCCCACTCTGGGAAGTCTCCGTTGCCAATAGATTCCCACATGTCGCGACGATGAAAATCAGGGTCTGCGCCATTTAGTTTAAGCGCCTCGTTCCACACAACTGACTGCATACCGCCTTTTGGCTTCCAATAAAATTTAACGAATTTCTCTTCACCTTTGGCATTAATGAATTTAAAGGTATGAACGCCAAAACCTTCCATAAATCGCAATGAACGCGGAATAGCCCTATCAGACATCGCCCACATAACCATGTGCATTGACTCAGGCGACAAGCTTACAAAATCCCAAAAGTTATCGTGTGCGGTTTGCGCTTGAGGAAAACCTCGGTCGGGCTCTGCTTTAGCTGAATGAACTAAGTCTGGGAATTTCATCGCATCTTGAATAAAAAACACCGGTATATTGTTACCGACTAAATCCCAATTACCTTCTTGAGTATAAAATTTAACGGCAAAACCACGTACATCGCGTGCTAAATCCGGAGAGCCCTTGTTACCAGCAACCGTAGAAAAGCGCGTAAACACAGGTGTTTTTTCACCTTTGCGTTTAAAAATATCAGCACAGGTTAAATCTTCAAGCGTGTCGTAAGTTTCAAAGTACCCATGTGCCCCGTAACCACGAGCATGTACTACTCGCTCAGGAATACGCTCGTGGTCAAAATGAAAAAGCTTTTCGCGCAGTACCTGATCTTCCATTAAGCCAGGACCGCGTTTGCCTGCTTTTAACGAGTTTTGATCGTCGCTCACAGGGCAGCCTTGCGCTGTGGTCATTGTTGGGTAGCCATCAGATGCACTTTGGCGCAGCTCGCCGCCATTCCCTTTCTTACCTGCGTATTTAAATGATTCAGCCATGTCTAATCCTTCATTACAATTTAAGTGATTGGGGTCGTTTTTTAAAGTTTGCTTAACAGCAAAAACAACTGAGCTAAATGCAAAATAAAGACCAAACAGTAAGAGCAATAAAAGCGTGGGATACAGAGTGAAAATGATGCTTTAAGTGGTATTAAAAATAGAAAAACTTACAGAGCCCTGTAAGTTTTTCAAGATCAAAAAAAGGGCACTTTAAAGTGCCCTTGCGTTTAAATCGTTATAAATTTAGTTAATCTTTACTTTCGTTAACTAAAATTACTTTACGATGAGGGAAAGGTATTTCGATGTTGTTTTCATCTAGTGCTTTTTTAATTAACTCTGGCACAGTGTAAAGAATATCGAAGTAATGCTCACCCTTACAAAAAGGTCTTACTAAAAAGTCTACTGAACTGTTGTTAAGTGTTTCTACTTCAACAAAAGGCGCTGGATCTTTTAGTATGTGTGGGTGCGCTGCAAGTACGGCATCTATAACTTTACGTACAGCCGTTGTATCTTCACCGTATGCAACACCAAAATGCATATCAACACCACGAATTGGATGATGTGAATGGTTAATAATTTGCGCGCCCCAAATTTGACTATTTGGAATAATAACCTGTTGGTTATCGAACGTTTGTAAAATAGTAGTAAACATATCTACTTCTGTTACTTTACCAAAACGCCCTGCCGCCTCAATAAAATCATTCACTTTATAAGGTCTAAAAACAAGTAACATAACGCCTGCTGCAAGGTTCGACATTGCACCTTGTAACGCCAAGCCTATAGCAAGTCCTGCAGCACCGAGTAAAGCAATAATAGAGGCTGTTTGTACACCAAAGCGATTTAACACAGCAATAATAACGAACGCTAATATTATGTAGCGAGCCATGCTGCCTAAAAAGCGAAAAAGCGTATCATCAAGATGAGTGTATTTGTGGCATAAGCCAATAATTAAATTGCGTACTTTGCCCGCTAACCATAAGCCTACAAGTAAAATTGCAATTGCCAGTAATATGTTGGTTGCCCACGTAACTGCAGCGGGTAAATATTGATTAACATCTATTTGATTTATTATATCTTCCATTTCATTTCCTGTTTATAAAATCATTAAATTACTGTATCCCATACCAAGCACAGTACTTTAACAAAAAATTAACGAACATACGAATATAGGAGTAAGTTAAAGCAGATTGAAAAATATAGATTCAATGGATATACACAACCAAAGTAAGCCTTTAATGCATAATCTCACTAGCTTTCCCCTTCACCGTTATTTTAAGTAAGTAACATAATATTCTTAACTGATTAAATTCTCGACCAATCTATAACTCTGGTTAGGGTTCGATCAAGTGCCTTTATTTTAAATTATTACTGGCACTCACCTATAAATTTACCGATAATCTAACCTAAGCGCATATATTGGCGACACAACGCAATTGGATGAAATTAAAACAAAGGATTATTATGAAAAAGTACTCAATTTTACTTACAGCGGCAGCTCTTACTGTACTTGCTGGTTGTTCAACATCTGTCGCAGTAAGAGACTTCGAACAAAACCCTATTCCGCAAACATCAACAATTACCAACAGTGAAGCTGACGTAGCAAAAGGTATTCTAAAAGCATGTATTCAGCTTGGTTGGAAGTGCACACCTATGAGTGAAGGTAAAATAAAAGGTGTGCTGGATATTCGCACACACCAATTAACAGTCGATATTACATATGATAAAACGGCATACTCAATCAACTATAAAAACTCTATTAACTTAAACTACAATGGCAAAAAAATTCACCGCCAGTATGTTAATTGGGTATCAAACCTTATACGCCATATAGATGCTGAAATGATTTAGTAACGTGTAACCTGCTTAACAAATTATAAAAAGCACTAACTATGAATAATAAAAGTGGAGAAGCTACCTATAGCTTCTCCATTTTTTAGTTAAGATTTAAAAAGTAATTATTACGTCAAAAACATTACTAATTTTCAACCAACTACAAGTTCAAATAATCACCAAACCTAATGCTATTAATAAAGGTTCTCCCCCGCATTTTCACTCTTTAATGAATGAGTAATTTTTTACTCATTTTCCTTCGTAAAAACATATTTTATATCTTGCTATAACGCAGTTTCGCTCATATAGTCAGCAAATTATTACACCTTATTTTGAACACCTTTGTTTATGAAATCTTCTGCTCCTGCTAGCGTTTTTGGTACCTTATTAGGTTATGCACCAGGTAATGTTGCTGTTTACTCATCTGATTATGATACGGCTGATGAAAGCATTTATCCTAATCGTAGCGCCTATCGTAGTTACCTAGACGGTATTTACATGGGCTATAAATGGCAATGCGTTGAGTTTGCCCGTAGATGGATGTACCTCAACCATGGTTATATTTTTGATGACATAGCCATGGCTTACAATATTTTTGAGCTGCGTTCAGTGCGCGATGTAAATAGCCAAAATAGACTGCCACTAAACGCGTTTAAAAATGGTGCTAAACATCACCCTCAAGTAGGTAGTTTACTTATATGGGAAGAAGGCGGCGAGTTTGAAGAAACAGGCCATGTCGCTGTCATTGTTGAAGTGCATGAAGATAAAATACGTCTTGCTGAGCAAAATGTAGGGTATCAAATATGGCCAACAAATCAAAACTGGTGCCGAGAACTAAAAGCAAAAGTAACTAAAGATGGCGACTATTGGATTGAGTGCTCTTACAGCGACGCCACTATTTTAGGCTGGATGACACAAACTGATGAAACAGAATATGCTGAGCCAACGTCTGAGCTAAACACTGATTTATTTATTATAGAAGCCTATAAAGCAGTAGATACAGGCCAAGCAAACAAGTCATGGTTAAATATTGCGAATGACGATGAAGCTGCCTACGTAGAAATGATGCAAGGTCATAAACTTACATCCGTAGATGAGGATCAGCATAATTACTTTGCAATATCTCAAACGGCGCAGCAAAGCATTGAGCATGCAACAAATGAGCTGCATGGCTTATTTATGCATGCAACCGATTATGTACTGCAGCACCCTGAGTTATTAAAAAAGTTTAATTTACCCGATGTTGTGCTTAATAAAATTCGCCAATCGTGGGATAACCGCTTAAACCAATTAATTACCAGCCGGTTTGACTTTGCCTTAACAGCAGCAGGTTTAAAAGTTTACGAATACAATTGCGATTCGGCATCGTGTTATATGGAAAGCGGCAAAGTTCAGGGCAAGTGGGCAAAACACTTTGGTGTTAAAGCAGGTGTAGATGCAGGTCAAAACTTATTTAAAGACCTCGTAAAAGCATGGCGTAAAAGTGAAGTGAAAGGTCTTGTTCATATTTTACAAGACGATGAACCAGAAGAACATTACCACGCATTATTTATGAAAGAAGCTATTGAAGCCGCGGGCTTTGAGTGTAAGTTAGTAATTGGCTTAAGCACACTTCGCTGGAATGAGTCAGGCAACATAGTAGATGCTGATGGCGCACAACTTAGTTACGTATGGAAAACCTGGTCGTGGGAAACCGCACTTGATCAAATTCGTGAAGAATGCGAAGCCGACCAATCACTAACTGATAACTTTGAACCACAATTTCAAGCTGGTGAAACGCCACGCTTAGTCGATGTACTACTGCGTAAAAACGTGATGGTATTTGAACCACTGTGGACATTAATCCCAAGTAATAAGGCCATTTTACCAATACTTTGGAGCTTGTTCCCTAATCATAAGTATTTACTTAATACCGCGTTTGGGCTTAACGACGAGTTATTACAAACCGGTTATGTAGTTAAACCAATAGTAGGACGCTGTGGCGCTAATATTCAACTTGTTGATGAACAGCAGCAAGTTATAGAAAAAACAATGGGGCACTTTGCCGAGCAAGACCAAATATACCAACAACTATTTGCACTGCCCAAAGTAGATGACTACTTTGTACAAATATGTAGTTTTACAGCCGCCGGAAAATACTCTGGTGGTGGCGTACGTGTTGATAAAAGCATGATCATAAACGGCCATAGCGATTGTATGGCGCTGCGTATTAAATAATAAACAATACTAAGCCCGCAATTTGCTGCGGGCTTAAGTTTGTGTAGCCCTTCCCTCTTTTAAGTTTTATAGCTATCTCAAGCGAGTTACTCCTGATAGAGTAAATTTATTAAACACCACAAATTAAGGTATTTCATGGCGAATCAATTTAATGTACTCGGCACACGCTTAAAACTATGTTGCGGTAATGGTGGCTACACACGTGAAGGGTTTTGTTATGTACCAGAATCAGATCTTGGCAATCACAGTGTGTGTGCAATTATGACTGATGAGTTTTTACAATTTTCAAAATCACAAGGTAACGATTTAATAACCCCGAACCCTCTTTACGATTTCGAAGGTTTAAAAGCCGGTGATAAATGGTGCTTGTGTGCAGTAAGATGGCTTCATGCTATTTCAGCAAACGTTGCGCCACCGGTGGCACTTGAAGCCACAAATAAAAAATCATTAGAAATAGTGCCGCTCGATGTTTTGAAAGCGCACGAATATATAGCCAACGTTTAAATACACCTAAGAGTAACTAAATCGAAGTCTGCATATTTTACAAATATATGCAGGCTTTTCAAAAATCCAATCTCCTCTTCAGCCTTAAAAACCTTAAATTAAAATATAACCATTTGTTTTTAAATTACTTTTCAAACAAATCAACTTACGGCATAGCAGTTGCTTTATTAAGCTTAAGTCACGCTCATCACGCAACATATATATGAGCAACACATTAGTTAAGTAGGAGAAATTATGAGTAACAATAACGAATCAAACAAAACAACTAAATTTACCGCGCCAGGTATGAGTGACGAATCAGCTCAAAAAACAATAGCTACCCTCGATAACCGCATGGTTGCATTGATAGACTTACAACTAACTTTAAAACATATTCATTGGAATGTAGTCGGACCTAACTTTATTGGCGTACACGAAATGATAGACCCACAGGTAGACATTGTGCGCGAAATGACAGACACCATCGCTGAGCGAATTGCGACTCTTGGTGGAGTACCAGTGGGCACTCCAAAATCAATTGTAGATCGCCGAACATGGAGCGAATACTCAATTGGTAAAGGGCTAGTGACCGAGCATTTAGCTGCACTTGATAAAGTATATAACGGCGTTAATGCCGATCACCGCAAAGCAATTGAGACTCTTTCTGAATTAGATCCTGTGTCTGAAGATATGGTAACCAGCCAACTGGCTGATCTAGAACAATTTCAGTGGTTTATTCGAGCCCACTTAGAATCATCTACAGGCGAACTAAAAAGCTAATATATTTAAGCTAAGAAAGCCCAGCATTTATATGCTGGGCTTTTTTTTGCGTAAAAATCACTCTATTTATAATTACATATAGACGTGTATCAGTAAGCTCTAATACAAAATCCATATAAAAACAATAGAAAATTGGTATTACCAAAAAAAATAACCAAAATAAAATTGAATGATTTTATACTCCTCATTATTTCGCAAGTTTATAAGCCGTACTCAACCTTTAATGAACACCTAATTATTTTAACATCACTTAAAAAACAAACTAAATACATATAAAAGTGCCGCTAAAAGTTCAAAAAAAACGCTAAAAATGATATTAAATAGTACAAAAAATATAAAAAATGCCCCTGGTAAACATACTTTAATAAAACTCACTCAAAATATAAAAAACAAAAGTAAACCATAAGCCGTTAAATTTATTAAATATAAAAAAATAAATGAACACTTTGCAATACATTTTGTGAATTTTTGGTAAACAAAGGTTGTAATAAAAGCTGAATTGGACTAATTTCAACCATACCACCTGTATGACACAGTGCAGGGAAAAGTAGTTAAATTGGTTAACCAAACCAAGTAACAACACACACAATGACGTTAAGTCGTACCCAAACGGGAGAGATACATGAAACTCAATCAAATTACTTCAACATTAACTAATAAACATAAAAGAAGTAGCTCTACAACAATCAGTGCCGCAGCCCTTTTATTAATGGCTTCTTCTAATATTGCAGCGCAAGAGGCTCCAACTGCTTCAGAAACCGCATCTGATGATATTGAAGTTATTGAAGTAAAAGGCATGCTAGGTAGCATGAAAGCTGCGGCAATGCTTAAACGTACTGATGGGCGTATTGTTGATGCTATTGTTGCTGAAGATATAGGTAAATTACCAGACAATAACATTGCAGAAGCACTGCAACGTATTACTGGCGTATCTATTAATACCGACTTTGGTGTGGGTGACAGTGTTTCTATTCGTGGCTTACCTCAAAACCGTGTTGAATTAAATGGCCGCTCTACGATTGGTGACTCTCGTGACGGTATTAGCTTGCAAGATTACCCATCAAGCTTCTTAAAAACAGTAGAAGTAGTTAAATCGCCTACTGCCGATATGATTGAAGGTGCATTAGGCGGAACAGTGAGTTTAAAGACAGTTCGCCCACTAGAGCTGGATAAGCTAACCGGCGCAATCTCTCTTGATGGCGAATACGCTGATAAAACAGAGAATATTGCACCTATTTTTAGCGGCTCAATTGGTAACAATTGGGACTTTGACGAAATGGGTACTTTTGGTGCCATTGCTATGTTTTCATATCAAGATCGTGAAATTCGTCAAGATGAAACATCTAGCCGAGTTAAACCTCAAGATATCGAAATTAATGGTCAAGAAGGTAATACACCTAGTGGTAATGCCATTGTTAGAGATGAGCACAGTGTTGAACAATACGTAGAAAAACGTGAACGTACTGCTGTAAATTTATCTCTTCAGTGGGCACCAACATCTGGTAACGGCATGGTGTACCTTGATTTAAGCGGTACTAAGCGCTCTGGCGAGCAAGCTGGTAATTCTATTTTAGGTGTCGTTGGCTCATTATCAACAGATGCAAACACAACTCAAGGTGCTAACGGCGTAAACAACTACACGCTAACAAACGAATTTGGTATCCCAAAAACATACAGTGACTTTCGTGAAACCGACTCGTTTTCAAATGCACTTGGTGCAGAGTGGAACCTTACTGACAGCATAAAAATCTCTGGTGAAATTGCGGTAGCATCATCAGAAAGCGTAAGGCCTGATTCTGAATTTACACTTCGTCCAATCGAAAAGTCGACCTTTGAAGCTAGCGGTGGGGTTGATTTAGTAAATCATTTATATGATGGTGCATTTTCGCAAAACGGTAATAAATTACCAAGCATCATTCATTCAGATCCAAATGCATTTACCGACCCACAAAACTTAGCATTACGTACTTTTAAAAGTGAAGATAAAAGAACAAACAATGATGAAACAGCGGTTCGTTTTGATATTGAAATGTTCGAACCTCTCAGCAGCTTAAGTTGGGTATCTAAAGTAAAAGCAGGTGTACGTGTTACTAACCGTGATTACGAATACGAACAATACAAAGTAGAAATTAAAGACATTTATAAAAATGCATTTAATGACTCAGATGGTTCATTAGCTACTTTATGGGTTGATGATTTCAATTCTGCATTTCCTGATAGCTTTACTACCGTTAGCCACGACAACTCTTTTGACCAACTAGGACACTCGGGGCAAAATGACCTACTAACTTTTTTAAGCTATAACGGTTTATCCAACCCAGCAAATACTTATGCTCAACTTCAACAATTGCTTGTAGGCACTAACCTAGCTTCAACGGGCAGCCTTTCAGACAACCAAAAGTTTCAAGATAGCGCATACCGCAATGTGGTTGAAGATACAGCCGCAGTGTATGTATCTGCATATTTAGATTTTGATGATATCACCGCTATTGTAGGTGGTCGTTATGTAACTACAGATCTTGAATCAAGCGTGTTCCTCAATGGCGAAAAAGTAACTGGCGAAAACGACTACAGCGATTTTTTACCAAGCTTAAACGTTACTTATAACTACTCAGATGAAACACTATTTCGTTTTGCTGCAGCAAAAGTTATGCGCCGCGCTGACTTTAGCGAGCTAAGCCCTGCGTTTGACGTTAACAACGACATTACGGGTGCAACGCAAGGCTCTATTGATTTAGAACCATACCGTGCAACACAATACGACTTATCTGTAGAGCATTACTTTGATGAAGGAAACGTACTATCTTTCGCAGTATTTTATAAAGATGTTGAATCTTTCTTAAGCAACGAAAGTAGTTGTGTCGCTTCATCAAGCACTACTGCTGGTCAAAACGTGACTCAGTGGAACCAAGTATGTCAACTTGATGCAGCGGGTGTATCTCAAGACAATTTAGTTTACTCTGATGCAACTGACTTTCCAGTAGATGCTGACGGCTTTAACCATGTTGCAGGCTTACGCGACGCAGGACTAACGGGTATCGATACTGTTAAAAATGTAAATGGTGAAAACGGTTCAGTTCAAGGTTTTGAAGTGGGCTACCAGCAGTTCTTTACAAGCCTACCAGGTGCATTTTCTGGCTTAGGCATCAATGCAAACTACACATATGCAGATAGTGAGCAACCAAATGGCAATCCGTTATTAGATATCTCTAAAAACACTTACAACTTACAAGTATTTTGGGAGTACGAAGGGTTCTCTACTCGTATCGCTTATAACTATCGTGACAGTTTCTTAGATACTGAAAACGAAAAACGTGTAGAAAATATTAACTCCAATGGCAGCATTTCTGAAGATGGCACTGTTTATGGTAATAACTACCGTGACGATAGAGGTCAGTTAGACTTCTCTGCAAGTTGGGACATCAACGAAAACATTACGGTTGTTGGTAATGCAACGAACTTAACAGGTGAACCTTCAATCTATCTATCTGAACTAGGTGGTGCTTGGAAGTACACTGAAGCGGATCGTCGTTACAGCTTTGGTATTCGCGCAAAATTTTAATATCCCCCTAAAGTTTAGCCTGCTCCTTATTTTTATGAGCAGGCACTTTTTAAAACTATAAAATGGCGCGCGTGTTATCACAACGCAAGCGTCATTTTTTATATCTGTAATTTAACTGTTTTTCAGCATAACAATCCCACATTAATTATCAGCTCGTGTTTTAAAGTAATTTAAAATCATTATTAATTTAAATCATCCCCATTTATTAAAATAACCCCGTGCCCGCTATACTTATTTGAATATTAAATTTACTATCAAAACGTTGTAACTATTAGCAGGAAAACTAAAGTGCTGTCGCGTTTATATAATTTTATGCCCGGTTTAAATACATTGCTGCACTATGAGCGACAATGGTTTGCTGATGATGTAAGGGCGGCGCTATCGGTAGCTGCAGTGGCTTTACCTGTTGCCATTGCTTACGCACAACTAACCGGTGTTAACGCCGCCGTCGGGTTATATTCTTGCATACTGCCAATGATGCTATATGCACTTTTTGGTACTTCAAAACAATTAATAGTCGGCCCTGATGCCGCAACCTGCGCTGTTATTGCCGCTGTAGTAACACCTCTTGCTGCAGGTGACAGCTTTAAGCATTGGCAACTTGTTGTCACCATGACCGCTATGACCGGCTTTTGGTGCTTTATAGCTAGTAAGTTTAAGTTAGGTGTATTAGCTGACTTTTTATCTAAACCTATTTTAATGGGCTTACTAAACGGCGTAGCCATCACTATTATTGTTGGTCAATTTTCTAAAGTATTTGGTTTTACTTTTGATGAGCGCTACTTACTTGAACGCCTCGGTGGTGTGCCCACATACCTAGCGCAAACACACGTTCCAACCTTATTAATGGCTTTGTTTACACTGGCGGTCTATTTTGCCATGAAACGGATAAAGCCCACGTGGCCTGCATCTATGTTTGCTATTGCTTTCGGTGCGCTTTTGGTATGGATTTTTGATTTAAAACAGCTTGATATAAAAACTATTGGCACAGTAACTGGCGGGCTTCCCGTTTTTAATACCCCTGTTTTTGATTTAGGGATTATTCGTGAGCTGGTGGTACCCGCACTTAACTTAGCCATAGTGAGCTTTGTTAGTATGATGCTAACTGCCCGCAGCTTTGCAGCTAAAAATGGCTACGACATAGACGCCGATAAAGAATTTAGAGCACTAGGTATTGCCAATATAGCGTCAGCTCTTTCGCAAGGTTTTGCAGTCAGTGGCGCCGACTCACGCACCGCTGTTAACGATGCAACGGGTGGTAAAACGCAGTTAGTATCAATAATAGCAGCGGCCATTATTGCGCTCATAGCTGTATTTTTAACAGCCCCACTTGAATTTATTCCAAGCGCAGCGCTAGGTATTGTACTTATTATTGCCTCTGTTCATTTACTCGATTTAAAAGCGGTTTGGCAATTAAAGCGAAAAGATAAACAGGCATTTTATCTAGCCTCGACCACCTTACTTGCGGTGTTATTTATTGGTGTTATCCCTGGCATCACGCTTGCTGTATTACTGGGACTATTTCAGTTTATCCGCACAGTAATGCGTCCAACTGACAATATACTAGGCGTAGATATAAACGGAGTTGTAAGAAGTTTAGATGCAACAGATAAAGCAAAAGCAGTCCAAGGCGTGTTTATTTATCGTTTTAATTCCCCTCTAACTTACTTTAATGCCAGCTACTTTAAACGCAGATTACTAGAGCAATACGCAAGACAAAAAGACGACACTCAATGCGTAATAATTGATGCTGTCCCCTGCTTTACTCACTTAGATTTAAGTGTAATGGCCATGCTTGCCGACTTAGACATTATATTTAAAAAGCGTGATATAAGGCTTGAATTAGCAGGTAGAAAACGCCAACTGCTTTCATGGTTTGAAATTGCAGGAATGACATCAGGTAAAGAAGGTATATACATTCACTCCGACTTATATATCGCCTTAAGAAGGAACAGCGTAAGCCAGCACTCTTTAGAAGTTAGTTTATTCGAATCAGCTCAAAACTAACGTACTACATAAATTTATTAGGAAAAAATACTGTCACCAACCGCTCCTAGACATATAAAATGAAGGGCATGAGGGAAATACATAACTATTATAATTAGTCTGTTTTTTTGCTTTAAAATATAGGGCTATGTTCAGCCCTATATTTTAAAGCCATCCTTTTTGTTTCGCTATACGTGCTGCATCTATTCGGTTTGTGGCATTTAATTTAGCTATAGCATCCGAGAGATAATTACGTGTAGTTCCCTCGCTTATAAACAACTGCTTGGCTATTTCACTCGTTTTAAGACCGTCACTTGCAAGTTTAAGTGCTTTGCGCTCTTTATCTGTAAGTGGATCGGAGTCATCCAGTGCATTAATAGCAAGTTCTGGGTCTATCACTTTTTGCCCCAACATTACTTTTTTAAGTGCATTTACCAAATCTTCACTTGGTGCTTCTTTTAAAATAAAGCCTTTAACACCAGCCGAAAGTGAACGTCTGATGTAACCCGCGCGGGAAAACGTAGTCATTATTACTACTTTAATTGATGGGTGTTTTGCAGCTATTTGTTCACTTAGTTCAATGCCATTTATATTTGGCATTTCAATATCGCTAAGTACAATATCTGGTAGTAATACGTTTGATAAACTAGATAGGTGATCAAGTGCAGCTTGTCCGTCGCACGCCTGGCCTATTACTTCTATATTAAAGTCGAGACTTAGTAATGCTGATATAGCATCGCGAACTAACCCTTGGTCTTCTACTAAAAATACTTTGATCATACTTTTTCCTTTACTTGGTATTTTTAACTTTGCTTATGGCAAAGGAATGTGTGCTGTCAGTTTAAATCCATTTTGAATTTCAAATTTCACTTGGCCATTTAACTTTTCTACGCGCTGTTTAATACCCGTTAAACCATTGCCAGGAGTGATATTTTCACAATCACCGTTATTAAATAAATTTAGCGTTATGCTTTGTTTAGTTGATGTGAGATTAATATCGCATTGATTGGCTTTACTATGACGTAAAATATTCGTCACGCTTTCTTTAATAATTAAACACAGCTCGCTTTCTATTACTGCAGGTAACACCGGTAAATTAAGCGTTACATTAGTGATAATGTTTTGCTCCTCTAAGCGCTGTTTTAGTTGCTCAACTTGCCCTGTCAGTTGCTGCTGTTTTAAATCGGTTACAGCGTGACGAACATCTGATAAAAGCGCACGGGCTAAATCGGCTACTTGGGTAATTTCATTTCCAGCTTGTTCAAACCGCTCAGCGTTATATAATTTGTTGGCAAGCTCGGCTTTTAGAGCTATTGATGAAAGTGAATGGCCTAAAATATCATGTAAATCACGAGCTATTCGCTCTCGCTCTGCAATTGCTGCTAATTGCTCTAGTTGGTTTGCATTTTCTTGTTCACGCTTTTTATATTGACGCTCCCTTCTTGCTGCAATGCCGTAGCTAAATAACGCAGCGCATAAAATTAAAGCAATCGCTAAAAAGTACTGAACCTTTCCTATATCACCAATATATGCGCTTAATAAAACCGAGAATATAATCGCTAGTGCAGCATAAACTCTTTGACGCTTGCTGTATGCATAGCCTGCTATATAGGCTGCAAAGCCAAACAAGGTAGGAGTGCCAGTGCTGTAAAAAGTAGCACTGAAGCAAATTAATAGCATTGCTAAAAATAACTTAGTTACACCAGTACCTTTACAATTTATTGCTTTTACATATAAAAGAATAAATGCAATATAAAAAGCTAAGGAAATAACGATTTGCTCACTCGTGAAATGAGCAAAATCGATTATCATCGGAAGTAAGTAAAAGCCAGTAAAAATTAGATGTCCATATTTCCAAAAACCTTTATCGCTTTGCTTAGAAAAGACACTAAGTGAACTCATGCTAATACCTCTGGTATATTATTTTTATTTATAATTTTGTTTTTATTACTAAATATAAATAACACGAAAATACATATCAGCATAAAGCAATATGCGTCACTAATAGTAAAATTTAATGTTTCTAGCGCTTCACTAAGAGTCAAACTAAATAAAATTAAGGAATTCATAACTACCTCCAATTAAGTAGAGTAATTATGCCAGTGTGCAAAAATAATGTGAGTGTGGAATGTCATTAACTTTACTGACATTTGTCATGTATTAAAAAAATCATCTCAAGAATTTTTAACCGATGCTAATATGCTAAAAAAGCATAACAAGGAAACTCAATGCAACCCCAACAGCAAAGCCTGCTTTATTTACATATTGCCGTATTACTTTTTGGCGGAACCGCTCTATTTGCAAAGCTCATTGGCTTAAATGCACTTGATATAACCGTCTATAGAACCACAGTTGCTGGCATTGCGATTTGGTTTTTGCTAAGTATGCAAAAAAAACCTATTAAGCTTAATAAACCTAAAGATTATTTAATGGCTATATTGCTCGGTGTGGCGGTAGGTATACATTGGGTTACCTACTTTGCTGGTATGCAAATGGCGGGTATAACAATTGGGATGCTCGCATTTTTTAGTTATCCAGTAATTACTGTATTTTTAGAGCCTTTATTTAATAAGAGTAAACCCAAAGCTAAAGATATACTTAGTGCAGCGGTGGTTATATTAGGTATTTACCTTCTTGTCCCTACTGCCAGTTTAGGTGACGACGTAACTCTTGGAGTGATAACAGGCGTAGTGTCAGCATTCTTTTTCTCAATAAGAAACATCACTCAAAAACGTTACTTTAGCCAATACGGTGGCCCACAAACTATGTTTTATCAAACCTTGGTTGCAAGCCTTATGCTATGTGCATTTATAAAAGTACCTGTGTATGAAATAAGTAACCATGATTTGTTATTAATTTTGATTGCAGGGGTAATATTTACAGCTACGCCTCATTCACTATTTGCAGCCAGTTTAAAACATTTATCTGCTGCTACTGCTGGGCTCATTTCTTGCCTTCAACCTCTTTATGGCACACTATTAGCGATTATTATAATACATGAACGCCCATCAGCAATGACACTAATAGGTGGCACATTAATTGTTAGTGCCGCCTGCTTTGAAACTTGGTCAATCACAAAAAAGGCACGTAAATGAAAGTATTTGCACACAGAGGCGCAAGCGGACATTTCCCAGAAAACACTAAAAGTGCTATTTTAGAAGCGCTAAAAATAGGTGTAGATGGCATTGAAGTAGATATACAAAGTGCTATTGATGATTACATGTTAATCCACGATTCATGGCTTGATAGAACGACTAATGGCACAGGTAAGGTCAATGAATTTGACGCTGTAACAATAGCCAAGCTTGACGCGGGAAATGGTGAGTCTGTACCTAACTTACAGCAGTTATTAGATTGGAATAACGATAAAACATTACTCAACCTAGAGCTTAAGCATACTTTTGAACTTGAAAAACTTGCGACTCAACTTGAATACAATATAAGTATGGGAAAAATATCACGTACCAATGTTTTAGTATCATCGTTTGATCACCATCAATTACTGTGGCTTAAAAACCGTTTACCATGGTTGAAAATAGGCGTACTAACGTCTTCTATACCTATAAGCTATGCAAAATTTGCTGAAGATTTAAATGCCTATAGTGTGCATGTAGATAAAAATTTTGTTAATAAAGCATTTGCTAATGATGCAAAGCAACGCGGACTAAAAATTTATGCCTACACGGTAGACAAAGAGCAAGATATAGCACTAATGCTCGAATATGGTTTAGATGGGATTTTTACCAACTACCCAGCACAAACTAAAGCATACTTACTATCGTTAGATCATAGTTAAACACATCTATACTCCTTACATAGAACGTAAGAGCACTAATACCATAAAGGTTTCAGTAAAATGAGTAGCTACATGAAAATTTATAATTACATCGAGCAGACCTTCTTTTTCACATTAACACGTAAAATTGTAGGCAATCTAAGTTTTGTATTCCTATTTCAAGCCATCACTCTGTTTTGGTTGTACCAAAGCCTTAGCGAACAACAAAGTACAGAGCTATTTTGGCTTTTAACACTAGTAATTGTTATGGGATTTGGTTTTACACTTTCGTATATGCGTTTTTTAATCGTGCGCCCTATTACCGCGATGCGCGATACACTAATAAAAATAAACCAACAAGATGCTAATTTAGCCGCAAAACTTCCGCATTTTTCGTATGATGAATTTAGAGATTTAAGTACCCAATACAACACTTTCACCACTCACTTAGGCGAACTACTAAATACAACTTACAGTAGCGCTGAAGCCAGTGCCAATAGTAATAAAGCCGTTACCGAATCAATGAAAAATACGGACAACTCAAGCGAGCAACAAATACATTTAAGCCACAGTATAATTAATGCGAGTATGCAAATAACGCAAAGCTTACAAAACATAGTCATTAATACCGACAGTGTCCATAACGTTAATAATGAACATCTAAACTTTGTAAAACTCTCAGCTAAAGAGCTTTCAGCGCTTGTCGAACAAGTTAAATTAATCACTAATATGCTAGGTAGTTTTTCAAATACGGTCGCAGGTTTAAAAGAAAACAGTGAAAATATACGTAGTATTTTAAAAATGGTTGAAGAGTTTTCAGATCAAACCAACTTATTAGCACTCAACGCTGCAATAGAAGCAGCCCGAGCAGGTGAAGCTGGACGAGGCTTTGCTGTAGTTGCCGATGAAGTCCGTACGCTTTCTATAAAGGTAAGTGGCGCAACAAGACAAATTAGTGATTTTATTACCCAAATGAATGAGCTAGTAAACGAAACAAATAAAGAGTCAGAGCAACTGATCACCCACTCTAATAGTGCACAAAGTGCAATTAGTGCAACGTCTGACGGGTTTAGCAAGATGCTTAATGAATTTGAGCAAAATCAGCAACAATTGAAGCAAATAGCCAGTGCCGTGCATCTGCTTGAGCAAACACAAACTCAAACTCATCAATCTGTTGAGCAAATTGTAGAGCTAGGTGAGCAAGCTAAGCAATTAATCGACACTGCTGTGGCCGATAGCGAAAACTCTCAGCAGCTAAGCTTACAAACTCAACAACAGTTAAAACGTTTTGTACTTTAACAAAACGTTTTAACTTATTAGAGCCTGTTGGCCTTTTAGGATTAAAATTTTTCTACCTAGAGACAGCGCATGGCAGGCATCTATGCTGCGTTATCGACTATTTATGGGGAACAACCATACAACATAGCTTTGCCTTACTTAAAAACCAAACTCACTGCTTTAAATTCAACCCGAAAGATAAACAAGCCCTAGTAAATATGGTAAATTACGCAGCTATTAATTTAAGTGTGTAAAGTGTGTGAGCAACCCAACCCCAGACTATGAAAAATTAGCCCTGCAAATAAAAACCTGGGGACAAGAGCTTGGCTTTAGCGAAGTGGGTATTACCGATATTGACCTAAGTAAGCACGAGGCTCAACTGCAACGTTGGCTTGATGCTGGCTTTCATGGTTCAATGGACTACATGGCTTCACACGGCATGAAACGCGCTCGCCCAGCTGAATTAGTACCTGGCACACAGCGTGTAATATCAGTAAAAATGAATTACCTCCCACCCGATGCTGGCTTTGCAAAAACCTTAAAAAATAAAGAAAAAGCATATATAAGCCGATACGCACTGGGCCGTGATTATCATAAATTAATGCGTAATCGATTAAAAAAACTCGGCCAAAAAATAGAACAAGAAATTGGTGAATATGGCTTTAGACCCTTTGTAGATTCAGCCCCAGTACTTGAACGTCAACTCGCCGAGAAAGCGGGTTTAGGTTGGCGTGGTAAGCATTCTTTGTTAATTAATCAAGAAGCAGGATCGTGGTTTTTTTTAGGCGAGCTATTTATTGATTTACCACTGCCAATAGACGCCGAAAACACCTTTGAAGGCTGCGGTAAATGCGTTGCCTGCATCACTCTTTGCCCAACAGGCGCAATTGTAGAGCCTTATGTCGTTGACGCACGTAAATGCATATCGTACTTAACAATAGAGCACCAAGGGCCCATTCCTGAGCAATACAGGACTTTATTGGGTAATAGAATTTATGGCTGCGATGATTGTCAGTTAGTATGCCCTTGGAATCGTTATGGCCAAATTACTGACGAAAACGATTTTCACCCGCGCACTCAATTAAAAGACAAAGATTTACTTGAGTTGTTTGCTTGGGATGAAGCTACTTTTTTAAAAAATACCGAAGGCAGTCCTATTCGCCGTATTGGTCACGAACGTTGGTTACGTAACTTAGCAATAGGGTTAGGTAATGCACAATTTAGTCCCGCTATTATTTATGCCTTAGAAGACAAAAGCCAAATATGCAGTGAACTTGTTTTAGAGCATATTGAATGGGCACTTTCCCAACAAAATGATAAACAACGAGTAGCGCTTCGTAAAACAGCTAGGTTAATCAGAATTGTAGAAAAAGGCTTACCCAGAGATGCATAATGCAGTTGGTGTAAGCCTTTAAAGTAACATTATTTAGTTAAGTATATTTAACCTGAACTCTGGTTAAGAGATTTACTAACATTTTGAATAATAAATATATTTAAACTTATTTTCTCTAGCCAGAGATTTTAGTAAATTCAACCCAGTCAGTGCTGAACAAACTGCTTAAGATAGATTTATTATCCAGTCCTCAGGTTACTTAGCTCTTTAAAAGTAATGACAGGTCTTGTTCAATCTCAGCAAAAGATCCTTTAACTTCTTGAACTGACTCCTCTCTTGCAATTGAATTTTGAATTGTTTCATCTACTTTTTTGTAAATAAAAACCTCTTGGTCCTCATCTAATCCCATTGTTGGTATTCGCACTTCAAGATCTTCTTGTAGTTGCTTAAAAACTCTTTCGTTATTTTTACGATTATCGTTAAGTAAGCCAATTAAACTATGAAATTTACTATGTACGGAATTTGCGACCGTATTTAGTCGTTCTTGTTGGGATACAAGTATTCTTTTGGTCATTATTGCTCGTAATTGCTGCTCTGTAACACTGACAATAAAACATACGTGGTCACGAATTCGTCCATGCTTATCTGGATCATGATCCGGCATATTTAAAACCAGTAAGCTTATGTATTCGTAGTTAACCAAAATTCGATGTGAAAATTCGTGCAACCGACCTTTACTTTTAAGCATTTCAAATAGTTCAATAACAATCGGTGAACAAACCCCATGTAACGCAAAATGCTCTATAACATTCGCATATCGAAACTCTACGTTACTTTGCAAATTAAAAGACTGTAGACAATCTATGAGCGCTTTTCCTAAACTTTGGGGATCATTTATAAAACCAATATTTTCAACATAATTAACTATTTGCCCCATTTCACTACTATTAGCCATCGCATTAAATGCTGTAGAAGTTGCATCTTCAACTTGTTTTTCAAGACTCTCTTTCTCTACCAACACTTGATTCAAATTATTTAATTTAGACTTGAGTTCGTCATGCCCAAACGGTTTAACAATATAATCTTCTGCACCAACAGAGTAACCTTCCATACGTTCCTCAACCGTCCCCCTTGCTGATACAAACATCACAATTATATGCGCGGTATTTGGGTTGGATTTAAGGCTCTTACAGACTTCGTAACCATTCATTTGTGGCATACTCACATCCAGTAATATAACCTGAGGCATATAGTCCTCTACCATACTCAAGCACTCTGGACCGCTAACGGCTACCTTTAATTCAAAATCGAGGTCCTCCAGAATCTCTTCTATAATTTCAAGATTAAAGGGTTCGTCATCCACTGCGAGTATTTTTGTTAAAGCCATCGTTTCATCATCCATTTAAATTCTAAATATGCTACTTCAAACACTTGTTTAAAAAATTAACTGCTTTGCAGTGCTAAGTGTTCGTCTAGGTTTATTTTAAGTGGTATTTGTATACAAATAGTAGCGCCGCCATTAGTGTTATTTAAGGCTGTAATATTACCTTGATGCAAAGAAACAAACTCCCTACATAATGCAAGGCCTAACCCTGTTCCACCAGCTCCGCTATTGGTTTTACTGCTTTGTACAAATTTAGTGAAAATGTCTTCAAGTTCATCCTCAGGTATACCAATACCATTATCGATAACGGCTATTACTGCAAACTCGTTCTCAGATGCCAATTCCACTTTAATTTTACTTTTTGGCTCACTAAACTTTAATGCGTTACCTAATAAATTACACATTAATTGATTAATTTGTTCCTCATCACACAGAGCGACTACCGGGTTAGACTGCACTGAAAAAATGATTTCAATCTCTTTTTCCATTGCAGTTCCAGCGACATCATCAATACTCGTTCTAATGATATTAGCTAAATTATGTGTTCTAGGATTGAAAGGAAATTTACCCACATCAAGCTTGGATAGATCCAGTAAATTATTAAGTAATGAAAGTAACCGTTCTCCACTGGATTCAATTCGAGACAAGTACTTAAATAATTTTTCTTCCGCAAAATCACCAACCTCTAATTTATTTAAGCCAAAACGAGAAAAGCTTAAAATTGAATGCATTGGTGTACGAAGTTCGTGAGACATGTTTGCTAAAAATTCTGATTTACTTAAATTGGCGGCTTCAGCCACATTTTTAGCGTGCTCTAACTGTGAGGTACGCGCTCTAACTTGTTCTTCTAAAATATCTTTTGCTTCAAGTAGCAACTCTTCTTTTTGTTTTAAGTGCGTTACATTTTTAAAAATAACTGCCAGCGCAATTTCACCATGGTGATCTATTTCATTAAAAGATCCCACAAGAGGTATATAACCCCCTAGTGTTTTTGTTAAACGTAAATCGCAACTAAACTGTCGATTACTATTTAAAGTCAAAATTTTATCTTTAATTCCTGCGCTTGAATCAACATCTAAAAAATCAAAAAGAGACTTACTTTCTAATTCATTAAACGGTAAATCAAATAGCTTTAAGCAAGCATCATTCGCTTCGATAACTTTACCACCGCGCTCAAATAACATAATTGCATCGGGTGTATGCTTATAAATAACTTGTAATAAGCTATCCTTTTCAATAAGCGCATCTACGGTGTCTTGAAGCCTTTCTACTAACTCTGCATTATGTCGTTTCAATAATTCGGTTTGCCATAGCTTATGGACCGACTGCAAAAGAATACTATCGTTAAGGGGTTTAATAAGTACATCTTCAACTCCCTCACGAATAGCCTCAATCATGGACACTTGATCAGGGCGTGACGTAAAAAGTAAACACCTACAATGTGGCTGCTTTAATTTTAGGCTAGAAAATATACCTAACCCAGTTACATCACCAAAACTAAAATCACTAATTAATATATCAATTTTAGTATCAACGGATATTGCCAATACTTCATCTAAATTTGTCGCGGTGTAGGTGTTTATATGAGCGCCTACTAAGCTGCTTTTCATTTTTTCAAGACGCTCAGGTATATGATCAACCAGTAAAATAGTGGGTAATTGAAGAATATGGTTAGAGCCAAGCTCTAATAAACTCTCAAGTAGAGAAGTTATCTCCTTATTAGAAAAAAATGGGTAAACTACAGTTGCATTAGCAACAGCATGATTAAGCTCACTAAATGCGTTTAGTTGTTCACCATTTTCAGCTTTTGGAGCAAGCAACATAAACCGTGATTGTGAGACCTTAGCAATCAACGGTTCAATAGAAATAACAGGTACTCCATGTGCCACTATAATTAAATCATACGCATCAGCATTTATATGCATATCGAGCATAGAAAAATGAATTAATTCAACCTCACATCCAATTAACTCTAAAAGTACTTTTACTCGCATTGCGATAATAGTGCTGCTGTCTACTATTAATATTTTCCGAATCATCAAGCTACACTTTAAAAATAATTAACTTAATATATTAATAGCGTAGCCTATTATTGTTTAGTTAGCATAGGTTCTTAGCGTTATTTCATAAGATTTTTTACCTAAAAGAGATACGAACTTTATTCTACATGTTTTCCGAAAATAGTAAGGCTATAAAGCTTACTATCCATCATAGCGACATTGGGTAACTCTCCCCAAACATCGAAGCCAAAATGTTTAAATAGATTTACACTTGGTAAGTTGTGGCTAAAAATAAATCCTAGCAATACGCGTATATTGAGTTGTTTAGCTTGGGTTTGTGCAAATTTCATCAACTTTTTGCCAAGCCCTTTACCTTGTGCTTTTGCGGTAATATATATGCTCATTTCAACAGTGCCATCGTAAGCTGGGCGACCATAAAATGATTTATAACTAAGCCATGCGAGTATTTTGTTATTCTCACAGTAAACATAAATAGGTCTTTTTTGTGTATGGCTATTAAACCACTCACGCTTTTCTTCAACGGTGACTTCTTCAGTGTCAGCAGTCACCATTCGACCAGCTATAGTCTCGTTGTAAATTGCTACGATTTCGCTAAGATCATTTATAGTTGCTAAACGGGTTGTCATAATAGATTGCATGGTTGATCAATTTTCTCCATATTAGCGTATGATCATCCACTCAAACAATCGTAAAGTTTAGGTCGTTAGCTATGCTAAAAAAAATATTACTCGGTTTAGGGGTTTTATTAATAAATACACCACTTCATGCTCAAACAGAATCAATTGATAAGCACGTGGCCACAACATGCCAAGATTTTACTAACGTCAATATACCCCGAATTCAGGTTCCAAGTGCACCAAACCTTAAATCACTAATTAATAAAGACCTCTTCAGCTGTCTGATAATTTAGTATTTTCCTTGGGCGAGTATTAATTTTCATTACAACCTCTTGGAGTTGTTCATTAGTTATAGTTGAAAAATCAGTTTTCTTTGGGAAATAACGCCTGATCAGACCGTTTGTATGTTCATTTGTTCCTCGTTGCCACGAACAATAAGGATCAGCAAAGTAAATAATAAAATCTAGTTCTTCTTCCAAAGCTTTAAATTTCGAAAATTCTTTTCCATTATCCAAGGTCAGAGTTAACTGTTTATGCTCTGGAATCTCTTTAAACATCTCTACTGTAGCCGTATTGAATGACTCAGCTTGCTTAGTCTCTATTTTTTGCGCGATTAAATATCGAGAGCTACGGTCAACATGGGTTACAAAAAAACCAGAGCCCTTTTTGCCTTCAATTAAATCACCTTCCCAGTCACCTATTCGGCTTCTGTCTTCGACTATTTTTGGTCGTTCGCTAATACTTACTCTATTCTTAATTTGCCCACGTAAATCGCCATATTTACGTTGTTTACGTCTTTTTTTATGCCTCTTAGCTAAGTCTTTGTATAGCTCTCCACCTGCTTTAAAATCCTTAATCACCCATTGATAGATTGTTTCATGGCTGACATGCATTAATTCATCTGACGGGTTATCCTTCTTAAGCCGACCTGCTATAGCATCTGGAGACCATCCCATTGCTATCTTACTCAACACAAGCTCGTACAGTGCCTTATTGTTTCTTTTTCTTGCATGCCTGGAGACCTTCCTTCTTTCCATCGCTTTTTCGTGCGCTGCCTCATCGAAATAATCATAGTAGGGTGGCTTATTTCGCTTAACTTCACGCATGATAGTTGTATGGTGTCGATTTAATAGTTTACCAATGGATCGGCAGCTTTCGCCACTGTTGAATCGATAGTAGATAGCTTTTCGTTCGAAACTGTTAAGATGTTCATAAGACATTCTGAATTCCCTCGATAATGAGTTTGGTCGCACTTACTACATTAGCAAATACTTCAGAATGTCATATTTATTGGTGGGTTATGGTCAGTGGTGCACTTGCAAAATGAATTCGGGTACGTAAGTTACGTTCTGAAGAGTCAATCAACTTATGTCAGTTTAAAAATAAGCCTTTATTGATCGTTAATACAGCCAGTAACTGCGGTTTCACACCTCAATTTAAAGGCTTAGAAGCACTTTATAAACAATATAAAAGTCAGGGGTTAGTTGTCTTAGGGTTTCCTTCTGACGATTTCTTTCAAGAAGAAAATGATGAAAAAGCGACAGCTAAAGTCTGCTTTATTAATTATGGGGTTACTTTTCCTATGTTTGCTACCAGTGAAGTACGAGGCAGTGATGCCAATCCTATTTTTAAACACCTAAATGAGCAAACTAGTTCCCCTAATTGGAATTTTTATAAATACCTAGTATCTGCAGATCGCAAAACAATTTTACGATTTAACAGCAAAGTGTCACCTGACTCAGAAAAGATGATTACGGCAATTGAAAATACACTTTCTAATAATTAAGTTTATACTGGTACAATTAGTTGAAACTAACTAGAATGACATTTCATTAGGTTAAAAAAACACCACATAATAAGCGGGAGATTTTATGACAGTGGCAAGCGCACGACACATATTAGTAGATAGCGAAGCACAATGCTTAGACTTAAAAACAAAAATTGAACAAGGTGAAGATTTTGCTGAATTAGCAAAAAACCACTCTAACTGTCCTTCAGGTCAAGATGGCGGCGCCCTTGGCGAGTTTGGACCGGGCATGATGGTACCAGAATTTGATAAAGTGGTATTTTCTGCGCCTATTAACCAAGTACAAGGCCCAGTACAAACACAATTTGGTTATCATTTACTTGAAGTTACTAGCCGTTCAGAATAAATTTTTGTATTGTAAGTAAAACTTCTAAAAGCCGCTTTTGCGGCTTTTTAAATGAGCAATTAGTACCAACTTTCTTATACCAATCCGCAATAATACTTAATCAATCTGAGATATTAAATCTGACGCTAGCTACGTTAAAAACTTCTGATATAGAACAAATAACGAAATTTTTCCTTGTTATCGACACGATTTTCTTGCTTCAAAATAGATTATTCAATTAAGCGAATTGGTATTATATATGGTGTCTAATTAACGATAAAAAAACTGCGCTAGAACTAAGCAAGAATTTTTACTAATATATTGAACAATAATGGTATTTAAATTTATTGTTCTCTAGGAGCTATTTAATCGCGGCGTAAGGTTTATAACCTAGTGGGCTAAGTAAAAACCGAGCAACAAAGAGTAAATAGCCCTAGACAGAACCCTACGGGCAGCACATATTTAACCTCGAAAGATAAACAGGCCATAGCCAGAGGTTTTCAGTGAAAACAAGGCAAGTTTACCCGTCAATAGCCGGCCAATTACAAGTAAGTTCAACGCAGTTAGCGTTAAAAATAACTGACTAGGGTAGGTTTATTATCCAGAATTCAGGTTACTTACGCTTTAATTTCATAAAATGAACATATTGTTGAAACATTAAACTATTTAACTGCCCATTTAACTGATGATGAATTTAAAGGCTGTGAATGCTTCAACATCAGTTTATACTGCCCGCTTGATTGGATTTGCTTTCGTTTGTTGACTCATTTTTGCCAACATTCGTAATTTATTGCTTTTCATAAGTAATATAACCAACGCCAAGCAGCTATAGATACTAATCCTAGTCACTAATTAAAAAGGTAAACACATGAGCGATATCGAAATTGAATCACAACTAGTTAACTTTGTAGAAAAAGTACGTGTTAGCGAAGTAATTTGGGCGCTAGGTGCAGAAGATAATGGCTTTGTAGTATGTGATTCAAATCAATTTGACGAAACTGACGTATTACTACTTTGGGAAAGCGAAGAAGCTGCTAAGGCACAATGTAAAGAAGAATGGAAAGACTACAGCCCTGTAGAAATTAATCTTGACGAGTTTTTAGATGCTTGGGTTGAAGATTTAAGCGAAGATAACGCACTAGTTGGTATTAATTGGAATGATGACCAAGTATGTGTGGAAATTGAACCTGTTGGTCTAGCTCGCGCATTAAGCGAATAAACAGATAGCGTAGCTTATTATAAAGTTACTGAAACCCAACGAGTCCCGCTGCTCGTTGGGTTTAATTGATTTTAACCTCAACGACACTCGCATCTTACTGTGGTTTGAGTATAAAATATAACACGTCATTATTTTCAAGGTATTGCGTTGAAAACCCATCTTGGCCGTCGCCCTTTTTCAGCTATGGAGCTGCATACACTTTATAATGGATATATATACGGTGATGTTAAAGTTATCCGCGAGCAACCAAAACATTGGCACTTTTGGCTGCCCTTAATTTCATATTATAGTGGTGCTTACAGTGACGAAATTGGTTACTTAACACTTGATGATCTAATCTTTAAACAAAATATTTTATGTTTTAGTTTTCATACTCACGGAAAAATAAAGCCCCGCTTAGTCCCTGTACACAAAGCGCTTATAAATTATGGTCTTAATGAATATATAGCGTTTATTAAATCGCAAAATCAACACCGATTGATGTTCGACTTGCCCGCAAAAACTGGCAGGTACAGTGAAAAAGTGCGTATTTGGTTTTCAGGTGAAGGTGAGCGAGCCGGCTATTTACAAAAGTGTGATATACCAAATGTTGATCAACTCGGCATGAAAACAGCAATAAGCAGCTTACGCCTCAACTTTGAGCAACAAGTTCGTATACATGCTCTGCAGGCTAACTCGAAAGACGCCTTTAATTATTTAATGGGCTTTAACGAATATTCATGTGATGAATTTAACGACGTGCTTTTATTAAATAACGTGATCCAAAAAATACGTACTATTAACTCACACCTGCACTGGCAACGTTTTATAACACGTGAAAGTCACTGACAAACTTTGTTACTATTTCCCCTTAAAGTCACTGTTATAATCAATTACTCTATTTAAAAAAGCTGTTAGGATATCCACATCCCTAATTATATACGCATAAAAAAGCCTATTTAGGGTAATTTCTAACAACAACAATCTAGGGATCATTATGTTTCTCAAAAGCCTCTTAACTGTGAGCGTTGCGCTGGCAATGAATGCTGCAAACGCTAACGAATTTGTTATCGAAAAACTCGCAAAACCAAGCTCGCAAAAAGTATCGCTAATACTCGACCCAAGCCAAGATACATTCACAGGGATGACAGAGATTTCCCTAGAAGTACTAAAACCAACAAAATACATTGAGCTAAATGGCGTTGCTTACGCTGTTAAAATGGCGCAACTGCTTGGCGACGAAAACTGTGATTTAAACAACGAAATGCTTAAAACAGGCAAAGTTAAATTTAGTTGTGATGAGCAAATTCAACCAGGTAAATACACGCTTAAAGTTGATTTTTCAGCGCCATATAATCGCCAAAGCGTAGGCTTGTACAAAACGCTAGACCAAGGTACGCCTTATTTATTTACTCAGTTTGAAATGAGCGACGCGCGTCGTGCGTTTCCTGTTTTTGACGAACCTAGCTATAAAATTCCATTTCAGTTAACGATTACTGCGCCTACATCACAAAAAGTATATTCAAATACGCCTGAGCTTAAAGCAATCGTTAATGGCGATATGACCACACACTACTTTGATAAAACGCCGCCAATTCCTTCATACTTAGTCGCTATGACTGTTGGCCCGTTTGAAGAATTAGAAATAAAAGGTATGCCAATTCCTGGTCGTGTAATTACCCCACAAGGTAAGATTCACTTAGCCCAATACGCAAAAGAAAACATGCCAAAAGTACTGGGCGCACTTGAAGCGTATTTTGGTATTCCTTACGTTTACAAAAAATTAGACTCAGTAGCGGTACCAGAGTTTCCATTTGGCGCAATGGAAAACTCCGGCTTAGTAACCTACCGAGAAGATATTTTATTAGTTGATTTAGCTGCAGCAACACGCAGTAAAAAACAGCGTAATGTATCAATTATAGCTCACGAACTTGCTCACCAATGGTACGGTAACTTAGTAACCATGAAGTGGTGGAACGACTTATGGTTAAACGAAGCGTTTGCTAGCTGGATGGCTGCAAAAATTACTAAGCAGCTTAACCCTGAGTTTGAATCGCACTTAGACCTGCCACAAAACAACGTAATGGCACTTGATGCACGCCTAAGCACTAAGCCTATTCGTAAGCCAATTAAAACTGAAGCCGACATTATGGACGGTTTAGGTCTTGCTTACAGTAAAGGCAGCTCAGTACTTGCAATGGTTGAAAACTGGATTGGCGAAGACGCATTTCAAAAAGGTATTCAAAGCTACTTAAAAGAGTTTTCATATAAAAATGCAGAAGCGGCCGACTTATGGCAAGCACTTGGTAAAGCATCAAATAAAGACGTAGCGAGTGTTTTAAAGTCGTTTATTGAGCAATCTTCTTTCCCACTAGTTAAAGTAACTCAACAAGGTAGCAAAGTAACTATTTCACAAAGCCGCTTTGTAAACGCAGGCGTTGATGCGCCAGAGCAGCTATGGAATGTACCGGTTGCAATTAAATATGGTGCTGGCGATAAAGTAAAAACTGCAAACGTATTACTTAATAAACAAAGCCAAACACTAGATTTAGACTTTGAACCAGAGTGGATTTATCCTGACCAAGGTGCACTAGGCTACTACCGCTGGGTAATGGATGATGCACAATTTAGCGCACTTGTTAAAAAGGCGCCAAGCGTACTGAGTGACCGTGAACGCTTAGCGTTACTATCGGCTACTGATGCGCTACTTGATGCTGGTGTTATATCTGCAGCTAAGTTAATGCAAACACTTGAAGTGTTCGTAAGCGATAGCCACCCTCGCGTAGCAAATACCGCACTAGGTTACTTAGTATCGCAACAGCGCACTTTTAAAGACGATAGCAATAAAGACTTATGGCCTGAATTTATTCGCGGTGCAGTAACGCCTGCTGCTAAAAAATATGGTTTAGAAGCAAAAGCGGGTGAAGATGGTGCTATTGCACAACTTCGTGCAGCCGTTGTATCACGCTTAGGTTTTGATGGTGAAGATCAAAACGTCATCAATAAAGCCAAAGAACAAACGCAAGTTTATTTAAATGATCCACAAAAAGTAGACCCATACTTAGCGGGTACGTACTTAACTCTTGCTGCTTTTCATGGTGACAAAGCGCTGCTTGATCAATTCATGACAACGTTCAAAACGACTAAAGATCCGCAAGTACGCACAAACATGCTTGCAGCTATGGGCTTTTTTGGTAAACCTGAGTTACAAAAAGCAGTATTAGCTTATAGCTTAACGGATGAAGTAACGGCATCTGACATGCGTACTATTTTGTCAGGTCAAAGTTATACAGATGAGCGCCAAGCGTTATTTATTGATTGGGTTTACAGTAACTACGATAAAGTAACAGCAAGCTTACCGCCTTTCTTTATTCCTAACTTGCCGTACTTTACAACTGCAAGCTGTGATGCAGAAAGCTTAGCGACAACAAAAACCTTCTTTAACGAAAAAGTAGCTGATGTAGCAGGCTACGCGCGCACATTAAGTAAGCTTGAAGAAAGCACAAACGATTGTATCGCGCTTAAAACACGTGAACTTGAATCGGTTAATAGCTTCTTAAAAAGTAAGTAATTATTAGGTTTATTGAGCTATAAAAATACAAAAGCCGCTGAATATAAATTCAGCGGCTTTTTACGTTTATGTTTACGTTTATATTTTTGCTTTATTAATTACCAATAATCATCGTAAGTTTAGCTATAAAATCTTTGGCTGCTTGCTCAGAGTTTATTTTAAACGCAACACCATAATGAATAGGTTGAGCGCTTTTAAAAATGCGCGTAGGAAAGCGTGTCATCTCACTGCTATGAAAATACCCTTGCGCACGTGTTACGCCATCAATATCATTAAAGTCATCGCTAAATACTTCAAATGCGGGCCGAATTACTATTTTACCCTTGCCGCTTTCGCTGTGGGTATAAAATGCTTCTTTAGAGTTTACTAACATGTACTCTGCAATATTTTTAATCTTAAAATTACTTCTGCACTGTAATTTAATAAGCTGTTCTGTCAGCTCGTCTGCACTATAAGCCACGTGTAATCCCTATTAGTTAATTTGCGTATTAGATTAACGCATACACACAATAAAATCTGAATTTATTTGTCTATTTTACTTTGTTATATCACATACAAAAGCGAGTTTTTCATTGTTGTAACTCATTCTTGTGATATTTTTTCCGCAGTAGGTGCTTAAATTAAGCCATTGCGATACTTCATCACTTCCATCAAGTTTACGCTGATAAACGCGGTTTTTAATAGCATAAGCAATGGTCGTATTATCTTTTAAAATAAAATCTTGAACTTGAGCCGGTAACCTTAATAGGTCTTCAACTTGTTTATCTTGTGGATTGAAACTCGCTAAAATGTGTTGCTCGTTTTTAGTGTAACTAAATAAAAATGCAGCCATTGAGTTGTTATAAATAAGCGTTCGCCCAATATTACTGGCTGCTATTTCCCCCTTCGCTTGTGCAACTGAAGTATATTGAAGAGTATGAGGCTTTCCTAAAATGAACATCACTAAATCATTTTGAACACCCCATGCATGGTACCCAACAGGTTCAATCCAATCAAAAATACGACTTGGCGCATCTTCATTTTTGAGTAGGTATTGCCACAATTTTTGCTTACCGTCAGCTTCTACAACAATCGCTGATATCGCATCACCACTTGGCATAACCGTTGGTGAATATTCGCTTACTGGAGAATTAGTTATATTGCTGATTTGTTTTGATGTTAAGTCATAATAAGCAATATCGGTTTGGCTTTGCTCATCAGTAATTACTTCATGAGTAAAGTATAAACCTGTATTTGTTAAATGTGGCTGGTTGTTATAACTGTTTTTATCACTCACAATACTAACTTGTAAGCCATAAGGCGTATTTAAATCAGCAAGTAATACTTGGCTTTTTGGCATGCTAGCCTGCACCACAATTGGGCTAAGCGCTGCTATAGAAAATAATCCAAGTAATGGTTTAATAAGTTTCATGCTTTCTCTCGTTTTAATTTTAAGCACCTCATGATAACGTTATTTGCTGATGGCGTCACTTGAGCTAAGTCAGTCAACTCTTAAGATACCCAAACGACTTAAAATAATGTTAAGTTTAGTCTGGTTATAAAATCGGCTCCTAAAAAAGAGAATTAACATGTCAGCTAAAAATCCTATTATTGCGATTACGGGTTCGTCTGGTGCAGGCACAACCACCACAACCAATGCAATTAAACATATTTTTCGTAGCCTTAATATTGAAGCGGCTTTTATCGAAGGGGATAGCTTTCATCGTTACACTCGCCCTGAAATGGATAAAAAAGTACGCGAAGCACAGCAAGAAGGTAAGCACATAAGTTACTTTGGCCGAGAAGCCAATGATTTTGGTGCCCTCGAAACTTTATTTAATCATTATGGTGAAACTGGGCAAGGTAAATTACGCCGCTATTTACATACATTTGATGAAGCAGTTCCGTACAATCAGTTACCGGGCACCTTTACTCCTTGGCAAGAGCTTGAGCATAATACTGATATTTTATTTTATGAAGGTTTACACGGTGGTGTAGTCGATCAAGATGTAGACGTTGCTAAGCATGTTGATTTATTAATAGGCATGGTGCCTATTATTAACCTTGAGTGGATTCAAAAACTGATACGCGATACCTCTGAGAGAGGTCATTCACGTGAGGCTGTTATGGACTCAATTGTCCGTAGTATGGATGATTACATTAATCACATCACGCCACAGTTTTCTCGAACTCATATAAATTTCCAACGAGTGCCGACCGTTGATACTTCAAATCCATTTAGCGCTAAAGATATTCCATCGCTTGATGAAAGCTTTGTAGTTATTCGCTTTAGAGGTATTGATGATGTTGATTTTCCTTATTATTTACGCATGATCGAAGGCAGTTTTATGTCTCGTATAAATACGCTTGTAGTACCTGGTGGCAAAATGGGCTTAGCAATGGAGCTGGTGCTTACTCCACTAATTAAAGATATTATTTTGAAAAAGCGTGCACTGGAAAACTTAGCACCTCTGGATATACCTATTTAACTCCTCTTCTAAGGTTGAGCTCTCTCACGTACACTGTTGATTTTTAGTAACAATAAGGGACATTGTGTTGTACTCATTAAAAATTATTGTGGGTTCTAAAAACCCTGTAAAAATTAACGCGGCTAAATATATTTTTGCAATGTATTTCCCTGATCATGAAATTGATTGCCAAGGTGTTGATGCACCATCCAATGTGCCCGATCAACCTATTGGCGAAGACGAAACACGCATTGGCGCGCAAAACCGCGTTGATTACTGCAAAGAACATCACCAAGCTCACTATTACGTGGCAATGGAAGGCGGTGCAGAGCAGTTTAGCTATGGTCCAGCAACCTTTGCCTATGTAATTATTGATAATGCCTTAAATCAAGTTGTAGGGCGCAGCAGTAACCTACCCTTGCCTCAAGTACTTTATAATGCATTACTTAAAGGTGAAGAGCTTGGCGATGTAATGGACAAGGCATTCAATACCACCAATATTAAGCAAAAAGGGGGCGCTATTGGACTACTTACAAACAATCATGCCACGCGTGAAAGTACATATACACAAGCACTCACTTTAGCTATGGCGCCATTTTTACACTCTGAGCTATACAGCCAAACAAATTAATTTAGGAAGTTTAATGAAATACAGCTATGTATTGTTTGACGCAGACGAAACCTTATTTAGGTTTGATATTTTAGCGGGCATGACTCGCATGTTTAAAGCTTACAACGTAGATTTTAGCAAAGACGATTATATTCATTATCAAAAAACCAATAAGCAGCTGTGGGTTGATTATCAAAACGGTTCTATAACTGCTGATTACTTACAAGTAACTCGCTTTAATGAATGGGCTGCAAAGCTAAATGTGCCAGCAAAAGAGCTGAACGATGCTTTTTTAGATGCTATGGCGCAAATTTGCGAGCCATTACCTGGCGCTATAGAACTTTTAAATAAGCTTAAGCCAAATGCTCGATTAGGTATTATTACTAACGGATTTGCCCGCCTACAAACAGTACGTTTAGAACACACTGGTTTAAAAGATATGTTTGAATGGTTGGTTATATCTGAGCTTGTTGGCATAGCAAAACCGAATAAAGCGATTTTTGAACACACATTTGAGCTAATCGGTAACCCAAATAAAAGCGAGATACTTATGGTCGGTGACACCGCAGCAAGTGACATACTTGGCGGAAACAATGCAGGTATTGATACTTGCTGGTTACAACACCCTGGTGAGCAATTACCCGACGGAATAAAACCAACCTATACCGTAACTCATTTAAATCAGTTACAAGCTATTTTAGAATTGCAATAAAGTAAATTTTACGCAAAAAAATGACGCTAATTAGCGTCATTTTTTATAACTGTTTGCGAACTGTACTTTTATTGCTTTTAGGCTGGAGCTAACTCAAGACCGGGTGCAGGCATCGTCACGGGCGTTTCAAATGTTGCCCATTCCCATGCTGACTCTGTAGCCATAATTTTACGAAGTAATTTATTATTTAAATCATGACCCGATTTAAATGCGGTTACTTTACCTAAAAGGTTATGACCTGTCATAAACATGTCACCAACACAGTCTAATATCTTGTGCTTAACAAACTCGTCGCTATAACGTAAACCATTAGGATTTAAAACTTTGAATTCATCAAGTACCACAGCACTATCCATACTACCACCTAGTGCTAGGTTGTTTGCATGCATGTATTCAATATCTTTCATAAATCCAAAAGTACGCGCACGGCTAATTTCTTCAATAAAACTTTGCGTTGTTATATCTAACCCTATACGTTGGCGACTTTCGTTGATAGCAGGGTGGTTAAACGCAATCTCAAAGTCGATATGAAAACCATCATAAGGTTCAACTTCAGCCCATTTATCACCTTCTTCAATACGTACTTTTTCTTTAATACGAATAAAGCGTTTAGCAACATTTTGCTCTTCAATTCCGCCTTTTTGTAACAGATATATGAATGGTAATGCACTACCATCCATAATCGGCACTTCTGAGCTGTCTAATTCTACAATTAGATTATCAATGCCAATTGCAGCAACGGCTGCAATAAGGTGCTCAGTAGTCGATAAGCGAACGCCATCTTTGTTAATTAAACAAGTACACAATTGCGTATCACCAACGGCTTCAGGTGTTGTTTCAAAATCAACAACCGGATCAAGGTCGACACGACGAAATACAATCCCAGTATTTGCGCTCGCAGGTCGGAGAGTTATTGTGACCTTCTCACCTTTATGAAGTCCAATTCCTATGGCTTTGACTATTTCTGCAATCGTACGCTGTTTAATCATAGGTTCGCTCACTTTTAAATCAGTTACAGTTAGACGGCGGAGTTTAACATAAATCCTTTTGCCTTTCAATATTTGTACATATTTCAAACAAAAGTATTATTAAATGTTAATCTGCCTGCTTACGTAAAAAAGCTGGAATATCAAAATAATCACCGCCTTCTGATTTATCCGCTTTTTTACCGCTTTGCGCTGAAGAGCTCGAACTACTTGAACTCGTTGAAGGCGCTTTTTCTTTGCTTTGCGTTTGTGCTTTAGCAACATTTTCTTCAGTGTTTGTGTCTTGGCTTGCAAAGCTTGGTACGTACATACTACTTGCTTGGTTTGATGTGCTTGCAACATCAGATCCTGATGCCTTTTTAAAGCCATTATCAACAATACCAAACTGTGGACGACGATCACCGCCTAAACCTGTTGCAACAACCGTTACACGTAGCTCATCAGTCATTTCTGGGTCGATTACCGCACCAACAACAACCGTTGCGTTTTCTGACGCAAGTGCTTTAACGTGATTGCCAACAATTTCAAATTCTTCAATCGCAATGTCCATACCGGCGGTAATATTAACCAAGATGCCTTTAGCACCTGTTAAATC
This sequence comes from Pseudoalteromonas sp. 1_2015MBL_MicDiv, assembly GCF_002407505.1. Lineage (NCBI taxonomy): Bacteria > Pseudomonadati > Pseudomonadota > Gammaproteobacteria > Alteromonadales > Pseudoalteromonadaceae > Pseudoalteromonas > Pseudoalteromonas sp. 1_2015MBL_MicDiv. The sequence goes on along the minus strand of NZ_CP012737.1, from coordinate 665,982 downwards.
AACGTCTTCTAGTAGTGGGCTTGAGATAGCCGCTTCTGCAGCCTCCTGTGCACGATCAGGACCTGACGCAGACGCCGTTCCCATCATTGCAGTACCCATTGCAGACATTACTGTACGTACATCGGCGAAATCCACGTTAATTAAACCAGAACGTGTAATTAGCTCTGCTATACCCTGTACCGCACCAAATAATACGTCATTAGCTTTAGCGAAGGCATCTAGAAGAGTAGTCCCTTTTCCTAAAACCTTAAGTAATTTATTGTTCGGAATTGTAATAAGCGAATCTACAATTTCTGACAATTCATTAATGCCTTGATCGGCGGCTGCTGCACGTTTTTTACCTTCAAAATCAAAAGGACGTGTTACAACTGCAACTGTTAAAATACCGAGCTCTTTAGCAATTTTAGCAACAACCGGTGCTGCACCAGTACCTGTACCACCGCCCATACCTGCAGCTATGAATACCATGTCGGCGCCTTCAAGGCTGGCACGAATTGTATCGGCGTCTTCTTCAGCCGATTTACGGCCTACTTCAGGATTTGCGCCCGCACCTAACCCTGAGGTTATTTGCGTGCCTAATTGAACTGTAATATCGGCAGCAGAGTTACGTAATGCCTGTGCATCCGTATTAGCAGCAATAAAGCGTACGCCTTCAATCTGTTGTTTTACCATGTGCTCAACAGCGTTACCGCCGCCGCCGCCCACGCCTATCACTTTTATGACAGCTTCTTCGCTGTGTTGTTCCATTATATCAAACATATTTACTCTCCGACTTGAGCATTAAAACTCGCCTTGAAACCATTTTGTAACACGGTTCCATAAATTATTGTTCCCTTCTGCTTTCGACTTTTGTGCATTCATCGATTGCATTGTACGTCCGTATTGTAACAAACCAACAGCAGTTGCGTACGAGGGATCATCTACATAGTCTGTCAAACCAACTATCCCTATTGGTTTTCCTATTCTAACTGGCATTTGGAAAATGTCTTCTGCCACTTCCATTGCACCAGTCATTTTAGCAGTGCCACCTGTAACAACGAGGCCTGCAGCAATTTGATCTTCCAAACCAGAACGACGAATCTCATCCATCGCAAGCTCAAATAATTCTCTAAAACGAGGTTCTACTACCTCTGACAATGTATGGCGTGACATCAATCTTGCTGGTCGTCCGCCAACACTTGGTACTTCAATTGTGTCTTCGCTACTTGCCATTTGGCTGCTAGCACATGCGTATTGTACTTTGAGTGACTCTGCATGTGATATAGGTGTACGAAATATTTTTGCAATATCACCTGTAACCTGATTACCAGCAACAGGAATAACGGCAGAATGGCGAAGTGCACCATTAATATAAATGGTGATATCCATAGTACCGCCACCAATATCAAGTACTGCAACACCTAGCTCTTTTTCGTCATCTGTTAATACAGAATAACATGATGCTAGTGCGGTAAAGATAAGCTGATCGACTTCAAGACCACAACGTTCTACACATTTTTCAATGTTTTTTGCCATGTCGTTTGAGCAAGTAATGATATGTGCTCGCGCTTCCATACGAACACCACTCATACCAAGTGGGTTTTTAATGCCCTCTTGCATGTCGATACTGTATTCTTGCGGCAATGCATGCAGCATTTTACGCTCTGCCGAAATAGGCACAGAGCGTGCAATATGAATGACATTTTCAATATCTTCATCGGTCACTTCAGTGTTGTTAATAGCAACTACACCACTCTCGTTTTGACACTGAATATGTTTACCAGAGATACCAAGGTACACAGAACTAATACGACAATCAGCCATTAACTCAGCTTCGTCTATAGCTCGGCGAATAGACTCAGATACCAAGTTTAAATCGTTAACGCCGCCTTTATCCATACCACGAGACACTTGGCTCCCCACACCAACAATACTGAGTTTGTTATCTGCGGTGATTTCACCTACCGTGGCAACCACTTTCGAGGTACCAACATCTAATCCAATCACGAGGTTTCTTTCTGCTGACTTAGTCATGCCTTACTCTTATTTTGTAATTGTTCTTCTTGCATTGGCTTAAAGCTTACTGCAAGGCCGGTATCATACCGTAAATCGATTGTATCTATCTGTGCATTTTCAGGATGTTCCATTCTCGGGTAAACATCTATAAAGCGCTGAACTCGCTTAGCTTTATCTTTACGCCCTAAATTTAAACGTACACCATTATCTAACCACAGTTGCCATGAAAAGCGCTCAGACAACGCTAAACTATTTAATGTTAACGCATTTACTTTAAGCATTTCATCAAACTGTTTAAAAGCTAACCATGCTTCTTGTTCACTGCCTTCTGGCCCGAATAACTGCGGTAAATCTACATTTAGTTTATCGCTACTAGCCTGAAAAGCTTCACCTTTTTGATTTAGTAATAAATCACTATTCCAATGTGCCACAGCATCATGCTCAACAACATATACTTGCAAAGTATCTGGCCATTGTTTACGTACTGATACTGTCGCAACCCAAGGTAAATCTTGCACCAGTTGTTGCACATGTTTTACATCAAGTTCAAAAAAACTACTTAAATCGGCTCTTTTTATTGCTTTTATTATTGCCGTTTCATCAGTGTACTTAGGATGCCCTTGCACTGTTAAATGCTTAATTTGAGCATCTTTGTTTTCAACTAACCAATGCGAAACCCCCGCCGTGATCTGTATTAAGCCAATCACAACAATTAGAAAAAAGCTCACACCAAAAATTAGCGACCAATTTAGTTGCTGTTTGATTTTCTGAGCTTTTTCTAAAAGGGGGTGCATATTAAAGTGTTTGCTCCAAAATGCGAACAACTAATTGCTCAAAACTTGCCCCATTCGCTTTTGCAGCCATTGGTACTAGTGATTTTTCAGTCATGCCAGGCACTGTATTTACCTCTAGTAGGTAAAAGTGTCCTTGCTCATCTTGCATTGCATCCACACGTCCCCAGCCACTTGCACCTACAAGGTCAAATGCATCAAGTGAAATTTCTTGTAAGTGCTCTGTATCGTGCTTTGATAAATTTGCAGGGCAATGATATTGCGTCGTGCTTAATTGATACTTAGCTTGGTAATCGTAAAAACCATTAGGCGTGGTCATCTCAATTACAGGCTGTACTTCATCACCCAATACAGTAACCGTGAACTCTCGTCCTGTAATCCACTGTTCGACAAGTACTTGGCTATCAAACTTAAATGCATTAGCGAGTGCTTCTTCTAACTCTTGCGCATTGCTTGCTTGTGCCATACCTATGCTTGAGCCTTCGTGCGATGGCTTAACCATTACCTTTTTAAATTCATCCATAATGGCAACTGCATCAAAGCCTTTTTTAGCATCGACAACAGCATAAGGGGCCGTACTTAGACCCGCCGATTTAAACAAGTGTTTACAGCGAATTTTATCCATAGCGAGGGCTGAGCCCAATACATTACTACCTGTGTAAGGCAGGTTCATAAATTCAAGCGCACCTTGTACGGTGCCATCTTCACCACCACGACCATGTAACGCAATAAAAACGCGCTCTACATTTAATTCTTTTAATTCCCACAAAGAACGACTTTGTGGGTCAAATGCAATTGCATCAATGCCACTACTTTGCAGTGCATTTAAAACAGCTTGACCAGATTTTAATGACACTTCACGCTCTGCTGAATTGCCACCTAACAGCACCGCTACTTTACCAAATTGTGTGTTTACCTGGGTCATACTTCACCTTGCTTAAGTTTTTCTATCGACATACCCGTTGCAGCTAAGGTTTTTACTAATTGGCCTATATTACCTGCGCCTTGGGTTAATACTAAATCGTTATTTTTTAGGCATTCACCGAGGACACCTGCAAGCTCTGAACTTGAAGCAACATGAAGTGGCTCTTTGCCACGTTGGCGTAAACTTCTACAGAGGCTTTTACTATCAGCACCGACTATAGGGTCTTCACCTGCGCTATACACATCAAGTAATAGTAACTGATCTACATCAGCAAGTACTTTTACAAAATCTTCGTACAAGTCGCGTGTACGAGAAAACCTATGTGGTTGATATACCATTACTAAGCGCTTATCAGGCCAACCTTCACGCACTGCAGCAATTGTTGCTGCAACTTCTGAAGGGTGATGCCCATAATCATCAACTAACATCACATTACCACGCTCGTTTTCAAATTCACCATAGTGTTGAAAACGACGACCAATGCCTTCAAACTTCTGCAGCGCTTCTAAAATTGCATGGTTAGCAATGTTTTGATCTTTTGCCACAGCAATCGCAGCGGTTGCATTAAGTGCGTTGTGTCTACCTGGCATATTCAACGTGGCAGTTAAACATTCACCTTGTTTGTTAGTTACTGTAAATGTGCACGTATTAGCTGATTGGCTAAAGTCGCTCATGCGGTAATCAGCATCCTTCGATTCGCCATACGTGATAACTGGGCGACCAAAGCGCGGGATAAGTTCAGCAGCAACTTCAGAATCAATACATACAACAGCTAAACCATAAAACGGCAAGTTATGAATGAAATCTACATACGTGTCTTTCATTTTTTCAAGACTGCCGCCGTAAGTATCCATGTGATCTTCTTCAATATTTGTGATCACCGAAACCATTGGCTGCAAGTGTAAAAACGACGCGTCGCTTTCATCCGCTTCTGCTATTAAAAAATCACTTTTTCCTACTTTTGCGTTACTACCTGCGCTATTTAACAAGCCACCAATAATAAAAGTTGGATCAAGCCCCGCCTGTCCATAAATACTCGCAATTAGGCTCGTTGTCGTTGTTTTACCATGCGTACCCGCAATCGCTATACCATGGCGAAAACGCATTAGCTCTGCGAGCATTTCTGCGCGGCGCACAACCGGAACTCTTGCTGCTTTTGCTGCAATAATCTCAGGGTTTGTTTCATCAATAGCACTTGAAACAACGACTACGTTAGCATCTTTTACGTTATTTTCGTGATGACCAATAAATACCTCAGCACCGGCTTTAATTAAGCGATCTGTCATAGCGCTATGAACAATGTCAGAACCTGTAATACGGTAGCCTTCAAAAGCGAGTACTTCAGCAATACCGCCCATACCGGCACCACCAATGCCAATAAAATGGATAGTATCAATTCGACGCATTGCAGGTCGTGTGTGTTTTTCTTGTACTGATGCTTCTTTCACTTACACTCTCTTATTTGTTACTTGCTCACAGTGTGCTGCAACGCTTACTGTGGCATCTAAAATGGCTTGCTTTTGAGCATTTGCTGCCATTTGTTTAATTAATATAGGCTTAGCTAAATAAGGATTTAAAAGCTCAACAATTGAATGTTGATTAAACTGTGCTTGAGGCATTAACAAAGCCCCATTTGCCTTTACTAAATACTGTGCATTCGCTGTTTGATGGTCGTCCACTGCATGAGGAAACGGAACAAATATAGCCATTTTTCCAGCCGCAGCAATTTCACTAACCGTTAACGCACCCGCGCGGCAAATGACAATATCAGCCCAAGCATAAGCCGTATCCATATCATCAATAAATTCAGCAACGTTTAAGTTATTACTATCAAAACCGTGTGCTTTATAAGCCTCTTTAACGCTGTGTAAATGGCCTTTACCTGTTTGATGCCACACACTAATTGCGGTGGTATTACTCAATACTTTAAATGCTTCAGGTAATGTTTGGTTAAGTACTTGTGCCCCAAGTGAACCACCCACTACCAACATATTTATTGGGCTTGATACATCACGCTTTGGTATATCAATAACACTTTGACGTACCGGATTGCCAACAAGTTCAGCTTGGCCATGCGCAAATGCACTTGGAAATGCCGCTAATACACGATTAGCACACTTAGCTAGCAATTTGTTACTCATGCCCGCTACCGCATTTTGCTCATGAATAACCAGCGGAATACCTAAACTTTTGGCAGCAATACCTGTTGGTCCAGTTACATACCCGCCCATCGCAAGTACGACATCTGGACGCTGTTTTTTTAAAACTTTACGTGCTTGCAATATGGCGTTAAACACCATAAATGGCGCTTTAACAAGACGTTTTATACCGTTACCACGCACACCCTTAACATCAATAAAATCAATGTCTATGTTATGCTTTGGAACAACGTCAGCTTCCATTCTATCAGGTGTTCCTATCCAGCTAACTTGCCAGCCTTGTTGTTTTAAATAGTCAGCTACAGCGATACCAGGGAAAATATGCCCGCCAGTTCCACCAGCTACAACGACTAATTTTTTACTCATCGCTTACCTCCGCGTGAAGTGGCTTGTTTTGTTGCCATCTTAGTCTCAAAATCTACGCGTAATAAAATGCCCGTGGCTATCGTCATAATCATTAAGCTTGAACCACCGTAAGAAATAAACGGCAGTGTTAATCCTTTTGTCGGTAAAATCCCCGCACTCGCACCTACATTAACCATAGTTTGAAACGCAAACCAAATACCAATAGCAAACGAAAAATAGCCTTCATATTCTTTGCCACACTTTAATGCTTGCTGACCAATTAATAGCGCTCTAAATACCAAGGTAGCTAATACCATTAAAATACTTACAACGCCGATTAAACCAAGTTCTTCACCTATAACAGCAAAAATAAAATCGTTATGCGCTTCAGGTAAATATTGTAGCTTTTGTACACTGTTGCCAAGACCTTGGCCAAACCAACCACCTTGGCTATATGCCATTAGCGATTGCACCAACTGATAACCTTTACCAAAAGGATCATCCCAGGGATCTAAAAAGCCAACAACACGTGCCATACGATATGGCTCAACAATTATAAGTAAAACAACAAGGCCAACCCCCGTTAAAATAAGTACAAAAAACTGCCATAACTTAGCACCGGCTAAAAATAGCAGACCAACCGTAGTTACAAACATAACAACTACGGTGCCCAAATCAGGTTGCAGCAAAATAAGCAGAGCATATACCGCAAATACAGCAATAGGCTTTGCAAAGCCTTTAATATTTTCTTGTACCTCTTCGCGTTTTCTTACTAAATAGCCCGCAATATAACTAAAAAAATACAGCTTTGCAGCCTCAGCCACCTGAAAACCAACCGGGCCAATAGGGATCCATCGCCTAGCTCCATTCACTTCACGACCAATAATTAATACGGCTATTAACAGCACCATGCCTAGTATTAATAAATAAGGGTTTGATCTTTTCCACCAATCCATTGGTACACAAACCGTTATCCAAAAAAGAACAAAAGCCATAGCTAAAAACATACTGTGACGAATAGTAATATGATACGAGTTATCAAATAATCGTTCAGCGGTCGGCATTGATGCGCTGGTTACCATGATAAAACCAACACCTATTAGCATTATTACGCAGTACAATAGCGGTACATCGTATAACTGCGCCGAAGGCTTAGGTGTTAATGCGTCTTTTATATCGGCAAAGGTAATCATACTTTCTCCGCCATAACGCACACAACAAAGTCATCACCGCGTTGCATATAGTTGTTATACATATCAATACTGGCACACGCAGGGGCCAATAAAACAATATTACCAGCACGACTGAGTACTTTGGCCAAAGTAACGGCTTCTTCCATATTATTAGTTAAATAGCTCTTATTGGTAATCGCAGCTAAGTCGCTTGCGTCTTTGCCGAAACAAATTAATGCTTTAACATGCCGTTGAATATAAGGTTTAAGGGCATTTAAATCAGCGCCTTTGGCATCACCACCTGCAATAACAATCAGGTTTTCACCATCACTAGCTAAGCTATCTATTGCTGCAATAGTTGCCCCAACATTAGTCGCCTTTGAATCGTTAAAATATTTTACACCATTAAATTCAGCTACAAATTGGCAGCGATGCGCCAACCCATTAAATTGGCTCAACGCGTTTACATATTGCTCTTTGCTTACTTCAAACGGACTTAAAAGCGCCATTACAGCAAGTGTGTTTAAATAATTGTGTTTCCCCACTACAGCAAGCGTACTCACTGGTAAAAAGGCATCGCCTTTAACCATAAAGTGAGTTTCGTTATTGTATTGCGCTAAATGGTAATCACCTTGTTGAACACCAAAGCTAATTTTGGGGGTTGTACTGCGCTCAATTGGATGCGTTTGACTATCGTCAGTATTAACTACAATAAGCTCTGCACCGTCATAAATACTTAGCTTTGAGTCTATATAAGCTTGGTAACTGTCGTAGCGGTCAAGGTGATCTTCTGACACATTTAATACCGTTGCACTTATTGGCTTTAAGCTCTTTGTGGTGTCTAGTTGAAAACTAGATAGCTCAAGTACATACACATCAAAATCATCATTGAGTAAATCCAGCACCGCAGTGCCAATATTCCCACCCAAAGCAACTTTATAGCCGGCTTCTTTTAATACTTCATAAGCGAGCGTAACCACGGTTGATTTACCGTTGGAGCCAGTTACTGCAACAACCGGTTTTGTATTAATACGTGCAAATAACTCAACGTCGCCAATCACTTCAACACCTGCGTTAATTGCATCTGCAACAGCTGGTATTTTTAAGCTGAGCCCTGGACTTATAATAATTATATCGCTTGTACGAAGCTCTGCGTCATCCAAATTACCAAAGTGTGTATCTAGATTTGGTGCATGCTCTTTAAGCCAATCAATCCCTGGAGGGCTTGTACGGCTATCAACAACTTTTGGCATAAGGCTACGAGATAATAAAAAACGCACAATGCCCAGACCGGTAACACCGAGTCCGAGCACTGTTATTTGTTTATTTTTTATCTCGTTTAAATACTGCATTTATCGAATCTTTAATGTCGCTAGACCAGCGAGGACTAGCACAATAGAAATAATCCAAAAGCGTACGATAACACGTGGCTCCGGCCAACCTTTTAATTCGTAATGATGATGAATTGGCGCCATTCTAAAAATGCGTTGCCCACGTAATTTATACGATCCCACTTGTAATATGACCGAGAGTGCTTCCATAACAAATACGCCGCCCATAATAATAAGCAGTAACTCTTGGCGTACTAAAACAGCAATAATACCTAATGCACCACCAAGTGCTAATGAGCCTACATCACCCATAAATACTTGTGCTGGGTAAGTGTTAAACCACAAAAAGCCAAGCCCTGCACCCACAATGGCAGTACACACAACCACAAGCTCACTTGCTAGCGGTAAATGCGGAATATGTAAGTAAGCCGAAAAGTTAATATTACCTGTTAAGTAAGCAATAATTGCCAATGCTGCGGCGACTAAAATAGTGGGTACGATGGCTAAGCCATCAAGCCCATCAGTCAGGTTTACTGCATTTGATGTACCTACAATCGCAAAATACGTAAGCACAATATAAAACAAGCCAAGTTGCGGTAATACGTCTTTAAAAAATGGAACAACAAGAGATGTCTCAGATGCTTGTGCACTGGTAAAGTACAAAGCAGTAGCTACCACTAACGCAATTACTGACTGCCAAAAATATTTCCATTTAGCAATTAAACCTTTTGGGTCTTTACGGATAACTTTACGGTAGTCATCAACAAAGCCAACAATACCTAATGAGCCAATTACAAACAGCGTTGCCCATACATACTTATTCGATAATTCAGCCCATAGTAGCGTACTGGTAAAAATAGCCGCTAAAATAAGTAAGCCACCCATAGTCGGCGTACCCGACTTAGATAGATGCGATTGCGGACCATCGTCTCGAACCGTTTGACCTATTTGCATACGTTGCAAACCACGAATTAACTTAGGTCCTAAATAAAGAGACATAATTAGCGCAGTTAAAATACCTAAAATGGCACGTAGCGTTAAATACGAAAAAACATGAAAACCACTAAAATACTGGGTTAAATACTCTGCCAGCCAAACTAACATTATGATACTCCATTGATGGCTTGTTGCTGGCCATTAACTAAATCGGTTACTAATAATTCCATGCGAGAACTGCGCGATCCTTTCACTACTATTGTTGTTTTTGTATTCACTTTATTAATACTTTCTTGAATTTTTTGCTGCATTTGTTCACGGCTCGAGAAGTGGCGATTAGGGAGTTCAAACACATCACTTGCGCATTTACTTAATACACCTAATGTAAATAACTCATCAATCCCTTGCTCAAGTGCATACTCACCAACTTCTTGGTGATATTTACGTGCATCTTCACCTAGCTCCCCCATGTCTCCCAGCGCTAAAATGCGGTGACCTTGCATATCACTTAACAAGTCAATCGCAGCCTTTACCGACTTAACATTGGCATTATAGGTATCATCAACCACGGTGAGTAAATCAGACACTTCAATTAGATTAACGCGCCCTTTTACATCACCCATAGTGGCAAGTGCATTGGCTATTTCTTCAAGAGTTACATCAAATTCACTAGTAAGTGCAGCCGCAATAAGTGCGTTACTAATATTGTGCTTGCCAGGTAGCGCCAAAGTAACAGGGACTTGCTTGTCTTTAGTACAAAGCGTAAAGCTTGCACGCGCATTGGCATCAAGCGTGATATTCTCTGCCCAAATGTCGAGTTTTTCGGTTGTAGAAAAACGTTTAACATTACGCCCTTCAAGTTTATCTAACCAATACTGGCTAAATTCACTATCGCAATTAACAATGGCAACGCCGTCATCTTTTAGGCCATCAAAAATCTCACCTTTAGCTTTTGCAACCCCCATTAAGCTACCAAAACCTTCTAAGTGAGCGGCTGCAACATTACATACAACGGCCACATCTGGTTTGGTCATTGCAGTTGTGTAGGCAATTTCACCTAAGTGATTTGCACCTAGTTCAATTACTGCAAAACGATGTTGAGGCTCTAAGCGCAATAACGTAAGTGGGACGCCAATATCGTTATTAAAATTACCTTTAGTAGCTAATACATCACCGTGAACCGACAAAATTGCTGCACACATTTCTTTTACGGTGGTTTTACCTACACTCCCTGTAATTGCAATTGTTTTAGGCGCCACTTGCGCCATAACAGCAGTGCCAATCGCACCTAGTGCAATACGTGTATCGCTTACTATAAATTGTGGAATATCTACATCTACTTTGTGCTGAACAATAACGCCAATAGCGCCTTTTTGTTTAGCTTCTGCTATAAATTTATGGCCATCAAAATTGGGCCCTTTAAGTGCTAAAAACACTTCGCCATCGCACACTGTACGAGTATCAGTATTTATATTAAGCACTTGTTGATTATCACCTTGATAATCGGTTGTTAGTACATTGGCTAACCAATCAAAATCCATTGGGATCATTGTGTTATCCCTCTTACTGCTTTTTTTAGTTGTTCTTGTACATAACGGCGATCGCAAAAGTCGATGCGCTTATCGCCTATAATTTGATAATCTTCGTGGCCTTTACCTGCAATCAAAATAACATCATCAGCTGTAGCATTTTCTATAGCAAAACGAATTGCAGTTGCTCTATCAGCCTCTAAATGTGCGTCTTGAGGGTTCACTAAACCGCCAGCCACATCAGCAATAATGTCATCAGGATTTTCAGATCGCGGGTTATCGCTGGTAATAATAACTTTATTAGCATTTTGCTCAGCTGCTTGCGCCATTAATACTCGCTTACCTTTATCTCTGTCACCACCGCAACCAAATACACAACTCACACCACCTGGTACATGCTGTTGCAATGCTTGCAATGCAAGTGCAAGTGCATCGGGCGTATGTGCATAATCAACAACACACGTTGGCATGCCTGCTTGACTAAATGCTTGCATTCGCCCAGCGACTGGCTGTAACTGCGCACAACCTGTAATTAATTGCTCAAGCGGATAACCAAGCCCTAGCAATGTAGCGAGCGCTGCCGTTAAGTTATATAAATTAAATTCGCCAAACAGAGGCGATTTAATTGATATATCACCCCAACTCGTCGATAACTGCGCCGAAATACCTACACTTGAATATTCAACATCAGAAAAATAGACGTATCGAGTATTCTTAGGAGCGAAGTTTTTGCGGCCATAACAAATTAGATTATTAAAATCATACTTTTCAAGCCATTGCTCCGCTTGAAAATCATCTTGATTAAGCACCACAACTTGCGGTTCAAAATCACGAAAAAGCATTAATTTTGCATCACCGTAACTTGCCATATCACCATGATAATCTAAGTGATCACGCGAAAGATTAGTAAACACAGCTGCTTTAAATTCACATTTAGCAACACGCTGTTGCACTAACCCATGCGATGACACTTCCATGGCGACTAGCTTTTTATGCTGTAAATTTAGATCACTCAAAATATGCTGTAAATCAACCGTTGAAGGCGTAGTATTCATCAGTGGAGTTAAGTTATTAGGATGTCCATAACCTAGCGTGCCAATAATCGCTGACTCAGTACTACAAAATTGCGCTAAGTGAGCAATCATTGCTGTGGTGGTTGATTTACCATTTGTGCCAGTCACACCAATTAAATCCAAAGCCTGACTTGGTTGGTTATAAAAGCGACTTGCTAATTCTGGAAGCTTTTTATCAAGCTCTGAAACTAAATATAGTGGTTCGAAACTTGTTTCAAATTCGCATAATCTGTCAGCAATAATCGCTGTTGCGCCATTTTCAATTGCTTTAGCAATAAATTGTCCGCCATCAAGTGAATGGCCTTTAATAGCAACAAATACATCACCTGGTGTTACCTCACGACTATCAATGCGTAAATGTTTTACCAGTTGCGAGGGCGCATCAATTTCGATGTATTTTAAAGTATCTCTTAAATCACGCATCGTTCTTTTTACCTTCCACGTAGGCAACATCTTCCTTGTCCGGTGCTACATTTAATATTCTTAATGAATTCGAAATTATTTCAGCAAATGCAGGCCCAGCGGTGGCCCCTCCGTAGTACACATCCCCGCCGGGTTCATTAATCATAACAACAACGGCTAATCGAGGATTACTTGCAGGTGCGACACCTGCAAAATAGCCAACATATTCGTCACCATAACCACCAACAGCTGCTTTTTTAGATGTACCCGTTTTACCTGCTGCACGATAGCCATCAACTTTAACGCGACTGGCTGTGCCGCCCTCTTCAAATATACTTTCCATCATATGGACCACGGCTTCTACGTCTTTTTGTTTAAAAATACGTTCGCCTTCTGGTACATTATCTTGTTTTAAAATCGTTAATGGACGGTTGACTCCCCCAGCGCCTAACATGGCATAAAATCGTGCCATTTGGGCTGTACTTACTGCAATATTGTAACCAAATGAAAGCGCAGCAATTTCATGATCCGACCAACGGCGATTAGGGTAAAACAAACCACTGCTTTCCCCCACCATACCGGTGCCTGAATCTGAGCCAAACCCTACCTTTTGAAACAATCCCACTAAATAATCTTTAGGTACTAACTGCGTTACTTTCGTAACTCCCATATTTGAAGAGTATTTTAAAATTTCGCGCAGTGTCATCTCACCATGATTGCGAGTATCTTGAACTAAGCTACCGCCTAAACGCATCCAACCAGGGTAAGTATCAATTTTGTCATCGGCTTTAATTGCGCCGTAGTCTAGCCCAGCTAAAATGGCTAGGGGCTTAACAGTTGAGCCTGGTTCAAACAAATCGGTAATTGCGCGGTTACGGCGCTTATGCGGGGCAGCATCGCTTAAGTTGTTTGGATTAAACGAAGGGCTATTAACCATCGCTAATACTTCGCCTGTTTTTATATCAACAACCATCGCTGAACCCGATGTCGCTTTATAAGTAAGTACAGCAGATTTAATCGCTTTATAAGCGATGCCTTGAATACGTTGATCAATACTTAACTGAATACTTTCAGGTTCTACGCGTTCGCGCTCATCAAGCACTTCTACTTCGCGTCCTTGTGCATCTTTGCGTATAGTACGACGGCCTTCTTCGCCCGTTAATGCATTCTCATACAGCTTTTCAATACCTTCAATACCTTTGCCATCTATATTGGTGAAACCAATAATATGTGCAGTTACTTCACCGGCAGGGTAATAACGCTTAGATTCATCTAATAAATGAATGCCAGGTAAACGTAAGTCGCCAATATAATTTGCAACGGCAGGAGTTACTTGGCGTTTTAAGTAAACAAAGCGACGAGAAGGATCGTTAAGAAGGCGTGAATTAATTTTTTTCGGATCGGTACGCAGAACGTCAGCGAGTTCACGCCAGCGCATATCATTTTTGTAATACTGCACTGTACGTTTATCAAGTTCGACCGCATTGTCTGCAAGTGATTGTTGATCCTCGCCATTTTTACGCGCTTGCTTAATCACTTTAGAAACAAGTGATTTGTGAAGTGCTTTAGGATCTGCATACACACTCACTACCGGTACACTCACCGCGAGCTCTTTGCCATTACGATCAAAAATCATCCCACGCTGGACGTGAAGTTTTTCGACACGTACGGTACGTTTATCACTTTCAGAACGGGCTTTGTCAGGTTCAATTACTTGTAAATAAGCAGCACGAGATACCAGTGTTACAAACACCATAAACACAACGCCACACACCAGCATAAAGCGCCATGTAATTAAGTTATTTACTGGTTTTTTGCCTCGATTTCTCATTGCAGTATTATTACCTGTTCATCTTGACTCGTTGGTCGTTTCATTTTTAGCTGTGATTTCGCAATTTCTTCGATACGTGCATGCTGTGAATAAAATTCCTCTTCAACTAATAAATAACGCCATTCTAAATCAAGTTCATCACGCTCTTGGAGTAACGAATCTTGTTCAATAAGTTGCCCTCGAGCAAGATGTGTTACTTGTACCACAGTTAAACTTGACGCGAATATCACAACCAACAAGGCCGAGGTAAGCTTATTAGCTCCTAGGCCTTTAACAATTTCAAAAAATAAATTAGGTGGTTGACGATGATTCGCTTTTATATTCATTCCAGCCTCTGAGCAATCCTAAGTACAGAGCTACGAGAACGCGGATTACGCTCAACTTCAGCGGCACTTGGCTTAATCGCTTTACCCACTGCCTTTAACGTCAGATTTTTATTTATTTGTGCGTCAGTTAAAGGCAGACCTCTGGGTAATACTTCTCCCCGACTCTGTTTTCTAATAAACTGTTTTACAATACGATCTTCTAATGAATGAAACGAAATAACAACCAAACGACCACCGGGTTTAAGGACCTTAATTGCAGACTGCAATGCCGTTTGAATCTCTTCAAGTTCGCTATTAATATAAATACGGATCGCCTGAAAAGTACGAGTAGCAGGGTGTTTAAACTTATCTTTTACAGGTACTGCTTCATCGACTAAATCAGCTAACTGCTTAGTCGTAGTAATTGGCGTGTGCTCTCTAATCTCAAGTATTTTATGCGCAATACGCTTACCAAATTTCTCTTCACCCAGCTTTTTAATTACATGGGTAATATCATCCAATTCAGCTTCAGCTAACCATTGGGCTGCACTGCGACCACTTGTTGGATCCATACGCATATCTAGTGGGCCGTCTTTCATGAAACTAAAACCACGCCCAGCATCATCTAACTGTGGCGACGACACACCTATATCTAATAAAATCCCGTCGACTTTACCAATGAGATCGTTTTGCTCTGCTACTTCGTAAAGTTTTGAAAAGCGAGTATGTGCAATTGCAAATCGCGGATCATCAGCAAACTTTTCAGCTGATTGTATTGCCTGCGGATCTTGGTCAATCGCTTGCAAACGACCTTCATTACCAAGGCGTGCTAATATTTGCCCTGAATGACCGCCACGTCCAAAAGTGCCGTCCATGTATATGCCGTCTGGCTTAATTGCAAGGGCATCTATGGTTTCGTCCATTAAAACGGATACGTGTTCAAATTGCGCTGTCATTAGCTATTATTTGCCTTTTATTGTGCTGTTAGAGAGTGAAATTATCTAAATCAGGGTGAGGTTCAAAATCACCAAGCCTCTCAAGCTCAGTATCTTGGCGCATTTGTTCGTTCCAACGCGCCTCATCCCAAATTTCAAACTTATTCATCAAACCAACCAACATTATTTTTTTGCCTAGATCTGCATGTGCACGCAATGAAGGCGCTAACAAAATCCGACCATTTTTATCAAGTTGATATTCTGTGGCATTCCCTAGCAACATACGCTGCATACGTCGAGCTCGTGGATTCATATTTGAAATTTTAGCTAAACGATTTTCTATTTCTTGCCACTCAGCAAGCGGATATAACCATAAGCACGGCTCATTTAGCGCAACAGTACAAATAACAGTTCCTTGGTCTTCAGATAGCAGAGATTCTCGGTACTTGGTTGGTACCGCAAAGCGTCCTTTATCATCCAAACTCAGTGAACTTGCGCCACGAAACATAAACAGCCTGCTTTAAATTATTTTAATCACCTAACGATTACTTTGATCCAGTTTGATCCACTAAAAACCACTTTTTACCACAGTCCTCCAGTTTAGGGCTTGACAAGCCTTTTTGTCAAGTAAGCTGACCAGCTTTAACGAGTCTCAAAGCTAGAAAAAATAAGGGTTCAAGCAAAGCGATTGAATTACGTGGGAAAAAGTGGAATAACAGCGAAAAAAAATTTACTTAGTTTTAATATGCTTATTTCTACACGTTCTGCTTACTGAATAAACAATGAATATTTACAGTTTTTTAAGCATTTTCACCTTCTTTGTAAAATTTACCTAACCGTGTAGTAATAGTTACTGTTTTTTTTAATTACCAACCATGACAAAACCAGGAGGAACAAAAAAAATAACTAAAATTCAATAAGTTAAAATGAAAATTAAATTTGGTTTAATCATTGCATCGTCTAAATCACTATTTAAATTTTTAACTTATTAAGGATTGATTATGGCTACTGCAACAAATACGAAACCAAACACAACTTCAGATGTTAAGCCTGACGTTAAACTAAAAAATACTGACTCACCACTTACAGAGAAAGCCACATCAGCGGCGCACGATGCTGTAGATGCACTTTCTAGCAAAGCAGCAACAGCTGAAAGCAGTGTTCGTAAAGGCGCTTCTAGTTCAGCAGAAGCACTAAGCGAAAAACAACTTATTGCACGCGAAAAGCTGAGCGAATGCACTGCAAAAACACGTGCTTTCGCTTCTGAAAATCCATTAGCAACTGCGGGCATTGCTTTTGCTGCTGGTATGTTAATTACATCATTATTTCGTCGTAAGTAATCAGTGATGAATAACCCACAAACAACCGCAACCAAGGATGGTAACGCGCAAAACCAAGCTACTGAGCAGCCAAGCCAAAAGGACGATTGGCAAGATCATATTGCAAAGCTTTTAGAGTACTCTAAGCAGCTCAAGGATGATTACCAGACCCAAGGAGAGATCACCCATCAGCTTGCTAAAGCTGAATGGCGGTTGTCGCTTAGAGCGCTTGCATTGATCACTATATTTTTAGGCTGTTTTGCCAGTGGTTTGGTTTTGTTGTGGGCAGGATTTCTAGGTGCTGTTGGATACGGTGTATACGATCTCTTTGGGTCGGTATGGCTGAGTATTGTAACAGCTACTTCACTGCAAGTTGCTTGTTTGGTATGGCTTTGGAAAAACACAGTTTACCTAAGCAATAAAATTGGCTTTAGTAAAACACTTAAAAGTTTAAAGCAGCTATTAAATTTACATGGGAATTAGTATGTTAGTAGATAATTTAATTAAGGCCCCAAACAAAAACGTTCAAGCTCTTAGTAAGCAAATGGATATGCGCAGTGAATTAAAACGCCAACACCATGCGGCGTTTCAATATCGGTTAAAACGTTTTGCAGCAACTAAAGTAGGACTAACAAGTGCTTTTTTAGCCGGTGCTGCTGTACAAGCAGGGAAAAGCGAAACCAGCTTGGTTAGAAAATATGGCTGGCTTGTTAGGCTACTCGCTTAAAGATAAATACCTCTACCGTGATCAGATAAGTAATCAATACTTGGACCACTTGGCACAACTTGTGTCGGGTTGATCATTGTATGGCTAAAATAGTAATGACGTTTAATATGATAAAAATCAACTGTTTCGGCCACTCCTCTAACTTGATATAGATCTCTAAGATATCTGCTCAGTGCAGGGTAGCTTTCAATTGTGCGTAAATTACATTTAAAGTGACCAACGTACACACTATCAAACCGAATCAGCGTAGTGAATAATCGCCAATCAGCCTCGGTGAGTCTGTTTGTGGCTAAATAACGCTGCTTGCTCAGAATCCCCTCTACTGTATCGAGTGCTTTAAATAAATCGTTAAACGCCTCTTCATACGCTTCCTGAGTTGTTGCGAAACCCGTACGATAAACACCATTATTTATATTTGGATAAATCAACGCGTTTAATTCGTCAATTTTTGGTTGCAATTCTTCAGGATAAAAGTCATCGGTATTACCTGTTAATTCATTAAATGCACTATTAAACATACGTATAATATCGGCAGACTCATTGCTGACAATTTTATTTAGCTTTTTATCCCACAATACGGGAACGGTTACCCGCCCGGAGTACTTTGGGTTATTTTTTGTATACACTTGATGTAAGTAGTTACTATTAAATAAAGCATCACCAGTACTGTGGTTTTGCGTATCAAAAGCCCAACCACTATCAAGCATATCAGGGCTAACAACCGACACAGTAATTAAATTTTCCAACCCTTTTAACGCTCTAAATATAAGCGTTCGATGCGCCCAAGGGCACGCAAGTGATACATATAAATGATACCGATCAGATTGGGCTTTAAAACCTGCGTCGCCCGTTATTCCAGCGCTACCATCAGCAGTTATCCAATGACGTAACTGCGCAGCTTCACGCTCAAACTTTCCGTTACTTGAATCGGTGTCGTACCACTTATCTTGCCATTGACCATCAACTAATAATCCCATGAAACTCTCCTAAAAATAGGGTTAAATTTTGCCGAACTCGCCGTTTTGATAATCACGCACTGCTTGCTGTACTTCAGCTTGCGTCGTCATTACAAACGGCCCCATGTGAGCAATCGGTTGATTAAGTGGATCGCCTGCTAAAACCAAAACACCAGCGCCTTGCTCTGAGGTAATATTAATATTACTGTCTGGCTCTAAAATAAGTAACTTACCAGCTGGGATTGTTTGATCGTCGCTTGTTATTATTGAGCCGCTATGAATATAGATCATTACTTTTTGTTGGCTAAGAGGCTCCAAATGAACGCTTTTACCGGCGGGTAATGTAATGTCAGCAAGTAGAGCATTAGCAGCTAAACCCTGCAAACTACTTGTAAGCGTTTCACTTTCGAACTGCCACGATCCCGCAAGTGCTTTTAACGTCACACCGTGCGTATTTGTAAAACTCGGAGCTGAATTTTGCGTAGTATCTTGATAACGTGGGTCGCGCATCTTATCCAAACTTGGCATGTTGATCCAAATTTGAAAGCCATGCAATCCATCAACGGTATCAGCGAGTGGCATCTCACTGTGCATAACGCCGCGCCCTGTACTCATCCATTGCACATCACCTGCTTTAATTGCTTTTTTGTTACCCATTTGGTCACGATGTTCAAAGCCACCTTTTAAAATATAAGTAAACGTTTCAATCCCTCGATGGGGATGCTCTGGAAAGCCTCCCATATAATCTTTTTTGTCGTCTGACTTAAGTTCGTCAATCATTAAAAATGGATCTAAATATTTACCATCAAATCCTGGGATACGACTAATACTTACGCCATCGCCATCTTGAGTTGCATAAGCTGTAAGCACTTTTGATATTTTCATTTTTTAATTCACTTTAAAAAAGAAGTTGATGAAGGTATTAAATCATTCATTAAACAAAACAACTATGTCTTTAAATTGGTCATAACATTCTAAAAAATAGAAAGCTATGCTTTATTGTTCATATTTCAAACCTTGTATTACCGTGGTTATTTTTACTTATTTTTTAAATATCCGCTTTATCAATTACTTAAATTGCTGAGTAATTGATTGTTAATCCTGAAGTACTAATGCAAAGTTGTTTAATAATGATTAGTAAAATTAGAATGCAGCTTGCTTTCGACGGCTTTGGTACAGGCTCCTCATCACTTACTTACAATAAATGGATACGACTACTTAAAAATAGAAATGATTTTATGGCGTTTCGAAAAATAAAAAATCATTCTATCTAAATAATCCAACAAAAAGTTTAACTGTTACGCAATAAATAATGAGTCTATGCGGTCAAGTTATGCAATCAGATAAAAGTGGTAGTAGGATAAAATATGGCGAAAGCAACACTAGAGCAGTGGAGAATGTTTAAGGCTGTTGTTGACCATGGTGGATTTGCTGGTGCAAGTGCAGCTGTTCATAAAAGCCAGTCAACGGTTCATCACGCAGTGCAAAAACTAGAAGTCGCTTTGCAAATTAAATTACTTGAAGTAAAGGGTCGCAAAGCCTTTTTAACAGACAGCGGGAAACTTATTTTACGCCGCGCAGAGTTTTTAATTGAAGAAGCGAGTAAAATAGAATCTGTCGCCAATACGCTCAGCGAAGGTGTGGAGAGCACATTAAAAATTGCAGTTGATGAAGTATTCCCCCACCCCATTTTGTATCAAGCACTGGCCAGAACCAGTGAACTTTATCCGCTTTTAAAAATCGATTTAATAGAAAGCGTGTTAACGGGCGCTAACGAGTTATTAAATAATGCCGTTGTTGATTTAGCTATTTCTTCAATTCCTATTTACGGTATTAGTTGTAACCAGCTTTGTGATATAGAATTTGTCGCTGTAGCACACCCAAATCATCCGCTGCATCAGCGCACAGAGACTTTGTCATTTCGTGATTTAAAATTGTATAGGCAAATTGTAGTTCGTGATTCTGGCACGCAAACTAGCCATGATGAAGGTTGGCTAGGCGCAGATATGCGCTGGACGGTTAGTCATTTACGAAACTCTATTGATATGGTTAGCCAAAATTTAGGTTATGCATGGCTTCCTCGTACACAAGTATCTCACCTAATTGAAGAGGAAAAATTAAAGGTACTAAATCTAGAGCAAGGGACAACCCGTGCCCTTAAGTTATATTTAATGTGTAATGACACAGACAGACTAGGGCCTGCTGCACAAGAGTTTAAAGAGCAATTAATTAACCTGAGTTTAGATTAACAATCTTTAACTCATCGCCCTAAGTTATAGTAAATTAAATCACTTGTTTTTCACATCGAGGTGGTCGGCTACATATGCGCCTCGATTGCCTCTTTTTTTTGCGGGGCCAATTGTGCTGTCTATCGCCGTTTGTTGTTCCGTTGCGGCGTTAGTCGAAGCGCCTAAAATAACAATATAGGCACTTATATAAAGCCACATTAACATAATAACTACCCCACCTAACGAGCCATAGGTTTCGTTATAGCTCGAAAAACGCGACACATAAAATGAAAAACCAATAGATGCCAAAATCCAAAGCACGGTAGCAATGGAGGATCCTATTGTGATCCAACGCCATTTAGCTGGCTTTCGGTGCGGGGCGTAGCGATATAAGAGAACTAATGTAAAATTAAATATTAAAGCCAATAATGGCCAAGAAATAAGCTTGATCAGTAAATCTATGCCTTCTTTAAGTCCAACTAAGTTAAGTACAATTGGCAAGATACCAATAATTATAAGTGAAAAAATAGCAACGATAATCGCACCCATAGAAAATAAAAAGCGCACTAGTAACGCTTTAAAAAATGAGCGTTTTTCGTATTCTCGATAACTAATATTACACGCAGTAATAAGCGCCTGACTCCCTTTAGAACTACTCCAAATAGTAAGTACTAAAGTTCCCAATGCACTGATACTTAAACTAGCGTTTGAACTTTGAGCAAGACTTGAAACTTGAGACAAAATGAGTTCTCGTGAGCTGTCAGGTAATAACGTAACAAACAAACTCAAATGTTCACTAATATCAGTAGGAGAGGAAAAATAAGCATAAATAGAAACAACGGCGGCAATAGCCGGAAAAATAGCAAGCAGTGCATAAAACGCAACTCCTGCAGCAACAAGCGATAAATTGTCCTCGTTCATTTGCTTAAAAATACGCTTAACAATATCCCACCAACCTACTACAGGAATATGCACAGGTTGCGCTGCTTGCTGCCCTCGTTTAGTCTCTTTCATTCTAAATCCCAAAATTTGTGTTACGTTATCTCAGCAAAATGTTTGCCAAGTTATATTGAACATTTGGTACTAAACTTGCTGCTAACAATTATAAAAACTAAACACGGATGACAGCCATGCCCAGTAGCCATGCAAACAACATAGTACAAAATAATGCCCCTCTCATAACACATAGTTTTGAAGGTGATATGCTTTCATGGCATTTTTTCCACGAACAAAGTCTGCAATTACTGCACGCAACAGCGCAAATATTACCCACTCTATTACTTGGCACAGTCCTTTTAGTACTAAGCTATTTAATCGCAGGGCCGCTTTCGCGACTACTTATAAAACCCATCGATTATATGACCGACAGTAAACTCGTTCACTTGGTCGCAAGGCGCAGTATTAGCACCTTAATTATTTTATTAGGCGTGTACTTATTTTTACGTTTAGCTGGGCTTACTGAGTTTGCAGTCGCTATTATGAGTGGAACAGGATTAATAGGCTTAATATTAGGTTTCGCTTTTAGAGACATAGCAGAAAATTTCATCGCCAGTTTATTACTAAGCATACAAAGACCTTTTAAAATTGATGATGTAATAGAGGTAGATAATCGCTTAGGGATCGTTAAAAAAGTAACCGCACGGGCAACAACACTAGTGGATTACGATGGTAATCATATTCAAATACCAAATGCGACGGTGTACAAAAACACCATTAAAAATCTCACCGCCAATCCCAAAATGCGCGGTAAAGTAGAAATAGGTATTGGCTATGATAACGATATACGCAATGCACAAACTCTCGCACTCGACATTGCCAATCAGCAAAGTGCCGTACTAAGCGACCCACCAGCGCAAGTATTAATAAAAAACCTTGGCTCATCCACTATTAACTTTACCTTGTTCTTTTGGGTTAATAGCGAGCAGCACAGCCCATTAAAAGTAGGCTCACAACTTATGCGAGAACTTGTAAACGAATTTACAAAGCACAATATCAGCATGCCTGACGACGCAAGAGAGCGTATTTTACTTACCCCTGCTAACGAAACTATTTTTGGTTCAGAGCAAAAACAATCACCAAAAGTAAAAAACATAGTTAACGAAACAGACGATAAAACTAAAACACTCGATGATGTGAGCAGTGATACTGACGAAATACGTGAACAAGCAGATAAATCAAGAGATCCTGAACAAGGAAAAAATATTATTTAACCTGAGCTCTGATTAAGAGATTTTCAGTGAAAACAAGGCTAATTTACGCGTTAATAGCTGGCCTACTGCAAATAAATTTATTGCAGTTCGCGCTGACAATAACTGCTTGAGATAGATTTATTATCCAGAGTTCAGGTTCTTTATTATAAAAACTGCGCATTTGCAGCTTAGCTTGCTAAAATAGGAAAAAATATGTTTTAAGTAAAACAATATGGCATTAACTACTACCTATACACTTGATAGACCTTACTTTTATGAATGCTTCGATGAGTCGCTTCCTTATAGTAAACGCGCGCAACCTAAATATTTTCTACTCGTGCTATTAACAGCACTGGGTTTGTTTGGTATTTATGGTTTAAATGATCATTACTTAGGCTCTTTTTTAATCATGCTGGCAATTCTTGAATGCGTTGCCTTTTACTATCGCCGTCCTTGGTGGGTAACCAGACAAATGCTCAGCAGAGCATCTGGCTCAGAAGTCACCCTTACTTTTGATGAAGAAGGCATTAAATCGGTTAATCATTACAAAAACTATCAATTAGTATGGCAAGATATAAACGAAGTTATAGATACAGAGCGCGGATTATTATTAAAAAATAAACGTGGTATGCAATATATTTCAAAACAAATTTTAAGCCCCGAAATTATTAATTATATAAACAAAAAAGCCACTCGATGAGTGGCTTTTTTGTTTAGCTAAGTAAATTACTCAGCTATTTTATACCAATCTGCTTATATATGAGGTCTATTTAACGTTGAGAAAATTACGCTAGAACTAGGCAAAAATTTTTGTATCTAGTTGTTCTAAATAAAAAATTTTTAACGACGTTATAGTGCAATTTAATTCGTTAAATTGATCAAGGATTTATGCAGTTTGGTATTACATGTTGATTAAGCATTGCCCGGCTCAGGGTTAGACTTTTCAGCTTGTATACGCATGTAAATTTCTTCACGATGCACTGATACGTCTTTTGGTGCGTTAACACCGATTCGAACTTGATTTCCTTTAACACCTAGAACGGTAACTGTTACTTCGTCACCAATCATTAGGGTTTCACCTACTCTACGAGTTAGTATTAGCATTCTATTGCTCCCATGTTCCAATAAAAATTATAAGATTCCGCTTAAACATACTAATAAAAATTAGACTGAAAAGTAAGTAAAAACTCCCAATCTATTCATTTTCTGTTAAAAATACTTTGTGTAATGCACGAACAGCCAACTCTAAGTACTTTTCATCTATTAAAACTGAAATTTTAATCTCGGATGTTGAAACTAAAACTACATTAATGTTTTCTTGCGCTAATGCTTCAAAAAATAGACTCGCGACACCAGAATGCGATTTCATACCCATGCCAACAGCAGACACTTTTGCCACTGTGGTTAATCCACATATATTTTGAACACTTAATTGAACTTGCTGCTCAGTGAGCAATTCAATTGCTTGCAGGTAATCATTCGTGTGCACAGTAAAAGCATAGTCTATTTTTTCAAAGTTATGATTAACTTGATTAATCATATCTATTTCGATGCCATTTTCGGCAAAAAGTTTCAATATTTTTGAAAGATATTGCGTACCCGTTGGCACACCTTGTACCTTAATTAAACATTCGTCACGATTAAACGCAATCCCCGATACAACCTTGCTTGGCATATCGTTCTCCTCAAAACTTATTAATGTACCTTCATCGGGATTAAAGCTCGAAAGCACCCTAAGTGGCACATTATGTTTGCCTGCGGCTTCTACTGAGCGAATATGCAAAACTTTCGCCCCTAAACTTGCCAGTTCTAGCATTTCGGCAAAGGTAACTTGGCTCATTCTGCGCGCGTTAGGTTCAACACGAGGATCTGTAGTATATACGCCGTCAACGTCTGTATAGATCTGGCATTCGTCAGCTTTTATAGCCGCAGCTATTTCCACAGCCGATGTATCGGTGCCACCGCGCCCAAGCGTTGTAATGTTGCCCTCAACATCACGCCCCTGAAACCCAGCAATAATAGCAATACGATTATGCTCAAGCTCATGCTTCAAACGCGTAGCAGCAACCTCTGCAATACGAGCTTTACCAAACATGTTATCGGTTAAAATATTGACTTGATCGGCTAATAAGCTCACAGCAGAGTGGCCACGTTTTATAATAGCCATAGCAAGTAGTGATACAGAAACCTGCTCTCCGGTGCTAATAAGTACATCTAGTTCACGGCTACCCGGGCGAGTATCAATTTGTTTGGCGAGATTAATTAAGCGGTTGGTTTCTCCCGACATAGCAGAGAGCACCACAACCACTTGATGTCCTTGTTGTCTGGTTTTAACAACAAGGTCGGCGACTGCTTCAATTCGCTCTATTGAGCCGACCGAAGTGCCACCGAATTTTTGAACAATAAGCGCCACTTAGGCTTAAGTACGCTCAGTTAACCAAGCTGTAACGCTATCTAGTGCAGCAGCAAGGTTTTGTGGCTCACTACCACCGGCTTGTGCCATATCTGGACGACCGCCACCTTTACCACCTACTTGGCCTGCCATGTGATTAACTAATTCACCGGCTTTTACTTTGCCTGTTAAATCTTTAGTTACACCGGCAATTAGGCTTACTTTGTCGCCACTGGCAACACCGAGGGCAATAACACCTGAGCCAATTTTGTTTTTAAGGTCATCAACCATACCACGCAGTGCTTTAGATTCAGTACCTTCAACGTTTGCTACAAGTAGCTTAACACCGTTAATTTCAACAATCGAATCAAGTAAAGACGCACCCGCTGCACTTGCTAACTTATCGTTAAGTTGCGCAATTTGCTTTTCAAGACCTTTAGACTTTTCAAGTAACGCGGTTACTTTTTCAAGTACCGATGCGCTATCGCCTTTAACTAAAGCTGCAACATCGCTAAGTTGTTGCTCTTGCTCGCTAACGTACGCTACAGCCTCTGCACCAGTTACCGCTTCAATTCGGCGAACACCTGCGGCAATACCGCTTTCAGATACAATTTTGAATAAACCAATATCGCCAGCGCGCTCAACGTGAGTACCACCACAAAGCTCAATAGAGTAGTCGCCAATAGTAACTACACGTACTTCGTCATCGTACTTTTCGCCAAATAATGCCATAGCGCCTTTCGCTTTAGCATCATCAATAGCCATAAGCTCAGTATTAAGTGCAAAGTTACGACGAATTTCGTCATTAACTACACGCTCAATTTCACGTAGCTCATCTTTAGTAACTGCTTCAAAATGCGAAAAGTCAAAACGTAAACGATCTGGCTGAACAAGTGAGCCTTTTTGGCCTACATGGTCACCTAATAGTTGGCGTAGTGCTTCGTGTAAAATATGCGTAGCTGTGTGGTTTTTCTTAATGCTGTCGCGGCGCGTATCATCAATAGTTGCATCCACTTTATCGTTAACACCAATGCGGCCTTGCACAGTACCGTGGTGAGCAAAAGCATTACCAAGCTTAGTGGTATTAGTAACATTAAATTCGCCACCAGCAACTGTAATAGTACCCGTGTCACCCGTTTGACCGCCTGATTCAGCGTAAAACGGTGTGCGGTCTAGTACTACAATACCTTGTTGACCATCTTCTAATAACTGAACAGCTTCGCCACCGGCAAAAATTTCAATAACGGTCGCGCTGTAATGTGTGCTGTCGTAACCTTTAAAGTCAGTGTGTTTATCTGATTTTAATTGGTCATTGTAATCAGCGCCAAACTTACCCGCTTGTTGCGCTGTTTTACGTTGTACAGCCATGCATTCTTCAAAGCCTTGATGATCAATTGTCATCTGGCGCTCACGCGCAACATCGGCCGTTAAATCAGCTGGAAAACCGTACGTATCGTAAAGTTTAAATACTAAGTCGCCCGGTATTATATCGCCTTTAAGGTCGCTTAAGCTTTCTTCTAAAATAGCTAAGCCACGCTCAAGTGTTTTACCAAACTGTTCTTCTTCAATGCGTAATACTTTTTCAATAATTTCTTGTTGCTTAGCAAGCTCTGGGTACGCTTGACCCATTTGCTCAATTAGCGCAGCAACTAATTTATAGAAAAACGAACCTTGTGCACCTAACTTGTTACCGTGGCGCACAGCACGACGAATAATACGACGCAGTACATAACCACGGCCTTCGTTAGATGGCATAACACCGTCTGAGATTAAAAACGCACACGAACGAATATGATCCGCCACTACGCGTAATGATTTATCGTCCATATCTTGTGCATTAGTAACACTTGCAGCTGCAGCAATTAAGCCTTGGAATAAATCGATTTCGTAGTTTGAATGCACACCCTGCAAAATAGCAGAAATACGCTCAAGGCCCATTCCCGTATCAACAGATTGCTTAGGTAGAGGCAACATTGTACCGTCGCTTTGACGGTTGTATTGCATAAATACAAGGTTCCAAATTTCGATGAAACGGTCGCCGTCTTCCTCAGGAGAGCCCGGAGGACCGCCCCAAATATGCTCGCCGTGATCATAAAATATTTCAGAACACGGACCACACGGACCCGTATCGCCCATAGACCAAAAGTTGTCTGAGGTCGCAATACGAATAATACGATCCTCTGGTAAGCCAATTTCGTTAGCCCAGTAACCAAACGCTTCTTCATCATCGTGATAAATAGTTACTAAAAGTTTTTCTTTAGGTAGGCTTACTACCTCAGTTAAAAACTCCCATGCAAACTTAATCGCGTCTTGCTTAAAGTAATCACCAAAGCTGAAGTTACCTAACATTTCAAAAAATGTATGGTGGCGAGCAGTGTAGCCTACATTTTCTAAATCGTTATGCTTACCGCCAGCACGTACACAGCGCTGCGAGCTTGTCGCACGTGTATAAGGGCGGCTTTCTGCGCCTAAAAATACATCTTTAAATTGCACCATGCCGGCATTGTTAAATAACAACGTGGCATCGTTACCCGGTATAAGCGAGCTAGAAGGTACTATTTGATGTTGCTTGCTGGCAAAAAAGTCTAAAAACTGTTGCCTAATTTGTGCGGTAGTCATGTGCTGCATTTGAAAGTCTCACCTGTATTTACTGTGCTTGCATTGCAAAATTAATTTCATCGTAGCTAAAACCCCGATACATTAAGTAGCGCACGCGCTTAGCTTTATCTTTGTAATCGAGGTTTGGCGGTGTATTCGAATATTTTTTATTGTACGCATCCTGCGCAAGCTCAAACCAATCTATTTCAAGCTCTTCAACTACCATTTCAAGTAGCGAACGATCAATCCCTTTGCCCATAGCTTCGCTTTTTATTCGCTTAAGCCCGTGGCATTTAAATATGTGTTTTCTTACAAAGCCTTCACAGTATCGCTGCTCGTTAATAAAATTGTGCTTTTCGCACCAATCAAGCAGCGTTTCAATAAACTCTTCTGTCGCTTCTTTTTGCTGTAATTTGAGCGTTAACTCACGACGCGAATATTCTTGGCGCCCTAGTAACCAAAGTACATAGTTTTTTAGTTTTTGCTTTAATTTATCATCCATTAAGCGTCAAAACGCCCGCTTGTTTCACTACTAAGTGGCTTAACATTAATGTCGTCACTCGGTGGTACAACAGGCATAAAAATGGCTTGATAAGATACAAAAAAGCTAATGTAGCAAATCGGCATTAAAATCAACAGTGGTAAGAACGATAAGAACATCGAAAGCGCCATAAATAATGCGCAAATAAGACCAAAAGCGCCAAGTGGCAAAATATTATGATAAAACACCATTAACGACTTTTTCAGCGCCGTTAAAATGCGTGTTTCTTTACTAAAATAAACAAGCGGTACAGCGTAAGCAAACGCCGTTAAATAAATTAGCATTGCCATAAAAAATAAAATTACATTCGCGCCCGAAATACTCTCAAGCATTTGTTCAAGTGCTACGTTTGGATCAAGTCCTGGTTGGCTCATAACAGCCACTGCATCGGCAAATAAGCCATTAGCAAGTAACGCCATTAAAATACCCGCACCCATTTGATAAAGTGCTAAACGTAATAACCCTAAACGATTTCCCTTAGCCGTAAATGGCTTGAGAATATCGGCTAGCATAATTTTTCCGCCCTGCTGCTTACTAAGCACCGCTTGGTAAAACCCTGCGGTTAAAAATGGCGTAGCTAGTGCTGCAACTACTTGCAGTAAAGGTAAAAATAAAGACAGCAGCCCTACAATGCCAATAAATAAATGCATAAAAATAAAGGTTGCTGGCTGGGTTTTAAAAATAAGCCATCCGGCTTTTAACCACTTTAGCCCTGCATCGGCTTTAAAAATTCGTAATTGTGTAGACATACTTGCTCTTAATTTAAAACGAAACACGCCAAGTATAACTTGGCGTGAGGGGGGATTAATAGACGAAACGTAATTAAATGATTAAGGTTTTTTAATTTTCTTAATATCTAACATATGCGCGCCATGCTTAATTTTTGTTTCTAGGTACGATTTATTACCCGCAACACCCGCTTTAATGTGTGCATGCGTGCCCACAACCGAGTCAACATTAATACCGGCATCTTTTAATGCGTTAAGCTTTTTAGGATTATTGGTCATTAATTTAACGTGGCTTAAATTAAGCGCATTAAGCATTAATACCGCATCCGAAAAGTCACGTAAATCATCAGCAAAGCCTAAGTGATTATTAGCTTCGTAGGTGTTCATCCCTTGCGATTGCAGTACATAAGCGTCAATTTTGTTGTATAAACCAATGCCACGGCCTTCTTGGCGTAAATACAATAAAATACCGCCTTGCTCGTGCATCATTTCAATACATTCATTTAGCTGCTCGCCACAATCACAACGCGATGAGTAAAACACATCACCCGTTAAACACTCAGAATGCATACGAATAAGCGGTACATCTTGCTCTTTATCAGCGTTGTTAAACACCATAGCAATATGTTCTTTACCATCTTTTAAATCAGTAAATGAGATTATTTCTGCAGGGATATCACTATTTCTGCCAACATTAAGCTGGACTCTTGCTCTTACTTGCGCCACGACAAATCCAAATATTTAAATAACTACGACACGACAATAAAGTGATAATATCACAAAACAGGATAAATACACCGATAAATACACCGTAGTACAAGACTTTTTATGGCAAATATATGGCGACGACATAGGTTATTTTCAATGACTATTAGCAATAAATTAATACAAATAACAGCCAATGTTATTTACGTTGATTTACCTTAATCAGTGACACTTACGGGCGCGTTTGGTATTTTGTATTTTAAACAACGATAGGGATTATTATGAAACGTCAGCAACTCGCTTTATTTATAGGCTTAAGTTTATCTGCTTTAAGCGCAACAACTTTAAGTACTACAGCACTTGCCAGCCAAGCAAGCGATCCTCAAACGGTATTTAGCCAAGCATACCAAAGCTATTTAGCAGCAGTTAAAGCAGACGAAAACGTACAACAAACTGCCAAACTTGCTTACACATCAGGTAAAGCCGTTTACGGTAAAAGCGACGACAATACTGCCAACTTAGCTATTAATTACGCTAAAGCAATTAAAGGCTACGGCGATGAGCTAAACGAACAGCGTTTTGCACTCTATAATGAAGCACATACTATTTTAGCTGCAAACCACGGTAAACAATCAATAGAAACAATTGATGCACTGCTCGGCCAAGCTAACTACACAACATCAGCTTACAAAGCAGCTAACTTTTTAGAACAAGTAATAGATATAGCTAAAACACAAAATAAGCCTAAATTTGTAGCCGACATGAAACTAGAAGCGGCATCACTGCTTGCTAAAAAGTTTAGCTCTAAAAAATATCGCGAAGCGAAAAACTACCTAGAAGAAGCCGACGAGTACTACCAAGAAAACTTACCAGAAAACTCACTAGAGCGCATAAAAGCCGATTTTTTAATGGCCTCATTCGCAGAAGGTCGTAAAAAATACAATCAAGCAATTGAAAGGCTAAACCGTATAGTGAATGTATTCGATAGTAACTTAAACTTTGATCACAGCGCAGAGCTAAGCGCTCACTCTAAGCTTATTGGCCTGTACGAAAAACAAGGTAAAAGCGAAGAAGCAACCAAACACTGTCTAGCAATTGCTAAAATGGTGCCATGGAAAGAATCGCAAGAGCAAACGCCACTCTATCGTGTTAACCCTAAATACCCAGTTAACAAAGCCAGATTTAGTACCGATGGTAGCGTTGTTATGGAGTTTGAGGTAGACGCAGCTGGCTTTGTAAAAAACCCAAAAGTACTTAGCTCTGAAGGGGGCAGCGCATTTGAAAAATCAGCCAAAGCAGCGCTTGAGCAATGGCGTTACGCGCCAAAGTTTGAAAATGGCAAACCCGTTAGCGCTATTTCTCAGGTACAACTCGACTTTAAAATTAATCGCCATTAAAAGCGGCTCATTAAAAAAGGCGCTTTAAGCGCCTTTTTTAATACTAACTAATACAAATCCTACGTAGTTAAAATTCGTAACTTACGCTAATACCGCCATCGGCTCTTTTTTCATTGCTGTCACTTGTTTTACCGTAGCCTACATCTAATTCCAGTCTAAAACCGGCATTGTTTAATCCATTAAAGTTATAGCTGTAAGTAAGCCCTATGCCGTTAGTTGTTTCCTCATCAAAAATACTGCCAATTGCGCAGCCTAGCGTATTAGCAAAGTCAGTTGCTATATCATTTGTTGAACTTTCACATTCTTGGTCTGTATCTCTTGCGCCAATAGCGCCCACAAGCGCGCCAAATGCATGCTTTTTATTATCGCTTACTGCTTGTTCAAAACCTGCTGAAAATCCATCATCAAGGCCTATTTTATAGTTTGCATACCAGCGTTGTTGATTCTCATTAGCCGATAAAGACACTTCTGGAATAACTAAGTAAGGATAGCCACCCCCAATCGAAAAACTAACATCGTTAGCAAAAGTAGAACAAGAAGCGATAGATAAAGTGAGTAGTAATATTTTTGTTTTCATAAAATTCCCTTTGAGTAAGCACCAAATGTACCTAGTTTAGTTCCTTTTCACAATGCAACAAAAGTCCTAACCGTGCTTTTTGTGATTTTAAAACTTCCTGTTGCGATTAAAGCCTGCTTTTCTTCCTAGCTAGAAGTTTCAGTAGTACGCTGATTTTAATATGGTTATTCTCCATACATAGGCGATAACGCAAGAGCAGTTGCCGAACCGACTAGGTTACACACCTCTCGCCGCGATTCAATACTCCTTAGATAGAACAAATTTTAATCCTGAAAGACCAATAAGCTCTAAACCACATTAACTGTATTTAATTTAAAAAAGACTTTAGTAGAGCAATAATAAATACAGATAATGCATGTAAATAATCATAATTTATGATGAAATTAGCTTAATTGATAAAAGGTAACCACGGAGCTTTCATGACTATTTTAGTAACCGGTGGCGCAGGCTATATTGGCTCGCACACTGTTTTAGAACTTTTACAGCAAGGTAATGATGTTGTTGTTATTGATAATTTGAGCAATTCATCGCAAGAATCTCTTGCTCGTGTTAAAAAAATCACAGGTAAAGATACTACCTTTTACCAAGGTGATATTCTCGATAAAGCTTTTTTAGATTCAGTGTTTGCTAAACATACTATTGATAGCGTTATACATTTTGCAGGCTTGAAATCGGTTGGTGAATCAGTGGCTAAACCAATTGAATACTACCAAAATAATGTACAAGGTACGTTAACGCTTGTTGATGCAATGCGCGAAGCTGGTGTATTTAAATTAGTATTTAGCTCATCAGCTACCGTTTATGGTGATCCGGCTAGTTTACCAATTAAAGAAGACTTCCCTGTAGGCGGTACTACTAACCCTTACGGCACATCTAAGCTGATGGTTGAAATGATGCTGCAAGATATCGCTAAATCAGACGAGCGTTTTGCGTTTGCTATTTTGCGTTACTTTAACCCTGTTGGCGCACATGAATCGGGCCTAATTGGTGAAGATCCTAACGGTATCCCAAATAATCTTTTACCGTTTATTGCACAGGTTGCTGTGGGTAAATTAAAGCAACTTGCTGTATTTGGCGATGACTACGACACAGTTGACGGTACAGGTGTGCGCGACTATATACACGTTGTAGATTTAGCAATTGGTCATTTAAAAGCGCTTGATAAAATTGCCAGCAGCACGGGGGCATTAGTTTATAATCTGGGTACTGGTAACGGGTATTCTGTACTACAAATGGTTAATGCATTTATTAAAGCCAGCGATCAGGCTGTGCCATATCAGGTTTCACCTCGCCGCCCAGGCGATATAGCCGCCTGTTATGCAGCACCAGAAAAAGCACTTAATGAACTTGGTTGGGAAGCGGTGCGTGGCATTGATGAAATGATGCAAGATACATGGCGTTGGCAGTCAAATAACCCCAACGGTTATAAAGGTTAAGTAAAAAGTAATTTATAAGCTTTGCCTGTTGCACCAGCAGGTAAAGCGCCCTTTAAACTCTATGTAAATAAATTATCTAAAACGTTATTGCACAAAAAGAAGAGAATAAAGGTAAGTGAGAAGACACCAAAGCATGAGGTTACGAGCGTTGCTCGTCACGCCAGCAAGCTGCGCGTCTACACGTAAATCAAACCACACTGTAAAACTTTGCCTGTAGGCGTAGAGCTTGCTCACGCGAAAAGCGCAGCTTTTAATATCTACAACTGATTGCTAAGCTACTCTTTATGAATAAATCATTTAAATAAATTACGAGCGTTGCTCGTCACGCCAGCAAGCTGTGCGTCTACACGTAAATCAAACCACACTGTAAAACTTTGGCTGTAGGCGTAGAGCTTGCTCACGCGAAAAGCGCAGCTTTTAATATCTACAACTGATTGCTAAGTTAGCTCGTCACGCCAGCAAGCTGCGCGTCTACACGTAAATCAAACCACACTGTAAAACTTTGCCGGTAGGCGTAGAGCTTGCTCACGCGAAAAGCGCAGATTTTAATTACTTATATCTAAATCTAACACTTAATAACAAGCATCTTCGTTATGTCTGTGCCCACTGCCTAAGCAAATTATGATAAACCCCCGTTAACTGAATAATCTCAGGGCTATCTTGTACTTTGCTGCGCAAACTTTGAATCGACATATCTAAATCAAATAATAAACCACGTTTTTCGTCGCTATTAACCATGCTTTGCAACCAAAAAAATGAGGCTAACCTTCGCCCACTTGTAACTGGCATTACACGGTGCAGGCTGGTTGATGGGTACAACACCATACTCCCAGCTGGTAATTTTACGCTGTGCGATCCATACGTATCTTCAATAACTAATTCTCCACCCTCATAATCTTCAGGCTCATTAATAAAAAGCGTCATTGATACATCTGTTCGTACTTTTACAGGCGTACCAGGAACCTGCCTAATGGCATTATCGACATGCACACCAAACGATTGTCCGCCTTGATAACAGTTAAATAATGGAGGAAATATTTTTGCAGGAAGTGCTGCCGACATAAACAAATTGCTACGAGCGAGAGCAGCCATAATAATGTCGCCAAGCTCTTGGCATTCAGGACTATTTTCAGGTAACTGTAAGTTATTTTTAGCTTTCGTTGATTGATGCCCAGCCGTAATACTACCATCTGCCCACTGTGCTTTTAGTAAAACCTCATGACAATAAGCAACTTCTTCTTTAGTTAACAACTCTGGTATTTTAACTAACATGTGCGCCCTCTCACATAATAAAAAGAAAGGGCAGAAATTTCTGCCCTTAATGATTATGTACTCTTAAAGTAAAGTTTAAAAAGAGTAACTTGCCGTTAAGCTAAACTTACGACCTTCACCAGGAACAAAGTGTCCGCCACCTAACTGGTTAACGTAATCTTTATCACCTAAGTTTTCAGCATTAAGCTGCAAGCTCAAATCTTTTGATACATCATACGCAACCATTAAATCAAAAATAGTATAGCTTGGAGCACGAGCGCGAGTAGACGATGAGCTACTGTAACGCTCACCTAAATACTGCATACCTGCACCAAATGATAATTGCTCAGATATTTCGTATGTTGTCCATATGCTCGCACTATTTTTAGGCGTACGTGGTAACTCATTACCTATTTGAATAATATCGTCACCTGATGCTTTAGTTACTTCGCTATCTTGATAAGTATACGATGCAATAATGGTCCACTCTTTGGTGATTAAACCTGTAGCTGATAACTCTAAACCCTGAACTCGTTGTTCGCCATTTAATAAATCAGCTCGTGTATCTTCTGCAAATGGATCATCGGTACGAGCATTTATTTTTTCAGTACGAA
The DNA here is from genome assembly GCF_002407505.1 of Pseudoalteromonas sp. 1_2015MBL_MicDiv. Taxonomy (NCBI): domain Bacteria; kingdom Pseudomonadati; phylum Pseudomonadota; class Gammaproteobacteria; order Alteromonadales; family Pseudoalteromonadaceae; genus Pseudoalteromonas; species Pseudoalteromonas sp. 1_2015MBL_MicDiv. The sequence goes on along the minus strand of NZ_CP012737.1, from coordinate 630,595 downwards.
AAAGAGCTGCATTAGTTTGTAAGCGACCATCCATTAAGTTCCATTTCGTACCTAATTCATAGCTATTACTTTCTTCTGGATCTAGATCTGCTGTATTTCCGCGAGTAGATACCGTAATACCTTCGGCTGAAGGATTAAACGAATTACCCGCCCCAAAATAAATACTGCCGTTTTCTGTAGGTTTATAAACTACAGCTGCATTCCAGCTAAATAAGTCGTCACTTGTAGAAATTAAAGCACTTGGGTTCGCGTAATCGTAATGGTAATCCGTAGTAAAGCTATCAAAACGAATTCCGCCTGTAACTTCCCATTGCTTATTAAGGGTTACTGTATCAAATGCATAAATAGCTTGGTTTTTAGCTTTAGCTTCAATGCTTGTACCGTCACGACCGTACACACCCGTAAATGCAATTGTTGCATCAGGATTGTATAAGTCGTTACGGATTCCATCTTCAATTAGATTATCAGCCGTAGTTGCAACAAAGTTATGGCGTGTAAACGTTTCGTTTGCAAGTTCAATACCCACTACAACATCGTGAGTAAAACCAGCAAACTCGTAGTTACCAATTAAATCAACTTGTAATGCAGCCAATGAATTTTCTGTATCACGTGTTTTTTCATCTGCAAAGGTAATATCTGTATCGGTTGTAACTGAAAAGAAACGTGGTGCAGTTGTTACCGATTCACGCTTAACTTTACCTAAACGGACTTGTGTACGTAACGTAGTATTTTTAGAAAAATCATACTCGTGACGAGCAGTTGTTGAGTAAGCTTCTATGTCTTCATAATCACGGTAAACGTTACCATAAAAGTTATCAAAATCGACTGGTGGTGGAGCGTATTCATTGCCAACTAGTTCAGCAACTGGAGTATCACTTCTAACCCATGCAATACCGTAATCTGGTAAATTATCTTGTCGTTGGTATTCAAAATTAAGATCAAATCGACTGTTGGTTCCAAGCCCTGTAGCCAAAGCAACAGCAATTGCATTTTTTTCGTTTTCAACATAATCACGGCCAGCAACATCACCTGAATCAGACAATAAATTAACACGTAATGCGCTTGTTTCGTTTACTTGAATATTAGTATCAAGACGACCACGGTAATCGTTTTCTGTGCCTAAACGTAACGAAACATCATTAAAGTTGTCTAATTTCGCCTTTTTAGTTTCTAAATTAACACTACCGCCTGTTGCACCACGACCAGAGACTGCAGAACCAGGGCCTTTAGCTACTTCAACGGCTTCAATGTTATAAACATCGCGGGTGTATCCTGCAACATCACGAATACCATCAACAAAAATATCACTTGCGGCACTAAAACCACGAATAGACATGCTATCGCCAGTAGGAGAACCACCTTCGCCAGCCGCTAAAGAAATACCTGATACATTGCGTAATGCATCTTGTAAGCTATCTACGTTTCTATCTTTCATTACCGCTTGGTTAATTACAGTAACTGTTTTAGCCGTATCGAGTAGCGGTTGAGTATATTTATGCGATGTTGATTTTTCTACAACATAGCTAGACTCGGTTTTAGTTTGCGCTTTCGTTACCGATAACTCTTGAACATCCTGTGCACTCGCCCAAGTTGAAAGAGTGGCTGTAACAACCGCCGCAATTGGTTTTACGTAGGTATTCCCTTTATTCGATGGCTTACTCATGGTTACTCCGAGGTTTAAACTAATTAGGTACATATTGAATTTCGGCAAAATCCTACCACCGCCACAAATAAATGTAAATACCAATTGTTATCAGTTGCGTTGTTATACCCGTTGTTATATTGTATGCGCACTTAAAAATTAACAGTAATTGCTCCATGTAATTACTCGTCGTAACTTTCAGGGTCTTTGTTGAACAATGCGAAGTTTAATTAAACCAATCAGTATGGTTATCGCGCTTTGTTGCGCTATGACAGTGCAAGCCGATACCGTTAGCGAATTAGAACAACTCATCAACAAATGGCTGCAAATAGAAAATCAAAACAATAAATTAAATACTCATTGGCTTGAACAAAAAAGCAGTATGGAGCAAACATTAACGCTTTTAGATGCTGAGCAGCAGCAACTTAGCGAGCTTAATCAGCGTAGAAAAAAAAGCACCAGCGAGCTTACTCAAAAACGCGAACAGCTTGTTACTAAACAATCGGAACTTGAAAACGATCAACAACAATTAAACGAACAACTTACACGCATTTCCCAGCAATTACTTTCATTACAAGTGCAATTACCTCCGCCACTTTTAAGTAGTTGGAAAAACACAGGTGATTTAACTAACTCACAACTAAATACCACAGATAAATTGCAAACAGCACTCAAGATGCTGGGGTTATTACGTGATTTTCAGCAACGGATTTCTATACACGAAATGGCAATTCTGCACCCTGACGGCCAAGAAGTATGGGTAAAACAGCTTTACTTAGGTGCAGCCCAAGCTTGGTTTGTAAGTGAAGATTTAAGTTATGTAGGCATTGGCTTTCCAAGTGATTTAGGCTGGCAGTGGGAGTTCGATCCGAGTATTAACGCTGAGCAAGTTGCATTAGGAATAGCTGTTCAACAAAAAAAGCGCGCTGCTGACTGGGTAACACTACCTATCTTAAGTTATGCAAAAAACACACAAAAAGGGGCTAAATAATGATTTTCGCCCGCATCCTTACAATAGCTAATATTTTAGCTTTACTCTTTAGTGCAAACATCGTTTTTGCAGCAAGCAGTGATGACGCGCAACAAAGTATTTTAAGTGACATTAAAACAGCTCAACGCGCGTTGAATAAAACTCAAAATAACATTGCCAAAGAGCAAGCCGCTCTTGCTAAAAATATATTTAACAAGCAGCAATCACTGAGTAAATTACGTGAGCAGGCTGCCGTTAACCGCCGCCTTGCTGATGAAGATACTTTGAGCTTAAATCAGCTGCAAACACGCCTAGATACATGGCAACAGCAGCAACAATATCAGCTAAATTTGTTAAATCGATTTGTACGCCAAAATAGTAAAAACCAACACATTTCTAATGATCAAAACAAATTGTTGAAACAAGTAGTATCACTTATTAATGACCAAAAACAGGCACTTTATCCACAATTTAAAAAGCAATCGGTTGTGCTAAGTAATGGCGAATTAAGCCAATCGAATACCCTGCAAGTAGGCCCAGTTGCTTGGTTTAGTACACAAACCCCAAAACTAGCTGGATTACTCGATTTAGACGACAAATCTAACGCGTTAAAGGTAGCGCTAGTGCAATCTACGAGTGACGATAACCCTCTCGATAATACCTTAAAACAAAATGGCGTAGGATCTACACTCCTCACTTTTGATCCGAGTTTAACGCATTTAGTAACGAGTCAGTCTCAACAAGAAAGTCCGCTGGAGCATTTAGAAAAAGGCGGTTTATGGGCTATTCCTATTATTTTATTTGCCTGCTTTGCACTAACTATCGCATTACTGAAAGCAGCTCAGTTACTGCGTTTAAATAAAATAAAAATGCACTCGCAATTGCAATTACAGAAATTGTTTATAAGTAAAAATAGCAGCGAATTTAATGGCATGCAGCAACAGCTATTTAACCTAACCTTGCAAAGCGAAAAAGGCCAAGTACGAGATGATCAGTTATTTAACCAACTTATCCACGATAAACACAAGCTCGATAACTTTATTGGTGCAATAGCCGTTACTGCAGCAGTAGCACCACTACTTGGCTTACTGGGTACTGTAAGCGGTATGATCGAAACATTCAAAATGATGACCTTGTTCGGATCAGGCGATCCTGAGGTCGTATCAGGTGGCATTGCACAAGCACTCATAACCACAGAACTTGGTTTAGTCGTTGCTATACCAGCTCTGGTACTAAACGCCTTGTTATCGCGTAAAGCTAAAGCCTATTACAGCCAATTAGAAGGCTTTGCATTACAGCTAAGTCAGCTAGATGAAGGAAAAAACAATGTTTGATCAAATCATTAGTAACCCTATTTGTTGGTGCATTATTTTACTGGCTTTATTTGTGTATCAATTGATTTTTCATGACTTACTACATCTGAAACATTATCAAACACAACGCAAAGGTTATTGGCAAGAAGTAAGCTCTATTTTAACTGCGGCTTTGCCACTACTTGGTTTACTAGGCACAATTGTTGGCTTACTCGATACCTTTAAAGTTATGGCTCAGGGTCATAATGAGTTAATGAGTGATGCAATTGGCCATGCATTACTAACCACTCAACTTGGTCTGGTGTGCGCTATTCCTGCTTGGTTAATGCAAGCCTATTTAGCATATTCGCAGCGCAACCCTAAATTACATGCACTAAGTAAACAATTAGGGTAATAAGCATGCAATCACGTTTAAAACATCGCTTAGAACAAGAATCTGGCCAACATATTGATATGTCGCCGCTACTTGATGTGGTATTTATATTGTTAATATTTTTTATTGTGACTACGGTATTCGTACGCGAGAGTGGCGTTGAGGTTGATAAACCACAAGCCGTATCGGCCAGCCGTCTAGAACAACAAGTTATATTTTTAGCCATAACAGACACCCAACAAGTATTTTTTGATGGCAGCCAAATTGGTGTTGCTGGCGTGCGCAGCAGCGTTGAACAAATGCTAAAGCAACAACAGCGCCCTGTGGTTATTCAAGCCGATAAAACAGTACCTACCGAGTTGCTTGTTCAAGTGATTGACGAGGCAAAGCTTGCCGGTGCTGCACAAGTTAATTTAGCGACCAAACAATAATATGTACGCGATTACGCCGGCCCAAAAATCACGAAATATTCGTCATCCATTGTTTGCATTTGCGCTAAGCCTAATAGTACTTACTGCTGCATTGTTACTTTTATGGCTCGCTCAACTAGCTGAACATATAGTGCAAGATAAAGTTATTGTACGCGAGGTAGCTATGGTGGCATTACCGCCACCACCTCCGCCTTCAATACAACAGCAACAAGCAAATGAGCCTGCGCAAAGCTTAATGGTGGAAGGCGCTGGCGCTTCTATTCAAGCAGTTAAAATTAAAATAAAGAGTAAACTAAAAATTGTAAGACCCGATACGCCAAGTGTAAAAGTAAGTACGCCACAATGGCAATCGGTCAATGTAAATTGGGATGCACTTAGCCTAAACCAGCTCGACGGCCTACCCACTTTACTCACACCAGTAAAAGCATTACTCCCAAAAAGCTTAACTCGCCAAGGTATTGATACATTTACCGTAAAGCTCGATGTACTAATTGATGAGGGTGGCAATGTAAGTTTGATTGAAGTGGTGCAAAATCCATATCCGTCGCTTAAACCTGCAATCGATAAAATAATTAAACAGAGTCGCTTTAGCGCGCCTAAAAAAGAAGGCGAAGTCGTACGCGCTCGCTTTATTTGGCCCATTGAATTTAAACCTTAAGCTTTAAGCCTTATTAAAATGAAAAATATGAATGTAATTAAAACGCTGAAACCTTTCACTCACGCATTACTAACAACTTTAATGTGCTCATTGCCTTTATTAGCTGTTGGTAATGTGAATGCAAACACAGTTAGTCCTCCACTGAAAGTAATTTTATCTCCTAGCGATCCAACATGGCAATTGGCCATAAATAATAAATTACTTAGTCCTACTGAAATGCTTATTGAACCGACTGAACGTGGCTTTGCACGCCAAGTGCAACCATTACTACAAGCAGGTAATTATAACGAAGTAGCCGCGCTATTTAAAAACCGCGACCTCACGCAAGATAGCACCGCACTCAATTTATTGCGTGCTCAGGTTTTACTCACCTTAAAAGAGTTCGATAACGCCGAAAATGCATATTTAGCATGTTTAAAAGCCGCACCTAACTTAGTAAAAGCACACCAAGGCTTGAGTCTTTTATACATGCAACAAGCAAATTACAACAAGGCACAAACACACCTAGTACACAGTATTGAACAGGGCCAAGCAGATGCACAAAGTTATGCGCAACTTGCTTATATTCATGTACAACACAGCCAGCCTTGGAGCGCAGTAGCCGCTTATCGTCAAGCACTGATGCTTGCCCCTGAAACGCCTCAGTACCAACAAGGGCTATTGTTTGCCTTAATTGAATCGGGCGATTTAAATCAAGCAAATGCATTATTAAAAGAGTTACTTAATAAAACACCTGATAATGCTCAATTGTGGTTACAACGTGCACAAATAGCACTGCAATTAGAGCAAAATAAAAAAGCACTTGCCGCCATTGAAGTGGCCTTAAAACTCAACCCTAAAGATACCAGTAACCAGCTTTTAGCAGCCCAGCTGCATTTAAGTGAAGGCAGCACTGAACGCGCTGTTAGTTTATTAAAGCAAGGTTTAAAACACGCCACTAAACAGCAGCAAGTTGAGGTTATTAATACCACGATGCAAACGCTAGCTTGGCTTGTATCTCAACAAAAATGGGATTTAGCTAAAGAGCTAATAGGCAGCGCAAAAAGATTAACTAAGCAGCTACCCCGTGATGAACAAGCGCAGTTTTCTGTATACAGCGCACAAATTGCTATGCAACAAGGTAATACTAAGCGCGCACTTAAAAGTTTAAACAACGCACTTAAAATAAACCCGAATTTAGGTGATGCTTTACTTAGTTTAGCAAGTATATATCGCAGTAAAGGCCAACTCACCCAAGCTAAATTTATGTATGTTCGTGCACAGGCACTTCCTGATTACCAACTATCGGCATGGCTTGGATTATCGCAAATAGCAATTGATTCTAAAGACTACTCTAGTGCGCTGAAGCATCTTAGAAAAGCATTGCAAGCTAACCCGCAACGCCAGGATTTAATTACCAATATTCGTGCACTTGAAAATATTGTGCGCCAAGAAGGGTAAGTTTATAGCTTTAACGTGAGCAAGCCAGGCGTCTACATTTCCAGCCATTGAGTTTCCCTGTAGACGCACAACTTGCTGGCGTGTAAAAACGCCGTTTTTAAAATAGCTTTATAACTAGAAGCTATGCTTCTCGAGTGAGCAAGCTCTACGTCTACAGATAAAATTTAGCGCTGTGGTTAAACTCACTTGTAGACGCACAGCTTGCTGGCGTGTAAAAACGCAGTTTTTATAAAATAGCTTAATAACTAGAAGCTATGCTTCTCGCGTGAGCAAGCTCTACGTCTACAAATAAAATTTAACGCTGTGGTTAAACTCACTTGTAGCCACACAGCTTGCTGGCGTGTAAAAACGCAGTTTTTAAAATAGCTTTATAACTAGAAGCTCACGCTTCTCACGTGAGCAAGCTCTACGTCTACAAATAAAATTTAACGCTGTGGTTAAACTCACTTGTAGACGCACAGCTTGCTGGCGTGTAAAAACGCAGTTTTTAAAATAGCTTTATAACTAGAAGCTATGCTTCTCACGTGAGCAAGCTCTACGTCTACAGATAAAATTTAGCGCTGTGGTTAAACTCACTTGTAGACGCACAGCTTGCTGGCGTGTAAAAACGCAGTTTTTAGAATTGCTTAATAATTAGAAGCTATGCTTCTCGCGTGAGCAAGCTCTACGCCTACTATATATCAAACCAAAGCGTTACCAATTTTGCATTTCGACTATGCGTGATTGTGTGCGTGCATATTCAAAGCGCAATTTTTTACCTTTATACAAATGTTCAATGTCGGTTTGCGCATTTATTACCAGCAATTTATGGCAATCGTAAAATTCATCTACTAAGGCAATAAAGCGACGCGCTTCGTCGTCAAATGTGTGCTCATCAAGTGTTTGTTTTTCGCGCTGATAACTATCTTCTATACCGTGAACTATAACTTTACCCGTCGCCTTAACACCCATTTGTGGCACATTCGATACATATAACACATCAAATTGCGTTGCTAAATACATATAATCGTTAGCACTACGCGGGCCGGAGCATAGCGCCATAAAATCAATCATTAAGGCATTATCGGCTTTTAATAAATAAGGTAAATCACGGCCATGCACGCTAATTGTATTGCTGTATGTTGCAGCAGGATAAGAAACTAAAAACTCATTTTGAAAATCATGTTTAGGTAAATTAATAAAATAGTGCCGGCTGTTTTTACCATATCTAAAGCGGTGATCGTCCTCCCCTGCCACGTTAATTATATGGCAATGGTTATTAATTAAATCGATAGTAGGTAAAAATCGCACTCGTTGTAGGCCGTTGTAATAAAGCTGCTCTGGCTTTGCGTTCGATGTGGCCACCAGCACAACACCTTGTTCAAACAACGCATTGAACAATCTGGCCATAATCATGGCATCGCCGATGTCGCTCACAAAGAACTCGTCAAAACACAGTAAACGGATGTTTTTAGCCCACTGTTTTGCAATTAAGATTAATGGATTTTTTTGGCCTTGTAGCTGCGAAAGTTGGGCATGCACTTGTGCTATAAAATGATGAAAATGCAGCCGCTGCTTTTGCTCAATCGGTAGGTTTTTATAAAATAAATCCATCAGCATAGATTTACCGCGCCCTACTGGTCCATATAAATAAACACCTTTTGTTAAGGGCGCTTTTTGCCACCATAATGTGTGAACTTGAAGTTGCTCGCCTAACGTATTTAAAGCTTCCACCGCATTTTGCTGCGCAGCATCAAAACACAATTCACCCGTGTCTATTTTTGCTTGGTAAAGGCTTAATATTTGTGTGCTGTGCACTGTCATGGTATTTCACTATCGGCTATAATCGCGCCCATTGTAGCCGACTAAAAATGTGAACCAAAATGAAATTCCCTTGCCGCTTAGATAAATTTATTAGCCACTTAGCTGAAATGCCACGCACTCAAGCCCGCGCTAGTATTAAGCGAAAAGAAGTAAGCGTTAATGGCGAAATAATTACCTCACATAACTTTCAGCTATCTCAGCAAGATAAAATACTGCACCAAGGTATTCCTTTGGTATTTTTAGGTAAGCGCTATTACATGCTAAATAAACCAGTCGGTTATGTTTGCGCTAATAGTGACGAGCTACACAAAACCGTTTTTGACTTACTTGATGAGCCAAATATGAGCGACTTTCACGTGGCAGGCCGCCTTGATATAGATACCACAGGATTAGTTATTATTACCAATGATGGCGATTGGTCACATAAAATCACGTCACCTAAAAGTAATAAATTTAAAACCTACTTAGTCGAAACTCAAGAGCCTATAACCGACGAAGCGCTTGAGCAATTACGGACAGGTGTCATGCTGCATAACGAAAAAGATTTAACCCGCCCAGCGATTACCGAACGACTTGCTAATTACGGACTGCGTTTATCAATAAGTGAAGGTAAGTATCATCAAGTTAAGCGTATGCTTTACGCAGTAGATAACAAAGTGGTTGAATTGCACCGTGAAAAAATTGCAGGTATTAAATTAGATGAAAACTTAGCAAGTGGTAAGTATAGATTGCTAACAGCTGATGAGATTAAGGTATAAAACCTCACCTACATTATGTGCAACCCTGTAGGTGCGAATTTACTTCGCGCTCATGTAACGTGGCTTGGGTGTTTAAAAAGCGAGGTGTAAAACCTCACCTACAATATGTAAAACCCTGTAGGTGCGAATTTACTTCGCGCTCATGTAACGTGGCTTGGGTGTTTAAAAAGCGAGGTATAAAACCTCACCTACAATATGTGCAACCCTGTAGGTGCGAATTTACTTCGCGCTCATGTAACGTGGCTTGGGTGTTTAAAAAGCGAGGTATAAAACCTCACCTACAATATGTGCAACCCTGTAGGTGCGAATTTACTTCGCGCTCATGTAACGTGGCTTGGGTGTTTAAAAAGCGAGGTATAAAACCTCACCTACAATATGTGCAACCCTGTAGGTGCGAATTTACTTCGCGCTCATGTAACGTGGCTTGGGTGTTTAAAAAGCGAGGTGTAAAACCTCACCTACAATATGTAAAACCCTGTAGGTGCGAATTTACTTCGCGCTTTTATAGTTAATATTTAAATTACGATTTTATCTGTACTAAATCAAAGTCAGCAATGCCTGGTACAATTGCCTGCAGGCGAGACTCAGTAACATCGAGCGCGTTCAAGCATTCGCAATATTCTGAAGCTTTTAGCTCAAGTTGATGTGCTTTTTTTTGCAATGATTTATCAATTTCTTTTGAAATGATATCCATCCGTTGTCCCATATCGTTAATACGATCTTCTATATTACCTTCTCGGGACTTAAACGCATCACCTAAATTAACACCATCGGTGGCTAAATTAACTAGTTCAGGGACTGTATGGCGAATACCATTACTAAACTGCTCGAGCACTTTACTTTCGTCATCACTTAAATCAACCCAATAACCGCGAATAAACAGTTGGTTATTGTTGTTAATTTGCACACGTGTTTGGCCTTTATCAACAATTCGAATTACATCGTCGGTGATGATTAACCCATGCCTGAGTTCTACATCACATTGCTTTTGAGCAAATACACTGGTGCTTGAAAGTGCTATGGACAACGCCAATATCGAACGAGATAGAAACGCCATAAACACCTCAAAAAGACTAAAATGGAAGGCGAGTAGGTTAACAAAAAACCAACTTTATGCAAGTAAAAGAACATGCACAATACAAACACTACACAGCTAATTAAGCGAGGTGTAAAACCTCACCTACAATATGTAAAACCCTGTAGGTGCGAATTTACTTCGCGCTCATGTAAAGTGGCTTGGGTGTTTAAAAAGCGAGGTATAAACCTCACCTACAATATGCGCAGCTCTGTAGGTGCGAATTTACTTCGCGCTTTTATAGTTAATATTTAAATTACGATTTTATCTGTACTAAATCAAAGTCAGCCATGCCTGGTACAATTGCCTGCAGGCGAGACTCAGTAACATCGAGCGCGTTCAAGCATTCGCAATATTCTGAAGCTTTTAGCTCAAGTTGATGTGCTTTTTTTTGCAATGATTTATCAATTTCTTTTGAAATGATATCCATCCGTTGTCCCATATCGTTAATACGATCTTCTATATTACCTTCTCGGGACTTAAACGCATCACCTAGTGACACTAAAATGGCACCGAGAGACCCATGAACTGCGGAATGAATTTTTTGGCTGATCTCTTTAGTAAAAAAATCATCTATTTGAGAAAGTGATTGTGGGGCTATAAAAAAGAAATCATCGCCACGCTTAAATTTATCCATTAGCGCACGCTCTACATATTGCAGTTGGGTTTTAAGCACCTCAGGCTCTTTATCTGACATACCTTCAACCACGTGCTCAATAGCACTTAAACCTAAATTAACACCATCGGTGGCTAAATTAACTAGTTCAGGGACTGTATGGCGAATACCATTACTAAACTGCTCGAGCACTTTACTTTCGTCATCACTTAAATCAACCCAATAACCGCGAATAAACAGTTGGTTATTGTTGTTAATTTGCACACGTGTTTGGCCTTTATCAACAATTCGAATTACATCGTCGGTGATGATTAACCCATGCCTGAGTTCTACATCACATTGCTTTTGAGCAAATACACTGGTGCTTGAAAGTGCTATGGACAACGCCAATATCGAACGAGATAGAAACGCCATAAACACCTCAAAAAGACTAAAATGGAAGGCGAGTAGGTTAACAAAAAACCAACTTTATGCAAGTAAAAGAACATGCACAATACACAGCTAATTAAGCGAGGTGTAAAACCTCACCTACGATATATTCAACCCTGTAGGTACGAATTTACTTCGCGCTCATGTAACGTGGCTTTGGTGTTTAAAAGCGAGGTGTAAAACCTCACCTACAATATGTGTAACCCTGTAGGTGCGAATTTACGTCCGCTCATGTAACGTGGCTTGGGTGTTTAAAAAGCGAGGTGTAAAACCTCACCTACAATAAGTATAACCCTGTAGGTGCGAATTTACTCCGCGCTCATGTAACGTGGCTTGGGTGTTTAAAAAGCAAGGTGTAAAACCTCACCTACAATATATACAACCCTGTAGGTGCGGATTTACGTCCGCTCATGTAACGTGGCTTTGGTGCTAAAAAGCGAGGTGTAAACCTCACCTACAATATGTAAAACCCTGTAGGTGCGAATTTACGTCCGCTCATGTAACGTGGCTTGGGTGTTTAAAAAGCGAGGTATAAACCTCACCTACAATATGTGTAACCCTGTAGGTGCGAATTTACGTCCGCTCATGTAACGTGGCTTGGGTGCTAAAAAGCAAGGTGTAAAACCTCACCTACAATATGTAAAACCCTGTAGGTGCGAATTTACTTCGCGCTCATGTAACGTGGCTTTGGTGCTAAAAAGCGAGGTATAAAACCTCACCTACAATATGTTCAACCCTGTAGGTGCGAATTTACTTCGCGCTCTTAAACGTGTCATTGGCGCTCAAGAGCGAGGTGTAAAACCTCACCTACAATATGTAAAACCCTGTAGGTGCGAATTTACTTCGCGCTCTTAAACATGCTATTGGCGCTCAAGAGCGAGGTTTATAATTAAATTGGCGATCCAGGTGGTATTGGTAACACTTTAAAATTATTTGGCCATTGCCCTTTAATTAAAAACTGATTTACTTGTTCGGCTAAATATTGCTTAAACGCACTCTCGCCAGTACTGGTATGGCTCAATATTGAGTTTTGGTTAAAGTCTTCACTCAACTTAACTAAGTAGTAACGTAACTGCGCCTGCACTTCAGGGCTTGCACTATCGCTTGCTACTAAGTCAGCCATGGTTTTTGCTGTTAAAAATTGTACGCGCTGAGTTATTTTACCTGTCATTGTATTAGGCGACGATACGTTAAACACGTGGCTATAAAGCGTCTTTAATAGTTCATCTAAACTATAAAAGTCATTACTACGTGCTTGTTGCTGCGCTAGGCGGTTTAAACGTTGTGCATTTAATAAAAGCGACAAGCTGTGCTGCACTGCAACCTCGGGTAATGCCATTGCATCGAGCGTTAACCCTGTGCGCCCAACTATGCTCTCGCGCGACTTAGACTCGCCATACGCTTTTGGCGGAATTAGCGATAGTACAGATTCAGGAAGTAATAAGTTACTTGGCTTAAGCGTTGCAAAAATAGCGTTTACCGCTTCTTGCTGTGTTTTTTTATTAACGACTTGTGCGCCTTTTGCGGGTGAGTCACTGCGTGTTTCGTATTCGTAATCAACACCGGCTATAAGTTTCACTGCAGCCTCAACCTGAAAACGGTGAAACAGATAAAGCGGAACTAGTTTTTCCTCTAATTGCGATAATGCATCGCCCGTTTTAATATTATTAATACCAAACTGCGAAAGCGCTTTTTTGCGTACGTCGAGTACTCTTAAAAGTTCCTGCGAAGGATTAGTGCCGTTATCCCATAAATGAGCGGTTGGATGCGCGCCACCTTTAGCACGAGCGTCGCTATCTGATATAAACTCAAGGCCTTTAGTTTTATTCTCCTTTAAAATAGCAGCGAGTTCTGCGCTTTCATCTTGGTTAGTAAAATCGCTATAACCATATTTAACTACTTGGGTATCCCACACGCCCATGCCTGTTGCATAGCCGCGCGTTACATCAAGCTTACCTTGTTCATTAAAACTAAGTAGCGGGTGTGGGTAATCCATTACAGAAGCTCTATCCCCTACCGATGCCGCAAAGTTATGAGCAATACCTAATGTGTGACCAATTTCATGCGCGCTTAATTGGCGAATACGATCAAGCGCCATTGCTTGCAAGTTTTTAGCAACTTCATTGCCTTTTAAATAAGGAGCAGCGAGTGCTTCAGCTATTAAAATATCTTGGCGAACACGCAATGAGCCAAGTGTTACGTGCCCTTTAAGTATTTCACCTGTACGTGGGTCAATTACAGAACTACCGTATGACCAGCCACGCGTTGCGCGGTGTACCCACTGAATGACGTTGTAACGAATATCCATAGGGTCGGCATTACTTGGCAGTACTTTTACTATAAATGCATTTTTATATCCTGCAGCAGTAAATGCGTCGTTCCACCACTTTCCACCTTCAAGCAAAGCGCTTTTTACAGGCTCTGGAACGCCAGGATCCAGGTAATAAACAATTGGTTTAACAGGTTCACTAATTGGTAAACTTGAGTCCTTTTTAGTTAGACGATGACGCGGTATATAACGCACGTACATAGAGTCACCAAGCGGCGCTGCGTAATCTTTATGTTCTATACTCCAAAAACCTGATTGCGGATTAAACTTACGAGGCGTGTAGTTATCATCTGGTAATTGAATAAGTGAATGATGCATATGAACAGTAAGCGCATAAGGGTCGGCACTTACTTGGCGAACAAATTCACCTGGTTTTGTGCCCTTAAATGTAAGTACGGCTTCAAGCTCGGTGTTTTTTACAAATGCTTTTGAGCGATTTATATAAACGGCGCTACGTGATTCATCAAGGCTAAAGTTGCCTTGTTTACGTGCAGCAAGTTTGCGACTTACACCGTGTACATCACTTAATAAATAGGGCGTGTAATCAATAAGTGCTGTGGCTTTATCTTCTGCGACTACTTTAAAACCAGCAAGTATACTTGATGCAAACGCTTCTTTAATGCTTTGCTGTTCAGCCTTATTACTTGTGTTGGCACGATAGTAAGTATTTACAGCCCGCAGCATTACTTTGTCGCCAAAACGCTCAAACTGCACAAGGTGAGTATTACCAAGCTGACCTCTATCAAGGCCTATATCGTTAGAGCCTATACCGTAAGGCAAGCTTTGCTGCAGTAAAAATTGTTGTTCAAACTTATCAACTTTTAAATATACTTTTGCGTTTTGGGTATCGTAAAAAAACGAATAATAGCCCGGAAAATGATTCATTTGCGTAGTAAATTCATCAATTGACTTAATTGCTGCGTGCGCTTGAGTTATGATAGAGCACAGCACAGTAAAGAATATGTAACTTAGTAGTGGTATTTTTTTCATAATCTTATCTTTGTTATTTGTGTTTTAAGTACGATTAGGTGGTCCCATTATAGGGTGCTATTTAAACAATACAGTTATTTAAGACGAATTTCAGCGCTCTAAGCTAATCTCTCTCACATTATGATTGGTTTTAACACGTTATCAGGAAAATAGAATGCGTAGACTCCCTCCAGTATTACTTGAAGATGGTTGTTCAAGAGAACTTTTATCATTAATTCGAACAATTTTAGCAGCATGTAAAGAAATTTCGTTTCGCGTTGGTCAAGGCGCGCTTTCTGGCGTATTAGGCTCAACCCTTGATGAAAACATTCAAGGTGAAACTCAAAAAAAGCTCGATGTATTATCTAATCAGCTGTTAAAAGATATTTTACTGGAATCAGGTACGGTTAAAGCAATCGCCTCTGAAGAAGAAGACTACACAGTAGCAGGTAACCCAGACGCTAAATTTATAGTGGCATTTGACCCACTCGATGGCTCGTCAAATACCGATATTAACTCACTTGTGGGTACTATATTTTCTATTATGGAAGCGCCTGAAGGTTCTGACGCCGCTGATGAAAGCATTTTTATGCAGCCAGGCCACAAGCAAGTTGCAGCAGGTTACGTACTTTACGGCCCGTCAACAATGCTTGCGCTGACTACAGGTAAAGGCACGCGCATGTTTACTCTTGATAAAACACAAGGCAGCTTTTTACTTACACAAGATTTTGCTGATATTCCTGCTGATACAAACGAATTTGCCATTAATACGTCTAACCAACGCCATTGGCAACCAGCGATGCAAAACTATATCAACGATTTACTCGCAGGCGATACCGGTCCTCGCGCTAAAAACTTTAATATGCGCTGGATTGCAGCAATGGTTGGCGACGTGCATCGCGTACTTAGCCGTGGCGGTTTATTTACTTACCCTACCGACACCAAAGATCCTAAAAAGCCAAATAAATTACGCCTACTTTACGAAGCAAATCCAATGGCTATGTTAGTAGAGCAAGCTGGCGGTATCGCTTCCACCGGTACCGAGCGTATTATGGATATTCAGCCTGATGCAATCCACCAGCGAGTAGCTGTTATTTTAGGTTCTAAAAACGAAGTAGAAACGTGCTTGGGATATCATAAATAATCGCTTAAAACGATCGTCTTCAATTTAAAAAACCGCATTCAATTGAAGTGCGGTTTTTTTGTAGGTGAGGTTTTATACCTCGCTTTTTAAACACCCAAGCCACATTACATGAGCGCGAAATAAATTCGCACCTACGGTTTGGTGTATGTTGTAGGTGAGGTTTTACACCTCGCTTTTTAAACTCCAAAGCCACATTACATGAGCGCGAAATAAATTCGCACCTACGGGGTTGGTGTATGTTGTAGGTGAGGTTTTATACCTCGCTTTTTGGCACCCAAGCCACGTTACATGAGCGCGAAATAAATTCGCACCTACAGGTCTATGCCCCATGTTGTAGGTGAGGTTTACACCTCGCTTTTTAAACACCAAAGCCACATTACATGAGCGCGAAATAAATTCGCACCTACGGGGTTGGCGTTTGTTGTAGGTGAGGTTTTACACCTCGCTTTTTAAACACCCAAGCTACGTTACATGAGCGCGAAGTATATTCGCACCTACGGTTTGGTGTATGTCGTAGGTGAGGTTTTACACCTCACTTTTTAAACTCCAAAGCCACATTACATGAGCGCGAAATAAATTCGCACCTACGGTTTACGGTATGTTGTAGGTGAGGTTGTAGGTGAGGTTTTATACCTCGCTTTTTAAACACCAAAGCCACATTACATGAGCGCGAAGTAAATTCGCATCTACGGTTTAGTGTATGTTGTAGGTGAGGTTGTAGGTGAGGTTGTAGGTGAGGTTTTACACCTCGCTTTTTAAACACCCAAGCTACGTTACATGAGCGCGAAATAAATTCGCACCTACGGTTTGGTGTATGTTGTAGGTGAGGTTTTATACCTCGCTTTTTAAACACCAAAGCCACGTTACATGAGCGCGAAGTAAATTCGCACCTACGGTTTGGTGTATGTTGTAGGTGAGGTTTTATACCTCGCTTTTTAAACTCCAAAGCCACGTTACATGAGCGCGAAGTAAATTCGCACCTACGGGGTTGGTGTATGTTGTAGGTGAGGTTTACACCTCGCTTTTTAAACAAATCAAACTTTTACTAAGGTGTATTAGTTCAGACAAGATCTGACAATTCAACTTGAAAAAGTGAGAGTTACCCGTTTTGATAAAGGTGTCGAATCTTTAAATCAAAACAAACAAAAAGGTAACTCTCATGTTGCATACTAACAATCCAATCATAAAACACAAAGCTGGTTTACTTAACCTTGCCGAAGAACTAGGCAATGTATCAAGAGCCTGTAAAGTCATGGGCGTATCACGAGATACATTTTATCGTTATCAAGAACTCGTTAATGAAGGTGGTATTGATGCATTAATCGAAAAGAACCGCCGTACACCAAATATAAAGAATCGCGTTGACGAAGAAACAGAGCAAGCCGTCATTAACTATGCAGTTGACTATCCTGCTCACGGTCAACATAGAACCAGCAATGAGCTTCGTAAGTTAGGCGTGTTTGTCTCAGGTAGTGGTGTTCGTTCAATCTGGTTGCGTCACGATTTAGAAAACTTCAAAAAACGATTGAAAGCATTGGAAAACAAAGTCGCTAATGAAGGCATTATTTTATCTGACGCTCAAGTTGCTGCGCTAGAAAAGAAAAAACATGACGATGAAGCCTGTGGTGAAATTGAAACAGCGCATCCCGGTTATCTTGGCTCACAAGACACATTTTATGTTGGTAACCTTAAAGGTGTTGGTCGTATCTATCAACAAACCTTTGTGGATACCTACAGTAAAGTCGCCTTTGCGAAGCTCTACACAACGAAAACGCCAATTATAGCGGCTGACATGCTCAATGATAAAGTATTGCCTTATTTCGAAGGTCATAAGTTACCTATGCTTAGAATATTAACTGACCGAGGAACTGAGTATTGTGGGCGAGTTGAGCATCATGATTATCAGCTATATTTGGCAATTAACGACATCGACCATACAAAAACGAAAGCAATGTCCCCGCAAACAAATGGTATCTGTGAGCGTTTCCATAAGACGATTTTAAACGAGTTCTATCAAATCACATTCCGCAAAAAGTTGTACGATTCAATGGAAGAACTACAAAAAGATCTGGACGAATGGATGGATTACTACAACAATGATCGGACTCATCAAGGAAAAGTATGTTGCGGTCGAACACCACTTGAAACATTACTGGATGGAAAAACGGTTTGGGCAGAAAAGAATTTAGCTCAAATCTAAACTAACAGTCACCATTAGAAAAATGGGTAACTGTCAGATCAAGTCTGAGCTAGTACAACTAAGGCAACTATTTGAGCAAGCTTTTGATGATTAAGCTCTCCCATTTGCTCGCTATTACTGAGCGCATAAATAAAACCTTCATGCTCAGTACAATCAATATCATCTCGCGATTCAATTACGTTTGCCCAAAGCTCTAAATCATCTAAGTCTATTTCGTTACTTAAACAGCGTTTAAGCACATCAATTAAAACCTCGGTTGAGAGAGTATAGTGAGTTTTATTGCTATCAGCAGGGCTTGAAACGATAACCGATATAGCTTCATCTCTTTGCTCACCAAACGTAATAAATTCAGCTAATGCTTTTTGTGTATTCATAATATTTGTTATTCTTGGCTCACTGTTACTAAAAAGAATTATAATGACTCAACTTAACTGCACTCAATGCCACAGTACTCTAACGTGTAATGTAGACGATATATCAGCGTGTTGGTGCAATGAGCTGCCAGCTATTTTACCGCTTGATATCACAGCAACAAGTTGTTTATGCCGCAAGTGCACGCTTAATAAAATAAATACTTTTTTAGAGGGTGTTTATACACAACCTATTAAAACCCAAATAAACTTTGCAAAACAATTTAGAGGTAACGAAAATTTAATTGAAGGGCTCGATTACACCATGCAAAGTGGTTACATGATATTTAGTAAGTGGTTTTTTTTAAAGCGTGGTTCGTGCTGTAAAAACGGTTGTAAAAATTGCCCTTATGGTTATAAAAAATAAACCAAAAGCTGCGCTTTTAACGTGAGCAAGCTCTACGTCTACAGCTGTTTTATGTCTCGTTCGTAGCAATTGGAAACGAATCACTTGCGCCCCATTCACTCCACGAGCCATCATAAACACTTAAATTACTGTAACCACATTCAGTAGCCAATAACGCTAAAACACACGCCGTAATACCTGAGCCACAGGTGAACTGTAACTGCTGCGCATCACCAATTACGTCACTAAATATCGCTTTAATTTCAGAAAGTGGTTTGGCTTCACCGTCATCTAGTAAATTCATTAAAGGCAACGAGCGACTATTAGGAATGTGCCCGCTACGCATACCTTTACGAGGTTCACTTTCTTCACCAGTAAAACGTTTATAAGCACGTGCATCAAGCAATAAAGTATTAGGATCATCTATTGCGTTAAGCACTTGTTGGCTATTAATAAAATACTCAGAATTATAGTTTGCCGTAAAATCACCTTTACCTGACGCCTCGCTATAACTTTGTTGTACGTCGTAGCCGTACTCCAACCACTTTTTAAGACCACCGCTGAGTATTTTAACATTGTGATGCCCCATAGCTTTAAACATCCACCACGCTCTTGCTGCGCTAAATAAACCGCCATCTTCGTATACAACTATAAACGAATCGTTATTTACGCCTGCATTTTGCATAACATGAGTAAATTGCTGCTCGCTGCATATCGTACTTGGTAAGGGGTTTGACCTATCAGCCAGTTCGTTTTTTATATCAAAACGTTTAGCGTTAGGCAGCATTGCTTGCGGCGAATAAGTACCCAAAACACCAGGGCGCAGCATACCTGCATCAAATATCACTAATGCAGGGTCATTAAGTTGCTCGTGTAATTGCTGGCAGGAGATAAGGTTTTTCATGATTTATTTCGTGTTATTTATTTTATCTAATACGTTTCTTAACATTGTACTCGACGTATGAGATGTATACGAAAAGTAACATATCTCTACATTAAACTTTGCAAAGTCAGCTTCAATCTTTTGCCACTTTTCAGTGCCCTTCCAGTCATCACCAACAAACATTTTATCAAACTTTAAATTGTTCCACGCTTCTTCTTTATCATAATTAACCTGCGGCACAACTTCGTCAACAAACTTAATTGCTTCAACTATTTCCATGCGTTCTTGAAAGGGAATTACTGGCTTTTTATTTTTAGCTGACTGGCTTAACTCATCCGTTGTTATACCTACAATTAGGTAATCACACTCTAATTTTGCTCTTTTAAGAATATTTAAATGACCAATATGAAATAAGTCAAAAACACCCGTTGTATATCCAATTTTTTTCATTTAACAAACCTAGTTTATTATTTTTAAGTTTAAGAAATCCTTTTATAAAATATAGTAACGTCCAGTTAGCTTAGTTATTTTCAATTATGTACTCAACAATTCTTTGGCTCGCTTTGCCGTCTAACTTGCCCGCGAGTTTTTCCGATAAAGCTAACCTAGTATTAGCTAGCTTTTCTGGTTTAGCTAATTGTTCTACAACTAGTTTTTTTAGATTTTTATATTTACTAGCATGTACCGCAATATTTGCGTATTCCCCGTAATCTCGGTCCATACGTTTTTTAAAACGAAAAGAAAAAATTCCTTTATAGCTCCATCTCAACTTTAAAAAATCACACCAAATAACCGGCTTATTTAATAGTGCGAATTCAAATAAAGCTGACGATGCATCACTAATCAACAAGTCGGCTTTATCTAAAAAAGGCACCAGAGAATAATCCTCAACCTTAGCCAAATAAACATTTGGGAAAGTAGACCAGTGATTTAGCAGCGCTAAATGGCATTTATACTTTTCTTTACTAATCGAAAAATAATGAGGTTTTATTAAAATATTGTAATCACTAAAATGTTCAGGCCAGTTTTCAGGAAACAGTTCTAAGCTACTTGGATAAAATGTTGGCGCATACAAAATGGTCTGCTTTTTGTCACTAAAGCCTTCTAATGAGAGTGCTCCATCAATTTCTTCATTATTAAAAATAGGATCTAATTTACAAAAACCTACATCAATAAACGTATCATCAGGGTACATACTCTGTAAGCGGCTTAATCTGTATTCACCTTCTACAAAACGTGCAGTCATAGCTTGGCTAGATTTAGTGTAATAACTTGATTTAGGGCCGATCCCATGTCCAAGCTGAGCACTTTTAGATACCTTATGTAAACGTTCTAGATGGCAAAATGAGTTAGCAAAAAATACCCAATCAGATTTTTCTTGCTCGTAGTAATCAATAGCTTGTAGCTGATTTTCAACCCATATATGTTCTAGATTGTAGTTATCTATAACACCTTGAATCAAATCCTGATGACTATTTTTATAAAAAACAAACTGACTTTTAATGCCATTTTCGCATAACTTTTTAAATACTGGAATGTACTGAGGAAGGTAATAGAGGCTTTGAGTGTCAAAAATTATATTCATAGTATCGCCACAGTTGTTTTCTTTATATTCTACATTGAAAGCCACATAACAAAAACCAAGGTACCTATATTTTTATTATTCCACCACGTAGTGGTGCCATTTTTGAAAGTATTTTATTTTGCACGTTATAACTAATATTTTGCTCATTCATTGCGTTAACGAGTAAATCAACCACATGATTAAAGTCTTTTTCCGATATATTCATACCCGTATGAATAGCAATCATAGAATCGCCTCTGTACTCACATGGGCCTTCAAATAACATACACATATGGGAAATAAAACCATCACGAAAATGCGTAATATTAGCGTGTTCAAAGTAATGAAATACTTGCTCGTCGTTACCTATTTGATAGATAAAACTATCAACAAGCTTAGCTATACCTGCTTTTCCATCTAACTGCTGATAAAGCGACAGTGCAGGTTTATTTGCACAGCCTACTAATAACCCTGCGCATAATAAAAATAAGGCTATATTTTGCATCACCAATAACCTGTTACCGAAAAATACCAACCAGTTTGATCATTAGCACCGGCAATGCGTCCTAAGTCTAAATAAGCCGCTGTTATACTCACGTACTTATTTGGTATCCAAGCCACAAATACATCTTTCCAATCTTGTTCGCCTAAATTAAGGTTATTCGCTTTTTGACGATACTCAACACCTACGGCCAATTCACGGCTTAAAAAAAGTGCAGTACTGCCTTCAAACAACACCCTAGTACTGTCGCTTTCACCACCATAGCCTAGCAAGCCTAATTCGTTTGCTTCGCTGTAGCGTGCCGTTAAGTTCCAAAACCAGTTGTAACCTGCAATCGCGCCTAAATGTAATTTACTGGCCGCTAAATAAAAATCGGTTCCACTGGTACTTTTCGCGCCAACTAACTGTGCAATAGAACCATCATCCAGTGATTTATGTAAAATGCCTGCACTTAATTGTGGCCACTCACTGTAAACAATATCCCCATATAAACGAACTTTAACGCCGCTAATATTTTGCTCTATCTGCGCATTGAATGCCGGTACATCAAATTGCTGTATTGCGTAACTAAATTCAACACGATTAAACAAGTTTAACTGGGCACCGCACACATCAAGAGTGTAATCGGTTACATCTGCCCGGCTACAAAAGCCATTTATCGAAAACTCATCATCACTGGCATAACCAGCTAGTTGCGCCCAAGGTACAATGCCTCCACCCGCATTGCCTTCAATTTGAGACACACCAGGAGTAGCAAGCAGTTTTCCACTGCTGGCTACACACGGTAAACTCATTAAACAAAAGGCAACTACGCTCCAATATTTAATGTGATACATAATGATCTAGAAGCCATTCTTCAAGTAATTCAGCTTTTAACGGTCTACTTAAATAATAGCCTTGTGCATGATCGCATTGCATATTTTTAAGCAACTCTAAAGACCCCAATGTTTCGACCCCTTCAGCAACAACAGAAAATCCTAATTGATGACCTAACGTAATCGAAGACTGCACAATAAACTGATCTTTTTGTGACTCATCAAGTTTTAAAATAAAACACTTATCTAATTTTAACTCATCAATAGGTAGCATTTTTAAGCGCCCAAGTGACGTTTGCCCTACGCCGTAATCGTCTAGTGATATTTTAACGCCAATTGCCTTTAAGTTTTCGAGTGCTTTAATACCTTTCTCTTCATTTTCGATCATATCGCGCTCGGTAAGTTCAATCGTAATCAACTTAGGGTCTACTTTATGTTTTTCAAGCGTACTGACCAAAGCTGAATGAAATCCCGAAAATGCAATATCTTGCGCCGATACATTAATAGCGGCTTGTAACTCAATGCCTTTTGATTGCCAGTTAGCTACCTGTGCAACAACGGTATTAACCACCCACGCGGTTAGCTCAACAATAAGCCCCGACTGCTCAGCTAAATCAATAAATAGCTCTGGATTAACCCAGCTACCATCTTTTCGTTGCCAACGTATAAGCGACTCAACTTTATCGATTTTTTGCGTTTTCATATGCAACTTAGGCTGATAGGTCATAAATAACTGGCCATCATCGTCAATAATTGCTTGTTTTAACTCATCAAGCATTATCAAGCGCTCTAAATGCGTCTCATCTTCGCCACTTTGATAATAATGAATACTTTCGTGATCGCTCGCAGCACTGTCGACAGCAATCAATACACGGCGCATTAAATCATCGCTAGTAATACCTTGCGCTGGGTATTGCACAATACCGGCACTAAACCGTAAATTAATTTTTAACTTTTGAATGGTATAGCAAGCCTGTAACTGCATCATTAAGCCATCAATGCCACTTTTTAGCTCTTGTGCTGCAGTTGCTGGGAATACCGTTAAAAATTCATCGCCGCCAATTCGCGCATGAAAACCACCTAGCTCATCAGAAAACTCACTTATACGACTTGCTACCGCTTTTAAACAGTCATCCCCAACACGAGGGCCTAACTTATCGTTTATGTGTCGCAAACCCTTAATATCAATAGCAACAAGTGTGTATTCATTCGATGTATCTAATTCATCCCCCAACACATCTAGCATTGCTGAACGATTATAAAACCCTGTAAGGGAGTCATGGCGAGCCTGAAAACAAATTTGTTTCTCACGTTCATTAATATCGTTACCCATGCTATTAAATGCATCAACTAGGGTCGTTATTTCTGTACTTTGTTTTTTTCCTTTACATTCGAAACTATAGTTACCTTGTGCAAATTGCCTAGCAATAACAGCGAGTTGAGATAAAGGAGTAGTAAGGTTGTTTGCTAATAAGCTACTTGTTATAACACCTACAAACATGGTTAAAATAGCCAATATCATTAATGTAAAAAATAGCTTTTCAAAATCACTGTAACTTTGCGTTAAATCGGCACTGAGTAAAATAACTATTGGGTGAGAAAGTAGCGACGGTAAATCAATATCACGATTGCGATACACTAAATATTCACCAAAAAAGCGTGATGTGGTTAACGTATTAAAATAGTTCACAGGTTCAAAAGGGGTTGGGCGTTTAACTAAAGAGCTAATAACTAAATTATCCGCACTGCCTATAAAGCTTACATCCATACCTGTTAAGCTTTTAAGCTCGGCGGCCACTTCGTTATTTATTTTAAATCCAACTAAACTATAAGCAACTGTACGTGGCGCCTTAACGGGAAGTAAAATCACTTGGTAAAGTTCGTTATTTAAAACAACAAAACTAGATTGCTCCGAAGTACTTAATAATTCTTTCATTAGCGGCTGTAAATCGTGCCCGTAAATATCTTCGCTGGTATTAGCCGAAATTAATTTACCCGACAAATCAATTAACAACATTAGCTCGGCGTTTATACGCTGACTATGGTTAAATAATACGCTGCTTATTGTACCGGCGTCTCGTGTAGCAACAGCTTGTTTAAAGCCAAAGTCAGAGGTAAGTACTTTAGCGGCGGTTAATAATAGGCTCTCTTTTGACTTTAAGTATTGCTTGTATACACTTTGGGCAACGCTTATATCTTGGTTAACTTTTTCTTCTTGGAGTTTACTCGTAGACCACCAAAAACTAAATAAGCTAACCACAGTGGTTAATAACACTAAGCCAACGCAGAGTATGGTTATACGGTTTTTTAAACTATTAGTCATTTTGGGCCTTAAATTTACTGCCAAATATATTTCGAAGCTCTGGGACCGAAGTATTTATGGTTATTAAAAGCTGAGTTTGAGAATTAATAGTAATTATTTTTTTATTCTCCAATGCGGCACGCTGAAGAGGATGCCATACAGTCACCTCAGAAGAAGTGGCTGGCAAAGTAACACGCCCTCTTTCATCTGTTTTATAAACAAGATGATTATCTGCCACATAAATATAGCCAATCATAGAGTCATGAATATTGCATCCTAAAACAACTACACCGGGCTTATCAAATACAATAGGGTCTTTTGGTTGCCCTGAATATAATTTTAGCTGAAAAGGCTTGGCTTGTGAAAAAGAATACACATGATGGCGAATATTATCGCTATTAGGAAAATTTACTTGCTGCCCCTTTTGAACAATTAATAATTCAGGTGAAAATTGCTTATTAACTTGATCCATTGTCGCAACCGTCTTTGGTGTAAAAGCAGACTTTATATTATTTTGATTTAGCTCAACCACCGCATCAGGTAATGCTTGCCCATGTTGCTCTTGTATAACTAAATCAATATTTGCGCTCAAAGCAAAATGGCTAAAAAACAAACCTATCGCTAAAAAACAACGATTTTTTGCAATTTTTTGCAATGCTCGCTCTAACATAACAACACCAAACTATTAACGTTAAGCTAAGTTAATTAGAGACGAGCACTAATTGCAAGAATTATAGCCCAGTAACCACAAATAAAGACCGAGTAACTAGGTTAAGTCATCCTTTAGTCGTGTTATTTTACAATCAATCCGTATTCAGCATCTAAAATAGCAATTACTTCTTGGCGAGGATCGCTAGGTATAACAATATCTTTGCCAACAATTTTACTCGCAATACCTACATAGGTATTTGACACTTCAAGCATGACTGATTCTGGTAAAATATAATCTTTAGCAAGTTGTTCACGTTCATTCATACGGTCTTTATTTAATAATACATCGCTTTCTGGCACATTATTAATTAGTAACTGGCGAAAGCCTTCTTTAGAGTTTTCAACAATTTTGCCATCGCGATAAGCGGCTTCATCCCAAATACGTGACGAATCAGGCGTGCCTACTTCATCAATATAAATAAGTTGCTGTGCGCCATTTAAATCTTCCACATAACCAAACTCAAATTTTGTATCCACAAAAATTTGATCAAGCTTTGCAAGCTCATCGCTAATTAACCTAAAGCCTTCAACTAGCAGTTTTTCGTACTTAGTTACATCATCTGCCGACTTAAAGTTAAATACATCTAAGTTATTAGTAATGTTAGCACGCGTGATATTTACATCATCAACAGGTGGGATGTCGGTAACACCTTCAATAATACCTTTTGTTGAGGGCGTAATTAAAACGTTATCAAGCTTTTGGTTTGCTTTTAAGCCTTCTGGTAAATCAATACCACAAAAATTACGCACGCCTTTTGCGTAATCACGCCACATGCTGCCTGTAATGTATTGGCGTGCAATCGCTTCTACTTTTACTGTACTGGCTTTGCGCACAATCCATACGTAAGGATGCGGAATATCAACAATATGGTTACCTGCAAGGCCTGCTTGATCAAATAATTTAAACCAATGCGATGCAACCGAGTTAAGGGCGATCCCTTTACCTGGCACGCCATTTAACCCGTTTTCGCCTTGCCAAATACAATCAAACGCCGAAATTCGGTCTGAAATAACCATAATTGCAAGCTCAGTGCCTGCAGGTACTTTATAGCCTTTGTCGCTAATTAATCGCGCGCTGTCTTCATCTGTTAGCCAATAAACTGAACGAACCTTACCGCTGTGTACTTCACCTTTGGTACGAATGGGTAAATCATCGTTTACATCTAAAACTTTATAGCTAGTCATGCTATCTCCGGGGTTAGGGATGCTCTTTGAGCAAAGTATGGTATGGGGTTATGTGGGCTGTATAATAATCTAGCCAACCCTAAAGCTCAATCGGATGCTTAAAACAAATAAAGGCACATATTTATATGCTTGTTGGGATAAGGTAAACTTTACGGGTAAGCTAAATAACCTGAACTCTGGGTAGTAAATCTATTTTAAGCAGTAATTTTCAACGCTAACTGCGTTGAATTCACTTGCAATAGGCCCTCTATTGACGCGTAAATTCGCCTTGTTTGCACTTAAAAATTTTGACTAACAAAAAGCAACTTTAATTATATTTACAGGTCAACCTCTTAGTTAGTTTCTTAACCCGAGTTTTATCTTCGTCAGATTTATACAGGTATACATTTAATGATCAGCCTAAAAAACGTTACTTTTAAATGGCATAAAAACGATAAAAAACCGACTCTAAGGATTGCAGAGCTGGCTGTAGAAAAAGGCGAACGTATTTTTTTATATGGCCCAAGCGGTTCAGGAAAATCTACTTTATTAGCGTTACTTACGGGAATTAATACAGCCACCAGCGGTGATGTGTATATTTTAAATCAATGCCTAAACACACAAAGTAATACCAAGCGCGATGCATTTAGAGCCGACCATATTGGCACCATTTTTCAAAACTTTAATTTATTACCTTATTTAACACCTATCGAAAATGTCATTTTAGGGTGTCAATTTTCTAAAGTACGGCAAAACCAAGCACTTAAACACGCCACAACATTACACAAAGAAGCTGAGCGCTTATTAAACGCACTTGGCTTAATTGAGCAATACCATCATAAAAACGTAGCACAGCTCAGTATTGGCCAACAACAACGTGTTGCAGCAGCCCGTGCTTTTATTGGTAACCCTGAGCTAATAATCGCTGACGAGCCAACATCAGCACTTGATGCAAATAACCGCGAAAGCTTTATAACGTTATTATTTGAACAGGCATTACATTTAAATAGCACCTTAATATTTGTAAGTCATGACGAAAGCTTAAAACCGTTATTCGATCGCTCAATAAATTTAACCCATTTGCAGGAGCAAATATGATCCTTGCTAAATTGGCTTATAAAAGCTTATTAAATCGTCGTGCCAGCGTATTTTTAACACTGTTTACTATTGCAATTAGCGTTATATTATTGCTAAGTATTGAGCGTGTAAGAGTTGATGCAAAAAGTAGCTTTAGTAATACAATTTCGGGCACTGATTTAATTGTGGGCGCACGCACTGGTGATATTCAATTATTACTTGCGTCGGTATTTAGAATTGGCCATACCAACAACGGCGTAAGCTGGCAAAGTTATCAATATATAACCAATCAGCGCGGCGTAAAATGGAGCATACCTATAAGCCTAGGCGATAGCCATAAAGGCCAAGCTGTACTTGGCACTACTCTTGACTACTTTGAACATTACCGCTTTGCTAAAAAACAAAACTTAAGCTTTAACCAAGGCCATCCATTTTTAAATATTAACGAGGTTGTACTGGGGAGCAGCGTAGCTAACAAATTAGGTTATAAACTTGGCGATCATATCGTTATATCCCACGGTATGGGCAATACTAGCTTTCATCATCATGACGACAACCCATTTAAAGTTGTCGGTATTTTAAACCCCACCGGTACACCTGTTGATAAAACGTTACACATACCGCTTGCCGCTATCGATTTAATACATGCCAGAGCTAGCACCAAACATGACGAACATGACGAACATGACGAACATGACGAACATGACGAACATGACGAACATGACGAACATGACGAACATGACGAACATGACGAACATGACGATCTTATCGGACATCCAAAACAAATCACTGCATTTTTAATGGGTTTTAAATCACCGCTATACACATTGCAAATTAGGCGCAATATAAATCAATATAAGCAAGAAGCATTGCTTGGTATTATGCCCACCGTAACACTGAAAGAATTATGGCAAATGCTCGCCATAGTAGAAAAAACACTGCAACTATTTTCCGCAATCGTCGTACTTGTTAGCTTACTAGGCATGCTAACCACACTGCTTGCAAACCTAAGTCAACGTCGCCGTGAGCTTGCTATATTACGTTCGGTAGGTGCCCGCCCTTGGCAATTATTCACACTTATAAGCATAGAGTCACTGTTAACTACTTTATTAGGTTGCTTAGTTGGCTGTGCATTATTTTATTTAGTTATGTATTTAGGTGCCGGCTACCTACAAAGCCATGCAGGTATTAGCGTAAATATAGCGATGCTCTCTTACTATGAACTCACATTAATAGGCGTTATTATGGTAGCTGGTTTTATTATTGGTTTAGTGCCTGCCACACGCGCTTACTTTTATTCTCTCAGCGATGGCATGAGTATAAAAACATAATTTTTAGGTATCCCATGACGTTTTATAAAACAGCTTTTCAATATATTACTATTATTAATTTACTACTCGTAAGTTTTGCAAGTAATGCAAATCCACCAAAAGAGATTTTTTGGGAAGACTTAATCCCTAAAAATCACGTGCAAATAGACACACAAGCACAAGCCAATCACGAAGGCAGCGATCAAAATTGGGTGCAACCCGATCTAGACGCACCTGTAGTTAAAGCGTTAAACGGTCAGTCTGTAAGCTTACCTGGCTTTGTAGTACCACTTGAAGGTGACAGTGAAATTATTACTGAGTTTTTACTCGTCCCATATTTTGGTGCATGTATACACGTACCGCCACCGCCGCCAAATCAAATTGTGCATGTAACTATTAAAGGTGGCGTACCTATAGACAGCCTGTATGACGCAATCGTTGTAACCGGTGTTATAAGTACAGAAACGTGGTCAGGCGAAATAGCCCAAGTAGGCTATAAAATGAAGGCAGTTGGCGTTGCGCCATTTGAACTTTAATTAACTAATCTGAACGGCTGATAAATTTAAACGCAATATGTTATTAGGGCGTGTTGTTCTTTGGTGGTTTAATTTGCAGTAGTATATTTGGTTATTAGGCAAGGCAGAACCTACGTTGTGTGGTGTTCTTGTGTGGTGTTCCCCATAAATAGGCGATACGCAGCATAAATGCCAAACATGCGCTACCCTTGGGTTCGTCCTAGGGGCGATTGACTCTTTGTTGTTCGGCTTTGACTTATTCTTACATGGATGTAAGCCAATAAACGCAGGAGCCGTTATCAGGTTACAAATCTCGAGCCGAGATTAAATTGCCCCTAGATTGAACAAATTTCAACATGCCCTAAACCCCTTAGTCAAAGTTTAGATTAAATACTTTTACTTTTTCAGTTAAAAAAGGAACCACCAGTGCTAAATAAAGATCTGCCTTCTCTAAACAAAACAAGCGAATTTAAATATTTGTTTTTTGTAAATTTATCGTACTCGTTTAACGTTTTAAGACCCATAGAGCACGAAATAAAAAAGCGAGGAGGCAGCGTTGCTTGGTTTATTCCTACTGGAAGTGAGGCAGAGGGCTTTTTACAGCCTGATGATTACCAGCTACTCAACATAAAAGAAGTTAAAAAATATAACGCCAATGCCACACTTGCGCCTGGTAACGTGATCCCTCATTTTTTTCCTGGGATTAAAGTGCAGGTTTTTCATGGTTTTGATTCGGGCAAAAAGAACAAATTTAATATTAGAGGATTTTTTGACTTATATTGCACACAAGGTCCAAATATTACTCAAGGGTTTAATGATATTAACGATGGCACTTGCGACGTAGTCGAAACCGGCTGGTCAAAGTTAGATCCTTTATTTACTGAGCATAAAGACATAGCGCTATATCAATCTGATAAGCCTACCATATTATATGCCCCCACTTTTTCGCCAAAGCTAACAAGTACCTACAAGCTTTACCCTTATATTAAAGCGCTATTAAAAACACAAAACTGGCAGTGGATAGTAAAGCTTCATCCAAAAGCGACAAGCGAAGAAATTGAAATGTATAAATCACTCGCCTGCGAAAACCTCACCTTTATTACCACCGGTGATGTGATTCCAATTCTACAGGCTACCGACATTATACTGTCTGACACATCATCAATTATTACCGAATTTGCATTACAAGAAAAAGTAGCCGTTGCGTTTAACAACCGCAAACCTAAAGACTGGATGATTAACTTTAGTAACGAAGCCGACCTAGAAAGTACTTTAATAAGCGCTTTTCAAAAAGATGAGCACACATTAGAAAAGGTAAAACAATACTGCGACAGTGTTCATCCATACAGAGATGGCAAGTCGAGTGTGAGGGTATTAGGCGCTATTAATAATTTAATTTGTTCTGGTACATCTCACCTAAAAAGAAAACCTTTAAACTTACTTCGTAAATTTAAAATTAGAAAAAGCCTAAATTACTATTGGTGGTCATAACTTTAAAGCCAAACAATCACATACAAAACAAAGGATTATTGGATTTTTAGGGTTAAAACTTGTTTTAGCTGGGTTTTTATACCAATTAGCATAATTAATACCAATTCACTTAATTAAGTGAGCTATTTTGAGGTAAGAAAATCGTGTCGATAACAAGGCAAAAATTTCGTTATTTAGTTATTCTATATCAGAAATTTTTAACGCAGTTAACGTCAGATTTGATCCCTCAAATTGATTAAGTATTATTGCGGATTGGTATAAGTAACCTGAACTTTGGATAATAAATCTATCTCAAGCAAAGTTCAGGTTAAGTATTATTGCGGATTGGTATTTATGCGCCGTTATAACCTATGTATGGGAAATAAAAACACTCTAAACTAGATACGATTTTAATCAGGTTTTATATTTTACTAAGTACTTCACGTAAAATAGTGCTCGAAGTATGCGTAGTGTAAGGGAAATACATTATTTCAACTCCCCGCTTAGCAAAGTCTTCTTCTATTGCGTTCCACTTATCAGTGCCTTTCCAATCGTCTCCGACAAACATTTTGTCAAATTTTAAATTATTCCACGCTTCTAGTTTGTCATAATTAACTTGAGGAACAACCTCATCCACAAACTTAATCGCTTCGACAATTTCTAGCCTTTCTTGAAAAGGGATTACCGGCTTTTTGTTTTTAACCGATATAGATAACTCATCGCTTGTTACCCCAACAATAAGGTAATCACACTCTAGCTTTGCGCGTTTAAGTACATTGAGATGGCCAATATGAAACAGATCAAAAACCCCAGTGGTATAGCCTATTTTTTTCATTTCAAAACCTACGACTAAAAGTAATACCCTAATAATTTAGTACGTAGGATAACATAAGCATAAACATGAATAAAAATCAGGAACAGACCAATACAAACCTGCACTAAAGCTAACATAGTATAATTAACCTAAACTCTGGATAATAAATCCATGCTTGAAATTTAGTTTATTGAAATTATTACAGTTATTTTAATTTATTTAAATACTGGATTACCTTGTCGGCTAATTTTTCTGCATTAAAAACAGTATCACTTTCAGTATAACAACGTAACTCAGGAGCATTGCCGGAAGCTCTTAAATGCACTACGTCATCATTTTGAAGGACAATACGCAAACCATCGACTGTATTAACTGAGTAATTTAGACCGCAGCCTAATTCTGTGAGAAATGCATCGGCACTACACTTAAGCGTTGCAATTAATTCAAGGCTCTTGGCTTTTGCAAAATTTTGCACCCTATCGCTCGCGGTGAAGCGCCCTGGTAATAACTTCAATTGCATAGATATTGGTTGCTTTTGTATTAACAACATAAGTGCAGGTAACACTGCATCACGTGTTGGTAAAGCTGTAAGCTGCTTTGCATTTATGTCTATGTTTGAGCCTAATAAAAACCCACCATTGGCTTCGAAACCAGCAACACGGGTAAAGTTTTCATTTAATTGGCTAAACTCTGCGATTACAAAAGGTGATCCAATTTTTGTACGTATGATGTGTTTAAAGCTATTTGATTTTTCTATCGCCGTGTTACAACTTACAGGGACAGCCAATGCTTCAATACCAAGGAGTTGACTGCACAATAAACCTAATAAATCACCGCGTAACCAGCCACCATTTTCGTCAGCAACGAGCGGGCGGTCACCATCGCCATCTGTTGAAAATATAGCGTCAACCCCATACTTTTTTGACCATATAATTGCTTGTTTTTTATCTTCCTCAGAAACGGCTTCTGTATCAATTGGTATAAAATTTTCGCTGCGCCCTAAGCTTATTACCTTCGCCCCCAATTGTTCGAACAAACTTTTATATAAGTCTCGTCCTGCGCTGGAGTGCTCATAAATGCCTACTTTTTTACCAATCAGTGCATCGGCACTAAATAACTTGGTATAACGCTTTATATAAGCTTCACTTGCTGCAGTATTTAGATCAAGTTCACTTACTTGTGTTACCGCTGAGAACGGCATTATATTATTTAAGATAGCTTGTTCATCAGCTTTGGTGATTTCACCGTCTGGTCGATAAAACTTAAGGCCATTTCGGTCAAACGGTATATGGCTACCTGTAACCATTATGCTTGGGATAGAGTCTTGCATCGCTTTATAAGCAAGCGCTGGAGTGGGTATAACACCATAGTAAATTACATTAATATTGAGTTGCTTTAAGCTTTGCGCGCAGGCTTGCGCCATAAAATAACTACTGGGGCGATTATCAATAGCTAATGCTACGGTATTAAAGCTAAATTCTGTTTTTATCGACTTAACAAACCCGATAGAAAAAGCAGCACATACATCTGCGGTAAAATCTGTAACTAAACCACGTGCACCACTGGTGCCAAAAACAACACCACTTTTGGCTATCACTTCTGAGCAAATTAATGTGTTATCCATATACAACCTTATCACTTTTTATACAAAGAAAAGTGAAAACGAAAATTACTAATAACTATCACTTATCTAAATAACCTGAACTCTGGTTAAGAGATTTACTAACGTATTGAATCATGATGATATTAAATTTATTTTCTCTAGCCAGAGATTTTCAGTGAAAACAAGGCGAATTTACGCGTTAATAGCTGCTTGAAATAGATTTATTATCCCGAACTCAGGTTAAATACAGCGCCCTTACAAGCATTGAATACCAAGTAATTAATCACTTCACTCGGCCGTAGCAATCTTCAAAACGTACAATGTCATCTTCACCAAGGTATGAACCAGACTGAACTTCAATAAGCTCTAAATCAACTTTACCTGGGTTTTCCAGCGCATGTACTGCAGTAATGGGAATGTACACCGACTCATTTTCAGTTACGAGCTGCTCAGCACCATCTATTCGCACCTTTGCAGCGCCTGATACAATAATCCAATGTTCTGAACGGTGATGATGCATTTGCACACTGAGTTTTGCGCCAGGCTTTACTGTAATACGCTTAACTTGGAAGCGTTCGCCGCTATCAACTGAGTCATATTTACCCCAAGGTCGGTAAACTTCGCGGTGCGTGACTGCTTCTGAACGATTTTCAGCTTTTAATTGCTGTACGATTGCTTTTACATGCTGTGATTGATCTTTGTGCGCAACAAGCACTGCATCTTTAGTATTTATTATAACGAGGTCTTCAATACCGATTGTAGCAACGAGTTTATCTTCACCAAAAACCAGGGTGTTTTTAGTGTTAATCGCTTTTACATCACCTGTAAATACATTGCCATTTTTATCTTTAGTTGATACGTCCCACAATGCAGAAAAACCACCAACATCGCTCCAACCAGCATCCATCGGCACAACCACTGCATCTTTGGTATGTTCCATCACAGCATAGTCTATCGACTCGCTCGCGCATTTTTCAAATGCTGCTTTATCTATACGAACAAAATCCATATCGTCGTTTTGTACTTGCATAGCTTTTTCGCATGCTTCATAAATATCAGGGCGAAAAGTGTTTAGCTCCTCTAAATAGCGACTTGCTTTAAATAAAAACATGCCACTATTCCAATAATAATCGCCACTATCTATGTATTTTTTTGCCATTTCTAGGCTTGGCTTTTCTACAAAACTATCAACCACAAAACCGTTATTAAATTGCTCACCGCGCTTTATATAGCCATAGCCTGTTTCAGGTTTGTTTCCTACAATACCAAAGGTAACTAACTTGTCTTGCTTAGCCAGTTCTACAGCTTGGTTAATACTATGTTGAAATGCAATAGTGTCGTCAATCACATGATCTGCGGCAAGTATAAGCAGCAAAGGGTTTTCACCTTTCTCTACAGCTTTAAATGCAGCTAAGGCAATCGCTGGCGCCGTATTACGCCCTATAGGCTCTAAAAACAGTCCGCTATGCTGCACACCTAATTGTCGAACTTGTTCTGCCGCTATAAAACGATGCTCTTCATTACAAATAAGCATTGCAGGACTATGAACTAAACCATTTAAACGACTTATCGTATTTTGTAGCATAGTTTGTTCGCCACTTAATGGTAAAAATTGTTTTGGGTAATTCCCGCGAGAAAGCGGCCATAAACGCGTACCCGATCCACCAGCCATTATTACAGGTAAAATCATTATTAAATTCCTTTGCTAAAATGGCTTCAAAGTACCACTTTGAATGTGTGAAGAATGTTCATAATTGAGTGTCAGATTAAAAAATCTGACATGCTACCTAATTGACCTTCGAAACGGGAAATTAATTGCGACAATATTTAGCTTCATTTAAAAGCGAGGTGTAAAACCTTACCTACAACATACACCACCCCAGAGGTGCGAATTCACTTCGCGCTCATATTACGTGGCTTTGGTGCCAAAAAGCGAGGTGTAAAACCTTACCTACAACATACACCACCCCAGAGGTGCGAATTTACTTCGCGCTCATGTAACATGGCTTTGGTGTTTAAAAAGCGAGGTGTAAAACCTCACCTACAACATACACCAAACCGTAGGTGAAAATTTATTTCGCGCTCATGTAACATGGCTTTAATATTTAAAAAGCGAGGTGTAAAACCTCACCTACAACATATGCCAAACCGTAGGTGCGAATTTACTTCGCGCTCATGTAACGTGGCTTTAATGTTTAAAAAGCGAGGTGTAAAACCTCACCTACAACATATGCCAAACCGTAGGTGCGAATTTACTTCGCGCTCATATCACGTGGCTTTAATGTTTAAAAGCGAGGTGTGAAACCTCACCTACACATACACCAAACCGTAGGTGCGAATTTATTTCGCGCTCACTCATCTTAAAAATTTCTATATTTCTGCTACCTTTAAATAAAAAGGATCAATAAAAATGCATCGTTCCGATTTATTAAGAAAAGGCAGAGTATCGTTAATAAATCGATTTTACTCTATTACATTGGTAGCACATAAAAGAGAAGATAAGTTTATCTCTATAGATATTAATCGTTTAATTATTAAAGAAATGAAAAATATAGAAGATCAAAAAGCAGCTAAAACAATAGCGTTTGTAATTATGCCAAATCATGTTCATTGGTTAATTCAATTGGGAAATGAAAAATCCCTATCGGATGTAATTAAATCTTTTAAAGGTCGCTGCTCCAAAACTATACGCGATCGCTTAGGGGTACAAAAACTATGGCAACGTAACTACTACGACCATATGATTAGAAATGAGGATGATTTACTTAATAACGCTAGGTATATAATTGCAAACCCTTTAAGGGCTAAAATCGTCGATAAAGTTGCTTCGTATCCCTACTGGGACTGTATTTACATAAAGTAAAAAGCGAGGTATAAAACCTCACCTACAACATACGCTAAACCGTAGGTACAAATTTACTTCGCGCTCATACACCGTAGCTTTAATGTATAAAAGCGAGGTGCAAAACCTCACCTACAACATACGCCAATCCGTAGGTGCGAATTTACTTCGCGCTAATGTAATTTAACTTTACCAAAGCGAGGTGTAAAACCTCACCTACAACATACGCCAAACCGTAGGTACAAATTTACTTCGCGCTCATACACCGTAGCTTTAATGTTAAAAAGCGAGGTGTAAAACCTCACCTACAACATACGCCTAACCGTAGGTGCGAATTTACTTCGCGCTTCATGACGTGGCTTTAATGTTTAAAAGCGAGGTGTGAAACCTCACCTACAACATATGCCAACCCGTAGGTGCGAATTTACGTCCGCCCATGTAACACGGCTTGGTGTTTAAAAAGTGAGGTGTAAAACCTCACCTACCACATACACCAAACCGTAGGTGCGAATTTACATCCGCCCATGTAACGTAGCTTTAATGTTTAAAAAGCGAGGTGTGAAACCTCACCTACAATATACGCCTAACCGTAGGTGCGAATTTACTTCGCGCTCATATCACCATAGCTCTAATGTATAAAAGCGAGGTGTAAAACCTCACCTACAACATACGCCAACCCGTAGGTGAAAATTTACTTCGCGCTTAAAGGTTTTCTAAAACGTATTCTGCGCGGCTTACTGCAAATTCTTTATCTTGTTCTACAAACAAACCGGTTACTACCGAGTTATCAACAATCATTGCGTAACGTGAAGAACGTATACCGCCAAAGCCAGCGGTGTCTTTATCAAGGCCTAATGCCTTAGTAAAGCTTGCATCACCATCGGCAAGCATAGCAATTTCTTGTGCGTTTTGTGAATCGCCCCATGCTTTCATAACAAATGCATCGTTAACTGACACACAGTAAATAGCGTCAATACCTTTTGCTTTAATTTTATCAGCGAGGGTAATAAATTCTGGTAAATGAGCATTTGAACAGGTTGGTGTAAACGCGCCTGGCACAGCAAACAGCACAACTTTCTTACCTTCAAATAACTCACTGTTCGTCAATGTTTGCATGCCGTCGTTAGTTAATTGCGTAAGTGTTACAGCCGGTAACGTTTGGCCTTGTTCAATCATAATAAATCCTTAAAAAAATATTGAAACGTAATGAATTTTTAGCTTATCGCTTAATGCGACTAACATACAGCTTTGTTTATTTTTTAAGGCCCAAGCTACCTTTTATTGTCTGCATTTGCTGCTGTAGCTGATTACGAATATCATCAACAAGTAAACTGGATTCACTCACTTGCCCTTTCATGCTTTGCATTGATTTACTAAAATTGTCGAGTAAGCTACTCTGCTGCTTTGCCAGTTCCATTGCCTCAAAAGCAACGCTGTTTGCACTTTGAGCATTGCTGGCTACCCCTTCGGAGTTTAGTTTTAGCTCTTGAGCATTTTGTGTTTGCGACTGTGCACCGTTGGCCAATGCTGATATTTGCGTAGACACCACTCGCGAGTTTTCAGTTAGCAAGCTTAGTTGATCGTTTATATCGCTAAGCGATCCTTGTGTTTGCCGCGCTAACTGCCTTACTTCATCAGCCACCACAGCAAAGCCACGTCCGTGCTCTCCTGCACGTGCTGATTCAATCGCTGCATTTAGGGCTAAAAGGTTAGTTTGATCGGCAATATTACGAATAACCTCAATAATTTTACCCACCCCATCAACACCTGTTAGTAACTCTTGTATGCTTTGCATTCCTTGCTCTACACGCACTTGCGTATCAGAACTGGCATCTAACATATTTGCTGAAAAGCCCAAGCTTTGCTCCATTGCAGTAAATGTACTTTGTGCGTTATCGGCCACCTGTGCATTTATATCATTTACCTGCTCACCAATACGTTGAATATCGCTTAATAAGTTTTGATTTTGTTCTACTTGCCCATGGCTAAGCGATGCTTGTTGACTAATAGTGTATAAGTTTTCGCTCATTTGCTGCATAAAACTGTTAACCACCTTTAGCATTTGTGCCCGCTCTTGCGCTTCAGTTCGCTGCCTATCGATGAGTTGATTAAAAAACTGCGCAATCTCACCAATCTCAGTTTTTGAATTTTTACTTTCAATACTCTTAAGCTCATTACTTTCAATTAAAAAAGCAAAGCCATCTCGTAATTGCCTAAGCGGGTTTAGTACTTGATTACGTTGTACAAAATAAACGCTTGCAGCCAATATAACCAACGTACCTATTGCAACACAAAATACCCAAAGTACTTGCTGCTTTAAATTATCTTGCTCCGCCTTAAGCGCCTGCTCTGCATTAATAACCGTATTTGAAAGTGCACTAATTTGTGAGCGTAACGCATTAGAGCCATTTTCTCGTAACTGAGTTTGCTTAAGGGTACTTGCTAAATCACGTGGATAACGATTAGGCCAACTGACAAGCTCTGACTTTATTTCGTCGCCAAGGTCCTCAGCTTCTTCATCAATAAATAGAGCGTCTTCGTCAACGGCACTCATAACACCTAAATTAGGAAGCTGCTCAATAGCTTGTCCTAATTTATTTAAATTTACGATGCTTTGTTGCAAGCTTTGTTCTGTGTTTTTATCGTACTGAACAATAAGTTGATAGGTAAATAAAGATAAATTAATTACTTCAGTGTAATAATCACTCGCCAGAGAGTAATACATTAGCGCATGGTTATTTTGCTCAGGTGCTTTTTTAGCATAGCTAATTAATGTTGATGCTGAGCCTGCCATTTGCCTAAGCGCGTTATCAAGTAGTGCGGTTTCGTTACCCGAAAGCTTACCAAGTGCACGGTATTTGCCATTTATGTCATTGTTGAGGGTCGTTAATTGCTGTTCAAGCGTTGTGCTTAACTCACTTGGCAATATAGATAATTGATTAACTTTAACATTGTTAATTAAAGTAGAGGCTTGATTTAAATATTGGCTGTCACCTTGGTCTAAGTAACGCCCTAAATAACCGGCTAAATCAACTAAAATAGTATTTTTTAGTTGGCTGTATGCGGTATTTTGCTGCTCTAGCTTAAGTAAAGTTTGGCTTGCCCAAAATAAGGTAGAGCCTAATAAAATACTCGCCAAGGCCAATAATATAGCCAGTAACCGGGTAATAGATGACACGCGCATAAATATTAGCTCCAATAGTGAGTGCGCGCTTAGAGTATTAACTATTTATGACACTTTTATGTAAACCACCTTTAAAGACCGAGTTATACAACAATTTTTAATGTAACCAATACAAAAGAACTGCTTATAACAATATGACAAGGCTGCGCCTAATAACCATAAATACCCTCAATGATTGAAAGCTCAAAGCGGTAAACTTTTCGTTTAGCCTTTGCTTTTCTTCTTTCTTACTCAAGCGTTTATTGTTAACCTCGCATTTACGTTTTTACTTGAACTAATTTTGCTAACGGAATAATTATGCTAAAAAAAATATCGCTGCTCGTCGGGTTGGCAATCAGTGCAAATGCGATGGCTAAAGGTGGCGTATCTCCTTATTTACCTTTAAATCAAGCACCCGAACTTGAGCACCAAATACAACGTCTTTTAGCGGTTAGTAAAAATACACATATAATGAGTAAGCCTTATAAAGCGCACGATATTTACAAGGTTTTGCAAACTGTAAGACACTCCTACCCTGAGCTTTACCAAACATTGTCGTATCAAATTAGTCCTTACGTGCAAAGCGATGCCGGCACTTTTGCCAAAGTAACACTCGCTGCGGGCACAAAAGATAAAACTCTCCCTAACCAACGCGGCCAAACCACTAAAACTAATTTAATAGTTGAAGGCGGTGCGTATGCTAATTTTGGCCGTTACTTTGGTGTAAGTGTTGCTGGTATAGCCAACGAAGACGAAATACTCCCAACACAAAGCTTTGTTTACCTTGGTTATAAATATGCTCAGCTAGATATTGGCTACCGCGAGCATTGGTACTCACCATTTAACGACAGCGCCATGTTATTAAGCACGCAAGCTAAAACCACGCCTTCTATCACGCTGAGCAATGTAGAGCCAATTACCAGCTTTAATATTCGTTACGATATGTTTATTAGTAAAATGACAGAGCAAAGCGGAATTCTCGAAAGCACAAAACAAAAAGGTGCTACTCGTCAGTACAAACCAGGAAAACCGTACTTATTTGGTTTACACACTAGTTTTGCAGCAACCGATAATTTGACCATTGGCTTAAGCCGTTTAATGCAGTTTGGTGGCGGGCCACGAAGTGTGACGTTAAAAGACTTCGCGGAAGGTTTTTTTACCCCTGGCAGTAAAGATAATATAACTCGCTCAGACGCGGAAGAAGTTGATGCAAACTTTGAGCTTGGTGATCAATTAGGCTCAATAACCTTCGCCTATAATAACAGTATTTATGAACTTCCTTATGAGCTTTACGGTGAAGTAGCACTTGAAGATACTCTAGGTGGCTCGCGTAATAACGCATATAGTTTTGGCATTTATTTACCATTTATTGCTAATAACCACAGCCTACGCTTTGAACATAGTAATTGGCAAAAAAGCTGGTATGCAAATAGTATTTATCTAGATGGTAACCGAAATTCTGGTAACGTAATTGGCCATTGGGCAGGTGATGAGCACGATTACAACGACTACACACCAGCTAAATCAATGAGTGCAAACTGGCATTGGCAATTAAGTAAAATAGAGAGCTTAAATACCACAATTCGTATGCTTGAAAATAAACGCAGCGGCTATAAAACAAGTTACGAATTACAAACCGCCTATACGCGAAAATTAAGCAAACCTATTATGGGCGCAAAAAGTTGGGGCGCAGAGCTATATCAAGGCAAAGATGTATATGGAGAAACATTTGCTAGGTTAGGCTTATTTGCTAATTTTTAACACCTTGTAGGTGCGAATTTACATCCGCCCATGTAATGTGGCTTGGGTGTTTAAAAAGCGAGGTGTAAAACCTCACCTACAACATACGCCAAACCGTAGGTGCGAATTGTAACGTGGCTTAGGTTTTTAAAAAGCGAGGTGTAAAACCTCACCTACAACATACACCAATCCGTAGGTGCGAATTTACTTCGCGCTCATATCACTCATATTACTCATATCACTTAAGCTTTAATGCTTAAAAAGCGAGGTGTAAAACCTCACCTAATTTTTAACACCTTGTAGGTGCGAATTTACTTCGCGCTTTGTAACGTGGCTTGGGTGTTTAAAAAGCGAGGTGTAAAACCTCACCTACAACATACGCCAAACCGTAGGTGCGAATTTACTTCGCGCTCATATCACTCATATCACTTAAGCTTTAATGCTTAAAAAGCGAGGTGTAAAACCTCACCTACAACATACACCAATCCGTAGGTGCGAATTTACTTCGCGCTTTGTAACGTGGCTTTTATGTTTAAAAGCGAGGTGTAAAACCTCACCTACAACATACACCAACCTGTAGGTGCGAATTTACTTCGCGCTCACTCATCTTAAAAATTTCTATATTTCTGCTACCTTTAAATAAAAAGGATCAATAAAAATGCATCGTTCCGATTTATTAAGAAAAGGCAGAGTATCGTTAATAAATCGATTTTACTCTATTACATTGGTAGCACATAAAAGAGAAAATAAGTTTATCTCTATAGATATTAATCGTTTAATTACTAAAGAAATGAAAAATATAGAAGATCAAAAAGCAGCTAAAACAATAGCGTTTGTAATTATGCCAAATCATGTGCATTGGTTAATTCAATTGGGAAATGAAAAATCCCTATCGGATGTAATTAAATCTTTTAAAGGCCGCTGCTCCAAAACTATACGCGATCGTTTAGGGGTACAAAAACTATGGCAACGT
Source organism: Pseudoalteromonas sp. 1_2015MBL_MicDiv (assembly GCF_002407505.1). Lineage (NCBI taxonomy): Bacteria > Pseudomonadati > Pseudomonadota > Gammaproteobacteria > Alteromonadales > Pseudoalteromonadaceae > Pseudoalteromonas > Pseudoalteromonas sp. 1_2015MBL_MicDiv. The sequence continues at coordinate 588,241 of NZ_CP012737.1, read as the reverse complement.
AACTACTACGACCATATGATTAGAAATGAGGATGATTTACTTAATAACGCTAGGTATATAATTGCAAACCCTTTAAGGGCTAAAATCGTCGATAAAGTTGCTTCGTATCCCTACTGGGACTGTATTTACATAAAGTAAAAAGCGAGATGTAAAACCTCACCTACAACATACGCTAAACCGTAGGTACAAATTTACTTCGCGCTCATACACCGTAGCTTTAATGTATAAAAGCGAGGTGTAAAACCTCACCTACAACATACGCCAAACAGTAGGTGCGAATTTACTTCGCGCTTTGTAACGTGGCTTTAATGTTTAAAAAGCGAGGTGTAAAACCTCACCTACAACATACGCCAATCCGTAGGTGCGAATTTACTTCGCGCTCATATCACGTGGCTTTAATGTTTAAAAAGCGAGGTGTAAAACCTCACCTACAACATACGCCAAACCGTAGGTGCGAATTTACATCCGCCCATGTAATGTGGCTTTAATGTCAAAAAGCAAGGTGTAAAACCTCACCTACAACATACGCCAAACCGTAGGTGCGAATTTACATCCGCTCATATCACGTGGCTTTAATGTTTAAAAAGCGAGGTGTAAAACCTCACCTACAACATGCACCAAACCGTAGGTGCGAATTTACTTCGCGCTCATATCACTCATATCACTAAAGCTTTAATGCTTAAAAAGCGAGGTGTAAAACCTCACCTACAACATACACCAACCCGTAGGTGCGAATTTACATCCGCCCATGTAATGTGGCTTTAATGTCAAAAAGCAAGGTGTAAAACCTCACCTACAACATATGCCAAACCGTAGGTACGAATTTACATCCGCCCATGTAACTAGATTATTAATTTTCTCCGTTCATAAGTATATTTAAATGCTGAGTAAACTCTTTTCCTAGCTTTGCGTCACGCATACCGTACTCAACAATCGCTTTTAAATAACCTAACTTATCGCCACAATCGTGTGAGCGCCCGCTCATATGGAATGCTTCAACCGTTTCTTGTGTCATTAATGCATCAATAGCGTCAGTTAATTGAATTTCGTCGCCTGCGCCTACAGGTGTTTTAGCCAGTAATGGCCAAATATTTTTACTTAATACATAACGCCCAACTACCGCAAGGTTTGAAGGCGCTATATCTGCCGGCGGTTTTTCAACCATGGTTTTAATTGCTGCGCTCATCCCTGGGGTAAGTTGAACGCCATTAATATCAGCAATACCGTATTTACTTACATCTTCCTGTGCCACAGGTTCTAGCATAATCTGGCTTGCTTGGGTTTCGTTAAAGCGCTTAATCATCGCGGCTAGGTTTTCAGTTTTTTGATTAGCCGTGTAGGCATCGAGTATTACATCAGGGAGTAGCACAACAAAATCGTTATTACCTACAATTGGCTTTGCACATAAAATTGCATGCCCTAGCCCTTTAGCCTCACCTTGGCGTACACTCATAACCGTTACGTCTGTTGGGCAAATTGAGCGGATTTCGTCAAGCAGTGCGCGTTTAACACGTTTTTCGAGGGTGGCTTCTAGCTCGTAGCTTGTATCAAAGTGGTTTTCAATCGCATTTTTTGAGCTGTGTGTAACTAACACTATATCTTTAATACCTGCGGCTACACATTCACTAACAATATATTGAATCAGAGGTTTATCAACTATTGGTAGCATTTCTTTCGGAATTGCTTTTGTCATGGGTAACATACGAGTGCCAAGGCCGGCAACAGGAATAACAGCTTTCATGGGTAATCCTTTATTTATAAATTAATTATTTTTAAGTTAACAGGTAAAAAGTAGATGAGGGCTGAATAAAACAAAATGAGTAAGGATTCATAATTACTAACTTGAAAGTGATTTTTGAATTAAATTTGTCTTGCAAAGAGGTTTATATAAAATAGGAGTATTATTTATTAGGCATATATTTAAATTTAATTATATTAAAAGGTAAAGCGCAAGCTTTACCTAAAAACTATTAATTCCAAGCTAATTGGAGCTTTCACTTGGAATCAATTTTATTTTACGCCTTTATAGATTAATCGCTACCAAACAAATCTCGCGTATATACTTTATCTTTAATATCAATAAGTTCTGCAACCATACGGTTAGATACAACAACGTCAGATATTTGTTTAAATTCACTTAAATCTTTAATAACACGAGAGTTAAAAAATTCACTTTCTTGTAATACAGGCTCGTAAACTACAACCTCAATACCTTTAGCTTTAATGCGCTTCATAATGCCTTGAATCGATGAAGCTCTAAAGTTATCAGACCCTGTTTTCATGACTAAGCGATACACACCAACCACTTTAGGGTTACGCTTAACTATTGAGTCGGCAATAAAATCTTTACGTGTTGTGTTTGCGTCAACAATGGCACCAATAATGTTGTTTGGCACATTTGCATAATTTGCGCGTAGTTGCTTAGTATCTTTTGGTAAGCAGTAACCACCGTAACCAAACGAAGGGTTATTATAATGGTTACCGATACGTGGGTCTAAACTAACACCTTGAATAATTTGCTTACTGTTTAAACCATGTGCTTCAGCGTAGCTGTCTAGCTCATTAAAATAAGCAACACGCATTGCTAAGTAAGTATTTGAGAATAACTTAATAGCTTCGGCTTCAGTTGAATCAGTAAACAACACTTCAATATCTTTTTTTATAGCGCCTTGCTGAAGTAAGTTAGCAAATACACTTGCGCGCTCACTTTGCTCACCCACTACAATACGCGATGGGTATAGGTTATCGTGTAGCGCTTTACCTTCACGTAAAAATTCTGGCGAAAATATTAAATTACTAATGCCCAACGTCTCTTTAATACTTTGAGTAAAACCAACTGGTATGGTCGACTTAATAATCATTACTGCATGTGGGTTATGTGTTATAGCATCTTTAATTACAGCCTCTACTGAGCTTGTATTAAAGTAGTTATTTTCAACGTCATAATCGGTAGGTGTTGCAATAATTACAAAATCTGCGTTTTTATAAGCTTCTACTTTATCTGTAGTAGCAGTAAAATTTAAGTCACTACGCGTTAAAAACTCACTAATTTCGGTATCAACAATGGGCGATTTTTTATTATTTAATAGTGCTATTTTTTGCTCATCAATATCTAGCGCCAGCACTTCATTGTGCTGTGCTAATAGCATAGCGTTAGAAAGCCCTACATAACCAGTGCCTACTACAGCAACTTTCATATTAATCCTTTAAGATTATTCATAATTAATAAGTAATTCTATCAGAGCCACAGCCTAATACGAATAATTAAAAATTATAAACTAGAAAATGCAAAATAGAAGCCTACTAGTATTAGCCTGTACGTAGATTGGCTTTATTAAGCATGTATACAGTTAACTCTTTAAATTAACTATATTATCTAACTTGGTACTTTTAATTGATTTTTCAGTTTTTGCATTCCAAACTAAATCGCATATGCCATCAGTTGGATTAAAACCTGTTGGCGCATCTAACAATAATTGGCGAATTGTTTCGTGATCAAAATTATGGCATGCAATATCTAATGCTTCTATAAATACATTAAGCTCAGCTAATGGCAGCATTACTTCATTGGCGGACATTATGCGCTCATGGGTTGTTTCACCCACGTTATCGCCAATTAATAGTTCTTCATAAAGCTTTTCGCCTGGGCGCAGGCCTGTGCACTTTATTTCAATGTCGCCATGTGGATTAGTGTCACTTTTAACCTCAAAGCCAGAAAGGCGCACCATTTTTGTAGCAAGGTCTTTAATTTTAACAGAGTCGCCCATATCAAGCACAAATACGTCGCCTCCTTTTCCCATTGCGCCGGCCTGTATTACTAATTGGGCGGCTTCTGGTATGGTCATAAAAAAACGAGTTATGTCGGGGTGAGTTAATGTTATTGGCCCACCTTCTTTAATTTGCCTGCGAAATAATGGTACAACCGAGCCACTAGAACCAAGTACATTACCAAAGCGGACCATACAAAAACGTGTTTTATGCTTAACGCCTTGTTCTTGCGCTAACCCTTGTAAAACAAGTTCTGCCATACGCTTAGTTGCGCCCATAACATTAGTTGGCCGTACCGCTTTGTCGGTAGAAATAAGTACAAAATTTTCAACTTTAGCATTTACAGCAGCTTTTGCGGAGTAATAAGTACCAAATACATTATTGCGAACACCTTCCACCACGTTGTGCTCAACTAAAGGCACATGCTTATAAGCTGCGGCATGGTAAACTGTTTGAACGCCAAAGGCTTTCATTACCGTTTCAAGGCGGTTAATTCGCTGCACAGAGCCCATAATAGGTATTAATTCTAGTTCTAGGGCATTATTGCAAATGTATTCGTTGAGCTCTTTTTCAATTGAATATAAGGCAAATTCACTTTGCTCAAATAAAATTAATTTAGTTGGTTTTTGCTTAACTATTTGCCTACAAAGCTCTGACCCAATAGAGCCACCCGCACCAGTTACCATAACCACTTTTTTAGCTATATTGGCGGTCATTAAATCTATTTTTGGTGATACAGGATCTCGGCCTAATAAATCTTCAACGCCGACATCTGTAATTTCGGCAAGTTTAGCCTTACCTTCAACTATATCGGTCATACCGGGGATTGAAAGTACTTTAATTGTTAATGGCTCTAATTGCGCGAGTATTTCTTTTCGGCGGGCACGGGTAGCACTCGGTAATGCTAGTAATACCTTACTGAATTTACGTTTAGTGCTTAACTCATAAATACCTTTAAACGCAATAACAGGTATTCCCTGAATTATTGAACCATGCTTTGTTACATCATCGTCAATAAATGCACTAACAAAATACTCAGGTCCAGCACCTAAAGCAGTGGCTAACTGACGCCCAGCAGCGCCCGCACCATAAATAATAATGGACTCTTTTTTACTTGTGGTCATTTTACCAATAATGGCACGCACCAATACACGGGCCCCACCAACGGTTAGTAAACACAACCAAGCAAATATAAAGGGCATAGTACGTGGTATATTTATACCCATAAAAAAAGCAACTAACACCAAGCTAACCGTTGTTATTACTGTGCCTAGCACTATTGCCCAAATGGCTTGAGAGTTCATGTACCTAAGCACAGCTCGGTATAAACCTAAACTTATAAATGTATATAAGCTTACAGGTATCAATACCGCTAATAAAAGCCAATTATCTAAACGCTGCAGTGGTTCAAAGCTATCAAGCCTAACAATAAGGGCTAACCAAAAAGCAGCTACAATAAATAACGTATCGATAAACAAAGTAATAAGGCGTTTTTTAGCGCGTGATGCATTTAAAATAGAGTGTATAAAGCTATCCATAAAACTTCTCTTTTATTTTTGGTGGGGCTTATCTGCCATAGTATTCATTTATTTAACTCTGTCACCACTTCCACTACCCGTTACCGTCATTAGTATATATTTAAAGTAATTTGATATAGATAGATTATCAATCATTTCACGATCGGTTTTAGCAAGTAGTTCAGGAGTAGACATATCAATTTCGTTAACTTGAGCTAAACCGGTAATGCCAGGGCGTACTGAAAATACATTTTTAGCATCGCGCGCTTTAGTTAATTCTTCTTGATTAAACAAACCAGGGCGTGGGCCAACTAAGCTCATTTCACCTTTTAGTACATTCCATAGCTGTGGTAGCTCGTCAAGCTTAGTTTTGCGTAAAAAGCCACCAAAACTTGTTATTGATGCAGTACTTGTTAAGTGACTTGCAACTGATGCAGTATCAACCGTCATGGTTCTAAACTTAACTAATATAAATGGTTTTTTATTTCGACCAACCCGTTCTTGTGTGAATATAGGCGAGCCTGTATCAAATAAACCAATAATATATAAAATCACTAAAAATGGCATTGCCAACAATAATCCAAATAGTGAAAACAGAAAGTCGAGTAAACGTATCATTTATAAACCCATTATTATTTATATGAAAATTATTTAAAACAACGACGAATACCTTCGTCTAGTGTAATTGGTGGTTTCCAGTTTAATGTTTTTTTAGTGTATTCAATATCAATTGTTAATGAGCTTGAAAACTTCTCAACAGCTTCTTTTTTACCAAAAATTGAAGCTACAAACATTAAATAAGAAACCGGCACTGGAAACAACCAAGGCTTTTTACCTGCGGCTAGAGTTAATTTTTTCAATAAATCAGAGGTTGAAATAACTACATCATCACTAACTAAAAAAGTTTGATTTACAGCATTGGGGTGATCAATACAGGCAACTATAAGATCAACTAGATTATCTATAGCAACAAAACTTCGTTTATTATTTATGGATCCTAGAGGTAACGGGAGGTTTTTTTCAGCAACTTTTAATAAAATACCAAAATTACCTGGAGCGTTTTTACCATACACAAGAGGTGGCCTAATGATTACCACCTCCATCCTAGTCAATTTAGATAGCTCCCTCAAAGCAGTTTCTGCCTCATACTTAGACTTAGCATAATCATCCACAGGGCACTCTAAATCTAGCGGAGTAAAAGGTACGCTATTACTATTTCCATTAACCCCTATTGAACTTAAAAAAATAAAACGACATACACCTTGCTCTGAAGCTTGCTTTGCTAAGGCCAAGGTAGCATCAACATTACAGCTTTTATAACTTTTAGCTGCATCAGAAGGTGAAGAATAATTAGAATGCGCAACCGCAGCTAAATGTATGACTACAGAAACTCCCTCCAATGCAGAACTAAAGTCTGTATCGCTGTTAAACTCTCCAACAATAAAACTATCACTATCATTGTTATTTTTATTCCGCACTACTTTACATAATTCAAACTCTTGTTGCTCAATAATAGATTGGCATAATTCCTTTCCAATAAACCCTGTAGAGCCAGTCAATAAAATTTTTCTCATTTATCACCCTATAAAAAGTTTATTGTACAATTTGACATTTTTTTTCTTTATAAACACTATAAACAGGTAACAGGTCAAATTATAGCTAGCAAAAAGAACGTTACACTCGCCCACAACCCGAAGAACACGCCAATAATACTTAAATGCATCAAGCTTGCTTCTAGATAGCGAGCCTGAACGAATCCTATAAAACCCTAAATTATCAGTTAAGGAGTAGGCATATTTAAACCGCTTTAACAATTCAAGCCACAATGCAAAATCCTGTCTCTTTTTAACTAAAGGCATATAAATTTTACCATAAGGCTTTGTATCGTAAATAGCTGTTAAACAGCCAATATAATTATGCTTAAGCAATGTTTTAAAGTTGACTTTTTTAGGTACATTAATTATCTCAAGAATATTCCCTTGTTCGTCAATAGTAGTATGTGCTGCAAATGAAAAGCCGACATTATTGTTTTGCATAAAACTTATTTGCTTTTCTAACTTGTACGAGGTCCATAAATCATCAGAATCTAAAAAGGCAACATACCGGCCCCTCGCATGCTTAATAGCAACATTACGTGAACCAGCACCACCTAAATTAACATCATTAACAAATAATCGAATGCGTGTATCTTCTAAAAAAGGAGTAATTACGCTTATAGTTTCATCTGTTGAACAATCATCAACAATAATTAACTCCCAGTCTAAATAAGTTTGATTTAGTACGCTATCTATAGATTCAGAAATGTACTTAGCTACATTGTGAGCGGGCATTATGATACTTATTAATGAATTAGCTTGACTCAATTTACTACCCTTAAGGTTAAATAGTTACTTAGAAAAAACTTCTTCAACATTTATGAACCTACCTAAGAAAACCACAGTGAAAAATAAAATAAAAACAGGATCTGCTATATATAAGATATTTAGTGGTGACTCAAATAAATTTAAAATGAGGTAAGGAAAAATAATCACAGAAAGAAAGTTAAACCTGATATTTTTCATATGAACCCTAAGTGCCCTAAAGATACATGCAATATATAAGGGAATTATAAAAAAAGTAGCAGGGAAAAATGGTGTATAGAATATCGAGGAAATAATTCCGGGCGACGCACCTGCACGGTCCGCATGATTCCTAAAAACCTCTAGATAGTTTAGACGATTAACTGTATTGATTAAAGAACTATCAAAGTTGTCAATAGGTAAAATAAGTGAAAAACGGTTTAGCAAGGTTGCATGAATACCATCTAAAACTTCACTACTATAAAAAACACCATTAAGTGTGTTATTGAGTAAAATTACAGAAGAAAAAAGTGAAGTAGACATCCTGGGAAAAAGCGTATTTCCGTAGTTCAAAATATAATTAAGCCCTTCCGAGCTCAATAAATAGTCATAACCGACCTTATTACCTATTCCAATAAAGACTACAACAATACAAATCAACGGAATAAACAGGATAGTTGTTAAAAGGTACTTGATGTTGAAGTCATAGAAATTCTTTGTCATTAAACCGGGGGATACTATCATTATAAAAATTATTGGTACTATGATGAATTGCAACGACGAGTTTAATGATAATATTGACGATATTAAAATTAAAAAAAGTAATATTTTCCCTTTTCGGCCAAAGCCTCTTCCATTTAATATATTAATCAACATCAGACTAACAATAAAATAGATGATGGGTTTAAGGAAAAACAAGACAGCAACTAATCCACCAGCATTTGAAAGTCTATTTTTATGACGAAAACTTGATGTGAAATTTAATGAAAAGTTAACAGACAGTAAAAAGTACACTAAAACCACACTAAATACAATTAAAAGACATAGCTTTGAGTTGATATAATAAACTTTTGTGTATGGAATTTTACTTACTAAATAAAATGAAATAAATGTTAAAAATAAAAAACTAAAAATTAGGATAAAAGAATTTAAATACACTCCTTCGGTGTAATTAAAGTACGAAGAAAACCCTTCACTAAAAAAAGGGTAAAACAGCAAACCTGGTAAATATATAACAACGAACAATAAAACAAATGACTTGTAACATTGAAAAAAAGTACTATCCATTTACACCACCAGAAATATTATATTAAAATAATCATTGAGATCAATCATAGTTACGAGCACGCCAAAATAAAAACAGACCAAATAGCATAAAGATAATAACTGGTAAAATATGAAGAGTTATATCTAAAGACTTAAACCCAAACATATAAAAACATATATAACCAATAAAAAACAAACCTGACACTACATTTAATAAAAATCTATTTTCTTTTTCATATTGCACAATATAACCTATAGGTATTCGAGATAATAATATAAAAACAACAGTAAATGAAATTAGAAAACTGACACTATAAACTTTAGATAGTATTAATGAAAAAAAACTAGCTAATATAGTTTGACTTAAAATCATGATTATAAAAAAGCGGAGGTGCTTTGCATTTTCTTGATATAACTTTCTTTCAAATAATAGTAGTAACTTACCAAGCAATAATACCAAGAAGCCACTTACTATTAGCGCATCCGAATACGCAGACAATTGGTTGCTGTTCGAAAACTGAACTATTGCAGTTTGACTCAGTAAAAAGATAAATAAAGCTATCACACAGGAACCCAGTTGAAATGATTGTGCATCGAAATAAACTTTGAGTAGACTGGTTTTATACTTTAAACAATAAAAAAAACTATTCAATTTAACTGTAAAAATAATAATTAATAAAGAAAATAGCTCTATTGTTATGTTTGCATATTCAATTTCATCAAAAATTAAAATGCAAACACTACCGACAATCGCAACAAAAAAATTAAGAGCACTAAATTTAAAAATTGATAAAAAATTATTTTTCGCAACATTTATAGTTAGTCGTAAAGTAACTAACGCAATCAAGCTTGACAAACAAAAATAGAAATATAATCCGTATAAATATTCAATAAAAAATACAAGGATCGAACATAAAGCCAAAATATAATGTAAGGATCTTTCCGATAATTGTGCAAGCCTAATTCGGCCATTATAAATATGCCCTCTTAAAGCCGCACGTAATCCAAACTGTAAAATAAAACTTGAAAACACCACAATGCTTTGTAAATTTATAACTTGCGAAAGAGATTCATGATTTGAAAATGCACGGACAAGTAGAATTCCTGAAGTAAACCCCAAAGAGCTAAAAACTAAACTAAAAAAACTTATTATTTTTCTTTTTTTTACATCAAAATACATTTACTTCTGTCTTAACTTTTCAAAATGAGATGGAATATTACCATGCCAAAAATAACAAAACAGTACATATCGACTACCTTCAGCTATTGGCTTACCACGATGAATTCCTTTAGTATCAGCAAATGCTATTGTGCCCTCTTCTGCCGTAAAGTCCGTAACCACTCTACCCGCTTTCTCCAAGTAATTATCGATTTCATCCTCAGTAAACCGATATTGACCAGGTTTAAAATTACCTGATAAATAGGCCTTTAGAACGTCAAACTTCTTATGTGATGCTTTGATATATTGAAATGGGCCATTTTTTTCAGTTACATCACTTAAATAACAAACTGCCTTGAATTGATGTGTTATTGGAGAGTCTCTATGCCAACCACCGCCAGATCCTAAATTCCCTTCTTTGGCATCAATTCTAGCTGCTAGTAACATTCCTGTGGGGGTTTTAGTACCTGTATAAGCATTTAACATTTTTCGTATTTCGGGATGATTATAAAAGTCGTTAAAATCACTATCTAACTGATTAGCAAAATATATTCGATGATCTGAAGCGCTATCGTCTATCCAAGTCTGAACACCTTCATCATCGATCATTGAGTCTATTTTGTCTCTTAAAATTTTACATGTTTCTTTACTATAGAAATGATTTTCTACCAACATGCCTTCATCATTTAGAATCCCAACTTTTTCTTTAAATGATGAAGAATAATCGCGAGTTCTAAATATATGTCTATAAGTTCTTATTAATGATTCTAATAACTCTTTTATTAATACAATAACTAATTTCATTTGTATCCTTAAAAACAATTGAACACCTAATATTTTAACACATTCAAACAGGGAATATTTAAAGATTCCATATACTTATAGACATTACCAATATCTTTGCTGTTGTAAGAGTTACTATAATTAAAATCTAAAGTTTCAACGTTGTAGTTATATATCTGACTAAGTGTGATAATAGCGGTTGAATAAAAAGCTGCTACTTTTTCTGGTTTAAAATCAATAAGTAAACCCACCAACTCAATAGGGTAGTCAAGAGATAAAATATTAACATTATTAAACTTTCTTATTTTGCTTATCTTTTTTTTGCTCTCAGCTCTATGTGGTATATATATAAAATCTAAGCCTAAGTTATTATAATGAGCGATAGCGGCTTTAACACTTTCAAGATAATAAGCTTCACTGATAACGCCTATCTCACTCATTCCACTTCCTATAAATATAACTTTATTACTAATTGGCTTATCTTTCTTAATTATATTTTTTATACCAAAATAGTCATTTTTTAATACTATTTGCTCCTCTTTTTTTTCAACATCATACATCGTAAAAAGATTTAAATCGGTACTTTTTTGTATATTAATACTTTTATTTCCATCATCTAGTAAATATATTTTATTTTTACCAACCCACTTCATCATAAATGTCATAAATTTCGACTCATAATTTCCAATCAATAGTTTTTCTAAAAAAAATGAGGAATAGGTAACAAATAGTTTAATACTAACTATCTTAATAAAATAAAAAAAGTTTTTACTATTGACCTCAACAGTAACTTTAAATATTTTAGTATCATCTAAATTTAAAAGATTTATAAGGTTAATCATTTGATGGTCATTTATAGGCTTACCGGAGAGTCTCAAAATAATTAAATATTTTGTAACATCAAATTTTTCAATGAACTCAAAAGCATTTACTAATTGCAGCGGCGACTCTACTATAATTAAAGTATTTACCATTACACACCCAAAAGTTAATTTACAAGGAATAAAAGTTTCTTACAGACGTTTGATCATCTTAGCCGGATTACCAGCAACAACCGTAAATGCTTCTACATTTTTTGTCACTATACTACCAGCAGCAACAATTGAGTTTTCTCCAACCACTACGCCTGGTAAGATAACTGAGTTAGCACCAATCCAAGCACCTTTTTTTATGTATACACTCTGGATATCAGTGTGCCCTTGAAAGTAAATTGGCCTAGTCTTATCACGGAACTCGTGGTTTGATACGTATAGATGAACACCTGAACCAACTAATACATAGTCTTCAATGACTATCTGTATTTCCTCTGAGTTAGGTGAGGCAAATAACATGCTTTGAGGACGAATAATGACATTTTTACCTATAGAAATTTTTTTTGATTCTACAGCGTATGCACCAGGCCTAAAAAAACTTCCCTCTTCGAATGAGTGAAACTTTTTTTTACAAAGCCATCTTCCTAAGCGCCGTGAATGAAGAAGAAAATGCGTCAAAGGTATATCAGGCCCCAGCCGCTCACATTTCAACCAAAAAATAAATTTATTTAACATTATAGTGAAAACCCATCATCAACTACGATATTTTGGCCTGTAATAAACTTAGAATCATCAGACAATAAAAAAACTACTGCCCCTAGAACATCATCAACATTCAACATCCCTTCACCATGAGTATTTTTTTTATATGCAGACAAGAAACTATCTGGCTGATTATCAAATATACCACCTGGACTGACGCTATTTATTCTAAAGCGACTATCGTTGACGTACTTTACTGTATATTTTGACATATGCAGTATCGCTGATTTTATCGCTGCATATTCAACGGGCATTGTCATTGTTGTATTATCATACACCTCAAATTTAGGAGCTATCACACCGTAAATAGATGATATATTAATTAATGAAAAAGGCTTTTCATGCTCTTTAAAGTACTTTGCGCATTGCTGAGTAAATAAAAAAGCGCTACCTAAATGCAAAGCTAGATTTTCATTAAAACTCTCTAGTTCAACATCAAAAAAATGGGCACCATATGATTTATTTCTTGGGTAAGTACAATTAACCGCGCCATCTAAACAATCATACTTAGCAAATAGAGAGGCAACGCTTTCAGTGTCAGTAATATCTAAACTTTCAAAAGCAACTTGTTCTAACTCTACGTCTGATTGCAATAACTTTTCGCTCAATGTTTTAATACAAATATCGGCCGCAACTATTTTAGCACCTAATCTTTGAGATGCTTTAACAACATTAGCCCCAAGTAAGCCACCTGCACCGACAATTAATATTGTTTTATTTTTAAGAGTCACTACTTAATCCTTTCTTCAAAATAGCTTCAGCTAACAAAAAGTCATAGATATCATCAATGTCTACAGCTCTTTCTTTTGGGACTTCAATGCTAGTCACATTACCTGAAAATAAACCATAATTACTCATTATAAAACTTGGTGAAGCAGCATAAACAACCGTTGTAATATCATAAACTTTAGGCGCATCCTGCCTGCGCTCAACTGAACTTTCTGGCTTATTCACCAGTTCGAAAAAACCATTTTTAGACTGTTTAACCATATTAAAAAATGGACTTCGGCTAGCTTCAACAACTGAAATACAAATATCTGCTTTTGTTTCAACCCGCTTTAAAATGGCTGTTTCTACATCATCCAAACTTCTGAGAGGGCTTGTCGCGGGAAGGCTTATGAAATTATCAAATTCCCCATGCAGTTGCTTTACATGTTCAATAGCATGCCTCCAAGCTAACCATTCTGGGCTTTTATCTGTAGCTAACTCATTCGGACGAAATATTACTTCAACACCAGCGTCTGCAGCAATTTTAGCTATTTCATTATCATCTGTTGAAACAAAGACCTTATCAATTGAGGTACTAGATTTTGCTATATCAATTGAGTATTCAATGAGGGGCTTACCTAATAGTGGTCTAATATTTTTACCTGGTAAACCTTTTGAACCACCTCGGGCAAAAATAAATGCAAAATTTTTCATACCTAACTCTCTATTCCGAACTTAGTTTTAAGATCCGTTATTAGTTCTACAACTGATAAAGAAGATTCAATACTTGAAAAGCTATCCGATTTATTTTTATTATTGAAATCGCTCAGCATATTTAGGTACATTTCATTCCTGTCCCACAACTCATCAGAAAATAAAACAGATTCACCCGTTTCATCAGTCCAAACTACTTGGTTTTTAATTAAATCCCAAACTAAGGCACCTCTATTAGAAATAATTTTACACTTTCTAGACGCTTGCCTTTGTAGAAAATCTAGATGCAAGCTAACTACGCAACCAGACTGTGATATAGCCAATATATCAGCGACATCTTCAACTTCAATACCTAACTCACCAGTATTGCGAATAAGAGCATGCTTTATTTCTAACTTACCAAATAACCACTGAGCATAGTCAATATCATGACTTAATTCGAAAAGTACTCCACCACCCAAACTATGAACAGCAGATACACTTTTTTTGTAGTCGGTATTAGGCCTCCAATCAGGAAGGTATTGCCCTATCTCAATGTTTGCATTAATAACTTTGCCGGCTTGGCCAGACTCAATAATTTTTTTGACGAACAAAGCCGATGATAAATACTTCAAGCAATAGCCGACACCGGCATTTACTTGGTATTTGCTTTTAGCTTTTATTATTGATTTTGCATCTTCTACGCTAGTGGTTACTGGCTTTTCTATTAGAACGGGTATACCTGCTTCAATCAAAGGAATTGCATGTAAAGAATGAAACGGAGCTGGTGAGGCAATAACCGCCATCTCAACAGTATAATCAATTATGTTTTGTATATTTGAAACAATATAATCAGCATTACATATCATTTCACTAGGAAGTCGACCACTTGCAGACATAGCAATAATTTCCGCTTCCGGGAACATCTTCTTGATGTTACTTCTATGCCTTTTTGCAATATTACCTAGCCCAATTACAGCAACTCGCATCATTTATTAAAACCTAATTCATGGATATCTACTTGTGCTTTTTCAAAGTCATCATGACGACCTACATCCAACCAATATTCATGTATTGGAAATTTAAGAGTCTTTAAACCTTCAGCTTGTTTTTGCTCAAATAAACTCGGCATGTCTAATCGTTCATTTTTTGAAAGCGAATTAATAATACGATTAGACACTATATAAATACCTGCATTGACAAAGTAACGGTATGTTGGCTTTTCTACCATACCTGTAATTTCATGCCCTTCACCTTGAATAACACCGAAAGGAACTTTTATCTCGTAATCGCGAACACACATAGTCGCATCACTGTTTTGCTTTATATGAAAATCTAGCACCTTACCAAAATCTACATTCGTTAAAATATCACCATTAATCATAATTAAAGGCTCTTTAGGTAGTGTATTAGGCAATAAAGAAAGTGCACCACCTGTCCCTAATGGTTCTTCTTCATGCACATATGTTATTTCAACGTCGAATTCACCACCATCGCCAAAATAGTTCATTATTACTTCTGGTAAGTAATGAGTAGAAATATAAAACTTATAAAACCCATGGTTTTTAAAGTTATTAATTAGCGTTTCAAGCATTGGCTTGCCACCAACTTTAAGCATTGGTTTAGGACAATTATCGGTTAAGGGTTTTAAACGAGTACCAAATCCTCCCGCCATTATAAATATTGGGTTCTCACGCTTTTCGATAATTAGGGTATCGTGTAATGTTTTTAAACCAACAAGTTTACCTTCATCGTCCACTAATGGTAGTGATAATATTTTTCGAGACTGCATCAGTGCTTTTAAGCCATGACTACTTAATAAAACGTTAGCACTTATGGGGTTAGTATTCATTATTTGACTTACTGGGGCTGAAAGCTCTATGCCTTGCAATATTCCTCTACGTACATCGCCATCAGTTACCATCCCAATTAACTTTTCATTATCAACAACTAAAGTAACTCTTAGTGCTTCTTTATCGATAACTTTTAATGCATTTTTGATTGAAACTGAAGATTCAATCACTACTTTTTGCCAATTAATTGTCATGTGTTATACCTAATCCTTTAATTACTGAACGTGCGCCGTATACAATTGAGTTAGGAGGAACTGATTTAGTTATATTAGCGCCAACTCCAATTATTGTGTTATGACCTATAGTGATGTTATTAATTACATTAGCGCCAGTTGCTACGTGTACATTGTTTTCAATGATAACCTGTCCGCTTAAGGTTGTACCCGGTGCTAAATGGGTATGTTCACCAATACTACAATCGTGGTCAACAGATACAGAAGTATTAATTATACTATTTTCACCAACTCTACTACCTATGTTAATAACAGCATTGTTCATAACCTGCACTCCATCAGCCAATACAGAGTAATCAGACACTAAAGCTGAATCAGAAACAACGGTAGCAAATACATACCCTAACTTTTTAAAACGATTAAAAACTATCTCTCTTAATGATTTATAAGGCATTGAACCAATGCCATTTACTAATTTAATGTCTTTTGTATTAAAATTTAAAACATCATCATCATTTAAATAGTGCTCTACGCAATCAAAGATAACTTCCCCTGCTGTTATTTTAGGGGTTACTACACCGATAATTTTTTTATTTTGTTTTATTAGTATTTCAGCTAGTGCTGCAGCATGCCCACCACCGCCTATAATTAAATAGTTAGTGCTACTCATCTATTAGTTCGCCAGCCTGGTAACTTTTTACACTTGTTTTATTCAAATACTGCCAGTATTTAACTGGGTTAATACCGTTACCTGGGCGCTTTACCGCTAAATTAGCTTCGTTAAATTTTTCACCTGAAAGAATGGATTTTGCGGCAATTAAGCTTTTTCGCGCAACAGATTTATTTTTAACTTCAGAAGGTCTTGGTCCTTTAATTCCGTCACCTAAGATTTTTTCTACAATTCGGATGCCATCAACCATTTCTTTCAATTCTATTGGATCAAGAGATGCTTTGTGATCTGGACCCGCTAATGCTTTATCTACGGTAAAATGCTTTTCAATTAAGATAGCTCCTTTGGCAACAGCTGCAATAGGAACTACTATTCCAGCACTATGATCGGAGTAGCCTATTTCTAGCTTAAATGCATCTTTCATTGTATTCATGGCATTTAAG
This sequence comes from Pseudoalteromonas sp. 1_2015MBL_MicDiv, assembly GCF_002407505.1. NCBI lineage: Bacteria > Pseudomonadati > Pseudomonadota > Gammaproteobacteria > Alteromonadales > Pseudoalteromonadaceae > Pseudoalteromonas > Pseudoalteromonas sp. 1_2015MBL_MicDiv. The sequence goes on along the minus strand of NZ_CP012737.1, from coordinate 571,295 downwards.
TTTATATCATTAAATGGTGCTGGGTATTCAGTTGTGCAATGTAAAAGCGTTACTTTATCTTTTAATAGTTGCTTACCTTGTTCTGAAAAATATGCTGTTTGCAAGGCTTCATCAGTCGGATTACCTTCGGGGTTTATATAACCAAAGGCTATTACTGATAATACTTGTTCTATTTCAGAAAGCGTTGCCATACCTGTTGATACAATTAAATCACAACCTGTTCTTGCATGTTCAAGCACTAGTGGTGCATTTGTAATTTCACCTGAAGGCAACTTCAGTCGTGTTATTTTTAAATCATCAACTAAAAATGAAAGGCTTTCTGAATCAAATGCTGTAGATAAAAATTCAATACCTAAATCATTACAATATTTAACTAACTTATGGTGCGTTTCGTAGCTTAACTCTAATCGCTTTAGCATTGAGTACTGTGACTCTTTTTGGCCACTATTAGTAATTTGATACTCTGCTTGCTGTGCATTTTCAGTGACTAAGTTTTTAGCTTTGAATGTTTGAAACTTAACTATATCGGCACCTGCCTGATGCGCTGCATCAACAAGAGAAAACGCTAAATCGTCACTGCCATTATGATTAACACCAGCTTCAGCAATAATTAATGTCATAGGGGTTCTCACTTTAAATCGTAAAAAGATTTGCTTGGGTCAAACTCTAAAGATTTGAGCATTTGAATAGCTTGAGCACTTGCATTACCGGCGCCGTATGGATTTATTATTATTTCGTCCGGGGTTTTATAACTACCTGTAACAGCCGACTCTATTGTTGCTGAAATTGCCTCTTCCGTTGCTATACAGTTAAGTACACTTTTAGCCGCTAAACGGCCTTTTTGTCTTACACCTATATTTACTGTAGGCACATTGAATGCAGGTACTTCAATTATTCCACTCGATGAATTACCTATAACAGCCGCAGCATTTTTTACAGTACTGAGGTAGCGCTTTTGTCCCAATGAAGGTATTGCACAAACTCTAGTTGGATATTGTTTAGCATAGTCTTCAAGTATTGGAATTATACGACGACCACCATCATCGGCATTTGGATACGTTAAAATAACTTGATAATCTTTAAATTCACCTAATGCGTTAAGTAGTGAAACAAAACTCTGCTCAGGTGGTTCAACACCCAATGTAACCGGATGGTAAGTAACCAGAAAGTAAGGTTGCTTTAAATTGAAGTTTAACGAGTTACCAACTTCGTTAACACTCATAAAGTTACTACGTACCAAATGGTCAAGACCAATTGCACCAATATTTTTAACCCGCTCAGGCATTTCACCTAGCTGTATTACACGCTGACGATATTGTTCAGTGGAAGTTCCGTGTAAATAGCTAAGCTTGGTAATGGCATGTCGTATAGCGTCGTCATAAGCGCCTTCGGTTATTTCTCCACCGTGTAGGTGTAAAATAGGAATACGTAATATCATCGCTGTTTGAGCCGCTGCAAGTGCCTCAAAACGGTCTCCTAAAATAACAAGTGCATCAGGCTTTAATCTGCTTAATGCGTCAGCAAAGCCTAGTACTCCAAGCCCCATACTTTTAGCTGTGCCTACGGCAGTATCTGATGATAATAATATTTCTATTTTCTCATCTATTGTAAAACCATCTTGCTCGATTTGTTTGTAGGTTTCACCAAATTCTGATGATAAATGCATACCTGAAACTAATAGCTGTAATGTTAGCTCTGAATCACTTTGAATGTCTTTTATAAGCCAATATAGGAGCCCATACTCCGCACGAGTACCTGTAAAAACAGCTATTTTCTTTGTCATTATAACTTGCCTAAACTTTTGACTGGAGAGCTTGGTATATTCACTAAGTGACTTTCAATAAACTCTGAATGGCTTAAGTCACCCCTCATGGCATTTCCGAACATAGGTAAGCGATGCATTAGTTGCCATATTGGCCGAGTCATTACACCTTCAGCATTCGTTTGTTTTAGCAGCTTTTCTCGCTCGTTGTGGTTTGGGCAAATTATCGCATTTAACCAATAGTTTGATTTTGCATAGCTCGGCTCTGTTACAAATTGAAAATCTGACTCTTTAAAAAAGTCTGAATATAGGCTTGCAAGATGCCGTTTATTATCAACAAATGCTACAAGGTTTTCCATTTGCGCACAGCCAAGTGCCGCATTTAAATTAGGCATCCGGTAATTAAAACCAGCTTCATCATGGAAAAACTCATACGGATGAGGAACCTTGGCAGTAGTAGTTACGTGTTTTGTATGCTGCCCCGACGCTAAAGTTTTACATAAAACCATGCCGCCGCCACCTGTGGTAATAATTTTATTGCCATTAAAGCTAATAGCGCCAAAATTACCCAAGGTACCTGTATGCTTATCTTTATAAAAAGAACCAAGGCTTTCTGCAGCGTCTTCAACTACAGCAATTTTCCAATCTGCACAGACTTTTATCAATTCATCAAGCTCTACAGGATGACCAAATGTATGCATTGGGACCACAGCTTGAAAGCGCTGTTTTGTTATTTTATGTATAGACCCTGACTCGGTTAACACTGCATGCTGCTCTAAAAATACGGATAATGCTTTAGGACATAAACCCAAACTAACAGGTGATACATCAACAAATGCTGGTTGAGCACCCATGTGATGCACAGCATTGCAAGTAGCTACAAAAGTAAGCGCTTGGGTAATGACAATATCATTTGCTTTAACCCCAGCCATATAAAGCGCTGCATGTAATGCTGCAGTGCCATTTACAGTGGCAACTGCTTTTGCTGTTCCGGTGTAATTTTCAATATGTGTTTCAAAGTCATCTACAAATTTACCAACACTTGAAACAAACGTACTACTTATAGTTTCGGATACATATTTCTGTTCATTCCCTGAAAACGTAGGTGCATGTAAGGGAATAAACTCATTAGTTTGGTAAAGATCTTTTACAAATGAAACAAGCTGTTTAGTCATGATATATCTGCCTAGTTACATTTTACCATCAAGGTATTTGCCTGTTTCTTTATGCCCAAAATCTGGGATCATTTTAAAGAAAAGAGCGACAATTTCGTCTTTTGCCCAAGACTTATCCGACTTCATTTGAGCAATTTTTTGCGCAAACTCGGTCAGTAATACTTGGTCAAAAATTGCATCATTTTTGATTATGCCTAAATTTTCAAAGCGCTCCATATCTAATGTTTCACTGTCAGTAAAAAACTCTTCAAAGTCTTTTTCACCTGTGGTGTCACTTTCGGTAAATAAACATGGCCACTTCCCTTGAGCTGGTAGGGTTTTTACTAGCTCACGAGCTTCATCTTCTGTTTTGCATAAAAAAGGTTCATAACCACGATCTTGAAGATATTTAACAGCAATATCTGCAAAAGTAATTAAATGTAATGCTTCACTTAATTTTGGAAAGAAAATATCTCGATTCTCACCAAAAATACACGACATTAAACATAACTCACCTGACTCTTGAGGAGTTACAAAATAACGCTTAATATCGCTAGGAGCGACTATTGGTTGTTGCTTTTGAATTCGTTGATTAAAACCATGCAAAAGGGAGCCGTCAGAAAAAGCTACGTTTGCAAATCGAGCTGTCGAAATAGCAATTTTTTCGCTTTTACGCATTAAAAACATTTCCATAATACGTTTAGATGCACCCATCATATTAACTGGGTTAGCCGCTTTATCTGTAGATACACAAAAATATTTTTTTACCCCGCAATCAATAGACTGTTGGATCGTTTTATCTGTATTAAATACATTTACGTCTATCATACGCATTAATGTAAAAGGGTCTTTTTCACTGCGAACGTGTTTAAGCGCAGATAGATTAAGAACATAGTCGTATTGGCCGTCTGCTTTTATAAATGCGTCATATTCAATTGAGCCAATATCAAGCGCAAAGGTTTGGAAATCGCCATTAATATAGCCGTAAGAGCTGCGAATATCGCGAACTAATTCAACCATATTGTTTTCACTAATATCGACAACATGTAGCTTTTTAGGATTACGTTTAAAAATCTCTTTAGTCACAGCTTGGCCAATAGAACCCGCACCGCCTAGAACTAGAAAACTAGCACTCGACACTTTTTCTTTTAATCTTGTATTAAAAATCTCAATATCTTGAGAAAACAACTGTTCTGTTCGGCCTATTAGTGAAAGTAAATTGCTCACTCTAAATCCTTTAATTTATCAAATGCATTTAAGTTAAATATTTGCATGATGTTTATATATAAATTAACTTGCGCTTACTTTGATATATTTTAACTAAACGTCAAATATTTATAGTCACGACGATAATTACTTATCCGATTTATACTCATAATTGTAATAGCCATAATACCCATAGGCATTACTGGCTTTTTTAACTACGCCGTTAAACACCAAGCCTTTCACGTCTATGCCATTTTGTTCAAAGCGATTACGCGTTAGTTCTATTTCACGCAAATGGTTTTGACCAAAACGCGCTACAAGCAAGGTTGTACCGGTATGGGCACTTACAATAGCAGGATCGGTTACTGCCAATATCGGCGGTGTATCTATAATTACTATGTCGTAAGCGGCACTAACTTCTGCAACTAGTTTACTAAAGTTACTATGCATTAATAACTCAGAAGGATTAGGTGGTACTTGCCCTCGAGTTATAACACTTAAGCCATCAACCTTGGTCGGTTTAGTAACTTGCTCTAGGTTTAAACGGCCAGATAGGTAGTCACTTAGGCCATTATCCCACTTTAAGCCAAATTGAGTTTGTAAGTAGCCTTTACGCATATCGGCATCTATAACCAATACCTTTTTACCACTTTGAGCCAGTACAGCCGCTAAATTTACTGATACAAACGATTTACCTACGCTTGGGCTTGGACCCGAAATTGCAATAATGTTATTTTTAGATTCCATCATCGCAAAGTGTAAGCTAGTACGCAGGCTGCGTAGTGCCTCAATAGCTAAATCGGCGGGGTTATCGAGTGCAAGTATCGACTTAGGTTTATTTACTTTGTTTTTGCGTACCTTTGCGGTAAAGCCGCTTAGTTTATCTTGGTAATCTGAGTGCGGTACACTTGCGTAAACAGGTATACCCAAGGCTTCTATTTCAGCAGGGTCTTCTACCCCTTTATGTATGGCTTTTTGTATAAGTACAATAGCTATAGCCAACATGCCACCTAGCATAGTTGCCATTACAACAATTAATGCTTTTTTAGGTTTTACGGGTTTGCTGGTATTTACCTCGGCGTAGTCAATTACTCGTACATTACCCACAGTGCCTGCACGTACTATATCAAGCTCTTGTGTTTTACTAAGTAATAGTGTGTAAATTTGGTTACTTACTTCAACATCACGCTTTAAGCGCAGTAGCTCTTGTTGAGTTTCGGGTAGGTTACCTACTTCACCAATTAGCTCGTCTTTTTGCTTATTTACAGCCGCTACTTGCTCAATAATACTTTGATATGCGGGATGGTCTTTTTTAAATTTGCGCCCTAGTTCTAAGCGTTTTAAGTTAAGCTCTTGTAGTTTAGTTTCAAGCTTTACAACTTGCTCAAGCACGCCTTGGGTCTCTAATGTTATATTTATTGATTGGCGTTTTATTTGGTAATCGTTAAAGCGTTGCTCGGCAAACTCAAGCTGTTTTTTTATCTCTGGTAATTGCACTTCTAAAAATTCGAGTGACTTTTGCGCCTCTGCGCTGCTACGTTCAACATTACGGCGTACATAAATAGCTGCCACTTTATCTAGCACTTTTTCGGCATAGCTTGGTTTAGTACTTTGTAAGCTTAAGTTAATAATGCCTGAGTCTTTGCCTTTTTCACTTGCACCTATTTCTGCTTGAAGGTCTAAAATAGTATTCAGGCGATCTTTACGGGTAATTATAAACTCGGTACCTGGGCGTGCATTTAAACTGCGTATAGTTAAGTTAAATTTACCATTAGTGAGTTCTTCACCTACTTTGCCACTTAATATTTGTTCGCCATTATCATTTATTAGCACAACACCGTTGTTATTTTGCACTATAAGCGTAAATTCTTGCCCTATAGCGGTACGTGGTACATCAAACCTAAATACGTTTATGCTCTCTCCGCCCCAGGCGTAGCTGTTAGCGCCAAAACTTGGCTGGGCTAAATCGCCCTCTTCCATTGGGGTATATTTACGGTAAGCGCGGCTACCTATGAACGGGAATAACTTAGGCTCTGCTGTTACATCAAGTTTTAATGTATCTACCGCTTCGCCAATTATACTGCGCGACTTTAATAGCTCAATTTCTGTTACCGCAGCCGATGTACTTTCAAACATGCCTGCCATGTCGTCAAAGCCCGGGACTGAGCCACCGCCATCTTCAACTTGTATCATGGCTGTTGCTTGGTACACTGGCGTGCTTAACACGGCATATACAACACCTATAAACATAAATAGTGCGGTAATTCCCACAATAAAGTATTTTCGGTCGAGCAATGTACCTAATAATGCCATTAAATCAATTTCTTGCGATGGCTGTGCTGTGTTATTAGTGTTTTTATTATTCGCGCCATTAGCGCTGTTATTCGGCTGAGCATTCATTAAATTAGCCATTCCTTATAAATACTTTTGCCAAGCGCTACACGCGCTGTCGATTAATGTATAAACGTGCTCAAAAGCCTCTTGGCTTTGGCGGTATGGGTCGGGTATTTCGGCGTTATTAATCCATTTCCCTAGTAAAAAGGTTTTACCGCGAGCTTCAGGGTAACGTGCGTGTACGTCGTTTAAATGGCGCTCTTCCATCACTAGTATTACGCTGTTTTGCGCTACTAAGCTTGATGTAAGCTGCTGCCCTTGGTGAGCATCCATATTAACGCCGTGTGCGAGTGCTATTTGTTTGGCTTTTGCATCTGCTGGTTTACCTTCAAGCGCTGTTAAACCCGCTGATGATACTTTAATACTTTTACCTTCGAGTTTTGCTTTTAATACATACTCACCTGTTGGGCTACGGCAAATATTACCGGCACACACAACTAAAACAGAATCAAACATCTTAATAAATCCTTAGTTGTTAATGTCGTTTAAATTATCAACAGTCGCTACCGATGGTAATAATAAACTAATTACACGGTTCCAACGCGCAAGTGGCGCTGATGTTACATAAACTATATCGTGCGGTTGTAGTTCAAATTGCTCAGCCAATACCATTGCGGCTATATTTTTTGCATGCAACTGGTAAACATTAGCAATAATACCTGTTTGCTCAACATTACTTTTACGCAGTACAAATACACCATTAGCATCGGCTGTATTTTCGTTCAAACCGCCCGAGTCGCTTAGCGCTTCGGCCAAGTTTAAGCCATAACGATTAAGGGTTACTGAACCCGCTCTTTTTACATCACCTAATACAAACACTTTTTGCGCGTCGTTACGACTAACATGCACTATATCGCCGTTTTGTAATAATCTGTTTTGCGAAATGTCGCCATGGGCATAAAAATCATCAAGTTTAATAACTTCTGTTGTATTGCCACGGGTAAACGTTACTGTTCGCCAATCTGCTTCTTCTGTTAAGCCTCCGGCTTGGCTTAGAGCATCTATCAAGGTAAGTGGAATTTCGGTTACTGGGTATACACCAGGCTGTTTTATTTCACCAGTTACATACGCTTTTTGGCTTCTAAAACCAACTACTTTTACGTCTACTTGAGGATCTTCTATTACGCGGCTTAAACGTTTTACCAGCTCGTTACGAACCTCACCAACCGTTTTACCTGCGGCAGGAATATTGGGTGCGTATGCGTAGGTTATTGTGCCATCTTTTTGTACTCTAAAGCCGTCAAATTCGGCTGTTCGTTGTACAGCTGCTGGTATTGTTAGCTCAGGATGATCCCATACACCAATGGTTAGTACGTCACCAACACCTAGTTTATATTCGTAGTTATTTACATTTAAACCCGCTGTACTCGAAAATGGTTTAGCTGCTATACGCGCTTGATTTTGTTTATTTATTAGTAGCGAGTCAATTATTTGAATGTTTACTTTTTCGAGATCTTGTTCAAGGTTTTGTGTTTGCTCGCCTGAGTCTATACCTTCAAAGTGGCTGCCAGGTACTATTGTACAGCCGGTCATGCTTAGTATTACGAGTATTGATGCGAGTGATTTACAGCTTAACGCCATTGTAGAATCCCAATTTTTTTAATATTGCACTTACTCACCGACCTTGGTGAGCACTTGTATTTTTAACTGGCTAATTAAAGCATGTGCACTATTGTGAAGCAATAGCCTTTGCTTTGTAAAAGCTTTGTTACTAAGTTTTTAATTAGCACTGAAATTATATCAGTATTTTCATAAGGTATTTATGAATAAATTTAATTAAAATATCTTGCATAAATAAGTAGATGTGAAAATACAGAGGTTACGAGCTTTGCTCGTCACGCCAGCAAGCTGTGCGTCTACAAGTGAATGAGCTACAGCGCCAAATTTTGCTGCTTGCTCACGCCAAATACGCTGTTTTTAAAACCTACACGTCTAACTTACCAACTCTTTGTGGATGAAAAAACACAAAGATTACGAGCTTTGCTCGTCACGTCAGCAAGCTGTGCGTCTACAAGTGAATGAGCTACAGCGCCAAATTTTGCTGCTTGCTCACGCCAAATACGCAGTTTTTAAAACCTACACGTCTAACTCTTTATCTCAAGAGCGTAGCGCTCTCTTAAACTCTTTATTGTTTAGTGCTTTGAATACGCTTCCGCCCTTAGGTTACAGTCCCTATGTACTGGTGCATGCTTAAATTTTATGGGGTTATTAACTAATACTTGGTGCTAAAGGAGCTAATGCTTTTACCTTTATAGCCTTTTAGTTCGCAATGTCTTTATTATCTATACTTACTTCAATTTTTTGGTTGAGTAAGTTAATTAGTAAAATGCTGCGCATGTCGCCATCAGGCTCTTTATAAATTGCCTGTATATTGCTAAATGAATCGTTGTTAACACACATTACATCGCCCATTTTTGGTATTTTTGATTCTATCGTGTGTAAGCGTTCATTTTTTAGCTGACTGATTATAAGCTCAGGAACCAACTGGTAACTAGCCCCATAAGATACAAAGCCACCTATGCCACGCGTATTTTTTACAGCTGAAAAATTACCGTTTTTTGATTCAAGGCATATAAATAAATAATTTGGGAATAAAGCAGTTTGTTTGACGGTACGCCGACCTTTAACCAACCTTTCGGTAGTTAATTTGGGGTAAAACGCTTCAATCCCTTGATTTTGCAAGTTAGTTTTGGCTCTTTCTTCTTGCTTAGGTTTGCATACGACTAAATACCAACTTTCCATAATAGTCCTTAATACATAACTAAGTTGCAAAAAACACAACGCTAAACTAAATAACGGCGGCATTATAACCACCATAGAGTGCCTATGTAAATAAGGCTTAGTGGTTAATAGCCACTCACATTAGTAAACAATGTTATTGAATTTAAGAGAAATAAAGGCTTTAACGCTGGTTTAGCGCTTATAAAGCAATGTTTAGAGCAAACTAAACAAAAGTTTAGGAAAAGGTAATAAATTTATTAAAAACCTGAATTTATATGATTAAAAAATTAACATTTAAGTAAGAACGCAAAGTGATAAAAGTAATAAAAGCGCGAAGTAAATTCGCACCTACAGGTTGGTTCATATTTGCAGTTGAGGTTTTATACCTCGCTTTTTAAGGAGTTAAAACATGAGCGCGAAGTAAATTCGCACCTACAGGTTGGCACATGTTTGTAGGTGAGGTTTTATACCTCGCTTTTTGGGAGTTAAAGTATGAGCGCGAAGTAAATTCGCACCTACAGGTTGGCGCATGTTGTAGGTGAGGTTTTATACCTCGCTTTTTTAAGAAGTTAAAACATGAGCGCGAAATAAATTCGCACCTACAGGTTGGTTCATATTTCTAGGTGAGGTTTTATACCTCGCTTTTTTAAAAAGTTAATCATGAGCGCGAAGTAAATTCGCGCCTACAGGTGGGTACATGCTTCTAGATAAGGTTATTAATTTAGCTCAAGCGTTAGAACCTTGAATAATTATGGCTTTACTTCTACCTTAAAATTCAATGTAACAAATTGATGACAAGGAAGCACAATGCAAATACTTCACCACGGAGCGGTTAACGGCGTTACTGGTTCGTGCCACGAGCTGGTAGTTAACGAGCAAACAAGTGTGCTTATTGATTGCGGGTTATTTCAAGGCGAAGACTCTAAAGCCGACCTTTCAATTGAGTTTAATATTACTCATGTTACTGCCCTTATTGTTACCCATTGCCATATTGACCATGTTGGTCGAATACCTTACTTATTAGCTGCCGGTTTTAAAGGCCCTATTTTTACAAGTATTGCATCGGCCAGCTTATTACCTTTGGTAATAGAAGATGCTTTAAAAGTGGGTGTAACCCGCGACCCTAAAATTATAGCTGCCTGCTTAAGCTTATTAAATAAACGTATAGTTGCTGTAGATTATAAAACGTGGTTTGAACTACCTTGCAAAGGACTTAATAAAGCTAAAGCGAGGTTTCAGCGTGCAGGCCATATATTAGGTTCTGCTTATGTAGAAATTGATGTTACAAATAGTGATAACAACAAACACCGTATTGTGTTTTCAGGAGACTTAGGTGCGCCATACACCCCGTTACTCCCTTCGCCTAAGCCGCCCTATAAAGCCGATACCCTCGTTATTGAATCAACCTACGGTGATAAAAATCATCAAGGCCGTAAAGAGCGTACTCAAACGTTAAAAAACATTATCGAACGCGCCGTAGCCGACAATGGTGTTGTTTTAGTACCTGCTTTTAGTATTGGCCGCACACAAGAGCTGCTATATGAGCTTGAGCAACTCATACATAGCTCACCTAAAAAGTCTAAGTGGCGAGACATTCACGTAATACTCGACTCCCCTATGGCAGCCAATTTTACTGAGCAATACAAAAAGTTTAAACACCTATGGGATAGCGAGGCCAAACGCAAAGTTGCAAACGGTAGGCACCCGCTCGATTTTAAAAACCTAACTACGGTTGATTCACACAAAGAGCACATAGCTATTATCAACTATTTAAGTTCGCGGCAAAAACCAGCCATAATATTAGCAGCAAGCGGTATGTGCACTGGTGGCCGAATAGTTAATTATCTTGAGCGATTTTTAAATGACAAAACCACTGATGTATTGTTTGTAGGTTACCAAGGAAATAAAACGTTAGGCCGCGAAATCCAAAAATATGGCCCGCGTAATGGGTATGTTTTTATAAATGATGCTCGCATTACTATAAACGCAAAAATACATACAATTAGCGGGTACAGCGCCCATGCGGATCAAAACGGATTAATTAAGTTTGTAACGGGTATGCATAAAAAGCCAAGCCATATAAAAATTGTACATGGCGATGATGATGCAAAAGCTGCTTTGGCAGCAAGGTATAAAGCAGTTTTAGACGAACAAATATTTATAGAAATCGGAAATAATACTTATAAATAAAAAAGTTAATGCCGTATCTATCACAACTGAGTCTACCGAATACAAACTAGAATATATTTATTTTCCGAAGTTAGGTAACAGCAGAATGTTCAACTTCGAGGGTAAGTGGTTTCTAACAATGATGTAATAAACGGATAAATAAAAAGCATTTAATGCCCTTAGATTCTTTTATTAAGGGCAATTCAATTATTCTACCTAAGCTGCTGATGAGTTTAACGAGCGTGAGTTATAAGCTGAAGTTTATTCTATTTTTAATTACTTATTTTTCCTGTAACACAAGGATCAAAATAACATAGAAGCCACGAAAAACTCATTATGCTACAAAACTTACTTAAAAAAGGGATTACTCCTAGGTTTTTCTATTTCTAATCAATGTATAAATTTTTGCGATAATAACCTTAGGTAAAAGCCTTATAGGCATTCTTAATGTTAAGCTTTTTAGTATATGCCCTGTAGGCAATAATTTATTTTTATAGCAACACTTATAAAAATACAGCTCTCGCTTGAAGTATAAATAACCACTTCGTCTAGATAATTGATTAAAACCAGCTCTCATATGTACTAACGCTGCAGGTATATTGTAAAAAACAAATCCCGCTTTAATTAAATTCAACCATAAGAAGTAATCTTCAAAATACAACACATTCTGATAGCCACCACTTTGCTCTACCACCCTTTTTTTGAACATAACTGATGGATGATTGATTGGATTTTTTGACTTAGAGAATTTAACTATATCGCAATGTTTTTCGGGAACCTCTCTTATTGATAAGATGATACTTGGATCATCGTCAAATTCGCTAATCCACGAGCCACAAACATCAACGTTTAAAGATGTCAAAATAGAAAGCTGCTGCTCAAAGCGTTCTTCAAGGGCAATATCGTCAGTATCCATTCTGGCTACAAAATCGTAACGACAATATTTCAAACCTTCATTTAGAGCCGCCCCCAAACCAACATTCTCTTTCATTAAAACATCGACTATGTTTAATTTAGATTTCCAGCTCTTAATAACAGCATATAGTTCTCTGTAGAGAGGTCCATCTTGAACGAGTACAACCTCGGTCGGCTTTACAGTTTGATTGTAAATACTCCTTAGCGCTTCATCCAAGAATAATGCATTTTCTTTGCAATATACTGACATTAGTACAGAAAAATTCATGTAACTATACCTACTCGCCCCATCAAGCTATCTTTAATCCCCTTTAACATGTATTTAAAACGTACATACCCGTCTGGTAATGTGAATGGATAAATAAATAGTTTAAAAAGTAGCTTTGCTAAACTAGATATTTTCCAATAAATAGGCACGTAACCACGTTTCATTAAAAGTAGAGTATTTCTAAATTGGTAATAATGTCGAATAGGACTACAAACACCTACATTAATAAAAAGCAGTATCTTCTTATTGCCATCGCCTAATTTATGAGCAAGTTTTGCTTTGTTATTTTTTATAACTAAATAGCCGGCAGCTTTGATTCTCCAGCAGTATTCAAAATCAACTGCATCGATAAATAAATCGTCATCCATTCCTCCAACCTGCAAATATACTTCTTTTGGAATTAGGCTACCTGAGCTTAAAACACTAGACACGGAGATATACTCTGAACAATAAACACTTTGCCCTTTAGAAACCTTGGCTTCATTGACTTCTAACGTATCTTTATCATAATCCTGACAACCGACTAAACCTACAGAATAATTATTTTGTGTTAATTCATGATAGCACTCTAGTAATTTACTAGGTAGATTTCTGTCAGGCTCACTGTCTTGATCCATCTGCAATACAAAGTCAGCACCATTATTAAAAGCCCAATCCATTCCTAATGACTGAGCTTTTGCAATTCCTAAATTTTCCCTAAAATTAAATACTTTTACACAATCGCTTATATTTATTTCAACATCATATTTTGAATTATTGCAGACAACCACTTGTGTACCCAACTCAACTAATCTATTGACAGCTACTTCAGCTTCTGTTTGGGTTGCATTATATAAGACTAATACAGAAAAAACTTTTTCATTCATAATTATAACTCAATCACATTTATATAAATAAACACTTGCCTTAGTAAACATCTAAGAAAAAACCAGTTAATTTCGCACTTTAATTTTTTCTATTTATAAACACTAAAACTACTTAATATACATTCCTACTGAATTTTCCAGTCACTAACATATTGGCTCTGATTAACCTACTTAATAAACAGAGTGTTATAATTACAATTATATGATTAGTATCCAAAATGTACGGGTTTGATATAGCATAACCAACATAGGATAAATAAATTAAACCTAAATGGTTAAAATATATAAATTTACTATAGAGATAAAACAAAGCTAATATATATAATGCTAAAAAGATAAAGCCTAATTGATTTAAAAAATAGACGCCTTGTAGTTCAAAATAAATATTACCAGTATAATCTCTCGCACTTGTCGTAACATCGAGCGTATTGCCCAGCCCCTTACCAGCTAGTACAGTAAATACATCATCGCTCATATCAGAAAGCAATACTTCAGCCTGATCTATACGAGTACCAATAGATGAGACTTGTCCAGTGGACTTTTTTTCAATCACATTCACAGCAGAGGTAACCGCTATCGGTATGATTAAAATAGATGCAAACAATAACGTTATATTCTTCAACCCCCTAACCTTACTTAAATAGTTAGTTTGCATCAAGAAAGCACAAATGTAATAAAAGCCGCAACCAATTAGGTACATAAAGTTGCCAGCAAAGAGTGTTGCAAGCAAAAGGAAGGCTTCACTAAATCGATACTTTTTTTGTTGTGTTTTCAAATATAAAAAATTAGATACCATGGCAAAAAAAGGAATAAGAGCATTCCCTTTAATTTGAACTCGGAAGAAGCCGTTTCCATATGTATACACATCACCAAAACCGTTATTTAAAAACCAATGCCTAATTGGTAAATAACTTGATACTTCCCAAGTCGAATAAAGGTACAAAGATATAGCCATAATAACAATACCTTGAAGAATATGCAGTCCAATTACGATATTTAATGATTTTAAGCTATTAAATGGAATGAAATGTACACATAGTAAAGACAGTAAAATTATATAAAACCGCATAATAAGTAACGGATCATTTTCTAAAAAAAATAAGCTATATGAAGCGAGAAATGTAATCAGTAAAAAAGCTAAACCGATATATTTGTCTCTTTTTTTGAACCAATGAAGAAAGCCAATTATGACAAGGCACAAGACGCAAAAGTTAGCGATAGGTGCAAGGGTAGAAAAAGGTAGATTTCTAGTGACGACAAAGGTGATGATTACAAAAAGGAAAGAATTTATCACTGGTAGCTACTTATAAATTATTTTAATAGAAAAAGATGAATTTTTTAAAACCCACCTTTTGTATGGCGTGGCTCTCAGCGACAGAGCCCACCGTACAACATTAGATCCAACAGCGACGTGCTAAAAGGAAAATATTTTATCAAGCCATGCATCCATCGAGTATTGATATAAAATAGACTCAGGAACAGGCGAAAAATCCTCATTAATAAAGTTAATAAGGCTCTGTATTTCTACATCATCATCTAAAATAAATACATTTTTAAATTCATAAAAATCGTAATGCCTGATATCTGAATTCGTCGTAATAATTTTTCTATTTGCACCTAATGCTTCAATTGTTCGCATTGTAAGTCCATCTTGCTTTGGATGATGGAAATCTAAAATCGCATTAGAATTACTCACAATTTCCGAATATTCACTATAAGCTAATGTTTTCCTATGGATAAATGTTATTCTTTTTAGAATATTTAACCTAAACCAGTTTATTGGATTCGTAAACAAGTAAAACTTATAGCTCTTGTTTACAACATCCATTTTTAATGCAATATCTTTTAGCAAGTCTAAACGGTTAAAGTGCAACCAGCCCACAAAAGAAATGTCATATTTATAAGTAGCTTTCCGTTCAATTCTATTTCTATAGAAAAGGGGTATAAAATCAAATGAATATTTATTGCAGTCCAAACGATCAAAGCTACATACTCTATCAAATAAGCTCGCAATTTTTGCCCCCCCTTCAACCCTTCTGATACTATCCCAATGATATAAGATAAAAGTAGCACCTGGGTTGTTTTTCTTCAACATATCAATATGTTGGGAGCAAAGCCTATCCCCTTTAATTACGAAGATATAATCATAGTTTGTTTGATTATCTAGCTGGAGAAATAGATGCTTTTCTGAGTGTTTTTTTTCTATATGGCTCGCAGATTTAAACTTAGCAAATTGGTTCATTACTCTATTACGATGAGATTGGCAGATATAATTAACTACCGCTCCTTTGTTCTTTAATTTTTCAACAATTAATTTGTCATAATCATAAAAGCCAATACCTATAAATAATATTTTGCGACCTTGAAAATCCATTTTAATACCTTCGAAATACCTAAATTAATTTATCTTTAAAATCATCAATCATAATTTTCATATCATCTAATACATTTCGAGGATTAAATGTTATTTCTTTTTTTAGTCGAGAGATATCATTAACTGGAAAATACTCATCTACACAGCCATTTATCCAATTGATATTGCAACCAGTTTCACTTTCCAGAACGTTAGCTATATCTTTAGCTTTTGTATTTATACCCGACGCAATATTATAAACTGTTTCACTTAGATTATCTTTTTCAGCAAGTTGATAAATAGCATCAACAAGATCAGTGATAGAAATATAATCTTTTGCATATTCTGGTGTAACGTACATATCAACATGTTTATTATTTATTGCGTTACGAGTAATTGCAGGTAAGAAAAGGGGGCTATTTAATGCCAAGCCATAAACATTTGAGGGTCGAATGATAACAACCTTTTTAGAGCTTAACAAACAGAGCTCTTCAGAAATTAACTTAGATAAATTAAATAAACGCCTTTCATCTCCATGAGAAACGACTAAATTTGCATTTTCTTGGGTATTGTCCTGCCCCATATAAAGGCGAGTAGATGAAATATAAATCAGTTTATCGAATGACGCTTTCTCTAATATTTCAGCTAACAATAATGAATTTGACTTAAAAACCTGCAAGGGTGCATTTTTACAATCACCAGCCCCTGCACAAAAAATTACAGTGCCTAATGGCTTAGAAAACAAATCAATATCGTTTCTTTCTGGAATATATATAGAATGGTTATTTTCAAGTAACTTTTTTGAGACTTCATTACCAATAAAGCCACGCCCACCAATAACTGTATAATTTAACACCACACCACCATTTACCTTTAAGTATTTTGTTTCAACCGAGGACCTAAACAAAGTCCCCTAAAGAGTTTGTTTTTTGCCACGCTTGCGTAGCTAAATTATATCTTTTTACAATCTTTGCAGGTATTCCAACAATAACGCAATAGTCAGGAAAATCACCACGAACCACCGCATTAGCACCCACAACACAATGTTTTCCAAGTGTAGTCCCGGCACTTATTTTCGCACCACTGCCAATAAAACAACTCTCACCAATTATAGTTTTGTTCACGATCAGAGGCTGCTGACTAACCGGGAGTTCAATATTTTGATACTCGTGATCGGTATCTTGAATCATAACATCGAATGATATTAACGAGTTTTTGCCAATAACTAGCTGGCCTGCAGCGGTAATATGACAGCGCTGCTCAATGCGTACACCGCTTTCAATTAAAATAGAGGGCGTGTATTTTCTTTCGAGCCAGCTATCTATTGCTTCTATTCGGGCATGCTCTCCAATTGATACGTTTTCACCAAGTTTTACTGCCTCATAGCTTATAAACAAAGGTTTGTATACAATACTTCCTTTTCCATAATGACTAAATATAAAGCGATAAATTAACGCACCTTTGGCCAATAGCCACAAATGCGCTACATAACGCTTTTTAAGAGACACAGGCAACAATAACAACTTTTTAAATTTAAGAAAAACTTTCATAATTGTTGATCCTATAGCCTAATATATATTTAAGGTTTTTCTCAATTTCAGTCCAAACCTTTTCGTCACTTTGTGCTGTAAGCACTAAGTTAATTTTACTTTCAAATTCAGAGACCGAAGTAAAGCTATCATCAAGCACGCTAATAGCGTTATCTGCGTCAGCATCTTGATACCTTAAACAGATACAGTTATTTATGTAACTATCATAGTAAGCTGTAGAATTATAAGAAATAGAACAGTCATAGCGGTTTAAATTTAATAACTCTTGTACTGTACCTGTAGGCGCAAAATTAAAGCTTTCAGACTTAAGCTGATCTGAATACTTCTCTACTATCAACGCTGGATGAAGCTTAAATTCAAACTCTATATTCAAAGTCGACTGAGAAAGCAAGGAGATTAAGTTGAGATTATTTTCATCAAATTGACTCCTAGCCAACAACACGAGCACTCTTAATTTTTTATGGCTTTTTTTAGGTAAAATCAATGGAGTTGTTTTTTTAGGGTAACCTGCAACTACAAGCCTGCGCTCGTCCATACCATATTTTATGAATTCATCACGGGTATACTCTCCCCAACAAAGTAACTTATCAGCAACAACATTCTCATAAGCAATAGCGTCTATCGGCGGGATATCGTAAATAAACCACAACCCATGCTGTAAAGAATAGGTAGGTATATTGTTTTTTTTGAAAAAGTAATTTAGTACAGCTTCTTCATTAAGGTTACTGCAAAATGCACAAAAAAGCTTAATGTTAGTCGGTGTTTGCTTTTCTAAAAAATCAATATTATTAAGGTTATGTGCTATTGAAGCTGCCAAGGTTATTTTCGATAAAAAATTTAACTCAAGCTTTCTAAAAAAGACAATCTTAAATGCTGAAAATATATTGGACAGCGAGAATGTGAGACTTCGTTTAGAATTCGATAAATCAACAAGATCACTTTCATTTTGGTAGCTTGTCATAACATGCTTTAAAAGCTCATAATAATCTTTGCGATTATAATCACCTATAGAAAAAAGTGCTTTTTTCTGCGTCGGTATTTTAATTTTACGAACCGCAAAAAAATAAACCAAACTTCGACGAATATTGAAATTTTCTCTTTTATAAATCAAAGAAATCAATTCAAGAGATACTATATTCTCAATTGGATAACCTTTATGGTCATAGGCCAATTGTTTTTTCACTGTTTTATACTTATCAAATAGCTTCTTCAAATCATTTCCTTTAACTGAAGTAATGACACTTTTTTATAAAAAACTTTCATTTGGATAATAATCATTAATATATAAAAAACAATCGCGATAATACCTAGAGAAAATATATTAACTTCAAAAAGTAAATTATAAGATTTCAATAAGAATGCCAATCCAACAGACAATAAAGTTGAAGTTATATATATTTTGGTTGGGAAATAAGAGGAAAATTTAACCTTAAGCCTTTTATTTATTGGTTTTATAAGTAAGTAAGCACCAAAAAAGTTTAGAAATGTTGTCGCGAAAGCGGCCCCAATAACGCCATATTTTGAAATTAAAAAATAATTCAATACCACATTTAATGTAGTTGTTACTAGCGTATTTTTAAACAGTGCTTTTTCTAACCCTATAGCTCCCATTACACCACCAAAAATAACAACAGCCCTCAACCATTGAAACATATAGACCTGAAAAACAATAACTGAGTTTTCGTACTTTTCGCCAAATAAAGTTAAAATTATTTCATTACTGTAAATTAAACAAAATATAACGATGGGCACCAGCAACACTGTCGCTTTTTCTATCGACTCCTTCCACACAGCAATAACGCCGTTAGTGTCATTTGAGCGTATTAATTTAGAAATAACAGGTATCATCGCAGTCAATAATGAGCCTGTAATAATACTAATAAATGGGATTTGAAAAGCTCCTACTTTTAAAGTAGCAAAGCTACTCGCGTCCATCAAAAAAGACACCATTAGTTGGTCAATATAACCATTTAAAACAGCAACTAGAGAGACGGATCCCATCGCTATTATATATTTAATCTCAACAGAAGAAACGAACCCTCTGTTAACCCTCAATAAAAAACTATTTTTATTTACATATAGTAAAAATAAAAATAAAAGTAGATTACTAAAAGCCGAAAAAAATAGTACATAAGCTAAATTATCTAAGAATATAACAATAAATATATTTATAAGTACGGTAATTAGCTGTATTGATGTTGTTAAATATAAATACCCTTTTAAACCTCCTGTTATTACACTCAAATTTTTAAAATATTCAAATGTCGCTGTAGTCACAAAAAGTACTAATATAATGACGATGAATTTTTCAATCAAAGGATTATTAATAAGTTCAGCTAAAGGTTTTGCAAATAAAGCTAATAAAATAGCGCCCAAGCAGAGCAAAAGGAGTTGGAAAATAAAAAAACGTTTAAATATTTGCTGTCGTTGCGAGTACTTAGCGTATTGCCCATAAAAGTAAGTTAATGATACTGGTACACCTGCACTAAATAAAATAGAAGCTAAACTAACAACCAATAATACTTGTTGGTAAGTACCGAACTCCTCTTCAGAAAAGTTTCTCACTAAGAAAATAAACAAGACAATAGTTAATACTTTTTTTAAAGCATCTTGTAGCATAAGATATTTTGTATTTTTCATCTCTGCAAATTAGCCTAGGTTTTTATTGGCTTTAATTTTGGAAATGACCTTATTTACATCCTCAGGGATATCTACAGCAATACTTGAACTGGCTACTTCAACCATTTGTACGCTTATATCACTCTCTATAAACCTTAGTATTTCAATATCCTCTACTTCCTCTACTTTAGACTTTTCAGCATGAGCCATAAAAAACCTTAAGTGCTCTTTAGAAAAAGCATAAATACACACCTGTTTATAGCCAAAAGCAAACCCGCCCGTCTTTGTTATAGGTACTGGCGAACGACTCATATACATTAATCTATTTGAGCTACTCACAACTACTTTAGGGATGTTAGGTGATCTAAATTCATCTTCATCCTCAATTAATGACATAGCATTAATGACTCTATTTGGCAGCCTGGTGTATTCATTTATTACTGTTACTATGTCTTTAGGATCGATTAAAGGCTCGTCTCCTTGTACATTAATTATGAAATCACAATTTAGTACTTCATTAGCCTCTGCAAGTCGATCTGTGCCCGTTAAACACTGTGAGGAAGTCATGATAAACTTGCCTCCAAACTCTGTTACTGCATTGGCAATTTTAATATTATCAGTAGCTATGTACACTAATTCTTTGTCAACAGCACGACAACAGCGCTCCCATACATGTTGTATCATCGGTTTGCCATCAATAATAGTTAATGGTTTACCCGGGAAGCGGCTAGACTCGTAGCGAGCTGGAATAACGATTGCGTAACTAAGTGACATGTTAACCCTTAAAACTATGTATAACTTTAAAGTCATGTTTTTGACTTAACTCAAGCATACTTTGTTTAACATTTGATAATGGTGCATAGAAGATAAAATCTATATTGTTTTTCTTAGCCGCTTCATAGTCAGCAAGAGCATCACCGACCATTACAGCACTAATATGGCTCACACTATTTAAAATATTTTTAATATTCTGAGACTTTGATACTGGACTGCCTAGAACTTCAATAAAATAATTAGAAAAATTCCTTTTTTCTAATACTGTTCTTAGCTGCTCCTGTTCCGACCCTGAAGCCACGTACATAAGCTTACCTTTTAGCGAGGAAAGTGTACTTTTTATTCCTAAAGCTTCAGGTACTTCTAAATAGAATTTATCAACTTGCTCTGCATACGCTAATAAAAGCATCTCTTCTAACTTTTGTTTTTCGGCGCCATCAATATCTAATGTTTCTGTAAAACTAGCAACATGATGGTAACGACTCATGCCAAAGTTCTCTTTGAATTGTGACGTTAATGCTTCCACCTGTGTGTCTGAAAAGTAATTTGAAAGGGACAAGGCTGCTCTCATAGCAGCCACTTTCATATTATTAGAATCAAGAAGAACTCCGTCACAGTCAAATATAATCAGATCGTATGGCTCAAATATAAGCATATACGCTTCCCTTTTTAATAGGGTAAGTTGTTGGAGTTATTGATATAAAGCCAAGGTTGTCTTGTAGATCATTTTCAATAGTATCGAAGAACTCAATCATCTCTAAGTGCCTTGAATCATTTGAATTATAACCATCAACTCCAGCAAAGGTAACTTTATTAGCACCTGCGGCTATCGAAAATGCTAAGCCATAAGCTATTGTTAGTTCAGACGGGATTAGGCAAGATGTTTTTTCAACTTTAAAGGTATTATCAGCGATATCAACACCGTAATTGATGTTTCCATTATCGGCTAAAAGCTCAACATCTTGGGCTGGAAAACGATGAGCAGGATAAATAATTGGCTTACTTAAATTAGAGTAATTCTCTTTTTCAGTTAAAAATTTAAGGTTATGTGTGATTGCAATATAATCTACAAAACTATCATCTAGCACTTTGTTTATGTTCAATGAGATCACAATTGGTTTATTATTTTTAATGTACAACTCAAGAGCTTTTTTATGCTTAGCTACAGAATTCGCATTAGTGATTAATAGAACTTCTCTACCATCAAGTAAGCCACTGACATCATCTCCTGTAACTTCTGAAGTATTCTTGTTAAGACTCAACGCGGCTTCTAATACAGAACCGTCATACTTGCTAGTGCCGTTTAGTTGGAGTAAGTATTGTAAAGCACCAACAACTTCATCTTTCCCTATATGTGTGTTTGATAACAGGTTTTGTATATAGGTGGGGTGAACACTCTGCTGTGCACCTAAAAAATATAATAAGTTAGTTCCCCAGCCATATTGTTTTTGCATTGACTCAAAATAACGAATGACTAACTCATAGATCTTATTTGGCTTCAGTTCTACATATTTTTCAGCTAATACGGCCATTAAATTTTCTGTTTGAGTATTACCTGCACCTCGTCCCATACCTGTAACAGTAGAGTCAAGCCATTCAACTCCAGCTTCAAGTGCGGTTAAGCTATTTGCAAGACCACGCCCCATGTTATCATGAGTATGTATTCCCATTTCACCAAGCCAATGCTTTTGGATTAGCCTAACGATTCGTTGAACTTCGTTGGCATCCATATTCCCTAGTGAATCAGCAAAATAAAGAGCATCCACACTTCCCCATTGACTAATTTCTTTAGCTTTTTCTTCTATTTCTAAATCAGGCTTTCCACCCGCTTGCATAAGGTTATAACCAACGATATAGCCTTTACTTTTTAGTTGGTTTGCTATTTCTTTAGATTCTTCGACTTCATGAAAGTGAGCAGCTATTCGCACAAGACTAACGCAGCTATTTTTCTCTTCGCAAAATAGTGCATTTACAGCAGCTTCTATACTCAATTGACTAGATAAAATAGTTTTTGCGTCAACCATTACTCCATAAGTTACCCCATCAGGTAATTCTAAAGTCTTTAAGTAATTTTCAGAGCTATATGCAAATGGACCTAAAAATTCATTTTTTGGGAAGTTACGCAAGCCAAGTTCGACATATGAGATTCCGCTTAATGCGACTGCCTGTAAGTAGCTTTGAACTAACTCTGGCTCAAAATCCCAATTATTGTAATATCCACCATCTCTTAATGTACAGTCAAGAATTTTCATTTGGGTCCTTTATATCCTAATCATATAAGTCTGTTCTTTACTTATACTTACTAATAAAAACAATTATTTAATTACAGAGAATTTATTTCTATCCCATTACTATCTTTTTCTGATAGTAATGGAGTCCCCGATATTGGCCACTTAATATCTAGAACTTTATCATTCCAAGCAATTGATACCTCTGACTCCGGGTGATAATAATTTGTGCACTTGTATACAAATTCAGCTTCTTCACTCGTAACATAAAAACCATGAGCAAACCCTTCTGGAACCCAAAGCTGGCGATTATTTTCAGCGCTTAAATAAATACCAACCCATTTCCCGAATGTCGCAGAGTCTTTACGTATATCTACTGCAACATCAAAAACCTCCCCTGAGATCACACGTACTAATTTACCTTGTGTGTTCTTCCTTTGAAAATGTAGACCTCTAAGTATGCCTTGTTTTGATTTAGAGTGATTATCTTGCACAAATTGTGTCGGTTTTTTTGTCACTAGACTTTCAAATTGCTTTTGATTCCAAGTTTCCATAAAAAAACCGCGATCATCTCCAAACTTCGTTGGTTCAATAATTTTTACATCCGCTATTTCTGTATCTATTACTTTCATAAAAAACCTATCTATTGATATTTTTTGAGTGCTTTCAATGCTGCATGCCAATCGCTTTGAATAATACTAAAGTCAGAGGCTATTTTGGAACAATCAAGTTTTGAGTTGGCAGGACGTTTGGCTGGTGTTGGGTACTCTGCAGTTGTAATCGCGTTTACTGCGATAGGAGAATTAATCATCTTATTAGCTAAAGCACTCTCGAATATCTGCACTGCAAACTCTTGCCAGCTAACATATGGATACCCTGTGTAATTATATACCCCGTAATGATGACTACCCTTTTGTAGCTGCTCGGCGATATCAATAATTGCAGCAGCTATATCACCTGCATAAGTTGGCCCGCCAAACTGGTCACCAACTACACCTAATGTTAAACGCGTTTGAGTTAAACGAAGCATTGTTTTCACAAAGTTACTGCCGTACTCACTAAAAACCCATGCAGTACGTAATATAATGTGCTCATCGCAGGCTTCTGCTACAGCTTGCTCTCCTGCAAGTTTAGTTTGCCCATAAACGCATTGCGGTTTTACTGTATCACTCTCAGTATATAAACCTTCTTTATCACCGGAAAAAACGTAATCAGTTGAAATATGAAAAATTACAGCATTAATCTCTTTAGCAATTACAGCTAGGTTTTTAGGCCCTTGGCAGTTAATCGCATGAGCTATACTTTGCTCAGACTCAGCCTTATCTACTGCTGTGTAGGCCGCAGCATTAATAATAACATTTGGTCTAAACTCAGTTACAATCCGATTAACCTCTTCAGAATTAGTGATATCTAACTCTTTACGGCCTAATGCTAAAAAGTCCATTGCAGGCATAGCGGTTAGTTGTGCAATCAAACTACTCCCCACCTGGCCATTTTTACCAGTAATAAGTACTTTCATTACTTTTTCTCTTTGGCCAAACGATTTAGGTATTGCCCATACTCATTTTTCAACATTGGTTTAGCTATTTTAAGTAACTGCTCTGTACTTAACCAGTTATTACGCCATGCAATTTCTTCAAGACATGCCACTTTCAAGCCTTGCACATTCTCGATAGTTTGTACAAATGACGAGGCCTCATGGAGACTCTCATGAGTGCCTGTATCTAGCCATGCAAAACCACGCCCTAGTAATTCAACATTTAGAGTACCATCATTTAAGTACATCTCATTTAATGTTGTTATTTCAAGCTCTCCACGATGTGATGGCTTTACTTTCTTTGCAAATTCAACCACGCGATTATCATAAAAATAAAGCCCAGTTACTGCATAATTAGACTTCGGCTTTTCTGGTTTCTCTTCAATAGATACTGCCTTCATATCCTTGTCGAATTCAACAACACCAAACCGCTCTGGATCTTTAACTTGATAACCAAATACAGTTGCTCCTGTATCTCGACTTGCAGCGTTTTTAAGCGTTTTACTAAAAGATTGACCATAGAAAATATTATCGCCAAGTACTAAACATACGCTATCGTCACCGATAAACTCTTTACCAATTAAAAATGCTTGAGCTAATCCGTCTGGTGACGCCTGTACTGCGTAACTTAGATTTATACCATAATCACTACCGTCACCTAATAAGCGCTTGAAGCTTTCATTATCTTCCGGCGTGGTAATTATTAATATATCGCGAATGCCTGCTAACATTAATGTTGATATTGGATAGTAAACCATCGGCTTGTCATAGACTGGTAATAGCTGTTTTGAAACGCCACGCGTTAATGGATAAAGGCGTGTACCAGAACCCCCAGCTAAGATAATTCCTTTCATGTGTGTCTCCTAATTATTCTATTGTACCAAGGCGTTGGCGCTGGTATGAACCATCTTGCACATTTTCACACCACGAACTATTATCTAAATACCATTGGACCGTTTTACGTAAACCAGTTTCAAAGGTTTCTTCTGGCGTCCAAGCTAATTCATTTTGCATTTTTGATGAGTCGATTGCATAACGCCTATCGTGGCCAGGGCGGTCACCTACAAAAGTAATTTGTTCTGCGTATTTTGTTTTCTTAGGTACTAGATTATCTAAAATACTACAAATAGTTTGTACTACCTCAATATTTTGTTTTTCATTATGCCCGCCAATGTTATAGGTTTCGCCTATTTTACCTTCGGTTACTACTTTATAAAGAGCCCGTGCATGATCTTCTACATATAACCAATCACGGATTTGATCACCTTTACCATATATAGGCAATTTTTTACCTTCAAGGGCATTTAAAATAACTAAAGGTATTAGCTTCTCAGGAAAATGAAAGGGGCCGTAGTTATTTGAGCAATTTGTAATTATAGTAGGAAAGCCATAGGTGCGAAGCCAAGCACGCACTAAGTGGTCGCTAGATGCTTTACTCGCTGAATACGGGCTACTTGGTGAATAAGCCGTTTGCTCGGTAAATAATGGCAGCTCTCCTTCCTGCTCATCTGGATGAGGCAAATCTCCATAAACTTCATCCGTTGAAATATGGTGGAATCTAAATACTTCTTTCGCATCAATTTCTAAATTATTCCAGTAATTACGCGCGGCTTCTAATAAATTATAAGTACCTACGATATTTGTTTGGACGAACTCAGCTGGACCAGTTATAGAGCGATCAACATGGCTTTCGGCCGCTAAATGCATCACAACATTTGGCTTATACATTTTAAAAATTCGATCTAGCTCTACACGGTCACATATATCAACTTGTTCAAAAATATTACGCTTGCTATCTTTTACGGACTCAAGTGACTCTAAGTTGCCTGCGTAAGTCAATTTATCGATGTTAATAACTTCATCTTGCGTATTGTTTATAATGTGGCGAATTACCGCTGAGCCAATAAAGCCAGCTCCGCCTGTTACTAAAATTTTCATACTACCTACTTTTTTCCGTTAAAACTTAACGACCCATCCCAAACATCACGGTCTTAATTGTCAACAATAAGATTTTTATATCTAACATACTGGAATGATGCTTAATATAATGTATGTCGTACTTGTGTTTCCAAATTGCATCTTCAACCGATGCACCATACGGATAACTTACTTGTGCAAGCCCTGTAACACCGGGCTTAACTGCATGGCGAAAACGGTAGTAAGGTATTGCTTTCTCTAAATCTTTTATAAATACTTCACGCTCTGGTCTTGGCCCAACTATAGACATAGTCCCTTGCAGCACATTTATAAGTTGTGGTATTTCATCTATTCTTGTTTTGCGAATGAACTTTCCAACCTTTGTCACGCGTGCATCATTTTCACTAGCCCACTGAGCGCCATTTTTTTCAGCATCATTACGCATTGATCTAAATTTATAAACTTTAAATTCTTTGTTGTATTGACCTGTTCGCTTTTGCCTATATAGAATATCTCCAGGACTTTCTAACTTTATAAATAAGGCTGCTACAACAGAAAGTGGTAACGTTATTAGTAGTAGCAATATAGCACTCATTATATCGATAGTACGCTTTGTTATTTGTGTACGTTTATTCGATAAAATGGAAAATGCCTTTTGGTGCAAGAAGTAACTACTATGTAATAATCGTACTTCAGTATACTTTAGTCTATCATCCAAATAGCTCACTAATGGTTCTACCCAGGCACCACACTCTGTCGCATTTACTAAATATTCACGTTGCTCTTTTGTCAAATGTGCTCCTCTATAATGACAAATTACTTTTTCAGTAAAATCAATTATAGAGTAGTCATTAATTACTAAATCAAATGAATGCTCATTAATTATTTCAGTAATATTACTAACACATTCATCTGGACAAAATACATAGATTATATTTTGTTTCAACGCTTCTTTTTTTGATTTAAAACTTTTCGTTAACAACATAAATTCCAATTAATCTAATCAATAACATGTATGTTATTTAAAATTTACTTTTCAGACATGCAATTAATTACATGTATAAATTCAGAGGCACTATGTTAACTTTCTTCTAGAAAAGTACATTAATAGTGTAAATACTATAGACAGTATGCCACCCAAAAACATGCCTAAGATACAAATTAAGGCTCGTTTAGGCCCTGACTTTTCTTCTGGCACTAATGCTGGATCTATAGTTTTAAACACATATTCGTCTCTAACATTTGCAAACATGATAGTTTTTGTTTGCTCTTCAATTAATTTAAATAACATAGTACGTATATCGGCTATTTTTGTTTTTTCTAATTGTTTAGTTAAAAATTCAGTGCTTTTATTTGCCTCAGCAACATCACGTTTTTTCATCTCTGAATTAATATCGTTTATTAACCAATTTACCCACTGCTGAGCAATGACCGGTGACTTATGCTGTATTGAGAGTCTTAGCATACCTGTTTCTTTATCTGTGTTTAATGTGATGATTTCCCTAAACTCTTTATAAGCTTCTTGCATTGAGGGCTCTGGTTTTTTTGGTGCTTTTACATCACGTACCCATGTATTCGTATCAGGGTTATAAATTTCAGTATTAAAATTTAACGTATTACTTTCTAACTCCCATGAATCTACAGCGAGTAAATAAGGCAATAAATTATGTTTTTTAATAAATTCACTAGTAAACTGACGAGATTTTAATATTTCGATAGCCAGTTCACTTTTATTACTTGATATGCCACCTAAATTAACTCCAGCTAAGCTAGCTAATCCACCAAATTGACCAGCCAGCCCACCTAAACCGCCATTTTTCTCTTGCTCTGCAGGAGCCAGTAGAGCTTCAGATTTATAAATATTTGGTTGATTGATTGCATAAAATACCGATACGACAGTAAATAGGAAAGTGATAGTAATAATAATCCACTTCCCTTGCCAGATCGCACTGAATAGCTCTCGTAAATCAATCTGTTCATCAGCATTTTGATAAGCGTGTCCTCGCTCATTTTTCTGCATATAATTATTTAAGTCATTTTCCATATCAATCTCATAAAATTAGCTATTCGCTGATCATAATTCTAAAAACAGCTCGAACTATTTATTCTTAAAGTTTATCTAATAAATGGAAGCCTGAATTCCACTAAAGACTACCAATCGCTGCAACTGCTACACCAAGCTGATAAAGAATCTGCGTTGCAGTACTCCAAAGCGTTAGCTTATCCATGTGTCCTGCATCCATTGGTATTACTATTGTGTCACCTGGTTCTAACTGGTCAGCATTATTTGCTGCAAACCAGCCACCTGTATTAGGGATTTTTACTGAACCATTGGCTTTAATAATATAAATACGGTCTTCAGCGGCACGCTCTTTAAGGCCACCACTTAGCGCTATATAATCGTCAACACTAACACCTGATTTATACAGATGTGATGTTGAGTAGTTAACTTCACCAATTACGCTGATTGAATCGCGCTTGCTTGGTACATAAAGTGTATCGCCATCTTGTAGTACCAAGTTTTGCTGATTATTTACAATTAAAGGTAAATCAATTACTAATCGTCCTACGGCTTCTACACTAGCGAGGTCGTTTAATAGTTTGTTCATTTCTTCATAAGAAAGTGTGCTACTGCTTACCGAGTTTTGGAAGCTCTTAGAAGCTATATCACGGCGAAGCTCTGTAGATAAGCGTGCGAGTTGTTTTTCCTCTTGCTCTTTAATCGACGTACGGGTAAATACAGCTGCTTTTTGCTCTGCAAATTGTGAAAAACCACCGGCACGTTCAAGTAATTCGGTTAGCGTTTCACCTCTGCGTATTGTATAAGTGCCCGGAAATTTAAGCTCGCCTTTTAATTCTACTTTTACGTTTTCTTGCCAATTTGGAATAGCGAATACGTTTATACTGTCTTTGCTTTGTAACGTGATATTACTTTGAAAGTCGCCCTTCATGGCGCTTTCAAGGTCAAATCTTAAGTGTTCTATTTTAGAACCATCACTCGCTACTATTCGCGTAATTTCAGCTTGTTTTATGTATGCTGACTCCAGCAAGCCACCTGCTGCTGTTATTAAATCACTTACCTCACCACCAATCATTAGTGGATAAATACCAGGGAAAGTAACGTTTCCGCTAATCTCAACTAATTGCATTGCTTGCTGCACTGATGCTTGCTGCTTAAATTTAGCAATAATTGGCGCTAATAAATTATGGCGGCTAAATAACGCGTAATCTTCAGGTTTGAGTTCTTGGTCTTCTTCTTCTTTTGCTTTGCGCTTAGAAATTTCAGCAATAGTGAGTATTTTATTGTCTTCAAGAACAAGTTCTTCGTCTTCTTGATTAACGCCAATGTATTTTTCGAACTCTTTTTGTTCAAACTTATGCCATTGCTCTGCTTTTTGTTGCTGCTCTTGTTGCTCTTGACTAAGAGCCATATTTGCTAGAGTTGATTGCTCTAATTCTTTTTCTTCAAAACGACTAAATACAACTATCTTGTCATTAGCTTGAAGTTGTAAGTTATTTTCAGGATTTTTAATAATCGCTTGAGCAACGTCAAATTGGTGTGCTTCTATATCGCCGTTTATATTTATTTCGCGGATTACGAGTCCATAGCTTAAATCGGCTTGCGGTAGTAAATCACCACGTACTGATTTAAGTACATCTGAAATGCGCTTGCCTTGATGCCACTGATAATTGCCTGGGCGCGCTACAGCACCAATTAAGCTAACTGAGTTTTGATATTGCGAGCTAACTGAATTAAAGCGAATACGGTCGCCATCTTGTGGAATATAGTTAATTTGCGATTTTGAAAAATCTACCGAGAGTACTTCTTTACGATCGAAGTTAAAGCGCTCTACAATTGCACTTTTGGCATAGGCATTTGGTTTAAGGCCTCCGGCCATTGCTAATAACTGCTTAGCAGATTCACCTTTTTTAAGTTCAAAGATAGCTGGGCGTTTAACCGCACCTTCAACTCTTACTTGAGCGCCAACTGATGGAATAAATACAGCGTCGCCCGGCTTTAATACGATGTCGTTACTGCTATCGCCATTAATAAGTAAATCGTAAAGGTCAAAATTTGCTACAACCTTGCCTGCTCGCTTAACTTGAATATTACGAAGAGAAGCAATATCAGACACGCCACCGCTCACAAATAATGCGTGCGAAACGGTTGTTAATGAAGAAACGCTGTAGCTACCTGGCTTGTAAGCCTCTCCTAGCACTAAAATACGCATGCTACGAAGCTGACCAAGTGATACAAACGCTTTTACACCTATTACCTCTTGCTCTACTTTTGCATTAATTAACTCTTTTACTTCAGCAAAAGTAAGGCCAGCCACTTGAACTGGACTTAAGTCAGGAATATTAAGTCGCCCTTCACGGTCAACGGTTATGTCGAAGCTTTCACTTTCTTTACCATAAAAATTAATTCTTAGTTGATCGCCGCGTCCAATTAAGTACGTATCAGGAACCGCTGCATTTTCACTTGGCATGAATGTTGTAGGTTCACCTGCAAATAACGCATAACCAAAAGGCTTTATTTCGTCTACTTTTGGTTTAAAGCGCTCTTCATCTGTAAGCTGTTCCGGCTCAGATTCTGAGCGTTGGCCGATAGTCAGCTGTTCAGTTTCAACCTGTTCGCTTGATTGATTTGTACCTGTGATTGTAGATAAGTCAACACCGTACTGTTTTGCGAGGGCTTCTTGTTGAGCTTTAGGTAACTTTTTAAACTGCTCCAATTGTGACGCTGTTGGCGTAAAAGCCAATGCACTAAAACTGCACAATAGAACAAAAGCACTAATAAATTGTGTAAATACTTTCACGAGTAGGTATATCCCTAGGTCTACAACCAAAATTGGTCGCCATAATACATTATTTAGTAGCAAATAAAAAAGGGACTTTCGTCCCTTTTTGTCACTTAAATGTCATTTCTTTAGTTACATTGGTTAAAAACTGTAAACTAACGTGAATGACGTTTCAGTATCAGTGCTTTCTTTATCATCAGCAACATCTGAGTTGTTGGTAACATTAAAAGCAACTTTCATTTGTAATGAGCCATTAATTTTTGCAAGTAGTGCAGTTTCTGAACGCGTTTTAGTGTTTGTATCACCATACTCCACTGCAATTAACTGAGTAAAGCGCGCATTATCAGAAATCTTCCAGTTATAATCTAACTTACCTAGAGCAATCACCTCACCTTCAAACTCACCAGCAAGTAAATCGCCGTTGTCGTCAATTTCAGTGCTGTCATCTGGGTATTCGAAATATTTATAACCTGGACCAATTTCAGCACTTAGCCACATGGTTTTTTCGTTTAATAAACGTAAACCATAACCAGCAGAAATTACTGATTCACTTCGGTATGCGCCAAAGTAATCTGACACGTGTGAACCATAAATGAATAAGTGAGCATGCTTTTCATTTAATTTGTAATTACCTTGCGCAGAAATAGAGTATTTTTCGTTGGTACGCTGCTTATCTTTATTACCGTCAGCATCTTCAACTTCATCTTCTTTGAAGATTCCATCGATTTTATACTCGTTGTTCCAGTTTTCTAGATTGTGCTGTACTTTAATACCACCTTTAAGCGTGGTTGTTTCTGTATTACCACTGGTAATAATAGCACCAAGCTCACTGGTAACTTCCCACGTTTTTTGCTCTGCATCTTCGGCAAATGCGTTAGTTGCAGCAGAGGCTGCAACTAACATTGATAAAAGCTTTAATTTCATTAAAAAAATAACCTATTTAAAATTAGTCTTGCTTGTGTAAATGAACATCCATTTGTGGAAATGGAATTGAAATGTTTGCGTCGTCTAATGCAATTTTAATATTTTCCATTAGCGAGAAATATGTTGGCCAGTAATCCGCACTGTTAACCCAAGGACGCACTACAAAATTAACACTCGAATCACCTAGCTCAGATACAGCAACTGTATAAGCTGGGTCTTTAAGTAGACGTTCTTCTGCATCTAACACTGATTTTAATACTTCTTTTGCTTGACGTAAATCAGCATCGTAACCAACACCGATAACTAAATCGATACGACGAGTAGACTCACGTGAGAAATTAGTAATAGCACCCGACATAATTTGTGAATTTGGCACAATTATTACTTTATTATCTGGAGTGCGTAGTTCAGTTGAGAATATTTCGATTTTTTTAACAGTACCCATTTTACTACCAGCTTCAACAAAATCACCTGATTTGAATGGACGAAGTAAAATA
This sequence comes from Pseudoalteromonas sp. 1_2015MBL_MicDiv, assembly GCF_002407505.1. Classification (NCBI taxonomy): domain Bacteria; kingdom Pseudomonadati; phylum Pseudomonadota; class Gammaproteobacteria; order Alteromonadales; family Pseudoalteromonadaceae; genus Pseudoalteromonas; species Pseudoalteromonas sp. 1_2015MBL_MicDiv. The sequence continues at coordinate 538,639 of NZ_CP012737.1, read as the reverse complement.
ATTAGTACGCCAGATGCAAAGTTAGACAATGAACCTTGAAGCGCTAAGCCAACAGCTAAACCTGCGGCACCTAAAATAGCGATGAATGACGTAGTTTCAATACCAATTTGCGAAAGTGCCATTAAAATAGTGACAGCAAATACAAGTGTATACACAATGCTTGAAACAAATGAGCCAACCGCTTTATCTACGTTCTTTTTAGCAAAACCTTTTTCAGTTAAGTTAGAACAAAACTTAGCAATACGACTACCAAGTAAAAAGATAACAAGCGCAACAACCGCCTGTATACCGTAATGTAAAATTAGGCCTGAGTTTTCGTTCAGCCAGTTTAATATTGAATCCATAATCACTCCAAATAGTTTTCATTAAGCGTTTTTCCAGCCAACATTATACATTCATTTACAATTTATTCTCAAAAAACAATGAATTTTCACTATAAAAAACGCTATGTTTATATAAATTAATATATAAAATCGACAATATGTTTCATATTTATTAAGTATTTATCGTTTTTTTAGAAGGTATGCGCTGTTTCTTAATCATTCGCACTTACTAATAAAGAAAGTAAGACTTAAATATTTCTTCTCCCTTTACTAATCTCGTTCGTTACACGTTTTGCCCCCAGTTAAATGGCCTAAAGTAGCCATATTTAAGCACTAATCAATCACCATCTTACATACTGTATTTTACGCATTAGTTATTTTTTTTGATTTTTTTCACTTTTAGGCTTCACAAGATTTATTATTTTATGTATTATGCGCGCCACACCAAACAAGGTGTGTTGTGGCGGTTGTAGCTCAGTTGGTAGAGCCCCGGATTGTGATTCCGGTTGTCGCGGGTTCAAGCCCCGTCAATCGCCCCAATTTTTCTCCTTTTTTATTTTTTGTATAATCATTTTCATATTATTTCCCCAGTAATTTTAAATAACTAAAAATACAATCTATTACCCTCTGCATTTACTTGTCTGAACAGCTAGACCAGTGCTAAACCTATTTTATTAAAACATGACTAATTTACCGAATTAAATTACTCTAAAACGTTGTTAAATTTTATTTAGAATAACTAATACCAATTCCAATAAATAGCTGATCTATTTTACTTGCTAAAACAACCCATTTCTTTGTTGTAAATTTCGCAAAGGGAACAACCATTTACATCAATTTACGCCTAGAACTGAATTGTTTTTTCGGCGTAAAATTTAGAACACATACTTAATGGAATTGGTATAAATAACGAAATTTATGCTTTGTTATCAAGCTGTTTTATTATCGCTATAATAGGCCACTAATTTTATGCTATTGATTTAAAAAGCTGGAAGATATTAATATTTACATTTTTGAAATAATGTTTTCATTTGCTTTACATGCCTATAAAAAGTGCTAAATTATTACCTACTACCATCATTTTATTAGGGCTTGTTTATCTTTCGAGGTTAGATTTGCAGCGGCGTGTTTGGTTTTAAATAAGGCCCGTGAGCATGATTGGGCAGCTTTGCTCGGTTTTGATTTATTCTTATAGGGATGTAAGCCATTAGAGTAACGCAGGAGCAGTTACCGAGCCCACTAAGCTACAAACCTTGCGCCGCGATTAAGTCGCCCCTAGATAGAACAAATTTCAATCCGCAAAGGTCAACTGACCCTAATGGCAATAAAGCAAAAAATTTCTTATAGGATATTCGATAAAACATGATTAAACAGGCTCTAGCACATTTACTGTGTGGTTTTTTAACTGTAGTTAGTGTTAGTGCTCTGGCTAAAAATGACGAAAGCTACGCTAAATTGTTAACTGAACTACAACAATTAATTTCTGATCATAAGTTTCAACAAGCCTACAAAATAAGTCATATTGAAAATCAATATTTAGGCGAGCCTGCTTTTGACTTTTTATTAGGGATTTCCGCACTTAAAACAAACCAACCAGCTACAGCAGTCTTTGCTTTTGAACGTGTAGTTGAGGCAAGCCCGCAATGGTACGAAGCTCGCCTACATTTAGTTCGAGCTTATTTAATGGTTAAAAACTTACCCGCAGCAGATACTCAAGCGCTAATACTTATTAACGCGGCTAATACACCTAAAAATATAAAAACGAGCGCGCAATCACTACTTGATGCTGCCATTGTTGAACAGCAACGTGCAGGGCGCTCTTATACACAAAATATTCAACTGGCTTTTGGTGTGGATGACAATGTAAACGCAGGCACAGCCGAAGATACTATTATCATACCTAATTTAGGCGAATTTTTACTGTCGCCAGACAGCAAAAGTACTGATGATAACTATATGCAGCTTAACTATAGAGGGAGCTATTCTCATCCTCTGGACCAACAAAGCTTATTAACGTTAAGTGTTAATACTGCATGGTATAAGTTTGAAGCGTTAGAACAATATGACCGCGTTAACACACACATAAATGCAGCTTATAAACACAAACAAGATAAGCTAAGTTGGTATGTACAAGCTGGTGTAACACCATTAATACTTGATGGTGAACTTTATAGAACAGAATCGTCGCTCGTAACAGGGGCTGATTTTAAATTATCTAAAAAGTCTCGCTTATTTGGGGCTGTTTCTTTTGGTGTAATGAATAATAAACTTGATGAAAAACTCGATAACACATTTATTGCACTAAACGCAGGAACTAGTTATGTATCTCAACGCTGGTTCCAAAGTGTGAGTATTAATATCAAAACTGAAAATGCGGATGTACCTGCGGGTAAATCAAATAGTCGTAATATACTTGGCATGTATTATCAGGCTAATTCTCAGCTTGCTGAACATTGGCAACTACTAACACTTGCAGGATATCAGTGGATTGATTACCAAGATGAACATCCTTTATTTTTAAAAGACCGTGAAGATAATTTACTGATGCTTACAAGCACCATACGTTATTTAATAAACGACGATTTAGCTATACAACTGGCGGCCAATTACCAAGATAAAACCAGTAATATATCTTTATTCGAATATGACCGCTTAGATGTTAATTTAAGCGTTTCTTACTCATTCTAATTTAAGGTACTTATGAAACTTTTACTCCCTGTGATAACAACCTTACTTTGTGTGAGTTTTAATGCACAAGCCGTCAATCCTGCTGGTAAAACGATTCTTGCCCGAGGTACTGTTTTAGCTCTAGATGCTAACTCCGAACAGCAAAGACAATTAAAACGCAGAGACACTGTATTTGGTGTAGATCGCATAACTACTGGTGAAAGAAGTAAAGCTCAGTTTTCAATGTCTGACGGTGGCTTGATTGCGCTAAAAGAGAATTCGGTGCTCAATATTGCTAATTATGAATTTGATAGTAATACCCAACAAGGTTCTGCGTCAATTGAGTTACTTAAAGGTGGTTTGCGTTCGATTTCGGGAGTGATTAAAAAAAATGGTGGCTCTTATAGCGTAAAAACCCCTGTTGGATCTATTGGTATTCGCGGTACACATTTTGAAGTTCAGTTGGTTGAAGGCGATGTGTTTTTAGCTGTTTGGGACGGCGCAATAGATTTAACACTCGAAAACCAGCAAGTTCTTTCTTTAGGCAGCGATGAAGCATTTTCCTTTGCGCAAGTAACGTCTTCTGGTGAGGTATTCACAAGTATTAGTGCGTCGCGCGTTTTTGATCAAAATATAACAAGTATCGATAGCCCAAGTGAAAGTGAGGAAGAAGAAAGTGAGCAACAAACGGCTACTGCCTCGCCCGATCCTGTTACTGAGATTGTAGTAGAAAGTAACTTTGATTCAGAGGCAGTTATTATTGCTGATGTTTATTCTGAACAACAATATCAAACGGTTAGTGATGCATCTTTGGTTGATCAAATAGCACAACGCCAAGGCGTTTTTAACTATCAAGCGACAAGCTTTGGAGTGAATTCTAGTTTAGGTGCAGTGACTGACTTTGCAATGACCATGGCGGTTGATTTTGATAATGGTACGGTACCCGAGGGTGAAATTAGCTTTAGCGATACTGGTGGTAATTGGTATGCAGCTTACAGCGGCTTAATAGATATAAGTAAACTTGATTTAGCTGTTACCTTTGCATCTCATGGTAATAACAAAGCGGCTGGCGATATTGAGGCGATTTTTTTGAATGGTTTAGATACGATTACCGGCAATTTTAATCTCAATGAAATAAATAATCCTAATGTAAATGCTAATGGCTCCTTTAGGTTAGAACCATAAACACATTGGACACAGCGCTTTTTATTATGGAGTATTTAAAATGATAGCAAAAAATATATTTTTGCTTGGTGCCATGGCGTTTATATTAAGCGCCTGTGGTGGCTCAGAAGGCACCACTGCACCAGAAGCTTCACCAAGTTCGAGTAACGAAGCAACACCTCAGCCTATTTCAAGTAACCTCAACTTAACGGGAGTTACTGCTAGTAATCAATCGACCAAATTTAAAGTTTCAGGTGTTTCGACGTCAAGTAGAGCATTTGTTAGCGATGTAGTTGCTAATTCACAGGCTGATATTATATTTGCGCAAAAAAATGAAGTTGTGCAAGGTAATGTAACGTTTTCACTTGCGGTTTCAGATCCCGATGGTATTGCTACAGTAAGCTTGGTATTACCAAGTGTAGATAAAAGCATCGCACTTTGTTCTGAACTATGTGGCTTAAGCTTTGAACAATCAATTATTGGCTTTAACCCTTATTTTTATGGTGAAAAAGCGGGCGATCTTCGTTTAGAAATATGGATAACCGATAATTTAAATAACCAAGTACTTGCTGACGCGACTACATTTAGCTGGCAACCCCATCAAATTGAAGGCATTACGGCGCAGCGTAATGATCAAAGTATTGATCTTTCATGGCAAGCCAATTCAGACCTCAATCGCTATAATGTTTATTTAGCAACTCAAGCTGGTGTGACTCCTGAAAATATTAATACGCTCGAAAATGGGCAACAATTTCTAAGCTTATCCAATTCAGCTTTTAGCTTTGATGGATCGCTTGTTGATAAAAGCTATCAAATACTGATCACTGGCATTGATGGCAGTGGCGAAAGTGGTTTTGCTGAAGCAATAAATATAGCCCCTATTGGTGGAGAACTAAATTTTGCCCCGAATGCGCAACCCGATCAATTTCAAATTAATGAAGATGAAAGCTTACAAGGCAATGTAGTTGCTAATGATACCGATCAATATATGGGTGAATTGCGCATAAATTTAGATGCGCTAGTGCAACCACAGCACGGTACGTTAAATATAAATGAGTCTGGTGAGTTTAATTACACACCAACGGCCAACTTTAATGGTGAAGATGCTTTTAGCTATCAAGTGGTTAATGAGCTTGATATGACAGACATCGCTGTTGTTGAAATTGTTGTTAATCCGATAAATGATGCACCTATTGCACTTGATAACAGCTATAGCATTCCACTTGATGGTAATTTGAATATTGCATCACCAGGCTTACTTGCCAATGATAGTGATATTGATTTAGATAGCTTAACGGTTGATACCTCACCTATCACAGAGCCAAAAAGAGGACGTTTGACTTTACGCGCAGATGGTAGCTTTGAATACCTTGGTGAAGTAGATATGCGCGGGGAGGATAGCTTTCAATATCGTATTGTTGATAGTCAAGGTGAGCAAGCTATTGCCAATGTAGTTATCATCGGCGCAGCTGAAAATATGCCACCGATTGCGACTAACGATAGTTATAGTTTAAGTGAAGACAGTACATTAGTTGTTGAAGCTATTGCTGGTTTACTTAAAAATGATACAGATCCTAATAATGACAACTTTTTTGTTGATGAAAACCTTATTGTTGGGCCTGTTCATGGCCAATTATTACTTGCAACTGATGGTAGCTTTACTTATATACCCGATGCTAATTTTTTTGGTGTAGATCAGTTTCAATATCAAATAATTGACTCTCAAGGTGCTACAGCTCAAGCCAGCGTAATGTTAACAATTAATAGTGAAGCTGATAATCCGATTGCCCAAAATGATGAGTATTTATTCAGACCGAATAAGTTGCTTGAAGTTAACGTTGAAAGCGGCCTGCTAGTTAATGACATTAATATTGAAAGCGGTGATCTTTATGTTAATACCGTACCGGTTGTGGCTGTAAAAAATGGCGAGCTTAATCTTAATACTGATGGCTCTTTTACTTATCAACCGAATCAAAATTTTGTAGGTGTTGATAGCTTTACTTATTTAGTTTCAAATGAACAAGGCCTTGCGGCGAGTGCTCAAGTAATATTAAGTAAAAGTGGTGTGAATACTTTGCCAAGTGCAAATAATGATACCTTTACACTAAATGAAGATAGTCCAGCGACGTTACTTGATGTACTGGCTAACGATAACGACTTAGATGGCGATGTAATTAGTATATCTCGTATTGAAAACACGATTGGCCAAGCTGTTATTGTCGATAAAAAAATAGAATTTACACCACCAGTCAATTTTAATGGTGATATAACGCTAACTTATAGTATTACTGATGGAAACACCTTAGAAAGCACCAATGCTAATGATACAACCGCAACAGTAACTATCACGGTTATCCCAGTAAACGATACGCCTATTGCGAACGCAGATACAGCAACAATGGCCGAAGATGCCGCCCCACTACTAATTAATGTGCTCGCCAATGACACCGATATTGACGGAGATACCTTAACAATAACCTCTGCAGCTACTGACTTAGGGTCGGTATTAATTGTTGGTAATCAACTTCAATATACACCTGCTATAAATAGTTATGGCGCAGCAACCGTTTTATATTCTGTAAGTGATGAAAACCAAGGCACTGCCTCGGCAAGTTTGTCGATTACAATCACACCTGTAAACGATGCGCCCATTGCAAATGCTGATACAGCAATAATGGCCGAAGATGCCGCCCCGCTATTAATTAATGTGCTCGCCAATGACACCGATATTGACGGAGATACCTTAACAATTACCTCAGCGACCGCCGACTTAGGATCGGTATTAATTATTGGCAATCAACTGCAATATACACCCGCTGTAAATAGTAATGGCGTGGCAGCCGTTTTATATTCTGTAAGTGATGGAAACCAAGGCACTGCTTCGGCAAATTTGTCGATTACAATCACAGCTGTAAACGATGCACCTACTGCATCAAATCAAACATTTAGTGTTAGTGAAAATTCGACAGACGGTGACGTTGTCGGCACCATTGTTGCCAGCGACATTGAAAACGAAAATTTAAGCTACACACTGGTCAGTGGCGACATAGGTTTGTTTAACATTAACAGCAGCTCTGGCCTATTAACAGCAAGCGGCCCGAGCCCTTTTAATTATGAAAATGCGACTCAGCATTTGATAACAGTAGCAGTTACCGACGATGGTACTCCTAATGAAACAACTTCTATTAATATTACTGTTAATGTAATTAATGCTGACGACTACCTCATACCTGTCGAAAATGAAACTTTTGGACGCCCTGTGACTGGTGAGTTAGAGCTGTCTAGTGTTTTTTCAAACGGTGAATTTAACGACAGTATTGAGTTAAATAATAATCTTTATTTTGTTGGGTTTAGTCAAAACACAGACCAAGATATTGTCATCGCTTCATATACTAATAATGGTGCGGCCAACAATGCGTTCGATGAAGATGGCATAAAAATACTGGATTTAGGGCACGATGAAAAAGCAACGGCCATAATTTCAGGTGGCGGTGACTTGTTTATCGCCTTTTCTAGTTTTGATGGTACCAACACCGAAGCATGTTTATTAAAAATGAGCGTTACAGGCGTGATAAGCAACACCTCAGGTGACAATAATTCAGGTATTCACTGTACCAAAATGGCAAGTACGCTGGTTATTAATGATCTTGAATTTAGCGACAATAAAATTCAAGCTGTTGGCAAACAGTTTAATGGTAATGACGATGATAGTTTATGGATAAAATATGACATTTCGACATTAGCTTACGAAGCGTCTAGCCCTAAAATTAAAGATGTAAGTGGTCAACAACGCGATGATGAAGCATTTGCCATTAAAAACTTTAATGGTTCTGATCTTATGGTTGTGGGGAGTGTTACCAGTGCAAACGGTGATAAAGATGCATTAATCCGTTACCTTATTTCAGATGGTGAAAATAACGGTAATTTTAATGATTATAATGCACTTAGCATCGATTTATCTGGGAATAACACCGACGATGAACTCTTTGCACTTGGCGGTTTAAATACAGCTGATTTTACCGCCTTTGTTGGCGGATATACCACTCGCCATTCAGGTGAAAAAGAAGCTGTTGTTCTCGCTATTGATAAAAAAGGCGATTTGGTAACGAGTATAGGTAATCATGGTATTGCCGTTTATGACATTGATGGTAATACAGGCACTGGCAATGGTGGTACTGAAATTACTGGCGTAAAATATGAACCTATAAATAATCAAATTACTTTATCGGGCACAACGGGAAAAGGTAAGACTGAAAAGCTGTTTTCTACGCGTATTTTAGCAACCGATGGGGCACTTGATGACACCTACGGCATTAATATTATTTCGGATATTAACGGTAAACAAATAGCTAATGCTGCAACAATAGATTTAAATGATACGCTTTGGGTATCAGGCATCAGCGATGATTCAAGTAGTCAGCCATTTATTGTAGCAATAGACAATCACGCGGCATTGTTTACTGGCTTAGCAGGATCTGGTTACCTTACATTGAGCAACTTAGGGACTGACTCTAATGATCAATCAAAGCAGGTGATACAGCTTAGCCATGGCACCCATGCTGGTAAATATATTATCGCATCAACAGCTCAGCAAGGCTCCGTAATTAAACTAGTATTAACGCGCCTGACCGTTGCCGGGCTGTTAGACACTAGCTTTAGTGAAAGTGGGCACAAGCAAATTGCAATCGACTTAAGTACATCTAATTTTGCATTAATTGAGCAAAATGATGGCAAACTTATTATCGCGGGTTCGCGTAAAACTGAAAATAATGAAGAAGGTTTTGTAGCAAGAGTAGATCAAAATGGTTATTTTGATACAGACTTTGCAACAGAAGGGATTTACGCCACTACAGCCGTAACGACGCAGAAGCTCAATCTAACTGACGCAGCACTGGATAACGATAACGATATTATTGCCGTAGGCTCGTTAACAGTGGCAGATACACCGAGCTCATTTGTTATGAAGTTAACGCCAGAAGGCTCACTGGAGAGCGACTTTGGTAACAATGGTAAAATTATTGGAACCGCTTTCGAATCCTATAAAACTGTTTACATTGATAATAGCGATAAAATTTTTATTGGCGGAAAAGTTGTTTCGGGTTCTGATTCTCAGATACTAGCAGTAAAGCTAAGTGTTGATGGTGAACGCGAATTTAGCTATATAGACTCTGTAATGAGTTTAGATAACGACGATAGAATAGTTAAAATATTTGCTGATACCTTAAATAATCTGTATTTAATTGGTAATGAAACGAATACGCCAAACCAAGCTGTCATTGTTAAATTATCATCAGCAGGAATAAAAGAGACTAGTTTTGCTGAAGGTGGAGCTGGGCAGTACATACTGACGCAAACCGGTGACACTAAGGTAAAAGATGCCGCGCTTGATAGCATGGGTAACATTGTACTAAGTGGTATGGGTAATAATAAAGGTGTGTTAGCGCGCATTTTAAGTAATGGTGTATTAGATGGCACATTTGGCCACAACGGTGTTGGTTTTTACAAGGCCGAGCAATGTGCAAATGAACAAGTATTTACATCAATGATTTTACAAAGTGATACCCAAGTTATTGTTAGCAGCACCTGTAATAACGGTACTTCTAATAATATAAGTGCATCTAAGTTCAATTTTTATGTTGATGGAGTTACACCTTAATTTATGAGAGTTGAACTTTTTGGTGTTAGGGGCTCAATGCCCTCAACAGGAAAACATACGCACATTTTTGGTGGTAACACATCTTGCGTATATATAGAGCAGAAAAATGGCAAATCCCTTATTTTAGACTCAGGTACAGGTATTGTTGAACTAGGTAAACGTTTAGTGGTAAAAGCGGAACCTATCGCTATATTACTGACACATAATCATTGGGATCATATTCAGGGTTTCCCCTTTTTCACCCCTATTTATCAATCTAACCAAAATATAACAATAGTGGCTGGGAATGTAGATGACGAAGAAAGTAAAGATGCCATACTAAAACAAATGAGTGGCTCTCAATTTCCGGTTAAATACCAAGAGTTACCTGCAAATATTACGCTAAATACGACATTGTCGGCTAAAAAAACATTTAGCCTTAATAGTTTTTCAATTTCGACTGCGCCGCTTAATCACCCCGATGGCGGTACTGCGTATTGTGTTAACGCTGACGGCAAGAAAGTAGCATATGTTACTGATAATGAATTAAACCCCCCAGAAGATCTAAGAACCGATATCAACGAGTGGATTCACTTTATTAAAGGCGCTGATTTACTGATCCATGACGCACAATTTATAGATATCGACTTACCACTAAAGCATGGTTGGGGACACAGCACGATTAATCAAGTTGCCGATCTCGCCGTAAAGGCGAACATCAAAAACATTGTTATTATCAGCCACGACCCTGCAAGAAGCGATGATGAACTTTTAGCAATAGAAAACTCATTGCAAGCTAAATACGGTGACAAGTTACTAATAGAATGCGGCCGAGAAGGACGAGTTTTTGATTTTTAATCTATCAAGGATAAACGCCCATTAGATCTTTAAAGCCTATAATTTCCAGGCATTTTTTTATTGGTGCCGTTATAACTCTATTTATTGCATCAATAGAGTTATTTGCTACAGGAACATTGGCCAAATTAGTTAATCGTGTGGAAGGCATCATTTATGATTCTCGACTCTTATTAACAACACCTGCAACACCTAGACATATCGACGAATCAGTAGTTATTATCGATATTGATGAAAAAAGTATGCGAGAGCAAGGTCGATTTCCTTGGAGTAGATCGAAAATAGCTGATCTTGTAACAAAACTCACCGATGCAGGTGTTATTGTTATCGCTTTTGATATATTTTTTGCCGAGCCTGAAGTAAATCCAGTTACACAAATCATTTCTGAAATACCTAACTTATCAAAGCAATATAGCTTACCACTTGCCAAAATTAAACAGCAAGTAGACGCCGATACCAAGTTTGCTAACGCACTTGCTAAAAATGATATCGCTCTTGGGTTTTTACTAACCGATGACCAACTTGCAGCCCACAGTCCACCAAAAAAAAGCAGCGTTTTATGGCAAAATGCTGAACATGCAAACTCACAAATAAGTGAGTTTTCGGGAGCTATTGTAAATATCCCACAATTACAAAATGCCGCTGCTGGTATTGGTTTTATAAATGCGCATAGCGACAACGATGGCTTTATCCGCAGAGCCGCTCTTATTAATCGGGTCGGTGATAAACTTTATCCCTCTTTAGCACTTGAAGTGGCTCGACTGTATGTCCTTGCTAATAAAATTGAAACGCGCTCAAATATTTTAGATGGTATTACTTTGTTTGAAGGAATTAAGTTTCAAGATAAATGGATTCAGACAGATGAGCACGGCCAAATACTCATTCCCTATAAAGGCCGAGCACATAGCTTCCCTTATTATTCAGCAACCGATGTGCTGATGCAAAGAGTTGGCTCTGATGAACTAGAAGGAACAGTTGCCTTTATTGGTACTTCAGCTGTGGGCTTAGCTGACCTAAGGTCAACCCCAGTTGGTATGCAATATCCTGGTGTTGAAGTGCATGCCAATATATTTGAAGGACTGATGCACCCAGAGATACTGCCAGCCAAGCCCAACTGGTCTTTAGGTGCGAGCCTATTTATTATTGCGCTAACGGGTGTCGTTTTATCACTTTTTAGCCACGGCAGAAGTGCCCGATTTATTATTTTTCTTTCGTTAACTATTACGGTAGCTGTTATATCATTTAACGTGTATTTATGGTCAGTACAAAAAATTAGTTTGCCATTATTAATGCCACTCTTACTCATAATATTATTAGCTGGTTATTACATTATTGTTGGCTCTATCGCCGAGATGCACCACAGCCGAAAAATTAAATCTATGTTCAATCAATATGTCCCCCCTGCGCGTATTGAACAACTTATAAAACAAGGCAATGAGCTATCTCAAAGCAGTGAAAAAAGAAACATGACAGTATTATTTGCTGATATTCGCAGCTTCACCTCATTATCTGAAAACATGACTGCACATCAATTAAGCGAGTACTTAAACCAATACCTTACTTCAATAACGCAAATAATATTTGATCATAACGGGACTATCGATAAATACGTTGGTGATATGGTGATGGCGTTTTGGAATGCCCCATTAAAAGATGAAAACCATGCACAAAACGGTGTTGAAGCAGCAATGGCTATGATTAACGGTCTGACTCTCATTAATAAATTATTTGCCGAACAAAAACTACCGGCGGTCAAAATTGGTATAGGCTTAAGTACCGGTGATATGAATGTGGGCGATATGGGATCCGTTTATCGTAAAGCTTATACCGTACTAGGTGATACAGTTAATTTAGGTGCAAGAATTGAAAACTTGACCAAGTTTTATGGCGTAGCTATTCTAGTAGCTGAAGAAACAATGAATGCATGTCCACATATAACGTTTCGCTTGATAGATAAAGTGCAGGTCGTTGGAAAAACGACCGCAACGCAGCTATTTGAGCCCATTGGCTTAACAAATAAATTAGATACAAAACAATTCGCTGAAATAAAAAAATCATTTATCGCCATGACCCATTTTTATAATAAAGATTGGCCGCAAGCACTAAGTTTATTTACTGAATTACAAAGTACTACTCTGTTTAGTTCACATGTGTATGGTGTTTTTATCAAACGAATTCAAAATACTGATTTACAAGCACTCGCAAAGGATTGGAATGGTGCCTTTATTCATACCAAAAAGTAGTGGAAATATGCCGCAGCACATCAAAGATAAAATAAACCTGCATCACTTTATTGATATCAGCGTTAGGTTAACGACCGAAAAAGATTCGAGTAAATTGCTCGATGATATACTGCAAGTAATTATGTCTATAGCTAATTCAGATGCTGGGACTATTTATTCGATTACAGATAACAAACAACTTAAGTTTGAAACGGTTATTAATGAATCATTGGATCTGTATTTAGGCGGTCGTTTAGGTAAGCCTGTTGATTTTCCTAATATAGATCTTTTTATCGACGGAAAAGAAAATAAAACAGCGATTGTTGCTCATGCGGTTAACTCTGGGGAAATTATTAATATTCCTGATGTTTATGCTGCACTGCCTTTTGATATGAGCGCAGCTCGCGCTATGGATGCTCGTACAGGTTATCGTACCCAGTCAATGTTAACTATTCCCTTAAAAGATCATGCTGATGATATTATTGGCGTTATCCAGCTTATCAATGTAAAAGACGACGAAAATAATAATATTCCTTTTAGTGAGGAGCTTGTTACGCTAGTTCGTTCTTTCGCCTCTTTAGGTGCTATTTCGTTAACAAACTCTGCATTAATTAAAGATATGGAAGAGTTGTTTGCAACTTTTGCTGAGGCTATTGCCATGGCGATAGATGAAAAATCACCTCATACAGGAGGTCATTGCAAACGAGTACCCGCATTAACATTGATGCTTGCCGATGCTGTTCATCTAATAGATAAAGGCCCACTTGCTACATTTAAAATGAGTGACGCAGAGCGCCATGAGTTAGATATTGCAGGATGGCTACATGATTGTGGAAAAATTGCGACTCCCGACCACGTCATGGAAAAATCAACAAAGTTAGAAACTATTTTTGATCGAATCAAATTTATCGATGCAAAATTTGAAATAATTAGCAGAGATTTAAAAATAGCGTATCAGCAGAAAATAATCTCTGCGATGAAAAAAAATAAGCCAATTGAAGTACTCCAATTTGAACGATTGCTTGATACCGAACTGAAACAACTCGCATTAGATCGTGCATTATTACAACGCGTGAACGTTGGCGGAGAGTTTTTAGGTGAGGAAGAACAGGCGCATATCCAAAGAATATCAACCCAATATCAATTAAAAATTAATGGCGAAAAAATCCCATTACTGTCTGATAATGAAGTTGAAAACTTAATGATTCGGCGTGGTACGCTTACTCAAGGTGAACGTGACATTATGAAGCGCCACATGGATATAACTAAGAATATTTTAGATATCTTACCGTTTCCAAAGCATTTAAGTAATGTATCTGAGTATGCTCTAGGGCATCATGAAAAACTTGACGGTACAGGCTATCCTCGCGGATTGACTAAAGAACAAATGTCAGTACCTGCTAGATTAATGGCTATCGCTGATATTTTTGAAGCTCTTTCGGCTGTAGACCGACCATACAAAAAAGCAAAACCAGTAAGTGAATGTTTGCATATTTTAGGCTCTATGGTTAGTCAGAACCATCTTGATGCAGACATTTTTGCAGTATTTATTGAATCCGAAGTGTATAAACATTACATCAATGAATATGCAAAACCTGAGCAGCTAGATGAAGTCGACCTCGATAACCTTCCCGGTTACTCACCTATCCGTTGATCTATTTATTACAAAAGCTGGTTTGTGTGATTTAAATAACACAGACCAGTTTGTAATAAAATTAAAAATCCTCACACGTTATACCAATTCGCTTATATAGAGTCTATTTAACGTTAAGAAAATCACGCTATAACTAGGCAAAAATTTATTATCCAAAGATCTGATTATTGAATGCTTAATTTAAAATTCTCTACCAGTTATTTTGCTAAAATTAACCTTTTTAAATTTTGAACAAAAAAATGCCACCTTACGGTGGCATTTACACACGGGGTTATTTCTACTTATAGAAATCCTTTTACTTTTTATTAGTTTTTGTCTTATTTTTTTAACAAAAAATATACTGCCAAAGGTAGCATTTAGTGCCTTGTGTGGCAACAGTAAAGGATAAAGATCATATATCTGCCACATTACTGTAATAAAAAATTGATTATAAAGATTTACGTTTACAATCACTTGTACCCATATTGACAATATAGCTGTTAGTTTGTTTTTTGCCCATAAATTAAGCGTTATAAGCAAATAAACCGCGTAAATAAGACGTTATTAAATTTTAATGCACACGTACTTTTCTTCTAAGTACTCATCAAGTCCTTGATGGCCGCCTTCACGCCCTAAACCTGACTGTTTAACGCCACCAAATGGCGCTACTGGGTTTGATATAACACCTTCATTTACGCCGATCATACCAAATTCAAGCCCTTCACTAATTCGGTAGACTTGCTTAATGTTTTGGCTGTAAAAATAAGCTGCTAGACCAAATGGTACATCGTTGGCAAGTGCAAGCACTTCACTTTCTTCATCAAAAGGAATAACCGTTAATACTGGCCCAAATACCTCTTCGTGGTAAATATCCATGTCAGTGGTTACATTATTCACTATTAATGGGTTTTGAAAGCTGCCACCTAAGTCACTATTATCGCCAATCAGCGTCGCGCCTTTATCGAGTGCGTCTTGTACTAACTGCTGCACTTTCTCTTTGGCTTTAGGGTAAATGAGTGGGCCAATATCAACATCGTCCTCAAAACCATTTGCCACTTTTAACGCTGCAACCTTAGGCGTGATTTTTGACAGTACCTTGTCGAGAATATTACGTTGTATAAAAATACGGTTTGCAGCAACACACGCCTGCCCACTATTTCTAAATTTAGCCGCCATTAGCCCTTCAACAGCTTCATCTAAATCTGCATTATCAAAAATGATAAAAGGCGCATTGCCGCCAAGCTCCATTGAAGTACGCTTGATTGTGCTTGCACACTGCGATAGTAATTGCTTACCTACACCGGTAGAGCCGGTAAATGTAAACTTACGCACAACGTCTGAGTCGGTTAACATTTTGCCTACTGTTTTGGCATCTTGTGATACAAGTACGTTAAATGCGCCTTTTACAAAACCAGCTTGATCGGCCAGATAAGCAAGTGCAATGGCGCATAGTGGCGTATGTTCAGAAGGTTTAAGTATAAAGCTACAGCCCGCAGCATAAGCTGGAGCCACTTTACGAGTAACCATAGCAACAGGGAAGTTCCATGGCGTAATACCAGCTACAACACCTACAGGCTGCTTAAAGCTAGTTAAACGATGCGAGTCATCTGTTGGCGGAATTACATCTCCGTAACTACGTTTGGCTTCTTCTGCAAACCATTTGATAAACCCTGCACCGTAATCAATTTCACCAAAGGATTCTTTGAGTGGTTTACCTTGCTCTTTAGTCATTAGCTCTGCAAGTGTTTGCTTGTGCTTTATAACTAGCTCATACCAGCGCATCAAGGTTTCACTTCGCTCAGTCGCATTCGTCTCTTTTAACTTAACAAAAGCCCCTTGAGCTGCGGTTATTGCGCTATTTACACCCTGCTCGTCAATATCGCTTACTTCAACAATACTTTTTTCGGTAGCAGGATCGTTAACACTAAAGCGCGTATCAGTTTTATAAAATTCGCCGTTAATAAATGAGTCTGAAAAAATAAGATTACTCAAAATAGATCTCCTAAAGGCTACGTATAAAAATTACAGGTACGTGTTAATTTAGTAACAAGCGAGGTATAAAACCTCACCTACATCAATACATACACCAAACTTGTAGGTGTGAATTTATTTCGCGCTTATGCAACATAGCGAGGTATAAAACCTCACCTACATCAACACATACGCCAAACTTGTAGGTGCGAATTTATTTCGCGCTTATGCAACATAGCGAGGTATAAAACCTCACCTACATCAACACATACGCCAAACTTGTAGGTGCGAATTTATTTCGCGCTTATGCAACATAGCGAGGTGTAAAACCTCACCTACATCAATACATACGCCAAACTTGTAGGTGCGAATTTATTTCGCGCTTATGCAACATAGCGAGGTATAAAACCTCACCTACATCAATACATACACCAAACTTGTAGGTGCGAATTTATTTCGCGCTTATGCAACATAGCGAGGTATAAAACCTCACCTACATCAACACATACACCAAACTTGTGGGTGCGAATTTATTTCGCGCTTATGCAACATAGCGAGGTATAAAACCTCACCTACATCAACACATACACCAAACTTGTGGGTGCGAATTTATTTCGCGCTTATGTAATTTGGTTTTAATGCAGCTTTAATGCAAAACAAAGCGAGATATAAAGCCTCACTTACAAAAATGAACGTATACAAACAAAAAAGCCGCTGTATCAAACAGCGGCTTTTAATAAATTTATCGTTAAAAACTAGTGCTCTTCATTAACGATATTGAGATTGTACTTAGGTATTTCAACCACTAGGTCTTCATCTCTTATAATTGCTTGGCAACCAAGGCGCGATTCAGGCTCTAAACCCCATGCTTTATCTAGCATGTCATCTTCTAGCTCATCACTTTCGTCAAGTGAATCAAATCCTTCACGAATCACTAAGTGACACGTAGTACATGCACACGACTTTTCACAGGCATGCGCAATGCTAATACCATTTTTAAGTGCAGCGTCGAGTACCGTTTGACCTGTAGGAGCTTCAATTGCAGCGCCGTCAGGACATAATTCAGGATGTGGAAGAAAAACAATTTGTGGCATTCTAATCTCTCTTAAATGTTGTCTACTGACTGCCCTGTAAGGGCCTTTTTAATTGATGCATCCATTCTACGCGATGCAAAATCGCTACTCGCATTATCGACTTTTTCGATAGCTGCTTTAATTTCACTAGGCTCTTGTGCATTTTCGCGCACTTTTACCAGTTCTGCAATTTCAGCGCGTAAGTTAGCTAGTTGCGTATCGTCAAGCAATGCTCCATCGCTTGCAAGTGATGCATTAAGCGCTTCAATTACGCGCAGTGCTTCTACTTGTTGCTCTTTAAGCATACGCGCTTGCATATCGCCTTTAGCGTTACTCATTGACTCTTTTAGCATATTAGCGACCTGATCGTCAGATAAACCAAACGACGGCTTAACCTGAATCTCAGCTTGTACGCCTGTTGATTTTTCCATAGCTGAAACACTTAATAGACCATCGGCATCAACTTTGAAGGTAACACGAATATGCGCAGCGCCTGCCGCCATTGGTGGAATACCTTTTAAGCTAAACTTAGCAAGCGATCGACAATCATCAACAAGCTCACGCTCACCTTGCAGCACATGTAATGACATGGCTGTTTGGCCATCTTTAAACGTTGTAAATTCTTGTGCGCGTGCTACCGGAATTGTCGTGTTACGTGGGATGATTTTTTCAACCAAACCACCCATCGTTTCAAGGCCCAGTGATAACGGTAATACATCAAGCAATAACATGTCAGAATCGGGCTTATTGCCAATTAACACGTCGGCTTGAAGCGCGGCACCTAAGGCTACAACACGATCAGGATCGATTGAAGTTAGCGGCTCTTTATCAAAAAAACTTTGTACTTGGCTACGTACTAATGGCATACGGGTTGAGCCGCCTACCATAATAACTTGCAGTATTTCTTCGTTTTCTATGCCAGCATCTTTTACAGCACGACGACACGAACGCAGTGTTTTTTTAACCAGCGGCATAGCCATTTCGTCAAACGTTTCGCGCGTTACTTCTACTGTGTATTTTTGATCGTCAAACTCAAGACCCACGTTTACTTTAGCGTATTGGCTTAATGCTTCTTTACAGGCTTTTGCTTTATTGATGAATAAACGTAAAACTGAAGACGATAACGCCGACACACCAGTTTGCTGCTTAAAGTAATCAACAAGGAGCGAGTCAAAGTCATCGCCACCGAGGCTAGAGTCGCCACCGGTTGCCATTACTTCAAATACACCTTGATGTAGTCTAAGTACTGAGATATCAAATGTGCCACCGCCTAAATCGTAAACAGCAATAATACCTTCTTGACCTGAATCTAAGCCATAAGCAACCGCTGCTGCTGTTGGCTCGTTTAATAAACGAAGTACGTTAATGCCTGCAAGCTCTGCGGCATCTTTAGTACTTTGGCGCTGTGCGTCATCAAAGTACGCAGGTACTGTAATTACAGCCCCTAAAATTTCTTGGTTGCCAAAACTTTGCTCAGCTCGTGCTTTTAATGCAGCTAAAATATGGCTTGATGCTTTAATTGGACTAATTTTACCTGCCGCAGTTTCTATTGCTAGCGCACCATTGTGCTCACAAAATTCATACGGTAGTTGCCCATAACTTTGCTCTATTTCAGCCTGAGTTTTACCTAAAAAACGCTTAACCGAAATAAGTGTATTAGCAGGGTCTTGCGTTGCTGCTTGAGCAGCCTCTGCGCCAACAGTAATACCGCCTGCTTGATAACGAACAACCGACGGTAACATAGCCACGCCAAGATCATCAGTTAACGTGCGGGCTTCGCCACTTTGCACTGTTGCAACTAATGAATTGGTTGTACCAAGGTCAATACCAATCGCTAGTTTATGTTCGTGTGGTGCCGCGCTCTGCCCCGGCTCAGCAATTTGCAATAATGCCATAATGCTCTTTAAACTCGTGTTGCTCGCTTTGCAGCAAGTAATTAATCGTCAAATAAACTATCTTCAATACGCTCTAGTTCGTCACGTAACTTATAAACAAACTTCAGTTTACGAATATTATCAGCGGCAAGTTGATATTGCTGCTCATCGTTACTTGCGAGTTGCTCGGCAAGTTGTGCACTGTACTGCGTGTTTAGTTGCTTAATTTGTTTTTCAAAATTTGCAATCGCAGTATCAGGATCGCTTGCTGATGTTAGCTCTTCAAGTTCTTCGCGAAGTTCCATTTGTTGCATTAAAAACATTGGATCTTGCAAGGTTTGCTGCTCTGCACGAATATCAACGCCTAGCTCGCTCAGCATATATTCGGCACGTTTGACTGGGTGCTTTAATGTTTGTAGCGCATCGTTAATTTCGGCGGCGCTTTGCACTGCCATTAACTTATCACGGCTACTCGCGTTCGCGTGGCGATCTGGATGTACAGTACGCTGTAATTCCAAGTAGTGCTTGTTAACTGTTGCTAAATCAATATTGTAATCAACGGGGACTGCAAATAATTCAAAGTAACGCATAACTTCAACCAATAAAATTCAGAAATTAATTTCAAAAATAACAAAGCCCTACATTAACTGGCAGGGCTTATTGATACTACAAAGATATTTTAAGCTTAAACGGTAAAGCTTTCGCCACAACCACACTCATCTGCTTGATTAGGGTTTCTAAATTTAAACCCTTCATTTAAGCCTTCTTTAGTGTAATCGAGCTCTGTGCCGTCAATGTAAACTAAGCTTTTAGCGTCAACAATTAAGGTGACACCTTTAGCCGCAAAAATTTCATCGTCTTCGTTTAAATCGTCAACAAACTCAAGTACATAAGCAAGACCTGAACAGCCCGTCGTTTTAATGCCAACGCGCAGGCCTAAACCTTTGCCGCGGTTTGCTAAAAATGATTGTACGCGGTTTGCTGCCGCATCTGTCAATGTCACTGCCATGAGTTTCTCTTCTTACTTCGCTTGTTTGCTTTTGTAGTCTGCAATTGCTGCTTGAATTGCGTCTTCGGCTAAAATTGAACAGTGAATTTTCACTGGTGGTAATTCAAGCTCTGCACTGATATCAGTGTTTTTAATTGTCGCTGCTTCGTCTAGCGTTTTGCCTTTAACCCACTCTGTTACAAGTGAAGAAGAAGCAATTGCGCTACCACAACCGTAGGTTTTGAATTTTGCATCTTCAATAACGCCTTCGGCAGATACTTTGATTTGCAATTTCATTACGTCACCACATGCTGGTGCGCCTACCATACCCGTTGCCACTGACGGATCGTTCTTATCTAGAGTACCTACGTTACGTGGGTTTTCTACGTGGTCGATTACTTTATCACTATAAGCCATTATTCTATCCTCATTACCTGCTAGGGTATGTGCTCACACTATTAGTGGTGAGCCCATTCAACTGAATCTAAATCAATACCTTCTTGATGCATCTCCCAAAGTGGAGACATCTCACGTAGGCGACCGATAGAGTTTTTCATTAATTCGACGGTGTAATCAATCTCTTCTTCGGTAGTAAAGCGACCAATACTAAAACGAATTGAGCTATGTGCTAATTCGTCGTTACGGCCAAGTGCACGCAGTACATAAGAAGGCTCTAAGCTTGCAGATGTACAGGCTGAACCTGACGATACTGCAATGTCTTTTACTGCCATAAGTAACGACTCACCTTCAACAAAGTTAAAGCTGATGTTTACAATGCCAGGTACTGATTGGTCTTGTGTGCCGTTAAAGTATACTTCGTCCATATCAGCCATAATGCCGTCGATTAAACGATTACGTAAGGCGCTGATGTGTGCGTGATCTTTTTCGAAATCTTGCTTAGCAATTTTAAACGCAGTACCCATACCCACTAATTGGTGAGTTGCTAGTGTACCAGAGCGCATACCACGTTCATGTCCGCCACCGTGCATTTGCGCTTCAAGGCGAGCACGTGGTTTACGACGAACGTAAAGTGCACCAACACCTTTAGGGCCATACACTTTATGTGCAGAGAACGACATAAAATCAACTTTAAGTTGTTGCACGTCGATTAATACTTTACCCGCGCTTTGCGCTGCATCTACGTGGAACATAATTTTACGTTCGCGACACATTTCGCCTATAGTCGCGATATCTTGAATTACACCTAGCTCGTTATTAACGTGCATGATGCTTACAAGTACTGTGTCGTCACGCATTGTGTCGGCAAGTTTTTGCAAATCAAGTAGGCCATTTTCTTCAACGTCCATGTAAGTTACTTCAAAACCCTGGCGCTCAAGTTCACGACATGTGTCGATTACAGCTTTATGCTCAGTTTTAGCGGTAATAACGTGCTTACCTTTTTTCTTATAAAACTGTGCTGCACCTTTAATAGCTAGGTTATTTGATTCTGTTGCACCCGATGTGAAAACAATTTCACGTGGGTCTGCATTAATTAAATCAGCAATATCTGTACGCGCTTGGTCAACAGCTTCTTCTGCTTGCCAACCAAAACGGTGTGAACGTGACGCAGGATTACCAAACTTACCGTCCATTGTAAGGCACTGCATCATTTCTTTAGCAACACGTTCATCAACAGGCGTGGTCGCTGCGTAATCTAAATAAATCGGTAACTTCATTTCTCTCTCCGCTGCAGGTCAACCTTAAAGTTGACAGCTTACTTGAATGTTTTCCAACTGCTTAATTGCATTATTGATACTGTTATCTTGGCGAGATGCTATTTCTTTCACATCTGATTTTTCCACCAATTCAGCAAGGGTAATATTATTCAAAAATTCTTCTATGCGTGCGCTTAAGTCTGACCACAAATTATGTGTTAAACAGCGCATACCACTTTGACAGCCGGTATCGGCACCTTGGCAACGTGTAGCATCGACCGATTCGTCTACGGCGCTAATAATATCGCCAACAGAGATAACGCCCGCTTCACGCCCTAGTAAATAACCACCACCAGGCCCACGAACAGAACTTACTAAGCCATTTTTACGTAAACGAGCAAATAATTGTTCAAGGTATGACAAAGAAATTTCTTGTCGCTGTGAAATATCAGCAAGGGCTACAGGACCTACACCTGTGTGCAGTGCAACATCCAGCATCGCTGTAACGGCATATCTGCCTTTTGATGTTAACTTCATAACGCCCCCTGCACAAAGAGTGCAAATTTTAATTACCAGAGTAAATTAGTCAAGTATTATCACTTGATAAAAATTTGATTTAAAACTCTTACTTATTAAATTGTAGAGTTAACAAATTTTTTAATACCTGACCTCTTTGGTCAAGTATTATAACCATTGTAATTACCTGAGTATTTTAGTCAAGTATTAGCTAGTTATTTAACCACTGGTTTTTATAACTAATCGCTATACCTAAGTTACTTAACCTGAACTCTGGTCACTTAGGGATAGACTTATTAATTGAAGTGAGAATACCGCGTAGAATGTTCATCTCTGCATCTTCTGGACGAGCACGGTTAAATAAACGACGTAGTTTTGTCATTACAATACCTGGGTGCTGTTTTATGATGAAACCGGTGTTAAATAGTGTCTCTTCAAGGTGGTCATAAAACAACTCAGTTTGTTTTGAGCTTGGGTAAACAGTGTCATCTTCTTCAACCTTTTTAGGTTGTTGATTTAAAAACGCCATACGCGTTTCGTAACACAGAGTTTGCACAGCCATCGCTAAATTAAGCGAGCTATATTCAGGATTCGCAGGGATGCATACATGGTAATTACAAAGCTGTAATTCATCGTTGCTTAAGCCACTATTTTCACGGCCAAATACCAATGCCACTGGGCCATTTATAGCTTCCGCAACTAGTTTTTCGCCACATTCACGAGGTTCAACCATAGGCCAAGAAAGCGTACGTGAACGTGCACTTGTCCCAATTGTTAATGCACAATCGGCAATAGCTTCTTCAACTGTACCAACAATAACAGCATTACCTAAAACATCACTAGCACCTGCAGACAAAGCACTCGCGTGGCTGTCTATTTCACATGCAGGGTCAACTAAATACAGTTTTGATAAACCCATGGTTTTCATGGCGCGAGCCGCCGAACCAATATTGCCTGAGTGTGATGTGTTAACTAAAACAACGCGAATATCATCTAAGATCATTGCTATGCTACTTACCTATACCAAAAAATTGCGCGAATTCTAACACGAAA
The DNA here is from genome assembly GCF_002407505.1 of Pseudoalteromonas sp. 1_2015MBL_MicDiv. Lineage (NCBI taxonomy): Bacteria > Pseudomonadati > Pseudomonadota > Gammaproteobacteria > Alteromonadales > Pseudoalteromonadaceae > Pseudoalteromonas > Pseudoalteromonas sp. 1_2015MBL_MicDiv. The sequence continues at coordinate 515,010 of NZ_CP012737.1, read as the reverse complement.
GTGTAATAAGATCCTAGATTCAAAAGGCGAGATCCTAAGATCTAGCCTAATATAAGGCATCTTACGTGAGTCGACTTTAATGTCGCTGCAAGCAAACTATAAACTATGGTTTCAGCGACAATTTAATTGTATAAAAACACCAATCTATTCTTAGTGTTTAAACCATTGCCGCTTTTACATACACATCAAAACGGTTCTTTTTGGTTTTAATTTGCATACTTGGGGTTTTGTCATTTAAAAATGGGGCGTAATCGGGACGTTTTACTACTACGCGCTTACTGGCAAGTGGGTAGGCGAATTCGAGTAAATCGTCAGCGTCGGTATCTGCACCAACAAGCTCTTGAAATACACGCATTTCTTTTTTTACTAATGCTGATTTTTCGCGATGCGGAAACATAGGGTCTAAATACACAACATCAGGCATGCTTTCACATTGCGCTAATAATGTATGGCTTGAGCCAAATATAAGGCTCATGCTTTGCTTCATCCATGCGCCAATTTCAATGTCGTTATAAGCACGTTGCAAACCATCATACAATAACGCGGCGACTACGGGGTGGCGCTCATGTAATATAACGTTGCATCCAAGTGACGCAAGTACAAAACCATCACGCCCTAAGCCGGCAGTTGCATCAAGCACTACGGGCGTTGCGCCTTTATTTAAGCCAACCGCTTTGGCAATTGCTTGGCCTTTACCTCCACCAAACTTGCGCCTATGCGCCGCTGCGCCGGTTACAAAATCAACGTTGATCGCGCCTAATTTGGGTTCATCCGTTTTATATAAACTCAGGCCGCTATCGTCGTAATTCAGCCGAAAACCATTGTTTTTCTCTGCCCATTGAGCCAAACCAAAACGCGTTTCTAACTCATTTAAATAAGGGCGACACTCTTTAAAAGCACACTGAATAACCACTCTACACTCCGACGATAAAATACCTATTTAGTATATCAATCAGTACAGGTTAAAGCACTAAAATAGCTCTATATCGTTATTTTCAGTGGTATTTTGTAAGACAACTTCACTATCGTTACTACGCAAGCTAGCGAGTAGCCCATTACGAGTTTCACTAATTTGCTTAAGCTGACATTTAATAAATGCTAAATCGCTATTAGCAGAAGTAAACAACTGCATAGTTTTATCTAGCTTGGTAAAGTAAGGCGTTAAGTCACAAATATTATCACTCTCTTTTTGCACTTTAATTGCACTATCAAGCTCACTTAATTGCTCTATAAGCTGTTTAGCAATACTGTTTTTTGCCTGGCTCTGAGAATCTAATTGCTTCACTATGTCTTCAAGCACGATGCCTATTTGCGTGGCCTGTTCGTAGCTATTTTCATTATTTTGTATAGTGATCACTTTTTCATTGGTGATCTCCAATATGTGCGGAAACAAATCTTTGTAATGCCCAAATTTAGCGCTATCGTCAACGGGCATGTTTTTTATCAGTAATGATATTTTAGGGTAATTAATAATTGTGCTGGAGCTAATATCGACAAACCGCTGTGCATGCCTATGTTGTTCTAATAACTCTTGTTCTAATGGGCACACTGCACTTTGCTGAGAATAAAATATGCCTCTACTTTCATACCAAAAAACAACAACAACATCTAAATATAAATGTGTAAAAAAGGCTAAAAAATATTCGCTTAATGATGAGAAATTATTAGCATGATAACTTTGCCCAACGTAGCGTATTATTCGGCCCATATCACCTGATTCAGTCATCGCCATTTCGGCTGTTTTATTTGCGTGCGCTACATCATATTTTAACTTTATGCCTTGCTGTCGATATTCGTAAAGCACTTTTATGCGCGCCATTAATTCTTCTGCGTTAAAAGGCTTAGCTATATAGTCAGATGCACCAGCACTGTAACCTTTAACACGATCAGCCAACTCAATATTGGATGATAAAAACATAACGGGAATATCTTTGGTTAGCTCATTTTTTTTAATCGTTTGGCAAACTTCAAAGCCTGATTTACCCGGCATTTCTATATCGAGCAAAATAATGTCGGGGTTATATTTATTAGCGAGCCTTAAACCTTCATCCCCATCTTTTGCATGAATAATTTTACAAAACCCTGCTAAAGACTCCTCTATTATATGGTGAACCAACTTATCGTCATCAATTGCCAATATTAGCTTTGCCATGCCCTAGTCCATTTTATTAGGTATGTTAAGAGCATAGCTCGGTAGACTGAATTTACTAAAAATTTTAGTGAATAAGTTAAGGCGTATTGATCTTTGTGGATTGAAATTTGTCCCTAGAAAGAAGCCAAAGGGCAGCGCATGTTTGGCATTTATGCTGCGTTATCGCCTATTTATGGGGAATAACCACACTACATAGGCTCTGCCTTGCCTAAATACCAAACAGTCTGCTGCAAATTCACCACCAAAGATCAACACGCCCTAAAATTTAGATAATAAAAAAGCGCCATTAGGCGCTTTAATTTGGTTTGTGCTAAATATTAGCTTTTTTAAGCTGCAATACCGCTGTGGCGTAGTAACGCGTCAACATTAGGCTCACGACCACGGAACTTTTTAAATAATTCCATTGGCTCCTCACTGCCGCCTTTTTCTAAAATATTTTGCATGAAAGCTTGCCCGGTTTGCGGGTTAAAAATACCTTCTTCTTCAAATTTAGAATAAGCATCAGCAGATAGAACTTCAGCCCATTTATATGAGTAATAACCAGCGCTGTAACCGCCTGCAAAAATGTGGCTAAAGCCATGCTGAAAACGGTTAAACTCAGGTGGATTAACGACCGAGGTACGGCTACGCACATCGTTTAGTACGGCTTGAATTTGACACTCTTCACCCGCTTTATAATCATTGTGGATTTTAAAGTCGAATAACGAGAACTCAATTTGACGTAGCATTTGCATGCCTGAGTTGTAGTTTTTAGCCGCTAGTAGCTTATCAAGTAGCTCTTTAGGTAACGGCTCGCCCGTTTCATAATGACCTGAAATAAAGCTCAATGCTTCTTCTTCATAACACCAGTTTTCTAAAAACTGACTAGGAAGCTCTACCGCATCCCACGCTACACCATTAATACCCGCAACAGGAGCAGCATCAACTTGTGTAAGCATGTGGTGAATACCATGACCAAACTCGTGGAATAAGGTTGTCACCTCGTCATGAGTAAACAATGCAGGTTTATCGCCAACCGCTTTATTAAAGTTACACACTAAATAAGCCACTGGAGTTTGTAGTTCGCCGTTAGCACGTACTTTACGACCCATACAGTCATCCATCCACGCCCCACCGCGTTTACGGTCGCGTGCATATAAATCGAGGTAAAAACGTCCACGTAAGGTATTGCTGCTATCTACAATTTCAAAAAAACGTACATCTTTGTGATAAGTATCAAAGTCAGTAACTTCTTTTACGCTAATACCAAATAAGCGGTTAACGGTTTCGAATAAGCCACTTAATACTTTATTTGCAGGGAAGTAAGGACGTAGTACTTCATCTGAAATAGCGTATTTTTCTTGCTTAAGTTTTTCGCTGTAGTAACCAAAATCCCATGCTTCTAATTCAGAAATACCATGCTTTTGCTCAGCATAGGCTTTTAACTCTGCCACTTCTTGCTCTGCTTGTGGTTTTGATTTAGCCGCTAGGTCTTCTAAAAACGAGAATACTTGCGCCGGTGTTTCGGCCATTTTAGTTGCCAGTGACTTTTCAGCGTAGCTGTTAAATCCTAGTAACTGTGCAAGTTCATGGCGAAGCGCAAGCTCCTCACTCATAATCTCTGAGTTATCAAATTCACCGGCATTAGGGCCTTGATCTGATGCGCGCGTAGAAAACGCGGTGTAAGTTTCTCTGCGGAGTTCGCGGTTATCTGCATAGGTCATAATTGGTAAATACGACGGGAAATCAAGGGTAAATACCCAACCGTCTAACTCTTTACTTTTTGCTGTGTCAGCTGCAAGCGCTAAAGCAGATTCTGGCAAGCCAGCTAAGTCGCTTTCATCAGTAATATGTTTGTGCCAAGCAAGTGTGGCATCCATTACGTTGTTGCCAAATTTTGAGGCTAGTTCTGATAAACGCGCGCTAATTTCGCCGTAGCGTTTTTGCTGCTTCGGTGCTAATGCAATACCCGATAATTTAAAATCACGCAGCGCATTAGTAATTGTTTTTTGCTGTGCTGTAGTCAGCGTTTTAAATTCGTCGCTGTTATAAAGCGTATTATACGCGTTGTATAAACCTTGGTGCTGACCTACAAATGTTGAATATTCTGATATTAACGGTAAGCATTGCTCGTAAGCTTCACGTAATTCGTCGTTATTCATTACTGAATTTAAATGCGATACAGGGGAAAACATGCGCGATAATTTATCGTCAGCTTCTTCAAGGGGTAATACTAAGTCATCCCACGTGTACAAACCTTTCGCTAGCACGTCATCAATAGCTTTACGACAAAGCTCAATACCGTCTTTTAGTGCTGGTACTACGTACTCAGGCTTTATTTTTGAAAATGGTGGTAAGCCTTCAAGGCCAATTAGTGGGTTGCTCATAAATACTCTCTTTGCGTTAATGCATTACGTTTTAAATTGGGTCTAAAAGTAAAAAAACAACTCAACTGCTTTTAAGTTGTGTAATTTTAATAGGGTTGCTCTAAAGCAAAGCACAAATAACCCATTAATGAATCGGCCACTTTATAACGTTCTAACACCGTATCAACTAGGTTATTGCTGCATATTTGCTTTTGAGTAAGTGGGCTAATGGCTATAAAGTCTTTTCGTTTGAGCTCATCTATTAAGGGATGCTCTTTTTCAAAACCTCTTGGTGGGCGTTTTAGCGACTCTCCTGACATTTCAAATATAGATTTAAATTGCTCATCATAAATTGCTTTTTTATAGCTATTTGGGTTTTCATCTATGCAGGTTCTAATTGCGTTAAGCGCCTTTGATTCTGGTCGCCAAATACCAGCACCTATAAAACATTCGTCATTTGCTAAGTGAAAATAAAAACCAGGGGCGTGTACGTCTTTTCCCATAAAATGGCGAAATTGAATTCCTACATTAATTTTATATGGGGTTTTATCTTTACTAAAACGCGCGTCTTTATGGATTCTCATTAAACTACCGCCGACTTTTTTATCTGATGCGACAAAATGGCTAGAAACCTCAGCAAGTGGTGCTTGCATTTGCCTAATGAAATCTAAAGCGGGCTCTCTTACGTATTCCTCATACTGTGATTTATGGTCGTTAAACCAGTCTCTATTATTGTTTTGATCAAGCTGAGCAAGAAATTCGAATGTTTTTTTACTAAACATAGGTCACCTAAACACTCTTTATTTTTAAAACTTAATGTTATGCTAATGCGCATAAAACTCAACGCCTAAGGACATAAAATGACACAACACTTTGATTATATTGCAATCGGTGGTGGCAGTGGTGGTATTGCCTCTGCAAATAGAGCGGCAATGCGTGGCGCTAAAGTAGCACTTATAGAAGCAAAACACATGGGCGGCACATGCGTAAACGTGGGTTGCGTACCTAAAAAAGTAATGTGGCACGGTGCTCAGGTTGCTGAAGCAATTAATTTATATGCCCCAGATTACGGCTTTAATGTTGAAGTTAAAGGCTTTGATTGGAGCAAGTTAGTAGAAAGCCGTGAAGCCTACATAGGTCGAATTCATAAAGGTTACGACAGTGGCCTTGCTAGCAATGGCGTTACTGTAATTAAAGGTTTTGCTAAATTTGTAGATAATAAAACAGTTGAAGTAAACGGCGAGCACTACACAGCCGACCATATATTAATTGCAGTAGGTGGTCGCCCAAGCATTCCGCATATTGAAGGTGCTGAACACGGTATCGATTCAAATGGCTTTTTTGAGCTAAAAGAGCAACCTAAGCGCGTTGCCGTTATTGGCGCAGGCTACATAGCCGTCGAGCTTGCTGGTGTATTACATGGTTTAGGTACTGAAACACATTTATTTGTTCGTAAGCATTCTCCACTTCGTAACTTTGACCCATACATAGTTGAAACACTTGTTGATGTTATGGCTGCTGAAGGCCCTACTCTTCATACAGAATCTGTACCTCATAAATTAGTTAAAGAAGATGATGGCTCTGTAACGCTACATTTAGATAATGGCAAAACTCATAACGTTGACCAAGTAATTTGGGCCATTGGCCGCCAGCCAACAACAGATGCAATTAATGTAGCCGCTGCCGGCGTAGAAGTTAACAGCGATGGTTTTGTTAAAGTTGATGAGTTTCAAAATACCACAGCTAAAAATGTATACGCGGTTGGCGATATTATCGAAAACGGTATTGAACTTACGCCTGTAGCAGTGAAAGCAGGGCGTACCTTATCAGAGCGTTTATTTAATAAAGAACTACCTGATGATTTAAAAATGGATTACAGCCTAGTTCCTACTGTTGTATTTAGTCACCCACCAATTGGTACTATTGGCCTTACTGAGCAAGAAGCTATCTCTCAGTATGGCGAAGAAAACGTTAAGATTTACCAATCTGGCTTTACGGCTATGTACACAGCGGTAACTAAACATCGCCAGCCTTGTAAAATGAAGCTTGTATGTGCCGGCCCAGACGAAAAAGTAGTTGGCCTACATGGTATTGGTTTTGCGGTTGATGAAATGATTCAAGGTTTTGCCGTTGCCATGAAAATGGGTGCAACTAAAGCTGATTTTGATGCTGTTGTGGCTATTCACCCGACTGGCTCAGAAGAGTTTGTAACCATGAGAGGTTAGTGTAAAAAAGATACACATAAACGTTTTCAATATCTGAAAACGTTAAACTCCCCGCATTAATCACTTTATCAATGAGGGGAGTGATCAACTAACTTTAGACAGTAAATTAATTTTTCCATCCGTAGCAGTAAGGCGAGCCGCCTATTGTGACTATGTAGCCCTCCAAGCTTTAATCTATACAGTAACAACCTATATCTTTCTCTATTTCTGAGTTATTTCGATAAACGGCTGTAGGTAACCATTCTACTTTTAAACTTCTTGATAAACGCCCTACCCTTATTATCGCCTTACGGTCTTATGTTTTGTTGAATTGGATAACAGTATGGGAACTTACTGCCAGCTTTGTTACTTCTTTCGGTTACGCTTGTTTCTACCTCCTATCAAAGCTTCTTTTATGACCATAATTAGTGCCATCACTACCGGCGATATCATTCCTACCACGGCAGTAAACGCTTGAAGCTCAAGAAAATATCCAGCAAGGCAAGTTACTAAGACTAACACTACCGTAGTGGGCATCGCCCATCGTCCTATTAACATAATGACAATATCTTGAGGCATAGTACGATTGGTAGATTGATCTATATTTGTTTGCTCAAGCTCGGGGTTAGATTTGTTTTTTGCATCGCAGTCCGATGAACTCTCAAAATTTTTTTTCATCAAAATTACTCCTCTGATTAATAAATTTTTTGGGGAAGGAGGGGGAGGCAAAAGCCTCCTTAGTCAGTCGCTGCAATAGTCGTTATTAACAGGAGAAGGAAGGAGAGTATGGAAGAGGGTTATGTCTTTAAATAGGGCTACTTAATGAAGCCAAACTTGAGGACTAAAAAAGTGTTGTTCCGGTGAATATTCGAGTTGAGAATATAGGTGTGTTTGATTGGCATAAATATCAAAATAAAGAGTATATAAACGAAGCCATATAGTGAGCCTAGGCTGATCAGTTTGATTAATTTGTTGCAGCGTGTACGAACACATTACGCCACTAATAGGGAGTGAAAAACACTGCTGAAATTGCACTAATAATTCGTCAACATAGCCTTTAACTGATGCTTTAAATAATAAATTAGCAATACTTTGTTGCTGGATATTTTCTCCCTGCAACTGCAGCCATATTTCTTCACAGTAATGATGTTTAAATAGTTGGTATAGCTCAGATGAGGAGAAGCCAATGTCCTTCATGGTTTGCCAGCAGGTGAGATCCTCAATATTGACACTATAAATGTTTGCTGCTTCACGCTTTAAAGCAAAGACTTTTTCAAATGCCTGCACATAATTTGCCATTATCACTTCCTTTGTTAGAACTTCTAGGAATAACGTGCGGGCATTAGAAATGTGAATTAAATTCGACTCAAACTAGTCCTTTTTTCAATAAAAATAAGTGAAATAAAATCATCAAGGATTGATGCTAGCTCTGAATGATTCCTTAAATGCCCGTGCCACAAAGTCTTAGACTCGCCATTCGCTAGAAAGTGGCTGTATCCTTCATCGTCAAAATATAAGTGTTGTATCTGACTATTTAACTGTGCTGTTTTATAACGACAAGCAATATGATTGCTGCCTGGTTGTGTGAAAAATACCATTTGACTATCACCGGAGGTTATTGTGTTGTCACTTTGTAAATTACCATTAAATTTAAATGTGACTTCATAAATAAAATCAACAACAGTGTTGCCACTCTCTAACTGAGCTGTTTTCGTCATAACTTCACTCGCGTAACCATGACTGGCCAACTCTATTTTTATATCACTTAACTGCGCTAACACTGTGTGTGAAAACAGCTCGTCAAAGTAACGTTTGCGATCGTATTCGCTAAGTAGGCGAGTGCTATCGGCTTTCGCTTTAGCAGCGTCATAAAGTGTTGATTTATGCTGATGTGTAAGAATCAACTCATGCGTGTTGGTTTCGCTATAGGTATGCATAAAAATCCTCTGTAACTTGTTTGTTAAAAACCATACTTCCATTCAATATGAAGTAACACTTGACCTAACCAAGGTAATGTCACCATGCCAAGCCCCCAAGGCAACTTTGACATTAGAACGTCTTGCGGCATAGTCACTACGCGAATGTGACAACCTGATTCTGTTTGCTCAACCGTCCCCTCTCGTGTAATAAACATCTTAGAAAACTCAATAGTTGGCATTCTTTTTAACACTTCCCAACGATTCACAAGCGCATGTAACATATGATCAATTGCCATAATTGTCTGTTCATTCAACTCAATGGGTTCCTCTATTTGGGTATCTAATGGCAGTCCCAGCAACGCATTAACGGTTAAACTAACTTCAATAAGTGGATCAATATTAGCGATATAACAAAGCACGGCATGCGCCTGCATTTGCGTGTCATCGTTTTTAAACTCCCCTTCATCCATCAGCTCAAGCCTGGTAAACAAAGTAGGTAAAAAAGGCCATAGAATAACCAAACCCACATCAAATGTGACAGGCTCACTTTGCTGTTCATTCACTTGTTGTAATTGCGCTAGCTGCGTTTTAACTTGTGAAATAGCACTTTGAACAACCCCTTTTTCGCCCTCTGAAGACGTGGTTCTGGCAAGCTTTGTTAAAAGTCTTTTACTTTGTTTAATTGCCTGTTTGAGATCAGAATTTTGCAGTGTTGATTGAACATCAGCTCGTTTTTCTATGTGAGCTAATAAGTTTTGCGTTTCATCAACGCGTTCAACCGCCATTAATGCGTTAAGCAGCGTTTCTGAGCGGGTTACTACTTGGTTTTTCTCTCCTTGAGGCGAAGTTACGAGCGTCTGTGCTGTCAATGCTTCTTTTGCGTCATGTTTAACTAATATTGATGAATGAGTACCTATGGTTTCCTCTGTATATGAACTCACTTTATTAAGCTTATTATTCTGTGCTGATAACGCTGAACCATGGTGTACTTCGTCGTCTTTAATTGTCTCAATATCCAGCTCGACATGTGAGCTTTGAGTTTGTTTTATACCCCCTTACTTTGACGTGTATTATTATTTTCAAACGCTATTTTTTGCATATTGAGCTTAGGTACTTGCGCTGAGTTTTTATCGAGTGTCACCTGTGTTTTATCGACATTAACTTGATTTTCATCGCTATACTCAAACGTTTCTGAAGGTTTATGACTTATGTTCATATCGCTACTCATGTTTAACAATACGCTGTCATTGTTATCTTCATGCGTAAGTACATCTGGTAGAAAATTATTACGTAGTTTGTCATCGTCTTTAGTGGCATTTAAGGTAGCTTTAGTGAAAGACACTTGCTCGTCCTCAACCAAGGTTGATACCGCTCCATGTGTAATATGCGTATCAACTTTATGCTTTTGCAAATTACATTGCACCGCTAGAGGTTTTTCATCCACCTCATATTCTTGGGTTATGTTATGAGTAACGCTGTCAGCTCGTCGCTCATTTTTTTGTGGCTGAAAAACCGTAACTTGTTCATCATTGAAATTTGCTATGCGTGATGTATAAAGTTCCTCAATATTAAAAGGCTGCAGCCATACACTATTCATTTCTGTTAGATGTTTTGTTGCATGACTAATCAAAGGTGTGAACCAAGCATCCAAACCAACCTCGGCACGCGCTATGAGCGGTAACTTTTGAAGTAGCTCTTTTTCAATCAAACCTAAAGACTGAACGTGCTGTGTAATTATTTTTTGCAGCTGCTTGCACTGCTCATCTTGCTTTATTTCACCAAAAAGTAATGAACTTAGTTCATTAGCAAGCCATACTTGCTGATTTAAAACAAAACGATAAACACGTTGTAATGATGGCTGATAGCAAAACTGTAATTTATACCCAAATTTAGCCATGTGGGTGACTCTAGCGTAACATTGCCAAGTAATAGAGCCACGGTTATTCATTGCAGTTTGCCCAGATGTTAAAGCATGTTGTTGCTCAAAACTTTGAACCATGTTTACTAAATTGCGGTTAAGTTTTTGATAAAGTTTATCTAAACACTCATGCATAGCTTTTTCACTCTGCGCACCATCAAATAACAATCCAGTTAAGTTAGCTTGAGTAGTTGATTCATCTGAAAGAGCGCGTTGACACTCTACCTGTAACTTTTCAACGATCCGATTAAGTGCATGACCACTTTCTGTACTGTGTAATTGCAACCATAAGTTCGAGTTTTTTTGAATAGGTAAGCTTTTCAATAGTTCAATAACACAAGGTAGTACTATGTGATCATAGGCATCTAGGGACATCGTTTGTTGATACTGCACCAACCAAATTTTAATCTGTTTGAGCACAGTCGATAGTTCATTATGGTTAACTTGTATAGCGAACTCATCTAATTGCTTCTTCGTCGCTATTTGCTGATATTGCTTACTCCATCTATTTACGTCATCAAACCAGCATTGTATTTCTTGTTCAGGTATACGCTTTTTTACTTGCCATTTAATCGGTCTCTCTAAGAGTAGAGCTGGCACATCAGGCAACCGACTCAACAAGCTATAGAGCCTCAACACTCCCAATTTTTGGTTATTTACGTGGCAACTAAATAGTCCTTCAGAACCTAGCTTGTCTGTTAGTTTTACTATTTTATCTACTGTATGCTGCGGTGTTTCTCTCTTTCGAAAAGTATCGCCGACCGCTTGAGTTATTTGGGTTAATTTGGAAGCTAAAGTTACGCTTAGTCGTGTTTGATTGGCGCGAATAACCTGCAGTGCGAACCAAGCTTTTAGCCTTTGCTTTGGTAAAGCATGTGAATCAGCAAGGATCTGTAATAATGTTAATACCTGTTTTAAAGTTTGTTGTTGCTTTACCCCTAAAACATTGACTTTTTTGGCTATATTTAGTTTCCTACTGTCATTGTTAACCAACTCTGAGTGCTCAACCAGCTCAATTGCTAGATCACTTTGCTTCGCAGCACTAGTCACAATACGCTGTAAATCACTCAGTAATTTTTTATTACACTGCGCTTTATTTAATACACACCACATGCTGAGCATTTGCCTATATTTAGGTGTATTAAGTACAGCAGTAGTTTGTAGTAATAATCGCTCGCTAAAAGCGCTATGGGCAACAAATAATTCATGTAGTGAGAGCAACAAAATGCACTGTTGTTCGCGCTCAGTATGCTCAGTGATACTCGTCGTAAATTCTAATAAGCGAATAAAACGATCACATTGCGCCATACTTAAGCAAGCCAACAATTTGCTAACTCTTTGCTGTTCTTGCGCATTATAAAGTGGCGCCACCAGCAACAGGAGTACCGTTTTATCTTGTTTGAATAACTGTACTAACCTTTGCCTAAGTTGCGGCCAATTTGGCTCTGCTTGGAGTTGCTGAAGCGGGTTAGAGATGGTTTTAATTGCTTCACTAATTTGCCTTTTTAACTCAAGTCTAAGCGTCGTCTTGGCCATTATTCCCTGTGGATTTTGTTTACTTAATTTTGTAAGTAAACTAAGTAAAACTCTATTAAGACGAGTTGCACCTTGGCTATTTATCACAGCGAACTGAGCAGAGTTCTGTTTACGGTATTGTTTTAATGGCCTTGCTATGCTGTCGCTCAGCAGCGGATAAACATAATGTTTAAACGCTGCAAATGGGTCTAGCATTACAAATTGCCAATCAATTTCAGCCAAATCAATAACCAAATCAGGTAACTTAATCGTATCAAGCTGTAAGTCTGATTCATCTAATTCAGGCCAGTCCATTTGTGATAGACCTTGCATGATCCACTCTGAAAATTGACTTTGAACATCATCCAAGGTTATGTCTGATGCACGCAAAGCTGATTGAGGGGCCTGTATATCAGCCCTAAACTGTTTGATGGTTAGTTTCATAATTAAAAGTGATCATTGCGCCAAGGTTGAGTACCACACATCACTGGGCCATCTAAATATAATGCATGCCACCAATAATCTTGATGTGTATGGTCATCGTGACTAATGTCTCCTCCTGCACTATAAATATGATGCCCAACACTCGCCTCCGCACGGTTACTTCGCCAATAACCCTGTGCCATCAGGTTTTGACATTTATATGCGCCACCACCGTATAGCACCGCGGTGTTAGCACGTGCAACTACTTGACAATCATCGCAATACGCAACACCTGCGCCATATTCAGAGTGACATGACGACACATCTAAAGTTGACTCTCGCACACCATACACACCGCCACCTTGGCGTGTTGCTGAACAGTGTTTAATATTGCTAGCTTCGACACCACTGACGTCAGCTTCACCGTAAATAGCCCCACCATCACCATTAACATGGTGATTTTCGATAACACAATTAAGTTTTGTGCTTTGCACATAGCGTAAATGAAATGCGCCTCCATTACCTTCATACAAGCCACCATTAAGTAATGAACCATCGAAGGTAAAACCACGCATTTCAACACTTTTGATCAGCGCGTCACTTTGACCATGAATTAAAAAGCGACACCCTGCATGTTCTTTTACAATGCGCGTTTCTCGTTCATTAAAACCTATAATACTAACGTTTGAACCTATGCGTACTTGTTGTTTCAATTTGTAAACTCGGTTCATTTGTGGATGACTGGTGTGTGGCAGTAGTAAAAGAGTCACATTGCAGAGCAACTCTCGGCTCATCACTTCATCAAACTCTTGCTGATTTTGTATCAACAGTACTTTGTTACTTTTAGCCCACGACCAACAATGCGCATCTATATACGCTTTTACGGCAGCCTGTGTTGCCAGAGCTTCATCTGAAGCCATATCACCACCAAGATCAACATCAGCTGATATACAGTCAATCATTTGGGTTTCACCCAATTGGAGTGTTGATGAATTAAGTGACCCATTTACAGTGCAATCACTTTGTATGATGGCACCATCAGCAAAGCTTAAGCTATTATCCACCAGCAATGCATTGCGAACACGTACATCCCCTTCAATATCTAATTTATAGCTTGGTGCTTGCGTGCCGATACCAACATTACCTTCTGATGTTATGTGTAGGGCATCGTGGCCATTAGCTTGAATCATTAATGGAGCTGCATCTTTGCCCGACTCAACATTGATAAGATGCTCACCCTCAGTGCCAAATACCGACATAGAGGGCCCCGTTATACGGCTTCCCATTTGCAAAGTACTAAGTAAATTAACTTGACCATGCACTGTTACTGCATTATTGAACGTGGCTGCTGGTGTAACAGACACCTGTGAACCAACCTCTAATCCTTCAATGTTTATGCCGCCTTGGAACGTTGCTTGCTTAGCAACTGTAAGGGTATCTCGCAATGACGTGTGATTTTGGACCGAAAGCTCATCATTGAGCCTTACCGAACCTTGGAATGTACTTTCACTTTTCACTTCAACATGGCGATTAAATGTTGAGATACCATCCACTAACAACGTATCTTTGAGATGAACATCATCACTAACAGTTAAGTCCGATCGCAGCTCAACATCGCCAAATATTTTTGCTCCATCCAAGCACTCTAATCGACCAGAGCCGTGCAACGTTCCTTTAAGCTCAACATCACCTCTAAATACTGCATTGCCGTTAACATCCAATGCTTGTGTTGGTGAGTCGGTTTGTACACCAAGCTTACCGTCTTCAATCACAACGGGTTTTGCACCTTGATGGTAAACAGCAAAAGCTTTTGCAAAATGATTTTGGTCAATAGCCACTTGTGCTATACCCGCAGGCATACCTGCTGATTCGTCATCAATAACGCTACTAAAAGGTAAACCAAAGCGCGCTTCTCCTGCGAGTTCGCTATTACCGTACACATTAATGTTACTTCTAAAGCTGGCATACTCATCAACATGTAAACTTTCATCGACCTCTAAGCGCCCTTTGATCCCAACGTCTTTTCTAAACTGACTATCTTCAGCAACATCGAGCGCATAATCGGGTCGCTCAACACCCACACCTAATCGACCGTCGTTAAATACTAAACCCGCCTGGCCTCCTTGTCTTTCAATATAAAGCCCTTGCTTTCCTTGCTCTTGAATATGTAATCGTGCGTTTGCCGGTTTATCTGATAGATTTAAGTCACCCTCTATCTCTACATCAGTATCAAATTGCGCTCCGCCTTCAACAAGTAACGCATTACCGCTTTCAGTGGGCGATATTTTCATACCATCCATAACACTCACATGGCCATTCACTGTGAGTGTATTATCGACGGTCGTTGGACCATTAGCATTGAAGTTATCAGAAAAGGTCACAGCACCATCTGTTACCGTTAAGCCATTATGAAAATCAACGGCATCTGTCACAGATAAAGTGCCAGCTAGGTGGCTAGAACCTTGCACAGCTAAGGCATCTTTTTGTTGCTGCGCGCTATTATTCGTTACGCTAAGTGATAAACCATCATCAACTTGAGCCGTGCCATTAACACACAGCTTGTTTTTTAGTTTAGTGTCGCCTTGAACTTCAAGCGCAACCTCTTCACCTGAGTTCGCCTCACCCATGATCTGCACTTGACCAGTCACACAAGCTTGGCCAGTTAGTGCAAAATTCACATCAGATACTGGTAATGGCTGGTTAATAGCAAGTTGACCGGCAGCCATATAAGTTGCAAAACCTTCAGTGGCATGTTCGACTTTTATTGCCGCTTGTTCACTCAATTGGGTGATATGCACTTGCGAGTTGGCAGTTCTTAATAATGGATTACCAGCAACACCCACCGTTAATTGACCATGAACCTCTGTATTACCAAAAATACCAGCACCGCCATGCACACTAAGTTGTGTGGAATAATTACTGTTCCCCACAACCACATTCATATCGTTGACGCTAAAAATGGCTTCGTCATTATTGTTCAATACATTAATATCACTGGCAAAATCTACAGAGTGCGCAAACAGCGCATCAGCTCCTACGTGCAAGGACTTCATTGGGTTAGATTCAAAAAGACCTAATTTATCCATCTTACTGGTGATAATAGGCGTCACTGCTTGGCCGTTAAAATGACTGATCTCAACGCCTGAAGAGTTACTTGGACTACTCAATACAGCAAGCTTTGCGTCGCACTCCCAGTTTAGTTGATCATTGTTTGAAGCAATATTAAGCTGATTATAAATCTGCGCTTGTTCAATATCAGCGTGAGTATTCACCGTTAAACTATCAGTCGTTGTACTGCCAGCAATTAACTGGCCATTTATTGTTGCTGTATCACTATCAAGGTGCTGATTTACTGTTACGCTTTCGCCAGTGACATGTCCCTCAACGCTTAAAGCATCTTTGATTTTAGTTGCTTGGTACACCGTAATTTTTGATTCATCTAGCAATGGGGCATCTGTGACTTTGACAAACTGTGCTGCGTTCGTCGCTATATTTAATAATGACTCTCCGGTGTTACCATTCACATCTAACTTAGCCGTAGCGTTAACTTTGCCCAATGCAAGCTTACCTGATACCGCTAAGCTTCCAGCGTCAATCGGTAATTCATTCACACCCACTGACATTGATTCAGAGACACTAACATTACCTTCAAAGTGACTTTTATCTAGCCCGTTAAGCTTCACATAATGCGCATTTCGTATATCACCAAAAAGCGCATCACTGGCCACATGAAAATCGGCAGCAACATCCGTTGTGCCCACACCAACCTTACCTTCAGAATTAATAAAAAATGGCGTGGTATCGTTGTTATAGTCATCTACTCGCAGCAAGGCATCCATATCACTACTGCGTTTTGATATGTGCAGTTTAGCTTGTGTACTTTGCGCATCAATCCCCACACCTAATGTGTCACTTACTTCTAGATGCCTGGTAAATATCGCATTTTCACCTTCAAGCTTGTCGCTAAGTATTGTTTTACCTGTAACCACTAATGTATTGGCACTGGCATTTGCAAGTGTCGATGATACTGACACCACCAAATCTGACGCATCAATTGTATCCGTCACATTAAGTGATTTAGCTGTAACAGATTTTGTGATGTTTGCATCACCAGATATCGTGACTTTAGGTGCTGTATTTTCATCAAGCTCGGCACGTAAGATTTCTGTACTGGCGTTGTTAACCAGCAATGCATCAGTATTAAGTTGTACCGTATTCACCTGAGTAGTCGCATTGAGCATACTTGCTTGTACAGTGCCCAAAACTTGCAGCTTTTTATCGTCTTTTGAAAGCGACAATACACCGTCAAACATTTCCATGCTGTCACTATCGAGATTTAGCGTTTGCGTCTCACCTTGTGTCATGCTCAATTCGTTAGCACTTAATTTCAACTTTTCATTGGTTTGTGTATCAGATGTGATAGTCAGAGGTGCAGACACTTCTAATTCACTTTTATCATCTACTTTAACCACTTGAATAGGATCATCTACTTGATTGAAACTAGAGCGGATCAACGCCTCAAAATCATTGCCTGAGGGCGTTTTTAGATCATCAAACTTCTCAATAAGTGAATCGCGGTTTTCCTTTTCAATTACTGTTGTTGCATGCGCAGGTAACGTCGCATTTTGATCATTAAGTGTAGTCATTATGTGTTCCTTAATTAAATTCGATTTGGCGTGCTGTTAGCAACGATAAATTGGTACTTCTCTGGCGAAATTGGATTAATAGCAGAAATAGACACAGGAAAAAGTGGCTTTAAATAAGCCAAAGGCGTATAGCTAATGGCGAGCCGCTGCTGACGGGATGCATGCTCTTGTAGACTAGGGCGACAGATTTCATCAATGTGATGCTGTGCTGTTAGATAAAAAATAGTATCGGCATCAAATCCATCGGGAAAGTTCGCATCGTGGCTTAGGATATTCTCATTAACCGAATCATGTATTTGATCAGCGTTTTGCCCTGTGATAATAAAATCAGTATTTGAATGTTCACTATCGTAGGTATTGAGTAGCTCCACTATGGTGGCTTTTATTGCATTCCAATTACCATGCTGCAGTGCTTGATACGTGAGTATTAAATCTGCAAGCAGCCAATGTGTGTGGCCTTTGTCATCAGTACTTTTGGGTTCAATTAAAAAAGAACTTAGTAGCTGGCTAAGTTGCTCTGTAATATTTAGCAGAGTGTCATTTTGCTCACTAAAACGAGTACGTTGAGTTTGCGCAAAATAATTCAACCAACCATAATATAAGCGTTCAAATAAACTCATCGTTTCTCTGTCTAGCCATAGACATTGCACAGGCATATGCAACGGCGTGTATTCACGGATCGTACGTTGTACAAAATCCTGAAATTCTGCTGTGGCAAAACGAGTTGTCCAATCAGGTAAAATGACATGTAAAGTATCGCTCAGTGCTGGCGTTGTAAGTAAACTCCCTTCAACCAAGTAAAAGCTTTCTCGGTTATGGGTGGCCAATGGCATTTGACCAGGGTGCGACATGCCAAGGCGGCGCATAATACCCTTAGCCATAGAACTGCAATGCTGATACTGTAAAGTTTTAGAAAGATAATCAAAACCACGACAACGATTCTGCCCTAAATCACCAATCTCACTTAGCAAGCGGCATTTATCTATGTACTGACGCAACAATACCAAACGCTCAAGCAATGATTCATCAGGGTTAGGATCTCGTTCATCTTTTAAGCTTGGTGCATAAAGCGCAAATACCGCTTTGTATTTTAATAAATTACTATCAACAGGACGTTCAGCAAATCGTGCTAGTAAATGGTCTACGCTTTGATTTAATCGTGTCAATTGTGCAATAGAAAAGTCACTCTCAAGGCTGTGTTGCATGCCCCGCTGCCTGTAATTAAGCGATTGAGTATCTAACAAATGCTCAATTCCACTTATTTCTTCTAGCGCCTGACTTAATTGCGAATGCGGTAAAGTGCAAGCATGCTGCCAAAATACGTCGACCTGTTGAGCATTTAACGACTCACTAGCCAACATACAATCGAGTAACTTACCCAAACTTTCAAATGATTGCGGCTTTGGAAGCGAGAGAATATCGGGCAAAACATCAAGTTGTTTATGCTGATCTGCCAGTATTTGATCAAACAGATGTAAATACCCTTTAAACTGTAGTAATCGAGCCTTTTCAGTACTATCAATAGCTTCATTTAAGGTGTGCTCTGCAACAGCATACACTTGTGGAAGTTCATTCTGTAATGAACGATAGTCACTTAATCCTAAATGCCCTGCTTGCTCAAATTCAGGTAACATGACTGACTGAGTAACTTGAGGAGCTTGATTAAGCACCTGCAAACCTTGGCGTATCAGGGTTTTTTCTTGTTCGGTTAGCTGATATGACTGACCATCAATCAGTAAATTTAAGTCATTAAAAAAATTATCTTCATCAAAGCCTAATTGCGCAATGTTAACGATTTGCTCGTTATCATCGCTACCAAATTGAATTTGCCAAAACTCATAACCATCTTGAGCATTGTAGTTCCCATCCGCATTATTCTGATCGGCTAAAAACCGAAACGCGTTAACGCGCTCTATGTTTTCATACCCATGTAATACACTTAAAATGTCTGAGCTAAACAAGCGCACGCTATAAGATGACTTATGTAAGTCTTCATCTAGTACAAAGCCATGATGTAATTTGGGTCCTTGATAGATTTGCCCAGTACTCATGCCAAGTTGTAATAACTGCTGCGCAGAATACTTAGGGATATCAGGGGAGATCTCCCGACCGATTAACGTATACAAATCCGTTAATAAAGCCACTAAATTATCAACATGTTGTAATGACAAGGTCATGCCTATTGTCACTTTACTGACGTCATAAAATGTAATATCACCTAGTCTATGGTTCACGCATCGAGCTTGGCTAAATACACGGCTAATCAGCTGTGTTACATTTGTTTTTTTGTCGTCATTAGTTGAGTACAACAGCACATTAAAATCTAAAACAGTGGCATTTGAGCCTTCGGTTTGACGCGATATAACATGTACATTTTTAACTTCTAGTAAATCTAAAATAAGGCGTCGATAGTCATCTTCTGTCACACAGTGACTAAATAACACTTGCTCGGGCTCGTAAAATTTAACACTCCCCCCACTATGTGGTTGCGCTAATAGCTCCGGAATTGGATAGTCCAACTTATAACTGAGATCAGACAGCACATACACCAACACTTCTAGTACCGTTACACCAGGATCAAAACGGTTGTGATCGGTCCAGGTATTGGGCGCGAATTGTTGTATTCTAGCTATGCCTTGCTGACGCAGTGCCTCTAAATCTTGCCCCGTATTTCTGGGCGCAATATTTAAGATCTGCAGAACTTGATTGTCCATAACATTCCTGAATTAGTCATATGAATAACTACAAGACGCACGCATCCAAAAACTGTGAAAATTAATTTCAATTATTTTGTAAGCGGCCGTTTAATAATTAATTTAGTGGGGGAATACGGGCTTATTGAACAACAAAATCCAGTTCAATTTCCCATTTGCCAATACCTTCAAATACATCGCCTAAGGTATTAGCGAGGGCTATTTTGTGATTGCGAGCAGGCACTAAAATATCATGTGCATTATCGGCGCTAATTACGCTGTATTGTTTCTCAGTTTGACCTTTTTTAGTGGCACGGATCACTTGAATCATATCCACTGCAGGGTGGGTTTCTAGCACTTGTGCTATTGATGCTAAATAAATAGTACGCTCAAGCGGTTTATCTAATTTATTCCATGGTGTTAGTGAATCTACTACCATCTCGTTCAGGTCAATAACAGTGCTTTGAATATCGTATAATGGATCAATTTTTACGATCAATTCCAGCTGTACTTCAACATAATTTGGATCATCTATTTCAATTGTTAAGTTTGGTACAGACAACGCATTTACCTGCTCCCTAACTTGTCGCTTAAGATAACGCGGCACCTTGGGCTGCAACACCGTAACATCATAATTAAGCGGTACAACTACAAGCGATAAACCAGATGCATTAACCACAGGGCGTACCGAATGCAACTGCGGGAAAGTTTGTAAAACGAAGTGCTCATAATCCCACGCGCTTAATAAGCGCTGTCGATGATGTAATCGCTCACTCACCCGACGGTCAAATTGCACTGTTTTTTCTGCTACTTTGGCATCAAAAGAAGCAAAAGGCTGCAATACTTTATCAACGTTAGGATTGGGTAATAGCAACTTACTAATAGACTCACTGGGTAATGGTTGATCAAAATGAGAGGCGTCATTACCTTGGCTGGTTAGAATCACCTTCATACCTTGCGCAAACACCCCTTTGAGTTTGGAGTAAATAGGAAAAGCATTAACGAAGCTACTCGGCACTTCAGTTTGACTATGATCTACCGTGGCGCGTAGCCAAAGCTTACCATCGTGATTAAATGAACCGTCTTGTGTCAGCTCAGGTAAATAAAATACCACTAACCCCGAATCGAGTAGATCATAAGTGCTGTCTCTGAGGATGCGCCCCTCACCCGCTTGACCTTGTGATTCTTCACGCTTGAAACGATGCCAAGTACCTGCGTTAAAGTACTCCCATACAAATAACGGGTTATCACCCATGTTATAACCATCAACGGGGTCAACCTGATAGTACATACGCACTTGCCCTGGCGTATTGACTTGGCTAAGCGCTATATACAAATAACCAAATTTTTCTATTCTGGGCAGTAAAGACAATAGGCTTTGCTTGTTTAATTGCTCAGTTGGTCGCCCTACAGGAGTTATATGCTCTAAAAAAATAGGATTACCCACTGTCAGCGCTGATGAAGTAATACTTTCACTCTCATAGTGTAAAGTTAAGCTATCAAGAGTTGGGGTGTAAGGTGCATTCACTAATACAGGGTTATTTGAATTAGCATTCTTATAAGCAAATAGCTCAATCACTTTGGTATAATCTTTGTGGGCAAAATCTTGCTCTGATAACTCTAAGGTATAATACTTAGGCCATTTACTAGCTGTTGGCTCATCAAGGGGTAATAGCTGATAGTCACGCAATGCATTATTATCGTTATACACAAAGGTTAGTGTGTTAATAGCGATATTATTTTTTACTTCAGGCAACGCGCCCGAATCTTCATTATAAAACAACTCAAGATGCGTTTGCGCATCACTTCTCGCATCTGAGCGAGAAATATTCACCACAGTGTGTGGCCAAGTTAAGCAGTGGCAATCACTTGAAAACAGTGTTTCCACCAACAATTCAATGCCTTCACAAGGTTGATCAATACCACATGAGGCGCTGCTATCAAAATAGCGTTCATCTAGACTATGCTGTGCACTGTAATAATAACTGTAGGCACGATAATAATTATCAAAATTATCGGGTCTATCTAACCATGCAAACTCGACATTAGCATGAGTGATATTTTTGATAACCAGTTCGGGGTGAGTAAAATGAACTTTAGACGCCAACCTTGGCGTCAGACCAAACGGCTCAAATGGCTTTGAGGTATCTAAATCTATCTCGCCATTATTCGCAACCACGCCACCTAGACCGCTCACTTGTGTAGTTAAACTCATTTGTGAGATTGTGAAACTATTAAAGCGCGTAAATACACTCGAATCATCACTATAGAGCAGATAGTAATAATCATTTTTAAGTACCAAAGCAATAAAAGGCAGGGCTTTATCTTCGCCAATAGGCGTATCTTCTAATGGTGTTATGGCAGGAAACAAACTATTGAATGTTAATTGCAGATGCTGTTCAACAACGCTCAATTGAGCTGCATCGATTTCTTTTATCCCTTCACTGGTGGAAATATAGAAGTCAAACCAAGTTAACCAATTTTGTAACAGTGCTTGTTCTCCAAAACCTAAGCTGACGATACGTTCACCGCCACTTAAAAATAAATCTTGTGAAGCAATTTTAAAGCCAACCTCAACACTTGATGACACTTGTTCAGCTAGCTTTTGCCCAAAAGTAGGCTCGCTTTGCTCAAGTAATATACTCTGCTCATTATCAAGTAATACTTGCTGATTTAAACTGATTCGGTCTGAAGACTTGATTTTATTAACAGTAGCAACATAATCCACTTGCGCTTTGCTAATAGTCACTACTTCATCAGTACTGTAAATAAGAGGGGCTCCCTCTGCATCTTTACCACCATCAAATTGTGTTCCCGCAGGTAAAGTCAGCATATCAACATTATTCAACGACATTACTAAATGCGCACTGTCTGCGCTTTCTGATAACGGCTCAAAGCGCAACACTTCACCATAAAAATGATCTAAATGCCGCGCTACAAATTGATTAAACTGAGCATTACTGTGTTGTAATAAATCTATAAAGGTGAGTAATAACGCCATATCAGGACGACTGGCTAACTGTTTAATATGTTCATCCGCGTTACCATATTCAATTAGCTGCGCAAGACCCGCAAGCTTTTCTGGCTCGGGTAGTAGGTTTTCCCATGTGCCATTAGCTGATAATACACGCTCATCGATATAGTTTACTTGTTTGGCCAGCACAGATAAGTACTTCAACCAAGCGTCTACAGTACGCGGCTCTATGTAAAAAAAAGAACGAGATAACGCTTTAATATTCCGCCCTAGTTGACTTCGTCCCACTTCACTTGGGTTAACTGTATTAAGCGTCGCAACGGTGAGGTTGTTGTTAGACTTCAAAGTCATGATAGTACCTTGATAAGTAATAGATTTAATTAAAATGCAATAAAATAAAGCGTGCTCACAAAGATGACAGAACGTACTTTGATAGTGGCTAAACTGACTGCTCAGTCAAGTAGAATGGAAACACCATGTTGCTACGGCTGTTGGTTTGCCGTATCACGTAGTTAAGCTGAATTAACAGCACGCCGTCGTACAATTCGCTACTATCAAATTCGATGGTTTGCAGAGTAATACGAGGTTCATGATTAAGTAACACGGTGGCAATTTCTTGTCTTAGTTGCGATAAACTCTGTTCATTAGCATCAGCAAATGAATAACTCGAAAGACCAGAACCCATATTGGGCGACAAAGGCCGCTCTCCGACTAAGGTATTTAAAGTCAAATGAATCGCTTGTTTAAGTAAGGTTTCACCGCTATCCATACCAGGCCCTGTGGCGGGGTTGCTAAACTGCACGGGAAAGCTCCAGCCAGTTCCTAGAAAAGCTTGATTTAACATTGCTGCTCCTTTTAGCCTTAATTTGAGGTTATTTTACATCCACACCTTTGCCTTCTAGTGTGATGCTATCTGAAGTTTTAAAATTAATGGCTTTTGCCACCTCTAAGGTAGACTTATCTTTGCTTTCAATCATTAATGACTCCCCTGCAACCAAAGACGTCATGTCTTTTTGGGTTAGTTTTAAGCCTTCTTTAGCGTCAAAAGTGATGGTGTGATCGGCGCTACTTTGTAGTGTAAGTAGCGGCTCTTTTAAGGTGAATTGCAACGCTAATGCTTGCTCTTTAAAAAACAATCCGCGCTGCTCATTTTTATCATCATATTCAAATGGTGGCTTTGCTTTGGGGTTATGACATGCACCTAAAATCACAGGGTAACGACTATCGCCCCCAATAAATCCAACCATTACTTCTGTATCTATGTCTGGGGGCAGAAACAACCCCTCTTCAGCTCCTGAGAAAGGACTGGCTAACCGTGCCCAAAGTGGTTTTTCACCACTGGCACTGGGTAATAAAACTGGGATACGGTGTAATGCTTGTGCATCGGCTTTAAATGCAGCTACTTTCCCTATTAATATTGGGGTATAACTTGGTTTAGCATAGTCTGACCAAATACTTAGCGTTAAAGGAACACCCAGTATGAATTCACTAAACCAGCCATCACTCGACAAATGGTGATGAATTTCACCCACCACATAATCACCACTATATTCCTTTCCCACTCCAGAGAGTGTCAGTGCATCTAAATGCTTGACTTTAGTAAGCGCTTTTTGCGCAGACATATCTATACGTACATGCCCTTGGTACATATCGAGTAATCGATAATATTGCTCAGCACCGGCTTTAGCCGCCAACTCTAATTTTTCAATAGGTGCTTGTGATAGGCGTAAAGTATCAGGTAAAGCCATCGCCGTATCTGCATCACTGTGAGTTTTAAACTTAGCAGCCGGCATGACTGGATCAGCATTGTCGTAGAGTTTTTGTTCTTTTATATCCCAACTACTGTATTGCAGTTTTTTAAGATGCGAACTCACATCACAGTGCAAAGCGAAATCAACACAGCCATCCATTGCCACGTTAAATTCATGCGCAGTGGGAGTGTGTTTTGCCAAATCAACAACGTGATTTTTGCCATCGTTAAAAAATGCAAAACCATTGCACAGCACTCGGCGCATAAACACCGCCCATGGCTGTTCATCCACCACTAAAAATTGGTGATGTTCAATTTTACTGGCCGCTATAGTGCCAGGCGTTGCACCGTATGTAGTGAGTAAATCACTGAGAATATCGCCGTCTTTGGCTTTTTCATCATAGAGTTTACTCATGGCACTTTGACACAGCTTAATTGTATCGGCTCGAGCTTCAATATGCATAAATGGTTGCCGTTCAAAGCCTATACCTTGAGCAGTAATAACACCGCTAAATAGCACACTTTGTTCGCCATCACCAAAGCCGGCTTTTAGCTCTATCGCTTTACCCATAGTGAATAGCCCTTCATCAGTTTTAGCAAAGGTTTCTTTGGCCATATCACCGTCGTCAATTACTAAACTCAGATGCGCAATTTGATTAACGCCGTTTTTTACAGTTGCTTCTCGCAAGGCAAATTTATCACTGATTTTGTTGCCCTCTACGGCAATGGTATATCGCAAATCCATACTAACGCTCCAACGGAGGATAAATGATTTGCGTACCCACCTCAGCGCTACGAATAGAAGGTAGACGATTAACCATCGCCACCTGATGTACAAACTGTTGGTTGCCGTATATTTTTGCACTTTGTACAAGCACCGAACTGCCCGCCTTATGTTGAATAACATGAGTTAAGTCGGGAGAACTTTTACCTGATTTAAGTTTCATTTCTTTTTCAGATAAACACTCCACCACGCAACAATGAACTTTGGCTTTTAAACGGCGTCCTTTGTTATCTACCAGTTCAGTTTCTACTTTAGTGGTGCATAACATGCCATCAAATGTCCCACTTGGGCCATGATTAAGTACCATATTCAATGGTTGGACTGTCACATAAGTGGGTTCGTGTGTTTCACTCTGAACTGCGGTGCCATACTTCAACAAAGTTTGGATGTTTTTTTCTGTTTCTATGTTCCCTTGCAACTTTGCTAGTAATTCGGTGGGTAAATCAATAATGGTGTCATCTAGCAAAAAGGTCACCGATAGCTTTGAAGGCGAAGACTTTTGATATTGGCTTGCGCCGCTTTCGGCGCCTATCGTTTGTGATTTTTGAATACTGTTGGAATAGCTGGTTTGCAACGATTTTGCATCATACGCAAGTGTCATCTCAGCCAGCTGGTTACCAGAGCCACGCTCTATTTTACTATAAAAGGTCACTTTACATAGCGGTGACCCAGCCGCATTTGCACCAATACCTATCATTTTTATGGCCTTTTTTGTTTAGTAAATTGCTGAAATTGCTTGTCTATGTAGCGTTTTAAAGATTTTTCGATTTGTTCAACTTGGTTATTAATAGTCCCAGTATTTTCGCCTGTGCTAGTACTTTGTGATTGCGGCCTATCGCCATCAGGTTCACTTTGTCCAGATAAACGAGCTTTAACATGAATCGCATCACATTGAATTTCCATTAGCATCACCTTGTCTTTAATGTGTTAAGTAAAAGGAATTGGCACTGTCACCAAGTTTTGATAGCTAAACGTAATAGACTCAATGAGTACATCGTTACGCGTTGCATCTAGACTGTCCCACTCCCAACTTTCCATAAATGCGCGAGTGACTAGCCATGCTTTTGTGGGTAGGTTGTTATCGCTAAGTAAAGTGATCAAAATATCGTTGCGAACCGCAAACTGATTCCACTGCGGCAAACTAATAAAGTTTGTTAATTCCAAGGTGCTACCAGTGCGCAGTACACCACGTTTCAAAGTTAAGGTGCGCGATTGTTTATTACTGCCTACCGTTGCTCGATTACCGTCATACTCAATGTTGCGATTAACTTTTAGGCCACTGATTTCCTTAAAAAAAATATCTATCGGATTCGGTATAGCCGCTGATGTAATTAGCGCAGCAAAGCGGTATCCCACCATAGGTGTTGTTAGTTCTTGAATCATAGTAATGTCCAAAAAGGGCACTAACGTGCCCAAGACAAGGAGAATAAAATTAGTGGAATTCGATCTTAATATCATCGGCCATCATTTCTAACGACTCCACACTGGCTTCGTTTGAGCCACCATTAATACTTGGCGCTGTAAGCTTTTTAGGAAAAGCATTAATCACCTTCCAAGTAACCAATGGCTGTGAACGGTCTTCGTTAGTGAGTGAAATAGTAATGTCTTTTTTATCAACCAAATTTAAGCTAATTGATGAAATCCAATCATAAAACTGACTCTTTTGACGCACTAAACCTCGTTTAAGTGTGATATTCACATCGGTTGATTGCCCAGGCATGTGCTTTTTGCCGTAACCATCTTTGTAAGTAATGGTTTCAACACCAATGTCTAAGCCCGACACTTCAGAAAACGGAATGCTCTCCTCACCAAAACTAACGACAAATCGATATACCGGGATCGGGTATTCTGCTGCAATATCTGCTGCTGTAGTAGCCATAAAAAACTCCAAAAAATAATAATTTTAGTGCCCAAGTTACAATAAAACTTAGGTAAATAAGTAAATTAAAAAGGCTGATTGAGAAAACATAAAACGTATAAATATGACCCCCAACCAACCTTGGTCGGGTTCGTTAGCCTTCTAAGCTCTTATGTGAGAAGGTTAATACAATAAACTCAGCAGGGCGTACCGCAGCTAAACCAATTTCTATATTCATTACACCATTATTGATGTCGTCTTCGGTCATGGTTTGGCCAAGGCCTACGTTTACAAAGAAGGCTTGATCTGGGGTCTCACCAAAGAAAGCACCTTGACGCCATAAATTCTCAAGGTAACTTTCAATCATGGTTTTGAGCTTTAACCAAGTGAAAGGCGTGTTTGGCTCAAACACCGCAAACTGTGTGGCTTTTTGAATTGACTCTTCCACTAAGTTAAATAAACGGCGAACCGATACATAGCGCCACTCATTGTCATTACCAGCAAGAGTACGTGCACCCCAAACCAAAGTCCCTTTACCAACAAAGGTACGAATCGCGTTGATTGATTTACCAGAAATGGCATCAACGTTAAGGCTCTCTTGCTCAGTGCTATCAATAGCAAGCGTTGGCGCAAGCACTTGCGATAAAGCTACGTTAGCAGGTGCTTTCCATACTCCGCGTTCTTTGTCGGTTTTAGCGATAATACCCGCAACGGCAGGTGACGGAGGCAATACGAGATAACTTTTTGCTAACGCCGCCTTAGCTTGATTATAAATTTGCGCGTTATAATCTGTATTTGTACTGTCATCATTACCTAGTACAGATAGCATCACATCTTTGTAAGTTATAGGGTCTGCTGTTTCATCTTCTACCACCTTAACAGTCACGTTTGCTTCATCGTAACTGCGTGCGATAGTCGTCTTTAAATATGGGTAGTAAGATGCACCATATTTTAAACCCTGCGTTACTTTGGCGCGCAAACGTTCAGAGTCATGAACAATTGCAGTAGTCCCAGCAGGCGTTTCTTGCATTTGCACATCAACTAATGCAAAACGGTCCATGCGTTTTTCTGCATGTTTAAGCGCCTTATTTTGCACCTCGTAGTGGCCAACTTCGTCTAAACCAATTGCTTCTGGAGATGAAATAAGTGTTACTTCATCAACCTTATTTAAAAGGTCAATGCCAGCGCTATAAGACTCTTTTGACGCAAGTGTACCTGCCATACCAATAGAAACGACATAACACGCCCCACCACCATTAGCAAAAAAGTGACTAACTGCTTGATGAAGAAAGAACTTAGCGCCTTCTAGTTTTGCAAGATCATCAGCAACAGCCGCTACATTGGTAATATCATAACCTTTAGAGCTAGGCATTAGCGTAAAGCTCTCTTTGTATGGGCCACCAAAGTTTGCTTCAAACTGCACCATGCTAGTAATACGCACTGGCATGTTTAAAAAGTTGGCAGCATCACCGGCTTCATTAAGTTGAGTGGTATGACCAATAAATGCTGGAATAGCCGTTGCCACCTCTGCGACTGACGGCGGTAGAATTGATTTTTCTCTAACGTAGACGTCAGGGGTTTTATATTGAGACATAGTATTTCCTTTAGTTAATAGAACGCATTCTTAAACGCCGAAATGGCAAGAATTAGGGATTGAGCACCAAGCAAGCCTTTTATCAATGCCTACCCACCAAATAAAATGGATAAACGCCTGGCGGATCCTACTTAGTACTCAAAAGACTTTATGGGTTAACCCACGGCTCCGCCTCATCAGTCACAACTGATGGCAAAATAATTGAAACTTACTTAGAAGAAAATTTGAGTTACCTCACAACCAGCTTCATCTGTCACGTTAAGGCCTGTTAACCTTTTAAGATTACAGCTTGTTCTATCTAGGGACGATTAATCGCGTTGCGAGGTTTATAACCTAGTGGGCTCGGTAACTGATCTTGCGTTACCCTATTGGCTTACATCCATGTAACAATAAATTGAAACCAAGCAACAAAGAGTAAATCGCCCCTAGGGCGAACCCAAAGGGCTACACATGTTTGGTTTTTTATACTGCGTTATCGCCTATTTATAGGGGATAACGCAGCATAGGCGCTGCGCTGCGTTGCCTACAAACCAAACATACCGCTGTAAATTCAACCTCGAAAGGTAAACAGCCCTAATAACAAGTTTATTTATATTGTGTTCAGAAGACGTTGTTCGATAAGAAATGTGAAAACTAATTGAAATATAATTTTGTAATGCATTATTTTATAGTTAGCGAGAAACACCTTTGAGTTTTTCAACGGTTCGTAAGCCCGCTAACCCCAACATGGCCAAAGTAAGCTCCATCATGACGTCGAGTGGTAATTGTGGAGTACCAATCTCTGGCAACAACCACTGCAATATAGGATTAATAACAAAGGCAAATAAAAAGCCAAGGCCGCACACCCACATTAAAAAAGGCCGGGCACCCGCCACAAATAAACTACGGTGAGATGCTTGCACTTGATTAATTTTTGCTTGAACTAAATTAGGTTGCTGCGCTACACGTTGTTTGAGAATATCTAAATTTAGCGTTTCTTCATCACTAGTAAATAACTCATCTAGTATTGAGCCGATTGCGTTAATAGGCTCTTGTGCTTTGGAAGAAAATAAAACCGATAACAGTCCCATCATTTATTCTCCTGCTTAAAATTAAATATGCTTTTTTGCTGATGAAGAGTAATAACGCTCCACGAACTAAACAACTGTAAGCTTTGTCTGCCCTGCATCAGTAAACTCAATAGTAATATTGATCATAGGAACGGGATCGGGTACACCTTGTGGACTTTGCGCTGGTTTTGAAATTTGTAGTAGCGCCATTATTTGCGTGTCTTTGGTGACTAGCGCTGTTTTAGACTTACCTTTAACCGTTAAATTTGGCTTACCAGAAATGACTTTACCCATCGCAATACCGCCCTTAAAAGCAGCGTTATCGTAGTTTGACTGAAATTTTTGCAACCACTGTTTTACATCATCCTCAGTGAGCACTGCTTTTTTACCTTGTGAGAATTTGTTTTTAGTCGCAGTTGGAATTTTATCACTGGTTTTTACTAGCTGCTGGGCGCCATTAACTGTAATTTTAATCGCAGCACCATCCACACATACAAGCGGCATAACCATCCCTTACTCAAATAAAATAAATTGCATACCTGAACAGACGCGTGAAAAGTAAAAATGTGAAATCCAACATTATCACAATAAATGAAAGTACAATCATGTAGGAAGTTTAAGGGGTCAGGAAAGAAGTCAAGGAAGCCAACGGGCTGAGGGATCCCCACTTTATCCAGCGGCCTCTTTTTGATAATTAAAAATAAAGTTTTTTAAACTTTTTTCTATATAGCTTTGTGTAATACGTCTCTTACATAGCTTTATGACTTGCTTGGCTAAGGTTAAAAATGAAAGAACTCGGCGATTCTTAACACTATTTGCTTGAAATTTTATATGCCACTTTCTTTTTTCTGCTTCACACCCTATAAACCATAACGCAGTGCTCGCTATTGTGGCTATCAAGCATAATATTCCTATTCTATTTATGCCGGTGCTTTTACTAAAACGCCACGAAAAACCATATCTCAAACTTTTGTCATCGCGGAAATTTTGCTCTATTTGCATTCTTTTACTATATAAACCAACTACTCGCTTACTCGTCATTGTATTGTCTGATGTCGCGAGTAACCATGGCTCTTTCGCTAAGTTTTGATACATTTTTGTATCTTTCGTAAATCTGCTTTTTCCTTTTCTTCCTTTATTTTTTCCATGATATACGTGTAAAAATGCATCGCATGCTGTCGGGCTGGACTGAGTTAGTCGTGCTTGACCTAACGCCTTTGGTATATCGCTGGCACCAGCCCTAAGTTGTTTTAATGTATGCCATTGTGATTGCATGGCTAGTTTACACTTCATTGAGCCTCTTAATCGACCTATCATATGCCAACCAAGTTCGCGTACTTTACTATACCAAGGCGTAAGAAAGCCGCCGTCTGTTACAATATAGACACTAGGATGTCGTCCAAGCACTTCATAAAGTTCATCTAAAAACAGGCTGTTGGTTGCTGGGCTATCAAAATTCTTCTGCTCAACAATCATGTTATAAATCACGATAGAGCGCCCATCCACAAGTAAGCTTGCTCGCAGTAAGTGATAGTCGTGACCACAGGCACCGCTCCAGTCAACGGCAATTGCAAGCATTGGTAAAGAGTCGATAATAGGATGAGCTAATGCTTTATAGATAGCGACCCTTTCATTGTAGAGGTGAGTATTTTTTAAGAAGCGATCAACGCGTTTTATTTTATGTTTTACATCCACAGCGCCAGACAAATTTCTGCCGATTTCAGTTAAGGTAAGTTTATTGCCCGAAATTAATGCATTACTGCAGCTTAGTAATGTTTTTACTCTGGCATTATTGAATGGCGCTAATGCATGTTTAAAGTACTTATGGCAAACTGATGTGTCAGGCATAGCAGTTGTGACTTATGTGGGTTGTGGTGATTTACATAAGATCATAAATTGCTGTGCCTGTCACGTTTTGGGGATTCGTCAGGCCAACGGGTCTTATAAGGAGCCAGGGTCTTAAGAGGTCAGGGTCTTAAGGGGTCAAATCGCTTGCTTCATAATACTGTCAAAAATAGCATCTAATTTTTTTGAAAGGGTCTTAAGAAAGGTCTTAAGGGGTCTTAAGGGGTCAAATCGCTTGCTTCATAATACTGTCAAAAATAGCATCAAAGGTCTTAAGGGGTCAAATCGCTTGCTTCATAATACTGTCAAAAATAGCATCTAATTGTTTTGAAAATTGCTTATCTTCTCTGCGCTTTTTCCTTATTTGATGAGTAATAAAACTCACAGAGCCACTATGACCAAGGTTAAAATACTCTGCAATATTACTTAACTTTTCAGCCAAAACCTCTTGGCAAAAATACATGGCAACTTTACGTCCTTCAAATCCTTTGCTTGGCCCTTTAAGCACACTGGTAATTTTAGATAGCGGGCAAGCATAATAATCAGCAACCGCCATAACCACCTCATTCATTGTGATATTCGGTTTTAGTTGCTGTAAAACCTCAGGTTCGGGGCTATTTATAAGCTGAGTATTTTTAAGCCAACGTTTAAAACCATCACTACCCAAAACCGATGCAATATTACCTTTGTCGTAAAAGTCAGTGAGTTCATCACTGCTACCTCGTAATACATAAGCTTTGTACTGCTTAAACTTGTGACGATGACCCAGTATTTGATAAGTAAAGTCGCGCGTAAGCCATTCTGGTGGTTTTACTTTCCCGATATAAGCTGGGTAGCTCGACCAAGAATAGTGCGCTAAGTCATCCACCAGCGGCATAGTCATATCAATAGGATTACGATGGATATAGCGGCTTAATTGCAGCAAATACTCATCTTTTTCGACCAATATCGCTTTGTACCTCCCACGAAATAATGGCCCATCGGTATGCTTCAACTTATTATATCGCTGAGTATAAACCCCATTAATATGGCGCATAACACGGCCTAAATTAGCTTTGGGTGTTTCAATCAACAAATGATAATGGTTCGTCATAAGGCAATACGCATGAATAACGCAATCAAAGCGCGCTTGTGCTTCACCCAATGTGATTAAAAAGGCTTGAAAGTATAATTCGTCGTGAAAGGTATTTTTCCGTCCGCGCCCACGGTTCATAACATGATAAAAAGCATGTTCGTACTCAATTCGTTGTGGCCTTGGCATTTTGAACTACCTGTTTTAATAATACTCCTTTGAAGGTAGTCGACCTATATCATGAAGCAAGTGATTTGACCCCTTTTTTCATACAATGTGATTAAAAAGGCTTGAAAGTATAATTCGTCGTGAAAGGTATTTTTCCGTCCGCGCCCACGGTTCATAACATGATAAAAAGCATGTTCGTACTCAATTCGTTGTGGCCTTGGCATTTTGAACTACCTGTTTTAATAATACTCCTTTGAAGGTAGTCGACCTATATCATGAAGCAAGTGATTTGACCCCTTTTTTCAGACCCCTTTTTTCAGTGATTTGACCCCTTTTTTCGGACCCCTTTTTTCGTATTCTTTTGGTTTTTCTACTTGTTCATACATAACTCAAACCTTTTTGAATTAGCTTTATTCGTTGTTATAGGCTTTCTTCAATTGCCTATAACAATTGGGCTAAAAGACGTTTTAATGGGTTTTAGGTTTTGTTATAGGCGTTTTATACATAAACTACATCGTTTTTAAGTCCTGCAACCACCATGAATTATATGTCTTTTCTAGCTCAGTAACATTTGCACCATATGCTTTAGCGGTAGTTGTATTCTTATACACATGGTCATTTGCTGGATTATATACTTTCACATCGCCCTTGAAAGGCCCCCAAGGATATGAATCACTTTTGCTAGAATTTTTCGAGTATGAAATTATTTGAGCATTAGCTGGGTGATTTCCACCACCACCCGCTTTTGGCACTATATGATCAACCGCAGCTAGGTCAGTTGATAAATCACCAGGACTAAGCAGTCTTGAGCCATCATTATCGTCACTTAAAAGATCAAAAGATCCGATTAATGTTTCTTTTTTAACAGTTTTGGTTTTATTATTACCTAAAAGACTATGTCTTTCACCACTCGAAAATAGTTCCCCCGGACCAGATCCTGCCCACCCAGAACCAGTATATTGCGACCCTTCTATCGGTACTAAAAAGGCCTCGCTCTTAACCCGCTGTTTTACTTGTGATTGTAATCTCCGCTGCGCAACAGAATTAACAATAGCTATACTTTTATTCTCTTTGGACTTTTCTACTTGTGCATACATATTTACAAACCTTTTTAAATTGGACTTTAGCGATTGTTATAGGCTTTTCTTTATTGCCTATAACAATTGAGCTAAAAAGCGTTTTAATGATTTTTAGGTTTTGTTATGGGATTATTTTGGCATTTGAAAACGCTTAGTAGGTCCCCAAATAGCAGGGAACTGATCATGTAAATACTTTATTTGTGCCGCAGCTGCTCCACCATAATTCATTGCGTTAGTTGCGGTTTCATATGCCTTGTTATTATCAGCTACTATGACTATATCATCTGTAGCAAATTTCGG
This sequence comes from Pseudoalteromonas sp. 1_2015MBL_MicDiv, assembly GCF_002407505.1. Taxonomy (NCBI): domain Bacteria; kingdom Pseudomonadati; phylum Pseudomonadota; class Gammaproteobacteria; order Alteromonadales; family Pseudoalteromonadaceae; genus Pseudoalteromonas; species Pseudoalteromonas sp. 1_2015MBL_MicDiv. Next base: position 480,722 of record NZ_CP012737.1, on the reverse strand, counting down.
ATTGAATTTGGTGAAATTATCCCCTCTGCTCATATTTGATTTTGCATCGATTAACCTTCCGTTACTGTCCAATGCTCCGCCTCCCAAATTCGCTGGAACGATATGATCTACCTGCCCCACTAGATGAGTCACATCAGAAGTGGGTACCAAACCGCTACCATCCAGTTCATTTACTCCTATACGAGTTGAGTTAAAGTTTACAGCCACAACCCCATCTTTATAATACGTATCCTGATTAGTAAACCCCGATTTAGGCGCAGTATCTCCATCATGCGTTCCGTTTCCTTTCACGGAATAACATACTCTCTGAAGAGTATCCCCCGGTCTCGAATTGTCCTTTTTCTTGATAGACTTATCGACCAATTCACTATTTATACTCTTTAATTGTCTACGGCTTTGGCTGACCATTGTATTTTTTTGCAATATTGACAAGGAGCGATTATCCACAAATCCAAAACCCTGGCTAGAATTCCTTTTTTTCTGTCCAACATTATTAGCAATTGTCGTACTTTTGTTCTCTTTCATCTTTTCTACTTGTGCATACATATCTCAAACCTTTTAATTTTTATTCAGTGGTTGTTATAGGCTTTCTTTATTGCCTATAACAATCAGGCTAAAAGACGTTTTCAATGGCTTTTAGGTTTTGTTATGGGCTTCTGTGGTAAAGGCTAAATTCAGTGCCTGTTTTTTTGATTGGGTGTATATTAACTTTCATAAAACCTTCTCAACGAGACGAACTTGTGGCTTCAGTTCTTTTATTAAGTCTTTACTTTTATGTAAGTGGACACTAAAAACATCTTTATCTACTTTCATAATGTCGTTCTGCTCTGATTTACCAGTCAATTTATTACCCTGTGGGGCACCGCCCTCACCTCCTCCGTTAACTTTTGAATAGTCCAATAGCTTCGAAGCATCACCTGAAAATTTAAATTCAACAAGCACATCATCTTTACTACTCTTTTTAGATTTATCAAAATAGTGCATTGCCTGACCAAGAGAGCCTCCATGACCAAACAGAATATCTTTCAAATCACCACTGCCTTTGTAATTACTCCAATCGGCTTTAGGCATGGTTCGATAAATAACAAGTTTCTTCTTACGGCCACTGGCAGAACCACCAAAGCCATCGTCAGTTCTTTTAAATTGCCCGTCATGATGGGCAATACCGGCTATATTGTGGAAACCCAATAGAGAGAGTTTGATGTCTTGTGTCACTTGTCTGTATAAATCACTTCTGTCAGCGAAGCTTGTACGGTTATTGTGCTTTCTAAGGGATGCTCGAATGTCAGCTTCGAATGGAGACACGCCTATACTGAGGTCGACAGTGTAATAGGCGTTGACTGCCTTATTAGTATCTCCATTGGTTCCTTTTTTAAATATATTATCTTTAAGCTCTGACCAGGAGTTCAACCGAGGCTTTACGTCTTTCTCAATATCACTTACCAGAACATCATCTGCATGACCTTCCCACTTGTCCCCAATTAATATTTGGCGTTGCAATACTGTAGTACTCAGCCGGCCATAACTAATACTTGGAATATTCGTTTTCCCAAGACTACCTGTAACCTCACCTACTTTTAACTGTATCGATTTAAGACTATCATTAACGGTCTCTTTCATTTTTCTTTTAGAAGTTGCGTCAGACCTATTATCCACAAACCCAAAACCTTGCTTCACATCACTTTTCTTTTGAGTAACAGAATTAGCCACAGCCCTACTTTTGTTCTCTTTCGGTTTATCTACTTGTTCATACATATTTCAAACCTTTTTTAATTGGGTTTTTTCGATGTTATAGGCTTTTTTTATTGCCTATAACAATCCCAGATACACCACACAGTGGTGGATGTGGCGTTTATTCTGACTATCTCATTATCATTTCTGGACTTTTAACACCTATTTTGGCTGTTAAAAGTCCACTTTTTTAAACTTCATCTACTTCCCATTAGCGGTAGCTCTTTAATACCCGCATGGGCTGTTAAAGCGCCACTCTTTTGGTCATCTATTCACAACCCGTCAATCTCATCCAGCGGTGAACTTATCCCCTCAAAACCTTTCGTGGTTATGTGCGTATAAATCTCGGTCGTTTTAGAGCTAGAATGCCCTAGCAATAGAGATAAGGGGTCATAGAGATAAGGGGTCAAGTCACTTGCTTCACAACACTTAACTTAAAACAAAGCTTGTCAATTCGACATGACGCTCTAACTTAGTCACATACTCTCTGCTCTTGCCCCTATCACATCGGCTTCATGTTCTAATTTTGGATCATCATTCACCGCTTGCCCTGCAAACTGGGTAGTAGAGATAAGGGGTCAAGTCACTTGCTTCACAACACTTAACTTAAAACAAAGCTTGTCAATTCGACATGACGCTCTAACTTAGTCACATACTCTCTGCTCTTGCCCCTATCACATCGGCTTCATGTTCTAATTTTGGATCATCATTCACCGCTTGCCCTGCAAACTGGGTAGTGGCTTGTACGCGACCTTGCATTTGCTGGCCAATGTGTAGAGATAAGGGGTCAAGTCACTTGCTTCACAACACTTAACTTAAAACAAAGCTTGTCAATTCGACATGACGCTCTAACTTAGTCACATACTCTCTGCTCTTGCCCCTATCACATCGGCTTCATGTTCTAATTTTGGATCATCATTCACCGCTTGCCCTGCAAACTGGGTAGTGGCTTGTACGCGACCTTGCATTTGCTGGCCAATGTGAGCAAGCTCATGCCCTAAATGGCGGTCTTGCCCCGGGCTGATGTGTACTTCTCTGCCTTGGGCATAGGCGTGGGCATTAAGTTGCGCGGGCTTGGATGAGTTGGTATGCACAGCAACGTGGCTTAAATCGACGCCCATCATGCTGCCTACGTTGTCTTTTAAACGCGTTTCTCGGCTTATTGCTTGGCGTTGTACGGGGAGCGTGTCGTGTTCTTGCTGCTTTTGATTAAGTGACTGGTACATAAAAATTCCAAGGTATAATAATAGGTTAAATGAAGCTGCCGTATATAAGATGTCAATGAATAAAAAGCAGCATTAATGCATTTTAATAATGTAACGAATCGGTTGAATGGGGTTATCCACCAACGGTGCCAAACTAGGAGTACCGTTTAGGCCGTCGCAGGCTAAAAAGCCGTCGGGGATTTGTGCGCCGCAGTAGAGTAAAATACAGCCAATTGGCACGCTAACTTGTTGGGTATTTGCGTTAGCCGCACTGTAGTTTGATGTTTCATAAACTCGGCTGGTTGGTGTTGTGGCGCTTGATGAAGGGGCACCGAGTAGCTGCCCCTCTACAATTAAATCGCCTTGAATACACACACTTTGTTGAAAAACTGCATTGTTATGATGGTGTTCTTGCAGTAAAAAGGTCAGTACTTGCCCCGCTGCAGATGACTTCTTCGTAATGCCATCATCACTTTGAATAAACGCTGCATCTAAAAACTCGGCAAACTGCGCCTGGGTTGGTTTTGCACCTGTAATGAAGTAGTGTTTTAGCTTTTCTCGAAAGGTCGTAAACATGGCTTAGTTGTACCGTAAAATTACGTGATTACGCAATTACACGCTCTTGCCATATATCGTTGGAGAGGTTGAATATACTGTGTTTTTGTACTAAATCATTTTCAACTAATTTAAGTACAACAACGGCAACATCGCCTAAATATCGTTTTAAAGCAGGGTCTAGGTCGTACGTTTTAAAACCAGCCCCATCATCAAAAATGGTGATTGGATAAATACCGCGATCAGGACCATTTTTAACCAAAAAGTAATCCCCCGTGTAAAACTCTGTTGCGCCAAACATGGCAGGCTCAACCGGGGTCACTGGTAAGTCATCACTAGCGGCGACTACACGACCAGCATAGCCAAGCACATCTGCAATATCTTCTACCCTGTGTAAGTCAGTTGTTTGCATACCTAAATATTGGTTCATATCAGCACGAACCTGATAAATAACACTATTTAATAAGTTTAGGCTTCTAGCTTTATTACTATCACGAGCACTCAGTTCTTCAAGTTTTTGGATCACGTTTACAAAATTATTCATAGGGTTTTCCTTTTAGAAGGAGGGGGTGTTTGAATTGATGACTAAATTAATAACTGGTTGCCTTAGAGAAAAAATTTGCCAGTTGAGTCATAGGAATAAAAAATGTCATTTACTTTGTATAAATCATAATAAGCATGTGAGCTGTTGAGCAATATTGTAAGGCTGGAGTTATCTGCAAATTTAAGAATAACTTGGCTGTTTGTCCCCCAAGTTCCACTAAAGTCCTGCACCCTAAAATAGGTGACTTTTTCATCAATTATAGCTGTCAATGTAGTGTCATCTGTAAGATCTAAAAAATGAATGGAATTTGCGTCAATAGTAAAGTCATTAGTGTGTACTTGAGGGTTAATATTAAGCATTTGGTTTTGAAGCTGTTGCCCAAGCGAAGTTAAGTTTTGCTTTAATAAAGCACTATCAATAACCTTATCAACTCTGCCATTAGCGAGATCATTAGCTGAAGCGAAATTTACACTGAAGCGGTTTTTACTCTTTATGAGCCCATCACCAACAGTCACTAAACTGGCTGTCATTTTCCATTGATACTCAAAATCAGCATCATTATCGTAAATAGCCCTAAGCATAAATGCTTGATCTTTATAAATGTCACCTTGAGTTATGATCACCGCATCGCCGTGAACCATGTCAACAGGTTCATAGCGGACCACAGACTGTAAAGAAAATGAGCTTGATAGTTCATTTACTTGCCATATGCGGTTTTCACTCTTATTCGTTTGGGCGTTCAATAACACCAAATCACCATCAACAAGCATATAACCATCAATTTCACTAGGAACGTTATCAATATCGATGTTTTGTGTTGTCTCAACACATGCAATCAGCAGCGACAACAAATTGGGGCATGTAAGCGCTTCTACTTTTTGATTTAACCAGCCACCGTGTTGTGCGGTAGTCAGCTTGCTTGTATCACCCATTTGAATATCTGCAAACGTTGCAATGGGTAAACTAGTAGTTTGAATATTAGATAACCTAGCCCCATCACCAATAAATTCACCTGCTTTAATGCGCGAATCCGTCACCGTTCCCGCTTGGGTTAAGTCAACTTGCGAAGGGAGATCAATCTGAGGTAAGTTTATAAGGCCAGATCCATCACCAATAAATTCACCTGCTTCAATGCGCGAATCCGTCACCGTTCCCGCTTGGGTTAAGTCAATTTGCGAAGGGAGATCAATCTGAGGTAAGTTTATAAGGCCAGATCCATCACCAATAAATTCACCTGCTTCAATGCGCGAATCCGTCACCGTTCCCGCTTGGGTTAAGTCAATTTGCGAAGGGAGATCAATCTGAGGTAAGTTTATAAGGCCTGACCCATCACCAATAAATTCACCTGCTTTTACACTTGAATCAGTGACTAAGCCACTATGCGTTAAATCTATTTGAGGCGGTAAATGATTGTTGGCTATATTGCTTATTTTTGCCCCATCACCAATAAATTCACCTGCTTTTACACTTGAATCGGTGACCAATCCACTCTGCGTTAAATCTATTTGAGGCGGTAAATGATTGTTGGCTATATTGCTTATTTTTGCCCCATCACCAATTAATTCATCCGCTTTTACACTTGAATCGGTGACCAAGCCACTCTGCGTTAAATCTATTTGTGGCGGTAAATGATTGTTTGCTATATTGCTTATTTTTGCCCCATCACCAATTAATTCACCCGCTTTTACACTTGAATCGGTGACCAATCCACTCTGCGTTAAATCTATTTGAGGCGGTAAATGATTGTTGGCTATATTGCTTATTTTTGCCCCATCACCAATTAATTCACCCGCTTTTACACTTGAATCGGTGACCAATCCACTCTGCGTTAAATCTATTTGAGGCGGTAAATGATTGTTGGCTATATTCGTGATTTGTGCGCCATTAGCTATAACCTCTTTCACTTTAAGCGATGAATTTTCTCCAATTTGAGTTAAATCTATCTGCTCTGGTAAACGATCATTATTGATACTGCTTGTTGCCGTATCAATTAGATCCCCAAATTCTTGTTGAGTAGGGATATCACCACGCTGAAAGTAGCTTTTTAATCGTTCATTGAGTTCTGAAGTACTCATAATATTCCTCTGTAATCTAATAAATAAATGATGATTTCAGCCGCTGAGCTGAATGCTCAACAACTGCCGATTAAATTATGGGATCTGTTAGGTAAAATAATTGAGGTTAAATTAAGCTTTGTTATCTAATAGTTTATTAATTTCTTTTACTATTGGCAGTTGTACTGGCTCAAATACTGGCATAGGCAAAGAGAGCGTATAGAGAATGGTTGCTTTAGGCGTACTCCCGAGTGCCTGCCATACTTGCCCTGTTACTTTTTCACTGTACTCATTACCGAATATTTGGCTGCGGATACCATAAGGTGATATATCAATTTGTTGTGCGAGTAGTAACTCTTCAGGTAGAAAATCGTACCGTCCTATACCTGCAATTAAATAGCCCATGATCAAATGCTCTATCGCAGCGCTTTGCTGTGGGTTTTTACTCCAAACGGTTAGCATATAAGTCAATGACACAAATTTAGGCTCAATGAATCGTGTACGGTGAGTTTGCGTAAAATTTATTTGCGTACGAGGTGGCTCACTTTGACGACGCTGAATATCTTCAGTTATACCAACTAAATAACAATTTATTGCGGGGTCGCTGCCTAAACCAGTAGTAAATTCATTATCTGGCGCTTGAAAGCTCAATACAATAGAAGTATCTACTACATCATCGTTATTATTGAGCGATAAAACTTTGTCTTTAATAAACGAATCAAGTGCCTGTTGTACTTTATAAATTAAGGTTGCGTCCATTGTGCCCTCCCGTTAACCACGTTGATAAAGATTGCTGGGTCATAAAGCCGGCATGTTGTTTTGAGAGTTCTCTATGTAATGCATTGGCAATCTCGGCTCGACTAATCAACTTTTTGTCAGCGATCAAACTTTGCAACAATGCCATTTCGCAGATATTGATTATTTGCGCAGCACTGAGCTCAAACAATGCTGCAAGTTGGCTAATGCCTTGGCATAAATCACTATCTGCATTGGTGCTTAAATTACGCTGCCAAATATCAACGCGCTGCTGTTTATCAGGTAAAGTAAACTCAATTACCCCTTGAAAGCGACGTAAAAATGCCTCATCAAGGTTACTTTTAAAGTTAGTACTTAGTAACAACAAGCCCGTGTAGTGTTCCATACGTTGAAGTAGGTAACTTACGCCCATATTGGCGTTTTTATCATGGCTTGACTCTACCTCGCTGCGTTTTGCAAAAATCGCATCTGCTTCGTCAAACATGAGTACCGCATTATATTTCTGAGCTGAATCAAATAGCTTAGCTAAGTGCTTTTCAGTTTCACCTATCCATTTACTGGCAATATTGGCCAAATTAACTATGTACAGTGGTAGTTGCAATTCACCTGCAATGGCTTCTGCGGCCATAGATTTACCAGTGCCTGGTTTACCCCAAAATAGCGCTTTACATCCTTGATTAAAACTAGGTAGACGCTGTTGTAATGAAGCTTTAAAATTAATTCTGGCGATTAACTCCTGCAATTGCACCGTAATTTTGTCATTCAATATCATGTCGTCGAGGGTAAAGCGCGCTTGACACAATTTAGCTAGTTCATCGCAGTGTTGACTTTGCGCTGAAAAACACAGCGCTTGCAATGTTTCCCAGTAATCTTGTTCATCACTTTTATCTGCCTTAGCATTATTTGCTAGCTGCTTCATATGAGGTAACGCTACGGGATATTTAGCCACCAACTGCTGAGCTTGGGCTTTATCTAAATGCGTATGTTGCTCGCTATTACATAACGACAACCAAGCCTCTTTTAATTGTGACAAATTTGGTACTTGTACTTTAATTTTTAATGATTGCGTAAATACCTCGTCAAACAAGGGGCTAGCTGTTGTTGTTATTAACGCCAATTTTGTACATTGCTCAACTAGAGTATTTAATTGAATTAAGTTGTGTTGTAACAAGCTACCAATTTCGGGCCAATACAATAATACTGGTTGCGTTTGAGCTATGAGCTGTAAGCAGGCAAATTCATGCGCTAAATGAGATATGTTGAAACCATTGTTTGGCTCTGCTACATAGTGTGCCAACGTGGTATCGCACCGTAATGCCAACTGCTGAGTATACCAGGCGGTTATTTCATCATTTTCACTGTCGATAATAAGTAATGATTGAGCTGCAACCTCTTCTGGTAAACTAAAACAACTATCAAATACTGGGTCCTGCGCCGTGTCTACTAAAGTAAAGAAACTAAGGTAATCACAGCTTGTAGTACCACATTGCAAAAATTCATGTAAATAAGGGGCAATATTCACTGCGCTTTGTAAACCTATACTCTCATTTGTTAGGTATATTAACCCCCATTTAAACAATGCTGATTTAGGGCCAAATTCTGCTATGGTGTTGTATTTATTTAAAGATTCGTCCACTAATGTTACTAACTTATCTAAACTCAATGTTGGCCCTTGCTCAAACCAACTTAATCCTAAAAATGGGGCTATTACGTCTGGATCTTGAACTTGAATATAAACAAGTGCTAGCAACTTAGTTTCAGAATGAGACAACGAAAATAAATCAGTAAGATGGTTAAACCGTGGCATAAAAATTAGTTTATTTAACTGCTCATGTAGCTCTTTAACAGTATCACTTAGATGTTCATCTTGTGCTTTTAGCGCACTACCAAACTGATAGAGATGATAAGCAACTCGCCGCTCTTGCTCTGAATGAGGCACTTGTAATTGAGGTATAATGGCACTCATATCACTCTCCTAGAGCCATTTTTTGTGCCAGCTCATCAGCTCTCACTCCAACCTGCTTAGCCCATCTAGAGTCAAGCATTTCAGCCGCTGCTAAAGGGTAATTTTTATCTTCCAGTGCCCTGAGCATATTTTTAAACTTACATAGCCCTGCAACCCCAAGATTAAACGCCATATCTAGCAAAATAATCTTTTTAGTTTCATTCAATAATTTGAAAACGCGAATATGCACTGCAACCTGTGCTATAACATTATTAATGTCATTGTTTAATAGGTAATCTACCTCATCCAATGACAAACCTTTATCTTCTAAGTTACGGCCAATACCGATCGTTAATTTTCCTTCGGTACATCTATATGGTTTTAATGATAACCCCTCATAACGCAATAATTGGGCTTTCAGCGTTTGTATATTTGTTTCACTTAGATACGCCATAATTAAACCTCAACAATCGGTTTCAATAGCATTTCAGGTAAAGTTAGCATCATACTTTGCGCTAATCCCTCGACTTCAATTGCGACTAATTGTTGATTACGTCGCTCAACCAGAATACCGCAATACCCTTGTAAACTACCGCTAACAATTTCCACTTTAGTTCCTACTAGCAAACGATTAGACAGCACTTCAACCACTTTACCTGTAGATATAAAACGTTGAATTTTTTTCATTTCTTGCTGAGAAATCACAGCTGGTAGATTATTAAATTTAATATATGAAACGAAACCTGGTAGGCGTTTTAACTGTTGAAATTCATTACCGTCAATATAAACAAATACGTATGATTTAAATAACGGTACGCTTACCACTTTGGTTCGGTCACTCCATTGGCGGGCCTGATCTATTAAAGGCAAAAATGCTTCACAATCACTTTGCAAAAGATTGACCTGTACAGCAAATTTTTTCTCACTATTGGCTTTGGTATAAACCACAAACCACTGCCTTTCATTTTTCATATTAATGCTCCAGCCAAGCTCCGCCACATCAATCCCAGCTAAGGTGATGCGAATGTTCGATTTAAATTTGGGTATCTTGGTCAGATACCCCGTTATTTGAATAACGGGGTATTCATCTGTTTGTGAAAAAGATTTTTTAAATTATTTTGTGGTTACAAGCCAAGAAAAACCGATGACCTGAACATGAGGGCTTATACATACTGTAATGCACTTAGTTTCTTACGAGCCAATTGCACACGCTTTCTTGCATTTTCTTGGCTAATTTGTAATTGGTTTGCTATTTCTGAGTACTCCATTTCATAAATAAATTTATACTGGATCACTTGCTTTAAATCATTAGGCAAATCATTAATGGCATCCATCAACTTCTGATATAGGTGAATACGTTCATACTCACTTTCCAATGTTTGTGACTGGCTCTCCGTAAAATAAAACTGTGTTGAGGAGCTGTTGGCTTGTTTCACTAAATCGCTTTCTTTACTATTTAAGCGATGTATATCCATACAGATGTTATGGGCTATCCGACAAAGCCAAGCAAACATGTTTTCTATTTGAGAGCTGTCTTGTATATAAACTTTAAGCGCTTTTTCACACGCTTGTGCCATGGCGTCTTCAACTCGATCTTGGTCACTATATAACCATTTATAGCAACAAGCCCGCACTCGTTTTTCATAATCTGACCAAATAACCCAAAACTTTAGGTGGGGATTAGTTTCAAGCTGAACGCTTGAATGGGAACTCCTTGATAAAAACATCATCTCTCCGCTTTAAATTGAATTTACGAAGCGATGACGTAGAACCAAGAGTTATGTGAACAAAAACAAAACAAAAGAAAAACAAAAAAATAACAATATGTAGTTATTTATCATTAATCGGTGTTTTTCTTACTTGTCTGTATTTAAGGAAATAATAGTATTACTTTTTTGATTCGTGTCTATTACAAAGCATTACAACAAAAAAGCGCCAATATATTGCAAGGTAGAGGAGTGATAAAAACTAATAATCGCTTTTATTACTGTATGTAGTTTTAATTATTAGAATAGCGTTATAAATTAAAGTCTGTGAACTTAAACCTCATCAAATAAAACTGCACTGACAAAAAATTAGCAGTCCTAGTCTCAATAGGACGGTTCAATACCTTCTAACTTATAAGTAGTTGTTTTGTTATTTCCGACTTATAAAATATGGGTTAAATGGAACTTATGAAGTAAAGGGAAAGTACTTAGTGAAATAAATTTAATGCTTGATAAGTATTCTAATTCTATATTGCGCGTACTTAAATAAAAGCCGGAAATACGTATCTAGCAGCTTGTCTTATCGATTAAAACCACAATACCCATCTTCACTTGAAATGCGTGCTTCACACTAAATTATCTATAGGATCTGGACTATTCCACCACGGTACATCTAATTTACTCTCGATAAAATACAAGCAAAGGCATTATTGATGTTAAATAGCCTTTAATACCAACTGACATAAGTACCGGTACAATTTAACGAATTCCCCTTCCAATAGCGTTGTTATAATTTTTATTTAAAACAACTAGATATAAAAAATATTACCTAGTCTTTAAGTATTAAAATTTATTTAACCTAGGGCTGCACATGTTTGGTATTTATACTGCTTTATCGCCTATTGATGGGGGTAACCGCACAACATAGGCTAACCCTTACCTAAAAGATAAACAGACTCTAGTTATAGTGCAATTTACCTATCGTTAAATAGACCTCATATCTAAATAACCTGAACTCTGGATAATAAATTTATCTCAAGCAGTTGTTTTCAGCGCTAACTGCGTTTAATTTACTGAAATCTCTAGCTAGAGAGAAATAAACTTAAATATCACTGTAGTTCAATATGTTAGTAAACCTCTTAACCAGAGATCAAATAGAGTAGGTTGGTTTAACCATTGAAAATTACTGATAAAAACGAATACTCCTTAGCATTAATTTGCTAAAGGGTTTTTATTTGCGTTAAATTAGCCCATTGGCAAAATAAATCAATAAACTGGTCGTGTTTATCAACTTTAAACCATTAGGAATTTATGACTAAAGATATATTACTGCATCCGTTTCTTCTCTCACTAATAATGTTAACAATTGCATTTGTGCTTAAGATACTTGTCGATAAGTTAGCAAAAAGTCGCGCTGAGAAAAAAGAAAAAGATATTCGCTACATCGCGCATAATATTAAGCACTTTATTAACTTTGTAATGGTGATATCACTTCTCTTTGTGTGGTCTACAGAGATTCAAAACTTTGCACTTTCTATTGCCGCCTTTGCTGTGGCGATTGTACTTGCAACGCGTGAATTTATTCAGTGTGTAATAGGCTTTTTTTACCTAGTAACAACACGCCCGTTTAGAGTGGGTGATTGGATACAAGTTGGTGATTACTTTGGTGAAGTTGCTGAAACCGATTGGATTAAAACGACCATGCATGAAATTGATATACATACTTATCAATTTTCGAGAAAAACCATATACATACCAAACAATAAGCTAATTACCAGCTCGATTAAAAACTTAAACTTTGTAAAACGCTTTGTTACACACCATTTTATTATTGTCCGAAGAGAGAGCTTTAACCCGTACCCTATTCACGACACATTAACTGAACAGGCTAAGCTGTACTGCGAAGAGTTTCAAGAAGTAGCAAGCCGCTATAATTCGATGATTGAGCGTAAACTTGATGCAAAAATATCTGGCCCAGAGCCTGTAATTCACTTTGGTACAACCGATTTAGGTGAGTTTAAAGCAAGCTTTACCTTGTTTTGTCCTACAGAAAAAGCGCTTGAGATAGAGCACAAATTAACAGAGTGCTTTTTTGCGTTATGGTATAAAGAGGCTGAAAAAACTAAAGGGGATGAGGGAGAAGTATAAACCTCACCTACACAGAGTAAAAATACAAATTGTAGGTGCGAATTTATTTCGTGCTCTATTTCTGAGCTTATATTTAAAAAGCGAGGTGTAAAACCTCACCTACACAGAGTAAGCATGCAAATTGTAGGTGCGAATTTATTTCGTGCTCTATTTCTGAGCTTATATTTAAAAAGCGAGGTGTAAAACCTCACCTACACAGAGTAAGCATGCAAATTGTAGGTGCGAATTTATTTCGTGCTCTATTTCTGAGCGTATATTTAAAAAGCGAGGTGTAAAACCTCACCTACCCAGAGTAAGCAGGCAAATTGTAGGTGCGAATTTATTTCGCGCTCTATTGCGTGAGCGTATATTTAAAAAGCGAGGTGTAAAACCTCACCTACACAGAGTAAAAATACAAATCGTAGGTGCGAATTTATTTCGCGCTCTATTACGTGAGCGTATATTTAAAAAGCGAGTGTAAAACCTCACCTACCCAGAGTAAAATACAAATCGTAGGTGCGAATTTATTTCGCGCTCTATTACGTGAGCGTATATTTAAAAAGCGAGTGTAAAACCTCACCTACCCAGAGTAAAAATACAAATCGTAGGTGCGAATTTATTTCACGCTCTATTACGTGAGCGTATATTTAAAAAGCGAGGTGTAAAACTTCACCTACACTGAGTAAGAATGCAAATTGTAGGTGCGAATTTATTTCGCGCTCTATTACGTGAGCGTATATTTAAAAAGCGAGGTGTAAAACCTCACTTTCATCAAAACGAAAGCGCGAATCCACTTCGCGCTCATGGTTTTTTATGCTGTACCACCCACTGTTAACTGATCAATTTTAAGGCTTGGTTGGCCTACGCCTACCGGTACGCTTTGACCATCTTTACCGCAAACACCAACACCTTTATCAAGTGCTAAGTCGTTACCAACCATAGATATTTGCTGCATTACTTCTGGGCCATTACCAATAAGCGTTGCGCCTTTAATTGGCTGAGTAATTTTACCGTTTTCGATTAAATACGCTTCTGATGCGCTAAATACAAACTTACCTGAGGTTATATCAACTTGTCCGCCGCCAAAGTTAGGCGCGAATACCCCTTTTTTAACACTACTGATAATATCGGCTTGGCTGTGCTCACCACCTAACATGTAGGTATTAGTCATGCGAGGCATTGGTAAATGTGCGTAAGACTCACGACGTGCGTTTCCGGTAGGATTTACACCCATTAAACGCGCGTTTAGCTTATCTTGCATATAGCCTTTTAAAATACCGTTTTCGATTAGCACGTTGTAAGCCGCTGGTGTACCTTCGTCATCTACGTTAAGTGAACCTCGACGGTCAGCTATGGTGCCATCATCAACCACAGTACACAGCTCAGATGCTACTTTTTGGCCCACTTTACCACTAAACGCAGACGCGCCTTTACGGTTAAAGTCGCCTTCAAGGCCATGCCCTACCGCTTCGTGTAAAAGCACGCCAGGCCAACCATTACCAAGTACAACTTCCATCGTGCCTGCAGGTGCATCAATAGCTTCAAGATTTACTTTAGCTTGGCGTACCGCTTCTTCTGCAAATTCCATCCAACGCGGTTTACCATCAACAAGCTCTTTAAAGTAACCATAATCTAAACGTGCACCACCGCCTGCGCCACCGCGTTCACGGCGACCATTTTTTTCAAGCAGTACTGAACAGTTTAAGCGAATAAGTGGGCGAATATCGGTAGCAAACGTGCCATCACTTGCCGCGATTAATACTTCTTCGTATACCGCAGACATTGAGCTAATTACTTGCTCTGCATCGGGTGCTAATTCACGAATGTAGTTTTCAAGTTCGCGTAATAAATTAACCTTGTCGGTATCGCTCATACTCGAAATTGGTTGATGCGGTGCAAACTGCTCTTTAGCTTTAACATCGCTAAATACTTTAATTGCTCTATCTTCGCCAGCATCGGCAATGCTACGCGCTGCTGTTGCCGCTTTATTTAGCGCTTCAAGGTTTATTGCATCAGAGTAAGAAAAACCTGTTTTTTCGCCGCTTACAGCACGTACACCAACACCACGTTCAACGTTATAAGAACCTTCTTTAACTAAGCCGTCTTCAAGCACCCACGATTCGTGGTGGCTTGATTGAAAATATAAGTCAGCGTAATCCACTTTATGCTGATGTATGTAAGCGAGCGTTTTTTCGAGTTCTTCTCTATTTAGCAGGCTGTCGTGTAGTAAATGCTGTTCAACCGAATTCATAATAAATGCTCTCTAAATCGTTGATGAGACTGCACGGGCATATCTCGTCTAATTTTTTGTAACTGGTCTAAATCTGCGTGGCAGCTTATAAAACCGGTGCCTGTTGGCAATTCGCTCAGGGTATTGCCCCAAGGTGAAATAATAATACTGTGACCATATGTTTGTCGGCCATTTTCATGTGTACCGTGTTGAGCCGCTGCAACTACATAGCATTGTGTTTCTATTGCGCGAGCTGCTAATAGCGGTTGCCAGTGTGCTTGCCCTGTAACAACTGTAAATGCACTCGGGACTAAAATAATCTCCGCGCCTTGGCGAACTAGATCATTGAACAAGCCACTAAAGCGCAGATCATAACATACTGTTAAACCTATTTTACCAAATGGAGACTCAACCACCACCACATCGCTACCTGCTTGGGTAAAATCTGATTCTCGATAGCTACCTGTCTTATCATCTACGTTTACATCAAATAAATGTATTTTGTTGTACGTTGCAACAAGCTCGCCTTGATTATTGAGTAAGTGCGATGCTGCGTAATACTTATGTTCGTTAAATGGCTCAGGCATTGTGCCTGCATTTAACCAAATATTATGGTGTTGGCACAATTCACTAAGTTGTAATTTGTATTGCTCAACTTGCTTAGCAACAAGTAAAGTATCGCTGCCACTTTTACTAAACACTAAAAAAGCTTCTGGCAAGCAAACAAGTAATGGCCTTGTTGCTGGCAGAGTTTTAAGTGCGCGCTTTAAGCTTGCTATGTTGTCATCAGGGTTTAGCCCTGAACACATTTGTAGGGCAACTATTGTGGGTGTGCTTATGCTTGCTGTTTTGTTCATTGCGTTACTGTTACTTGTGCATCTTTAAGCTTTAAATCGACTGATGCTTGTGGCTGATTTTGCGCAGCTTGAGGTAGTGTAACTTCACGACTTTTTCTGTCGAGTTCTTGAACAATAGGATCGTTCATTTTACCCGTTACTTTAAAATTGATCTCTGAGATGACGCGCGCAGAATGAATAACTTTATCAAGTGCTAAAGCAGCAAGCCCTGTTACTGGATTAACCATCCATGCCACTATAACCGGAATGCTTGAGGTTACTTGTGGCGCTACAGCAAGGTCATAATCTATATCTAGGGTATTTAAGTTTGCGTAGCCTTTAATAGTTAAATCGGCAGGCACACCGTCCATTTTAGTATCTTTAGTGTAAGCGATACCGTTTTCTAACTGCATAGAGCCTTGCATGCTGTTATAAAAAAAGCCCTTTGAAAATACATCTCTAAAATCAAGTTTCAGTTTGCGTACGAGTGAATCAAGGCTCAACAGCGAAAATACGCGTGCACCACCATCACTGATTTCAGTTAAGTGACCTTCCCCTAAATCCCAAGTAACTTCACCACTTAAAGTTTTCACATCAAAATCATAAGGTGCAGCTTGCCAAGTAAGATCATAATTTAGATCAGCTTTAGAATCCTTAATTGCAGAGGTAATATCAAACTCGCCAAACAATGCGCCTATATCATCACTTTTAAGCTCACCACTTAGCATTGTCAAACCATTTTGCCATAGCCCTTTAGTGCGCAGTACATGATCTCCTTTATCGATTACAAGTTCTGATATCGATAAGCGCTCGCCATCACCTAATAATGACGCACTCACTTTATCAAGCTGATAGCGATCAATTTTGCAGTCACTACATTCAAACTCAATGGCAGGTATTTTAGTAAGCCAGCTCAAGTCTTCCTCAGGAAGTACATCTGTTATTTCAATTAATTGCTCGCTAGGCTGTGCAAAATTAAGCCTTAAGTAATCGGTATTAATTCGTATAGGCTGGCTAGGTTGTGATGTAGGAATAAAAACTCCAGCTCTAAGTTCTTTAGCATTTAGCTTTAGGTATAAATCGTCTTTTGATGGTGCTAAACGCATTTCAAAATCATTAAAGATGATGTTACTCGCATCAAGCATACCTACATTTGCGACCACCTCATTAAGCGGTGGCATAATCCCTTTTGATTCTTTATCTGGATTTGCTTTACCTGCTTTAATTATTTGATCAATCAGATCAAACCAAGGCACTAGTTCACTCTGCTCAAGATTTATATTTACGCTTAAGTCTTTTTGGTTTAATCCTAAATCTTGTTTTCCGATCACAAAATGGGCATTACTAAACTGTGATTTCCCATTTTCTAAAATAGCATTAAAGTAAAACTGTTGATTAGCGTTTGCTGTAATGAGATTAGAAATATCATCACCTTGAACTACTGCATCAAGTGCCCACGCTTGTTCGCTATTTTTATTATAAGGTGCGGGTAAGTTACTCGTTAAGCCAAGTAGTTCTGAGTTTACCTGTGCACGGTAATTAAAGCCTTGTTCGGTAAAATTAAGTACTAAACCAATATCAACATCGCTTTGCCCACTTAAATAATTTTTTAATATACCTTGCCCACTATCAATTAGTGTATCGGCGTCAACTTTGGCGTTTATATCTATGTTTGCTTGGTAATTTTTAGCATCACTTTTACTGCTGTAATTAATATTTAGCGGCATACCCAACCACTTCGCAGTCGCATTTTTAAGTGTAATATTGTCGTTTGTAAAATTAAGCTCGCCAGTTAAGTTTTTAAGCTCAATGCCTGGCGTTGCTATAAATACTGGCAAGTCATTTAAATTAACTTTGCCGCTAACACTGGCTCCGCCTTTAAACTTAGAGCCTACTAAAAGCTCAATACTGGCATCGGCTTCGCCTTTGCCCTGTACGACTTTAAAAATTTCAGCAAGAGGTTTGGCAATAGGTGTCGCTGCAAAAAAATCATGTAACTTTTCCATCTCTGCTTTTTTATCAATTTGCACAATAAGTTCATCAGCATTCATTAAATCTGCAATGCTCACCTGTACACTATGACCAATATCTAAATTAACCAACTTGCCTTGCTGGCTATATATGTCCATCCGCTCATTAGCAAAATGTAGCTGCACATTAGCATTAGTGACCGCAGGCCAATCAGGGTCAAACTCATAGGTTGCATTGTCTATTTGTGCTAATACATCAAACTGACCACTACCATCAGTAAATGGGAAACCAGACAAAGGCCCTGCAAATAAGACCTGTGCTTTAGATACTTCTCCGCCTTTAATTGCACCATTTAAATAGCTAACGAGCTCATGGCTCATTGCTTTTAGCGGGAAGTAATGCCCTGCAATATTGGCATCTGGAGCGAACGCTTCTGCATATAAATCTAAACGAGGCGTATCCCCGAGGCTCAGCTGCATTTCAGCAGCAAGTGTTATTTCATTATTATCAAACCAAATTTCATCACTACTGATGTGCCAACCTTCTTTTCGATTTACTAAATCTAAATCGATATTAATTTGATTATATTGGATATCATTACTAAAGTTTTCGCCAGTAACAAGCGTGCCATTTTCGCCAAATAAGCTAATACGTCCGCTTGCTTGATTTACAAGACCACTTACTCTTAACCCTTGAGCAGCCGGTACTGAATCGAGCTCTTGCCAACCAATATTGTCAGCCTCAAACCATAGCTGCCACTGCTCAACGCTTTCAAAATTTAAATATGCTTGTTTAATCAAACCACTTGGTTCACGCTCTAAAAAAGGGGCTAAACCATTAAAATTAGTTAATCCAGCTAAATTATTTAGTAGCTCTAAATCAACTTGCTGTAACCATACTTTGTTTTGCGCATCTAGCTTTGCTTCAAACTCTAAACTTGGCCAAGCCTTGCTGTTACTAGCAAATGTTAAACCTGTACTTTTTAAGCGCCAACCATTTTGCTCTGGGTATAAATGAAATCCCCCTTCGCTTAAACTAACTTGTTGATTTTTTTCTTCATACTGCCAACGCACAAAGCTTGGTAACCATTGCACTTTTATATCGCTAAATAGCCCTTTTTCGAGCTTAAGCCAAGCTTGTAAATTTATATCACTGTGTAATTGCTGCTTTTCACTTGTTATGTATTGCGCTAACCAGTTAGATACATCTACTTTATTTGCTTGCACATACATATCACCAATTACCTTTTCCAAGGTCTTACCCGATAAAGCAATGCGCGCATCAAAATTACCAACTGAGATACCAGGCAATGCCAAGCTACCACTGCCTAGGTGTTTTTTATCTTCATTTTGCCAAGTAATATTTTTAAGCATTACTTTACGCTCTTTACCATCTTCAAGTATGAAGTTGACGCTTGAATTCTCAATAGCAAAATGCCCAGTTTCACCTAAAAAAAGACCTTCAATGAGTTCTTTTTGTTCAAAAGAAACTTCACCTTGCTCATTGCCATTAAATAAGTTGCCCACATTAACGCTGGTGTGAAAGCCACTAATAACAAAATAATTAGATTTTAACTGTAGCGTTTTTAAGCTTTCCCACAAATTAAGCTCTAAACTGGTTTTTGCGATGGTAAGAGAAATAGGAGCCGTTTCATTATCTTTAAAGGATAAATCTTCAAGAACCAAAGCGGGGCCACTACCCTGCCAACTTGCTGAAATAGAACCAATTGAAAGGCTGACATCAAATTTACTGTGTAAGTAAGTTTCAATATCGCCTTTATAGTCATTAGCATAAGGAAGTGTATATTTTAAAATAGAAACAATAACGGCCAGTAATACCAAAATTATGGCGCAGGTTTGCCATAACTTTCTAAAACAAAAAAAACAGACCGCTTTTGCTTTCATTACATCATTACCACATCAAACTGTTCTTGGCTGTATAAACTCTCGGTTTGAATATGTACTTGCTTACCAATAAAAAGCTCAAGTTCCGCTAGGTTATGATATTCGTCATTAAGTAAAGATTCACTCACTGCTGGGGCAGCGTACACCATAAATTTATCGGCTGCGTAAGCACGATTAACGCGCACTATCTCGCGTAATATTTCATAGCACACTGTTTCAACTGTTTTTTGCGAACCACGACCTGAACATGCAGGACATACATCACATAAAATATGTTCTAGACTTTCGCGCGTACGCTTACGGGTCATTTCCACTAAACCGAGTGCAGAAAGACCATTTATATTCGTTTTGGTGCAATCTTTCGATAACGCAGATTCAAGCGAATGTAATACGCGGCGTTTGTGGTCTTCGCTTACCATATCAATAAAATCGATAATAATAATGCCGCCTAAATTACGTAGTCTGAGTTGACGGGCGATAGCCGAAGTAGCTTCTACATTGGTATTAAAAATAGTTTCTTCTAAATTACGATGGCCAACAAAAGCTCCAGTGTTTACATCAACCGTGGTCATCGCTTCGGTTTGATCAATAATGATATAACCGCCCGATTTTAACGTTACTTTACGATGTAATGCTTTTTGAATTTCATTTTCGACATCAAACAAATCAAATATTGGGCGCTCACCTGGATAATACTCAAGTACTTTAGAAAGCTGTGGTACAAACTCATCAGTAAATAACTTAAGCTCTTGATAAGTCAATTTTGAATCGACACGAATACGCTCCATGTCTTCACCTACATAATCACGAAGCGTTCTGAACGCAAGTGTTAAGTCTTCATGTAAGATGCTCGCTTTACTTGTTTTTTTTCTGCGAGATACTATTTTTTCCCATAACTTTCTTAAAAATTCAGCGTCGTGCCTTAGCTCAGCTTCGATTGCCCCTTCGGCTGCTGTACGCACAATAAAACTGCCATTTTCATCGCCATATTCCGCAACTATTTTTTTAAGGCGTGCACGCTCTTCTTCGGTTTCGATGCGTTGGCTAACTCCTACATGAGTAGCATCGGGCATAAATACTAAATAACGAGAAGGAATTGTTATATCTGTGGTGAGTCTTGCACCTTTAGTACCAAGCGGATCTTTAACCACTTGCACCATAATGTATTGACCTTGGCGAACTAACTCACGAATATCTTGTACTTTTTTTATCGGAGTGTCGTCAACGCCTTCTACAATTGATGCGCTGTTTACGATATCTGACGCATGCAAAAAGGCCGCTTTTTCAAGGCCTATATCAACAAAAGCAGCTTGCATTCCTGGTAATACACGACTTATTTTCCCTAAGTAAATATTACCAACAATACCGAGGTTGCCAATACGCTCAAGTTGAATTTCTTGTAATACACCGTTTTCTATTAAGGCAACACGGCTTTCGCTTGGTGTGACATTGATCAGTAATTCTGTACTCATGTTACCTTCTTAAGAATGCTTGTAATAATTGTTCGGTCTCATATAAAGGTAAGCCTACAACACAAAAATAGCTACCCGAAATATGAGTAACAAAGCGACCGCCTAAACCTTGTATTCCATAGCCACCGGCTTTATCTTGTGGTTCACCACTTAGCCAATATGCTTTTATTTCTTCATCGGTGAGGGTTTTAAACGTAACGTCAGTACTTACTACGCAACTAAGTATTTTATCTTTACTAGCAAATGCGATAGCCGTTAACACTTGATGTGTGTTACCTGATAAGCGCTTTAATGTTTGCGTAAAGTCAGCTTCATCACGAGGCTTACATAAAGACTCGTTATCAATAACAACCACTGTATCACTACCAAGCACCGGTCGGTCGGTATAGCCAAGCTCAACACCTAAGCTTGCCTTTAAACGCGCTAAACGCTCTACATAATTATGCGGCTGCTCATTAGGCAACTGGCTTTCGTCTGCATCAACACTAAATTGCGAAAACTCGATGCCTAACTGATTTAGTAATTCTTTACGGCGGGGAGAGGCTGATGCCAAATACACTGAGGTAGTCATTTACCTGATCCTAAAATGTCTGCGGTACTTACGAAGTAATGAAAATACCCAAAACCAACTCACCATACCGGTAAGCACTGGCCATAAATATTGTGGATTAAAATAAACACCGAGTAAAAAGTGATTTAACCAAAACTGCATTAAATGATAAAGCGTTAAAAACAAACCAATTAATAAGCTTTGCTGCCAAAGCGAAAAATTACGAATTTTTTGGAAATTGCTCGCAGTTACAAAAATACAAATCGAATAAGTCAGTGAATTCACACCAAGTGGCGAACCAGAAGCTAAATCAATTAATAAGCCAACCACCCATGCTGTAGCAATATTTAAACGATGCGGTAATGCAAGTGACCAATACATCAAAACAAGTAATACCCAATCAGGGCGAAATGGTTCAAACGAAAAAGGTAATGGCATTAACGCCATAACTAAGGCAAAAAATATGCTCAACCCTATTAACAATGAATAACGGCTAATCATTATTTAGACGCTCCTGCTTATTGCGCCACAAAATAACTAATAAACGAATACGATCTAGCTGAGCAATTGGCTCGGCATATACTTGAGCAAATGGCTGACCTTCATCTCGGTTAATTTCAGTTACAACAGCCACGGGGTAGCCTTCTGGGAATGTGCCGCCTAAACCTGACGTAACGAGTACATCGCCAATACGCACATCTAAGCTATGTGGCACATGCGAGAGTTTAACGACATTAATTTTACCAATGCCTTCGACCACGGTGCGCACATCATTACGTAAAATACGTACCGGCGTAGCATGCGTGGTGTCTGTCATTAGCAATACCCGTGATGTCGTCGATCCTACTTTAGTAAGTTGCCCTACCACTCCCATTTCATCAATAACGGCTTGCCCCTCACTGAGTTCATCGGTTGTACCACGATTAATTACCACTTGGTGACTATATGGATTTGAATGAACTGAAAGCACTTGCGCAATAATTTTACGATTAGACTGCTTTGCCGATGAGCCAAGTAGGGCACGTAGTTTTTGATTCTCTCTAGCTAAGAATTGATATTGCTGAAGTTGCTCACTTTGTAACATTTGCTTTTTTTTAAGCGCTTCGTTTTCAGTAAGAAGTTGATCACGTGTATGCAGGCTTTTGGCACTAAAACTAAAAAGTTCATATGGTAAATTAGCAACATAAATTAGCGGGCTAACGAGGGTATTGAGGCTAGTACGAACAACCGTACCACCTTGTGTGTATCTATCACCAATTATGAGTACGATACTCAAAAACACTGCGACAAAAAGTCGCAGTTGTAAGGAGACGGTTCGTCCAAACATTAATTTCATTAATCGTAACTAAAAACATCACCACCATGAACATCGATCATTTCCAGCGCTTTACCACCACCACGTGCAACACATGTAAGTGGATCATCGGCAACAACAACCGGAATACCCGTCTCTTCCATCAATAAACGGTCTAAATCTTTTAGCAATGCACCGCCGCCAGTCAATACCATTCCGTGCGCAGAAATATCTGACGCAAGCTCTGGTGGAGACTGTTCTAGTGCAACCATAACTGCACTTACAATACCCATTAATGGCTCTTGTAGCGCTTCTAAGATTTCGTGTGAGTTAAGTGTAAATGAGCGTGGTACACCTTCAGCTAAATTACGGCCACGTACTTCAATTTCGATTGGCTCGTCAGTTTTAAACGCAGAGCCAATTTGATGCTTAATGTTCTCAGCTGTTGCTTCACCAATTAAGCTGCCAAAGTTACGGCGCACATAGTTAATAATCGCTTCGTCGAACTTATCGCCACCAATACGTACAGATGATGAGTAAACAACACCGTTAAGTGAAATAATAGCAACTTCAGTTGTACCGCCACCAATATCAACAACCATAGAACCGGTTGCTTCTGATACTGGTAAGCCTGCGCCAATAGCGGCTGCCATTGGCTCTTCAATTAAGTAAACTTCACGAGCACCGGCACCCATAGCAGATTCACGTATTGCACGTTTTTCTACCTGAGTAGCACCACACGGTACACAAATTAGTACACGTGGGCTTGGGCGCATAAAGTTATTGTTGTGCACTTGCTTGATAAAGTGCTGTAACATTTTTTCTGTTACATAAAAGTCAGCAATTACACCATCTTTCATTGGACGAATTGCTTTAATATTACCAGGCGTACGACCTAACATTTGCTTTGCTTCAGTTCCTACTGAGGCTACACTTTTAGGTCCACCAGCACGCTCTTGGCGAATAGCAACAACTGAAGGTTCGTTTAATACAATACCTTCTTCTTTTACATAAATTAGGGTATTGGCTGTACCCAAATCGATCGATAGATCGTTAGAAAAAATACCACGGAGTTTTTTAAACATGAGGCTGGATGACCTTTGAAATACGTTCTTATGTTAGCTGCCTTACTTTAACATGCTTAGTTATGTGAGCAATATAAAGCGCAGCTGCCTTTGTAAATTTGTGAAAAAAAGGAAGCTAAGCTTCCTTCTTAAATTTTATCGTTCACGTACTAGACGAAAACCAATGTAATTAGATCTAAAATCAGGTGCTAAAATTAAGCGCGTTGAAGCACGAGCAAGACTTGGTGCAAAATTCCACGCCCCACCTCTTACTGCAATATCAGATTCACCTGATTCTTTATTGGTCCATTCCCATACATTACCTACGGTATCGTATAGTCCAAATGCATTCGGTGAAAAAGAACCAACTGGTGCAGCGCGCTTATTTGACCATTCACTACCACACCAACCACAGTTAGCTAAACCTTTACCAATTTCGTTACCCCAAGGGTATTCGGTTTCAGTACCGGCTCGTGCAGCATATTCCCATTCAACTTCATTAGGTAAACGAAATTGCTGCCCGGTTTGACCTGATAACCATTCTGCATACGCTTTAGCATCGTTATAGGTTAAGCATACAGCAGGAAAGTTACTATTTTGATCAAATCCTGGGTTGCGCCAATTTAAATTTGCTTCCCATACTGGTTCGCCATTTAAATAATATGCGCACCCTTTATTTTGCTCTGCTTGTGTTTTGTAACCGGTATTTGCTACAAATTTTTCGTAGGCTCCAACGGTCACTTCTCGACTTTGCATCGCAAATGAATTGGCGATCACTTTTTCAACAACCGGACGCTCATTCGCTAAACCATTGCCGTTAATATCGCCCATTTTAAACTTGCCTGCTGGAATAACAACAACAGCGGTCTGAACATTTTCATTTAATACATTTATATTTTCATTAACCTGACGGGTAGTCACTTCTGTTTGCTCACGAGTGTATGTCGGTGCAGCAATCGACTCAGGCTTTTTTACTAAATTTACATGAATAGTCTGTGCTTTATTTAAATCTACACGTGCTTGGTAGGGTTTGTAACCCAACTTACGCACTTCTACATTATGAACTCCACGCGGTAAACTAGTTACTAAACGAGTGGAACCAAAACTAACACCATCAATAAAAACTTCGTCGTCGTACACATTAGAGCGAAGCGTTAACTCTACCTGTTTATTGTTATCATTTGTGGTAATAACACGATTATTGCTAGCAACAGGTTTCATTGTGTAATTACTTACTGACGCCTCATCTAAACGAGATACCTGAACTGTTGCGCTATTATCCGTGCTATTACTGAATGTTAACTGACTATCTGAAAAAGTAGTGCCATAAGCTGGCTGATACACAGCGGTAAGTGGTGTCCCATACTCAGAACAATAATGGTTATCAACACTTAGTAAGTTACATAAACGACTGCTGTTGACTTCACCACGCATTGTGACGCTTAAATTAACGTTGTAATTACCTTGCCCACTAAATGCGCTGCTCACTACATGACTACTTAAAATTTGTACTTGAGCGCCCGCCATATTACGTTTTGGCTCTACTAAGCGCTCTTCCGTTAAGTTGGCAAAAATTTGGTCTACAAAACGTTTTGTTGCTTTTTGTAAGCCCATTTGTTGGCCGCGTTGTTCACAAGCTGCAAGTGTTTCGGTGCGTTTACAGTTAATTGTATGATTAACTTCTAGCGTACCCTCGCGCGTAAACTCATTACGTAAACGTTCAACTCGCGCTGTTGTTAGTTGCTCTTTTAAACTTTCTAAGGTGTTTAGTAACGTATGCTTAGCAACACGGATCTGTTCAATGTCTTTACGGTGGGATGCAATTGCCGCCAACTGCATAGAAATATCGTCTTTATTTTGCTTGTGATCAACCACCGCTTTTTGATAACGCGACTGAGTTGTACTGATATCTAACGTAGGATCGTCAATTAAGCGACGATACATTTCGTTCATTGCGTCAAGTGCTTGGTTTTTTTCTTTATCTAATTCAGTTGAACGAGAACGAAGTAACTCCAGTTGAGTTTGTAACTGATTTTCTTCTTTAAGATGTTTATCAAGTATTCTTGTCGAGTTATCGTATTCTGTTTGTTTAATACTAATTTCTGACTCAATTCCAGTTACAGTTGCTGTATCTTGTGCAAATGCACTACTAGCTAACAAACTAGCTGAAATTAACAGAGATAAAGGAGTAATTCGCATATATTCCAGTCCCAAAAAGCGGCAATTATTTGGTCGTTATTATTTTTTATAATTAAAGTCTTATGCTATGTACTTGCAGCACAAAATACAAGCTTTGTTCAATTATTATCTGAGTTTACAACTATTCACGTGTACCACGCCAGTAAATAACCCGATCATTTCCCTTTAAGCGGCAAAATTATAAAATAGCCACAAGTTCACTTCCCGTCTTTTCAGTATTAACAAGACTTTTGTATTGCATTTAAAAATATGACTTTATAAATAACGCGACCTAACCTGAACTCTAGGTAAGGGACTTACCAGAGCCTGTTGATCTTTTAAGAATCAAACTTGTTCTATCTAGGGGCTATTTAATCGCGGCGCGAAATTTGTAACCTCGTAGGCTTAGTAACTGCTTCTGCGTTACTCTAATGACTTACGTCCATGTAAGAATAAATAAAAAATAAATTGCCCCTAAGACGATCCCAAAGGACAACGCAGTTGGCATTTATGCTGCTTATCGAATAGTTTTGTGCGCTATTTTATTATCGTTAAATAAACCCTATATAAGCAGGTTGGTATAACCACATAACATAGACTCTGCCTTGCCTAAAAACCAAACCTGCTGCTGAAAATTCAATCCCGAAAGGAAAATAGACCTTGGACCTTAAAACATAGAGCTATGATGATATTTAAATCTATTATCCAACGTTCATATACCTTTATAAAAATCACGATAAGGTTTTTAATGCTTAATTGCCCAAGCATAAACTAAGATATTTCTACATCCATGTATTGATACGCTACATGTGTAGATTACTTGCCTATGGTGCACCTTTAAAAATACAATGTAGCACTCTAAAGTAATAGATTAGCCCTAAGTAGGCTGCGGATTAATCATATATTTATTATCAATGCACTAAACAAAAACAGAAGATAAAATGTCTAAGCAATTAAAAATAAAAGAAAATAATTATATTCAAAAAATAGACTCTCAGCTTCTAAAAAACAAAAATATCTCTGTGAGTATTCAACGAGATGACTTAATACACCCATTAATAAGTGGTAATAAATGGCGTAAATTAAAATATAATCTAGCCAATATGCAGAAACTTGGAAAAACTGAATTACTGACTTTCGGAGGCGCCTTTTCAAATCATATTCATGCTTGTGCTGCTGCCGGAAAAGAATTTGGTTTAACTACGCACGCAATTATACGAGGCCCTGAGCTCGACAGTAATAACCCCACACTTGAATTTGCAAAGCAATGCGGAATGAAGCTGCACGTTGTTAATCGTATTGAATACCGACGACGAAACGATGATGACTACTTAAAGTCACTTCAAGCTCGCTTTCCTAGTGCCTATATACTTCCTGAAGGTGGTACTAACTCCTTTGCTCTATTGGGCTGTGCTGAGTTAGCAAAAAGCCTTCCAAAGCATGACTACCTAATTTGTCCTACAGGCAGTGGCGGTACATTAGCGGGTCTAATTGAAGGCAGTGAAGAAACCACCCAAATAATAGGGATTGCTGTATTAAAACAAGCAGATTACTTAAAAAAAGAGGTAGGTAAATTAAGTAATAAAGCCGATAAGCAAAATAATTGGCAACTACTCACCGATTTTCACGATGGAGGGTATGGTAAGTTCACACCCGAACTATGGCAGTTCTGTCAAAAAATGAGTGATGAACATCAACTTCCTTTGGAGCCAATTTATAGTGGTAAAATGATGTATGCACTTTGGCAATTAATTGAAAAAGATTTTTTCCCTACAGGTAGTAAAATTATGGCGATACATACAGGAGGAATGCAAGGTTTAAACGGGTTAAGGTATAGAGGTCTGATTTAATGAAATACCGCCTGAGTGAGTTCCTCTAACGGCTCTGAAAAATAAAACCCTTGAGCCCCTGCTACCCCTAATTTTGTTAGCATTAATAGCTCTTTTTGTGTTTCAACACCCACCGCAAACACAGGTAAGTTTAATATATTACTTATACTTATAATTGTTTTTATTTGATTTTGGTTTTGTGTTTTTTCATCCACTAGATGCACTAACTCATACGATAACTTTAACCCACACACCTCTTGGTGGTCAGCTAACTTCATTAAATTTTCACTACACTTTACATTATCGATCATAATTCGAGAGCCTCCTTTTTTCATTATTATAAATACGTCCTTTAAAGCCTCATGATGATTAAAAAACTCGACTTCACTTATTTCAAATTGTAACTTACTACTCAGTTTAAAATCATTAATTTGAACGCTAAACCAGCTCCAAAACTTTTTGTTTATCCAGCTGTCAGAACATAAATTAACACTTACGGTTAATTGCGAAGGCTCTGCTAATAGTAATTTTTTAACTTGAATTAAAACACCTTTATCTAATATTAAAGTATCTTGGCGGCTATACGTTTGATCGATAAAATAGCGAGCAGCAATCAAACCATGCTTACTGTGCCTAACTCTAAGCAATACTTCATGTTGTAAAATATCGCCACTTGAGAGTTCGAATAGAGGCTGAAAAAAAAGTATAAATTTATGCTTTTTAATATTATCGATAACTTGTTTACTAGAAAGTACTCCTGTTTGGCTTTGATTTAGAGGTAATCGATGACAATGCTTTAACAAGCTACGTTGGGATAAAACTAACGCAGCTTTTGCAAGCTGATAAACAGTTGTTTGATCGGCTCTAAGCCGATAATCACATGCACCGACTTTAATGTCTTTTCTGGTGATATTTTTTTGATAGTTTCTGCATGCTAAAAAAATACTTTTATGTAAGTGTTGTACATATCGTTCAAGTTCTGAAAAAGGAACCTCTGATAATGTAATCGCTAAGTTACCGCAATTTAATAACCTTACTGAAACACCACTCAATTCAGAAAAGTTTTTCACCATTAACACTTCAAAGCTGGCTTCTTTATCAATATTGTTATCAAAATGGCAATTACATTGAACCAGTACAAACAAGCTGTGACATACAGGTGCTGTTGTGTACAGCGAGCTTAATTCGAAATTTTTTAATACTTTAACAACCTGTGTATTGTGCTCTTTAACTGATGGAGTTGTGCTGGCGAGTAAGTTTTTCGAACGTGAAATATTGTTGACATGTAACGTGTTCCACCAACGATAAAACCAGCTAGCAGCTCCAAACATAACCAAGTTAAGCAATATAAATAAATAGCTTTCTATTATCCATACAGGAGGGTGGTATAGATTTAAGCTCAGCGTTTTATAGTTATAGACCTCTCGCTCTAACTTTATAATATGACCAAAGTGCGTAAGAGATGAATTCGGCTTAAGCATAAACCCTTCATTTTTTACGAGGGCTGCAAGTATCTTATTATTTGAAGAAGGGGCTATTTCAAGTTCAAAAACTTGTTTAACTAATAGCTGGCCTGAGTGATGTATTTTTTCATGTAATGCATCATTCAAAATAAAATTAAAACCCAAAATTATTAATGCAAGCAGGGCAAAATAGATGACTTTAAATTGATTAAAAATCCAGAACCTTTCCTTTTGCATAGCTTGCCCACTCGTTAAATTAATAACTAAAGTGTTGTTCAAGATCCCCATTAGCACAAGTCAATAAAGCAAGTTTAAATGTTCATTACTAATTTTAAAAAAGCTCTGTATAAACGAGGAATTATGAATTTAAGCGATCTAAAGCAATAATTATCATTCCACTGACTCTCTATAGATCTCCTAAATAGAGCATTGATCAATAATCCCGCCAAGCAAACAGTATATTTAACCTGAATCGTGACTAAATAATTTACTAATACATTGAACCATAATGTATTTAAATTTATTTTTCGTTAGCCAGAGATTCTTCGTAAAAATAAGACGAAGTTACACGCTAACAATAGGCGTCTATTGCAAGTAAATACAACCTAGTAGCACTGAAAAAGCTGCTTGAGATAGATTTATTATCCAGACAACAAGTTACTCAGCGGCCACACATTAAGGCCTCAAAAAAATTAGATCCTTAGATCAAAATAGACTGGTAATTAGTTTAATTGCTCATACATGATCTTACTGCGCACCAATTGAGCCAACGTTTTAGCGCCTAATTTGGCCATTACATGAGAACGATGAACTTCAACTGTACGCTCACTAATACTAAGATCGTATGCAATTACTTTGTTCATAGCCCCATCAGTCACTCGCTCAAACACTTCTCGCTCTCGATTTGACAGCGACTCTACATTAATTTTATTTTTGTGTTTATCGAGTAATTTCTCATGTTGGCTCTCATTAAATATCAATGCTTCGTTAATGCGATCAATCAAATGCTGCTCATCAAATGGCTTTCTAATAAAATCAATTGCGCCTAAACGCATAGCCTCTACTGCCATTGGAATATCACCATGTCCGGTAATAAATATAATAGGTAGTGAGCAGTTTAAATTTTTAAGTTTTTGCTGCACTTCCAAGCCGCTCATTTTAGGCATACGTATATCCAGCACTAAGCAACCGGTCATATTCTCATTATATACATCTAAAAATGCAGACCCTGAGCTAAAACTCTGTGCATCTATTCCAATGGAGTCTAATAATATTGCAAGCCCTTCACGCACACCTTCATCATCATCAATTATAAAAACGCTTTGCTTATAACTCATTCGCGACTCCTTTTTTCATAAATTGGCAGAGTAAACATAAAAATGGCCCCTGTTGGTTTATTATCACAAAAATTAATATGACCGCCATGCTCTTCAATAATACTTTTTGATATTGATAGGCCAATACCTGTGCCATTTTCTTTGGTTGACGAAAATGGTTTAAATAATCTTTCTCTCATTTCTTGGGCCAATCCTGCCCCAGTATCGGTCACTGATATTTCAACATTTTTATCTTCATTTAGTTTTATTTCAAGCTCTATTTTTGAACCATTATCACAAGTATTTAACTGCATAGCTTCCATACCATTGCGCAACAAATTAAGAATAACCTGCTCTATTTGAACTCGATCAACAAATACATCAACAGCCTCATCACATGCTGTCATTCGCATAGTTACATTGCGAAGCCGTGCTTCTGACTCAGCAAGATTTATTACTTCTTTTATCATAAATATACAATCGATGACTTCTTTTGAGCGCTGCCCTTTTTTTGTCATTAACTGCATACGCTCAATAACGGCTCCCGCTCGACGAGAGTGCAAACTTAATTTTTCAAATATTGAGGGGAGCTTTTCAAACCTTCCTTTTTCACAAAAATTTTTAGCTGTCTGAGAAAAAAGTGAAATTGCAGTCAGAGGCTGGTTTATCTCATGTGCAATTCCTGCTGCCATTTCTCCTAATGCATTTACCCTTTCGGCATGAGCTAATTGTTCAGTATGAAGCCGAGCTTGTTCTTCAGAAGCCCGTTGTTTTGTGATATCTCGAATTAAACCAACAAACATCGTATTTTCATGGTTTTGTATTTCACTTACCGATAAATGAATTGGAAACTGCGTACCATCTCTGCGTTTAGCAATAAGCTCTCGGCCTACACCAATAATATGCGTTTGCTTTGTTTTTAAGTATTGACCTAAATGTTGATCGTGCTGATCACAAAAAGGTGTAGGCATTAGTATTGTTATGTTTTTATTTTTCACTTCATCAGCGCTATAACCAAACATAACTTGTGCAGCAAAATTAAAGCTTTGAATAAGCCCATGCTGGTCAATTGTAATAACCGCTTCAACTACTGAATTTACTACCGCATCAGAGAAGGCATAACTACTAATTAAATCAGCCTCAGCCTCCTTAATAGAAGTAATATCATTGATAAACCCTTCAATGATTATTTCGCCATTAAAAATAGAACTAACAGGGCCTCCTTTTTCCCATACTAATTTAATGCTACTATTTTTAGTGATAATTCTATATTCAAGCTCAAAAGGGCTGTTTACTTTAAAAGCTTCGTTAAGTGACTTCTCTACCCGTTTAAAATCATCCTCATGTATTATTTTTCTCCACAGCATTCTATTTTTTTTAAACTCAGCCCGAGAGTAACCAGTTAAATTTTCACACCCATCACTAACAAGTATCATTGGCCTGTTTATAGTGTTAGATGAGTGATACGCCATACCTGGAAGGTTTTTTAACAAGTGTTCAATTTTATAACGTTCATCTTTTAGTTTACTACGTGCAAATAAATAAGTGTAAGCAGCCAATACAATTATAAAAGTGATAAAAAGGCCCAGTGCAATTAAAATTCTCATTACTTTATAGTGAGCAATATATAAAAACTCATCGTTGGGCGATACGTTTATTTCCCACTCATGACCTTGCAAATAATAAGATGAGCTTTTACTCCAGGCATATGCAATAGCGGGTTGGTTGCTTTGATCTGAGTACACTTTATCCCCATCAATAAACAGTGTGAAATAATACTCGTTGAGTAAAAAATCAGGCACAACAGACTTAATATAAGGTTTAAACAGCAATACACCTGAAATAAAACCATCTAATTTATTGCCTCTTGTACCTGCGTTAAAAATTGGGATATGTATTCCAATCCCTTCATCTCCATGAATAAACGCCAAAGGCATTGTGACTGCCCTTTGCTGTGTATCTTGTGCTTTTATTGCTGTTAATAAGGCAGGTGGATTTAACGCTAAATTAAAATCGATAGTCACTTCATTATTGTGCTTTGGTATTCTTTTTCGAACATGAAAGGTGCTGTCAATCCAGCCAATAGCTTGATAACCATATTGTGTACCATAAAGATTTTTACTAATCGCATCCCAATCACTTTGCGACATACCACTTGAAATAACCGATAGTTTAGATTGCTCTGAAAGTGATGTTATTCGCTTTTCTAAATCGTTTTTAAGTAGTGTTTTAATGCCTTCAGCGGTGTCTTGGGTTATGCGTTCAATATATGTTCGCTCTTGGGAATCTATATGGAAGACTATAATAATCATTAAGCACGTAACCAGCATACCAAGTATTATTGCATACCATAAAATGGCTAGTTGGGATGAGGAAAATAGCCTTGCTTCTTTATCGCTGTAGTTCATAGTGAATTTACACTAACGCCTAGTTGATTAATAACGAGTACACTTACTTATCTCCCACTTCCTTGCTTAATAATCCTCCTCGCTTACACTTGCGTCAAGAGGTAACTAGGGTCTGTTGATCTTTCAAGGTTGAATTTGCAGCAGTCTGTTTGGTATTTAGGCAAGGCAGAGCCTATGTAGTGTGGTTATTCCCCATAAATGGGCGATAACGTAGCATTAATGCCAAACAGGCGCTGCCCAAAGGGCTGAGGGATCCCCACTTTATCCAGCGGCCTCTTTTTGATAATTAAAAATAAAGTTTTTTAAACTTTTTTCTATATAGCTTTGTGTAATACGTCTCTTACATAGCTTTATGACTTGCTTGGCTAAGGTTAAAAATGAAAGAACTCGGCGATTCTTAACACTATTTGCTTGAAATTTTATATGCCACTTTCTTTTTTCTGCTTCACACCCTATAAACCATAACGCAGTGCTCGCTATTGTGGCTATCAAGCATAATATTCCTATTCTATTTATGCCGGTGCTTTTACTAAAACGCCACGAAAAACCATATCTCAAACTTTTGTCATCGCGGAAATTTTGCTCTATTTGCATTCTTTTACTATATAAACCAACTACTCGCTTACTCGTCATTGTATTGTCTGATGTCGCGAGTAACCATGGCTCTTTCGCTAAGTTTTGATACATTTTTGTATCTTTCGTAAATCTGCTTTTTCCTTTTCTTCCTTTATTTTTTCCATGATATACGTGTAAAAATGCATCGCATGCTGTCGGGCTGGACTGAGTTAGTCGTGCTTGACCTAACGCCTTTGGTATATCGCTGGCACCAGCCCTAAGTTGTTTTAATGTATGCCATTGTGATTGCATGGCTAGTTTACACTTCATTGAGCCTCTTAATCGACCTATCATATGCCAACCAAGTTCGCGTACTTTACTATACCAAGGCGTAAGAAAGCCGCCGTCTGTTACAATATAGACACTAGGATGTCGTCCAAGCACTTCATAAAGTTCATCTAAAAACAGGCTGTTGGTTGCTGGGCTATCAAAATTCTTCTGCTCAACAATCATGTTATAAATCACGATAGAGCGCCCATCCACAAGTAAGCTTGCTCGCAGTAAGTGATAGTCGTGACCACAGGCACCGCTCCAGTCAACGGCAATTGCAAGCATTGGTAAAGAGTCGATAATAGGATGAGCTAATGCTTTATAGATAGCGACCCTTTCATTGTAGAGGTGAGTATTTTTTAAGAAGCGATCAACGCGTTTTATTTTATGTTTTACATCCACAGCGCCAGACAAATTTCTGCCGATTTCAGTTAAGGTAAGTTTATTGCCCGAAATTAATGCATTACTGCAGCTTAGTAATGTTTTTACTCTGGCATTATTGAATGGCGCTAATGCATGTTTAAAGTACTTATGGCAAACTGATGTGTCAGGCATAGCAGTTGTGACTTATGTGGGTTGTGGTGATTTACATAAGATCATAAATTGCTGTGCCTGTCACGTTTTGGGGATTCGTCAGCCCAAAGGGTTCTTCCTAGGGGCTATTTACTCTTTGTTGCTCGGTTTTTACTTATTCTTACATGGATGTAAGCCATTAGGGTAACGCAGGAGCAGTTACCGAGCCCACTAGGTTACAAACCTCGCGCCGCGATTAAATCGCCCCTAGTTTGAACAAATTTTAATCCGCAAAGTTCAACAGACCCTAAACAATAAAATTAGCTCTATTGAGTCAATCACTTAACTTTTCAAGCTGTGGTTTTCCACATGCTTTTACGTAACATCACCAATAGTTTCACTTCAATACTTACTCTAGGATAGTTACATACGCAGTTTCTCGGCGTTATTCATTAAAAATGAAAGTGTTAACAATCTTATTTAGCTTAATTGAGGGTACTATCATGGCTTACGCAACAACAAATCCATATACAGGTGAGGTTGTAAAAACCTTTCCTGATGCTACTGATGCTGAAATCACTCAAGCAATAGAAAATGCCGATTCGGTATTCCAATCTTGGAAGCGAACATCTTTTTCTTCACGCGCAAAAATAATGCAAAAAGCGGCCGACTTATTACGCAAAAATGTTATTAAATACGCTAATTTATTAACCCTAGAAATGGGAAAAATAACATCAGAAGCAAAAGCCGAAGTAGAATTATCAGCCGCTATTTTAGAGTACTACGCTAACAACGCTGAAAAACTTCTTGCACCTACAAATTTACCCGTAGCAGAGCCTGCTGAAGGTGAAGCAGTTGTTGTACACGAACCGCTTGGTGTACTACTTGCTGTTGAACCATGGAATTTTCCGTATTACCAGGTTGCTCGTATCATTGCGCCACAATTATCAGCGGGCAATACGATGCTACTCAAGCACGCTGGGATTGTTCCACAATGTGCAGCAGCATTTGAAGCACTTATGCTCGAAGCAGGCCTACCTAAAGGCGCTTTTAAAAACCTGTATGCCGCACACTCTCAAACAGAAATGATCATTTCTCATCCACGAGTTCGTGGGGTTGCACTTACGGGTTCTGAAAGTGCTGGTGCAATAGTGGCTGCAGCCGCTGGTAAAGCACTTAAAAAGTCTACATTAGAGCTTGGTGGAGCCGATGCGTTTGTTGTACTTGCTGACGCTGAAATGGAAAA
Source organism: Pseudoalteromonas sp. 1_2015MBL_MicDiv (assembly GCF_002407505.1). Lineage (NCBI taxonomy): Bacteria > Pseudomonadati > Pseudomonadota > Gammaproteobacteria > Alteromonadales > Pseudoalteromonadaceae > Pseudoalteromonas > Pseudoalteromonas sp. 1_2015MBL_MicDiv. The sequence continues at coordinate 444,940 of NZ_CP012737.1, read as the reverse complement.
AACAGTTAATTGGGCGGTATTTGGTCGCCACTGGAACGGTGGACAAGTATGCGTATCATCCAAGCGTATGATCATCGAAGATAGCGTTTATGATGAATTTGTTGAACTTTACACTGCAGGTGTTGCTAAGTTGCAGGCAGGCGATCCGCTTGTTCCCGCCACTACGTTAGCTCCGCTGTCATCACAAAGCGCTGCTGATGAGTTAAAAACAAAAATCAATGAGGCTATTAAGCTTGGTGCAACAGCCACTGAAGTGGGCCCTAAAGTACCGAGTCAAGGCGCCTTTGTACAACCCACCATTTTAACAAATATTAGCGAAGATAATCCTGCGCGCAACTGGGAATTTTTTGGTCCTGTATCAATGCTATTTCGTGCAAAAGATGAAAAAGACGCAATTAAAATTGCAAATGACTCTCCATTTGGCTTAGGTGGATCAGTATTTACCTCAAATCCTGAACATGGCTTAGAAGTCGCTAAGCAAATATCTACCGGGATGATCTTTGTCAATCATCCAACAATGGTTAAAGCAGACCTACCATTTGGTGGCGTTCGTCGCTCTGGTTTTGGTCGTGAGTTAATTGGCCTAGGGATTAAAGAGTTTGTTAATCATAAACTTATTGATGTTGTTGATATTGACGCGCCTTTTTAAAGGCGCTGTTAAATAGCATACAGAAAAATTATTTATATAAATATCTATAAATTCAAGTCTAGAGGACATTTTTATGAAAAATATAAATGACAAAGTAGCACTTGTGACTGGAGCTGGTCAGGGTATTGGACGCGGTATTGCATTACGGCTTGCAAGCGATGGGGCTGATATTGCAATCGTTGATATTAACGAAGAAAAAATGGCAGTAGTCGCTTCAGAAATTGAAAATCTTGGTCGTAAAGTAACGACGTTTAAAGCTGACGTAAGTAACCGCGATGAAGTATATGCTGCCGTTGAACATACTCAAAATACACTAGGTGGATTTGATGTCATGGTTAACAACGCAGGTATCGCACAGGTTAACACTATTGCCGATGTAGAACCTGAAGAAGTCTCGCGCATCTTAAAAATAAACATTGAAGGTGTGCTATGGGGAATTCAGGCTGCAGCAGCTAAGTTCAAAGCTCTAGGACATTCAGGAAAGATCATTAATGCTTCATCGATAGCCGGACATGATGGTTTTGCTATGTTAGGTGTTTATTCTGCAACAAAATTTGCAATCCGAGCTTTAACACAAGCATCTGCGAAAGAGTACGCCAGCGATGGTATCACCGTAAACGCCTATTGTCCTGGGATTGTGGGTAACAATTGATAAACGCTTTTCAGAAGTTACGGGGGCTGCTGTTGGTGAAACCTACAAGAAGTTCGTGGATGGCATTGCGCTAGGCCGCTCAGAAATACCTGACGATGTTGCAAGCCTAGTTTCGTATCTCGCAAGCCCAGACTCAGACTACATAACTGGCCAGGCAATCATTACTGATGGTGGTATCGTCTACCGATAAGGTCGCGGACAAGGTGTTCGATTAAGGAAAATTGGCTTACGGAAGCAAGTGAATGAAATGCAAGCTACATCACCCTGTAGTCAGTGAGATGGGGAGCTGTTCTCTATATTATTTCGTGCAAAAGATGTAGTCGACTTAACATTTAATGTTGTTGATATTGACGCGCCTTTTTAAAGGCGCTGTTTCTAGCTTTTTAATATTATAGGAAAAATTATGAACCAAAAAATGAAAGCAGCCGTTGTAGAGCAATTTGGTAAACCTTTAGTTCTACGTGATTTAGATATTCCATCACCTAATGCAGGGCAAATATTAGTTAAAACAGAAGCCTGCGGTGTATGCCACACCGATTTACACGCAGCAAACGGTGATTGGCCATTAAAACCAACCCCACCATTTACGCCTGGTCATGAAGGTATTGGGCTAGTTACTAAAGTTGGTGAAGGTGTTACTAGTGTAAAAGTGGGTGATAGAGTGGGTGTTCCGTGGCTTTATTCTGCTTGTGGACACTGTGAGTTTTGCTTAAGTGCCTATGAACCCGTTTGCCCTGATGCTGAGTTTGGTGGTTACACTAAAAATGGCGGCTTTGCCGAATATATTATCGCTGACCCTAATTACGTAGCGCATATTCCTGATGGTTTATCAGCAGTACAAGCAGCCCCTATAATTTGTGCTGGCATTACAACGTACAAAGGTATTAAAGAGACCGATGCTAAACCAGGTGAGTGGGTTGCAATTTCAGGCTGTGGAGGGCTTGGTCATTTAGCAATTCAGTATGCTAAAGCTATGGGTCTTAAAGTCTGTGCCGTTGATATTGATGATACAAAACTTGAACATGCCACCTCATTGGGCGCAGATGCGGTTGTTAATGCAAAAAAAGCGAATGCCGCTGATACAGTCAAAGAAATAACGCAAGGTGGTGCGCATGGCGTGCTTATTACAGCGCCTTCACTGCCTGCATTTGAGCAAGGGGTTAACATGACCCGCAAACACGGTACATGTGTTTTAGTTGGCTTACCACCAGGCGAGTTTCCGACGCCGCTATTTGATGTAGTAGCAAATTGTATCACTATAAAAGGATCGTTCGTTGGTAATCGCAAAGATATGGCCGAGGCATTGGCTTTTGCGGCACAAGGCAAAGTTAAAGCTGATATTGAATTACAGCCTTTGAGCGCTATCAATAACATTTTTGAAAGGCTCGAAAATGGCAAGGTCCCTTCTCGCGTAGTTATTGATTTTACACTTTAAATAGCAATAAATACGGTGGACACGTGCCAATAAGCAACAACCACCACCGTATTACTGATTCCACGCCCTAAAACACTAATCTCTACTCTTGGCATTAAAATCTGAGGTATAAAATGAAAATCGGTGTTCCAAAAGAAATTCGCACAGGTGAGCGCCGAGTCGCAACAACCCCTGATGCTGTAAGTAAATTAATAAAACTTGGTTTTAATGTCGCCATTGAAGCGGGTGCAGGTATGGCGGCTAATTACACAGATGATGCGTATATCGCAGCAGGTTGTGAAGTAGTTAACTCAGCACAAGATATATGGGCACAATCTGATATTGTGCTCAAAGTACAAGCACCTGAAGTTGATGAAAATACATTACTAAAAAGTGGACAAATATTAATCTGTTTTTTATGGCCTGCACAAAATCCAGAGATACTAAAAGATTTAACTCAACGCGGCATCACCGCCATTGCAATAGATAGCATTCCTCGTATTTCTCGGGCACAAAAAATGGATGCCCGAAGCTCAATGGCTAATATATCTGGCTATCGTGCAATTGTAGAAGCAGCCCAACATTTTGGTCGCTTTTTTACCGGACAAATTACAGCGGCAGGAAGAGTTGCTCCCGCCAAGGTACTTGTAATTGGCGCAGGTGTTGCTGGTTTAGCCGCTATTGGGGCTGCAAAAAGTATGGGCGCAATTGTTCGCTCATTTGACACGCGCGCTGAAGTAAAAGAGCAAATTGAAAGCATGGACGCTGAGTTTTTAATGCTCGACTTTAAAGATGAAGACGGCTCAGGCGAAGGCGGTTACGCTAAAGTAATGAGCGATGAATTTATCGAAGCCGAAATGGCATTGTTTGCAGCGCAAGCTAAAGACGTTGATATAATTGTTACTACCGCGCTCATACCCGGAAAACCAGCGCCTAAGTTGATCACCAGCGAGATGGTTGCATCAATGAACAGCGGCAGCGTAATAGTCGACCTCGCTGCTGAACAAGGCGGAAACTGTGAATTAACAGTCCCGGGAAAGGTTGCCGTGTGTCATGGTGTGTCGATCATTGGTTACACCGATTTACCAAGTCGCCTTGCTACGCAATCGAGCCAATTATACAGCAATAACTTATACAACCTGTTAGCCGAAATGACCCCAGAAAAAGACGGCGAACTCTTTGTTGATATGACAAACGACGTTGTATTAGGTGCAACCATATGCACAGAAGGAAAAACAACCTGGCCGCCACCAGCGACCACACTATCTGCAACCCCTAAAAAGGTAGCCGCAACACCAATTTCTACCCCCACTATTGTTGAGAAGAAGAAATCGGTATTTGGACCTATTATTGGCGCTGCTATCGGTGCATTAGCACTGCTTGGTCTTGGTGGCGTTGCACCCGCTGATTTTATGTCTCATTTTACCGTTTTTGTTTTAGCCTGCTTTGTAGGTTATATGGTTATTTGGAGTGTATCGCCTGCGCTGCATACGCCTTTAATGAGTGTAACCAATGCCATTTCAAGCATTATTGTTATCGGTGCTTTAATTCAAATAAGCTCAACAGACGACACCATTAAATGGTTTGCCGTTTTTACCGTGTTAATTGCGAGTATTAATATTGTTGGCGGCTTTGCTGTAACACATCGCATGCTCAAAATGTTCCGTAAGTGAGGTTGTCATGATCAGTACTGGTATTGTAACCGTGGCATATATTGCTGCGATGGTTCTTTTTATTTTGGCTTTAAACGGCCTATCCAATCAAGAAACTGCCCGTAAAGGTAATTGGTATGGTATTTCAGGCATGGTTATTGCGCTTTTTGCGACTGTTTTGGGCGTTGTTACCAATAACTATATTGAATTGATGATTGCACTATTAGTGGGTGGCAGTATTGGCCTACTTGTAGCCAAACGCGTGCAAATGACAGAGATTCCAGAGCTGATTGCTATTTTGCACAGCCTTGTTGGGCTCTCGGCTATAATGGTTGGCTATGCTAATTTTGCTGACGCTTCCAGCCACTTTTCGGGTATTGATTTAACTATTCATGATATTGAAACCTATGTAGGAGTTTTAATTGGCGCTATTACATTTTCAGGTTCAATTACCGCTTTTGGTAAATTATCTGGTCGAATGGGCAGTAAGCCTTTAACACTACCAGGACGACACATATTTAATCTTGTTTTATTAGTTGCTGTAGCGTGGCTTGGGCAGCAATTCGTTGTGCAGTCTGCTGTTGGTAATGGCATGTTGCCGCTGGTTATTATGATAGCGCTTGCTTTAGTTTTTGGTGTTCATATGGTTATGGCAATTGGCGGTGCCGATATGCCCGTTGTTATATCTATGCTTAATAGTTACTCAGGCTGGGCCGCTGCCGCGACAGGCTTTATGCTAAATAACGACTTACTTATTGTCATTGGCGCATTAGTAGGTTCAAGCGGAGCTATTTTAAGCTACATAATGTGCAAAGCTATGAATCGAAATTTTTTATCTGTCATTGCCGGCGGCTTTGGTGGTGGTAATGTAAAAGCCCCATCTGGTGAGGTTCAAGATCAAGGTGAAGTGCTTACCATAAGTGCAACCGAAACAGCTGCACTACTTATGAGTGCAAAAGAAGTAATGATTATTCCGGGGTACGGGATGGCCGTTGCAAAAGCACAGCAAATAGTATGCGAACTCACAAATAAATTACGTGAAAAAAATATTAATGTGCGCTTTGCAATACACCCTGTTGCAGGACGCATGCCTGGACAAATGAATGTGTTACTCGCTGAGGCTAAAGTTCCTTACGGTATTGTGTTTGAAATGGATGAAGTAAATGATGATTTTCCACAAGTCGATGTTTCACTTGTGATTGGTGCAAACGATATTGTTAACCCATCTGCACTTGATGAACCAAATAGCCCTATTGCGGGAATGCCTGTACTTGAGTGTTGGCAGGGCAAAACATCCATTGTTTTAAAACGTAGTATGGCAACTGGTTATGCTGGGGTACAAAATCCACTATTTTTTAAAGAAAACACTCAAATGCTCTTTGGAGATGCCAAAGATACGTTAGTTGAAGTTGTTGCTGCACTATAAAAGTAACGTTGCAAAGCCGTGGGGGACTCCATGGCTTTGTTATTTTTGCATTACTTATATTTTTGAGATCAGCTTAATTGCCGTGATTACAAATAGTTAAACTACCTACTAAATTTTTGAATCAAAATTGATTTATTATCCAGCTTTTAGATTAGGGCGTGTTGAGTATTATAGTACTTGTTTTTTTTTATAAAACCATTTTTTAAGTCAAATGTGGTGGTATTAGGCTTTTATCACTTATCTGGAGCGCTTTAGCGGCTATATTTTATCTACCTAGACTACGCAGTCTTTAAACACTGAATAATAATGCGATATAACTCTGCGGCTTTTGTTGGCTTAGCCACATGCGCATTCATACCTATTGATAGATAATACATAATATCCTTTTCCATAACATTAGCTGTTAAAGCGATGATTGGAATATTGGCAATCGTTTTATCGCTGTCATTTCGTATCATTTTACTCGCTTCAATACCATCCATAATTGGCATATGGATATCCATTAATATTAAGTCGAATTGTTGAGATTTATGGGCTTGAATACATTCAAACCCATTATCGACTAAATGAATTACCACACCTTTTTTCTCCAACATTGCGCTAATAACTAATTTGTTAATCTCGTTATCTTCGGCTACTAACACCTTTAAACCAATTAAAGATGGATGATTAGCTGAATTTTTTGAATCTAAAATACTGGTTTGAATTGAATTGAAAGAATCTGCAATAACAATTTTCTTATTAACTTTTACTTTCACTGATGCAGTAAATTCACTGCCTAAATGTTGCGTACTTACGACAGAAATATCGCCTTCCATTAACTTACACAAACGTCTACTTATTGTTAAACCTAATCCTGTGCCGCCAAAGTTTCGGGTCGTAGAGCTATCTTCTTGCGTAAATGCATCAAATAAGTGAGATACGTTTTGAGGTGCGATACCAATGCCTGAATCTTTAACAATAAAGTGTATTAATATTGATTCATCATCGTTCAGTATTTGCTCTGCATGAATGCAAACAGACACCTTCCCGTGTGAAGTAAACTTTATTGCATTAGAGCATAAATTTAATAGCACTTGATTAATGCGAACAACATCTCCGACTAAATCAGGTGGAACATTTGACGCTACATTAACTATAAATTTAATGCCCTTGTCCTGAGCTTGGTTTTCAAACGTTGTTTTTATGTAATCTACAACAGCGTTAACCGAAAAAGGAAATTCTTCGAGGTTAGTATTTCCTGATTCAATTTTAGAAAAGTCTAAGATATCGTTTATCACGATTAACAATTGATCCGAAGAGTATTTAATTTTATCTAGGTACTGCCTTTGTTTTAGTGGCAATTCACTTTCAAGTAAAATATTGGTGAGGCCTATAACTCCATTCATTGGGGTTCTTATCTCATGACTCATATTAGCCAAAAACTCTGATTTAACCAAAGCTAAATGCTCCGCTTCATCTTTTGCTGTTAATAACTCTTTGGTTCGTTGCTCAACACGAAATTCTAGTTTTAATTTTTCGCTATCTAACTCTTTTAACAGCTGTACGCGTTTGCTATTCAAAATTAAAAAAAACATTAAAAAACTACTTAGCGTTAATATAATAATAATTGCGCTATAAATAAGCATTTTGTTTTCTTCAAAATAGGTAGGTTCGTAATAGGAAAGCATCGACCCTTGGGGTAAACGTTGAGGATCTATTTTAAACTTTTTTAATTGTCTCCAATCATAATAGTGCGCACTGAGTTTTTCATCATCAATCGGTTTTAAGCTTTTATTTTCCTTAAAAAAAATGATTGATTCTGCGATGCGATTACCAATGGTTTCGCCCGATAATAAGTACCCGCCAACAATACCAGAACCTAATAACGCATGCCAATAACTAAAAATAGGAGCTTGGTTATCACTTGTTAGTAATTTTACAAACTGAAAAGGACTTAACTGCTTCCCCTTATACTTTCGAAAAATAGGAGTAAACAATACAATGGCATCAGATGGGGCATTATTTATTTTATTTATTAAGGTCTCGGTTGGCACATCAAACCATTTTTCTATCCTCAAATGAGGAAAATCATTACCAATAACCGGAAGAAGATTTTGATAAAAATTACGCCCCATGTCATTCGTCGTATCTAAAATAACAATGAGCTCTTTTGGGTTTATTAAATTAACTGCATCTTGAGTTGCCTGCTTGTAGTCTAATTTAGCATTTATTGTAACCGTATTGATACTCTCAGGTACTGTAAAATTAGCGCCTGGCTCTAGATATATTTTTGGTACATCTGGGAAAAAACCATAAAATTCAGTCAATAACGCTGCAGCTGATACCGATTGAGTAACAATGATATCAATTTTTCTGTTCTGATACTTTTGCTGTAAATACAGTTTCATCACTTTTTTTTGCTGTACTTCATCAAAGCGACCAACATCCATATTTTCAACAAAGAGATCAAAGTCAAAAGCTTGTCTAGTTAATTCTGCACGTAATCCAACCTCAACACTTTTCTGCCATGGCATATCTTGATTTATAGAATTAATTAATAGAACTTGCGTAGTCTCGGATGATACTTGAGCATGCAAATTAGCACTAAAAAGCTGAAAAAATAGAAATACTGTTACGATATGAGTTTTCATATTTCCCATAGCTTCATTTAAAAAAGTCTGTAGAGGATAGATTGCAATCATTTATATATCAACTAATACAAATTACATAAAATAAAATGAGCAACTGATACGATTGGCAAATACTTCTACAACAGAGAAGAAACAAAGTAGATAAGTTATTTAGCTCGCAAGAATGAGTCATATTTTAATAATATTGATATAAACATTAGCTTCAGTTACGTGGCTAATTGTTTAGATAATAGTGACATAGTGTTTTATAGATACACCATGTCATTTTTACATCTTTTAAAAAAAAAAAACCCAGTTTTTACACTGGGTTTGGTTTAACACTTTAATTAAAAGCGATTTATATTTACACTTTTAGATTATACGTAAGCTAGAACGGAATATCGTCATCAAAATCAATGGTTGGTTCCATTGGGTTTGATGCGCCACCTTGCGGAGCACTTTGTGGTTTAGGAGCGAAACCACCTTGTTGCTGCGGTGCACTATTTTGTTGTGGTGCAAAGCCGCCTTGCGGTTGTTGGTATTGATTATTTTGTTGTGGTGCTGGCGCTGACTGAGGTTGCGCTGCAGGTGCTGCTTGCTGTTGTGGAGCATAACCACCTTGTTGCTGGTTATTTTGGCCTTGATTATTTTGGCCGTAACCACCACTTTGTTGAGCACTTTGCGCTTGATTACCTTGGTAACCACCACCTTGTTGTCCACCTTGCGGCTGATTACCTTGGTAACCACCACTTTGTTGATCGCCACCACGTGCGCCTAACATTTGCATTTGACCAGTAAAGCCATCTACAACTATTTCTGTAGTGTATTTTTCTTGGCCTTGTTGATCGGTCCACTTACGTGTTTGAAGTTTACCTTCAACATAAATTTGTGAACCTTTACGACAATATTCACCAACAATTTCAGCTAACTTGCCAAAGAATACAACACGGTGCCACTCAGTTTTATCAACCATTTGGCCAGTGTTTTTATCTTTATAGCTATCTGAAGTTGCTAAGGTAATATTTGCTACACCGTTGCCGTTAGGCATATAACGAACTTCAGGATCTTGCCCTAAATTACCAACCAAAATTACTTTGTTCACACCGCGTGCCATGGAACCATCTCCTATAAATGTTAGATTAAACCAGCTACTTTACGCGCTTGGTCTAGGTCAAATTCTTTATCATTAATCTTTAAATAGCTGCGACTTTCATCGCAAACCACAGTTGCTTCTATTACGCCTGGTAAAGCAACTAACTGAGAAGCAAGTGTTTGAGCATGCTCTTCAGAATCTAATTTGGTCATTAAACTAATAACTTTACTTTTGGGTGGGACTTGCATTTTCCACGCAATAATAAGCCATATTAACCCAACAAGTGCCGCTGCCGCAAACACAGCTTGCGTCGTTGTAGTTTGTGCTACATAGCCACCTAACATACCGCCCAAAAAGGCGCCTAAAAACTGACTAGATGAGTAGCCACCCATTGCTGAACCTTTTTGGCTTGCAGGTGCTATTCGCGATACAAGCGCAGGCATAGTGGCTTCTAAAAAGTTAAACGCCACAAAATAAAGCAGCATACACACAGCAATGCCTACTACACTATTAACCCATACCGACATTGCTAACATACTAATAGTTAACAAGGCTACTGAGCCAATGAACGCTTGTTTTTCTTTCTCTTTTTTAATGGCCACAATCATTATTGGTACCATTAATAAAAAGGCTAAAAACAACACTGGGATATATAAATACCAATGCTGGTCGGCAACCAAACCATCTTTAATTAATTGACTCGGCAGTACCACAAAAATTGTGGTTAGCGTTAAATGCAATAACAATACACCTGCATTTAATCGTGCTAACTGAGGGTGTTTAATTAATTTTTTAATGTCGCTAAAGCTTGCTAATGTATCGCCTTTGGGTGCTTTATTTACCGCCTTTGGCACTAGCATGGTCACTATAAATATACCAAAGACAGCTAAAATAGCAGTCAACCAAAATACACCCGCAATACCCCACGAAGCTGCAACAATTGGTCCAAGTAACATAGCAAAGGCAAAGCTCATTCCTATGCTCATACCAATAACGGCCATTACCTTTGGTCGTTGCTCATCGCGGCTTAAATCTGAAGCAAACGCGAGTAGCGCACTGGCTATTGCGCCCATACCTTGTAGAGCGCGGCCTACGGTAACCATTTGTATAGAGTCAGCTAATGCAGCAACTACAGAGCCAATGGCAAATACAACTAAGCCACCAACAATAACCTTTTTACGGCCAATCTTATCGGATAATCGACCCATAGGTATTTGTAATACAGCTTGCGTTAAACCATACGCACCAATGGCAAAACCAATCCAAATAGGCGAAAAACCTTCAAGCGATTGTCCATAAATAGCCAATACAGGCATCAGCATAAACAAGCCGAGCATTCTAAATGCAAACACACTCGCCAGTGATACAGCGGCGCGTTTTTCTCGTGAATTAAGTGAAGATGCGGTCATTATCTGCGTGATCTTACTCTATGAAAAATTGAGGTTGGGATTCTACCATAAGCTTGGCAATAATTAATCGCCTATAAGTAAGGATTTTTCATTGATCAAGGATTAATATTGCTTCGTATTATGCGATACTGAGTAAATAATTTTGGTAATAAACGAGATAGCATGGAAAACATTGAAGTCCGAGGCGCCCGCACGCACAATTTAAAAGACATCAGCCTAACCATCCCACGTGATAAATTAATAGTTATTACTGGCCTATCTGGTTCGGGGAAGTCATCACTTGCATTTGATACACTTTATGCAGAAGGGCAGCGCCGGTATGTTGAATCACTCTCTGCGTATGCAAGACAATTTTTATCGCTTATGGAAAAGCCTGATGTAGATCACATTGAAGGCCTCTCTCCTGCCATTTCTATTGAGCAAAAGTCAACGTCTCATAACCCGCGTTCAACCGTAGGTACTATTACCGAAATTTACGATTACCTACGACTTATGTTTGCCCGCGTTGGCGAACCACGATGTCCTACACATGATTTACCACTTGCTGCGCAAACAGTGAGCCAAATGGTAGATACTGTTTTGGCTCTACCTGAGGGCAGTAAATTAATGCTGCTTGCGCCAATAGTAAAAGAGCGTAAAGGCGAGCATGTTAAGTTATTAGAACAGCTATCTAGCCAAGGTTATATTCGCGCCCGTATAGATGGTGAAGTATGTGACTTGTCTGATCCACCAACACTTGAGCTTCATAAAAAACATACAATAGAAGTTGTTGTAGACAGATTTAAAGTAAAAGATGGCTTACAACAACGCTTAGCAGAATCGTTCGAAACTGCACTAGAAATGTCTAATGGCGTTGCACATGTAGCATATATGGATGATAGCAGCGCTGAAGAGATTCTATTTTCAGCAAATTTTGCCTGCCCTACTTGTGGCTATGCAATGACTGAACTTGAGCCGCGTTTGTTTTCGTTTAATAACCCAGCTGGTGCGTGTCAAACCTGTGATGGTTTAGGTATACGTCAATATTTTGATCCTAATCGCGTAGTGCATAACCCAGAGTTAAGCCTTGCTGGCGGTGCAATTAAAGGATGGGATAAACGCAGCTTTTATTACTATCAAATGCTGCAAGCGGTTGCGGATCATTACAATTTTGATTTAGATGTGCCTTATCAAGATTTAGACAGCGACTCGAAAAAAATTATATTAGACGGCTCTGGTAGCACTAAAATTGCGTTTAATTACCGTAACGACCGTGGCGATTTAATTACGCGTAACCATGAGTTTGAAGGCGTTTTAAATAACATGAATCGCCGCTACCGCGAGACAGAGTCAAGCTCTGTACGCGAAGAACTTGCTAAATACCAAACAAGCCAAGCCTGTCCTAGCTGTCATGGCTCGCGTTTACGCGAAGAATCTCGAAATGTATTTATTGGACAAACCAACTTACCTGCAATCACATGCATGAGTATTGGTGAAGCCATGGAATTTTTTGAAGGTTTAGAGTTAACCGGACAAAAAGGCCAAATAGCTGAAAAAATATTAAAAGAAATTCGCGACCGCTTATCGTTTTTAATTAACGTTGGCCTCAATTATTTATCACTTGAACGTAGCGCCGATACATTATCAGGTGGTGAGGCTCAACGTATCCGCTTAGCCAGTCAAATTGGTGCTGGCCTTGTAGGTGTAATGTATGTACTAGATGAGCCATCTATTGGGCTGCATCAACGCGATAACGACCGCTTACTACAAACACTAATCCATTTACGCGACTTAGGTAACACCGTTATTGTGGTAGAGCACGATGAAGATGCTATTCGTGCGGCAGATCATATTATTGATATTGGTCCAGGTGCGGGTGTTCATGGTGGGCATATTATTGCACAAGGTACACGCGATGATATTTTAGCAAGCAAAGAGTCTGTTACGGGCCAATTTTTATCAGGCGTACGTAAAATAGAAATACCAAAAGAACGTCACCCAACGAACGACAAATGGCTAGAGCTATTTGGCGCAACGGGTAATAACCTTAAAAATGTGGATTTAAAAATCCCATTTGGTTTAATGACCTGTGTGACAGGTGTATCGGGCTCAGGTAAATCAACGCTAATAAACGATACTTTATTTAAACTTGCTCATACAGAGCTAAATGGCGCAACCACTGCCGAAGCGGCACCGTATAAATCAATTAGCGGTTTAGATCATTTTGATAAAGTGATTGATATTGATCAAAGTCCGATTGGTCGTACTCCGCGTTCAAATCCGGCAACCTACACAGGTATATTTACCGGCATTCGTGAGTTATTTGCAGGCACACAAGAAGCGCGTTCACGTGGCTACAAAGTAGGTCGCTTTAGCTTTAACGTTAAAGGCGGACGCTGTGAAGCGTGCCAAGGTGATGGCTTAATTAAAGTTGAAATGCACTTTTTACCTGATGTGTATGTACCGTGTGATGTGTGTAAGAGCAAACGCTATAACCGCGAAACGCTCGAAGTACAATACAAAGGTAAAAACATACACCAAGTACTTGAGATGACTGTTGAAGACGCTCATGATTACTTTGATAAAATACCGGCTATTGCGCGTAAGCTTAAAACGCTAATGGACGTTGGTTTATCGTATGTTCGCTTAGGACAAGCAGCTACTACGCTCTCTGGTGGTGAAGCTCAGCGTGTAAAACTTGCCCGTGAGCTTTCTAAACGGGATACAGGTAAAACACTGTACATACTTGATGAGCCCACAACCGGCCTACATTTTGCCGACATTGAACAACTGCTTGTTGTATTACATCGCCTGCGCGATCACGGTAACACCATTGTGGTTATTGAGCACAACCTCGATGTAATTAAAACAGCAGATTGGGTTATCGATTTAGGACCTGAAGGCGGAGCTGGCGGCGGTGAAATACTCATTGCAGGCACGCCTGAAGAAGTAGCCGAATGTGAGCGTTCACATACTGGGCATTACTTAAAACCTCTATTAAATAAATAGAGGTTCAGTTGTTACGAATTAATCGGCTTTGAGGTTATTTAACTGTCGAGATTGCACTTAATTAAAAATGGCGAGAAGACTCACTTCCCGCTATTTTTTTGCTCTAACTTTTCTTTTATCAACATAACAATCGAAAATGTTATTAAAGAAAAACAACATACTGCAATAAATAAATTAGCGACAAAAATGAGTAATACACTCGCCTTAAAACCAAGATAAGCAAATACGCTGCACAATAAGCCAATAACTAATTCAGTGAGTAGCATTTCCCACTCCATTGCATAGCTAGTCTTAATCGTTTTTGCAGCATAGTGCTTAACTTTAAAGCTCATGTAAATTCCTTTCAATACTGTAATGTTGCATAAAATGAATGTACTACAACATAAAATACCGCTAAGTAGCGGTATTTTATGGGGGTTCAATATTTATAATTTAACCGCGAGGTATAAAACCAAGTGCATCGTAAACTGATTTAAGTGTTTTCTCAGCACGTACACTTGCTTTTTCAGCACCTGATTTCATTATGCTATCAAGTAGGTTTTGATCATCTCTGATCTCTTTAAAGCGTGCTTGAATTGGCTCAATCATGTTGACAACTGCATCTGCTGTATCTTTTTTCAAGTGGCCATACATTTTATCTTCATACTCAGGCACTAGGTCTTCAATTGAACGTTTAGTTGCAACACTCAATAAAGTAAGCAAGTTTGATACGCCAGGCTTTTCTGTGCGATCAAAATAAATACGTGCTTGTTCATCTGAATCAGTTACTGCTTTTTTAAGCTTTTTCACAATTTGCTTAGGCTCATCTAATAACATGATGTAACCATTTGGGTTTTCGTCAGACTTAGACATTTTTTTAAGTGGATCTTGCAAGCTCATTACGCGTGCACCAAACTCAGGGATGTACGGCTCTGGTAATTTAAATACGTCGCCATATAAATTATTAAAGCGTGTGGCTATATCGCGAGTCAGCTCTAAGTGTTGCTTTTGATCATCCCCTACTGGTACTTGATCAGCTTGGTATAATAAAATATCTGCAGCTTGCAATACCGGATATGAAAATAAGCCCACGTTTACGTTATTTGCGTGCTTAGATGACTTGTCTTTAAACTGAGTCATTCGATTAAGCTCACCCATTTGCGCGTAACAATTTAATACCCACGCTAATTGTGCGTGCTCAGGTACTTGCGATTGTACAAATAACGCAGATTTTTCAGGATCAATGCCACATGCCGCGTAAAGAGCAATACCATCTAACACTCGAGAGCGCAGTAATTCAGGCTCTTGGCGAACCGTAATAGCGTGTAAGTCTACTAACATAAAGAAACTTTCGTGGTCTTCCTGTAACTTTAGCCACTGGTTAATAGCGCCAACATAGTTGCCTATTGTCATACCACCGGTTGGCTGAATGCCGCTTAAAACTACTGGTTTACTCATGATTTTCCTTTATTTTGCTTAATGAATAATATTTAACGCTGCGTTAGAACAGGTATTATATCTAAGAAGTTATCGCATAGGTACTGCGGATTATAATCCTCAAGACTTTCACCTTGGTTATAGCCATAACTAAGTGCAATTACGTCTATATTAGCGGCTTTAGCTGCAAGTATATCGCTTTTAGAATCACCTATCATTATTGCTTTATTAGGCTCCGCATTTAGTTTTTTGCAGGCAAATAGCAATGGTTCTGGCGATGGTTTTTTTGCCATGTCGTCACCGCATACAACCACATCAAAATGACTCGTTAGGGCCAATTTTTCGAGTAGTTTCTCTGTAAAAATTCGAGACTTATTAGTGATTAGCGCTTTTGGCATACCACGAAGTGCTGCAAGCCCAGTTTCCACGTGTTGGTACAGCACACTATACTCACCAACTTGTTGCTCATAGTGCTTATAAAACCGTGATATTGCTTTATCACTAAGTGACTCGTCTAAATGTTCACTCACTTGCATATCGCCACTCAAAGCACGCTTAACGAGTACTTCTATGCCATTACCTACCCAGCTTTCAACTAAGCGTTGGCTAACGATAGGAAAAGCGAGGTCACTCAAGGTTAGGTTAATAGCAATATACAAGTCGTAAACGCTATCAACCAAAGTACCATCTAAATCAAATAAGGCGACGTCGTACTTCATTATTTTACACTTCCAAGCTGCTCACGCATTTGATCAATCACCACTTTGTAATCAGGTTGGTTGAAAATAGCGGAGCCTGCCACAAACATATCTGCACCCGCTCGAGCCGCTGCTGCAATATTATCGACTTTAATACCGCCATCTACCTCTAAGCGAATATCACGACCCGATGCAACTATACGTTGCTTAGCTTGTCGTAGCTTTTCAAGCGTATGAGAGATAAAACTTTGTCCGCCAAACCCAGGGTTTACCGACATTAGTAAAATGGTATCTAGCTTATCAATAACATGGTCCAAATAACTTAGACTCGTTGCAGGGTTAAACACTAAGCCTGCTTTACAGCCATGATCTTTAATTAACTGTATTGTACGATCAACGTGTTCACTGGCTTCTGGATGAAAAGTAATAATTGATGCGCCAGCCTCTGCAAACAGTGGAATAAGGCTATCTACAGGTTTAACCATTAAATGTACGTCGATAGGTGCTGTTATACCGTAATCTCTGAGTGCTTTACACACCATTGGGCCAATTGTGAGATTAGGTACATAGTGATTATCCATCACATCAAAATGAACCACGTCAGCACCCGCATCGAGTACTTTATCAACATCTTCGCCTAGTTTTGCAAAATCAGCAGACAAAATAGAAGGGGCAATTAAATATTTTTGCTCTGGGTTAAACATGACTAACTCCATCAATAAATAGTATATTTCGTTAATGTAACTTAATTAATGAAGTTACCCAAGAACGGATAAAAGATAATGATGGATCCCTAAAATTAAAAAGAATAGTTAAGTTATTATTTTTTATAATTATTCACTATTATCTTAAATATTTAAGTTTGTTATTTAACCAACCTTTGGTATGATTAAAAAAGTAACAAATAATTAGGCCTACATATGCGAGCTTTTAAAACAGGGATATTAATTGCATCGGCATTATTGTTTATTGGGGCGTTTAGTTTCTCTCCAAATTCTGAGCCGGAAATTAGCTCAGTAAATAATTGCCATTATCAAAATCTATCTGTGGTTTCTAAAAATACTGCAGAAGTGTGTATTAAGATAGAAGAGGATTCGTCTTGGGTTTCGTGGATTACTGGTGATAGTAGAAGTGCGCAATTTCATTATTTAGATTTATTAGAACTACTTACCAGCTCAGATGATTCGAAAAAAGCGCCATCTTTAAAACCTCTATTTTAATATAATGCTGCAACTTTTTAGCGCGTTACAAAGTGTGCTAGCAGCATTTTTTGGCGTTCAATCAGAAAGTAAACGCAATTCAGACTTCAAAAAACACTCTCCATATTCAATAATTATAATTGCGATTGTGCTTTTTATAGTTTTTGTATTTTCGATTTACGCGATTGTTGCTTTAGTGGTAAATACATAGCCATTAACTCATCTACTTTATTACGAGAACCGCCTTTAGGGCTAATAGTCCGCTTTACTTGAATTTGATCCAATGATGCCTGGCTATAAATCTTTCGTGTCCATACTGTATCGTGGTTAGATATAAGTACTGGTGTATTATTTTCAAATGCTGCCCGCTCTGCCAAATTAGCTAAGTTAGCCTGATCATCTAAATTAAAGCCACCCTTTGCATAAGAGGTGAATGATGCAGTTTTACTTAAGGGTACATATGGCGGGTCGCAATAGATAACTGCATTCTCAGGTACCAATTTAAATACATCATCGTAATCTAAACAGGTGAAAGTTGCTTGCTGAGCTTTCGCGGCAAAAAAATACATTTCTTTTTCAGGAAAATAAGGCTTTTTATATTTACCGAAAGGCACATTAAAAATACCTTTTAAGTTGTATCTACACAACCCGTTATAACCATAGCGGTTCATGTACAAAAATAACATTGATCGCTCATATACATCGCGGCTTTGATTAAACTGTACACGATACTCATAGTAAGCGTCAGGATGGTTATTCAAATCAACAAATAGCTTTTTTGCATCACTAATAAACTCATCTGGTGAATTTCTTAGTTCTTTGTATAAGTTTATTAAATCTGCATTTATATCATTAAGAATATAATGTTTAAAATTACTATTTAAAAACACCGATCCAGCACCAACAAAAGGTTCAACCAAAGTGTCTGCTTGCTTGCTTGCTTGGTTTAGTCGCGCGTTAATATCATCAACGAGGCTGTATTTTCCGCCAGCCCATTTAAGGAAGGCTCTACTCTTTTGCTGCATTGGCTCTTTACTTCAATCTGGTGTTACGCGATTTTACACTAAAGCGATTTAATTTACTGATCAACTAGTGCTATTTCTTGTTTTATTTTGCTAATTTTTTTATAAAAAGGTTTATTTTTTAAAATGTCAGAAGGCAATGTTTTCATTGCCAATTTTGCATCCTCTAAACTCGCAAAATTACCAAACGTAACTACCCACCAAATTTTGTTGTTTCTTTTAGTTTGATAAGTATAGGCCTCACCTTCCAGTTCATATTTAGTCATAAACTCAATACTAATTTGCTGCTGTGTTACGGCTAATAACTGAATTACAATGTGGTGAGTAGGCTGTTGTAAGTACCAATTCTTTTCAACATCTGATTGTTCATTCTTCACTTGCGGTTTAGGTGGCTCTTCAGCTATTTTTATATTTGTAGCTAACCGTTCCGTTTCTACGCTCGCTTTTTTTAAGCTTTGCATAATTGCGGGCACATCATTCTGGTGCTCTTTAAGCTTCGTCTCGTTTATTACATCTGGAAGTATTTGGGGGATAGGCGCTTCATTAGGAGACATGAGTCGATTACTTACTTCACTCACTGGAATGGCTAACGTTAGCAACTCAGGTTGCTCCTGCTGATGATATTGCTGCCACCATTGCGTCATATTTGATTTATACAATAAACCTATAATTAAGAACATTATTATCAACAGTAAAGTTAATAAGTGTAATCGCCACGATACTTTATCTTTGACTGTAAAATCTGCCACATGTTCAGTGGGTTGCCATGCCAACAATAAGCTAGGATTCCCTCGAGCTTCAGACAAAAAAGTCTGGAAAACAGGATCCTCGTCATAAGGAAGAGCAGTGAAGTACCAACTCATAAGCTGCTTACTTTCTCGTAGACTTAAAGGCTCTAAATAAATTTCAACAACATCATTAAAAAACAGTTTTGATTGTGAAGCGACCATAATATACAAGGTACTTGGACTCATTTTAGCCAATGACTCAAGCTCAATGAGTATTTCTTCTGAGAGATGTCTACCACCGTCAAGCACCCACAAACAAGGCCCACATGTTTGCTGTTGAAGCAATTGATAATAGTTTTCAGATAAGCTTAAGTTATGATCCACCAAAGGAGCATTAAAGCTTTGTTCTAATAACTGACTCATAAGCTGAGTATCAGTCATTTTTCCTGTTACTTGTACAAAAGCTTTATTGAAGTCATTATATTTATCGGTAATGAAGGTTTCGAGCATATAACTTTTACCTAGCCCTGATGTGCCAAGTAAAACGATAAGGTTTTGCCCGTATTCAAATTGCAACGCGATTCTATCCACCAAAGCCGCACGGCTTGGTAAAATTTGTGACTGCATTTATTGCTCGATTAAGGCTCGAACTTGGTCGTCAGATACATCATCAACTAATGCGCATTGACCAAATTGGGTTGGTAAAATAAACCGAATTGTACCTTTTTTATTCTTTTTGTCTTTACGCATATGCGTTAAAAACTGCTCGCTTGTCATTTCTGTAGGTATTTTAGTTGGTAAGTTATATTGCGTAATAACATCAATAATACGTGCCACTTCATCAGCACTCAAGTCTTTGCGTGTATGAGCAAGTTGTGCGGCAAGCACCATTCCTGTTGCAACAGCTTCACCATGTAGCCAAATACCGTAACCCATCTGCGCTTCAATCGCATGGGCAAATGTATGACCCAGATTCAAAAGTGCCCTAAGGCCTTGCTCTTTTTCATCTTGAGCAACAATTAAAGCTTTAATTTCACAACATCTAAAAATAATATGCTGTAAACACGCTTCATTTAATTGCTGTAAGTCTTTTACGTTTTTTTCTAAATAACTAAATAATTCAGTATCATAAATCAATCCATATTTTATAACCTCAGCCATACCGGCAGCAAACTCTCTTGCTGGTAGCGTATGCAAAGATTTGGTATCAATAAAAACCGCTTGTGGCTGATAAAATGCCCCAATCATATTTTTACCTAAAGGATGATTTACAGCTGTTTTACCACCAACTGATGAGTCTACTTGCGATAACAATGTGGTTGGTATTTGAATAAATGGCACACCGCGTTGGTAACATGCAGCTACAAACCCAGTTAAGTCACCTATAACACCACCACCTAATGCAATTAAGCACGTATCACGACCGCAGTTATTTTGGAGTAAAAAAGCAGATATTTTTTCAAACCATTCTAGTGATTTGTATTGCTCACCGTCAGGTATGACAAAAGAGAGTGGTTTTAGCTCAGCTAACGAATCAAGTAGCCCTTGTAGATATAAAGGTGCAACTGTGTCATTAGTAATGATGATAGGCCGACAATCACCAATGTAGTGAATTAGGCGGCCATTATCTTGAAGTGCAGATTGACCAATATATATAGGATAACTTCGCTCGTCCAAATTAACAGTTAATTCAAGCATGCTCAGTCTTCCTTTATTATTGGTTTTTAAAAATCTAATTTCTCGATGATTTGGTTAGCAACAACTTTAGCGCTTTGCTCATCAGTGCGTACAACAAAATCAGCCACTTCTTTATATAACGGTTCGCGTTCTTCTGCTAAGCGCTCTAGTACATCACGAGGTGCTTCTTCAGTTTGCAGCAATGGGCGACGCTTGTCGCGTTGTGTGCGTGCAACTTGCTTTTCTATAGGTGTCTCTAGGTATACTACTATACCGCGAGCAGAAAGCTTGTTTCGAACTTCTTTACTCATTACTGAACCACCACCAGTTGCAAGTACAATACCTTGCATCTCAGTTAAGTCGCCAATAACAGATTCTTCACGAAGTCTAAAGCCTTCTTCACCTTCAAGATCAAACACCCAGGCAATATCTGCACCGGTACGGCGTTCGATTTCTTGATCAGAATCAACAAATTCAAGGTGTAATTGATCGGCAATGTGACGACCAATTGTGCTTTTTCCAGCCCCCATGGGGCCAATTAGAAATATATTACGTTTCTCAGCCATATCTTTTAGTACAAACGAACTCTAAAATTTGAAATAAAACCCCGCCTAACGACCTGGCCCCAAAATTAAGGAGGGGATTATCTCAGTAATTGCTGGGGTATTTCAAGTCAATTAGAATAAAAAGCCATATAACGAGCAATTAATCTGAATAATCGCCCATTGGTTAACAAAAATACGCCTAATTTTAGTCTATTTGTATTTTTGGTGTTACAAAAATAAGTAATTCTCTCTTTTCGTTAAACTCACTTGTACTCTTAAACAGCCTTCCTAAGTACGGAATATCACCAAGTAGAGGTACTTTTTTAGTCGAATTTATGATTTGCTGCTGAAAAATACCGCCGAGCACGATTGTTTGCCCATTTTCCACTAGCACTTGTGTCTGAATTTGCTGAGTATCAATTGCAACCGCTGGCCCAGTTCCTGTTTGAACTGTATCTCCTCGCGTATCTTGAGTAATAATTAAATCCAAAATAACTTTATTATCAGGAGTTATATGAGGGGTTACTTGTAAACTCAGTACTGCTTTTTTAAAGCTAACCGTTGTCGCACCACTAGAAGCTGACTCAACATAAGGTATTTCAGTACCTTGCTCTATTCGTGCTTGTTGTTGGTTTGCAGTAGTAATACGAGGGCTCGCAATAATCTCACCTTTGTTTTCTTCCTCAAGAGCTGTTAACTCTAAATCAATCAAAGTACCGTTAGCTAACTTGGCGATATGCATGCCGATACTTGCTGATGGGTTTGTCACGGGTAAATTCACGTTTAAACGATCAGAGATATCAGGAATGATACCATTTGATATTGTATTAGCGCCTTCAAGTGTACCTGATATGCCATCACTGCCCTGCTGGTCGCTAAACCCCCAGCGCACACCTAAATCTTCGGTTACATTATCACGTACGGTTACCATACGTGATTCGATTACAACCTGTCTAACCGCTATATCAAGTGTTTCGACCATGCGTCGCACGCTCTCAATACTTTTGGCCGTATCTTTGAGTAATAATGTATTAGTACGCTTATCAACAGATACGCTACCACGTTGAGTGATAATACTATTTGTATCTGTTTTTAATAAATCAGCAAACTCTTCTGCTTTTGCGTAGTTTAAACGAATGTATTCACTGTAAAGCGGCTCTAAGTTTTCTACGTTCTGCTTTGCTTGTAAATCTTTAGCTTCACGTGCTGCAAGCTCTTCTGATGGGGCAACCATCAAAATAGAACCATCCATACGCTTGTCTAAGCCTTTAATTTTAAGTACAACATCAAGCGCCTGATCCCAAGGCACGCCATCTAAGCGTAATGTAATATTGCCTGTCACCGAGTCACTAGTGACTAAATTAAAGTCATTATAGCCCGCTATGATTTGTAACACTGCACGAACAGAAATATCTTGAAAATTTAATGTCATTAGGCGGCCTTGGTAATCTTTACCGCCATCTAAATATGCATTTTGCGTTTCGTCTTTTTCCACCGTTAAAGTAAGAATATTATCTATTTGTTGGTAGGTAAAAGTAAAAGCGGCATTTGGTTCAATAACAACGCGGCTTAATCCATCTTCTTTAAAAGTTTCAATGCTGCTTACTACGGTGCCAAAATCGAGCACATCTAACTCATACAGTAAGTCATCTAAAATATCTGTATGATGAAAATCAGCAATAATTTTACCACCACTTTCATGCACTTCTATTGCGGCTTGCGTATCTTGTAAGAACACCAGTATTTTTGCCTCGCCCTTCTCCCCCCGACGAAAGTCAATAGACTGAATCCGATTGATATAATTTCCAGACACTGCATCAGAGCTAGTTGCTTCATCATCAACGTCTTGCTCTGTTAATGGGTTATCAGAAACACGTAAAGACACTAAATTATTATTAACTTCCGTCTCATAGATTTTCAAACGAGTAAGATTTATTGTTACTTTTAATCCCTTATCAGTAAGTACATTAGTAACATTATTAATGCCAGCTTGGTTTACCTGTACATTTTCAAGACCTTGCTCTAATTGTGCCGAATCAAACATCATTTCAATTCGTGCCGGGCTATTAAATACTTGTATTTTTGGTTCTTGCGTTAACTTTTCATCAAATACCAGCTGCAACTCGGTTTCACCCTTGAGTAATGGGTTATAACGAATATCATAGAGCAACGGCGCTGCAATAGCTGAATTGGCTATAACCAGAGCTAAAGTTGCAAATAGAGCTCGTTGAATACGGTTGTGCCAAAGTACACCCTTATGCATTTTGTTCTTACCTTTTTTGTTATTAACCTGCGCCATTGGTTGCCGCCTCTAACATTTCTAATTTAGTCAGGCGCTCTTTCCAACAACCAGACCCATCTGGGATTAATTCTATTAACTCAATATAATCATTATTTACTGATTGTACTTTGCCATCATAGCTACCTAAATAATTACCGACTGTAATACGATGTAAAGTATCGTCTGTAGCTGTAATGAGCGCCCAAGCTTGTCCACTTGATCCGATTGTTCCTTTCATAGATAAATTATCCAGTGGGTATTTTTCTAAGGTTTCACGTTGGCGTTCAGGATCCGGATGTAAACAATTTTTAACTTGAGTTAATTTGTTTTGGATTATTTCAGGCTGCGGGGCCACAAAAGGACTCCTTAGCTGCCCAGCGTTATATTCAAAATGCTCGAACTTTGTTAATTCAGGAATTGCTTCAACTCTAGCAGTCGTACTCGCTTTAACTTGATCTATAAACTCTTTTTGTTCTGAGGTATCGTCGTTACAACCACTTAGCAGGAGAGCAACTATAGGAATAAAGGAAAAATGCTTCACTTTACCTCCCCTTCTTCATAGCGATAAGTTTTTGCCACCACACTAAATGTTAACTGCTTTTCGCCTGAGGATGAAATAGAAAAGTCGTGTAAGCTCACAATACGCGGCAATTGAGCCACTTTTCCCACAAATTCACCAAACTCATGATAAGTACCTACAACCTCTATTTTAATAGGTAGCTCAGTATAAAATTCTTTTTCAACTTCTGGCAGCCAGCCAATCTTTAAAAAAGTTAAACCACTTGTAGTTCCCACATAAGATAAATCATCTAACAAACCAGGGGTTTCATTTGAGGTAGGTAAACGCTTTAATAATTGAGAAAATTTCTCCTCCATTTTAAGCATTTGTTCACGATAAATATCAAGCCTGCTGGCTACAGCATATTTGGTACGATAAGTTGTCCGTAATTCAACTTCTTTTGTAACCGCATTATGGTAACTATCAATTTCATCAGATACCAATAAGCTATAACTAAAAAACAGCACTAAAGCAGCAACAAATGTAGCGCAAATAACCTTAACAGCAATTGGCCATTCGCCAATATTATCAAGTTCAATCTCATTCCAATCAATATCACTAAACGCTTTTAAATCAAGGTTCATTTGGAACCTCACCAATTTTATCAAATGGTTTAACGTAAAACTCCATATTGAAATCACTAAGTAAACGAGAAGATTGATTGCCAGCAACAATGCCTTGCATTGTTGGGCGCTCTAATAAATATGAGTTTTGTACTTCTCTAAGCATGTTGGAGAGGCGGTTATTTGATTCACTGCGCCCTAATACATGAATTCTATTGCCTCGACGTTCTAACTTAGTTAAATAAACACCAGCGGGGACTATTTTAGCAACTTCATCCATTATTTGAGTGCCTAAATTACGACTGCTCTGTAATTCTTCAATTAGGTGCATACGTTGTTGTAAGTTTTCTTTCCTATAATCTAAATCTCTAATATCACTAATTTTCTTATCTAATAGACTAATTTCTGAACTGAGGTAGTTATTTTTTAAATTCTGTCCATCCTTCAAAGCAGTATAGAACGAGTTCAATACATACATACTTGCAAAACAAACAATAACAACAGCAATTAAAATAGTAACAAATTTCTTTTTTGACTCTTCGCGTTGCAATTCACGCCAAGGTAATAAATTTATATGTGGCATGATGAAAAATTCCTTAATGCCAGTCCTGTCGCAATAGCAAACTGTGTTCTATGGCGTTGCATTACATTACGGTCTACCTTGGGAGAAATCTCCATATTCGTAAACGGTTCTACGACAATGGAGTGGATACCAAGTTCTTCTATTAATAAACGATCTAGCCCATTTATCATGGCCGTTCCACCGGTTAGAACAATATAATCAATTTGGTCTTTACCGCTGGTAGTCAAAAACATCTGTACCGCTCGACGTACTTGTTGAAGTAATGATGTTTGAAAAGGAGCAAGTACTTCAAAAGTGTAATTTGGCGGAAGATCACCCGATGTTTTTCCAATTTCAGCTTCATCGAACCCTTTATTATAGTAAGCAACAATACTATTGGTATATTGATCGCCGCCAAAAACTTGATCGCGGGTATATATTGTTTCACCGGCTTGTACAACACTCACCAACATCAACACAGCACCAATATCAACTACAGCAACACACTTATTAAAGGCATCGCTTGGTAACTGCTTGTAATAAACATCCATCGAGCGGCTCAATGCATAGCTTTCTACATCAACAACTTTCGCTTCTAAATTGGCAACTTCTAAAGCACCAACTCGCGCTTCGACACTTTCTGTGCGGGCTGCAGAAAGTAACACATTCATTTTACTTGGATCGGCTTCATTTGTTGATAATTTTTCAAAATCTAAGCTAACTTCATCAAGGGGGTATGGAATAAGGCTATCAGCCTCAATTTCAATTTGTGATTCAAGTTCAGCGTCAGTTAATGACACATCCATAAAAATAACTTTAGTAATAACTGTTTGGCCAGAGACGGCTACAGCAGCAGATTTTAGTGATTTTGGTAACTTTCTTTTTAATTTTGATATTACATTACCAATTGCTTCAATATCTTGAATAATACGTTCGCTCATTGCGCCCTTAGGCATTGGTTCAATCGCTAATGCTTCAAGACGAAATCCAGTTTCAATTTCACTTAAAAGTACCGCCTTGATAGAGTGCGATCCAATATCAATTCCTACCATCATTTTTGACGGCTTTTGAAATAGTTGACTTAGCATGTTTGAAACTTGGCCTTTGTTTTAATAATAAACAAGTTATAATTTTTATCTTAAAAAATATTATTCATTTTTTAATCAATATATACTAGCAGTCTCCATACATAATTGGGAGTCCATTTAGGGAAATATAAGTGATTTTATTAAAACGAACTTTACAATTTTTTATCATTTGCACATTACTTGGGCTGATTACTTTAATCAGTCTTTATTACTACGTTAAACCTGATATTCCAAGTGTGCAAGTTTTAAAAGATGTGCAATTACAAACTCCTATGCAAGTATTCACTAAAGATGGCCTTCTGATCAATCAATTTGGTGAAAAAAGACGGATCCCCGTAACGATTGACGAAATACCAAAACCTTTAATAAATGCATTTTTAGCAACTGAAGATAATCGTTTTTATGACCATGTGGGAATAGACCCTATTGGTATTGTTCGTTCTGCATTGGTTTTGATTTCAACAGGCGAAAAAAAGCAAGGTGCAAGTACAATAACAATGCAGCTAGCTCGAAACTTCTTCTTAACTCGTGAAAAAGCTTATATTCGTAAAGTTAAAGAAATTTTTATAGCGCTTCATATAGAAAATTTACTAACGAAAGACGAAATTCTTGAACTCTATTTAAACAAAATAGAACTAGGTAACCGTGCTTTTGGTATTGGCGCTGCTGCACAGGTATATTACGGAAAAGAATTAAAAGATCTTACACTTGCCCAAATGGCGATGATTGCCGGCTTACCCAAAGCGCCATCAGCCTTAAACCCGATCCGTAACCCAACTCGCGCAAAATCTCGTCGCAATGTTGTTCTTGGCCGCATGTTAACAGAAAACTACATAACACAAACACAATACAACGATGCCATCAGGCAACCTATTACAGCTTATTTTCACGGTGCAGAAATTGATCTGTATGCTCCTTATATTTCTGAAATGGTGCGTGCAGAAATGGTGGCACGTTACGGAATCGATAAAGCCTATAACTCAGGTTATAAAATATTTACTACTGTTGAGTCACAAGTTCAAAAAGCGGCACAAACAGCACTCATCAATAATTTACACAATTATGATATGCGCCATGGTTATAGAGGCTCTGTTAAAACGTTGTGGGATCCAGAAACACAGCCTGTATTTAGCAAGTCTCAAATACTCAGTGAGCTAAAATCTGTAAATGAGTTTGGCCAATTAAAAGCGGCCGTTGTAATCGCAGTGAATGACAAAACAGCTGATGTATTACTTAAAAGTGGCGAGCAAACCACACTAACTTGGGATAACCTAAAGTGGGCTCGTAAATACATTACGCGTTATCGCCAAGGCTTTGCACCTAAAGCAGCCAATGAAATACTCGTACCCGGCGAACAAATTTGGTTACGTAAAAATACCGACGGTAGCTATTTACTTAGCCAAATTCCTGAAGCATCTAGTGCCATCGTTTCTCTTGACCCACAAAATGGGCGCATTAAAGCGATTGTGGGTGGTTATAGTTTCGAACAAAGTCAATATAACCGAGCAGTACAAGCTAAGCGCCAAGTAGGCTCTAATATAAAACCTTTTATTTACTCTGCTGCACTGGAAAAAGGCTACACCTTAGCCTCAATATTAAACGATGCACCAATTAACCAATGGGATAAAAGCCAAGGTGTTGCATGGCGACCAAAAAACAGCCCCGCTGTTTATAATGGACCTATTCGTATTCGTCGTGCTTTAGCACAATCTAAAAACGTTATTTCGGTGCGCTTGTTACGCGGAGTTGGCCTACAGCGTACGGCAGAGCACCTACTAAAATTTGGCTTCAAAAATTCAGATATTAATCGCAGTGAATCACTTGCGCTTGGTAGCGCTTCTATTACGCCGCTTGAACTTGCACGCGGTATGAGTGCTTTTGCAAATGGCGGGCATTTAATAGAACCCTACTTCATTTCTGAAATTCAAGATGCTTATGGTGACGTGTTATTTAAAACAAACCCAACAGAAGCTTGTGACGATAGCGATAGTACGTTAAGCGTATTGAACAACGATGTAACAATGCAGAATTTCGAAACTGAAAAGCAACAAGAAAAAAAATGCGCACCACGGATTATCTCTAAACAGAATGCATTTTTAATTGCTGATGCAATGCATAGTGGTATTTGGGGCGGTGGTAGTTGGGCACATAAAACAGGCTGGAGCGGAACAGGCTGGCGTGCTCAAGCATTAAAGAGACGTGATCTCTCAGGTAAAACAGGCACGACTAATGACTCAGTAGATACTTGGTTTAGTGGCTTTAATCGTAATGTACTAACGTCTGTATGGGTTGGGTTTGATAACCCCGGTAACTCGTTAGGCCGCTCAACATATAATAACAACCTTGATAGCAGTCAAATCTCAGGGGCAGAGTCAGGGGCTAAAACGGCGCAACCAGCATGGATTGAGTTTATGAAAGTAGCACTTGAAGATGCACCAGAAGCGCCTATAGAACCACCCGAAGACTTAGTATCTATTCGTATTGATTTAGCAACAGGTTTACTGAGCCACAAAAACGATTACACAAGCCGCTTTGAATATTTTGACAAAGGTACAGCCCCAACTAAGTATGTACTTTCCCAACCTACCGATATATTTGAGGAAGATACAAAAACAGAAGAAGAGCTATTTTAAATAGCGTTAAATAAAAACGGCAGCCACTTTAGGCTGCCGTAATGCTACCTTAAATTTTGGACCAGCCAATACAAATCAGAATGTACACCCGCTGCAGTGACCTCTTTACCAGCACCAGGGCCTTGGATAACGAGCGCGTTATCGCTATACCACTTACTATTTATAACAAAAATATTATCTCCTGGCGTTAAACTAGCCAAAACATCACTTTGTAATACATACGCGATACCGACTTTCGCTATTACTTCATTTTCTGCGATTTCGAGTAAGCCTGTATAACGAAGCACCGAATTTTGTGCCTTAGCTCTCTTTGCATGCTCTTGAATAAAGCTATCTAACTGGGATTTTTTACTTAAAAAATCATCCCAACTCCCTTGCGCAAGCTCATCAGGCATCAATGCCGAAAGACTAATATCCTCAAGATTTAATTCAACCCCCAACTCTCTGGCTAAAATAAGCAATTTTCGCTGCATATCACGCCCAGATAAATCCTCGCGAGGATCGGGCTCCGTAAAACCCATTTTTTGCGCTTCGAGCACTAAATCTGAAAATATAATCGAACCATCATACTTACTACACAACCACGATAACGTCCCAGAAAACACGCCCTCAATACGTGTTATTTTATCGCCACTATTTTGTAAATCAGCAAGCGCAAAATTAATGGGTAAACCAGCCCCCACACTGGTGTTATAACGCCAATGTAAGTTGCGTTCAGAGATACTTGTACGTAGTGCTTTATACCAATTAGTAGGAGCTGTACCTGCATACTTATTAGCACTTATTAAATGACAATCCATTTCTACAAAATCAGGATATAACCGGCTAAACTTTTCACTCGCTGTTATATCTACAATCACTTTATGTTCGTAATCAAGTTCATCAATTGCATTTAATAATGTTTGGTTTTGATAATCAGACGCTTCAAGTTGAAACTGGGTTTTCCATTGCGATACACCAATCCCATTAGGATTAAAAAGCATTTTTTGAGAGCGCACTAAGCCAACAAGCTTAATACTAAAGTCATCTGACAAGCGCTCAACTTGAGTAGATAACTGTTCAATAAACACCTCACCTACATTACCAAGTCCAGCGACTATTAAAGCAATTTCCTGCCCTTTGTTAATCAGCTTATCGTGTAATATGCTAAGTATATCGCTATCAATCACTTGATCGGTAAGTAATAAAATATAGCCGCTATCTTGGTGTGCAAATCGTGGTTCAATCGCATGTGCATTTAATAAATTAATCGCCAATAAGTGCAATTTACTAATATCTTGCTCTGGCGCTATCACAGCACACCCGTGTAAGCTCGATTCGTTAATATTAGCTCGACCTTCAAAATAGCTAATAACCTGATGCGTCGAAATAGCTGGCACAACTAAGTACGTCTCACCATTTTGACTAAAGTGATGCAAGCTATGCTGAATAAGCTGACTCACATGCGCAATATCTCCTTCACTTAAGTTTTCAACTATCAATAAATCAATATTTTGTAACGTTGTTATAAAGCGCTTTTGTTTGGCACTACCTTCTTTAACGATGTCAGTAGAGCTAGCTTGTACATCAAAGCTACTTCGTACTGATAATTTTATATCCGTATTTTTAAGAGGAGATAATGTTTTAGCATGCAATACGGGGTTACCTAGTCGTGCTAACAAATTGGCCTGTCCACGACACACCTTCGCGTATTTAATCGCTTTACTAACTTTACGAGGGTCGGTACTAAATACACCTTGTGTATCAGTCCAAATACAGACTTGTTTTGCATGACAATAATTAGCGAGTAAGGTCGCACTATAATCACTTCCATTACGACCAAGCGTTACAGTATCCCCTGCTGTATTAGCTGCAATAAATCCAGTCACAACGTTAATTTTATTATGCGCAATTAAATTTGCGCACTGTTGAGTATTTTGTTCATGTAATAACTGCCCATCATTTAATGTAAATAAAGCACGCGCATCGTGAACACACGCATCAACATTAAGCTCCTGCAGGTAAGCAGCGAGTACGCGTGCTGACCATAACTCTCCATGAGCAAGCAATTGGGCTTCTTGTAGCTGCCCTGTTTGCGCTAACAGCGTTATTGTTGATAGCTCTTCATTCAATATTTTTAGAGCGTTACGCTTTGTATTAGCTTGTAATAACTGCTCTATTAAATCTATTTGATGATTATTTAACTGTAATAAAATATCAGCAATTACATGTGTATCTTGCTGCTGGTAACTTTGCCATAACTTAACTAGTGTATCGGTTGTTTTCCCAGCTGCTGATACCACAACGCAATCACCAGGTTGTGTGTGCTCTAATATAATACCCGCAACACTTTTGTAACGCTGCGCTGAACTTAAACTCGAACCGCCAAATTTATGTATATTTTTAGTCATGTTAGTTACCAAAGCGCGGGGTAAGCGGCACTTAACTTAGCATCACCGCTCGATGTTCCCGCACCTTTAGTTAATCGATTTGTATTGTTTTTTCTGCCAGGTTTTACAAGTGTAAATACACGTTCAAGATCTGCTAATAAATCTTCAATGTCTTCTATTCCGACAGAAACACGAATAAGCGTATCACCAACGCCGGCTTCTAAGCGCGCTGTTGCATCCATCCCTGCATGCGTCATGGTAGCAGGGTGGCATATTAAGCTCTCAACGCCGCCTAGCGACTCAGCTAAACTAAAGTTATGTAGACTAGTTAAAAAAGCCGCAGCATCGTTTATATCGCCTTTAATATCAAAGCTAACCATGCCACCAAAACCAAGCTGCTGTGCTTTCGCTAATTCATGTTGGGGGTGCGACTCAAGCCCAGGGTAATAAACTTGGCTAACGAACTCAGATTCTTCGAGATACTTAGCTATTGCTAATGCATTTTCTTGATGCTGCCTTAATCGCACATTTAAAGTACGTAAACCACGAAGCGTTAAATAGCTATCAAAAGGTGCCCCTGTGATACCAATGTTATTAGCCCACCAAGCAAGCTCGTCACCGATCTCTTGTGTTGCAGCAATAACAGCACCGCCCACTACATCTGAGTGTCCGTTAATATATTTAGTGGTTGAATGCACCACAATATCTACACCAAACTTAATCGGATTTTGTAAAGCAGGCGATAAAAATGTATTGTCAGCGGCCACCAGTGCGCCACACTGCTTAGCAATATCAGTAACCGCTTTAATATCAGTTAAACGTAGTACAGGGTTACTTGGTGTTTCAATCCAAATGAGTTTTGGTTTAATTACTAATATTTTTTGAAGACTTTCTGGTTTTGTTAAATCTAAAACCTCAAGCTTTAGCAAGCCACGCTTTTGCAGGGACGTAAATAAACGGTAGCTTCCACCGTAGCAGTCGTGTGGGATCACTAACGTGTCGTCGTGATTAAGCAGCTGAGTTGCTAAGTGTACAGCCGCCATGCCTGTGGCTGTAATTATGCCGCGTACTCCACCTTCGAGCTCAGCAAGGGTCTCGGCTAAGATATCGCGGTTAGGATTACCGCTGCGGCCATAATCATATTGGCGTTTAGTATCAAAATCGGCAAACGAATAAGTAGTCGATAAATAGATTGGCGCGACCACTGCACCGTGGTGTTTATCGGCTTCAACGCCACTACGGACCGCAATGGTTGCTTTGTTTTTTTCGCTCATATTCGTCACCTGATTAATTTGGATGTTTAGACGTCTAAAAGAGTAGTTTATTCAATTTGGGAAGTCAAAGTATTTTAAAGCTCTAGATAGCTAAAAATTAAAGTGTTCTTTGAAAATTACGTGCTTAAACTTGTTAAAAAGTAGTTATATTTGCATTCACATTGAGCTTATTAAGGTAGATCTGTATCTATTATTTGACTATCTTTTTTAAATCGATAGAATTTCAAGCATATTTACACGCTTTTTATGGCGTGTAAGAAATTAATAATCTGAGGCAACGATACATCTTATGGCTAAATGGAATGGTGAGTATATTCACCCATACGTAGAACACGGGCAAAAATCAGGGCATGTGAAGAAAGTCACCGTTTCAATCCCGTTAAAGGTCCTGAAAGTTTTAACTGACGAGCGTACTCGTCGTCAAGTTAAAAACTTACGCCACGCCACAAACAGTGAGTTACTATGCGAAGCATTTTTACATGCATTTACAGGCCAACCCTTACCAAGCGATGAAGACCTGAGTAAAGATAATATAGAAAAGATACCTGTAGAGGCTAAATCGATAATGGAAGAAATGAAACTAAATATACCTGACTTAAATGATCTTAAATAAAATTCAGATATTTCAATCCACGCAGTTCAAAACTAGTAAATTACCAACAGATATAAAAATATTTAGTTGGTAATTAAGAGCTAACTCTATGTGTACTTAAATATAAATTTTCGCTAATTGTCGAGATAATTCTAAGGCAGGTGAAATAATAATACTCATACCAAAATTTTCTATATCCATCTTATAAAGCTCATTTTCATCTGACGTTTGTATTAAAAAAGCCTTTTTAGCTTTTTTTGTTTTCATCGCATTACTGAGCAATTTTATAGCTTCCCCTAAAGTTTCATTATCTTTTTGCACTTTTACAAGTACAGGGGTTCCTTCATATTGCTTAATAAGAATTGCATCTATCCCTTTATTCCTTTGTATCGGATTAAATTCAATACCTTTTAGAAAATTAAGGACTGAATGTTCGACATTATTATAAGAATCACGGCCATTTTTAAGAAGGTTTGACTCTGTTTTTATTGGGTTATCTATTCTATCTTTACTTAAATTTACCGCATCTAAAGATTCATCTATACCTATAAAATTCCTACCTAGAAGCTTTGCTGCAACACATGTTGTACCGCTTCCGCAGAAAGGATCTAAAACAATATCACCTTCAGCAGTAACAAGATTAATTACTTGTTCTAAGAGTAAAAGAGGCTTTTGAGTCGGATAGCCAACCCGCTCTTTTGCCTTAGGATTCAAATAAGGAATATCCCAAACATCACTTAACGGAACACCTTTTTTTTCAGCGCCGTTTATTGAATTACCTAAACTGTCCTTATCATAAACAGACTTATTATGCCTATCCCTAGTTCTTCGCTGAAGTATTTGATCAATATTCGTAGTCTCTGAATATGGTTTATAAAGTGTATTAAATTTGAAGTCTTTAGTTTTAGAGTAGAAGTATATATTTTGGTGGCTAGGTAACAGCCCTTTCTTAGAATTAGACCACCTTTTATAAGCCCAAATGATTTCAGACTGAAAGTTCTTGGCTCCAAAGATATGATCTAACAACCCCTTATAATATGCTCACCGCTCTTATCGCAGTGAACAAAAATAGAGCCGCTATCTTTTAATAAAGAATGCATTAACTTTAAGCGTTTTTCCAAAAACTTTGCATAACCTAAGTTGCTTCCCCAACTGTCATTAAAACTAAACTCTTGAGTTCTTTCTCGGTTCTTTAAAGTGTGTTTCTTTTCTGTAAAAAAAGGAGGATCTAAATAAATTAAATCAATAGAGTTTTTTTCGATAAGTTCCATTTTATCAAGACAATCACCATATAAAATATCGTTAACCATGTAAAACTTCTTTTTCTTTATTGTCTGCAATTTCCATTAAAATTGCTTTAAGATCATAACCACTTACTGTTTTCAAGTAGTCCCAAGCATCATCACCAGCATAATACTCACCTTCCACACCTTTATAAATAGTTTTTAGAGCTTCTTGTATTTTGATGGCTTGTTCACGTAATGGGTAGTAGAACATCACTCTAACTGGCTTATAACCATGATCTTTTATCACCTGAACTCTAGTATGTTCTTTAGTTATATGATCACCATCAGTAGTAGCATCACGCCACTTTAATTCAACAGCATTCATGTCGTTTAAAAAATCTATTTCAAAGGTTTTTGGTTTAGTACCGATAGTATTTTTTACTAATCTTTTTCCACCAGTGCTGTTTGAAAAGAACATACACATAGTAGCAGCCTCTTCTAGAAAAGATCCTGCATACTTGTATAAAAAACGACCTGTATTTTGATATTCATCAATTAGCGCCCCCTCATTGCTAGGTATACCTAAAACACTGTAAATAAGGTAATGAGAGTTATTATCAGCTTTCATTTCCTCTTTTCGTTTAATAATTTTACTATTTAAGTTTTTAGAATACTCATCTGCTAATTTCTTAATTTTAGCCTTTAACAAAGCTAGACATTCTCCGTCGTTTATAGCTTTATCGATTTGCATTCTTTCATGTTGATAAAATAACTTTAGAAGATCTGCTTTAGTTTTATTTTTTGTATCTATTTTAAGAGCGATACAATATTCAGCTAACTCACTCTTATTCATTTTCTCAACTTTCATAAATTTCC
Source organism: Pseudoalteromonas sp. 1_2015MBL_MicDiv (assembly GCF_002407505.1). Classification (NCBI taxonomy): domain Bacteria; kingdom Pseudomonadati; phylum Pseudomonadota; class Gammaproteobacteria; order Alteromonadales; family Pseudoalteromonadaceae; genus Pseudoalteromonas; species Pseudoalteromonas sp. 1_2015MBL_MicDiv. The sequence goes on along the minus strand of NZ_CP012737.1, from coordinate 409,737 downwards.
ATTATTGATGTGTCATGACGCCGTAAACCACTTATAAGATATCAAATAAAGACAATAGTAAGTAGAGTAAATGATTATTTACTGTAAGAATTCAGACTATAGAAGTGAATAGCACTAACGTCCCCATATTAGCAACATTAAAGTTTATTCACAGTAATGTACTAAGCAACATATGGCGCCATATGTTATTTATTGAATACAAACTTTACCTATTAATATAATGAGCATGCTAAATTTTACTGCATATAGCTTTCTGGCAAATCAATTTGTGCCACACCCGACTCAACAGCAGCAAGAGCAACCGCTCTTGCTATACGTGGTAATAAACGTGGATCCATCGGTTTTGGAATAATATATTGAGCACCAAATTCCAGCTTATCAACACCGGCAGCTTTTAGGACCTCTGCTGGTACAGGCTCTTTTGCAATACTACGAATCGCTTCTACTGCTGCTATTTTCATTTCATCGTTAATTGCACTTGCGCGCACATCTAGTGCACCACGAAAAATAAACGGGAAACACAAAACATTATTCACTTGGTTTGGATAATCAGAACGCCCTGTCGCCATAATTAAATCGTTGCGCGCGCTGTGTGCAAGTGCGGGGTCAATTTCAGGGTCGGGGTTTGAGCACGCAAACACAACCGGCTTATCAGCCATCAGTTTTAAATCATCGGCTGCTAACAAATTAGGCCCAGATACACCAACAAATACATCAGCATCAGCAATAACATCTTGCAACGTACGCTTATCCGTATTGTTAGCGAATAGTTGTTTGTACTCGTTTAAATCATCACGACGAGTATGAATAACGCCTTTACGGTCAAGCATGTAAATGTGTTCACGCAGTGCACCACACTTAATTAACAGTTCCATACAGGCAACTGCAGCCGCACCAGCACCTAAACATACTATAATAGCTTCTTCTATCGATTTCTCTTGCACTTCAAGTGCATTCAACATACCAGCGGCTGTTACAATTGCAGTGCCGTGTTGATCGTCATGAAAAACCGGAATACTACAGCGCTCAATCAATGCCTTTTCAATTTCAAAACACTCTGGGGCTTTAATATCTTCAAGATTAATACCACCAAATGTATCGGCAATATTAGCAACCGTGTTAATAAAGTCTTCTGTTGTTTTATGCTTCACTTCGATATCAATAGAATCAAGGCCTGCAAAGCGCTTAAATAACAGCGCCTTGCCTTCCATTACAGGCTTTGATGCCAAAGGGCCTAAATTACCCAAGCCCAAAATTGCAGTACCATTAGTGATAACTGCAACCATATTACCTTTACCGGTATATTTATAAGCATTTGCAGGATCAGCAGCAATTTCACGCACAGGTTCAGCAACACCTGGGCTATATGCTAAAGCTAAATCTTGAACCGTTTCGGCAGGCTTGGTTAGCTCAATGCTGATTTTTCCTGGAACGGGATGAGAATGGTAATGTAGTGCTTGTTCACGAAAGTCTGACATAACGCGATTGTATCCTGCAATTTAAGTTAAAGTGAGAGGTGTTGTCTGGGTTACGATACCCTTATTATTTTTAAATTCCAAGCAATATCAGGTCTATCCTGTTATATGCTAGATTCATTAATTTTAAGAGGTTTTTCAGTAACTTTGCGAAGATATAGCGACATTTCATAAATAGAAATTCATATAAAAAGCATTTTTAGAGGTACTTTTAGCCGCGAGCCATTTTCTCTAAAAACGACTATCAAATTTTTAGTATAAATAACTATAAACAGCTTAATAGTCTACTTTAAAAACATTTATCTTCACGTTAGCTACATTTAACAACTTAGTTAAAAAATGAACACTTCAAAATATAGAGACTATTACGTACTTTGTCTGCAAAGGTTTATGCATACTCAGAATAAGAACAAGAAATAGTTATGCAAAGGAGATAACGTATAAATAGGCAGGAAAAGCACGTAAAGATAAATTTCAGGCACAAAAAAAGCACCCTAAGGTGCTTCTTTTAACTAAATAGCAAAAATTACTTCTTGCTACCAAGTGCACCGAAACGCTTGTTGAAACGATCAACACGTCCGCCAGTGTCTAAAACTTTTTGCTTACCAGTGTAAAACGGGTGACACGCAGAACATACGTCTAAGTGAATGTTTTTACAAAGAGTAGAGCTTGTTTCGAATTCATTTCCGCATGAACATGTTGCTGAAATTACTTCGTACTTAGGGTGAATACCTTCTTTCATAGAAACCTCTAGTTAAGGCCGCATCGCTCTCCAAACCCGTAGTTTGGTACCATACGTCGTTAAAACAAATTTGTTGGTGGCGGATTTTATCCAACAACTACCGAGCACACAAGGTTTAATTATAATTTTTTGCTAAAAAAGTAACCAAATAATAAAATGACTATAATTTGCTAGTAGGTTTTTAACTGTATATTTAGTACATTACACCATTAATTTTATTGGTTGAGTTGTTATGCGTTTTGTTGAAGTTGCTATTAAAGTCCCATTACCGCGCACCTTTGATTATAAAGTAGATGAACAGCTCCCAGGCTTGGTTTCTGATCTGAAGCCCGGAATGCGCGTTTTGGTACCCTTTGGTAATCAGCGTAAAGTGGCTGTTATATTAGCAGTAAAAAAGAGTACTGAAGTACCCGAGAGTAAAATTAAAAGCATTTTTGAAGTTATCGACGATACCCCAATATTATCTAGCGAACATTTAGATCTCCTTAGTTTTACAGCGCGTTATTATTGTTACCCACTCGGCGAAACGATTCATATAGCTCTGCCTAGTGCACTACGCCAAGGTGAATCACCAGACAAAACAAGCATTAACATGGTAATGCTTACCGAAAAAGGCGCTAAAGTACCGTCATTAAAAGCTAAAATTCAACTCAACTTATTAAAGCAGTTATCACAATCAGGTAAGTCATCGTTAACCGAACTAAAAGCACTTGGCTTTAGTAAAAAAACAATAGATAGCCTCATTGATAAAGGACTTATCACACAAACTATCGAACACGATAACCAATGGCAAAGCGTTGCGCCAACCGTCGGTAGTAAACCGGTACTTAATAAAGAACAAGCAGTGGCCTGTACAGCAATCAATCAAAGTACCGGTTTTAGCAGCTTTTTATTAGAAGGCGTAACGGGCAGTGGTAAAACTGAAGTGTATTTACAGTGCTTAGAAGAAGTATTAAAACGTGGCGAGCAAGCCCTCGTACTCGTGCCCGAAATCGGCCTAACACCGCAAACGGTAAACCGTTTTCGTCGCCGCTTCCCAGATACACCTGTTATGCTTTGGCACTCAGCACTTACCGACAACGAACGCCTACAAACATGGCGATTTTGTGAAAAAGGCAGTTGTGCGATAGTTATTGGCACACGTTCGAGTATTTTTCTGCCATTTTTAAAACTCGGTATGATTGTTGTTGATGAAGAACACGACTCGTCATTTAAACAACAAGATACCCTTCGTTACCATGCTCGTGATTTAGCCGCTTATAGAGCTTTTCAGCATAAAATTCCGCTTATATTAGGCAGCGCCACACCCGCGCTTGAAACGCTCCACAAAGCACTTAATAACAAATATCAGTTATTAAGCTTAACCGAGCGCGCGCAAACAGCCACCGACAACCAGTTTAAGTTACTCGATATGAAAGGTCAGCCCAACCAAGCAGGTATTGCACATGCTAGCCTTGCCACTATGCGACAGCATTTAAACCGCGGTAAACAGGTTATGGTGTTTTTAAATCGTCGAGGTTTCTCACCCACTCTTATTTGCCATGAGTGTGGCTGGCTAAGTGAATGTAAACGCTGCAGTACCAGCGCCACTTTTCACAAAGCGATTGGGCAAATGATCTGCCATCACTGTGGCGACCAGTACCCTGTTCCTCACCAATGCCCTGATTGTGGCAGCACGCAAATATTTCCTAACGGCAAAGGCACAGAGCAAATTGAAGAATTTTTATCAACCGAATTCCCTGATACACCCGTTACTCGCATAGACCGCGATTCAACTCGCCGTAAAGGTAGCCTTGAAAAAGCACTAGATGAAATAAACCTAGGCGGTGCACGCATTCTAGTAGGCACACAAATGCTTGCTAAAGGTCATCACTTTGCAGATGTAAGCCTCGTTATAATTTTAGACGTTGATAGCGGGTTATATTCATGCGATTTTAGAGCGACAGAGCATTTAGCACAGTTAGTTACTCAGGTCGCGGGGCGAGCTGGGCGTTCAGGGGAGCCTGGCCAAGTATTATTACAAACACACTTTCCAGAGCACCCACTTTTACAAGACTTAGTTAATAACGGTTATCAGGATTTTGCCCGTTTTGCCCTTAGTGAGCGCGATGATGCGGACTTACCACCCATTACAAATATGGCCATTGTCCGTGCACAAGGACATAGTATTAAACTAGTCGTCGATTTTTTGACGGATTTGGTTCCTGTGAATGGGGTATCTGGTATACAATTGCTCGGTCCGATCCCTGCACCTCTTGAAAAAGTCGCAGGTATGTATCGCTTTCAATTACATATTCAAGCGCAAGATCGTCGCATATTACATCAGTACCTTGCGCAAATGGTTGATTATTTAAGCTCAAGCAAACTTGCACAAAAAGTGCGCTGGAGCTTAGACGTAGACCCTATAGACATGATTTAGGTTAAGGCCAAAATAACGCTATGGCACAGCACGATTACATTAACAAAAAACCAGCAAATAGAAAAAACACTAAAAAAGCACCCACTAAAAAACCATTTCCAATTTTTTTAGTGAGCATTGCTATTTTACTTGTAGGTGGTTTCGTTTACGGATTATGGTTTATTAAAAGTAATGCCGATCCAAAACTTGTCGAAAAGCAAGCTCACCCAACTGCGCCTGAAAAAGTAGAAGTTGTTATTCCACGCACGCCGGAATTTATTAAAGAAATTAGAAACCACGAAATTCAAGTTGAAGTAAAAGAGCTTGAACAAAAAGGTCCTTATGTTATGCAATGCGGTTCGTTCAGAACTCATGCACAAGCTGAATCGTTAAAAGCTAAAATCGCATTTGCAGGGCTCATTTCTGAGATAAAACAGGCTGAGGGCAGCAATGGTACTTGGTATAAAGTGCGCCTAGGTCCTTATAAAACCAAACGCCAAGCCGAAAGCGATAAAAACAAACTTAAACGTGTAAAAATAGTCGGCTGCGGAATTTGGGGCTGGACTTGAAAATAAACCATTCACCCATATAACCTCATCATAATCGTTTTTTACGAGTTGCCTCTGCAGCTCGATGATGAGGAATAACATGACTACTATCGTAAGTGTTCGCCGCGGCGACAAAGTTGTAATTGGCGGCGATGGCCAAGTGTCCCTTGGTAACACCGTAATGAAGGGCAACGCCCGTAAAGTTCGACGTCTTTATAATGGCAAAGTAATCGCTGGGTTTGCCGGCGGTACTGCTGATGCCTTCACTCTTTTCGAACGCTTTGAAAGCAAATTAGAAATGCACCAAGGAAACCTAACTAAAGCCGCAGTAGAAATGGCTAAAGATTGGCGAAGTGACCGTGCACTTCGAAAACTCGAAGCACTGCTCGCTGTAGCAGACGAAACAGCCTCTTTAATTATTACCGGTAACGGTGATGTGGTTCAGCCAGAAAATGACCTAATTGCAATTGGCAGTGGTGGTAACTTTGCCCAATCAGCAGCAACAGCCTTATTAGAAAATACCGACTTAAGCGCTCGTGAAATAGTAGAAAAAAGTTTAACTATTGCAGGCAACATCTGCGTATTTACTAATAACTTCCAAACAATCGAAGAATTATAATAGGAACTATTATGTCTGATATGACCCCAAGAGAAATTGTTCACGAGCTAGATCAGCATATTATAGGTCAGGCTAAAGCTAAAAAAGCAGTGGCTATCGCGCTTCGTAATCGCTGGCGTCGTATGCAATTAAATGAAGATTTACGCAGCGAAGTAACACCAAAAAATATTTTAATGATTGGTCCAACCGGCGTAGGTAAAACAGAAATTGCACGCCGTTTAGCAAAATTAGCGAATGCGCCATTCATTAAAGTAGAAGCGACTAAGTTCACTGAAGTTGGCTATGTTGGTAAAGAAGTTGAGACAATCATCCGCGATTTAGTCGATGTATCAATTAAAATGACTCGCGAACAGCAGACTAAAAAGTTTAAACATCGCGCCGAAGAAGCAGCAGAAGAGCGCATTTTAGATGCCCTTTTACCTCCTGCAAAAGACCAATTTGGCGAAAGCCAACGCGACGATAATTCATCAACACGCCAAACATTCCGTAAAAAGCTACGTGAAGGTCAGTTAGATGATAAAGAAATTGAAATCGATTTAGCACAAGCACAACCAAACGTAGAAATTATGGCGCCTCCTGGTATGGAAGATATGACCAACCAGCTACAAAGCATGTTTCAAAACATGGGCGGCGATGATAAGCGTACTAAACGTAAACTAAAAATCAAAGAAGCCTTCAAACTATTAACGGAAGAAGAAGCCGCTAAATTAGTAAATCCTGAAGAGCTAAAAGAACAAGCTATTTTTGCAGTAGAGCAAAACGGTATTGTGTTTATTGATGAAATAGACAAAATTTGTAAGCGCGGCGATTCTTCAGGCCCTGATGTGAGCCGAGAAGGTGTTCAGCGCGACTTGCTACCGCTAATTGAAGGCTCAACAGTAAACACTAAACACGGCATGGTTAAAACTGACCATATGTTGTTTATTGCCTCTGGTGCGTTTCAGATGGCAAAGCCATCAGATATGATCCCAGAGCTACAAGGTCGCTTACCGATTCGAGTAGAACTTGAAGCACTCACTGCAGATGACTTTAAACGCATCCTTACAGAGCCTCATGCATCGCTTACTGAGCAACAACGCGAGCTACTTAAAACTGAACAGGTATCAATTGAGTTTAGTGATGATGCAATTGAGCGTATTGCTAAAGCCGCTTGGCAAGTTAACGAAAAAACCGAAAACATCGGTGCTCGTCGTCTTCATACTGTAATGGAAAGATTGATGGAAGAGATTTCATACGATGCTTCTGAAAAAGCAGGTTCGTCTTTAGTAATCGATGCCGCTTATGTTGAAAAACACTTAGGTGCACTTGTTGAAGATGAAGACTTAAGCCGCTTTATTCTATAAAACGAATATAAACGTTATACTAAAAGCCTCCATATTGGAGGCTTTTTAATGGGATATATTAAATGAAACACGTAACAAAAGTGCATTACCACAGTGTGAGTAAAAATCTAGATGTTTACTTTGATGATGACAGCCAAGCCGTCTTTAGCTGTGAATTTTTACGTGTTCACTCCCCTTCTGCTGAAGTGCAAGGCCATGGCTCTGGTCCAATGAAGCTAGTACTTAATAAGCAAGATGTAGGAATAAAAAGTATTGCACCTGTTGGACACTATGCCTTGCGCTTAGATTTTGATGATGGCCATAATAGCGGGTTATTTAGCTGGCACTATTTTGTAAAACTGCAAGAGCAGCACGATACATTGTGGGCTGAATATTTAGAGCGTGTAATTGAGCTCAAGCAAAGTAAAGACAGTGTACCAATAAAGTTTATTCCTTAAACTTTATTGGTTATTTTTTACAAGCTTTATTTATACCTTAAACTTATCAATCGCGCTAAATAACACACGAGCCTGCTCAGATACTTCTTCACTTGTTTGTGCATTGTTCGCGGCATGCCCTGATGCATCTTGAGCAATATCACGAATACGCACTACATTTTTATTAACCTCTGACGCCACTTGGCTTTGCTCGTCAATTGCGACGGCTATTTGAGTACTCATTTCCATTATAGTTTGTACATCTTCCGTAATTGCACCTAATAATTCTCCGGCCTTAATCGCTTGCGAGGCACTTTCATCGCCTTGTGAACGACACTGATGCATAATACTCACAACTTCTTGAGTGCGCTGTTGTAATGTATTAATAATCCCTTCAATCTCGCTAGTAGACTCTTGTGTACGTTGTGCAAGTGAACGGACTTCATCTGCTACTACGGCAAAACCACGACCATACTCACCAGCTCGAGCAGCTTCAATTGCAGCATTAAGTGCGAGTAAATTTGTTTGCTCAGCAATACCACGGATCACATCAAGCACAGAACCAATTGTCTCCCCATCTTTTTCGAGCTGTGATACCACACTCGATGCATTCCCAAGGGATTCAGATAGGTCTCTAATATGCTTAACCGTTGAATCCACTTCATTACGCCCTTGCTGTGCACTTAAGTTGGTCGATTCCGCTTTTTTGGCTGCTGCTTCGGTATTATGAGAAATATCTTGAATAGTCGCCTGCATTTCAGTTGCCGCGGTTGCTACCATATCTGCTTCATGAAGTTGCTCTTGCATACCTGAACTTGTTGCTGCAGTGCTTTCTGATAAATGCTCAGTGGCTACATTAAGCGTATTTAAAGCCGTGTTGACTTCATTTATTAAGTTTCTAAAGTCACCAATGAGGCTATTAAAATCGATTGTCATGGTGGTAATTTCATCTTTACCTGTTTGCTCTATCATCACACTTAAATCATTATTACGACGAATGTCGTTAATGGTGTGATAAACACGCTCTATAGGTACAATGATTGAGTGACTGGTAAAGTAAACAAGCGCTAGAACAATCACACCTGCAATTACAAAAACCAAAATGGCTAAAAATTGTGCTTGTTCTACACTCTTTTCAACTTGTAGTTTTGTTTCTTTAACAATTTGAGTAACAATTACATCGCTTTTATTGACGCTTTCTCGCATCACACCTAACGCACCAGAATTAAGGTCTAAGCCTAATGCTGTTTGCGCTTGTACAAGTGTTTCAAACTCATTTTGATACATATCAATCAAAGGGGTTATTTTTTCTTTGTAGCTGCTTAGCAGATCAGTCGATGCTATCTGTTGCTTAAACGTATTTATGCCTTCATTAAATCGCTCTAAGTATTTAATATCAAATCTCAGCATAAAATCTTTTTCTGAGCGCCTAAGTTGCAACATAGATGATAAAAGCTTGTAGTCTTGCTGCTCTTTCAGCAGTACTTCGACTTCATGCACAGCAGCTCTGAGCTTACCATATAAGCCATCTTTAGGATTCAGCCCAATCTCTTTTTGTAATTTAACAACAGTATTAAAATCATTGTTATAACTATTAATTAGTTGCTCAAAATGCTCAACCTGAGCAGCAGAAATATCTTGTTGGCTCATTGATTGCTTTAATTTTGTAATTTTACTACTTAACTGCTTAAAATCAGTTTCAAATTCAGTTAACGCTTCTTCGTGCTTATAAAATAGAAAATTTTTCTCATGTTTACGCAGTGCTAGTGCATGTACATTAAGTTCTTCTGCTAATTGAATAGTCTTATTTAAGTTTAAGGTTGTACGTGATTCAAAAATGATCACACATAAAAGAATCACCATAGCTAAACCAACAACAACTGCGTTTAATTGCAAACGTCGTTTAATAGTTAAGTTTTGTAAAAAAATCATCGCAAACGCCTTTATTAAATATGCTTTAATATTATAGCTTATTGAGTCAAAGCAACTAATTAAATTAATAGATTTTTATTTTATATAGTTATTTAGTGTTGTTAATTTTAGTTTTCATCATTATAAATTCACACTTCCCCATAAACCTTTATGTAATGAGTGTGTATTATTCCATTGTTTTTTAAGCAGCCAAAAAATTAAAGGTGCGGGATCACTGGGGTAATTAATCTGTTTATTTTGTGGCGCAGTATTCCAATCATCAAGCGCTTGGGGATTTAAATAACTCATTACATGTGCCATACCCATTGCAAGTAGCGTTTGTGCATTAGCGCCTTGCTCAAACTGCCCGTCTAAAGGTTTTAATAATAATTTTTTTCCTAATTTTAATGCCTCACTAGCAAGCTCAAACCCTGCGTTTCCTATTACGCCACTTGTATTTGCTAAATCATTTAAAAAGCCAGTGCGTGAAGGGGAACGCAAATGTATATGTCCAATAGATTGATTACAGGCGTGCGGGTGATAACAATAAAACTCTTTTTCGGGGAAGTCTTTTAAATAATCTATAATGCTGTCTAAATTTTCGAAAGGTAAATACACCAATACTTTATTCATAACCGCCACTGGATTGCCATGTTGATGATTAGCGATAAAAGGGGGAATAATATTATGCGCGAAAGGCTGCCAATGAACACCTAAATACGTATTGGCTGGTGCGTAGTATTTAATAAGTGACTTACGTAAAATCCCGCGACTAAACATAGGCACACTACTGGACAAAAATGCGGCCTGATGGCTAATTCCAACAACCGGAATTCCAGCCCTTTTTGCAGCCCATGCAGAAACTGGCTCAAAGTCATTGAGTACAAAATCATACTGTTTTACATCGAGCGACTTTATATCTGCAAGCAATTTACAAGGGCGTGCGTTGCTAACTGTTCGATAGCTTTTTACTTGACCATTTTCTGTATCAAAAGATAACCCCCGAAAACTTTTATACTGCCCAAACTCTTGCATATCAAAGTAGTCTTTTTTAGCACGTCCTGAAAAAATATAATCAACATCAATTCCTAATTCCTTAAAACCACTTGCCATGACCCGGGCGCGAGTAACATGACCATTCCCAGTACCTTGAATACCATATAATATTTTCATTCAGGCACCACTAATGCTAAAGAAAATATCGCACATGAACTACCAACCACAGCACCTAGAATAATATCCGCGGGAAAATGAACCCCGAGTACAACTCGAGAAATTGCCACTCCCGAGGCCCAGCCAAATAGTAGCCAAGTATATTCAGGAAAAAAATGGCTTAAGATCATCGCGACTAAAAATGCGGCTGCACTGTGTCCTGAAGGTAAACTAAATTTATCACTAGGTACTATGTAAGCGTTTGTAACTAAACAATCGCACGGCCGAACCCGAGCAAAACGATTTTTAGCTAAAAAGTAGATAGGTCTTTCTATCGCAAATCCGAGTAGCAAAGTTACTGGTAATAACTGATATGGTTCATTGTCACTTAACCACCATACAGCCCCACATATGAGTAGATAAAGGCCACCATCACCACTTTTTGATAGTCCAAATGCAATTACTTTCAGCCATGAAGGCGATTTACAATTAAACAGAGTTAAAAATAATTGCTCATCTATTTGAGCTACTTTTTTAAGCATATTATTACCATCCATCACTTACTCCTAGCTGCATAATATATGAACACTGTTTTAGCTTAGGTGTTGTAAATAACAATTGCGTGACGCTTTTAAGACACTATTATTGCTTTTATTGATTCTCTTCTTATTTTGCCTAAATTTACTGCGATTAAGTCGTTGTTATTGCTTATGAGGAGGGTATACTGAGGTATAAATTAATGTACCTTTTGAGGATAAAATAATGGATTACAGCACTTCTGATTTATGCGACCACTTTGCTGATGTGGTTGACGTGCTAGAACCAATGTTCATCAACTTTGGTGGTCGCCACAGTTTTGGTGGTCGCATTAAAACGGTTAAATGTTTTGAAAATAATGAACTGATCCGCGAATTACTTTCTCAAGATGGTACTGGCTTAGTGCTTCTTATTGATGGCGGTGGTTCAACTCGTCGTGCGCTTATCGACATCGAAATAGCCGAACTTGCACTCGAAAACAACTGGAATGGCATTGTTGTATACGGCGCAGTACGTCATGTCGATGAGCTTGAAGAACTTGATTTAGGTATTCAAGCAATTGCCTCAATACCGGTTGCTGCCGACAGCGAAGGTGCTGGCGAAGACGCTATAGGTGTTAACTTTGCTGGTGTATCATTTTTTGATGACGACTTTATTTATGCTGACAGTACTGGCATTGTTTTATCTGCTGAAGAACTAGAATTGGAAATCGTAGAAGCATAACGTGACCAAGCATTTAAAGGTATATGATGAAAGCGCGGTTAAAGCGATTTGCTCTATCCGCGCAAACGAAAAAAAAGCTTGGCAAGCGATGGCCTTGCTCGATACTCAAGTTAATGTGCAACAAGCACTTATTGATGCAGCACAGTTTGGTATTCGCTATGTATTACTCGGTATTTGCGAAGATATTGGCCCCAAAGCAAACCTAGGAAATGGCGGTGCAGACGAAGCGTGGCCGGCTTTTTTAAAGCGTTTTTTAAACCAACCTCATAATCAATTTATTGCTACACAAAAAGTACTTTTATTAGGTGAAGTCAATGTTGATGATCTAATGGCAAAAAGTAAGCAGCTTGATAATCAACAGCCTAAACAGTTAAATCAATTACGAAATTTATGTCAGCAACTCGATGAACGAGTAGAAAATGTATTATCCCTTGTATTTAAAGCAGGTCTTGAGCCAATTATTATTGGCGGGGGGCATAATAACTGTTTAGGTATTATTCGTGCTTTAAGTAAATATAAAAATACACCGGTTAATGCCATAAATTTTGATCCTCATGCCGACTTTAGAGACTGTGAAGGCCGTCACAGTGGCAACGGTTTCCGGTATGCGTACAACGAACAACTCTTAAATAATTATCACGTGATTGGTTTGCACGAACTGAAAAACAATCAAGCTATTCTTGAAGCTATGGCTAACGCTAATTTTAAATTTAATAGCTACCAATCGATAAAAGTGAGACGGGATATTACACTCACTCAAGCCGTTAATAATGCACTAAATAGCTTTGATAACTTACCACTTGGAGTTGAAGTAGATTTAGACAGCATTTCTTACATGCCAGTAAGTGCCTATACGTGCAGTGGATTTAACGTGGACGACAGTGAGCACTTTGTGCATTTAGCCGCTAAAAACCGTCAGTCTCAGTATTTACATTTATGTGAAGCTGCACCAAATCAGCATCCAAATGACGTTGAGAATGGCATGCAACACTGTGGGCAAGTAATTAGCGCGCTAGTGAATACCTATTTACAAGCTAAAGAAGGTCTTTAGTAAACGCCTTACTTTTATTGAAATAAAATTAATATTGCTATTTACCGTGAAGTAGGAGGAATATATTCCCCTTGTGTTAACTGCCACTGCTTTAGCCAGCTCATTAAACTAATACTACTCAATGGATGACCAAAGTAATAACCTTGTGCAGCATAAGCATTTAAACTTTTAACAAATCTCAGTTGCTCAAACGTTTCTACGCCCTCAAAAATAACTTTAGTCTTTTGCTGGTTATGCATTTCAACCATGCCACTAATTAAACTGCGTATATTATTTTGATTGCTAAAATCAGCAGTTAACGACGGTGCAACTTTAATATACTCAACAGCTAAATTGGGTAATTTAGACAGTAGTACTGGATTATCGCCGAGCCCATCAACACAGACTTTTAATCCAATGTTATTGAGCCTAGCAATCATCGCCCTACCTTTATTATCTAAATTGGTAAAAATGTGTAACGGGCATTCAACAATTAAATCCCCAGCCTCTAGTTGATGTTCACTTGTGATGCGGTCAACAAACTCAACAAACTCTTCGTTAAGCATTTCAGGACCAAATACATTAATACTAAGCGGTATTGCTATCCCTTCTATACGCAATGCCATTGCGAGTTCTGCCGCACGCTCTATCACAAAAGTAGCTAATGGATAAGCCAATCCTGCAATTCTAATATCATCAATAAATCTATTTGCAGATAAAATACCTTGCTTTGGATGCTGCCAACGTAACAACAGTTCTAAAAATTCTATTTTTCCATCATCATTACGAATAATTGGTTGAAAATAGAGCTCTAGTTCACTTGAAAAGTCGATATTAGCTAACTCTTTTAAGCGTGCTTGTTGCTCAAGTTGCTCTACCATCATTTGCTGATGATACGGGACCACCTTTCGTTGAGGGTGACTATCAAGCGCTAAATATGCGTAGGATATTAAATCATCAAAATTATTTTCTTGTGCCCCGCAATCCACATAACTTGCTCGTGCGTTAACCTCTACGGTACAGTTTGCAACGTTAAAAGGTTTTAATGTTGCACCAAGAATGTGCTCTATAACGTGCTCATGAAGATGATTTTGAGTCGCCAAACTACAAATAAAGGCAAAGTTAAGTCCACCTAAATGCGCCAGTTTTTCTTGCGACCCTAAATCAACAATCTCATCGTTTTCTAATAGTTTTTTTATTCTATTTGCTGATTGAGTCAGTAATAAGTCACCGAAATCTCGCCCTATTTGCTGGTTAACTTGTTCAAAGCCCTCTAGGCGAATAATGACTAGTGCTGCCTTTATGGGTGTATCATCACACCAGGCATAATAGCCTTCTCGTAACTTTTTTCTGTCTGCAAAGCTAGAAAGTGGTGAATTTTCAATAAATATTTCTTGCGCTTTATCTTCGACAATCACTTCCTCAGCCAATTCATCTTCACTGATAAAACCGGCAACAGCTAAGAATAAAATAGCGATAACAATCCAAAATAAAGGGATTGCTAATAATAAATGTGCAGAAAAAAGTACAACAAATAACAAACTAGCAAACGAGCTGATGATGATCAGAGTCCAATTACTACGCTCAAACGCCTGCCACAAATGAAAACAAAACCCAAAGGCAAGTAAAATAGCTAACCAAGCATTACCCAGACTTAAAATTGCTAAACCAACAGCAGCAATGCATAGGTAGCTAAACTTCATACCGCTATTTTTTATAGTAAATAAGGACGCGATCATCGCCATTAACAAGGCACCACTAAAAAATATCGGGAAGTTACTGTCGGTTAAAAAACTCAAATTAGCACCACTTGTACTCGCTAAAAAATTCAATAAAAGCATGTTTATTATGGACGAAATTAATACTAACTAAGTTTACCCAAAATCCATAAGTTTAACAGTCTATTTACGCCAAATTGGTAACTTAATTGTGACGGATGATTTATTTGCCAATGCGCAATGTCAGCTCTTGCGCCAACCTTTAAAACACCACGCTCATCTAACCCTAGAGCCTTAGCTGCATTTCGAGTAACACCAACTAATGCTTGCTCAGGTGTTAATCTAAATAATGTGCACGCCATGTTCATCATCAAGTGCACTGAACATAGGGGAGATGTACCTGGGTTAAAATCACTCGCAATAGCTATCGGTACTTTATATTGATTAAGTAATTCAATAGGTGGGAATTTAGTTTCTCTTAAAAAATAAAATGCGCCTGGCAATAACACCGCTACCGTCCCAGCGTCTGCCATAGCTTTTACACCCTCTTCGTCAAGATGCTCTATATGATCCGCCGAAAGGCCATTAAACTGCGCCACCAGCTCAGCACCATGTTGATTAGATAACTGTTCAGCATGGCATTTTACTGGGAGGTTATGCTTTTTAGCTGCCTGGAAAACGCGTTTGGTTTGCGAATAATTAAAGCCTACATTTTCACAAAATACATCGACTGCATCAGCAAGATTATTAGCCACTACCTGATCAAGCATGTCAGTACATACCAAATCAATATATTCATCAGCACGGCCTTTGTATTCAGGCGGTAGAGCATGCGCCCCTAAAAAAGTAGTTTTAATATCAATAGGGTGATGTTCACCTAATAAACGAGCGACTTCTAATATTTTTATCTCGTTTTCAGTATCTAGTCCATAACCCGACTTTATTTCAACGGTGGTTACACCTTCTTTTGACAACGTATTTAAGCGATCTTTTGCATCAACAAATAGCTGTTCACGATCGGCTGCTCTTGTGGCTTTAACCGTACTTGCTATGCCACCGCCTTGTGCTGCGATTTGCTCATAACTTACACCCTGCAAGCGCTGTTCAAACTCTTGCGATCTTGAACCTGCAAATACTAAGTGCGTATGACAGTCTATTAGGCCCGGCGTTAACCATTGTCCTTTTACACTCAATGTCGGCGTTGCAAACACATCAAAACTAGGCAATATTGATTGCTCTCCAATCCACGCAATTTTACCATTTTTAATGGCTATAGCAGCATTTCTAATTGCGCCATAAGGGGCATTTATATTGCTATCCATAGTGGCAATATTGGCATCAGTTAAAAGTAAGTCGATTTCTTCTAACTCATAATTTTGTGTTGTACTTTGCATATTGCAGCCCTTTTCACACCGTGAATAATGAAAATATAGTCTAACAACCCATCTTGTATATACAAGATAATTGTGTCATCTTATTATATAGTTTATTTTTAATGTAACCATAAATTTAATGACGACACCTAAATTTGCGCAAATAAAACAATTCATTGTTGATAAAATTCGCAGCGGTACGTGGCAAGAAAACCAACGTGTTCCCTCTGAAAACGAACTAAGTAGTCAATTTAGTGTAAGCAGGATGACAGCCCGCAGAGCACTAAGCGAATTAACCGAGGCAGGTATTTTAACCCGCAGCCAAGGGTTAGGTACATTTGTAGCTACATTTAAATCGCAGTCATCGTTACTTGAAATAAAAAATATTGCTGATGAAGTAAAAGAGCGTAACGGCAACTACACCTGTAGCGTACTCATACTCGAATCAATAAATGCAATCGCACCTATTGCCATTGCACTTGGTGTTGAGGTTGACAGTGTTGTATATCGAAGTGTACTTGTGCATAACGAAAACGACAGCCCTTTGCAGCTAGAAGAGCGTTTTGTAAATCCTGCCCTTGCGACTGGCTACTTACAACAAGACTTTAGCATGCTTACACCTCATGAATATCTATCTAGTGTTGCCCCACTTACCCAAGCAAGGCATACCGTAGAGGCTATTATGCCAAACAGCGAAATGTGCCAATGGTTAAACTTATATAACGAAGAGCCATGCTTACAAGTTATTCGACGCACATGGTCTATTAACGGCATTGTAAGCTTTGCGCGCCTTGTATCACCAGGCAGTAAATATCGCTTAGGTGGTCACTTAACATTTAAAAAATAACAAACAATAGCGCTTACTGCGCTTTTTTTATAACAAATCACCTTGTATATACAACAGGAGAAAAACATGAACAACCGACTCGACACAAGTCGCGTAATACGTGCACCTCATGGCGATAAAATAAGTGCTAAAAGCTGGCAAACTGAAGCAGCTAAGCGCATGCTAATGAATAATTTAGACCCTGAAGTAGCAGAACATCCTCATGCACTTGTTGTATATGGTGGTATTGGCCGAGCGGCTCGTGATTGGCCAAGTTATGACAAAATTATAGAAACCCTCGATAGACTCGAAAGCGACGAAACCCTGCTTGTACAATCAGGAAAACCCGTTGGTGTATTTAAAACCCACAGTAATGCCCCTCGCGTGCTTATTGCTAACTCAAATCTTGTTCCACACTGGGCAAATTGGGAGCACTTTAATGAGCTCGATAAAAAAGGCTTGATGATGTACGGGCAAATGACGGCGGGTTCTTGGATTTATATTGGCTCGCAAGGCATAGTACAAGGAACTTACGAGACCTTTGTAGCTATGGCAAAGCAACACTTTGCAGGTAGCGCTAGTGGTAAGTGGGTATTAACAGGTGGTCTTGGTGGTATGGGCGGTGCGCAACCACTTGCAGCTACAATGGCTGGCTTTAGTGCACTGGTTGTTGAATGTGATGAAAGCCGTATCGATTTTCGTATAAAAACAGGCTACGTTGATGTAAAAGCAACAAGTCTTGAACACGCACTGCAATTAATAACCGATGCATGTGTTAAAGGTAAAGCCCTCTCAGTGGGTTTACTAGGTAACGCTGCCGATATTTTTAGTACACTGGTTAAAACAGGCATTACCCCTGATGTAGTCACAGATCAAACATCTGCTCACGACCCATTGAATGGTTACTTACCACAAAACTGGACAATGGAGCACGCTGCAAAAATGCGTGAGCAAGATCCAAAAGCCGTAGTAAAAGCTGCTAAACAATCAATGGCAGTCCAAGTTAAAGCTATGCTGGCACTACAAAAAGCCGGTGCCGCCACTACTGATTACGGTAATAATATTCGTCAAATGGCGTTTGATGAGGGTGTTACCAACGCATTTGATTTTCCTGGATTTGTACCTGCCTATATTCGCCCTTTATTTTGTGAAGGTATTGGACCATTTAGATGGGTAGCATTATCGGGCGACCCTGAAGATATATATAAAACCGACGCTAAAGTAAAAGAGCTTATTCCTAATGATGCACATTTGCATAACTGGCTTGATATGGCGCGGGAACGCATACAATTCCAAGGTCTACCTGCACGTATTTGCTGGGTTGGGCTAAAAGATAGAGCACGCCTTGCATTGGCCTTTAATGAAATGGTTAGAAATGGCGAACTTAAAGCCCCTATAGTTATTGGTCGCGATCACCTCGACTCTGGCTCAGTTGCCAGCCCTAACCGCGAAACAGAGAGCATGAAAGATGGCTCAGATGCAGTGTCGGATTGGCCATTACTCAACGCACTGCTTAATACCGCAAGTGGCGCTACTTGGGTGTCACTTCATCATGGTGGCGGTGTAGGCATGGGATTTAGTCAGCACTCTGGTGTAGTTATTGTTGCCGATGGTACTGATGAAGCTAAAGAGCGTATTGCTCGCGTACTGTGGAATGACCCTGCAACAGGTGTAATGCGCCATGCTGATGCCGGATACGACATAGCAAAAAACTGCGCTAAAGAACAAAATTTAGACCTACCTATGTTAAACGAGGAATGATCATGTTCGAACTTACTCTCACACCCGGATCACTTGATTTAAACACACTAAGAAAAATTAATAATTCAGCGGTAAAGTTAAGCCTTGCAAAACATGCCGAGTCGCAAATAGCAGCAAGCGCGCAAACCGTTCAAAACGTTATTAATGAACACCGCACTGTATACGGAATTAACACCGGCTTTGGATTATTAGCCAATACCAAAATTGCCGACGACGAACTTGAATTATTACAGCGTTCCATTGTACTTTCACACGCTGCAGGTATTGGCGAATACATGGATGACAGTACAGTAAGGTTAATGATCATCTTAAAAGTAAATTCGCTTTCGCGCGGCTACTCGGGTATTCGCCTGCAAGTAATCCAATTTTTTATGCAGCTGCTTAGTAGCGAAGTATATCCATGCGTGCCTAAAAAAGGATCCGTGGGGGCATCGGGAGATTTAGCCCCTCTTGCGCATATGTGCCTACCTTTATTAGCTGAAGGTCAAATGCGACATAAAGGAGAAATAATTAGCGCAGCACAAGGGTTAAAAATAGCGGGACTTGAACCCATAACACTTGCAGCCAAAGAAGGCTTAGCATTATTAAATGGTACACAAGCGTCGACTGCGTTTGCACTTCAGGGGCTATTTAGAAGCGAGAACTTATATGCACAAAGCTGCGTTATCGGCTCAATAAGCATAGAAGCTGCAATGGGCAGTCGCGCGCCATTTGATGCACGTATTCATGATATTCGTGGTCAGCGCGGACAAATAGACACCGCTCAAGTATTTAGAGACCTACTCGATACGCACTCTCAAATTAGTGATTCCCACGTCAATTGTGAAAAAGTACAAGATCCATACTGCCTTCGCTGCCAACCTCAAGTGCTAGGTGCTTGCCTAACTCAGATACGCCAAGCCGCAGAAGTGTTGCTATGCGAGTCAAACGGTGTAACCGACAATCCCCTAGTTTTTGCCGATGTAGGCGACATTATATCGGGCGGTAACTTTCATGCAGAACCCGTTGCAATGGCCGCCGATAACTTAGCTATCGCAATTGCCGAAATTGGCGCATTAGCAGAAAGGCGAATTGCATTACTTATCGATTCAAATCTATCCAAATTACCGCCATTTTTAGTTGAAAACGGCGGTGTAAATTCAGGATTTATGATTGCCCAAGTTACCGCCGCAGCGCTTGCGTCAGAAAACAAATCATTAGCGCATCCGGCTTCGGTCGATAGCTTGCCTACATCTGCAAATCAAGAAGATCATGTTTCTATGGCAACCTTTGCAGCAAGGCGCTTAGATGAAATGGCCAATAATACCCAAGGTGTTTTGGCAATAGAATGGTTAGCATCGGTTCAAGGGCTAGAATTTAGAAAGCCGCTTGAACCATCAAATAAAGTGCAAAGCGCTAAAGCGTTGTTACGCGAACATGTGAGTTATTATGATAAAGACCGCTACTTTGCTCCCGATATCGAAGCTGCTAATACATTACTAAGTGAAGGTAAGCTATGCGACTTCATAGAGAGCAGTCCCCTGCCTTCAGCATATTAAATACCGTGCTGATAGCTAAACCCTAAGGCTTCAATGGCTGAGCCTAATACTTTGCGCTCAGCCGAATCAGTTCCTGTAAACGTTGGCATTTCACCACCATGTTGCTGACACTTCATCGCGTAATATTCAGCTTTTGTGGGGTGCGCAGGATTAACCACATTATAAATATTTTGCCCTACTTGCCAGTGCTCTATCACCGCAAAAATAGCATTAATTACATCTTGTTGATGCACCATATTTACTACTTGCTCACTTGATGTATTGAGCTCTTTGCCTGCCACAAAACGCCCCGGCTCTCTATTAGGCCCTAGCAAGCCAGCTAAACGAAGTACTTTGCCATCTTGTTCAAGCACTTGCTCTTCAGCTTCATAGAGCTTTATTTGGCGCTCGTTTGTGCATGAAATATCGCTACTTTCGCTATACACACCAGGCTCTTGATCGTATACCCCGGTTGATGAGCACAATAAAAAGCCCTTTGCGTTTAACTCCTTTGAAAGCTTAAGCGCTGCGGTGAGTGTTTCAGGATAATTACTTTTACTGTGCCTGCTACGTGGTGGAATAGCACATACCCAATAAGCATCTTGTAAATCAATTTGATGTGTTAGTTGTCCATCTTCAAGTGCAAACTGACGTTCAAAATCAAACTCGTGTATATCTGTTCTATGCGTTCCTTGTACTTGCCAATCAGCTTTTTGCGCACTTACGCATAAAGCATGTCCTAACCAACCTGCACCTAATACTACCAATTTATTGCTTTTATTTTTCATTTTCACCTAAACCTTTATTTTATAAGGAAAACAAGTGTAAAAACCTAACTTTAATTCAAATTAAAACTAGATATGATTATAACCACTCTACTAAATCAAAAGCGTATGTGCACTGATGTAAAAAATTATTTTACAAAAACCAA
Organism: Pseudoalteromonas sp. 1_2015MBL_MicDiv; assembly: GCF_002407505.1. Taxonomy (NCBI): domain Bacteria; kingdom Pseudomonadati; phylum Pseudomonadota; class Gammaproteobacteria; order Alteromonadales; family Pseudoalteromonadaceae; genus Pseudoalteromonas; species Pseudoalteromonas sp. 1_2015MBL_MicDiv. Next base: position 388,717 of record NZ_CP012737.1, on the reverse strand, counting down.
TCAATCATTTTTGAAGTATTGTTGTTGGTTAATCAAATATATTAGGTGCAAAAATAGCGCGTTTAGAATTCATATCCATGCGTTAAATTTAAGCATGAATGCCCCCCCTTGTTTTTAATTTATTTAGCACCATATCTTTACAGTTCGCTACTATTTTTACTGTAATTGGGTAATACAAAGTTATTTTTACGAACCAGATCAAATTTTTCGATTTTATATACAGATCTTTTTATTGAGATAGTTTGTTGTTTGGCAGAGTCTGGTATAGTAGCGCACGTAATAAACAGTGCTTTTTAGCGGTTTAATACAAAATTGCTAATTAATATGTTCTAAGTGTTACTTAAAAGCATATATTAATTACCAATTATTAAAAATGGGTTAGCCGATACTCGGCTGACAAAGAATACATTGTAACGGTTTTATCATGATATCTAATTTATTTACCAAGCTTTTTGGTAGTCGCAATGACCGCACTATTAAAAACTTTAGAAAGACGGTCGCGCTAATTAATGCGCTAGAAACGCAACTTGAAGCGCTTTCTGATGAAGATTTAAAAGCTAAAACAGCCGAGTTTAGAGAACGTTACGATAACGGGCAAAGTCTAGACGATATTTTACCTGAAGCCTTTGGCGTGGTGCGTGAAGCGTCAAAACGCGTTAATGGCATGCGCCATTTTGACGTACAGCTATTAGGCGGCATGGTTTTACATGAAGGCCGCATCGCAGAAATGCGTACTGGTGAAGGTAAAACACTTACAGCGACTTTACCTGCTTATTTAAATGGTTTAACCGGTAAAGGCGTTCACGTAATTACCGTGAATGACTATCTTGCTAAGCGTGATGCCGAAACAAACCGTGCGTTGTTTGAATTTTTAGGCCTTACTGTAGGCTGTAACGTACCTGGTATGATGCCACAGCAGAAAAAGTTAGCGTACACTGCTGATATTACTTACGGTACAAATAACGAATTTGGTTTTGACTATCTTCGTGACAACATGGCTTTTAGCATTGATGAACGAGTTCAACGTCCATTATTCTATGCTGTAGTCGATGAAGTGGATTCAATCTTAATTGATGAAGCACGTACCCCCCTTATTATTTCAGGCCCAGCTGAGGATAGCTCTGAGCTATACACTGAAATAAATACCATCGTGCCTTTACTTGAACTTCAAGAAAAAGAAGACGAAGAAGGTATTGAAGGCGACGGCGATTACACGATTGATGAAAAGTCTAAGCAAGTTCATTTAACAGAACGCGGTCAAATTAAAGTAGAAGAGCTACTTACTGAGCGCGGCTTAATTGAAGAAGGCGATTCGCTTTATTCAGCAGCAAGCATTACGCTACTAAGCCATGTTTATGCCGCCCTTCGTGCTCATAAGCTATACCAAAAAGATGTTGATTACGTTGTAAAAGAAAACGAAGTAATCATTATCGATGAGCATACGGGTCGTTCAATGGAAGGTCGACGTTGGTCAGAAGGTTTACACCAAGCTGTTGAAGCTAAAGAAGGTGTGAAAATTCAAAATGAAAACCAAACGCTTGCCTCTATTACGTTCCAAAACTACTTCCGTTTATACGAAACATTAGCAGGTATGACAGGTACTGCCGATACTGAAGCATTTGAATTTCAGTCAATCTACGGCCTTGATACCGTTGTTATGCCAACTAATAAGCCGATGGTTCGTGACGATCGCGCCGATTTAGTTTACCTAACGCAAGAAGAAAAATACGAAGCTATTTTAATTGATATTAAAGATTGCCAAGAGCGCGGACAACCTGTGCTAGTTGGTACTATTTCAATTGAAAGCTCTGAGTATCTATCGCAGTTTTTACGCAAAGAAAAAATTAAGCACAACGTACTTAATGCTAAATTTCATGCGCAAGAAGCAGATATCGTTTCAGACGCTGGCCTACCAGGTACAGTAACAATTGCAACAAACATGGCCGGTCGTGGTACCGATATCGTGTTAGGTGGTAACTGGAACAGTGAAGTTGAAAAACTTGAAAACCCGACTGATGAACAAATAGCTGAAATTAAAGCCGCTTGGAAAATTCGCCATGATGCAGTAATTGATGCTGGTGGTTTACATATCATTGGTACTGAACGTCACGAATCTCGTCGTATAGATAACCAATTACGTGGTCGTTCTGGTCGTCAAGGTGATGCTGGTTCAAGCCGTTTTTACTTATCGATGGACGATGCGCTAATGCGTATATTTGCCGGTGAGCGTATGACTAACATGATGCGTAAATTAGGCATGCAACGCGGTGAAGCAATTGAACATCCATGGGTTAACCGTGCGATTGAAAATGCACAGCGTAAAGTAGAAGCACGTAACTTTGATGTACGTAAGCAACTACTTGAGTACGATGATGTAGCAAACGATCAACGTCGTGTTGTTTACTCTCAGCGTAACGAACTACTTGAAGAAGGCGATATTTCAGAAACTATTACTGCAATTCGTGGTGACGTACTTAGCAATACAATTGATCAGTACATTGCACCGCAAAGCCTTGCTGAAATGTGGGATATTCCTGGCCTTGAAGAGCGTTTAAAACAAGACTTCTTAATTGAGTTACCTATTACTCAGTGGTTAGCAGATGACAATAAGCTATACGAAGAAAAGCTTCGTGAGCGTATTGAGCAGGCGGTTGAGCAGTCATACAAGCAAAAAGAAGAGCAAGTTGGCGATTCTGTTTTACGTCAATTCGAAAAAGCGATTATGCTACAGAGCCTTGATCAGCATTGGAAAGATCACCTGGCTGCTATGGATCATTTACGCCAAGGTATTCATTTACGTGGTTACGCGCAAAAGAATCCTAAGCAAGAGTACAAGCGTGAATCGTTTGAGCTGTTCTCCGAAATGCTTGAAAACTTGAAAGTAGATGTTGTAAGCATTCTAAGTAAAGTACAAGTACGCGCAGAAGAAGATGTTGAAAAAGTAGAAGAGCAACACCGTAAAAGTGAAAATGCTCCTCGCGAATACCAACATGAAGAAGCTGAGCACGTAGGTGGCGAAGCGCCAGAAACAGCGACAGTAATGGCTCGTACAGAACCAAAAGTAGGTCGTAATGACCCTTGTCCTTGTAAATCAGGTCAAAAATTCAAACAGTGTTGCGGTAAATTAAAATAACCCAATATTGTCAGTAGCTTATTAAAAAGCGGCGCTAGCGTCGCTTTTTTTTATGGAGTTTTAAAGTAATGACTATAGAAATTGTACATGTAGCTGTTGGTGTTATTAAGAAAAATAACGCTATATTCATTTGTAAACGTGCAGATGAACAACATCAAGGCGGTTTATGGGAATTTCCTGGTGGTAAAGTCGAAGCTGGAGAAAGTGTGTTTGTTGCACTTAAACGCGAGCTTATTGAAGAAGTTGGACTAACCATTCACAGCTCTAGCCAATTGATGGTGATTGAACATGACTACGGCGATAAATGCGTTAAATTAGATGTGCACGTAGTAAGTAACTTTAGCGGTGAGGCACATGGCGCTGAAGGGCAACCTAGCGAATGGGTAGCAATTAGTGAATTAGAAAATTATGATTTCCCTGAAGCGAATGCTGAAATTATCGAAAAAATAGTTGCCCGATACGCATAAAAAAAGGGCATAGGTGAGCACAATGAATATCTCAATACAAAATAAGCTAAGCGAACTGTTAACACTGCCCCCTGAGCTAACTCAAGTTAGTGCGATTGGTAGCGGTCATATAAATAGTACATGGCTACTTACAAGTATTGATAAACAATTTATTGTGCAAAAACTTAATACCGAGGTATTTAAAAACCCTGCTCAGTTAGTGAATAATGCAAAACTGATTGAGCAGCATTTAAATGCTAAACAACTGCAAAATAATTACCCTCTTGAAATAATCAAACATATAACTACACAAAACGACGAACACTTAATAAAAATTGATAATGCGTATTATCGCGTCCTTAACTATATTAGCGGTAGCTACAGCGAAGACGTTGTTAAAAATACCCAGCAGAGCGAGCAAGCGGCTTACGCCTTTGGCGTATTTGCTCATGCATTACAAGATTTTAATGCGCAACAGCTACACACTGTAATCCCTGATTTTCATAACTTAGCGATGCGCTTTGAGCAATTAAATACCGCAATCACAAATAACTCTGTAAATAGAGTAAAGCACTGCGCTGACGAAATAGAATATTGCTTAACGCAGCAGCATTTAATTACTGAGCTTAGTCAGGTAGCTAAGCAAATACCGCTTAGAGTGTGTCATAACGATACAAAAATAAATAATATGCTGTTTTGTAATACAACTCACAATGCAAAAGCAGTTATTGATTTAGACACCTGCATGGCAGGATTTTGGCTTTATGACTTTGGTGACATGGTACGTACATTTTGCTCCCCCGAAGCCGAGGATTCAACAAACTTACACAACGTTGTTATTCGAAAAGGTATATTTTCAGCCATTGTTAAAGGCTATGTAACGCCATTAAAAAGCAGCATGAGTATACTAGAGCAAGAAAGCTTATTATTAGGCGCTAAAATAATGCCGCTTATGTTGAGTGTGCGCTTTTTAACTGATTACTTAAATAACGATGTGTACTTTAAAGTATCTCATGCAGAGCATAATTTAGAGCGAGCACAAAACCAACTCGCGCTTTATAAAAACATACTGAGTAACGAAGAATGGATGCACGCGTGCTTAGTCGATGAACAAATTCAAGATACAAAAAAACCAGTAAGCTAAAAACTTACTGGTTTTTTGTTATTTATAGCAATGAAATTACCAGATTTTTACGCGATCTTCTGGTTTGATATACATTTTATCACCTTCTTTTACGTCAAACGCTTCGTAAAACTCAGGCATGTTCGACAAGATACCGATTACACGGTAGTGGCTTGGTGAATGAGGGTCTGTTAATAAACGATTACGTAACTCTTCATCGCGGTAGTTACGACGCCAGATTTGTGACCAACCCATAAAGAAACGTTGATCGCCTGTGTAACCATCTATCACGGGTGCTTTTTTATCACCTAAAGAGAGCATATACGCTTTATGCGCAACGGTTAACCCACCTAAGTCACCAATGTTTTCGCCAAGCGTTAGCTCACCATTAACACTTGCATCTTCAAATGGTTTATATTCGTTATACTGTGCAACTAAAGCCGCTGTACGCTCTTCAAATTGCTTAAGGTCAGTCTCACTCCACCAGTTACGTAAGTTACCGTCACCGTCGTATTTAGCACCTTGGTCGTCAAAACCATGACCAAGCTCATGCCCAATTACCGCGCCAATTGCGCCGTAGTTTACAGCATCATCCGCTTCTAAATTAAAGAATGGCGGTTGTAAAATAGCGGCTGGAAATACAATTTCATTGTTTACTGGGTTGTAATACGCATTGACTGTTTGCGGAGTCATGTGCCACTCAGAGCGATCAACTGGTTTACCCAATTTAGCAATCATATCTGCGTATGCCCATTCGCTATAACGGATGTAATTGCCTACTAGCTCGTCTGAGTTAATCTCTAGCTCTGAGTAATCTTTCCACGTGTCTGGGTAACCAATCTTAGGCGTAAATTTGTCTAACTTTTCTTTCGCTGCAAGCTTTGTTTCAGGGCTCATCCACTCAAGATTTTCAATAGCAACGCCATAACCTTTAATTACGTTATCAACTAATTCTTCCATTCGTGCTTTAGCTTCTGGCGGGAAGTTATCTTTAACGTATACCTTACCTAAAATTTCACCAAGTACACTGTTAGATGCATCAACCGCTTGCTTCCAAAGAGGTGCTTGTTCTTTTACGCCACGAAGTGTTGTGCTGTAAAAGTCAAAGTTAAGGTTAACTAAATCTTCGCTAAGTAGCTCTGCATAACCACTTACAAAATGAAATTTTAAGTAGTTTTTCCACGTCGCTAAATCAGTATCTTTATAAATAGTAGCAAGTGCTTCTAAGTAGCTTGGTTGACGTACAATAATATCACTTGCACTCACACCTGCATCTTTAAAGAATGCAGCTAAATCAAGGTCGCCCATCAACTTGCTTGCGTCTGCTACTGTCATCTTGTTATAAGATTTAGTTGCATCACGGCTTTGCACACGGCTCCACTGAGCATCAGCTAGTGTATTTTCAAATGCAAGTACGCTCTTGGCAGCTTCTGCTGCATTTTTAACGCCTGATTTTGCTAAAACATCTGTGATGTATTGCTCGTAAGAAGCACGAATTTTAGTGAATTTTTCGTCATCATTTAAGTAATAATCACGATCTGGTAAACCAAGACCCGACTGAGATAAATACAATGCATACTCGCTCGAGTTTTTAGCATCGTTATTTACAAACCAACCAAACGGTAAAGTACCGCCTTGTTTTTGAATTTTAGCCATTAAACCCACTAAGTCAGCTTTAGATTTAACGCTATCAATCGTATCTAATGACGGTTGTAATGGCGTAATACCTAGCTCATTACGCGCAGATTGATTCATGTAGCTTTTATAAAATGCGCCAATTTTATACTCATCACTGCCTTTTTTAGCGGCCTTATTCGCGGCTGCGTTTTCAAGGGCAATTTTCATCGCTTTTTGTGACTCATCATATAGCTGCGAAAAAGAACCGTAGTTAGACTTATCACCTGGTATTTCAGTTTTTGCTAACCACTGTCCATTTACATGATAATAAAAATCGTCTTGTGCGCGTACTGAACTATCCATATTCGCTAGTTCAATACCAAGCTCTAGTGGCTTTTCAGCGGGTGCTGTTACTACAGGAGTATCGGTTACTTTAGCTTCTTGTTGTTTTTCACCACAACCTACTAGACCAAGTGCAAGCGCTATGCTCGCAGCGGCCATTGTTACTTTATTCATAATGATTCCGTTTGTTAGTTAGAATTAAATCATACCAATCTGCTTATGTATGGGGTCTAATTAACGTTAAGAAAATTACGCTAGAACTAGGCAAAAGTTTTTGTATCTAGTTGTTCTAAATAAAAAATTTTTAACGACGTTATAGTGCAATTTAATTCGTTAAATTGATCAAAGATTTATGCAGGTTGGTATCACATACCAACTCCATTAAATTCTTGAATATAGCAGGAGTAAAAATAGCACTGCCTGTACGCTTTTACTTAATGGAATGGGTATCAAGGGAGCTTTAAATAATAAAGCACACCACGCAGTATCATAAACCTCATTAGACCAACAATAAAATGGAATATGTAACAAAGTATTTTGAATGCGGTGAGCTGCAAAAATAGCCCTACCAATAACAATATAGTAGGTGGCTAAGGCTAACTTTTATTCTTCCCGTGGAGCGCTAAACGCTCTAGTTTTTCTTTTAATGAAGGGGGGGCAGAAGCCGCTATCGCATTTAAGTAATTAGCGGTTTGCTCACTCATTTTCCGAGAGTTGGTAACTGTAGGGCTGCCCGATTTATTCGCGGTACTTAATCGCTGAGTTGCTTGAGGATTTGCAGTTATTTTTATTTGTCCAAGCTCTGCCATTCCAGCAGCTCTAAAGTGTGAAAGCATATCCATTTTTAAATAATTAAGCCTAAGCGCGATAGGCGCAGACACGGCTTCTATCATTAGCGTGCCGTCTCGGTAATTACTAACTCGGCATTTATCACCCAATTTAGGGCCTAAAAAATCTTTTAATAAGGTTTGCTGTGTATCAAGTGCTTGGCTTTTTCCTGCATAAGCCGATAAACGATTATTTAACCCCGCCATAATATCGGTTAGCGGTTTTGGTGCATATCTATCTTTAGCCATTTTACACCTCGTAAAAACTCACTTAGACCCAGAGATAATACTCTGAGTCTAAGTATACACTGCGTATTAATACTACGCGCCGGCTATTTGCATTTGCTCTATTAGTACTGAGCCTGTTTGAATACCACCACGGCGTTCTATATCACCACCAATGGCAGAAATACCTTTAAACATGTCTTTTAAATTACCAGCAATAGTAATTTCACTTACCGGATATTGAATTTCACCATTTTCAACCCAAAAACCTGCAGCACCACGAGAGTAGTCACCCGTTACGGTATTTACGCCCTGCCCCATTAGCTCTGTAACTAATAAGCCAGTACCCATGGTTTTTAATAGTGCAGTTAAATCGTTATGAGTTTGCTCAACGAGCCAGTTATGTATACCGCCCGCATGCCCTGTTGGGGTCATGTTCATTTTACGCGCAGCATAACTTGCTAATAAATAAGTTTGTAACTCGCCGCCTTGAATTATTTCTCTATCGAATGTTTTAACACCTTCGCTATCAAACGGAGACGATGCCAACCCTTTTAAAATATGTGGGCGCTCAGCAATATTCACACAATGACTAAATACCTGAGTGCCTAAGCTATCAAGTAAAAAACTTGATTTACGATAAAGCGCGCCACCACCAATTGCCGACACCAAGTGACCAAACAATGAATTTGCAATATCTGCTCTAAAAATAACAGGCACTTTCATTGTGCCTAACTTTTGGCTGTTTAATTTAGCTAAGGTTTCAGCTGCCGCTTCAAGACCCACTGCCGCAGCATCATTTAAACCAGCCTGATCGCGAGCAACTGTATAAGCAGAGTCGCGCTGCATGTGTTCGCCATCTTTACCTATTACCATATTACTAATACTATGACGAGTGCGCGGAAAACCTGCAATTAAACCGTGGCTGTTACCATAAACACGTAATCCCTGATGCGATGAAAAACTCGCACCATCAGAGTTAACAATACGCTCATCCGCATTTAATGCAGCTTGCTCAGCAGCATGACAAAGCTCAATGCCTTCCTCAGGACTTACATCCCAAGGATGATATAAATCTAAATCTTTAGGATTAAATTCAAGTAACTCATTATCAGCAACGCCGTTGAATGGATCATCCGATGTAAATTTGGCTATATCAATCGCTTTTTCAACTACCGTGCGCAATGTTTTTGGATTTAAATCAGCCGTCGACGCCGAACCTTTATTGTTACCAACATATACACTAATGCCTAAGCCGCCATCTTGGTTAAACTCAATGGTTTCTACTTCACCCATTCGTGTGCTAACCGATAAACCAGACGTGCTAGACATAGCAGCTTCTGCAGCTGTAGCACCTAATTTTTTAGCATGTTCGAGTACTTCTGATACCGCATCTTTAACTTGCGATATTTGAGAATAAATTGGATCGTTTTGTTGGCTTTTCATAAATTAAGTCCTGAGCCTTAGAGGCATAATGCACGCATTTCTTATATTTAAATGCTAACACACTCAATGCATCACATCAGCTAATATTCCTAAGTATCATATTCATGTATAATGGTAAAAGTTATTTTTATTTAAGAGCACCCCATGGCAAAGAAAAAAGGCAAGCCTGCTGAAATTGAAGAAGAAATTGAATATATATCAAGAACGGAGCTTAAGCGCGAAGCGCAAGAGTTTCATCAGTTAGGTACTGAAATAGCCAAAATGGGTAAAAAACAGCGCGAACGCCTGCCATTAAATGACGATTTAAAAGCAGCAATGGTTGTTGCTGATAAAATTAGCAATAAAAGCGACGCGTACCGCCGTCACTTAAACTACATTGCTAAAACGTTGCGTACTGTTGAAAACATTGACGCGATTAGAGCGATTATCGATGTAATGCTTAATAAAAATAACCAAGCTGAAGTATTGGTCAAAAAAATTGAGCAACTACGTTCAGATTTAATTGAGCAAGGCGATGACCTTATCAATGAGACGATTGAACAGTTTCCATCTCTTGATCGCCAACAAATGCGCCAATTAGTTCGTAATGCGGCAAAAGAAGCGAAAGCTGAAAAGCCGGGTAAAGGTTATAAAGAGTTATTTCAATATCTCAAAGATGCCCATACTGTTACGTATTAATTAGACCGCATTAATTGATATTTTATTAAAAAAGGTGCTTCGGCACCTTTTTTGTTATAGATCAAACCGACTTACTGAGTACTTTTTTATAATCCCCCCCTAGATAAATACTTAGGTGCGCGTGATGATTAAACTTCCACAATGGGATCAAACCCTAATAAACAAATATAATGTGTCTGGCCCGCGTTATACCTCGTATCCCACTGCTTTATCACTGAGTGACGGGTATCAGCAACAAGACCTACTAAGCGCTATAGAATCATCAACAAGTCGCTCTCTTTCTTTATATATTCATATCCCGTTTTGTAGCCAGCTTTGCTACTACTGTGGTTGTAATAAAATAATCACACGCCACCAATCTAAAGCAGATATTTATCTCGACTTTTTAGCAAAAGAAATTATCGCTCAGGCTCATTTATTTAAAAACTACACGGTTGAGCAATTGCATTTAGGTGGCGGTACTCCCACCTTTTTAACCGCAAAACAAATGACCCGTTTAATTAAGCTTTTAGAGCAGCACTTTAATTTTACACGCACGACAGAGCGCGGCATTGAAATAGACCCACGTTCACTTGCCGATAATATGCTTGTTGATTTAAGAATGCTTGGCTTTAATCGTGTCTCGTTTGGTATTCAAGACTTTAACGACGACGTGCAACTTGCTGTTAATCGCCCGCAAAATGCAGATACCGTTAAGCAATTAATTACACAAGCTCGCGAGTTGGGGTTTCAATCTATTAATGCAGATATGATTTACGGGCTTCCTCTGCAAACGCCAGAGAGCTTTAAGAAAACTATAGAGCAACTTATTGAGTTAAGCCCTGACAAAGTATCAGTGTTTAACTACGCGCATTTACCAGAGCGCTTTGCTGCACAGCGTAAGATTAAAGATGCAGATTTACCCAGTGCTCATAATAAGCTCACCATGTTTAAAAATACGCTGGAGCAGATGACGCAAGCAGGCTATCAATTTATTGGTATGGACCATTTTGCAAAAACTGATAATGAACTAGCTGTTGCGCAAAATGAAGGCAAGTTACATCGTAACTTTCAAGGTTATACAACCCATGGAAATTGTGATTTATTAGGTTTAGGCGTGTCATCAATTTCACAAATTGGCACCGCCATTTTACAAAATCAAAAAGAATTAAAACATTATTACCACAACGTAGAAACACAAAGCGGTAGTGCTCTTAATAAAGGAATGCACTTAACACATGATGATGTAATTCGTGCTGATGCAATTAAACAGCTCATTTGCCAATTTGAATTAGATATACAAGACTTTAGTGAAAAACACGCGCTTATATTTAATGACTACTTTGAGGATGCATTAGTAGCGCTGGCGCCACTTATAAAAGATGAACTAGTCACTATAATTGATAATAAAATTAGCGTAACACCACGCGGAAACTTATTCATTCGTATTATTTGTATGTGCTTCGATGCTCACTTACAAAAACAAATTAACGCAACGCGCTTTTCAAGGGTGATTTAGCCTGAACTCTGGATAATAAATACATCGGCACAAAAAAAGCAGACCTAGGTCTGCTTTTTGTATTTAAGTTGTAGCTTTAATTAAAAACGACTTTATCGCTACCTGGAGCGGCTTTAAACTCGATAATAATTTTAGCGCAATCCGCTTTAACTTCATCTTTAAGTGTTTTTTCAGCTTGCCAGCGAGCCTTATCTAGCTTAAAAATCTCTTTTTTAGAGTATTTTTTACGTGCATCGTGCGTCGGCATCTCTTTAACTACCTGGTACATTTGATGAATGCCAGGATACAGCGCCGTTAAATCACGCTCGCTCTCAAAGCCATATTGAGACATAAGTACCCAAATACGTAAACAGCCTTCAGAAAACTCACACTGCTCTTCATTCATTGCACGCGCAATTAAATGAATACTATCGGCTAGTTTTGCATTTCGCTCTAAGCGAGACTTTTCAAGCTTTTGCTTTTTCTCAGTCTGCGCCTTCGCAATTAACTTTTTTTGCGCATTTAACTTATACAATAACTGACCTGCATAAAATGCCAAGCCAGCTATAATAGCAGCGCCTAAAAGTAAGGCTAAAATTACCGCGGTACTCATTAATTACCCTTATTAATTACTTGTCTTCTTCATCATCTAGCCATTCATTTGCTAGATCATTTGATAAATACTGATCAAAGTCAGAATTTGACTTGTCTTCATCACTAAAGTCATCTTCAAGCTCTGGTTCATCTTCGTCTTCAAGACCTAACAATTCACATAAAACTTGATGACGAGCAATGCGGCTATTAAAATATTTAGCATCTTTGCCTGTTAGTAATTCACCACCTTCATGGCGCTCAACTAATTTAAGTAAACGCACATCGTTCTCAAGCGCTTCAAGCTCTTGCTCTGGTGTAAACTCTGGCTGTACAACTTTTTTAAGCTCAATAGTTGGCTTCAGGTTACGTTTCATTTCTACTTTTGGTTCAACAGCAGTTGCAACCAATGGCACTGGTTTTTTACTACCAATACGCTTATCTCTAGAACCTGATTGTGAATTTTGGCTATCACCATTTAATGCATCCGGTGCATTACGCGAACCAGGCTTAGCGCCTTTGGTTTTTTTAACTCGTTGCTCTTTTAACGCACGCATCTCTTTAAGCTTATCTTGGCTTAAACGTACAGGTCCATTTGCTGGGCTTTTGCGTGACTTTTTCGTTCTACTCATATCTTGATCGTCTCACTTAAGAGGTTTTGAGCGAGGCGCAAATTAATGGGCATCGCAATGCTGGCATAGCCAGAAGAATTCAGTTTGCGCTTCAGAGGTTGGGCTTCTCTGTGTTATAGCGCCTAAACTAGCTTACTGCTAGTTATTAAACGGTGGGTATTGTAACAGGACAAATAAAAAGGCGGTAGAGAAAACATCTCTACCGCCTGCTAATCTGAGCGCCATTATCTGGACACTTCTCCCTTCGACTTTTTTAGTCTTTATTATTTTTATTATTATCAGTCCGTATTGTTATTATTTTTACGTTCCTTGTAGCATTCCATTTTGTTTTTATTATTAAACTTCCATGAATTTTTATTATTATCGGTCTTCCTGACTCTTTTTTATTATTTCCTTTAGTAGCACCAATCTTGTGCTATGTAGTCGTGCCGCGCTACTTTCCTTATAGCTATTTCCGTTTTTTTATTGTTTTTTTGCGACAGGGGTTAATCTACTCGTTAATAATTTTGTTACAACTAATTTATATCTTTTTTCTTACACTACATACATTAACAAATTTAACTTATTTTAAATTACAATGAGTTAATGAAAAAAAAATATTTAAAATAAGACTTTTCTCACACCACTGCATGGTCAATGTCTTACAAAGCATAACGGTAATATCGCTAATTTCGGACACAAAAAAAGCAGCTTAAGCTGCTTTTTTATACATATTGTAGTCTATTCATTAATTAAAAATAAATAAATACGACTTTAGTGTAAACCACCTAAGTACTGAGAAAGTACTTCAATGTCTTTATCTGTTAATTTTTTTGCAATATCGCCCATCATGCCATTTAGGTCATTATGACGAGTACCATCACGGAATTTTTCAAGTTGAGACTTGATGTATCCTGGATGCTGAAAAGAAATTTTTGGAAACTTAGCAAGTGACGAACCGTTACCACGTGGACCATGACATGCTGCACATGATGGAATTCCACGCTCTGCATCGCCTGCTTTAAAAAGCATTTCGCCAACATCAACGACATCTTTAGGTGTAGCACCTTCGGTCATGTTCATTGAAGAAAAATAAGCTGCTAGATCTTTCATGTCTTGCTCGCTAAGTGGCATAGCCATAGCGCTCATTACTGGATCCATACGCCCTTCTTTGCCGCCTGACGTCATACCTAATTTTAAATCCTGCAGTTGCTTAAGGATATAATCTGGATGTTGACCTGCAATTTTAGGGTAAATATTAACCGGCGCATTACCGTCTGGGCCGTGACAAGCCGCACACGTTGCTGATTTTTCTTTACCTGCGTTTACATCGCCATCAAATGCTGTTGCGTTGCTTGCTGACAACGCACCAAGCAATATTGTTAAAGATAGTGCTATTTTTTTCATGGTGAATTCTCTGTTTCCGACCCTGTATCATCTACAATCGTGATGCTGTAATACATATATTCTACACGATAATAAATTCTCTGGCACGTTTTCTACACATATTAAGCTTATAATTTACAGGGTTTTGACTTAGATTAAGCTTTAACATGTTTTAAATGTACCATAGGTACTGTTTTTAGGTGCTTAAATACGCTTTTTAATACATCCTTTATAGTATAAAATACGTGCCCTGAGTGAATTTGGTTTACTCAACGTTATTTTTTTAAGTTTTAGGAGAGCCTGTGCTCAAATCTCGTATCAAATATAATACTGCGTCTTTCGTAACAAGCGCTCCCGACATTACTAAATTACCTGCTGATACGGGAATTGAAGTTGCGTTTGCCGGTCGTTCCAATGCAGGTAAGTCGAGTGCATTAAATGCATTAACCGATCAAAAGCTAGCACGTACAAGTAAAACACCTGGGCGTACCCAGCTAATCAATACATTCGATTTAGCGGATGTTGACGATATGCGCCTTATCGATTTGCCAGGCTATGGCTTTGCTAAAGTACCAATCGAAATGAAAAAGAAATGGCAAAAGTCGTTAGGCGAATACCTACAAAAGCGTCAAAGCTTAAAAGGTATTGTTATTTTAATGGATATTCGTCATCCATTAAAAGACTTAGACCGTGATTTAATTAATTGGGCAATTGGTAGTGAAATTCCAGTATTAGCACTATTAACTAAAGCCGACAAACTAAAGCAAGGCCCTCGTAAATCACAAGTACTGCAAGTTCGCCGTGAATTAAGCACGCTTGATGGGGATATTACAGTTCATGCATTTTCATCATTAAAAGGCACGGGTTTACCAGAAGTAGCTAAAAAGCTAGATGAATGGTTTTTAGGACCTGTGATTGCTATACCACCTACTGATGAAGTAGTCACTGACGAAACTAACCCAGAAGCTTAAGATCTGGTGTTAGGATAAATAAAACTGCTCTTTGGCAGATTTAATAAAATAGCCGAGCTTATCAGACTCGGCTTTTTCAGCCCACTGATAAAATACACTGCGTGAAACTCGCGCACTACACCCATACGGTAGCTTTAAATAAGGCACCTTTGAACCTTTGTAGTCTTTTATATGCAAGGGCTGCTGAGCGCTCACCAGCCACTGCCTAGCTAGATTATCAATACAACACAACACCTGTCCTTGCGCTGTATTTTCAAAACGCCAATCAACAATAATAAACGGCGCATCATCAACCGTTATTGTTATTTTTTCGACAGGTGTTTTTAAATAAAATTGCTCACCTTCTTTACACAATACAGAAGCAAACAACTTCACCATGGCTGGGCGTGTTATTTCGCTGCCATCGTAAAACCATTTCCCCTCATGATTAATAACAATTGGCAGCTCCCCACAATGGTTAGGCTGCCAACTATCAAAAGGTTTGCTTGGCTCGCTTAATTGCTTGCTAAGTTCACTTAAAGAAATCACTGTTTTTTAAGTGTAATTGCAAACGTAACAGGTACTGCTGTTGCAATTGAAGGTAAACCCGCTAATTTTTGCAGTTGTTTAACGCCTTCAGTTACACCAAAATCACTACTATTAATAATAATAGGTGTTAATGATGATACGGTTAAATCGCCACTTTGCGTGCTATTAACGAGTACATCAATAGCCAATGATTTTTTATTACCATGAAAATCAAGTTCCGCTTCAATACCTTTCAATACATATTGACCAGATTTTTTAAGATTACTCAGCTCTTTAGTTAAATTTGCAGTTAAAACAGCATTGGGGAATTTAGCTGCTTCAAATAATATTGCTGTTAAACGCTCATTACGAATAGGAATTAGAGTTTCGGCTGATGTTAAATCAACATTAACGCTAAACTCACCTTTATCAGAAAGCATACCTTCAAGGTTAGTAAAATGGTGAGCTTCAGCAATCGAATCTTTTTTAATTGAAACAAAGCTTAGTTGGCTTTTATCATTCACTAGCTGCCAATCGGCCTGAGCAACATTAGAAATAACTAAACTTGATAAAGAAAAACCTGCAATAGCTAATGCTTTAAACATAACGCACTCCTTAGTAATAAAATGAAAATAATAATATTACTTTGATGGTATCACCTGCGATGTACCCAAACCACCTCGAAATGACGAATGAATAATACAATAGGTATAGCGCAATAAATAATTTTTTAGATAGGATTTTCCGGTGTAAAACAAAAAACGGCCCACCAAACAAGTTGGTAGGCCGGTATAGCAAACTGGGGAGAAGCTATCAATTTGTTGCACCCTTTCAGATGCATCATCAACAGGATGTCCTACAGGATAGGACAGGCGGGACTTTAACAAAAGCACGCATTAAAATACAATCATATTCCTGTAAAATAGCTCGAATTGACGAACATATAACGATTTAATACAAATAGTTGCTTAAATTAACCTTATTTTAACTAAAGCTTGCACATAGCTAATTGAATCGCTGTTATTCGCCCTTTTACTTAAACATAAAAAAAGCGCCAAAAGGCGCTTTAATTAAAATGCTCAAATTGCATTAATGGGCTTGTTCCCAGTTGTCACCCTCGTCGGCTTCAACAATAAGTGGCACATCAAGCGCTGCAGCTTGCGACATCAGTTCACAAATATGTTTTGTATATTCTGGTGCGCAGTCTGTTTTAATTTCAAATACTAATTCATCGTGTACTTGCATTAGTAGCTTAATCGTATTTGGCGCCTGTTCGTGTACCCAACGGTTAACACTCAGCATTGCTTTTTTAATAATATCGGCGGCAGTACCTTGCATTGGTGCGTTTATAGCAGCACGTTCGGCTCCTTTCCTGCGCGCGCCATTACGTGCGTTTATTTCTGGTAAATGTAGGCGGCGACCAAATATTGTTTCAACATAGCCATTTTCAGCTGCTTTTTCGCGTGTTGTTTCCATGTACTCTAATACACCTGGAAAACGCTCAAAGTATTTATCTATGTAATGCTGCGCTTCATGGCGTGGCACATCTAGTTGACGTGCTAAACCAAATGCCGACATACCATAAATTAAGCCAAAGTTTACTGCTTTCGCCTTGCGGCGCATATCGGTAGTTACATCATCAAGCTCTACACCAAATACTTCAGCGGCAGTTGCACTGTGTACATCTAAGCCGTTAGCAAATGCATTTAATAAACCTTTGTCTTGTGAAAGGTGCGCCATAATGCGCAGCTCAATTTGACTATAATCGGCAGCGACAATTTTATAACCATCTGCAGCTATAAACGCTTCACGAATTCGACGCCCTTCTTCTGAACGAATAGGAATATTTTGTAAATTAGGATCGGTTGAACTCAAGCGCCCCGTTGCAGTAATTGCCTGATGATAAGACGTATGTACACGCTGGGTTTTCTCATTCACCATTAATGGTAATTTATCGGTGTAAGTTGATTTAAGCTTTGATAAACCACGATGCTCTATAATTACTTTAGGTAGTGGATAATCATGAGCAAGCTCTTGCAATACTTCTTCTGCGGTAGAAGGTGCACCTTTAGGTGTTTTTTTGATGATAGGCAGGCCAAGCTTTTCAAACAACAATACTTGTAGTTGCTTAGGAGAGCTTAAATTAAATGGTTCGCCTGCTATTTCAAATGCTTCTTTTTCAAGTTCAATTAAACGCTCGCCTAATCGTTGGCTGTGCGCTGCAAGCATATTGCTATCTATTGCTACACCGGTTCGTTCAATATCAGAAATCACACTAACAAGTGGCATTTCTATATCTTCGAATACGGATTTTAGCTTTTCATCAGCCGCTATTTTTGGCCAAAGCACTTCATGTAGGCGCAAAGTAATATCGGCATCTTCTGCAGCATAAGGCGCAGCTTTTTCAAGTTCAATTTGGTTGAAGGTAAGTTGCTTTTTACCTTTGCCAGCAATATCTTCAAAGCTAATATTTTTATGGCCTAGATATTTAAGTGCTAGCGAGTCCATATCATGGCGTGTACCCACACTATTAAATACGTATGACTCAAGCATGGTGTCAAACTTAATACCATTTAGCGCAAAACCTGCATTCGCTAATACACTTTTGTCGTATTTAAGGTTTTGCCCTACTTTAGCTTTGTTTTCATCGGCCAAAATTGGACCTAGCTTTTGCATTACAAATTCAAGGCTTAGTTGATCAGGCGCACCTGGGTAGTCATGCGCTAGAGGTAAATACACAGCTTCACCCGCTTTTACGGCAAAACTCATACCCACTAATTGCGCTTTCATGTAATCAAGGCTGGTAGTTTCTGTATCAAATGCAAATAACTCGGCACTATTTAATTGCTCTATTAACGTATCAAATTGCGCTTGCGTTAAAATAGTTTCGTAATGAGCATCTTCTACTTTTGGTAATTCAGTGGCTTCGGTAGGTACAGCTAGATGTGTTTCTGCATCTTTAGGGTTATCTAGCAACTCAGCTAACCAACGACGGAATTCGCACTCACCATATAGTGCAATTAATTCGTCTTTATTTGGCTCTTGTAGTTTGAACGTATCAAGATCTGATTCGACTTCAACATCGCACTTAATTGTTGCAAGCTCGTAGCTTAAAGGCAGATGATCGAGAGCTGCAGCTAACTTTTCACCTATTTTACCCTTGATCTCACTTGCGTGATCCATTACACCTTGCAACGAGCCATATTTTTCTAACCACTTAACCGCCGTTTTAGGCCCACAACCTTCAACACCAGGGATGTTATCGACCTTATCGCCCATTAATGCTAAGTAATCAATAATAAGTTCAGGACCTACACCAAACTTTTCAACCACAGTAAGGGGATCTGAAATACTGTCGGTCATCGTGTTTATGAGCGTAACGTGTTCATTTACAAGTTGCGCCATATCTTTATCACCAGTGGAGACGAGTACATGTCGTTTTTGCTCTGATGCTATACGTGCAAATGTGCCAATAACATCATCGGCTTCAACACCTTCGATGCTAATTAGCGGAAAACCCATCGCTTTGATAATACTGTGTATTGGTGCTATTTGTGTGCGTAAGTCATCCGGCATAGGCGGACGATTTGCCTTATACTCGCTATACATGTCGTTACGGAATGTTTTGCCTTTTGCATCAAATATAACCACCATGTGTGAGGGATCATATTGTCTGATCAAGCTTTTAAGCATGTTGATCACGCCGTAAATAGCGCCCGTAGCCTCACCTTTAGAATTAGTTAAATGCGGCGGAGAATGATAAGCACGAAATAAATATGACGAGCCATCAACTAAAATAAGTGGGTTTTCGGGGATCTGAGCCATGGTGAATTTGGATCCTAAATGCAAAAAATTAAGGTGATTGTAAGCATGCCATAAGGTAGGAAATAAAACGACTGTGAATTATCAATCATTGTCTCATTTCAACTTGAGCAAGCTGTGGATAAGTATGTAGATAACAGCCACAAAAAATTCTTCCAAAGCATAATACAATGCCTAGAAAATACTTTAACTACATGTTTTTATTTAAAAAA
The DNA here is from genome assembly GCF_002407505.1 of Pseudoalteromonas sp. 1_2015MBL_MicDiv. Lineage (NCBI taxonomy): Bacteria > Pseudomonadati > Pseudomonadota > Gammaproteobacteria > Alteromonadales > Pseudoalteromonadaceae > Pseudoalteromonas > Pseudoalteromonas sp. 1_2015MBL_MicDiv. The sequence goes on along the minus strand of NZ_CP012737.1, from coordinate 369,303 downwards.
GATAATACGAGGTTCTTTTTTTATTCTTTTAGACCAATGTGGAAAAAGGTTTTTTAACGACTACATCCGCTGTTACTCACTTCGATTATAGTCATCCAACCCAATAACCGGACGAGTATTCTAGCATAATGGATCAAAGATCATAGCGATCCTTTATACTTTTTTTCATTAGCTATAATCACCAAAAGATATATACCGCATTACAACTTACCTAGCGTACAATTTTCACACTGAAATTAATTTAAATAGACAATTTAGTACATGTTAAACTTCAAACTATAAGCTTAATAAATTTAATTAAGGAATATAAAAGCATGAAAAAAGTAGCTGTAATATTAGCAGGAAGTGGCGTATACGATGGCAGTGAAATTAATGAAGTAGTTTTAACGCTATTACACATAGCCAAAAATGGCGGGGCTTATCAATGTTTTGCACCTGATATTGAGCAACTTCATACCATTAACCACTTAACAGGCGATGTTATGCCTGATAAACGCAATGTATTAACAGAAGCTGCTCGTATTGCACGGGGCGACATAAAATCCCTGATTGACCTAGATGTAGCTCAATTTGATGCGTTAATTGTACCTGGTGGTTTTGGTGCGGCTAAAAACTTATGCGACTTTGCAATTAAGGGCACAAAAGCAAATATCAATCAGGACGTACTTAATACTTGTAAAGCATTTGCTAAAGCAAAAAAACCTGCTGGGTATATGTGTATTGCACCCGCTTTGATCCCATTTATTTACGATAATGCCCAACTCACTATTGGTAACGATGTAGATACAGCACAAGCACTAAGCACATTAGGCGCCAAACATATTAACTGCGCAGTGGATGATGTAGTGATCGATGAAGCAAATAAGCTAGTTACCACTCCTGCTTACATGTTGGCACAATCGATTCTTGATGCGGATGCGGGGATCGCAAAACTAGTTACTAGCGTATTAACAATGAATTAATTTTGATCTTAAGATCTAAGAAGTTAATAATATGACTGATTACGCTTATTAAATTGCTCAACAAAAAACAATAAATAATTAAATTTTATTGCGTTAACGCAAAAAGTAGTCAGTTTTATTAATAAAAACGTCTCTTAGCATTTTATAAATTGGCTCAGAGAGTTATAATCGGTTTAATTTCCGTCATCTATATCGTGATTGATCACGTTCAAATCGAAGTGAGCAAGGCAAAATGAAAAAATTAACAGCTGCTGCATTATTATTGCTAGCAACCACCGCATACGCACAGCCATATGATAACTCTATGACTGAAGATGCAATTAAAAAACGTCTCGCGCCGGTTGGTGCTGTGTATCTTGAAGGTGATAAAGCAGCTGTTGCTGCAGTACCTACAGGCCCACGTTCTGGTGAGCAAGTATATCAGGGTGCATGTTTTGCATGTCATGGCACTGGTGCACTAGGCGCGCCAAAGTCAGCTGACGATTGGGCTCCACGCATAGCTAAAGGTAAAGACACTTTACTTGGGCATGCAATTAATGGTTTTAATGCAATGCCGCCAAAAGGCACTTGTATGGATTGTTCTGATGATGAGATAAGCGCTGCAATCGATTTTATGACATCTAAATAAGTATTTGTAAAATAAAAAAGGTTTACCTATGGGTAAGCCTTTTTTAATACCTTTTTAACGCTTTTAGCGCCTTAATTAGGGTAATATCCACTTGACGATCGCCGCTAAAAATGAAATTATAAGGCTAATAACTATACAATAATAATAGTCGGTTAACGTCATTGGAAGATAAACTCTCAGCATCGAGTAAGTTAGCGTATCAAAACAAGCGCCTTAAAGTGCTACTCGAAAAGTACAAACAATCCCATCACCTACAAAATGCGCTGATCCAACTATCAGAGCAAGCTAGTACTGTTGCTGAGTTAACTCTGTTATATCCCGCTATCCATGACATTTTACAAAAATATGTGCCCAGTAAAAGTTTTTATGTCGTTTTATCGAACCAAGACACACAATCATTAGAGCTTTCTTACTTTTCAGATGAAAAAGATGGAATTGCAGTTGCACTCAACCAAACAAACAGCTTTGATGAAGGCGCGACTGGCTATGTATTTAAACAAGGCAAAACAACCTGTTTTACTAAGCAGCAAATGCAAGACGCAGCTGCAAAAGGTTTATTTAAAGCATTAGGCACCCCCGCCGAGCATTGGGTTGGCGTACCTGTTTATCAGGAAAGAAATATCATTGGTGTGCTCGCTGCACAAAGTTACGATACTCGAAAAGGTTACAGTGACCAGCAAATACAATTGCTTGAGGTTATGTCACTTTACTTAGCAACAGCAATAGAGCGTGTTAAAAAGCGCGAGCTATTAGAATCAGAAGTTAAAATTCGTACCCGTGCACTCACTCAGAGTAATGACGCATTAAACCTAGAAATAGAGCAACGAAAACGCGCACTTCAACGTCAACAAATTCTATTTAAAATTTCAGAATTAGCGACTCAAGCTAAAAACCTTAACGATGCTTACGTTAAAATACATGAAATAATAAAAACAATTACCTATGCAGAAAATTTATATATTGCACTTTATGATAAAGAATCTGGCTGGATCAGCTTTCCTTATTGTGTTGATGAATTTAAAGATAATACGCAACCAAGACGCTTTGCTAAAGGCTATAGTGAGCTAGTTATAAGCACCGAAGAAACACAACTTATACATCCGTGCAGAGCAAAAAAATTAATAGAGAAAGGCGTAGTACAACGAGCTAAACCAGTAAAAAAAGAGCAAATGGCCACCAGTTGGTTGGGTGCTCCACTAAAGACCTCGCAAGGAGTTATGGGTTTAATTGTTTGCCAAGCCTATTACAACAAACATATTTTTAACCAAGATGATTGCGAACTTATCACCTTTGTATCGCATCAAATTGCAGCTGTATTGCAAACCAAACTAGCTAACCAAGCAATAAAAAAAAGCCACCAAGAGCTAGAGTTTCGGGTGAGCGAAAAAACGAAAGAGTTACGTCAAACTAATTTACATTTACAAATGCAAATGGAAGAGCGAAAAAAAATAGAACAGCAGCTTTATCATGATGCACATCATGACTCTCTCACTAGTTTGCCTAATCGTAGTTTATTTTTAACACAACTAGAAAAAACGCTACAACATTTTCAACGCTTTCCTGAACATCATTTTGCTGTGTTATTTATAGATTTAGACAAATTTAAAGATATAAACGACCAGTTAGGACATCATGCCGGTGATCAATTTTTAATTAGTGTCGCAGAGCTATTTTCTCAGTGCATACGCGAGCACGATTTACTTGCTCGCTTAGGCGGGGATGAATTTGTTATTTTATTAACGCATTTAACCGAGCCACAGCAAGCGGAAGACGTTGCAAATCGTATTATTGATTTAATGAAGAAACCATTTAGTTTAAAAGGTACCTCTCTTCAAAGCGGCGCGAGTATAGGAATAACCTACTCAAAGCACGACTATACACACACAGACGAAATTATTCGCGATGCTGATGCAGCTATGTATTATGCAAAAAATTCGGGCCGAAATCGCTACGAGTTATTTCATCCACTCTTGTCACAATCAGTATCACAGCAAGAATTACATATATTGCATCATTTAGATGCATTACCAATGAGCTTTAGAAGCTCAGAAATTATTACCTTAGATGAGCAACATCAATCTGAATCATTATTTGAAGCATTTGGTGAACACCCAATACTTGGTTTTACTAGCTTTGATATTTTGAAAAAGTTTGCATCCGACAAAGAACAGCATCTTGAGGTAGAATTACAGCTACTACAACGAGCTTATGCACAAGCGCTTGAAGCTAATGTAAGTATGGCACTTGTGCCCTGCTCTTGCCTGTTATTAGAGCCTCATGAATTTACTTTATTCACCGAAGTACTGAGCAAACAAATTGGCCAAAGCCAGCTTTGTCTATTATTTGATGAGCAAGAAATTCGCCATGCATGTGCTACACAACTCGAAAATCTAAAAAAACTTCCCCAGCTTGGCTACTCCATTGGATTAAACAATTTTGCTAGAGATAGATGTGAACTTAATTTATTAACCGACGTTAACTTCGACTATTTATTACTAAGTTCAACATTTAGCAAGCGTATTCTACAGCAGGAAAGCTATGATTTTCAGTTACAAGGCGTATTAGCAATAACTAAACTTAAAACAATAAAGGTAATAGCCAAGGGCCCATCAATACTCAACTTTAGAACATTATTAGATAAACACGGTTTAGCTTTTTTTGTCGGTAAACAACATTCTCTTGTTTGCGCTGAGCAATCTCCAACAAGCACAACGCAATCACAGCTCAGCTAAGAAATTACCCTTTATAGTAGTTAATTACTCAGGTTTTTTATTAAACATAGCCCGTAAATTAGCGACTCTTGCTTGGCCTTTTTCCATGCGCTCTGCTTGCGTATTTGGCGCCTTTTTGTTTTCGAACGCGAGATCGTCCTGCGGTAACTCTTGTACAAATCGGCTTAACTCAGTTTGTGAGGTTTCACCAAATTGACGACGAATTTTTGCATAAGTAAGTGTTAACTCCTGCTGTGCGCGAGTAATACCAACATAAGCTAAGCGGCGCTCTTCATCTACGTTGTCCTCATCAATACTGACCTGATGCGGAAGTAAGCCCTCTTCCATACCCACCATAAATACGTATGGGTACTCTAAGCCCTTTGATGCATGTAGTGTTGATAAGTGCACTGCATCAGTTTCATCTTCTTCTTCGTTACGCTCAAGCATATCGCGAAGGGTTAGCTTACTAACAACCTCAGCCAATGTCATTGGTTCGTTATCGGCATCACCGGTCAACATATCGGTGATCCAGCGATATAGCTCGGATACATTTTTCATGCGCATTTCAGCGGCTTTTGCGCTAGGGGACGACTCGTACAAATACGCCTCGTAGTTAATATTACGGACTAAATCTTTAACTGCTTCGAGCGTGTCGCTTCGTACCGCGTTATCAGATAGCTCAACAACCCAACGAGCAAATCCAGCAAGCGCATTAAAGCCACGCCCTTTTAGTCTGTAGCCTAAATCGTTATCAAAGCAAGTAGCAAACAAGCTCGCATGTTTTTCGTTAGCTAATGTGCCAAGCTTTTCAAGGGTAACCGTACCTATTTCACGTCGTGGTGTATTTACGATACGTAAAAAAGCATTGTCATCATCTTGATTAACTAGCAAACGTAAATACGCCATAATATCTTTAATTTCTGAGCGAGCGAAAAACGACATACCGCCACTAATTTTATAAGGGATACGGTTACTCATTAGTGATTTTTCAAAGCCACGCGCTTGATGATTACCACGATACAAAATAGCGTAGTCTTTATAGCTTGTGCGCTTCATAAACTTATGCGAGATTATTTCAGCAACTACGCGCTCAGATTCATGCTCTTCATCGCGACACCCTATTACTTTTATCGGTTCACCGTAACCTAGCTCACTAAATAGCTTTTTCTCTATATCGTGAGGGTTATTGGCAATTAAAATGTTAGCCGCTTTTAGTATTCGCCCTGCACTTCGATAATTTTGCTCAAGCTTTATTAGCCTAAGCCCTGGGTAGTCTTTACCTAATAACACTAAGTTTTGCGGACGTGCACCACGCCAAGAATAAATTGATTGGTCGTCATCACCTACCACGGTAAAACGGGCACGCTCGCCTACTAGCAATTTAACAAGTTGATATTGGCTTGTATTGGTATCTTGATACTCATCCACCAGCAAATATTTAAAGCGTTGCTGCCAACGCTCACGGGAAGTGGCATTATTAGTGAGTAACAAAGTAGGGATCATAATTAAATCATCAAAATCCAGTGCGTTATATGCACGTAGCTGATTTTGATAGCGAGCATAAAGCTGTGCAAACAAGGCTTTTTGCGCATCGCGCGCTTCGCGTATTGCTTGCTCTGGCAGTACTAATTCATTTTTCCAACTACCAATTTCCATTTTAAGTAGTTTGAGTAGGTCTTTGTCTTTTTTTAGTTCGTCTTCGGTGAGCTCACTAAGAAGCTGATTAGTATCTTGATCATCAAATAACGAAAAGCCGGGCTTAAACCCTAATGTACTCAACTCTTTTTTTATTATTTCTAAACCGAGTGTATGAAACGTTGATACCCATAAACCTTTAGCGTCTTGCTTACCGAGCGTTTGCAGTACTCGCTCACGCATTTCTTTAGCTGCTTTATTGGTAAAAGTAACGGCGGCTATATTTCGCGCTTTGTACTCACATTTTTTCACTAAATAAGCTATTTTATTCGTAATAACACGGGTTTTACCAGAGCCTGCGCCTGCGAGTACTAAGCATGGACCACTAATATATTTTACGGCTTCATCTTGTTTAGGATTGAGTTTCATAACGACCAAAGAAATTTAAAAGACGCGCAATTTTAACGTAACCATTACTGCGAGCATAGCAATTGCCTTAATTAATTAAGGTAAAGATGATCATGTGTTAAATACCGTGGGTATAAGGTAATATTAGTTATTATCATTTAGGCAATGCCGAAGGGACAAATATGATCAACCCAGCAAAACTTGAAGAAATTGCTAAGCAAATTACTAGCAATATGCCACAAGGTGTAAAAAACCTAGCAGACACACTCGAAGGTAAAACAAAGCAAGTTTTACAAAACAAGCTTGCTGAGATGGACTTTGTGAGCCGTGAAGAATTTGATGTGCAAAGCCAAGTACTTATTCGTACTCGCGAAAAGTTAACCGAACTTGAAGCTAAAGTTGCATTGCTTGAGCAACAACTTAGCACTGAGACTGACGCTGAATAATTACAAAGGCAGCTTAGGCTGCCTTTTGCGTTTTACTAAGTTAATTCAAATAGCTCATCAAGTACGTAATAAAATAACTTAGTCTGTTGCTCTAAACTCACACTCAGCATTTTTTGCGCAACTTGCTCGCCAGTTATTGGTTTGTAACGCTTTAAAAATGGAAGTCGTGTAATAACAGGAAAAATAATACTGCCTATTTTTTCTGCCACTCTAAATTGCTCACGATCACCTAACAATAAAGACGGTTGAAAAATGCTGACTTTATCAAAAGCGAGTGCTTTTATATGCTGCTCAAGCTCACCCTTCATTTTTAAATAAGGGCTATTGCTGTGCGTGTTCGCCCCGCTTGATGACACTAAACAATAATGCGTAACGCCATTACATGCCGCTAACTGCGCCGCTATAAACTGATAATCAAAATCAACTTTACGCTGAGCTTGTATCGATCCAGCTTGCTTACGGGTGGTGCCCAAACACGAAAACAATACGTCACCTTTAAACAGCTCAACGTATTGAGTTAATTTTTCAAAATCAATAACATGATTAACTAGCTTTGCGTGTAAAATAGGCAAAGCCCGACGGCTCAACGTAACCACTTTAGTATAATGCTCGCTATTAAGTAGCTTATGGAGCAACTCATTACCGACCAAACCTGTAGCACCAATTAATACCGCCGTTTTAGTCATGAATTTATTTACTCTCACCCACTTTATTAAGTACGTGTTGTACTGCTCTTTTATAGCTTTGCGTTTCTTCGCTCGCGCACGTCACTACAGATTCTAGATCATGAAGATGCCCGTTTTCTAAACCATACACCCAACCATGAACGCTTAGCTCTTGGCCACGCTCCCACGCATCTTGCACTATATTAGTACGGCATACATTACGTACTTGCTCTATTACATTTAGCTCAATAAGGCGGCTTAATCGTTCGCTTTCTGGCATTGCGTCAAGTTGTTCAAGGTGCTTTTCTTTTACATCCCCTACATGGCGTAGCCAGTTGTCAATAAAGCCAAATTTTGCATTGCTTAAAACGGCTTGTACGCCACCACAACCGTAATGCCCCACAACCATGATATGTTTTACTTTTAAAACCTCTACAGCGTACTGCATAACCGATAAACAGTTATGATCGGTATGTACAACCACGTTAGCAACGTTACGATGTACAAATAATTCGCCTGGTAGTAAATCAACTATTTGATTAGCAGGTACACGAGAGTCTGAGCAACCAATCCATAAATATTCAGGATTTTGTTGCATAGATAAAATTTTAAAAAACTCAGGGTCTGCTTCACTTGTACGAGCAGCCCAACGTTTATTGTTATCGAATAAATTTTTTAACTTTCTCATTGCATCTCTTATTAAGTCGAGGGCGGAAATTTAGTGGATATTAGCAAGAATCAAAATATTGCGAGGCGTTAACTGCTTTTCACAAAACGTTTTAACGCTTACTTGATAGCCTTGCTGTTGCAAATATAAAGCACGATCGAGCACAAGCCAAACCTCAATTGCCCTTCTGAACACATGTCGAACCAGTTCAACGCGATCTGTTATTTTTTTTCGAGCCTGCCCAATAGATAAATATTTATTGTAATCAGTATCTTGAGGTATTTTTAGTGTCTTTTTTTCTGCTGCCCATCCGCAAAATGATTTAAACGAATCTGAGAATATAGCTTTATTAACCGAAGGAACACTTACGTAGTGTTGTTCGCCAGTAATCGACTTTCTTAGTGCATCAAAACCGAGTCGCCATTCTAGTTCTGTTTTGCGCACTTTTTCTAAACGAGAAGGCGCAGTAACAGTTTCTTGTAAAGCGAGCTTTAAATCGCGGTGTGTTAGGTTTAGTCCACTTTGTTTTGCAACCTCACTCATTGCAAGGTATTCATTAGCCGTAAATAAATGATAACAACAAGGTGAAAAACTAATTTGTTGTACTTTTGCTAAACTTGCTTGGCGCATAAATGTTTGGTGTAAACCTCCACATGCGTGAAGTGCTACAGCATGCATATCTGTATTAAAAAATTGAGTGATATCGTCTTTTAATACATTTGCTTGGCTAAAGTGCATTACCAAGCCTTGTTGCTGTACACTTTTTTGTCCTTGCTCGCATAAGCTTTGTTGCAGTTCAATACTATGCACATTACTTGCGCCATTAAACGCAAGCATTCGCCCTAAGTGCCCTTTACCGGCGCACCATTCTAAAACTGGTTGCTTAGTATTAGGTAGTGCAGATACAAAATCTTTTAACTGCTCAAATTTACGGCCTTTAATGCCGTTACTCAGCCAAAAAGGATAATCAACTTTCGCGTGTGCGGTGCTAGGTAATTCGCATAAATTAGCGAGCTCATCAAGTTGGTTTATATGATTGCTAAAAAATTGATATAGTTTATCTTGATCATTATCAAGTGCGATTACTTGATCATCCGTTAGATTATTGAGTGTGTCTTGCAGATCTCTCCAAGGAATCGCGTCAAAATCAAACGCAGTGCACTGCCAATAATGACGATTACGCATGAGTAATGAATCAAGTGCAAAAAATTGTTCCGCTAAAGTCATAACTGCTTAAAGTATAAAAAAGACAATTAATTATACCAGCTCGATGAACTCTCATTAAGTGGTTATTTTTTGCTGAATATTAAACGTAAATACAGAGGAATAGAAACAATACTAATAATCATCGCAGCAATTAACATCCACGATAACTGCACTTTTTCGGGTTCTTGATATTTATATATAAAATTCGCTTTCACCTCATCAAATTCATTTTGCTCAATTGCATATAGATCAGCAATTAAACGCCATTTTGCTATCGACATATGCCCTAAACTGGTCGTGGGTGGCGTTATATAATCCCTTAGTACTTCGGCCTCAAAAGCGAGCTGATGAAAACTTTTACTCGGTGCATATCTTTGCTGGGTTACCGCAATAGCTTCATCCATATTCATCATTGCATAGCGCCAGCCTTTTAGGCTTGCTTGATAAAACTTTTCCACCGTTTGCGGATTTTTTTTAAGCATACTTTCGCTGGTAAATAAAATATCTCCATATACATCCATACCATAACGCTGTGGGCATATAAGCCGGTGAGATACGCTTTGCTGAGTCATGTAGTACGGCTGGTTAGTAGCATACACTTGCATAGCATCTAGCTTGTTTTCAATCCAAGCCTGATCTGGATTTTCGCCATCGTAAAGTTTGAGTTTATCGACATCAACGCCACTGCGTTTAAGCATAATAAGTAGTTCGGTACCATCATTTTTGCTCACCGCAGTGATACGTTTATTAACAAAGTCACGTGGATGAAAAATATCAGACGTGTCTTTAACCATCCAGCAGTAAGGTGAAAACTGTAATAAGGCAGCCATAGCAACAAGAGGTTGTCCATTAATACGTTGCTGTAAAATGCCTGAATGTCCGACACCAAACTGTGCTTCTCCATTGGCAACAGGACCAAAAGTATCAGGCATCATTGGATTAGCTGGTTTTATAGTTACATCAAGGCCTGCTTCATTATAAAAGCCTTTTTGCTCTGCCATATAATAACCGGCAAACTGAAACTGATGCGTCCATTTTAGCTGTAATGTAACTGATTCTTGCGCCACTATGTGACTACAAAAAAAACACAATACAAAAATTAATCCTTTTAATAGCAACCAAGGGCCCTCAAAAAGTATGACGATTACCTGTAACTATATGTAAAATTTACGATAAAGCAAGCACCCTAGTTAGGTGCCTGCCTTTAAAGAAGGACTATACTGAGGCGAGTTTTTCGGCTTTTTCTGCTTGCGGCTTTGATGTTAAAAATTGGCTAAAGCACGGATTTTGTGTTTCATCTTGTACACTGTAACCTAAACGGTTTAAGTGCTCGTTAAACATCTCATACTGACTTGGCTCAATAGCAAAACCTGCCAGTACATTCCCCATAGAACCACCGTGATTACGATAATGAAATAAGGTAATGTTCCAATTACTACCTAAAGTATCTAAAAAGCGTGCAAGCGCACCTGGATATTCAGGAAATTCAAAGCGAAGTAAGCGCTCATGTAATTGCTCTGGTGCTTTTCCGCCAACCATATAGCGCACATGTAATTTAGCGAGTTCGTTATCCGACAGGTCGCAAAATTGGTAATCATTATTTGTTAAGTCTTGCTTTAGCTCATTAAGCTCTTGCTCGCCTTGGCGCAGGGCAATACCTACAAATATTTGTGCTTCACCAGGTCCTGCATAACGGTAGTTAAACTCAGTAATAGCACGGCCACCTAAAGAAGCACAAAACTGTTTAAAACTGCCTTTTTCTTCTTTAATAGTAACCGCTAATAACGCTTCGTTTTTTTCACCCAGCGCAGTGCGCTCTGCAACATAACGCAGGCGATCAAAGTTTAAATTAGCACCCGAAAGCACAGCCGCTAAATGTAACCCTTTTAACCCTGACTGTTGGCTCCACTTTTTAAGCCCTGCCGTTGCAAGTGCACCTGAAGGCTCTGCAATTGCACGGGTAGATACAAAAATATCCTGCATGGCAGCACATATTTCGTCGCTGGTAACGGTTATAACTTCATCACAAAACTTTTGCGCTAAGCGAAATGTTTCAGTGCCAATAATTTTAACCGCTACGCCATCGGCAAAACTGCCAACGCGATCAAGCTCTACTGGCTTGCCGGCTTCAAGTGCTGCTTGTAAACACGCACTTTCGTCGGCCTCTACACCAATTACTTTTATATCTGGACGCAGCGATTTAATATAAACCGCCATCCCAGCAAGTAAACCGCCGCCGCCAACAGGAATAAACACCGCATCGAGCTCGTTTAATTGCTGCATTAGCTCGCGTGCTACAGTGCCTTGACCAACAATGACATCCGGATCATCAAATGGTGGGACAAATATACCATTGCGTTGCTCTGTAAGTTCAAGCGCATATGCTTTTGCTGCATCAAAATGATGGCCATGTAATACAACTTCACCGCCAAGTGCGCGTACGGCGCTTACTTTTATTTCAGGCGTTGTTACTGGCATTACAATGGTGGCTTGATGCCCTAAGTGAGATGCACTTAATGCAACCCCTTGAGCATGATTACCCGCAGAAGCGGTAATAACCACCGAACCTTTAGGTAATTTATTTAATTTGTTATACGCCCCGCGTAATTTAAACGAATACACGGGCTGTTGGTCTTCACGCTTTAACCAAACATGGTTACCTAGCTTTTTACTGAGTTCAGCCATTTTGCTAACCTCAGTAACTTTAGCCAAAGGCTCCATGTTTGCTTGAATAATAGCGCGAAAATAATCGAGCTCTTGAGAAACCATAATTAACTAAGCGCCTCCAATTTAGCTAAATCGCGAACAGCGCCTTTATCAGCACTCGTTGCAAGTAATGCATAGGCTTTTAAAGCAGACGACACATAACGTTCACGATCAACTGGTTTGTACGCCATTTTTCCGCGTGCTAATTGCTTTTGTTTACGTGCCTCAAGTTCTTCATCGCTTAGCGCTAACGTAATTTCGCGTGTTGCGATATCAATAATGATTTTGTCGCCATTTTCAACATAAGCAATTGCACCACCACTTGCAGCCTCTGGCGACACATGGCCAATTGATAAACCCGAAGTACCACCCGAAAAGCGACCATCAGTAATAAGTGCGCATTTTTCAGCTAAGCCTTTCGATTTTAAGTAGCTTGTTGGGTATAGCATTTCTTGCATCCCTGGGCCGCCTTTTGGCCCTTCATAACGAATAACAACAACATCGCCGGCTTTTACTTCGTTATTTAAAATCCCTTCTACTGAATCATCTTGTGATTCGTACACCACTGCGGTGCCTTCAAAATGCAGCATTTCGTCAACGACGCCTGCACTTTTCACAACACAACCATCAACGGCTAAATTCCCCGAAAGCACAGCTAAGCCACCGTCTTGACGAAAAGCGTGTTCAACGCTTCGAATACACCCATTCACACGGTCGTTATCGCCTTCATCCCAACGACACTCTTGGCTCATTGCTTTAGTTGTACGAATGCCCGCAGGGCCTGCACGATAAAATTTGCGCGCAGCTTCGTTAGTTGGGTCGGTTGCATCCCATTTTTTAACAAGCTCAGCCATCGTTGACCCTGCAACATGATTAACCGACATATCAACTAAACCTGCTTTACCAAGCTCGCGAACAACTGCCATCATGCCACCAGCGCGATGTACATCTTCAATATGGTACTCTGGTGTTGCTGGTGCAACTTTACATAAAAACGGTGTTTTACGAGAAAGCGCATCAATGTGCGACATATCAAAATCAACGCCCGCTTCTTGCGCTGCAGCGAGTAAATGTAATACGGTATTTGACGAGCCGCCCATTGCAATATCAACAACCATTGCATTCATAAAGGCTGTTTTATTGGCAATAGCGCGTGGCAATACATCTTGATTGTCTTTTTGGTAATACTCACGACATAAATCAACAATACGGGCACCCGCTTCAACATACAGTTGTTTACGGTCTTTATGAGTCGCAAGCGTGGTACCGTTACCCGGCAATGCTAAACCAATCGCTTCTAGCAAACAGTTCATTGAATTTGCAGTAAACATACCTGAACACGAACCACATGTAGGACACGCAGAACGCTCTACTTGCTCTGAATCTGCATCACTTACCGATTCATCAGCACCTTTAACCATGGCATCAACTAAATCAAGTTTAATGTCGATGTTAGCAAGTTTAGTTTTACCCGCTTCCATTGGACCGCCCGATACAAATATTACCGGAATGTTTAAGCGTAGTGCTGCAAGCATCATTCCTGGCGTAATTTTGTCGCAGTTTGAAATACAGATCATCGCATCAGCACAATGACCATTTACCATGTACTCAACCGAATCAGCAATTAAATCGCGCGAAGGCAGCGAATAAAGCATACCGCCGTGCCCCATCGCAATACCATCATCAATCGCAATGGTATTAAATTCTTTTGGAACGCCACCGGCTTGGGTTATTGTCTCACCCATAAGCTCACTAAGCTGATTAAGGTGTACATGCCCTGGTACAAATTGTGTAAACGAGTTAACTACGGCAATAATCGGTTTACCAAAATCAGAGTCTGTCATACCTGTTGCGCGCCATAATGCTCTTGCGCCTGCACGTTTACGTCCTTCAGTTGTTGTTGCACTTCTTAATTTAGCCATAGTTACCTCAGTTTTTGCCGCAATGTAAGCGGGCATTCCTCATTCTAAAATTGGTGAATAACCGAGTGACTCAGTTACTCGTAAATTATTTTTTAATGCGTAATTACACAGCCTGTTGGTGCTGTAAATTTTGTAAAGTGACTTCTTTTACATCCACCAGCTTATTTAACTGGCTGGTTAATAGGTGAATAGGTTTATCACTATCTACCGTCATGACCACATTGTATAAGCCATCATCCATATTGAGCTGAAAATGCGTGAGGTCAAAACCACGATGACGCACAACGCGTAAAAAGCGCTCTACCGCTATACTTTGGCTTTTTAATGCAATAGTTAGGCTATGTTTCATTGTGCTTTCTCCGTCATCATTTCGTCGTTAGCAGCCCCAGGTGGTACAAGTGGCCAAACGTTTTCTTTATTATCAATACAGGCATGTACTATGTACGGGCCTTTACTGTTAACTAATGCTGTAATAGCATCATCAACTTGGTTCGCGTGGGTAATTGTTTGCCCAGGAATACCAAATACAGCAGCTAATTGAACAAAATCTGGATTATCCGAAAGGTCAGTTTCAGAGTAACGCCCTTCAAAAAATAGTTCCTGCCATTGGCGAACCATACCCAAGCGCTGATTATCTAAAATTAATATTTTTACAGGTAAATTATTACGGCGAATAGTGGCCAATTCTTGAATATTCATCATTATTGAGCCATCACCCGACACAGTAATAACAAAGTCATCAGGGCGTGCTACCTGCGCGCCAATAGCCGCAGGTAAACCAAAGCCCATTGTACCTGCACCACCACTGCTTAAATGATTACTCGGGTGAGTAAACTTCATGTGTTGTGCTACCCACATTTGGTGTTGACCAACATCGCAACACACAACACCCGTTTTTGGCATGCGTTGGCTTAGTTGGTTTAATAAGTACGGTGCAAAAACCTTCTCACCTGGGTAGTCGTAACGCCACGCGTGCTTAATATTCATTTCTTTATTTGTGTCACACCAGGCTTTAGGTGTTACAAAGCACTCAAGTGCGGGTAACGACGTTTTTAAATCAGCAATTAATGAGGCTTTAGCAGGTTTTCGTTTACCAACTTCAGCGGCATCTATATCTAAATGGATTACTTTTGCTTTAGCTGCAAATTTAGCTAAGTTACCTGTTACGCGATCATCAAAGCGTGCACCTATACATACAAGTACATCACATTCTTGCACCGCAATATTAGCAGCTTGACCACCATGCATACCTAACATACCTAAGTAATGCTCGTAATCTGGTAACACACTGCCTAGCGCTTTAAGTGTTGATACAGCTGGCATCTGCGTTTTGTTTAAAAACTGCATTAACTCGTCTTGCGCATCAGCAGCTTGTACACCACCGCCTACATACGCTACAGGCTGTTTAGCCTCACTCAACAGTTGGTTAGCAATAGCAACTTGCTTTAAATCTAACTCTGGTAAGTATTCATCAGCTGCAAGCCAAGGCTTAAAAGGGACTTGCGCCATTTGAATATCTTTTGGGATATCGACAAGTACGGGACCTGGTCGGCCGCTTTGCGCTAAATGGATCGCTTCTTGTAATATCTCTGCTAAGTCTTCAGCTCGTTCTACCATGTAGCTATGTTTGGTACACGAAAGCGACATACCTAGTACATCTATTTCTTGAAATGCATCAGATCCAATGGCTGCAGTAGGCACTTGGCCGGTGATCGCTAACAACGGAACTGAGTCCATCATCGCATCAGCAAGGGCTGTTATTAAGTTAGTTGCACCTGGGCCCGATGTTGCAAAGCACACGCCTAATTTACGCGTACTGCGAGCATAACCAACAGCGGCAAACCCTGCACCTTGCTCATGGCGAGTAAGGTAGTGTTTGACTGGCGCACCATACAGCGCATCGTAAATTGGCATAATAGCTCCGCCTGGGTAGCCAAATACTTCATTTACGCCGTGTTTGGTCAATAAATCGATTGTTAGTTCTGCGCCTGTCATTAATAAACCCTCATTCCTCAGTGACAACCCAATTACATTTTTACGCTAAAAACTTTACCCTTAAAACTAAAAAGCCCTCCGAACGGTTAAGTGCGGAGGGCTTTTTAATGCTTAAGTTTTTAAAGCACTACGAAGCCCTCGCGGGAATAATCACCACGATAATAATCAGGACTAGGTTAAGTGCATTTGTAAGCATGTAATTAATACCAAATTTTGTTCAATTATTGCGAAGATTAACTCTTCACTCTCTTTTTATATTAGTACCGCGCTAGGCCCTTTAAGTCAACACCAAAGTTAATCTAACAAAAAGACTAAAAGGCAATTTATCAGGTTTTAAAATTCATTATATAAACTGGTGGTGGTTTTTTTATGCTCTAATTTCATTCTCAGAAATTCACTATTCTTATATCCCTTATTTAAGGTTTGATTAATTTTTAAGAATATTTTTATAAATAAAATTATTTATCACCTTCAGGTAATGCGTAGGTTCTCTTAAGCAGTTCTTAAGTGTTGTTGCATAGCATGGCGTTGTTATTTTAAACGAGCCTAAATATGAACGTCATTAGTCAAACACCAGCACAAAAAAAGCCAAATCGTAGTAAACGATTTTACATTCACTGTAGTGCAAATGCCTTTGTAGTGATGATTGCCTGTTATTACTGTTTAGTTATAAACATTCCTTTTATTCAAGGTTCGTTTAGCGCCATCACCTCCCTTACATCTTTTTCGTGGCTATTTTTACTTTCAGTGCCACTACTGTTGTTATGCCTTTTAATCATTTTCTTTTCGATAGTGTCGGTTAGGTGGTTACTAAAGCCAATTAACTACCTTTTACTGATAATTTCGAGCGCTGTGCTTTACGGCTCATTAAATTACGGCGTCGTGTTTGACTATTCAATGATTCAAAACACATTTGAAACTGATTTAAGCGAAGCGTTGAGCTATTTAAACCCGCAGCTCATAGGTTTTCTACTGCTGTTTTGTGCGCTACCTGTTTTTGTATTAAGCAAAGTAAAAATACACTTTACCCGCCCTCACCAAGAAGCGATTAGCCGCATAAAACTTATTATTGCCTGCTTAACGCTAATTGCTTTAGTGGTCGCTAACTTTTACGCCGACTACGCAGCCACAGGCCGCAATAACCGTATTTTAAAAAAAGAAATCATTCCATTTCAATACCTCTCTAGCGGTTATAAATATATGCGCGATCAGCTGCTGTATACCAATATGGAATTTAAAAATATAGACGCAACACCTACTCTTATTGCACCCAATACCACCAGCGTAACCGTTATAGTTGTTGGCGAAACCGCACGAGCAGAAAACTTTACTTATCAAGGTTATAAGCGCAACACAAATTCTTACACACAAAAGTACAATGTTACATATTTTAATAATGTGGCGTCTTGTGGCACCGCTACTGCAGTGTCTGTGCCGTGTATGTTTTCACTGCAAACACAAGATAACTTTGATCGATTAGCAGCCGACAACCAACAAAACCTGATTGATTTAGCACAACAAGCTGGCAGCGATGTACTGTGGGTTGATAATAACAGCGGCTGTAAAAACGTATGCACCCGTGTTGTTAACATTGACATCCCAACCACCCCATCAGCACTTTGCGATGGAAAATATTGTTTTGATGAAGCACTGCTTGTTCCACTTAAACGCAAACTCGCTAATTTAAGCCAAGCTAATACCGTTATCGTCCTACATATGATGGGCTCACACGGACCAACCTACTTTAAACGCTACCCAGAAAAATTTAAGCAATTTACACCCACGTGCGATAGAAGCGACATTCAAAACTGCTCACTCGATGAATTAGTTAATACCTACGACAACACAATTGCGTACAGCGACTTTGTTAATGCCCAAGTAATTGAGCAATTAAAAGCACTGCCAAGCAATATAGATAAGCAGTTTTTATATGTCTCTGATCATGGTGAATCACTTGGCGAAGCTGGTGCTTATTTACATGGTTTTCCGTATAGCTTTGCCCCAAGTACACAAACACATGTCCCCCTTTATATGTGGGCTGATGAGCATAACCAGCGCATTACCAATACCTGTTTAGTTAATTTAGACACCCGCGCTGCACGCTCACACAACAATATTTTTCACACCCTTTTAAATTTAATTGGCATTAAAAGCAAAGCGTATCAGGCATCCCTTGATTTACTTGCTAGCTGCCAAACAACACCAAGCGAAATACAATTATGAGTAATAAAACCGTTATAAAACGCCAAGGCTTAATGCGCCTTATTTTTACCTTAAGCCATTCTTTTAACGGCTTAAAATGGATGAGTCGATTTGAAGCGGCGTTTCAACAAGAGCTAGCACTGTTTTCATTATTGGGTGTGTTCGTGTGGCTACAAGAAGTTACACTAAGCGATAAACTATTACTTATTGCCAGCCTGCTTTTTGTGTTGTTTGCTGAACTAGTAAATACGGCAGTTGAGGTTGTAGTTGATAGGATTGGCAGTGAATACCATGAGCTTTCAGGGCTCGCTAAAGATATTGCCTCTGCAAGCGTGTTTATAGCTATGCTAATTGCCACACTTATTTGGTGGGCTGTGTTATGGGCATAAAGCTAACTTTTATACCTAAAATAACCAGTTTAATATTTAAAGTAATACCTAAGGTACAAAATGCACTTGGCCCTGTATGGATTTTTATTGTATTTACTATTTTAGCACTTAGCTTTTTAACACTTGCCCGCTTTGGTTTAAGTGTATGGCAAGGCGAACGTGTATTTGGATCGCATGCGTGGTTGTCTATATTTATAGGTGGTTTAAGAGTTGATATAGCCACTCTAAGCTACATTATTATGCCCGCATTACTACTTACCTTACTGATGCAAAGCGTAGGTTGGCAAAATAAAGTACGCGGCCTAATTAAAATTTACTTAGTGGGGATGTCTGCTTTACTCGTTTTTTTTGAAGTGATTACGCCTACGTTTATAAACGAGTACGACTTGCGCCCTAACCGCTTATTTATAGAATATTTAATTTACCCTAAAGAAGTCTCAAAAATGATTTTTTCAGGCTATAAGTTAGAAGTATTTATTGCTGTTATAGCACTTGTTTTAAGCTGTAAATTTGCAAGCAAAATATTTAGCAATCAATGGCAAAGTACGTCATCACTAACAGGCTTAAACCAATCAATTTTAGCGCTCGTTTTAGTATGCTTAACTATTTTGGGCGCGCGTAACTCATTAGGGCACAGACCACTTAACCCCGCCATGGTCTCGTTCTCTACTGATCACTTACTTAACGACTTAACCCTTAACTCACTTTATAGCGTCGCGTTTGCAGTTAAGCAACTCTCTAACGAACAATCAAGCCAAGACTATTATGGCAAAATGCCTACCGCTGAATTGCTTAGTATTGTGCGTAGAAACATGCAAAACACGCAAGCTGCATTTAATGATGTAACCGCCCCTACAAAAACGTTTCATGAAGCAAGTAATACAGGTAAACCAAAAAATCTAGTCATTATTTTACAAGAAAGTTTAGGTGCTCGTTATGTAGGCACGCTTGGCGGTTTACCGCTTACACCTAATATAGACGCCCTTTATAAACAAGGCTGGGGGTTTGATAATTTATACGCCACGGGTACACGTTCAGTACGTGGAATTGAGGCAGTAATTACAGGGTTTACACCAACGCCTTCGCGTGCAGTTGTTAAGCTTGATAAATCACAACGTGACTTTTTTACCATTGCTGATTTTTTAGCGAAGCAAAATTACAACACGCAGTTCATTTATGGTGGCGAAAGCCATTTTGATAACATGCGCAGCTTCTTTTTAGGCAACGGTTTTAAAAGTATCGTAGATACAAATAACTTTAAAAAAATAGACTTTAATGGCTCGTGGGGCGCATCAGACGAAGACTTATACGACCAAGCCGACATAGAACTTACTAAGCTTAAAAATCAAAACAAACCTTTTTTTAGCCTTATATTCTCAAGCTCTAATCATAGTCCGTATGACTTTCCTGACGATAAAATAACGCTGTACGACAAACAAAAACAAACCCGTAATAATGCAGCAAAGTATGCAGATTACGCGCTAGGTACATTTATCGAAAAAGCCAAAAAATCGAGCTACTGGGACGACACTGTATTTATAGTTATTGCCGATCACGACTCGCGCGTATCGGGTTCGAATTTAGTACCGGTTGATCACTTTAAAATTCCGGCCGTTATTTTTGGTAAAGATATTACCCATAAACGAGATAGCCAACTAGCCAGCCAGATCGATATTCCTGTTACTCTACTGTCTTTAATTGGCGCAAGTGGTAAGCACCCTATGATAGGCCATGATTTATCAAAGCCAATTAGCGACAACAAACAACGCGCAATGATGCAATACGACAAAAACTTTGCCTACATGCACGATAATAAAGTGGTGGTGTTACAACCACAAAAACCAGCAACCACCTATACGTATAGCAATAACCAGCTTGTGCCATATGAAAACGATGAGCAACTAGTTAAAAAAGCCCTAGCCCACGCGAACTTAGGTAATCTAGCTTATACAAATGGTTGGTACCATTAGTTATTATTCTTGCAGTGACTTGATAATAAAGCCTTGTTAAAGTAACAAGGCTATTTTTATAAACCGAGTAAACATGAAAATCCTCGTTATTGAAGACTCTGAAGCACTAAGACGCAGCTTGCAAGTTGGCCTTAGCAACCTTGGTTTTACCGTAGATGAAACAGGTGATGGCTCAGAAGGGTTGAGTATGGCACTGAGTGGAAACTACGACCTCCTTGTACTTGATTTAATGCTACCCAGTGTTGATGGCATGAGTATTTTACAAGCACTGCGCAGCAGTAATAGCCAAAGCCGTGTGCTAATTTTATCTGCACGAAGTGAGCCTCAAGATAAAATTAACGGTCTTATGAAAGGCGCTGACGATTATTTAACTAAGCCATTTTCGTTTGAAGAACTCCATGCTCGTGTCCTTGCATTACTTCGTCGTGGTTCACTGCAAAACCAACAAAATACCCTTACCGTAGGTGATTGCGTATTAGATCTCTCGCTTAAAACTCTTCACTACAAGCAACATGTCATTGAGCTCACTCGCAATGAATACAAAATAATAGAATGCTTATTTAATGCCCCAGAGCGAGTATTAGGACTCGAGCTTATAAGTGAAGCGGTGGTAGGTCAGTTTGATATGCTCTCTAAAAATGCGCTTGAAGCACACATCTCAACCATACGTAAAAAAGTAAGACAGTTTGACGGCGAGCTCCCGATAAAAAATAAACGTGGATTTGGTTATGTCGCAACAACAAAATAAAAGTCACTCAATAAAACGTAAACTCGTTAATAATATTAGCGCTGTGATCTCAGTTATTTTATTCACCATATTTTTAACCGTTGATTTAAGCGTTGATACTTGGGTGGAAGATCAGTTCAATCAGTCTTTAACTAACAAAGCTAACTACTTAAAAACCTTAGTTGAAGATGACAACAACGTGGTTGAATTTGATTTTGCTGGTGAATTTATGTCGGAGTATGAAGCAGCCGATGCCACGGAGTTTTACCAGTTATGGCATGGCCGTGATGTGTTTGAGCGCTCGGACTCATTAGCGCTTTATGAAAATGCTAACCTGCCTTTTTTAGAAATGCCGATAAACGAATCTAAAATTATAGATTACGAGCTTCCTAACGGGCGTGATGGTCGCGCACTTATAAGTCACTTTGTAGCCCAAAAAGATGATAGAAACCCCACTCACTCTGCTGTTTTTAATACCATGACTCTTGCGATTGCAGCGCCGACAGCCGAACTTAATAAAGTACTGATAATTATTGATGTGGTCTTTATTTTAACCTGTGTACTTGGTGTGTTTGGTGTGCGCTATTTAGTGACACGTATTGTAAATAAAGGCCTGCACCCTCTACACAATTTAAACGACCAAATTAAGTTACTCGATATTACCGGTGTAGCGCAAACAATAGAAAGCGACTTCAAAGTAGAAGAAATAGAACCTATACGTAACGAGCTAAATAAGTTTATTACCGTTAATCAGCAACTCTATAGTAATGAAAAGCGCCTAACAAGCGACATTGCACACGAGCTAAAAACCCCAATAGCTGAACTCATAAGCCTTTCAGAAGTGGCTATTCGCTACCCTGACGATAAACGTATTAGCGACACCTATACAAGTGATGTACTTAGTATTTCACAGCGTATGAAAACGATTGTTAACAACCTCTTATTATTGCAGCGCTCAAGTAGTAGTGCTATGCAATTGAATGCGCAAAATATCATTCTAAATAACTTAGTAAATCAAATTATTGATGAGCTGACCTTTAAGCATCCAAGTATCAAAACGCGTTTAAATAACGAAATAAATGGCGAACTTACGCTTAATGTTGACGAATTTAGTTTAAGTACCATTTTATGTAACTTAATCGATAACGCACTATTTTATGGACTTCCTGAGGCGCCAACTAAATTAACTGCCGTAAATAACAGCACAAACATGAGCATCTCTGTTAGTAACAAAGTAAATAAACCACTAAGTGATGAACAGCTAACTGCTATTTTTGACCCGCTCTATCAGCTAGATTCATCTAGAACTAATAATCAGCGCCATGGTTTAGGATTATCAATTGTACAGAGCTTATGTAACTTAAATGGCTTTACTATTACGGCCAGTAATACCGAAAACAATACGTTAACGTTTATATTAACGTTACCTCTGAAGTAAATTTAGGTTAGTATTTACACTACTAATTTTGAGATTTTAAGGACAAACCATGAATGCTCTTACCCGTGTTAGCCACTTTTTTATTGTGGCATTACTTATAACATTTAGCTTTAACAGCTATGCAGCACCTGCCTTATATAAAATAGAAAAAAATGGCGTCAGCTCATACCTATTTGGCACTGTACACGTTGGTGATGCCAGCATGAAAGGCTTACCTAAAAATGTAACCGATGCAATTAGTGCAAGCAAAGAAGTCATTGTTGAAGTTGATATAAGCAAACTTACTCCACTTGAAATGCAGCAGCGCTCAATGCCATTTATGATGCTAAGTGACGGTACAACATTAC
This sequence comes from Pseudoalteromonas sp. 1_2015MBL_MicDiv, assembly GCF_002407505.1. Classification (NCBI taxonomy): domain Bacteria; kingdom Pseudomonadati; phylum Pseudomonadota; class Gammaproteobacteria; order Alteromonadales; family Pseudoalteromonadaceae; genus Pseudoalteromonas; species Pseudoalteromonas sp. 1_2015MBL_MicDiv. The sequence goes on along the minus strand of NZ_CP012737.1, from coordinate 346,276 downwards.
AAACTGAGCTTTCAAAGCAAAATTATACCAAGCTAAAAGATTACTTTGCTAAAAAGTCGATTGATATTGCTATGTTTAATGGCTTAAAGCCTTGGGCTGTTATGGTGACTATGATGCAAATTGAATTTCAAAATGCAGGTTATTCAGATAAAACCGGCATAGACAAGCAAGTGCTTAGTTATGCTAAAGAGCATAATATTAAAATTGGCGAGCTTGAAACCCTAGAACAACAACTACAAATGTTTGATGGTATGGTGCTATTAAGCAATGAAATGATTGAAGAAACCTTTGAGCAACTAGCCGATATTAATACTTACTTTATCAAGTTAGTTAATGCGTGGAAAAGCGGTGACATGGACACACTAACCGATTACTACAACATGAGTTTTGATGACAGTAATTACGGTGAAATTAGCGAGCAAGTAATGCTAACTAACCGCAATAATAATTGGGTTAAACAACTCACACCGCGTTTAGCAAACGAGCAGCTATTTATTGCTGTAGGCGCTCTGCATTTACCTGAAAAACACGGGTTACTTAAACAACTTCGAGATAAAGGCTTTAGCGTTACTCGTCTTTAAAATAAAAATGACCCCAATAGAGCTTACGTAAACAAACTCGCTAAGTAAGCTCATAATGTTTAGGTAAATTATGAAACGTTTTCAATTTGAGATTTTATTTTTTCTCACGATGCTTTTTATCAATGGAGTATATTACTACCAAGAGGGGTATTTTAAACCAAGTGGTGGGTTAATCCTTGCCTCTATTTTTATTGCGATTGAAATTGTTATTTACTTAATAGAAAGCATTAATAAAAAATATAAAAAACGAACTAACAACTAAAGTCTTCCATTTTTAAGTAATTCTCTATTCCTTTAATTTTGTCTGCCGCATGATGATTTACATAAATCACAGTACTTGTATTAGCAGCACAAACTTTCTCTATTAGTAGCAGTACACGTTGCCTGTTTGCTTCATCCAAGCCTAAGCAAGGCTCATCTAAAACAAGTAACGTTGGATGTTTTACCATAGCTCGCACAATTAAAAGCATACGTTGATCGCCGTACGAAAGCTGGGTGAATGAGGTATTTTGTTTATCACTTAAACCAATAAATGCCAGCCACTGTTGAGCAATATTAATTTGTGCGTCGCTCGGTTTTTGATATAAACCTATGCTGTCGTAAAATCCTGAAATAACAGTATTTAAAGCCGATATACTTACGCGGTAATCCATATGTAGCGCGTTAGATATAAAACCAATATGCTGTTTTATATCCCAAATACTCTCCCCGGTTCCGCGTTTAAAACCGAACACTTCAATGTCATTGCTATAACACTGTGGGTTATCACCTGTTATTAAATTTAATAGGCATGTTTTGCCTGAACCGTTCGCTCCACTAAGCTGCCAATGCTGATGCTTTTTTATAGTCCAATTGAGATTTTTGAATATGCTTACATCACTGTAACTAACTTTAGCATTACTCAATTTAACTAAGGTATTACCGGTGAATGCCTTTTGCTCTTGTTCAGTATCCGGAGATGGCACATCCAATGAGGTATGTTCTAAATGAAGTAGTTTTAGCAAATCACTCAATTGCTCACTGTCTGGCTTTGCCAAAGTATGTAACAAGCAACCTTGGTTTACATAGCCATAGTGAGTAATGAATGAAGGGATTTCGTCTAGGCGGTTTAGTACAAAAACAAAAGTAATAATTTGGCTAAGTTCTATGAGTATTTTATTAAGCTGCTGGCAAGATTGTACGTCGAGTCCATGAAATGGCTCATCAAGCACGACTAACTCACTATGGGAGCTGAGTCCTTTTATAAGTAGGAGTTTACGAGTTTCACCCGTTGAAAGGTCTCTAAAATGCCTATTTAGTAATGAGCTAAATTTAAATAATTCTATTAGCTGCGCTAATAATTCATCATTATTACTATGCCCTGTAAAAATAAGGTCTTTAACGAGAGTGTGCTTTTCATGCTCTAATTCTTGAGCTAGTAACTGTTTATGTGAATCTGAAGACACGAGCATAAGCTTATTAATACTACTTATACGCTTACCACTTTCGCACTTAGCCTCACCGATTAACGCAGCTGTCAGAGCAGATTTACCAGCTCCATTAGCACCTAAAAGTAACCAATGTTCTCCTAGGTTTACTTGCCAATCTAAGTTGCATATATCGTAACGGCTTTTACCTTGCCCTTGTAAGTAACCATTAAATTGCTCAAGCGTAATTGACTGCACTAACTTTTCCTAATAAACCTTAAAACAGCAAGTTAACGTATATTAAAAGTGCTTAGCAAGCTTGTTATCCGCAAAATTAATTTATTTCACTAGGGCGTATTGACCTTTGTGGATTGAAATTTGTTCAATCTAGGGACGATTAAATCGCGGCACGAGGTTTGTAACCTAGTGGGCTAAGTCAAAACCGAGTAACAAAGAGTTAATCGTCCCTAGAAAGAACCCAATGGGCAGCGCATGTTTGGTATTTATGCTACGTTATCGCCTATTTATGGGGAATAACCACACTACATAGGCTCTGCCTTGCCTAAAAACCAAACATACTGCTGCAAATTCAACTACCAAAGATCAACACGCCCTAACAACGCTAATACTATTTAATGCATCTTTAATTGCTTGCTGGCTTATTGGCTTATGAATATGGAGGTTAGCTCCGTATTCATAAACTCGCTCTATATCATTTTGTGAGGTATTTGCTGTTATAACAATAATTGGCATTACTTTATTAAGATCGGAACGTATTTTTTTAATAGCCTCAAACCCATCCATTACAGGCATATTTAGGTCCATAAAAACAATATCGTACTGATTTTCACTCACCATATCACACGCGACTTTACCATTTTCTGCGCAATCATAGCTTAAACCTAATAAACTAAGTATGCGGGTTAATAACATAGTGTTTAATGGGTTATCTTCAACGACTAAACACGTTAGCTTGTCGTTTACTTTAAGAGGTGTTGGGAGGGCTTTACTTATAGTCACTGGTAAATACAAAGACACCAAAGCACCATGAGTTTTATTATTTGTAAAAGTAATTTCACCATGCAGTGCTTTTACAACGTATTGAACCCGGGTTAGGCCAGTTCTTAACCCTTGAAAGTGATTGGTTTGTTTAAATGAGTCAAATTCAAGACTGGTAATCTTCTTCGAAAAGCCACTGCCAGTGTCACTCACCGTTAAATGAAATTCATCATTTAAAAGCTTAGCTGAAACAGTAATTTCACCTTTTTGTGTAAACTTAATAGCGTTACTAATTAATTCTGTAAGTGTGTGCTGCAAACGTTGATGATCCAGTTTACATACACAATTTAACGATTCATCTAAACGACTAACTAGTTTTAGGCCTTTTTGCTTACACGCATGCTTGTAAGCTATTACTACTTTATTACACGACTCTAAAAGGTTTTCATCATTTAAATGCGGTACCCATTTACCTGCACTTAAAGCCTGCAAGTCTTGTAATTCATCTAATATGGCTATTAACCTAAGCGCGCAATAGTTAGCTTGGGTTTTAACGCTTTGCTGTTTATCAGAAACCTCTAGCTCCTCAATAGACGTAATAAGTCCCTGCAAAGGTGTTCTAAATTCGTGACTAGCTCTGGCAATAAAATGTTCTTTATTTTGACTTGTTTGATAAACAAAATCTTTTTGTTTTTGTAGCTCTAAAAGCGTGTCTGAAACCTCTTTTTCCATTGGTATAAAAACAAATCTTAACTCAATAAGTAATAATGTCATTGCCAATAACCAGCATAGTATCTCTAGGTTGGCGACCCAATTTACTTTTTTAACAGCTTGAGATTCAAATAAGCTCACTGCCTTATCAAGCTTTGTTAATAACGTTTCAACATGCTTAATAGAAAATACTGAGTGGTTTATCTCTCCTTGCTGATACAAAAGCCGCTCTGTTTGTTCTATATAGTCAAATACCGCTTTATCTAACCCTATCGTTTCACCAAAATATAAGTCTACTAACGCTGGATTTAAGTAAATGTATTCGTCATCAGAGTTTTTAGTTAATAATGTTTGATGGGACTTTTTAAATGTATTGAGGGACTTCTCAAGTGACTCAGTATGAGCTGGCGAGTAATTACTGATGTTAAGCATAGCATTACTGTGCCAAGCAATTTTCTGTGAGAGCATACGCTGGCTACCAGCGATGTTAATAATTTTTGCATCAAACTTTTGAACAGAAAAACTATGCTGCATTAATAAAGCAGAGCCACTTATTAATAGCGCTATTGCAATTAGTGCCCATCGGTAACGTGTTCTCACGCTTTTAATAATATTGAACATGTATAAACCAGTTTTTTTATATAAGTGTAGACTAATTTTTTAAAACGAAGAATCAGTCAAAATAATTAAGCGAATTATTAATACCCAATAAAAAAGCCCAGCATCAAGCTGGGCCATAGTAGTAAAATTATATTAGCGATTCTCTAATCGATTATAATCGAACATTCCATATTCTATCCCACGATACTTTTTAGCTGTATCGTGCAATATATCGCTGTATTGCCAAAACTGTGGATGAGTACGTCGAATACCAAACTTAGATTTCAAAGCACCATAATCGGCTTCTATTTGCATCATAGGCAATTGCTCGGCAAAAGCATTTACTTGCTGCTCGTTATTTAAATACCAAATAGCTGCAGGGTAATCACCGATAAAGCCAGGAACAATAGTCGCGGTATCTTCATCATAAGCACGTTGGCCATCTTCGTTTAATAAACTAGATATATTGTAGTGCGCATTATGATGAATAATAGTGTAGCCCTTATGGCTATCATCTTTTTGCTTTACAAGTACAAAAGAAAGCTGAGGTAACAAGTTTACCGCTTTTGCTGGCATATTACTTACTACATTTAACGGCTTTGGTACTTCAGTGTAGTTGTATCTTTCACTTAAAACTGGCGCTAAGGCTTCTTTCATCAAAGTATATAGTTCATGCTGTGGATCATCTGTTACATAGTTAATACCACTGGGCTGGCTAAATTCTCGGTTATTTTTAAAGAACTTAGATAAGTCAGGTGGTGAATTACGATACCACTGCTTTTTGATTTGATTACGTTTAGCCTCAGGTAACAATGCTAAAAAGTTTTGCTCTCCCTCTAAACGTAAAAAATCCATATATAGGCGTGTCACTAATTGATGGCCTATATTTCCGTACACATCAAAGCCTGCTACAAGCAAATAGTGAATACGCTCAAACAAAGCATAATCTAATATCCAGGTGGTTTTAGGCTCTTGACCAATAAAACCTTTAACTACAGTTGCACTATCAAAATGGCGGAAAATAGTTAGTGCCGCATTTTTATTATGCTCATCACCTTTCCAAAGTAAGTCTGTTGTAAGGTGCTCACCACCTTTGAACATTTTGTTAGCCAACTCTACTTTCGCCTGTAAATACTTTTTCTCGCGAACTGAATATTTAACCCAGCTAGAAATGGGTAAGGCATTACTCTCCTCAGCGGCAGGAAGTTCTAATGCCTCTTCATGTTGCATTAGCATTTCCCCTACAGCCGGAGTCGCTACTTTATTAGGATCAGCAAAAGCCACCCAAAAATGATCGTTTATAACATTTAAAGCAATCTGACCACGACAAACAGGCCCTTTTATAAAGCCCATAATAATTAACTCTGCCTCATCAAGCATAAATTGATACTTAGAATTAATTGGAATAACTTCGAAAGTTTTAAAAGGGTTAGATGCTGCCTTAGCCTCATAACTAGGCATTTTCGTAACAGTATAATCTGGCGCAATAAACTGCTCATATAAACGCAGTAATTTAGCTTCATTAAGCTCAAGTGGTAAATGTGTTTTAGAAAGTATGGTTGTACGTTCTTGCATAAAACGATAATAAACACGGCTAACTTTAGGGTCATCGTATGGGCGGCGCGTGTTAATTAACTTTATTTCCTCACCAGGAGGCGTACTTGAGCGAACTAATTTGAAAAAGCTTTGTGGGTTTTCTGAAGTAAAATAAATATGTGCTAAAAACCAATGCTCATAAATATACCGTGCTGATAACTGATACTTTAAGCTATCTTGATTTAAAAATGCTTCCCAGCCCGCTATTTTATTCTGATCATATTTACTTGGTGGCTGAATATGTGACATTTTACCACCACCTTTAAGCCAGTTCTGTAAGTGATTAAACTCTTCACGCGAAACACCAGGTAAACCATAAGGCATGCCGCCATGAGGTTGATCACTTGCCAATCGATCGAACTCACCCATTGTTGCGCAGGTTTGCGAACGCGCTAACGAAAAGTCAAACTCATCACCTAACACTTCATTTACTGGCAATTCATGGCTTTGCTTTAACACTAAGCTATTAAATAACACACTGCCCGCTAAGTTAGCTTCTTCACTTTGCACGCGCTCATTTAGCACTGGCGTAAAGTTTTTCTCTCGCCATTGCTGAGTATTAGTTGCATCAAATAATAAACGGCTTGGGGTTGTTGCCAATAAACGAGTTCCATCGTAAACGAGCTCTTTACTCAAACCTCGGTCAATACCTTCAGGGGATGAGAGCTTCAGTTGACATGGTGCATCGTAACAACCATGACAAACTACGCAGCGGGTATCGAGTACAGGTTTTACATTTTGTAAAAAATCAGCACCAGCACCTGTTGTATGAGGCACCATTCTCTCTTGTGTTTGTTCAGGTCCAAAAAGATCATCGTAGTGAGCATTTCCCAAATATGCACAACCACTTAAAATAATGAGTACTATCGTACTTATTAGTATTTTTCTCATTCGTCGTCCTCATCACCTAAATCAAAGGTGGGCATCATATCCATTTGAGGAGAAACGAATGTATTCTGACCTTCAGTATTCAAAACAATACTTAAAAGAGGGCCATGCGTTAATGTTATCTGCGCATCGTGCTCTTGATCTAATATAGCTAAGTACAGAGGATTAGTTATAAGCAACTCATAACCGCTAACAGTAATAGCGACACTGCTATCTTCACTTGGGTTCTGGCAAATTTGAGCAAGTAACTCATCATCAAGTCCAATTGATATTTCAAAATCAGGCTGCTCTAAGTCTCTATTACTTAATGATTCATCTAATAGAAATAAAGGGAGGGTTAAATTACTATCTTGTTCAAATTCCATTGCGTTCTCTGCACTTTCTGACGATTTAATTGACGAGTATTATATCAAACTAGCGAGCAAATTAACGCTAAAGCTAATTTAACTGTGTTTAAACGTCATCCATAACAGATTCGATCACCGAAAATACAGCACCTTGAGGGTCGCATATAACACTAAAACGACCAACATCGGGGATATCTGTTGCAGGAACACATACTTGTCCACCTAAGCTAGCGGCTTTACTAACAATTACATCGCAACTCTCTACTGCAAAATAAATCATCCAATGAGCAGGGGTATCATCAGGCCATTCACTTGTCATTTCAAGCATACCGGCAATTGGTTGTCCATCGACTAAAAATAAAATGTAGTCCATCCCTTCCATAGGCTTTATTTCGCTTTCCCAGCCTAGTAAAGCACAGTAAAAGTCTCGACTTACTTTACTATCTCTTGTTGCTAACTCATGCCAATAAGGCGTATTTAATTCACCTAAGTGCTTACAACCTTTATGCTCATTCCCCTGCCATAGTGCAACAGTTGCGCCTACTGGATCTTTTAGCATCAACATTCGTCCTGCATTCATAACATCATGAGGACCGGCAATAACCTCAGCACCTAGTTCTTTTGCTTTTAGCGCACAATCATCAATATTATCGACGGCAATGTAAGCCAACCAATGACTTGGGATACCTGCACTAATTTGCTCTTTAGGCATTTCGTACATTGCAGCGATATCATCACCTTGCTTTTGTAGCATGGTGTAGTATATGTTCTCTCCAATAGGTTGATCGTCATGCCCCCAATCAAATAATGATGTATAAAACGCCTTACCGTCTTTCCAATTGTGCGTACAAAGCTCTGACCAACAAAAAACACCATGCGGGTGGTTTTCAACTTTACTCATGATTAAGCCCTTATTATTCTAATTTTACCTAAACGAACTCTGTCACATTTTATAAACTACATAATTGAACAGATCATAAATTGAGATTAGAGCAATAACTAAGCGGAGTCGATAAAAGAAGGACAAAAATTCGTTATCCAGTTGTTTCATATTTGAGGTTTTTAACGCAGTTAGGGTCAGATTTAATCCCTCAAATTGATTAAATATTATTGCTGATTGATACAAATTATTCGCCAAGAAGCGCTTCGCTTAGAGGAATACCTAAATCACTTTTCTGCAGACGTAAAAAAGCCCGACTATTTCTAGTCGGGCTCTCTACAATTTGAGGTCGGTGCGCTACGCAGTAGGATGTCGTAGTGCCCACAGCGGTAGAAAGTCACAGTGAAATGCTACACTATCTTTGTGTCAGGGCGGCCTTCAGTGGGTCTCGCCTTCGAGCTGTTTTGTTTCACTACTGAGTTCGGCATTGGCTCTTGGCTATTTATTAAATCCAAAACAGCAAAAAACCCGTCACATTGCTGTAACGGGTTTCTTTAATTTGAAGCCTGGTGATGTCGTAGTGCCCACAGCGGTGGAGAGCCACATAGCAAATGCTACACTATCTTTGTGTCGCGATATGAGTGTGTGTTAATTGCGCACATTTCACTTTTCTGCAGACGTAAAAAAGCCCGACTATTTCTAGTCGGGCTCTCTACAATTTGAAGCCTGGTAATGTCCTACTTTCACATAGCAAATGCTACACTATCATCGGCGCTGTTTCGTTTCACTACTGAGTTCGGCATGGAGTCAGGTGGGTCCAAAACGCTATTGTCACCAAGCAAATTTGGGCGTTAATACGTATTTCTGCGCACTAACTGAATTTGGAAAATATCTGATAATATTTTTTAAGTCTTTCTAAGTAATTTCTACTTTAGTTATATTAACTTCTTCGCGTGTTTCACTATCACATAAAACGCGTTTGGCGTTGTATGGTTAAGCCTCACGGGTAATTAGTACAAGTTAGCTTAATGGCTCACACCACTTCCACATCTTGCCTATCAACGTTGTAGTCTTCAACGGCCCTTCAGAGACTTTAAAAGTCTAGTGAGAACTCATCTCGAGGCCTGCTTCGCGCTTAGATGCTTTCAGCGCTTATCAGTTCCGAACGTAGCTACCGGGCAATGCCATTGGCATGACAACCCGAACACCAGCGGTTCGTTCACTCCGGTCCTCTCGTACTAGGAGCAACCCCTCTCAATTCTCAAACGCCCACGGCAGATAGGGACCGAACTGTCTCACGACGTTCTAAACCCAGCTCGCGTACCACTTTAAATGGCGAACAGCCATACCCTTGGGACCGACTTCAGCCCCAGGATGTGATGAGCCGACATCGAGGTGCCAAACACCGCCGTCGATATGAACTCTTGGGCGGTATCAGCCTGTTATCCCCGGAGTACCTTTTATCCGTTGAGCGATGGCCCTTCCATTCAGAACCACCGGATCACTATGACCTACTTTCGTACCTGCTCGACGTGTCTGTCTCGCAGTTAAGCTGGCTTCTACCATTACACTAACCGTACGATGTCCGACCGTACTTAGCCAACCTTCGTGCTCCTCCGTTACTCTTTAGGAGGAGACCGCCCCAGTCAAACTACCCACCAGGCACTGTCCGTAACCCCGATTCAGGGGCCAACGTTAGAACATCAAAACTACAAGGGTGGTATTTCAAGGTTGACTCCACAACAACTAGCGTCGCTGCTTCAAAGTCTCCCACCTATCCTACACATGTAGGTTCAATGTTCAGTGCCAAGCTGTAGTAAAGGTTCACGGGGTCTTTCCGTCTAGCCGCGGGTACACAGCATCTTCACTGCGATTTCAATTTCACTGAGTCTCGGGTGGAGACAGCGTGGCCATGGTTACACCATTCGTGCAGGTCGGAACTTACCCGACAAGGAATTTCGCTACCTTAGGACCGTTATAGTTACGGCCGCCGTTTACCGGGGCTTCGATCAAGAGCTTCTCCCTAAGGATAACCCCATCAATTAACCTTCCGGCACCGGGCAGGTGTCACACCGTATACGTCATCTTGCGATTTTGCACAGTGCTGTGTTTTTAATAAACAGTCCCAGCCACCTGGTCACTGCGGCTCCCGTCCGCTTAGAGAGCAAGTCTCATCACAGATAGGAGCGTACCTTCTCCCGAAGTTACGGTACGATTTTGCCTAGTTCCTTCACCCGAGTTCTCTCAAGCGCCTTAGTATTCTCTACCTGACCACCTGTGTCGGTTTGGGGTACGATTCCATATAATCTGAAGCTTAGAGGCTTTTCCTGGAAGTATGGCATCAGCAACTTCATCACCGTAGTGACTCGTCTCGTGTCTCAGGTTTAGTGTTCGTCCGGATTTACCTAAACAAACGCCCTACTCACTTTCACATAGACTACCAACGCTATGCTTGCTTAGCCTGCTCCGTCCCCCCATCGCAATTATATCGAGTACAGAAATATTAATCTGTTTCCCATCGACTACGCCTTTCGGCCTCGCCTTAGGGGTCGACTTACCCTACCCTGATTAACATGGGATAGGAACCCTTGGTCTTCCGGCGTGGGAGTTTTTCACTCCCATTATCGTTACTCATGTCAGCATTCGCACTTCTGATACGTCCAGCATACCTCCCGGTACACCTTCAACCGCTTACAGAACGCTCCCCTACCACTCAGAATAAATTCTGAATCCGCAGCTTCGGTGCATAGTTTAGCCCCGTTACATCTTCCGCGCAGACCGACTCGACCAGTGAGCTATTACGCTTTCTTTAAAGGATGGCTGCTTCTAAGCCAACCTCCTGGCTGTCTGGGCCTTTCCACATCGTTTCCCACTTAACTATGACTTTGGGACCTTAGCTGGCGGTCTGGGTTGTTTCCCTCTTCACGACGGACGTTAGCACCCGCCGTGTGTCTCCCGGATATTACTTTACGGTATTCGGAGTTTGCAAAGGGTTGGTAAGTCGGGATGACCCCCTAGCCTTAACAGTGCTCTACCCCCGTAAGTATTCGTCCGAGGCTCTACCTAAATAGATTTCGGGGAGAACCAGCTATCTCCCGGTTTGATTAGCCTTTCACTCCTAGCCACAGGTCATCCCCTAACTTTTCAACGTTAGTGGGTTCGGTCCTCCAGTTGATGTTACTCAACCTTCAACCTGCCCATGGCTAGATCACCGGGTTTCGGGTCTATACCTTGCAACTATTCGCCCAGTTAAGACTCGGTTTCCCTACGGCTACCCTATTCGGTTAACCTCGCTACAAAATATAAGTCGCTGACCCATTATACAAAAGGTACGCAGTCACCCAACAAGTGGGCTCCTACTGCTTGTACGTACACGGTTTCAGGTTCTATTTCACTCCCCTCACAGGGGTTCTTTTCGCCTTTCCCTCACGGTACTGGTTCACTATCGGTCAGTTGGGAGTATTTAGCCTTAGATGATGGTCCACCTATATTCAGTCAAAGTTTCACGTGCTCCGACCTACTCGATTTCACTTAAAATGTCTTTTCATGTACGGGACTATCACCCTGTATCGTGGCGCTTTCCAGCAGCCTTCCATTAACACATAATAAGCTTAAGGGCTGTTCCGATTTCGCTCGCCGCTACTTTCGGAATCTCGGTTGATTTCTTTTCCTACGGGTACTTAGATGTTTCAGTTCTCCGCGTTCGCCTCGTTAACCTATGTATTCAGTTAACGATACCTGCAAGCAGGTGGGTTTCCCCATTCGGAAATCCTAGTCTCAAGCGCTTTTTACTAGCTTGACTAGGCTTATCGCAAGTTAATACGTCCTTCATCGCCTCCAACTGCCAAGGCATCCACCGTGTACGCTTAGTCACTTAACCATACAACCCAAACGGGTCTTTGTTTTGTGACAGTTTAACTTCGCCAGAAGTCAATATTGAATACTAAAGTAGATACCAATCAATCAACGTAAAACGTCAATCAAATGGCACTGAATGGTACTGCTACCATTCTTTTTTTACTTTTGAAAACTCTTGATAAATACAATGTATTCATCAGAATTTTATTATCAGCTTTTCCAAATTTTTAAAGAGCATATTAATTAGTTATCCCAAAGGGACAAGCACTAATTAACAATCATCTGTGTGGACACTACGAACAAATAAGTTCTAAATCGTATAAGGAGGTGATCCAGCCCCAGGTTCCCCTAGGGCTACCTTGTTACGACTTCACCCCAGTCATGAATCACTCCGTGGTAAACGTCCTCCCGAGGGTTAGACTATCTACTTCTGGAGCAACCCACTCCCATGGTGTGACGGGCGGTGTGTACAAGGCCCGGGAACGTATTCACCGCGTCATTCTGATACGCGATTACTAGCGATTCCGACTTCATGGAGTCGAGTTGCAGACTCCAATCCGGACTACGACGCACTTTAAGTGATTCGCTTACCTTCGCAGGTTCGCAGCACTCTGTATGCGCCATTGTAGCACGTGTGTAGCCCTACACGTAAGGGCCATGATGACTTGACGTCGTCCCCACCTTCCTCCGGTTTATCACCGGCAGTCTCCTTAGAGTTCTCAGCATTACCTGCTAGCAACTAAGGATAGGGGTTGCGCTCGTTGCGGGACTTAACCCAACATCTCACAACACGAGCTGACGACAGCCATGCAGCACCTGTATCAGAGTTCCCGAAGGCACCAAACCATCTCTGGTAAGTTCTCTGTATGTCAAGTGTAGGTAAGGTTCTTCGCGTTGCATCGAATTAAACCACATGCTCCACCGCTTGTGCGGGCCCCCGTCAATTCATTTGAGTTTTAACCTTGCGGCCGTACTCCCCAGGCGGTCTACTTAATGCGTTAGCTTTGAAAAACAGAACCGAGGCTCCGAGCTTCTAGTAGACATCGTTTACGGCGTGGACTACCGGGGTATCTAATCCCGTTTGCTCCCCACGCTTTCGTACATGAGCGTCAGTGTTGACCCAGGTGGCTGCCTTCGCCATCGGTATTCCTTCAGATCTCTACGCATTTCACCGCTACACCTGAAATTCTACCACCCTCTATCACACTCTAGTTTGCCAGTTCGAAATGCAGTTCCCAGGTTGAGCCCGGGGCTTTCACATCTCGCTTAACAAACCGCCTGCGTACGCTTTACGCCCAGTAATTCCGATTAACGCTCGCACCCTCCGTATTACCGCGGCTGCTGGCACGGAGTTAGCCGGTGCTTCTTCTGTCAGTAACGTCACAGCTAACGGGTATTAACCGTTAACCTTTCCTCCTGACTGAAAGTGCTTTACAACCCGAAGGCCTTCTTCACACACGCGGCATGGCTGCATCAGGCTTGCGCCCATTGTGCAATATTCCCCACTGCTGCCTCCCGTAGGAGTCTGGGCCGTGTCTCAGTCCCAGTGTGGCTGATCATCCTCTCAAACCAGCTAGGGATCGTCGCCTTGGTGAGCCATTACCTCACCAACTAGCTAATCCCACTTGGGCCAATCTAAAGGCGAGAGCCGAAGCCCCCTTTGGTCCGTAGACATTATGCGGTATTAGCAGTCGTTTCCAACTGTTGTCCCCCACCTCAAGGCATGTTCCCAAGCATTACTCACCCGTCCGCCGCTCGTCAGCAAAGTAGCAAGCTACTCTCTGTTACCGCTCGACTTGCATGTGTTAGGCCTGCCGCCAGCGTTCAATCTGAGCCATGATCAAACTCTTCAATTAAAAAGTTTTATGTCTTTCGACAGCTCAATGAATTCTGAATTTTTTAATATCTTTCGATATTGAATTGACTGTGCCGAAGCAACTTATAAATAAGTTGCTTCTGTTGGTCACTCAGTTTTCAATTGAGACTCTAATTTGTTTGCCTCGCTACCTAAGTAGCTTGGCTGTTAGAACTCAATCTGTACGAGTGCCCACACAGATGATTGCTTTATATTGTTAAAGAACGTTTTGAGTCGCTTTAGCGCCTCAAGGGATGCGAATAATACACCCTTTATTTTTCGAGTCAACACTTAGTTTTAAACTTTCTTTTTAGAAGATTCAAAACCGAAGTTTTATTTAACTCTCTGAGCAGTTCGTGCTTTGCTATGCTTCAGCGTTTCCCGTCTCAGTGGGGTCGCATTATAGGGAGATCCGAAAACAGATCAACCCTTTTTTGAAGAAAACTTGAAATAATGTGCTGTTCGCTGACTATTTGAGCTAAACAGGTTAAAAACACAACATAACTAGCAAAACATTAACAAAAAAAGGCACTTTCAGTTTTCTTATTGTCTAAAAGTGCGCTTAAGCGATTTTCATATAAAGGCTTACACCCCAAATGATCAACACGATCGTTAATGAAAGTGTTACGGCTGCAGATCCCATATCTTTGGCTCTGCCTGACAATACATGTAATTCTGTACTTACTCGATCAGTTAATGCTTCGATGGCAGAATTTAGTAATTCAACTATTAGTATAATAAGCAATGAGCTTACTAGGACTGCCCAATGTAATAATGATGAGGCAAGCCAAAATGAGATAGGGAATAATATAAGGCTTAGGAGTAGCTCTTGTCTAAATGCTGCTTCTTCTTTAAATGCAGCTTTAAAGCCAAGGTAGGAGCAATAACTTGCTTTAAAAACACGCTTAAGGCCTAAGCCATTTGGTTTTAATACATCTTTCATTAATAAACTCTATGAATGAAGGTCAAAATAAAGCCCCGCACTGCGAGGCTTTTTATTTACGCTACGCCGTATTGATCACGGTAAGCTTTAACTGAAGCTAAATGCTCATCCATCGTTCCTTGGTTTTCAAGGTAACTAATAAGATCAGCTAATTTTACAATAGAGATCACTTGGGTATTAAAGTCGCGTTCAACTTCTTGAATAGCAGATAACTCGGCTTTACCTTTCTCTTGGCGATCTAATGCTATTAATACACCGCTAAGATCTGCGCCATTTTGTGCAATAATTTCCATTGACTCACGAATAGCAGTACCTGCGGTTATTACATCGTCCACCAGCATTATTTTGCCGTTGAGTTCTGAGCCTACTAATGTACCGCCTTCACCATGTGCTTTTTTCTCTTTACGATTAAAACAGTAAGGTACATCTTTATCATGGTGATCTGCTAATGCAACCGCTGTCGTTGTCGCTATTGGGATACCCTTATACGCGGGACCAAATAGTACATCATACTCTATCGCTGAATCTTCTAATGCTGATGCATAAAAACGACCTAAGCGTGCTAAGTCACGACCTGTATTAAACAAACCGGCATTAAAAAAGTACGGACTTGTACGGCCTGACTTTAAAGTAAACTCACCAAATTTTAATACCTGCTTCTCTAGAGCAAATTCTATAAACTCTTTTTGATAATCTTTCATATCGAGTGGCCTACCTATTTATGCTAATGCTTGCTTTTGTACGTCAATGATTTCACGAATAGAATGTTTAGCTAAAGTAAGTAACTCATCTAGCTCATCAAACGAGAAAGGTTCGCCTTCGGCTGTACCTTGAATTTCTATAATTTTACCTGTTTCGGTTAAAATTACATTCATATCAGTCTCAGCAGCTGAATCTTCAATGTATTCTAAATCGCTAATTGCTTGGCCTTTATATATACCAACTGAAATAGCTGCAATCATATGTTTAAGTGGGTTTGAATTAATCATACCTTTTGCACGCATATGCGTTAACGCATCAACAAGTGCAACACATGCACCACTTATAGAAGCAGTACGTGTACCGCCGTCAGCTTGAATAACGTCACAGTCAATGGTAATTGTGTTTTCGCCAAGCGCTTTTAAGTCAACAGCCGCACGAAGTGCACGTGCAATTAAGCGTTGAATTTCCATAGTACGGCCGCCCTGCTTACCACGTGCAGCTTCACGAGCATTACGCGTATGCGTTGCTCGCGGTAACATACCGTATTCAGCATTGATCCAACCTTTACCCTGACCTTTCATGAAACGAGGAACGCCCGATTCGACAGTAGCTGTACAAAGTACTTTGGTGTTACCAAACTCAACAAGTACTGAGCCTTCAGCATGCAAAGTATAATTACGTGTAAATGTAACAGGTCTAATTTGGTTAGGTGTTCTTTCGCTTGGACGCATTGACGATCCCCTTAATTCAGAATTTGCGACATTATAAGTGTATGTGGGTATAGATACCATGCTGATTTAAATAAATAGCTGTATGCAAAATATTCAGTGTATTAAATTTTCCCTAGAGCTTAAGCAGTGTTACGGTATAATCATCATAGTATTGTATTTATAAATTTAGGAAAATATCCATGATCCACAGTATGACAGCTTATGCGCGTCGCGAAATAAAAGGCGATTGGGGAACTGGCACTTGGGAAGTTCGTTCAGTGAACCAGCGTTACCTTGAAACATTTATTCGTGCACCAGAGCAATTTCGTGGCATGGAACCGGTTATTCGTGAGCGCTTACGTAAACACTTACAACGCGGTAAAGTTGAGGTTTTTTTAAAGTTTGTAGCAAACCCTGCTCATGTTGGGGAGCTATCAATTAACCAAGCTCTGGCTGAGCAACTTATAAATAGTGCTAAATGGGTTCAACAACAAAGTAATGGCGACATTAACCCTGTTGATATATTACGTTGGCCTGGCGTTATGGAAGCACAAGAACTTGATATGGATAGCGTTAATACAGCGCTAATTGTTGGTCTTGATCAAGTAATAGAAGATTTTAAATCAGCACGTGGCGATGAAGGTGCAAACCTTGAAGAAATGATAGCAATCCGCCTTGATGCAATTCTAGAGCAAGTAGAAATTGTAGAAACGCATATGCCTGAGATTGCTAAGTGGCAGCGTGAAAAACTGGCTCAAAAGCTAGAAGACTTAACAGCAAACATTGACGAATCACGCCTTGAACAAGAACTAATTTACCTTGCGCAAAAACAAGATGTGGCTGAAGAATTAGATCGCTTAAAGTCTCACGTTAAAGAAACTAAAAAAATCCTTAAAAAAGGAGGTGCATGTGGCCGCCGCTTAGATTTTATGATGCAAGAATTTAATCGTGAAGCTAACACGCTAGCGTCTAAGTCTATTAATAGCGATATTACTACTGCAGCCGTAGAGCTAAAAGTACTAATTGAACAAATGCGTGAGCAGATCCAGAATATTGAATAAAGCTGACTAGTGCTCAAAAATATTCATAACGAATTGAAAAGCCTCGCTTTATAGCGGGGTTTTGTTTTTTATCGTTCCGTATTATTTCATTCTGTTTCATCCAATTGGTGAGTATTGTGGTGAGTATTTTTCACTGCTAGTCTCAAACTACTGGTGAGTACAAGAGGTGAAAAAATGCCAAATTTAACAGTTAAACAAGTCAACATACTTGCTAATGGACAGCATAGTAAAACATCCGATGGCAATGGATTGTCCTTCGTCGTTCCGAAGCGTGGCGAATCTTATTGGTCCCTAAGATATACCTTTAACGAAAAGAGGAGGGAAAAGTCACTGGGTAAATTCGGGCAACTGACACTGGCTGAAGCTCGGGGTGAGGCTGAAACAATCAGAGCAATGCTAAGAGAAGGCATTGATCCACTATCATTGAACTCTCTGACTAAACATAACGGGATGACTTTTAACGAGCTATTTCAAGATATGTATGAAAATAAGCTGCTCAAACGATTAAAAAGGCCTGATATCCCGAAAAGTAAATATAACAACAATGTAGCCAAATTCATTGGTCATCTTAAAGTTGAGCAGGTTAATGCGTTCCACATTCGAGATATCCTAAATATCATTACCGATAGTGGGCGACCTACAGTGTCAAATGATGTTCTCGATCTACTTAATAACCTTTTTAAACATGCCATACAATTGAATATTACACTGAACAACCCTGCATCAGCTTTTACCTATAAGGATGCTGGAGGACATGAGTCATCACGAGAACGAGTATTAACTATTAATGAGGTGGAACAAGCATTCAGCGTATTCCGAAAATACCCCGAATCTTTTACTCGCGACAACTACCTAGCCTGTTGTTTGTTGGTAGTTTTAGGTGTACGTAAATCTGAATTAATTCAGGCTCCATGGTATGAATTTGATTTAGATAACGCGGTTTGGTATCTACCAAAAGAGCGTACCAAGAAAAACTTTAGAGCTATAAAAATTCCGTTACCATCACTCGCTGTAGAATGGCTTAAAGAACTAAGAGTTCGTTCACATGGTTCAAGTTATGTATTTCCAGCTAGGCGCAAAAGCAGTAAACCGTATATGGGTTCAGATACTATCAACAGCGCAATAAATTCACTGTTCGGTATAGATCGTAGTAAAAAGGTTCAACCACCAAACCTTATGGGTGACTTAGAGCATTTTAGAGTTCACGATCTGCGGCGCACTTTCAGATCTATTGGGGCTGGGCTGAAGTTTAAAGATGATCATTTAGAGCGTTGCTTAAATCATCAAATCAGTAAGTTAGATGAAATTTATAACAAGCATGATTTCTTTGATGAGAGAAGGGTTATTCATCAAGCTGTATCAGTCACTTTGCAGCCTCTTCTTTAGTGATGAAGAGGCAAACCTAACTCATATAACAAGCATAAATACTATCTTCCCAAAACCTAATGATCAGTTTCTTCAGGTAGGGGGCTATAGTTAGCAATACAAGGCTGAACTATATATTTCTTCTCTGCACTAGGGTTGTAGGCCAATACATTTTGTAATGTTGGATCTAAAAATATAACACCTTTGATATCATCATCTACTTTACATGGATGATTACTATTAAAATCCACCATAACAGCTGTTTTTTCAAGAACACCAGCAATATTTCCTCCATAGGCCAAGCTAAGAACTAATATCGCATAACTGGCAAAAAAGCCATTTGCTGTGTAAAAGTCAAACTTTTTGCTTTTAGTAAAAAAAGGTAAAGTTGTAAAAAGGAGACACGAAAAAGAGATCAATGCAGTTATCGGTGTAGCTGCAAGGAGCATTGCAATTGGTTTTGTCTGGCTAAAATAAACAGCATCCACTCCAAATATTTCATTAATTATAATATTTGAAAATGTACTCATCCCATATATTGACACTGAAAATATAACAGCCCAAATTAGTGCTGGTTCCCACTTTTCATTTGAAAACTTCCCTGAAAAGCTTGTAACGAGTGGTATCAGTACACAATATAAGCAAAACACCCCCCCTAAGATAAAAAGGTATGACAAATCTACACTCCAAATCATGCCTAAAAACGCAGCCATAAACATAGCGCTACCAATGACTCCAGCTATATCGTGAAGTCTATACTCAGTAACACCATCATTTATAAACGCAAGAACCCAATAAATGAGTGCAAACAAAATAGCTATTGAAGTAAACACCACTTGAAAAGTTTTGAAAAACTCAGCCACATCTTCGGAGAGCACAATTAAGCTGTAATCGTTAAGAAATAAGATTGTCATAACGACCGCAAAAGAAACCATAAACAAGCCTAAAAGACCGTACAAAATTTTTTTTATTACCATGTTGTTTATTCACCATAAAAAAGAATAATAACTGTATATCATGATGTTAAGTTACTAAAGTGTCTACTCATTTCGACATATCCAAAGCAAGATATCAGACAGCAACCAACGGGCTTTCCCCTTACCAACGCTGGAGGCAGGCGGGGTTTCTCCCGCCTTTTGCATACGCCACCAAGTAGTGCGGCTAATGCCGGTTCTGCGACAACGCTCAGTCTCGCTTATCAACCGCTCTTCTTCGCCATAAAGTTTTAAAATTCCCGCTCGTTTTTCAAATAGCTCGTTATTCATGTTCGTCTCCCAGTTCAACGCGATTCTTAAGTACCCAAGCATCAACTTCTGTTCTCTTGAAAAAGGTTCGCCGTCCTCCAAGCTTGTAGCTGGGCAACCCGTCTCGTACTTGTTGCCGCAAGAAATTCGGGCTCAGTGCTGTATACTGGACACACTCATCAAATGTAAGAAACTCTTTGCTGTTGAGCGCTACTTTGCATAGCTGGTTTTCAATAACGCATTTTATTTCGTCAAATAATTGGTCAGTAAGCATTAGTAATTCTCGCTCTGGGAAGCTGGGAAAATGGGATTGGTATTGCTATTCAAAGAGTTATCTTTTGGATAAAAGTGGGATAGATCTACACTTTCACCGCATTCGCGACAGATTTTATCGGGAAAAAGCTTAATAAACCGCTCTCCTCCTATTTTAAATGTGCGTCGCGTGCCCTCATTGGAAATCGCCCAACCTTTTTGAAGCATGTAATGGACTGTTTGACTGTATTCATGAGCAACGGACTCAATTACTTCCGATTTGAATAACTGCTGAGGAATGTACCAAGCCAGTTCCGGCTCTGATTCGAAGAGTCCAATGCTTCCATTATGTGATTCTCCCCGAGGACTCAGGCTATGCCGCCACTTATTGATTAGCTTGATAAGCTTTTTAATAATTTTCTTACTTTCTGAATTTTCGGTGCTATTTCGGTCATCTAACCAAATTGTTGCTACTTGTTCTAATGCATCTTTAGCTTCACCCAAGTGCCATGGCAACAACCCTAAATTAATAGCAATTTCCCCCGCGGCAGCTAGCAGCGCAAATTTATCTAAAACGTTATTAGCTTGGCTCTCTATGTTTTTTGCCCAAGGCCACTGCTCCCGTATATCTTTGTACTCTTTAATAACCTCATTGTTTGGGCAATCAAAATTTGAGAGAGCTTCCACCCACGATTTAATGAAAGTACCATGGTATTTACCTATGCTAGCTGATAAGTACTCAGCAAACTCTTTAGCCGAAGTAAATCCATGAGTATTTTCAAAAGCATCGTATTTGCTAAATACGGGAACCTCTATTAACCGGACTGATTGCCCTGCACTAACACTTTGATTAATACCTAACAAAAGCTCTTCAAGGGTAAGCTGGTACTAAGAAAGATTGTGCGCCAACGATAACGCTTATCTAGGGCGCCATCTTTCTGGCTTCTTAGTTTTGATACGCCATTACACAAGTGGTAAATTAACTGACCTATCTCTTGTGCGGGGCACTGCTTAAATTCATCGAGACAAAGTAGCATGTTATTACGTGCACGAGCGATAGACTCAATACCGTTAGAAGTAGAGCTCCAGGTCTCCCAATAGGTTTGATCTGAATAGATACATGATCAAATCATCGTACCCTTGCCTGATTTTGAACTTCCGACGATTTGTATACCAAAGCTCTCTAAATCAGTCCATCCAATAATAGGGGCCGCAAGTGCAGTACATACAGCAAGAATCATGATTGGATTGCCTCGGCAATACTTTCCTATATTTTGTTGCCAATCCAACAATGAGCCGGATTCAACTAAGCTGTCACCTGCAAATTCACCAACATAAACTGCTGGAGTATCGTATTGGCCTATACTCCAATCCGGTGTCACAAATTGCCTATCAACCCAACCACTTTGCCTTGCGCTGTAAGCATGCAGATTACATGGAGTTTCAATTAGGTAGGCTAAAAGAGATTCCCACGAGTTTTTTCCTGGCGTGATTTGAAAACCAGACCTAAGCAGCCTCTTTTTAAATTTTTTTGCAAAATTGTCATCAACTTCTCCCATTGGCAGTACTTCTCGAATTGGTAAGCCAAAGTAGTTTTTCCACTCTAAAAGGCGGCCGAAGTCATCTCGCTTATCATGGGAAGAGACAATAGCTTTCACTTCTATTGGCCCAGATATTTTTTTCTCTTCACCACTGCTAGTGTATGAGTAAATACCATCGGGTTTTGTCTTTAGCATGAATTTCACCTCTCAAAATCAACGCATTTGTATTGCTTGAATCATTGAGGGTTAGGTTGACACGGTTTGAGACTGGTTGGATCGGAAAAACCCCCCTTACTTTCTAGGGGTTTTTCTAAGCTTAAAAAAAGCGTTGAATTTTACCTGTTTCAGGTATTCCATTTTTACGTAAAGTAGGAGAAAAAAACTCTTTTGGGCACCAAGAATTAGGCATGCCTAATTTCGTGGGTTAAAAGATTGGATATCAGTCGAATTTATTGAGGTCGTCGCGATTAAAATGAAATAGTACAGCAAAAAATGTCACCATAGCTAGAATTAAACCACATCCTGTTAGTAAAGGAGCCATATCTATATTTTCCCATCTTTAATTGCTTCAAATAAATCATGCTTCAATTTGTCGTAGTGGCGAGTCGCGCGAATAGCCAACACCATTAATACCCACATTTGAAACCATTCATAATCAGTCATAAGTGCACCTTAATGCCTTGTATTACCTAAATAGATATTACCTTCCCAATTACAAAGCTCTAAAATCCAGTTACTAATTTTCAACCGTTTAGCTGGGTTAAGGCCTGTGAAAGGAAAGAAAATCTGAGCACTACGCCTTTTGAACGTTGAAAAGGGTTCCAGTCGAATATCCCAAATATCGTCATGCTCATTCATAACATCAAATGCAAATGCTTTTTGTGTGGTTAAAGCAATGAACATTTCTTCTTCCGTTTCATTGCGAAGATTAAGCTCTAAACCTAATGGTTCACACTCGTCCTCAATACCAGCTAAGCGAATCTTCAGCTCATCATATACAGGCTTAAATGGCCAAAGCTCTTTATTTGTCATCATTTCCCCTTTCAAATTAGGCATGCCTAATTTACAGATAAGTATCGTAGAGTTCGCCACGAGCTTTAACGTCTTCAGCTTCTGCGCGAGTCATCTCTTCACCATCAGCAATAATGTTACCCATACCATCATCCAATTCATCTAGCTGGTCATTCTCTTCAGAAACTGATAACAAAACATCAACAACACCTAGTGCTACCAACCCTGTTACTTTTAACGCTTTTTTCCACATACGAGACTCCTAAAATTAGGCATGCCTAATTCGAACGATAATTGAGCTTACTTTTAGTTAAGCTAATAAATCCTTTTAAATCAATATGGAAGATGTCTTACATGTTAAAATTTGAAGCATTAAAAATAATAATTTTCATGTGGTTATAGTAAATTATTCAAAATATATACTTTTACTTTTTTCAAAAAATAAGAACAAATAACTAGCTTTTTGCTCGATTATTGCCATCCTATTAATGCTTAACTTATAAGCGTTAATTTTTAAATCAATCTGATGGAGTAGAATTATGGCTGTTAAACATGTGCCAACTGGAATTGTTCATAAAGGAAGCAAAGGTGGAACAACAGGATGTGGTTTTGATACTAAAAAGGAAGCTACCCACTGGGTAGAATCCCACTCTAAAATCAACTGCGATAAAAACGGATGTAAAAACTGAGGGTTAGTAGATCAATAAACTAGGGCGATGCTATTGTATTCGCCCATTCAAAATTAGGCATGCCTAATTTTAACTGCCCAAGTAAGCATAGGTTATCTTCAAACGTTCATGACCTAACTCTTGGCTAATTTGCTCACGGACTTTGGTATCATGCTCATAATCAGTGGGCGACAGCTCTCTTCTATGTGGGCCTCCATCGGCAGGGCATTTCCAACCTGTAAGCTCTAAATAACGCTCCCTTGCGTAATGGTGACGTAATCCGTGATTTTTATTTAATCCAACTCGGATTGTTTCGCGGTCATACTCTCCCATTTGTGACTTATAGTTCTTGTCAGGTTCGATAAGTGCGCCTTTGGTAACGGCAGCAATATCACGAATGAGCTGTCGTTGAGACTCTTTTAAAATCGGAATCGTGCGGTATTTGCCACCCTTAGCCCATGAGCCTTTTATTTGCAGAGTGTTCGCATCTATCAAAGCATAAGATAAGCTGAATTTCATACATTCCTCTTTTCTAAGCCCAAACTCTTGCTGCAAACGCAGTGAAAACTTGATTAGGTCACTTTTGATCTTGGCATGCTTATCCATGTCTAACGTTTTTGACTTGCCAATGGGGTTGTTGCAAACCCTTGGAATGCCGTAATCATCATTGCTACGAGAACAGATATTAGGTTTACCTATTTTTTCGGCAATCCAACGCAGTGCGGCCATTCTGTTTTTAATCGTTTTGGGAGCTAAACCTTCATCTTGCCAACGCGTTACAAGGTGGTTGATATGTTTGGTTTTAAGGCCTGATGGATCTCTTAATCTATAACCATGGCTAAGTAGCTGTGCTGCTGCAAGGTTTAAAACGTTGCTTCGTGTAGCTCGGGTGCTAAAGCTGCTTTCGCGGTGTGTGTCGTTCACCATTTGGTGAAGTCGATATCCTAATTGGCTCATTTCATGTTCCTCATAAATTTAAAAAGTAATTTTGAAAGTATTGAGAAAAACACCAAACCGAAGACCAGGGGGCGAAACGCCAAAATAGGTAAGTTTTAAAGCCATATGAACGGTGCGTAACCGAGCATATTGTCATAAGACATAAAGGCTAACTGGTCTAAAGCAACAAAGCTGAGCCGTGTGATTTCTGTTGAAATACAGCGCGAACTACTGTGGTTTATATTTGTGTTGTTTATAGGGGGTGGTCGTGTGACCCATAATGCTGCGAATGCAGCTCCTCAGGAACGTGTTGCGGGCAGTGGATACGCCCTTTTTCTTGGTGCCCATTTAGAGCTAGTTCATAAATAAAATTATCACAGTGATCAGAGATTGCAACATCTTTTTTGACACGCTCAAATCTCCATCCCTCTTCTGGCCCTGTAATTTTTCAAGGCGGATTGGGTGTCGAGGCATCATGAGCAGTGGCCTCGACGGGCGACTCTGCGAGTCGTCCCTACCTCTTTCGAGTAGGGACGACTCGTCGCCAATCCGCCTTAAAAAAACCGGGGAAAACTTAGGGGTGTTTTTCTGACGCACAATGTAGGAAGGTAAGTTATAGTTCAAATCAGTGGCTGCACACCAGACCCGTCTTCTCTACAGACGACCTCTACCTAGGTGGCCGTATGGCTAATGGTACAACCGGGCGTTGCCCAAGAGGTGAACAATCATAGTAGATGCTTTTAGGGTTTTTAGCATCTACCATCTCAAAGGATAGTCGTATCTGAATAGATACGCGGCCTTAGACACTGTCAAGGCGACAAAGGTGTGCAGCTGCTTTTTTCGCCTGCAATTTATTAACTTCATAATACATCGTGACAACGACAAAAGAAGCTAATAAAGCCAGAGCAATATTAACCGAAGCGGCGGTTGTTGCTCTTTTAACACTCCTGATCTCTAAAGGAATATAACTGACTAAAATGGATTGCCAATTAAATTATCGGCTCCAGCAACATATTCAATTTGAGCAAGTGCATCGTCTGACAATTCTTGAGTGAATAGCAGCGTTAAGTTATGTTTAGCTCTTGAGCAACTAACATAAAACAAGTTTCGATTGCGTTCATAGGTATTTACCTTGTCTTGAGGAGGTGCTTGGTTCATCCATTCAAGCATTTGATTCCAATTGTAATGGTTCCACCCACGACCTAAGACTACCAACACGTTGTCAAATTGCGCCCCTTTTACACCGTGCTTAGTTGAAAAAGGTGTTTTCTCATCAATGTACTCGCCTAAATTTTTTACCTCTTTATAACTTACCTCTTTGATTTTATGTAGCTTATTATAAAAACGCTTATCTTCATCCGACAAATCATTTGATTTTTCTCGGTCTTGAATTTCGTCATATCTTTTCTCAGATTCATATACTTTCATTGGCAGACGAGGAGTCTTCGTTTCTCTTAGTAACTCCATAAGCTCGCCAATAGTGCCGGTGTCTCTTACTTTAATTAGCTTTTCTAGGTTTGTTGCCCAAACTTTTTTATCTGTTTGACTAGCAAGCCGTAGATGACCTTGATTCACTATCTGAAACAACTCACCATAATTACGCTGCTCAAATGCAAAAGAAACAGGCTCTACAATATCTAAAAAATATTTAATGTATTTATCAGCTTTTTTAAGATAATCATCCGTGTACGTAAAACAACTAGCTAGATTTTTAAATTGTTGCTCACTAGCAATAAGATTGTTGGTTAAGAAGAGAATTTTAGTTTTCTCAGGTCTCATATCCCAACCATCTTCCTCAAGCAGCAGTTTAACTTTCTCTATATACTCCTTAACATCTACTTCTGGCAAGTCACCTTTCCAGTGGCCACCAGTACGCCTGGTTCCCTGCCATTCATTTGAATGATAAACTTTTATGACACCAGCAGAGAGAGGGTTTGATTCCGCCTGAGGTAATTCCGGCCTCATCCGATTTAAACAATCTACAATGTTCTTATCTGAACGAAAGTTAGCTTTCTTACCAATTTCTTCAAGCAAATTGGCATTACTCTCAATCAAACCACAAGCAGACGAGCCATAAATTTTTTGCCAATGATCGCCAAACAAACCAATGATAATTCCTGATTTATTATCTATTAGGTTATTAACAATACTTTGAGCCAGCTGCGCATCGGTATCTTGATATTCATCGATAAAAATAACTGGAAACCTGTTCTTGAGTAGTTTTTGAAATTTAGGGTAAGCTAACAGCTTTCCCATTAAAGCTATGACGTCATCATGATGAAGTGTAATCGAGTTATCATTAATGTTTGCAAAACCAAGGTCATACCTAACTTCTTGATTAATGATGCCTCCAGCCTCTTCAACTCTCTTAACCCACTTCTCTCCTAGTTCAGGTATTAATTCTCTTAACTTAACCTGATAATGCTGCAATATACTCCAACTAAAAGCATGAATAGTGTCTGCAAATATAACCGGGTGATTATCTGTTCTATCTTTAATCTCACCTTTTGCTACATTTGTATATGTTATGCATGCGATCTGTTGTTCATTTAACAGATATTCACTGGATTTTTTGTTTATCAAATACTTTATTGACTCGATGAGAGAGTATGTTTTACCGGCTCCCGCACCTGCTTCCAATCGAAAGCACCTATTGTTATTGATACAAGATCTAAGTTTGGCAAGAGTTTCTTCTGATGCTGTTTCTGCGGGGCTCATCTGGTTCATAGTTACGCTCCCTCTGCTATGTAATCTGCGTCAAGCCATACGAGTCCATCTTTAATATATTTGGGAACTGACCAATCGGACAGTTCAATAGCATACTTAATTGCAAAGTTAGCCTTGCTGTCTTTGCTTTCTTCTTTAGCTCGATTGAATACTGCGTTTTCTAACTCTAAACCTTCGAGTTTGTCCAATTCAAATAAAGCGATATTAGCTAAAATGAAGGCATCTTCAAAGCTTCGGCCACAAACCCCCCCTTCATCCTCTGAGACTTGGTAAGCCAGCCCACGGCACCCAGAAACTTTATCATCAGACCCTTTTTCCATGAGCTCATTTAAATCAGCATAACCTCCTTTGCCAAACCAGTTTGATAACCCAGAATTACTGGAGTGAGTCCCGTTACTTACTATAGAGGCAGGGTAACTTACCCTTTGCTCTCCTTGGGAGGCTTTCACCGAATCTAAATCAGTAATAACTAATGTCTTTAACTCGAGAAAATCAATAAACTTATAGAAGTGATGAGCATAGGCTCCGCCGACTTCAACCACAGACATGTATTTTCGCCTTAACTTAGTTTGCTCTACATCGTCTGTTTTTCGAATCATTTCGGGAAGCAATATTCTCTCAGTAGCTCCTTCAATTAATATTGCTCGATCAGCGAAATACAGATCACTCTTAGTTAAAGTTAAATACTTGTGCAAAAACTCCTTATCTGCTTTTACTTCCTCTCCTTGAAAAGCTTCACCTAGATCCTTTACTTTAGTTTCTTGGCCATGCTTTGATAGAAAGTAACGAACTTTACTAAAATCCGCTTCATTGGCTATATGAGATGAATGCGTGCTAACAACAAATTGTACTGGCCAGATATTTCCATTATTTAATTGCTTTTGAAACTCACTAACAATTTCATCCAGCTGCCTAATAAATACTTCCTGCATTTGCGGATGAAGGTGAGCTTCTGGTTCCTCAATAAAGATCAGATGTCCCTTTGGTGGTGTCGATTGAGATTGGAAATCTCGAAAATATTCATAAATTCTAAAAAGGATAAAAATTAGGTTTCTAACCCCTAAACCGTTGTATGTTTCAGGTAAAGTAAAATGATCTTCACCCTCATAAAATACACGAGTATTACTTTCCAGCAAAGATTTAACATTAAGCTCTGTAGCTGCACTCAAATTGGGATCTTGCAGACCTGGATAGCCAAAAATATTTAGTGTAGGTAATAAATCTTTAACCTTATCTTGAAAATCAGTATCAACTTTTTCTTGTAGTTCCTCTACAACCTTATTTACCTCGTCAGATTTAGCTTTAAAGGCATCTGGGGCACCAGTACTGCTTGCGCTGTTAAAAATCTTACCTAATGATTTTCCCAGAACATCCCTTTCGGTATGGGTCTCATCATCTAAACCCCTTTGAGCGTTAATCAGCCCTTGCAATAAGAGCTTTTTAAACTTCGAGAACTCAACTCTAACCTTGTTATTTGGGTTCGTAGGTTCAACCGCATATATGACAACTTCATAATGCAAATTTATAGCGGCTTTTAAGTCCGTAAAGTACTTTTTCCTTTTTTCCTTATCGGTGCAATCTAATACGCTAAAGAAGTCTTTAATTTTACCGTTCTTTAACTGGTAGCAAGCTTGGACATTCGCTTCAAAGAGCTTATCGTCCAGATCAATAATGAAATCGCCTAAAATTCCATAATCATCAGCATCTTCTTGGTAATCAAAAGCCAATTCCAACAGGATAGACGGCATAAGTTGGCGGATGTCTTGCTCAGACTTCTTTTGTTGAAAAGCGTTTAATGCCTTTTCAAACTCACAGAGGCATGATTGATTAAAATCTTCATATTTGATTTTAGGCCCACTTTGAGACAAAAAACTCCTGAAAATTTCTGCTAGAGATGTTTTTCCTGCATTATTCCTCCCCACAATCAACGTCGTTCGACTATCGAAGGTGAGGTTGACGTTCTTTAGTAAACGATAATTTTGGCGCTTTTTAATTTCATCTCATTATTTTTATCCAAAATTACACTATTAAGCCTCTTAATCAAGCACAAAACTATTAACTTGAAATCCAAGTAGCTTTAAGCAGAATATGAGTTCATTCTTACTTTAAGTTTAATTTGTTGGAAATGCGCTATATTGTCGTTAGATAAGAATATTACTTGGAATTAAAAAAGCACTATTCAAATACCGGCGGTGTTTCACCTGCCAAGTTTGAAGAAGCATACTATTCAGAATTAAAAACTGTCTAGTGAAAGCTGGAAAGTCCAGGTGTGGCATGCCTTTTGGCGGCAAGTGACTAAAAATAGCCAGCCTCATAGCGAAAGAGGCTTCTATGAAATATATGGACTGCATGGATCAACACAAAAAAGAGGGAATCGCTAATATAGTGAGGTCGGTAAAATCAATTGAACGTATAACTATTAAATCGGCTCTAGCCAACGATCCACTGTTGCCAGGTTAAAGCGAGAAATAAATTACAACCTTTAGATCGTCCTTGACGCTTTTTCCAATGCTTGATCGTACCATTATAGTTATGCTGAACGATAATATTGAAGCTCGATTTCAACACCTAAAAAACCACTGTGACAAATTAAAGACATAAAATAGAAAGTCACCTTCAAACACCTTGAATATAAAGGGCTCCCTACCTTAGCTGTCTCGCCTCTGCTATAGCATATTCATCTTGTATATATAGCGCAGTGTGACATGTCAAATATTGTTGAGCAATACTTGAAGAAAAATGGCCCTAGCTTAAGCTCTGAAATTTCAGAACATCTAGCGAAAAAATACCAGCTCAGTCCAGCTGCAGCTCGTCAGCGCGTGTCTCGTAGTGGAAAAAACATTTTTCGTCTCGAGCTTAATTTTCCACGACGAGCTAAATTCTTATTTCTTAAAGAGCAAGCTGGAACTGGCCATTATTGGGGACGTCTTGAAGAAGCTCTTTTGGCAACCAACTCAGCATATGGATACGCCATTATGGCGCTTCATGTACGAGAAGGGATAATGCCTAAACAGCATTTTGAAATTGCTTGCGGTTCTCCAGTACGACAAAAGAAACATTTATCTGCTAGCCTAGTGTTACAGAGGTTAATTGATACAAACTTGATAAAAGAGATATATGTTGAAGGTATTGGGCACTGTGTCTACTTAGGACTTTATACAAATCTTATTGAGTCCATAATTCCAGCTATGAAAGCTCGTATATTTGCAGAAGAACTTATCTTGCGCGGCCTAAAGAGTTGGATGCGAAAACTGGGATTTATATCTTACAACCAGGTAAGCTCTCGCGGCCCTGAAAAAAACCCTAAAGTAAGCACAACAGCGTGGGATTTAGCCGGTCCATCATACCTATCACCACTTGTCAGCTTCAGCAAAAATGAATCAAAGCCTAATCCCGGTTTTGTTGTTTGCGATATTCTTCTCAACTCAGAAGTTTCAATGAGAGCTATACAACCTTACCTTCAAAAACTAAGCGCCCTTCGTAGCTTACCCAAAGTAGGCAGCCAACTATGTTTCTTCATCGCTAATACATTTCATGAAGACGCTTTCAAAAAGTTGAAATCACTAGGTATCTCTCCAGCTACCACTTCAGCAATTTTTGACAATGATATAGGCAAGGGGCTCGCAGAGCTTATTAGCCTTTTATCACGTGCCGCAGTGCAGGTTATCGAACCTGAAAAATTAGATGCTCTCTTCAATTCATTAGGAAAAATTGAGGGGGCTGCAAATAGGCTCCGAGGAGCATTCTTTGAGTTTGTAATAGCTGAAGCAATGCGCAGTAAATTTGGTTCCAGCATTCAATTGAACAGGTTATGCCAAACTCAAGGCCGTTCAAAAGAGGCTGATGTTATATGTGTCAGTAACAGCGACGTTCTTTTCATCGAAGGTAAGGGATATAGCCTATCTAATAAAGTGTCATTAGACGCTATTGAATACTGGCTAACAGAACAGATTCCAGTTTTCAGAAAATTCGCATTAGCTCACCCAGACTGGAAAGATAAGAATCTTAGGTTTGAGTTTTGGACAACAGGCTACTTTGACAATGATGCTAAAGTCAGACTTACAAATGCGAAAAGCAACACTACTAAATACACTATAGATTATAAAGATACTAAAACTGTATCTCAGACGATCAAAGATACCAACAACAAAGAATTAATAAAAACATTCAGCGAACACTTTACTAGCCACCCACTGACCCAAATAGAACGCTAAGATAAGCTACACAGCTCTATTGGTGATGCTAAGGAAGAAGAGCTTTGATAGGAACGTTCAACCGATGGAGTTGAGTCTAAAGCCCTAAACCACTTAGTTCAAATCCTGTAAAGCCATAAATCGGAACCCCGCAAGCGGGGCCCCCTTGCTGCGCAACCCTTCGGGCGATTTCTAGCTTGACTGGCTTTTCTCTTCGTAGTCTGTGTTGGCCATGAGGTATGGCGCGCCCTTAGGCGGCAAGCGCCTAAAACTTACCAACCTCATAGCGAAAGGGGCTTATATGAAATCTATGGACTTTATAAACAGGGCTAAAAAAGTAGAATTTGCTGATATAGCAAGGTCGGCAAAGCCGATTGAACGTACCACTCTTAAACACGTTCGGGCTACCGATAAATATTACCTGGTTAAAGCAGGCAGTAAGTTACAATTTTGGATCACTCGTGATGATTGTTTGTTGTCTGTGAATGTCTCTTTGCACTCACCATTTTGTGTTTTTACTGATGGAGATAGTTAGCTATGTTTCCCATATCCCAACTTTCCCAGTTAGAAATTGAGTATTTTTTTTAATTTTTTCATAAATTTTTTCGATTTCTTTATGGTGAGTACACTGGGGTTGAAACGAGCAAAAAACACCTTACAGGCCTTGATATAGGTGGATTTGCGAAATTTAAAACGATAAACAGATCCAAAATATTGAGTAATACTTCTGAGTATACGTTCTCAACGCCCTATAAAACCTAGCATTTGCTAGGTTTTTTGTTTTCTTTATTTATTAAATTACCGTATCCATTCAAACGGCTAACTAGTAAAAGGTAATAATCCCTGAAAAATAATAGAAGCTATCGTTTATTCAGTATGACTGATGATTATAATCACGAAGGACTCACAAAAGGTGCTGAATTACCACTCCCAGCCGAGCGTGTTATTGGTCACTTAATCAAATTATAGAATGGCGCGGAAAGCCTACATTTATCAGGTGTGACAATTAACCCGAATATACTAATTATTCATTCAGGTACCTTATGTAGCATGGTTTAACACGACTGGCTAAGCTACTATATTTACGTAATATTAGTGAGTTACAAGATATACCTAAAGATTGGTTATGGACTTATAATAATGAACAACCTAACATCGAGTTAGACGATACAAAAACTAAAATAATAACCACGTAGATATTCTACTGCCCGTCTATATTATGAATGGGGATACCGTGGAAACAGTAATAAATAATAATGAAGAACAGGCTTATAAATATTAAAACTAAGTTTTAGCAATCTTGTCTGTAACTTACTAAATATAAGGAAATAATTTAAATGATAGGGATTTTCAAATCCGCTTTACATGCTCTATTTGGCCGAAAAAAAGCATTTATAGATTTTACTCCTAGTAGCTCAACTCAAACGACCCAACTTTCTAGCAGCTCAGCGAAGAAAATCAATAATTTCAAAGTGAGACATAAAGAACCAAAAGCTACCCCAGAAGTAGATAATGCAATTATCAACGAAAATAAAAATAAGGATCGCTGCCAACGTATCCTAAATTACTGGTTAGATGCTGAGTTGTTTGATTTACCGGAGTGTCCTGTTGATTATAAAAAGAATCTTATCAGTGAACCGGCTGATAAGTTTAAAACAAGTTGGATAGAACAAGCCGAAGACAAGTTCAAAGATGGCAAACTGGAAATAACTGAAAATAGCCGTTTAATGATTATGTTTCAATGTCATCGCGCAGGCTATATTGCTAAAGATGATGAAAAACACCCTAACTATAAAACGCCTCGTACATACCTTGTTGGACAAGCACTAATACCTCGTTGGGATGAAGATAGGGAGATTATTGTATGGTCACGTTCAGAAGAAGATGAAGACCTGATTATTAACTTGGCAACTATTCGTACATTATATCGTCGCTGCAATTCATCTATCCCTGATAGTATGAGCTTGTCTGAATGGGTAGAAGCTCGAATGGAAAATATAGAAACAGTTCTCCACTCAGGTTTTCTGTCTGAAGATGAAAATACGCCGCTGACATCAACAGAGTTGAGCAAAAGAATTCTACTATTAAACAGAGAGTTAGCTGGACAGTTCTGGCCTGATGAATTATCTCGACAGTTTATGATAGAACAATGCCAGCCAATTGATCCTAGCTATGATTCCAATTCAGATATACCTGAAGTTGGAAAAAAATCAGGAGCCGTTACATTTCGTTGGCGTTTTTGTTATTACCCGGATGGGTTAGAGAGTAAACAACTAGGTCCATTTTTTGTTGATGATCTTGAAAGGTCCATTTCAGCTGTTAGTAAATGGGGTACAAAGGGCTTATCTTTACCTTTGAGATCTTATTTACTCGGACGTAAGGATAAAACCGAAGTCCCGGAAGCAGTTAACCAAGGCGACTTTTTCTGGCCTTTAACTAATGGCATTATATATGGACGTTGGCCTGAGAACCCCGAGTTTGGCCTTAGTTTGCTACAGTCATTTGCTGTGAATACAGCAAAAAAGGCAGGCGATAACCCTGTTGTTGCTGTCAATGGTCCTCCTGGGACAGGTAAAACAACATTATTAAAAGATATTATTGCTGACAAACTTGTTTCGCGTACTCTGTTATTAAAGGAGCTTAGCGATAAAAATGACTGGTTCAGTGATGAAAAAGTCACTCGCTTAATTATGCAACACAGTATGGTTGTCGCTTCTAGCAATAATAAAGCTGTTGAGAATATATCTAAAGAATTACCTTCCTTATCAAAACTTCATAAAGCGTTCTCCTCCAAAACCAAGCATTTTAAAATCGTTGCCCCAGAAGGTGACTGGGGGGTATTTTGTGCAGTGTTGGGGAATTCAAAAAACCGTAAAGCATTTAAACCACTTTTGAAGGCGCTCTCTGCGCATCTCAATAAAGTGAGTGATTTCTTTCACCTTGATTCTTTAATGAAAGATTTGAAGAAAAAAGGCAAAGAAAGTGCAAAAGAAATTATTGCTAACTTTGTTCAGTCATTACAAGAGCAAGAGAAGCTTATGTTGTTGGCCAGTGATATTAAGAAGTGTCATGCTAACAATAAGTATAATAAGTTTTTCTTACCTTTTACAGACGCGTTAATTAGCATAGAGCAGTCAGAATTATCAATAGATGCGTTTTCAACTAATTGGGCTAAATTTACTAATGAACAATGG
This sequence comes from Pseudoalteromonas sp. 1_2015MBL_MicDiv, assembly GCF_002407505.1. Lineage (NCBI taxonomy): Bacteria > Pseudomonadati > Pseudomonadota > Gammaproteobacteria > Alteromonadales > Pseudoalteromonadaceae > Pseudoalteromonas > Pseudoalteromonas sp. 1_2015MBL_MicDiv. The sequence goes on along the minus strand of NZ_CP012737.1, from coordinate 312,008 downwards.
CTAGCAGTGATAGAAGCTTTAGATTCTTTTAAAAAACAGTGGTTTGGTAAAAAACTTCATCAAGACCATAGTGAACGAAAATTTAAAACAGCTAAAAGTGATTTTGAAAATGCCTTTGCAAAGATAAAAAAGTTAGCTGATAGATCGTCTAAAGAATGGGTGTTTGATCATGATAGACACTTAATTGGTACAAAGGCTTATTCGAAAAGAAGTGACGAATCTTTCGAAGAAGCAGAAAAAAGATTGCAACAACAATCACCTTTAGGAAGTGAAGAGCTAAACCGTTGTAGAAGTGAATTATTTATTTATGCTATGGCATTGAATGAAGCGATTCTTGAGCAAGGAGCAAGTCAGTTTAAAAAGCACTGGGGAAATCTTGGTCAACTTATTGATGGTCGACTAGAAACTAAAGAAGCTATTCCTGAGCATCAACAATTATGGTCAATGTTGTTTTTGTTTTTTCCTGTGATTAGTACCTCACTTTCTTCAGTAGAGAATCAATTTAAGTTAATGCAAAAAACAGGTGGTTTTGGCTTATCAATGATCGATGAAGCAGGTCAGTCTGTTAATTATCATGTGGCTGGCCTTCTACAAAGAAGTAGGCAAACTATTTTTGTTGGAGATCCTATCCAGCTTGAGCCAGTAGTAACAATGCAACCTTCAATTGACTTAGCTATAGCAGCTGATTTCCTTCCAATTTCTAAAAAAGATACCGCTCGCCAGTGGGGAGATGATTACATAGTTAGTACTAGTTCTGCTCAGTCTCTTGGCGATAATGCAGGGCAATACATTGCAAAAATAGGTGAGCGAAAAGTAGGTATTCCTTTATTAGTACATAGACGGTGCACCGAGCCTATGTTTTCTGTGGCAAATAAAATTGCGTACGATAACCGCATGGTTCTAGCTAGCCAGCCTTTTAAGTGGAAGGCTATTCAGAGTGGCTGGATAAACGTTTCGGAAAAATCTGATGAAATAAATAAGCAGGGATATGCTAATCAAAAAGAGGCTAGAATTGCACTTGACGTAGTTCAGTTTTTGGTTAAAGAGCAACCCGAAATGGTTGCTGGAGGAGTGTACATAATTACACCGTTTTCTAATATGAGTGCTGTATTGAAGAAAGAGTGGGAAAGTAGATCAAACGATTCAGGTAATCATGACTGGATGCAGGAAGCGTTAGGTGAAAGTAAACAGAAACAAAACTTAGCTACTTTTGCTGAAGATAATATTGGTACAGTTCATACCTTCCAAGGGAAAGAAGCTTCAACAGTAATTATATGTACCGCAGCGTCTAAGGTGCGTAATAAAGCAGGAGGTATAACATGGGTTAATGGGAAACCTAATTTACTCAATGTGGCCGTTACTCGGGCAAAGCATCACTTATTTGTTATCGGAGATATCAACGACTGGTCTACTGATACTTTATCCTCTGAATTACAGCAAGGAGGTATGAATTGCTATGACAGCTTTGACCACTTTACCGAGAAAGAATCAGTGCTGTATGACGATTTCGAAGAAAATAAGGTAATGACAAAGCAAGCTTCTACAGAAGTAGAGTTTAACTTTGGTTAGTTTAATTCGAACCTTTAATATTGGGTAAGCAGAATCGCATTAAAAAGCCTAGATTTTTCTAGGCTTTTTTGTTTTCTACCGTTCTAGGGGCTGTTGATTTTTCAAGTATACTTTTTAAACAGCATCGTGAGCGGGTATAATTTACTTCGCCAAAAACAAAAAATAGCGACTCTCTATGCTAAGACTAATGTTAACAGATGAACGTTGGGAAATCCTTTACAAAGCAATGCTAAGTTCGGGGAGAATTTATGATAAGCCTGCGCATCAAATAACCATGGAAGGAATACTCTATCGAATGCGAACAGGTTTACCATAGCGTGATTTACCAAAAGAATTTGGATGCGCTGGAGTAAGGTTTCTCGCCGATTTAACCTATGGTCAAGTAAGGGGGTCTTATCTCATGCTTTCAATATATTGGTGGATTCTGAAGACGTCGAATGGCTCTTTATAGATGGGAGTATTATCAGTGCTCATCAACATGGAACGGGGGCAGCTTCTTCAGCGACCGAAGATATAGGGAAGCGCCGAGGAGGCAACTCAACCAAGATCCATTTAGCGTAGATAGCGGCGGCTTACCTGTTTACTTTGAGTTTTCACAAGGACAAGTAAACGATATCGTTCATGCAAAAAGTTTGGTAAAAAACTCGCCGAAAGCTGAACATGTTGTCGCAGATAAGGGCTATGATAGCGACACTTTTCGTGAAAAAATAGAAAAATGGGAGCAGATTCAACAATCCCAAGAAGGAAGAGCCAGAAGAAAGGTAATAAGGATGTTGATTGGTGCTTATATAGATACAGACATTTGGTTGAGAATGCATTCGGTAGAATTAAAAATTATCAAGCAATAGCAACAAAATACGATAAATTATCGCGTAATTATTCAAGTATGATTACGCTTAGTTTTTTGATGATGTGGCTGCCAATGCATGCATGAACAATTTATATACAGCAAAGTTCAACAGATCCTAGGGCAAGGGTAATAGCATGAAAAAAAGCGGACTACTTGTAAATTTTAGTGATAAGCACGCTGGAGTTAATCTAAACAGACTGAGAAACATTCAAAATCTAGATCGCTTTTGTTGATTCCATTTTGAGCTACCCTTACCATTAATGCCCTTGCCCTGTCAAACCATCAAAGTGTATTATGTAGGTACTAAGCTATCCCCTAAATAGTTACCATAACTAAATAAAACTATAATTAACTATGCAACGATCAAATATGTAGGATACATAGAACTATGTCTAAATTTCCAAGTCTATCTACTGTTAGCCGAATAAGAGGTTTGTCTGCTTTATTGCTATTTTTTTTATTGATCGTAATTTTATATTCTCTAAGTACTTTGCAAACCATTGAAAAGGAAATGCATGAGTTAACTAAAGTTGATATTCCATTAAATGAAAAGATTAATGAAATAGAAATATTGCAAATTAAGCATCATTTATTGATGGAGGTCTCTGAAAGTAAATACTTTAAAAACACTGAAATTCAAAAACATTTAGGGCTTAAAAACAATATAAAAGAAAGTATTGAACATCAGATTGTACGAATTAGATTAGCTTTAAAAATCATTGAACAGGGTATAGCAAACGAACACATTGCTGTTGTCCAAACAGCACACATTTCTGCTATTGATTCAATAAAAAGATTAGATCAACTATATTCTGATTATAAAAATTACCTAGCAATTTTGCCATTAAAAAACAAAAACTTAAGTATAGAACAATGGAATCATGCCAAACAGTTAGACACGCAACTTGATAATGAGGTTGAGGCCCTTTTATTAAAGTTAGAAGAAGTTACAAAGGAAGTCTCTATTTATACCAATAAACACCTTCAACAATTTGTTATTATTAATTTTATTTTAGGACTGTGTGCTCTAATAATTGGTTCTATTATGACTCAATACATTATTAGCTCTTTCAGAAAGACATTCTCTCGAATTCATGACCATTTAGAGACAATTCGTGGTTCACTAGCCGACTCTGATGTTGAAGATGTGCCTGTTCAAGATGAAGCTAAAAAAGATGAGCTTAGATACCTAGAAAAAAACTTACAAACACTTTCCGAAAATTTGTCTCAAGAGCTAATAAATAGAAAAGACGCTGAAAATAAATTACTAGAACTTGCAACAAAAGATAGATTAACAGGGGCTTATAATAGACATCGTTGGGAAGAGCAGCTTACTCATGAGTTAAAAATAGCGTCTAGAGGCGGATTACTCGGTGTACTTGTACTAGACGTAGACCATTTCAAAAAAGTTAATGATAGTTATGGACATGATGTTGGCGACAAAGTTCTTATAAAATTAGCCCGTGAAATTACTAATGAACTCAGAGAAACAGATCTACTTTATAGACTCGGTGGTGAAGAGTTTGCTGTATTAATTCGCGGGCAAAGCAAAGAACAGTTACTCCATTGTGCTGAGCAATTAAAAGCTTATATAAGCAATATTAATTTCCCTAAAATAGATCATATAACGCTAAGTATTGGAATTACGAGTTATAAGCCAAATGATACTGAGAACACTTTTTTTAAGCGTGCTGATATTGCTCTTTACGAAGCAAAAGCTGATGGACGAAATAAAGTAAAATTTGCTTAACCCAAACCCATTTTGACCTAGTTGAGTACCATTCACTAAATACAGTACAATGCGGGTATTAAAGGCTTAGTTTACTCGTAATCCAAGCCTGTTTATTTTTAAATAGAGAATGTAATGGTAAAATCGCGCGGAAACCTATTTATTTTATCAGCCCCTTCTGGTGCTGGTAAATCAAGCTTAATCAATGCGTTATTAAAAAAGCATACTGATATGAAAGTATCGGTCTCGCACACGACTCGCTCTCCTCGCCCCGGTGAAGAAAATGGCGTGCATTATCATTTTGTCTCTACAGATGAGTTTAAAGCGCTGATTGAAAAAAATGACTTTTTTGAATGGGCTCAAGTATTTGATAATTACTATGGCACATCAAAGCAAGCTATTGAGTCGCAACTTGATGCGGGTATTGATGTGTTTTTAGATATTGATTGGCAAGGCGCGCAGCAAGTGCGCAAAATTATGCCAAGCGTACAAACCATTTTTATTCTACCTCCTTCAAAAAAAGAGCTAGAGCAGCGTTTAAATAACCGTGGCCAAGATTCGGCTGACGTTATTGCCGGACGTATGGCACAAGCACAATCTGAAACGTCACATTATAACGAGTATGACTTTGTAATTGTAAATGATGACTTTGAGAGCGCACTTGCTGATATAGAAATAATTGTAATGGCTCAACGCTTAACCCTAAAAGCTCAAGAAGATCGTCATCAAGTTTTACTAAATAGTCTGCTTAAATAATTTAAGCCTATTTAAATTAGGCTTAGGCGAGTAAAACTGATAAAAATTGAACACTGGCTATTGGCGAAAGTGGCTCCTTGGAGTAAACTACGCCTTTGCTTTTAAATTATTTTTGGAGTGCTGTGATGGCCCGCGTAACAGTTGAAGATGCAGTAGATGCAGTTGGTAATCGTTTTGACTTAATTTTAGTTGCGGCTCGTCGTGCCCGCCAAATTGCTGTTGGTGGTAAAACGCCACTAGTAGACCCTGAAAACGATAAACCAACGGTTGTTGCTTTACGTGAAATTGAATTAGGTTTAGTTGATAGCGCTTCAATGGACTTAATTGACCGTGAAGAACAACAACACCAAGAAGCAGCAGAACTAGCTGCTGTTGCTGCCATTGTTGGTGGCAATCAATAATCGACCTCCCGGTCTGATTTAGCCAACGGCGCAGTATTTCTACTATAGCCGTTGGCAATCCATTCTTTTCATCGTATATTCGTAACTTACCTAATTTACTTCACTAGGGCCTGTTTATCTTTCGAGGTTAAATTTGCAGCAGCATGCATGGTATTTAGGCAAGGCAGAGCCTATGTAGTGTGGTTATTCCCCATGCATAGGCGATAACGCAGCATAAGTGCCAAACATGCGCAGCCCGAAGGGTTCTGCCTAGGGGCAATTTACTCTTTGTTGCTCGGTTTTTACTTAGCCCGCTAGGCTAAAAACCTCGCGCCGCGATTAAATCGCCCCTAGATTGAACAAATTTTAATCCTGAAAGGTCAACGGGCCCTAGAACATTGGAGTGTAAATGTATCTTTTTGAAGGTCTTAAAAAGAAAATTTCTGAATACTTGCCTGCTGCAGATGTAGAGCTGGTACAAAAATCTTACGTGGTAGCCCGAGAGGCCCACGAAGGACAAACTCGCTCAAGTGGCGAACCTTATATTACTCACCCTGTTGAAGTAACTCAAATTCTTGCCGGCATGCATCTTGACCATGAAACGCTCATGGCCGCGTTAATGCACGATGTAATTGAAGATACTGATTTTAGCCAACAAGATTTAGCTGAAATTTTTGGTGAAACGGTTGCTGAATTGGTTGAAGGTGTAAGTAAGCTCGATAAGCTCAGCTTTAAAGATAAAAAAGAATTCCAAGCCGAAAACTACCGTAAAATGATTATGGCTATGACTCAAGACATACGAGTTATTTTAATCAAGCTTGCTGATAGAACGCATAATATGCGCACATTGGGTGCTCTTCGCCCCGATAAACGCCGCCGTATAGCACGCGAAACACTAGAAATATACGCGCCGATAGCAAACCGTTTAGGTATTCACGACATTAAAAATGAGCTTGAAGATTTAGGTTTTCAAGCTCTATATCCTATGCGCCATCGTGCACTTAAATCTGAAGTTGCAAAAGCACGTGGTAATCGAAAAGAAGTTATTTCAAATATTCAAAACGAAATTGAAGCGCGCCTTGAAGAGTCAGGCATAAAAGCGACGGTATCGGGCCGCGAAAAGCACCTTTATAGTATTTATAAAAAAATGCTTAATAAAGAACTGTTATTTAACGAAGTCATGGATATTTACGCGTTTAGAATTGCGGTTGACTCTATGGATACGTGTTATCGCGTATTAGGTGTTGCTCACAGCCTTTATAAGCCTATTGAAACGCGCTTTAAAGACTATATTGCAGTGCCTAAAACCAATGGCTATCAGTCACTTCATACTTCTTTAGTTGGCCCACACGGCATACCTGTTGAGATTCAAATTCGTACTCACGACATGGATCATATGGCAGACAAAGGCGTGGCCGCACACTGGATGTATAAAAAATCAGGTGATGGCGCGGGCAATACGTCACAACAACGTGCTCGCCAATGGATGCAAAGTTTATTAGAGCTTCAGCAAAGTGCTGGCTCATCATTTGAATTTATAGAAAATGTAAAAACTGAGCTATTCCCTGAAGAAATTTACGTATTTACGCCAGATGGCCGAATCGTTGAATTACCAATGGGCGCAACAGCTGTTGATTTTGCATACGCTGTACATACTGACGTTGGAAATACGTGCGTAGGGGCAAGAGTAAATCGCAAACCTTACCCTTTGAGTAAAGCGCTTGATACCGGCCAAACAGTAGAAGTAATTACTAGCTCTGGGGCTCACCCAAATGCAACTTGGCTAAACTTTATTGTTACCGGTAAAGCACGGTTAGGCATTCGTAACTACCTTAAGAGTCAGCATCACGAGGAAGCGCTGTTATTGGGCAGGCGTTTACTCGACTCCGCACTTGGTGAAAATAAGTTCGACAGTATTCCTGATGAGAATATAGCGCGAGTACTTGAAGAACATGAACTTTCTACACTACTTGAGTTACTAGTAGCAATAGGCTCTGGTAATCTGATGAGCATGTTAATTGCTAAACGCTTATTACAAAACGAAAACGATGATTTAACAGACATTACCAACCAAGTCAAAGCAACCATTATTGGCACCGAAGGTATGTTAGTTAATTACTCTAAGTGTTGCCGCCCTGTACCTGGGGATGCAATAACTGCACATATAAGCCAAGGCAAAGGATTAACTGTTCATCGCCAGGAATGTAAAAATATTCGCGGCTGGGAAAGTGAGCGCTCTAAATACTTAGTTGTAAAGTGGGACGATAATCCAGAGAAAGAATATATCGCAGCCCTTAGAGTCGAGATTATTAATCATCAAGGGGCGCTTGCAAAGTTAACCAATGTTGTTGCGACTACCCAAGCCAATATTGTGGAAATAGCCACTGATGAAAAAGAAAGTAATTTATACGTGATAGATTTAGGGGTTACCGTTAAAAACCGTATCCACGTTGCTAACATTATGCGACGCATTCGCGTTATGCCTGATGTACAAAAAGTCTATCGTAAAAAATAAAATAGGAAACACATGAATAAAGCATTTATTTCTACCGACAAAGCGCCTGCAGCAATAGGCACATATAGCCAAGCCGTTAAAGTAGGAACGGCTGTCTACTTATCGGGTCAAATACCATTAGTGCCTGAGACTATGGAAGTTATTTCGGAAGACTTTGGCGAACAAACACATCAAGTATTTAAAAACATTGCTGCTGTATGTGAAGAAGCTGGGGGTCAGATACACGACCTAGTTAAGGTGAATATTTACCTTACTGATTTATCTAACTTTGCTATTGTTAACGAAGTAATGAGCCAATACTTCAAACAACCATACCCTGCTCGTGCCGCAATTGGTGTGCGTGCGCTGCCAAAAGGTGTGCAAGTTGAGATAGATGGAATAATGGAACTACCTTCAACTAATTAGTATTACCTACGAGCTATGGTCCCAGCTATAGCTCTATTTCTCCATAACCTCGTTTTGTTTTCTTGACTCAAAAGTAAATTTCTAGCAATCTGTTATTATGTAATATACTCAAACTTAACTTAAGTAGTAGAGAAGGATTAACTAGTGTTTAAGCTTGCTCATAATGGAAATATTTTACTTGATGTAAGTAAGCACGCTCCGCCGAGTGCTGCGTTCGTGATTGAAGCTCTCGAAATGTCGACTTTTTGTGACTGTAAAATCGATCATGAAGCCATAAACAACTTCTTCAAAAATAAAAATACTGAGTCAGTTTTAGTTGTTGCAACTAAGTACGATGCCGCAATCAAGATAGAAATTAGCGATGATAAAATGCTAGCTATAGGCGAGCTCACTCTCGCTCAGGGCGGTAAGCAGCTAAGCCTAGATGATGCGAAAAAATACCTTGTTAAAGCTGGAATAGTTCGTGGCTACAAGCAAGTATTTTTAGAACAATTACTAGAAAAACAAGCCGAGCTATCACCTGGGACAATCGTTAAAGGTACTCTCGCCAAAGGGCGGCTTCCAAGTGATGGATTAGCGACAAAATTAGTAACAGTGGTAGAAACCCTAAAAGATCGTTTAAACGCGCCAAAATTAAAAGAAGATGGCAGCGTTGATATGCGTGACTTTGGAAAACTCGCAAGTGTAGAACCTGGTACAGTACTTATTCGACAGCACCCCGCAACCCCTGGTAAAGAGGGCTTCACAGTAGTCGGTGATATACTTACCGCTAAACCTGGTGAAAATAAACAACTGGTCGCAGGTGAAGGCACTGAAATATCAAAATTAAACCCTATGGAATTAGTCTCTACTATTGCCGGCGTTCCTGTAGAAATTAATAACGGAATGCGTGTAGATGATATTTTTACAATATCTGATGTAAATGTGAAAAGTGGCCATATCGACTTTGAAGGCAGTGTGATTGTTACACGAAACATCGATCCTGGTATGAAAATAAACGCAAAAGGCGATATTACTATCTTAGGTACTGTCGAATCAGGGGAGCTTACTGCTGGCGGTAATATCACTGTGAAGCAAGGTGTAATTGGCCATCAAAAGCCTGAGGATAAATCGTTATCCTGCAAATTAGTTTGTGCTGGAGATGTCCATGTTTCTCATTCACAGTATTGTTATATAGAAGCAGCTAACATATTTATTGATCGCCAAACTAGCCACTGCGTTATGAAAGCGAAAAAATTACTACAAGTTGGTCAAACAGACTTACCTAAAGGTAAAATTTTTGGTGGTGAAATACTGGATGCTACAACGCTCATTGCTGGTGAAATAGGAAACGAATCAGGCGCAAAAATGGTAATAAATTTAGCAGCTTCAGGCGCTGAAATAACTGCTGACACAGACAATTGCTTTAAAGATTTAGCAAATACAGATCAACAATTAGATACTCTTCAAGCTGCTCTCGAAAAAGCTGATTTAGTTAAAGATATTGATAAAAAGAATCAGCTAATAGCCAAAATTGGCGCTACACAACTGCATTATTGCCAACAGGCTGAACAATTAGAAAAACGCCTTTCGAGCTTAGATCATGAGTTACATGATTTGCTTAGTGATGCAAACCTTGCTGTTAACACTGTTTTGCATTCTGGAGTAGAAATTCATATTTTTAATAAAGTACTCAAAACAATCCGTAATTACCCACCATGCAATGTAAAGTTGTTGAATAATAAAGTAGAAATCGAGTTTAAAACACACTAGAAATGAGTGCAAATACAGGCACTCAAATCAATAGCTCCTCATATACCCTAAAGTAAATCACTTACTGTATCGTAAGTTTTATTTGGCCACACACTAACCTGTACTTGTCCAATATGTTGCTTTTGCAGTAGTAACATAGCCAAGCGCGACTGCCCTATTCCACCGCCAATTGTTTGCGGAAATTTACTTTGTAGTAGCGCTTTATGCCAATCAAACTCTAAGCGGTCTTCATCTCCAGTTGTACTTAACTGCGCTTTTAAAACCTCAGGGCTTACACGTATACCCATTGATGAAATTTCAAATACATCTTCAAGTACTGGATTCCATACTAAAATATCACCATTTAAACCCATGTATTGATCGCATGTTGGCGTAGACCAATCATCGTAATCTGGGGCTCTTACATCGTGAATTTTGCCATCACCAAGCGCGCCACCAATACCAATTAAAAATACAGCACCATATTCTTGTGCAATGGCTTTTTCGCGTTGCTTAGCGCTAAAGTCAGGATACATTTTACGTAGCTCTTCACTGTGTACAAACTTAATGTCGTCCGGTAAAAAAGGCGTCAAACCATAAGACTCACTTACAAAAGCTTCCGTCTCTTTTATCCCTTTATAAATAGATTGAACAGTTTGCTTTAGTGTTGCCAGCGAACGCTCTGTCGTTTTGTTAATTACTTTTTCCCAATCCCACTGATCAACATATACAGAATGAATAGGACTTAATGAATCTTCATCTGGGCGCAAAGCTTTCATTTGAGTGTAAATACCCTCACCAACACCAAAGCCATAAGTTGCCAGTGTTTTACGTTTCCACTTAGCCAGTGAATGCACCACTTCGTAGCGGCTATCTGTAATCGCTTTCACATTTACAGCAACTGCGTTTTCATGGCCGCTTAAGTTATCTTGCGTGCCGTCGCCAACCTTAGCCAAAATAGGGGCTTGAACCTCAACCAGCCCTAGTTGGGTTTCTAGTTGCTGTGAAAAAAATTGCTTAACTTTACTTATTTGCTGCTGTTGCTGGACATAGTGTGAACTCATAATAATTGGCCTCATTCCCAGTTATTGTTACTTGCTTAATTGATAAAAAACGCTCTAATGAGCGCCTTCAATGAAGTTAATGTAACGATTTAAAGGATTAATTCAATATCCCATAACAAAAATAGCTTCAATATATAAAAAGCATTAATTAAGTGGTATAAAAACCATATATTCGATAATTTTATGACAAATATATAATGGAAAATTATTTAATCGATAATCTCGATAAACAGATACTTCATGCGTTAATGGCAAATGCCCGTACTGCGTATGCCGAATTAGCAAAAAGATTTAATGTAAGCGCAGGGACAATTCACGTAAGAATTGAAAAAATGAAGCAAGCAGGGATCATTATAGGCACCCAATTAACGATTAATACTAAACAGCTGGGCTACGATGTGTGCTGCTTTATAGGCATTAATTTAAATAACGCACGTGATTACCCGCAAACGCTTATAAAGCTAGAAGCATTAGAGGAAGTGGTAGAGGCTTATTACACAACAGGTAACTACAGTATATTTATAAAGGTAATGACAAAGTCCATTGATCACTTACAAGATGTGCTGATTAATAAAATACAGGCAATAGAAGCCATTCAATCAACAGAAACACTTATTTCTCTACAAAATCCAATTAGCCGTACGGTAATGCCTTAACTGCAAAAATCTCGTATAATTGCCGAAAAAAGAGGATAACCATGCAGCAAACTCGCTATCAAAGAATCGAAGACGTACTTTCGCGCCGTCAAACAGACCTAACCGTGTGTTTAGAAGACGTGCACAAACACCATAACTTATCTGCAATAGTACGAAGTGCTGATGCGGTTGGTTGCCATCACGTACATGCTGTATGGCCTGAAAAGCAAAAATGGCTAACAAATAATACCTCAGGTGGCAGTAAAAACTGGCTAGAGACGCACTTACATAGAAATATTGATGATGCCGTTACTGCAATGCGTGAACGCAATCCAGAAATACAAATACTCGCGACTCACCTATCAGAAGATGCCGTTGATTTTAGAGAAGTAGATTACACCAAGCCAACGGCTATTATTGTTGGACAAGAAAAAACAGGGATCTCAGAAAAAGCCCTAGAATATGCTGATCAAAATATTATTATTCCAATGCAAGGCATGGTGCAATCGCTAAATGTTTCAGTTGCTGCTGCGCTAATATTGTTTGAAGCACAGCGCCAGCGTGAACTTGCAGGTTTATACAATAGAGATATGCTCAGCGCTGAAGTTAAGCACCCGCTTTATTTCGAAGGTTGCCACCCTATTATTGCAAGGCAGTGTAAACAAAAAAAATTACCTTACCCTGCACTTGATGAAAACGGCGAAATAGTCGCTGATGAGCAATTTTGGCAAGCTTTAAAACATACTTGATGCACTTACACTCTGTAAGTACACTTAATCTACATTAAATAATAAAAGTTGAGCCTACTTTGTCTAAACCTAGCTTAAGCCAATACCCAATAACAGAACTTAAAGGGGTTGGTCCAAAAATGGCCGAGCGCTTGTTGAAGCTAGGTATTTTAACTGTACAAGATATGCTCTTTCATTTACCACTTCGCTACGAAGATCGCACTCGCTTATACGCAATTAATGAGCTGCTACTTCATAGTCATGTAAGTGTGGAAGCAACAATTGAAACAAGCCAAATCACGTTTGGTAAAAGGCGCATGCTTGTTTGCCAAATCAATGATGGTACTGGGAGGCTAACATTACGGTTTTTTAATTTTACCGCCGCACAAAAAAACGCATTTAGTGCTGGTAAAATAATACGTTGCTTTGGTGAAGTGCGCCGTGGCCGTGTTGGCTTTGAAATGAGTCATCCTGAATACAGCATCAGCGATACCTCTAACGAGCAGCCGGTAGCGACAACATTAACGCCCGTTTATTCAACTACCGAAGGTTTAAAGCAACTATCGATTAGAGCTTTAAGCGAACAGGCTATTGATTTACTAAATAAATACTCAGTAGAAGAACTACTGCCTTCACAGTGTCAGCCATCAAATATGCCACTAAGTGACGCCTTATTATTACTGCACCGCCCACCAAATGATGTTGATGTAACTGCATTAGAGCAAGGTACTCACCCTGCTCAACAGCGCCTTGTATTTGAGGAGTTACTTGCTCAAAACCTCAGCTTATTAAAAGTACGAGAGCAAGGGCAACAAGTTAAAGCCGTGGCATTAAATCCGGTAAACACATTAGAAAGCCAATTTTTAGAGCAACTTCCTTTTGCACCCACAAATGCGCAAAGCCGCGTAGTTGCTGAAATTAAAGGTGACATGCAACACGCGTATCCCATGATGCGTTTAGTACAAGGCGATGTAGGCTCTGGTAAAACCCTAGTAGCAGCACTTAGTGCACTAACAGCCATTGCTCAGGGCTTTCAAGTCGCTTTAATGGCTCCTACTGAAATTTTATCAGAGCAACATGGTGTTAATTTTACAACGTGGTTTAATCAACTAGGTATAACAGTTGCTTGGCTTGGCGGTAAAACAAAAGGCAAAGAGCGCGTAGCAACACTTGAAAAAATAGCCTCTGGTGAGGCGCAAATGATTGTAGGTACTCACGCTTTATTTCAAGATGAAGTTAAGTTTAATAACTTAGTGCTTATCGTTATTGATGAACAACACCGCTTTGGTGTTCATCAGCGTTTATCACTGCGTGAAAAAGGTAAGTTTGGTGATTGCTATCCCCATCAACTGGTCATGACTGCAACACCCATCCCACGCACACTCGCTATGACAGCGTATGCCGACTTAGAAACCTCTGTAATTGATGAGCTACCACCAGGGCGTACGCCAATTACAACAGTGGCACTTCCTGATACTCGCAGAGACGATATTATTGCCCGCGTTAAATTAGCGTGTAACGAGCAAGGCCGCCAAGTTTACTGGGTGTGTACACTTATTGATGAATCAGAAGTCCTGCAATGCCAGGCAGCCGAAGACAGTGCACTGCAGTTAAAAGAAGCATTACCAGAGCTAAACGTAGGCTTAGTACATGGGCGAATGAAATCAGCTGAAAAACAAGCCATTATGAGCGAGTTTAAGGCAGGTAATATACATGTTTTAGTTGCCACTACGGTTATTGAAGTTGGTGTAGATGTCCCTAATGCGAGCTTAATCATTATAGAAAACCCTGAGCGCTTAGGCTTAGCACAGCTGCATCAGTTACGCGGGCGAGTTGGCCGCGGCGCTACGGCATCGCATTGTGTGCTTTTATATCACGCACCACTGTCTCATACCGCTCAAAAGCGATTAGGTGTACTACGCGATAGTAACGATGGCTTTGTGATAGCAGAGCGCGATTTAGAAATTCGTGGCCCTGGTGAAGTTCTCGGCACAAAGCAAACTGGTTTAGCAGAATTCAAAATTGCAGACTTAACGCGCGACAAACAAACACTTAATCAAGTAAGACCTATCGCGCAGCAAATGCTAAAACAATACCCTCAACATGTAGATCCTCTGATTCATAGATGGCTTGGCAATAAGTCAAACTACGCACAAGCATAACCCTCATTGAAATATATTTTCACTTTTCTGCAGACGTAAAAAAGCCCGACTATTTCTAGTCGGGCTTTCTACAATGTGAGGTCGGTGCGCTACGCAGTAGAATGTCGTGGTACCCACAGCGGTGGAAAGTCACGTAGCAAATGCTACTTTATTGGGAGGTCGGACTGGGATAATGGCCGACTGAGATATTGAGGGGTTTTGTTGTGATTCTAGCGTCGGGAGTCGCTTCGCTCGCTCGCCCTACGTGATGGGTGTTGATGTAGTGTGTGTTAATTGCGCGAATTTCACTTTTCTGCAGACGTAAAAAAGCCCGACTATTTATAGTCGGGCTTTCTACAATGTGAAGTCGGTGCGCTACGCAGTAGGATGTCGTGGTGCCCACAGCGGTAGAAAGTCACAGTGAAATGCTACACTATCATTGTGTCGGGGCGGCCTTCCGTAGGGCTCGCCTTCGAGCTGTTTGGTTTCACTACTGAGTTCGGTATGGGCTCTGGCTACCGCTTTTATTTTCACTTTTCTGCAGACGTAAAAAAGCCCGACTATTTCTAGTCGGGCTCTCTACAATTTGAAGCCTGGTAATGTCTTAGTGCCCACAGCGGTAGAAAGTCACATAACAAATGCTACACTATCATCGGTCGAAGCTTTGACTTCACTACTGAGTTCGGCATGGACTCTTGGCTATTTATTAAATCCCAGATAGCAAAAAACCCGTTACATTGCTGTAACGGGTTTCTTTAATTTGAAGCCTGGTAATGTCCTACTTTCACATAGCAAATGCTACACTATCATCGGCGCTGTTTCGTTTCACTACTGAGTTCGGCATGGGATCAGGTGGGTCCAAAACGCTATTGTCACCAAGCAAATTTGGGCGTTAATTCGTATTTCTACGCACTAACTGAATTTGGAAAATATCTGATAATATTTTTTAAGTCTTTCTAAGTAATATCTACTTTAGTCATATTAACTTCTTCGCGTGTTTCACTATCACATAAAACGCGTTTGGCGTTGTATGGTTAAGCCTCACGGGTAATTAGTACAAGTTAGCTTAATGGCTCACACCACTTCCACATCTTGCCTATCAACGTTGTAGTCTTCAACGGCCCTTCAGAGACTTTAAAAGTCTAGTGAGAACTCATCTCGAGGCCTGCTTCGCGCTTAGATGCTTTCAGCGCTTATCAGTTCCGAACGTAGCTACCGGGCAATGCCATTGGCATGACAACCCGAACACCAGCGGTTCGTTCACTCCGGTCCTCTCGTACTAGGAGCAACCCCTCTCAATTCTCAAACGCCCACGGCAGATAGGGACCGAACTGTCTCACGACGTTCTAAACCCAGCTCGCGTACCACTTTAAATGGCGAACAGCCATACCCTTGGGACCGACTTCAGCCCCAGGATGTGATGAGCCGACATCGAGGTGCCAAACACCGCCGTCGATATGAACTCTTGGGCGGTATCAGCCTGTTATCCCCGGAGTACCTTTTATCCGTTGAGCGATGGCCCTTCCATTCAGAACCACCGGATCACTATGACCTACTTTCGTACCTGCTCGACGTGTCTGTCTCGCAGTTAAGCTGGCTTCTACCATTACACTAACCGTACGATGTCCGACCGTACTTAGCCAACCTTCGTGCTCCTCCGTTACTCTTTAGGAGGAGACCGCCCCAGTCAAACTACCCACCAGGCACTGTCCGTAACCCCGATTCAGGGGCCAACGTTAGAACATCAAAACTACAAGGGTGGTATTTCAAGGTTGACTCCAACAAAACTAGCGTCTCATCTTCAAAGTCTCCCACCTATCCTACACATGTAGGTTCAATGTTCAGTGCCAAGCTGTAGTAAAGGTTCACGGGGTCTTTCCGTCTAGCCGCGGGTACACAGCATCTTCACTGCGATTTCAATTTCACTGAGTCTCGGGTGGAGACAGCGTGGCCATGGTTACACCATTCGTGCAGGTCGGAACTTACCCGACAAGGAATTTCGCTACCTTAGGACCGTTATAGTTACGGCCGCCGTTTACCGGGGCTTCGATCAAGAGCTTCTCCCTAAGGATAACCCCATCAATTAACCTTCCGGCACCGGGCAGGTGTCACACCGTATACGTCATCTTGCGATTTTGCACAGTGCTGTGTTTTTAATAAACAGTCCCAGCCACCTGGTCACTGCGGCTCCCGTCCGCTTAGAGAGCAAGTCTCATCACAGATAGGAGCGTACCTTCTCCCGAAGTTACGGTACGATTTTGCCTAGTTCCTTCACCCGAGTTCTCTCAAGCGCCTTAGTATTCTCTACCTGACCACCTGTGTCGGTTTGGGGTACGATTCCATATAATCTGAAGCTTAGAGGCTTTTCCTGGAAGTATGGCATCAGCAACTTCATCACCGTAGTGACTCGTCTCGTGTCTCAGGTTTAATGTCTGTCCGGATTTACCTAAACAAACGCCCTACTCACTTTCACATAGACTACCAACGCTATGCTTGCTTAGCCTGCTCCGTCCCCCATCGCAATTATATCGAGTACAGAAATATTAATCTGTTTCCCATCGACTACGCCTTTCGGCCTCGCCTTAGGGGTCGACTTACCCTACCCTGATTAACATGGGATAGGAACCCTTGGTCTTCCGGCGTGGGAGTTTTTCACTCCCATTATCGTTACTCATGTCAGCATTCGCACTTCTGATACGTCCAGCATACCTCCCGGTACACCTTCAACCGCTTACAGAACGCTCCCCTACCACTCAGAATAAATTCTGAATCCGCAGCTTCGGTGCATAGTTTAGCCCCGTTACATCTTCCGCGCAGACCGACTCGACCAGTGAGCTATTACGCTTTCTTTAAAGGATGGCTGCTTCTAAGCCAACCTCCTGGCTGTCTGGGCCTTTCCACATCGTTTCCCACTTAACTATGACTTTGGGACCTTAGCTGGCGGTCTGGGTTGTTTCCCTCTTCACGACGGACGTTAGCACCCGCCGTGTGTCTCCCGGATATTACTTTACGGTATTCGGAGTTTGCAAAGGGTTGGTAAGTCGGGATGACCCCCTAGCCTTAACAGTGCTCTACCCCCGTAAGTATTCGTCCGAGGCTCTACCTAAATAGATTTCGGGGAGAACCAGCTATCTCCCGGTTTGATTAGCCTTTCACTCCTAGCCACAGGTCATCCCCTAACTTTTCAACGTTAGTGGGTTCGGTCCTCCAGTTGATGTTACTCAACCTTCAACCTGCCCATGGCTAGATCACCGGGTTTCGGGTCTATACCTTGCAACTATTCGCCCAGTTAAGACTCGGTTTCCCTACGGCTACCCTATTCGGTTAACCTCGCTACAAAATATAAGTCGCTGACCCATTATACAAAAGGTACGCAGTCACCCAACAAGTGGGCTCCTACTGCTTGTACGTACACGGTTTCAGGTTCTATTTCACTCCCCTCACAGGGGTTCTTTTCGCCTTTCCCTCACGGTACTGGTTCACTATCGGTCAGTTGGGAGTATTTAGCCTTAGATGATGGTCCACCTATATTCAGTCAAAGTTTCACGTGCTCCGACCTACTCGATTTCACTTAAAATGTCTTTTCATGTACGGGACTATCACCCTGTATCGTGGCGCTTTCCAGCAGCCTTCCATTAACACATAATAAGCTTAAGGGCTGTTCCGATTTCGCTCGCCGCTACTTTCGGAATCTCGGTTGATTTCTTTTCCTACGGGTACTTAGATGTTTCAGTTCTCCGCGTTCGCCTCGTTAACCTATGTATTCAGTTAACGATACCTGCAAGCAGGTGGGTTTCCCCATTCGGAAATCCTAGTCTCAAGCGCTTTTTACTAGCTTGACTAGGCTTATCGCAAGTTAATACGTCCTTCATCGCCTCCAACTGCCAAGGCATCCACCGTGTACGCTTAGTCACTTAACCATACAACCCAAACGGGTCTTTGTTTTGTGACAGTTTAACTTCGCCAGAAGTTAATATTGAATACTAAAGTAGATACCAATCAATCAACTCATAAGAGTTAACTAAATGGCACTCAATGGTACTGCTACCATTGTTTTTTTACTTTTGAAAACTCTTGATAAATACAATGTATTCATCAGAATTTTATTATCAGCTTTTCCAAATTTTTAAAGAGCAAGAGATACAAAAACCTCTCAAAATTAAACACACTCTATTCTCAGGCGGTTAATGGCCCGATAAAGAATATTTATTTTTAAGAAGTAAAAGTGGTGGAGCTAAGCAGGATCGAACTGCTGACCTCCTGCGTGCAAGGCAGGCGCTCTCCCAGCTGAGCTATAGCCCCACATATGCTGGTACTTACTGTTTTAACCATCTTCTTGATTAGACAAGAAGTGGTGGGTCTGAGTAGATTTGAACTACCGACCTCACCCTTATCAGGGGTGCGCTCTAACCAGCTGAGCTACAGACCCAAAACAATAAGTGTTGTTCTCTTTACAATAACAATCATCTGTGTGGACACTACGAACAAATAAGTTCTAAATCGTATAAGGAGGTGATCCAGCCCCAGGTTCCCCTAGGGCTACCTTGTTACGACTTCACCCCAGTCATGAATCACTCCGTGGTAAACGTCCTCCCGAGGGTTAGACTATCTACTTCTGGAGCAACCCACTCCCATGGTGTGACGGGCGGTGTGTACAAGGCCCGGGAACGTATTCACCGCGTCATTCTGATACGCGATTACTAGCGATTCCGACTTCATGGAGTCGAGTTGCAGACTCCAATCCGGACTACGACGCACTTTAAGTGATTCGCTTACCTTCGCAGGTTCGCAGCACTCTGTATGCGCCATTGTAGCACGTGTGTAGCCCTACACGTAAGGGCCATGATGACTTGACGTCGTCCCCACCTTCCTCCGGTTTATCACCGGCAGTCTCCTTAGAGTTCTCAGCATTACCTGCTAGCAACTAAGGATAGGGGTTGCGCTCGTTGCGGGACTTAACCCAACATCTCACAACACGAGCTGACGACAGCCATGCAGCACCTGTATCAGAGTTCCCGAAGGCACCAAACCATCTCTGGTAAGTTCTCTGTATGTCAAGTGTAGGTAAGGTTCTTCGCGTTGCATCGAATTAAACCACATGCTCCACCGCTTGTGCGGGCCCCCGTCAATTCATTTGAGTTTTAACCTTGCGGCCGTACTCCCCAGGCGGTCTACTTAATGCGTTAGCTTTGAAAAACAGAACCGAGGCTCCGAGCTTCTAGTAGACATCGTTTACGGCGTGGACTACCGGGGTATCTAATCCCGTTTGCTCCCCACGCTTTCGTACATGAGCGTCAGTGTTGACCCAGGTGGCTGCCTTCGCCATCGGTATTCCTTCAGATCTCTACGCATTTCACCGCTACACCTGAAATTCTACCACCCTCTATCACACTCTAGTTTGCCAGTTCGAAATGCAGTTCCCAGGTTGAGCCCGGGGCTTTCACATCTCGCTTAACAAACCGCCTGCGTACGCTTTACGCCCAGTAATTCCGATTAACGCTCGCACCCTCCGTATTACCGCGGCTGCTGGCACGGAGTTAGCCGGTGCTTCTTCTGTCAGTAACGTCACAGCTAACGGGTATTAACCGTTAACCTTTCCTCCTGACTGAAAGTGCTTTACAACCCGAAGGCCTTCTTCACACACGCGGCATGGCTGCATCAGGCTTGCGCCCATTGTGCAATATTCCCCACTGCTGCCTCCCGTAGGAGTCTGGGCCGTGTCTCAGTCCCAGTGTGGCTGATCATCCTCTCAAACCAGCTAGGGATCGTCGCCTTGGTGAGCCATTACCTCACCAACTAGCTAATCCCACTTGGGCCAATCTAAAGGCGAGAGCCGAAGCCCCCTTTGGTCCGTAGACATTATGCGGTATTAGCAGTCGTTTCCAACTGTTGTCCCCCACCTCAAGGCATGTTCCCAAGCATTACTCACCCGTCCGCCGCTCGTCAGCAAAGTAGCAAGCTACTCTCTGTTACCGCTCGACTTGCATGTGTTAGGCCTGCCGCCAGCGTTCAATCTGAGCCATGATCAAACTCTTCAATTAAAAAGTTTTATGTCTTTCGACAGCTCAATGAATTCTGAATTTTTTAATATCTTTCGATATTGAATTGACTGTGCCGAATAATTACCGAAATAACTATTCTGTTGGTCACTCAGTTTTCAATTGAGACTCTAATTTGTTTGCCTTACTTAGCGAACTAAGCTTGGCTGTTAGAACTCAATCTGTACGAGTGCCCACACAGATGATTGCTTTATATTGTTAAAGAACATTTTGAGTCGCTTTAGCGTCTCAAGGGATGCGAATAATACACCCTTTATTTTTCGAGTCAATACTTTGTTTTAAACTTTCTTTTTAGAAGATTTAAAACCGAAGTTTTATTTAACTCTCTGATTAGTTCGTGCCTTGCTATGCTTCGGCGTTTCCCGTCTCAGTGGGGTCGCATTATAGGGAGATCCGAAAACAGATCAACCCTTTTTTTAGATCTTTTTACTGTTCGAACAAAAATAGAACAGAACCGAGTGAAATCATATTAAAACCTTAGTAAAACGATGTTTTTTTGTGCTCTTCTTTATTATTTAATACAAATATCATTGCTATGTTCAATTAAGACGTTAAGATAGCAAGTTCACAATGTTAAATTAATGTTTATTTCCTGTTTATTGGTAGATCTAAAATGAAATTACCCGATCAAAAAGCTTTTATCTTCTCTGTTATTCTTGCTGTAGTTGGTTTTGTTGTTGTTAAGTTTGCTTTAGCAAGCCTGGCACTAGACCCTGCGCTTCTATTTGGTGTTGGTTTGTTAGTAGGCGCACTTGTTATTGCAGCAATGTCGTCTGATGTAACTGAAGAAGCCGAAGTAAAAACAAAGACTCTCTATGTTGGTAACCTTCCTTACCGCGCAAATGAAGGTGTTGTTCGTGCATTATTTGAAGAACAAGGCAAAGTATTCAATGTTCGTTTATTAAAGGATAAAAATACTGGCAAGCGTCGTGGTTTTGGTTTTGTTGAAATGGCACAAGCTGATGCAGACAATGCAATTGCTAACTTGAACGATAGCGAGTTCCAACAACGTACTTTAAAAGTACGTGAAGCAAAACAAAAACAAGAAGACGATTCTAATGCTCTACGTACTGAGACGGATCAGTCAGTGTAACTAGCTTTACCGCTAGCTTATTGCTAAACACATCAGCCGTTGCATAATATTGCAGCGGCTTTTTTATGTCTGTTCGCTTATTCACACATAGGTTAAGTTGGTTAAGTAGGTAGTTGACTCTGTTTGCTATCGCTACACCTGAATCAAGTAATTTTACATTCCCTTCAAAATACTGACTAATCGGCTCTACTAATATCGGAAAGTGCGTACACCCTAGTACAAGTACATCTATAGCTTTATCTATATTTAGGCCATCAAGCACTTGGTGCAACTTGTTTGTATCTAAATAGTCTGTAAAAAAGTGTTGCTCAGCTAATGTGACTAACTCCACACTGCTATATAGATTAACGATTACATTACGTGCATGTTCAGCAATTAATGTTTTAGTGTATGAACTGGCGACCGTGGCTGGTGTGGCTAATAAGCCAATATGATTTGAGCGTGTTAATTCTGCGGCAGGCTTTATTGCTGGCACAACACCTACTATAGGAATATCTGTCACTTGGCGAACAGCACTAAGTGCAGATGTAGAAGCCGTATTACACGCTATTACTATTAAATCAACGTCAAGCGTGTTGGCTTTGATGAAATGAATAAGTGAGCACAATCGGTTGATTATTGTTTGTTGGGATTGAGCACCATAAGGTAGGAATGCATTATCCATAAAATAGCTGTACTGAGCATTGGGGATACTTTGCTTTATATGTTCAAGTACGGTAGTTCCACCAATACCTGAATCAAAGACCATTATATGCGCTGACAAACTACCGTTCCCACTTTACTTTAAGAACGGCAGTTTGCCATGAGGTATTTATAAAAGAAAGTAGTTTAGCTTTGTGTGGTTTCTAAATCGGCAAGATCATCGGCCGCTGAATTTAATTGATTAAGGTTTTCGAACATAGACTTTGTGTAATCTACTAACTTATCTATTTGTTCCTGATCTTGATTTAACCATTGTAGAATGCCAGCTAGTTGATTTTGTAATCCAAGTTCACCCGCTTTTTCAAAAGCACTTTTAAGGTCGTCATTAAAAGGGGCTAAACCCTCTGCTACTTGTTTTTCTGGTGCTGGTTTATATTCTTCGTAACTTTTAACTGTGGCTATTGTTTTTGTTTGGCGTAAATCCATAGAAAAAGCCACCAGCTGATCGCTGTCTAAACTCAGCTCTTGTGCTTGTTCAAATGCTTCATCTAAATCACCACCAAAAAAGGTTTTACTTAAATCTTGTAAGTCTTCCATCATCGCATTAATCGCTTCTTGCTCTTGCTCATTTAAGTCACCATTAACCGACATCGAAAATGATACCTGTCGATATTGCGATGATGAGCTTGCAAACGATTCACTATCACTGTTTCTCTGATAGCCACTCGCCGATTGAGATTCAAATGCATCCGCAAAGCTAATACTTACCTCATCGCCTTCTGCGGTAGTGAATTTATACTCTGCATTGCTAGTCATACTGACATATTGAGCCTGACTTATATTTACGCTGGCAGGTTGTGGATTAAATAGCGACTCTTCAAATTTATCAAGCCCATTGTAAATTCCCTCTTTGGACTTATTGATGCCCTCTTCCATTTCGTCATTAAATACACCTGTACCTTTGAGTTCATCAACAGCGTCGTCAATCCCTATTTGGACTCCTTTGCGCGCGTCGCCTAACATGTCTTTAAGATTTTCATCATTAGCGCCATTAGCTTTTGCTTTATTTACAGCGCCGCTGACAAAATCGAGTACGTTTTTTACGATTTCATCAAAATCAAATAGTGGTTTGTCTGCTTTTTTTTCTGCGATAGGCAATCCAAGCTGCTCAGCCATTTTATCGCCAAGCACTTTTGCAGCTAATTCTTTGCCACGTTGCTGGTAACTATCTTGGGGAGATTGAATAGTAGGTTGCTGTATATCTGCTTTATTATTGAATTTATTAATGTTGTTGTTTGGCGTGAAGCCATAGTTACCTATTTTCATGTTACATCTCCTAAGCGTGCGTAATTTATTATCGGCTATAACAATAAAAACTAAAGTACAATGTGCAATAAAACAGCATAAATGCTAGCCAAAACTAGACAAATACGCAGCGCTCCCTACAATAGCGCCGATAAACAGATCTTAGATAAGGTAGTAGCGTTAATGGCAGTTATTAAAATAGATACCACACAGTACCAAGCGCAGTTAAGTGAAAAAGAGCAGCGTATTAGTGCGCAGTTTCAACGTTTTGGTGTGGAGCAACTAGAAGTATTTAGCTCAGAGCCAACTAACTACCGCCAACGTGCTGAATTTAGAGTATGGCACGACGGTGACGATCTGTTTCACATTATGTTTGATCAACAAACAAAAGAAAAAATCCGTGTTGATACATTTGATCCAGCAGCACCTTTAGTAGGTGAAATAATGCAAGTGATGATTGAAAGCCTCAAGCCTTGTGAAATATTACGCCGTAAGTTATTTCAAATCGATTACCTATCAACGCTAAGCGGTGAAATTTTAGTAAGCTTGCTTTATCACAAACCACTGGATGATGAATGGTTAAGTGAAATTAAAGCACTTAAAGAAAAGCTTAGCAGTAAATACAAAATTGACTTTATAGGCCGTGCTCGCAAACAAAAAGAAGTACTAGGTGATGACTTTGTAACTGAACGTTTAACAGTTAATGGTCAAGAGCTTATATATCAACAAGTAGAAAATAGCTTTACTCAGCCTAATGCAAAAGTAAATATTAATATGCTGGAGTGGGCGCAAGATTTATGTAAACCACTTAAAAATGATTTATTAGAGCTGTATTGCGGTAACGGTAACTTTTCAATTGCGTTAGCGGGCTGTTTTAATAAAGTATTAGCAACAGAAATATCAAAATCATCTGTTCATTCTGCTCAATACAATATTGCTAAAAATAACGTAGAGAACTTAGATATTATTCGTATGTCGAGTGAAGAGTTTACTCAAGCAATGAATGGCGAGCGTACTTTCTCTCGTTTAGATGGTATTGACCTTAAAAGCTATGACTGCCAAACCATATTAGTTGATCCACCGCGCGCGGGCATGGATGAATTAACATGTGACTTAGTGGCTAACTACGAAAGCATAATTTATATATCGTGTAACCCTGAAACCCTTGAGCGTGACCTTGATCACTTAACACGTACGCACAACGTTAAGCGCTTTGCTATATTTGATCAGTTCCCATATACACATCACATTGAGTCGGGCGTTTTCTTACAACGCAAATAACCAGCCAAAATTAAAGTGCCAGTACTTTTATAAGTGCTGGTATTTGCTCTTCACTAAATACTTGAATACCATTTTTTATTAATAATGCTGTAGTTAAACCTAGACCTTCGATTTTTACTCCGCGATGCTTTCCATCATATATTGTATTTCGTCCGCAAGAAGGGCTCGATTCTTTAAGTAGAGCCAAACGCACTTGATTCTTTTTACAGAGTTCTAGCGCTATATTAGCTCCAGTTTGAAACTGCTCTGTTACATCTTCTCCTAAATTAGTAACTACACTCCCCTGTATTATTTCAGCAGGAGATCTAGGAGTAGGAAGCCCACCAGCGACCTCAGGACAAAACACAATTAATCTATTTTGTTTTTGCCACAAATTAAGCTGTGGATGCAAAATTGTGTGTCCTCTACCATCGTAGCGAACAGGCTGCCCTAGCAAACAACTCGATACTAATATTTTTTCCATCGCTATATCCTTATAAAGTAAAAAAGCTCCTTAAGGAGCTTTTTTTATTTTGGTTAAATTTATTTATTAGCTAGGTAATTAATTAATTTTCCAATATCTTCTGGTTCAGTAATACCCGACTCACGACCTAGGTTTAATTTGTACTTACCATTTACAATAAAGGTAGGTACTCCACGTAGTGCGCCTTTTTCTTTAAAGTAGTCTTGATCGCGTTTCATTTTAGAGCTCAGCGTACGTACCGAGAAGCTTTTAAACAGCTTATCAAACTTATCACCATCAACGCCCTGCGCTACAAATATATCTTTTACATCTGCAAGCTCATTAAATTTAGCGCGCTTTGTATGGATATGATTAAAGATTGCAGAAATAATCTGATCTTTCTGTGGGAATACTTCAGCTGTCGCAAGTGCTTGGCTCATCATCTGTTGGTTTTCTGGATCACGTACACCTACAAAATCAACATGACTCTTTTTAAATTTAACGTTTTTATCAAGCTTAGGCTTAAACTCACCAATTAGTGCCTCCATGTTATTACATGCAGGGCAGTAAAATGAGAAAAACTCTTTAACTTCTGGCTTTTTAGTTGCACGCTCAGAAACAACGTCGTAATGCACGCCTTCTTCATACGTTGCTGCAAAGCTTGTTGCTGCCATAGGAAGTAATACTGCAAGCAAACCTGCTTTAACTAATTTAATCATTATTATGCTCCGAAATTATAAGGCTAATAAAAACGCAACTAGTTCATCAAACTGTTGTTGGCTTTTAATTGTATTAATATTAATTTTATATTTATCGTTAACAATAAAAGTAGGTACACCTGTAAGTGCGCCTAATTTTGAATATTTGTTTTGATTATCTTGTAATGCACGCTCAGCTGAAATAATAGGCATGCTTGCCATATCTTTATCAAACGTTTCGCTATCAATGCCATTTACTTCTAAAAGTTTTTTCAAATCTTTCATCTCAGTCAATGGTGCACGTTGAACATGAATACTTTTAAATATTTGCTCTGTGATAGTATCTTCTTGCCCATGTTTTTTGGCAATCAGATAGGCAAAGCTCAGATTGGTTTGCGCCTGTGGTGAAACACCACCTAAAAAGTTAACATGATTTTTAATAAACGTTGCACCTGTTGGTAAGCTTTTTTCTATTGCCTGAGCAACAGGTTCAAACTTAAAGCAATGCGGGCAATAATATGAAAAAAATTCCGTCACTTGTGGTGTTTTACTTTTCTCTGCATTAATAATTGTATATTGATTATCAGCTTCAAATTGTGCAGCAAATGCCGCAAATGGTAAACAAAGAAGTAGTAGGCCTAGTTTTAATTTTTTAAGCATTTGTATCTCGTTGTACTTGTCTTTAAATAAAATATTACGGCAATAACTTTAACGGCGCTTCTTGCAGTGCTGCAAGTTGCTCCTTCAGTGCTAAAATTTGTTGCTCCCAGTATTTGTCATCAGCAAACCATGTAAAATTCCGCACAAAGGCAGGATCGCTCCATCGTTTAGCTACCCATCCCATATAATGGATAATACGCATTGCTCGCAGCGGTTCAATTAATTTGAGTTGAGAGTGATCAAAATCACAAAACTCTTCATACGCATTTACAAGGGTGTCTAACTGTAACAGTTGCGTCGCTCTATCGCCACTGAGCATCATCCATAAATCTTGGATTGCAGGACCTTGACGGCTATCATCTAAATCAACAAACATTAGCGCATCACCCGCCCACAAAATATTACCAACGTGGCAGTCACCATGTAAGCGAATACTTTGCACATCTTTATACTGTTTTTGCGCCTGCTCTATCACTAAATCTAAAATAGTATAAAAGGCAGTATTTATTCCCATGGGCACTAAGTTACTTTTTTGAAGATGAACTTTGGCTGTATGCAAATACTCATCACAGGTAACTGTTGGCCTGTAAGTAAAAGGTTTTGTTTTAGCTACTTGGTGCATACGGCCAATTAATCGCCCCATTACATCAAGCTGATCTAAATTATCAACCTCAAATAAACGCCCGCCTACACTTGGAAACAACACAAACAAATACCCTTCGTGTTCAAACAAGCTTTGCCCATTATATAAAATAGGGGCAACAACGGGTACTTCCGCTTCTGCTAGTTCAAATGCAAAGTCATGCTCTTCTTGAATTTGCTCTTTACTCCATCGCTCTGGGCGATAAAACTTCACTACGTAACGCAGGCCATCATCGGCTTTAAATTGGTACACTCTGTTTTCATAGCTATTGAGCGCCAATAAACCAGATTCGGCGTACACACCTACGCTTTCTATTGCATCGAGTATTAGGTCGGGTGTTAAGTCAATAAAACTAAATTTACTCATACTCTTCTTATATAAAATAAAAAGCGGGTTATATACCCGCTTTTGTTAATTGCTATATCAACTTACCTATTTAAGGTAGGTTGTGATTATCGCGCTTTAAAAAAGTTACTCGACTGCGATATTGTCTCATCCGGCGCATCTACCGGTGAAAGCACAAAGTTAAACTCTGTCATCGGCGCCTTCAAATCATAAGGATCCATTACAAGCGACAATGGCACATTATGAGATTGCCCTGCCTGCACTGTAAATGACTGCTTACCAATATATTTAAAGTTATCTAACCCTTGTACTTTAATATTAAAGGTTTGCTCGTACTGCGCCTTGTTAATTACCTTTAATGTATAGGTGTTCTCTACTAAACCATCAAAATCGACACGATATAATTGGTTTCGGTCACGAATGATATCAAAGTCCATTGTTTTACGCAGTGCGATATTAGCTACAAGCGCCCCCGTAAGCACAACAAGTATAACTGTGTAACCAATGATTTTAGCGCGTAGTGGATTAGTTTTATTTTCAGGTGTTTCGAGGTTTCGCTCTGTCGTATATGAAATAAGCCCACGCGGATATTCCATTTTATCCATTACGCCATCACACGCATCAATACACGCGCCACAGTTTATACACTCAGCTTGTAGCCCATTTCTAATATCAATACCCGTTGGGCATACTTGAACACATAAATTACAGTCTATACAGTCGCCTAGTTCTAAATCTTTATGGTCTACTTTACGTGAACGAGGACCACGGCTTTCACCTCGGCTTTCATCGTACGTTACTGTGTATGTGTCTTTATCAAACATAGCTGATTGAAAACGTGAGTAAGGACAAATGTGTAAACACATAATTTCTCGCATCCAACCGGCATTGCCATAGGTACACACAGCAAAGAATATAATGCTTACTAATGCATAACCGCCTACGTTAAACGTTACAAAATCAGGAAGTAACTCTCTTATCGGCGTAAAGTAACCGACAAAGGAAATAGCGGTATATAACGAAAATAATACCCAACTAGTATGTTTTGCCGTTTTACGCCAAAACTTATCAAAATTCATGGGCCGTTGATCAAGTTTTTTACGTTGATTAGCCGTGCCTTCAAACTTCTCTTCGAACCAAATAAAAATAAAGGTCCAAACAGTTTGTGGACATGTGTAGCCACACCACACTCGCCCATAGAAGGTGGTCACTAAAAACAGCGCAAATGCTGCCAACATAAAAATGAACGCGAGTATGGTGAAATCTTGTGGCCACAACGTTAAACCAAAAATATTATATTTTTGCCCGATTAAATCAAACAGCACAGCTTGTTGGTCGTTAAAATTAATCCATGGTAGTGCCATAAATGCAAGCAAACCTAAAAAACCAATACGCTGCCTTAATAATTGATGAAGACCTTTCACTGCTCGCACATAAATACGATTTCGGGGATTAAACCTGTCATCTTGACGGCTTAAATCCGGTTTTTGGATTTTTACCTCCACAGGAATGTTCTTTACTTTAATTTGTTTGTCCATCGAAGTTCCTCAACGCCGCTTGGAAATAAAAGTTTAGCAATATTCAAATGCCCTATACAGTAAAGTGTAGCAAGTTACTTGCTAGGCATGATCAGTTTGATAAATCATCATTTGAATACTTTCAGATATTTCAGAAACATCTGATTGCTATTAAGCATTATACCAATATTGATTAAAATTACTGGCATAGATCGCTAATAATTTATTCATCTCAGTTACTTGCTTTTAAAATGCATTTTATTACACTGCATGGTAATTCAACCTCATTCAGATCAAGGTTTACGTGCTCATGAAAAAATTTATAATACTGGTGTTAATGATCCTTGCTTTTTTTACGATCGATCATCCACTTATAAAAGAGCCTCGAGAGAAATTACTAGGTGAAGGTATTAGTTTTTTAAGCGAGACAACTAAAGTCAATCGCAGCCCCGCAGCTAATATGACTAAAAGCCGTATAAAATCACAATTAAGACTGTCTGACTCAGGGAAAGAGTACGTAGAGAAAACCTTTACAACAGACGAGTCAGTGCAGTTGTTTAATTTACGTTATTGTCGTGAGCGTGAGTTAAACCTATATTTTTACGATGAGCGTTTAAATACTGTATGTAAAATAATATCTGAAGCGTTAGAACAAAGGTGAGCAAAGTAATGGATTTTTCAAAATTAAATAAGAAAGCCAGTGACTCGTTTCATAAACAGCGCAACATGCTTAAAAAACTAGCGCAGGGAAAAACACTAAAGTGCGAGAAGTGCAGTGGTGTTTTAACGCTAAACCTAGCGACCACCGAAGCTGGTAAAGGAGTAGTAAGGTGTAAGCAAGGTTGTACTGACATTATTCTGGAATTGGGTACTTAATCTGAATTTTGGATAATAAACCAATCCCAAGCCGCTATTTAACGTTGAATTTACTTGCAATAGGCCCACGTAATAAAAATAACCTGAGCACTAAAAGTACACCTAGTCGTCCCAGCCTTCGTCTGTATATAAGCCACTATTAAGCGCTACAATCTCAACAAGTTCAGCAAAACCTAAAGCAAAATCGCCCATTAGCTCATATTGCTGTAAACAGAGTAACTGTTCATCCATTAAATTTTGTGCTGCAATTTGGCTAATAATTTGCTCATCGAGTGCAAAAAAGCTCAGTGTAGCTTGAGCGCTCTCTAGTGCTTCTTTATATTGTACTTCTAATTGTGGGGCATCTAGCAGTTTTTGAGTGTACATTGTGGTTGCTTGTAAAAAACCTTCACTCCAGCTTTTACAAAAATAAATATCATAATTAGCAGGCAATTTATAACCAGCTTCAAACACCTGTTCGCTAATTTGATGATATAGCGCCATAAACAAAAACAATGTCTCTTCGTCTAAATCATTGGCTTTATTTGATAATATTGTA
This sequence comes from Pseudoalteromonas sp. 1_2015MBL_MicDiv, assembly GCF_002407505.1. Classification (NCBI taxonomy): domain Bacteria; kingdom Pseudomonadati; phylum Pseudomonadota; class Gammaproteobacteria; order Alteromonadales; family Pseudoalteromonadaceae; genus Pseudoalteromonas; species Pseudoalteromonas sp. 1_2015MBL_MicDiv. The sequence continues at coordinate 281,406 of NZ_CP012737.1, read as the reverse complement.
TCGAGCCATTCATGCACATCAAGTGGTTCAGGAGAGCAAATTACGCCAAACAAATAACCTTGGCTTTGTAATAATGTCATTGCTTGGGGCTGGGTATCTAAAAATGTGCTGAGCTGCTTCGCGTGCAACTCAGTAAATTGAGGTAATTGCATTAAAACTCTTTATTAGTAAATATTAAAAATTGAGCGGGTAACGACCTTGATTATCTGGACGACCCAAAAACTTAACCGCATCATGTACATCTTTTGGAAGACTGGCATCAGGTTTAACATAGCCCGCGACTCTGAAGTCAAAATTAGCTTTAAGTGTAGCATCAGCCTCAAGGCCTAACGTATTATCTGGATCAATTAATATAGCAATATCGCCCGACTTACAGCTTAATTTACCAGCCAGAGGGCCAATATTAAACCACCCATTTAAGCCTTGTACGTCAATATTAGGACTCGCTATTTCACCCTTTAATGAATCACAATATGGTGCACCGGTGCTGTATTCATCAATTTCCAAAATTACACGCCCTTTAGCGGTTACAGGCAGAGGAAGTCGCACTCGTTGCATTGCACGCTCTACTGTCGAACGAACAAGTCCATCAGTCACTATAACTTCCTTATTAAAAAGCCCATAGCTTACATCCGCATAACCCGAAATATCACTGCGCTCACGTGCATTGCCAAATTTTACATTAGTATTTAGTTTACCTATAAATAACTGCCAGCCAGCAATATCCCAACGGACATTATTTAACTGCTCGTCATCAAAACGGACCTGCATCATTTGACCTTGCCAGACAGTACCTACAGTTTGCCCTATTTCTAATTGTTTTGGTAAATACGGCTTTGCGATATCAAGCGCAATAGCTGCCGGTAATTTCATAATACAAAACACGATAAAACTAAGTAAAAAGACAATCGATAACGTTATTATTTTTTTCATTAATTAATTCTCTAATACCAAACGACTTACACGAACGTAGCCCGATTTATCATCACGACTTAAATCTAAATTTTCGACACGTAAACCATGCTGATTCACCAATTCGTCAAGCCATTCTATTAACTGGTTAAACTCTACGGAATCAAGTGTTAAACGTAATGAACTATCACTTGGCTGCATTTTACTAATACTGATATTATAACGACTACGCGTTGAGTTAACTATCTGGCTTAAGTTTTGGTTGCTTTCTATTCGCGTATTACCTGCGGCTTTAAGCTTAACAATACTTTCATCGACCCAAACTAATAACTCTTGCTGCTTAATTTGTGATTTTTCAGCTCGCTCAATTGCATTATTTAATGGTCTAAAAATTCCCATTACTAATACAAAAATAATAAACACGCCACCAGCACCAACAACTAATTGTTGCTCTTGTTCTTTTAGCGAACGCCAATATTGTATTAACTGCTTTTTCATACTGCACCTCGCAGTTTTATTTCACCTACAACAAAGTCACCATCATTGTTTAGTGATCCCTGTTCTACGGTCAAGCCCTGCTTTTCAAGAATACTTTTAACTTTACCAAAAGTTTGAAAGTCTTTAGCTCGGGCACGAATGCGTAACTCATTACGACGTTTATCGTAGCGAAGCGTCTCGGGGGTAAATTCACTCACTTGCGAAAAAACATCTACTAACTGAGCTGTTAAATCTAAAAACCCAGCATCACTTGTACCTTGTACTTTTTTTAGTGCACCATTAATTTGGCTCTTAATTAGCTGTGGGCGTACTTTAGTACCTGGAAATGCATTTTGATAGCGTTCTACAACTTGTGCTTTTGCTATATCAACTTTGGTATTTAATTGATGCAACTCTAACGCCTTTATTGCGATTGTTGACGCTAAAGCAACGCCGGCAATAATTGCCGCACTTTGCCAGTATCCCCACCACAATGTACTTTTCTTTTTAAGCTGATACGTCCCTTGGCGAAGATTAAATTTAATCTGTCCAAGCTGCTTTGCAAATAATGCCAACGGTAAATCGTAATCACTCGTTTGTGCTTGCAAATTTACACTCTCAGGAAAGTGATTAGCAGGGCTAAAATGTTTGATTTCAGGATTACCCATGGCTGATAAGTAACCGTTTAACCAACTGGTTTCTACAGCACTGATATGCCATTGGCCTTGCTTAAATAACCACTGATTATTAAGCTCTATTGCAGTGACTATATCGTTATCAGCAAAAGGGAGTAATAGGGCATCAGGAATAATTGTATATACCGCTAAGTGATGTTCGTTAAATAGTGCTAACCATTGCTCAAACCATTCTCTGTCAGTCATTGCAATTCGAACTGCGTGCTGTTCGCCAACCATTGTTGACTCACCAACAGCAATAAATAACTCATCGACATCACACGCTATATCTTCTTCAAGCATATAGGGTAAAGCTTGTTCTAATTTGCGATTCCACTTTGTTGGCAAAATGACTGTTTTCAGTTGCACCTGATCGCAAGGAAGCAATACGATCACTTCCCGACTTTGTGCTTTCTCGCTCAGCTCACTTAAGTGACTCGCATTTAATAGTTCACCACTTGCTATTATTTCTTGTTCTTGCGGTGAATAAATTAACCAATTAAGGCTATCTTGTTCAGTTTGACCCGTGCGGATCAACAGTATCTCTGTCACTGTACGCCTCCAAATTTTCGCGCCAGTATCGTTACGTCGCCATTTTCGGCGTACAGTAAGGTGGTCATCGAAAAACGCAGGTCAACGAAATTTGCCTGCGTTTGTAATTTAAAATAACTACTCTTCATATCAAATAAGTTTTCAACAGCTTTGACGTTTTTTCCGCCTTGTTGCTGAACCACTTCAAAAAACTCATCTTTACTATCAAAGCCCGCCTGCGGACGCGCGGCAATAACCGCTTCAGCTCCTGATAAACTAAGCTCATCAATTAATGCGCTAAGTATAAGTGCTTGCTCTGGTGCTAATGTATTTACGTTAATAGAAAGCAGCTTGCTGCCAGGAATAACACATATATAAGGTAATACCTTTTCCATTACTAAAGGATTAAACCCTTTAACTAAACGCAACTCTGATGTAGAAGCGAATAAACTATTTGCAGTCATATATGGGAATTCACGTGATAAGTACTCGTCTTCTTCAGCGCCAGAGCGATAGGTTATGCTATCGCTATCAAGCCAATCAAATACACTATCGGCCATCGCCTCTTCTGATTCATTCGCTGGTAAATCATCTATATTTTCAAGAAGAGCAAACAAAGCTTTGTGCGCTGGGTTTGTTTTTTCTGCGCTGTTTGGATCGGGCTCTACGGCTAACGCATTCAAATTTAAGCATGCTTGTAAATCAGTGATTTTTCCACTCAACGTACCGTTATCTACAGGGTAAGGCACATCACCTTGTGTTGCCCATACTTGCTCTAACGTGGTTTTTTCTGCATCATCTTTTTTACTTTGAATAAGGGCTTTAATGGCAAGTTCTTCTGCGCCATAGGCATACCATTTAGCTTGCTGATGCCCTTGTAAATTGGTACTTTTTTGGACTTGCACCATTAAGTTTGCACTCATTTCTACAGCTAGAATTGCAGCTAAAGCAACAATAAATAATACAATGACTAAAGCGGCTCCACGCGAAGAGTGCTTATCCATTAAGGAGTCCCTCCGCTTGTTCTGTTTGAGGTTGTATTAGTAGAGTTCGTACTTGGTGGTACTACTATTTTCCCTTGCCCCGGCACTAAAAACACACGACGAATAGGTTCTGCGTCAACTTGCTGTAGAGTAACCGCAACGGCTTTAGGCAACGCTTTAATTTCCCATTTATCTTGCCATTCATTTTTATCATCTAAAAATTCAAACTTTAATTCTTCAATCCCTTCTAGAATAACTTGTACTCGCGGCTCCATGTTATCAAGCTGATCGACATAAACACGGTACACGCGCTCTAAGTTATCATCTATAACCCTATATCCAACGGCTTGAAGTTCAGAGCGTGGTAGTAAATTAATCGGGTTTATCCAACCATCGCGTACAAAAGCAATCCCATCATATTGACTATCAAGAACATATCGTCCGGCCAATAAATACAGCTCTTGCACATCACCAGATTCATTACGCACCGCTCGCTTTGTCATTTGGCTAAAATCTTGATCCATCAGTCTAAATGTAGTTTGTAGTCCATTAAGCTCGGCTATTTTTTCATCTGAGGCATCTTTCGCTCTCGTGGTGGTATCTAATATTTGGTGCGTAGCAATAATTACAAAAGCTAAGATCCCCAATGCCACCATAACTTCGAGTAATGTAAATCCACGTTGCTTCACTTACTTCTTACCTTTATTTAAATAGGTTGTAAGCTCATAAGTAGATTGCTCATACTTTTCATCGCTAAATACATTAATGGTCAGTTTTACAAAATTTTTATCTGCAGTAGGAATTACTTCTTGCTGCCAAAACCACTCTATCCCTGCCATTACTTCACTGCCTCGTGCGCCATTTTTACCTTGCCACTGCTCACCTTTAGTGCGCTGTTCTATTAAAACATTCTCAGCAACCCATGAAGCGTAAGTTTGCTCTTCAATCGTCGATAGATGGTGAATATGCTCGCCTGTTGCTTGCATAGCGGCAATACCTGCCATGGCACAAATACTCAATGCAACGAGCACTTCAAGTAAGGTGAAACCTTTATGGTTATGCATTTATTCTGGTTCTCGACGTAAATTAACTGGGGCTGTAAATTCACCTTCAATATAATAGACAGGCTCACTTTGCTCTTTTAATTCAAGTATTAGCTGAAATGCACTAACCTCTCCTGATGATAAAATAAGTACTTCTGGAATTTTAAGTTTTTTAAGTTCCAGCAAACTATCTTCGTCACCACCACTCATTAACTCACGCCAGTTAGCTTGCTCAAGCAAGTTATCTTGTGCCCAAGCTAAATCTTCAAGATTAAGTGTTACTTTAAAACGCTCATCAAACTCCGTTGGTTTAAACAAGTCTTCTCTATCGAAGATTATCCATTTTTCGCCATCAAAAACTAAAAACTCAAACACATTGTCATCTAAGTGAAAACCAAGCTCTACCTGATTTAAAATAGCAAATTCTGACGCCATATTAATGGTGGTATGCAGCCTAAGTGCCTGAGTATCTAGCTCATCCTCAGCTCCGCCTTCTAAGCTGTATACCACCATTTTTGTGGCAAAAGCGATAATCACTAATACCACTAAAATTTCGATCAAACTAAAACCACGCGTTTTTGCGTTTATACGCGTAGAGCTTACTTGCATAGTAAGCTCTCGTTATTTACGCATAAAAACAATGTACTCTTAATTTGCATTATTGTTTTTCTTCATCCCAGTTCCCAATATCATCATCGGTTCCGGGTTCACCATCTGGGCCAAAAGAGAAAATATCAAACTTACCAACTTCTCCAGGGCTAATTAACTGATAAGTATTACCCCAAGGATCCTCTGGTAGTTCACTGATAAACCCACCATCTGGAAAGCGTTTAGGAACAGGCTCAATACTTGTTTTATTAACAAGGGCTTCTAAACCTTGCTCTGTGCTTGGATAACTTTTATTTTTAAGCTTGTATAGGCTCATTGCATCTTCAAGCTGCTGAATATCTAAATGCGCTTTATCAATAGCAGCCTCTTCTTGTTGACCCATAATATTTGGTGCCACAATTGACATGATCATTCCGATGATAACAAGTACCACCATTACTTCTAGTAAAGAAAAACCTGATTGTTTGTTCACGTAATTACCTCATTATTCTAAAAATACTAATATATTAAAAAGTTATTTTAGGTTAAAGCCCAACGGCTTTATTCATTGCCATAATTGGCTGTAAAATTGCCATAACGATAAAAAGTACAATAACGGCCATTGACGCTATCATCGCGGGTTCTAATAACTTAAGCGACACATTAACCATACTTTCAAATTCGCGATCTTGGTTATTTGCAGCACGTTCTAACATTTGCTCCAACTCTCCAGATTTTTCACCACTGGCTATCATATGCAGCATCATGGGTGGGAATAATTTTGTTTGTTGAAGCGCAGCCCTTAGACTCGCTCCCTCACTTACTCTATCAGAAGCGTCAGCAACTGCTTTCTTAATTTTTTCGTTAACTAACACACCTCCTGATATTCGCATCCCTTCAAGTAGAGGTACCGAACTTGATGATAAAATACTTAGCGTGCGTGCAAAACGAGCTGTATTAACACCACGTGCAACTTTGCCAATTCCCGGCATATGCAGCACCCTATCGTCCCACCAAAAACGTATTTTTGGCTGTTTCAATGCATGCTTAATCCCAATAGCTATGCCTGTAATAGCAATTAAGCTAATAAACCAATAATTTTGCACAAAATGACTGCCGGCCATTACCCATTCTGTTGTCCAAGGTAATACTTGCTTGGTCTTTTCGAAGGTTTTTAATATTTTAGGTACAACTGTACCTAATAAAACCGACACAATACCAATTGCAAACACCACTAAAATAATAGGATAAACCATTGCTTGAGTAATTTGGCTTCGCATATGTTGACGCTGCTCGGTGTAATCAGCTAAGCGGTTAAGTACTTGGTCAAGGTGGCCCGACTTTTCACCTGCGGCAACCATTGCACGGTATAAATCGTCAAATACATGGGGGAACTCGCTCATACCATCAGCAAGCGTATAGCCTTCAACAACTTTTGAGCGTACTGACATAAGCATGCGCTTTAAACGCGGCCTTTCACACTGCTCAGCTACAGCCATTACCGCACCTTCAACTGGCAGTGCTGATTGAATCAGCGTTGCTAACTGACGAGTAATAAGTGCCAGATCAGATGTTGATATAGTGGGTTTAAAAAAGCTACCAAATAAAGGAGCTTTTTCACCTTTAACTTGTTTATCACTTTGCGCTGCTGGAACCACTTCGAGCGGCGTTAGCTTTTGTTCACGTAAAACTTGACGTATTTGTCTAGCCGTATCAGCTTCTAAAATACCTTTTTTTTCTTTACCTCTACCATCGAGAGCACGATACTCAAACGCCGCCATAATTAACCTTCCTCACGGGTAACACGTAATACTTCTTCAAGTGTTGTTTTACCTGCGAGTACACGGCTACAGCCATCTTGGCGAATACTAGGGCTACGCTTACGAATGTATTTTTCTACGCTTTGCTCACCTTTACCGTTGTGAATCATTTCGCGTATTGTTTCATCAACTACAAGTAACTCATGAATACCCGTACGACCACGGTAACCGTTAAAGTTACACTCTTCACACCCGACCGCTCGGTAAATTGTCGGTTGGCTTTCAAAAGAGGCGCCTAACAGCTGGCATTCATGCTCATCAGCCGTGTGACCTTCTTTACAGGTATTACATAACGTACGTACTAAGCGTTGCGACAACACACCGAGTAACGACGATGAAAGTAAGAATGGTTCAACACCCATATCTTCCATACGTGTAATTGCACCCGATGCGGTATTTGTATGCAGAGTAGACATAACAAGATGACCGGTAAGTGACGCTTGAACACCAATTTGCGCCGTTTCAAGATCGCGTATTTCACCCACCATTACTACATCAGGATCTTGACGTAATATTGCACGTAAACCACGCGCAAAGGTCATATCAACTTTAGCGTTAACCTGTGTTTGACCAATACCCGGAATCTCATACTCGATTGGATCTTCAACTGTCAGAATGTTGCGATCGCGTGAATTGATTTGACTCATACCAGCATACAACGTAGTACTTTTACCAGAACCCGTTGGCCCTGTGACTAAGATAATGCCATGCGGTTTACTGATTAAATCAGAAAACAATGCACGATTTTCTGCGGTCATACCTAAATCTTCTAGATTTAAACGTGCGTTATTTTTGTCAAGTAAACGCAGTACTACACGCTCACCAAAGCTTGATGGCATTGTAGATACACGTACATCAACTGCACGCCCAGCAATACGCAAACTAATACGGCCATCTTGAGGAATACGTTTTTCGGCTATATCAAGCTTGGCCATTACTTTAATACGCGATACAAGTAACGATGCGAGTTTACGATTAGGCTTAAGGACTTCTTTAAGTACACCATCTACCCTAAAGCGAATAACAAGCTCTTGCTCGAAGGTTTCGATATGAATATCAGATGCCCCTTCCTTTATCGCTTCACTGAGCATGGCGTTAATAAGTTTGATGATTGGTGCATCATCATCACCGGCGAGCAAATCTTCTGTTTGTGGAAGTTCATCGGCGAGTGAGAACAAATCAACCTCATTCCCTATATCTTCCATCATTTGTTGCGTTTCAGAGCTATCACGTTGATAAGATGCTTCCAATAACAACTCAAACTTATCGTCAGCCAACTGCTCTAATGTAAAACCATTACCTGCAATACGGCGCACTTCTAAAAGTACTTCTACGTCAAGCTCACCACGATAATATACAATACGATTATCTTTATTTTTACTTAGCAATACACCTGCGCGCCTTGCATAAGAAAATGGTAAACGTTTAGCTGGTAACTCTATTAATACATCATCTGCTAATAGCGCATCCTGATGATGCGTATTAGGATGAACCACATCTTGGTTTATCTCTTGTATCGCATTAGTCATCTTTACGCTCTTGTGCATTTTGCTTACGTAAATGTTCTTCATACGTTGGTGGAAGTATTAATTCATCGTTCCATTCAGGCAATATTGGCGAATCAGTCGCTGGCATTAAATCAATCCCATCTTCGCGCTGTTTAAATTGCTCACCACGGATAAAGTTATACTTATTAAAACTTAGCTTATTCATGCTTACACCATCACGAATAATTGTTGGGCGAATAAATACAATAAGATTACGCTTACGACGTGTTGTATTGGTTGATCTAAACAAGTGACCTAAAATAGGAATGTCACCTAATAATGGTACCTTCGATACGCTTTCTTGCACGTCTTCATCAATTAAGCCGCCAAGCACAACCATACCGCCATCATCAGCCATAACAGTTGTTTTAATTGAACGCTTATTTACTGAAATATCAACTGCCGTTGCACCACTTACACTTGATACTTCTTGTTCAATAGTAAGTTGTACCGCAGAGCCATCATTAATCTGCGGGGTAACAATTAGTTTAATACCTACTTCTTGACGTTCAACCGTTTGAAATGGGTTAGCATTATTACTGCCGGTTTGTGATCCAGTAATAATAGGTACTTCTTGACCGACTAAAATAGATGCTTCTTCGTTATCCATTGTAGTAATAGACGGTGTAGCCAAAATATTCGAGTTTGTATCGGTAGCTACTGCTTGAATGATTGCACCCCAGTCATTTTTAACAACACCCAGCGCCAGACCATTAATGCCACTAAGTAAGGAAGCTAATGGACCATAATCACCTTCGGTTGTTTCTGTATAGGGCGTTACAGTACCAGATTCTGTTCCTATTATATTTTTGGTAACCGTTACATCTTGTGCTTGCTCCGCCGCAACAGCTAATGAGCCAACGGGAACCGTAGTGCCGTTGTTAAACTGTAACATACCGCCCTGCTCAGAAATCCACTGCAGGCCTAAGTTAACCCCGTCGCCTTCCATTACTTCAATAATAATTGCTTCAACTAATACTTGTGCACGACGAATATCAAGACGCTCAATTACCGACTCTAGTGAGCGCATGGTGTCTGGCTGCGCGGTAATAATTAATGAATTTGAATCTGGGTGAGCTTCTATACTGCTTTCATTGCTGTTTCTGCTACGAGTTTTAGTTGTGCCGCCTTGCGCGTCATCAACAAGTGACTTACTCACACCTTGCAATACTTTTACTAAATCTTCAGCTTTAGCATAATTGAGGTAAAACACCTTGGTGTTACCTTGGCTTTCTAATTCACCATCTAAGCGTTTAATAAGTTCTATAGCACGCGTACGTGCTTGGCCTTCGCCACTTACAATAACGCTATTAGTTCGGCCATCGGCAACCACTTTAGGAATTAAAAATTCAGGAACACTGCCTTTACCACTGTCTTTATAAATGTTATCGACGACCGATACTACATCATCAGCAGTTGCATACTTAAGCTTTACTATATCTACACGCTTGTCACCGGCTTGATCAACCGAACGAATAATTTCAACTAATCTATTAACCGACGCAGCATGACCCGTTAGCATCATAACGTTAGCCGCATTAAAATTAGCAACATGACCACCATCTTTTTGATCGCTAAACTGACGAACTAATGGACCTAGCTCTTGTACGCTTACGTTTTTAACGCGCACAACGCGTGTAATCATCATGTCGCCACTAGCTTCATTACCCTCTGTAATAAGTGGGACATTTGATTTTTTAGCGTCTGAACTTTTCTCAACCTTAATAATGCCATTGTCCATTTCAACAGCTGAGTAGCCATAAACTTCTAATACATTTAAAAAGAACTGATAATAAAGTGCTTCATCCATCAACTCATAACTGCGCACATTCACTTTGCCGCGTACATTTGGGTCAATAATCACTGTTTTATTAAGATTTTTACCAACAATGTTAATAAACTCGTTGATATCTGTGCCTTTAAAGTTAGCTGCATACTCAACAGCAGAAACAGACAAAGAAATACTTGCTGCTAAAAAAAGTGCTGCATACTTAGCTAACCCTTTTTTAATTTTTTTGAGGTGTAGCACCTGAACCATTATATTAAAACTCCAAAGCTAAGTTATTACAGGCTAAATTGCACATCTAGTTGCTCGCCATCACGTTCTATAGTGATATTAGCATCTGTGCTATTGCGCAGCTCATTAATAGCTGACATTGCCTGTTTTAAATCTGTTAATTGATAGCCATTAATCGCAATAGCTAAATCGTTATTTTGTAATCCCATTTGCTTAAATAGCTCAGGTTCTTTTCCTGGACTTAAGCGATAACCTATAAGTACTCCATCACTCATCGCTTGTGAGACACGTATATAGTCAAATAATTTACCTGGTTCTTCGAGTAACTCTTCACGTGTTTCTATTAAGGCTTCTCTTACTTGTGGATCTGCGGTTGCATTTATTTTTTGATCGTTTGATGCTATTAGCATCTGTGGTCCCATTTCTGAATCGTCTCGGGCAGCAAGAACAGGCATTGATACTTTTTTTGTGAAATCTAAACCATCAAGCATTAATGTTTCAAAGCCACCACTTACGCTTAAAATTACACGATCTGGTAATATTTGTGCAACTTTCGCACGTGTTCCTTGTATAACTTCTTCCGCTAAGTAACTTATTTGTTTTCCTTGTGATTCTATAATAGCCACACCTGCTTTATCATCATGGCTTACCGCCACTATACCTGTTAAATTTATACTTAAGCGTGTTTCAGGTGCATTGTTAATAACTTGTGATTGCCGCGTAGTACTATTATTTGTTGCAACTTTTTTACCAAACAAAAATTGCTCCACTATATGCTGCGTAGAGCGATTACCAGCGACACCCTTGGTTTGATTAGCGTAGTGCATTGGAGTAAGTGGAGATACAACCGGATTTGGCCACATAAGCCAAACCAATTTTGATAATAAAAAAGCAAGATAAACAACAACTAATAGAGTCACTAATGCACTTAATTTTGCATGTGGTAAACGAATTAAAAATTGTTTAAGTTGCTGTATTTGCTGTTCCATAAATAATATTCTTATTTTAATTTACTGCGTAAGCGCGTACCCATAGTACCCTTTCATTTTTCATTCAACAAGCACGCTAATATTAAACTTTGTAAACAGAATGAGTTGACTCACTCTCTCAAGGCAAAACAGACTGCGATTATAATACCTTCAGCCTACAATGATTTCATGATAAATTTTAAGTTATAACACACTAAATTAAATGCCTTATGAGTAAAAAAAGTAACAGCCACGTAAGTTCAGACCATAAAGATGAGTTAAAAGTTCGATTAGATAAGTGGTTATGGGCCGCTCGCTTTTATAAGACTCGTGCGACTGCACGTGAAATGGTACAAGGCGGCAAAGTGCATTATAATGGACAGCGTACAAAAGCGAGTAAAATAGTAGAAGTTGGCGCAAACATAAAACTTGCACAAGGAGTAGATGAAAAGCTGATAACTATACTCTCAGTGCTTGAAAAACGCCAAAGCGCCCCCATTGCACAGACCATGTATCAAGAATCTGATGCCAGTATTGCTAAACGCGAAGAGAACAGCATCGCACGTAAAAATAACAGCTTTTTTGCCCCTCATCCGGATAAAAAACCGGATAAAAAGCAAAGACGCGAACTTTTAAAAATGAAATCAAGTTAGGTATAGCCGCTCATGCAACAAGATTTACTTCACCGTTATTTATTCAACGAACTAGATGTTCGTGGCGAACTCGTACAAATCGAGAATGCTTATAATGAAATGATTGCCGACCATAATTACCCAGACCCTGTTAAAGCATTACTTGGTGAGTTACTCGTTGCAACCTGTTTACTTACTGCTACCTTAAAGTTTGAAGGTGAAATTGCTGTACAGCTTCAAGGTGATGGCCCAGTTAAATATGCAGTTATAAATGGTGATGACAAACAAAACATGCGTGGTATTGCGCGCCTGCAAAGCGAAATTACGGGCACAACTGTAAAAGAGCTTATTGGCCAAGGCTATATGGTAATCACTATTACACCAGATAAAGGTGAACGCTATCAAGGGATAGTACCGCTAGAGCATGACACTCTTAGTAAATGTATCGAAAGTTACTTTGAGCAGTCAGAGCAGCTAAAAACACGCCTTTGGTTTGCAACCGACACATCAGAAGGTAGCGCAAAAGCATGTGGTCTATTTTTACAAGTACTCCCAGTTGATAAACAAAAATCAATTGAAGACTTTGCACACCTAGAAGCATTAAGTAATACAATTAAAGATGAAGAACTATTACACCTTGATGCGAACACCGTCCTTACACGCCTTTACCACGAAGATAATCCTCGCGTATTTGAACCTCAAGCGATTAAATTCAAATGTGGTTGTAGTCGTGATAAAACAATTACTGCACTTGTTAATATTGGACAAGAAGAACTACTCAAAGATGTAGCTGAGAAAGGGACTGTTAACATTAACTGCCATTACTGTTTAAAAGAGTATGTTTTTAACGAACAAGACATAAAAAGCATTTTCAACTAAATGTTCAGCTTCATCTATATATAGTAATTAAAGCCGCAAAATATGCGGTTTTATATTATAAAAAGATGATACCGGTGTCATATTTTCTGCTAATTCCATGACACCGGTATCATTGAAATTATTCATGTTTTTTCTTAAATATATGTGTTTTTAGGGGCTTTGCGGGCTCGAATATCTTAAAACCTTCTGTTACTATAATTTCAGTTTAAGGGCACTGATAACCCCAGAGCTATCCGTTCAAACTCTCACACATAGTTAGGTATAAACATGACTACAGGCGCTACACGTTTTGTCGATTTAACCGCAGCTGAACTTGTCGAGCATGCGATCCGCCGTGGCGAAGGTACTTTAGCCGCAAATGGTGCTTTTGTTGCAATTACAGGAAAACGCACTGGCCGTTCACCAAAAGATCGTTTTATTGTACAAGAAGCGACAACTCAAGATGACATTCAATGGGGCAACGTTAACCGCCCATTTAATGCAGAAAAATTTGACGCATTATGGGCTCGCGTAGAAGCACATGTTCAAAGTAATGACCACTTCACCTCTCACCTAGAAGTTGGCGCTGACCCTGAGCATTATTTACCTGTAGTCGTAACTACAGAAACAGCGTGGCACCATATTTTTGCCAAAAACATGTTTATCGAACCACAAAACTATAACGCCTCAAACTTACCACAATGGCAAGTAATGAACGTTCCTTCGTTTGTATGTGAGCCGGAACGTGATGGCACAAATAGCGATGGCACCGTTATTATTAACTTTGCACAGCGTAAAGTATTACTAGCAGGTATGCGCTACGCCGGTGAAATGAAAAAATCGATGTTTTCTGTACAAAACTTCCTACTACCAGCAAAAGGTGTATTACCAATGCACTGTTCTGCTAACGTTGGTGAAGCAGGCGATACAGCATTATTCTTCGGTTTATCTGGTACGGGCAAAACAACTCTTTCAGCAGATCCTACTCGCTTTTTAATTGGTGATGACGAACACGGTTGGGCACCTGGAAGCGTGTTTAATATTGAAGGCGGTTGCTATGCTAAATGTATCGACCTGTCACAAAAGAACGAACCTGTAATTTGGAATGCAATTCGCTTTGGTACTATTTTAGAGAATGTAGTGCTAGATGAGAAGGGCGTTCCTGATTTTCACGATACAAGCCTTACTCAAAACAGCCGTGCAGCATACCCACTTGAACACGTTGAAAAACGTAAAGTAGAAAACCGCGCAGGCGAACCAAAAGCCGTTGTATTTTTAACCTGTGATGTAAGCGGTGTATTACCACCGGTATCTGTTCTTAGCGAAGAAGCGGCTGCTTTTCACTTCTTAAGTGGATACACAGCTAAAGTTGGCTCAACTGAGATTGGCTCTACTAGCGATATTGAATCAACATTCTCAACCTGTTTTGGTGCACCATTTTTCCCACGCCCTGCTGGTGTTTACGCTGAGCTTCTCATGAAGCGTGTACGCGAGTTTGGCGCTAAAGTGTACCTTGTGAATACAGGTTGGACTGGCGGCCCTTACGGTACAGGCAAGCGCTTTGATATTCCAACGACTCGCGCTGTAGTTGATGCTATTGTATCTGGTAAATTAACAGGCGTTGAGACTCAACATATTGATGTTTTAAACCTAGATGTGCCAGTTGCCGTTCCGGGTGTAGATACAAACTTACTTAACCCTATTAATACGTGGGAAGATAAAGCTAAATACAATGAATACGCAGCAAAACTTGCCGCAGACTTCACTGAGAACTTTGCTAAGTACGACGTATCAGATGATATAAAAAATGCAGGACCTAAAGCTTAAATAAACTTTAAGATTGTATTTTAACGCCAGCCTTGAGCTGGCGTTTTATTTTTTAAATATGCATTGTAGAAGTGCGACAAAATGTCGCACTTTTCTTCTCTAAAACACTATAAAATACCTAATAATTATTGTTTAAGTACACTCACTTATTACGGCTACTTTATTCATGCTTCCAAAGCTTTCTTGGCAAAAGATATTTAGACGATTACACCTTTATTTAGGCTTATCAATAGGGTTTTTACTCACTGTTATTGCATTATCTGGCTCAGTATTAATATATTACCCACAAATAGATTCACAACTGAACCTCACTAAAGTAAATATAAAGCATACAGACAAAGTCGACTGGGATTTGGCATACAAAAACTTAAAAACGGCTTTTCCAGATAAGTATGGGCCCTGGCGGCTTGAGGTAACAGATGACAATTCAATCATACCGGCTCGTTACTATAACCCTGTAGAAACACAAAATCGTGAATTTGCAACCTTAATGATTTGGCTCTCAAATGATAAATATAAAGTAATTCGAAAAGATTACTGGGGCGATTATTTTGTTACGTGGTTATATAACCTGCACTTTTCATTACTCACAGGAAGTACCGGCATTATAATTGTGGGGTATATAGGCATTGCCACATTAATCCTTCTCATATCTGGGTTATTAGCATGGTGGCCAAAAAAAGGTCAATGGATAAAATCGTTAAAATTTAAACGTCGCAGTTCTAAAATAGGCCTACTTTATGACTGGCATAAATTAATTGGTTTAAGCTTGTGCATCCCATTATTAGCTCTAACGATTACAGGGATTATGCTTGCTATTCCAAAGCAGACAGATCCTATATTAACCGCTTTAGTTAGCGATATAAACTCCCCTTCAAAAACACAAATACAGCCGAGTAAACAATCTAATATTCCTTTATCGCAAGCGATACTAATAGCTAAAAAAGCATTACCCGGTGCGCGTTTAGCTTGGATTGAAACACCATCAAACTTAAATGCTATTTACAGATTTAGATTTCAAACTGTAGACGATCCTTCGTATCGCTTCCCACATAGCTATATAGAGGTTAATGCACTTACAGGAAAGTTAGAGATCGTGTTTAATATAGATAAGCAAAGTACGGCTAGTAAAATAAAAAACTGGATACACCCTCTACATGACGGCAGCATTGGCGGTAACATTTTAAAAGTCATTTGGGTGTTGAGTGGCTTCGGATCTGTAGCATTGTTCTTTATTGGCATATATAGATGGTTAATTAGAACCAAGAGAATATAAAATAAACTTTAGTTTAAGGAGTACACAAAACACTTTTTAGTAAGTCTTATCGATAGTTTTTAATATAAAGTATATGGCCTTAGTTAATCTTAGGATTAAAAATTAATAACGCTCAGTACATATGAAATTAAAGCAGCCCCTAACCGCCTATCTGGCTATAAAACAATTAATGAAGGGTAGTTAATACTGCAAGTTTAGATAGGAACTCCATGAAGACTATTATTTAAAAACCTCATGCCCATTAGATTTAAGTTCTATGCGTAAACCTCTGTATCAACCTCTGCCTAACTATTTTTATTCTCTTCAGTAACCTACCCAAAGCGTATATAAAGGCTTAAAGGTCATGTTCAATACTTATCATAAGGCCAGATAATTAACGCTTTTATATTAGGCCAGATGTTAAACCAATTGGTATTATTTACCCACAGTACAAATGCTACCACTCATTGTCGAGCGGAGGTTTTTTATGCTTTTGACGTCGGGAGTCGCTACGCTCGCCCGACCTACGTGATGGGTGTTGCTGTGAATGTGTATTAATTGCGCGTATTTCACTTTTCTGCAGACGTAAAAAAGCCCGAATCGCTAGATTCGGGCTCTCTACAATGTGAAGTCGGTGCGCTACGCAGTAGAATGTCATGGTACCCACAGCGGTGGAGAGCCACAGTGAAATGCTACATTATACTTTGTGTCGGGAGTCGCTGCGCTCGCCCTACGTGATAGCTGTTGAATAAGTGCGCATTAATTATCCGCATTTCACTTTTCTGCAGACGTAAAAAAGCCCGAATCGTTAGATTCGGGCTCTCTACAATTTGAAGCCTGGTAATGTCCTACTTTCACATAGCAAATGCTACACTATCATCGGCGCTGTTTCGTTTCACTACTGAGTTCGGCATGGGATCAGGTGGGTCCAAAACGCTATTGTCACCAAGCAAATTTGGGCGTTAATACGTATTTCTGCGCACTAACTGAATTTGGAAAATATCTGATAATATTTTTTAAGTCTTTCTAAGTAATTTCTACTTTAGTTATATTAACTTCTTCGCGTGTTTCACTATCACATAAAACGCGTTTGGCGTTGTATGGTTAAGCCTCACGGGTAATTAGTACAAGTTAGCTTAATGGCTCACACCACTTCCACATCTTGCCTATCAACGTTGTAGTCTTCAACGGCCCTTCAGAGACTTTAAAAGTCTAGTGAGAACTCATCTCGAGGCCTGCTTCGCGCTTAGATGCTTTCAGCGCTTATCAGTTCCGAACGTAGCTACCGGGCAATGCCATTGGCATGACAACCCGAACACCAGCGGTTCGTTCACTCCGGTCCTCTCGTACTAGGAGCAACCCCTCTCAATTCTCAAACGCCCACGGCAGATAGGGACCGAACTGTCTCACGACGTTCTAAACCCAGCTCGCGTACCACTTTAAATGGCGAACAGCCATACCCTTGGGACCGACTTCAGCCCCAGGATGTGATGAGCCGACATCGAGGTGCCAAACACCGCCGTCGATATGAACTCTTGGGCGGTATCAGCCTGTTATCCCCGGAGTACCTTTTATCCGTTGAGCGATGGCCCTTCCATTCAGAACCACCGGATCACTATGACCTACTTTCGTACCTGCTCGACGTGTCTGTCTCGCAGTTAAGCTGGCTTCTACCATTACACTAACCGTACGATGTCCGACCGTACTTAGCCAACCTTCGTGCTCCTCCGTTACTCTTTAGGAGGAGACCGCCCCAGTCAAACTACCCACCAGGCACTGTCCGTAACCCCGATTCAGGGGCCAACGTTAGAACATCAAAACTACAAGGGTGGTATTTCAAGGTTGACTCCAACAAAACTAGCGTCTCATCTTCAAAGTCTCCCACCTATCCTACACATGTAGGTTCAATGTTCAGTGCCAAGCTGTAGTAAAGGTTCACGGGGTCTTTCCGTCTAGCCGCGGGTACACAGCATCTTCACTGCGATTTCAATTTCACTGAGTCTCGGGTGGAGACAGCGTGGCCATGGTTACACCATTCGTGCAGGTCGGAACTTACCCGACAAGGAATTTCGCTACCTTAGGACCGTTATAGTTACGGCCGCCGTTTACCGGGGCTTCGATCAAGAGCTTCTCCCTAAGGATAACCCCATCAATTAACCTTCCGGCACCGGGCAGGTGTCACACCGTATACGTCATCTTGCGATTTTGCACAGTGCTGTGTTTTTAATAAACAGTCCCAGCCACCTGGTCACTGCGGCTCCCGTCCGCTTAGAGAGCAAGTCTCATCACAGATAGGAGCGTACCTTCTCCCGAAGTTACGGTACGATTTTGCCTAGTTCCTTCACCCGAGTTCTCTCAAGCGCCTTAGTATTCTCTACCTGACCACCTGTGTCGGTTTGGGGTACGATTCCATATAATCTGAAGCTTAGAGGCTTTTCCTGGAAGTATGGCATCAGCAACTTCATCACCGTAGTGACTCGTCTCGTGTCTCAGGTTTAGTGTTCGTCCGGATTTACCTAAACAAACGCCCTACTCACTTTCACATAGACTACCAACGCTATGCTTGCTTAGCCTGCTCCGTCCCCCCATCGCAATTATATCGAGTACAGAAATATTAATCTGTTTCCCATCGACTACGCCTTTCGGCCTCGCCTTAGGGGTCGACTTACCCTACCCTGATTAACATGGGATAGGAACCCTTGGTCTTCCGGCGTGGGAGTTTTTCACTCCCATTATCGTTACTCATGTCAGCATTCGCACTTCTGATACGTCCAGCATACCTCCCGGTACACCTTCAACCGCTTACAGAACGCTCCCCTACCACTCAGAATAAATTCTGAATCCGCAGCTTCGGTGCATAGTTTAGCCCCGTTACATCTTCCGCGCAGACCGACTCGACCAGTGAGCTATTACGCTTTCTTTAAAGGATGGCTGCTTCTAAGCCAACCTCCTGGCTGTCTGGGCCTTTCCACATCGTTTCCCACTTAACTATGACTTTGGGACCTTAGCTGGCGGTCTGGGTTGTTTCCCTCTTCACGACGGACGTTAGCACCCGCCGTGTGTCTCCCGGATATTACTTTACGGTATTCGGAGTTTGCAAAGGGTTGGTAAGTCGGGATGACCCCCTAGCCTTAACAGTGCTCTACCCCCGTAAGTATTCGTCCGAGGCTCTACCTAAATAGATTTCGGGGAGAACCAGCTATCTCCCGGTTTGATTAGCCTTTCACTCCTAGCCACAGGTCATCCCCTAACTTTTCAACGTTAGTGGGTTCGGTCCTCCAGTTGATGTTACTCAACCTTCAACCTGCCCATGGCTAGATCACCGGGTTTCGGGTCTATACCTTGCAACTATTCGCCCAGTTAAGACTCGGTTTCCCTACGGCTACCCTATTCGGTTAACCTCGCTACAAAATATAAGTCGCTGACCCATTATACAAAAGGTACGCAGTCACCCAACAAGTGGGCTCCTACTGCTTGTACGTACACGGTTTCAGGTTCTATTTCACTCCCCTCACAGGGGTTCTTTTCGCCTTTCCCTCACGGTACTGGTTCACTATCGGTCAGTTGGGAGTATTTAGCCTTAGATGATGGTCCACCTATATTCAGTCAAAGTTTCACGTGCTCCGACCTACTCGATTTCACTTAAAATGTCTTTTCATGTACGGGACTATCACCCTGTATCGTGGCGCTTTCCAGCAGCCTTCCATTAACACATAATAAGCTTAAGGGCTGTTCCGATTTCGCTCGCCGCTACTTTCGGAATCTCGGTTGATTTCTTTTCCTACGGGTACTTAGATGTTTCAGTTCTCCGCGTTCGCCTCGTTAACCTATGTATTCAGTTAACGATACCTGCAAGCAGGTGGGTTTCCCCATTCGGAAATCCTAGTCTCAAGCGCTTTTTACTAGCTTGACTAGGCTTATCGCAAGTTAATACGTCCTTCATCGCCTCCAACTGCCAAGGCATCCACCGTGTACGCTTAGTCACTTAACCATACAACCCAAACGGGTCTTTGTTTTGTGACAGTTTAACTTCGCCAGAAGTTAATATTGAATACTAAAGTAGATACCAATCAATCAACTCATAAGAGTTAACTAAATGGCACTCAATGGTACTGCTACCATTGTTTTTTTACTTTTGAAAACTCTTGATAAATACAATGTATTCATCAGAATTTTATTATCAGCTTTTCCAAATTTTTAAAGAGCATATTAATTAGTTATCCCAAAGGGACAAGCACTAATTAACAATCATCTGTGTGGACACTACGAACAAATAAGTTCTAAATCGTATAAGGAGGTGATCCAGCCCCAGGTTCCCCTAGGGCTACCTTGTTACGACTTCACCCCAGTCATGAATCACTCCGTGGTAAACGTCCTCCCGAGGGTTAGACTATCTACTTCTGGAGCAACCCACTCCCATGGTGTGACGGGCGGTGTGTACAAGGCCCGGGAACGTATTCACCGCGTCATTCTGATACGCGATTACTAGCGATTCCGACTTCATGGAGTCGAGTTGCAGACTCCAATCCGGACTACGACGCACTTTAAGTGATTCGCTTACCTTCGCAGGTTCGCAGCACTCTGTATGCGCCATTGTAGCACGTGTGTAGCCCTACACGTAAGGGCCATGATGACTTGACGTCGTCCCCACCTTCCTCCGGTTTATCACCGGCAGTCTCCTTAGAGTTCTCAGCATTACCTGCTAGCAACTAAGGATAGGGGTTGCGCTCGTTGCGGGACTTAACCCAACATCTCACAACACGAGCTGACGACAGCCATGCAGCACCTGTATCAGAGTTCCCGAAGGCACCAAACCATCTCTGGTAAGTTCTCTGTATGTCAAGTGTAGGTAAGGTTCTTCGCGTTGCATCGAATTAAACCACATGCTCCACCGCTTGTGCGGGCCCCCGTCAATTCATTTGAGTTTTAACCTTGCGGCCGTACTCCCCAGGCGGTCTACTTAATGCGTTAGCTTTGAAAAACAGAACCGAGGCTCCGAGCTTCTAGTAGACATCGTTTACGGCGTGGACTACCGGGGTATCTAATCCCGTTTGCTCCCCACGCTTTCGTACATGAGCGTCAGTGTTGACCCAGGTGGCTGCCTTCGCCATCGGTATTCCTTCAGATCTCTACGCATTTCACCGCTACACCTGAAATTCTACCACCCTCTATCACACTCTAGTTTGCCAGTTCGAAATGCAGTTCCCAGGTTGAGCCCGGGGCTTTCACATCTCGCTTAACAAACCGCCTGCGTACGCTTTACGCCCAGTAATTCCGATTAACGCTCGCACCCTCCGTATTACCGCGGCTGCTGGCACGGAGTTAGCCGGTGCTTCTTCTGTCAGTAACGTCACAGCTAACGGGTATTAACCGTTAACCTTTCCTCCTGACTGAAAGTGCTTTACAACCCGAAGGCCTTCTTCACACACGCGGCATGGCTGCATCAGGCTTGCGCCCATTGTGCAATATTCCCCACTGCTGCCTCCCGTAGGAGTCTGGGCCGTGTCTCAGTCCCAGTGTGGCTGATCATCCTCTCAAACCAGCTAGGGATCGTCGCCTTGGTGAGCCATTACCTCACCAACTAGCTAATCCCACTTGGGCCAATCTAAAGGCGAGAGCCGAAGCCCCCTTTGGTCCGTAGACATTATGCGGTATTAGCAGTCGTTTCCAACTGTTGTCCCCCACCTCAAGGCATGTTCCCAAGCATTACTCACCCGTCCGCCGCTCGTCAGCAAAGTAGCAAGCTACTCTCTGTTACCGCTCGACTTGCATGTGTTAGGCCTGCCGCCAGCGTTCAATCTGAGCCATGATCAAACTCTTCAATTAAAAAGTTTTATGTCTTTCGACAGCTCAATGAATTCTGAATTTTTTAATATCTTTCGATATTGAATTGACTGTGCCGAAGCAACTTATAAATAAGTTACTTCTGTTGGTCACTCAGTTTTCAATTGAGACTCTAATTTTTTTGCCTCGCTACCTAAGTAGCTTGGCTGTTAGAACTCAATCTGTACGAGTGCCCACACAGATGATTGCTTTATATTGTTAAAGAACGTTTTGAGTCGCTTTAGCGTCTCAAGGGGCGCGAATAATACACCCTTTATTTTTCGAGTCAATACTTTGTTTTAAACTTTCTTTTTAGAAGATTTAAAACCGAAGTTTTATTTAACTCTCTGAGTAGTTCGTGCTTTGCTATGCTTCAGCGTTTCCCGTCTCAGTGGGGTCGTATTATAGGGAGATCCGAAAACAGATCAACCCTTTTTTGAAGAAAACTTGAAATAATGTGCTGTTCGCTGAGTATTTGAGCTAAACGCTCAAAAACACAACTAAACCATCTCTACCCAGCGGTTTATAAAGCTATTTAAAATTAAAGTTATGGCAACCACCTATGGGTATAGATATATTTGCATCATCTATGCTGAAAAAGCTAGCCAATAGAGCAAGAGTCGTATAACTAAAATCACTTAAATTAGTCAAAAGCTGAAAATTGAATTGACTGGGCTATGTTTAACCATAGTTTTACATATTTAATAAGTAAGTTTACTTAACCTTACGATGAAGTTCATAGTATCGGTATAGATTAGAAAGAATACGTTATGTCTTATAATCACTCCTATAAATAGTGGAAATGATCTTTAGCTAGAATCTAATAGGCTATTTTGTATAAATGATAAGTGAAGAGTAACTAGGTAGAGCTATTAAAGCAGCTGTCAAAACAACTTATCGATTCAGAATCTATGAGTCGATACCCATAATAGAAGATAATTACTGATTCATATAGGTTGACAAATTTTAGGCAAGAAAAAGCCGAGCATAAGCTCGGCTTTTAGGTTTCTTTAAGACTTACTCTGCAGACTGTGCGTCTTCTTGAACTGCTTCGCTAGTCGCTGGGCGACCAACTAGTTCAATATAAGCCATTGGTGCATTATCACCAGTACGGAAGCCACACTTAAGAATACGAGTGTAACCACCTGGACGATCTGCATTACGCGGACCGATTTCACTGAATAATTTACCAACAACTTCATTATCACGCGTGCGAGCAAACGCTAAACGGCGATTTGCTACACTGTCAGTCTTAGCCAGTGTGATTAAAGGTTCAATTACACGACGTAACTCTTTCGCTTTAGGCAAAGTAGTTTTGATGATTTCATGTTTCACCAAAGAACCTGCCATATTGCTAAACATCGCTTTACGATGGCTACTGTTACGGTTTAATTGACGACCACTCTTACGATGGCGCATGACCCTATCCTTCTAACTAAACTAATATAGTGATTTAGATTATTCAGCTAAACTTGCAGGCGGCCAATTTTCTAGGCGCATGCCCAGAGAAAGACCACGTGAAGCTAGCACGTCTTTAATTTCAGTTAGAGACTTCTTACCTAGATTAGGCGTTTTAAGAAGCTCAACTTCAGTGCGCTGAACTAAATCACCAATATATTGAATTTGCTCGGCTTTCAAACAATTTGCTGAGCGTACTGTTAGTTCAAGATCATCAACTGGACGAAGTAGAATAGGATCGAACTCTGGCTTCTCTTCTTTCTCTTCTGGCTCAGTTACATCACGTAAATCTACGAATGCATCTAATTGCTCAGCTAAGATAGTAGACGCACGGCGGATCGCTTCTTCTGGATCTAAAGTGCCGTTTGTTTCCATATCAATGATTAATTTGTCTAAATCTGTACGTTGCTCAACTCGAGCTGATTCAACCGAGTACGCAATACGTTCAACTGGGCTAAATGATGCATCAAGCAACAATCTACCAATTGGACGCTCATCGTCATCAGAGGATAAACGACTAGATGCCGGCACATAACCACGACCACGTTCAACACGAATACGCATGCTGATCTCGCTGTTATTTGTAGTTAAATTACAAATAACGTGATCTGGATTAGCAATTGTTACATCGCCATCGTGCTGAATATCAGCCGCAGTAACAGGGCCTACACCAGATTTAGTCAGGGTCAGAAAAACTTCATCTTTGCCTTCTAACGTTACTGCTAAACCTTTAAGGTTTAATAGTATTTCAATGATGTCTTCTTGAACGCCTTCTTTCGCGCTGTACTCATGTAATACACCGTCGATTTCAACTTCAGTTACTGCACATCCAGGCATAGATGAAAGTAATATACGGCGTAAAGCATTACCCAGAGTATGGCCAAAGCCTCGCTCTAATGGTTCTAAAACTATTTTAGAACGCGTTGGGTTGATAGCGTCGATGTCGACTAACCTTGGTTTTAGAAATTCTGTAACAGAACCCTGCATTTTATCCTCTCTTAACTCTTAACTTTACTTAGAGTAAAGTTCGACGATTAGTTGTTCATTAATGTCCGCAGACAGGTCTGAACGCTCAGGTAGACGCTTAAAGCTGCCTTCCAATTTCTTACCGTCAACTTCAACCCAAGTCGGCTTTTCACGTTGCTCAGCCAACTCTAGAGCAGCGATGATACGTGCTTGTGTCTTAGACTTCTCACGGATTACAACAGTATCTTCTGGTGTAATTACATATGAAGGAATGTTCACAACACGACCATTAACTAAAATCGCTTTATGGCTTACTAACTGACGTGCTTCTGCACGTGTGCTAGCAAAACCCATGCGATATACAACATTGTCTAAACGTTGCTCTAAAAGCTGTAACAAGTTTTCACCTGTGTTGCCTTTAAGGCGAGCAGCTTCTTTGTAGTAGTTACGGAATTGCTTTTCTAATACACCGTAGATACGACGTACTTTTTGCTTTTCACGTAATTGTAAACCGTAATCAGATAAGCGACCTTTACGAGCGCCGTGCTGACCAGGTGCAGTCTCAAGTTTACACTTAGAGTCGATAGCTCTTACGCCGCTCTTAAGGAACAGGTCAGTACCTTCACGACGACTCAGCTTGAGCTTAGGGCCCAAATATCTTGCCATGTTATTTCTCCTAACCTATTGTTAAACGCGACGTTTCTTCGGTGGACGACAACCATTATGTGGTATTGGCGTCACGTCAGTAATGTTGGTAATACGGTAACCAGCAGCATTCAAAGCACGTACAGCAGATTCACGACCTGGACCTGGACCTTTGATGAAAACTTCTAGATTCTTTAAACCGTATTCTTGAGCAGCAGTACCTGCACGCTCTGCAGCAACCTGAGCAGCAAATGGTGTAGATTTACGTGAACCACGGAAACCTGAACCACCGGCAGTAGCCCATGATAATGCATTACCTTGACGGTCGGTAATCGTTACAATAGTGTTGTTGAAAGACGCATGAACATGAGCCATACCATCAGCAACTTGTTTTTTAACCTTTTTACGACGAATTGGTGTCTTAGCCATAATACTATCCCCTTATCGCTTAATAGGCTTACGAGGACCCTTACGGGTGCGCGCGTTAGTCTTAGTTCTTTGACCACGTAGTGGTAAAGAGCGACGGTGACGTAGGCCACGATAACAACCAAGGTCCATTAGGCGCTTGATATTTAAAGTAACTTCACGACGAAGATCACCTTCAACAGTGTACTTGCCAACTGCATCACGCAGTACGTCAAGAATTTCGTCTGAAAGTTCACCGATTTTTGTGGTTTCGGCGATACCAGTCGCTTCTAAGATAGCCTTAGAGCGAGTCTTACCTATGCCATAAATAGCTGTTAAACCAATAACTGCATGTTTATGATCAGGGACGTTAATGCCAGCAATACGGGCCACTAACACATCTCCTATATTCGAATTTGGTAATCATAAGTTTGAAAAGCCCGTAAGGATACTCAAACGAAGACCAAATTACTACTAAAAACACAGGCCGAGAAAACTCAGCCTGCACGACTGTTTACTTAGCCTTGCCTTTGCTTATGCTTAGGCTCACTGCAAATTACGCGTACTACACCAGCACGTTTAATAACTTTACAGTTACGGCATATTTTCTTAACGGAAGCACGTACTTTCATTGCTCAACTCCGTAAACTGACCTTATCGACCGTAGCCTTTAAGGTTCGCTTTTTTCAGCACAGAATCATACTGATGAGACATCAGGTGAGTCTGTACTTGTGCCATAAAGTCCATGATTACAACAACGATAATCAAAATTGATGTACCGCCGAAATAGAATGGCGTTTGCCATGCCATAGTCATGAATTCAGGCACCAGACAGATAAAGGTTATATACAAAGCACCTGCCAATGTCAGGCGTGTCATCACTTTATCAATGTATTTAGATGTCTGCTCACCTGGTCGAATACCTGGGATAAATGCGCCAGATTTCTTAAGGTTGTCTGCAGTTTCACGCGGGTTAAACACCAACGCTGTATAGAAAAAGCAGAAGAAGATAATAGCCGCAGCTAAAACAAGTGAGTACAACGGTTGACCTGGAGTCAGCGTAGTAGCAACAGCTTGTAATACATCAGCGACCGGACCTTCACCTTGGCCGAACCAGCTTGCAATTGTACCAGGGAACAGAATTATACTGCTAGCGAAGATTGGTGGAATAACACCCGCCATATTTACTTTTAGTGGTAAATGCGTGCTTTGAGCAGCAAATACTTGACGACCTTGTTGGCGCTTTGCGTAGTTAACAACAATACGACGTTGTCCACGTTCAAAAAACACTACAAGATAAGTAACAGCGAATACGATTACCGCAACCATCAACAGTACAAAAACATTCAAATCACCTTGGCGCGCCATTTCGACTGTCGAACCAATAGCAGACGGCAAGTTAGCTACAATACCAACAAATATTAGAACAGAAATACCGTTGCCGATACCACGTTCTGTTATCTGTTCACCCAACCACATAAGGAACATAGTACCAGTTACTAAACTCACCACTGCGGTGAAATAGAAACCCATACCAGGGTTAACTACTAACCCCTCCATCATGCCCGGTAAGCTAGTAGCAATACCGATTGATTGAATAGTAGCTAGCACAAGCGTGCCATAGCGTGTGTACTGGCTAATTTTTTTACGCCCTTGTTCACCTTCTTTCTTAAGCTCTATAAACGGAGGATACATATGCGTTAATAGTTGCGTAATAATCGAAGCCGAAATATACGGCATAATACCCAGTGCTAACACTGAAGCTCGCTCAAGTGCACCACCACTGAACATGTTGAACATTTCAACAATGGTGCCCTTTTGTTGCTCGAAGAAATCGGCAAGTACAGCGGCGTCAATCCCAGGGATCGGCACAAATGAACCTAGACGGTAAATTATGATAGCACCCAATACGAAGAGTAATCGGCGCTTCAATTCCGAAAGTCCACTTTGTGCACTTTGTGTATCTTGACCTGGTTTAGCCATTAGTACTTCCTTAGTCTTCTACCTTGCCTCCGGCAGCTTCAATTGCTTCGCGAGCACCTTTAGAGGCTTTAAGGCCTTTAACGGTAACAGCGCGTGAAACTTCGCCAGATTTAACAACTTTAACGAAAAGAACGTTCTTTTTAACTAGACCAGCTGCTTGTAACGCGCTTAGGTCTACCACATCGCCTTCTACTTTAGCGATTTCAAAAAGGTTTATTTCTGCAGATACTAAAGATTTGCGAGAAGTGAAACCAAATTTTGGTAGACGACGTTGCATAGGCATTTGACCGCCTTCAAAACCAACGCGTACTTTACCGCCAGAACGTGACTTTTGACCTTTGTGACCACGACCACCAGTCTTACCTAGACCAGAACCGATACCACGACCAACACGTTTTGGAGCAGTTTTTGAACCTGCAGCAGGTGAAAGTGTATTCAAATGCATCGAATTAACCCTCTACCTTAACCATGTAAGAAACCTTGTTTATCATACCACGTACACATGCTGTGTCTTCTAACTCAACAGTGTGGTTGATACGACGTAAACCAAGACCGCGTAATGTAGCTTTATGTTTCGGTAAACGACCGATAGAGCTTTTTACTTGTGTTACTTTTACAGTTTGATTTGCCATGGTTACCCCAGAATTTCGTCTACGCGAAGGCCACGTTTTGCAGCGATAGACTGTGGAGAATTCATATTCTCAAGAGCCGAAATCGTTGCACGTACCACGTTGATCGGGTTAGTAGAACCGTAACATTTAGAAAGTACGTTCTGCACACCAGTAACTTCTAGTACTGCACGCATAGCACCACCTGCGATGATACCAGTACCTTCAGATGCTGGTTTCATGAACACTAGTGAGCCAGCATGACGTCCCTTAACAGGATGCTGTAATGTATTGCCATTTAGGTCTACGTTAATCATGTTGCGACGTGCCTTTTCCATTGCTTTTTGAATAGCAGCTGGAACTTCACGTGCTTTACCATAACCAAAACCTACTTTACCTGCGCCGTCACCAACTACAGTTAGTGCAGTAAAGCTAAAGATACGACCACCTTTAACTACTTTAGACACACGGTTTACCGCGATTAGCTTTTCAGCTAGATCAGGCTGTTGTTGCTTTGCTTCTACGTTAGCCATTGTCTACTCCTAGAATTGCAAACCGGCTTCACGCGCAGCATCAGCTAGCGCCTTCACACGGCCGTGATATTTAAAGCCACTGCGATCAAAAGCAATCTTTTCGATGCCTTTGTCAGCCGCACGTTCAGCAACCGCTTTGCCAACTGCTTGCGCAGCTTCAACGTTACCGGTGCCTTTAACTGTTTCGCTAATAGCCTTTTCAACAGTAGAAGCAGCAGCCAGTACATTACCCTCAGCATTTACTACTTGAGCATATATGTGACGTGGCGTGCGGTGGATAACAAGACGCGTTGTGCCTTGTTCAATATAATTTCTACGAGTGCGTTTAGCACGACGTAGACGAGCTGTTTTTTTATCCATCGTCTTACCTTACTTCTTCTTAGCCTCTTTACGGCGTACATTCTCATCTGAATAACGAACACCCTTACCTTTATAAGGCTCAGGTTTACGGTATGCACGAATGTTAGCAGCTGTTTGACCAACTAACTGCTTATCTACGCCCTTAACTAGAACTTCTGTTTGGCTTGGAGTTTCAATCGTAATTCCTTCAGGAACTGCGAAATTAACTGGGTGTGAGAAACCAAGTGTTAAGTCTAAAACTTTACCCTTAGCTGCTGCACGGTAACCAACGCCTACTAACTGAAGTTTCTTCTCGTAACCTTCATGCGTACCAACAACCATGTTGTTGATTAGAGCACGAGCAGTACCTGCTTGAGCCCATGCATTAGCTACGCCATCACGAGGTAAAGTTGTAATAACGTTGTCATTAACTTGTACTTCAACAGCGTTGTTGATAGTACGAGTTAGTTCACCGTTTTTGCCTTTAACTGTGATTTCCTGGCCTTTTAATGTAACTTCTACACCGGCAGGAACAGTAATTGGTGCCTTTGCTATGCGAGACATAGTTCCCCTCCGATTAAGCTACAAAACCAATGATTTCACCACCAACACCAGCACTACGTGCTGTGCGGTCTGTCATTAGGCCTTTAGAAGTTGATACGATAGCGATACCAAGACCACCCATTACCTTAGGTAATTGGTCACGTTTCTTATAGATACGTAAACCAGGGCGACTTACACGCTGGATATTTTCAATTACAGCTTTGCCTTCGAAGTACTTTAACTCGATAGAAAGCTCAGGTTTCGCTTCACTGTTAACAGCGAAATCTACGATATAACCTTCGTCTTTTAGTACTTTAGCTAATGCTACTTTCAGCTTTGAAGTTGGCATCGTTACAGATACTTTCTTCGCTGATTGACCATTACGGATACGTGTAAACAAATCCGCGATAGGATCTTGCAAGCTCATAGTCTTACTCCCATGATTCTATTACCAGCTAGCCTTTTTAAGGCCAGGAATTTCACCGCGCATAGCTGCTTCGCGAACTTTAATACGGCTCATGCCGAATTTGCGAAGGTAACCATGTGGGCGGCCCGTAATGTTACAACGATTACGTTGACGTACAGGGCTAGAATCACGAGGTAAAGCTTGTAGCTTAAGAACCGCGTCCCAACGATCATCTTCAGATGTGTTAACATCTGTGATGATAGCTTTTAGTGCTGTACGCTTTTCAGCGAATTGAGCAACTAGTTTTGTGCGCTTAGCTTCGCGCGCTTTCATAGAATTCTTTGCCATAACCCTACCCTTATTTCTTAAATGGGAAGTTAAACGCTTCTAACAACGCACGGCCTTCCTCATCAGATTTCGCAGAAGTAGTGATAGTAATATCCATACCGCGTACACGGTCTACTTTATCGTAATCGATTTCTGGGAAGATGATTTGTTCACGTACGCCCATGCTGTAGTTACCACGTCCATCAAAAGACTTAGCACTTACGCCACGGAAGTCACGAATACGTGGGATAGCGATTGATACCAAACGCTCAAAAAAGTCCCACATACGCTCGCCGCGTAGGGTTACTTTACAACCAATTGGGTAACCTTCACGCACTTTGAAGCCAGCAACAGATTTGCGTGCTTTAGTGATTAGAGGTTTCTGACCAGAGATTGCTGCAAGATCAGCTACTGCGTGATCTAAAATCTTCTTGTCAGCTAGGGCTTCGCCCACGCCCATATTCAATGTGATCTTTTCGATCTGAGGGACTTGCATGACAGAGCTGAAACCAAACTTCTCTTGAAGTTCAGCTACTACTTTGTCTTTATATACTTCATGCAGTTTCGCCATCATTCTACTCCAACTATTAGATAGTTTTACCAGTAGATTTAAAGATACGTAATTTCTTACCATCTTCAATCTTGAAACCTACACGATCAGCTTTACTCGTTTCCGAGTTGAAGATCGCAACGTTTGATGCATCCATAGATGCTTCTTTCTCAACAATGCCGCCAGCTTGGTTCAATTGTGGAACCGGCTTTTGGTGTTTCTTGATCAAGTTTATGCCTTCGACAAAGATTCGACCAGATTCAGTAACAACTGAAAGCACTTTTCCGCGCTTACCTTTGTCTTTACCTGCTAGTACGATTACTTCGTCATCACGACGTATTTTTGCTGCCATGATTGGCTCCTTACAGTACTTCTGGGGCTAGTGAAACGATTTTCATGAACTTATCATTACGAAGTTCGCGAGTCACAGGGCCGAAAATACGTGTACCAATTGGCTGTAAGTTATCATTTAAGATAACAGCAGCGTTGCTGTCAAAACGGATCAGAGAACCATCTGGACGGCGAACACCTTTTCTGGTACGCACAACTACCGCGTTTTTAACATCACCTTTCTTCACTTTACCGCGAGGAATAGCTTCTTTAACAGAAACTTTAATGATGTCGCCAATCGCTGCGTAGCGACGGTGTGAACCACCAAGGACTTTTATACACTGCACTTTGCGAGCGCCGCTGTTATCAGCAACTTCCAGCTGAGTTTGCATTTGGATCATGTTAATGACCTCCGGTGTAGTAATTACAACGTGTCTTAAATTTGTTTAAAATCAAGACATTTCGATTAAATCCCACTCAAAAACAAACGAGTTGTCTCTTAAGGGCGAGCAATTGTACCAGCATTGAGGGGGTAGCGATAGGTTATTTTTTAATTAATTTGGAGTGATGGGAAATTAAAGCTGAGCAATTCCGGCTATGTAGCTATTTTACAGGTGGTTACAAAACAAACAAGGCACCTGTAATGTGCCTTGTTTGTTTAGAGCGCAATAAATTAACCAAATAAACCTTTTAATTTATCTTTAATCTTATCTTTTGCTTTTTCTTTTGCCTTTTCTTTTGCCTCATCGACCTTTTGTTTAGCTTCATCTTTGAGCGCACTGCCAACGTCAAGCTTTATACCTACATCGTGGAAAGGGCCTTTTATGCGAAGTGGTATTTTAAAGCCTGTACTGTCATCAGTCGTTCCCTGTCCTTCAATCGATCCAACTATGCCTGTAACCAAACGGTAGTTAACCGTTGTTTGGGGTAAATCAACATCGCCTTCACCTGATATTCTAATAAGTGGGCTGATAAGTGATAGGTCGGTATTTTTGCCAACACCATTAGTAAAGTTGAAGCTTCCCGTTAGTGCAGAGAAATCTGTTTGCTCTGATTCTTCAAACCCAGTATCTAACCCTTCAGATGCTGCACCAAAGTTTCCTGAAATAAGCTCCTTACCTTTACGTACCATTTCAGCTATATTCGCGCCTTTTACAGCGCCATCAGCAAACTCAAACCCAAGTTTTCCGTTAAGCGCACCAATAAACGACTTTTGACTTTGGCCAGTTGTGCTTAGGTTCCAATTTAAAGAACCCTTACCCATTAGCTTGTCAAAACCTGCCGCATCCGCTAATAAAGGCTGTGCATCTATACCAGCTAAGTCAAAGTTAGTTGATATTTTATAAGGCACTTGTTGTGCGTTTACATTGATAACGCCTTTACCTGACCCTTCATAAGCAGAAAAGCTATCTAGGCTTAGTTTTGCAACGCTATCTTTTAAAACAACAGTAAATTGATTTGCGCCTAATTTAATATCATTGGCTTTTAATCCACTTGAACGAATCACTACATTTGCATCTAGTGAATTTAATGCACTTAAATCAATCTTAGTGTCATCCCATACTATTGGCTCTGCAGGTTTATCTTCTTGCTCTACTGGCTCTTCTTGTTTTGCCACTGCTTCAGGTAGGTACGGGTTTAAGTCAAGCATACCTAAATCAATATCTGCATTTACTGCTAAACGCTTACCTAGGTTAAGCTCGCTCTTACCTTTTATTTCTAATGCGTCTAACGTCGCAACTAAATCTTCTAAATTAAATTTCTCACCTAGTAGGTGCATTTTACCGTTTACACTAAATCCGTTAAATGCATTGTCTTTAGCGTCTAGCTCTACACCTTGCCATTTCGCAATACTTTTAACAGACTCACCGCTTAGTGCTAACTGACCTTTAATATCTTGGCCTTGCTTAGCTATGCTCCCTTCGAACGTTAAATCAACTAAACGAGAATCTAAGGTTTGTTTAACATTAAAAGTAGCACCTTCAATTGCTTTAGCTGGAGTATCTAATTTTATATCAAGCTCAAAACGCTCCTGCATATAAGTAATACCCCCTTTTACTTCTAATGTTTTACGAAGTGATGGAAGTAAAATAGCGAGTTCTAAATCACTAATTTGTTGCTTAGTACCTGTTTGACCATCTAGATAAGTAAATGTACCGCCATAAATAGCAACCTCACCTAGCTCAATATCAAAGTTATCTGGAAGCTTTATTGCTTCACCTGATTGGCTTTGCTCTTTAGGTTGCTCTGCAACTGCATCAAACAACTGCCAATTAGCTTTACCATTTTTGTCGGTTTCTAATAGGATATTTGGTTCGTTTATAACAAACTTATCTAATTTAAACTCACCACCAAATAATGAAAACCAAGGTATATGTACAGCAAGCTGTTTCAAACTCGCCATGTCGGCGCGCGAACCTGATCCCATATTTGCAAAATGCACGTCGTTAAGTTCTAACTTTAATGCAGGGAATACGCTAAGTGTTTTATCACCTTTAATAGTAAGAGTGCGCCCAGTTGTTTGTTCTACCTGCTGCGACACTTTATTAAAAATAGTATCAGTAGGAATTAAAAACGGTGCGGCAACAATTAGTGCTATACATAATAAAAGTATTACACCTACAATTTTAAGTAAGGTTTTCATGATCGTCCTTTCAAACGTGCAAATAATGCTCTTATCATAGCGAGTGTTAGCTTTAAAATCATTGCTGAAGTTGTAAAAATGCTATTTAGTTTAACTTATTTGGCATGATATGAATCCGTGCTGAAAATTTCAGTATAAAAAACATATAGTAGAGTACTAATGAAATGGTTAATGCTATAAAAAAGCATTAACTAAATAATTCAATTTAATGTTCTTGAAATTAAACATTGTAAATTTAATGACAATATCTCACAAAAACCTCAAATCAAAATAACTAATATTTACCTATAATTTAATCTTGATACATTGAAAAGTATACATATTTATCCCCTGTCACTATTAAGCATTGAGGACAGCGCTGTTGTTATTGATGTAATTGCGCTAAAATAGACCAGCAAAAAAATATATATCTAATCCGGAGATTCTACAAGGCATGAAAAAACTGCTAATTTCACCGTCAAAAATGACGCTAGGCGAACAAGAAAATCAAATCTATCAGAACATTCTGAAACAATCTTCAGAGTTAAGCCTTAACCTTATGGCCGTGAAAGTAGAAAACCACCCTGATGATTTTTTACCTTGGTGTTACGAACTATTAAATGCAAGTAGAGATCGTATGAACTACGATTTACTAGAGCCGCAACAATTACCTATACTTAAGAAGCTACACGATCAGCTTATTTCAGCTATCAGCTTTTTACAGGTTAAAACTTTACGTATTGCTCCGTGGCCTGTTGTAAGTGTATTTGTAGAACAACACAAAGACGTTATTGCTCTTGATGA
The DNA here is from genome assembly GCF_002407505.1 of Pseudoalteromonas sp. 1_2015MBL_MicDiv. Lineage (NCBI taxonomy): Bacteria > Pseudomonadati > Pseudomonadota > Gammaproteobacteria > Alteromonadales > Pseudoalteromonadaceae > Pseudoalteromonas > Pseudoalteromonas sp. 1_2015MBL_MicDiv. The sequence goes on along the minus strand of NZ_CP012737.1, from coordinate 246,931 downwards.
ACAGCTTCGCTTAGTAGACTACATTAAAAGCATTCGTGAACAATCTCTTAAAGATATGATTCCTGAAGATTTACTTGCGTTTAGCGGTAAGCATATGGCGTCACTTGATCCAAGCACATACAACTTTGATGTTGAATGGTTTGCCTCAACTAAGAGTGCAAAAAGCTTTCATCAAATGCTTAGCGATTTACCAGGTGATTTTGATGCAGCTCTAGCAAACATCCCACTTGAAGGTGATATCACTCAATATGAATACCAGCAATTTGTTGCTGCTTACTCAAAAGTGTTTACCGACAACAATGAAAAACCAACGCTAGCCCCTGCAACTCGCTTGCTAGCAATGCGTCGCCCTGATTTATTTACTCCGATTACAAATAATCGATTAGATGCATTATGTGGCGCTCTTGGAGTTCCAAAACTTAAAAATAGTGATTTTGAGCGTTACTGGCAAGATATCGTTAAAGGTATTCAAGCTATGTCGTGGTATAAAATGGCTAATGCAAGTAACGAACTAGAGGAACAGTTAGTTGCTATTAAAGCACTGATCCCATGTTTCTTTTATTATGCAGACACTAAAACACCTGACAGTTCAAACTACATCAAGTTACTTAGCAAGCCTAAGCGTAGTACAACAACGACAGGTAAAACTCAACGTAGAGGCAAAGAGTCTGCAGAAATTCTAGTAGACCGTGCTCTTGCTGCTGACGATATTCCTGAGCATATTCGCAGCAAACGTGACTCGATCATTAATGAAGTACAAAAAGGTCGAGGCGTTAACGAAACAATTAGTCTAATGCGTACTATTTTCGGCTAAATAAATCTAACCTAGCTGTACTTTAATGGTGCGGTTAGGTTAATTTATGCACCAGCAGCGTGCGAACACTTATTAAAATTACCTCAATAAAAAAACACTACTCCTTTGTAAGTCATTATTTTTAAACTATAAAAATACATTTTAAAGTAAATAAAACCAAGCTGGCACACACAGTGCACCACCTCCCCAGTTAAACAATAAAAATGCATCCAATTAAAAGGTTAAAGCAATACATAATAAAACCTTGGCATGCAAAAATCATATAACGGGAAATGGACATGCTCAAACTAAAAAAAACAATTGCGATTAGCACCATCGCATTAATGGCTGCAACATCGGTAGTCTCAACATCGGTTCAAGCTGAAGTAACAGCAAATGCGGCAGCAACATCAAATTACTTATGGCGCGGCCAAGAGCAAACGGGTGGTGATGCGGCAATATCCGGTGGTATTGACTACGCTAATGAGTCTGGTTTTTATGCCGGTACTTGGGCTTCAAATGCATCTTGGGCTGACGAAATGACCTACGAGCTTGACTTATACGCAGGCTTCGGTGGCGACATTAACGAAAGTGTTAGTTACGATGTTGGTTATATTTATTACGCTTACCCAGACGCAGCTTCTGAAGCTGACGCAGATTTCTCTGAAATTTACGGTAGTATTAGTGTTGAAGGCTTCACGTTTGGCGCTTCTGTACTTGCAACATCAGCTGCAAGTGGTGACGGTACAGACTTTGGCGACTCACTTTACCTAACTGCTGATTATGGCTTTGCTGTCGGTAGTAACGGTACTGAAATGGCACTACATTTAGGTCATTACTCTGGTGATTTTATTGGTGACGACAATATCTTAGATTACGGTATATCTATTTCAAAAGACGGTTTTACTTTTGGTTTGTCTGATACAGATATAGATGATTCAGATATTAAAGCCTACGTAGCTTACTCTGTAGACTTTAACTTATAAAAAAGAATGTGTTACTTGCTGCAACACGAAGGGCCTTTTGGCCCTTTTCTCGTTTATAATATTACTTGAATGGTACCTTAGTACAACTCACTTCAACTGTTTTAGGGTACCAAGCCGGAGCAATTTGATTAACAGCCACCTCTGCCAAACCATTAGTAAACGATTTATACGTATGGACACTTTGCCATTCACCTTGTGGGCAATGAGTACTTAAATCTAACGGCTTAGATCCTTCATATAATGCAAGAGCAAAATTATGATGCCATTGTGAACTCTCTTGAGTTTTATTGCTCACGTTGTCTTGTACACCATTATCAAAGTAAATGTTCGTACATCCCGTTAATATAATCAGCATACAACTTGTTATAAGTAACTTAATACTCATAATGCCTCTCCTACTATTTCATCTTGGCACCATACTTTAATAGTGTGAGGTGCATATATACCAAATGTAATTAAACTAAGTGCTCCATCACTAAACGTTTGTTGTGACTGCATTTGAGTTACTGATTTATCTACACATACTTTTTTCACATCAACGCGCTCTTCTCCAACCAATCCCCATAAAAAGAACGGTCGACTATCTTCATAACTCGCTTTGCTTGTTATTTTGGCTGCTTGCTGTGGCTGAATTGTCACCGCAGAGCAAGCGGTTAGACTTAGTATTAAAACGCTTATCATTAGCTGCTTCATTCTTATCCCTTGTTGTTTACTCTTAATGACAGCAGTGTACAAAAAAACTAAAGTTAAGTTAGTAAGAAGGTGTGGGGAAAATGTAGCGGTTTATACAAAAATTTATACAATTTTCTACAAAGTTTAGGATGAGGGCTACTTACTAAATGAGTTTAGATATAGTAAAAATAACTTTACTGTTAGCTATCAATAACCTCTTTCAATAGCTATAAAAATGCCAGTCAGTAAAACAACTGGCATTTTTTATACTGCATTTAAAAGCTACAGTGCTTTAATATTATCGCCACTTTTCTTGTCAATTAACTTAATAAAAGGATCCACACCTGCAAATTTAGGTAATTCAGTTACCTTTAGTGTAATGGTATTTACACCCGTTTTTATCTCGTGCTTTTGCATATAGATCACAGCACTTTCACTATGTACCTCATTCGGATCTGCGCTAAATAAAGCAACATCTATCATTTGCGCTAGCGGTACATCTTCTTCATTACCTTCGCCATCGGCATGCTTTTTCGCTGCAGCAATAGTCAATGTAATGATATGTTCCCCATCAGCAGATTCAGCCTCTTGCACATCAACATCACTGATTTTTAAATCATATAACGTAATGGCATTAAATTGATCTTCAATGAATGCTTGTTCTTGCTCACTCGCTCCTCGCTTTAGATAGGCAATAAAGTCTAACGTGGTTGGGTAAAACTCTTGCGCATATTGGTAATCTCGCAAAAACGCTCGCAAAGCGGCATTTACGCGCTGCTCACCTAACAAATCATGTATGGCCATCATTACCACGGCACCTTTGTTATAGTGGATATACTGCTGCCCTGCGGCGCGTGCAAGTGTACGTTCCTCATAAAGCTCTGTCGTGCGTCCTAATAAGTAACGATCAAGTTCATACTTTAAGAATTTACGAAGGTTGTTTTCACCATACTTTTCTTTCATCACCATGATAGCTGCATATTGCGATAGCATTTCAGATAAAATATTAGAGCCTTCGACATTCGCGCCAATCACTTGGTGCGCCCACCACTGGTGCGCCAATTCATGCGATGTTACATAGTAAGGAAAATTAATATTATCTGGGTCACGTGTATCTGTAATAAACCCCATATTTTCAGAGTACGGTACTGTATTAGCAAAACTCTGCGCAAAACTACGATAGCGAGGAAACTCAATAATACGCATTTGCTTATGCTGATAAGGACCAAACTCTTTAGAGAAGTAATCTAAAGAATCTTTAGTCGACTGAATCATTGCATCTACATTCCAAGCATGATCTTTGTGATGGTAAACCTCAATATGTACGCCATTATGCTGCTCTTTTTTCACCTCAAGCTCCATTGAAAGTAAAGTGTAAAAGTGCAACATAGGTGCATCCATTTCGTATACAAATGTGGTTCGGCCATTTTTAGTACTTTGTGATTGCAAGTAACCTGGAACCATCGCAATTTGCGACTCATCAGTGGAAATTGTGGCAGCAAAACTTACATAGTTATCTGCAAACAAAGGTTGATTATGATACTGCGTTTCTTCAATTTTATTACCGCGTTTTAACTCTGGTAAACCCCTTTGACGACGCTCACTTTTATCTTGTATTTGCTTACCAAAGGAATAACCAAAACTCGGGAACAGTGCCGTGTTGTCAATAAAAGTACCGTTATACACAAGTCGCTCATCGCTTCCTCTATCTTCAAACCCTTCGGTATAACGCTCTACACTCATTGTAATTTCGCGGCTCTCGTTTGGTTGCATGGGTTTAGTAAAATCTAACCAAGCATGACGATACTGCTCGTTTAACTCCCCAAGTTGCGCGCCATTCACCTCAACACTCCATTTATGAGTATGATCAGGCTTATTTACTAATATTCGTGTAATCGGTTGTTGCGATTTATTCTCTATCTGCATTACCACGGTAGCTGTAATACGACGTTCTTTAGGGTAGATATCAGCAGTAACAACAACATCTGTTGGAATAGGTAAAGCCGCATCTACAAACTGACCAAACTCACGCTCATACTGCTCTTGTAAGTCTTCATACTGTTCACTGGTTATAAATTGATTGAGAACCGTTGTGTTGTAGTAAATAAAACTTCCTACACCACCAAAAATAAGGGTACCACATACAATAACCGCTTTACCTGAATTGCCTAGCTGATAGCCTAACAACTGAACGCGTGCTTTTAAATTTTGCCCAGCCCCACGAGGCCAAAGCGCATAGCTAAGTGCAGCAATAATCATACTAAAACCTAACCAGTATAAATTATACCAATGCACCGCAGTTAAAAAGTGGCCATAACCATTAATATCTGAATAAGGCGCCTCTGGTGTCCGACCTATTACAAACATATTATGCTCAAAACCATAGTTACTCATCACCAAAGTAGCGATAAAGTACAGCACATATAATCCCATACCTACGTATTTATTTGGGCTAATTACTTGTAGTAAAAAGGCAAAACCACCTTGAAAGATAAGCCCGAGTACAAATAAATAACCGAGTCTAATTACATATTGTGCAATATCAAAGTTCGCCATGCCCATCATCATTTGATAAAACAATGTCACCACGGAGCCAAATGCGCATAACAATAATAAAACAGCACTCAGCGCTACATATTTAGAGCCCCAGAACACCCAATTCGCAACAGGGTACGCATCGATAATGTCGGCCATTCGTGATTCACGATCATGCCATACAAGTTCACCACAATAGTAAACAAGTACTATCATCATCAATATGCCAAAGCTACCTTGAATAAGCTCAACCATTCTAAATGTGACTGGCCAAACATCAGTTCCGTATGGACCCATTGAGCCTACCAACGCTGGAATTAATGTCGCTAAAGATAAAATAAGTAAAATACCAAACGAATAGCTTTTTATAACTTGTTTGACTTCAAAAAAAGTACGCGTTAAAAATTGCGACCACGCATTATTTCCCGTCGCTTTTGCCGTTATATTAAACTTAAGTGCAGCTGCAAAATTAGTATTATTATTTTTACTCGCCTTGCCTTTCACTTTTTGCTTTTGAGCCAAATGATGAGATGTATTGAGTGCTGCAATTGCCAATGCTAGTAAGGCAACACCGACCCAAATTAACCTATTATGTAATAACTGATCAGTTAACGTAATTTCCATTACATTACGCTCTGCTATTGTCCAGTATTCCATCTGCATTCTCATTGCCGACATACCAAACATATCTAGGTAAGCTGAGATTTCACGATATTGGATATCAGAGAAAATATTAGATCCAACCAAATAGCTAATAAGTAGGGCAACAGCAACTAGATAGAGCGTTACCATGCTACGAAAGCGCATTGCCACAGCATTAATGAGCGATGAGACAACAAACAAAGAAGGAGCTGCAATATAAAAGAAAGGCACTAAATAATAACTTAGTTGGTTTTCACCTATCATTTCACTGTCTAACCAACCCATTAAGCTACCAAAACCACTGCCAACCCACACACCCAACATAGTGCTTGAAAACACTAATAGCGTGACTAAATAAGCCCCGATGAATCTCCCAGCTTTATACTGAACTATGTTCAGTGGCTTGCTCAAAACTAATTCGTTGAGTTTACTCACGTCATCACGAATAGCTGAGCTTCCAACAAAGTTGACCACTAAAAAAATAGCAAACACCGACATAATCGCAATAACTTGCAAAATTGCGTAAGGAGAATTTATATTTACATTGCTGCTTCCCCCTATTTGCACCGAGTCAGAAACCGATGCCATAAAAGTAAGAAAAAACAAGATAAGTGACGTGATATAGAAAGAGGGCTGACGCATAAAATAGCGCAGCTCAAATTGCATCATTTTAAACAACATAATCAGTATCCTTATGCTGCTTTATTGCGGTGTTGGTGCAATGTTGAAAAATAGACGTCTTCTAAATCAGCAGGCTTAGACTCAAACCCTTCTGGCGCATCGTCAGCAAACACACTGAGTAATGTTTGTCCTGCAAACAAACGCTTCGCTATTACCGGTAATGATTGTTCGAGTTCCAAAGCCTCGGCTTGACTCATTGCTTTGTGCCAAATTTTTCCCTGTAACGTATTCGTAAGCTCAATTGGGTTACCTTCAAGTAAAATTTGACCATTAGCTAATACGGCCATATTTGGGCAAAGCTCAGACACATCTTCAACTATATGCGTTGATAAAATCACCACTTTACTTTCACCTAAACCCACTAACAAATTATGAAAACGATTTCGCTCTTCAGGATCTAGACCTGCCGTTGGCTCATCTACAATGAGTAAATCAGGGTCACCTAATAAAGCTTGTGCAATACCAAAACGTTGGCGCATACCGCCCGAGAAACCACTTACCGCATTTTTTCGATGATCATATAAATTGGTTTGCGCTAACAACCCTTCAACGGCCTCTTTACGTTCAGCCTTATTACTTAAACCTTTTAAAATAGCCATATGATCAAGTAAATCATAAGCACTAACACGCTGATAAACACCAAAGTCTTGCGGTAAATAACCTAAACGCTCACGCAAGCTTTTAGGGTGTGTTAACACATCAATACCATCAAATACAACGCTGCCACTATCGGCTGATTGCAGTGTAGCGATCGTTCGCATTAATGAAGATTTACCCGCACCATTAGGACCCAGTAAACCAAACATCCCTTTAGGGATATTTAAATCAACACCTTGTAGTGCATGTACGCCGTTATCGTAGGTTTTTGATAACCCTGTTATTGATAGCATTTTTACTTCCTTGAATATAAGTAATTATTTTTATAATGTTTTATACCACAAAAAAATAGGAACATAAGTTACTTGCTGGTTAAATTTGTAACAACAAATAAACATAGTTTAAACTCATAATACTTGCTTGCACTGTATTCACTCGGTATAAAAACCACATATACTTTTTATAAGAAGCGAAAAGCCATGCAAGATCACCAAAGCCAGCCATTAAACGACTTTATAGAATACCCACACGACGAAATGCTAAATCGCGCTAACGAGTTTTTAACCACTAGCCAACGCCGCCATAGCATTCGCAGCTTTAGCGATCGCCCAGTACCAAAAAATATTATTGAGACATGTATAAAAGCAGCGGGCACAGCACCAAGTGGAGCGAATCATCAGCCTTGGCATTTTGTGGCTATAAACAGCAGTGATGTAAAAAAACAAATAAGAGAAGCCGCCGAAAAACTAGAGCGATCTTTTTACGAAGGCAGAGCAGGTGAAGAGTGGTTAGATGCGCTAAAACCGTTAGGCACCGACGCCAATAAGCCTTATTTAGAGCATGCACCTTGGCTTATAGCTGTATTTAGTCAAAAAAAGGGGGGCGTAAGCACCGATGATAAAAATACTAATTACTACGTACACGAATCGGTTGGTCTAGCTACCGGCTTTTTAATTCAGGCTTTGCATCGCAGTGGTTTGGCAACCCTTACTCATACTCCAAAGCCAATGAGTTTTTTAACCGACATATGTGGCCGCGATAGGGATAACGAACGCCCATACATGCTACTTATTGCAGGTTACCCAAGTGATGATGCAACAATACCTGCTCATGCACTGGATAAAAAATCTATTGATGAAATAGCTACTTTTATTTAGTGTTTTCTGCTCGGCAAAACCACTCATATAGCAAAGCAATGATCGACTCAACTTTTGGGTCGGTCAATGAGTAATAAATAGTGTGTCCATCTCGGCGGGTCATAACCATATCCGCCTTGCGTAAACTGGCTAAATGTTGAGATAGTGCAGATTGAGCCAAGGGCACATTTTTATTTAATTCACCAACACTTTGCTCACCTTGTAGCAAACTGCATAAAATCATTAAACGATTTTTATTAGCCATTAATTTTAAAAACTGTTCGGCTTGTTCTGCATTCACAGCGAGTTGTTCAATATTCATTTAATCACATCATTTATAAATATGCTTTTAAGTATAGACTTTTACATTAGATAACTCTAATATAAATTAACATTAGGTATTACTAATATAAAATTGAGATTATAATGAAAATAAGCGATGCGATACTTTTAATCGGCGGTAGTGCAGTAACAATATCAGTACTTTTAAGCTATTTTGTACATAGTAATTTCCAGTTTCTAACATTATTCATAGGTATTAACTTAGTGCAGTCAGCTTTCACAAAGTGGTGCCCATTAATGTCTTTTTTACGCAAAAGAGGATTCACAGACTAATGCTTACTTCAATTCCTGACTTACTAAAAGTTATCACACCTAACCAGCGGCGTATTGACGCAGCGCAAGCAAAAATAGAGCTCGAACAAAATAAAGGCCTACTTATTGATGTGCGAGAACCCGCAGAGCACGCTACAAAAGCCGCTATAGGAGCAATAAACATTCCGCGTGGGTTACTCGAAATGAAATTAATGGAAATAGAAAAAGATGCTGCACGGCCAATATACTTACACTGTGCAAGTGGTGCTCGCGCAACATTGGGAGCAGAAGCGTTAACGCGTGTTGGTTATGAAAACGTTAGCGTTATTACCTGTGATGCAAATCAAATTTGTAGCGTATTTTAAGCATCAACTAAGTACTTATAATTATGCGCCTAACAAAGGTAGGCGTTTAACTTTGTGATAAGTCAGTGCTAATTTAATACACTCTTTAACTGGGTGTTCTGGTAATGGCTTTTCACTATTTAATACAATTGCCCGGTTACCTTCAAAAGTGAGACTGTGGGAATACAACTCTCTAAATGTGCTGACTAGCTTTGATTGGCAATGAAAAAACAAATAACACGATGAGCCCTTAAAGCCTATGCGAATGGGGCTGCCATTTATTACGTTATAACTTGGCTCTCCCCACTTTAAAGACTCTTCAACAGCTCCTAAGTTTTGCTCTTGTGCTACGGTATAAATTAACTCTCGTAATTTTATAAGCTTACTTTTTGCTATCTCAGGATAATTATTAAATATATTTTTTATATCCGTATTCATAAAAATATCCTTGTAAGCGCTCTACCTATACTTAAAGATAAATTACTTTTGTTGTTTTTCATCCAGTAAAACAAGTAGCATTTGTTCTATATTTTTTACACTATAAGTCAGCGCTCTTAGTAGCTCTTTCTCACTTTGCTCTGTCGACTGCTGCGACGTTTTACCTTGATTAGCCAATACATCTTTTTGTTCAAGTATCGCCTCTCTAAACTCACTCGCATTAACTACACCGAGCAAAGATACTAAAGCGCCGTGTCCTGATTGCCCTGCCGTTTCAAAACTTAAACGATATAACCCAAAGAGCCGCATTAACGGGCCTTGGCTCAACCCAACATCAGTTATTTTTTCAAGCGGTATCGACTTTTCCTCTTTAAATAATACCCCACGTTTAACTACTAGCTTTTGTGGTAATAGTTCAGCAGACATCGCAGCTAATATTCGCCCAGCCGCCAACCACACTATAAATAAAATCAAAGGGATGAGTGGAATAGTAACCAATGCTAAAAAACTAATGAGTGATGCAGTAACCATCCAGTATTGTTTTACTTTAAAATCGAATGATGCACTTTTTAAAATAATTTCAGCCATAATCATATTATTTCTAATCACCATAAAAATTTAAAGTACTCCATTACAAAATTGAATGCAATTTCATCAAATATAAAGTTATTCTAAAAATATGTTACTTATATTTCGTAATACATATAAAAAATTGCAATCCAAAAAACCACTAAACACTTTACTTCAGCTACTTACATATATTTAAAATTTCACACACTAACTTACAACTCAAAATACTTATAACCGTTACACTCACTGCGTCAAACCAATAACGAATCTTATAACTACATTAATAGCGAAGGTAATCATGAATACTTATGTGAAAAAGAGTTTGCAACTGTTACTTAGCACATTAGCCTTATCAAGCCTAATGGCTCAAGCGCAAGATAAATCTCCGTGGTCGGTTGGTGCTGGGCTTATTTCAACTGAATCTCCCTATGCGGGCACAGATAATAGAACATTGCTCTTACCTATGATCAACTATGAAGGTGAAAAATTAACCTTTAGAGGCTTTGTACTCGATTACAAATTAGTTGAAAATAAGGGGTTTAATTGGTCAGTAATACTAGAACCCGGTCAATTTTTTGATTCGTCTGATTCTGATCTCGCCGAGATTAAAGCACTCGACGATCGCAAAATATCTCTCTATGCAGGTTCTAAAGTAAGTTATACCACAGGGTATGGTAGTTTAAGTGCCAGTGCGTCACACGATATATTGGGCCATGGCGATGGCGCAAAATTAAAAGCTCGCTATAGCTACCCATTCAAACTTTCTAAACAAATTATGTTAATACCTTCATTTGGAGTTGAGCTAAGCAGTAGCAAAGTATCAAATTATTATTACGGTGTTACAAAGGGCGAATCAAACACTTTTGATGCATACGAATTAGGCTCTACAGTGAATTATAATGCCGGTATGCTACTCAGCTACCAGCTTAATAAAAAATGGAATGTGAGTGCTATGATTAACTACACACAACTAGACTCTGATATTGAAGACTCGCCAATTATAGATACGTCGAGTATCTCAACTGCCATGATGTCGGTTAGCTATCAGTTCTAATTTAAAACATAGAAGCCGAGCATATATAATGCTCGGCCTCTAAATGCTATTGTTGATTAATTATTACCTTTATATTATTTCTATCAGGGCCAATAACGCTAAATGTATAATTACCCTGCTCAGCAACGCTCAAAGCTATATTAGTACCCACCGCTTCCAGTAAAGTCAGTTCACCTATATTTACAATTGGGGATTCACCTACACCACCGTAATCAACGGTACTCCAATCCTCAGAAGCCACTTTAAACTCATAATCACCCGCTTCTAAAGCTAATGACGTTGTATAAGTAGCATTACCCTGATAAATAAGTGGGTTATCCGTATTCCATTCATTTAAATTGCCTCGAATAAATACTTGCGTATCAGCAAACATTTCCGCATTTAAAATGATTAATGTAACGGCGCTTAAATCGCTCGCATCCAATACAAATTGATATTCGCCATCATTAGCAATATCTATAGTCATATTTGCGCCACCAAGTGCTAATAGTTTAGCTTTGCCTAAAGTTGCACTAATATCGCTATCAGCAGAGCCATAATCAACCGAACTCCAGTCTTCAGAGGCAACTTTAAATTCGTAACTCCCTGCAGCGAGAGTATTAGTAAAAGTATAAATACCCTTTCCTTTGTAAATCAGTTCGTCTGTGACTCCCCAATTATTTAATGTACCTCGCACAAAAATGGCATTACCAACAAATGGCTCCTCGTTATAAATTTTAAGTGTTGGGCTCTCCTTATCGCTAGCATCAAATACAAACACATAAGTGGCATCAATAGCGGCAGTAAAAGTCATGTTAGACCCACTAGCTGTTAGGGGCTCACTTTGACTTTCAATTACTTCTTTATCAGCATCTGATAGCGCACCAAAATCGACAGTAGACCAATCTTCTGAGGCTATTTTAAATTCATAGTCACCCGCACTAAGCGTAACAGCTAAGCGGTACTCTCCATTACCAACATATTCAAGTACATCACGAGTACCCCAATCATTTAACGAGCCGCGCACATAAACGGCAGTACTCGCAAAAGGTACTACATCGGGGGCGCCCACCGTTGCATTAGCACTTAACCCTACACCTTGGCCATCGTCTTGCGGCTTAACAAATACCGCCATTGTGTATGCTGGTACGTTAAAGCTACCTTCACCATCTCCTTGAGTAAAAGAAGCTGCAGCCATCATTGGATCAACACTATCTTTAAGTATACTGTGTAACTCAAAGCCATTCGCCGTTGGTATGCTATGAGTAAGCAACTGCTCGGTGCTATTAATAACCACAACGAGCGCATCGTTGTTTGCATCAATGTCGGTTAATCCTTCGCCATCATCAATACTCATAACAATTAAGCCATGTTGCTGGTTTTTACCCACATTATGAAAACCAACACGTTCTATTACATCTTGCTCTGTGGTTAATCTAAATAATGGGCTAGCACTGCGAATAGCTAAAAACTCTTGAAAAACACCACCAGCATAAGCAATATTTTGCGGTTGTGCAGCAGCTTGAGGGTTACCCGAAATAGGCATTATTTCAGACCATTTCTCTTGGTTTTTCTCAGCATTAGGTAAGCCAATATTCCAATTATTATTTTGCTTAGTTAAATCAACTGCATTAAACCAATCTCCGGCATTGTAACTATCACGATCCATTGACTTTGAACGCAGTAAATCAGCGCCCAGTTGCATAAATGGTATGCCTTGGCTTACAAGCGGCATAGCGAGCGCCATATTGTGAGCACGTACACGCTCTTCAATATTCATACTAGCAGCATGTTTATATTGTAATTGATCCCATAGCGTTTCGTTGTCATGTTTAGAGACGTAGTTAATGCTATCGGCAGGGTCAAGTGCATATGCTGTTGGCTGAGTATTCCACGTAAAGCTATTGCCCTTGGCTGAATTACCTTTAAAGTCTTTTAGAATATAATTTTGTAAATTCCCAGCAAGCGATAAACGCAATGTATCTTGCTCAGCTAAATTGCCATCGGTTGGGTTATTGCTAAACAATGCTCCACCTCGAATAGCCTCGCGGATACGGTCGTTAAAGGTACCCACCTCTGAACCCGCCATATCGGCTTGTTTTGCTTGCGTAAATAAACGGTTATTAGCTACTTCACCAAAGTCCCAACCTTCGCCATAAAAATAGTTATCTGCATCGATTGCTTGAACCGCTTCACGCGCTGCTAAAATAGATGACTTAGGCATATGCCCCATCACATCAAAGCGAAAACTATCATAACCAAAGTCACGGGCTAAAATCACTAATGAATCAGTGACAAACTTATCCATCATGACATGCTCAGTGGCGGTGTTTTCACAACATGTTGATTGCTCAATGCCACCACTCACTTCGTTGTACCTGTGATAATAGCCGGGTACTAATTTATCAAATACCGACTTATCCCAAATACCTGATGCTGTTGTATGGTTATAAACAACATCCAGCACGACTCTTAATCCAATTTCGTGTAACGACTGCACCATAGCGCGCGTTTCAACTACGCGAGCAATACCCTCAGCCGTTGAGGCATAAGACCCTTCAGGGGCAATAAAATGATGCGGATCGTAACCCCAGTTAAAACCATCTAGGTCACGCATAGCACTGGCAAGTGCTTGGGCATCGTCAGAGCCTGGTAAATAACTTTGCAGCAACTGGACAATAGTGCTGTTCTTGTCTTCTGTTTTACAAGCGTCTGCTTCATCATTTATACGTTCACATAAATTACCTAACGTATCGGTTATTTCAACTCGCTCTGCGGCATTTTCTTCAATAGTGCCAATGTCTGTCACTGGTAGTAAATGAAAGTGAGTTAAACCCTTATCAGCCAACTGCTTAAGATGCTGCATTGGCACGCTTTCGCGCTCTGTAAATGCAAGGTATTTACCGCGATTTGGTGCACTAACACTGGTATCGCGCACACTAAAGTCACGTACATGCCCTTCATAAATAATCGCATCTTCTGGATTGGTAACGGTCGGTATACTGCGTTCATCCCAGCCCTGTGGTTTGGTGTCATCGTCATTTAGGTTGATTAGCTGCGAATACAAACCATTGCTTGATACATTGAGTGAATAGGGGTCTGTACTCCATAAACTTTCAATCGCTTTAGTGATTGGGTGATATACATCAAACGCAAAACGGTAGTAATGGCGATCGTATTTAGTATCTAAGCTGATAGACCAAATGCCAGTATTACTATCAAATAGCATTGCACTGCTATGCACTTGTGCTTTATCGGCATCAAACACATTAAGTATCATATTATTGGCCGTAGGTGCCCATACTGATACATCAATTGCATTGTTATTGTAATTAACGCCTAGTAGCGCCTCGTTAGCATCATTTTCATTTTGCGTATAAAGCGCATCTAGTGCTTTTGCTGTTTGAACGTAACTTGCTTCAAGAAGTTTGCCATCAACATCAAAACCCGCCACTAGCAGTTGTTGTTTAATTAATTGCTTAGCGGCCTCTGCATCCCAGTTACCTTGATAAGCGGTCCAATCACTCAAGTGCGGTACTTTTAGTGCTTGCTCATCGGTTAAGTTGGTTTGTATCAACTCAATGCTTTGACCATTTAATCCAGTCTCTTCATCAACCTTTAAATCTGCGCTTGCAGAGCTATATAATTTAATGATTTGACTCAGTTCATTACTCGGTTTGTATAATACTGTATTTAAATCTATCCAATGTGCAGAAGCCCCTGCAATAGCAACCGGACGCTCACCTAAATTTAAAATAGGAAACTCAAAAACAGACGGCTCACCATGTAAAGTAAAGTTCATACGCTGAAATTTTTCGTCGTCTTGCATTAATGGCATTGTTAAATCAACATCACCAAATGCCTTACCATCACCTTCTGTGCCTATATGAATAATAAAATTAGCGCACTCGTTGTAATCGGCTTTGAGCTTTATAATCCAATAAGCACCATAATTCGGATCTATCCCATCATGCACATGGCCGTTTTCCCAATCGCTCGTATCAAAAGGCGGTGCAAAAGCATCGCACACATCGTTATTCCACGAATGCAATCGGTAACCTTCATAGTTAGCGTCTGTTACGCGGTTATAAAATAAAATTGCCTCATTATCGCCAGGAAATACAACAGGATCAGGTAACGTTGGATCAGCGCCAACAATACAGCTTTCATTTTTTTCGTCGGGAACCGTTGGCGCTGCGCATTCAATCGGCTCAGGATCGACACACTGTGTGCCAGTTTCGTTTGGTACTTGAGGTACATTACAAGTGAGTAACACTTGCCCCGATTTCACATCATCACCACTGCCACATCCAACTAATAGCATTAAGTTTAAGGCGACTAAGAAGTAACTATATTTTTTAATTTTTTTCATTTTTAAACGCTCCAACTTGCTAAATTAATGACTATAAGTAAAACCAAGATAAAGCTGACGACCAAAGTACTGAGTCGTACCGGTGCGTTGCTTTGTGCCAAAGTAGCTTTGGGTCGGTTCGTCTGTCAGGTTATTAACTTGCAAAAGCATTGTGAGGGAATCAGTAAGTTTGTATGACGTTTGAAAATCTATCACCGTTTCAGAGTCAAAATTAACAACTTGTTCGTTGATAGCGACTTGCTCAGATACAAATTCATCACGATAACGTGCATTTAAACGTGTTTCGAAGTTGTTATTTGAATAAAACAAAGTCGCGTTAACTACATTATTTGAAAGCCCAGGTAAAGATTGCGATACGGTATCGCCTCCTAAACTGGTAATAGACGAGATTTCGCTCTCGGTGTAAGAGTAACTACCGTTGATCCCTAACCCATTAAATGGCTCGGGTAAAAACGTAAATACATGGGTATAAGCTAACTCTAACCCTCTAATATAACCGCCCTTGCCATTGTTAACGGCGGTGGTGTAAATCCCATTGGTTGTGGCAACTTGTTCACCACTTATTGGGTCTTCAATAAAATCAGGTACGTTAAAACCATTGCCTTTAAAGTCGAAGTTTTCGATTGATAAGGTTTCAACAAACGAGTCTATGTTTTTATAAAATAGGGCTGCGGCTACAGACCCGTTACTCTCTTCAAAATAATATTCGTAAGATAAGTCATATTGGTCAGCATAAAATGGCTTTAAAAATGGGTTGTTATTGCTCGAACCATTAATGACCCCATCATCACTTACGTTAGCACTGGCATCACCGGCAAGGCGGTTTATTGGTGCTCGCGACATCACTTTAGCGGCAGCAAACCGCAATTGAGAATTGTCATTCAATTGCAGGTTTAAATTAAGTGATGGTAAATAATCGGTGTACTTTGTCCCTAGTACATTGGGTGCATAAAGGTCGTTAATAATCCCGTTTTCGTCGACAATATTTTGTGCTCCCAAGCGGGCATCACCATTTACGTTTTCAAGTACGGTTGCCGACTGGTCTGTCTCAATTCGACGTACACCCACGTTACCTAACAACGCTAAACCAGCAACTTCAGTATTTATATTCACCATCACGTAAGCGGCCAATACATCTTCAAACACTGAACCACTTTGCAATAATGTCCAGGAGTAATTACTAGTATATCCTTGGGCGTCATCAACACCGTCTGCATTACCCCATGTTTGCACTGGTTGTGGTGTACCATCTGGAAACCATGCGTTTAGCGCTTTGTCTAAATCAATGGCTAAATAAGAGGGAAAATAACTAAACTCACCTTGCCAATCAACAATTGAGGTCATCTCGTCTGTTAAACGCATTGGAGGCTGTGTTGATGAAAATGCGCCATCATTTCCGTATTCAAATACCGAACGCTTACGGCTATATTCTCTATCAGAATAGCGTGCACCAAACTCAACAGAGCTAAATATATCGTTTTCTAATTCGTATTTAAAGTCGAGCCTAAATGCGGTTACTTCATCTTCGGTTTGATCCGGGTAAATACCGTATTTACTAACCATAACGCGGTTTATATCGCTAAATGCAGCGGCTTGATTAAAGCCAACATCGGGTAAACTTAGGCCATTTAATTGATAGTTAATCGCAACGTTCGTATCAAACACAGGGGCTTCTGCGTTGGCATCTTCAGCTACTAAGCTCCATAACAAACCATTTCTAAAGTTACTTTTAGCGCGTGATAATGACACGTCTGCATTAACGCTTAAACGATCATTCACTTGCCAATCAGCGTTAACACCAAAGCTATCTACTTCGTCAAAGTCTTGGTTATCATCATTTACTATTTCAACGCGAGTATAGCTTTGTGAAGTTCGATTTACAGCAGCGCCAATAACTGTATTTCCATCAAGCTGAGGATTTGCATATGCTGCAGAAGGGCCACCTAACTTCACCCTAAAACCACGAGCAAATGACTTTTTATCAAATCGAGATAAAAACGCATCCCCTTTAAGTCTAAAGTTATCAACAGGTGCCCACTCTATTGCGGCTAAATAACCATTTCGAGTTTCTTCTCCACCTGAGTGCTGTAGTTCAAAGCCTTCACTTATGTATTCGTTTGCTGGATTTTGCGTTGGCCCATTAGTGTCGTTAGCGAGCCCATCAACATCTTTAGTATCATTGTAAGCAAGGCCAATAAACTGAGTTGCGACGCTTGGCTGAAATAATCGCGCATAACCAAGTGCTACGCCAAGTGTGTCATCGAGGTATTTACCTTGATATGAAAAACTAATCCGGTCGCCAAACTCCGTTGCATCAAATACCTCTGACGCACGGTCGTTATACATGCCTCGCACATTGGCTACAAATTTATGCTGTTGTGAATTATTTAATGGGCTCGCTGTTTCAAGTTCAACAGTGCCCGCTACACCGCCTTCAATTAAGGATGCTTTGGGTGATTTATATACCGCAGCAGAACTAATAAGTTCAGAAGGGTATTGGTCAAACTCAATACTACGACTACCACTGGTCGATACTTGCTCGCGACCATTTAATGTCGAAAAAACAAAGCCGCCCGAAAGCCCACGGATGTTAATTTGTGCAGCTTGGCCGCCGGTTCTTACCGCCGATATACCAGGTAAACGCGTCAGTGCATCAGCCATTGATATATCAGGTAAAGCACCTAAGTCATCCGCTGATATTTGCTCCGATACCGTATCGCTAAAGCGCTTTTGATTCAAAGACTGTATTAAGCTGCGGCTAAAGCCGCTCACTTCAATTACTTCTAAGTCTGCTTGAACTTTTTCAGGTTTACTTTCGTCCTTAGTTTGGCTTTCATTCGCTATTGCGCTATTTGCAGCAAATAATGCCAGCATTAGCGCGCTTAATTTGAATTTTTTCATGTGTGCGTACCTTTTAGTTATTGTTATTCGTTATGTCAGTCAGTGCAGTTAAAACATAACCAACAAAGTGTAACTAAAAGGTAATCAAATTGTGATGAATACGTATGCATCATAGAGGGCTTTGGCTGTAGCTATTTTGTACAAATAATTCAGCAACAACCAATTATAAAACTACAAACCAATTACCACCCTTATGGCTAGGGCAATAAACACAACACCCAGTATTTTGTCTAACCACGGGTTTTGCTTAGTAAAACCAAAACGATTTTTAGACACCTCAGTTAGCACTGCAACTAATAAATACCAACCAGTATCAATTACAAACACGGTTAAGCACATAATAATACCAATGCTTAAAGTGAGGTTTTGCGGATCTATAAATTGTGAGAACAACGCTAAAAAGAAAATCGCGAGTTTAGGATTTAAAAAAGCAATCGCGAATCCATCTTGTAGCGCTTTACTCGCACTTACTTCACTCTTTTGTACTTGCAGCTCGTTATTACTTGGTTTTGCTAGCAGTATTTTTAAACCTAAATAGGCTAAATACGCAGCGCCTAAATACACCAATATTTGGTATAGTGTTGGAAATTGAGCCATTAATGCTCCTAAGCCAAGTAATGAGGCAGCAGCATAAAGCCCAACGCCAATACCATGACTGAGCGCAGCAAGCATACCGTTTTTCATGCCACCACTAAGCGTGTGCTTTAACACCACCGCAAGGCTTGGCCCTGGCGACATCGCGCCCATCATGCATACCAATGCTAAACTCAACCAAACAGATAAAGCCATTTATGTTCCTTATAACTTATGGTTTTCAATAGCTAATCCGCATACGTACTTACCTATGCTTTTTTATTTAACCTGAACTCTGGTTAAGAGATTTACTAACGTATTGAATCATAATGATATTTAAATTTATTTTCTCTAGCCAGAGATTTTCAGTGAAAACAAGGCGAATTTACGCGTCAATAGCGGGCCTATTGCAAGTAAATTCAACGCAGTTAGCGCTGAAAATAGCTGCTCAAGATAGATTTATTATCCAGAATTGAGGTTATTTACTATCTAAAGTATATTCAAAGTCATAGTAATGAATACCTTGCTCTATACGAATTTTCATACTGCCGCTTAAGCCTTCAAGCTCATCAGTACCTGAATCGGGAATGACGTTTAAAATAAGGCTATCTTGACCTTTATTCATAGTGCCAAAGTGTTGCAGTACAAAGCTGCCTTTTTTGCCTTCAAGCTCCCCAACTACTTGCTCAATAGCAACATAACCTGCACTCCCTTGCGTTGGCGTCATAGCACTGAGCATTTCGCCTTGGCTGGTGGCATTTAAGCTACCTTTAAATGTTTTATCTATCGACATACGCCCTAAATTAATGCCTTGCTGCCCTTTGGCATAACCTTCAATGGGCGCTAAAGTGACTGTAAATTCACCGTTTATTATATTTGTAGTCATAACGAATCCTTATTGATGATATTTAATACTATTGATTTTTAATTCGATGATGCCATATCTATACCTTAACCTTCAAAAAGAATCCACTATGTCAAAAGAAACATCTATAGCCGAAAAAGCTGCGTTTAGCAGTTTATTACCTGTTTTTGCGTTTATTAAACCGTACAAATGGATGGTAGTCGCCGCCCTAGCTGCGTTATTAGTTACCGCAGGCGTTAA
Organism: Pseudoalteromonas sp. 1_2015MBL_MicDiv; assembly: GCF_002407505.1. Classification (NCBI taxonomy): domain Bacteria; kingdom Pseudomonadati; phylum Pseudomonadota; class Gammaproteobacteria; order Alteromonadales; family Pseudoalteromonadaceae; genus Pseudoalteromonas; species Pseudoalteromonas sp. 1_2015MBL_MicDiv. The sequence continues at coordinate 226,959 of NZ_CP012737.1, read as the reverse complement.
CTTGTCATTAGGGCAAGGTGTTAAATTTGTTATTGATCATGGCTTTATTGCAGGATCAAAGGCCCAATTACAGCAGGCCGTATTAGTACTTATTGGTTTAATCAGCTTATTAGCAGTAGGCACTTTTAGCCGTTTTTATTTAATGTCGTGGATTGGCGAACGAGTAAGTAACGATATTCGAAAAGCCGTGTTTAATCGTATTGTAACGCTACACCCTAGCTACTTTGAAGAAAACCGCAGTGGCGAGCTTATGTCGCGTTTAACCACCGACACCACATTACTACAATCAATTATTGGCTCATCATTTTCAATGGCGTTGCGCAGTGTACTTATGCTGATTGGTGGGCTTGCTATGCTGTTATTTACTAATTTAAAGCTCACCTTAGTGGTTGTGGCCTGTGTGCCGCTAGTACTTGTCCCAATGATGATATTTGGTCGCAAGGTACGAAAACTAGCAAGTTCTAGCCAAGATGCTATTGCCGACATAAGTACCTATGCAGGCGAAATCATACAAAATATTAAAGTAGTGCAAAGCTATAGCCACGAAGAACAAGAGCAACATGCCTTTGCACTCGAGACCGAAAAAGCCTTTAACGTGGCTAAAAAACGTATCAAACAACGTTCGTTTTTAATAGCCGTAGTGATTTTTTTAACCTTTAGTGCCATTAGCGCAATGCTTTGGGTGGGTGGTAACGATGTACTTGCGGGTACTATGACCGGCGGCGAGTTAGGTGCATTTGTGTTTTACGCTATTATGGTGGCAATGTCGGTGGCTACCGTTGCTGAAGTGTATGGCGAACTACAACGAGCAGCAGGCGCGGCTGCAAGATTACTTGAGTTACTTGCTGTTAAAAGTGAAATAGAAAACCCGTTAAACCCACAAGATAGTAATTTACTGCAAGAAAGTAGCAGTCCTGCAATTGCGCTTGAAAACATTAGCTTTAACTATCCTTCTCGCCCCGACGTAAGTGCGCTTAATAAAATAAGCCTAAATATCGAGCAAGGCCAAACTGTGGCTATTGTTGGCCCTTCCGGCGCTGGTAAAACTACATTATTTGAATTACTACAACGTTTTTACGATCCGGCCAGCGGAGCTATTAAGTTTAAAGATATAAATATTAAAGACCTATCACTTAATACTCTGCGTAATAAAATGGGCATGGTAGCGCAAAACCCTATTTTATTTAGCTCCGATGTTATGCATAACATCCGCTACGGCAACCCAAATGCAACCGATGAGCAAGTGTATGCCGCTGCAAAATATGCCCATGCCGATGAATTTATAAAGCAGTTGCCACAAGGCTATCACAGCTTTTTAGGCGAGCAAGGCGTTAGGTTATCTGGTGGGCAAAAGCAACGTATTGTGCTTGCCCGCGCTATATTAAAAGACCCAGAAATACTCCTTCTTGATGAAGCCACCAGCGCACTAGATGCACAAAGTGAGCACCACGTACAAGCGGCACTTGAACACCTAATGCAAAACAGAACAACGTTAATAATTGCCCATAGGCTGGCCACGGTAAAACATGCTGATGTGATTGTGGTAATGGAAAATGGGGAAATAATAGCAACGGGTTCTCACCAAGCGTTATTAGCCAGCAATCCGCTGTATCAAAAACTATGTGAATTACAGTTTAATAAAGATTGAGCTGGTACAAGTAATTAATTAAAGTAGCAGCGGCTTTGCTGCTACTTTTTGCTAAACCATTTGTTCATAGCCGCATCATAAGCCTCTGTTAACTTAGTTTTACCGCACAATTGCCCTGCGGTTAAATAACTATCTGGTAATTCATTTTTTGGCATAACGCCTGCGCCAATAAACACCTTTTTAAAACAGGTATCACCTTTACGATAGGTAGTAGATTGCATACTTTGCTGCTCTATTTGTAATAGTGGCTTTACCGTTGCAGAGTGTACTTTTGGAACTGTGATCCTCTTTACCGTTGCGTATTCATCAGCTGTTGTACCAGTAGAGGTTGTACTAGCAGGTAAAGATCCTATTTGTTGCTGTAAAATACGATTAAGGCCTTTTTGTAAGTCGATTTTTTTATATGGCGTTAATTCTGCAGAGTGGGCATTTATTGTGGTCGAGCTTGTTATAGTGGAGTTTACCGGTTCAGCCGTTTTTTCTGCTTTTTTACTAGAAGAGCTTACTGATTTTAATACTGTTTTATTTACCGGCTCACTTGGCTTTTTTTCTATGCGCACACTTTTATTAACACTCTGTTGAGGCGCTTGCTGTGTTGCTTTAATTTTGGCTGGCACACTTACCATATAGGCTTTAATTGGCGGTGATTGCGGCTGTTTTATTTCAGGTACCTTTAAAGTTGCTAAAAAAAACAACAATAATCCATGTAAAAGTATTGATAAAATAATTGTCGAACGCCACTTTGCCATAAATATGTCCCTATGAAAGAACTAGTTATGACAGCTAACCGGTTTAAAAGTGCCATTAAATAAACAAATAAACCGCGCATTAGCGCGGTTTATAACCAACTTCAACTGAAAATAATAAACTATCTCAAGTCACTATTTTCAACGTTAACTACGTTGAGTTTGCTTGAAGCAGGCAGATATCAGATTAATTACAATTAACCTTGCGTATTAGGCACTATCTGAATTTCTACGCGGCGATTTTGAGCACGACCATTTGCACTATCGTTAGTCGCAATTGGACGTGTTTCGCCATAGCCTTTAGTGCTAATACGTGCCGCCATAATTTGTTGATTCACTAAATAATCTTTTACACTTTGTGCACGCTCGCGCGACAAGTTCATGTTGTAGCTATCTTTACCTGTGCTATCGGTATGGCCTTCAACACTAAGGTAAGTTTTTTCATACTTATTCATAACGTTAGCAATCGCGTTTAACGTGTCGTTAAAACCTGATGAAATATACGATTGATCCGTCGCAAAGGTAATATTTGATGGCATAACCAAACGTAAGTTGTCGCCCTCACGCACAACTTCAACGCCCGAACCCGCTAGTTCATCACGAAATGCTTCTTCTTGCTTATCCATGTAGTCGCCAACAGCAGCGCCCGCAAGTGCCCCTATTGCTGCACCAATAAAAAAGCGTTTATCTTTATGGTTACTCGTAGCTTTACCTAATACGCCACCTGCAGCAGCGCCAATTGCTGCGCCTTTACCTGCGTTATTCATTTCACAACCTGAAAGCAATACAGCTAATACGGTTACGCTTAAAAGTGATTTAGTTAAAGTCATGATGTTACCTATTCAATAAGAATTTAGCAGGAGTATGCAAATACACGTATGAACAAACTATGAAGAGAGTGTTAAAAGCAGCGCATCTTGCTTGATTGTTAAACAGACCTCAAACTAATGTGCCGTTTTAATAAAAATGTCATACTACGCTGTGACAATTTAATGAATTTTACAAAGGATATTGGCGCAATGTTAATTGCTATTTTTAGACAATTTTTTTTACTAGGGTGCATGAGTTTTGGTGGCCCCGCTGCGCATTTAGGCTATTTTAAGCGCCACTTTGTAGACTCGTTAAATTGGTTAACTAACACGCGTTACGCACAACTTATTAGTTTAAGCCAAGCATTACCAGGGCCTGGCTCTAGCCAAGTTAGTTTTGCGATTGGTGTTGAGCGGGCTGGGGTACTTGGTGGTATAGCTGCTTTTTTAGGCTTTACTCTGCCTTCGTTTTTAATAATGGTGCTGCTTGCGGTTAGTGCTCATCAGTTTGACGCTGTTTACTTTGCTATTATTGCAGGCTTAAAGTTATTTGCCGTTGTTATAGTCGCTGATGCAACACTTAGTATGGCTAAAAGCTTTTGTACAAGTGCTGCGCTTAAGTTACTTGCGGTAATGAGTACACTTGCTTTGGTGTTATTTCCAATGATGGGAACTCAAATAGCAATTTTAATCACCGCTGCCACAATAGGTGCTATATGGCCTTTATTAAAACTTGGCACAGTAGCAAAAGGTGCTAGCAGTACAAAAAGTAATATTAATTGGATTGCACTGGGGTTGTTTGCGCTCTTACTTGGTGTTAGCTTTATTCCACTAGGGTATGAGTTTGCTTTGTTTACCCCTTTTTACCAAGCGGGTGCAATGGTGTTTGGCGGCGGACACGTAGTACTGCCGGTACTTCAAGCTGGCGTACCAGCATTGAGTGATGATCAGTTTTTAAGTGCTTACGCGAGCGCGCAGGCAGTGCCTGGGCCTATGTTTACTATTGCTACTTACTTAGGCGCACAACTTACTACTGAGCAACCTTTAGTGGGCGCCCTTATAGCTACACTGCTTATATTTATGCCTGGTTTTTTACTTATACTGGCGTTTCAGAAGAGCTGGCTTAATTTGGCAAGTAAGCCACGTTTTGCAAGTTCAATAGCGGCGCTTAATGCAGCGGTAGTCGGTTTTTTAGCGGCTGCACTGTATTCGCCAATTTGGACATCGGCTGTGCATAACTTTTGGCAAGTTGCGTTAGTAATAATTACATTTGCATGGCTGCGATTTAAAAAGCCACCTATTTGGTGGCTCTTAGCTTTATTTATTGCTGTGGGTCTTTTACAACACTATTTGCCATCACTCTAAATGTTGGCTTATCTGTTTGTTGCTCGTTAGGTGGGCTTAATTGTCCACTTACACTTTGATACGCTCTAAGCCCAAACACGGGTAATACCGCAAGTAAATGATCCATTATTTCGGCTTGTAAATGCTCGTACGAAATCCAGCGTTTGTCTTCACTAAAGCAATAAAACTCAATAGGTAAACCATGGTTTAGTGGTTGTAGCTCTCGTACCATTAACGTAAGCGACGTATTAATTTTACTGTGCTGTTTTAAATAGCCTTCAGCATAGCGACGAAACAGCCCTAAATTAGAAACTTGCGCAGGTAGTGTCGTTACTCGGATATAGTCATGTAGCGGAATAGCCGCATCTATTTGCTTTCTAAATTCATCACTTACTAAACAAATACTGTGCATATCTATATTAAGTGAACGTTTAATACGCCTACCGCCCGACTCTTGCATCCCGCGCCAGTTTTTAAACGAGCCCGCCACCAACATATAAGTTGGAATAGTTGTGATGGTATTATCCCAGTTACGTACTTTTACTGTGTTTAAACCCAAATCAATCACTTCGCCATCGGCGCCGTAGTTTTCTACTTGGATCCAATCACCATACGTTACTAAACGATTTGCAGCTATTTGAATGCTCGCTACAAAGCCTAATATGGTGTCTTTAAATACTAATAATGTAACCGCAGCAATAGCACCAAAACCAGAGAGAATATAAGTGGGTGACTTCTCAAGAAAAATGCTCACAATTAAAATTGCACACACAATAAAGGTGATTAGCTTAACAACCTGAATTAAGCCCTGAATAGGGACTTCACGAGCAAATTCAAGTTGGTTATAAATAGCGCCAGCAATACTCACTATGCTGCTTATAATAAAGCCGACGTAGATAATTAATAAAGCCTGCCCCACCGTTTTTAATATTTCGGCGGCCAATTCGTTAACCGGATAAACACTGTCGAAGGTCGCTAAAAATAAAACACAACAAAGCAACCCTGCAATACGTTTGTTGAGCTTGGTTAACATTGGAGAAAGTGCACCAATCCGCTCGGGAGAAAGCTTAGTTACTATTTTTTGAATGCCTGGCAACATTAAACGACGCGTAAATAAATACAGTACTAATAGAGAACATACGCCAATCGCAGTAGCTGTAATTGAGCTCAGGAAATCTGCATCGGGCACTTTATCAAACCAAGGAGTAATTAACTCCTGTAGGTGGGTGTTGGTCATAGTGTTTCAATTTCCTTACTGATTTGTGGTTCAGGTAAATTTTGCTGAGCATAAATATCGGCAAGCTGCTGATCTTTAGCAACCCATAGCTCATTCACATAATGCTGAAAATTAACTTTAAATACGTCATCGCTTTGATAGCTGCCCTGCATTTTCTCATCAATAGGGATAACCTCAATCGACACATAAATAGAATCTAACTCACCTTTTAACAAGTTACGGCAAACATGATCTGTTTTGCCGCTATATACTAAACTTGTATTAAGCATGGCATCAAATTGATCGGCTAATACTTCAAGCGCAAAAGCAATGCCGCCCGCTTTAGGTTTTAATAAATGCTTAAAAGGACTTTGTTGCAGATTATGTTTGGCTGGTGTATAGCGTGTACCTTCAACAAAATTAATGATGGTAGTAGGATGATGACGGAAATTACGACAGCTATGTTTAGTTCGCTCTACATCAAGCCCTTTGAGTTTAGGATTTTTAGCAAGCTGCGCTTTGCTTACCCGTTTCATAAACGGCATACCCATAGCCCACGCACCAGTGCCAATAAAAGGAACGTATTTTAATTCATCTTTTAAAAAGAACTTAGGGGCAGGCAAAGCATGTAATGAGCTAAGTACGGTTATATCTAACCAACTCGCGTGATTACAAATAAGTAAATACCAACTTTTTGAGTTTAAGTCGCCACTTATATCAACCACAATATTAGGGCAACCTAACCAAAGCCCTAAACGATTGCCGTTACACCAACCACGATAAGCGCTGTGCAATATAGAATTAACAATAGGTAGAGGAAGCAATAACTTAATAAGACCCAGCATTAATACCAGCGACCCAAAAAGTATGACATTAGAAAACAACACGCAGCCTACAATTAAGCCGTTAAGCCAATTTGGTAACCACTTTTTTAGCATAACTGTAAGCTCATATTTTTTACCTTTTCTTTATGGTTTTTCGAGCGATTGCAATGTTTGCTCTTTATTTTCCCATAAACGATTTAACTCACTTTGAAAGCGAATTCTAAATTCAGAATCACCGGTGTAGTCACCAATAAGCTCTTCGCTTACCGGCCTTACTTCCACGTATACGTTGATATTTTTTACCTTACCACCAGCAAAATCCATAAAAGTAGGGATGCCATCGGGGTAATGAATTGTGACGTTAACCACTTTAGTAATTTGCTCGCCCATTGCTTGCATTACAAAAGCAATACCGCCCGCTTTTGGTTTTAATAAATGTGGGAACGGGCTATTTTGGCGCGCATGCTTTTGCGTAGTAAAACGAGTGCCTTCAACAAAGTTAACCACACTTACTGGCATCTCTTTGAATTTTTCGCAGGCTTTACGCGTAGTTTCTAAATCTTTACCACGCAGCTTTGGATTCTTTTTTAATTGGCTTTTACTTGTGCGCGTCATAAACGGGAAATCAAGCGCCCACCAACACAAGCCTAAAATGGGCACATAAATAAGCTCCTTTTTTAAAAAGAAGTTTAAAAATGGAATTTTACGATTAAACACGCGCTGTAATACTAAAATATCGACCCAGCTTTGGTGGTTTGCTATTACTAGGTACCAATCTTTTAGTTTTAGGTCTTCAAGGCCAGTTACGTTAAGTTTTGTTGGCGTAAATAACATTTGATTTAAGCTATTAAAAGTGACCCAAATAGTTGCACATTGTTTAGCAACCCAGCTCATTAATTTTTGCAGTGGCTTAATAGGGATAAGCTTTATAAGCCCACAAATAAAAATAGGCACAAACCAAAAGAGTGTGTTTATTGCGTACAAAATAATACTAAGTACACCGCGAATAACTGACATTACTTCTACTTCCTTTAAACATGGCGCAGTAACTAATACTGCGCTTTCAGTTGCTTACAAATTAATCTTCAAAATAGGTATAACCTTCAAGGCCTGCATTAAGCTCAGCTAAATAACCTTGTTTACACTGCGTCGATACATCAAGTTTATTAACTTGGTACGCAAAGTTGTCAGCTAAAATAGCGCTATCATAGTCAACAAACTTTAATACATCCTTAACGCTATCACCTTTTATGGCATTGGTTAACACATAACCTTCGTCGTTAAGTTCTACGTGCACCGAATCGGTATCACCAAATAGGTTATGTAAATCACCTAAAATCTCTTGATATGCACCCACCATAAACATCGCAATATGGTATTGCTCGCCATGTTTATATTCTGGAATGGGTAGGCTGGTTTCGATACCAGCACCTTCAACGTATTCACGGATTTGCCCGTCAGAGTCACAGGTAATATCTTGAATAATCGCACGTTGAGTCAATGGCTGAGTTAAATTTTCGATTGGCATAACCGGAAACAACTGCTGAATACCCCATACATCAGGCAATGACTGAAATAATGAAAAGTTAACAAAGAGTTTATCGGCCAACTTTTCGTTTAAATCGTCGAGCACTTCACGATGCGCGCGCGCGTTATTACTAAGCGATGCACGTACACGATGTAAAATAGTAAAATAAAGCTGCTCTATTTTTGCCCACTCTAGCATGCTTACTAAGCCATGCACGTACTGATCGTGCGCTTCGCTAAATAAGTGCATAGCGTCGTGATAAATCTCAAGTGCCATACGCGGGTTTAAACGCTGTAAACACTGCCACATTTCATCAAGCACTAACGCGCTATTTTCAAGCGGTGGCTCTGGATTTAAATGATTGGGCGCTTTTTCTACGTCAATTACATCGGTAATTAATACCGCATGGTGAGCGGTTAAAGCGCGCCCCGATTCGGTGATAATAGCCGGATGGGTAAAGTTATGTTGGTCGCACACGTCTGCAAATGCATTCACTACATTACGCGCGTACTCTTCTACGGTGTAGTTCATTGAACACGCACTGCGTGAGCCAGAACCCTCGTAATCAACGCCTAAGCCGCCACCCACATCAACGGTATTTAACGGTACGTTTAATTGCGTAAGCTCAGCAAAGTGGCGTGCGCATTCACGTAAGGCACGGTGAATATCACGAATATTGGCAATTTGAGAACCAATATGAAAATGCACCATTTGCATTAAGTGCAGCTTATTATGCTTTTTAAGCACTTCAACAGCACTTAGTACTTGGCCTGCCGTTAAACCAAACTTGCCTTTTTCGCCACCGGTGTTTTGCCACTTGCCTTTGCCTACTGAATTTAGGCGAATGCGAATACCAATTGCCGGCTCAATGCCTAGGTTGTCTATTTCTTCAAGTAGTGTGGTCAGTTCTGAAAGCTTCTCTACCACAATTTTTACGCTGTGGCCTATGGCTTGACCAATACACGCTAAACGTAAAAACTCACTGTCTTTATAGCCGTTACACACAATAGTAATTGGCTCTTTTGCTACGCCCAAAATAGCCATAAGCTCTGGTTTTGAGCCGGCTTCTAAGCCAACAAGCCCGCTTGGATGCGCTAATAGTTTACTTACTACAGAACGCTGCTGATTTACTTTAATTGGATAAACACAGGTGTATTTACCGTTATATTCACGATTTGCTCGCGCTTGCGTAAACGCGTTAGTAAGTGTGTCTACACGATTTTGTAAAATATCGGTAAAGCGTACTAAAACCGGCAACGTTAACCCTTGTTGCTTAAACTGCTCAGTTAATTGCGTTAAAGAAATGGCCGGTTTTGTTTGGTCGCCATCTGGGTAAGCCACCAGTTCGCCTTGTGCGTTAATATCAAAATAACCATCACTCCAATGAGCAACGTTATAAGTGGCGCGTGCTGTTTCTAAACCCCAGGTCATGGCAACTCTTCTTTAGTCAATTAGGTATAAAGGCGCATTTTAATACGTCACTATCCACTAGGCTAACAAAAATTGAACTTTCACTCACTCCTAACTAACTTTATTCGTTAAATCAGTTAAAATGTCATTGAGCAAAACGCCAAGCACTGGCAGAATTGCCCCTTTTTCATACTCAACCTAAAAAGTGTAATAGTAACTATGGCAAATTTAGATCAAAGTAAGTGGTTTACTGAAATTAGCGACCGCGATGGCAGCGCATTTTCATTACGTATTAATAAAAAGTTAGATGAAAAACAGTCTCCTTTTCAAAAGGTAGAAATGTTTGAAACCACAGACTTTGGTAATTTAATGATCATCGACGGGTGTACTATGGTAACAACCCGCGAAAACTTCTTTTACCATGAGATGATCAGCCACCCTGCACTTTTAGCGCACCCAAACCCTAAAAACGTCGTTATTATTGGTGGCGGCGACTGCGGTACTTTACGCGAAGTATTAAAACACCCAGGCGTAGAAACTGTAACGCAAATAGATATAGACGAAGCAGTAACGCAAATGTCGTTAAAATACTTCCCAGAGCTTTGTGAATCTAACAACGACGCCCGTGCAACGGTTATGTTTGACGACGGTATTAAATACATGCGCGAAGCCGCTGGCGAATCTATCGACGTGGTTATTGTTGATGGCACCGATCCGGTGGGTCCAGGTGAGGGCTTATTTAACCATGCGTTTTACACAAGCTGTTTAGATGCATTGCGCCCAGGTGGTATTTTAGTACAACAAAGTGAATCGCCACTTATGCACATGCCATTGTTAGTTGAAATGCGCGAAGCAATGCTAAGCGTAGGCTTTAACGATTTACAAACACTGCCATTCCCACAACCAATTTACCCAAGTGGTTTATGGTCGGTAACACTTGCACGTAAATCACAAGCATTTAACGGTTTCAGAGAAGACGGCGCAGCACAAATAGCTGAGCAAAGTGAATACTACAACAGCGGTATTCACCATGGTGCACTCGCTACACCTAACTACATGAAACGCGCATTCGATAAAAAATAGTCCCATTCACTTAGATATAAATTGCATTAAAAAGGGGCCCTAATAGGCCCCTGATTGTTTTAATAGCTCACTGTTTAAACTTTAAAACGATGCACTAAACGATTTAACTCATCGGTTAATTGTTCCATTTTTTTAGATACATCTTCAGTTGTTCGTGCAAGTGCAACACCTTCAACAGTTTGATCATTTAGTGATGATAAATTTTGACTTATTTCGTCGGCGACCGTAGTTTGCTCTTCTGTAGCCTGCGCTGTTTGCATTGCCATATCGTTCACTTTAGTTGACGAGCTTTGCATTGCATTAAGTACATCATTAGTTTGAGTAAATGACCCCACAGCATCATCAGCAAACTGCTTTCCTTCATCAATTGCTTTTATAGATTGCTCAACACTTGTCGCAAAGTGCTCAATCATTTGTTGAATATCGTTAGTGCTGACCTGTGTACGTGTTGCAAGCGTTCTGACTTCATCAGCAACAACAGCAAACCCTCGGCCATATTCGCCAGCACGTGCTGCTTCAATTGCCGCGTTTAATGCTAATAGGTTGGTTTGCTCCGCAATAGCACGAATAACCTCTAATACTTTGGCTATGTTATCTGAACTTTGTTGTAGTTCAGTTGAGCGCGCCATCGCCTGATCCATATTTTGTGAAAGAGAGACAATACGAGCGCTCGAATTAGCAACGGCAGTTAAACCTTGTTGCGCCAAATTTAAAGAGTTATCAGCCTCACTCGACGATTGTTGAGCAACTCCTGCAACTTCTCTACTTGCTACACTCATTTCATGTACAGCACTGACTATAGACTCAGAAGCCTGACCTAAAGCTTGGTTTACACTGTTATTTTGATTCGCAACCTTACTTAGATCTGCACCTAACGTATTTAGTTCTTTTGATTGCTCTAAAATATCGCGAACAAGCTGCTGTAAATTGTCTAAAAAGCTATTAAAACCGGTAGCAAGATCTGCAAACTCATCTTGAGATGTTACTTGTATACGCCCCGTTAAATCACCATCCCCCGATGCAATATCATTAATACATTCTGTAACAAAATTAATTTGTTGCGTTAACTGTTTAGGTATTATGTAGCTAAACCAAACGGCTATTAATAAAATAATTATAACGAAAACTAACATCATCAACTTGGTCGACTCTATTTTTTCGGATAATTTATTAATTTCTTGTTCGGAAGTTTTTTCAGCTAACTCTCCAGCGTGGTTAAGCCTTGCTCTTAAATCAGCAAATGTCTGTTCCGATTCAAACTGTTTTGCCTCACTCTTATCAGCCATATAATCGTTAGAAGCATTAAACCAAGCGTTAAAAGTAGCATCAAAACTTCTAAATTCATTTTTGATTTCAGGAAAATCAGTGAGAAGTTCCAGATATTGCTTTAATTTTTGTATTACTTGCGCTGCATTTTCTTTGTAGTCTGCCTTATATTTTTCAATATCATTAGTATGCGAAACAAAGTTTAACTCTGCGAGCTTAGCTTGATATAAGTCACGATCCGCATTTAATGCGAGTGAAGTTGCCTTAATAAATTTTTCAGATTGCACATCCAATGCATTTTTTTGTAGATTAATTAAATGGGTGTAGCCAATAATTAACGACAATACTGCAATTCCTAAAATCACTATAGGAAAAGAAACTTTAACGCGAATACTATGCAAATTCATTTATCACTCCTGACGGGATTACACACTATAACTAAGTTTTAAAAAAGCAACACATGCATTAAATTTATAATTTCCATTGCATGTTAAGCATTACTTGCTGTTGTGAAATAGACTGTTTAAAACCAATTGCAGCTCTATTTTCAACTACACTTTTAAGAGTAGCTCCTTCAACACCTATTTGTAACTTTTCACTCAACTGATAACGCCATGTTGCAGTTATACCTTCACCATGACTGCCATTAGGGTCAAATACAGTGGTATCGTTATCTGTAACTTTAAAATAATCATAACGCAACGATACTCTGTGCTTACCTTCTTTATGACTCATCATTAAATAATGACTATAGTATGTATTGTCTATTAACGCATTATATCCCATTTCAGTTTTACCACTTAACACTTGCGCAATGAGGCGTGTTTTTTTATTTAACTTATAGAGCCATGCGGCGCTGGTAAACCGAGTATCCCACGCATATTGTCCTGAGCTAATATTAAGCTTGGTCGGATCGCCATTGTTATCATAATAATAAATTCGAAATTGTGATTGTTTTAAGTAATCCCAGTGCATACCCACATAATAACCAAAGCGACCATCCACCTCTTCAAACGGTAATACTTGGTTAGCTTGCCAACGTAATTGGGATTCATTTAATGCTGCTATAGGTGCAAACCTGACGCCTTCGTTAAATGTTGTTTGCCTGTCATGTAATGCAAAACCACGCCATGCGAGCAATGTACCTGCGGGATCATTTCCTTTAAATGTAGCTCCTATAACGCTAAAGCCATGTGCACTATTAAAACGCTTTGCAGATCGCTTTATAGTAACCTCAACTCCGACAGTACGTAGTTCTTCACCAATCCAACTATTAATTGCTGAATTTGTATAATTATATGGCGACGTCCAGCCAATATCTGGGTTTTCTAAAGACATTAATGGATAAAAGCCACCTACACGTACATGCCATTTATAGTTACTGTTAGATAACGGTTGGTACTTTATGTAAGCTTGCGTTAAACCTAAAGCCACATCAGGGTCTTGATTTATATTCAGTACACCATGAGCCGACCAACTAGATGCTAAATCAACATTAAAATCTAAAATACCTTGTGATAAAATAAGCTCATCGCTTTTAGCATCGTGCCGATACAATCCAATACCGCCCTCTTGAAAACTAAGCGTATCATCACCTTGCACTGCTCTAACTTGTATTAAGCCTTTTACCTGTGCACTTAACGCACCACTAAAAAATACAATACAACACAGCAGTGTCAGCTTTAGTAAGTTATTAGTAATCATCGAATTCGTCCGTGGCAAAATCAATTTGTTCGGTTATAGTTTGCTTTATTTTATAAGTAAGTGGGGCTGAATTTACAGTTACAGTCTCTGATTCAACATTACTAATATCACCAAATCCTGAATGCCATACATTGAGAGTGTATTCTCCTAAAGGTGCTGCTAAATCAACCTTTCCTGTTATATCGGTAATAGCAAAAATAGTGCTATCAACCACAACGATATAACCCAACATCCAATCATGAATATTACACCCAAGCTCTACAACACCGGTTTGCTCAAACACCAAGGGCGCTTTAGGTTGTTCTTTATATAGCTTTAATTCGAATGTTTTAGCCTTAGAAAACGAATACACATGATGCATAATAGAATCTGCATTTGGAAACTCCACTTTAGCGTTTTGCGGTACAACTAAAATGCGTGGTGTAAACTCTCTGTTTTTTTGACTCATTGCATAAGGCGCATCCGGTGCAATGATTACTTCTGAAGTGTTTTTTGTAGTTAGCCACACGACGGCATTCGCCATTGGTTCATCTTTTGTATTTTTAATTGTTATTTGAATTGCCGCTGCTTGCCAACTTAAAACCATTGATATTATAAAAATTAAATACTTAATCATTCGCTTACCATTCTTATTTTCAACTTATTTATATTATAGACCGGTTAGATTACTTATTTCTTTCTATTTTTTATAACATTGAATACGTATGTAGAAGTTCGTATTCCTTAATAACTGCCTTTATGCTGGTTAATTCATACTGGCATACCAAGGATCTCATAATGAGAACATCAACACTTTTACTTTTAGCTTTTTCGAGCAGTTGTTTTGCTCAAACAGCGACGTTGCAATCTCCTAATGGCAATATAAAAATAACTATATCAGACGAACTAAATACTCCAACATATTCTATTGATTTTAAAAACAGACCAGTAATAACTAGCTCCGCTCTAGGGTTTGAATTTAAACAACAAGCACCTTTTAGCGAAGGCTTTAAAATAGCAAAAACCCAAAAACAAACCGTTAATACTCAATGGCAGCTGCCTTGGGGTGAGCGCCAAACAGTGACTGATAAGCATAATGAAGTTGCCGTAACATTTAATAAATCACAGCCTCAAGGTGGTACTTTCACCGTAAAATTTAGAGCCTTTAATAATGGTATTGGCTTTAGGTACGAAGTGCCTGAACAAATAGGTTTCGAAAAAACAGAAATAACCAAAGAGCTTACCGAGTTTGCAATAGCCGACAGTAACAATGCAACAGCATGGTGGATACCTGCTCGCGGTTGGAATCGTTATGAGTATGTTTATAACACCACCCCGCTTAATGACGCAGCTTTAGTGCACACTCCATTTACCTTTAAAAATAAAGATGGCATACATTTAAGTATTCACGAAGCTGCACTTGTTGATTACGCCGCCATGGTGCTTAATCAACGTCGCCCTGGTACATTTCAGGCAGATTTAACACCTTGGTCAGACGGTATTGCAGTTAAAAAACAAGGCGCATTCAATACCCCGTGGCGTACAATCCAAATGGGCGAACATGCTGTTGATTTAGTTAATTCGGATATTATTTTAAATTTAAACGAGCCAAATAAGCTCGACGATGTATCGTGGATTAAACCTGGTAAATACGTCGGTATTTGGTGGGGAATGCACATAGAAACACAAACGTGGGGGAGCGGCGAAAAACACGGAGCAACCACAAAAACAACTAAATACTATATGGATTTTGCAGCGCAGTATGGTTTTGATGGCGTATTAGTTGAAGGCTGGAATATTGGCTGGGATGGTGATTGGTATTTTAATGGCGATGTATTTAATTTTACAAAACCTTATGACGATTTTGATATTGCAACACTTGCACAATATGGCAAAGAGAAAGGCGTTCAGCTCATTGGTCATCACGAAACGTCAGGTAATGTGAGCAACTATCGTGATCAAATGGAAGACGCCTTTGCTCTTTACGAAAAATCAAACGTAAGCCAGGTAAAAACAGGTTACGTAGCTGATGGCGGGAATATTAAACGCATAGATGAAAACGGCATAGCTCGTCATGAATGGCACGATGGCCAGTTTATGGTTAACGAGTATCTTTACAACATAAAACTTGCCGCAAAGCATAAAATTAGTATAAATACCCACGAGCCGATTAAAGATACGGGTCTGCGCCGTACCTACCCCAATTGGATTGCGCGTGAAGGCGCACGTGGACAAGAGTTTAACGCATGGGGCTCCCCGCCTAATCCACCTGAACACATACCAATGCTTGCCTTTACCCGCATGCTTGCAGGCCCAATGGACTTTACACCTGGTATTTTTGATATGAGCTTTAATGGCTTAGGTGATGACACAAATCGCCCACAAACTACACTTGCCAAACAGCTGGCGCTTTATGTTGTTTTGTATAGCCCAATTCAAATGGCGGCCGACTTACCTAAAAATTACTTAGCGAAGCCCGACGCATTTCAATTTATCCAAGATGTTCCCACCGATTGGCAGCAAAGTATTGCCCTAGATGGCGAAGTAGGAGACTTTATTGTATTTGCCCGCAAAGAGCGTAAAAGTGGTAAATACTCAGGAAACGATTGGTACTTGGGTGCCGTTACCGATGAAAAAGCCCGTACGATTAAAGTAAAACTCGATTTTTTAGAGCAAGGCAAAAAATTTGAAGCACAAATTTATAAAGACGGTGAAAATGCCGAGTGGAAAAATAACCCATACGATTTAACTATCGAGAAACGTATTGTAACTGCAAACGATAAGCTTACTTTAAAACTAGCAACAAGTGGTGGTACAGCAATTCGCTTTAAAGCACTTTAAATAACACAAAAAATATACCAAGTAACCTGGGCTATTGGCTTTTCAAGATTGAAATTCAACCCAGGTGCTATTTAATCGCGGTGCGAAGCTTGTAACTTAAATGGCAGCGTGCACTTACTTGGTATTTATGAGGGATAACCATATACATTAGGCGCAGCCTTGCCTACAAACCAAACACACACTTTTTAAATAACCCTTTGTCAGCCTCACCTATTCTTTTTTAGATATGCTATTTGCTGTAATACTCTGTAATAGATTTCTTTAGCTGCATCATCTACCTTTATCAATAATTCCACATAAAAAAATTAGTATTGGATAACAATAATCCTAAGTTGCAGCTAAAACGAAGAAGAACATAAAAAGTGGTTACTCATACAGCTTAGGCATTTAATACCTATTTCTTGCAATCTCGATTGCCAATCTCACAGCATTCCGAATGCAATATTGAAAACAAATAACAACGGTAGTTTTATTCTTTTTTTCGTAAAAATCACGCAGCTGAAATTAATAAAAATACAATACTTTCTCAAAACCAATTTATATCTCAATAGCTTAAAAGGAATACTTACAATGGCTAAAAAAGAAAATCCAACAAAACCATCAGCTAACAACATACCTTGTTGGTCAGATAATGAAAGTGTTGAACAAGCCTGTAGACGTTTAACTGAGATGTTTGTTGGCCTCGGCCAAGTACCACGTATTGATAAAGGTCAACAACCTGCGCAACGTGCCGTTTTTAGAAAGCAACATGGCATCGCATACGGTAAGTTTAAAATTAATCCAGACATAGACCCGCAATTCAAAATTGGTATTTTTTCTAAAAGTGAATATGAATGCGCCATACGTTTTTCGAGTGATACCACTCCCTCCTCCCCCGATTTACACAGCACACTTGGTTTAGCAATGAAGTTGTTTGCGGTCAATGGAGATAAATTAATTGGTGAAAGCAATACCGCTGATTTTATTTTTCAAAATATGGATCGTTTTTTCACTAAAAATGCGCAACAGATGTGCCAATTTACAACAGCAGGTGTGATTGATAAAGATTATGATGCTTACCTAAATGACCCTAAAAATAGTGACGTTGCTAACATCCTAAACGACATGCAAAAAGTTGAATCGAGCTGCTTAAGTGCCAAATATTGGGCTATTTTGCCATTCAAGCTAGGTGATCAACAAATTGTTAAATATCGCTTAGTTCCTGAAGAGAGTGAAGTCGGCGCGCCATGCGTTGATAACAATTACCTTGCTTTAGATTTACAGCGACGATTACGAGAAGGGAGTGCTAAATTCCGGTTTGAGGTACAACTACGTACAAATCCAGAAACAATGCCACTCGATGACGCTCAAGCAGTATGGAGCACTCAACAAAGTCCTTATGTGTGTATTGCTCGTCTACATCTAGCACAACAAAATATTACAGCAATTGGCCAAGCCGAACTTGGTAGTAACTTGGCATTTAATATTTGGCGTACTTTAGCCGCCCATGAACCACTTGGCAGTATCGCACTTGCACGAAAGTCAGCCTATGCAGCCAGTGCAAAAGCACGTCACACAGCTAACGGACAACAGCTACAAGAGCCAACTAAATTAACTAACTTCAATCCAGAACAAGCACAAGAAGCGGATTCTGAATGTATTGTTTATGCCGGAATTTACCCTCCTATTGGCGTAATGCGCGTTGGCAACAGCAAGGACGATTATTTTATTGGTCCGCAGCAACCTCAACCAGTTCCCAATAGTGACGAATATGCGTATCGCGATAAAAGCGGTGCACTTAAACGCCAAGCTGCAGAGTTTAGAATTTATGGTTTTAACGCTGCAGGTAAGGCTATAAAAGAGCTTACACTAGATAATGCAGATATCACATGGCACGCCCAACTCGCCAATCAAAAATCATCTTGGTACGAGTTTCAAATTGCTTTAGATATTCCTGAAGCCGCAGACGCTCCACCTTCGCTACTGCGTAATAATAATGTAGCAGACCGAGATAAACTTCATATTAATGGTGGTCAGCGCAAGCTAAGTGGTAAAAACGTAAATAGCAAAAACGAACATAACTTTATTGGTAAGTTTATGGACGAAGATGTCTACTTAGGCGAGATGCGCAGCGATAACCACGGTCGATTAATAATGTTAGGAGGACATGGTGTTGCCCGTAATTTAAAAGGCGATATTGCGGTAACTTTCGCCAACAACGAAGGTTGGTATGACGATATATCCGATGGCCCAATTACTGCCGAGGTTGTTCATAATGGTGTTGCATTAAGAGTTGAACCAGCTTGGGTCATTTGTGCGCCGCCTGATTATGCGCCTATGCAAAAATCAGTTCGTACTATGTGGGATTTAATGCGCGATGTTGCTGTTAATAGTAGCATGCTAGCACGACCACAACGCCCATCATTCACAGAGGATATTCAACCTATATTTTCTAGGATGACCAATTTACAGTGGGTTAATAGCGGCTTTGCTGGTGCATTCGGCTGGGGTGGTCAATTTGATTATACGACCCCAGAATGGTTGGCAAAACTTAGTGACCCATCACCTGCATATCAAGAGCTCCGCCGGACTTTATCTAATAACTTTCGTCGAACTGATGTATCAGGTGCACAAGCACCTCAACTATGGCCTTGGTTATATGGTGACGCTATTAGCATCCC
Source organism: Pseudoalteromonas sp. 1_2015MBL_MicDiv (assembly GCF_002407505.1). NCBI lineage: Bacteria > Pseudomonadati > Pseudomonadota > Gammaproteobacteria > Alteromonadales > Pseudoalteromonadaceae > Pseudoalteromonas > Pseudoalteromonas sp. 1_2015MBL_MicDiv. The sequence goes on along the minus strand of NZ_CP012737.1, from coordinate 207,901 downwards.
TCCAACAGGCTCAGTACGCCAGCATGCGACTTTGTCTAATTTACAATTGTCGTTTTTAGACCAGTGGGTAAAAGGTGATTTCATTAATGATTACAAACCACAATCACGCTGCCCTGTGCCAACTCAGCCACCAACTATTGATGACTACCCTGTTGCCGAACAGCCTGAACAGCTAACGCGTGGTGCAATGGAGTTTTGCCTTGCTGATGCATTTCATCCAGGCTGTGAGATGACTTGGCCAATGCGAACGGCCGGAATGTATATGTCTCCATTTCGACTAAAACATGCATTACCTGATACACAAAGTGATCATTGTTATTATGGGCCTATTATGAATCATGATATTTATACTTTAGCAAAAGGCCCTTTGTTTGGTGGCCAAGTAGCAGGAGGGATCACACGTTGGATGGCTATTCCATGGCAAACTGACACGGCCAGTTGTCGCGATGGTTATAGCTCTGAGTATGACCCATTTCTACCCACATTTTGGCCAGCTCGTGTTCCCAATCAAATAATGAATCAACGACGCTATCAACAGGTTCTTGATACATCATTATCTGATAGTACCCGCCAGCAAGCGTTTGCATATAGAACAGATTGGCTTGATGACTTGCCCCTACATGGTAACCCTGCAACCTATACCAACCAAATAAATAGTATGGTTGAGCACTTTGCAGAACTTGCTATTGTACAAACACATACTGGTGCTATTAACGACGAACAATTCCCCAACACTATGCAGGTAGGCATGCTACCTCATAATAAAGCAGGCGAAGGTTTAGTTAACTTAGCCAGTAAAGCAATACAACATAGTAACGTTACTCTCTCTGTAGATTTGACTCATAATCGAAGCAAAGTAGATTTAGGCGTGACCGAAAAAGCCAACCGTTTTCATCGCATCAAAGGATGTTGAAATCGCTATGCCAATGATTAAAAATGAGGACGCAAAAAACAGTGTTGTGATCATTGGTGCTGGCGTGGCTGGATGTATTGCCGCGCTTGCTTTGTGCGATTCTTATAAGGTGACGCTTATCGATAAATCAGCATCTCCTGAAGAACGTATTGGAGAGTGCTTAGCACCCGCAGCAAGACGAATTTTAAAACAACTCAACTTACTAACTGAATTTGAAAGCCGATTAGAAACGGATATTGCACTTCCTCATCATTTGCCTAATGCCGGAATGCAAATAAGTTGGGGTCAAGAAGCCCTGCACATTGCAGATAACCTCAATAACCCTGATGGTTTCGGCTGGCGACTAGACCGAAAAAGGTTTGAGTTGTTTTTACGTGAAAAAGCCCAACAGCGAGGCGTAGAATGCATTTGGCCCGCTAAATTAATTAACAGTCAATACAAAGAAAACTCTTGGCATATTACACTTATAAATTCAGACTTAAATGAAGATCAGGAAGTAACCATAGTATGTCCATTCGTTATTGATGCAACTGGTCGCCAAGCACATTTTGCCAAAAAGTATACCGATCGCCAGCAAAGTGATCGCCTCATATCATGTTGGGCAACTTTAGATGACAATAGCGAAAATAAACTGGGCAATATTCACTCAACTAATAATGGTTGGTGGTACAGTGCTCCACTTCCAAACCAGCGGCGTGTTTTAGCCTTCCAAACTGATTCAGACCTAATGCCTAAGGGGCTGCATCGCGATCCAGCATACTTTATTAAGTATGCTCAACAACACTCATCACTCGCAAAATTACTAAATGACAATCAAAAAACGCTAAATTTACAGGGCATTGTAAGTGCTAACTCAACACGTTTGAACAACTTTTCAGGTCAACAATGGGCCGCATTAGGTGATGCAGCTATAAGCTTTGATCCCTTGTCATCACAAGGAATTTTTAACGCAATGGCAAATGCGATGCAACTCGCATTACTGCTTAAAAAATCAAATATACTAAAAATTATCGACAATGATATACAACAGCACTTTAATAAAACTTACCAACAGCAAATAGAGCAAATATGGCGTCATTATTTACACCATCAACATTTCTTTTATAACCAAGAACAGCGCTGGTCTAAAATGCCTTTTTGGCAACGCAGACATCAATATAAAGCATAACCATGATTATTTTTACGCTAGAGTGTTGATCTTTCATGACTAAAGCTACTTTAGCTAGGGGTGATTACCCTAAGATGGCCTCGACTACCGTACGCGTAATTTTTTGTTACGCCATTACCTGCAGTTTGATTTAACTGCCCAAGGCCATAAGTAGCGCCATCATAGATATACGTTAACGTATTTTCACCTGTTGCGATGCGTCGAGTAACGCGCCCAAGTACATCGGTTACATAACTGATGGTTTTATTATCCGCTCGGGATTCATGTTGTAATTCACCAACACCATTATATTGAAAATTAGTAATACCTTGATTTGGATCGTTTACCTGTACTTTTTGACCAAGTGCATTGTACATTGCCACAATGTTATTGCCGTTAGCATCTTGAATAACGATTGGTAACCCTTGCCCATTATAGCTATAACGCGTAATTCCATTGTTTGCATTAGTTGCTTAAGGCTATTGTAAGTACGCGACATATCTTGCGAAAAACTTGTGCCTGTCCTTTCTTTTCTTTTCTTTTCTTTTCTTTCATTATGATTTCAAACTATTTGAGTGTGTGCTGAAGTAAGTAACGGCAAATTCCTCATTCAACTCCTGCTTTAGCTCAGCGAAAAGCATTTCACCTTCCTCTTCAAACGCAACTAGAGCTTGCTCATTGCTGAATCCAGAAGTTGCAGGGGTTTCACGGTTCATTGTTTTATCATATTCGTCGCCCCAAGCATCAATTCTTGCAGCTAAACTCTCTGATATTGGCAGTGATGATGGTGCTATATTATCCACGCCGTCACTGAACTCTTCCCATAACGGATAGCAATCATAATCCGTCATCAATTTAATCTTTCTCATATTGTTCACCTATCTCGCAGGGTTAGCCCCAACAAAAAAACTTGTGCCTGTCCTTTCTTTTTTCTCACTGTGATATGAGATACGTGATAATAAAATAAAGGCATCAATTTTGATGTTTATACACCAGCTCGTCTTGACTTCAAGGGAGCGTCCATATATGTCTAGTTTATTTTTTTGCATCAGGTAAAATCAAGTAAATTCCATATCCTCAGCTTGAGTAACAACTAAACTAGACAGCCACTTCAATTGAACAAACAAAACGTTGCTATTAAATTTGATTTTTTTGTTAAAAATTTATCTTTCACTTCTCGGTTACTTGCATTTCATCCGTAAAAAACAAATTAGAACGCTTAAAATTAAATTCGTCGCATGGAAATAGCTGCATGGTGCAGTTGTGATTTATTACTGAATAGTTTTACTGAGTAGCTTACGTTTTATGCCAGTAGCTTTTCGCAGTTACTGATATTCACCCGCCGCTTTCTGTTTAGATTTTCACAATAACTTACTTGTGAGCTTGGCTTGCCAACAGCACCATGAAATACGCGTGTAAATTGCGTAGTCAGTTTTAACCAGTTTTCTGGGGATATATTTAACCTTTCAAGCAAAGGAAGGTTCATATTATCAATATACCCGCGTTTATCCTCTCGTATTATTCGTCCTGTTAATTCAACAAGCTCAAGGTACGATTTAAGCTCAAACGGCAGCCCTTTTGGCATTGTTTGACGAGGCTTGCCTGCAAAGCGCAGTAGTGGTTTTGGTTGCTTACCTTCTTTTGCGTGTGTTATGCGTTGCTTGATGCCTGGTATGGTTTGACTCTTCGGGCGTTTCTGCCATTTTTGCTCTAATGGGGTTTAAATCAACATAGGCCATACAGGCAGCAAGGGCTGCTTCATCTAATAATGCTTGAGACGTAAAGCGCCCCTCCCAAAAGCGGCCTGTGCAATTATCTTCTTTATTTGCTCTGCGGGCTATATCTTCATTTAGTAACCGCATAAACCAGCTAATATTGGATAGGCGCTCGCGGTATTGGTTTACTGTTTGGTTAAAAAAGATAAGTTCAGCTTTACTTAGCTTTTCGCCCTGTATGTATTTTTGTGTAAGAGCGGTGCCTTTACACAGCTTATGCCAGCGAATAACAATCGCTTTACCATTCAGCCTATTCGCTTTCTTATCATCAACATACAATACTAAATGGGTGTGATTACTCATTACGGCATAAGCACATACATCAATACAAAATATTTTTGCTAATTCCAGTAACTTATCTTCAACCCAGCCTCTGCGATGCTCGTAAGATTGACCAGTAAAGTGGTCTTCACCACACAAAAAAGCACGGCGCACGCAACGCGAAATACAGTGGTAGTATTTTGCATCAACCAAACTTATTTGTCGTTTTCTTGCGATGGCCATAAGACATCCTGCTTGTTTTTTACACTAAATAAAGCGTAGTACTTTGAGCGTAAAAGTGCAAAATTTTGAGTGGATGTCTAGTTTATTTGGTTCCCCATATATGTCTGGTTTATTATTGTTTACTTTTTAGCAAAAATAATGGTGACGGATAAAAGTTAAATTAACTCTGCCAATTAAGTTTACCTGTTCCTAGTTTTCTAAGCATTGTCTACCCGAAGTTAGACAATTGTTTTTCTATGAATTTTTTAAGTGAATCTCGTTTAAGGTCACCAGAAATTACAGTAAGACGATTTACAGACTTATGGGTACCCAATAAAGTCAGTAATGAAAGCACGGCTTCTTCCGCAATCCCTTCTTTCTCCATTTTGATAATGGCAATAATATCTTTTGCGTCATCACAATTACCAACCCAAGCAATAGCTATAATAGCATTACCTTGAATTAGCTCATTATTCGAAAACAAATATTTCCGAGCATACTCTCGCTGCTTAGTTAAATTACGGAAGCTGCTTTGGCCTAACAAAGCAGCTAAGTGCAATTTAATTAATGGGCTTTTTAGTGATGAAGAATCTTCCATTAACCACCATTCAGCAATGGATTGGTTTTTGGCCGCCCTATCTCCGCCATTCAGCCAGTTTTTGTATAGCGAATTAGATACTTTGATAAGCAAGTCTTCACATAGAAACTGTTCATCTAAATTTGATACTTTAGGATATTGTGCACAATTGGCCGCATCAGCCTTAGCTACATTATTCAAAACATCCTTTTCCCATTGAGAAGCATTTGCTTTTCCAGAAAACACCACCCAGAATAAAAAAAAAGTCAATACAATCTTCATAATAACTCCCTACCGTAATGGTACTTTTCGACTTAAAGGTGTAGGCCATTTCTGTGTTCCTAGTTTTTGACCTGTGCTAGTTTTGTAACGGAAGTAAGTACCTTTTAAAGGAGTTCTTATTGTATTATCAATAACCAGACCCTTACCATCAAACCGCATTACGTCACCGCTAGGTGACAAGGCTCTATGACGTGTCCGAAAGGTAGAAATCTTCCCTCTAACTCTCACTCTTCTAAATTGCTCAATTTTCACATCAAAATCATGAAAATCTACATGCATCTCCATGCCAAATGATACAGGAGAGCCACGTCTTATAGTTTGTCCACCGACAATTGAGTGCCCCGACAATATATCTCTCACGTCAGGTAAATCTACGCCCGATGAAAATGTAGGTCTCCAGTTCTTACCGATAATTATATCCAAACTCCAAGAGTCAATGATCTCTTCTTCGATTCTATCTACATTCTCTTCTCCAGCGGGGACATGCAGGGTGGAAGGTATTCTGGTTAAAGGTTCACCATGGAAACCTTTTTCTTCATAGGAGGCTGCTGTTTGATTTTCATTGGTACTACCTTGTTTAGCAATTTTTTTTTGAGAGCCTATATCACCAGTAAAATTACCACTAACAGATTGACCTCCAGCACTACTAGTGTGACTTCCTGTTACCGCACCATTATTCGATATTGTAGCTGAAAATTTAGTTTTCACACCGCCTGAATTAATAGTGCCACTAACTTTAGTTCCTGTTTGGCGCTTTATGTGGGAGCCTGTAGGAGCTTCCATTATTTTCTTAGTTTTAATATCTTCTGCCACATACCCAGTCGGGTCAGTCCCCGCCAATGGATTATTCATTATGTACGAATAAGGGTTAATACTCTGACTATTCGTTGGGCTTTGAATAACGGGGTCCACCGACATAAACCGACCAAGGTTATAATCGTACACCCGACCGTTCATATGAATAAACTCTACATTATCTAAATGTTCGTGGTCAGTAAAGCCTCTTCGTGTTTTGGCATCCGCCATATCATCGAGTTTTGAATCTCCAAATGCTTTCAAGCCGCCACTGGCTAGCCGTGGTTTACCAAATGGGTCAAAATTTCGCTCTGCTTCTACTTGTCCGTTATGGTCGGTAAATACGCGTGCACTGCCTAAGCGGTCACGGTGAGTGTATCGAATGCTTGCACTGACCCCTGTCGTTTGGCTTATAACGGCTATGTCGTCTATGTAAGCTCGCCATGTGGTTTTGGTGCCGTCGATTTCTTCTTCATATAACTTATCGCTATAAAAAGTGGTTACGCTGCCATTCACTTGCTTAAAGCGCATGTGTTGTGGACCATAGGTAAAGGTGAGGGTTTTACCGTTTTTTATAATTTGTGCGGGTTTATCCATCGCGTTGTACGTTGCACTTGTAAGCCCATCACCTCGTGTCATATTACCACGTGCATCATAACTAAATACTTTCCAACTGCCGCTGCGTAGCACACGTTTTACTGCATTCGGCCCACCTGTTGCACCGTTAGTGTAATCGTATTGTGAGGCGTAATCCGATTTAGATAATAAATTACCCACCGCATCATAGCTGTAATTAATAGTCGTAATGCCATTAACAGCGTTACTTTCTAAACGGTGCAGTGCATCGTAGCTGTAACTTTCACTAAAATTGTGCTGGTTGCCAATACTCCCCGAGGTGATATCAACAGCTTTTAAATTACCAAACCCATCATACGCTGAGTAATTAATACTCATGATATTGCTATTATTTTTAGCAATGGTTTTAAGGGTCATCTGACCATTCTTAAGGCTGTAAGCGGTATTTTCACTTAACCCATTACCTAATGTCCCCTGTGATATATTACCAAACACATCATGTTCAATGATAGTTTTAAACACATAACCACTGGCGGCATTTTTTACCTGCGTTTGATAGCCTGCATCGTTATAAATGTACTCTAAGGTAAGGTTATTCGGGTAACGTAGCCCTTTTACACGGCCATAGTTACTGTCGTAAAATGTGGTTGTTGTGTAGCTTTTACCACTACCAATAATAGTTTGGCTACTAGGACGGCCTCGACTATCGTATGCGTAATTTTTTGTTACGCCATTACCTGCCGCTTGATTTAACTGCCCTAGGCCATAGGTAGCGCCATCATAGCTATACGTTAACGTATTTTCACCTGTCGCGGTGCGTCGTGTAACGCGCCCAAGTACATCGGTTACATAACTGATGGTTTTATTATCCGCTCGGGATTCATGTTGTAATTCACCAAAACCATTATATTGAAAATTAGTGATACCTTGATTTGGATCGTTTACCTCTACTTTTTGACCAAGTGCATTGTACATTGCCACAATGTTATTGCCGTTAGCATCTTGAATAACGATTGGTAACCCTTGCCCATTATAGCTATAACGTGTAATTCCATTGTTTGCATCAGTTGTTTGCATTAGTTGCTTAAGGCTATTGTAAGTACGCGACATATCTAGCGTGATGCCATAACAACTATCATAAACTGTTATGCCTGTGGCAAGTTCGCTGTATTCGTAGTTTGTAGTCATATCACCGCAATGTTGATTGGTTACTTTTTCAGTTACGCGACCGAGTGTATCGTGTGCGGTATAAAATGTACCAAATACTGAGGCATGCTCTTTATGTGCTACAGATTCAAATGTTTTATAACCTACACTGTTATAAACAACATCACTGAATATCCAATCGCTATCAAAACCTTGTACGGCAGTGCGTAGTGTACGACCTAACTTATCTATATAGATTTTTTGGGCTGGTTGCCCGGCTGCCACCTTTAAGACTTGTAAAGCTGCGTGTTCGGGAGCTTGTGTATCCGGTGTTTGTACTGCACTGTACTGAATGGGCATACCCGCAGTTTGAACGCTGTACGGACGGTTGTAATCATCATAGCCATAGTTGGTTACTTGATAATTACTGCCACTGAGTTGTTGGCGTGTTTGGGTTACTTGCCCCGTAGCGGGGTTCACATTGGTATAACTTATATGCCCTTTAGCATTGATTTGCTTGTGGGGGAAATAGCCGTCGCTTGCCTCGCTGATGCCATTTTTACTGTACGTAGTTGATGTCGTCCGCGTTTGGTCAACCCAACTGCCGCTACTGTTGCGTACTTTGGTTGTTTGACTTACAAGGTGCGGTAAGCCGTAATCATTAAAAGCAGTCGTAACTGTACTGCCATTACCCGAAATAGCTGAGCCTATTTTACCACTAATTTCGACTACACCAGCCTGACGACTGCTATGATATTGAGAATAAACAGTTGTATTAGATGTTTTTTGATCGAGTGTTACATTCGTTATTGGATCATTACTATTACGCTCTTTAATTGCGTTTTTTGTCACTGTTTTATTAGTGAGTTTATTTAACCACCAACTGCTTTCATCGATTTGATAAGTACTACTTTGGGACGTTGTATACACTCCCCAGTCGTCATTAATCTCTACCGAGTTGGCTGTTACATTTGCATATTCATCAATTCCAATTATGGTTTTATTGGTAGATGTAACAACACTTTTAGAATCAAGATCTCGCGTTAGCTGCGTTGTAGAACGAGGATATACATTATAAACACCTGATATAGTATGGTTCAGGTTATCCTGCCAGTCAGTACTTGAATAGCTTAATGCATTAGCTTCCAGACTTGCTGATTGTAATAAATTATAACTTCGCACGTTATAGTCATTTACCGCAAAAGTAGCTTGGCGTTCTAACTTACCCTGATACGGAAAGACTTGTTTAAAGTCTGATTGTGTAACGAGCCCTCGACTTACATCTTTTTCTATAATGCTTTTAAAGCCCATAAAACCACGGCCGAACTGGTTATACACAGCGCCTGCATAGCTATACGCTGTTTCTGTCGTGTCGTTCAAACCATTACTTTGCAGGAATGAATTCACAACGTACATGCTAGATGCAAAATTAATATACCCTGGCTCTGATATAATGCTGTTTCTCAGTAAATCATATTCAACTTTGCTACTCGATAATGGTCGTTGCTGCCATTTGGCTTCTTTACCTAGGCCATCTTTAGCTGCTAACATAAGATCTACAGGGGCATAATCACGACCGCTCACTCCTGAACCAGTACCGTAATTACGATTTATAAATACACCGTATTGTTCAGTATATGCAGAAAAAGTCCCCTCAGCATTTCCTTGATTAGAAAACCCAGGCTCTGATGTATGATTAAATACTAAGCTTCTTAAGCCTGTTCCGTATGCATCAACAAATGCTGAATCATATGGGTTCCCCACCAGATTTGTTTCGCTTTTAGTTACACTCAACTCCCCGGCACTATTTTGACTAAAATGTAATGCATCAAATTGATAAATACTTTTATCGAGTGAACTACTATCAATTGGGATTAAAGAGCTTCGATCTCCTGGTCGTGTTTCCCATTCACCATATAACTGATCACCACAAAAACGATTTCTACCTAAAGAAGTGCAGCGGGTCAGTAACCGCTTACCTGGCATCAATAGTTCAGGTATTCCGTCATAGTTAATATCTTCAATAAGAAAGCCTCTTCCATATTTAGGTACTCTTCGCGTTATCCACTCCCCAGCGTTATAAAGTACCTTCTGCTCTACCGTTTCGATAAGATTGTTACTAAGGGTATGTTTTGCTGTAAATACTAATGCCCCTTTATTTAATCTATAAGTAAGAGAAATAATATTTTCGTTATATTCCCACCCAAGCCAATCAGTTAATCCATCACCATTTAAGTCAATAAACATACTTAACTGAGGTTTTAGCGTTCCTAAGGTAACGCTAAATGGCAAGGCATGATCGTTTTGATAATTATCATCACCCAAAAGTAATGTTTTTGGGCGGGCCTGTAATGGCGGAATAATATCTTTAGCCCCCGTACTAACATGCATTATATCTATTGTGCCATCGCCGCTAATATCACCTAATACTGTATAGTCATCTAAAAGAACAGTGGTATATAAATCGCTAGCTGTACCTTTTGTAAGACTAAAGCTAAATTCAGGACGAACGTAAGGTCTGCTTACATTTTTTTGATGCAAGTAAAGTTCAATTTTAGGGGCATCACTTGCAATATAAAGTAATATGTCTGGCCAACCATCATTATTAAAATCTGCAATTTGCCGAATATGGCTTTCTCTTAATTCAGGTTTTAAAGAAGGAGGCATTTCGATATTTGTCGAAATTAATCCTTCACTAGACAAATCGAACATTAACTCTTGATTTTTAATTGACCATTCATCAGTTATTCCATCTAAGTCAATATCCCCTTGGCTGCATTCATGTCTAAGTGTAAATCGGTTAAACTGGCATGAATCTAACGCTATATTGTTGTTGCTAAAGTCCCCCTCAGCATTAACAAAATAACCTGACCAATCTCTTACGCCATCACCATTTACATCGCCTCTTGGTAAAACCTTGCTTATTGATTTTTCGTTAGGATAAAGTATGTTACTTTCCCCGCCTAAAGGCTCCAGCATTAATACTTCTTGAGTATTATTCCAAGTAAATAAAGTTGAAGGTAAGCAATAATTATTGCTAAAACATTGAGAAACCTCATCTAACAGTTCTTTACCCGATGCAGTACTCTTTTGGTAATTTAGCTCATAACTCCAAACATTTTGATTAACGTTAAAAATATCAACCTTGTGGAGTCGTTGTGTAACAACTGAGCGACCTCCAAACGAAAAGCGTTCGTGTATTTTATTTCTCGGCTCATAAATAAATTGTACTTTTTGCTCTCCTTTATTATTAACCGAGCTACCGGTATAAGAAATCTGATCTAGCAACAACTCTGCAGTTCCATATAAGGCATAGTCATAATGAATATAATTATTCTTGGTTGCATCATGTTGATATTCAACCAACCACGAATAAGTAGCGGTCCTACCTTCATGTATTACTTTTGAGTCAATTGTTTTACCAAAATATGACACTCGACCGTTTTTATACTCAGCTTTAAACCACGTAGATGTGCCATTTAGTGAGCCACTTTGCGTTACACGCACAAAACTATCAATTTCAGTGCGGTATTGTGTGCCTGAATTACCATAACTACCCGATGTAGCAATTAAACGCTGGCCGTCTAAACAAAGCCGATCGTTACTATTATATTGTGGACTTTGTGTAAACCCATCTTGTGCATAAGTTGCAGCGCAGCGTGTAATACTAGAACCAACTGAAAGAGCCCACCCAACACCCGCAATACCATTACCACTACGAGATGAATAATTTAATGATATTTCTGGCTGCATTCCAGAACGCCCAGGGGTAAGCTGAATCGGAAGTTGATATGTAGCCGCACCACCACTTACACTAGCCTGCCCCTTAATTGCACCAATTGCTGAAAAGTCTGGTGCTACAATATCAGTAGACTCTTTATCTAAAGGAATAATAACCGAGGTCTCTGTTGCTAATTCTATTGGTGATTGAATTAATACACTTATAGACTCAGTGGTAACGAGTTCATTCTCATCTGTTACCCTTAGAACTATATTAGTACTTCCACTTTGGCTTGAGGCTTCAACTACAAGGTGGGCTTTTCCATTTATAAAAGTAACTTTTAGCTCTTTAAATAATGATGGATTCATAGCATCAACATCCAATCTTAAAGAACCCAAAGGTGTTTCTTCATCACTAACACTAAAATCAATACCGATACTTTCATTAGTCAACAGCTTAATCGAATTAGCTCCAGTAATACGTGGCCGATCATTCACACTATTTACAGTGAGCCTAAATGTATCGTCTCTCGTCGCACCGTGACTGTCTTTAACACGGATACGAATGTCTGAATACCCATACCTATTCGCCACCGGAGACATGCTCATTGTCCGCGAAGCGCCACTCCCTCCAAAAACAATACTATTCGTCGGCAATAGTGAAGTGTTTGAGCTGCTTACAATAGAAAGGGCAAGGCTTGAAGTGCTTGTTTCAACATCACCCACTGTAAAGCTTATCGCTTTTGTGGTGTCTTCGTTTGTTGACTGATTCGCTATATTTGTGATCGTTGGTGCATCGTTCACACTATTTACAGTGAGCCTAAATGTATCGTCTCTCGTCGCACCGTTACTGTCTTTAACACGGATACGAATGTCTGAATACCCATACTTATTCGCCACCGGAGACATGCTCATTGTCCGCGAAGCGCCACTCCCTCCAAAAACAATGCGATTCGTCGGCAATAGTGAAGTGTTTGAGCTGCTTACAACAGAAAGCCCAAGGCTTGAAGTGCTTGTTTCAACATCACCCACTGTAAAGCTTATCGCTTTTGTGGTGTCTTCGTTTGTTGACTGATTCGCTATATTTGTGATCGTTGGTGCATCGTTCACACTATTTACAGTGAGCCTAAATGTATCGTCTCTCGTCGCACCGTTACTGTCTTTAACACGGATACGAATGTCTGAATACCCATACTTATTCGCCACCGGAGACATGCTCATTGTCCGCGAAGCGCCACTCCCTCCAAAAACAATACTATTCGTCGGCAATAGTGAAGTGTTTGAGCTGCTTACAATAGAAAGGGCAAGGCTTGAAGTGCTTGTTTCAACATCACCCACTGTAAAGCTTATCGCTTTTGTGGTGTCTTCGTTTGTTGACTGATTCGCTATATTTGTGATCGTTGGTGCATCGTTCACACTATTTACAGTGAGCCTAAATGTATCGTCTCTCGTCGCACCGTTACTGTCTTTAACACGGATACGAATGTCTGAATACCCATACTTATTCGCCACCGGAGACATGCTCATTGTCCGCGAAGCGCCACTCCCTCCAAAAACAATGCGATTCGTCGGCAATAGTGAAGTGTTTGAGCTGCTTACAACAGAAAGACCAAGTCTTGAAGTGCTTGTTTCAACATCACCCACTGTAAAGCTTATCGCTTTTGTGGTGTCTTCGTTTGTTGACTGATTCGCTATATTTGTGATCGTTGGTGCATCGTTCACACTATTTACAGTGAGCCTAAATGTATCGTCTCTCGTCGCACCGTTACTGTCTTTAACACGGATACGAATGTCTGAATACCCATACTTATTCGCCACCGGAGACATGCTCATTGCCCGCGAAGCGCCACTCCCTCCAAAAACAATGCGATTCGTCGGCAATAGTGAAGTGTTTGAGCTGCTTACAACAGAAAGACCAAGGCTTGAAGTGCTTGTTTCAACATCACCCACTGTAAAGCTTATCGCTTTTGTGATGTCTTCGTTTGTTGACTGATTCGTTATGTTTGTGATTGTTGGTGAATCGTTCACACATGCAACATTAAAAGTAAGCTTAACAGGATAACGAGTCACATTTTGGCTTACAGTTTGATAATTAGCTGAATAGGTTCTATAGGATGCGTATTGTATTCGAGGCTTTTCTACATCATCTTTTGTTGCAAAGGCAAAAAAGCTTTGGAGAATATTTAAAATAGGACTTGTTGAGTACTCAACAAGCTCATCGGATTCTAGAGATATAGACCTAATTGGGTTATTGCCAGAATCTATCAATGAGACATTTATCGTTGTTGTATCTACACCACAAAAATTAGCCTTTGGTTTATAAACAAATGAATCTGTATTAAAACTTAAAGTCCCGTTTTTTGGTTTTATAATGGCGGCTCCAAAAAAGGCTTCCCGTGCGCCTATAACACGCCAAACCTCCCAAATTCTAACTGTTTTACTTCCATCTTCAGTTAAATTAAATTTATCAGTAACAGCCGAAGCCATTGAAGATAAAACTAATAGAAAAAAGCACAATGTAAATTTCACAAAACAATCCTTGTTGGTTGTTATTATTTTATTTAAATATTTACATGTTTGTTACCTGGGAACAACATCAAATAATCGAACAAATAAAAACCTACCAAAGAAGAACAAAAAACAGTGACTTAAAAACTAAGCTTATTAAAAATATACAAAGTAAATTCAAATAGATTTATAACAAAACTAAAAGTGGGAGCTGAAATATTAATTTCAACCTTCTAGAACCTACTGGCCTTTCATGATTAAAATTTATTCTATCTAATTATCGCAGGAAGTTTGCAGCTTAGTGGGCTAAGTAAAAGTAAACCGTCTCTAGGGCAAACCCAAAGGGCCGCGCATGTTTGGCATTTATGGGGAGTAAAAATATATATTAGCTATCCAATGCTAATAATTTTTCTAACTACTCGAATAATTACAAATCAAGTAGCTATAAAAAGTAAGGTCACTATTTAATCTTCGTAATACCAATCTGCTTAATTAAGTAAGCTATTTTGAGGTAAGAAAACAGTGTCGATAATAAGGCAAAAATTCGTTATTTAGTTGTTCCATATAAGAAATATTTAACACAGTTAGCGTCAGGTTTAAGCTCTCAAATTACTCAAATATTATTACGAATTGGTATTAATGTATTAATGATGTAACAGCTAAAAAGCATACTAAAAAGCGATACAAACACTCTATTTTGCTCCATTATAAAAAGCTCTACGAAAAAGCTGTATACAATACCCTAATAAAAACGATTAATGCCTGACCGTACATAGCACATGTATTTTGAAATATGTGGAGGTAATCATATGGCTTATACCTTGTAAGTCCATTTGGTATTAAACACTTAGTTTACAGTTAGTAACTACACAGCTATTCGCTTTAAACAGCTTGGTTAGTTACTTTTATAGGCAAGTATATTTGCGCACTTAGCCCGCCTTCGGGACGATTTTCAAGCATCACTTTTCCATCGTGCATATCTACTATACGCTTGATAATTGCCAGCCCTAAACCACTGCCTTCGCTCCCTCGGGCAGCATCACCTTGCTTAAATGGTTCGAACACAGACTCTAACTCACTTTCAGGAATGCCGGGGCCATTATCGTTTACTGCAATAACGACATATTTTTTATTTGGACTAAAATAACTAAGTACTTCTATATCATCTTGTGAATAACGCAGCGCATTACCAATCATATTTGTTATTACACGCTTAATAGCCACAGAGCTTAGCGGTATATTGCCAATACTTGGGTTCTCTTTAAACGTAATTACACGTTGATGCTTTAGCTCCGAATGAATAACTTCAGCCACCAGTGCATTTATATTTTCACAGGTTAGTTCTTCACGCTTATGATGGCGTAAATACTCGATAAATTGGTCGATAATACCGTTCATGTCTTCAATATCGTAAATAATACCTTCGCGTAAGTACTCATCAGCTTCAGCCATCATTTCAGTCGCTAAACGAATGCGTGTAAGCGGCGTGCGTAAATCATGTGACACACCAGCCATTAATAAACGGCGGTCATTCTCAAGTGCAGCAATACCCCGCGACATCTGATTAAACGCGCGCGTTACTTCTATCACTTCTGTTGAACCTTCCTCTGCTAACTTAGTAGTAAAATCACCTTTACCAACTTTTATTGCAGCTTGCTGTAACGCTTTAAGCGGCCTATTGAGGTGCCTTGCAAACAACCACCCACCTAACACACTTAAAAATCCGATGCTTGATAAATAAAAAGTTAAAAACTCTAAATTATTCTCTTGGAAACCAGTTAACGGTACTTTAACCCAGTAACCTGGAGCTTGGGGGGCTTCGACCCAATATATGAGTGGACCAGTTTGGCTAATGCGCACACGCGAGAAGCCATTTAACTGTTTCGTCATACTGCGCGATAATCCTGAATACTCACGAGTTTGCCCTAACCCATTACGCATTGCCTCACGTTGAGTCATTACTTCAATTCCTGTGATTTCAAAAAACTTTTCTGAAACCTCGTCGTTTATCTCAATGCCGTCTTCCCAATCTATAAATACGGTTTTTATTTGCTTTGCGAGCATTAAATTTACTTGCTCAATTGTAGGCTTTACAACATATAAGCTTACTGTAACGTAAGACACTATTTGGTTTATTAGTAATAATGCGGCTACCAAAAAAACCGTTTGTCCAAACGCACTACGCGGAAAAAATCCCATATAAATTACTTTTCACCATCAGGAACAAATACATACCCCAAACCCCATACGGTTTGAATATAACGCGGATTGGCAGCATCAATTTCAATCATGCGTCGAAGTCGCGACACTTGCACATCAATACTTCGCTCAAGCGCACTGTAATCACGCCCACGCGCTAAGTTCATTAGCTTATCGCGGCTAAGTGGCTCTCGTGGATGCGAAACAAGCGCTTTAAGCACTGCAAACTCACCACTGGTAAGCGATATTGTTTTGTCCCCTTCACTCATTTCGCGCGTTGCTAAATTAAGGGTGAATTTACCAAATGCGATCAAGTTTTCTTCAGCAGCAGGGGCGCCTGGCACTTCTTTTGCGCGGCGGCGTAAAATAGCTTTAATACGCGCAAGTAATTCCCGTGGATTAAATGGTTTTGGGATGTAATCGTCAGCACCGAGCTCTAAACCTATAATTCGATCTACTTCATCGCCTTTAGCGGTGAGCATAACAATAGGGATTTCGTTTTCTTTTTGGCGTAACCTACGACAAATTGACAATCCATCTTCACCTGGAAGCATTAAATCGAGAACCATTAGATGAAAATTTTCACGCTCAAGGAGTCTGTCCATTTGCTCCGAATTTCCTGCGGTTCTCACAATAAAACCTTGCTCAACTAAGTAACGTTCAAGCAAACTGCGCAAGCGCATATCGTCATCAACAACCAATACTTTTGTGGTCTCGTGTCCCATAATCTCTTTCTTATTTTTATATCCAATTATTAGTTAATATAAATGAAAAACTGAATAATCAAAAACTAATTACTTGCTTAGATTGTTACTGAACATTTCAAAGCTTACTTGCTCGTACTTTATTACATTTTACGCTCGACAAGTTTTGGCAAATTTAATAACGTGCACACCATTAGAGTTAATAAAGAATTCACCATGAAAACAAATTTAGTTACCCGCGAAGGTTACTTACAATTACAACAAGAACACGACCAACTATGGAACGTTAAACGCCCAGAAGTAACAAAAATAGTCAGCTGGGCGGCCAGTCTCGGAGATCGCTCTGAGAACGCTGACTATCAATATAACAAGCGTTTGCTACGCCAAATTGACCGTCGCGTACGCTATTTACGCAAACGCATACCTGATTTAAAAATCATCGACTACTCTCCCGTTCAAGATGGAAAAGTGTTTTTTGGTGCATGGGTCGAAATTGAAAACGAAGAAGGTGAAACTAAAAAATTCAGAATTGTCGGACCTGATGAAATTTACGACCGAAAAGATTACATATCAATAGACTCACCTATGGCGCGTGCATTGATTAAAAAGCAAGTAGATGACGACTTTGAAGTACCTACTCCTCAGGGTAAAAAGCAATGGTATGTAAACAGTATTGATTACCAAAAAAAGAAATAAAAAGTTTTGATTCAGATCATGTTAACTTTTGATTGTGTAAATTAGGTCAATAAGCTATAAATGAATTATTCAAGTTGATTTGTTTAATTTGAAAGCAGTTAATTAAGGTCGTGGGTATGTCAAACATAGTACAGCGCATATTAAATAATGCCGTATTGTTTGCACTTTTAATGAGTGTAAGTTTGACGCTGCATGCCAATAACACTGAAGTAAACCTTGATAACGCTAAACTATCTAATCACTTTATTGCTTGTGATATTCCTGACCAGGCAAACCTCGATTTTGACGTAGACTCTCACGTTAATACTATTACCTTTAGGTCGCCTCAACCACTTCCTAATGTCGTAGATTCTTTTTATAAGAGCACCAATCTAAACAGACCTTTTAGCACTGCGTACCAACGCGGACCACCTAGCTATTTAATTTAATTCATTATTTTACAACTTAATTAAATTTTATAACGACTAAGGTGACTACTATGTCTAACTTTAAAGAATTACGTACTCAAAGCATTTCTCACGGCGTTATTGCAAGCACATTTGCAGATGACCAACCATTAATTGATTTAGCCTCTCCGGCATTAAAAGTGGTAAATAATTTCACTCAAAAAACACCTGTCCGCGCCCAGTATGAAACAACAATTGAAGCAGCACTAAAACAGATTAGCGCTCAACAATCTGATTTTGTCTTAGTAACGGACGACAACCAAAAATTAATTGGAATAGTTTCAAGTGCTGATTTACAAAGCTCAAAAATCACGATTATTGCCCAGCGTTTAAATACACCGCGTAATGAAGTTAGCTTACGCCACATAATGACACCAATAAGTCAGTTAATGAGTGTAAGTATGCAAAGCTTAAGCTACGCATGTATTGGTGATGCGTTGCAAACAATGGAGCATCAAGGGGTGATGTTTTTATTAGTGACTACAACTGACAATGAAATTTGCGGTTTAATCTCAGCACGTCAAATTACTAAAGCGCTACATATCCCTCTGCATATTACCCCCATAGCTAATTCATTCAGTGAAGTATTAGAAAACATAGAGCACCCTCACTAGGGGCTCTTTTAACGCTATAATTACCCAATCAAGCCAACCATCTTAAAGCAAGGAAAATAGCTTGCTTTAAGAGCTTTTTATTACAACCTCGTGTGATATTATTCAAGCAATTAGTCGTATCAGTTAACTTACTAACTGGTCTTATTTTTGTTTAAAAAGGTTTTTGCATGAGCGATATCTCTGCACGTTTAGCCGGTGAGCTAAATGCACAACAACAGCAAGTTGTTGCTGCAACAAAGTTACTTGATGAAGGTGCAACTGTGCCTTTTATTGCTCGTTATAGAAAGGAAGTAACCGGTGGCTTAGATGACACCCAATTACGCCTTTTAGAACAGCGTTTATCATATTTACGTGAACTAGAAGAACGCCGCAGCTTTATTTTATCAACCATCGAATCTCAAAATAAATTAACAGCAGAGTTAAAGGCAGATATTAGTACTGCGCAAAGCAAAACTGAACTTGAAGATTTATATCTCCCGTATAAAGCGAAGCGCCGTACTAAAGGCCAAATAGCAATTGAGGCCGGATTAGAGCCACTTGCTGATGCACTGTTTAAAAATGCTAACCTTGATCCTGAACAACAAGCTGAACAATTTATAAATATCGAAAAAGGCTTTGCTGATATAAAGGCAGTGCTTGAAGGTGCTAAGTTTATTTTAATGGAGCGCTTTGCTGAAGACGCAAAACTACTTGCTAAATTTAGAAGCCACATTAGCCAAAATGGCGCAATTCAAAGTACCGTTATTAAAGGCCAAGAACAAGCTGGCACTAAATACCGTGATTACTTTGAACACCAAGAGCTTCTAAAAAAAGTACCTTCGCATCGCGCACTTGCAATGCTGAGAGCTCGAAATGAAGGTGTACTTCAGTTAAATGTTAACCCTGAGCCTAGTGCTGAAAATTCAGCGCAACTTTGTGCCAACATGATTGCTGAGCATTACCGTTTAGATATTAAATATAAAGCGGCAAGTCCTTGGTTATTAAACGTTGTGCAATGGGCGTGGAAAATTAAATTAGGGCTGCATTTAGAAAACGAATTTTTTGCAGCCATGCGCGAAAAAGCAGAAGCTGGTGCAATCGACGTATTTGCTAAAAACTTAAAAGATTTATTAATGGCTGCACCTGCAGGCCCTCGCACTACACTTGGCCTCGATCCTGGTTTACGTACAGGCTGTAAGATTGCCGTTGTTGATAGCACAGGTAAATTACTAGCTACACAAACTATTTTCCCTCATGCTCCACAAAATCATTGGGATAAATCGTTGCGTACGTTAGAGCAACTTTGTCGTCAGCATAAAGTTGAGCTAATTGCGATTGGTAACGGTACTGCATCACGCGAGTCAGATAAGTTAGTTGCTGAACTTATCAAAGCAAACAGCGAACTTAAACTTAGTAAAATTATGGTTAGCGAAGCGGGTGCATCGGTTTACTCAGCTTCTGAATTTGCAGCTAATGAATTTCCAGATTTAGATGTTTCTATACGAGGCGCTGTTTCTATTGCGCGCCGCCTACAAGATCCTCTTGCTGAACTTGTTAAAATTGAGCCAAAATCAATTGGTGTTGGCCAATACCAACACGATGTATCGCAAAGCCAATTAGGCCAAAGCCTTATCTCCGTTGTTGAAGACTGTGTAAACTCAGTAGGCGTAGATTTAAACATGGCATCGGTACCGCTACTTACACGCGTATCTGGTTTGAACAAAACATTAGCGCAAAATATCGTTAATTATCGCGATGCTAACGGCACATTTACTAAACGTAGTGAGCTTAAAAAAGTTGAGCGTTTAGGGCCAAAAGCATTTGAACAAGCGGCTGGTTTTTTACGTATTAACAATGGTAGCGATCCGCTAGATAACTCATCAGTTCACCCTGAAGCTTATCCTGTTGTTAAACGTATTTGTGAACGCAATAGCGTCGATGTCAGTAACCTAATCGGTAACAGCGACTTTTTAACTAAACTTGCTGCTAATGATTACACTGACGAAAAGTTTGGCTTACCAACCGTTACCGACATTATTACTGAGCTTGATAAACCAGGTCGAGATCCTCGTCCTGAATTTAAAACAGCTGAGTTTAAAGCCGGTGTTGAAAAAATTAGTGATTTAAAACCAGGTATGATTTTAGAAGGCGTGGTTTCAAACGTTGCTAATTTTGGTGCGTTTGTTGATGTAGGTGTTCACCAAGATGGTTTAGTACATATTTCCGCGATTACTAATAAATTCATATCAGATCCGCGCGAAGTTGTTAAAGCTGGTGATATTGTAAAAGTGAAAGTCGTAGAAGTCGATGCAGCGCGTAAACGTATAAGCTTTACTATGCGCTTAGATGACGACATTGACACAAGTAATAAGTCAGCAGCTCCAGCTACGCAAAAGCCACAAGCACGTGCTAATAATTCGCAACCTCGTGCTGCAAAGCCTAAACGTGACAACGGTAATGCGTTAATGGGTAATGCATTTGCCGATGCGTTCGCTAATGCTAAAGTGAAAAAATAATAGTTGTACAACTCGGGCGTGTTGACCTTTCGTGGTTGAATTTGCAGCAGTATGTTTGGTATTTGGGCAAGGCAGAGCCTATGTCGTGTGGTTACTCCCCATAAATAGGCGATAACGCAGCATAAATGCCAAACATGCGCTGCCCTTTGGGTTCTTTCTAGGGACGATTAACTCTTTGTTGCTCGGTTTTTACTTAGCCCGCTAGGTTACAAACCTCGCGCCGCGATTAAATAGCCCCTAGATCGAACAAATTTCAATCCACAAAGGTCAACACGCCCTAAACTAAAACGAAAAAAACCGCGTAAGCGGTTTTTTTGTGGTTATGTTTTGCTAGATTATTAACTTAACGCTGAAAAACTACTTTGGTTCGCTGGCGATGTCGCCATTTGATAAAAGTTAGCAATACGCCCTGCACGTGCCTCAACATTGGCATCACGTGTTTGCTCGTCACTTTTAGCTGTTTTTGTATCGCTGCTTTCATCGCTAGAGAATGAAGCTTCAAGTTTACTTTTTGCGTCTTCGTCATCTTCTTTTTCAGGTTGTGCAAGCTCAGCCTGAGCCGCTGCTAGCTTTTGCGTAGCATCTGCAGCAATAGAGCGATCAGCTCCCGAAGGCTCAGCAGGAGCTAATGCAGCAGCGCGCACCGTTTGCATTTTATCAATCGTCGCTTGTGGGTCGCCGGGTATTTCTGATACATCAATTTGTACTTCTCCGCCAACTGCGTAATTAGTACCATCGGGCCCGCGTTGATATTCATAACTTGGCGAACCTGCATGTTGTCCACCTACAGAGGCATGCGCTTGTTCGTGTATTCTGACTTCGGTATCTCGAGCCTTGAGCTCTTTAATTTGTAGCTGTTCTTGCTCTAATTGCAGCTCTTCTTGCTCTAATTGCAGCTCTTCTTGCTCTAATTCTTGTTGCTCACTTGCTTCGTTTTCTTGTTCAGAGCCTTCAGGGTTTTCTGAGTTTTCATCGCGTTGTTGAACTGATTTTTCGTCTGTTGTTTTTCCCGTTGCATCATATGTTACGCTATCACTTCCACCTGGCAACTTCGCTTTTTCAGCGTCACTTTGGGCTTTAGTTTCGGTATTACTTGCGCTACTTGATGCTGGTGCAGGAATGACTTCGCGTAGTTGGTTGTCACGTCGTGCAGTTTCCGTATAAACATTTGCAGTGTTTATATTGATAGATGGAAATGGCGTGACAATATTCATAATACTAAACTTTAATATCGATTAACGTGCCAAGTACATCATCGGCCGTTTGAATTGATTGCGTATTTGCCTTGGCATTAAACTCTTCAACTTTTAAGTTAACAAGCGCTTCATCAACACGGGCAGGTTGTGCTACAGGTGCAGTAATAGCTTCTTCAGGGCGTGCTGCCGTAAGCTGACGTTGCTGCGCTAACTGCGCGTCGTCTTGCTGTTCAATATTGGCACGATTAATCTCAGCACTGGCCTTTTCGATACCTTGGCTAGCACGATTAAATCCTTCAACACCGTTATTAAATACAGATCCGATTGGCATATTAAAACCTCCACCAAATTAACATTGCTTAATTATCGCTCAGGTTATGCACAAAATAAAGCTTTAAACTGCGCTATTTTCAGCTCAATTTTAAAGCATTGATTTAACGACAGATAAAAACTCTCTCTTATGAGAAATAAATGGGGCGTGCGATGCTTTATCAAGCACTTCATATTCAAACTCAGTATTTAGTGCTGATATTTCCGCAATCACTTTATAAGGTACAAGTGCATCTAAACGCCCGAATATACCTTTAATAGAGACCGGGCAACGAGTAAATAACTCACGCAAGTCTTCGTTTTTTAAAATATCCAAACCTGCCATAAGCGCTTCAGTATTTGGTGCGCTGTACTGATTTAGTAATAGTTTAAGTTGCTTTATATCATCCCTTGCCGACTCACTTCCCATCGCTTGAATTGCTAAAAATCGCTCTATCGTTTTTTCTCTATGATTAACTAGTTGGTCTTTAAATTGTTCTAATACTTTGGAATTAATACCAGGCCAATCTATTTGCTCTGCAAAAAATGGCGTTGATGCAACCAATATTATTTTTGACACTTTTTCAGGCCAATGCTTAGCAATATACAGTGCAAATAAGCCTCCTAATGACCAGCCCATTAAAATTGATTGTGGTTGTAGTTGTTCACTCAAAAGTGCGGCTGCATCATGGAGTGTATAAGGGCTTGGGCAAGCAATACTATTACCAAACCCAGGTAAGTCAAGGCTGCGTACATTCCCTGAATATAAAAATTCAAGCTCTGGCTGAACCAACTGCCATACCCCCTGATTCATTCCCCAACCATGTAATAACACTAATTCGTTTTGCATATTTGCATAATCTTAACCAAACTTAAGCTCATAATAACGATTAAAGAGATGATTGCAATGTACGGTTCAAATCAATGAATAAAGTCATTTTTAACTGGTTATTTCCTGCTTACTGCGTTCAGTGCCAGTGTATTATTAACGCATCATTAGGACTGTGTGAACATTGTTTAGAAGACTTGCCATTGTTTAATTTAAACGAGCATACCAATTTACTTCATCGCCCCGATATTGTTGAAATGTTTCCCAATTGTGAGTTTGATATGTTATTTGCATGCGCATTTTATCAACCTCCATTTGAGCACTGGCTTAAGCAACTTAAATTTAATAACCAAATTCATTATAAAAAGGCATTGCAGCAAGTCATTAAAAAACAGCTTGTACAACTGTTTGCTCAGAGCCAAAACTTACCTGATGCTTTTGTTATTTTACCACTGCATAAAAATCGTTTTTTTGACCGTGGATTTAATCAAGTTAGCCAAGTATGGTATCCATGTTTAACTAATTACTTACCATTGAGTAACGTACTTATTCGCGACAAAAAAACACAGGCTCAGTCAAAACTATCAAAAGCAAAGCGTATGAAAAATTTAAAAAATGCCTTTATTTGTACACAGGATATGCGCGGTAAAGCCGTCGCTATTGTTGATGATGTAATGACAACGGGCGCTACATTAAATGCAGCGACTCATACATTAAAACAAGCTGGCGCTAAACAAGTATGGGCTTTTGTAACCTGTTTAACACCTATTTAAAGCAAGTGAGTATCACCCTTTATAGCGACTCACTTGCTTTAGTGATTTTAATGGTTAGTTATTAACGATTAAAAGCGAGCTCTTACACCCAAGCTAACTGAACGACCAGGTAAAGGTGCTTCATCTTTTAAATATGAAGAATGCACCCGCCCTTCTTTATCAGCTAAATTCTCGCCTTTAATATAAATAGTCATATCAACATCGCCTAAATCAAGATAATAATTAGCTGAAGCAGAAAGCATAGTATAACCATCTGTATTAGTTTCATTTTCGGCTATTTTATCTTGCTTACTGTTACGGATAACTTCTACTTCAGTATGCCAATTTCCATACTCGTAGTGCACAGATGATCCAAATCTCATTGGTGGTATTCTTGGTACATTACCGCCTGCATCTAATTTAGCGCGTGTATAATCGGTAAAAACTTCTAAGCGCCAATCATCATTTAAATGCCAATCAACTTGTGCTTCGTAACCATATAAGCGCGCATTTTGCTGTGAAAATAACACCACTGGCAAGCCGTCACTTTCTTCATCCGGCTCTCCTGATATAGCAACCTGGCTTTCATAGTCTGTCGATGAAATAAAGGATCCATCGCTAATAACTAAATCTGTAAAATCTTCAAAAATATAATTATTAACCTCATTATTAAACACACTAACGCTGGCATTCCATGTATCTGCATTGTAACGATAAGTAATGTCTAAATTATTTGAGACCTCTTTGTCCATGCTTTCACCAGTTTGCACAACATTATATTGGCCGTTGTCGTCGTTAAGCTCAAACCCACCGCCTATTTCATAAGTACCCGATCCAATATGAGGACCATATGCATATATTTCTGAAGCTGATGGTGCACGTTGTGAATAGGCATAATTAAAAGCAAGTGAGTGTTTATCGTCAATACTCCAAACCACTCCAGCAGAGCCTGATACGGCTGTGTAATCTTTATTTTCGAACGAAATATCATTTGATGCACTTAGCTCAGTAAAAAAGTCATTATTTACATTATGCGTTGATTGCTCAAAACGAGTACCAAGTTGCCATAAAAGTGGGCCTACTTTTTTTTCTTCCATTAAAAAAGCAGCAATACTGTCTGTTTTAGTGGGAGGAGTAAATGCTTCCTCACCTATCGCTTCAAAATCACTTTTATTATAATGTAAACCAGCAACCCCCTTCCAGCCATATACAGGTGCATGTTCAGCCCATAATCTAGACTCTATACTTTCGTTTTTAAACGTAGTGCCAATTTCTTCACCTTCAATTTCTGAGTGTTCATAGTCTGTATACGCATTTTGCCAATGTACGGCTTGAATAAAGCCATCTAAATTATTCCAGTCAACTACGCCTTGATAGCGATCTTGGTCTAACTTTATAAACACGCCTTCTTCGCCCGGTAAACCGTACTCAGAGTCCATATGTCCATACGAAAACGCAACACGTGTAT
Organism: Pseudoalteromonas sp. 1_2015MBL_MicDiv; assembly: GCF_002407505.1. Taxonomy (NCBI): domain Bacteria; kingdom Pseudomonadati; phylum Pseudomonadota; class Gammaproteobacteria; order Alteromonadales; family Pseudoalteromonadaceae; genus Pseudoalteromonas; species Pseudoalteromonas sp. 1_2015MBL_MicDiv. The sequence goes on along the minus strand of NZ_CP012737.1, from coordinate 182,271 downwards.
CATCGGTTATCCAACCCGCACCTAGATTATAACCACTGGCATCAATGTCTGAGTTTGCAAGAGTTGTGCTACCGCCCTCTTCATCTATATTTGCCGGCACTGGGATTTTATAATCATCGGTTTTTCGGGTATATCCATCAATATGGAAAGCGAAATCACCTGAACCTGCATTTAAATCTGTTGAAAGTGTTTTAGCATCAGCAACATTATCGTATTGTGCAAATACTTCACCACTTACGCCTTCCTGCCTTTGTATGGGTAAGCGGTTATCAACCACATTTACCACTCCGCCAATAGCACCGCTTCCGTATAAAAGCGTAGCTGGGCCTCTTAGTACCTCAATTTGAGTGGCGGTAGATGTTTCAGTTGATACTTGATGATCCGGCCCTACGCGCGATGCATCAGACGCACCTAAACCATTTTGCACAACCTTAATTCGCGGTCCATCTAGGCCACGAATAATGGGGCTACTTGCAACAGGACCAAAGTAAGAGCTATGTACTCCAGGTACATTCTTTAAAGTATCACCTAACGTTGCAGCTTGGTTTTGATCTAGCGCTTCACCACTCAAAATGGTTACAGGTGTACTTGATTCAAGCACGGTGCGCTTTAGCGGAGAAGCCGTAATTAGCACTCTTTCTATATCTGTTTCATCTTTTTGGATGTTTTTGTCAGCTGCATATGCCGTGCTACTCATTGCTGTTAATAAGGCAATCACTAAAGGCGAATAATTATTTTTCATGTCGTTATCTCTAAAAATACACAATAAAACTTACTCGTTATCATTAAATAACGAGCGTTTGAAATACATTTAACTGGTTAGCTTTAAAAAACGACGGGTGGGTCTTTGTTACCTGTGATTGCAACAAATACACTGTAAAAATGCTGACTATTTAATTTTACTGAAGAAAAAGAATGAACGTCTGACTCAAAAAGAGTTACTTTGCCGGGTATGGAATCGTCTAAATCAAGAGAGCTTGAGCATAGCTCACATTCTTGACCCGTTTTTAATACGTGAGAAGTGTCGTGCCAAGCAGAAAAAACACTGGATAGCACAACAAACACTAATATATATTTTAGTGGTGTTGTTTGGTTTCTAAGTGAATCTAATGTAAGCCTCGGCATAATAGATATAATATAACGTTACTTACATTTGTGTCGATATATTAATTTACTTTTTATCTACTTCGCATATAGACCCTGTTAAAAAACCTCTCAACAGGGTCAATCTTTTATACTTTAAAGCTATCCCACGGGCCTGTAATAGCAAGTGTTTTAGTGGGTGAATATACGTTTACAAATAGCGTGTTACCATCAGGTGAAAAGCACGCGCCAGCAAGCTCTGTTTGCGCGGTTAAGCGAGCAAAGGTATACACATCTCCGCTAGGTGTTACACCACGTAAATGGTTGTCTACTACGTCGGTATACTGATCTTCACATACGATTAAGTGCCCATTAGGTGCAACCGTTAAATTATCACCAAAATTAAACAACGATTTATCTTCACTTTCTACAAATAATTGCATTGTCCCTGGTGATGAGCTTTCATTCTCTTTGCCTTCAAACTCTGAGGGTTGGTATTTCATAACTTGCCCAAGTTGTTTTTTACCGCCATTAGTGCAGCAAAAATAAAGCTCTTTATTACCCCAATGCACACCTTCACCTCGAGCAAAAAGTGCAGCACCTTGCTTATGTCCACGTACTCTTAAATCATCTTTAGGACTTTGTGGCTCATCTAAATCAACCCACTCAACATCAAAACTGGTATGTAGAGGCATTATTGCTTCACTCCAATTTCGAGTATCAAACTGTGGAGTACTCTTTATAGCCATCGCTTGCAACTTGCCGCCGTTTTTAAGCTTGCCGTATTCATTAGGAATAAAACGATAAAATAAGCTATCCCCTCTGTCTTCAGTAAGATAAACAATGCCTGTGCGTGGATCTATTGCAGCTGCTTCATGGTTAAATCGTCCCATTGCAACAAGTGGTTCTGGTTTTACCAAACCTTTTGCAGTAGCGGGTATTTCGAATATATAGCCGTGAGATTTACCTAATCCATCAGCCTGATTAGCCACGGTTTCTTCACAGGTAAGCCAGCTTCCCCATGGTGTAATACCACCAGAGCAATTTCTTATTGTTCCGCAGAGCGATAGAAATTCTTGTTCTTTTTTATGCTCTTTAATGTTGTAAATTATGTGACTTGTACCACCTGGGAGCGCTACGCCATCATCAAATATATCGTAAGCTAAAGGCGTTTTATGCAACTTAATGCTCGTTGCTGCGTGCTTAATATTTTTGGGTGAAAGTTCATGGTTACGAACTAACGCTACAGTGTCGCCGTCAAGTGCAATACAGCCCATGCCGTCGGCTTTATCCGGTACATTTAAACCATCATCCATAGTATCGCCCAATTGGGAAATAACCTTGTAGCTAAAACCAGCAGGTAAATCGAGTAGTTTTTTTGTATCAGGAATTAAACCACCGTATGCATATACGCTATCTGCTAAGTTAGCTAAAGTAACTTTACCAAATGCGCTTTTAGAAAGGCCAATAAATGCGAGCGTACCTGCACTTAAAAGAAACTGTCTTCTGGAAACCATAATTAAACCTATAGCGATAATGCTTTTAAAAGAGGGTAGATAGTAAATTAAAATGACTAACTAAAATGCGCCTGCATTGTAAATTCATGCAAATGTCATATTAAAAAGCGCGTACTTTAAAACAGGTCTTAACAGCCTGTTTTAAAGTACAAAATAATTTTACCCACCATTCACTCTAAAGGTATGACCAAAAAATAAAGCGTTACTAAGTAAACGGCTTGTACCATACCAGTAACCTCTAAATACAGGATCGTCGGTCATACCAATCACAGTGCCTCGTCCGTATGAGTGCGCAATTAAGCCAGCACCACCAGCAACTTGCTCAACATTAACGGCATCAGTAAAACCTGCCAATAATGGTTTTTTAGTGTAGGTAAGTACATTTACGAACGGCGCATCGGAAGCTTCAAGTAACCATGTGCTGTTTTTAAATACCGGTAATGTATTACGATTAAGTGAAAAACTAAGTGGGTGAGTTAAATCTACATTGGTATTAAAAATGGCACCTGCAATGCGCTGACGTCCAGCTAAATGATCTTTGTCGCCATAACTTAAACCTGTCGTATTAAATGCGCTCGCTACATCTTGTCGTGATAGATAACTTGCTTTAAGAATTTGCTGATCAACTAAAAATTTAGCGCCGCCTTTGTGACCCCAAATAACACCACCTTTTCTTACCCAGCTTTTAATTGCCACTTTATCAGTGTCAGATAAGCTATTGTAATTGCCATGAGCAAGTACAATATGGCTGTAATCACTTAGCTCAAGTGAGCTAAAGCGGTTCATTTCAACAATTGTTGGCGCTGCGCCAACAAAGCGATCTAGGTAATACCACACTTCGCCTACTTCGTACTGGCTCGCGCCCTGCCCACCAATAAGCAGTACCTTTGGCGCACTAACAACGGCCATTGATCGTGAACCTAAATCAGCGCCTTTACTTGTTAAACCTGATGTAATTGGTTTAATTGCAATACCAAATTCACTTTGTGCTTTACTAAGCTGGGCAACCCAATCGATATTTGTTTGTAGGCCTGCTGGAATAATAATACTACCTGGTTCGAAGTTTACCTCCCCCGATGTTGATTTAGCAGTTAATGAGCTCAATGCAACGCGTGCTTTAATACCTTGTTTAAGTAAAGTATTGAGCATTTTAGGGGCTAAATAATCGTCCCATGCAAAACCAAAGGCATAACCATTTTTTAAATCGGAAAAAGATGTTTTTACCGCTTTATTCCAAGCAGTATCTGCAACATCTAAGCCCCAATTGCTTTTAACTTTTGCAAACGGTAAATTAAAAGCATGCGCTAGAGTCCAACCCGAAACATCATAGAATGTATTATCAGCAAAGTTTTTTTGCTCACTAAAAATAGCTTTTACTAAACGGTATTGCGGCTGCGCTAATGGCACAAAATAACTATGAGTACTAAAACTTTTTCCATTTGCTTTTAATGGTTTAGTAAGTGGGTAAGCGTTAATTTGATGCTGTTTTAGTAATTCTAAAAAGTGCTTGGTACGGGTGTTGTCGCTCGCGCCTTCAACAACATAACCTTCAAAGCTCTCGTCACTGGCTAAATCAGCTGCCTGATTATAAAACTTCGCTTGGTAATCTAGTAACGCCTGGCGATTATCAATGGCTGCTTTAAAGGTTGATAAGCTCGTTAATAGCTGATTTTTAATAGTAAATGCAAAGCTTAAAGGTCCGTTTATAGTTTCTTGAATATGCCCACGAGAACTGGCTTGTTCAAATAAAATACCCACACCACCATTTACATCCGGGTAGGTCGAGCCTTTTCCGTAATAAAAATCGTCAAAACTTTCTTCTGTAAAATAAAGTGCGTTATTTTCATCTAACGTTTTTGCATGATAGTTAGCAATCGCTTTCGTTAAAGTTACATTTTCATCTGGTGTTATTGGGTGTTTACGACTTGGGATACCTGGCTGAAAAAAGTAACTGCTATTTGGCCCCATTTCATGAAAGTCAGTTAAAATATTTGGTTTCCACTGATGAAATTTGGCAATTCGCGCGCGCGATTCAGGGTGTTGTAGTAATAACCAGTCACGATTTAAATCAAACCAATAATGGTTAGTACGGCTACTTGGCCAATTTTCAACATGTTCACGGGTCTTAGGATCAGACGATAAGTTCATACCTCGGTTACTGTTGGCCCAATTAGCAAAACGAGCAAGCCCATCAGGATTAAGTGAAGGGTCGAGTAAAATAACTGTGTTATTTAATAGCTCATCTATTTCAGCACCTTGAGCAGCTGCTAAATAATAGGCTACCAATAATGAAGCGTTGCTGCCCGATGATTCATTGCCGTGTACACTATAACCCATCCAGACAACAGCAGGTTGGTCTTTAGTTTTGTCACTGTTGTTACTTAAACGCGCCAAATGAGCTTGGCGAGTTTGCTCTATGTTTGGCAACTTGTTGGCGGCAGTAATTGTTAGCATCACAAGCGGGCGTTGCTCATGTGTACGGCCAATAATTTCAAAGTTTATGCGGTCACTTTTTTTCGCAAGTACTTCCATATAGCGTACTAACTGATCGTGTCTTACATGCCACTCCCCCACTTGATAACCTAGCACTGCTTCAGGGGTGGGAATGGTAGGGTCAAATTGAACATCTTGCTCAAAATAATAAGATAGTGGCTTTGCCATACTTGAAAAACTCAGTATTACCACCATTATTGTTAACATGAACCGCATATAAATCACTCTAAAAATGTTTGTTAATTGCACGCTACCATTGCTTAAAATAGATGCCAACTTTTTACGCTCAACACTAGCCGCAACACGATGAGCGGAGTATGATATGCAGTATCCGAGTAATTTAGTCAGGTATAAAGCCGTTTTTATGATTTCTATTTCCGAAACAGCGCAAGCGCATTTTGCTAAACTATTAGCAGATCAATCACAACAAACCAATATTCGTGTTTTTGTTGTAAACCCTGGTTCATCACAAGCGGAATGTGGTGTGTCTTATTGTCCAGAAGACGCTGTTGAAGCCAGCGATATTCGTCTAAATTTCAATGGTTTTGATGCTGTTGTAGATGCAGAAAGTGCGCCATTTTTAGAAGAAGCCGAGATCGATTTTGTTACTGACAAAATGGGCACTCAATTAACGCTAAAAGCGCCGAATGCTAAAGCTCGTAAAATTGGTGATGATGCATCATTAAATGAACGCGTGCAGCACATGCTTGAAACTGAAGTAAACCCGCAACTAGCAAACCATGGCGGCCAAGTAAGTCTAGTAGAAATAACAGCTGCAGGCATTGCTATACTTCAGTTTGGTGGTGGTTGTAATGGTTGCTCTATGATCGATGTAACGCTAAAAGAAGGCATCGAGAAAGAAATGATCGCTAAATTTGAAGAAATCACCGGTGTTGCTGATATCACAGAGCACGAAGCGGGCGATCACTCTTACTATTAATTATTATAAATGCTAAAGCCACTAATCTATCGTTTAGGGAGTAACCCTAAACTTAGCTTAAAGCGCTTTTTTCGCGGCTTAGCACTATTTGTGCTAGCCGTGGTATTCATCTCCCTTGGGTATTACACTCATTACAGTTTGCAAATAATTGGCGTTGCAATTTTAGTCCCTGCACTGTTTTTTGCAGCTTGGGGTTATTGCGGGATTTTTGCTAACCGCTTTTCACAAGTCATTAAAGGCATTGGCCCAAAAAATCACGATCCCGATTTATGGAAATAAATAATCATCGCACTTAATCTAATAGCTTGTTATTTTCTTTAAGCCTTTGGTATTTAATAATCAAAGTCACGCCCCGCATTAACATAAAACAGCTCATAGCTAACCATAGTCCATTATTTTGTAATTCGTTAAATATCCAAAACACCCCAAAAAATCCAACTGTAGCCGAAAAAAGCATACTATTACGCATATCTTTTGCACGTGTTAAACCCACAAAAACACCATCAAATAAAAAACAACTCATAGCAAGTAATGGAAGTGCAATAACCCAAGGCAAATAAAGCGTCGCCTCATTAATAACCTCTGGCACATTGGTTAAAAGCATAATAATTTGAGCACCAAAAACGGCAAAAAACAGGCTATACAACAATCCAAACATCATTCCCCAAAATACACTGATTTTTACCCATAACTCGATATTACTTACACTTTTTTGGCCTTTTGCTTGCCCTACTTTTGCCTCACTAGCATATGCAATACCATCTAAAGCAAAACTAACTAACATTAAAAAGTTAAGTAGCACGGCGTTAGCAGCGAGTGTCGTTTCGCCAATACGTGCACCATAAAATGTCATAAAGCTAAAACATAATTGCAGTATTAAAGAGCGAATAAAAATATCGCGATTCAAACTCAATAATTCAGCCATTTTGCTAATACTCAACCAATTCGGTACATTTAGCTCAATATCTTGTTTTTTAGCTAGTTTAACCACTAAAAAAAGTGCAAAAATTAGTGCGGTATAGTCAGCAATAAGTGACGCCCATGCAGCACCAGCAACCGCCCAATCAAGGTAAACAACAAAGTAAATATCGAGTACTATATTGACTATGTTTGTTACTAATAATAAATAAAATGGCCCTCGCCCGTAATGTACACCAAGCATCCAACCCAGTAACACTAAATTACACAATGCTGCTGGAGCACTAAAAATGCGGATACTAAAATACTGATATGCTTGTGCGAGTACATCGCTATTAGCAGCAGATAAAAATGCAATAGCATGTTTTATCAAAGGAGATAAAGCGATAAGTAGTACAGCAACAAGACTTGCAAGTAATAAGCTACGTTTAAGTAAGGCGGCTAATTGAGTTAAATCATTTTCTCCGTAAGCCTGAGCGACCATGCCAGTCGTACTCATTCTTAAAAATCCCGCTAGCCAAAATAAAATAGAAATAACAGCAGAACCAAGCGCAATACCCGCTAAATAGTGAGCGCTCCCTAAGTGCCCAATGACAGCAGTATCAACAATTCCTAACAGTGGTACTGTGATATTTGATAGTATCATCGGACCGGCTAACAACAACAAGCTTTTATGGTGTGCTTTATTATGTATAAGAAATTGTTTCATTTAGTATTATTTTCTCTCATTAGTGTATCTCTACGCGTTCAAGCTGCTGTTATTTTACAATACCATCATGTTAGTGAAAGCCTTCCTGCCGTAACGAGTGTTAGCGCGAATACATTCACTAAACATTTAAGCTATTTAAAAGAGCATAACTTTAACGTTATTCCTCTTAATGAACTAATAAATGCACTTCAGCAAGGTAAAACATTACCTGAGAAAACCATCGCAATCACTTTTGATGACGGTTACAACAACAATTACGACGAAGCAGCGCCAATTTTAGAGAAATTTAATTATCCATATACTATTTTTGTAAATCCAAAATTAATTGATGAAGGCCAAAGTTATGTAATGGGCTGGGATAAACTCAAAGAGCTTAGCAAAAAGGGCGCGCTTATAAGCAACCACAGTGCTCAACATGATTATTTGCATATTAAACTTGATAATGAAACGGATGCCCAGTGGAAAATACGTATCAAACAAGATATTTTGTATTCACAACAACGTATAAAAGAAGAGGTTGGCCAAGACTACAAATATTTAGCCTACCCGTATGGTGAATTTAATAACGAATTACAAGCTCTTGTGACTGATCTTGGCTTTATAGGTATTGGTCAACACTCTGGGGCGGTGAATAAAAACTCAAACTTCAGTCGCTTGCCGCGTTTCCCAGCTTCTGGGTTTTACAGTAAACTAGATACGTTAATCACAAAACTAAATTCTCATGCTTTTAATATTACAAAGTTAACGTATCAAGATAGCGTGACAACACAAAACCCACCAACACTAACCATAGAGTTTGAAATGGGAGATTTTCATAAAACACAGTTTGCCTGCTATGTCTCAAATGTTGGCCAAGCAAGCTTAAATTGGATAAGTGAAAATACGGTTGAAGTCACTTCTCCAAAAGAGCTAAATAATGGCCGTTCTCGCTTTAATTGTACTGCGCCTTCGATTAAAAACCCGAGTGACTATTATTGGTTCTCACAGCCGTGGGTTATTGAAAATAATTAAACTTTAACAGCCTGATTCAATAGCCGCTCAGTTACCTTATCCAACGCAACAACTTCGTTTGCTGCGTTTAACTCCACTGCAGCTTTTGGCATTCCCCAAACCACAGACGAAAATTCGTCTTGAGCTAGTGTGTACGCGCCACCTTCCCTTAAAGCGAGCAATCCTTTTGCGCCATCACTCCCCATTCCGGTTAACAACGCTGCCACAACATTCTTAGCGTTAATTTCTACTAATGAATTAAACAATACATCCACTGCTGGTTTATGCCGATTTACAGGCTCATTATCATCAAGTTCACAATATAGGTGCCCACCATATTTTTTAATGGTTAAATGCAAACCACCAGGAGCAATATAAGCGCAACCTGCGACTAGCTTATCACCCTGCTCTGCTTCTTTAACACTAATAATACATGTACGATCCATCCTTAAAGCGAACGAAGTACTAAATACAGGGGGAATATGTTGAGTAATAACAATCGGCGGGCAATTAATAGGCATTTTTATTAATACTTCTTTTATCGCTTCAGTGCCCCCAGTTGATGCGCCTATAGCAATAACTTTATTTAATAAAAACTGAGCATTAATAGGTAAAGGATCACTCGATGGTAACGCTTTTTTATAACTTCTAACTCTTGCACCAGCGGCTACTCGTACCTTTTGCTGAACTAAATACGCATATTGGCTTATTTTATCTTTTATATTAGCCGTTGGTTTAGCTATAAAATCAATCGCACCGAGCTCTAGTGCCTCTAATGTAATTGGTGAACCTTTTTGTGTTAATGTAGAAATCATCACTACAGGCATTGGCCTTAGGCGCATTAGATTTTTTAAAAAACTAATACCGTCCATTTTTGGCATCTCTACATCCAATGTAAGTACATCAGGGTTAAGTTGTTTAATCATTTCTCGTGCTTTATATGGATCTTCAGCACTACCTACAACTGTAATATCTTCAGCTTGCTGTAAAACGTCAGTGAGTAATCGCCTAATTAAAGGAGAGTCATCTATTATGAGTACTTTAATCATAAACACACCTAAAACAGTTCAATATCCGTAACTACATCTTGTTTTTTAAGGCTTTGTAAATAACGAACTTCACGCTTCTCAATGGTATTGTTATGTAGGTTTTTCAACTTTTTCATATGAACTTTACCAGTGTGGGGATGAAAAAATATTTTCCTTGGCCAAGGGCCTCCCATATCATGCGCCACTAAATTAAGGGCTTCCTCTTGAACATAAGCGGTAGCAAAACTAATATTACCCAAACCGATATCAGTCATCGCGCTAATAATTTTCCCCCCACCAAACAGCTTAATTTTTAAGTTTCGACGTGAAGCTCCATTTTTTAGCACTTCGTTTATTAAATATTCCATAGCCCAGTTACCGTAACGACAACTTAAGCTATGTGCATTATTAAGCTCCACTCCTTTTTGAATTGGCAGCATAAAATGGTTCATCCCACCAATTCCTAGTACTTCGTCATAAACGCAAGCCGCAATACATGAACCGAGTACTGTTGAAATAAGTTCATTGTTTTTCGACACATAAAACTCACCAGGGAGCACTTTGGCAACAACGCTCTGCCGACCTGAATCCCAATACCGCTTAATATGCTCAAAGCTAGGTAATACTGTTCTAAATTCCGTGTGCATTACTGCCCTTTTGATACATCGTTTTACCTAAGTTTTTATATTGAGAATGCTCTTTACCCATACTTTCTGAGTGACCTAAGAACAAATGCCCTTGCTCACTCAATATATTAGCGTAGCGTTCAAAAAGCTGATCTTTCGTTTCTTTATCAAAGTAAATAACTACATTACGACATAAAATAAGATCAAAAGGGCCCTTCATTGGCCACTCTTGTAATAAGTTTAAACGTTTAAACGCTATACATTCCTGCAATTTTGGTTTTACTTTATATGCCTCACCATCCTTACTTTTTAAAAACCAACGCTTGAGCTGCTGCTCACTGAGTCCATTAACATTCGCAGCGGTATACATGCCACTTTGCGCTTTTGCTAACACGTTTGAATCTAAATCTGTGGCTAAGATTTTCACATCCCAATCACTCGGAAATGCAGCATTTAATGTCATTGCTAAACTGTAAGGCTCCTCCCCTGTTGAGCAACCAGCAGACCAAAATCTCACGCGTTTACTGTGCTTATTTGTTTTTAAAAGGACAGGTATAAGTTCAGATTTAATAAATTCAAAATGATGAATTTCACGAAAAAAAGATGTTAAGTTCGTTGTTATAGCATTAATGAAGGCATCGAATTCTTGATCTTTATTCTTTTTCAAGAAAGCTAAATATGATTTAAAATCAACAAAGTTTCGCTCTCTAATACGTCTTGCTAAACGCGAATAAACCATTTCTCGTTTATGTTCACCTAGTACAATTCCGCATGCGTTATAAACAAGATCGGCAATCTCTTTAAAATCTCGGTCGGTAAATAAAAACTCTTTCATTATTCACTCTCAATCAAGCCAACAAGCAATGCCTCAATGTAATTACATAACAACGAGGCCGAGAAGGTGAGTTGTTAAAACTCTTCCCATTCATCTGCCGAGTCAACAAAATTATCACCTCGCGTTTTACTGCCAATATAATTATTCTGTGGCCTTTGAGATGGCGCTGGCGTTCGCATCGTAGGTGAAATCATCGCTGTATCTTGCTGACCTAAAGAGAAAAAGTTGAGTAACCGACGCATTTCATTTGCCTGCTCAGCCATAGACTCACCAGCGGCAGAGGCTTGCTCTACTAAAGCAGCATTTTGTTGAGTCATTTCATCCATTTGTGAAATAGCTTTATTTACCTGTTCAATACCGGCGCTTTGCTCTTCGGATGCTTCTGTAATATCAGAAATCATTTGTGTGACTCGTTGTACTGAAACAACAATTTCTTTCAGTGTAGCGCCTGATTCATTAACTAATTGAGAACCATCAGCGACCTTACCTACACTGTCTCTTATTAATTCTTTAATTTCTTTAGCTGCGCCTGCTGAGCGCTGAGCTAAGTTACGAACCTCCCCTGCAACAACCGCAAAGCCTCGCCCTTGTTCACCAGCTCTAGCGGCCTCTACAGCAGCATTAAGCGCCAATAAATTGGTCTGAAATGCTATTTCGTCAATGACCCCAATAATGTCAGCAATTTTTTTGCTTGATTCATTAATCGCCGACATACTCGTGACAGCTCTGTTAACGACTTCGCCACCCTGTATTGCTTTTTCACAGGTTTCTTCTGCCAAATCATTTGCTACTTTAGCGTTATCAGCATTTTGGCGAACGGTACTGGTCATCTCTTCCATGCTTGATGCTGTTTCTTCAAGTGACGAGGCTTGCTCTTCTGTTCGCTGACTCAAATCAGCATTGCCTTGAGATATTTCTTCAGCGCCACTTGCAACTAACGTAGCCGATGAATTTATCCGATTTATAACTTCGGTGAGCTTATCTGCTGTCGTATTTGCATCACGTTTGAGTTTATCAAATGAGCCTTTATATTCTTTCTCGATTCGTTTTGACAAATCACCATTTGCCATAGCATCAAGCATATCTCCAGTATCGGCGACAGCATCATCAACAATTTTAACTAAACTATTTAGCCCTTGAGCTAAACGTAAGAAAAATCCTTCTTTTCCATTTTCAATAACTCTTGTATCTAAATCGCCTTTACCTGCTGCACTAATGAGCGTCGCAATTTCTTTTTCTATAGCAACTTCAGCAGTCCTATCTTCCCATTCCACAATTGTGCCTAACTTTTTACCTTCTTGACTAATCCAAGGTGAAGCTATTAAGGTAAAAGTAACACCTGCTAAAAGTAATTCAGCTTTATGTGGTTTATCCAAATTTTTTAGTAACTCACGTTGGTGCGCAGGGTGCTTATGAAAGTCATCAACACAGGTACCTATAAGATTATCTACAGAAAAGTTTGGTAATACTGTTTGCAGTTCTTTTTCTCGTATTTTAAGCATTTTTTGAACGCAATCGTTCACAAAAATAATATTAAGCTCTTCATCGGCAATCATTACATTTGCCTGGCAAACTTTTAGGGCATTAGCTAAATCGGCTGCCTTTCTAGAAGCTTTTTCAAGCTCTTTTTGCGCTGTAATATTTGTAGCGTACTTAATAACCTTAAAAGGCTTACCATTCATATCATAGATTGGGTTATAAGAGGCTTGTATCCAAATTTCTTGGCCTTGCTTTCCTATTCGTAAATACTCACCTGAATCAAACTCGCCTCGACCAAGTTTAGTCCAAAACTCTTTGTATTCATTGCTATTTGCATATTCCGGTGCGACAAATAATCTATGATGCTGACCTTTAATTTCATCAAGCTGATAACCAAGAGCATTTAAAAAATTATCATTAGCGCTAATAATACTGCCATCTAAACTAAATTCGATAACCGCTTGGGATTTACTAATTGCACTAATTTGTCCGGCAGCATTTGCCGATACCAACTTTTGATCTGTGATATCTGTAGCAAGTTTAACGACTTTGAGTACTTGGCCCTCAGAGTTAATAATTGGATTGTAAGTAGCCTGAATCCAAACCTCTTTACCACTTTTAGCAAAACGCTTAAATTCATCGGAAATAAACTCGCCATTGCGAAGACGCTGCCAAAAATTTTTGTAGTCATTACTTTTAGCATCATCATAATCTACAAATAAAGAATGGTGTTGTCCTTGTACGTCTTCTAATTGGTATTCCATTACGCTAAGAAAGTTAGCATTTGCGGTAATTATTATTCCGCTTGGCTCAAACTCAATCACAGCTAATGACTTATTTAATGCGCTTACAATTAAATCATTACTTGATTCTGACTGTTTTGGATTACTAAACCATCCCATGCCCATCACCACCTTTAAGTTTATTTTTTATTACTTTATTTAGTTATTTTATAAACTAAATATTCATTGTTTTTTGTAAGTCGATCAACGCCACCATTTTATCGCCCACATTGACCAACCCAGCAACGTACTCACAATTATTTGATTCAGATAAACTAGGAACAGCTTTAGCATCTTGCTCTACAATACTGTAAACATCTGAGACTGCATCTACTGCAATACCTATAATTTTACTGCCCTGTTCAAACTCTATTTTTATAACAATAACCACTGTCAATGATCCATAATCAGTACTTGGTAAGCCAAACCGTAAACGTAAATCAATAATTGGCACAATTGTACCCCGCAAGTTAATTACGCCTTTTACAAACTCAGGTGCGTTAGGTAGTACTGTAATTTCCTCCCAGCTACGAATTTCTTGTACTGTTAGAATATCAACGCCGTACTCTTCATCAGCCATAATAAAAGTTAAAAATTGCTTCACTCCTTGTTGCTGCTGAAGGTTTAATTGGTTACTTAACTGGCTTTGCTCTGAGTTCATAACGCCTCCAAAGTGGCTTGCGTTTCAATGGTTAGTTCTTGACTGCCTGGTTTTTTTAAACCTGAGAGCTTTATTAAGCCACTAATGTCCACAATCAGCGATACGCGCCCATCTCCTAAAATAGTGGCACCCGATACGCCATCAACTTTGTGATAGTTAGCTTCTAAACTTTTAATCACAACCTGTTGCTGAGACAATAAATCATCAACTAAAAGTCCTACTTTTTGGTTATCAGTTTCAACTACTACGAGTAATGTTTTATCTAAAGACTCAATCGCATTTTGATGATTAAAAATAGCGTATAGACGTAAAATAGGAATATATTCATCTCGAAGTCTGAGTACATCAAGGTCTTTACCCACTCGACTTACTTTTGTGATATCAATTTGTAATGACTCAACAATCGAAATGAGCGGTATAATATAGGTATGTTGAGCGACTTTAACGAGCTGACCATCTAAAATAGCTAGCGTAAGCGGTAATCGAATTGTGAATGTTGAACCAATACCAGGGGCCGATGTTACTTCAACTGAACCATTTAAAGATTGAATGTTACGCTTAACAACATCCATGCCTACACCTCGACCCGATAGCTCACTCACTTCATCCATAGTAGAGAAGCCAGGCATAAAAATTAGTTCATTGATTTCATTGTCCGTTAAATTACTATCGGCTGTAATTAACTCATTTGCGATTGCTTTTTCTTTAATTTTTTTGGTATTAAGGCCTTGACCATCATCCATTATCTCAATAACAATATTACCGCCTTGATGAAATGCATTTAACGTGACAATTCCCACTGGATTTTTTCCTGCAAGCACTCTTTGATCTACGGTTTCTAACCCATGATCAAGCGAGTTTCTAAGCAAGTGCACCATAGGATCTGAAATTTTTTCCATTACGGTTTTATCAAGTTCGGTTTGCTCACCAATCAACTTAAGCTCGACTTTCTTATTTAGCTTTTGTGCTATGTCGCGTACCAATCGAGGAAAGCGACTAAATACAAAATTAATTGGTAACATACGAATACGCATTACGTTTTCTTGTAAGTCACGTGTATTGTGTGCAAGTTGCGCTAAACCCTCTTTCAACGACGTAATCGTAGTTGATGTTATTTCCTGTTCACTTAGCTGATTCAGCATAGCTTGAGTAATTACCAGTTCACCAACCATGTTTATTAATGAGTCAACCTTATCAATGCCAACACGGATTGAGGTTGACTCTGGCGCACTAGCGACTTTTTTATCTTTATTGCTACTTGGTTTTGATTTGGCGGGTAAGGTTGTTATTTTTTCTAATTTTTCAGGTTGATCTGAGAGAGCTAAATCATGGTTATGATCTGAGATACTAGCTGGTTGTTCATCATCAAATGATCTTACACATAATTCAACTGTAATATCTGCATCATCTTCTACCCATTCAAAGACTTCTTTTATCGCCTTTTCGTCATGGCTTGTATTTAAAAAAAAGCGCCAGTGTAAAAAACATTCATCATAACTTAACTCCGTAATATCAGGCACTGAATCATAAAAAACGGTTGTTTTTAATTCACCTAACTCAGCAAGTTCACTGATCATGTACAGCGGCTCATTTCCTGTTTTAAATAAGTGATGATGAGGCTTAAAGTTAATTTGATATGTGTTGCTAGTCGATAGCACAGCTTCGTTTTGTGGCTTACTCTCCAATACGTTGTCTTTTTTCTCTAACACATGTTCAAATTGCATCCGCAAAGCATTAGCTTCAGTTAAATCAGACGCTTGATCTGCTTGAAGCGCGGCAAGTAAACCTCGCAAGCAATCAACTGCTTTGAGTAATAAATTAACGTGTTCAGTGCTAAGTTCTCGCTCTCCTTGGCGGATCTGGTCTAATAGTGTTTCAAGTACATGGGTAAAATCAGCAACAGAACTAAAACCAAAAGTACCACTTCCCCCTTTAATTGAGTGAGCAGCTCTAAAAATAGTGTTGATAGTTTCTAAGTCTTCCTCACCTGGCACTAAGTTTAAAAGCTCAGCCTCCATAGTATCTAGGCCTTCAAAACTCTCTTCAAAGAAAACTTCAAAAAATTGACTCAAATCTATACTCACACAATACTCCTTCGCTAGCGAATAACCTTTTTAATAACGGCTAATAGCTGTTCTGGGTTAAACGGTTTAACTATCCAACCTGTTGCGCCAGCGGCTTTACCTTCTACTTTTTTTTCTAAGCCCGACTCTGTAGTGAGCATAAGTAATGGTGTAAATTTATAATTAGGTAAGCCTCGCAGCTCTCTAATCAACGTAATACCATCCATTATTGGCATGTTTACATCCGAAATTACGACATCAAAATCTTGTTGTTTAGCGATAGCTAACGCTTCACTTCCATCTTTTGCTTCAATTACATCAAACCCTGCTGTTTTTAGAGTAAAACTTACCATTTGACGCATTGATGCTGAGTCATCAACCGCTAAAATTTTTTTCATATGAATTCCTAACCTTTACTTTCAAGTATTAAGTAATGACTTAAACCGAGTTGCTCAATTGAATGTGTTAATGCTTCACTCGCCCCTACCCAAATTATTTTATGCTTAATGATAAGCAGATGTTTTTGCAAAGCACATAAAAGTTGAATTGAGGCAGTATCGGCAGACATTACATCGCTAATATCAAGACAAATATCATTATTACTATTGAGTTCTTTTAGTAAATCTTGATGCAGTGTTTCAGCTTGCATAATGACAAGTTCACGTGGAAGTTTTAACATTTAGTAAGTGCATTCCTTGTCAATTTATTTCATAACAAAAGCTTAGACCTAGTTATTAAAAATGCCATAAAAGGGCCTAAAAAAATTAAATTAATTTTTGTAACAGGAATGAAAAACAAAAAAAAGGAGCATAAAGCTCCTTTAAAATACATGAAAAGTTAAAAACTAGTTTTTATAGTAATCGGCTATTTTTTTAAACTCTTCGGTTAAAGTCGTCGCATTAATTAATGGCACACTACCTTGTTTAAATTCGGGTTTAAAAATAGCTCTTACGGCTCCATTTTGATCAACCATAGCGACCGAAGCACTATGATCAACTGCATATTCTGATTCACTACTATCGCTAATGGCGTAAATTAAGCCAAGCTCTCGAACAACAGGAAAAAGGTGTTTATGTTCCCCTGATACAGCTAAAAAATCAGGGTTAAAGTAATCTATATATTGCTTTCGTTTAGCTGGTGTATCGCGTTTTGGATCAACCGATAAAAACCAAACTTGTAGCGGATAATCTGCCTGTAAGTTTTTATAAACAGCATTTAACTTAGCTAGTGTTAATGGACAAATATCTGGGCAGCTTGTGTAGCCTAAAAATACTAAATTCCACTGTCCTAAAAATTGTTGCTTAGTCACTAATTCGCCGCGCTGATCGTTTAACGTAAAATCAGACAGTGGCTTTGCATTTTCGTAAACTAATGCATCTACATCTGGTGGACTATTTTCATTTGAACATGCTGATAAAAACAAAACTAAAACAACAATTAATCCAAGCCATAACTGCTTCATAAAGGGAGCCATTTATCTATAAATAAGATTACAAAGAGTACCATTAAATGAATAATCGAAAAACGAAATAAGCCCATTGCAGTCTCATCATTTCCAGCAATTTTTAATTTGACCGCCTTATATATAAACACTGCATTTAATACACATGCGCCTATTAAATAAATTACTCCAGACATACCGATTAAATAAGGCAATACGCAAACAACAGCGAGTAAAACAGAGTAGGCAACGACGCAGGTTTTACAAAAGTCGATTCCATGGGTTACCGGTAACATAGGGATTTTAGCGCGTTCGTAATCACTTTTTCGTGCTATAGCCAGCGCCCAAAAGTGTGGCGGAGTCCAGGTAAATATTATCATTACAAGTAACCAAGGGGCTGCTGCCATTTGGTTTGTTTCTGACACCCAACCTAATAATGGAGGCATTGCGCCAGCCAACCCACCTATAACAATATTTTGCGGTGTAGCACGCTTTAAAAATGATGTATAAACAAATGCATAACCTACCAATGCAAATAACGTTAATATAGCGGTTAAGGTATTAGCCCACACCATTAGCATAATAAAACCAGCAACCCCAATAATAGCTGCAAAGCTAAGCGCATGTGTTTTACTTAGACGCCCTTTAGCCACAGGACGATGACGAGTCCTTGCCATTTTTGAGTCTATCTCGCTATCAACCACGTGATTAATAACCGCTGCAGCAGCAGAAAGTAGCCCTATACCTAACAAGCTAATAAACTGTACAGCCATACCACGCCCTACATCGGGAGCCAGCGCTAAACCAACCCAAGCTGTTAGTACCAGCATGGCTACCACTTTAAATTTACTAATTGCTAAGTAGTCTTGCAGCAAACTATGAGTACGCGAAATTAGCGATTGAGTATTAACGGGTAGCAGTATTTTTTTATCAATAATAAGTGCCATTACATTTCCCCTTTATGTGCGTGATTTTAGGTAATAACACAACCTAACCATGCTTAATAACAGTATGGCAGCCATCAAATTATGCGCCAGTGCAACTCCCAACGGAATATGCAAATGTACTAAAATAAGCCCTAAGCTAATTTGGCAAAGCAGGACAAGTAATACGCTCACCACGCAATTTTTAATTTTTTTAGAGTACGCTTGGCTGTATATTTTCCACATAATTAGCGCCAGAACGATGCAAGTAACCAGTGCCCAAATGCGGTGTAATAAATGAATAGACATACGCGCTTGCTGCGATAACACACCAAACTCATAATTACTGTGCTCAAGTGGTAATTGAAATACGCTACTCAATGAAAACGGTTGTGCGTAATTACACAATGGCAAACCACTACAATGAGGAGCGGCGTAATTTGCAGCCAGCCAACCACCAAGTGCAATTTGGATAATTAATACACTGAGCGCTACTAAACTTAAACCAAAATAGCGTTTTGCGCCGCTATCGCCACCCATAATAGGTTTTGCGGTTAGCCGTAAATATAAAAGCGTTATAAGTGACAAAATACTAAAGCCACCTAATAAGTGGCCCATTACAATAAGCGGCTGAAGGTTCATGGTTACTGTCCACATACCAAGGGCAGCCTGAAACACCACGAGTAGAAGTAAAGCTAAAGGCAGTTTAACTGGCGTAGTTGGATATTGGCGCTTTAAAAAAGCCAACACAAATAAACCTAAAATAAGTAAACCTAAAGCACCTGCAAAGTAGCGATGAATCATTTCTTTCCACGCTTTTGCTGTTTCGAACATCATATCGGGGTAGCTTTGAGTTGCTAAGGCTATGTCAGCCTCATGCTTAGGTACCGTTAAAAAGCCATAACAACCAGGCCAGTCGGGGCACCCTAAACCTGCATCGCTTAAGCGGGTGTACGCACCTAAAGCAACTACAATCAAAGCGAGTAACCCTGTTATTAATACTAAGTTTTTATAATTTTTATACATCAGATACTCCAACTTAAGCTCAGCTTAGTTAGCTAGAACGAGAATAGTTAAGTAATTTTTTTAGATCTTTTAATAACCCTTTTTGTACTAAACGGTTTTCTTGTGGCTCAGCCTTAAAGGGATATTCAAGTACCACTAACCCCATATGATCAATTAAATATAAACTTGCAGGATTTAAACTCTGTTGCTCTGTAATAATTTTCCATGGTAGATTTTTATTGTCGGGACTTCCCATTACAGCCATATCAACCTTGCCTTGGTTTTTACCAAGTGCCACATATAAGTTATTCAGTGCATTGAGCTGTTCGCTGCATGGGGTGTTACATTCGTTTGAATAATTAAGTGCAATAGTCCATTGTTTGGGATTATTTTGCGGCCAATTTTTAAGTTTTATTTCTTGGCTTAAAAACTCACCATTATTAGTAATTGCAGTAGGCAACCAATCAGACTTTAAAGCGCCATATGCCAAAGCTAATGGGATTGCGCAGCAGCCCACAAACAACAAAAGGGGATTATTTTTCATTATGTGTCCTTTTTTTACTCGCAAAAATAGCCACAACAGCACATGCAACAGCAATTAAAAACCATTGCACAGCGTAGGCATTATGCTTTTGAGGGCTCATAACAACGGCCTCATAATGAGGTGTTGCAATCTCATCACCAGTACCTTGTCTGTAAGCCATAAAATTAATTAATGATTGCTGGCTTTGAGTGCTCAACATATCCAAGTCGATAGATTGGATTCTTGTAGGTAAGTCGTTATTTGTAGTTTTATCTTCAAGCGTAAAGCTACTTAAATTATTTTCTTTTATTTGCGCTTTAAGAATAAAAATACCTGTAGGCAGAGTAACCTTTGGCAGTGCATCTCTAGATATAGGCGCTTTTACCCATCCTAAATTAACTAAAATCACTTTTTCTTCGGTGTCTGGCTTTAGTAAAGCAAGTAAGTCGTACCCTACTTGCCCGTTATAAACTTGATTATCTAAAAGCCAATATTGGTTTTGCACAAATCGCCCTTTTAACTCAACCAATACACCAGTTTTGTTCCAGCTATCAGGCAGGTTAAGTAATTGAGACCAGCTCATCACACCTCGAGTCTGTTGCTTAGCAATAGCGGTTAGTTGTTGCTGCTTTTGCTCACCTCGCTCCAACTGCCAAAACCCTAATCGCACACACACAAGTACAACAACCACAACCATACAAAGTGTGATTAGTGAGCTAAGCTTTTGTTTGTGCCATAAAACTAACTGCATAAAGGGTCAACTCAGTGATTATTAAAATTATTATCGTACTGTTGTTAATATTTATACTTTTTAACTTATTTAGAGCATTGTTTATTATGGTGTCAGGGAAAACTGAGGGACGACCTATGTCTCACTTTTTAGGTCGTCGCGTATTGTTTTCGGTCGTTGTTTTAGTTGTTGTTATTGCAGCGCTTAAACTTGGTTTTATTAAAGCAAATAATTCGCCAATAAACGCTACAGCACATATACAAATACAAACAAACACAGCCACACCACATCTACAAAGTGCCAATACCAAGCAGCTGCTTGAAAAGCAAAGTGCTTATCTTTAGTAAAGTGCCCTTTTAATATCCGTAAAAATATTACAAATAAAAGTACGGTTCCTAGCGTTACATGCATGCCATGAAAACCAGTCAATAGAAAGAACGTATTACCGTAAATGCCCGCATCTAGCGTTAGATTAAGGTCATTATATGCATGCATGTACTCCTCAACTTGCAGCCCTAAAAAGCAAACGCCCAATAAAATAGTAGCGCCTAAAAAAACCTTAAGTGGAGTGCGTTTATTGTTTTCCATCGCTACGTGGGCAAAATGTAAAGTAACTGAGGAAGTAAGCAGTATTAAGGTATTTATAAGTGGTAAGCCTTGCCAGCCCATAGCTTGAGTAGTTTCGCCAGCAGGTGTTGAAACTAGCGGCCAAACGGCTTCAAAAGTAGGCCATAATACCTCGTTAGTCATTGCATTATTGCCTGCGCCTCCAAGCCAAGGTACCGACAATACCCGTGCATAAAAAAGCGCACCAAAAAAGGCCATAAAAAACATAACTTCAGAAAAAATAAACCAGCTCATACCTTGTCTAAAAGAGCGATCCATTTGTGCTGAGTACAGACCTTGGTCCGATTCACTAATTACATTTTTAAACCAGCTAAACAACATATACACAAGTACAGCAATACCGGTATAAAGCAGGTAAACCCCGCTACCTCCTTCTTTGCCTACACTCATAACTGTTAAGCCGGCCCCTACTGCAATAAAAAACAATGCAATAGCGCCCACAATAGGCCACGGGCTTTGTTCTGGTACATAATAATGCTCATATTCTTGATTCATTTTATTACTCCTAGTTTCACACTAGTTTAAAAAGCTAGTTATTACTTGCCACCAGCTGTTCACTAATATCAAATACGGTATAAGATAAAGTTAATTCTTCAATGTCGCTTGGCAGTGCGGTATCAACATAAAAAAGCAATTTAAATTCAAGTTCTTCCCCTGCTTTTAGAGGTTGCTGATCAAAGCAAAAACAGGCTATTTTATGTAAATACTTTGCCGCTTTACCTGGCGAAACTGATGGTACAGCCTGCATTACTTTATCTAGGTTGCTGTTATTTTTTGCACTAAACATTACTTCACGCATTGCACCGGGTTTTACCACTAAACTGTATTCTTTTGATTTAACTTCAAACGGTGCACCACTTTGTGCGTGGGTAGTAAAGCTAACGCCAACTTCTCGGTTTTGTACTATTTGTGTACTTTGCTCTGCTTGCTCAAGCGAAGGCTTTCCATTAAGCCCTGTTACATCACAAAACACGTCATACAAAGGTACTAAAGCAAAGGCAAAGGCAAACATGCCTATGCAAATAAGTACCAAACGTTTGAGTAGCGGTGCGTGTGTCATTACTTGATTACCGGCGGCGTAGAAAAAGTATGATATGGCGCTGGAGAGTCAACTTCCCACTCAAGACCTTCTGCCCCTTCCCATACTTTTGCAGGCACTTTATCACCGCCACGCGCGCATTTAATTACCACAACTACAAACAACAATTGCGATAAACCAAAGGCAAATCCACCAATACTTATGATTGCGTTAAAGTCGGCAAATTGAAGTGCATAATCGGGAATTCGACGCGGCATACCGGCAAGCCCTACAAAATGCATAGGAAAAAACAATACGTTCACACTCACCAGCGATAGCCAAAAATGCCATTTAGCTAGCGTGATATTAAACATATTGCCCGTCCACTTGGGCAGCCAGTAATAGGCCCCCGCCATTATCGAAAATACAGCCCCTGTTACTAATACATAATGAAAATGCGCCACTACAAAATAAGTATCGTGGTACTGAAAGTCAGCAGGTGTAATTGCCAGCATCAACCCCGAAAAGCCACCTAAGGTAAACAGCACAATAAACGCAATACTAAAAAGCATTGGCACTTCAAAAGTTATTGAGCCTTTCCACATTGTGGCAACCCAATTAAATACTTTTACTCCTGTAGGTACCGATATAAGCATGGTCGCGTACATAAAAAACAACTCGCCAGCGACCGGCATCCCAGTAGTAAACATATGATGAGCCCATACAATAAAGCTCAATAGTGCTATGGAGGATGTGGCGTATACCATTGAGGCATAACCAAAAAGTTTTTTACGAGAAAAGGTAGGTACTATTGTAGATATAATGCCAAAGGCAGGAAGAATCATTATGTATACTTCGGGGTGACCAAAAAACCAAAAAATGTGTTGGAACATCACCGGGTCGCCACCGCCTGCGGCATCAAAAAAGCTGGTCGCAAAGTACTTATCGGTAAGTACCATAGTGACAGCCCCTGCAAGTACTGGCATTACCGCTATTAATAAAAAGGCAGTAATTAACCACGTCCATACAAATAAGGGCAACTTCATCCATGTCATGCCTGGGGCACGTAAGTTCACTATGGTTACAATCACATTGATTGCGCCCATTATTGAGCTAATTCCCATAATATGTACGGCAAATACAAACAATGCAGTATTATCATTACTGTATGTTGTGGACAGTGGTGCATAAAAAGTCCAACCAAATGCAGGACCCCCACCAGGCATAAATAACGATGCCAATAGGATTAAGAACGCAAACGGTAAAATCCAAAAGCTCCAGTTATTCATTCTTGGCAATGCCATATCTGGCGCGCCAATCATGAGTGGTATCATCCAGTTAGCAAGGCCTGTAAAGGCTGGCATAACCGCACCAAACACCATAATTAAACCATGCACTGTGGTCATTTGATTAAAAAAGTGAGGGTCGACCAACTGTAAACCTGGTTGAAATAGTTCAGCTCTGATCACCATAGCCATTGCGCCACCAATTAAGAACATGGTCAGCGAAAAAATTAAATATAAACTACCTATATCTTTATGATTAGTTGTGTAAAGCCAGCGTTTAAAACCTTTAGCTGGGTGATGAGCATGATGAGCTTCATTGGCGTTAGGTTGTTCTACTATGCTACTCATTAGTTCGCCTCCACTTTGGCATCAAGTGCTGTCTGTATTTGACTCGGTTGAATAACATCACCCGTATCATTACCCCACGCATTACGTTTATAAGTAATAACCGCAGCTAATTGCTTTATAGATAACTGCTTGGCAAAAGCTTGCATTGCCGTACCGGGTCGTCCATGGATAACTACATCAATGTGATCTTTTATATCGCCAAGCACTATCGGACTGCCTTTAAGTGCAGGAAATACACCCGGTAACCCCATGCCCGTAGGCTGATGGCACGCTGCACAATTAGCCATATATACTTGTTCGCCTAAAGTCATTAACTCTTCTTTTGGGAGGGTTTTATCAAGTAATGCGGCATCTGCTAATGCTGCTTTTTGTTTAGCCTGCTTTGCATCTGCTAACCATGTTTTAAAATCAGCCTCAGATTTAGCAACCACCACAACAGGCATGAAGCCATGATCTTTACCACACAGCTCGGCACATTGGCCTCGGTAAGTACCTTCTTCGTTAATATTGGTCCATGTTTCGTTTATAAAGCCGGGGTTCGCATCTTTTTTAACTGCAAAATCAGGTACCCACCAAGAGTGAATAACATCATCAGAAGTCATTAAAAATCGTACTTTTTGATTTATTGGCAGTACAAGAGGCTTATCAACCTCAAGTAAGTAGTTAGGGTTTTTATCTGCAAGATTCGCTATTTCATCTTGCGGGGTAGACAAAATAGAGTAGAACTCTACATCTTCGCCCATATATTCATAATGCCATTTCCATTGCGAACCCGTAATTTTAATAGTGAGATCAGCTTTGCTGGCATCTTCCATTGCAATAAGGGTTTTAGTGGCTGGTACTGCCATAGCAATTAAAATAACAAACGGAATTGCAGTCCAAAGTATTTCTACTTTAGTGCTTTCGTGAAATTGGGCAGGTACAGCCCCTTTAGATTTACGGTGATGAATAAGTGCCCAAAACATAATTGCGAACACTATCACCCCAATCACACAACATATTATAAATATGGTCATGTGCAGCTGATATACATTATTGCTTATATCGGTTACGCCTTTGCGCATATTGTATTGGCTGTTCGCCAAAACTGAGTGCGAAAAAACACATAATATAAGCCACAAGGTAGAGGTCAGTTTACCCATGTGACGGCTCCTTTGATGCTATTGCGAATGCAAAGCGAAGAGGCATACGGCTTAAACGCCAATTCGTTATTTTTATTTTTTTAGCCAATCTTATTTAATATTGATTGGTTTTGCTGCGCCAACAACGAGTTTGTGTATATTGTGTGTTCTCAAAACTAAAAAGCTGTGAGTTATTATTAGCTCAGCACATTAATAATTAGCTAAAAAACGAACAACAAGCAAGTTTTAGTATAAAAAACAATCAGGTGATATTGAGTAATTAATAAAAAGTCAGTAATCAACTAGTCAACAGGAAGTTCAAAATATGAGCAAAACAAAGGGGTTTAACGTATTCGGAGGGGGAAATATAAGTGCAAAAAAATTTACAGCTAAAATAATTAGTTGGCTGTTTACGTCATATTTTTAGTGCTAATGTTAAAACAAAAATGCGTGCTAAAAAGCACGCATTTATAAAAATAAATTAAAAACTACATCCAATCAGCGTTTCTTATAACTCCAACGGCTAAACCTTCTATATTAAAAGATTCATTTTCTAGATCAACTTCAATTGGCGAAAAGTCGTCATTCTCAGCATGCAATAATACTTTTCGGCCTGCTTTTTCAAACCGCTTTACGGTAACATCATCATCAACACGAGCAACTACAACTTGTCCATTTTCTGCAACTTGAGTTTTATGCACAGCTAACAAATCACCATCCATAATACCTATATCTTTCATGCTCATACCGTTAACGCGCAATAAAAAATCAGCAGCTGGTTTAAACATTAATGGATCAATTTTACAATGACTCTCAACGTGCTCTTGCGCCAAAATAGGCTCTCCCGCTGCGACTCGCCCGATAAGAGGTAAACCTAACTGTTCAGGCTCTTCTTCCTCAACAAGTTGAATACCTCGGCTTGCACCTGGTTTCATCTTAATAGCACCTTTTTTAGCAAGCGCTTTTAAATGCTCTTCAGCAGCATTGGCACTTTTAAAGCCTAATGTTTGTGCAATTTCAGCACGTGTAGGAGGCATACCAGTGTCTTTAATAAAAACTTTAACTAATTCGAGAATTTGAGCTTGGCGCTTCGTTAATGGTCGCATACAACTGGTTTTCCATACAGTACATTTAACTGTGAGTATATACAGTTAAATAAAAATCGCAAATTTAAATTACATTGATTGCTTGCTGTTAATAAATCACTTTTACACTTATGTAGAAACAACGACTGCTTACATAAAATAAACATTTGTATCTTTATATTTACGATTAAGGGCTAATTTGATGACAGCCACATGTTAATAAATTGAAAACAACTTATTAACATGTACACTTTATGTGTACAAACACTTAAAAGGATTATCAAATGAAAAAATATTCACCATTGTTTATTGGCTTATTGTTTAGCGGCTATGCGTATGCCCAAGTCCCACTTTTCGAAGTGCAACACTCTAACTTTACGCAAAACATTAATAAAGAAGGTAATGCTCAATCTCAATTTGGACAACCGCTTTTCGAACTAAGCGCAAAAACCAATGCATTCTTTTTACCTGTTCAGGGAAGTGACATTGAATTTATCAAAAGTACAGCAAGTACATCAGCAACTGGTAACTTAATTTGGGTAGGTAAAAGCTTAGATGGTGACGAAGTAACACTGATAAAATCTACAAAGGGGATTTCTGGTACGATAAAGGTAAATGAACATGTTTATAAATTGCAACCGAATAAACATTCTGATCATAATTTTATTGAATTAGATCCTGCCAAGCAACCTGCTGAGCATGCACCCGATTATCAGCAATCTAGCAACACTATTTCAATCAGTGAACAAATTTTAACAGAACAAAGCTTCCAAACAGCTATGGCAACTAACGCGCAAAGCAATATTAGCTTACTCGTTTTATACACCCCAGCCGCAGAACAAAAATCTAGTGATATTAATAGCTTGATTGATCTTGCAATAGTAGAGACTAATCAGGGTTACCAAAACTCAGGTGTCAACGCAGTTGTTAGTTTGGCCCATGTAAGCCGAGTTAATTATACTGAAGCTACAAATTCAGGTACGGATTTAAATCGTTTAGCTACCAAAAACGATGGTTATATGGATGAAGCGCACACACTACGAGATCAATACGGTGCTGATGTAGTCATATTAATAAACGACGTTAACGGCTACTGTGGCCAAGCCAAAGCAATTGGTGCAAATGCTAACAGCGCATTTGCGATGGTTGATTATGACTGTGCAACCGGCTATTACTCTTTCGGTCATGAAATTGGTCATTTACAAGGTGCTCGTCATAACCCTGAAAACGATCCATCAACATCTCCTTATTCGTTCGGCCATGGTTATCAGCAACCTCAATCACAATGGCGTTCAGTAATGGCTTATAACTGCACAAATAACTGCACAAGAATCAATTACTGGTCAAATCCAAACAAATCATACAGCGGAAGTGTTATGGGAACTCCATCAAAACACGATAACGCTAGAGTCTTAAATTTAACAAACCCCACAATTGCAAATTTTAGATCTGCATCTAGCCCACCGGTAAATAACAATACACTGCAAAATAACCAATCTATCGTTGTTAGTGGTGATCGAAACAGTGAGCAATTGTTTACTTTTACAGTGCCAAGTGAAGCTGAGCAAGTCACATTTTCGACCTCTAATGGCACTGGGGATGTTGACCTACATGTAAAATATAATGCAATTGCAACGAGCAGTAACTACGATTGCCGACCGTATAAAAACGGAAATAATGAAAGCTGTAGCGACACCCGCACTGGTAATTACTCTATTATGATTAAAGGCTACAGTGCTTTTAGTAATGTCGAGTTAATAGCTAGTTACCAATAAAAGATCTGGCTAAGTATAAGCAAGTAACATTATGCTGCTTGCTTATATTTAGCCTAGGGCGATTTCTTCTTTACTGCTCGATTGTATCAATAAACTACGATATCCCTATTATTACTTCTTACTATCCGCCTCACGCTATCTGGCTATAAATTTAGATCCACTTTTTTATTTTCATTATCTTAACTTTATGAAAATATAAGCCATATTTTTACTACTATTTTAAAAGGTAAGCTTATGAGTATTTGGTATCAACCTGTTACTTTAGAGTTTTGCAAACAGCTAGATGAGGGTATAAACGGCCAAGGTACACTAATGAAAACCATGGGAATTGAAATTACCGAAATTGGTGATGATTACCTCGTAGCAACTATGCCTGCCATACCAGCGCATCATAATCCAATGGGCATGGTGCATGGAGGAGCCAACGTAGTGCTTGCCGAAACAGTGGCAAGTTATGCAGCTAACTTCGTAGTCGACTTCACTCAGTTTTATTGTGTCGGACAAGAAATTAGCGCCAGTCACTTAAAAGCATCTCGTAATGGTACTTTAACAGCCACCGCAAAAGCGTTTCATATTGGTAAGCGTAGTTCAGTCTGGGAAATAAAAATTACTAATAGTCGAAACGAGCTTTGCTGCGTATCAAGAATGACCGCAGCCGTAGTAGAGCGAAGATAATTACTTACTGTTACTTTTCGATTGGGTAAATTGTAATTTCCATACCCGCACCAATAGCAGATATACGTAATAATGTATCTGCATCTAAAGCTTGGTTAAAACACTTAGGCGATGTGCCTGATTCAAAACCAATATCAAATGTTCTACGTGAACAACTTAGCCATTGCTTTAACGCATTACGCGAACACGATTCAATAAGCTCACAGATATGGTTAATTGCTTTATCTGGTGTACCTACTTCACCTGTAGCTTCAATGCGGGCTAACTGACGGTATTCGTCTTTGTCATAATGTAAAACTGTAGCGACTTTTTTTAAGTCTGCCACTAGCACGCTAATATCCTGCTTTGATTCAAGCTCTAGATCTACATTTAAAAATTGAATTTCCGACATTGTTTAGTATTTATCCTCTAATGATTACACCGCAAACTTTAACGCAGTTTTACTTTTATACCAAATCAACTATGTAATATAAGCTGTTTTATATGGTAAATAGATAGTTTTACGCATTTATAATCCATTATTTAATATTTATCATTTTTAAGTACAAACAATACTTTTTTATAAACTCCATGGCCTGTTGACCTTTGAGGATTAAAATTAAGTGAATTATTGTTTAAAAAAGTATAAAAAATAACCTTGACTTTTATATGCCACCGGTGGCATTTTAAATATGCGGGTTAAATACACTGTTTAAAGAGGTGTATTTAAATAAAGCCAAACACACCTCACTCATATTTACGCTTACTTATAACACAAAAAATAAGTGCAAAATCTGAACTGAGTGGCATTACCTAAATTCAGCAGGAACACACAATGAAAACGTCAAAAAGATTCACTCTCAGGCCACTTAATTACATTATTAGTGCATTATTAATTAGCACGACAGCTCAAATCAGTGCTGAAGAAGCCGAACAAACAAATATAAAAAAGAAAAGTGAAATTGAGTTAATCGAAGTTACAGGCTTTAGA
Organism: Pseudoalteromonas sp. 1_2015MBL_MicDiv; assembly: GCF_002407505.1. Classification (NCBI taxonomy): domain Bacteria; kingdom Pseudomonadati; phylum Pseudomonadota; class Gammaproteobacteria; order Alteromonadales; family Pseudoalteromonadaceae; genus Pseudoalteromonas; species Pseudoalteromonas sp. 1_2015MBL_MicDiv. The sequence continues at coordinate 152,620 of NZ_CP012737.1, read as the reverse complement.
TCATCACTTAATAAATCGCTGGCTACCAAAAGGTTTGAAGTAAATACCACGGAATCAATTGCAGCCGAAGACATTGGTAAATTTCCAGATTTAAATATCGCAGAGTCACTACAGCGAATCCCTGGTGTCGCAATTTCGCGAGAAGGAGGAGAAGGACGTCAAATTACTCTACGTGGTTTAGGCCCATCTTTTACCCGCTCAACCCTTAATGGTATGGAAGTTCCTGCTAGTACAGATGGGACTGATTCGGGTGGTGGTGTAAATGGCGGCAGAGCATTTGACTTCAACGTTTTTGCATCAGAGCTATTCAATCGCGTTGATATTCAAAAATCACCAACAGCTGCAACCGAAGAAGGAGGTATTGCAGGTACTGTCGATATGTATTCAGCAAAACCTTTTGATTCCCCCGGTCTTCATGTAGCTGCGTCGGCACAGGCAGGCTATAACGATTTAACAGAAGAGACAGACCCTAGAATGGTATTTATGATCAGTAATACATTTGCTGACGATACCTTTGGGGCTTTATTCTCTGTCGCTAAATCAGAGCGCACAGTTCGCCAAGAAGGTTTTGGTACCGTTCGCTGGACAACCCCCGTCAAAGACGGCGGCGGTGTCTATGCTGACACATCAAATACTGACGTTATTGGCACAGCTGATGTGGGAAATTGTGAATTTGAAGGTGAGCAAGTTGATGATGTAAATTGCCTATGGACTCCTCGACTTCCCCGCCCTGATTTTTTTGGTAATGAACAAGATAGATTAGGTTTTACAGGCTCATTACAGTATGCGCCTAACGATGACTTAGTAATTACCTTCGATACCTTGCATTCTACCCTCGACAACAGTCGTACGATGTATAATTTCTTCGAAATGTTCAGAAATACATTTAGCGAGATCACTCCAGACTCTATTACAGTTGCCGAAAATGGAAAACAAATTCAGGCAGGTACATTTAGTGGAGTAAAGTCCCGTGCAGAAAGCCGTCAACAGGTATCTAAAACAAAATTTAAACAGTATGTGTTATCTGGTAAATACCACCTATCTGACTACTTAAAATTAGATGCAATGATCGGCACCGCTGAGTCAAATGCTCGCTCTGAGCAATATCGTTATAATATGACCAGCAATACACCTCATACCGTCTCAATTGATTTTGGAAATAGCGCAAATACTGCAGTGATGGATTATGGCTATGATAATTTAGATGCAAGTTCATTTAATTTAACAGACGGTCGACTTCGTGCTACGGATGTACTCAGAAAAAATGATACTGCCAAATTAGATTTAACTTACGAAACAGACTTTATGAGCATTAAAGGTGGGATTGCTTATAACGATAGAACAGTAAACTATGATGAATCGCAAATTAATGGATTTCCGGATCAAGAGTCAGCCGTCGGCTTTTCACAATTAATGCCTTACGATGATTATGGTTCAGGCTATGATGGTACGTTACCGCAATTTATTGTGGCCGATTTTGATGCAATTGAATCACAACTACTCAATAAAGAGTGGACGGCGCGAAGTGCACAAAGCTGGGAAGTTGAAGAGGAAACCATCGCTGCTTATATTCAATCAGATTTTGAATATGAAATATCTGATATGCTCCTACGAACAAATGTAGGCTTACGTTATGTAAAAACAGAAACAACATCAACGGGCTTTATTCAAAGCGATCCTGTTGAAATTGAAAATAGTTACGATAATGTTTTACCTGTTTTAAATTTAGCACTGGATGCAACGCAAGATGTTGTTGTACGTTTAGGGTTATCCAAAACCATGACCCGTCCAAGCCTTGGCTCACTAAACCCAGGTAACCCATCATTCTCCTATTTAAATGGAACAGTCAGTGCGGGTAATCCATTTTTAGACCCATTCACCTCAACAAATACTGATTTAGGTATCGAATGGTATTTTGATGAAGAGTCGCTACTTGCTTTAACTGGTTTTTATAAAGATATAGGTACTTTCATCACCAGCTCAACTGAAGAAAAATTAGTTGACCCTGCATACTTACCTTTCATTGATAACGATCCGCAATACGATCCATCAAGTGCACTTGACCCAAGAACAACACCCTACACCCATTACGTACCTGTAAATGGCAAGGGAACTGTTGTTAAAGGTATTGAGCTAATATATCAACAGCCATTTAGCTTTTTACCGGGGTTATTAAAAAATACCGGTATTGTTTCTAACTACACTCACGTATCCGCAGGAGAAATAACGGGGCTTTCTAAAAATTCATATAATTTCACACTTTATTACGAAGAAGAAAATTATGGCGCTCGCGTTTCAATGAATAAACGCGATAACTACATTACTGATTATACTGGCAGTAATGGTAATGCTGAAGAAGCAACAACAGGTCCAGCACATTATGACCTTTCTGCTTTTTATAACCTCAATGACAATGTAACCGTAACATTTGAAGCTATTAACTTAACCGATGAATATGAGCGCTTGTATACCACTGGTGACGGAACTCTTAATTTACCACGAGAGTATAATCATACTGGTAGGCAATTCTTTTTAGGTATTCGCTATAGTATGTAAGTATCTTAACCAAAGCTCAGGTTAAATAGCTTATACAAAGCTGATAGTTTCCCCGCACTATCAGCTTTTTTTACAAAAATAAAAAGAGCAAGTACCAGTAACCATTTCAAGCTAAATTCTAAGTCTTCTTTATCTTTTTTAATCAACAGCTTAAACTAGCCATTCCTGTAGTTCACATATGTGATGGATATGACTCGATTTATTCTGGCCTTATTGGCTTGTTTTTTGTGTGTTTCGGTATCAGCGGAGCAGTTCACCCGTTTTTCTACTGCAAAAAAACACCTTATTAAAACCCTACCTGACAACGCTAAAAGCATCTACTGCGGCTGCGACATTAAAAAAGAAGGTAAAAAACTCGTTCCAGATCCCGCAAACTGTGGTTACGTTCCGAGAAATACGCTTACACGCTCAGGTAAGATAAACGTGCGAGCACTACGCATTGAGTGGGAACACATTGTTCCGGCGTGGGAATTTGGTCATCAACTACAATGTTGGCAAGATGGCGGGCGAAAAAATTGTAGAAAAGTAAGTGCTAAATTTAGAAAAATGGAAGCCGATATAAACAACTTAGCGCCAGCTATTGGCGAAATTAATGCCGATCGCTCCAATTATCGATTTGGCATGCTTAACGAAAACGCCACACAGTATGGCCGCTGCGAAGTAAAAGTAAACTTTAAACAACGTGTAGTTGAACCGCCTGTTTATGCGCGAAAACGTATAGCCGACACCTATGCTTATATGCAAAAAACCTACGGTTTAAAGATATCAGATAAGCAACAAAAGCTCTTTAATGCATGGCAAAAACAAACGTTTGCAGCGCAAAGTGATACTAAAAAACTATAATTTAATTGGTTGCGCACTATTGAGTAAATTTTATAGTGCGAGATTAAGTTAGTAGCCTAAATAATTATCTAAAATATGCCCACTTTTAAACGGTATTATAAATCTTGATGCGGGCCAAATATTTCGTAATGAATGTGCTCACTTTTAACACCGAGCCCAAGTAATTGGTTTTTTATAAATGCCATGAACCCCGCAGGGCCACACAAGTAAAAGTCGCCATTACTCAATGGTAACTGTGCTTGTACTGCGTTTAAGTTCATCAACCCTGTAAAATCAGCGCCCTCTGTCGCTTGGTTAAACCAGGTTATTGTTTGCAAGCGGTTATTCTGCGCTGTTAGATCATATAAATATTTTGAAAACGAGTGCTGCTGAGTATTTTCGCAGGCATGTAAATACATAATCTCTTGATTAGAATTATCACTTAATAACGTTTCAAGCATAGCCAGCATTGGCGTTTGCCCAACACCTGCTGAAATGAGTACCGCTGGACTTGTGTTATTGCGTAAAAAGAAGTCTCCTGCCGGCGGGTATAACTCAACAATAGTGCCTTGCTCTAATGAGTGTAAATAATTAGACACCATGCCAGGCTTTGGCTGTAGCTCTTTTTTAACACTAATACGGTAGTTTTTAGCGTTACTTTTTTGTGAAATAGAATACTGGCGAATTTCTTCATATTCAGCGCCCTCTGGCTTAACTTTAATACCTAAATACTGCCCTGGTTTATGTGTAATAACAGCTTCGCCATCAACTGGCGTAAGTGTAAAGCTCGTTACTAGTTCTGATTCAGCCTGCTTGCTGGTTATTTCAAATTGGCGAGTTCCCGCCCAACCACCGTGTTTATTTTTACTGTGCTCATACAAAGCAGCTTCTTCGGTTATACAAATATCAGCAAGTACGCCGTAAGCTTCGCGCCAAGCGTATTCAACATCGGGAGTAAATTGCTCAGGAATAAGCTCTTTTAAAGTACCAATTAAATGTGCACCTACAATAGGGTAATGCTCAGGTAAAATATTCAAGCTTGTATGCTTATGATTAATACGTGTTAGCGCTTCTTTTAATACGGCTAAATTATCAATATTTTGTGCATACGCAGCCAATGCATTAAAAAGTGCAAATTGCTGACGACCTGTATCTTGATTCGCCATATTAAAAATATTTTTAAGCTCAGGATTATGGCTAAATAAACGCTTATAAAAATGATCGGTAACAACCGTACTCGCCTGCGCTAATAACGGAACTGTGCTTTTTACAATCTCAATAGTTTTATTAGATAACATATGTGTTTCCTATGGATGAACTAACCACGACGCCCATCAACACGACGCCGCGTTAATATAGGTATGCAGTGAATTGAAAATAACGAAAAAGCCACTAGCCACAGCAAAGCACTTATTTGCCAAGCAAGGTGAGGCCCAATAATAAAAGGGAGTAATGAACGAATAATAGCGGCCACAAGCAAAAGCGCAAAAGCAACAGCCATGTAATGAGGAATAGCGAGTGTACGCCCTGTATGACCATGCGATACACGCGTCATCATTGCTAAAATCATCATACCTATTGTGCCAATAGTGATTAGGTGCAGCGCATCTTTAAATTGTATTGCACTGCTATAAAAGCTAAATACAACCATCATTAACCCTACGCCTAACGTAAGGTACGAAACATGCAAAGACCATAACAACGGCACTCTCAATACCTTGCTATCCCAACAACAACCAGTCCTAAGCAGGTGAAGCACAGCAACCGTTGCAACAACCAACGCAGGATTAATCGTGTTCAAAAACAACTTGTTGATAAAAAATAAAGTGATAGCCACAATAGATAAATACATCACCGCTTTATCTATTTTAGGAGTGCGAACTTGCTCGGTTAAACCCAGACCTTTAGCGGTAAAAAATGGTAGAACGCGACCCGCAACAATGCCAACTAGTAAAGTAATTACCAGTACTGCGGTATCAACCACACCAAGTGCAAGCTGCATGTTTTGTTTTAAAACAAGTATTAAATACAATACATTGAGCCCACAAAGCACAGCTAAAATAGCTAAAAACGGATAGTTACTTTTGCTATTGGCTTTTAATAACATATTAGCCAACGCGGCTATGGCGCCTAGCCACCAAATAACTTGTAATGTAAGTGCAGCATATAAATTAAAATGAGCAATATCAGGCAATATCACAAAAAAGGCTAAGCGCGCTGCAAGCCATATAAACGTAAGCCACATAAGGGCTTTCCCACTTATGCTCGGTACGCCTGTCCATGTTTGTGCAGCGGTAAGTAAAAAGCCAACAGCTACAACTCCTGCAAAGCCAAACAGCATTTCGTGCGCGTGCCATAATGTAGCGGGTATCGATAAGTGCCAACTTGCATGGCCTGTTAAAATAAGTAGCCAATACCACACCGACAAAAACGCTAATAAACCACCACCCAAAAAGAAAGGCCTAAAAGCAAGCATCCATAACGGCCATTGAGATACTTGATGAATAGCAACGCGTGCTGGCATTGGCTCAGTTAAGTTTATAGGGCGCATTATCGTACCTCCTGCCCTAAACCATACTGATCAAAAAAGTTCTCAGCGCACGCTAGTGCCTCATACAGTGAACTAAACTGTGTTTGATTATTTAAATTATTCAGCATTAGAGTGTTCATGGCGATCTCTGTAACCAACTACGTTACTTAGCTATTACACATACTGTGCCAACAACTTTATTCATTTAAATTCAATAAGTTAAATTAAACCACTTTACACTATGAGTCTTTATGACCTACTATAAATTAACTCATAAAAACACAAACAGGTCATTTTGACATGAACCAGCAATTCAACCTTACCCAAGTTGCTCTAGAGCTTGCTCAAAGTACACTGCACGAGCATAGTTTTGATCAATTACTAGCAACGGTTGAGCGGGTGATTCCTAGTGATGCAAGTGCGTTATTAGCGCTTCAGGGCGAGCAATTAAAACCACTGGCAATTAAAGGATTAATGCCCGACAGTTTAGGCAGACGATTTAAAATAGCAGAGCACCCTCGCCTAGAAGCTATTTGCAAAAGCACACTTGCGCTGCAATTTGCGCACGACTGCCCACTACCCGATCCATACGACGGATTACTATTAGCTAAAACCGGCGACATACCGGTACATGCATGTTTAGGTTTACCTCTTTATGATAAAAACGCGCTACTTGGCGTACTTACGTTTGATAGCCTTAACGCCAATGCATTTAACAGCATAAGCGCTGATACACTCAATACTTTACAAACGCTGTGTAGTGCGCACTTTAAAACGGCCTTAGAACTTGCCCATTACAAACAGCATGCACAGCACTCAAGTGCATTAGTACAAGAACTAAATCGTGAAGCATTAACACGGGACGGCGGTGAAATTATTGGTCAAAGCCCGCTAATGCAAACACTTAAAAACGACATTAAACTCGTTGCAGCATCTAACTTTAGCGTGCTGATATTAGGTGAAACAGGGGTAGGGAAAGAACTTGTTGCGCGTAACATTCACTTAAATTCAGCTCGAAAAGATCAACCGCTTATTCACTTAAATTGTGCCTCACTTCCCGAAAACCTCGCCGAAAGTGAATTTTTTGGTCATTCTAAAGGGGCTTTTACAGGCGCACTAAATTCGCGCCAAGGTAAATTTCAATTAGCTGATGGCGGCACGTTATTTTTAGATGAAATAGGCGAACTACCCCTTGCCATGCAAAGTAAACTATTACGAGTGCTACAAAGTGGCGAAATACAAACGGTAGGAGAAGACACGCCAAAATACGTAAATGTACGCGTTGTTGCTGCAACCAACAGAAATTTAAAAGAAGAAGTAGCTCAAGGTCGCTTTAGAGCCGATTTATACCATCGCCTCAGTGTCTACCCTATTACTGTGCCACCACTTAGTAAACGCGAGCACGACATAACACTCTTAGCTGGTTATTTTATTGAGCAAACAGCCCGTAAATTAGGGATAAAACAATTAAAACTAAGCCCCGAAGCGCAAGCATTACTTAATCAGTACAGCTGGCCAGGTAACGTGCGCGAGCTTGAACATGTCATTAGCCGCAGCGCCCTAAAAGCAAAACAAAGCCAATGGCAAAATCCAATAATAACCATTACAAGCGAGCACTGTGATTTAATCCCGAGTGCGCCGCAAAACTCTCTAGTAGCAAGCCAAAGTACAACCAACACCTTAATCAACCAACCTTTAAAGCAAACTGTAGAATCGTTGCAATACAACGTAATTACTGAGCAATTAAAGAAGCATAACTACAACTGGTCAGCAGCAGCAAGAGTGCTTGAATTAGATAGAGCTAACTTAGTACGCTTGGCTAAACGCCTAGGGATAGAAGTAAAAAAAACACTATAATCATTTAAAACATAGCTAAAATGCGGCTAATACCAATCTGCTTATATATGGGGTCTATTTAACGTTAAGAAAATTACGCTAGAACTAGGCAAAAATTTTTGTATCTAGTTGTTCTAAATAAAAAATTTTTAACGACGTTATAGTGAAATTTAATTCGTTAAATTGATCAAAGATTTATGCAGGTTGGTATAAAACTATTGATTAGCAGCTAACTTACTAAAATGTGTTTTTAGCAACCCTGCAAAAGCTTGTACTTTAGCAGTACGATGCACTAAGTGATGCGTGACTAACCATACATCGGTAGGCCAGCTTAACTCACTGTGTAATATAGGCACTAAATCAGGATATTGCGCCGCTACGTCATGCTGCAATCCGCCAATGCCTAGCCCTTTAATTATTGCACGAGTCGCTTCTGCGGTTTCAGATACTCGCAGCTTTATTTGCGATGCGGGAATATGTTCATCAGCCCACGCAAAATAAGGCACGCGGGCATTAAAACCTGCCACACCCGATACAAAATTATGCTGTTGTAAATCACTTAATAATTTAGGCATGCCGTATTTATTAATATAACGTTTATTAGCGTATAAGCCCGATGAAAGCTGGGCCAAATGTTGAGCAATATAATCGCCTTCATCAGGCCTTGGGCCTGCACGCACAGCAATATGTGCTTGCCCGTGATCGAGCCTTAGCCTTTTTTGTTCTAAAATAACTTCTAACTGCACCTGCGGGTGTAACGCCTGAAATTGCTCACACACATCCCCAAGTATATCCATAAAACCGCTTACCGTAGTTAACAACAAACTCCCTCTAAGTGTACTGTCTGCCGAAGCAATATCGTTATGAAGCTGCTCTAACGAACTATGAATAGTCTGCGCCGTTGCAAATAACTTAGTGCCAATTTCAGTTACTTTGTAGCCACGCGCATGGCGATGAAAAAGCCGTGTATTCAAGTTTTTTTCAAGATTATTAATTCGTCTAAGCACTGTGCTGTGGTGTACATTAAGCTCTTCTGCTGCCGCTGTTAACGTGCCTAACCGTGCTACTTCAAACGCTACTTTAACGTCTTGCCAATCTTCAAATTTTATCGCCATGCTGCTTACCTTATACTTATGTGCATTTACGCACATAAGTGTTGCGTTTATTGGGGTTTTCTACAAGCAAAATTTTGCTACATTAGCCATGAAACTTAAAACATTAAAAGGCCACTACCATGTCAGCACCAAAAATTATCGCTCTAGCAGGCAGCCTTCGCCAAGAAAGCTTTAATCAAAAAATTATTAATGAAGCAGCACGTTTTGCTCTACAAACAGGTGCTGAAGTAGAAGTAATAAAACTAAACGAATTAAACATCCCACTATTTAACGAAGATATAGAAGCGCAAGGCACACCAAGCGATGTACAGCTTTTGAAAGACAAGCTACGTAAAGCCGACGGTATTTTACTAGCAAGCCCAGAGTACAACGGCTCTATTACCGCAGCACTAAAAAACGCCATTGATTGGGCATCGCGCACAGAACAAGGTGCTGTTCCTGCTTTTCGTAATAAAGTGGTAGCTTTGTTTGCAGCATCGCCAGGTGGGCTTGGTGGATTACGAGGTTTAAATCATGTGCGTGATATATTAAGCGGCATTGGTTCATTAGTGCTTGCCGATCAGCTTGCTGTACCCGCTGTACACACTTTGTTTGATGAAAGTGGGCAAATAAATGAACCTGTAACGGCTGAAAAAGTATCAGCCCTTGCTCATCAATTAGTAAGCGTTGCAAGTAAGTTAAAATAACTTGCACGCCCGCCTACTTACTTTGTCGCCGCTATTTTTGCGGCGATAAAATCGGTATGCGTTACATATAAAAGCCCTGCGACTTTACGTATTACGTAGTCTTCTTGGGGATCTATTTCTCCATCGGCATACGCTAAGCGCCATAATAGTTCTATTATTTCTATTCGCTGTACCGCGCTGCAATGCTCATTAATCTGTTTTGAAAACTGAAAGTAATCTATCGCACCATCCAAACTACTCGTCGCATTAGTGGTGAGCTCATCAACTTCGATATCTGTTAAATTAAAGTACTTTTTTAAGGTTACAGTCAGGGTTTGTTGTTCATCATGTTTGAGCTTGGCATCAGCGCGCATAACTTCAATTAACAATGCAGCAACGGCTGTTTTTAAATCGTGCTTTTGCATACTTGGCTGCTGGTCATCGAATACAGCAAAAAGTTGTTTTATCTGTTTGAACATCACACTTTCCCTTTTGGGTGTTAGACTAAACGAAAATTAATCGGCCTTATAACTCATATTAATGGGTATAAAGTTCGCAAATTAAAGGATACATTTTTATGAAAGGATTAAACTCTCCACGCTTATTTATAGGCGCTACACTGGTGGCCCTTTCGAGTGCAAATACAGCCTTTGCTGAAAAAGCCGAAACAGAAAAACTCTACGACTTTGACAACAAAGTGCATTACTACCAAACAAAAATTGGCGAAGACAATTATAAAATAAAAATTAAGTCTGACGATTACAAACACTTTTCCAACCAAAGCGTATTTTTATTACGCCATGCTGAGCGCTTATGTCGTGGCAACACCTTTATGTTGAAAGTGCTTGAAGGCGTGCAAGAATATGAACGTTTTCCAACTAAGCCACGCGCCTATCAACCAGATTTAAGTGTTTTACTACAATGCGAAACTAAAGAAGATACAAGCAAGGGCAAGTAACCTTAGTCTTTATAACCCCAAGGTGCTGATGGTGGATTAATCGGCTGAGTTAAATCAAAATCCACCTTAAACTCACGTCCTTGGCGAATTAATCGATAAGTAAATACTTCCGGGTAAATATACATTTGCCATGTATTACCTACAGACTGTGCAATGCCTTGTTTTACAAATAACTCTTTAGAGTACTGGTCTGCTGGAAACGACTGCATTTGTGCAAACCCTGCATCAAGCGTATGGCCACCATACATAGTTGATGCGTCGTCGCTGCCATCTTTATGACGATGATCGTGCTTTAAACTCAAGCCACTTCCCGTTTTTGTTATGATCCATGTACGTGATGCATCATCACCCACGTGAAACGGTACTTGTAGCTCAGTGTCGGTACATTTACGCACATGCATAACCAGTTTTTTATTCTCAAATGAGCTTGGCCCTTTTGCGTTATCTACTGTTACTTTACCCTCAAACGCCTTACCGCAGTGCGCTGCAATGCTATTAAAAAAGGCATCATGAGTAGCAATAGACACCAAAGGTGCAGGGTGTGCAAAGGCTGTTGATGAGGCAAGTATTAGAGTTGCTGCCGTTAATAATTTCATAAGTCTGTACCAAAAATATAAAAATTTAGCGTAATGCTCAAGCCAATACAAAGAAAGTAATCGCAATGAACTTTCCATCATAAATTTATTATGAGAAGCTGAATTTTATATTACTTCGTTTCCGCTTCTTTAATCAAACAAAGGTAATTTTCAATAACCGAGCTTTTTAAAGCATCTTTATCATAAATATCATCCCTTGTCGCAATTAAAGCACTTAGTTTAACAATATCAATCATTCTAATTCCAACTTTCCCACATAGTTCAACTGCATCACGACTAAAACTAGATGATGAAATAAATATAGGGTTTACTAAAGAATAGCTTTTAATCTCTGTAGCAAACTTATATGAGTAAACTTCTCTTGAAAATATTTGTTTTTTTAACAACTCCAAAGAGCCAACGAACTCTCTAATTTCACCGGTTCCAACTTTACTTGTGTAGAGCTTTGCTTGACCAATTAAAAAGCTCTTTTCACTTGTAGGGCCAAAATAAGAAAACGAATTGAATGGCAGTAATCCGTAAAAATCTAAACCTTGATCACTAGAGTAGCGAGTTGTATAAAATTCAGAACAACCCAACAAACTTAAATAATAAGCGCATAATGATTCAAAATTCTTTGGTGTAATATCTTTAATGAACTTATTGAAGCTCCTATAGCGCTTTATAAAGCTTGGAGAAATAACATAGTTTAATGTAGACAAATCGAGCTTGATGATAAAACAACTTGTTCCTAGGTTATCAGATAAAATACTTAGTTTTTCAACTATGGCTTCAACTACCGATTCATCTGTAATAGCCAAATGAGCACGGCATTGTGAATAAAAATCACCAGAGCTGTCGCACTTTAATAATAAGGTATGCTCGTATGGGTATACTGACGTGGTCACTTTATCAACTTCTCAATATCCTTTAGTGTATCAATTGCCGAACGCAGTTTTTCTTTTTCTTGCACTCCTAGATTCCTCACTGCTGAAATAGTAATTTTATCAACATTACCTTTAAGTGAAGAAATGGCTTTTTTCACACCTTCAGTCGTCACAGACAGACTTTGCTCATATGCTTCAAGAACACTTCCTGTTTCTTCCATAATATCAATAGCTTCGCTATCATGTATTATTTTTTTCAACAACCTAATATCATCACGATTTTTAACTATTGGTTCTTTTGTATCTTCACATGCAGATACCCAACTAAAAAACTTCTTTAATCGTGACTTATTGGTAAAAGCCTTAGTTTCCTCAGACCATCCTAGCCAATCTTCTCTAATATCAGGAGAGCCCATTAACTCATAAAATATTGGGGAAAGTTTTGAACTAAACTGGCTACCATAATCCTCATCTTTCTTATATAACTGCATTGCTACAAATGTATTGACCCTTCTCTTAACTTGAACAATATGAATACCTAATTTCTCTGAAATATCACTAAAACTCAGAGAGTGTTCAATATGTAGGTCATGTACTAGCTCTGACTGTTCAAAATCTCCCCAATCTTTAACTTTGGTAACATGCCTCAACCCCATAAGCAATAAATATGATTCAGACTCATTAAGCTCTACTGGATATTCAACAACATCAATAATCTTGCTTGTTAAAAGTTGATTATCAACGACACCCGTTTCATAACCTTTTTCATATTGAGTTATAAGTGTTTTTAAAGCAGCAACACGCCTATTACCCTCTATGACAATATATTTATCATCATCCAGCTTTTTTACTAAAATATTATCGATTTTTAAAAAACCATTACTTTTAAATGAATCAAGAAGATCCTTAATTCCTTCATTTCGCTCCCCTTCTGTAATCATATCCATAGTTCTTTTTTGAACCATATGATTAGAAAAGTTAGCATTTTCAACTTTTCTATATTTACTGTGTCCATGTAATCGAAAATTATTTGGATCTAAATAAACATTGTCTAAATGTACTCGAATAGAATTCATAAAACTTCCTAACATTTCCAGCAAAACAGAAATGAATAATTATCAAAAGACTAGAAGATATAGTTTATTATTTTAATCATAGTTAATACAACATAAATAATATATAAAAAATAAACGCAGCTTTAGCCGTAATGTCAATCATTCCAGAAATAGCTAATAGTACTTGAACGATCTTCTAGGTATGTAAAAATCCAATTTTTTTGTAGAATTCGATTTTTTATGCAACTTTCTAATGCTCTCGATATTATCAACAGCATCAAACCTAATGACGTTGAAACACTAGCAGATTTACTTTCTTTACCCCTTATCGAAGAAGCTTATGCGCTAACCAAAACCGTTGCACTACAAAAAGAAAAACTAAACTTAAAATCAATGGCTTGGTTGTTAATTGGTATGGTTATTTATAATGACAAGCCCATGGCTGATGCCGTTATCATACTCAATATTGTTGACCGATATGGGAAGCCATTTGTAACGCCTAGCGTCTTAACTCAGCGTCGTAATAACTTTGCTGAAGCCGCCATAAAAGGACTGTTTAAATGCACCCAAAGATATTGGAATTATAGTGGTACAAATGAAGACGCCAATCACCCTCACTGGCATGGACTTACTTTGCTTGATTTCGATGGTGTTGTTTGGCGTACAGATAACTCCCCCAAAACAACAAGGCCTTTACAAAACCGACCAATACGCAATATCCACAAGTCAGAATGGTGTGTTAAATTGAGCTGAGCAACCATTTTATAACGGGCAGCGCTTTTGATGCTTACAAGGTCAATGAAATAGTGTTGCCTGAAAAGCTTATAGGAACCACACCCGGTAACAGTCTCACTTTATTCGACAAAGGTTTTTATTCTTTAGGGCTTTTACATAAATGGCTAGCGACGGGCTGTGGACGTCATTGGCTAATACCACTGAAAAATAATGTACAATATGAAGTTATTCAGACATGAGGGCGTAATGATAAATTAGTCCAACTTAACAGTAACCCTAGAGCAAGAAAAATGTGGCCAACGCTGCCTGACACATTAGTCGCAAGGCTAGTGAATAGAAAAATAAAGGGTAAGTCATACAGTGTGATGACATCTATGACAGATCCAATGCGATATCCGTCAGTAGATATAGGGAATTTATACAGTCACTGCGGGGACATAGAGCTTGGTTATCGTGAACAAAAGCAATATATGCTTGTTAAAAGTCGTTCACCAGCGCTTGTAAAGCAAGAACTGTGTGGGTATTGCTTACTTATAGTATGATGTGATATCAGATGGTTAAAATGTGCCACATATTAAAAGGTGATTATTTACCTTACCAACTAAGTTTCAATGGTAGTTTAGGTCAAATAATGAGACTACTCGCTGGATTACCTTATTCAACATCTGGAGAAATACCATGTCAATTAAAATACTTTTATAGCATGGCGGAAAGCCTAATTATAAAGCCTCGAAGAGAGCGAAGTTTTCCTCGTTCAGTCAAACCAAGACCGGTGCGATAAGCTAGAAACAAAAAAGCCGCTCACCTTGAATGAACGGCATTACAGTCTTAGCCGCGTTTTAAAGTATTAAATTTAAAAAATTACTGCCAAGGGCGCTCAGCTGCTAGTTGTTTTTCAAACGTATCAATTTGTGGGTTTAGCGTTTCGGTTACACCAATAAAATCTAAGCCACTTAATAGGCGCTCTTTTACTTCTTTACTAATATCAAAACTAAATGATGAAAACTTACTGCTTGTTAGTGTTTGATTTTCAAGGTCGATTTCAATGTTTATATCGTCGTGCTGCTCGCTAAGTGCAAACAACTGCTCAAGTGTGTCGGCAGGTAACGCAATGGCGAGCATTTGGTTGTTGCCGCAGTTATTAAAGAAAATATCAGCAAAACTTTCAGCCAAAATCACTTCAAAACCATATTGCTTGAGCGCCCATGGCGCGTGCTCGCGCGATGAGCCACAACCAAAGTTGTCGCGCGTTAATAATATTTGCGCGCCTTGGTAACAAGGGCGGTTTAAAATAAAGTCAGGGTTTGGCTCGTCGTTATCTAGGTAGCGCCAATCGTAAAACAAGGCAGCATCAAAGCCTTCGCGGCTAGTTGATGTTAAAAACTGCTTAGGAATAATTTGGTCAGTATCTACATTGTTTTTATCAAGTGGGGCCATTAAGCCACTAAAAAATATGCTCATTATGCTTCTCCTCTAATATCAACAAAGTGGCCATGTATTGCAGCGGCTGCCGCCATTGCAGGGCTTACTAAGTGCGTACGTCCGCCACGGCCTTGGCGGCCTTCAAAGTTACGATTAGACGTAGATGCACAGCGCTTACCTGCTTCTAGGCGGTCATCGTTCATTGCTAAGCACATTGAGCAACCCGGTTCGCGCCACTCAAAGCCAGCCGCTTTAAAAATATCGGCTAAGCCTTCGTCTTCAGCTTGTTTTTTAACTAAGCCAGAGCCCGGTACAATTAACGCCTCTATGCCGGCAACAACATGTTTGCCTTCAACAATTTTTGCAGCAGCGCGTAAGTCTTCAATGCGACTATTTGTACATGAGCCAATAAATACCGTGTCTACTTTCGCGCTTGATAATTTATCGCCCGCTTTTAAGTCCATGTATTTAAGCGCGCTGCGAATAGCATCGGCTTTAATTAAATCAGGCTCTTGGTCAGGATCTGGTATGCACTCATCAACACCAATTACTTGCTCTGGGCTTGTGCCCCAAGTAATTTGTGGCTGAATGTCGTCGGCATTTAGCTCAACAACTAAATCAAAGTGTGCGCCTTCATCTGTTTTTAAGGTTTCCCAGTATTCAACAGCTGCGTCAAAGTCAGCGCCTTTAGGTGCAAACGGACGACCTTTTAAGTAATCATAAGTAATTTGGTCAGATGCAATTAAACCCGCTTTTGCACCCATTTCAATACTCATATTACATAGCGTCATACGGGCTTCCATTGAAAGCGCTTCAATGCCTGCACCACAAAACTCAGCTACATAACCTGTGCCACCAGCGGTACCTAACTTGCCAATAACCGCCATAATTAAATCTTTAGCCGTAACCGTTGGACGCAATACACCGTTAATTTGAATTTTTAACGATTTCGCCTTTTTTTGCTGTAGCGTTTGCGTTGCTAATACATGCTCAACCTCAGACGTACCAATACCATGCGCTAATGCACCAAACGCACCATGTGTAGAGGTATGGCTATCGCCACATACAATGGTTGTGCCTGGCAAGGTAATACCTTGCTCTGGGCCCATTACGTGCACAATGCCTTGGTTAATCGAGTTTAAATCGTAAAGTACAATACCAAACTCTTTACAGTTTTTATCAAGCGCCATTAATTGGTTTTTAGATACTTCGCTTGCCGCATCAAGTGAACGGCTCTTAGTCGATACGTTGTGATCCATCGTTGCAAAAGTTTTTTCTGGGCAACGTACAGTACGGTTTTTTTCACGTAGACCTGCAAAAGCCTGCGGAGAAGTAACTTCATGCACTAAATGGCGGTCAATATAAAGTAAGTCGGTTTGCTCATTTATGCTGGCAACGGTATGTGCTTGCCAAATTTTTTCGTATAACGTTTGGGCCACTTGCTAATTCCCTAATCTGTTTGAGTTGCAGCATAACGGTGCTGCAACTTTACTATGTTATTAAATGCGTGAAACGATGGCTGCTGCCACATCGCTTGTGCTGTAACCTTCATTTGGATATATATCTGGTGTGCCAACGCCTGCTTCTACGGCTTCTGCTACTGCTTTTTCAATGGTGCGTGCAGCTTCGTCTTGCCCTAGCGAGTAACGTAGCATTAATGCGGCACTTAAAATTTGTGCTATTGGATTTGCAACGCCTTTACCTGCAATATCTGGTGCTGAACCGCCTGCTGGCTCGTACAATCCAAAACCCGATTGATTCAAGCTTGCCGATGGTAATAAGCCCATTGAGCCTGTGATCATGGCGCACTCATCTGACAAAATATCGCCAAATAAGTTATCGCAAAGTAGTACATCAAACTGGCTAGGCTGTTTAACTAACTGCATAGCGGCGTTATCTACGTAAATGTAATCTAGGCTTACTTCTGGGTAGTCTTTGCTTACTTCGGTTACTACTTCGCGCCATAATACACTTGATGCAAGTACGTTTGCTTTATCAACAGAGGTAACATGGTTACTACGTAATTTTGCAGCTTCAAAAGCAAAGCGTGCAATACGTTCAATTTCTTTTCGTGAGTATGTTTGCGTATCAAATGCAAACTCTTCTGCGCCTTCACCACTGCGGCCTTTTTCGCCAAAGTAAATGCCGCCAGTAAGCTCGCGCACACATAAAATATCAAAACCTTTTTCACTAATATCAGCGCGAAGTGGCGACGCTGCACTTAATGCAGGTAATAACTGTGCAGGGCGTAAATTACAAAACAAACCAAAGTGCTTACGAAGCGGCAATAACGATGCGCGCTCAGGCTGCTCATTTGGTGGTAAGTTTTCCCATTTAGGACCGCCTACCGAACCAAATAAAATAGCGTCAGCGTTTTCACATGCAGTAAGTGTACTTTCTGGTAATGCTTTACCAAATTCGTCAATGGCTGCGCCACCAATTGCATAATGTTCACGGTTAAGGGTAAAACCAAACTTATTGCTCACAGCATCCAATACTTGCTCTGCTGCTGCCATTACTTCTGGACCAATACCGTCGCCAGCTAATACTGCAACGCTGTAGTTTGTTTTACTCATCCTGCTTTCCTTTGTTGTTTTAAATCAGACACTTTTTGTGCACGATAAATTAAGTTATAAACACGGATCATGGCGCGTACCGACGCTTCAACCACATCCGCTGCAATGCCCGCACCGTGGTAAGGTCGGCCATCGTATTTAGCTATAATATTTACTTGCCCTAATGAGCTTGCACCTTGGCCTGTCGCTTCTAAGTTATATTCAATCATTTCAACGCTCATACCGGTTAAGCGCTCAATCGCTGCAAACGAAGCTTCAACTGGGCCATTACCTGTCGCGGCTTCTTGTTTTGCTTCGCCATCAATTCGCATGCCAATGGTAGAGCTTGCTACCGATTGCGAGTTAGAGGCTGAGTTAACAAATTCTAATTGGTATTTTTCGTCTTTGTCGTTAATTTGATTAAAGTAAATCATCGCCTCAAGGTCGTAATCGTATACTGTGCCTTTTTGGTCAGCCAATTCGATAAAGCTTTTATATAAGCCATCCATATCGTAATCAGATTTTTGATAGCCTAACTCTTCTAAGCGATGCTCAATAACATGACGACCCGAACGCGAAGTCATATTTAATTGGTTGCTTGGCACACCAACGCTTTCTGGCGACATAATCTCATAAGTATTTTGCGCTTTTAATACACCGTCTTGGTGAATGCCTGAGCTATGTGCAAAGGCGTTTTCGCCAACAATCGCTTTATTTGGTTGTACTGGCATATTACAAATTTTAGCCACTTGGCGAGATGCGCGGTAAATTTCTTCACTTTTAATATCTGTGTATACTTTTAAGTGGTCTTTGCGCATTTTCATGATCATCGCCACTTCTTCAAGCGAGCAGTTACCAGCCCGCTCACCAATGCCATTAATAGTACACTCAATTTGGCGCGCACCGGCTTGCACTGCAGCCACAGAGTTTGCTACTGCTAAACCTAAATCGTTGTGGCAATGCACACTTAAACGCGCTTTATCAATATTTGGCACGTTATTCATTAAGTGGCGGATCATTGCAGCGTATTCGTCTGGCGTTACAAAACCAACGGTGTCTGGCAAATTAATAGTTGAAGCTCCGGCGTTAATTGCCTGCTCAACAATTTTACATAAATCCCAGTGCGGCGTACGACCGGCATCTTCACACGAAAATTCAACATCATCAGTATAGTTACGTGCCAATTTAATTGATTTAACGGCCATTGCCGTTGCATCATCTAGGCTCATACGTAATTTATGTTCAAGGTGCAAAGGGCTTGTTGCAATAAAAGTATGAATACGGCTTTGTTGTGCAGTGCGAAGTGCTTCGCCACAGGCTTCAATGTCTTTGGCAACAGATCGTGCTAAACCACAAATAATCGGGCCTTTTACCTCAGTTGCAATACGTTGCACCGAGCGAAAATCAGCAGGGCTCGAAACCGGAAAACCCACTTCCATCACATCCACATTCAAGCGGCTAATTGTATGCGCTAATTGAATTTTATCATCTTCAGTAAGGCTTGCTTTAAGTGCCTGCTCACCATCACGTAAGGTGGTATCAAAAATCCATACTTTATCTTGCTCTTGCATAACTGCCCCTCATTCCTATGTTACCCAAATTTCAATTAATCCCAGCCGCGAGATAAAAAAAACCCCGCAATTGCGGGGTTTTTAGTGTTCAACTCGATGCAAACACACTAATCCCCGCTCACTTGCCATAGCAGTAAGAGGTTCAGTTTTAGTGTAATTAAACGAATAATATGCATCTTGTTTTCTTGTGTGTGTGTTCAGTGAAGCCTATTTTTAACATTACAAAGCGATGGAAGCAAGCATAAAAATTCCACAAAACAGATTTAAAAATGATTCAATTGGGTCTTTTAATTCAAGCTAGGTGCTTATTGAGAATTAAAATAACAAATACGCGACTAGTGACGCTTAAATTAATAAGCACTGCAATATACCGTGCTTATATTAACTTTTTGCAATTTTTTTAAGCTATGCTTCTTTACTCGTTTCTCTTACGTAATGCCCGGCCCCACGAGTAATATAACGTAATTGCCAAATAACGCGCTCAATCAATTCGTCGCGTTGCAATCCTTCTATATCGAGCGCTTCTGCACCCGCATTAAATACGAGCGTTACCATAGATTCCGCCTGAATATAGGCATGCATAGCGTTGCATTTAGTTTCACTTTCTAAATAATGAGCCAGCTCTAAAATAAAATGTTTTACCTCGCGGGCTACAGCGGCTCTAAATGCTTTAGAAGTCCCAGAGCGTTCTCGCAGCAACAACCTAAATTGGTTACTTGAGTTATCAATAAACTCCATAAAAGTAACCACTGAGGTATTTATAACACTGCCGCCATCGTTCGCTATTCGTCTACGAGCTTGGCGCATAAGTTGGCGAAGGGTTAAACCCGCTTCGTCTACCATGGTTAAACCTAGCTCATCCATGTCTTTAAAATGACGATAAAAAGACGTTGGGGCAATACCGGCTTCTCGTGCTACTTCGCGTAAACTTAAATTCGAAAAACTATGATCAGCACTCAGCTGATTAAATGCCGCTTGAATTAACGCCTGTCGTGTTTTTTGTTTCTGTTGCGCTCTAACACCCGACATCAACAGCTCCCTGAATTATTTTATATGAATATTTAGTGATATTAGCTCAATTGTACAGTCTAATACTTGACGACAAGAGTTTGAAATACTATTTTAGCTTACAGTTGTACGCTGAGATTGAGAATTATGAATAAACCACCGATTATTTGGACAAACGTCCTATTTTTTAGCCTAACCTTTTTGGCGGCTGCCACACTTGTACCTTGGTACGCCATTAGCTACGGATTTACCAGCGCGCATTGGATTGCTTTTGTAGGCTGCATGTTTTATGCAGGCTTATCAATTACTGCCGGCTACCATCGATTATGGGCACATAAAACCTATAACGCACACCCTGCAGTTGAATTTATTTTTGCACTTGGTGGTGCTTTTGCACTGCAAAACAGTGCATTGCATTGGAGTAGCGATCACCGTATACACCACGGTCAAGTTGACGACCCAATAAAAGACCCTTACGCGGCGACCAATGGTTTTTGGTATAGCCATATCGGATGGATGTTACGTGACTACCAAGGCGATAGCTACGGTGATTATAGTAATTGTCGTGATTTACAGCGCAATAAAATTGTTATGTGGCAACACAAACATTACTTAAAGCTTGTGATTGCTATGAACGTAGGCTTGCCTCTAGCACTTGGTTTATTGGTTGGTGATGTGTGGGGTATGTTAATTCTTGCAGGTTTACTACGCTTAGTACTGAGTCAACACTTTACCTTTTTTATAAACTCAGTTGCACATATTTGGGGCTCTCGCCCATACACCGAAAAAAATACGGCACGCGATAACGGCTTTTTAGCGTTATTTACATACGGTGAGGGGTATCACAACTTCCACCATATATTTGCAAGCGACTACCGTAACGGTATTAAATGGTTTCATTACGATCCAACAAAATGGATGATCCGCTCTTTAGCAGCTGTTGGTTTAGCTAATAAACTAAAGCGTACACCTGTTGAACGTATCGAAAAAGCTAAGGCCGAAACGCTCATGAGTAAAACGCAAACGCGTCTTGCAAAATTGCCTTTAGCACAAGATAAGATTACATTATTACAACAAGAGTACGATTTACTGCTGAAAAAACTGCAAAATTATTGTTCACTACAAAAACAAGTGTTAGAAGTTAAAAAAAATAACATGGCAAAGCAGTGTGAACGCTCAGCATTAATGGCACAATACCATGAGTTGGAAGCCGCCTGGGAAAATCAAAAACAGGCATGGCTAGCACTTAATGCGAGGTTATTAAAAGCCTCTTTTAATTAATTTAGGAGTGGCTGTGGCCAAACAACCAGAACAAAAAAAAGTACCCGTGACATACCAATATGACGCAATTATTATTGGCACGGGTCCTGGCGGTGAAGGTACCGCCATGAACCTTTCAAAAAACGACAAAAAAGTAGCGGTTATTGAACGCCAAGAATCTGTTGGTGGCGGTTGTGTACATTGGGGCACAATTCCTTCAAAAGCGCTTCGCCACTCTGTTAGTCGTTATATTGAATATAAAGCAAATCCGTTATTTAATGTTGGCGAGCGCCCTAGCCGCTTAACATTTCCTGATATTTTACGTCACGCCAGTTCGGTTATTTCTAAGCAATCTAATTTACGCAGTAGCTTTTACGATCGTAACCGCATTCATATGTTTCAAGGCGATGCGAGCTTTGTAGATAAGCACACTATTGAAATAAAACGAAATGACGGCTCAACCGAACGACTGACTGCTAAAACGATTGTTATAGCAACGGGTTCGCGCCCTTATCGCCCGCCAGAGGTCGATTTTACGCATTCTCGTATTTACGAAAGTGACACAATACTTGGCCTTGAGCATGACCCTCATCGCGTACTGATTTATGGTGCAGGTGTTATTGGTTGTGAGTACGCGTCAATATTTAAAGGTTTAGGCGCTAAAGTTGATTTAGTTAATACACGCGACCGACTACTTGCCTTTATGGATGCAGAAATATCTGACGCGCTTAGCTATCACTTTTGGAATAGCGGTATTGTTATACGTCACAACGAAGAGTTTGACCGAATTGAAACGCGTGATGATTGCGTTATTATGCATTTAAAATCAGGTAAACGTGTAAAAGCTGACTGTATTTTATTTGCTAATGGCCGTACTGGTAACACTGATACACTAAATCTTGAAGCCATTGGCTTAAAAGCCGATAGCCGTGGCCAATTAAAAGTTAACGAAACATACCAAACAGAAATTGATAACGTCTACGCTGTAGGTGATGTAATTGGCTATCCAAGCCTTGCAAGTGCTGCGTTTGACCAAGGTCGTATAGCTGCTGATGCAATTGCATGTGGTAACTGCGATGACAGACTGATTGTTGATATTCCGGCTGGTATTTATACCATCCCAGAAATGAGCTCAGTCGGTAAAACCGAGCAAGAGCTTACAGCCGCTAAAGTACCGTATGAAGTTGGCCGTGCTCAGTTTAAGCATTTGGCACGTGCTCAAATTGCTGGTACTGAAGTAGGTAGTTTAAAAATATTATTCCACACCGAAACCAAAGAAGTACTTGGCGTACATTGTTTTGGCGAGCGTGCCTCTGAAATTGTTCACATTGGCCAAGCCATTATGGAACAAAAAAATGGTGGCAATAATATCGACTACTTTGTGAATACCACATTTAACTACCCGACCATGGCTGAAGCCTACCGTGTTGCAGCATTAAATGGTTTAAATCGCTTATTTAAATAAGTAGTTTTAAATGCCTTTATAAATAGGTAACAAAAAACCCGCAACTTAGCGGGTTTTTTACTTTTAAACAGTTTTAAAGCTTGTTTAAGTGACTATTACTTATGGTACTTAGCACTTAGCTCATGTACTGCATTAATGAATACGCCAGCATTTTCAGGGTCTACATCTGGTGTAATACCGTGGCCTAGGTTAAACACGTGGCCATTACCTGTACCGAAGTCTTCTAAAATAGTACCTACTTCTTGGCGAATACGCTCTGGTGTACCATGTAACATAGATGGGTCCATATTACCTTGTAGAGCTACTTTATCACCCACACGGCGTTTAGCGTCGCTAATATTAATAGTCCAATCAAGGCCGATTGCATCACAACCTGTTGCTGCAATAGCTTCAATCCATTGACCACCATTTTTAGTGAACAAAGTAACCGGTACTTTACGACCATCGTATTCACGAATTAAGCCATCTACAATTTTATGCATATATTGCAGTGAAAACTCGTTGTAATCGCGCGGGCTTAATACACCACCCCATGAGTCAAATACCATTAGCGATTGCGCGCCAGCTTTAATTTGAGCATTTAAATAATCAATAACTGAGTCAGCTAACTTATCGAGTAATAAATGAAGTGTTTGCGGTTCTGCAAACGCCATTTTTTTGATTTTACCAAATACTTTGCTGCTACCGCCTTCAACCATATAAGTTGCTAGCGTCCAAGGTGAACCAGAAAAACCAATAAGCGGTACTTCACCTTTAAGTTCACGACGAATAGTGCTTACCGCGTTCATTACGTAGCCAAGCTCGTCAGTTGGATCAAGTTTTGGAATTTTTTTAACATCAGCAAGTGATGAAATAGGACGTTCGAACTTAGGACCTTCGCCAGTTTCAAAGTACAGACCTAAACCCATTGCATCTGGAATCGTTAAAATATCACTAAATAAAATAGCAGCATCTAACGGGTAGCGACGTAGTGGCTGCAGTGTAACTTCACATGCAAGCTCAGCATTACGGCACAGGCTCATAAAATCGCCCGCTTGTGCACGTGTAGCGCGATACTCTGGTAAATAGCGTCCTGCTTGGCGCATCATCCATACCGGAGTTACATCAACAGGTTGTTTTGCAAGTGCACGTAAATAACGGTCGTTTTTTAATTCGCTCATGGCGTAAATGATCCTAAGACTTGTATAAATTGTGCAAGATTGTACCACCATATTCTCCGACCCTCTATTGCTTAGGGACGAAAACAGCCTTACCTAGAGGCAGATCAATATAATCTACGGTTTCAACCTATTTTGACTATAAAACAAGCAAACAAACCATAACATTTAAAACTTTTTATTAATATGTTTGCAACATCGAAAAAAGCTTGTTATTGTTTGTCCCGCGTTAACAAAAACAATAATAAAAATCTTAAAATAATAAAAATAAAAGTTTTAAAATAACAACAATAAAAATTATCTCATAAAAATAAGAAAGCTTGTTATAACAAGCCAATGAAAGAAATTAGACCACCTTAACCGGTGGTTTTTTCTTGCCTGCAATAAATCTCACCATTTACCATTCAATAAATTACATCGCTTTTAGAACATCTATTTTACTTGTTGATATACACGCAAATTAAATATATCTTGATGTATATAAACTTATTATACTTAATTTAAAGACCAACCCAGCTAGGAGAACAGTTATGCTGACGCGTGTAGAAAAAGCTCAACAGAAATGGGGTGGTAGCCACACAGTAATCGATAAATGGTTAAATGAACGCCAAGAGCTTATTGTGCTCTTTTGTAAAATGGCTGGTTTTTCTCCATATGATAAAAAAGATCATGCTTTACCAGAGCCTGCTCAAATTGAATCTTTTTGCCAAATTCTGATGGATTACTTGTCTGCCGGTCATTTTGAAATTTATGATGACATTGCTAAAGCTTGTGAAAATAAAGGCCCAAAAAGCCAAGAACTTGCCAATGCAATTTACCCGCGTATTTCTAGTACAACTGATATTGCACTGGATTTTAACGATAAATACGCAGAAGTAGATAAAGAAGACTTATTAAAAGATTTTGATAACGATTTATCTGTTATCGGTGAAGCGCTAGAAGCACGATTTGCGTTAGAGGATGAGCTTATTGATAACTTGTTTTCTAATCACACGAATTAATACGTGTAAGTAACGTATTAAAAAAGGGACCTAAGGTCCCTTTTTACATTTATAAGCTAAATAACTTTTAGTTTATATGATGATTATTTTGCAGGAGCTGCGTCTTCATCGTTTTGAATTTCAAGTAATTCAACATCAAAAATAAGTGTTGAGTTAGCAGGAATTTTACCTAAATCGCGGTCGCCGTAAGCAAGTTCTGAAGGAATAGTAAACTTGTACTTAGAACCCACTGACATAAGCTGTAAACCTTCAGTCCAACCCGCAATTACGCGGTTAAGAGGGAAAGTTGTAGGTTCGTTGCGTGCATATGAGCTATCAAACTCAGTACCGTCTAATAAAGTCCCTTTGTAGTGTACTTTAACTACATCAGTTGCTACTGGCTTTTCGCCATCACCTTCACTAAGCACTTCGTACTGCAGGCCAGACTCCGTTACTGTAACGCCTTCTTTTTTAGCGTTATCAGCTAAGTATTTAACACCCGCTTCTTTGCTTTTTTCAGACTCAACTTTTGCTGTTTCTTCTTGCTTAGTACGTACTGATGTATCTAATGCAGTTAACACTTCACGAATTTTTTCTTCGTCAATTTTTGCATTACCAGCAAGTGCGTCTTCAAAACCACGAATTAAAAGTGCTTGGTCTAGTTCAATACCAATTTCAGTTTTGTCTGCTAAGTCTTTATTTAAAAAGTTACCTACAGATGCACCAATACCGTATGCTTGTTGCTGTTCAACAGTGTCTAGCTTAACTTCTGCTTGTTCTTTTTTTGCTTCTTGATTACAAGCTGTAAGCGCTAAAACTGACGCTGCAATCAATGACAATTTAATCGTCTTTTTCATTTTAAATCTCCGACACACTTTGCAGTTGTCATTTATTGTATTATTACTAGTTAAAGATTAACGGCCTACATGATAGGCTGCTTGTTTAATGACTAAATTTCACATTGTTAGCTAAACTAAAAACATATCCAGTGATTAGACAAACAACCTAGGCATTCAACGCGTCCTAGTCTAACCTCTCAGTCACTAAGAGTTAAGAGGAAATACCTGTAACATGTCGATATTTCGTACTTATTTAATCGTATTAAGCTGTTTTTTAGCTACAGCTTGTACCGATAAAAAACAACAGGCTGTAGCAAGCTACGAACATGCTGCGCAAGGTGCATTTTCATCAACGCTATCGAACGATGGTAAATACAGCTTGATCTCCTCCATTAACCATGGGGTCGCCCTGTGGGATAATCAACAGCAAGTGCTAAAATACCAGTGGTTTCAGCAACAATCACAAGATAGCCTAGTGTATGCAGTAGCCATTGCTTTTGATAACAGCGTGGCCATTACCGCCGAAAAAACCACGTTTGCGGTGTGGGATATAGCCACAGGCAAAAATAAAGGTTATTACAAAATACAAAAAGCCAGTATTCGCGATATTGCCATTAGCAATCAAGGCCGTAGTGTTTTATACGGCCGTAGCGACGGCGTAGTTGTATTCATAAACCTTGAAACCGGCAGGCGTATCGAATTTTTAGGCCACCAAGATAAAGTTAACACCGTTGACCTATCACCTAACGGACGCTACGCCTTAAGTGGTTCTAACGATTATGTTGCTTACTTTTGGGATACACGTACAGGGCAAGTAATTCATCGTTTTAATCACCCAACGCGTGTTACCCAAGTGACGCTCGATCCACAAGGTCGCTATGCGTTTACGGCCGATAGCATGGCACAAGCAAATGTATGGAAGCTGACTACAGGTGATCTTGTGAGTAAACTGAAGTATATTGCGCGTCAGAAAATTTTTACTGCTGTGCGTTTTAACGAACAAGGCACTTTGCTTGCAACCGGCTCGCCAAATAAGCGCGTAGATTTGTGGCAAATACCAAGCGGTGAAAAAATTCAAACTTGGCAGGTTACCCCGCGCGAAGGCAGTAAGCCTAAATCGGCGGTGGTGCTAGATGTGACATTTACAGATAACGGTAAGTCGTTGTTAACCGAAAGCTCCAGCGGTATCGCAGAGCGATTTATTATACGAGAGAATAATGAACACAATTGAACATCGCTTAATGGAACTTGAAGCCAAAGTGGCTTTTCAAGACGAAACAATTGAAGTCTTAAATGATGAAATAAAAGTGCACCAGCAACTTTTAGCAAAAATGAAACGCCAAACTGAGCTACTAGCAGAAAAAATTAAAGAGTCGCAGTCATCATCGTCTATGATGTCTGAAGTACCTGAGCCGCCTCCACCGCACTACTAAAGCCGGTAAAAATTAGGCAATAAAAAACCGGGTTAGTCGCCCGGTTTAAATACACCAATTACTTGTTCAAATTGGCGAGTAGACGCCTGAACAGCGTTATCAGGTTGCGCCATTTTATGGCCACACTCAACACACTCTACTTTTTCAACATCATGTTCTCTGTATAGCATCATAGTATCCATGGCTTTGCAGTCAGGGCACGATGCACCAGCAATAAATCGCTTTTTTTGTCTCACAACATTTTTCCTGTGGTTAGAACTGCTGTCATTTTATCGTATAACTTCACTTGTTGATACGCTTGATAAGCGCATTAAGTTCTATGGTATGATAACGCCAACTTAACAAGGGCACAGCAAAGTAACGCATTCATGATCCAAATCTCAGAAATAGAACTACTTCGTGGCGGTAAAGCCTTATTAAAAAACGCATCAGCTACGTTATTCCCAGAACACAAAGTAGGCCTTGTTGGCGCTAATGGTTGTGGAAAATCAACGTTATTTGGTTTACTAAAATCAGAACTACAACTAGATGCCGGTAACTGTAGTATTCCAAAAGATTGGTCTATTGCCTCTGTTAAGCAAGAGACACCTGCACTTGAAATAAGCGCGATTGATTATGTACTGCAAGGTCACCCAGAATACTACGCAATGCGTATAGCACTGCGTGAGGCCGAGAAAATCAACGATGGCGACACACAAGCCAAAGTACATATTCAGCTTGAAAACATAAAAGGCTATAGCATTGAATCAACCGCAGGTGAGCTATTACATGGTCTAGGCTTTGCCAATAACCTTATAGAAAACCCTGTAAGCTCGTTTTCGGGTGGTTGGCGTATGCGTTTAAACCTTGCCCAAGCATTAATACGCGACGCCGATTTACTACTTCTTGATGAGCCAACAAACCACCTTGATTTAGATGCCGTTTATTGGCTTGAACGCTTTTTACGCGCTTACACCGGCACCCTTGTACTTATATCGCATGACCGTGAGTTTTTAGATGCAGTGGTTGATCAAATTTGGCATGTAGATAAGCAACTTATCAACGTTTACAAAGGTAACTACTCGCAGTTTGAACGCCAAAAAGCAGAGCGTTTACTACAACAACAAGCAATGTTTGATAAGCAACAAGATCAAATTGCGCACCTTGAGCAGTTTATAACGCGCTTTAAAGCAAAAGCCAGTAAAGCTAAACAAGCACAAAGCCGTGTGAAAGCACTTGAACGCATGGAAAAACTAGCGCCGGCACATGCCGACTCGCCATTTAACTTTGAGTTTGCAGAGCCAAAAGCATTACCAAACCCACTAATGACAATAGATAAAGCCAAAGCGGGTTATGGTGACGTCACTATTTTAAATAATATAGAGCTAAACCTTGTACCAGGCAGCCGAATTGCTTTACTTGGCCGAAATGGCGCAGGTAAATCAACATTAATTAAACTGCTTTCTGGTGATTTAGAGCCGCAAGCTGGCGAAGTTATTCAGCATCACGGATTAAATATTGGTTACTTTGCGCAGCATCAGCTTGAATCTCTTGATTTAAAAGCCAGTGCAATAATGCACTTGCAACGCCTCGACCCAAAAGCCACTGAGCAATCACTACGTGACTTTTTAGGTGGTTTTGCCTTTATTGGCGATAAAGCCCTTGAGCCCGTAGCCCCATTTTCGGGCGGCGAAAAAGCACGTTTAGTACTTGCCATGTTGGTATACCAAAAGCCAAACTTATTACTACTCGATGAGCCTACAAACCACCTTGATTTAGAAATGCGCCATGCACTTGTTATGGCACTACAAGGCTTTGAAGGCGCTATGGTTACCGTATCGCACGACCGCCATATGCTTAAAAATACCGCCGATGAGTTTTACTTAGTAGATGACGGCAAAGTAACCCAGTTTGGTTACGATTTAGATGCGTATTACCAGTGGTTACTCAATGCGAATAAAGAAGCGGTTAAAGCGCAGCAAAGCGACGAGCCTAAAGCAAATCCGGGTGTTAACCGTAAAGAGCAAAAACGCTTAGAGGCTGAGTTTAGAAAGGCCACTCAGCCACTTAAAAAGCAAATTGAAAAGCTTGAAAAGCAACTCGATAAATTCACCGCTGAATTAAGTGAAGTTGAAGTGACCTTAGGTGATAACGAACTCTACAACGACGATAACAAAGCCAAGCTTAAAGAGTTATTAGCTAAGCAAGCAACCCTTACACCTAAACTTAACGACGTTGAAGAAGAGTTACTTATGGCACTTGAAGAAATGGAAGAAAAAGAGCAGGCATTCGCCGATGAACTTGCTCAATAGCGACCATTTTTGGCAGTTTGCGTGCACCTTGTACGCAAAGCCTGTGCAACAAACAACCTTGCTGGCACTACAAAACCAGCAAGGAAAAAACGTCAATTTATGCTTATTACTGCTTTATTTAGATTCATTAAATTTAAGTATTAATACCCAACAGCTAAATGAGTTAACGCAAGTAGTGAGTGAGTTTGATACTCACGTATTACAACCCCTGCGCGCCGCACGCAGCTATTTAAAAACTAATCAGAATACGATAAGTGATTACGCTACAATACGCGCAGAGTTACTAAGCACTGAGCTAAAGCTTGAAAAACAACAGCAATGCATGCTCATAAGCACCGCTAACGGTCTTAAATTAAAAACTTCTGATACACCCAACAATATAAAGCTATACGTGTAAGTAAATACATTTCATACATTGTTGAAGTACGCACCGAATCTATAGAACCCCCTCTTAAAGCATGATCTAAATCAACTTAGCTTCACTCCTACACCTGCTTAGAAAAATTACTTGATCTCGATCACGTTGCGACCTGCAAACACCGCTTATGATTAACCCATCAAAAACGAGGGGAGCAACTTATGAGCGTATTCTTTAGAGACTTTTTTACAGATCCAGTTTTATTTATGTCTTTTGGGTTTTTAACCATCGTTGTTTCTTTGTGTATCTTTTTTGCTTTTTTCTTTTTGAAAAAAATACATGACGCAGAAATTCCCGAACAAAATTAAGCACGACGCACAAAGCGCCCTATCAGTTACTGATTAGGCGCTTTTTATTCTTTTTGATACACTAGCGATTCTTTTTTGCAAAGTGTGTAGTACAAATATGATCCCACAGTTTAAACCCGCATGGTGGATGACAAACCGTCACGTTCAAACCATAATGCCGCGTTTTTTCCGCCCATTTCATAACACTAGCTACGAACTTGAGCAACTTGATACACCCGATGGCGATTTTATCGAACTTGCTTGGTCACTTCCGCATAACGAAACTGCACCTCTTGCTATAGTCCTTCATGGCCTTGAAGGTAATATAAATAGCTTTTACGCTAAAGGCATGATGAAGGCATTAAAAAAGCAAGGTTATGCAGTTGTGCTTATGCACTTTAGAAATTGCTCAACCGAAGTAAATCGCTTGCCTCGCGCATATCATAGTGGTGATACAGCCGACTTAGCTTTTTTTATTAATCATCTAAAGCAACAATATCCAAATAGACCTATGGTTGCCGTTGGCTTTTCGTTAGGCGGTAACGTACTTGCCAAATACTTAGGTGAACAAGCACTAGCATGTCCTTTAAGCGCGGCTGCGGTTGTTTCTGCACCTTATGATTTGTCGTCATCAAGCGATGTAATTCGTAAAAGCCTAGGTAAAATTTATCAAAAGTATTTGCTCGATCGCATGAAAAAGTCGATGCAACGTAAGTTGCCACAAATTAAGCAGCTAATATCTATCACTACCGATCAATTAAT
Organism: Pseudoalteromonas sp. 1_2015MBL_MicDiv; assembly: GCF_002407505.1. Classification (NCBI taxonomy): domain Bacteria; kingdom Pseudomonadati; phylum Pseudomonadota; class Gammaproteobacteria; order Alteromonadales; family Pseudoalteromonadaceae; genus Pseudoalteromonas; species Pseudoalteromonas sp. 1_2015MBL_MicDiv. Next base: position 121,438 of record NZ_CP012737.1, on the reverse strand, counting down.
GAACATTGACGACCTATTAGAGTTTGATAACCAGCTAACGGCTCCTTTGCACGGCTTTGAAAACGCTCACGATTACTATCGTCAAGCCAGTGCGATGCCATATTTAAAGCATATTGCTGTGCCTACATTAATTATTCATGCAAAAGACGACCCCATGCTCTCAATTAAAGCCGTACCGAGTAGGCAAGACGTAAGTGAGCATGTTACGCTGCGCATCTCTGAAAAAGGAGGGCATGTTGGCTTTATTGCCGGTAAAAATCCGTTTAAGCCTATATTTTGGTTAGAAAAAACCGTACCCAATTACTTTGGGCAATATGTTTTAAATAAAGTGAATAATGAGCAACTATGATCATCCCTTTTGAGCAACTCGATAAAGATACGCTATACAACTTAATAGAAAGCTATGTTTTGCGCGAAGGCACCGACTATGGCGAAATAGAGGCTAGTATTGAATCTAAAGTAAACCAGGTTAAGCTTCAGCTAAAAAATGGCGAAGCCATGGTGTTTTTTTCAGAGCTTCATGAGTCTGTAACCATTATTTCGAAAGGCGAATTTAAAGCGCTGCAAAATGAGGAGCATCAAGCAGAGTCGTTTGATTAGCACTTGTAACTTTTGAATTGAACGTACACAATGGCTTTTTACCCTAAGAGCCAAAACATGATAAAACTCAGCACTCTAGTGGTAGCCATATCACTAGCTTTAACTAGCCAAGCCCAAGCAGAACAAACAATAACAGCATCTGACAAGGCAATTAAACTCGCTAAAGATACCATTTTAATTGATACCCATATCGACGTACCTTATCGAATTCACAAAAGCTGGGTTGATGTAACCAAAGCAACAACTGATGGCGATTTTGACTATCCTCGCGCTATTGAAGGCGGTTTAAACGCCCCATTTATGTCAATTTATATTCCTGCGCATTTAGAGTTTGAAGGTAAAGGAAAAAGCTATCAGCTAGCCAATCAAATGATTGATAGTATGGAAGCCATAGCCCAGCGCGCACCCGATAAGTTTGCTATTGCTAGCTCAAGTACTGATATTGAAGAGCAATTTAAACAAGGCAAGCTTTCTATAGCGATGGGTATGGAAAACGGCTCTCCTATTGAAGGGGATATGAAAAACCTTCAGCACTTTTACGACCGTGGCATTCGCTACATTACGCTAGCGCACTCGCAAAGCAACCATATTTCGGATTCGTCTTACGATATACGCCGTAAATGGAAAGGCTTAAGCCCATTTGGTAAAGAGCTTGTCACTGAAATGAATAATATTGGTATGCTAATCGATGTATCGCATATTTCTGATGATGCGTTTTATCAGGTTATGGAGCTTTCTAAAACACCAGTAATTGCCTCTCATTCATCACTTCGTAAATACACGCCCGGCTTTGAGCGTAATATGAATGACGATATGTTATTAGCGCTGAAAAAAAATGGCGGCGTTATTCAAATCAACTTTGGCTCAAGCTTTGTTACCGCTAAAGCAGGTAGTTGGGGCAAGCAATTAAAAAACACAAAAGAGTCAGCTAAAAAAGAAGGCACTAAGTTAAGTAAAGATTTTGATGCTGCGTACCGCGCTAAAAACCCATACCCATTTGCAAGTCTTGAGCAAGTGCTTGACCATATTGATCACGTAGTTGAGCTAATTGGTATTGATTATGTAGGTATTGGCTCTGATTATGATGGGGTTGGCGATTCATTACCTATCGGTTTAAAAGATGTATCTAGCTACCCTAATCTTGTTCAAGGTTTAATGGATAGAGATTATAGCGATAAAGATATTAAAAAGATTCTTAGCGGTAATTTATTAAGAGTTTTAAAACGAGCGCAAGAGCATGCGAAAAAGCACTAAAGCTTTTTTAATCAAAAGCTAACTCAATACATAAGCGCGGCCCTGCCGTGCTTTTTTATATTTAACCGCATGGTTATCTTCAGCACTATTTTCCCTCAGGTTTCGTAAAACTCAACCCAAGCTATGGCAATAATGCTATACCTAGGAGCTAATCACTTTTCTTCAGGCATTAAAAAAGGCCACCTAAGTGACCTTTTTATAACAATTAACTTTTAAGCTAATTATTACGCTTTGACCGTTGCTACAAAGTACCTACGCCTAAGGTAAGAGCGCCACCTTCATATGACACTTTTCTTCAAGCATTAAAAAAGGCCACCTGAGTGACCTTTTTATAACAATTAACTTTAAAGCTAATTATTACGCTACGATAGTTGCTACAACACCAGCACCTACAGTACGGCCACCTTCACGGATAGCAAAACGAAGACCTTCATCCATCGCGATTGGTGCGATTAGAGTTACTGTCATCTTGATGTTATCACCAGGCATTACCATTTCTACGCCATCTGGTAACTGTACGTCACCAGTTACGTCAGTTGTACGGAAGTAGAACTGTGGACGGTAACCTTTGAAGAATGGAGTATGACGACCACCTTCATCTTTAGAAAGTACGTATACTTCTGAAGTGAATGTAGTATGTGGGTTGATTGAACCAGGCTTAGCTAGTACTTGACCACGTTCAACGTCTTCACGCTTAGTACCACGTAGAAGTGCGCCGATATTTTCGCCAGCACGACCTTCGTCAAGAAGCTTACGGAACATTTCAACACCAGTACAAGTAGAACGAGTTGTATCATTGATACCAACAATTTCTACTTCGTCATTGATGCGGATGATACCAGCTTCAACACGACCAGTTACAACAGTACCACGACCCTGGATTGAGAAAACGTCTTCGATAGGCATGATGAATGGCTTATCGATGTCACGCTCTGGCTCTGGGATGTAAGAGTCAAGTGCGTTTGCAAGCTCAACAATCTTATCTTCCCACTCTTTCTCGCCTTCTAACGCTTTAAGCGCAGAACCAGCGATTAGAGGTAAGTCATCACCTGGGAAATCGTATTCTGAAAGAAGTTCACGAACTTCCATTTCTACTAGTTCAAGTAGCTCTTCGTCATCTACCATGTCACATTTGTTCATGAACACGATGATGTAAGGAACGCCAACTTGACGAGAAAGAAGGATGTGCTCACGTGTTTGTGGCATAGGGCCATCTGTCGCAGCAACTACTAAGATCGCGCCGTCCATTTGAGCAGCACCAGTGATCATGTTTTTAACATAATCGGCGTGACCAGGACAATCTACGTGTGCGTAGTGACGTGAAGGAGTATCGTATTCAACGTGAGACGTTGAAATAGTGATACCACGTTCGCGCTCTTCAGGAGCGTTGTCGATTGATGCGAAATCTTTAGCAACACCGCCGTATACTTTTGCAAGTACGTTAGTGATTGCTGCAGTTAGTGTAGTTTTACCGTGGTCAACGTGGCCGATTGTACCAACGTTTACGTGCGGTTTTACGCGTTCAAACTTTTCTTTTGCCATGACGGAACCTATCAGTTTTGTGTATCTAAATTACATATGAAAATAATCCACCAGAGGTAGATTAAGTTAATTTTTTCAAATAGTATTTTCTGACAGATAAAGGAAGTAATCAAGGAGATTCTTAGGACTGGTGCTGATAGGCAGAGTCGAACTGCCGACCTCACCCTTACCAAGGGTGCGCTCTACCAACTGAGCTATATCAGCAACACAAGAACTGGAGCGGGCAGCGGGAATCGAACCCGCATCATCAGCTTGGAAGGCTGAGGTAATAGCCATTATACGATGCCCGCATAAAAATCTGTTCTTAAACTACCTCTAACCGTCAAGAATAAAGTGGTGGAGGGAGCTGGATTCGAACCAGCGAAGGCTGAGCCGTCAGATTTACAGTCTGATCCCTTTGGCCGCTCGGGAACCCCTCCACGATAATTCTCTACTAATTCACTTCCGGTAAAAGGAAAGTGGTGCCGACTAACCGAGTCGAACGGTTGACCTACTGATTACAAGTCAGTTGCTCTACCAGCTGAGCTAAGTCGGCACTGCTTTAGTACGGGGCGAGATATTAGAGTAAGGTTTATTGGGATGCAACAATAAAATTAAAAAAAGTGTAAATTTTTAGTTTAAATGCTCAATATTCACGCGAAAACACGTTTTTTGAACTTTTTTATGTTGTTTTGTTTAGCTGATGCCAGTAATTTAATCCTTTCATTACGAGTAATGAATCAAAAATACTTCCCTCAAATTGCTGTTGTAAAAGTAAGCCATAGCCACCAGCAAAAATTATTTGTACTTTTTGCCCTGTTTTTTTATCCGTTAAGTGCAACTTAGCTTGCTCAATTGCTCCAATGGTTGCCACTAATGCACCGTTTTTTAAACCATTAGGCGTATTTTTACCCAGTTCATTGGTAAATGGAGTTTTACCGTCATCAAAAACACGTTGAGTATTTTGTGTAAGTGATGAGGTCATTAAATCAAGCCCAGGTAAAATCCAGCCACCTAAATGCAACCCTTCACTATTAAGCACATCAATTGTTGTCGCAGTACCCGCATCAACAACAATGCATGCTGTGTTTGGATATAACGTAAATCCAGCAATAAGCGCAAGCCACCTGTCTATGCCTAAGTTACCCACATGCTCGTAAGCGCATACAAGATCTCCAAGCGTTTTGGTTACCTTGGCTTCAAAACAAATAATATTATTGCTAGCCGCTTGCGCGAGAATATCGTTTAGTAAATCACTGCGCCCTACACATGCATAAATCACGTCGGTTATTTGTAACCAAGGCAGATTATTTATATCTGCCGCTTGTGCCTGCTCGTTATGCCACAACACAGCTTTTAATGATGTATTTCCTACGTCGATCAATAATCTCATAATTGCGCCTTTCTAAGGGAGACTTCTCCACCGTAATAACTTTTTACTTCCCCGTCTTGGCGAATTCGTATTCCACCTTGTGCGTCAATACCTTCACATATTCCACGCCAACTTCGGTGCCCTGTGTTTAGTTCAACATATTCACCAGCAAACGCATTGAGCGAATTCCATTGCTCATACATAGCTTGCAAACCCGTTTGACGATACTGCGCTAAACGCTGCTCCAAATGGTGAGTAAGAGAAGCCACAAGTTGGTTTTTATCAAGCTTTTGAGTATGTTGGTTTAAGTCGGTCCACGCTTGGTCTATATTTTTACTAAAACTTTCTGGCATTTGTAAATTAATACCGATACCAATCACTAACTGACAAGGTCCTTGCGGTTGTCCATCTAATTCAATTAATACACCTGCAAGTTTTTGCTTATTTATATAAATATCGTTAGGCCACTTAAGTTCTACGTCAACTTGGTATAAGGCTTTAATTGCATCATAAACTGCAAGACCTACTGCAATTGATACGCCCATTGCAGCTTGTAAGCCGTCATCTAAACGCCAAAAGTAACTGTAATACAAATTAGCGCCGAATGGGGATTGCCAAACACGGCCGCGTCTACCACGTCCTGCTTGCTGCATTTCAGCAACAATAACAGTGCCAGACTCAAGCGCTGTTTTGGCCTGTATACGCCGCATAAGCTCGCTGTTTGTTGAATCAATAATAGGGTGTACTTCTACATCGGCAGTATTTGCACCTAGCGCTTTGTAGTGCTGATCAATTTGTGTTTTATTTAAAAGGCCCACCTGACTATTCAAACAATAGCCTTTGCCAGTCACTTTAAAAATATCCAAGCCCATTTCTTGTAACGTTTTGATATGTTTACTCACCGCAGCTCGGCTAATTCCTAGCTGTTCACCCAGCGCTTGGCCAGATACAAAAACACCTTGCTTTAAAGCATTTAAAATAGCGAGTTTGTTTCCATCAGGTGCTTTCATTGCTTAGGCTCCGCGTTAATATGGCATTCGCTGCGTGCATCCATTAAACGTACTTCGTGCTCTAACATAATGTTGTAACGCGTATAAACCACTTGCTGAATGTGTTTAATTATTTTTATTAGGTCGCTGCCTTCACTATTTCCGTGATTAACAAGTACTAATGCTTGTTGTTGATGCACTTCAATACCTGCCTCGCGGTGCCCTTTTAAACCACTTTGTTCGATTAGCCAACCTGCTGCGACCTTGTGATGACTTTGTCCATATTCGTAATGAGGTAAATCTGCAAATTGCTTTAATAACTCCGCTAACTGCTGGTTGGTTATTATTGGGTTTTTAAAAAAGCTACCCGCATTGGCAAGTGTATATGGGTTAGGTAATTTGCTATTGCGAGTTTGTATTACTTGATCGAACACAGCCTGCGGCGTAACAACCTTAAGCTGCTGCAAAGGGCCATAACTCAATACTGGTTGCCATTTTTTTGGGAGCGCTAAGTGTACTTGCGTGATCACCGCTTTATTTTTAAGGGCATGTTTAAATATTGAGTCTCTGTAAGCAAATTCACATTGCTCGTTATTTAATGAATGCATAGTGTTAGTGGTTATATCAAAGTACTCTACCAACTCAACAAATTTATCTATTTCAACGCCATAAGCACCAATATTTTGTACCGGCGATGCGCCAACAGTGCCCGGTATAAGTGCTAGATTTTCAAGCCCGGGTATATTTTTCTCTAATAAATAGCTAACTAGTTGATGCCAGTTTTCGCCTGCGGCAATACTTATTAGTGTGTCGTTCTCGCGCTCGGTAATTTTAATACCTTTTAAAGCTATTTTTATAACCGTACCCATGTAGTCATTTAAAAATACGGTATTACTGCCCTCGCCTAGCAAACAAAACGGCGCGCTAAAACTTTGCGTTTTAAGTTGCTCAAGCTGAGTAATTTCAACAAAATTTTGGCATTGGCTGTTTAATGCGAATGTATGTAAGGAGTGTAATGAATGCGCCACAAAGCTCTCTAAAAATACCGGTAACTAATCGCAATAGTTTACCTCATCGTCGCAAATGTGGCACTAGATTGTAAAAATCACTCAACCCGCCGTGTCAATCGTGATATAAAACCTGCACTTTTTTATTTGTGTTCAGAGTAATGATGAAAATTAAACCTCTTTTTTTAAGCCTCGCTATGGCGGGTATGTGTTCGCAAGCAATGGCTAATGCGATTGACCAAAACTCGTATGCTAACCTTGATGATGTTGTTACTACGCATTTAAACCTTGATTTAGATGTCGACTTTACCGACAAGCAGTTAGAAGGTTTTGTAGAGCATACTCTTCAGTGGAACAACAGCAAAAGTAGAACTCTCGTACTTGATACCCGCGACTTAGACATTGATAAAGTAATGTACAAAGATCAAAGCGGTAACTGGAAAAAAGCGACTTTTGATTTAGCTAAGCGAGATGACGTTAAAGGCTCAAAGCTTACTATTGTGTTTAAAAACCAAGCTGAAGTAGTTCGTATTTACTACAACAGTCGTCCAGAAGCTTCAGGCCTGCAATGGTTAACACCAGAGCAAACGGCAAGTAAGACGCATCCATTTATGTACAGCCAATCGCAAGCAATTCATGCACGTAGTTGGATCCCAGTGCAAGATACACCCGCAATGCGTGTAACTTACTCTGCACGAATTCATACACCAAAAGATATACGTGCTGTAATGAGTGCCGATAACAAAGATGCGCTTTATAAAGATGGCGACTACATTTTTGATATGCCACAAGCAATTTCACCTTACCTAATTGCTATTGGCGCAGGTAACTTAGAATTTAAAGCAATGTCGCATCAAACAGGTATATTTGCTGAGCCGACAATTTTAGATGCCTCAGTTGCTGAATTTGACGACACCCAAGCCATGATCGATAAAACAAACGCGATGTACGGCGAATATGCATGGGGTCGCTACGACTTATTAATGCTACCGCCAAGTTTTCCGTTTGGTGGAATGGAAAACCCACGCTTATCATTTATTACTCCAACTGTTGTTGCTGGTGATAAAAGCTTAGTTAACCTTATTGCTCACGAGCTTGCTCATTCTTGGTCAGGTAACTTAGTAACTAACGCAACGTGGGAAGATTTATGGTTAAACGAAGGTTTTACCTCGTACGTTGAAAACCGCATTATGGAAGAAGTATTTGGTCGTGACCGTGCGGTTATGGAACAAGCACTTGATTCAGCGTCTTTACGCGCACAAATTAAAACAATTGATGCACCAGATACACGCCTTAATTTAAAGCTTAATGGCCGCGACCCAGACGATGCGTTTAGCTCAGTGCCTTACACTAAAGGTCAGTTATTTTTAATTTACCTAGAAAACAAATATGGTCGCGATAAGTTTGACCCGTTTGTAAAAGCGTACTTTAAAGAGTTTTCGTTTAAATCACTTACTACCGCGCAATTTGTTACTTACTTAAAAGCTAACTTAATTGAAAAGTATCCTGGTGTTGTAAGCATGGATAAAGTAAACGAATGGATTTTTGAACCTGGATTACCAAGTGATGCGCCAAACCCTACTTCTGATGCATTTGATAAAGTAGATACCGCAACAGCAGCATGGCTAAAAGGCGACACAACTGCAGCTCAACTGCCAACGGCTGATTGGTCTGTGCATGAGTGGCTACACTTTTTAAATAACTTACCACGCGATTTAAGCATAGAGAAAATGAGCGAGCTTGATAGTGAATTTAACCTAACGCAATCAACTAACGCTGAACGTGCGTTTGCTTGGTTTATGCTAGCAGTAGGTAATGGTTATCAACCAATTTATCCTGCGCTTAATAAGCACTTATCAGGTATTGGCCGTCGTAAGTTAATTGTGCCGTTATATAAATCACTTATCACTAACGGTAAAAAAGAGTGGGCACAAAGCGTGTACTTAAAAGCACGCCCTGGGTATCACCCTCTTGCACAAGGTACTATTGACGCATTATTTGAATAAATAGCGTTAACTACAAACTAAAAAGGGCCAAATTTGGCCCTTTTGTTTTGCTATTTTTCTACTTTGTCACTTTTTCTAAAAAAGCTTTACGCTCTGACGTTGTGGCTTGTTGCCACCAAAAATCAAGCATATTCGCTGCGCTTGGCATCCCCTGACTATTAACAGGCCCTAGTGGCTTATTTGATTTTTGAGAAACAACAGCCGAACTTACCATTGGTTTCACTGGCTTTACTTTTTCCATTTGATTATTGGAAATAACAGTTAAGGGTTCAGGCAGTGAGCTGCCTTTGGCTTGTAAACTCACTTCTGGTACTTCTGCAAATAGTTTCGCCGACACGGCGTTATCTGCCCGATTAAACACCAAAGTGTAATTTTTCCCAGCTTCAACGGTAACATCTACCCAAAACGGTTCTGACTCAATCACTTCATGATCGTCAAAGCCTTGTTCATATAAGTCGGTATATTTTAATTTTAGCTGATAAGTACCCGGCGCAAGCTCTAAATCATCAACCCGACTAAATAAAGAGCTTTCTATAACACGCTCTCCCACTTGTAATGGCACAAACTCTTCAGGGAAGTGAATATTTTCTGCCATACTCGATACACTAAATAACAGCACTGCCGCACTGCCCATTAATACTGATTTACGCATATTTACTCCTTTAGTTATTTTCAGTTTGACACTGCTATGAAATTTTGTCATTAGTGAGCCTAAATTTCATAATATTTAATTAGGGACATACCATGAGTCAAAATACAATTTTTACAAAAATAATTAATCGTGAAATTCCAGCAGACATTATTTATGAAGATGATGATACCCTTGCATTTAAAGATATAAATCCTCAAGCCCCATTCCATGTATTAATTATCCCAAAAAAAGCAATTGCCACTATCAATGATATAAATGATGAAAATTCATACTTAATTGGCAATTTATATACCGTAGCAGCAAAGTTAGCTAAACAACATAATTTTGCAGACAACGGCTATCGAGTAGTAATGAACTGTAACGAGCATGGTGGGCAAACTGTATACCATATACACTTGCATATGCTTGCAGGGAGAGAGATGGGCTGGCCTCCGTATCAAGATGTTAAAAAGAGTTTTATTTAAATAATGACTTTTATTGTACTCTTTTAATATACGTTAAGTGCCAAATGTTAATATTTCTCATGTTTAACAAACGAGAAAAAATTACTTATTTGCAACATTTTATGTTTAAATAATCGTAAAATCATACTTATTTTCAAGTGAAATAGCGACTTTCTAATACAAAAGGTGTGGAAGTCGTGATAAACTTAATCAGTCAGCTTTATAAAAGAGTATAAAAATATGAGCAGTTCTGCCTTTTTGTTATTAGATCAAGAGCCAATTAATACTATTGGCATTAACGTTTTAGAACCTTTGTTAAAAACGCAAGGCCTTGACGTAACCACAGGTACAAACATTTTAGATATACCTGAAGGAACTCGATTACTGTTTATTGAAACATCAAGTAAAGATGCATGGGGAAAGCTAAAAGAACAATTAGTAAACCTACGCGTTAAATGCGATATCATATTATTTAACCTAGACGAAAATCCAGAACTAGCTAACCGTGCATTATTAAGCGGTATTCGTGGTGTGTTTTATACGACTGATAACGCCGATGTATTAATGAAAGGTATTCGTTTATTAATGGAAGATCAGCTTTGGTATCGCCGTGACATAATGTGTAACGCATTAAACCGTATGCTGCAGTTTAATAAAGATGCACTTCATAAGCTAACTGAAGGTGATATAGAACAAGTTAAATTAACTAAACGAGAAAAAGCAATTATCTCGTTAATGAGTAATGGTTCTAAAAATAAAGAAATTGCTGAAGAATTAAGTATTAGTCCGCACACTGTAAAAACTCATCTATACAGTGCATTTAGAAAAACTAAATGTCGTAATCGCATTGAGCTATTGTCTTGGGCGCAGCAAAATATACCAGACGAAATTCGTTAAATACGCATTTCGTTTAAATATAAAAACAGACACTTAGGTGTCTGTTTTTATATTTACTACCCACTTGTTAAAACATCACTTCGCTGGAAACTAAATGCTCGACTCTTTCACTCTTTACTTTGCCAGCATAGCCATAGTGGTTGTAATGACCTTGCTTAATTTTTTAACATGGCGAACAAACAAGCAAACTCCGGGTACGCTGCTTTATATTTTTTACCCTATTTTATTACTGGGTTCTGTTATTGGTTTTACCCTTGTTGGTAATACACATAATTTAGTTATTATTAGCATTGCCAGTAGCATGATGTTTGCAGCTTCAATTGTGCATTGCCTATCACTCAGCCAATTTTTAAATTATCACGGTATTGGCTTCAAATTAATCTGCTCATTTACTGCTTTTAGCGCTGTAATGCTCGGTTATTACACCTTTTTTGATCCCTCTTTACACGAACGAGTTATTGCATCTGATATACAACATATAGCTGAAGCTATATTTTTATTATTTATATTTATCAAACATGCCCGTGCGCCCTATCCTAATGGCAGTATTGTATACATTATTATATTGACTCTCGTTGCTTTTAGTTTTATTGGCCGCTCGTTATTTATGGACGATATTGAACAAAGTAATCTATTAATTAATGGCTGGTTTAGCTCACTATTATTTTTAAATGGCGTCATTGCACCCATGTTCTATGCTGCAGGCATGGCCTTATTGTGTAATGAACGCAGAGAGCAACACCTCAATAAACTAGCCGATAAAGCGCAAAAAGACTTAGAAATACGCGGACTATTTCTCTCAACTATTAGCCACGAAATACGCACCCCACTGAATGGCATTTTAGGCAGCGCTCAGCTTGTCATGAACCAAACAAGTGATACTCGTAATAAAGCTTATTGCGAGGCAATTATAAACTCCGCCGAATCACTCAATTTACTCGTAGATAAAGTACTTGATTACGCAAGCCTAGATCAAAGTGATGAAGCACTTTATGAAGAAGATATAGAATTTAAAACATGGCTCAATAATTTATGTCTATTACTGAGCCCACTTGCCGAGCAAAAACATCTTAAATTTGAGCTTGTGTGCAATATTCCAGAGCAAGCTTGTTATTACTGCGACCAACAAAAACTTAGGCAAATTATTATTAACTTAGTGGGTAATGCCATTAAATTTACCGACCACGGTGTTGTGAAAATTCAAGTTGATTTAATTTTAGAGAAACAACTTGAACACACCATAAAAATAAGTGTGAAGGACTCTGGCCCAGGCATAGAAAACGACGAGATAGCTTACTTAACAGAACCTTATGTACAAAGTAGCGCAGGTAAAGAAAAAGGTGGAACCGGCCTAGGTTTAGCCATTACCAGCCGTTTGCTTGAAAAGCTTAGTAGCCGACTCGAAATTGCAAGCCAACTCGGTACAGGCAGTGTATTTAGCTTTATCGTCACTTTTACTTTGGGCGAACTAAGTTTAGTAGAGCAGCGACACCAGACTAAAGATTACCTAACAGGCCTTGATGTATTATTGGTTGAAGATTTAGATTTGAACCAAAAAATTGCTATCGAATTTATGGCCGACGATGAGCACAAAATTAAGCTCGCAAAAGATGGGAAAAGCGCTATTGAGCTTATGCAAAAACATCACTTTGATGTAGTGTTACTTGATATGAACTTACCTGATTTAACAGGCCAAGAAGTACTTAAACGCCTAAAACGCATTGATCATAAAAATCAACGAACTCCCGTGCTCGCTTTTACTGCAAGCCTTAGCCCCGACGAAGTAAAAGAATATTTAGAATTAGGAATAAAAGATATTGTTGGCAAGCCTATTAAACACCAAAAGCTTCGCCAAGCACTTAGCGACTCTCAATCAAATCAAACGGCTAATATTACTGTAGAACTTATTGACACTTTGTACGACGAAACCGCAGCAGAGACACTAACCACTTCGTTTAGTGAAGATGAAGTATCGTCTATTTATAACGAATTTGTACTTTCAGCACGAAATAAACTCATTCGTTGCCAAGAGCTTACTACTCAGCATCCAGAGCAATGTATTAAGCTTTTACATCGCCAGGCAAGCACAGCCTTACAGTTAGGTTTTAATCGTTATGGTATAGCGCTAAAAAAAATAGAGCGCCGCTTACTCGATAAAAAACCACACAACGACATGCTTGATGAAGCGTTAGATCTGTGGCAACAAAGCTTAGAGCAATATTTAAAGTTTGTGCGCGGGCAACTTCTATAGCCTAAGAGAAACAAGGTCTCACAAAAATTGTAGAACATAAATTTATATCTCCTTAGAGCATTCTGCGCTTATCATTAAATCGCTCTAAACTAATGTAAAAGGGTCTGCATCTAAATAGGCAGGAAACGCTGCTTTAAACTCATCCAGTGGTGCTTTTTCAAGTGTTATAGTAACTAGTTGCTCGGTGTCATCTTGCGCTTTAGTTAATGCATCGCCTTTAAAGTCGTATACTGCAGTACCGCCATTGTGCGCCACGCCATTACCGTCGTCACCCACTCGATTAACGCCTACTACGTAACACAGGTTTTCCATTGCGCGCGCCATAAGTAACGTATCCCAAATATGGCGGCGCACAGCTGGCCAATTTGCTACGTTTATCATTACATCGTAGTCGTTATTATTACGTTGAAATACCGGAAAGCGCAGGTCGTAACATACTTGCGGTAATAGTTTAAAACCGTTGATTTCAAAAACTTTACGCGCTTGCCCTGCTACAACGTAATCGCCCTCGCTGCCTAAGCGAAATAAATGGCGTTTATCGTAATAACTCACCTCACCATCGGGTTTTACCCAATAAAACCGATTCGCTTTTTTATCGCCTTGTGCAACAAGTACCGAACCTGCAATAACCGCACTATGTTTATGAGCCTGCGCCTTTAACCACGTCAGTACTTTACCGTTTTCAGGCTCTGCACAATCTAAATTGATAGCAAAGCCAGTCGAGAATGTTTCGGGCAGTAAAATAAGATCGGGCTGATGCGTAATTGCTTCAAGCTGTTTATTAAACATGGCTAAATTAGCATCTTTATCAAGCCAATAAAGCGAGCTTTGCAATGCTGTAATGGTTAAAGTTGACATAATATTTGCGCAGCCTCTATGAGAGTGTTGTCGTTTTTAGCAAAGCATAAACGAATTACTTTGTCGGTTGGTGCCTTTTGATAAAACACACTTAACGGAATAGCCGCAACACCTGCTTGCTCAACTAACCAATGGCAAAAATCAACATCGTTTAAATCCGATACATCACTGTAATCTAACAATAAAAAGTAAGTGCCCTGGCTAGGTAAAATTTTAAAACGGCTGTTACTTAAATGACTCGCTAATAAGTCGCGTTTTTGCTGATAAAACCCGCTTAGCTCATCTATATGCTCACCTTGCTGCTCTAGCATATCGGCAAGCGCATGCTGTGCGGGGGTAAAACTTGAAAACGTAACGTACTGATGAATTTTTCTAAATTCGACAGCTAAATCGGCAGGTGCAATACAGTAACCCATTTTCCAGCCCGTGCTATGAAATGTTTTACCAAAACTCGATATAACAAAGCTTTTGGTAAATAATTCATCATCGCGTAATACACTTAAATGCGGTTGTTCATCAAACGTAATGTGTTCATATACCTCATCGCTTATTACATATAAATTGTGAGTACCAACTAACTTTTTAAGCTGTTTTATATCATGTGGCTGTAATATTTTACCGCTTGGGTTATGAGGCGTATTTATAATAATTGCACGGGTATTTTTAGTAATTGCTTGGCTTACTACTTGCCAATCAATGGTGTAATTTGGCGCACTTAAGGCAATGTGTACCGACTTTCCACCAGCGAGTTTAATTGCCGGTTGGTAAGAGTCATATGCAGGGTCAAATACAATCACTTCATCACTGGGGCGCACAATTGTTTGAATAGCCACAAACAATGCCTCTGTTGCACCCGAAGTAACAGTCACTTGATCAGCTGCGTTTATATCAGCTGTATATTTGCGCTTTGCTAAATCAGCAATTTGTTGCTGTAATCTTGGTACACCACTTGAAGGTGAATATTGATTAACGCCCTGCTGCACATAATAATTTAACTGCGTTTTTAAAAGATCAGGAGCATCAAACTCAGGAAAGCCTTGAGAGAGATTAATTGCCGAAAACTCATTAGCCAATCCGCTCATTTGGCTAAATATACTAACGCCTAAATTTGGTAATTTACTTTCAAACACGAGATGCCCTTAATGATGGTTTTGCGCTTAAAGCGATGCTATCATTGCTTAAAACAGAAGTATAGCCGTCTAAAAACAATTAACTTTACGCTCATTAGTGAGGAATGTATGCAAAACAATACCGCTATTTCACAACTTATTGAAGCCGGAAAATGGGTTAGCCAAAAAGGCTGGGTACCCGCAACAGGCGGAAACTTTTCAGCTCGTACTAGCACTGGCTTTGTTGTTACAGCAAGTGGGCACGATAAAGGCTCACTGACGCAAGCGCATTTTTTGCAATTAGATCACCAAGGCGAGCGCCTAGCAGGAGCTGTAAAACCATCGGCAGAAACACAATTACACCTAAGTTTGTATCAGCTTATACCTGATGCACAGTGTGTTTTACATACTCACTCTGTAGCCGCTACCGTACTGTCGCAAATTACCCAAGAGCATCAGCTTGATTTAACAGGCTATGAAATGCAAAAAGCACTGAGCGGCTTTACTTCGCACTTAGAAACGCTGAGCATTCCTATTTTCGATAACGATCAAGATATTGACCGATTAAGCCTGCTGGTCAGTGACCATCATTTACATACGCCTATAGAGCACGGCGTACTGATACGTGGTCATGGTTTATATGCAGTAGGACGTAATATTGATGAAGTTCGTCGCCACTTAGAAGCCTTAGAGTTTTTATTTAGCTGCGAACTAGAGCGCCTAAAAATAATAGGCATTCAAGCGGGAGTAACTAAATGATTAAAGCCATTTTAACCGATATCGAAGGTACAATAACCCGTATCTCGTTTGTTAAAGAGGTGTTGTTTCCTTACGCAGCAAAACAGTTACCTACCTTTGTACGTGCCAATGCTAATAAGCCCGATGTAGCTGAGCAAATTAGTGCCGTAAAAGCCCTTATCGAAAAGCCAAACGCCGATATAGAAGAAGTCATTAGCGCCTTACTTATCTGGATTGATGAAGATAAAAAAATCACTCCACTTAAGCAGTTACAAGGCTTAATTTGGCAAACAGGGTATGAACACGGCGATTTTAAGGGTCATTTATACCCAGATGCATTTGATTTTTTACAAGCTCAACACAACAACGATATTACTTTGTATGTGTACTCATCTGGTTCGGTAAAAGCGCAGCTGTTGCTTTTTAAATACAGTGATTATGGCGACATTCGCAGCTTTTTTTCTGACTTTTTTGACACCAAAGTTGGCGCAAAGCAAGAACGAACTGCCTATAACACCATTGTTGAACTGTTACCGTTTCAGGCAGAAGAAATACTCTTTTTAAGTGATGTAACCGGTGAGCTTGACGCCGCGCAGGCTGTGGGTTTAAAAACACTACATTTAATTCGTGATGGGCAAGCAAGCACTAAAGCACACCCTTATATTAATGACTTTAGTCAATTTAAATTGGAGCAATTAGTATGAGCCAATTAACGGTGTATGCCGACAACAATGCAAACAAGGCACTTGTGAGCACATCAAATGCTGATGATATTACAAAGCAGCTAGCTAAAGTAAACGTACGTTTTGAACAGTGGCAAGCAAATGCAGATATTAATCAGCACACCACCCATGAGCAAATTATTAGTGCGTACAAAAGCGATATAGATCGGTTAAAAACTGAAAATGGCTATCAAACAGTAGATGTTATATCTCTAGCTAAAGGTAACCCTGGCGCATCAGAGCTGCGCAAAAAATTTTTATTTGAACATACTCATAGTGAAGACGAAGTACGTTTTTTTGTAAAAGGCCAAGGGCTATTTTGCCTGCATTTAGGCAATAAGGTTTATCAGGTACTTTGCCAACAAGGCGATTTAATTTCAGTGCCTGAACTTACCCCGCATTGGTTTGATATGGGAAGCGATCCTGAGTTTACTGCCATTCGCTTATTTAACAATACAGAGGGCTGGGTAGCAAAAAGCACTGACTCGTCTATTGCAGAGCAATTTCCACTATTATCGTAAGTTGGTCATTCAAAACCTTGGTCCACACTAATAAACATAGCGTGGACCAAAAATACCGCGAAGTTACTTAAGCTTTATGAGACCGCCATTTTCTACCTGACTTTGGTTATAAACCCCCGTGTCTAACACCCACCCTGTAACCAGTTTTGCCGGTGTTATATCAAATGCAGGGTTATATACATTGGCATTAGTGGGTGCCCACAAAGCCTCACCAAAGCTACCGCTAACTCCGCGCACTTCTTGAGGATTACGTTGCTCTATTTCTATATCATCACCACACGCGGTGTTGGTATCAAGCGTAGTAATAGGCGCAACTACATAAAATGGAATGTTATGAAAATACGCAAGTACGGCTAAATTATAGGTACCCACTTTATTAGCAAAATCACCATTGGCGGCAATACGATCAGCCCCTACCACTATTTTATCTACCTTACCTGCAGCCATTAAACTTGCCGCCATATTATCGCAAATTAATGTGTAAGGTATTTTCCAGCGCTCAAGCTCAAAGGCCGTTAAGCGACCGCCTTGTAATAATGGTCGTGTTTCATCAACCCACACATGTACGTTGCCATATTTTTGCTGCGCTTTGTAAATAACACCCAGTGCAGTACCAATACCAGCGGTTGCAAGAGCCCCTGTATTACAATGAGTTAATATGTTGTCGCCACTACTTATAAGCTCGGCGCCACGGCTTGCCATTCGTTCACACAGCTCAATATCTTCAATAAACAACCGCTCAGCAGTACTAACAATACCGGCAACATAATCGCTTTGCGTTAAAGCTTTTCGCAATGCCGCCATACAATGCATTAAATTAACCGCCGTTGGACGAGTGGCTTCTAGTTCATTGATTGCTTTTTCAAGCTCACTTTTCACTACCCCTTGCCCAGCTAAATACGCCACTAACAAGCTCGCGCCTAAACCAATAAGTGGAGCTCCACGCACTTTTAAGTTAATGATCAGCTCTTTCATGGTTTCTACATCATGGCACTGATGCCATACCTGCTGGTGAGGTAGTAAATATTGGTCGAGAACACTAAGCGACCCGTTTTCATATTTTAAACTGCTTGCGATTAAATTTTGCATAATGCTTAAGGTATTAAAAATGCGTAACGTTATTTTACACCACTTTGAATAACTCTCAAGTTAGACTTGTAGACATCTAAACATTTAAAGGTATAGAATGCTTAAAAGCTGATTTTTGAGATTAAAACCATGACTAACTATGTTGCTTTTAACGCACAGCGCGCTATCGATTACGTATCGACATTAATTGAATCTAAACAATGTAATTTTTTTGATTCCGGACAAACCTTATCTGCGTATGAGTTTGGTGATGGCAATCTTAATTTAGTGTTTAGAATTACTGATGAGCAAAACAATAGTGTTATTTTAAAGCAAGCTCTGCCTTACGCGCGTTGCGTGGGTGAGTCGTGGCCATTAACACTTGATAGAGCCCGTATAGAAGCACAAGTTTTACTTAACCATGGTGCTATTTGCCCTACTTATACTGCTAATGTTTTACATTATAGTGAAATACAAGCCCTTACTATTTTAGAAGATTTAGGTAATTTACAAATATTGCGTACTGCACAAAATAATGCAGAGCAATTTCCTAAATTGGCACAGCATGTAGCTACCTACTTAAGCCACACCGGCTTTTATAATTCAGATTTTTACTTAACCGCGCAAACTAAAAAAGCGCTCGTTAGCCAATTTACTAATCCTGAGCTTTGCCAAATCACTGAAGACTTATTTTTTAGCGACCCGTACATTGGGCACGAACGCAATAACTACCCAGATCAACTACAAAGCGAAGTTGATGCAATACAAAAAAACAGCGCATTAAAGTTAGAAATAGCAAAATTAAAAGCTAATTTTTTATCTAACCCGCAAACATTACTTCATGGTGATATGCATAGCGGCAGTATTTTTGTTGATTGTAATAATACAAAGATGATCGATCCTGAGTTTGGTTTTTTTGGTCCTGTTGGGTTCGATATTGGCTCTTTTATTGGTAATTTACTTTTAAATTACTGCGCACAATACGGGCATATTGAAGATTTTGTGGCTCGTCGTAATTACCAAACACATTTACTTAGCTGTATCGTAGACACCTATAGTTTATTTGAGCAGCAATGGCTTGAATTAATACGCACTAAAACAACAGATGAATCACTAGCGCCAGTAGGCTATGCGCAATACTTTATGAAAAACGTATTGCAAGATGCTGTTGGTTACTGTGGTGCTGAGCTAATTAGGCGTACTATAGGGCTTGCGCACGTAAGCGATATAGATAGTATTAGTGATGAGAATGCGCGCCTTACAGTGCAAAAACAAACATTAGCACTAGGCGAGCAACTTATTTTAAATGCACAAACATGCAACAACAAAGAAGCATTCTTTAGTTTATTAATAAGCCAATTAAACTAACAAACATTAAAAAGGCGCTATTAGCGCCTTCTAGTTAGTTAAAACTTACTTGTAGTTTTCGTAAATTTTATCAAGCGGTTCCGAAAGCCCACTTTCTTGCACTATACGTACATGCTCACGTTTTAATTCGCGTGCACTAGTCACACCACAAGAATGAGCTATTAGCCCAGCGCCATAATGAATGTATTTATTATAGTTAGCTACTCGCTGCGCTTTATCAGCTACATCTAAGCCGCGTTGCAAACGCTCGTTATGCGTAGTGATCCCGGTTGGACAAGTATCTTTATTACATTGCATTGCTTGAATACAGCCCAGTGCAAACATATGACCACGAGCCGATACAACAAAATCAGCACCGAGCGCCAATGCCCAAGCAACCTTTGAAGGAACAATTAATTTACCAGAAGCGATTATTTTAATACGATCTCGAAGCCCATGTTTTTCAAGCATATTAACTACAAGCGGTAAACTTTCGCGCAGTGGTAAACCCACCGAATCCATAAGCGGTTGCGGTGCTGCGCCCGTACCACCATCAGCACTATCTATGGTAATAAAGTCAGGTGCAGACTCGATACCACGATGATTTATTTCAGCGAACAACGTTTCTAACCATCCGTATGCACCAATAACAGCTTTAAACCCTGTAGGCTTACCTGTCGCGTTACGTACAGTGGCAATCATATCAAGAATATCGGCTGGATTTTTAATTTCAGGGTGACCATTGGGGCTAATCGAATCTTGCCCTTCTGGTATCCCCCTAATTTTAGCTATTTCGGCATTAACTTTGCGCCCTGGAAGCATTCCACCCTTGCCAGGTTTAGCGCCTTGGCTCATTTTTAGTTCGAACATTTTGACTTGTTCGTGAGCCGCTATTTCTTTAAGTTTTTCAGTACTTAAATTACCGTGCTCGTCTCGTGCACCATATTTAGCGGTACCAATTTGAAAAACAATATCAGCCCCACCTTCTAAGTGATAAGGGCTTAATCCCCCTTCACCGGTGTTCATCCAACAACCTGCTAACTTAGCTCCTTTTGATAAAGCACGTACAGCGGGTTTTGATAACGCACCAAAGCTCATACCTGATACATTAAATAGCGAGTTGGTGGTGTAAGGTGTTTTACAGTATGGACCCAAAGTAACATTACTCGGGTCGAGCGCTTCTTCATCTAAAGTAGGAAACGCACAGTTCATAAACATAACTGTACCCGTTACT
The DNA here is from genome assembly GCF_002407505.1 of Pseudoalteromonas sp. 1_2015MBL_MicDiv. Classification (NCBI taxonomy): domain Bacteria; kingdom Pseudomonadati; phylum Pseudomonadota; class Gammaproteobacteria; order Alteromonadales; family Pseudoalteromonadaceae; genus Pseudoalteromonas; species Pseudoalteromonas sp. 1_2015MBL_MicDiv. The sequence goes on along the minus strand of NZ_CP012737.1, from coordinate 100,849 downwards.
TCTAAGCTTTGCGTAGAGCCAAATGCCGCAGTACGGTCAACATCTTTTGCAGCACGATAAACCCAGCTTCGTTCAGCTCGATTAAATGGCATTTCTTCTCTATCTTGCGCAAAGAAGTACTGCCTGAAAAACTCCCCTTGGCGCTCAAAAAAATACCGAAAACGCCCTATCACGGGGTAATTTCGCCTTATAGCGTGCTTAGTTTGTGTAATATCGCGAAAATAAAAAACAATTACAGTAAGCACAACGCACCCGAGTAAAACTATAAACATACTTGCAAATATATCGATACTAAACATTATAAAATTGCTCATTTATGACCCTTGGTGATTTTTAAAATAAAACCTAATAAGTACTGACCGCTTTAATGAACTAAATGGCTCATCATAATTACTAACCTGCTTACTTAAAATAAATACAACTACTTACCAACAGAGTACTAACTTACATAGCTATAAAAACAACTCAGTACCCATTTTTAAAAATTATACTTATTTACTTTCCAGCTTAACTGATTCATTTTTTATATACATACGTACTTGTGTTTCTAGCACTGATAAAGGTACTGAACCATGGCGTAATATTTGATGATGGAATTCACGAATATCAAAATTTTTCCCAAGCGCTTGCTCTGCCTCAGCGCGTAAACGTTTAATAGTTAACTCACCAATTTTGTATGACAGTGCCTGTGCTGGCCACGATATATAACGATCGGTTTCCGTTTTAACATTATGCAGCGAAAGCGCGGTGTTTTCGCTCATAAAGTTCATAGCCCGATCTCTACTCCAGCCATACATGTGCATTCCCGTATCAACAACTAAACGTGCTGCTCGCCACATTTCATAAGTTAAGCGACCAAAACGGCTATATGGGTCTTGATAAAAGCCAGCTTCTAAGCCCAAGTATTCAGAGTAAAGCCCCCAACCTTCGCCAAATGCCGAAAGGTAAGCATCACGACGGTAGCTCGGTAGATTTTCAAGCTCGGCATTAAGTGATATTTGTAAATGATGTCCTGGTACTGCTTCGTGCAGAGTCAACGCTTCTAAAACATAGAGAGGGCGCTTATCTAATGCGTAAGTATTCACCCAATAATAACCTGCTTCATCATCTCGATTAGAGCCAGAATAACGGCCTGTTGTGTATTTAGGAGCAATATTGGCTGGTACGGGGGCTACGCCATAAGGTTTACGTGGCAAGGTATGAAATAGCTTAGGCAGCTGTGCATCCATTTTTTTAGCAATATAAGATGCTTCTTTTAAAAGCTGCTCTGGTGTTGTGGCATAAAATTGTGGATCCGTACGTAAAAAGTGAATAAATTCGGCGAATGTGCCTTTAAAACCTACTTCAGCTATTACGTCCTCCATTTCACTGCGAATTCGAGCGACCTCTTTTAATCCAAGTTCATGAATCTCTTTAGGCGTCATGTCGGTAGTAGTGTAATACTTAGCTCTGTTTTTATAAAATGCCTCGCCATTAGGTGTATCTGATATGCCAACGCTTGTGCGTGCACTAGGTCGATACTGCTGCGTAAAAAACACTAAATAATTTTTATAAGACTGTATAACATCTTCTTTTATAATGTTTTTAGCTTTTTGTTGTAGTGCCTTAAATTCACTATCGCTCAAACCAGCAGTATTAGTTAAAAAAGGTTTATAAAACTCAGATGTAGTTATATCGTCAACAATGTAAGCATTAATTGAATCTTCGTAACCCTCTAGCACAGCTTTAGGTTGAGTAAGGCCCGTTTCTATCCCTTTTTTCATCCAATATATGTTTTGTTCAAAAAACCGCGGAACTTGCGCCAAACGTGCAAGGTATGTATCGAAATCTTGCTGATTTTTATATTGAGAGCTATTGATGATGTATGATAATCCAGAGTGAAAACCATACTCTGATGTAAGCGGCATATAATGCGCATTGAATATATACTCATCAACGCTGTTTTGTACTTGTGCTCGAATAATGCTGAAGTTTATTTGATTTTCATCACTTAATTTATCAATGCTGACGGTATCTAAATCGGCAAGTAACTGTGTTTTATTCTTATATTCTTGCGCTAAAAATTCGGGCGATAGATTTGGTAACAAGTAACCTTTAACCCCTTTTGTATTGCTATAAGGATTAATGCTTTGTCTGTAATCAACAATGCTTTTGGCTATCTGCGTAAACTGTTGATCTGCATTTTGCGTTGTTATTTGACATGCACTTAATGAGCATAAAAACATGAAACCAAGTAAAGAATGGCGCATTGGCCGCTGTAAAAAATGATTCATTGCAATTTAACTTGACGATGTAATAGATATCACAAAGCTATCGTAGGCTAAATAAATAGCAAGTAAATGAGACCAATCAACGGTTATAAACCTTACTAAAACTAAGTGTATTTCGAGAGTGAATTATATCAACAGAAGTAAAAACAAGCTTAATTGATGAGAAAAGCAGCTATTGAGTTGTTAAAATGAAAATTTAAGTTCCGTAACTCTTTTTTTACTTTTAAATAACCGCCATAACGATTACTGTAGTAAAAAATAATAAAAGCTCGGATGCATAACCGCCTCACGGAATGAGATATTTAAATTAACTCTTATGCGTACTCAGTTGGTATTTAAAAATGATGTTCCATGATTCCATGGCAATTGCACAAGAAAAGATGACTAAAGTGTGTGTGTTTTTAGAGCGTTATGCGCTGCCGCCAACCCCGCTTAATTTTCAAGTAATTTATACCTATATTAGCCAAGCCAATATAAACCTTAAAAATGCACTAGAACGTGCGATTGCAACAGAAGAAAATATAGACAGTGTTTTAATTGAACAATTATATTTTCAATTTTTAAATGAAGGGCACACAACTCAAGTCTCGATGATTCAAAATGTTGACGGTATTATCGGGTCACTTTCTCGAAATGCTCAAGCAACAGAAAAACAAATTATCCGCTTTGCTGATCAAGTAAATGAATGTGTGCATACGCTTGATGAAAACAGTATAGAACAAAGCCGTAAAGCCCTTAAAATCCTCAATACACAAACCGTAGAGTTACTAGAGCAGCATAAACAATTTAAGAAAGAACTTAGCAAAGCTAAAAAGTTACACGAAAAAACGCAAAAGCAATTAACTCAGCTCCGAAAGCAGCATATAGTAGATAGCCAAACGGGCCTTTATAAACGTCATTATTTAACTCAACAAACCCAAGTTTGGACAAATCAAGAAAAATCCATTTGTGCCATTGCTGTTCAAATAGATAACCTTGATCACTTTGTTGATAATTATGGTGATATTCTTGGTGAAGTTATTTTGAATAAAGTCGCTAAGCAAGTACAAAAGTATGTATTCCAAAGCGGTTTACCTGGACGGACTGCTAAAGACCAATTTACTATATTACTCGCCGACATTGATCCTGAAACGGCAACTTTAATAGCCGAAAAAGTACGTAATGGGGTAGAAAAGTTGCGATTTGTTAGCTCAAAAAGTGGCACAAAACTACCCGCTATAAACTTATCATTAGGGATTGCACAGCATCAGCAACAAGATGATTTTAATCAACTTGCTAAAAAAGCCTCAAATGCAGCTTTTAAAGCTCGATCTCTTGGGCAAAGTTGTTTTATTGCTGGGCATTAAATCACCTGATAAATCATATTCAAATTGCACCTGCAGTACACAATAAAGTACACTAGTGCTTATTGCCACGATAGAGATTAATCATGAACGAAACACCGCAAAAGACCACGCATTTTGGCTATAAAACGGTAGCTGAAAACGACAAAGCCTCAATGGTTGCAGACGTATTTCACTCAGTTGCAGCAAAATACGATGTAATGAATGATTTAATGTCTTTTGGTGTGCACCGCTTATGGAAACGTCAAACTATTGCCAGTTCTGGTGTTCGCAAAGGCCATCATGTACTTGATTTAGCTGGCGGCACTGGTGATTTAACGGCTAAATTTAGTCAATTAGTCGGTGAAACAGGTCAAGTTGTTTTAGGCGATATTAACTCCTCAATGCTCAAAGTGGGCCGTGAGAAGCTGCATAACTTGGGTCTTGTTGGTAATATTGACTACGTACAAATGAACGCCGAAATGCTGCCATTTCCAGATAATAGCTTTGATGTGATCACTATTGCTTTTGGTTTACGTAATGTAACCGATAAAGACAAAGCACTTCGTTCTATGTACCGTATTTTAAAGCCAGGTGGTCGCTTACTAGTGCTAGAATTTTCCAAGCCTGAGCATGAAGTACTAAGTAAAGCTTACGATTTTTATTCATTTAATTTATTACCAACAATGGGCAAACTAGTTGCTAACGACAGCGAGTCGTACAAATATTTAGCCGAATCGATTCGTATGCATCCAGATCAAGATACCCTTAAAGCAATGATGGATGACGCTGGCTTTGAACAAACAACTTATCAAAACCTAACAGGTGGTATTGTTGCACTTCACCGTGGTTTTAAATACTAAGGCAGGGTGATATGGCGCTTGAACAAGTAACTGAAAAAAATAATGATAGGTCAACCACATCTACTTTTTTCATGTTGCCTAACTTTGTACTTTCGCTTATCGAGCATGTACTTAATCAAGCACTTAAACTCGACCCAAAGCTTTCAAAAAAACTAAATGAAGTTAAAGAGCTGCGTTTAGTTGTTGAAGTAAGAGATTGGCAACAAACAATCCAACTCGTTTTTGCTGATAAAAAACTACATTTATATACCGCACAAAGCAGTGATAACGCTGATTGCATGATAAGCGCCGATATAGATACGCTTATTGCGCTAAAAAATCCAGCGATGCTTACCCAGCTAATACGCCAAGATAAACTCGACCTGCAAGGTGATTTGAATATTGCCCAAACTTACAGTAACGCATTTTCGAGTTTAGATATTGATTGGCCAGAACAACTATCAAAGCATATTGGCGATGGCCCGGCCCAGCAACTTTATTTACACTTAACCTCGCTCAAGCAGCAAAGCAGTAAAGTAAAAAAGCAGTTAGCCACTACACTTACTAGTTTATGTCAGGATGAGCTTGCTATAACTATTCATCCCTTAGAGCTTGAGCAATTCAAACAACAAAACCGAGTAATTAAAAGCCAAGTTGCTGCTATTGAGCAGCGTATAAACGCCTTATTAAACATCGTAACCCGCTAAGGATTTTTTGTGTCGACTGCACGATTGTATTACATCACTAAAACACTACTTAGCTACGGGTTAGATGAGTTAGTCCCTAAGCATAAAACGCCCTGGTTTGCCAAAATAATGCGTGGAAGCTTTTTTTGGCTACACAATCAGCATAAAGAAAAGTCAGTAGGGTTGCGTTTACGTCTTGCATTACAAGAGCTTGGTCCTGTATGGATTAAGTTTGGCCAAATGCTCTCCACCCGTCGCGATTTACTACCACACGATATAGCCCTAGAGCTCGCGTTTTTACAAGATCAGGTACAACCTTTTGAAGGTGAACTTGCACAAGAAATCATTGAAAAAGCACTCGAAATTAATGATATAAGTGAATTATTTAGTGAGTTTTCACAAGCACCGCTGGCCTCGGCATCTATAGCGCAAGTCCACACAGCAAAACTTATTGATGAGCACAACATTGAGCAAGATGTTGTAATAAAAGTTATTCGTCCAAATATTCATGAACAGATTAATGCTGACTTAGCGTTAATGGAAAAGCTCGCTAAAGTACTTGCCAAAGTACATAACGAGTCAAAACGCCTGCGCCCTGTAGAAGTTGTTAAAGAGTATAAAAAAACACTCCTTGATGAACTCGACTTAATGCGAGAAGGCGCTAATGGCATTCAGCTTAAGCGTAACTTTGAAGATTCTGATTCTCTTTATATCCCTGCAGTTTATAGCGATTATAGCCGCCATAATATATTAGTGATGGAGCGTATTTACGGCATACCTGTCTCTGATACTGATGCACTATTAGCACAAAATACAAATATGAAATTACTTGCTGAACGCGGTGTAGAGGTGTTTTTTACACAAGTATTTAGAGACAGTTTTTTTCATGCTGATATGCATCCTGGCAATATATTTGTCTCTCGCGAACATCCTGAAAACCCAAAATACATTGGTATAGATTGTGGTATTGTTGGTACGCTTAATAAAGAAGATAAACGCTATTTAGCTGAAAATTTCATTGCCTTTTTTAATCGTGATTATCGCCAAGTTGCCCAGCTACATGTTGATTCAGGTTGGGTGCCACCCGATACCAGCATTGAAGAATTTGAATTTGCGATTCGTACAGTGTGTGAGCCTATATTTAACAAGCCACTTGCTGAAATTTCGTTTGGTCATGTGCTTGTTAATTTATTTAATACCGCACGCCGCTTTAATATGCAGGTACAACCTCAACTCGTACTACTACAAAAAACTTTATTGTATGTTGAAGGGTTAGGCAGACAGCTTTACCCGCAACTGGATTTATGGAAAACAGCTAAACCCTTTTTAGAAGACTGGGTAAAACAACAAGTCGGCCCATTATCTGTATTGAAACAAATGTATGCTAATTTACCTTTTTGGGCAGAAAAAATGCCCGAGCTACCGGATTTAATTTATCAAAATTTAAAGCGAACTCCTCGCACTCAAGTACAAATACAAAAGGTATCTCAAAAACCTTTAATCTTGGGCTTGTTTGGTAGTGCGACAATAATCATGTCAGCTCTTTGTTATTTACAGCACGATTTAATTGCTGCCAGCATCGCTATTAGCTGCTCTGCTGTTAGCTTTATAACTGCATGGCGCAGCGCATAAACTAAGTGCTATTTGCGTTATTGAGCGTATAATTAGTATTTAAAATATACATTTAATCATTTTATAGACTGGAGATAACCATGGGTTTTGGTGGTATTAGTATTTGGCAATTATTGATTGTTTTAGCAATTATCGTTCTTCTTTTTGGAACCAAAAAACTACGCGGTATTGGTGGCGACTTAGGCGGTGCTGTTAAAGGCTTTAAAAAAGCCATGTCTGATGAAAAAAGTACAGAACAAGACACTACCGAGCAAATCCAAAAATCAGAAAATGCAGCTCCAAACGATCCAGCTAACGCTGAAAAAACCAAAGATAGTAATAAGGTTTAATTAGCATGGGAATGTGGGAGCTTGTTATTGTTCTTATTGTTGGTTTAGTGGTTTTAGGCCCTGAACGCTTGCCTGTGGCTATAAGAACAGTGAGCCGCTGGATTAAAACAGCCAAGTCGCTAGCTAATTCAGTTAAAGCCGAAGTCAGCGAAGAGCTACGCGTACATGAGCTGCATGAAAACCTTAAAAAAGCAGAGCAACAAAACTTAAAAGACTTAAGCCCTGAACTGCAAAACTCGTTGAGCGAGCTACAACAAGCAGCTCAATCAGTTACCCACAGCTATAAAAAACAACCGCCAAAGACAGAAAACAACCAACATATTGATGAAAAAAAGTGAAATTAATTTCCTTTTCAATGGTCAACTTACTAAATGGTATAAATAATAATGGTTGAGCAAGTAAAATCGGGGTTTGTGGCTCACTTAATTGAGTTACGAGATCGACTTATAAAAGCACTATTGAGCATTTTCGTTATTTTTATTGCCATAGTGTATTTTGCAAATGACATTTACGCTTTTGTTGCACAGCCGCTAGTCTCACATTTGCCAAGCACTGCAACGATGATTGCAACTGATGTGACAGCACCTTTTTTCGCCCCTTTTAAACTGACTTTATTTGTCGCTTTATTTGCATCTATTCCATGGATATTACATCAAATTTGGGGGTTTATCGCACCAGGGTTATATCAGCACGAAAAGAAAATGCTCATGCCTATTCTCGCCTCTAGCATAATACTGTTTTATGGTGGTATAGCCTTTTGTTACTTTGTAGTACTGCCAATTATTTTAGGCTTTTTTACAAGCGCAGGTCCTGAGATGATGACTCTTGCGCCCGACATAAGTAGTTATTTAGGATTTGTATTAAAATTATTTTTTGCTTTTGGTGTCGCGTTTGAAATTCCAGTTGCCATTATGCTGCTATGCTGGAGTGGCGCAACAACGACAACAAGCTTAAAAGAAAAACGCCCTTATATCGTGGTAGGTGTTTTTGTAGTCGCGATGTTTTTAACACCGCCCGACGTATTATCACAAACATTACTAGCGTTTCCGATGCTACTTTTGTTTGAACTAGGCTTAATTTTAGCGAAATTTTATACCGCTAAACCACAACAAGAATCTGAGGAATAAAATGAAAAAACAACTACTCTCACTATTGGTTTTATTAAGCGCACCCACATTTGCTGCGCAAACAGAAATTAACACTCAAGCATTACAAGCATGTAGCTTTATTGAAAACGACTTTAACCGTTTGCTATGTTACGACAATACTATTGCGGGTAAATCGCTAACCAAGCCATCAGTTTCAAAAGTTTTAGCACCACCAACAACAAATACTAACGTGCCAATACCTGCTCCAACACAGAAAGCGTCATCAGTTGCAAATGCCGATGATTTTGGTTTAGAGCATAAAGAGATATACAAAGAAAAAGATACTGAAATTAAAGCTACAATTACTTCAATAGAGAAAGCAGCTTATGGTGAGCTCATTATTAATTTAGATAATGATCAACAATGGCGTCAAATTGGCTCTGATAGTATGCGCTTAAAAGAAAGTGATACGGTTGTTATAACTCGTGGTGTTTTTAACTCATTTTTATTAAAAAAAGCGAATCAAAATCGCTCTATTCGCGTTAAGCGCACTAAGTAATGTCGTATACCTTAATTGATGCTGGTGTTAATTTAACTAACCATCAGTTTGATGAACAGCATCAAGAGATTATTAACCGCGCCAATAGTGCAGGCGTTAACAACATGCTTATTATTGGCTGTGACATAGCAGGGAGTGAACAATCTCTTGAGCTGGCTATAAAGTATCAGCAATACTCTACAGCCGGCATACACCCCCATGATGCAAAATCAGCCACCAGCGAATTAGAGACTCAATTAAAACACCTTGCAAAGCACGATGAGGTGGTTGCTATTGGCGAATGTGGGCTTGACTATAATCGCGATTTTTCACCTCGAGATATTCAGCGCAGCGTCTTCAGGCGCCAGCTTGCTGTAGCCGAAGATTTAAATTTACCTGTTTACCTACACGAACGTGATGCCAATGAAGATATGCTTAAAATACTTAATGAATTCAAAGTACGCGGTATACTTCACTGCTTTACCGGTAATGCTAGCTCGTTAAAAAGTTATCTAGATTTGGGGCTTTACATTGGTATTACTGGCTGGGTATGCGATGAAAGACGTGGGAAAGAGTTACAACAATTAGTCCCTCACATTCCTTTAGAACGCTTGCTACTCGAAACTGATTCACCTTTTTTAATTCCGCGCTCGATTAAGCCTAAACCCAAATCACGTAAAAATGAACCCGCATTACTTCCACATATTTGCCAAACTGTCGCTCAACTGTATAAAATTGAAGCTGAAACTGTAGCAACTCAAACTACAAAAAACTTTAATCACATTTTTGCTCTAGAGACACGTTAATGATAGTTGCAAAAGTTTTATTTAGCCTACTTACCCTAGTATGTGTATTTAACGCTTCTGCAAATCCCATTGTAATAAGCCAAAATTTTAAATCCCAAAATATCATAAATTTAAACTATTCTTTTGAACCAACTTCGCTTTTAGAAGCTCGAAATAGTAATTTGAAAAATTGGCATTCACTTAAAAATAGCTCATTAAACTTAGGGTTAGAACAACGACCAGTATGGCTTACATTTACAATAAAAAACACACTCAACAGTGAAGTTGAGCCACTACTTTCAATAGATAATCCTCTCTTAAATAAAGTTCAGGTTTTTCATTTACACAATTCTGAGCTGCTTTCACAAACACAAATAGGCGACGCCTTTGTGCTTTCTCAGCGCCTAATAAAAAGCGAATCTTTATTAGTTAAATTAACATTGCCTGCAAACACAACAACAACTGTGATCCTCAAAGTTACGGATAGTGCGGGGTTACGAGTACCTTTAACTTTGTGGCAGCAAGATAGTTATTTAGCTTACAAAGGTAAACTAAATTTAATATATGGTTTGCTCATTGGTTTTGTATTTTCGTTAGCCTTTAGCTGTCTTGTTTTATATGGGTTCTCACGCAAGCTCTATTTTGCTTGTGCTGGTATGATAACGTTGACGTTAGGTTTATTACTCTCCTATTTGTGTGGATTTGGCTTGCGTTTTTTTCATCCAAACCTAACGGGTATACAGCAACTAATGAGCTCTATGTTACTGATGCTTATTACCTTGTTGTTTTTACCTTTACAGCAACTCATTTGCCAACCTAAACGCTCTACGCTGTTAAAGGTACAAACGATAATAACCAGCCTATTTGCCATTTCATTACTATGTGTTTGGCTGCTACCTAACTTAATCGTTACTTTATTTAGCCTTGTAACTATTCCTATTATTTTGTGCTTTTATATTATCACTACACTTATATGTACTCGTAGTGACCCATCCAAACAAAATAAAGGCCTTTTACTGACTTTAATCTTCTTCCTTATAGTTATGGCCTACTTTATTGCTACAGCAATGGGCTGGTATTCACTTGGTCAGAATAGTTTAGTTATTGTCTTTATTTGCTTTTTTAGCTGTATTTTTTGTTTGTGCTATACCGTAATGGAAAAGTTTATTTTGCAACGCGACCAACAAATAGTTACGCAGCAAACCTTGATTGCTAAAAATACGGCGCAAGATACACTCTTAAACGAACGTCTAGCGTTACAAGAAAAAGCTCGCCGAGAGTTAGAAGCGCTTGTCGACGAACGAACCTTTGAACTACAAGTAACCTTAAGAGAGCTTGAAGAGAAAAATAGAGAGCTTGAGCAACTTAATACTGAAGATGCTTTAACCGGTATAAAAAACCGTCGCTTTTTTGATAAGAAATTAATAATGGAGCTTCGCCGTTCTCGCCGAGAGCAAACGCCATTAAGTATTATTATGCTTGATATAGACCGCTTCAAAACAATTAATGATACGTATGGTCATTTAACTGGCGATCAGGTTATTAGAGCGGTGTCAGATATTATAAAAAATAATCTAAAGCGTCCACTTGATGAAGTTGCACGCTACGGTGGCGAAGAATTTGTAGTGCTGCTTCCAAATACACCAAATGAAGGCGCGTTAGATATTGCAGAACAAATACGCGAAACAATTGCGCAAAGTACTGTAATTGTTGCTGGCACTGACATTAAATTTACAATTAGTGCTGGTGTTTACACTAGCGTCGCAGATGATCTTAACACCCCCGAAATATTTACCGAGCACGCTGATAAAGCCCTCTATTACGCTAAACAGCACGGTCGTAATCAAGTAATTAATTTTCCAATTCCACAGTAGGAGTATTCTAATATGGCCCAATCAGGACTAGACCTTTTTCCGTATACTCGTATGCGCAGAATGCGTAGAAGCGATTTTTCTCGTCGTCTAATGGCTGAAAACCAACTTAGCGTAAACGATTTAATCTACCCCGTTTTCGTACTTGAAGGTAAAAATCGTCGTGAAGCGATTGAATCAATGCCCGGCATTGAACGTTTATCAATAGATTTATTGCTTATTGAGGCAAAAGAGCTCGTTGAGCTCGGCGTGCCAGCCATTGCAATCTTTCCGGTAACGCCTACAGATAAAAAGTCATTATTCGCCGAAGAAGCTTACAATGAAGATGGTTTAGTGCAGCGAACTGTTCGCGCTTTAAAAGAAGCTTACCCTGAACTCGGTGTAATTACTGATGGTGCACTTGACCCATTCACTACACATGGGCAAGACGGCATCATTGATGACTCAGGTTACGTCATCAATGATGTAACAACTGAAATATTGGTTAAACAAGCACTTTCTCATGCACAAGCTGGAGCCGATGTTATCGCTCCTTCAGATATGATGGATGGCCGTATTGGCGCAATTCGTGAAGCACTTGAAGCGGATGGCTTTATCCATACTCGCATTATGGCTTATTCAGCTAAGTATGCCTCTAGCTATTATGGTCCTTTCAGAGATGCAATAGGTTCTGCAGGGAACTTAAAAGGTGCTGACAAAAAGACCTACCAGATGGATCCTGCAAACTCTGACGAAGCAATACGTGAAGTTGCATTAGACTTACAAGAAGGCGCTGATATGGTTATGGTTAAACCTGGCATGCCTTATTTAGATATTGTACGTCGCGTAAAAGATGAATTTGGCGTGCCAACTTTCGCCTATCAAGTTAGCGGCGAATACGCTATGCACAAAGCCGCAATCGATAATGGCTGGCTGAACGAGGAAGCAACAATAATGGAATCTCTCTTGGCATTTAAGCGAGCTGGTGCTGATGGTATTCTGACTTATTTCGCTAAACAAGCTGCACAATACTTAAAAAGTAAATAATGTAATACAATAGTCACAATTTCGCTATTTTTGCTTTCATTTTATTTACTTATTGTATTTTATTTGTAATAAATTTTCCTTAAACTAAGTGTCCCATTTGGGACACAATACACGGGAAAAAAATAATAATGTTTAAAACAAAAATAACGCCACTAGCGCTTGTTATAGCAAGCCTTAGTGCACCAGCCTCCGCTAATCTTATCATTTCGGAATATGTAGAAGGAAGTAGCAACAATAAAGCAATTGAGCTTTATAATAACTCGACTGATTCGTTATCACTTGCTGGCTATAAATTAAATTTATATGTGAACGGTAAAACAACGATACAATCTACGCTCGACTTATCAGCTACTTTACCTGCCAACGGAACCTATGTAATCGTAAACCCAAGTTCAAATGATGAGCTAAAAGGTAAAGCTGATTTAGAGCATAGTGTTACAAGCTTTAACGGTGATGATGCATTAGTTCTAATTCAAGGCGACACTGTCATTGATAGTTTTGGTCAATTTGGTACGGATCCGGGCTCTTATTGGTCTGAAGGTGGCGTACAAACACAAAATAAAACACTTCGTCGCAACGATAGCGTCCTCGTTGGCCGTACCTCGCCAAGCGCTCCTTTTGACCCAAGCGAAGAATGGGTGCAATTTGACCAAGATGATTTTTCTGGTTTAGGCGTATTTGGTAGTGACTCAGCTCCAGTACCAGAACCTGAGCCACTAGATCCATTAGTATGTGGTGCAGATAAAACATTGATTAGCGCTATTCAAGGCGATGGTGCAGCAAGCCCTCTTGTGGGTAGTGTTGTTGAACTTGAAGGCGTTGTAACAGCAGACTTCCAAGGCGACGATGAGTTAAAAGGCTTTTTTATAAGCTCACTTGCTGCAGATATAGACGCTAACCCACTGACTTCTGAAGGCCTGTTTGTTTACTTTGCAGATACTGACGTAAGTGTAGGCGACCATGTACGTGTGCAAGGTACTGTTGAAGAATATTTTGATGCAACACAAATCGGCAGCGTAAGCCAAGTAGCTGTTTGTGATACTGGCTTAGCTTCAACCGCTACAAAAATAACTTTGCCTTTAGCTGATGCAACTTATTTAGAATCGTTTGAAGGTATGCTAGTAACGCTAGAACAGCCATTAGTTGTTACCAATAACTTTGGCCTTGGTCGATATGGTGAAGTTGAAGTCGCGACTGAGCGCTTGTATCAAGGTACGCAAGTTGCGTTACCTGGTGATACTGCTAACGCAGTTGAAGCCGAAAACTTAACTAAGAAAATATTAATCGATGATGGCTCAACTGTTCAAAATCTAGATCCTACAGCCTATCCAACTCCTGGTTTATCAGCAGAAAATACATTACGTACTGGTGATACAGTAAATACAGTGACTGGTGCACTTGCTTATAGCTTTAGCCTTTACCGAATTCACCCAACTGTAGCACCTCAATTTATTGCAACAAATGCACGTAAAGACGCACCTGAACTTAATGCTGAGGCAGATTTACGTGTAGCAAGCTTTAACGTACTTAATTACTTTAATGGTGATGGCCAAGGTGAAGGGTTCCCTACGAGTCGCGGTGCAGATTCTGAAGCTGAATTTATTCGTCAAGAAGCCAAAATTGTAAGTGCCATTAGCGCAATGCAAGCTGATGTTGTTGGTTTGATGGAAATCGAAAATGATGGTTTTGGTGAATTTAGCGCTATTGCTAGCTTAGTTAATGCATTAAACGAAGCTGATGCAGCTAACCAGTATGCATTTGTTGACTTTGGTCTTGATCAAATCGGTACAGATGCAATCACGACTGCGTTGATTTATCGTGCTAATAAGGTAGAAGAAGTCGGTACTGCCGCTATTACTACTGATGCACCATTTGATTTTAGTAATCGTACTCCTATCGCACAAAGCTTTAAATCTTTAGCAACTGATGAAGTATTTACTGTAGCCGTAGCGCACTTAAAGTCTAAAGGTGGTTGTGGTAGTGCAAGCGGTGCGAACGAAGATCAAAATGATGGCCAAGCTTGTTGGAATGAAATACGTACACAAGGTGCGAATGCATTCGCAGATTGGCTTGATAGCAAACCAACGGGTGTTGACGACGAAGATACTATTCTAGTTGGCGACATGAATGCTTACGCAATGGAAGATCCAATACGTGCGTTTGCTGATAAAGGATATAAAAATGTAGTCGCAGAGCTTGATGGCAATACTCTTGCTTACTCTTATAGCTTCTCTGGCCGTGCTGGTAGCCTTGACCATGCAGTAGCTAGTGCATCATTACTTAGCAAGGTAGTATCAGCTAAAGATTGGCATATTAATGCTGATGAACCAATTTCGCTTGATTACAATGTTGAATTTAAAAGTGATGCTCAACAATCAAGTTTATATTCTCAAAGCGCATACCGCGCCTCAGATCATGATCCTGTAATTGTTGATATAAAATCTGAAATTACGCTAACACCAGAAGAGCAAACACCCGTTATTACAGCGAATCAAACGTTTGCTATTGATGAAAATAGCGCGATTGGGACAGTAATTGGTACGCTTGATTTTAGTGACCCTAATGCAGATGAGTCACCAGTTGTTAAATTTATTGTATCAGGAAACAGCAGTGTTTCTATTAACAACCAGGGACAACTCATTGTAGCCGGTGAGTTAGATTACGAGTTTGAAAACCGCATTACCTTATCTGTTCAAGCACAAGATAGTGCAGGTAACGTATCTAAAGCTGAAAATGTAGCTATTAAAGTTAATAACCTACGTTCAGATGACGATAACGATGCAGGTTCATTATTTTGGTTAACACTTCTTTTAGCACCGCTATCAATCGTGCGTAGATTTAAAAAGAAATAACTAATTTAGATACCCTTAAAAAGCCGCAATCGCGGCTTTTTTTATTTTTATACAAATGTAATTCAGACAAGCTTCAGTAAACACCTCGTAATATCGCCTTATAATATAAATCATCGTCAACTAACTAACCAAGTAAGAAGCAACTACATAGCCGTGGGTGTTTTTTACACGAAGAGTGGTCGAGATCTTTTATGCCTCTTACTTAGCTTTTTGATTTTTAATGTATTTATTTAGGTTTAAAAATTGCTTAAGTAAATAACTTAGTCTCAACCCTAAAAATAAGTCGTGTTTTTATAAAGGAATGAAAATGAAACAATTTACCCATCGATTATCAACATGGCAAAAGAGCTCAAAGCCACTCTTGGGTCTACTTATTATATTTTCGGCTTGGGGTAACAGCAATCAAGCATTTGCAGCTACAACAGAAGCAGCCATTCCACAAAGTAGTTTATTTGACGTTATAAGCGCGCGTGCTAAAAAACTAGCAAGTGAAGAATATATAGCTCCAAAAAACATTGAACTTGATGCTCTCAATAATATTGATTATCAAGATTATCGCTCTATCCGCTTCAAACAAGACAAGTCAGTGTGGAAAGACGAAGGTCTTTACGAGCTACAGCTATTCCACCCCGGTTTTTTATATAAAACACCCGTTACAATTAATACTGTTAATAGTGACTCAAAACGCACCCGCCTCCCATTTAGTACTGACTTTTATCAGTACGATGGCACTGCTGCTCCTCTAAAAGAAGAAATTACTAAAAGCATTGCCAATACTCAGCTTGGTCACGCTGGCTTTCGATTACATTACCCACTAAATACCAATGAGTACAAAGATGAAGTAATGGTATTTCAAGGTGCATCTTATTTTCGTGTTGTTGGCCCAAAACAAGTTTACGGATTGTCTGCTCGCGGTTTAGCGATTGATACTGCAGAAGCTTCAGGCGAAGAATTCCCAATGTTTAAAGAGTTTTGGTTAGTTAAGCCAAAACTAGATCAAACTAATATTGTTATGTTTGCACTACTTGATAGCCCATCAGTGTCGGGGGCATATAGGTTCGATGTAGACCCAACCACAAATACGGCTGTAAAAGTAAATATGCAAATATTTGCACGTAAAGACGTTAAAAAACTAGGTATTGCCCCCTTAACGAGTATGTTTTATCACGGTGAAAACAGTACTAAATTTTTTGATGACTACCGCCCTGAAGTACACGATTCAGACGGTTTATTAACACAATCGCAAGATAATAAATGGGTGTGGCGCCCACTTAACAATCCCGCGCAACTAAGCGTCACTTCTTTTACATACGAGAACCCAAAAGGTTTTGGTTTAGCGCAACGCGATCGTGATTTTAATAACTACTTTGATACAGAAGCTCATTACCACGACCGCCCTAGCCTTTGGATTGAACCAGAAGGTGAATGGGGTAATGGTCGAGTTGAGCTAGTAGAGATACCAACTGACACAGAAACTAATGACAATATAGTAAGTTATTGGGTACCTGAAAAACCCTTCAAAGCGGGAGATTCATTAAAACTAAGCTATAAAATGACGACTTTTAATGCCCATTTAAACCAACATGAAAAAGCACGCGTGGTGCGTACTAGAATTGGCAGTGCAGCACTACCAGGTGAAGACAATCCTCCACCAAAAAGTCACCGTCAATTTACTGTCGACTTTTCAGGACCAGAGCTTAACCAGCTCTCTAAAAAGCTAGATTTAAAGGCTGATATACAGCTAACAACAGGTGAAGTGAGTGATGTAACAATACAAAAGCTACCTGATACATATGGATGGCGTGTGGCCTTTAAAATCGCCCCACAAGACGGAAAACCAGTAGATATGCGTTTATCGCTAAAACTACGTGAAAAAGAAATTAGTGAGGTATGGAGCTATGTTTGGTATCCAAATGACATCAAGTAAGCAAAACAAGGGAACGTCAATGCCTTTCAAAACAGTTCGTGTATGGCTGTTTGCTATTGCAGCTCTTGGCATATCAGGTTACGGCATATCTATTATGTTTGAAATTTTAAATTCAAACGGTATGACCTTACTTGAATATGCATTACTCGCCCTATTTTCAATTACGTTTGCGTGGATTGTTACTGCATTTTGTAGCGGTACAATTGGTTTCTTACTGCAACTACTGCGCATCGATCCACTAACTTTAAAGCGTATTAAGTCAATCTCTTTCGACAGCCAAGCACTTGCTAAGCAAAGAACAGCGGTTGTTATGCCAATCTATAACGAAGATACTCATCGTGTTATCGCAGGCTTTGAAGTAAGCCTAGAATCACTAAAAGAAACAGGGCAACTAGATCACTTTGACTTTTATTTACTTAGCGATACCCAAGACCCACAAATAGCCAAAAACGAGTTAAGTGCATGGCATGCATTGTGTGAGCGATTAGGCAGTACAGCTAAACACGTTTTTTACCGTCGCCGCGA
Source organism: Pseudoalteromonas sp. 1_2015MBL_MicDiv (assembly GCF_002407505.1). Classification (NCBI taxonomy): domain Bacteria; kingdom Pseudomonadati; phylum Pseudomonadota; class Gammaproteobacteria; order Alteromonadales; family Pseudoalteromonadaceae; genus Pseudoalteromonas; species Pseudoalteromonas sp. 1_2015MBL_MicDiv. The sequence continues at coordinate 83,156 of NZ_CP012737.1, read as the reverse complement.
AGATAATAAACACCGCAAGGTAGGCAACCTAACTGATTTTTGTGAACGTTGGGGCAGCCAGTACGACCATATGATTGTACTTGATGCTGATAGCGTAATGACCGGAAAGTGCATGCTAGAGCTTATTACAAGCATGCTAAACAACCCGCAAGCAGGCCTTATTCAAACAATTCCTATCCCCGTTCGTCAAGATACTTTTTTTGGCCGCTTTTTACAGTTTGCATCCGTACTTTACAGCCCAATGCTAGCGACTGGTTCTGCTTTTTGGCAAACCGATAAAGCAAACTATTGGGGCCACAACGCAATCATTAGAGTTGAGGCGTTTATTACCTGTTGCGGTTTACCAACGCTTAAAGGTAATGCCCCATTTGGTGGTGAAATACTAAGTCATGACTTTGTAGAAGCCTCTTTGTTACACAGTGCTAATTGGGACGTATTGCTACTATCAGACATTGAAGGGAGTTATGAAGAAGTTCCAAGTAACATTTTAGATTATGCTGTACGCGACAGACGTTGGGTACAAGGGAATATCCAACACCTTGGTTTACTGTCCTCATCAAAATTAAAGTTAATGAGTAAATTTCATTTTTTACTGGGAGCAACGGCCTATATTTCATCGCTAATTTGGCTATCAATGCTCGCACTAAGTACGATTGATGCCGTAACACGTGCGCTTAATAGCGATGTTTACTTTAATCGCGCGTACCAATTATTTCCGACGTGGCAAATTGCCAAAACCGAACTGATTGATTCACTACTTTACTTAACAATCATAATTTTACTACTACCTAAATTAATGGGTGTTATTGTTACATTAGTGCACAGAAACAAACGCTTTGGTGGTTCAATTAAGCTGATACTAGGCTCAATCATTGAAACCGTATTTGCTATTATTGTTGCACCATTAATGATGGTATTTCATGCTTACTTTGTTATATGCGTATTTTTAGGTAAAAAAGTAAAGTGGGATGCACAGCCTCGTGAAGGTCGAATGGTTCCTTGGAGGGAAGCGTTTGGTTATACGCTATTTTCAACTATCGTCGCTATTGCATGGGGCAGCACAGCGTATTACTTTACCCCTGTATTTTTTTGGTGGTTGTCGCCAATACTATTAGGCTTAATACTCGCAGCACCTATAGTCCGTTACTCAAGTAGCATTAAGCTAGGCGTGTTCCTTAGAGATCTAGGTATATTTATTTGCCCTAGTGAAGTAGATAACGATGCTACTTTAGAAGCGCTTAAGGTTCATCTCAAAAAGATTTCTGTACCTCAAGAAGGTCAATATCCAACAACTATTCCAACACTGCCAAAAGAGCATGTGGTTACAATGCCCATTCAAAGCTTTAATAAGCCACACAAGCTAAAGATGAAAGCGCTAAAAGCTAAAGCGATAAAAAAGTTTAATTAGCGCTAAATAAAAGAGCCGTTAAAAACCAAAAAAGGAGCAATAAGTTGCTCCTTTTTTATTGTCTAATAAATATTTTTCCGCATTAAAATAGTTAACCTGAGCTCTGGTTAAGAGATTTACCAACGTCTTGAATTATAGTGATATTTAAATTTATTTTCTCTAGCCAGAGATTTTCAGTGAAAACAAGGCGAATTTACGCGTCAATCGCTGGCCTATTACAAGTAAATTCAACGCAGTGAGCGCTGAAAATAGCTGCTTGAGATAGATTTATTATCCAGAGTTCAGATTATACCAATCTGCTTATATATGGGGCCTATTTGACGTTAAGAAAATTACGCTAGAACTAGGCAAAATTTTTGTATCTAGTTGTTCTAAATAGAAAATTTTTAACGACGTTATAGTGCAATTTAATTCGTTAAATTGATCAAAGATTTATGCAGGTTGGTATTAGTTAAGATCTCCCATCAAAAATTAACCTAATAAAAAATAGCAGACCACATAAATGAACATGCTTTTATTAAAAATATAGAGCTACTCCTCCTTGGCATATTCTTATCCAAAAATTATAGGCAATAAAAAACCCGCAACATGTGCGGGTTTTTTTTAAAGAGTTAAAGAGCTAATTACTTAGCTGCTTTTTTCTCTTTTTCTGCAGCGATTACAGTTTCAGCTACGTTAGCTGGACATGCAGCGTAGTGTGAGAACTCCATAGAGAACTGACCACGACCCGATGTCATTGTACGTAGTGTACCGATGTAACCGAACATTTCTGATAACGGTACATCTGCCTTAATACGGATGCCTGTTAAACCAGCTTCTTGGTCTTTCATCATGCCACGACGACGGTTAAGGTCACCGATAACATCACCAACGTGATCTTCTGGAGTGAACACGTCAACTTTCATGATTGGCTCAAGAAGTTGTGCGCCCGCTTTAGGGATCGATTGACGGAAAGCGCCTTTAGCAGCGATTTCGAACGCGATTGCAGATGAATCCACGGCATGGAAGCCACCGTCGAAAAGTTCAACTTCAACGTCAAGTACTGGGAAGCCAGCTAGAACACCTTCGCCCATCATTGACTTAAAGCCTTTCTCAACTGCAGGCCAGAATTCTTTAGGTACGTTACCACCAACAACTGATGATTTAAACGTGAAGCCTGAAGCAACTTCGCCTGGCTTGATACGGTAGTCGATTTTACCAAACTGACCAGAACCACCAGATTGTTTCTTATGCGTGTAGCTATCTTCGATTTCACGAGTGATAGTTTCACGGTAAGCAACTTGTGGTTGACCAACAATAAGGTCTACGCCGTAAGTACGCTTAAGGATATCTACTTTGATATCTAAGTGAAGCTCACCCATGCCTTTAAGAATAGTCTCGCCTGAATCTTCATCAGTCTCAACTTGGAAAGATGGATCTTCTGCAACCATTTTACCGATAGCAACACCCATCTTCTCATTACCGCCTTTATCTTTAGGCTGTACAGCAATCGAAATTACTGGAGTTGGGAATACCATTGGTTCAAGTGTTACAGGGTGCTTAGGATCACATAAAGTGTGACCAGTTTGCACGTTTTTCATGCCTACGATAGCAATGATGTCACCAGCTTGTGCGCTAGTTAATTCGTTACGGTCATCTGCTTGCATCTCAACCATACGGCCAACACGCTCAGTTTTACCAGTAAACGAGTTAAGGATAGTGTCACCCTTATTTAGTTTACCTGAGTAAATACGTACGAATGTTAATGCACCAAAACGGTCATCCATTATTTTGAATGCTAACGCTTTGAAAGGTTCATCTGCAGAAACGATTGCAAATTCGCCATTTTCGTTACCTTCTTCATCCATAAGAGGTTGAGGATCAACTTCTGTAGGAGATGGTAGGTAATCAACAACAGCATCAAGAATAAGCTGCATACCTTTGTTCTTAAACGCAGAACCACAGTATGTAGGGAAGAAAGCAAGCTCACGAGTACCTTTACGGATACAACGCTTGATGTCTTCTACAGAAGGTGCTTCACCTTCCATGTAAGCTTCAAGTAGTTCATCGTCTTGCTCAAGGGCAGTTTCAACAAGCATTTCATAATACTCGTCAGTTTTTTCTACCATGTCTGCAGGAACGTCTGTAATTTCGTAGTTTTCAGGAAGACCAGTGTCATCCCAAACGTATGCTTTTTTAGTTAAAACATCTACAACACCAACAAATTCATCTTCAATACCAATTGGTAAAGTCATGATTAGTGGTACAGCACCAAGTACTTTACGTACTTGCTCAGTTACACGGTAAAAATCAGCACCCATACGGTCTAATTTATTTACGAAGATAATACGTGCAACTTCTGAATCATTAGCATAACGCCAGTTAGTTTCTGATTGTGGTTCAACACCACCAGAACCACAGAACACACCAACACCGCCATCTAATACTTTAAGTGAACGGTAAACTTCTACTGTGAAGTCAACGTGCCCAGGAGTATCGATAACGTTAAAACGGTGATCTTTCCAGAAACAGCTTACAGCCGCAGACTGAATAGTAATACCGCGCTCAGCTTCTTGTTCCATGAAGTCAGTAGTAGATTCACCATCATGAACCTCACCTGTTTTATGGATTTGACCAGTAAGCTTTAGGATACGCTCAGTAGTCGTGGTTTTACCCGCATCAACGTGCGCGAAAATACCAATGTTTCTGTACTTCGATAAATCTGCCATTAATTTTACTCTTAATAAAGTCGATAAATTATTCGGCAGGAGTATAACATCACTTAAAGCGAACATCACCATGCAAGCCGCTTAAAATGCAATCAATTCAATATATTTTTTTTATGCGCAAGGTCTATTTTGTATTTCAAGTTGAGAATCGCATGTAACATAATGAAAACACTATTTTTTTCTCGCCCTAACTTTAGGTACATAAAGTTATTTCGTTATTTTGGAACAACACACTACCATAGCTTAAACAGCTAAAACTTTAATATATACTCAGAAATTACTAATCTTTAAAAACTAATACTTGTTTAAACTAAGAGCGATTTAATCACCGCATATATCACCCAAGATGAAGAAAAATTAAATAGTCGCAATTTTTTCATGCTTTACATCAGCTTACAAGTTGCACAATAAGATAATAAGAATTATTTGCATTTGGGTGTTGACAGACACTTGAATCTAACTGATAATCAATATCAACAAGGCGGGAAATATACTGACTTGTAACGGAATGAATTGATTTGTTTCTCGACCCTGAAACAACGTGTGGCGCACGTTAACAGCTATGGTTACTTGTTATGAGCCGCAACGCCCCTTGATGTTTATGACGAGTAACCGCCCTACTATTTTACTTGCTACATTGCTCATATCGGTGACGGTAGATATGAAACTAAAAAAGCCCTTACGGGCTTTTTTTATGTCTGTAATTTAGTTGGTTAAATTAAACTAAATCAATTAACGACGGTTTTTACGTGCTCGCGCTCGACGCTGAAGCTTTTCTTCTTCTTTAGCTTGTTTTTTAGCTTCTGCAGCTGCGCGTAAACCAGCAACCATTACTTCTTCTTCCTCACGCATTTGCGGAGTTTCCATCGTAATACGGCCAATAATACCATCGCGCAATTCGTTGATTAGTATTTCAGACATTTTATACGTGTCTATTTGGTTACCACCACGAATACAACCACGCTTTTTGCCTGCCATTTCAACAAACTCCCAATCACTCTCAGGAAGTTCAGCGATTTTATAGCGCGCTTTTAAAAGCTCAGGATAAGCACGTAATAAATATTCAGCGGTATAACTTGCTACTTCTTCATACTCAAGTGCGGTATCACGAATGGCACCTGTAGCGCCTAAGCGATAACCTGAGTTTTCGTTTTCTACTTTTGGCCAAAGCATACCTGGCGTATCGTAAAGCATAATACCGTCTTCAAGCTTAATGCGTTGTTGTGCTTTCGTTACAGCAGGTTCATTACCTGTTTTTGCAACTATACGTCCAGCCAATACATTGATCAACGTAGATTTACCCACGTTAGGAATACCCATTATCATGGCTTTTATTTGCTTATCGGCGCCTACTTTATGCGGCACTAACTTTTTACACAGCTCATTGATACGATGTACTTCAGCTGCTTTATCGTGACCAAAAGAAATCGCTTTAACGCCATTTTCTTGTTCAAAATAATCCTTCCAAATTTGCGTCATTTTAGGATCAGCTAAATCAGCTTTGTTCAAAATTTTGATGACCGGCTTACCTTCACGCAAGGTTGCCACCATCGGGTTTTCGCTACTATAAGGAATGCGCGCATCAAGCACTTCAATGATCACATCCATTTGCGGCATTATTTCTTTAATTTCATTGCGGGCTTTATTCATATGCCCAGGGAACCACTGGATAGCCATTTTTAACTCCTAACGTATAATTAACCGTTATTTTAACTGGCAATTCATTTAATTGCGCTATACTGGCGCAAATTTTTTTAGATTAGTTGTTATGGCTCTTAAATCCACCATTATGAAGGTGCAATTATCGCTTAGCGATATGGACCGCCACGTTTACCAAGATTTTAGTTTAACCTTGGCACAACATCCGTCAGAAACCGACCAACGGTTAATGATTCGCTTACTCGCTTTTGCACTCAATAGCTGTGATGGTTTAGAATTTACTAAAGGATTAAGTGCTGATGATGAGCCTGAACTTTGGCATGTAAGCTATAGTGAAGAGATAGAGCTGTGGGTTGAGCTTGGCTTACCAGATGAAAAACGCCTTAAAAAAGCCTGTAATAAATCTAAAAAAGTGGTGCTATATACTTATGGCGAAAACAATCAAGCAATTTGGTGGCAAAAACATCAACCTAAATTGTATGAATTTAAAAACCTGAGTATTTTTAGCCTTGATTACGCAGCCACACAAGCACTTGCTGCTTTGGTTGATCGTGGCATTAAGCTCGCCATTACCATTCAAGATGGTGAAGCATGGGTAAATACCGATACAACTAATATTGAAATAAAACCACAGCAGTTAATGTAACTAATCACTTTTTTGAGGGCGTATGAAAGTTAAACACGTTATTGTTTTACATGGCTTGTATATGTCTGGCTTTGTTATGCGCCCACTGTGCTCTCGCTTGGAAGAATCTGGTGTTAAGGTATTAAACCTTACTTATAATACGCTTGATCCAAACCGCGATGCTATTTTTGCTCAAATTGATGAATTTATTGCAGGTGAACCTTCTGCACTCGTATGTCACTCAATGGGCGGATTAGTCGCTCGCGCATACCTAGAAGCTAATTCAGTTGCAAGCCAACACATTACAAAAGTAGTTACTTTAGGCACGCCTCATCAAGGTAGCCATATTGCACAAAAAATGAAGCAAAAAGGGTTTGAGTCTTTTTTAAAAAATAGCGTTGAATTTTTGCTTACACAAAATGGTAACTGGCCGTTTAAAGCGAAGCTTTTTAGTATTGCAGGTGACTTACCCATTGGTTTAATGCCCCTTATAGTTAAAGGCAGTAAATCAGATGGCACTGTATTACTTGATGAAACTAAGCTCAAAGGTATGGCTGAACATAAAGTGTTCCATTTAAGCCATACCAGTATGATTTACTCACGCGAAGTGGTCGACTACATTTTAAAATGCTTAAGCGAGAAAGATTAATCCTCAGCATTGGCTGCTATTTTATAACTAATTAAAAATACCACTGCCAGTATCAGCGGAATGGGCGCTGCTATGTAACCAAAAAAGTCTGAATTAGCAAAGCTTGCACCTGCTAAGTGCGCTACTAGCCCAAGCACAAATGCGATGACTGCAATTCCTACCACGATTAACTCTGCTTTATTTTGTTTCGCTGTTTTTGCATGCATGTTATCTCTCCTAATTATTTCGACAACATTATTATGCGCCGTTAGGATGGATGATTTTTGACCTACATCAATAAAAAAATAGCTAAGTTATTACCTTGAATAAAGTTTGTTTCAGATCATGATTTATATACTTTTAAGTTTTATTTATTTTTGAGGGGTAGTATTTTTATTAATCAGTCCCACTTCTATTAATAGTCTAAAGTGAATACAGATACCAAGAACAGTTGATAGGTTAAAGCGATTAACCAGATAAATTTAAACGATTTTACTAATTTATCGAAATTAGTAATACTTATCACAAGTTCACAAATCAACGGTTATTCAAGGAGCAAGTTATGTCACAGGTAAACGCAATAGGTCTAAACAGTGCAAAAAGTGATGACATCGTAAAATCACTCAATACGCTATTAAGCAGCTACCAAATTCAATACATGAATGCGCGTGGTTTTCACTGGAATATTAAAGGCCGTAACTTTTTTGAGCTACACGTTAAATTTGAAGAAATTTATAACTTATTACTTTTAAAAGTAGATGAAGTTGCCGAACGTATTTTGACGTTAGATGGCGCTCCATTACATGCATTTTCTGATTACCTCGAAGTAAGTAAAATTAAAGAAGCTAAAGGTATTAGTGATGGTGTTACAGCCGTAGAGAACCTACTTGCTGGTTACAGTACGTTAATTCACATGCAGCGCGATATTTTAAACCAAGCAGGTGATGCAGACGATGAAGGCACAGCCTCACTAATGAGTGATTACATCTCAGAGCAAGAAAAACTGGTTTGGATGTTAAAAGCTTACTTAGATTAATTTTAATCTAAAAAGATAAAAGCCCTCATAGAGGTCTTAATTAGGGATAAATCGTAAACGATTCGTCCACTATATTAGTCATCTCGTAATACTAAACAATACCCCAGTGATCAGTGGCGTTGTTTTTGGTTTAAATGGACAATAAAAGGCCTCAGTGACAACCGAGGCTTTTTATTGTGAATGACAATACTAGAAGCTAATACTGCTATTATTGATTAAAACTTACTTCTAAAACCAATGTATATAGTTTGACCGGTTGGATCATACGTACCCGCATCAGTTTCAGTACCCGTATCAGAACCGCTCACTCCTGATATTATTCTCGGTGGCTCTTTATCAAATAAGTTATTAGCCCCGACATATAACTCCATTGAATCACTAATATGATAGCTTGCTTGTATATCATGGTATGTTACAGAGCCAACACCAACTGAGCCTGCTGGGATATTATCAAAGCCATTTAAAAATTGATCATCAAAATCTGCACTTCCAGTAAATGTCATACTCCAGTTAAAATCAAAGTCATTAATTTTATAGCCAAAGTTCCAGTTTGCTTTATGCTCAGACGCACCAATTTCACCCGCAAATACATCTTTAGCTTCACCCGGTAATGGGATACTGTAACCATCAATTAAATAGGTATATGCGAGGCGGGTTTTGAATGCACCGGGCCCTATATCCGTAGCGTAAGTTAACGTTAAATCAACACCTTCAGTGCTCAGTCCACCACTGTTTGTTACACCACTATCAATAAACTCTAGTGAACCAGCACTGTTATTACCTGATGGTGCGGTGCGACGAGTAATAAAATCACAAAGACTTTCATCACCACCACCATAACACTGTGCAAGTATAAACTGACGAGGGGTAGAAACTATTGCGTCGTCTATATCTATATCAAAATAATCCAACGTAATATCAAGACCAGAAACCAAGTTTTCAGGCGTAAATACCACACCTACCGTCACTGAATTACCCACTTCTTCTGTAAAATCTGGATTACCACGGTTAAAGCCACTAATACCTTGCAAATCTGACTGCCCCAATGTGAACTCACCATTAGTTGCAATATTACTAGCAATACCTGTATCTGCACGACACGCATCACCCACAGCGCCATTACCACTACTTCCCACACCGCGACAAGGGTCAGTTAAGCCGCTAGGAAAGGTTTGTGAAGGTGGAGAAAATAATTCATCAATATTAGGCGCACGGGTCGAGCGTGCTCGAGTTGCACGTAAACGTAAACTATCTGTCACCTCCCAATCTAAACCTACATTCCAACTTTCAGTATTACCAACTGTAGAATAATCAGATAAACGTACTGCTGCATTCATAGTGACAGAATCAAGCAATGGGATATTTGCTTCAACATAATATTCAGTTACATCAAATGAACCTTCTGTTGCTGGAATTGCATTACCTGCATTTAGACCGGCTTGTTGTAGTGCATCAAATTCACTACGAGAAAACTCTTCACGATATTCAAAACCGGCAGCAATACCCAGGGTTCCTGCTGGTAACTCAAATAAATCACCTGAGATGTTACCACCCACAATTTCTTGCTCAACTGACGTTGAAAGTGAACTCGGAGCGCGTACAAAATCAATAACATCTTGCGATAATGAATTAAAACCAAAAATATTAACCGGCGCACAGCTAAAGCTGCGAGCTGTTTCATCAATACAGATCGCTTCGTTAATTATGCCATCTTCATCTAAGTCAAAGCGATCGTTAACAGCCTCTAAACCTTGACGAAAACTTTGTACGTTAACTAAACCGCCTGATACTTGTGACTCTTTTGTTTTACCATATACATAATAAGTGTCGTAAAACCAATTATCATTGATCTCACCTTGGAAACCTAATGCTATACGGAACGTATCTCGCTCTGCACGTGCTCCACGGTTACCAATGTCGCTCAAACGCTTTGCAAAGAAAATATCTCGGCTACCATCACCATCTGTATCTGTTGCTGCATTATAAATATCATCAGGTACGAAGGCATTACGCAACAACTCTCCGTTAACTTCAAATTCGATAGGAACACGACCATTCGCGTAAATATCATCAGACGCAAATGGGAATGGTTCTAGCTCTGAGCGGGTTGTGCTAGATGCATATGTCCCTTCATAGAAAAAGCTGTGTTTATCATTTAGTTCATAACTACCATTTGATGCAAATAAGTAACGCTCTGTTGGAATCGCGATTGTACGAACACCACTTCGGTTAAAGCCATTTGCAGCAACGCCATCGCCACCATTGGTACTAAACGAGTCTTGTAGATTATTATTTTGATCAAATGTAAAACGAGTATCTCCTGCATCAAATCGACCTTGTGGTGGAAATGATGAAAAGAATGGACTTATCGCTTCAAAAATATCATTAGCTTGCCCTGTCTTGTTATCTTCAAATGCTATTTGCGCAATTTGATCCACGGCAGAACGGTCACGATCACGAGAATAAACAGCACCCTGATCGGAATAACCTAAGTGGAACATTGCATGGCCTTTGCCATCATTGCTGGTTAGACCCGATGTAAAAGAAAATTGTCGAGACTGATCATCACCCTCTTTTGATTCACCAAATTGGCCTTCAAATTCGATACCTTCAAAGTCATCTTTTAAAACAAAGTTAACCACACCTGCTACTGCATCTGAACCATATACTGATGATGCGCCACCAGTCATAATTTCAACTCGCTCAATAAACTGGCTAGGAATAGTGTTTAAATCTACTGCTGAGCTACCAGGTAAACCCGATACATAACGGCGACCATTAACAAGTACTAATGTTCTTTCTGATCCTAAATTACGCAAATCAACCGTTGCAACACCAGCACTTGCTGTGTTGAAGTTTGAATTAGTACGGCTAATAGCTGGTGAACCGAATGCAGGGTTATCTAATAATAGATTTTGAATATTAAGAGAACCAGATGCATCAATTGCTGCACTATCTACAACCTGAATTGGCGCAGAGGACATAGCCTCAGCTGAACGAATACGAGAACCTGTTACTTGAACTCGTTCTATTTTTTTTATTTCATCCTCTTCGGCTGCAATACCTTGAAATGAAAATCCCGCAAGTAATACGCTGCTTAGCGCTACTGTTAGCGACGATTTTTTAAATAATCGCCCACTACCGTTGTTAGTTAATACCATGTAATTCCCCTGAATTATTTTCTTGAAATGTTGTTTTTGTAACTAAATAGTTACCTCGCGGACAACACTAAGGGGGTTGGTATTGAGACTCTATACACATTACTTACAAGGCATTCATATTGGTACAAGCTGCAAATTTGCTGGGATAAGTGAACAAATAACAATAGTTTTATAAAAATTATATTTTCGTAACATTTTTCCATTAGGTACGGTCTTTATTAAATTATACAACGAGGATATAAAATAATGATCGCTTCTTTTCATGCATTAACATTTGTTAGCAATACTAAGTTTGCAACATTTTTAACAAGTAGAGTGCAAGAACATAGACACTTTGAATCTCAATCCCTAACACAACAAAAGAGGTTAGATCAGATAGATACAAGTCAATACAACGTACTTTTTTATGAGTTAACAAGCATGTCTGACCCTATGCAAATAGTGCATTTAACTGAACTTGCTAAAAACTGAAATTAGTCATTATTGCCCAGTCGGACCATTTTGCGAGTTTTGCTTTTGAAGTGGCCGCGGTTGATTTTTTAATATTAGATTCAACTGCACCACGTATTGATAAATGCTTTGATAAACTGATTCACCTTTGCCCGATTGCAAGCACGCCCGAACGTCAATATCAGCAAAGCGCACAAACTGAAAAATCATCATCACATATCGTAGTTAAAGATGTAGGTAAGGTAAGATTAATTGATATCAATGATATTATTTGGATAAATGGTGCAGGCAATTATGTAGAGCTGCATTTTACCCAAGGTAGTACACCGGTATTACACCGCGAAACCATGAAAAATATTGAGCAGCAGCTAGAGCCTGAAGGGTTTATTCGTATTCATCGCTCAACGCTGGTAAGAAAACAAGCTATTTGTGAACTGATGCCTACTGACAGTGGCGATTATAAAGTAAGGCTAAAAAACGATATGTGCTTAAACCTTTCAAGGCGCTATAAAGGCTGTTTAGAGAGTATTATAAGCCCTCTTCAGTAGCGGTTTATAATACTCATATTAATTACCAGTTCTGTTTTATATAACTATCACTTGGATGCACTAATAAATAGCTGTCGGTATCTTTATAAAAATTAACTTCTGCATCGCTATTTTTCCATACTTTTTCAAACATGTTTTTAGCTATGATATTAATGTTTATATAGTCAACTCGTTGATACCCAAGTTCTTTTACACCCGCAAAATAGGCCTCTAACGAATCAAGACTATCCAGAGTTAACAGCTCAAACTCTTTTAAATTAACGACCACAAACTTAATCGTATTTTCAGGGTGAGTGCTCAATTCTTGAATAACACCATTAGTTAATGATGTTATACCTTCATTATTAAAGCTCCCCTTCAATCTTAAATACATATGAGGTGGCTGCGAGAAAATCTGGAATTCGCCATGTGCTCCAAACATAAATTGCCTTACAGATATCAACTTATATAGAATAATACAATTTTCCAATTTTGCAGTTAATTTAACAGAGCAATAAAAAAGGCCATTTCGAGGGCTTTTTCTTCTAAGCTTTTAAAACGACCTGATGCACCACCGTGCCCTGCATCCATATCTGTTTTAAAGACTAAAATATTACTATCTGTTTTAAGTTCACGCATTTTTGCAACCCATTTCATAGGTTCCCAATACTGCACTTGTGAATCATGAAGACCCGTAGTAACGAGTATGTTCGGATAGTTTTGTGCGCGAATATTGTCATAAGGTGAGTAAGCTTCAATCACATCATAAAACTGTTGATCGTTTGGATTACCCCATTCATCGTATTCATTTGTTGTGAGCGGAATACTCTCATCAAGCATTGTGGTTAATACGTCTAAGAATGGTACATGACAGCCAACACCACAATATAACTCTGGTGCCTGGTTTACAACCGCTCCCATTAATAAACCACCGGCACTGCCGCCTGAGGCAAACACCTTATTGCTATCACAATAACCTTGATCAACAAGCGCTTTTGTCACATCAATAAAGTCACTAAAGCTATTTTTTTTATGCTCTTTTTTACCTTGCTCATACCATTCGCGGCCTAGCATTTCAGAGCCTCGAACATGCGCAATAACATAAACAAAGCCACGATCGAGCAAGCTCAGTGACGAACTAGAAAAACTTGGATCAATCGTATAACCATACGCACCATAGCCGTATTGAAATAACGGATTTGTGCCATCCTTTTTAAAGCTGTCTTTTCGATAAACAACAGATACAGGGACTTTGATGCCGTCGCGAGCAGTTACCATTAATCGCTCTGACTGATAGTCATCGGTATTAAAACTACCCAGTACTTTTTGTTGTTTAAGTAGTGTTTTTTCGCCTGTTGCTAAATCAACATCATATAAAGAACCCGGTGTTGTTAAGCTGGAGTAATAAATACGCGCAGTACGTGTGTCTGGCTCTGGGTTCATTGCTATAGCGGCATAGTAACAAGGATCGGCAAACTCAAGTGCCATACAATTTCCTTGCCTATTAACAACTACAAATCTAGCTTGCCCTTGCTCGCGTTCACTTAATACTAAAAAGTCATTAAATAACTCAACACCTTCAAGCAGGACATTTTCTCTGTGAGCTGTATGCTCAAACCATTGTGTTTTATCAGCAATCGTTTCGTTTGTTGCCGTCATTAATCTAAAGTTTTTAGCCTGCCAGTTAGTCACAATATAAAATGTGTTACCTAGCTTATCTACGTCAAACTCGTGGCCATCTTCACGCGGCATTAATGCTTTAAATTCGCCAGTGGGCTTATTAGCATCAAGCACCCATGTATCGTTGGTCTCTGTCGATGCTAAATCAATAATAATTAAGCTTTCGTCGCGGCTTTTACCAAGCCCCATAAAAAAGCTACTATCTTGCTCTTCGTAAACCATTACGTCTTGGCTTTGCTCGCTACCAAGCTCATGCCGAAACACTTGATAGCCTAATAATGTTTTTAAATCTTTTTTAACATAAAAAACGGTTTTATTGTCATTAGCCCAAACAACTTGCCCTTCTGTGTTTTCAAGTACATCAGGTAGCATCTCACCTGTTTCAAGGTTTTTAAAACGCACTAAATATATACGTCGGCCTTCAGTATCTTCAGAATAAGCCATAAGTTGTTCACACGGGCTAAGAGCGACTTCACCTAATTCAAAAAATTCGAACCCTGCCGCTAGCGCATTTATATCGAGTAAAAGCTCTTTATTATCAGCCTCTATGCTGGTACTGCGGTAATGGCGTGAATATTCATCATCGCCACGCACTTCTGAGTGATACCAATACTTTCCGTCTTTAACGGGTATCGAGTTATCGTCTTTTACAATACGCGCTTTAAGCTCTTCAAATAGTGTATTTTGTAATGGCTTTATAGGTGCTAACTGTTTATCACAATAGGTATTCTCAGCATGCAAATGCGCTAGTACGTGTTCATTTTGACGTTCATCATCACGCATCCAATAATAGTTATCGACACGTGTTTTATTATGCGCATTGAGTATATGAGCTTGCTTTTTAGCGATAGGGACGTTAGACAATAAATTTAGAGAGTGATCAGGATGAGGCACAGAAAAGACCAATTTGAAAAATAACAATAATTGCAGTTTACCATAAAAATAAAAAAGCCCACTCAATAGTTGAGAGGGCTTAGAAGCTAATACGTTTCATTACTAAAATCGTTCTACCTATGGGAAGAAGGTTATTTATATTTATTAATCTGATACTTGTATCCATGCCATAGCCCAGCTTTGTCCAATGCCGGGTTCAAACATAACTTTATTCTCATCATTAACACGGCAAAATTCATTGAATGGCCAAGGCCTACATTGATAAATTTTTCCCGTTTTAGGTTGTAGTACTTTTGTACCTGCATTGTAAGAATCGCTACTTTGTGGATAAATAAATTCATATGCGTCATATTCTTTAACTACATAATCATCACATTTCGCGATGCAATGAAAATCAACTTGGGCTTTACAAATACCACTACTTTGCAATGCAAAAATTTCGTTTTGTCGATAAGCAACAACGAGCCCTTGTTCAGTCATTCGCCCTGCGCTTATTAATGGTATATGCACATTAATGTGCTCGGCAACTAAACGCGGCCATGCATGGGATTCACCTTGCTCTAACGAGGTGATTTTATAATCAAACGATAAACTGACTAGCTCTCCTTGCAAGTCATAAAAGGTTACACTCACCACATCACCAATAAATAATTGGGTATGATGATTTAAACAACCTATAGTTGACCACTTTCCACAGGCCAACGACGTATGCATAAACACAGCAACACCTTAAGAGTCACAAACTATTACCCATACCTATATGGATACACAAAAAATACATCTAGGGCAAGTTATACGCACTAATAAATCGTGCAAAAAATTTATCCTCACCTTAATAAGCTAACAACTTGATGATTATAATTTGCAACCACACAACAATCAAAAAAAAGAATGTAACCAAAATAAAAAACCAACCCTTTAAGGCTGGTTTAATGTGTTTTTAACTAAATAAATAAGTTAAAGGCTCTTTCGCCCACGTAAATATCAGCAACACCAATAAAGATATAAATATTAACCACGCAGGCCAAGACGCTTTTGTTACTTTAGCCTCAGAGTCATCCGCTTTTAACTCTTTTGAGCCTGTGATCATCGCCTTAACTAGCGGTTTTCCTTTTATTCTATAAACAATAATAGCTAATACATGCAAGCCAATAGCATAAAGTAAAATGTCAAAATTCAGCTCATGTAGCCAATTGGCAAAATCAATCGTATCGCTAGACACATATTGAGCAAGCGGCCCGTCAGTTAAAATACCATCACTGCTCATTAAGCCACTTACAAGTTGCGTTATGATTAATATAAAAAACACTATCACCATACAGCTACCGGGTGCTGAATGGCCTAACGATTCGCTTGGTGTTTTGAGTGCCTTTAAAATAGCACTAGGAGAGTGCAGTAACCCACTTAATCTCGCGGTTTTACTACCAATAACACCCCATATTAAACGTGTTACTATAAGTGCTAAAGTAAAAAAACCTGCAACAAAGTGAAGCTCAATCATGCCCTCTTCAATACTAAAATAAAGTACTGCAATACTTACAACCAAAAACCAATGAAAGCATCTAATAAACCCATCCCACACTTTTAACGTCGTCATTGTGCCTATCCTTAAAAAAACAGTATTATTTAATTTGTTAACTACTTTAACATCATAATATTAAGGTATCCTTATGAGCCATTCTACAAGCCGTGAGAGTAAATATCATGCAACCAGTTAAAAAAGCTATTTTAAAAGGCTTTTTAGATATGCTACCACTGTGTTTAGCCGTTGTTCCTTGGGGTATTTTATGCGGCTCTTTAGCGATTCAAAATGGTTTTAGCGCCTTTGAAACCCAAGCAATGTCGTTATTAGTATTTGCAGGCTCTGCACAGCTTGTTGCGATTGAACTTATGGCGGGCAACACACCATTGCTCACAATTTTATTCACAACATTTATTATTAGCTCTCGGCACTTTTTATACGGTTTAGCAGTGCGTCATAAGGTCATTGATCAACCTGTGCGTTGGCGCTTACCTGTGAGCTTTGTTTTAACCGATGAGCTATTTGCATTTTCTCATCATCGAAAAGCGTATAGAACAAAAACGCGTTTAATATACGCATTGAGTGCTGGTTTTAGTTTTTATATTGCATGGAATATTTGGACATTAATTGGCATTGTAGCCGGCACAATGCTGCCCGACTTAACTAATTTAGGGCTCGACTTTGCCATTGCCGCCACGTTTATCGCGTTGGTTATTCCGGGAATCAAAAATTTGGCCTCACTCGTTACTGTCATTGTTGCAGGTGTTAGCGCAACGCTTTTAAAAAGTACCGGATTTGAGTTATGGCTTGTTTGCTCAGCGTTGTTGGCAATGAGCGCAGGTTACGTTACAGCAAGACTAACCATTAAAAAGGAAGTAACGCCATGATGACAACTATTCTACTCATGGCGTGCATTACATTTTTTACGCGTTATTTATTTTTGCACCGCGCTTTACCATTTAAAGTAGGCCCAAAAATGCAGCAATTTTTGAGTTTTAGCGCACCCGCAGTACTGACAGCTATTTGGGTTCCTATCGTGTTTTTGAATGAAGATGGCATTAACTTAAACTGGCAAAACCCTTATTTAAGCGCAGCGATAGTCGCCATTATTGTTGCCTATAAAACACATAATATTTATTACACAACACTTGCCGGTATGGGGCTATTTCTAATTTTAAATTAGAGTGCTCTTTATACTTTATGAAATACTGTACTCAGGTTAAAATACCGGTAACAATAATAAAAAGACGCCAAAATGCACGAATTTCATCAATTAAGCGCAACAAGCTTGCAGGGTCAACCTATTAACTTTAATGATTTTGAAGGTAAGGTTGTGCTTATTGTTAATACCGCGAGTAAATGTGGATTTACCTACCAATACGAGTCGCTGCAAGCTTTACATAATAAGTATGCCAGCCAAGGTTTAGTAATTTTGGGATTTCCGTGCAACCAGTTTGGTCAACAAGAACCTGGCGGCGCAACACAAATAGAGCAAGGATGTTTAATCAATTTTGGCGTGGGCTTTTTAATGGCGGCCAAAGTAGATGTAAACGGTGAGCATGCACATCCCGTCTTTCGTTATTTGAAATCAGCCTTGCCTGGTTTTTTAACACGCAAAATAAAGTGGAATTTTACTAAGTTTTTAATTGCCGCAGATGGGACGCCAATTAAACGCTATGCACCTTTTACTAAACCCGAAAAATTAGAACTTACAATCCAAAAAGCATTAGCGCAGGCTAAAAGCACGCTTTAAAAGTAATAAAGAGGCGCAAGGCCTCTTTATTGCCAATACTATTAAAACTTAAACATATCGGCTAACTGCACATTTAAGACTCTAATATTAATTGGTATTGTATTTATACTAGCGTGATTTAGTCGGTGTAATCGCTTAAATCGTCTTCGCCTAGATTTTTACGCAAGCGTTTTTGCTCAAGGTAGTCTTCCAACTTTTTCTTAACCTTTTGCTTGTTCTTATCGTGTTGATTACGTCCGAGCATTTCGTACTCGTCTTCAACAAAATCGTCATCTAGCGCATCGTAACTAAATGTCTTACCCACAACCCACTCCATAAAGTGTTTGAGACCAGCCAAGGATTTTATTATCGCAATAGCCGGTAAATTAAAAATGTTTAACACCAAAATGCGCTGCAAATTAGCATCAAAATAAAGCCACGTGACTATCGTAAATAGTCTTCATGTCAGTAATGTGAATAAATAGCGCTAAATTTCAATTGTGGAAAGTGAGAGTTTTTTATCGTATCGATAAATATTGCTTATAGATTTGTAGAACTTAGTTAATTTGACTAAAAAATAGTTTATTTTTAACTTAACCCAACCTATTAAAAAGGCCTCGAACAAATTAACTTACTGTTTATTATAATAAAAAAATAATGGCATTAAACTTGTTATTAGTTAATAGTCATCAACAAAAAAGCAGAGAATACACATGAAAAAATTACTATTAGTTAGCGCATTAATTTGTACACCAGCAGCTATGGCTCATAACGACAACGATTCTGCAATTTCATTTAGCAGCGATGAATGTAACGTCGAATTTAAAAACGACGTACGTATTAAACCAAACGAATTAGAAATTTTTACTGCCAATAATAAAGCCATGCGATTTAATACCCATGGTGACTTAACCGTAAATGGCGAATTTGTAGCACTTAATAACTCACAACGCGAAGCGCTAACCAAGTACTCTGATAGCTTACGCACTCAATTGCCTGAAGTAGCTAATATAGCGCTTGAGGGTGTTAAAATTGCCGGAGTAGCATTAGAAGAAGTAGGCAATGCATTTAATATTGACGGCCTTGATAATATGTCAGAGCTTATGGACGACATTAAAATCGAAGTAGAAAACACATTTTACCAGCAAGGTACATTTGTGATGGGCCAACAAAGTTTTAATCAATTTGGCGAAAACTTTGAACAACAGTTTGAGCAGCAGATAGAAACAGCGGTTGAATCAGCAGTGATGCAATCAATGGGCAGTATTTTAGTTGCTTTAGGTTCTGAGTTACTTGGTTCAGGCGGCGATATGGATGCCTTTGAACAACGTATGGAAAATATGGGCGCACAAATAGAAGAAAAAGTAGAGCTACATGCAAGCGCACTAGAAGAACGTGCTAACTCTTTATGTGGAAACTTTGCTGATATTGCAAAACAAGAAGAGCAATTAGTAATGCAAGTGCCAGAGCTTGAAGGTTACCAGTTATTTAGCTTTAAACAAAATTAGTACAGCAAACGTTATTTAACATCCCTTTGGCAGCACTTAAGTTTACTTAAATGCTGCTTTTTTGTGTTTCGCAAACTTATACCAACCTGCATAAATCTTTGATCAATTTAACGAATTAAATTGCACTATAACTTCGTTAAAAATTTTTATTTAGAACAACTAGATACAAAAACTTTTGCCTAGTTCTAGCGTAATTTTCTTAACGTTAAATAGACCCCATATATAAGCAGATTGGTATTACTTTTTAGCTAATAAAGTAAGCTTACCCAATGTAACTATTGCTTGCTCAATTTGCGCGCTCCATTGCACACCATAACTTAACCTGACGCAGCTTTTATATTTATTAGAGGCCGAAAAAACAAGCCCAGGGGTAATACTAATACCGACCTCAAGCGCAAGTAAAAACAATGTTTGGCTATCGTACTCGCCTCCTAAATCTAGCCACATTACGCAGCCTCCTTTTGGATTGCTTATACGTGTGTTTTTTGGCATTGCTTGTTGTAAGCACCATCGCATACGCTCTTTATTATCGCGCAAGCGCTGCCTAAGTACTTTTAAATTTCGGTCGTACTCGCCGCTGGCAATAAATTCAGATAACGTCCATTGGTTTATTAAAGAAGCAGAGCAACTTAGCGCTCTTTTATATCGCCTTGCTTGCGTTGCAAATTTACCCGCAACTAACCAACCTACACGATAGCTCGGCGCTGCCGTTTTAGAAAAAGATGAGCAACTAATCACTAATCCTTTTTTAGAGTACGCTAAAGCAGGTGTGCCTCGTTTTGCCGTAAAATATAAATCGCCGTATACGTCATCTTCAATAAGCACTACGTCATGACTTTCAAGTAGCTCCACCAGCTGCTGTCTATTTGTATCAGGCATAAAGCTGCCCACAGGGTTACTAATTGCAGTAGAGAATAAACACGCTTTTATGTCATGCTCATTTAAAGCGCGTTCCAAATCACTTAACCAAATACCATTATCTGGGCACAGTGGTATTTCGAGCGCTTTAAGCCCTAGGCTTTCTATTAACTCGATAATTCCGTGATAACAAGGCGTCTCAATAGCAACTACATCGCCAGGCTTTGTTACACATTTAAGCGCAATAGCCATGGCTTCTTGCGCACCATTGGTGATCACAAGCTCGTCCATATCAATGCCAATACCAAAATCTAAATAGCGATGCACCAATTGCTTTTTCAGCGGTACAAACCCATCTGTTGGCCCATAGTTAATGGCTTTACTGCCCGCAATTGTCATTACACGGCGCATGTTTCTGGCGAGTGCTTTATCGGTGGGTGCAGCAGCAATTGGATTAGCAATACCAAAAGGGACTACGTTAGCTTGATGAATCGCACTGTACACCTGCTCTATTAAGGCTTGTTTATTTACCACAACAGGCTCGCGACTTAATTTAACGCGCTTAGGCAAATTGCGCGCCATGCTAACGACTTTTAAAAAATATCCCGATTTTTCACGCGCCTCTACTAACCCTTGATCTTCAAGTGACTGGTAAGCCTGTTTTACAGTGGGGATACTTATGCTTAAGTTATCTGCCATTTTACGCAGTGATGGAAGTTTTTCGCCAGGCAGTAAAACTTGTTGGGCACTCATATCTCTGATCAACTGAATAACTTGTTGATATAGAAACTCATGCCCTTGGCTATTTTTTTGTCTTATCATCACACACCAAATCTGTATAGGTTACATTTTTACTTTTCTGTATATGGTAAGTATACAGATAGGTCTTAAAATAGCCATTCAATCGGGCTTTGGAGAGTAACCATGAAAAGTGCAGCGCTATACATTACAACCGTTTTAATTTGGGGTTCTACTTGGTTGGCCATCGAATTTCAACTGGGCGGTATTGCGGTAGAGTTATCGTTATTTTATCGCTTTACTATTGCAGCGCTTTTGATGTGGTTATATGTAGCGTACAAAAAACCCGACATGCGATTTAAATTACTAGATCATGGCTTTTTTGTTTTATTAGCCATTTGTAATTTTGGATTAAACTATTTAATGCTTTACTGGGCGCAAAATCACTTAACCTCCGCAATGACCTCAATTGCCTTTTCAATGCTGCTGGTTATGAACATAGTCAACACTCGACTATTTTTTGGTAAGCCAATCTCAAAACGAATTTATACAGGTGCTGTACTCGCTGTGTTAGGTATTACGTGTCTGTTTTGGCCACAGTTACAGCAGTTCGACTTGAGTAATGGTGCGTTGGTCGGGTTACTACTTGCCCTTGGTGGCACCTTTGTGGCTTCATTAGGAAACATGGTAAGCGTTCGTAATTCTCGTAAGCAAATTGGTGTATTGCAAGGCAATGCATGGGGTATGTTATACAGCGCTATAGGCTTAGCTTTATATGTATTAATGAACGATGTGCAATTTAGTTTAAATGCTCCACCAAGTTACTGGTTATCACTACTTTACCTATCAATATTTGGCACCGTAATCGCTTTTGGGTGCTACTTTGCGCTGCTAAGAAATATAGGCCCTGAAAAAGCCAGCTACGTTATTGTTTTATTTCCATTAGTGGCAGTAACACTGAGTAGCTTTTTTGAAGGCTTTGAATGGCATGCAAATACCTTTGCAGGATTTAGCCTAGTGCTATTAGGTAACGCCATTGTGCTTACCCCAACAAAACAAATTAATGCCTTTTTAGCAAATAGAGCAATAGCTAAAAGTGGCTCCGTCCCCAGTTAGACGCGTTATTTAACGCAACTAACGCAAAGCGCCTACAGTATGTAGGCGCTTTTTTTATTACCAATATAGTGAAAAAAATAAACTCATCATTGCAGTGCCATTGACTCGTTATAATAAACGCCATCATCAATGAACAATTTCAAATAATTTAAGCTGTTTTTTGATTATATATTTACCCACATTAGTAATTATCAATAACAGCAACTTTACTGATATAAAACATAGCCGCAAAGCATGAAGGAAAACACTTTAATCAAAATAATTTAATCTGAATAATTAGTCAAAAAAAACAAAGTAAAATGCATAAAAACCTAAACAAGCACACAAGCCTTGCAAATATAGAGCAGTAGGTATTTTGTTTTTTAAATAACTATTCAAAACACTTATTTAAAAAGTAAAATAGAACGTATTTAAAAGCTTTTCACATCAAAATAACTAATGCTTCACACTCAATTTTTATCGTTGTATTTTTAATCAGTTAACGTGCAAAATGCACTCGATTTCAACAGGCAAACTCGGAGCAAGGTAATGAATCCAATTAATACATTAAACCAAACGGCATCTGCGCACATTGCAGTTAAACCAACTAACCGTAAAGCAAAAATGTTAGCTAGACTTAACACTATTGGTAAAAGGTTAGCACTTAGCGGCGCAGCTCAATATAAATAATCACCCAACCATGATTATTTTTGCGGTGCAGCAAACACTCAACCACTAAATGAAGCCTCTTCTTTAGATCCCACAGTTTGCTGCAACCTATTTATTATTCAAAAACTGCCTTAATTTCCATTTATTTACAAAAAAAACCTCATTTACGTACAAATATTAGGCAAACAGTCATTTTGCTATTTACACAGCGGTATCACCTAAGTATTATTCTGCGTCACGGAGAGATGGCAGAGTGGTCGAATGCACCGGTCTTGAAAACCGGCATGGGTTTATAGCCCATCTAGGGTTCAAATCCCTATCTCTCCACCATATTTTAATTGGTGGCTTTTTTACTTCCATCAATACAACCGGTTATGCGTTGGAGAGGTGTCCGAGTGGCCGAAGGAGCTCCCCTGCTAAGGGAGTATAGAGTTTGTAGCTCTATCGAGGGTTCGAATCCCTCCCTCTCCACCATACTTAATTTAAACCACTTAATTGTGGTTTTTTTGTGCCTAAAATTTATAAAAACTAAACAAATTGTGCCTTGTAATAACTTCGGGCATTATTAACACAACTTTAGCCACTTTAGGTTTAGCTATGATCCGATTCATATTGCTATCAGTTTGCGCGGCAGTTCCATTTTTTACCTTGGCACAAAGTACAACAGTGTATAAGTGTGTAATTAAGGGCGTTACTACCTTTAGCCAAACGCCTTGCGCTAAAGATGCACAAGTTATTACTCTTAAAGATATAAACGTAATTGAAGCATATAAAAGCTCTACGCCCGATAAAGGTATTAGCGACACCTCTGTGGATGACTACTTAGAGGTTCAACAAATAGAGCGTGAAATAAAGCGTCTTGAGCTATCTATTGCACAAAACCAAAAAGAATACGCAGCTAAAAAACAGCAGATAGATTACATGACTCAAGATAAAGCCAATCGTTTAGGCGCTTCGTCTATTGCTGATGCTATCGCAACTAAAACAAATTCGTTAAAGCAAGCTTACGACGCATCAATTAATCAAATGCAGCAAAAAATAGAGTCATTAAAACAAAGACAGCAGCAGCTTAGCCAAAACCCTTAAGTGCTCGTTTTACTATCGAAATAAACTGCTCAACGTCTTCTCGGGTATTATAAATATGTGGCGATACTCGTATCCCAAATTTACGAGCATCTACGCTGACTTTCGCTTTATTAAGCTCTGTAAGTAAATAGTCTTGCTGCTTGTTAAAAAATAAAATAACAGTCCCGCTACATTTATCACTACCCATAGGTGATGCAACATATTCAGCTAGTTGCTCATGAATAAGCGTAAGCATAGCTAAATTATGATCCCTTACCTTGTGAGCAGTTAGCTCTGCAAAGTAATTAATGCTATTTGCAGCGATAATATAAGGCGCTACAGAAGGTGTTCCACCCCAAAACTTAAGCGCACTGCTGTTATATTTAAAATTATTAATATCGAACTCAAATGGATTTTGATGCGAAAACCACCCCACATCTTTAGGCTCACAGAACTTTATTTGATTTTTGTTAACCCATAAATAAGCTGCACCTGGGCCACCACATAACCATTTAACGCTCGAGCCAATCATAAAGTCAGCATCGAGTATGCTTAAATCAAGCGGTATCACACCCGCTGACTGAGCAACATCAACTATTGACAGACTATTAGTTAATTTACTTATAGCTACAATATCGTATACCGGCGCCTGCACACCTGTATTTGAATATACATGGCTTATAAAAACTAAGTCGATATCACAAGTTATATAACGTTGCCAAACACTAATATCAGTTAGATTTTCGTGCTCTGGTATAAACATAATTTGCGCACACTCTGGCAACGCTTTTTGCATTGCAAAACCCATGCTCGGAAAATCACTTTGCGCCATAAGCACTTTACAATTTTTTTGCTGTAATCGAGGGTGCGACATAAGCAACTTTGTTAAGCCACTTGATAAATTAACTTGAGGACAAAACTGCGAACTAGGCGCATTAAATAACTTACCAAGCGCGGTAGTAAATTGCTCAACTGCGGGCAGCCATTGTTGCCAAGGTTCTTTATTTGAGCTCTCCCACGGTAAAAAGTAGTGCTGTTCTAAATATTGCTGTGTATTTTTAAGAGGACGCCCTACCGAGTGGTTTAGTAAATAACAACCATCAGCCATACAAAAATCATTTTTAAGCATGCTATTTAACCCATTCTTTAAGTGTATTTAGATCGTCAAAACGTGTTTTTATATCGTCGCGTTTGGCACTGGCTCGCCTATCTCTTAATTTTTCGAGCGAATCAAGTAATACATGAAGCGGCGGACCACTTGCTGTTACCTTGCTCATATGCTGCTGTTGCATATTTTTTGAAGGCTGAGCAATAAATTTTTCAACCAATTGATTATGATGACCGACTGCGGTGTCGCCATGTAATTTACACACTTGAATAAATAACGTTGCATGGCTTTTAAACCAATCTGTATTTTTAAATGGCTTGGCTTGTAAAAAGTCATCCATAAAGCTTTGCATACGCATGGCTTCTCGTAGGATTTGTTGATCCTCCGGCATCATATATAAAAACTTATCCACCAGCATTTGCGAGTAACTAGGCTCATTTGCGCTACATAGCCCTAGTAACATATCAATCACGTTAATACCTGCAAAGTCACCAGCATTTGCACCTCTGTAAACCTCTTTACCTACACGGTACGGTTTATAATAAGGGCGAACGCAGTTAAAAAAGCGATCTGTATCGAGCTCAGAATAAAGTGCATTATTTGACTCAGTTACATCTATAAGCGCTTGTTTAGCTACTTTTAATAACTCACCACACAAGGGGTGTGAAATACCTAACGGCAATATTTTTAATAAAGCATCACTTGCACGTTTATAGGCCAAAATACCTTGAGTGTTGTAATCAATAAATAGCTTTTCATCAGGTAAATTAGTAAATCGTTTATAAATACCGTTAAGTGCTTTGTTATGAGTAGTTAAGTGGGCGGTAGCAAAACGAGGGGTTACGCCAATGGATGCGCCTATATGCATAGCAAGCGCTGAGGCTTCAATTAGCGGGGAAGTAGTTTCTCTGCTTGGCTCAGTAATTTCATGGCGCCTACACGCCGCCATAAATAATCCTACGTTACCGAGTAAGTCAAAAGCGCTATCAAAGCCTTGATCTGTGTTTCCCTCGGCTAATAAATTGCTAATTAATGCGTTGCCTTCTTTTTCTAACTGTTGCTTTAAGGCCTCACCTATTCCTTCTACATTTGCTTTATCGGTTTGTTGCCAATAGAGCTGCTCAAGTTCACTATTTAAAGTGACAAATCCTGTTCGTATCCATTGATCGAAAATAGCGGTATGTGTGTTCATTGTTGTGCTCTATTATTTTTATAATTAAATGCTAACAGAGTTTAATGAGAGTAAAACGCCAAAAAAAATAGTAAAAACCATGATATTTAGCAATAATCACTACAAATATAAAAATAATTAATGAAAGCCGATAACTATGTTAGATAAAAAAGATCAGCAATTACTCATCGCACTGCAAAGCCAAGCCCGCATGTCAGTTTCAGACTTGGCTAGCAGCATTAATTTGTCTGATACACCTTGCTTAAGGCGTATAAAAAAGCTCGAACAAGAAAACATTATTACCGGCTACCACGCAGCTATAAATCCTAAAGCACTTAATCTTAATGTGCTGGTGTATGCGTTTGTGAGGCTAAGCCAAAACTCGGTAAGTGCTGCTGAGCAATTTGAGCAACATGTAGAAAAATTACCACATGTATTAGAGTGTTGTGTAATATCAGGAAGCTATGATTATCTATTAAAAATTATTGCACACGATCTTGAGAGCTATGAGAGATTTGTAAAACATCAATTAGGTGGTTTAAGTTGCATTGCTAATATAGAATCAACTGTCGTGTTAAAGCAGTCATTTAGCAAAAAGCAGTTACCATTATAAAAATTCCGCAAATAACTTACTGTTAGCTATACTGATATTTAAAAAATGAGAATAATAATCGCTTGGACCTTATGTGAAAAATTTTAACTCAAAATATCACTCTTTTATTTTTTACATAATTTTTGCCTTTGCATACTTCTTAGTCGGCATTGCACTCACTAAACTTGCTTTCAACTCACAAATAATTCCTATTTGGTTACCCGCCGGTATTGCTTTAGTGGGGTGTTATATATGGTGGTGGCGATTTATTCTGCCATTATTTATAGCTTCTATAGCTTTTAATCTTAATGTTTTTAATAACTCAGTCCATGAAATGGTACTCATTGGCAACTCATTTAATGAGGCGATGTACATCTCTTTTGGTGTTGTAATACAGGCAATGGTAGGTGCGGCGCTTTTAAAATTTTGGTTGGGCCATCCGTTACGCTTTAAAAAACGCAAAAATATCATTTATTTTATTGTTGTAGTAGCCATTTTAGTGAGCTTAATTTCAGCTAATTGTGGTGTATTTGCACTGAGTGAATTCAACCCTGTTTACAGTATTGATAATCACTGGAAAAATGTTACTTACTGGTGGCTTGGCGATACTTTAGGCGTTTTAATTGCCACTCCATTGTTACTGTCTCTGCTACCACAAAAGTCGAATCAATATAATATATCTGTATTAC
Source organism: Pseudoalteromonas sp. 1_2015MBL_MicDiv (assembly GCF_002407505.1). Lineage (NCBI taxonomy): Bacteria > Pseudomonadati > Pseudomonadota > Gammaproteobacteria > Alteromonadales > Pseudoalteromonadaceae > Pseudoalteromonas > Pseudoalteromonas sp. 1_2015MBL_MicDiv. The sequence goes on along the minus strand of NZ_CP012737.1, from coordinate 55,633 downwards.
CGACTCTTGCAGTATGTTCAGTTTTATTTTTCTCGGTTGCCGTTACAACTCAATTGTATGACCGAGAAAATCGTATCAATACGATTAAAATTGCTGAGCGTGAAGTTCACGTTATAGAAAATAGCTTATATAGGTACACAAATCGCAGTATTATTGCCGTGCAAAGTTTAGCTAGCCAAGTCCAATCATCATCAAAATTAAATCAGCAAGACTTTTATTCTTATGCAAGCCAGCTACTCAAACAACATTCATTTATTAAAGCTTTATCGTGGAATGTAAAAATAGACCAAGATCAGCGCAATGCTTTTACTGAAGAAATCTCAAATATTTATCATTTAGATATTGATATCGTAGGTAAACCACTTGAGGATAATGACCCTCTCGTTATTGTTAAATATATTGCACCTTTTAACGGTAATCAAAAAGCGATTGGATTTAATGTCTTTTCAAATTCAGATAGAAAAGCATCATTACTCAACCCTGCCATTAAATATTTACCTATTAGCACTAAAATAATCCAACTGGTGCAAACCAAAGAGCCAAGCCCAGCTTATTTATTATTTGCGCCTGTGCACTCTCAAAGTATGAGTGGAGAAAAAATTAAAGGCTATGCCACTGGTGTGTTTTTAGTGCGCAGTATGATTGAACAAGCTATTTCTGAGCAACAATCAGACATGTTCTCGATTGGTATTTATGAAGATATAAACGAGCCTCCATTTTATACTAATTACTCAAAGAACCTCGACCAAGCACAAGGCAGTCGCCCAATGTCGTTCAATGTCGACTTTGGTGGGCAACAATGGGTTGTAAAACTATCACTAAAAGAAAAGTTTTTATCACAGCACAATAGCCAACTCACTTTATTATTACTTATACTCCAAGTGGCCGTATGCTCATTAATTTTGATGGTATTACTACTATTTAATCAGCAGCAAATTGCGCTGACTCGCCAAGTAGCTGAGCGCACTTACTCTCTAGTACAAGCTAAAAAGCAATCTGATTTAGCTAACCAAGCTAAAAGTCAGTTTTTAGCGAATATGAGCCATGAAATACGTACGCCGTTAAATGCTGTAATTGGCTTTTCGTCTCTGGCGCGTAAAGAAGATAACGCAAATACACTCATTGGCTATTTGGATAAAATAAACTCATCATCAAAAAGCTTGTTAAACCTAATAAACGATATTCTCGATATATCAAAAATAGAATCACAACGCTTAGTTCTTGAATATATCCCATTTGATTTAAATGCACTTGTACAGCGTATTAATACCATGTTTGAACAAAGCGCTATAAATAAAGGCCTTGATTGGAAAATTAACTGTAAATTACCAGCCGACACATGGTTTATTGGCGATTCTATGCGGATAGAGCAAATACTGCTTAACTTATGCAGTAATGCTATTAAATTTACAAAAAAAGGCAGCGTTACACTAAATATCGATACCGAGTTTGTATCTACCAATGAAGTAAAAATAACAATTAACGTTGTTGATACTGGTATAGGCATTAAATCAAACCAACATAACAAACTGTTTAATGCGTTTACTCAGGCCGATAGCTCTACTTCACGGCAGTTTGGAGGGACTGGCCTTGGTTTAACCATCGCTAGAGAGCTGAGCCAATTAATGAACGCCCAAATAACGTTGCAAAGTGAATTAGAGCAGGGATCTACTTTCACATTTGAGATACAGCTAGAAACAACAGAGCCAGAAGAACTCCCAACCATAACGACTGCAAATACCAATGCTGCATCTTTAAGTATTCTTGTTGCAGAGGATAATCCTGTAAATCAAATGGTCATTAAAGCAATGCTTGGGTCGCTAGGTATTGTGCCGCACATTGTTGAAAATGGTGAGCTGGCGGTCAACATTGTAAAAGAACAACATTTTGACTTAGTGCTTATGGATTGCCAAATGCCCATAATGGATGGTTATAGAGCCACGGCACTGATCAGGCAATTTAAAACAGACGAAGAGCTCCCTATCATTGCTTTAACCGCCGACGTTATGCCAGAGGATAAAGCACATGCACAAGCTGTTGGATTTAACCAGCATCTTGCAAAACCGCTTGAACTCAGTAAGCTAACCGAGTGTCTTGTCCAATATGCAGAAGTTAATGAACAATAGTGGTTTAATTTTAAACATATTTTTTGGTTTTATTTTAAGTGTTTTTTCGCATATTGTTGTCGCTCAAAATTGTATATCGCAGGCGAGCGACTTCAAATCTATAACAAAAAGTAAGCAACAAGGCTTATTACGCTTTGAAAATGAGCACAATCACCAGCGTTTTAATTACCACGCCCTTTTACCATTCAATCATTACTTAGATTATGCGTATAAACATATAAATAAAGCCAATCCCCGTGCAAATATGCCATGCCCCGTTATTACACAAACGTATCAGCAATTAGTGACACAAGGTACCCGAAAATCAGACCCTACTATTGTAGATATTATTGCCCCTTTTGAGCTTACGCATCCAAGCAGTAATAAAGTTGCACTATTAATCCACGGGTTAACTGACTCACCCTTTACGTATCACGATTTAGCACAAGTGTATTATCAGCAAGGCTATACCGTGCGTACTATATTATTACCAGGGCATGGAAGTGCCGCAAGTGCTTTACTCAATGTAGAGGTTAGCCAGTGGCAACAGGCAATCAAGTACGGAGTTGAGCGATCGATGCAAGACTTTGATGAGGTGATACTTGCAGGTTACTCTACCGGTGCAGCGTTACTTATTGATTACGCAACCAAACACACTGTTTCGCCTAAAATTAAAGCGCTTATGCTTTATTCTCCCGGCTCTGAGCCGCATAATAAGTACGGCTGGATAGCAAAGTGGATTGATGCCATACCCTTTGTTAATTGGATAGATAAAGACGCCGATGTAGACTTTGCTAAGTATGAATCATTTCCTTTAAATGCAGCTGCCGCTTCATACGATGCAATGTCACTTGCAAGCGTAAGTAGTTTAAACAAACGCCCTGCACTTAAATTGCCTATTTTTAGTGTACTTTCCGACATTGATACCACGATAGATACGCGTGCCACGCTAAAATTATTAAGTGCGTTACACAAGGGTAATTCAGTAAAATATAAGCCACTCGATACTTTAGTACTTTATGGAAGCACTGATATTTTACCGCCAGACTTTGCTAGTGACTACACAGTAAATAACCCGCAATGCACAACACCTCAATGTAAAAAAGTTCATGGTATGTCGCATATTGCTGTTGTTAACTCACCGAAAAATCCACATTATGGAATTAACGCAACCTATCGTAATTGTGGCAGCTTTATTAACGATGAGTCCCTGTACAAAACATGTAAAACAACAACAAAACCACAACTAGGAGAGCGTACAAGCGCCAACTTAAAACACTATCCGGCTTTACAACGCTTAACTTATAATCCTCATTTTACCGAGCTTAAAATGCAAATTAGTACGTTTATTAAAAATGTAGAACAGCTTAGAACAACTACAAGGTAAGTAGTCATGGGAACGTTTTCGCACCAATGGTTTAGCAGTATTAATGAGATTGATCAGGCGCAGTGGCAACGTTTATTTGGTGATGAACCATTTACTCAACATGCTTTTTTATATGCCCTTGAACAAAGCCAATGCGTAACACAAAAAAGCGGTTGGCAGCCCCATCACCTCGCTATTTTTGAAGATGATACGCTCGTTGCACTTGCACCCGGGTATTTAAAAAGTCATTCATATGGCGAGTACGTATTTGACTGGGCATGGGCTGAGGCATACGAAAAACACGGTTTAGAATATTATCCCAAGTGGCTATCTGGAATTCCCTTTAGCCCTATTGAAGGCAAGCGTATTGCTATCGATCACGCTAACCCAAATGCGGTGTATCAGTACATTACAGAGCAACTTAGCATACACAGTGCTGAGCAAAAGTGGTCGGGTTGGCATGTTAATTTTTGCGACCAAGCCCAAGCGACTTCATTAACTGAGCAACATGCCATGTTAAGAGTGGGTGTGCAATTTCAGTGGTTTAATAAAGGTTTTGAAACCTTTGACGACTTTTTGCAAATACTTAGCTCACGAAAACGTAAGTCACTTAAAAAAGAGCGAGCTAAAATAGCGCAACAAAATATTGATATTGAATGGCTGCAAGGAACGCAAATTACGCCCGAGATAATGCAATTGTTTTGTGAGTTTTATCAGCGTACCTACTTAAAGCGTTCTGGTCATTTGGGCTATTTAAATATGGAGTTTTTTACGCTTTTACATGCCTTAATGGCTAATACTCTCGTTATTATGCTGGCCAAAAGAGACGATAACGTGATTGCTGCAACACTCAGTTTAGTAGGTGCAAATACGCTGTATGGGCGCTACTGGGGAGCAAGTGAGGAAGTAGATTCGCTTCACTTTGAGTTGTGTTATTACCAAGGTATTGAGTTTGCAATAAAACATAAACTCAACTGTTTTCATTCGGGTGCACAAGGTGAGCACAAAATAGCACGCGGATTTGAACCCGTACTTACCTACTCTGCTCACCATATTGTTGATGGCGATTTCAGTAATGCAATAAGCGACTACTTAAAGCGTGAACGCGGCCATATTGATATATATAAAGAGCAATGTAGCTCATTACTGCCGTTTAAAAACGAGTAACTGATTATTTGCAGGCATGGCAGTATCGCTAATAAGCGTAAGCCCTGCTTGCTTAGCTAGTTGTTCAACTGCTTCAAAATCTCTTATTCCACTTAACGGATCGCGCTCTGTTAAAAAGGCACTAAAGTCATCATTACTTGGGCTGGTAAATTCATCTTGGTATTTGAATGGCCCATAAATACACAACATACCGTCGCTATTTAAGTGACGTTTAACACCGTCAAAAAAACGTTCAACTAATTGCCAACTTACAATATGAAATGTGTTTGCAGTATAAATAGCGTCAACCTTATCTATTGGCCACTCATTATTTAAATCAAGCTCAAGTGGCGCATGTAAATTAGTTAAATTAGCTTCGTGGTGCCATAAATTAATCCCTTCGTGGTTTATAGCGCGATCACTTGTATGCCATTGTAAATGTGGTAATTGTTCTGCAAAAAACACACTATGTTGGCCGGTTCCTGAGCCTATTTCAAGCAATACTTTCGTTTTATTAAGTACCTGAGTAAGCACTTTTAAAATAGGCTTTTTGTTATTTTCGCAAGCTTGTGAGAAAGGTTTAGCCATTACTTTGCACCAAATGAGAAGCATATTGCACAACAATATCGCAAATTGCTAATTTTGGGTAACTAAAATTGTATCGAGTATTTATAAAGACTATTAAATTCATAACACTACAACTAATTTAAGGCAGTGGTATGTATTATGCTTTAGTTATATTAACCCTTACTTGGGTTAATTTATGATTTAATTAATAGGAAAATATTATGCATACTCCCTCTTATACAGCTGTAGATGCAGCTGTTGCTATAATTGAAAAAACCACCGACGATCATAGTTATGCCGTTGATATGAGAGCTACAGTAATCGATTTACTTTCGCATCCTAAACATAATCAAAAGGCGATAACAAAACATGAAACAGATCAGATATTTATTCTTGGCTACAATTAAAACTCAAATTAATATCGCAAATAATTTTAATAATAACTGTTTACACTGAAACCGATTAAATGTAATGATAACTATTATCGTTAACTTGAGTCGGTTTTTTTATGTCTTCAAATCATGCACAGCATCGTTACCATCAAGAACTCTCTTGCCATTGCTTAAGACCCGGCCTGCATGCACCCATGCTCGTTGCCGATTACATAGAAACCGCTCTAAACGTCGCCAAAAACTTTGAACAACAGCGAAATCCTTTGCTTCAAGAGTTTTATCTTAGGCGCACACACCATGAAATTATGAACAAAATGTGTGACCCTCTTATCCATAATGCTATTCGTAAGCAATGTTTAGAGCAGTTATACAAACCATTATTAGCATTGAAACGGTTTTATAAAGTGCATAACAATACTGCACAATTTTTAATACTGGAGCGTGAAGCTCGTATTCTTAGCCACGAATTCAACCCTTTTTAAGGAGCACACTTATGAGCAACTTTAGAACAGAATCAGACAGCATGGGCGAGCTACAAGTACCTACTGATGCGCTCTATCAGGCGCAAACACAACGAGCAGTTAATAACTTTGCGATTAGTGGCCTTTCTATGCCAAAGCAATTTATCACTGCACTGGCTTATATAAAGCAAGCCGCTGCACAAAGTAACTGCGAGCTTGGCCATCTAAGTAAAGACAAAGCAAATGCTATTGAGCAAGCTTGTCAAAGTATTATTGATGGCGAACATGTTGAGCATTTCCCCGTTGATATTTTTCAAACAGGTTCGGGCACAAGCTCAAATATGAATGCCAACGAAGTTATTGCAACACTTGCTAGCCGATTAGGCAATGAAAGCATTCACCCTAATGATGATGTAAACATGGGACAAAGCTCTAACGATGTAGTTCCTACCGCTATCGCACTCAGTAGTGCAATAAATGTAGTGTATGAATTACTTCCTTCGCTTGAAAACTTATCGCAAAGCCTAGAAAATAAAAAAGCTGAGGTAGGCCATATAGTTAAAACGGGCCGTACGCATTTAATGGATGCAATGCCTGTTACATTTAATCAAACACTAAGTGCATGGCAGTCACAAGTTAATCATGCTGCAGCAGGAATTAGACATAGCTTAGAGCGTGTATGCGAACTTGCACAAGGTGGTACAGCGGTTGGAACAGGAATAAATGCAGACCCTAAATTTGCAGCAAAATTTACAGAAAACCTAAGTGCCAATGTAGGCATTAGATTTACGCCTAGCAGTAACTTTTTTTATAACATAGGTTCACAAGACGCCATAGTTGCGCTTTCGGGGCAATTAAAAGTACTCGCTGTAGCACAAATGAAAATAGCAAACGACTTACGCTGGATGAACTCAGGACCACTAGCGGGCCTTGGTGAAATAGAGCTTGAAGCATTGCAACCAGGCTCGTCTATTATGCCTGGCAAGGTAAACCCAGTAATACCAGAAGCCGCTGCAATGGTAAGTGCACAAGTAATAGGTAACGATGCCACCATTACAGTGGCAGGCCAAGCGGGTAATTTTGAGCTGAACGTTATGCTGCCAGTCATTGCTTATAATATTTTACAAAGTATAGAATTACTTGCCAATAGCGCGCAAGCATTGGGCGATAAAGCCATTGCCAGCTTTAAGGTAAATCAGCCTAATATAGATAAAGCGCTCGCTAAAAACCCAATTTTGGTAACTGCGCTTAATCCGGTGATCGGTTATGAAAAAGCAGCAAAAATAGCAAAGCAGGCTTATAAAGAAGCTCGCCCTATTATTGATGTAGCCGAACAAGAAACCGATTTACCACGCAGTGAACTCGAAAAGCTACTTAATCCCACCAAACTAACGCAGGGCGGACTTTAATTACTTGATTATATAGTTTTTATTGCCGTAAAAAATGCACAGTGTATGATAGTGATGAATATTTCATCACTATCAAGGTTTATTATGCGTACCCCATTGTTAGCCATACTTTTACCTCTTTGTTTAACTGCATGCTTAGATAAAACACCAGCTGAAACAGAGCAAGTAACAGTCACCTCTGAAACTGAAACATCAAAGCCAGTACTTCAAAAATTACAAGAGAATACTAAAACACAAAACAAATCAGTTGCTGAAAAAATCCCGAAAGCCGATTTAAAAGAAGTTTCAATAGAAGATATCAGAGCAGCTAAAACCGAGTTAAATACACTTATTGCAGACACGCAATGTGATACAAGCACGCAATGTAGGGTAAATGCAGTGGGTAGCCGCGCATGTGGTGGACCGAGTAGTTTTATTGTGTATTCAACAAAATCAGTGTCTGAAGAGCAAGTAACAGCCTTAAGTGATAAAGTTACAAAGCTTGAAAGTAACTATAATGCACAAAAAGGGATGATGAGTATTTGTCAGCATTTAACAACGCCAAGCACGCAGTGTGTTGAAAATAAATGTGTTAAACTTGAAGGCTCAGCGGTAAGTGCATTTTAAGGATAACGTTATGAGTTGTTTATCATCGGCAATTAAACTATCAATTTTAAGCGTTGCTAGCAGCATTTTATTACTAAGTGGTTGTGCTAGCACAATAACGTCAAGCAATGAACAAAGTAAAAACTTGTCTCACTTAAACAATGAGCTGAATGACATGGTGAGTGATAATAGCTGCACCGCTAGCTTTCAGTGCAAAGTGCTTGAAGTTGGCGCCCGCGCATGCGGTGGACCGAGTAAATATGTTGTTTACTCAACACTTAACACCCCGCAAGAAAAAGCTGAAAATATTGCGCAACTCATAACAAAGCAAGAAAAAATAAAAAATGCAGCACAAGGCTTAACCGATTGCTCCCCTGTACTTGAAGTACAATCGCTGTGTATTAATCAGCAATGTCAGTCGTTTGATATAAAGTAAATCAAACTTAATTTCAGCGTTAACTTAAATACGGAATTAACGCTGAAATTACTACCACCAGTATCACGCAAATACCTGCTTTTATAATGTACTTCATGGGCATTGTTTTAAGCACCCAATACGCATAAATAAAACGTACAAAATAACTCGCCGCTGTACCAAACAACGCAAAAATAATTAAGTAAGCAATTAAAATAATATTCATAATAATCTAGTGTAACTACTTAGTTTTTTTAGTGTGAGCAATTAGTAAGTCAGCTACTTGTTGTTTTACGGCTCGCTTATCATCACTTGAGACATCAAAGCGACTGGCTAGTTGCGCAATTTCATCATCATTTAAATTAAACGATAAACGTTGACGCGTTTTTTTAGATTTTACATCTAAGCCAAGTATTTTACGGATCATATCTGACGGCGTTAGCTCTTGATCAATAGCTTGCTTTTTTATCAGCTTTTGAACTTCGCTGCTTAGATCAAATGCCATTTGTGTGGCACGTACAGCTTGTTCCTGACGTAACCACTTGTCTTTAGCATCACTCACTTAGCATCTCCGGGAAACAAGTCTACAATGTCTGACATTGGACGCATGAGCGTTAGCGATACTTCGGTTTCGCCGCCATCCCAAATTTCGATATTTAAACCAAAACCTTCATTATCTGACGCTAAGCAAATCATTTCACATGGCTCACCACCTTCTTGCTCATAACGAGGCAAAGTTTGGTTGCGGTAATCTTTATTATGGAAATAACACACATAAGGCGACTCGCTTTGTTGATAGCTTTTAGCTAAAAACTGCATAAAGCGCTCTGGTGTATTTTGCACTGTAATGTGGGTTAACGACTCTTCATCAAAAATACGCGCAAACTCATCAAGGCTAAATATCTCCTCAACTTCGTTTCGCTGAATTTTAATAGAAAAGTTAGCCCACTCCTCGCCGTCATCTTGCTCAATTTGTAAAAATACAACTTGGCCGCTGTTTGTCTCAAGTACAAATTCAGTATCGCTACTATGCTGATATTGGTAAGTCTGAATACCAGTAACACGTAGCGTTTCACCTTTTAGCCATGCCGGATAAGCAAAGGAGTCGATAACGCTAAACATGTCGCCTTTTTTAAGCTCGCTCGGATGATTAAGCTGACGCTCTGGCTCTTTTTTAGATTTGAAAAAATTAAACATAGGAAGGCTGCCCTCTAAGCAAAAAAGGTAACTGAGCAAAACTCGGTTACCTTTTTAAAGTATAAACGTAATGGTTAGCTATTTTGCTTCGCTTTGATGCGAGCTAAAATATCAGCGCTTTTTGGACTTGTGTCGCCAATGCCTGCTTCAGCCATTTTTGCTTTTAAGTCATCGCCATTTACGTCTGACTCAAGTTGTTTTGCAGCACCTAGCTGGTCGCTACGATCTTGTTGGCGCTGTTTAATGCGTTCAAGTGATTGACGAGCCGATGTCATAGACGAGCTGTTTGTATTAAGCGTGCTGTTAACAGCCATTGTTGCTTGCTGTACGCTTTCAGTGGTTTTAACCATTGTAAGCTGGCGCTGATTCTCTTTAATCGATTTTTCAGCATCTTTAACTTGCTGCTTAAGCGTAACAATGTGATTGCTAAAGCCAGATAATACTTGCTCGTTTTCAGCTTTTTCAGCTTCAAAGTCACCAATTTTTTCTGCAATTTCTAATGCTAACGCTTCGTTGCCCTTTTCAAGAGCTTGGCCTGCATACGCTTCATGTTCAGCGATTGATGCATCTACAGCGCTAATTTTACGCTTAGTTTGCATTTCTTTAGCCATTACTTCAGTAAGGCTTTTTTTAGCACGGTGAAGTGCATTTTGCGCGTCTGCAATTTCTTGCTCAAAAATACGGATACCATTTTTGTCTACAATAGCTTCGCCTGCTTCACGAGCGCCGCCACGTACTGCTGTAAATAATTTTTTTAAAATACTCATAATCTTAACTCCACTAACTAGCTATTAATCGTTTAAATACAAGGTCACGGCTTCTAGTGCATCGATAGCGTTATCGGCTAATGTCACTAGTTCGTGGGTAACGTCATCTAATGATGAATTTACCGACAGTGCACCAAAAATCGCGTATTTGTTATCGATTTTAGCAAATGCACTCAGTGGAATTGGCACGTTTAAACGTAGTAATGTTTCGTTCAACTCGTTGCGTAATTCACTCTTAACTTCATCTTCGTCAAACAAGTAGCTAATACATAATAACTGCTCTTGCGTTTGTGTAACAAAAATTGGAAGTTCATCATTTCCATCAACAATGACTTGTAAAACATCTTGCTCGCCTGGGTTGGCAATCAAGAAAGACTCAAAGTTAGCACCTTCAGTTTCAAAAGAAGCTAATTTTATTGAAAGTTCATTTAATTCCATGTCTCTGCCTTTTGTCGTTTGACATATTATGTCTGAGTTAAGATTCTCACGGCCGACATATTATGTCAACCATGTTTTTTAATTTTTATACAATTCGCTTTCTATTTGCCATGCAGTTCGGTAGTAATCATATAATTGACCAGAGCCTAACCTATTGACCTCAACACTTTTAACTTGTTCAAAGTATTGATTGGGAAATACAAAGCTTGCCAATAAATATTCTTTACTAATCCACCTTGATGGCACAGGCATAGCCGTCGCATCATTAATACGGCCACTGGCCGACTGCCCCATTTTAGTAGCTATAGTCCAGCCCCACTGCCCAAACGAAGGTATGTTTTGCTGATACTGCTCAACATACTCAAACCCAGCCGCTTTAACTGTTTTAGCAATGCTTAAAAACGCTTTTTTAGCGTGGTAAGGTGAAGTTGATTGAACCGCCATTGCGCCATCGGGTGCTAATAACTGACGTACATGATTATAAAAGTAGTCACTGTACATTTTATTTAGATCAGGGTGATTTGGGTCCGGTAAGTCAATTAAGATGGTGTCGAACTGCTTAGATTGATCAAGCAGCTTTTCTACTTCTAAAAATGCATCACCCACAATTATGTTGGCTCGCGAGTCTTGCATCGATTTATTGTTTAGCTGTAGTAATCGCTTATTGATGTGCTCTGGCGGCGTAAAGTCACCGTCTTTATGACCAAATAAATTGAGAAGCTGCGCATCTAAATCTATTAGCGTTACTTCACTTACAGGCCACTTTAAAACATCTCTAAGTGCAAGCCCGTCACCACCACCAATTATTAATACACGGTCGTGTCTGTTAGAGGCAAGCATTGCAGGGTAAACCAGCATTGAATGATATATTTGCTCATCAATACTTGAGAACTGTAAACGCCCATTTAAATATAAATCGGTGATTGGCTGAGGTTGGTTTTTGCTTAATCTTTCGGTTAAAACTACGTGCTGGTATTTGGTTGCTTGCGAATAAATTACTTTATCTTTGTATAAAACATTACTTAGATTGTTCATCCAGCTACTGCCAAATACTAAAATAAAGCCAAACAATGCCAATAGTACTATATGGCAAACTAAAAGTGCCTTAGCAAAGCGCACATAAGTGTGATAGCGCCATAAAAACGCGAGTCCTGCAATGATATTAAATAACGCCGTCCACGCCGCAGCTTGCATTATAGGTATTGAGAGCATGATGCTTACCCAAATGGCGGCACCAATACCAGCACCAATATAATCGGCACCATAAATAGTCCCTGCGTTGTTTTCTAAAAAACGGCCATAAACGTGCTGACGAATACGCGCTATAAGCGGTATTTCCATACCAATAAATAAGCCCAGTATTAAACCAAAAACATAAGGTAGAAAACGTGACCACTCTTGTAGCTTTTGAAATACGTAACCATTAAGTACAACATCAGGGGGTAAATTAAAAATGCTCGAAAATAAATGAGGAAGAGAGTAACTTACAGCTATTACACCCGCTATCGCTAAAATGCAGCCCATGCCAACCAAAGCAATAATGCTTTCTAGCCAAGCAAAAGCGGTAAATGCATCTTTAAACCAGCGCGCTAAAAAAGCGCCTAAGCCCATTGCTACAATCATAGTACCAATCATGGCGTAAATAGCGCTTTCTACTGAGCCAAGTACACGGCCCGCATAATGAGACAGTAAGTATTCATAAATAAGGCCGCATCCAGCAAGCACGGCCATAACAGTAATTAGTAATATATCGTGCCCAAGTAAGCGAGACTTACTTGGGGGAGTGTTGGTTGATGACACTGATTATGCGCCTAGTAAGGTTGCCATAGTAATACCTACAGCAAATGATACTGCTGCAGAAATAGTAGCTACACCTACATTTTTTTGACGATTAACTTCATCGGAAATATCGCAACCAGATAAAATTATTTTAATTGTCACTAAGTGCAAAATAATAAATGCGACAAGGCTCACAACTGCGCTAATAGCCCAGTATAGTAAACTCGCATTAATATTATCAGCCGCGTAAGGTGCAACACCCGTTGCTGCTGTAATAGCTAATGCACTACCAACTAAAAATCCAGCGTAACGAATACCCACAGCTAAGTTACCATCAACAATTGCTTGTTGTAGGCAGTCGCCACTTTTATTTGTAAGCTTAAATAACTGCACTCGGTACTGGCTAACAAGTAGTAATACAACGCTACCTATAATAAAGGCAGCAATTACAATTGGAAGACCATGCCAGCCATCAGTAGCAACCCATAAAAGTGCTGAGCGAATAACGATAGCAACGCTAACAACATGACCAAAATCAATTATTGAAGCTGTAACGTTACCTTTAACTATTTCGTCGTGCAGGCTTACTTTACGAAGTGCTACTTTATCTTGAAAAAAGTGACCCAACTTAATAAGTACAATTGCTAATGCGCCATAAGCTAACATTTGCAATGCTTCTTGTTGCAGTGTTGCAGCAAAAGCTCCGCTACTTACACCCGTTAATACAATCGCCAGTGCCACTAAACCAGCGGCAAAGCTAATACCAAAAGCAAAGTTATCACGCTCTGTTATTTCATCATTTGCATGTAAGTTTGAAACCCAGCCTTTTATATATTTAAGGCTTACAAATAATAAAACAATAATTGCAAAATCAATCGCCAGCGCTTGCAGTGACCACATAGTTATTCCATTAAATTCATACATATTATTCTAACTCCAACTTTATTCTTTTACTTACCACGGCTCACGCCACGAGAGGTTCTGCTACCGCTATCACGCACCGTTCCTGAGCTATTGCTATAACTGCTCGAACGAGAATAACTACTGCGGCTTTTTGGTGGCGTATAACTACTACGGCTTAAACCGGATGCACCTGTTTTTTTACTCGCATAAGGGCTTGTAAACTGCTTACCTTGGCGTTGGTATGTTTGGCGCGTGCGTGTTTCTAGCGCGCTTTGGGTTTTAATTTGTTTAGGGCTTGAATAACGCGAACGGCCATAGTCATTGTAATAACTATACTTTCGGCGCTTACTCCAGCTTCCATATTCAACACGATCAAATACATCACCTAAAATACGGTACATCCCGTACCATTGCCAAAAGCTAATACCGTTACTATTTGATTGCCAGTTACCATAGTTAGGGTTACCTACCATTTGGTTACCAACACCCTCACCTTCAGCTTGCTTACTAATTGCGCCTACACGCGCTAAAGTGCCTTTGGACATATCAGCTAGCATATTAATAGGATCGGTTAGCGCATCGGAAAATAGCGTAGGTTTAGACGCATCACGCAACAAATCAATGCTATGCAACGTATCTTCGTAAGGAGGAATTAAGTAAGTTCCTTTAATATCTTTAAGTCGCTGTGTTAAACCACTATAAAGTGCACCTTGGCGCGTTGCATCAAGGGTAATTACATCAACAACTTTTGTAAGCTCTGGTTGTTGTTTTTTAAGGAGCTCGCCATATTCTTTAAGTAATATAGCATTGCGCACATTCCCATTATCGAGTGCAGTACCAAGCTGAGACAGCTCCGTATCAGCCTTTTTAATAGACTCTTGAATTGTTTGTTGCAGCTGCTCTTCTTTAGATTGACAACCCATAAGCACTGCGAACAAACAAAACAGGCTTATAAGTTTCCAAGCTTTAATATTCGACATTCATGTCACCTGATTTACTAAATTAACGCAGCTAGTTTTACACAGGTCACTTATTAAACCAAGAATGAAATTGCAACAAAGTGAGAAGAAACGAACATCTCTATAATCAGTGTATGATTTAGTGAAAATATGAAGCTATATAATGAGGTTCGAATTGAAGTACCTCTTTATAAAAAGGTACTTACGGTGATCTTAGTGTCGGGAGTCGCTGCGCTCACCCGACCTACGTGAATGTCGTAGTGCCCACAGCGGTATAAAGTCACAGTGAAATGCTACACTATCATTGTGTCGGGGCGGCCTTCCGTAGGGCTCGCCTTCGAGCTGTTTGGTTTCACTACTGAGTTCGGTATGGGCTCTGGCTACCGCTTTTATTTTCACTTTTCTGCAGACGTAAAAAAACCCGACTATTTCTAGTCGGGCTCTCTACAATTTGAAGCCTGGTAATGTCCTACTTTCACATAGCAAATGCTACACTATCATCGGCGCTGTTTCGTTTCACTACTGAGTTCGGCATGGAGTCAGGTGGGTCCAAAACGCTATTGTCACCAAGCAAATTTGGGCGTTAATCCGTATCTCTACGCACTAACTGAATTTGGAAAATATCTGATAATATTTTTTAAGTCTTTCTAAGTAATGTCTACTTTAGTTATATTAACTTCTTCGCTTGCTTCACTATCACATAAAACGCGTTTGGCGTTGTATGGTTAAGCCTCACGGGTAATTAGTACAAGTTAGCTTAATGGCTCACACCACTTCCACATCTTGCCTATCAACGTTGTAGTCTTCAACGGCCCTTCAGAGACTTTAAAAGTCTAGTGAGAACTCATCTCGAGGCCTGCTTCGCGCTTAGATGCTTTCAGCGCTTATCAGTTCCGAACGTAGCTACCGGGCAATGCCATTGGCATGACAACCCGAACACCAGCGGTTCGTTCACTCCGGTCCTCTCGTACTAGGAGCAACCCCTCTCAATTCTCAAACGCCCACGGCAGATAGGGACCGAACTGTCTCACGACGTTCTAAACCCAGCTCGCGTACCACTTTAAATGGCGAACAGCCATACCCTTGGGACCGACTTCAGCCCCAGGATGTGATGAGCCGACATCGAGGTGCCAAACACCGCCGTCGATATGAACTCTTGGGCGGTATCAGCCTGTTATCCCCGGAGTACCTTTTATCCGTTGAGCGATGGCCCTTCCATTCAGAACCACCGGATCACTATGACCTACTTTCGTACCTGCTCGACGTGTCTGTCTCGCAGTTAAGCTGGCTTCTACCATTACACTAACCGTACGATGTCCGACCGTACTTAGCCAACCTTCGTGCTCCTCCGTTACTCTTTAGGAGGAGACCGCCCCAGTCAAACTACCCACCAGGCACTGTCCGTAACCCCGATTCAGGGGCCAACGTTAGAACATCAAAACTACAAGGGTGGTATTTCAAAGTTGACTCCACAACAACTAGCGTCGCTGCTTCAAAGTCTCCCACCTATCCTACACATGTAGGTTCAATGTTCAGTGCCAAGCTGTAGTAAAGGTTCACGGGGTCTTTCCGTCTAGCCGCGGGTACACAGCATCTTCACTGCGATTTCAATTTCACTGAGTCTCGGGTGGAGACAGCGTGGCCATGGTTACACCATTCGTGCAGGTCGGAACTTACCCGACAAGGAATTTCGCTACCTTAGGACCGTTATAGTTACGGCCGCCGTTTACCGGGGCTTCGATCAAGAGCTTCTCCCTAAGGATAACCCCATCAATTAACCTTCCGGCACCGGGCAGGTGTCACACCGTATACGTCATCTTGCGATTTTGCACAGTGCTGTGTTTTTAATAAACAGTCCCAGCCACCTGGTCACTGCGGCTCCCGTCCGCTTAGAGAGCAAGTCTCATCACAGATAGGAGCGTACCTTCTCCCGAAGTTACGGTACGATTTTGCCTAGTTCCTTCACCCGAGTTCTCTCAAGCGCCTTAGTATTCTCTACCTGACCACCTGTGTCGGTTTGGGGTACGATTCCATATAATCTGAAGCTTAGAGGCTTTTCCTGGAAGTATGGCATCAGCAACTTCATCACCGTAGTGACTCGTCTCGTGTCTCAGGTTTAGTGTTCGTCCGGATTTACCTAAACAAACGCCCTACTCACTTTCACATAGACTACCAACGCTATGCTTGCTTAGCCTGCTCCGTCCCCCATCGCAATTATATCGAGTACAGAAATATTAATCTGTTTCCCATCGACTACGCCTTTCGGCCTCGCCTTAGGGGTCGACTTACCCTACCCTGATTAACATGGGATAGGAACCCTTGGTCTTCCGGCGTGGGAGTTTTTCACTCCCATTATCGTTACTCATGTCAGCATTCGCACTTCTGATACGTCCAGCATACCTCCCGGTACACCTTCAACCGCTTACAGAACGCTCCCCTACCACTCAGAATAAATTCTGAATCCGCAGCTTCGGTGCATAGTTTAGCCCCGTTACATCTTCCGCGCAGACCGACTCGACCAGTGAGCTATTACGCTTTCTTTAAAGGATGGCTGCTTCTAAGCCAACCTCCTGGCTGTCTGGGCCTTTCCACATCGTTTCCCACTTAACTATGACTTTGGGACCTTAGCTGGCGGTCTGGGTTGTTTCCCTCTTCACGACGGACGTTAGCACCCGCCGTGTGTCTCCCGGATATTACTTTACGGTATTCGGAGTTTGCAAAGGGTTGGTAAGTCGGGATGACCCCCTAGCCTTAACAGTGCTCTACCCCCGTAAGTATTCGTCCGAGGCTCTACCTAAATAGATTTCGGGGAGAACCAGCTATCTCCCGGTTTGATTAGCCTTTCACTCCTAGCCACAGGTCATCCCCTAACTTTTCAACGTTAGTGGGTTCGGTCCTCCAGTTGATGTTACTCAACCTTCAACCTGCCCATGGCTAGATCACCGGGTTTCGGGTCTATACCTTGCAACTATTCGCCCAGTTAAGACTCGGTTTCCCTACGGCTACCCTATTCGGTTAACCTCGCTACAAAATATAAGTCGCTGACCCATTATACAAAAGGTACGCAGTCACCCAACAAGTGGGCTCCTACTGCTTGTACGTACACGGTTTCAGGTTCTATTTCACTCCCCTCACAGGGGTTCTTTTCGCCTTTCCCTCACGGTACTGGTTCACTATCGGTCAGTTGGGAGTATTTAGCCTTAGATGATGGTCCACCTATATTCAGTCAAAGTTTCACGTGCTCCGACCTACTCGATTTCACTTAAAATGTCTTTTCATGTACGGGACTATCACCCTGTATCGTGGCGCTTTCCAGCAGCCTTCCATTAACACATAATAAGCTTAAGGGCTGTTCCGATTTCGCTCGCCGCTACTTTCGGAATCTCGGTTGATTTCTTTTCCTACGGGTACTTAGATGTTTCAGTTCTCCGCGTTCGCCTCGTTAACCTATGTATTCAGTTAACGATACCTGCAAGCAGGTGGGTTTCCCCATTCGGAAATCCTAGTCTCAAGCGCTTTTTACTAGCTTGACTAGGCTTATCGCAAGTTAATACGTCCTTCATCGCCTCCAACTGCCAAGGCATCCACCGTGTACGCTTAGTCACTTAACCATACAACCCAAACGGGTCTTTGTTTTGTGACAGTTTAACTTCGCCAGAAGTCAATATTGAATACTAAAGTAGATACCAATCAATCAACTCATAAGAGTTAACTAAATGGCACTCAATGGTACTGCTACCATTGTTTTTTTACTTTTGAAAACTCTTGATAAATACAATGTATTCATCAGAATTTTATTATCAGCTTTTCCAAATTTTTAAAGAGCAAGAGATACAAAAACCTCTCAAAATTAAACACACTCTATTCTCAGGCGGTTAATGGCCCGATAAAGAATATTTATTTTTAAGAAGTAAAAGTGGTGGAGCTAAGCAGGATCGAACTGCTGACCTCCTGCGTGCAAGGCAGGCGCTCTCCCAGCTGAGCTATAGCCCCACATATGCTGGTACTTACTGTTTTAACCATCTTCTTGATTAGACAAGAAGTGGTGGGTCTGAGTAGATTTGAACTACCGACCTCACCCTTATCAGGGGTGCGCTCTAACCAGCTGAGCTACAGACCCAAAACAATAAGTGTTGTTCTCTTTACAATAACAATCATCTGTGTGGACACTACGAACAAATAAGTTCTAAATCGTATAAGGAGGTGATCCAGCCCCAGGTTCCCCTAGGGCTACCTTGTTACGACTTCACCCCAGTCATGAATCACTCCGTGGTAAACGTCCTCCCGAGGGTTAGACTATCTACTTCTGGAGCAACCCACTCCCATGGTGTGACGGGCGGTGTGTACAAGGCCCGGGAACGTATTCACCGCGTCATTCTGATACGCGATTACTAGCGATTCCGACTTCATGGAGTCGAGTTGCAGACTCCAATCCGGACTACGACGCACTTTAAGTGATTCGCTTACCTTCGCAGGTTCGCAGCACTCTGTATGCGCCATTGTAGCACGTGTGTAGCCCTACACGTAAGGGCCATGATGACTTGACGTCGTCCCCACCTTCCTCCGGTTTATCACCGGCAGTCTCCTTAGAGTTCTCAGCATTACCTGCTAGCAACTAAGGATAGGGGTTGCGCTCGTTGCGGGACTTAACCCAACATCTCACAACACGAGCTGACGACAGCCATGCAGCACCTGTATCAGAGTTCCCGAAGGCACCAAACCATCTCTGGTAAGTTCTCTGTATGTCAAGTGTAGGTAAGGTTCTTCGCGTTGCATCGAATTAAACCACATGCTCCACCGCTTGTGCGGGCCCCCGTCAATTCATTTGAGTTTTAACCTTGCGGCCGTACTCCCCAGGCGGTCTACTTAATGCGTTAGCTTTGAAAAACAGAACCGAGGCTCCGAGCTTCTAGTAGACATCGTTTACGGCGTGGACTACCGGGGTATCTAATCCCGTTTGCTCCCCACGCTTTCGTACATGAGCGTCAGTGTTGACCCAGGTGGCTGCCTTCGCCATCGGTATTCCTTCAGATCTCTACGCATTTCACCGCTACACCTGAAATTCTACCACCCTCTATCACACTCTAGTTTGCCAGTTCGAAATGCAGTTCCCAGGTTGAGCCCGGGGCTTTCACATCTCGCTTAACAAACCGCCTGCGTACGCTTTACGCCCAGTAATTCCGATTAACGCTCGCACCCTCCGTATTACCGCGGCTGCTGGCACGGAGTTAGCCGGTGCTTCTTCTGTCAGTAACGTCACAGCTAACGGGTATTAACCGTTAACCTTTCCTCCTGACTGAAAGTGCTTTACAACCCGAAGGCCTTCTTCACACACGCGGCATGGCTGCATCAGGCTTGCGCCCATTGTGCAATATTCCCCACTGCTGCCTCCCGTAGGAGTCTGGGCCGTGTCTCAGTCCCAGTGTGGCTGATCATCCTCTCAAACCAGCTAGGGATCGTCGCCTTGGTGAGCCATTACCTCACCAACTAGCTAATCCCACTTGGGCCAATCTAAAGGCGAGAGCCGAAGCCCCCTTTGGTCCGTAGACATTATGCGGTATTAGCAGTCGTTTCCAACTGTTGTCCCCCACCTCAAGGCATGTTCCCAAGCATTACTCACCCGTCCGCCGCTCGTCAGCAAAGTAGCAAGCTACTCTCTGTTACCGCTCGACTTGCATGTGTTAGGCCTGCCGCCAGCGTTCAATCTGAGCCATGATCAAACTCTTCAATTAAAAAGTTTTATGTCTTTCGACAGCTCAATGAATTCTGAATTTATTTTAATATCTTTCGATATTGAATTGACTGTGCCGAATAATTACCGAAATAACTATTCTGTTGGTCACTCAGTTTTCAATTGAGACTCTAATTTGTTTGCCTCGCTACCTAAGTAGGTTGGCTGTTAGAACTCAATCTGTACGAGTGCCCACACAGATGATTGCTTTATATTGTTAAAGAACGTTTTGAGTCGCTTTAGCGTCTCAAGGGATGCGAATAATACACCCTTTATTTTTCGAGTCAACACTTAGTTTTAAACTTTCTTTTTGGAAGATTTAAAACCGAAGTTTTATTTAACTCTCTGAGTAGTTCGTGCCTCGCTATGCGTTGGCGCTTCCCGTCTCAGTGGGGTCGCATTATAGGGAGATCATATTTTTACGCAAGCACTTTTTTAAAGAAAAAGTAAAAAAAGATACTGTTCGGTTAGTATCTGAACTAAACACCCTAAAACTGATAGTTTTGTAACCAAACAGTGCACTGTATGGTACAAAAATCACCTTGCTGATACACTCAAAGACTAATAATTATGATCTAAAAGGTACTAACTATGGCAATTCGTTCTTATAAAGGTGTTACTCCTTCATTTAATTCGTCTGTTTATATTGATGAGTCATCGGTTTTGGTTGGTAACATTACTTTAGGTGATAATAGTAGTATGTGGCCGTTAGTAGCTGCACGTGGTGATGTTAACTATATACGTATTGGTGAGCGTACAAATATACAAGATGGCAGTGTATTGCATTTATCTCGTGCAACTAAAAGCAATCCTGATGGTTACCCACTTATTATAGGTGACGATGTAACAGTTGGTCATAAGGTAATGCTGCACGGATGTGTATTAGGAAACCGTATACTAGTAGGTATGGGCGCTATCATTATGGATAACGTGGTTGTTGAAGACGATGTTATTATTGGAGGAGGTTCTTTGGTGCCCCCAAACAAACGTTTAGAGTCTGGTTACTTATATGTAGGAAGTCCAGCTAAGCAAGCCCGCCCTCTTACAGAGCAAGAACTTGCCTTTTTAAAAGTATCTGCCGATAACTATGTATCACTTAAAGATGAGTATTTAGCTGAAATTGCTAACTTAGAGTAATAAGCTTACTTCTATCTGACCTGCCGAGTTATAGCTCTCTTCTTCGATAAGCTCCTCGGCACGTTCTTCGTAATCAAAACGATACTGTTCAAAATACTCTGTTGCATGGCTTTCGTCTGTTAATTTAAGTGTATTTACTTCTATTATACATTCCACCAGCATGCCACTAACTTGTGCAAAAAATACTAACTGGTGATCGGGCTCTCTAAATTCGAGTCTATCTATAAACTGTATTGCCTGATTCATTTAAGCATTCCTTGTTTGAGCGCATCAACGACGGGAAGTATTTTTGGCATTTTATTGCGCCATACATAATAGGCTTGAGCAGCTTGACCGACTAACATTCCACTGCCATCTAAAAGCTTAGCGTTAATATTATGCTGTGCAACCCAATTCATAAAAATGGTATTTTGCAGTGAATAAAACATGTCATAAGCGACTTCACAGTTAGTTATGTATTTTTCATCAAGAGCTGGAAGCTCATTATTCATACTGCTAGATGTAGAGTTTATAATTAGTGAGTAATCGCTTACTGGTAAATCACTAAAGCCAAAGCCAGATACTGGTCCATATTGAGTAAACAGCTCTGCGAGTTCTTTGGCTTTTTGTGCTGTGCGATTAACTATTATTATTTCCTGAGGGTTATGCTCTAGCAAAGGTAAAATAACGCCTCGAGCTGCACCGCCCGCGCCAATAATTAAAATACGCTTGTTAGTTATAGCTACTTTATTAGCGAGTAAATCATTTACAAAGCCTACACCATCTGTGTTGTCACCGAGTAATGTGCCATCATCTCGTTTTTTTAATGTATTAACAGCCCCTACAATTTTAGCTAATTGTGTAAGCTCATCAGCCATTGCATAGGCTTGCTCTTTAAATGGCATTGTAACGTTAGCACCAACACCACCTTGCTCAAAAAAAGACAATACTGTTTTTTCAAAGCTATTGATAGGTGCTAATATTGCGCGATAGTCGATTTGCTCACCCAGTGATACAGCAAATTGTTTATGTATCGCGGGGGATTTTGAATGTTTAATTGGATTTCCAAAAACCGCATATTTGTCCATTTTAAAGCAACCTCTTTGCAGTTATATACTGCCTATTAACGATGATAAGTAATATGATTAAACGACTTTTTTCTAAATCTAAGCCAGCTCCCGAGCAACAGGCTCCTACTCCTGAAAAAACACCGTATGAAATAATAGGTGGAGAGAAAGGGGCGCGTGCTATCTCCAATCGATTCTACGACATAATGGAGTCAGATGAATACGCTAAACCGTTATATGATATGCATCCTCTGCCATTAGATCGAATTCGCCAAGTATTTTTTGAATTTTTATCTGGTTGGTTAGGTGGGCCAAACCTATTTACTGAAAAACATGGCCAGCCAATGCTACGTAAAAGGCATATGCCTTTTACTGTAGATAAAGCATTGCGCGATCAATGGATGTACTGCATGAATAAAACGCTGGATATAGAAATAGATAACCCGTTGTTACGTGAAGGCTTAAAGCAATCATTCTCTCAACTAGCAACGCACATGATTAACCAGCATTAAATTTGTATTTAGCCACAATGCAAAAAGGCGCTAATTATCGCCTTTTTGATTACTGTGTAATTGTTATAATTGCCATTCTCGGGCTATCAGCTCACTTGGTTGACTCGTTAACCAATCTTGCGGGCGTAAGTAATACTGATATAGGTTAGCTTCTGGGCTACTTGGTTCTGGTTTATAATTATATTCCCAGCGTGCAAGTGGTGGCATAGACATTAATATAGATTCTGTACGCCCGCCACTTTGTAGCCCAAACAACGTACCTCTATCCCATACTAAATTAAACTCTACATAACGTCCGCGACGATAAAGCTGAAAATCACGTTGTTGCTCTGTGTATTCGTCATTTTTACGACGTTCAATAATAGGTAAATAGGCATCTAAAAAGCCATTACCCACCGATTGCATAAACGCAAAGCTCTTTTCAAAGCCAAGTTCGTTTAAGTCGTCAAAAAATAAACCGCCTACTCCGCGCGTCTCGTCTCTGTGCTTTAAATAAAAATACTCGTCGCACCATGTTTTATATTTTGGATAAACTTCACTACCAAATGGCGCACACAGGTCGTGAGCAACTTGATGCCAATGTTGTACGTCTTCTAATACGGGGTAAAAAGGAGTGAGATCAAACCCGCCACCAAACCACCATATTGGCTCTTCGCCTTCTTTTTCGGCTATAAAAAAGCGCACATTGGCATGACTTGTTGGTACATGAGGGTTTTTAGGGTGAATAACTAACGACACACCACACGCATGAAAGCTACGTCCTGCAAGCTCTGGTCTGTGCGCTGTTGCCGAACCTGGCATTGAAGCGCCAAATACGTGTGAGTAATTAACTCCACCTTGCTCTATTACAGTGCCATTAGTAGTTACGCGTGTGCGACCACCCCCGCCTTCTGCTCGCTGCCAGTTATCTTCTATAAATTTAGCACTGCCATCTGTAGCCTCCAAACCTTTGCAAATAGTGTCTTGCAAAGCCATAAAGTATGCTTTTACTTGATTTAATAATTCGCTTTGCATATTAACCTCTAAATATTTTTCCAGTCATGGCGTCTTTTATTGTGCTTGGTTGAGTATTACCACCTAACGGCTCGTCAACGTAAAAGCCAACTTGTTCTGCAAATTGCGCTTTGGCTTGCTCAATACTAATTACCGTTTCTTGACCGGTTAAGTTTGCACTGGTTGATACCAGTGGCTTACCAAACTCTTGGCACAAACGCTTTACTGTTGGATGGTTTGTTACTCTTACCGCGATGGTATCAAACTGCCCTGTGAGCCATTTAGGCGTATTTTTAGATGCAGGCATAACCCATGTAATTGCAGCAGGCCAACTCGAAAAAATATCAGCGCGTTTATCCATTGGTATTTTTGCATCATCTACGTATTTTAATAATTGTCCGTAGTTATCAGCGATTAAAATAAGCCCTTTTTCAACCGGGCGCTGCTTAATAGCTAATAGTGCTTCAACGGCTTGTTGATTATCTGGATCACAACCTAAGCCATATACAGCTTCTGTTGGGTATAAAATAACTTCGCCTTGCGTTAAGCATGTTATTGCAGTGGGCGTATTTGAAAGGTCTGACAAAGTAGTCTCCAGATATAATTAAACGTTATTCAGTTGGGGTGAGCTTATGCATGCAGCTTTTTTGTGGGCATTGCAATAATATGCCGTTTGCCATATTTCTTTCTATGACGATAGGCCAGCCACATTCAGGACACAGATGTTCAACCGGTTTATTATTAAGCGTGTATTTACAACTTGGGTAGCAATCACAAGAATAAAATACTTTACCAAACTTATTACTGCGCGCGACTAAATGACCTTTTTTGCATTTAGGGCAACTAGGCAAAATGTCTTCGCTTTGCTTTTCTTCATTTTCGTTAGCAATGTAATGACACTCTGGATAACCCGTACACCCAATAAACATACCATAGCGGCCATTTTTAACCACCAGCGGTTTGCTACACTCAGGACATGCTGAATCTTCTAATATTTTTATTTCGTTGCTGTCGTGATGTGCCAGTGGCCTAATAAAGTCGCATTTGGGATAACTTGCGCATCCTAAAAAAGGGCCTGATTTACTATTGCGGATCACTAACTCTGAACCACACTGTGGGCATATCTCGTATTCTTTTTCGAGGGCGTGCTTGTTCGCCGAGAAAAGCGAATGGTCGATTTTACTCATGGTGATCCTAATAGGTTGGTGAATTTTCGCCTAATATACCCAAACCACTTAAAGATACAAGCAATGCCGTGCTTATCCGTTTAAGTAATTTGAGTACAATCAAGATAATTATCTCTAATGAAGAAGTTCGCTGGGTTCATCAAAAATCAAATCTTCCATCTGCTCATATGCCTCTTCAGAGCCAGGAACGTTAAACAAGATCATAAGTACAATCCACTTTAAGTCTTCTAGGCTTATAGTTGGTTTATCGAGAGAGGCTAAACAGTCCATTACCATTTCACGAGTTACATTATTGATTACGCCTATTTGCTCAATAAACATTAAAAAGCCACGGCATTCAGCACTGAGCCTTTGGCATTCACTATCGGTAAATATACGCACAGCATCTTTAGGGTTAGTAATAAGATAAGGAGACTCGTCGCTGTGTTGTAAATCGGCTAATTGCTCTAACCAATCGAGTGCTTTAAATATCTCGGGCTTATGAAAGCCCGCACGCAGTAGCTCATCGGTTAACTCATTTTGCTCTGCAAATATATCCGCTTCGCTATGAATGTAATTTTCAAAAAGATACAAAAGAATATCAAACATATTACCTTCCTGCGCTTAACTTGATGTAACCATCTAACACTCGCTCAATCTGATCGTCTAATTCTAAATCGAGCAACCTACTGAGTACTTTATCTATTGGCCACTGCGCACGACGCACAATGTCATCTACACTGGTTACTTCAAAGCCAATACTATTTAAAACCTCACATTGAGAATTGGCTTGAATCGGCTGCTCTTTACTACATACATTATTGTCGTAAGTGAAACTCACCTCATCAAGAATGTCAGCCACGTTTTCTACCAGCTTAGCGCCTTGCTTTATTAAAAAGTGACTTGCCTGCGCTAACGGGTTTTTAATAGAACCCGGTACTGCAAATACCTCTTTATTTTGTTCAAGCGCATAGCGTACTGTAATTAACGAACCACTTTTAATTTCAGCCTCAACAATAAGCACTCCTAACGATAACCCAGAAATAATACGATTACGACGCGGAAAGTTATGCGCATGAGCAGCTGTGCCTGGTAAAAACTCACTCACCAGCAAACCGCTTTCTAAAACTTGGTCTGTTAATAGTTTATGGCGTTTGGGATAGTAAATATCAACCCCAGTACCAAGCACCGCTATGGTTTTCCCCGTACCAGCAAGAGAGCCTTTATGTGCTGCTCCATCTATTCCCCGCGCCATACCTGAAGTAACCGTAATACCCGCCAAAGTTAACTCGTATGCAAATTCTGAGGCTATTTCAAGCCCAGTAGGGGTAGCATTACGACTGCCAACAATTGCAATTTGTGGCGTTGATAATAACGAGACATCTCCCCTGCAAAAGAGTAATAAAGGCGCACTGGCAATCTGCCGGAGATCTTCTGGGTAAAGCGCATCAAAAATACAGACAACAGTAATGTTGTTCAGCGCTATTAATTGCTCATAATGACTGACTTGTTGCCAATTGGTGTTGAGTAAATTACTCGCTTGATTAGCGCTTAGCCCAAGCTGTACAAGCTTGTCATGAGATAAGTCGAATAACGACCCAAGGGAATAGTTTGTAGATAGTGCTAAAAGGGTTTTTATACCCAACCCTTTACACATATAAAAGGCAAGCCAGTGGGCTAGCTTGCCAGATGACTGATCCATGCTCTCTCCTAGAGCACCGACTCGCTACTTCTTAATGAATAACTGCAATATCTCCAATGCGAATTGGGTGCTGGTTTTTAGTTATTAACGCATAACTTACTTTGTCATACACTTTAAAGACAATTAGCTCGCCAACTTTTTCTTTAGGCATAGTCCAAACGGTACTGTTTTCGTCTGCTTCTAAGCCTACAAACTCACTGGTGTCTGATACCAGTTTTTCAAAGCTACTGGAGTCTTCAGGATAACGAGGCCCTCGTCGTCCATCAATTACACCTGGTGATTGACGTTCAATATCTAATATGTGGCCTGGTTCTACTTGTTGTTCTGAACCTAAGTTTAGCACCACAATGTCCATCGTGCTGAATTCCCGACTGTGATTAGCAGAAGCAATGACCGCACCTTCAACAGGTTGTTTAGGTCGGTGCATATTAAAGTATGCTGGCAACATTTGTCCCTGCATTAGAGGTAATAAAAAATCGCCTTGTTTAATTTCACGCTTAACCGACTCAACCCTTACTGAAGCTGGCACACCGTTGGTGATATCCCCTCGCCTAAATACACGTACCACCCCAACAAAGCTTGCTTTATTAGCTAGTGCAGTATTTGTTTTAGGATCAACATAAGGTTCGCCTTTATGGTAAATGGCGTAAGCCTGATTTAATTTTAAATCACCATTTATATATAAAATATGGCCCAGTGTCTGTGTTTTAGTATTTTGATTTGCGCCCAAAACATATGGCTTATTATCTATCTCGTCGCTATTAATTGCTTGCTCATACGTCAAGTAAGGTTTAATTAGTTCAAGTGGCAATGTTGTAACTGCATTTTTACCTTTAGGGGTAATACGCCCCTGCGGAGAAAGCTTTCTGTATGCTTTATTTATCACTAAACGAGGTTTTCCGTCTGCATCGTAAACTAATGTTAGCGCATCCCCTGGGTAAATAAGATTTGGGTTGTTTATTTGAGGATTCATTTGCCATAATTCTGGCCATAGCCAAGGTTTATTTAAATAAATACCAGAGATATCCCAGAGCGTGTCTCCTTTTTTTACAACATACTGTTTTGGCGCGTCTTTTTTTATTTCCAACACATCTGCAACTGCCGGAAAAGCAGCACTTAATGCAAGCATGATTGCAACTAACGGGGATCTCATTGAGCTTCCTTGTATTGTTTTTTCATTATTATTGCCCAAAACCTGTTAAAGGTGAACGTGAATGGCTAAAATAAGAGCATACAATACCCTAAATTAAGCACAAGTGAAAAAGGTAACTATGGCTAGGTTAGAAGTTTTAAGATTTCCAGATGAACGTTTACGTACAATAGCAAAAGAAGTTGCTCAAGTTGACGATACAGTACGCCAAATTGTTAAAGATATGCTGGAAACTATGTATGATGAAAATGGTATAGGGCTTGCTGCTACACAAGTAGATATTCATCAACGAATTGTTGTTATTGACGTATCAGAAGAGCGTGATGAGCCACTGGTATTGATTAATCCACAAATCATCAAAAAAGATGGCTCAACTATTAGCGAAGAAGGCTGTTTATCAGTACCTAACTCGTATGCAAAAGTTGACCGCGCAGCAACAGTAACAGTCTCTGCACTTAACGAAAACGGTGAAGAGTTTGTACTAGATGCAGACGAACTGCTGGCCATTTGTATTCAACATGAACTAGATCACCTTCAAGGTAAGCTATTCATTGATTACTTATCTCCATTAAAGCGCCAACGTATTCGTAAAAAGCTTGAAAAAGAAGCCAAGTTTGCAGAACAGTAATAAGCACCTTAGGAAAACTCAGTGACTCAACCATTACGCATTATATTTGCCGGTACGCCGAACTTTGCCGCACGTCATTTACAAGCGCTGATACAAAGCGAACACCAAATAGTGGGTGTATATAGCCAACCAGATCGCCCTGCAGGTCGTGGTAAAAAATTAAAAGCCAGTGAAGTAAAAGCGCTAGCGCTTGAGCACAACTTACCGGTTTTTCAGCCACAGTCATTAAAAAGTGATGAAGCACTAGCAGAGCTAACAAGCTTAAATGCCGACATTATGATTGTTGTAGCGTATGGCTTAATTTTACCTAAAGCTATTTTAGAAGCTCCACGTTTAGGTTGTTTAAATGTGCATGGTTCTATATTACCGCGCTGGCGCGGTGCTGCACCTATTCAACGCGCAATTTGGGCAGGTGATGAACAAACCGGCGTAACAATAATGCAAATGGATGAAGGGCTAGATACCGGCGATATGCTACATATAAGCCGCTGCCCTATTAGTACGACAGAAACTAGCGCTAGTTTATATACCAAGCTTGCTGAACTAGGTCCAGATGCGTTAATTGAAACCATTAATAAATTAGCTAATGGTGAGCTCACGCCTGAACCTCAAAACGATGAACTTGCTAACTACGCTAAAAAGCTTTCTAAAGAGGAAGCTAATATAGACTGGTCCATGAGTGCGCTGCAAATTGAGCGAAACATTCGCTCTTTTAACCCATGGCCTGTGTGCTTTACTCAAATGAGTGGACAAACAGTAAAGATTTATCAAGCGCAGGTTACCTCGCAATCAGGTAATCCTGGGCAAATTTTATCAAGCGACAAAAATGGCGTAGTAGTGGCGTGTGGTGAACATGCTTTATGTATTACGCAATTACAACCGCAAGGTAAAAAACCAATGGCAATTAACGACTTTTTAAATGGTCGTAGTGACTGGGTTACCCCTGGCACAGTATTAGGCGAAAACAATGAGTAATGTTCAAAACGTACGAGCGCTTGCCGCTGAAACTTTATATAACGTAGTTGATAAAGGCGCTTCGCTTAATCAAGAACTGCCATTTGCTAGCCAAGGCTTACCACCAAAAGACAAAGCGCTACTACAACAAATTTGTTATGGCGTTTTACGCTACTTACCTAGCCTTGAAAACTACTGCCAACATTTAGTGGAAGATCCACTAAAAGGTAAACGCAGAATATTTCAATTTTTATTATATGTAGGTATTTATCAACTACAACACATGCGTGTACCGCCGCACGCAGCAATATCTGAAACTGTAAATGCACTTGCTCAATTACGTGCTTTAGGTTTAAAAGGGCTTATTAACGCTATATTACGTAGTTTTCAACGCCAGCAAATTGAGCTTGAAGAAAAAGCGGAGCTTATCCCTGTGTGTTTATACAACCACCCTAATTGGTTTATCAAACAAGTAAAAGAGGCCTACCCAGATAGTTGGGAAGACATACTTGCAGAAAACCAACAACAAGCACCTATGTGGTTACGTGTAAATCAAGCACAATATAGCACGCAAGAATACAGCGATATGCTAACGGCGAACGATATTGAACATACCTTAAATCCTGACTTTATAGACGGAATTAAGCTCGCTAAACCACGCGATGTATTTTCCTTACCAGAGTTTGATACAGGTGCATGTTCAGTACAAGATGCCGCAGCACAACTTGCAGCACGCTTTTTAGAGCCTAAAGCAGATGACACTATTTTAGATGCCTGTGCAGCACCTGGCGGAAAAACCTGTCACATATTAGAACTTGCTGACGCAGACGTACTTGCACTCGATAGCGACTCAACTCGACTTGAACGTGTTAAGCAAAACCTTACCCGTATTGGCTTAGGTGCAGACTTACAATGTGGTGATGCCTCGCAACCACATACTTGGTGGGACGAAAAATTATTTGATCGTATTTTGCTTGATGTGCCTTGTTCGGCCACTGGTGTAATTCGCCGCCACCCTGACATAAAATGGTTACGTCGCGCATCAGACATCGAAGATTTAGCTAAGTTACAAGGTGATATACTCAATAGTATTTGGCCACTTTTAAAACCAGGTGGTACATTGGTATACGCTACATGTTCGGTTCTTCCACAAGAAAATCAGCAACAAGTAGCTAAGTTTTTAGCTAATAATGACGATGCAGAGCACATTCCTCTGCATGACAAAGACACCGTTACAATGCCAGGGTTACAGCTACTACCAGGCGAAAGCGATGGATTTTATTACGCTAAGCTAGTTAAAAAAATCTAAAATTAATGAACTGTAAATTAGCCATTTTTATAATTTAAAAATGGCTCTTAATTGCTACTTATAACACGGGTAAATAATGAAAATAATCATACTCGGTGCTGGCCAAGTAGGCGCAACACTCGCTGAGAATTTAGTAGGCGAACAGAATGAAATTACAGTCGTTGATATAGATGGTAACCGATTGCGTGAACTTCAAGATAAGTACGACTTACAAGGTGTAGTAGGACACAGTGCGCATCCTGATGTATTACGTCAAGCTGGAGCTGAAGACGCCGATATGGTTATTGCAGTAACCAGTTCAGATGAAGTAAACATGGTTGCATGCCAAGTGGCGTACAGTATTTTTAAAACGCCCACTAAAATTGCCCGTATTCGCTCAGAGCAATATTTAAAATACCGCGAGAAACTTTTTCAGAACGACGACTTGCCAATCGATCATTATATTGCCCCAGAAGCACTCGTAACCAAGTACATTCGTCGCTTAATCGACTACCCTGGCGCATTACAGGTATTGCAGTTTGCCGATGGCATGCTCTCGTTAGTTGCAGTGAAAGCCTATTATGGCGGTTTACTCGTCGGTTATGCATTGTCTGCACTTAAAGAACACATCCCTAATGTAGAAACCCGTGTTGCCGCTATTTACCGTCAAGGTAAGGCAATCAAACCACTAGGTACAACGGTCATTGAAGCCGATGACGAAGTATTTTTTATTGCCGCTACAAAACATATACGCGCAGTAATGAACGAACTACAAAAACTTGAACGTTCTTACAAAAAAATCATGATAGCGGGTGGCGGTAATATTGGCGCGGGCCTAGCCCGCTCACTTGAAAAAAACCACACAGTTAAATTAATTGAGCGTAGCAAAGAGCGTGCTGAGCAACTCTCAGAAATGCTAGATAACACAGTTGTATTTTGTGGTGACGCATCAGATCAAGAATTACTCTCAGAAGAGCATATTGATCAAGTTGATGTATTTATTGCCGTAACCAATGACGATGAAGCAAATATTATGTCAGCCATGCTTGCAAAACGTATGGGCGCACAAAAAACAATGGTACTTATTCAGCGTGGTGCTTACGTTGATTTAGTACAAGGGGGAGAAATAGACATTGCCATATCTCCTCAACAAGCCACCATTTCGGCATTACTAACACATGTACGTCGTGGCGACATTGTTAACGTCTACTCATTACGCAAAGGTGCAGCAGAGGCGATTGAAGCGGTAGCCCATGGTGATGAGAATACATCAAAGGTGGTTGGCCGTGCTATTGCAGATATAAAACTTCCTGCAGGTACAACGATTGGGGCAATTGTACGAAATGACGACGTACTCATTGCTCATGACGACACCATTATTATGTCAGGCGATCACGTTATTATGTTTTTAATCGATAAAAAACACATTAATGTGGTAGAAAAACTATTTCAGGTAAGTGCTATATTTTTGTAGTCTTATGACGTATAAAAAGCCGCTGGCGAAGGCGGCTTTAATCGTTGATAATCGCGTGTTAATTATCATTTTAGAGTTACTGTACTTTTGCAAACTCTTCTTTAGAAAGCTCACCATTCCCGTCAGTGTCTAAGTCATCAAATAATTTCACTAACTGCGCGTTAACTTGCGCTTCTTGCTTGGTGATAACCCCGTCACTATCGATATCAAAAGAGGCAAAATCAACGGCGGCATACGCAGCTGACGACGATGCTAAAATGATGACGGCCAGTGTTGTGTTTAATGTTTTCATAATAATTTCCTAAATAATAAAGAGGAAGTCCTTTTCAAAGATCCCTGACTGTGAAAAATGTTTAATCTGAAAAAAGATTAATTAACCTGAACTCTGGTTAACTAGTAATTAGCGAACTCTTCTTTAGAAAGCTCACCGCTACCGTCGGTATCTAGCTCGATAAATTCAGCCATTAAATCGGTGTCGACTGCCGCTTCACTTGGGCTAATTGTGCCGCTACCATCTATATCAAGGCTATTAAAGTCTGATGCTGCAAATACAACTGAAGAAGACGCTATAGCTATAAGTGCCAGTGCTTTATTTAAATGTTTCATAGTTTAATCCTTCAATGTTCTATCAAAAAAGTTGCTTCGTTTAGCTTAAACGTAATTTTTCACTTCCTTGTTACCCTCTTTCGTAAGCTCCTTGCCTACTTAGGTTGTCTTTGGCAACTCAGGATAAATACTTGTTAATTAAGCTTCTGAAAATTCTTCTTTTGATAACTCACCATTTTGGTCAGTATCAAGTTCTGAGAACATGCTCATTAACTTTGCATCTACTGATGCTTCTGCTTGGCTAATTGTGCCACTGCCATCTACATCAAGTGTATCAAAATCTGTTGCAGCAAAAGCGGCTGAAGAAGATGCTAATGCAATAAGTGCTAGTGTTTTATTAATGCGTTTCATAATATGTATCCTTCAAATTTATGTGTGTGCGATTAAGGTGTCTCACTTTAAATCACGCTTAAGTTCAGTACACCATGACTATTACAACTTAGGTGCCAACTTTTAAAAGCTGTTATTTTTCATGTGGTTAACAGTATAAAATCGTGATATGGATAAATTTCAAGTGCTTTCCTGTTGCTTTTTAGCAACACAGCGATATGAAAAAACAAAATAGACCATAAAAACAAGAGGTTAATTTAGATTAAAAAACCACAAATTATGAATTTAGATATTTTAGATGAGGTTTAAAGCAAAAATTTAGCTTTATTTGGGTTGGGTTTATTACATGAAATTAGATTACGGTAATCTTTTATTATTTTAAGTTACTGTTTTATATTATTTATTTAATTATTAAAAATAATAACCAAATAATTTTCATCTATAAAGCAGGCAATCGCTATTTTGTTGCAAAATAGCGAAATCTCTTTTAACCGACTTCGAATTCGAGCATGGAGGGATCAATAAAGTGCTCTTTCATAAAGGTATTCATTTCATCTTCACTGGCTAATAGTTTAATACCACACCTGATCCCCGCATCATGCTCTTTAACACTACACACCTCGCCTTCAAAATTTTGCGCACTGCTATCTAGCATAATAGTACATTGCATATCTTTTATACTTTCAAGCTCTTTATTACTTCTAACATCAAACATAACTCCCGTTAATGAGATATCTTTAATAACACCTTCGAGTACTCTGTCGTCACTTAGTTTTAGCTTTGCAGGTAATAAAGTAGGGATACGCGTTTGCGAACGCAAACTAAATAACTGAACCTGCTCAGGAAAGTTTATAAAAATAAGCCGAGCCGGATGAGAAGAAATAGACATAATTTTCTGACGAAACGCAATTACTTTCCCACCGCTGCCTTCTATTAAAGCCCTCACGACAACGGTTATACCGTCACGTAAATAATCACTTGCCGCAGGTAAGCGTTTTGAGCTTGGATAATTTAAAATGATAAATTTATCATCAAGTAATCCCACCATCTCAGTCTTAATGCGTTTACTACTGGTAGGCGTTAAAATTTCTAGGTCGACCAAGCTGCCAATAATTATATTATTAAGATTGCTTATTGGCATATTCTCTCCCTTGTAATGTATTTTTTAAATAAAACAGTTAGCTTTATCCACGCCAAAACGTTGGCGTAAATAACACAAGTAAAGTAAATATTTCTAACCGGCCAAACACCATCGCAATAGTAAGCAACCATTTAGCGCCATCAGTTATCGCGCCATAATGCGATGCTACATCACCCAAACCTGGACCCAAATTATTTAAACAAGCAGCAGTGGCAGAGAACGCCGTTATGTTATCCATACCCGTGCCCATAAGCGCTAGCATAATAATAATAAACACCAGCGCATAAGCAGAGAAAAAGCCCCACACAGCTTCTACTACTTTATCTGGCAACGCCTTTCGACCCAACTTAATTGAATATATAGCACGAGGATGCACCAAACGATTAAGCTCACGCACGCCCTGCAAATAAAGTAAAAATACGCGAACGACCTTCATACCACCACCGGTAGAGCCTGCACAGCCACCAATAAAGCTCGAAAATATAAGTAAAATAGGTAAAAACAAAGGCCATGTTGAAAAGTTATCAGTAGCAAAGCCTGCCGTTGTACTCATTGATACTGCTTGGAATAAAGCCTGATCGAGGGTTTCGTCGCCATTAGCATATATTTCATTTGACGAAAGCACCGTAAAACAAATAACTACAAGTGCAAGCTGAATGCATAGGAAAACTTTAAATTCAGGGTCACGTAAATAAACTCTTACGTTTCGGCTCGATACAGCGGCATAATGTAGCGAAAAATTAATTGCAGCAATAATTAAAAAGAATACACAAATAAAGTTAATGACAGGGCTATCAAAGTGACCTATCGATGCGTCATAAGTAGAAAAGCCGCCTATCGCCACTGTAGAAAATGCATGGCAGATAGCATCAAACCAGCTCATTCCTGCCGCCCAATAAGCGAGCATACATGTCAACGTAAGCGACACATAAATGTACCAAAGATGCTTAGCTGTATCAGCAATCCGTGGAGTCATTTTTGAATCTTTTACCGGGCCTGGAATTTCAGCGCGGTACAACTGCATACCACCCACGCCTAACATAGGCAGTATAGCGACGGCGAGTACGATTATACCCATACCGCCAAACCACTGGAGTTGCTGGCGATAAAACAACACCGATTTGGGTAAATACTCAATACCGGTAAGCACTGTAGCGCCTGTGGTTGTTAAGCCAGAAAATGCTTCAAATACCGCATCAGCGAGCGATAAATTCGGTTCTTGTAAAAATATAAGCGGTAACGATGCAAATGCCCCAAGTACCAACCAAAACAAAACAACAATTAAAAAGCCTTCACGTGCTTTTAAGTCACCATTTTCATGACGGTTTGGGTAATAAGCCATCATGCCAATAACAACACTAAAGATAAATGCTAAAACAAAAGGAACACCACCACCGTCTTTATATATTAAAGACACCAGTGCTGGGGGCACCATGGTAATACTAAACAGCGCAACGAGTTGGCCAAGAATTTTTATGATGGTACGAAATTGCATTTAGCTTATCGCTTTTATTATTAGTAAATTCAGGTTGAGTAGTATCAACCAAATTAAATAGAGTGAATATGCATTACATGCAATTTGTGTAGGTTATTACTCTTTAATCGTTAACTCAACTGCGCCGTGACTTAAATCAAAAATATCTTTGATTGCTTGCTGCGCTTCGCGGCTATCTATTGTAATCACCCATTCAATATTAGCAGTAAATTGCTTATCAATATTAAGCACTTGATACTTTGTTTTTAATAACTGCTCAATCGCGCCTTGCATGCTGTACTCGCTACTCCCTGTAATTTCAACACTGGGAACTTTAAGCACTGTTTGCAACTTCACTAACGCATTGTTTAGTGAGCCACCATAAGCACGTACTAGTCCGCCAGTGCCTAATTTTATGCCGCCAAAGTAACGTGTGACGACAGCTGTGATTTCGCCAAGGCCTGAACCCACCAGCACATTTAACATAGGCTTTCCTGCAGTGCCATTTGGTTCACCATCGTCCGAAAAACCATAAACATGGCTGCCACCGGGGTTGCCTGCCACATGTGCCCAACAGTTATGACGCGCATCGCTATACTTTTCTTCAATGCTTTTAATAAATGCTTTAGCTGAATTTAAATCGGGGGTGTGTGCAATGTGGACTATAAACGTACTTTTTTTAATTTCTTCTTGATGAAAAACGTCAGCAGCAGGGTATTTATATTCAGACATATTTTAAACTTGTAAAAAGGGGGCCAAAAGGCCCCTTTAAATAATGTACGTATTTTAACGTGTATAAACTAATTGGTGTTAACTAGAATTAATCGAGCGCTAAATCTCGTGTCATATTTTCTAGGCTATCTTCGTGAACAATAATGTTATCTTCAATACGAATGCCGCCAAATGGTTTAAATGACTCTACCTTTTCCCAGTTAATAAACTGCTTATTATCGGTTTGTGCTAAATCACCAAGCAGTGAATCAATAAAGTATAAACCAGGCTCAATAGTAAACACTTGGTTTTTTTCAATCAGGCGAGTACAACGCAAGAACGGATGCCCTTCAGGCGATGGTTGATGTGTGCCCTTTTCGTCACTCATAAAACCGCCCATATCATGCACTTGTAAACCAAGGTGATGCCCTAGTCCATGCGGGAAGAAAGTAGAGGTAATTTTACGCTCAACAATTTCTGTCGCGGGTAGGTTAACAATTTTAAAGTCACTGAGTATTTGTGCGATACGGTTATGGCATTCAACGTGTAAATCACCATAAAGCATACCCGGCTTTAAACCTTTACCTAACTCGATTTGTTGAACAGTCATCGCTTGTACAAGCTCAGCAAACTCACCCTGCTTTTTAAAATCATACGTACGAGTAATATCAGCGGCATAACCATTAAAGTTTGCACCGGCATCAATTAAAAATGAGTTATGAGTGTGTGGCGCTTTTGGATCAAAGTGCGTGTAATGCAAAATAGCGCAGTTTTCGTTAAGCGCAACAATGTTGCCGTACGGCATTTCATTTTCGCTTTGGCGTGTCGCCATTAAATACGCTTGCTGAATGTCGAACTCGCTACCACCATTAAAAAATGTATCGCGTGCAGCTTTATGCCCATCTACTGCAATGCGGTTAGCGTTGCGTAAACATTCAAGTTCGTACTGCGTTTTATAAGCGCGGTGGTAATGAAAATAGTTAAGTACAGGCTCAGGGTTCATAATACTAAAACCAAGTGCTTGCGCTACTTCAATGTATTCACCCATGTAAGCATATTTAGCTTTATCGTATGGTAATAACTTTTCTACTTGATCAGGCTGAAGTAGTAGCTCTATATCAAAGTATTCAGCCCAAAAGTCGCGTGGCTCATCAGGCACTTTATGCCAAAAATCTACTGGACGATAAAATATGAGTTTTGGCTTGTCGCTGCCATTTACCACAATCCAGCAATGAGGATTATCAATAACCGGTAACCATGCTTTAAACTGTGGATTAACTTTAAATGGATAATACATATCATCTAAAAACTGGCGCTTAGCTTGGCCTGAATGAATTACTAATCCTTCTAACCCTTCGCTATTACAAATTGTACGAGTACGCTGTTGCAGTGTTGCAATATGTTCGGCGTATAAAACGGCTAATTTATCCATTGTTAATCCATCTGTTAAATTTAACTTGCTCTGAGTCTACCACTTATACCAATTGCATTAAATTAATGATCTATTATAGCGATAAGAAAATAGCTTAATAACAAGGCTAAAATTATGATACATAGTTGTTCTATATAAATAATTTTTAACGTAGTTATTGAGTTATTTAATACGCTAGAATGATCATGTTTTAATAAAATTGGTATTATCCGCAAAGCGCTCAAAAAAGGGGGTATCTAGCATGTAAATACCCCCCACTTTAAACTTATATTTACTAACCGCCCATTTTCATTTGAAGCAATGGCGCGAGAACATTTCCTTCTCGGCCCATTCTAGTATGGTAAACCTGACGATACGCAAACACATTTTTTACATAATCACGGGTTTCACGATACGGAATAAGCTCCACCCATAATTCAGCCGGAATAGCTTCATCAGGTAGCCAGCGTTTAACACGGTGATACCCTGCATTATATGAAGCCGTTGCTAGTATTTCGTTGCCATGGTTCTTCTTTTTTAAATACTGTAGATAACTGGTACCTAACCTAATATTTGTTTTAGGCTGATATAATCGATTACTCGACACACTGCCTTTATTTACATATTTGGCCGTACTTGGCAATAATTGCATTAAACCACGTGCATTAGCGTGAGAACGTGCATCAGGGGCAAAAGAGCTTTCACGCCTTGCAATAGCAATACTCCAGGCCACATCTATTTTGCTGCGTTTACTGTAGCGTTCAAATACATCTTGAAACGCAAACGGAAAACGTTGCTCTACGTTATCCCACGCTTTAATTTTTGCTAAAGTAAAAATAGTACTGTCGTGCCAGCCCAAATCTGTAGATAGTTGTGATGCAGCTAGCTTTTCTTCATCACTAGAGGTATCAGTTAAGTAATTCCACTCACGGCGAGCCGACGTGAAGCGCTCAAGATCATAAAGCGCTTTTGCTCGTTTAAAGCCTGGTGCATTACTAACGTTATCTACCAGTTCCTTATCAACGATTAAAGGCTCATTATTTAAATCAACTGGCAACCCTAAGCGTGCGGCAGCTAAAAAGCCATAATAATCACGATTAGTCGCTACTTTTTTCCAAATATCGTCTGCTTTTTGCTGCTCGCCACGTTGTGCATAGCTATAAGCTAACCAATATTGCTGGCCGAGGCTTAAATTTTCTTTCCCTGTAAAAAATGCAGCAATCCCCTCCCAATCTTGGGTTTTGAGCATATTGCCCAATTGCCATTGGATAAGCTTGCTGTCTAGTCGCTCTTTTGGCACTTTATTTAGCCAAAAACTCGCTTGCTTATGCCCACTTGAAGCAAGTGACAACGCAAAGGTGTAATAGACATCCGCTTTTTCTTCGTCGCTGTACTTAAATATTTTTTCTATCTTTTCCCATGCTTTTAAAGCGAGTGCTTTATCGCGCCAAACCAAACGCTTAACACCATAAATTGCTATTTGCCCTTCTTTAGCTGATTTTTTTTTGTATCGATATAAACCAGCAGAAGCACTAGGGTCTCGACGCACCTTTAGATATAAATCAGCCAAGTAGCGCTCATTTTTAGGTAATAACGTTTTTAAGTAAGGTAATAAACTTTGCTTGCCACCTTCGGCTGCAAGCGTAATTCGCTGCCAAACAGTTTCTTTATCCATGTAACCTTTTTTACGCCACACTGAAAAAAGCTCGTCGCACTCTTGCGGTTGCGACTTTCCGACAGTCCATAGATCGGTTACTTGATTTAGTATTGCTTTTTCAGGTGCACCTAAATCAAGCTGAAAATCCAAATAAGTGCACGTAAGCTCTGTATTTGATGTTTCACGGTAATTATTAATATATGCCGCTTTTTTATTTTTCTTTTTTAAATACGCTAACCATGCTTTACGCACCGGCCATTCAAGGGGCGTATGCTGATAAATAGTTAAATAGTTTTCTATTTCTGACTGGTATTTAATATTAGGATGTCGTTGCCAATACGTTTTTTCAACATACGGCTTTAACGGATGGTTAAGGTTACTAACCGCTTGTTTAAAATCTTGATAACTTCCATGACGGACTTTTTTTTCAGCATCTAAAAATGCATCGTTATCAATACTTGCCTCGGCAGAATGAAGAGGGAAAATGAATGCAGCTGCCGCAATGCTTAATAAATATTTTTTCATAATGTCCTTTAATAAAAAATTAAAGTAGTGAATAAAAACTTTTCAACCACCTTAGCACCAAACCAGCTATATTTTAACCAGTCGATTGTAACCGAGTTAAATTTTTCGTTGCATTTTTAATTTAAAGCAAGCACACTGATTGAAATGCAAACTCATCGTACCAGTCTTAGTTCGTCAACTAGGGAGAATAATAATGTTATATAAAAGCGATTCCTTTGAAGTTAGCTTCCTAAAGGAAAACATCGCCGAGTTTAAGTTTTGTGTTGCAGGTTCTGTAAACACATTATCTCAAAAAACTCTTTCAGATTGCGCAGCAGCATTAAAAGAATTAGCCGCCAATACTGATATCAAAGGCATGATTTTTACCAGTGATAAAGAGCACTTTATTATTGGTGCCGATATCTTCGAATTTTTACCTACATTTACTAAACCTGAAGAAGAATTAGTAGTGTGGATCAAAAACGCAACCGACGTTTTTGATGCAATTGAAGATTTACCATTCCCAACTCTAAGCGCTATAAACGGTATGGCACTTGGCGGTGGTTGTGAGTGGGCACTTGCTACCGATTATCGTGTAGCAAGCGAAACAGCTAAAATGGGCCTACCAGAAGTTAAACTTGGCATAATGCCAGGGTTTGGTGGCACAGTGCGCTTACCACGCATCATTGGCGCCGATAACGCGATGATGTGGATTACCTCAGGCGCAGAAAACCGCGCAGCAGATGCCCTTAAAGTAGGTGTGTTTGACGCGGTAGTTAGTGCTGACAAACTTTTAGAGTCAAGTATATCAACACTTGAGTTAGCGATTGCAGGCAAGCTAGATTGGCAAGCAAAACGCAACGTAAAACTACAGCCACTTAAATTAAACCGTGTTGAGCAAGGCATGAGCTTCGCTATGGCAGAAGGTATGGTAATGGGTAAAACCAAAG
The DNA here is from genome assembly GCF_002407505.1 of Pseudoalteromonas sp. 1_2015MBL_MicDiv. NCBI lineage: Bacteria > Pseudomonadati > Pseudomonadota > Gammaproteobacteria > Alteromonadales > Pseudoalteromonadaceae > Pseudoalteromonas > Pseudoalteromonas sp. 1_2015MBL_MicDiv. The sequence continues at coordinate 14,579 of NZ_CP012737.1, read as the reverse complement.
GCCACTATCCTGCACCGGTTATGGCTGTACGTACTATTAAAGCAGCGGCAAACTGTACTCGCGATGAAGCAATGGCAATCGAAAATGCCAACTTTGCTAAATTAGCACGTACACCAGAAGCAGCTGCACAAACAGGTATATTTCTAGCTGACCAATACATTAAAGGCAAAGCACGTAAATTTGCTAAGCACAGCGATGTAGAAATTAAGCAAGCCGCTGTATTAGGTGCTGGTATTATGGGTGGCGGTATTGCATACCAGTCTGCTTATAAAGGTACACCTATTATAATGAAAGACATCCAACAAGATGCGCTTGATTTAGGTATGGGTGAAGCGTCTAAGTTATTAGGTGCAAAAGTTAAGCGTGGACACATGCCAATGGAAAAAATGTTGGCAACACTTAGCAAAATTAAGCCAACACTTAACGCGTCAGACCTACAAAGTGCCAACATCATTGTTGAAGCCGTTGTAGAAAACCCTAAAGTTAAGCAAGCAGTACTCGCTGATCTTGAAAAGAACATGCCAGAAGGCACTGTACTTACTTCAAACACATCGACTATTTGCATTGATTTACTAGCGCAAGCGCTAGATAAGCCAGAAAACTTCTGTGGCATGCACTTTTTCAATCCAGTGCCAAAAATGCCATTAGTAGAAATTATCCGTGGTGCAAAAACCTCAGATAAAACAATTAATGCAGTAGTTGATTACGCGCTTAAATTAGGTAAATCACCAATTGTTGTTAACGATTGCCCAGGCTTTTTTGTAAACCGTGTTTTATTCCCTTACTTTGCTGGTTTTAGCAAATTAGTGGTTGAAGGCGCTAACTTTGCGAAAGTAGATAAAGTAATGGAGAACGTATTTGGCTGGCCTATGGGTCCAGCTTACCTACTTGATGTTGTAGGTATTGATACAGCGTTCCATTGTACTGGTGTAATGGCTGACGGTTTCCCTGAGCGCATGGCGCGTGCTGATAAAGACCCTGTTACTATTTTTGCTAACGAAAAACGTTTTGGTCAAAAGAACAAAGCAGGTTTTTACAAATACGAAACAGATCGTCGCGGTCGTCTTAAAAAGTCTCATGACGAGACAGCAATTGAGCTATTAAGCCCAATTACAGACGCACCAAAAGAATTTGATAAACAAGAAATCATCGACCGTTGTATGATTCCAATGATCAACGAAGTGCTACTGTGCTTGCAAGAAGGCATTGTTGCCTCGCCGCAAGAAGCAGATATGGCATTAGTTTACGGTGTTGGTTTCCCTCCATTTAGAGGCGGCGCGTTCCGTTACTTAGATCAAACTGGTTTAGCTAACTTTGTTGCAGCAGCAGACAAATACGCTCACCTAGGTGCGATTTACCAAGTATCTGAGCAAACTCGCAAGTGGGCCGAAGAAGGTCGTGTTTTCTATAAGGTGGAAGGTTAATATCATGAATAATCCAGTAATTGTAGATTGTATCCGCACACCAATGGGTCGCTCTAAAAGTGGTGTATTCAAACATAAACGTGCAGAAGACCTAAGCGCACATTTAATGAAAGGCTTACTAGATCGCAACCCAGCAGTTGATCCAGCATCAATTGACGATATTTATTGGGGTTGTGTACAGCAAACATTAGAGCAAGGCTTTAACGTAGCACGTAACGCATCATTGCTTGCCGGTATTCCGCACAGCGTTCCTGCTGTTACGGTTAACCGTTTATGTGGCTCTTCTATGCAAGCATTGCATGACGCAGCACGCGCAATAATGACAGGCGCTGGCGACACTTACCTAATTGGTGGTGTTGAGCACATGGGTCACGTACCTATGACTCACGGCAACGACTTTCACCCAGGCTTAGCAACATCAATTGCACAAGCGTCTGGCTCTATGGGCTTAACAGCAGAATACCTTGCTACGCTTCATGGCATTAGCCGTGAGCAACAAGATGAATTTGCTTATCGCTCACATCAACGTGCACAAGCTGCAACTGTTGAGGGCCGTTTCCGTCGCGAAATTTTAGCAATGGAAGGTCACGATGCAGATGGTTCGCTTATCTTAGTTGAAGACGACGAAGTAATTCGCCCAGAAACAACAGTAGAAGGTCTATCAAAGCTTCGCCCTGTATTTAATCCTGCATCAGGTACGGTAACAGCCGGTACTTCTTCAGCACTTTCTGACGGCGCATCTGCAATGTTAGTAATGAGCGAAGAAAAAGCAAAAGAACTTGGTTTGCCAATTCGTGCGCGCATTAAAGCAATGGCAGTCGCTGGTTGCGATCCATCAATTATGGGTTACGGCCCAGTACCAGCAAGTAAAAAAGCACTTGCACAAGCCGGTATTACAATTGATGACCTAGGCGTAGTAGAACTTAACGAAGCCTTTGCAGCACAATCATTACCTGTAATGAAAGATTTAGGGTTAATGGATGTTGTTGACGAAAAAGTGAATTTAAATGGCGGCGCAATTGCACTTGGTCACCCACTGGGTTGTTCGGGTTCGCGTATTAGCACATCGCTTATTCACTTAATGGAAGACAAAAATGTACGATACGGTTTAGCAACTATGTGTATTGGTTTAGGCCAAGGCATTGCCACTGTATTTGAACGTGTTCAAGACTAATTAGCTTAAACATGTAAAACCATCTTGGTGATTAAAAAGGCGAACTGATTTTATTCAGTTCGCCTTTTTTATTAGCTTCATTTATAAAAACGTCCCTTTATCAAACAAGCATGTAACAGCGTAATTATGTGATCGGGCGTATTATTAAATAACGTGTTTTGCAGCAATAATGTTTCAAATGAAATGGGCATATTAAGATAAGTAAAATAGTTAAATTACACTTAAAATTGCGTTAAACTGCCAAACTTACTAATTGCTATACCTAAGCACTCGCGTACACAGCAATCACTTTAATTAAACAGGCCAATTTATTATGAGCTTTGATAATCCCGATCACCAATTAGATGCCATAGGCCTTCGCTGCCCAGAGCCAGTAATGATGGTACGTGCTGCTATTCGCAAAATGAATGATGGTGAAACGTTATTAATAACTGCTGATGACCCATCAACAACTCGCGACATTCCAAGCTTTTGTACGTTTATGGATCACACGCTGGTGGCTAAAGATGCAGAAGAAGCACCGTATAGATATGTGGTGAAGAAAGGGCTTTAAAAGCCCTAAATCATTATTTATCTTCTTTCTTTAATTTAACTAGAGCATCACTATAGATAAGCATATATTTAAGATTGTTATTGACTAAAATTAACGCAATAAAAACCATTACCCAAGAAACGAACGCTATAAAAAAGCAAACTAAGACAGTGTATATATTTACAAAAAAGCCTAGCACTAATTGAATTAAACCGCTCCCTAAAGTAAAAGCAACAGCTAAAAACAAAAATAGTCTTAAACGATTTAATTGTCTGTACCTAGTTAATTTTTTATTTGTTATTTTTGCGCTCGTATACTTCTCACCATATGCACTTGTATCATAAACTTCCTTTTTCATAGTTTGAATAATAAAGGTTTTCATAGTGAACAAAAAAGCACCAACAGTTATACTTGTAACAAATAAGTAGCCTTTAACACTAGCGTAGTAGTTAATAATATCAGCAACAAGTTGATCACACATCATTCGCAGCCTTTTCAAAATCTAATAATTCTACATTTGATAATTTACTATTTGACCATATACTAACGCTCTCAACTTCCCCCATCAAATATACATATTTATTCATCGCGCCTATTAACGAAGAAGTTGATTCAGAATAGATGTAATTTTTCCATAACCTTTCTGGTAATGATTTTACATACTGATCGTATGTTTGCTTTCCAAAGTACTCTAGATTATCTCCTAACTCTCTTTGAATATCTTCACCAGAATGCATTTGACCAAAAAATTTTAATTTAGAGTCTTCACCGCTGATACATTGAAACATTGAATTAACACTAGATTTGATACTTTCTAAAGTGGTATTTTCAGCAACACTAACTTCAATTTTCCCTTTTTTAGAAATACCTAATAATGGTTCAAAAATACTACCTTCTACTTTTGCAGGCTCAAACTCTACAACTATCTTCTTTAGATATTTTATAGTACTTGATATTTCATCTAAGTCATTATCTGTTGTTAATAATTTAAAATCGAACTCACCTGAAAAGTACGATCGAGCTTTTGATAAAGCTTCTTTCTTACTTAATACGTTATCAATTTCTATCAATTGCTCTTTTTTAATTTTAAGAAATTGATTCCTAACCTCGTAATGAATACGCTTTAATATAACTCCAAACACCATTGGTGTAACAGAGTTTATATATGTATCTAAAAGTCCTCTACCCGTTTTTGGATTAATAATAAATGAGGCAGCTTCTGTACCATTATAACCCTCTGTAGTTTTTCTTTTAGTAACAATTAAATTGCCCACAGTATCTTTCTTAGATTCTAAAAAATGCTCGTCATCTTTATATTTTAGAATCTGACCGACTAAGTAATCATTTAAAAAAGAAACATAAAGAATATATGTAGTCCCTGCATACTCAAAGTTCCCTTCATTTCTAGATATTAGATGCTGATAAAAATCTAATAAATCAATATTGTTAGATAGTTTGAACTCAAAACCTAAACGATTAACACTAGTTGCCATTGCATATATCCCTAAATGCTTAAAATAAAGATTGACTAGAACATTCATACTATATCTATATAAGTGATCTCGACAAACTATATTTTTTAATCTATTTTTAATTACTTCTTCGTTATTGTAACTTGTGGGCTGTCGTAGTCGCTGTAATCAATACTTACTATGTACGTGCCTTTTATTGCTGGTGTGAAACTAAAGTAGTTATAAATAGTATTACAGTCTGCGATAGCTGGCTGGCCGAGTGTTAGGCTTTGCCCTGCTGGTTGTGAGTCGCTGTAACCACAGTTGTAGCCTTCACTAAAATCGGCATCGGCTATTTTAAATTCGTACACTTTACCAGGGCTAGAAAATTTAACTTGTGCTTGATAAAGCGCTGGACCAACTGGCGAAAACTGATACTGAGGTTCAGCGTCCCAAAGCGTAAAGTCGCCTCTTAGATAAATTGTTTTATCTAGCTCTTGCTGTGGCAATACATCGTTAATCGAAATTTGGCTTGTACAGGCAGTAAGTAAACCAGCAATTGCTAAGGTTAAAATTCGTTTCATAGAAATCATCAATGGGGTTTCCTTTGCATACAGTGAAAACTAAAAAGCCAGCAAAACGCTGGCTTTTTAAATTGCTAATCGGTGTTATTTTTGTAAAACAGAAATATCTGCAATACCTAAAAACAATCCGCTTAACTGGCTTAAAAGCGCAAGACGATTTTGCTTAACAGCTTCATCGTCGGCCATAACCATTACGTTGTCAAAAAAGTTATCAACACTTTCACGAATACCCGCCAATTGGCTTAATGCCTCTTGGTAGTTTCCATCTGCATAAAGTGGTGCAAGGTCAGTGGTAAATTTTGCTACTTGTGATGCCAATACTTTTTCGGCGTCGTCGCTTAATAAGCTCTCATCAACACTACCTTGGCTGGTAATGTCGTTTTTAGCCAGAATATTACCTACACGCTTATTAGCCGCTGCAAGCGCTTCTGCTGCGTCTAATGTACGGAAGTGGCTTACGGCTTTAACACGGCGATCAAAATCAACAGGTTTAGTCGGACGACGTGCAAGCACTGCTTGAATTACGTCTACTTCAATACCTTCGTCTTGATACCAAGCACGGAAGCGCCCTAGCATAAATTCAAATACGTCAGTTGATACATTTAAGTTAGTTAACTTGTCGCCAAACAATGTTTGCGATTTAGCGACTAGGTCTAAAATATCAAGTGGTAGTTCTTTTTCTACCATGATGCGCAGTGCACCAATAGCAGCACGACGAAGAGCAAATGGGTCTTTGTCACCTTTAGGTGCTTGGCCTATACCAAAAATACCCACCAGCGTGTCAAACTTATCAGCAATCGCTACTGCACAGCTAATTAAGTTTGTAGGTAAGTTATCCCCTGCAAATCGTGGCATGTACTGCTCGTTTTGCGCTACGGCTACATCTTCGGCTTCACCATCGTGGCGAGCGTAATGCATTCCCATTACACCTTGTACGTCGGTAAATTCCATTACCATTTCAGTCATTAGATCTGTTTTACTTAATAAGCCTGCACGCTGCGCTAACACTTTATCAGCACCTAATTGCTCAGCAATGTAACCCGCAAGTTCACTAATACGCTCAGACTTATCTTTAAGCGTACCAAGTTGCTTTTGGAACAATACGCTATCAAGCGATTCTAATCGGCTTTCTAGGGTTTTCTTTTTATCTGTTTCAAAGAAGAACTGTGCATCGGCTAAACGCGGGCGCACTACTTTTTCGTTACCAGAAATAACCACACTTGGATCTTTACTTTCGATGTTAGATACAAACAAAAACTTATTTAAAAGTTTGCCGTTTTGATCTAATAACGGGAAGTATTTTTGATCGTCTTTCATGGTGTAAATTAACGCTTCGGCCGGTACATCTAAAAATGCTTCTTCAAATGTTGCCGTTAAAGTCACTGGCCACTCTACAAGTGATGTTACTTCTTCTAGTAAATCTTCATCCATTGCAACAACAGCGTTAACTGCGCTTGCAGCCTCTTCTATTTGTGCACGAATTTGCGCTTTACGTTGTTCGTAATCAGCAATAACGTAAGCAGATTTAAGTACGTCAAAAACGTCGTCCGCATGGTTTATGCTAATTTTTTCTGGGTGGTGAAAGCGATGACCCTGAAGCTGGTTAGTTATTTTCTTACCAAGAATTTCGCCTTCAAGTAGCTCATCACCAAACAAAATAGTTACTGTGTGCACTGGTCGAATAAATTGTGTTTTATTCGCGCCCCAACGCATTGGTTTAGGAATCGGTAGTTTAGCCAATGCTTTAGTAATTGCACCTGTCATTAGCGTTTTAGTTTCTTGCCCTGCTACTTTAGCAATGTGCAATAACCAAGCGCCTTTGTCAGTTTCGAGTGTTTGTGCATCTTTTACTTCAATACCACAACCACGTGCCCAACCCATTGCTGCTTTTGTTGGGTTACCGTCACCGTCAAATGCGGCTTTAGTTGCTGGACCACGCTTTTCAACTTCTTTGTCTTGTTGCTTAGCTTCAAGCGCTTTTACTTGTAAACCTAAACGACGAGGCGATGCATACCAGCTTACGCCTTGGTGTGCTAATTCTAGTGTTTCTAGCTCTGCAGTTAAGTTTGCAGCAAAGGCTTCTGCTAATTTACGCAGTGCTTTTGGTGGCAACTCTTCTGTGCCAATTTCTACTAATAAATTTTGTGCTGACATACTTACTTATCCTTACACAGCGGGAAACCAAGCGCTTCGCGTTTGTCATAGTAACTTTGTGCACACGCTTTTGATAACGCACGAACGCGTAAAATATAACGTTGGCGTTCGGTTACCGAAATTGCGTGGCGTGCGTCTAGTAAGTTAAATGCATGCGATGCTTTCATTACTTGCTCGTAAGCAGGTAGTGGTAAGTTTGCTTCAATTAACTTTTGGCTCTCTGCTTCACATTTATCAAACTGAGCAAATAAGTCTTCTACGTTTGCGTGTTCAAAATTGTAAGTAGACTGCTCTACTTCATTTTGATGGAACACGTCGCCGTAGGTTACGCGCCCTAGTGGACCGTCTGCCCATACTAAGTCGTAAATACTATCTACGCCTTGAATGTACATTGCCAAACGCTCTAGGCCGTAAGTGATCTCACCCGTTACAGGTGAACACTCAATACCACCAACTTGTTGAAAGTAGGTAAACTGCGTTACTTCCATGCCGTTTAACCAAATTTCCCAACCTAGGCCCCACGCACCTAACGTAGGTGATTCCCAGTTATCTTCTACAAAGCGAACTTCGTGAGTTAGCGTATCGATACCCATAGCCGCTAACGAGCCTAAGTAAAGCTCTTGGATGTTATCTGGTGATGGCTTTAAAACCACCTGAAATTGGTAATAGTGTTGCAAGCGATTTGGGTTTTCACCGTAGCGGCCATCCGTAGGACGACGACACGGTTGAACGTAAGCACTCGACATTGGTTCTGGACCAATAGACTTTAAAAATGTTTGCGGGTGAAATGTCCCGGCGCCCACTTCCATATCAAGTGGTTGAATAATGACACAGCCTTGCTGCGCCCAATAATCCTGTAAAGCCAGGATCAAACCTTGAAAGGTTTTTACGTCATATTTTTGCATATTTGGCTTTTTACTATCTAAGAAGTAGCGTGAAAATTACCTTTAGTATACCGTGTGTACACTCAGGTTTTAAGCAGTTTGTGTAATTGAAGAAAATAAAAAAGGAGCCATCAGGCTCCTTTTTTGGTGTAAATATTCTTTTTATACGTCTAAGTTAACTACGCGCAATGCGTTAGTTTCAATAAACTCACGACGAGGCTCTACTTGGTCACCCATTAAGGTAGCAAATAATTGATCCGCGCCTACGGCATCTTCGATCGTCACTTGTAACATACGACGAGCACTAGGATCCATTGTGGTTTCCCAAAGCTGGCTTGGGTTCATTTCGCCCAATCCTTTATAACGCTGAATATATAGACCACGTTTAGATTCTGCTATCAACCATTCTAAAGCATCCACAAAGTTATCAACAGGAAGTGTTTTCTCTCCACGTTGAATATAAGCGCCTTCTGTAATGATATTTGCGATGTTAACACCAGTCACAGCAATACGTTGGTAATCGCGTGAGGTAATAAAGTCATAGCTCAACACATGCGATTTATCAACACCATGCTGACGAATATTCACAACCGGATAATATAAATTACGCTCTGTATCATGCTCTGTTGCAGCATTAAAAATAGTCGCATCTTCATCTCGTGCTATTAGGTCGTCTACTAGCTCTTTAGTCCACTCAATTACTTTAGCTTCATCTGAAAGGTCTTCTTTTTTCAGTTCGCTTTGATAAATTAAACGCTCCATTACCGTACTTGGGTATTTACGTTTTAAGCGTTCGATTACTTTAACTGTGTTTTGGTAATCATGAACTATTGTCTCTAGTGCTTCACCTTCAAGCGCCGACGCATCTGCACTTGTATATAAAGCCGCATTATTAAGCGCAAGCGATGTTAAGTATTCAACTAATGCTGGATCATCTTTAATATAACGCTCTTGCTTACCCTTTTTCACTTTGTAAAGTGGTGGCTGAGCAATATAAATATAGCCGCGTTCTACAATTTCAGGCATTTGACGATAGAAGAATGTTAGTAGTAACGTACGAATGTGAGAACCATCCACGTCCGCATCGGTCATGATAATGATACGATGGTAACGTAATTTTTCAGGGTTATATTCGTCACGTCCAATACCACAACCTAATGCAGTAATTAGCGTTGCTACTTCTTGCGAAGATAACATCTTGTCAAAACGTGCTTTTTCTACGTTTAAGATTTTACCCTTAAGCGGAAGAATAGCTTGGTTTTTACGGTTACGTCCCTGCTTGGCTGATCCGCCAGCAGAGTCCCCTTCCACTATATATAGTTCAGATTGGGCTGGGTCTTTTTCTTGGCAATCAGCTAGCTTACCCGGCAAGCCAGCTAAGTCCATTGCACCTTTACGTCGTGTCATTTCACGGGCTTTACGCGCCGCTTCACGTGCACGAGATGCATCAATGATTTTACCAACAACAATTTTGGCATCTACTGGGTTTTCTAATAAAAACTCAGTGAACTTTTCAGCCATTGCTTGCTCAACCGCAGATTTAACTTCGCTTGAAACGAGCTTATCTTTTGTTTGCGATGAGAACTTAGGATCAGGAACTTTAACACTAACAACAGCCGTTAAACCTTCGCGGGCATCATCACCGGTCGCATTACTGGTTGTTTTAGCTTTTTTGTTAAAGCCTTCTTTTTCCATGTAGTTGTTAAGCGTACGTGTTAGCGCAGATCTAAAACCGGCTAAATGAGTACCACCATCACGTTGTGGAATATTATTTGTAAAACAGTAAATGTTTTCTTGGTATGCATCATTCCACTGCATTGATACTTCAACGCTAATACCATCTTCTTCACGTTCATGAGTAAAATGGAATACACCTTTATGTATAGGTGTTTTATTACGGTTTAAGTATTCTACGAAAGCTTGAATACCGCCTTCGTATTTAAAGTGGTCAGATTTATTTTCTTCACGTTCATCATTTAAAATGATGCTCACACCTGAATTTAGGAATGAAAGCTCGCGTAAACGCTTAGCTAAAATTTCGTAATGAAAATCTAAATTTGTGAATGTTTCACCACTTGGCCAAAAACGCAGTTCTGTACCAGTCGTTTCTGAGTCACCAATAACAGCTAAAGGTGCATCGGGAACGCCCATAGTGTAAAACTGCTCGTGTAGTTTACCTTCACGGCGAACGGTAAGTTTTAGTTTTTCTGAAAGTGCATTTACAACAGAAACACCAACACCGTGTAAGCCACCCGATACTTTATAAGAGTTATCATCAAACTTACCACCAGCATGAAGTACCGTCATAATAACTTCGGCTGCTGATACGCCTTCTTCTTCATGGATAGAAGTTGGGATACCACGGCCGTTATCTCGTACTGAGACAGAACCGTCTAAGTGAATAGTTACATAAATATCATCACAATGACCTGCTAGGGCTTCATCGATAGAGTTATCAACGACCTCAAACACCATGTGGTGTAAGCCTGTGCCATCATCGGTGTCCCCAATATACATTCCAGGACGCTTTCTTACTGCGTCTAATCCTTTAAGTACTTTAATACTCGACGAGTCATAATTCTCAGACATGGTTAATCCCACTTATCTTGTTATTAGGTTGCCATGTTTCACGTGGAACATTTGTAGTTCTCGTTGCATGGGTTCCACCACAGCAGAAATACTTTCAGATAAAATTGAAGAGATAAAAATTTGAGAACTGCAGTGAGCAAGTAATTGTCCCACTTTCTCTTTTGTATCTTCGCCTAACTCTGAAGGTAGATCATCTATTAGCAATATAGATTGCTTATCTGTCTCTGACTCAATTAAGCTATTTTGCGTAACTTTTAACGCATATAGTAATAACTTCAATTGACCGCGTGAGAATGTATTCTCCACACTGTTGCCAGCGACACTAAAACTAAAGTCGGCCTTATGAGGCCCTTTACTTGTAAACCCTTGGCGAGCATCTCGCTCAAAGTTTTGCTCTAACGCATCTGCAAGAGATTCAGTCTCTTTCCAACCTGCATTAAAGGTCATTTCTAAATCGCGTACAAGCGTTAATTCTGCACACATTTTATCAAAAAACTGCTGCTTAAACCTACTTATATACGCCAATCTTAATTTATTTATTTCTTCAGCCAGTCTAACAAATTCTTTGTCCCAAAACTTAATTTGGTCAAAATAATTCTTTGGCTTAGTTTTTAACAACGCATTACGCTGTTTAAGTACTTTATTAAACGATTGCCACAAAAAAAAGAACTCATGTTCCACGTGGAACAAACCTAAATCTAAAAACTTTCTGCGCTCTTTTGGCCCGCCAAAAAATAAAGAATAGCTCTCTGGTGTAATAATTTGTACCGGCATAAGTTGAGCAAGTTCTGATATTTTACGGCTCGCCTTACCTTGAATTTTTAAATTAGTTTCACCCGTTTTGGTTTTACTAATACCAATTGGAATAGATAAGTCGTGTATTGTTTTGCGCCCGTGAATTACAAACTGCTCTTGCTGATGCGCGATAATACTTTTGTGTTTTGGAGTACGAAAAGATTTGCCGTGAGAAAGGTAATAAATAGCCTCTAAAAGGCTGGTTTTTCCGCTGCCATTTTCACCATATATTATATTAACGCCGTTAACTGGTTCTAGCGTCAGCGCCTCAATATTACGAAAATATTTGAGGCTCAAATGACTTAAGCTCATTGTGTATTTATAGTCTTATAAACGCATAGGCATAACAACGTACATTGCTTCTTCATCGCCTGCACCTTCAATTAATGCACTGCTGTTTGAGTCGGCTAATGTAAATAGTACGTCTTCTGTTTTTAATGTGTTTAGTACATCTAATACGTAAGACACGTTAAAGCCTATTTCTAGATCCGCGCCTTGGTAACTTACTTCAACAACCTCTTCCGCTTGTTCTTGCTCTGGATTATTAGCCGTAATTTTTAATAAACCGTTTGATAAGTTTAAGCGTACACCACGAAACTTTTCATTAGATAAAATAGACACACGTTGAAATGCATTACGTAGCCATTCACGGTTAGCTGTAATAACTTTGTCGCCACCACGCGGTAATACACGACGGTAATCTGGAAAACGTCCATCAACTAGCTTACTTGTAAATGTAAACTCTAAATCGATAATACGGATATGATTAGCGCCAAATTGAATTGTTACTAACTCGTCATCAGCGACCATAAGGCGCATTATTTCTTGCACGCCTTTACGAGGTATAATTAATTGACGCTGAGTATTAAGCGATTGCGATAACTGTTTTTGCGCAATCGCTAAACGGTGGCCATCTGTTGCGACTGTTTTTATATCAGTATTATCTACTTCAAACGACATACCATTTAAATAATAACGTACGTCTTGATTCGCCATCGAGAAATGCGTGCTTTCGAGTAACTTACGAAGCTCTAAACGAGTTAGTTGAAATTCAACCTCTCCGTCCCACTCTTCTAGATTAGGAAAATCATCAGCAGATAATGTCGTTAATGAAAAACGGCTTTTACCACTGGTTAAAAGTAATTGATGCTCTTGCAAGCTTAAAGTAATGTCTGAACCGTCTGGTAGACTTTTACAAATATCGAGTAACTTTTTAGCGGGTAACGTTAGTTTTGTATCGGCAATATCGTCACCTACAAATACGCCAGAAACTAATTCAATTTCAAGGTCTGTACCTGTCATTGAAAGTTGTCCGTTTTCTACCACTAACAAAACGTTAGATAAAATTGGTAGTGTGTGTTTGCGCTCTATTGCACCTGACACTTGCACCAATGGCTTTAAAAATTGTTGTCTTGATATTGTTATTTGCATAATAAAGTCAGCCCTAAGATGACAATGTTCTTATTAAGTTTTGATAATCTTCTTTAATTTCGTGGCTTTCGTCACGTAGTGATTTTATCTTACGACATGCGTGCAATACGGTCGTATGATCGCGTCCACCAAATGCGTCACCAATCTCAGGTAAGCTGTGATTAGTTAATTCTTTAGATAATGCCATAGCAACTTGGCGAGGCCTTGCTATAGAGCGACTGCGGCGCTTAGACAACAGATCTGATACACGAATTCGATAGTACTCTGCTACGGTGCGCTGAATATTATCAATCGTAACCAGTTTGTCTTGCAAAGCAAGTAAATCGCGCAGTGCTTCTTTTACAAAATCGATCGAAATTGGACGACCGGTAAAGTTAGCATTGGCGATTACACGGTTAAGTGCACCTTCTAATTCACGCACATTTGAGCGTAACTTTTTAGCAATAAAAAAAGCAACTTCGTGTGGTAAATTAATTTTACTTTGCTGTGCTTTTTTCATCAAAATAGCAACGCGTGTTTCAAGCTCTGGTGGCTCAATCGCGATAGTTAAACCCCAACCAAAACGTGATTTAAGGCGGTCTTCAACGCCTTCAATCTCTTTAGGATAACGGTCAGAGGTTAAAATAATTTGTTGGTTACCTTCAAGCAATGCATTAAAGGTATGGAAGAACTCTTCTTGGGAGCGCTCTTTGTTAGCAAAAAATTGAATGTCATCAATCATTAATGCATCAACACTGCGATAATAACGTTTGAACTCTTCAATTGCGTTATTTTGTAGTGCTTTTACCATGTCTTGAACAAAGCGTTCTGAATGCATATAAACAATTTTAGCGTCTGGCTTATTTGCCATAATGCCATTGCCTACTGCATGTAATAAGTGAGTTTTACCTAAACCAGTACCACCGTATATAAATACAGGGTTAAAAGCAGAACCAGGATTGTCGGCAACCTGTGTGGCCGCAGCTTTTGCTAATTGGTTTGATTTACCTTCAACAAAGCTATCAAAGGTATAGTTCTCTTTAATATTAGATTTGTAACCTGATTTAGGTGCAGGCTCAACCATCGGCTTTTGCTCACGAGGTTGCTGTTTTGTTGAAGCGTGTGCGCTTGGCGCAGATTGTGTTTCTGCAACCGGTGCAGCTTGAGCGTTTAATAAAGGTTTACTTCCTACATCAAAACGCAGCTCTGGTGCTTCAACACCACAAATTTCTACTAATAGTTCGTTAATTCTATTGAGGTACTTTTCTCTCACCCAATCAAGCACAAAGCGATTAGGTGCATAAATCGTCAAGGTATCTTCGGTACTTTCTGCTTGAAGTGGTCTTACCCACATACTGAACTGCTGCGAAGGCAATTCATCTTGCAATACATATAAACAACTTTGCCAAACCGACAGATACACAGTTAAACTCCCAGAGATATAATTTTTATTCCCGCACATCATTAATGATTAAAAATCATGCATTTATTGCGTCAAAATAGCCAAATAAGTGGCCCAAGGCCGCGTATTATGAAGACACTTTATCCACAAGTAAAAGATTGATTTTTATAAAATTGTTGA